>OX638350.1 GCA_951813325.1 uncultured Acidimicrobiales bacterium | reverse complement strand
TAGCCGCCGGCGACCAGCTGAAGATCGGCATCCACGTGGTGAGCGACCGCCAAGAACCGGTGACTGGATTGCAAGTCGAAGCCTCCCTGCAATGGCCCGGTGGCCGCCAAACTTGGAACTGGACCGGAACAGTGGGCAGCGACGAGTGCGTATTAGTGGGAACCGTCAACTGGAGGGTCCCCGACGCCTCCGGCCCCGCCGCCCTCCACCTGCACCTCACCGGCCCCGTCGAAGCCGCCAACCGCTACGACGCGGTGATATTCGGGTAGCTGAACGTGGTCGTCGCGGTGCGGCAGGAACTTGTATCACGCGGCTTGTTCTAGCGAGTTTGACCCGGGCAGGCTTCCTACTCCTCGGCGGGGCTCGGCTGAAGGCGGTCGTGGATTGGGTAGATGTTTTCGAGGCGGCTTGAGAATGAACCGCCCGGTGTCGGGGTCTTGTTCAACCGTGTAGCCGTGTTTGTGGACTTTCCTGTGGCACTTGGGGCAGAGCAGCACCAGGTTGGTGATGTCGGTCGGGCCGCCCTGGTCCCACCACTTGATGTGGTGGGCGTCGCAGGCGGTGGGTCGCAGGCCACAGCCGACGCAGCCTCGGTCGCGGCGGTACAGAGCGAGCCTTTGGGCTTGGGTGACTGCCCGCTGTTTGCGCCCCAAGTGAAGGGGCTGGCCGTCGGCGGAGAAGATAGCGGGCACAATGTCGGCGTCGCAGGCGATGCGGCGCAGTTCGTCAACGTCTATGGGGGTGCCATCGATCAACCCGGCGTTTTCGAGCTTGCCCGTCAATGCGTCGTAGTCGACGGTGACGATCAACTCGGTCTTCTGCGGTGCGAGGTCGCCGCCGCCAACCTCATTGGCTTTCGCGCCATTGCCGGTGCCGGCTTGGCCGGTCTCGTTGGCCTCGCCGCAACCAGCCTCGCCAGCGCAAGCATCTTCGCCAGCGCAAGCATCTTCGCCGGTGTCAGCTCGGTCGGCAGCGGCGTCTGCATCGAGCCGCTGGCCGGTTCGCTTGGCGGTGGGCTGCTGGGTGACGAGCGCGACCAGGGCATCGGCGTTGCGCTGTTCGAATGTGCGCTCGTCGCCAGTCGCGGCATCGTCCCGCAGCATTTGGGAATTCAGGCTCTCCAAAGCCGCTTTGACCCGCTCGCCGGCGATGCGTTCCAACTCGGCGTAGACCACCACCATGTCGTAGTCGCCGTCGAACACCTTGGCGAAGCGCCGGGCCCGCTGCCGCTCAGTGCGGCTCAACCCGTCCACGGCCTGGCGCTGATCCTCCATAGCGGCCACCGTCTTGCGGAACCGGTCGCAGTCCTGCTTGATGGCCAGAGTGATCAGCTCCAGCTCCTCTTCGGGAGCCAGGGGTGCCCGAGCGTGGGACTCAGCCAACAGCTGAGCGTGGTCCATGGCGATCCACCCGTCTTTTGCCGCCTGCAACGTATTCGGCAGGCCCTTCAGCACCCCGGCGGTCTTAGCCTGCTTGCGGGCCTTGTATCCGGAGATCCCGAACTGCGAGCAAACCGCGGCCATCGCCTCATCGCCTTCCAACTCCCCCAACCGACCCAACAACGCCGCCAGGTACCCGTCAAGCTGCCTCCGGGCCATATCGGCCTGCAAGACCTGCTTGATCAGATCTGACGAACCCAGCTCCGAGAAGTCAACCAGCTCGAACCCGGCAATTGCGGCGTTGCCCCTGCTAGTGGCCGTACTTTCCATGCAAACAATTCTACCGGCGGCGGTGACAATTACCTCTGAATATCACAAAAATAAATAGAAAAACTCAATATACTTTTTATACACTAAAAAGAGTCAATCTACATAGATCAACCTCACCGAGGGCGTCCCGAGGGTATTCCCCGAGTCCAACGGTGCCCCACACACTGCGACTGATTCTTGGAGGAAACACAGCGAGAAGGGCTCAGAGCGGTGTTTGCCGTTGGATGGCTGCGAATCACCGTGGCACCAACCCCACATATGGCCTCTAAGATCGACTGCTTGAACAGCCCTAGTGGTGTGTCGTGGGTTTAGCGCCGTGGATTGCGACGGCAGCGGCGTTCCTCGCAAGGCGCACCGACGCAGCCATACTTCCAGCGTACGGCAAGGAGGGGCAACGCCGCGAGGGGCGTCGATGCCTAGCAGGACACGCGCGAATAAACCCACGACACACCACTAGCTCCCGTCGAACAACTATCACGGGCTCTGGCTCGGGGACTCTCTAGTGGTCTGGTTTGTCAGCTTTCTTGTCGCGGTGGTCGTCGGGTTGCTGCTGAGCGAATTCGTGCATTGGCGGGCATCGGTTGGGTGCCCCCAGCGTATTGAGGGCAAACAGTCCTGCGCGGTGATTGTGCTGGGCTATCCATCGACCCAAGATGGGAGGCTACATCCTATCCAGCGGTGGCGAACCGAGATCGGGGTCCGCACACTGGGCGCAGCCAGCGGCGGAAGCCTCTTTTTCACTGGTGCCGCCGCGGACGAAGGAACCCTCAGTGAAGCCGAGGTTATGGCCGGATACGCCATAAATGGCCTTGGGGCGCTCCGGGCCAGTGTTGAGATCGAGACGGAGGCAAAGAACACCTGGGAGAACCTTGAACGGTGCCTTCCGCTCGCAGAGCCGTTCGAATGGATCGCGATCGCGTCAGATCCACTCCACGCGGCGCGGGCTCGGCGGTATGCGGCGCTCCAGCGACCCGACCTCAAGTCGAGAATCGTGCGGTCGAGCGACTACAGGTTTCTTGAGCGATGGTGGTTGAAACTCCCGATCAGCCTGTACGAAAGCGCAATACGCGCCCGTGATTCTCAGTATCAACGGCACCCGTGAGAGCTTTCGGGCAGTGGCTCGCCTGAAGCGATAATCCTTGCAAATCGTGTATAGCAGAGTGGATTCTCAAGGAAACTAGTTGAGTACCGCCATCAGCGCCACTCAGGTTCTGACTGGCGATGATCCGTTCGCGGGTGCCTCCTGGCCGGGATGACAGTCGTTGCCTTGGCGGTCAACAAGCGCTAAAGACGAGTTGAGCATCTGGGGCACCCGCTAAAATGTCGGTCCAGAGTCGGGCGTTGGTATAGCGCGCGAGGTGCTCGACGTTGGTCGTGACCACGGCCGCGGTCTCGCGGACATAGGCTGCCTGAGCGCTTCTAGCTTGGGCAGCGAGGATCACATCCCCGTCGAGGGCGTGAGGGTGAGCGGTGGGACGGCCGGCGTTGCGGGCATCGGCCCACAGCGATGCGGCGTCGTGCATCACCTTGGTGGTCAACGGCAAATACTGGAGGCCGGCGCAGAGCTCGTCGAGTCGGGCGATGCTGAGTTTCCTGCCGGCACGCAGCAGCTCCCGCCTGATCTCGTAATCGGCGATCTCGGGAACGGCGAGCTGGTTACCGGCGCCTTGGTGATGCCTAGCCCACTCATCAGCCTGCCGTGTGAGCCTGTTGGCCACCGGGTTGCTCAGCACCCCCAATGGGCCGCTGTCCAGTACGAGCAACACCGCGGAAACTGGCTAGAAGGGACGGCCCTCGGCGCGGCGCGTCTCCGCGAGGGCCTCCATGAGAAAATTGAAGGTTTCCTCTTGCTCGCGCTGGTCACCTATGTGTTTGACGGCTTCGAGAGCAGCTAGTGGTGTGTCGTGGGTTTATTCGCGCGTGTCCTGCTAGGCATCGACGCCCCTCGCGGCGTTGCCCCTCCTTGCCGTACGCTGGAAGTATGGCTGCGTCGGTGCGCCTTGCGAGGAACGCCGCTGCCGTCGCAATCCACGGCGCTAAACCCACGACACACCACTAGGGCGCGTTCTCGGCGGGCATCATCATCGAGGCGCTCCTTGGCATAGCGCTCGGCTTTGGTGAAGTGGCGGGCTCCCCTGACGGCGCCCTTTTTGCCGGTGGTCTGCCAGCCGAGCTTGGCCATCTTCAACTTGACGGCCACACCGACTGCCTGGCGGAAGCGGAGGCTGGCTGGGTCGGCCTCAAGGACTTCACCGATAGCCGGGTCGTCTTCGAGCAATCGGGCAACTCCAGCCAGCGCAGGCATGCCGTTCATCTCTGCGTCAACAAGCCGCTGTTCGTTGGTGGGCTCGTTGAGCAGCCAAAAGAGCCGACCAGCTGCCTCAGGCCGGCAATCCAGCTCGATGACGTACTTGGCCGCGTGGGAATCGCGCTTGAAGTCGTCAATGCCCACAATGGTGACGCCTCGCAGGTCTGGTATCTCCATGAGGCGAGCGTAGACTTCTGATTTCTTGGGTGGCAGCGGCTTGAGTGTCAGTGGCTTGGGTCACGCGACTTACTCAAGCGTCACTGCCTCATATCGGCGTTCACACTCTTGTCGAGGTCTTCGTGTTGGCGGTCTGGGGTCGGGTGGCTGCTTCTGCGGTGGTTTGACTACGAATCGTCCAGTGTTGGGATCCTGTTCGACGAGGTAACCCTGCTTGTGGACTCTCTTGTGGCATCGGGGGCAGAGCAGCACAAGGTTGGTGATATCAGTAGGGCCTCCTTGCCTCTCAGGGACGTTTCCCCTGGTAGTAGTCTCAAATTCCATGCCAACCATGATACCGACGGCGGTCACAGTTGCGCTTTTTCCGGTGGGTGAATAGACTTAGTTTATTGAACTAAGCTAATAGGAGGCTGCGATGCGAGTAGTCAATATGCATGAAGCCAAGACCCATCTCTCAAGGCTCGTTGAAGGTGCGGTTCAGGGCGAGCCGTTCATCATCGCCCGGGCGGGGACTCCGCTGGTCATGGTTGCTTCGCTGGAGATGCCAGAACCAGGGGCTGTGCGCCGAACAGGATTTCTGCCCGACATCTCTGTGCCTGAGGACTTCGACCAAATGGGCGGATCCAAGCTCCAAGCCCTCTTTGAAGGAGATGCGTGAGCTTCCTATTGGATACCCACATCTTGCTGTGGGCCGCGGGAATGCCTGAGCGCCTTCCCGGCGACGCTCGGGCTCTGATCGAAGATCCGTCTTCAGAGCTGTACTTCAGTGCGGCGTCGCTTTGGGAGGTCGCCATCAAGAACGGGCTGGCTCGGGCCGATTTCAACGTCGACCCCCGCTTGTTGCGCCAGGGATTGCGCAACAACGGGTACATGGAGTTGGCGATCACAGGAACCCATGCCGTGGCCGTGGACACCCTGCCCCCCATCCACAACGATCCCTTCGACCGCCTCCTGATCGCCCAAGCCCACGCCGAGGCGTTTACGCTGCTGACCGCTGACGCGGTTGTCGGGCAATACCCCGGTCCAATCCGCGTGCTGGGCTAGCAATTCAAGGAGCCCAGCTAGGTCTTCAGAGACTTGCCAACCGCAGGCGACCCGCTAGCCTGCCATCCCATGTCCTTGTCATTTGGCCCATTCAATCGGCGGCGGACTCTGGGAGCGGCCTCTGCGCTCGTGCTCGCGATGGGCTTGCTGGTATCGCTTCTCGGTGTTGTTGGGGCCAGCGCGCAACCCGAGTCTGAAGCACAGCCCACAGCCCAGGACATCCAACAGCGCGACCAACTCATCGCCAACCAAGAGAACTTGCTGAACACCTACCGCTGCCTGTTCAACGTGGACGTCGACGCGGTCCCAGGGCGGTGCCCGAACCCCGACACCGTTTCCCCCGGAGTCACCCCAGAAACCCCCACCCAACAAGACCTCGCGGTGCGCGACCAGCTCATCGCCGACCAAGAAGCACTGCTCAACGTGTACCGCTGCCGATTCGACATCGACACCCAAGGCTGCGCAAACCAACCCGACCCCCAGCCAACCACCCAACCCGAAGCCAGCGGCTTCACCGCCATCACAGCCGGCGAGAACCACTCGTGCGGGATCAGAGCCGACAACACCGCCCAATGCTGGGGCAAAAACAACAGCGGGAAGGCCGACGCGCCCCCAGGACAGTTCACCGCCATCACAGCCGGCGGGCAGTATTCGTGCGGGATCAGAGCCGACAACACCGCCCAATGCTGGGGCGACAACGAAAGTGGGCAGGCCGACGCGCCCCCAGGACAGTTCACCGCCATCACAGCCGGCCGGTGGCACTCGTGCGGGATCAGAGCCGACAACACCGCCCAATGCTGGGGTAGCAACGACAGTGGGCGGGCCGACGCGCCCCCAGGACAGTTCACCGCCATCACAGCCGGCCAGTGGCACTCGTGCGGGATCAGAGCCGACAACACCGCCCAATGCTGGGGCTACAACGACTACGGGCAGGCCGACGCGCCCCCAGGACAGTTCACCGCCATCACAGCCGGCCAGTGGCACTCGTGCGGGATCAGAGCCGACAACACCGCCCAATGCTGGGGCAGCAACAGCTACGGGCAGGCCGACGCGCCCCCAGGACAGTTCACCGCCATCACAGCCGGCCAGTGGCACTCGTGCGGGATCAGAGCCGACAACACCGCCCAATGCTGGGGCTACAACGACTACGGGCAGGCCGACGCGCCCCCAGGACAGTTCACCGCCATCACAGCCGGCGGGTGGCACTCGTGCGGGATCAGAGCCGACAACACCGCCCAATGCTGGGGCTACAACACCTACGGGCAGGCCGACGCGCCCCCAGGACAGTTCACCGCCATCACAACCGACTGGTGGCACTCGTGCGGGATCAGAGCCGACAACACCGCCCAATGCTGGGGCGACAACACCTACGGGCAGGCCGACGCGCCCCCAGGACAGTTCACCGCCATCACAACCGGCCAGTGGCACTCGTGCGGGATCAGAGCCGACAACACCGCCCAATGCTGGGGCGACAACGACAGCGGGCAGGCCGACGCGCCCCCAGGACAGTTCACCGCCATCTCAGCCGGCGGGCGGTATTCGTGCGGGATCAGAGCCGACAACACCGCCCAATGCTGGGGCGACAACTACAGCGGGCGGGCCGACGCGCCCCCAGGACAGTTCACCGCCATCACAGCCGGCCGGTGGCACTCGTGCGGGATCAGAGCCGACAACACCGCCCAATGCTGGGGCTGGAACGACAGCGGGCGGGCCGACGCGCCCCCAGGACAGTTCACCGCCATCACAGCCGGCGGGGCGCACTCGTGCGGGATCAGAGCCGACAACACCGCCCAATGCTGGGGCGACAACCGCTACGGGGAGGCCGACGCGCCCCCAGGACAGTTCACCGCCATCACAGCCGGCAAGAGGCACTCGTGCGGGATCAGAGCCGACAACACCGCCCAATGCTGGGGCGACAACGACTACGGGCAGGCCGACGCGCCCCCAGGACAGTTCACCGCCATCACAGCCGGCAAGAGGCACTCGTGCGGGATCAGAGCCGACAACACCGCCCAATGCTGGAACTGGACGACGAACCTCCCATCTGGCGTCTCCTGGGTGAGCTGAACGCAGGGGATTCGGCGGCAACGAGAGGCCGAAGACGAGTTTTACGGCTAAGACCCGTGCCTAGATGTCGGACCAGAGGCGGGCGTTGGCGGAGCGGGATAAGTGCTCGACCTTGGCGGTGACCACCACCACGGATTCGTGGGCGAATTCAGTCTGGGCGCTTCTGGCTTGGGCGGCGAGGATCACGTTGCCGTCAAGGGCACGGGGGTGAGCGGTGGGACGGCCGGCATTGCGGGCTTCGGCCCACAGCGATGCGGCGTCGTGCATCACCTTGGTGGTCAGCGGCAAATACTCCAGGCCCGCACGGAGCTCATCTAGTCGAGCGATGCTGAGTTCCTTGCCTGCCCGAAACCAAGCCCCGGTTCGGCTAGTCGGCAGGAGCGGGGCGCCGGTACCGTCGGCGGTTGATGGCCCAGACCGTTTCGAGAGTGAGCACGCCGCCGCCGGTGCGGTCGGAGCCCAGGGTGAGGCTTCCGTGGCCGCTCAGCATCTACCAGACTGCGGTGGGCAAGAAGTGGGTGATGGGGCTTACCGGGGCCGCCTTGTTGGGCTTCATCGTGGTCCACATGATCGGCAACCTCCACCTCTACGAAGGGCCGCTGGAGATCCACGAGTACGCCGAGACGCTGCGGGATCTGGGCACCAAGATCATCCCCCGCACTTGGCTGCTGTGGGCCATGCGCTTCGGGTTGATCGCCGCATTCGGCCTGCACATCCACTCGGCCTATTCCCTGAGCCGGATGAGCATGGCCGCCGACCAGCGCTATCCCGGCGGCCGCAACTACATCGCGGCCAATTTCGCCTCCCGCACCATGCGGTGGACCGGCCCCATCATCGGGCTGTACCTCTTCTACCACCTGGCCGACCTCACCTGGGGGTGGTTCAACCCCGACTTCGTGCGGGGCGACCCCTACCACAACGTTTCGGAGAGCCTAGGCAGCATCCCGGTGGCGATCCTCTACATCGTGGCCAACGTCGCCCTGGCCGTCCACATATTCCACGGCACCTGGAGCATGTTCCAGAGCCTGGGGGTCAACAGCCCCCGCTACAACCACCTGCGCCGCTACCTTGCTGGCGGACTGGCCGGCATCATCTTGGTGGGCAACCTGAGCTTCCCCATCTTCGTGCAGGCCGGGGTGATCGACGACAACGGCCGCTCGATCGTGGAGGAACTCCAGCAGCATGAGGCTGCTGAGGGAGAGGAAAACTGATGCTCGGCTCGCTCGACGCCCGCATTCCGGCTGGATCGCTGGACAGCAAGTGGACCGACCACAAGTTCTCCATGCGGCTGGTGAACCCCAACAACAAGCGCCGCTTCGACGTGATCGTGGTGGGCTCGGGGCTGGCCGGGGCGTCGGCTGCGGCCTCGTTGGGCGAGCTGGGCTACCGGGTCAAGGTGCTCACCTACCACGACTCCCCCCGCCGGGCCCACAGCATCGCCGCCCAGGGCGGCATCAATGCGGCCAAGAACTACCAGAACGACGGCGACAGCGTCTACCGCCTGTTCTACGACACCATCAAGGGAGGCGACTACCGGGCCCGGGAGGCCAACGTGTACCGCCTGGCCGAGGTGTCGGTGGACATCATCGACCAGGCCACCGCCCAGGGCGTGCCCTTCGCCCGGGAATACGGCGGCCTGCTCGACAACCGCTCCTTCGGCGGTGCCCAGGTGTCGCGCACCTTCTACGCCCGGGGCCAGACCGGCCAGCAGCTCCTGCTGGGGGCGTACTCGGCGCTTATGCGCCAGGTGGCGGCCGGCACGGTGGAGCTGAACACCCGCTCGGAGATGCTGGAGTTGGTGATGCACGACGGCCGGGCCGTGGGCGTGGTGACCCGCGACCTCATCACCGGCGAGATCGTTCCCCACTCGGCCCACGCCGTGGTGCTGGCCACCGGCGGCTACGGCAACGTGTACTTCCTGTCGACCAACGCCAAGATGTGCAACGTCACCGCGGCGTGGCGGGCCCACCGCAAGGGCGCCCTGTTCGCCAACCCGTGCTACACCCAAATCCACCCCACCTGCATCCCGGCCAGCGACGACTTCCAGTCGAAGCTGACCCTGATGTCGGAGTCACTGCGCAACGACGGGCGCATCTGGGTGCCGGTGGCCCACGAGGACGGCCGGGAACCCCACGAGATCCCCGACGCCGACCGGGACTACTTCTTGGAGCGCAAGTACCCGGCCTTCGGCAACCTGGTGCCCCGCGACGTGGCCTCGCGCAACGCCAAGACCGTGGTGGACGAGGGTCGGGGGGTCGGGCCGCTGCGCAACGGCGTCTACCTGGACTTCTCCGGCGCCGTCGCCCGCGACGGCGAGGCGGTGATCCGAGCCAAGTACGGCAACCTGTTCGACATGTACGAGCGCATCACCGGCGAGGACCCCTACACGGTGCCCATGCGCATCTACCCGGCCACCCACTACACCATGGGCGGGCTGTGGGTGGACTACGAGCTGATGAGCAACGTGCCCGGCCTGTTCGTGCTGGGCGAGGCCAACTTCAGCGACCACGGCGCCAACCGGCTGGGCGCCTCGGCCCTCATGCAGGGGCTGGCCGACGGATACTTCGTCCTGCCCTACACCATCGGCAACTACCTGTCCGATTTCCTGGGAGACCCCGCGCTGGGCACTTCCGAGCCGGTTTTCGCCGACGCTGAGCAGGCGGTGGCCGACGAGATGAACCGCTGGTTGTCGATTGGCGGCACACGCTCGGTGGACCACTACCACCGGGAGCTGGGCAAGCTGGTGTGGGACTACATCGGCATGGCCCGCAACAAGACCGGCCTGGAGAAGGCGATCTCGGAGATTCCCGCGCTGCGAGATGAGTACCTCCGCAACGTGCGGGTGCTGGGCTCAGCCGACACCTTGAACCAATCCCTGGAGAAGGCCGGCCGGGTGGCCGACCTGTTCGAGCTGGGCGAGCTCATGGCCCGAGACGCCCTGGCCCGGGAGGAGTCGTGCGGGGGCCACTTCCGGGAGGAGCACCAGACCGAAGAGGGCGAGGCCATGCGGGACGACGAGAACTTCACCCACGTGGCCGCCTGGGAATGGAACGGGGAGGGTACTCCCCAAACCCGCCACCGGGAGGAACTGGAGTTCGAGAACGTCGAGCTGTCCCAAAGGAGCTACAAGTGAGCTCTGAGATCAACCTCACGCTTCAGGTGTGGCGCCAGCCCGGCCCGCAGGCCGAGGGCCGCTTTGTGACATATGAGGCCAGCGGCATCAGCACCGATGCCTCGTTCTTGGAGATGCTCGACATCGTCAATGAGCGGCTGATCGAAAACGGCGAAGAGCCCATCGTGTTCGAGTCCGACTGCCGAGAGGGCATCTGCGGCACCTGCGGGCTGATGATCAACGGCCAAGCCCACGGTCCCCAGAAGAGCACGGCCACCTGCCAGCTCCACATGCGCAGCTTCAAAGACGGCGACCACATCGTGATCGAGCCGTGGCGGGCCACGTCGTTCCCCGTGCTGCGGGACTTGGCGGTGGACCGCCGGGCCATGGACGCCATCATCGCCTCCGGCGGCTACATCTCGGTGAACACCGGCGCCGCCCCCGACGCCAACCTCACCCCGGTCCCCAAGGAGACAGCCGACACGGCCTTTGATGCCGCCGCCTGCATCGGCTGCGGGGCCTGCGTGGCCGCTTGCCCCAACAGCGCGGCCCAGCTGTTCACCGCGGCCAAGGTGCAGCACCTCAACCTGCTCCCCCAGGGCCAGGCCCAGCGGTGGGCCCGCACCGAGGCCATGGTGGAGACCATGGAGGAGTTCTTCGGCTCGTGCACCAACCACGGCGAGTGCGAAGAGGCCTGCCCCAAAGACATCCCCATCGACTTCATCGCCTGGACCAACCGGGACTACATCAAGGCCAAGGTGAAAAACCGCAAACTGGCCGGCTAACGGTAGCGTCAGAGCATGACCACCGTAATCGCCGACCTCGAGGTCGAGACCGGCCAGGACTATTCAGTGGAGCTCCGAACAGGCTCGCACCTATGGGGTGCCGACGAGCCTGAGGACTTGGGGGGCGGCGATACCGCCCCCAACCCCTATGAGCTACTCATGTCGTCGGTGGCAGCCTGCACCTGCATCACCCTGTCGATGTACTGCCAGCGCAAGGGGTGGAGGCTCCACTCGATCTCGGCGCGCTTCGAGCACGACCGGGTTCATGCCCGCGACTGCGACGACTGCGAGGCCGGCGCTTCGGGCTACGTCGACCGGGTGCGCAGCCAGATCTTCATCGAGGGCGACTTCGACGACGAACAGCGAGCCCGCTTGGAAGACATCGCCCGCCGCTGTCCCGTGCGCCGGACCCTCGAAGGAGGCATGTCCTTCACCACCGAAGCGGTCTTCGCCGGCTGACGCCCGGCCTGGTAGATGTCAGCCATGAGCAAGGCCAACGACGCCATCCGCCAGGTGGCGCGGGGCGTGCTCATGGGAGCAGCCGACGTGGTGCCCGGCGTGTCAGGCGGCACGGTGGCACTGCTGCTGGGGATCTATACCCGGCTGATCGACACCGTGCGGTCTGGTGCCGGAGTGTTGACGGCTCTGTTGCGGGGCAAATGGGGCGAGACCTGGGACCGACTACGGCGCTTCGACTGGTGGTTCGCCGTACCCCTGGTGGTGGGCATCGTGGTCGCCGTCGCGGCCCTATCGTCAGTGATCGACGAGCTGTTGGCCGAGGAGCCCGAGGCCATGGCCGGACTGTTCTTCGGATTGGTTGCGGCATCAGTGGTTGTGGCCTGGCAGATCATGAATCGCCCAGGGATTGGGCTCGCGTTGGGGGCCCTCGCGGTGGGTGGGCTGTTCTTCTGGCTGTTGGGACTCCAGTCGGGACCGGTGGCCGATCCGTCGGCCCTGGTCCTCTTCGGGTCAGGGATCGTGGCGGTGTCCGCCATGTTGCTGCCCGGAATCTCCGGGGCTTTCGTCCTGCTGATGATCGGGGTGTATCCCGCGGCCATTGGCGCGGTCGATGACCGATCTTGGGCCGACTTGGCCACCCTCGGCATCGGGGCAGTGGTGGGGCTGGCCCTGTTCTCCAACCTGATCGGCCGTGTGCTCGACCGCTGGCACGACCCGACTCTGGCCGTGATGGTGGGCCTGCTGTTGGGCTCGCTCAGGGTGCTGTGGCCGTGGCCCGCCGGGGTGGGCGTGATCAGCCGCCACGCTGATGAGGCCGTCGACGGCACCGGCCTCGGATGGGCTCCCGCCGCCGACCTGTGGCTTCCTGCGGTACTCGCCGTGGCCGCAGCTTCCCTGGTGATCGCCCTATCCCGCCTACAACGCTCCCCCGCCTGAACTCCCAAATCACGGGAGTATGTCGTGACCGCCGATGTCTAGCCAGACAATGTGGAATTTCCCCTCCTGTATTGGGTCCCCCACCGCGAACGTCGCTCTGCCGTCGGAATCCGACGACATCTCATAGACATCGCTCGTCCCCCTCAGCTTTTTGACCCGCAACCCCTTGCGGAACGCAGTTCGCCTGCCTTCCTCCATCGCGGTCAAGTCTTCGACGAACTTCTCCAATTGAAATCGAAATCGATTTGCCTGCTGGGGCGTGAGCTTCTCCCAACTGCGCGCGAACGCGGTCGACGTGTCGTATGTAGGCAAGGCAGGGGCGGCTACGAAGGTGGGCCGTTGTCACTCGCCTCTTCAAAAGAGGCTAGAAAATCCTCATTGCTGTCGTAGCTGTGGGCAATTTTTTCAGGGCTCAGATGAGGCCCCTTGCCGATACTGGCCTTTAGGTCATCCACGGTCACTGAATCTGAAGGGGCGACTTTCCGCAAAGCCTTCTTACGCAGCTTGCGGGGCCAAGGGCGCCATTCTCGTGAATGGACGAGGGCCATCGACATTCCTCCAAATGCAGTTCCGTTGTTGGCACGATACCCCGGCTGTGATGAGTTGACAGGCTGACATTCGAAAATGTCGCCTCAATTTGGAGCTTGTAACAGGTTCCTCTCAGTCCAGGCCGGCCCCGTAGGTGTGGAGACCAGGGATCGGTCGAGGCGGGAGCGCTGGGCGGTGTTGGGGTGGTCGACGGGCAGAGGCGCATTGGCGATCACGACGCCGTCGGTCGGGCCGTTGGACCATTCCCGGTCCCACCAAGCGGGCAGGCCCTCCCAACAGAAGCGCCGGCCTTGGCCGTCTAGTTCGTGCGACTCATCGCCTACCAGTACCAAGCCGTGAACCACATCGGGCAGGCCATCGGCAGCCTCCCACTCCAGTTCCAGTCCGTAGGGAACCCGTTCGCCCCAACCCCGCCCGAACACCTCTTCGGGCCCGTCCAACACCACCGCAAACGCCTCCAGGTCCACGGTGAAGTGCTCTTCGGGGATCTGCTCGATGAATTCGGTCCACAGTCCGGGAGCCCGCAGCTCCAGAGTGGATGGCCGGGGCATTGGGGCGTCGGTCTCCATCAGCACCACCGGGCGGCGATCAGGACCGACGAGCGCCGACCAGAACCAACTCCTTCCCAGATTGGGCCACAGCGTGAGCTGCACATAGCCGCCCAGTGAACCGTCGGGCGCGGCGAAGTCGCCGTACCAGGATTCGGCCCACAGTCGGTGTGTCGGTGCTGCCGTCATTGCTCGTCACCGGTACCGTAGAGCCTGGTGCCGGCGTATTTGAGCGGCGAGTGGATTCAGGAAGCAGATGCCGCGCCGCCCCGACAAGCCGGTCAACTGAAACGGCGGCATCCCGCCAGCCTGCCGGAACCGACGAGCGTCCGCGGCCTGGGACACGCCAACAGCCCCAGCAGCCTCCTCGCTCGACGCGCCCTCAGCAATCTCCAGCCAGAACTCCCGCTCAACCTCCCGGCGCATGCGCACCATGTGCACCACGTAGGTCTGCACCGCCGAGTCGGGCCAGGTGGCCGTATCGACTCCGGCAGGCCTTTGAGGCCGTCGCAGCACATGATCAACGCGTCGGCCAGGCCCCGGTCGCGGAGCTCGCCCAGCATGGACGCCCACTGCTTGGCGCCCTCGCCGCCGGTGGGCCCCCACAATCACCCCGGTCCCAGCTTCAACGCGAAGAGCCAGTATTCGAGGGTGGCGAGTTCGAGCAACGCCACCACCAACAACCACACGCCGCCTGACTCCCACAAACCAGGACCAAAAAACAGAGCACAGATCAGACGGGCCAACCTCAGGGGGTCACGCCACCTCCTCCACTGTTGTCCAACGTACCTGGACCCTTCATTGGCATAGTGCCACCCCATAAACTAGGTGGTTCTTCAAACGGAACTAGCCTGAGTATGTCGCCGGTTTCCGGTTGGATCGTCAAAAGGATGAGTTCTGTGGTGACCTCGTACCTGTCCGTACGAGTGGTATAATTAGCAGCCGTCACATCGGATCCAGCAAGTACTTTGTCCATCTCATCATGGGTAAGTTTAGCGACCCTTTCAGCATCAATATCAGGACGGACAGACGCAACTAATGCGGTAGTGTCCACAGTAATCCACGGTCCGCTCAATCTCGTTGCTTTGTCTAGTCGGAGTACAGCACTGAAGCCCCAAAATATGTCTTCGACATAAGCTAATCTGAGATCATCGATCGCGAATGGAACACCACTCACCACAGCTGAGATATCTTCACTTCCCCGGATAGCTTTCTCAGCAGACTCTATATCAGCCGGTGTTAGTGTTCGTATGTGACTACTTGAAGCACTAGCTGGTTGAACGTTTGGCACACTGAATACATCATCTCCTGCTCCCAACAACGCGCCACCTGACAGTAACAGTGATGAACCAACCACGAGAACGCTCACGCCGATAAGGAGCTTCCAACGCGACTTCAACATCAGATTCTCCTCAACCGTTTCTCTGTCTCATATAAAGTTTCAAATTACCTATGAACTTATCCCGTGCCAACTTGCTCGCTCGATTGTTTGGGGTTTCGATTTGAGCATCGGATCGGTCTGGTAGGTGTCGAAGGGTCGCTGCCATCGCGAGGCCTGGTGGGGTCGGACGGTGTTGCGTTCGGCTATTTGCGCGGTCACGTGGGCGGCAAGGTCGGCACCGCCGACGCCGTCAGAAAGCAAGCTCCACCGGCCACGGTTACCTCCTCTACCAACACCACCGGACGGCGGACGGGGCCGACTATCGCCGACCAGAACCAGCTCCGCCCAATTTGGGCCACAGGGTGATCTGCACGTAGCCGCCCAGCGATCCATCGGGCGCGGTGAAATCGCCGTACCACGACTCAGCCCATAGCCAGGGGGTCGGTTCTGCTGTCATAGCACCTCACCGTTACCGTAGAGCCTTGTGCCGGCGTATTTGAGCGAGGAGTGGATCCAAGAGGCCGACGCCGCGCTGCGGGCGTCGGAGCTGCGCACGCTCGACGGCGAGCGGTTCGCGGTGCAACAGGAAGTGGGCGAAGTGGTGTACCACTTGGTGTTCGACGCTGACGGTGCCCGCGCCCGCTCTGGAACGGCCACCAATCCTGATGTCGTGTTCCGCCAAAGCCGGAGCACTGCGATGGCCATTGCCCGAGGACAGCTGTCGGCCCAAGAAGCGGTGCTGAACGGGAAGATCACATTTGACGGCAACCCGATGGCCCTCCTGTCGCACCGTCGATTGCTGGACAGAGCCGAAGACGTGTTCGCCGACGTGAGAGCCCGCACTGTATGGGACTAGTGGTCGGGCAAATCGGCCATTTCGGCCAGCGCCCGGGCCGCAGCCTGAACCAAGGGGAAGGCCAGGCATGCGCCGGTTCCCTCCCCCAATCTGAGGTCGAGGTCTAGCAGGGGATTCAGACCGAGATAGTCGAGGGCGACGGACGCGGCCGGCTCGCGGGAGCGATGCCCGGCAATGGCGTGGGCCGCGGTGCCAGGGGCTAGCCCTTCGGCAGTGCAGAGGGCGGCACCGGCGATCACCCCGTCCACGATGTAGGGCACGCCGCGCTGGGCGGCGGCAATGTACAGCCCGGCGAGGGCGGCGATCTCCAACCCCCCGGCCGCGGCGAGAACGTCCAGGGGTTCGGTGTAGCGCTCGGCTCTGCCGATAGCGGCGGCCACCAATCGGCGCTTGTGGTCGAGCCCCCCGGCCGGAACACCTGCGCCAGAACCGGTGACCTCGAAAGCGGATCGGCCGGTGAACGCCCCAATCAGCGCGGCAGCCGGCGTTGTGTTGCCGATGCCCAAGTCACCGCCGATCAGACAGTCGGCCCCCGTCTCCATCTGCTCAGAAGCGATCCGGATGCCCACAGCCAGCGCGGCCTCGGCCTGGTCAGGGGTCATGGCCGCTCCGGTGGCGATGCTGGCGGTACCATCGGCCACTCGCTCGCCTCTCACACCGGGAAGGGGATCGAGTGAGGTCTTCACCCCGACATCAACAGTCACCACTTGGGCGCCCACCGCGTGGGCGAACACCGAGATGGCGGCCCCGCCACTGCTCACCGTGGCCACCATCGCCGCGGTGATCTCCGACGGCCACGCGCTGGCCCCGTCGGCCACCACCCCGTGATCACCGGCAAAGACCACGACCACCGGATTGCGGGGTGCGGGAGGCGGACAGCGACCGGCAACTCCAGCAAGGTGGATTGCCAGGTCTTGCAAGCGCCCCAGCGCGCCGGGGGGCATGGCGCGAGTTGCCCACCGCTGCCGGGCCTGCTCCATGGCCCAGACATCCAGGGGGACCACCGGGGGATACGGCAACGAGCTCATGTCAGCCACCGGGCCGATGAACAAGCCGGTCAATGAGCCAAACCACCACAAGAAGCCCCACGGCAGCCAGCTCAACCCGGTCGGCCAGACGCACCGCGGCGGGGATGTCGTCGGGCGTTGGCCGCAACCCGGCGCCGAGATGTGGGCGCTCCTCGGTCACACCCTGGTAGCTGAGCGAGCCGCCGAGTTGCCGACCCACTGCGGCGGCCACTGCGGCTTCAGCCACGCCTGCGTTGGGCGACGGGTGGGCCCGAGCGTCTCGGCGTATCGCCTCCAAGATCTCTCGAACCCGCTCCGGGCACAACAGGGCAACCAGGACGGCAAAGATCCGCGCCGGGACGTAGTTGACGGCATCGTCAAGCCGGGCCGCAGCCCAGCCGAAGTTCTGATACCGCTCATTGCGCCGTCCGACCACGGCGTCCATGGTGTTGACTGCCCGATAGGCGGCAGCACCGGGGGCGCCGGCCACTGCACCCCAGAATGCGGGGGCAACCACGGCATCAACACTGTTCTCAGCCACCGACTCGATGACCGCGGCGGCGATGCCCGATTCGTCGAGCTCGGCAGGATCGCGCCCGACCAGCGAGGGCAACGCCGCTCGGGCCGCGGGCAGGTCGCCGTCGGAAGCCGCCCTTCCGATGCCCAGGGCGATCCGGCGGAGCTCGCGACCCGCGGCAACCACCCCCACTGCGGTCGCAGGGGAGCGCATCAACCGGCCTCCCGCAATGCCAATGGCCACCCCCACTGCGGCATAGGCCGCGCCGGGCAGGCGCCGATCAGCCCACAAGGCGTGCTCGACCCGCTCCATGATCTGCCCGAATCCGGCCACTGGGTGGGCACCGGCGGGCGGTTCGCCCACCACCCGGTCGATGGCCAGACCAGCGGCCGCTCCCAGGCATCTCCGCCCAAGTCGGCTCATGGGTCAGCCACCAGCGCGAGTAGCGCGGCGGTTTCCGCCACCAAGATCACCGCTCCCAGCACATCGCCGGTGAATCCGCCCAGCCGCCGCCACGACAACGCCACGACTCCTGCTGATGCCATCACCGCGACTCCGGCCGCCACCGCGCCGGGAATCCCTTCGATCAGCACCAGTGCGACCACCGCGGGCGCCAGCCACAGCGCCAGCCAATATCGGGCGCCGGCCAGAAACGGATCGGCCAACCCGCCGGGTCGGGCGTAGGGCACAATGGCCGGAACCACGGCGACCACGGTGCGGCTGAAGGCCCAGACGGGCACCAGCGACAGAGAATCGATGCCGTCCGCCGACAACGCCGCCCACCGAGCCGCCAACACCACCGCAACCGCGGCTGTTGCGAACGCGCCCACATCGGGACGGGCCATCACCGCCATTCGCCGATCCCGTTCCATGGGCGGAAGCAGGCCGTCGGCGCTGTCGGCCAGCCCGTCGAGGTGCAGCCCCCCGGTGAGCACAAGGTCGGCGGCCACCACCAGAATTCCAACCACCATCAAAGGCCACAGCTCGCCCGCCCCCCAGCGGACAGCCGCCAGCACCGCCCCCAGCCCGGCGCCCACAACCGGAAACCACCACAAGGCCCGGGCTTGGGGCGTCTGCCCGCGGCCGAAAACCGTCAGAAATGCCACTGCGCCCATCGCCGCCGGCCGTCTCATGGCGATCAAACGGCTCCATGGGAAGCAGGCAAGTCGAGAACCCGTCCGGCCACCACCAGCAAGACTCGATCAGCCACAGCAGCAACCTGCTGGTTCAGCATCCCCAGGACATCGACATACCGTCGCCCCAGCTCACTCGGAGGATGAACCGCCAACCCGACCTCCTCGGAGACGATGACCGCGGAAGCCGTCCGATTGGCGAGGGCGGCCAGCAGGTCATCGGCTTCAACAGCCAGCTCGGCATGAAGCGTCACCCAGGTGCCCAGAGAGTCGACCACCACCGGATTGTCGATCTCCCGCAGAAGTCGGGGGAGGTCTGCGGGTGCCTGGCACTCGACGGTGCTCCAGCCCTGGGGACGTCGAGCCTGATGGGCGGCGACCCGGGCGGCGTGGTCTGCATCATCCGGATCCACCGCCGCAGTGGCCACGTACGTGACGGTCGGCCCCAAGGATTCGGCAATCGACTCAGCGACCCCCGACTTGCCCGAGCGGGTCCCGCCCAGCACCAACACGATCATGGCGAGCCGCCTGCACCTTTCCGAACAGCCTGATGAACTGCACCCTTCACAACAGCCTGATGAACTGCACCCTTCACAACAGCCTGATGAACTGCCTGGGCGATGCTGGCGCCCACCGTCGACCGGGGTCCGGCAAACCGCTCAACCCCGGCATGGGCGGGCCAGACAACGGCGATCGCATCGCTGGCCGTTCCCGTTCCGGGAATGCCACTCTCCACTAGAGCCTGGACTTTGGCCTCTGTCGCGGTCGCCACGGCGTTGACTGCCGCGCCGGGTTCAAGACCCACCGGCAACTGGACCACCACGTTGATCGTGCCCGGTGCCCATTCTTGGCCGACTGAAGCGAAATCGGCAGCCCAAATGGGATGGGATATCCCGACGGTGGCGCCCACCACTACTCCACCGTGCTCAGCCCGGGACACCTTATCGACCGCAGCCGCGGTGAACAGGGCCACACCGGAACCTGCCAGGCCGAGTTCGGCAGCCACCTCTCGGGCGTGGTCGGCCAGGTCGGTCCGGGAGTAGTCCGAGGGAACGCCGATGTTCACCACCCAGCCGACCTCCCCCATGCCTCCGCCGACCGCCGACGACGACACCGCCGCCATCGGCGTCTTCCATTGCCACACCAGAATCCCACGATGCCCGGAGACGGCGGGGTGCAGAACGGGGTCGACCAACTCGGTCAATAGTCGAGGCCCTTCTTTGCCAGGATCTGACTGTCAAAAGCGTGCTTGACCTTGACCATCTCGGTGACGGTGTCGGCCACCTCGACCACCTCATCAGCCATGTCCCGGCCGGTCAGGATCACGCTCACCCGCTCGGGTCGAGACTCCAGCGCCGCGGCCACAGCGGCGGCGTCGATCCAATCCCACGTCATGGCGTAGCTGATCTCGTCCAGCACCACCAGGCGATAATCGCCCCCGGCGATGAGCTCGGCCGAGAACTCCCAAGCGGCAACCGCCATGGCCCGAGACTCGTCGAGGTCGTCGGAATCCCAGGTGAACCCGTCGCCGGCCGAGAACCACTGCACACCGAGCTCGCGGCACACCTTCTCCTCGCCGGTGTTCCAGTCGCCGCTCTTGAGATACTGCACCACCGCAACCGGCCAACTTTGGGAAATCGCCCGCAAGATGGTGCCGAACGCCGCGGTGGATTTGCCCTTGCCGTCGCCGGTGTTGACCAGCACCAGCGACGAAGCCGTCCGCATGGCGGAGAGGTCATAGGGGCGCTCCTCTTGGGGGGCGGCGTCGGTGCTCATGAGATCTCCTTTTAGGAATGGACCTGGCGGCGGGGTGCGGGCAGCACCACCAGCTCGCCGTCGATTGATTGAACAGTAAGCGGAGTGCCGTACACCGCGGACAGCAGATCAGACTGCAACACCGCCGCGGGGCTGCCCTGGGCCACGATTCGGCCGTGGTGGATGAGCATGAGGCGGTCGGCGAACCGGGCCGCGGCACTCAGATCGTGCATAGCGGCCAGCACGCTGAGCCCCTCGGTGCGGCGCAAGTCGTCCACCAACTCCAGCACCGACACCTGATGGCCCAAATCGAGGGCGCTGGTGGGCTCGTCCAACAGCAGCACCGGGCACTGCTGGGCCAGCGCCCGGGCCACCACCACCTGCTGGGCCTCCCCGCCCGACAGGGTGGTCACCAGGCGGTCGCCAAACGACGAGAGCTCGAGTCGGTGCAGCACCGAGGACACGATGTGGCGGTCGACCCGAGACTCGCGGGCCAGCCACCCGAGATGCGCGATACGCCCCAAAAGCACGTATTCGGCCACGGTCATGCCCTTGGGCAGCACAGGGAATTGCGGCACCAGGGCAACGTCGACGGCGCTGGGCAACTGACCGTCGCCCAACGCCACCGAGCCGTGATGGTCGGTCAGCCCGACGATCGACCGCAGCAGCGTGGACTTGCCCGCCCCGTTCGGACCGATGACGCCGAGCCATTCTCCGGCGCCCAATTCCAGATCGACACCACAGACCACCTCGACGTCGCGGAACGACACTCGCACACCCCGACAGGAGAGGGCTGAGGGCGCTGAGATCCGGGGCGGGGCCGACGTGAGCACCGACGATCTCATGTCGTGCTCCACCGGTCGCGCCACAACACCAAAGCGAAGAACGGCGCCCCTACAAACGCAGTGATGACCCCTACCGGCAACTCCGATGGAGCCAACAGGGTGCGGGCCCCGATGTCCACGAAGGCCAAGAACGCCGCTCCCACCACCGCGGAGAGGGGCACGATCACCCGGTAACTGTGGCTGATCAGCAAGCGGACGATGTGGGGGACGACCAGGCCGACGAAGGCGATCAACCCGCTCACCGACACCGCCGCCGCCGTCAAGAGCGAGGCGGCCACGATCACCCCCAGGCGGGACCGGGCCGGGTCGAGGCCCAGCGACCGGGCCTCATCGTCGCCCACTCGCAGCACGTCGAGATGGCGCCGGTGGACGAAGAGCACCGCTCCGCACACCGCGGCGTACGGCAGTAGGAGCCAAACTTGTTTCCAGCCAGTGGTATTGAGCTGTCCGAACAGCCACGACAGCACTTCTCGGGCCCGGGTCTCATCCAACTGCTGGATGGCATAGGTCTGCGCTGCGGAGAAGAGAGCGGCCATGGCCACCCCGCCGAGCAGCAGCGTGGCCGGCGACGCTCCCCCGCCCCGGGCGATGGCCATCGACGCCACTACTGCCACCAATGCCCCCACAAAGGCGGCCGCCGGCACGGTGTCGAAGGGTCCCCAGCCCAGATCGAGGCCGAAGCCCAAGGCCAGCACCGCGCCGAACCCCGCCCCGGCCGACACGCCGAGCAGATAGGGGTCGGCCAGCGGGTTCCGGAACACCCCCTGATAGGAAGCCCCGGCCACACCCAGCGACCCACCGACCAGCATCCCGAGAACGAGCCGGGGGAGCCGGATCTCGAACAAGATGCTCTCTTGGGTAGCCGACAGCGACGACTCCACGCCGATCAGCGGGATCCAATCGAACAGGGCGGAAAACACCCCGCTTACCGGCAGTCCGGCAGCCCCGCTGGAAGCACTGAGCAACCCCACCGCCACCAATGCCGCCACTCCGGTGACGCAAGCCGTGACCGACATCCCAAAGGCGTGCCGTACCGCCGGATGGGCGGCATCGGTTTCCGTCACGGCGGCTGTCGGCAGGGACGCGTCGACCATCGCAGTTCCTAGGAATCCGGCTCAGCCGCCGTCTGGAGGGCCTCGGCCACTGCGGCGATGAACTGGGGGAGACGCGGTCCCCAGCGAGACGCTATGTCGGCGTTGACCATCACGATGTTGCCGTTGCGCACCGCGGCCACGTCGCCCCAACCGGGCCGGGCGGCCACATCGTCGGTGGTGTAGCCCACCTGATCGGTGATCACGATCAGCTCAGGGTCGGCTTCAACGATGTACTCCTCGGTGAGCTGAGGAAATCCGTAGCCCTCGGTATCTGCTTCGTCGGCGATGTTGACGGCTCCCATGGCGGAGTAGACCGCGCCGATGAAGCTGGCCGAGCTGACCGAGAAGTATGTGTTGTCCAATTCGTGGTACACCCGCACCGCCATACCGGTAGCGGTGTCGAGCATGGCGTTGATTTCTGCCTTTAACTCCTCCACCAGCACCAGCGCCTCGTCCAGTCGGCCGGTCGCGATCCCTAGATCGATGATAGATGCGAACCCGCTGGAGAATTCAGCGGGGGCTGGGCTCAGATGCACTTCGACGCCCACCGCGTCCAAACCGGCTACCAGATCATTGGCGTCATTGGCGATTACCACCAGGTCGGGCTCGTAAGACAACACTGCCTCCACGTTGGGATCCCAGCCCGACAAATCGGTAACCGGGGCCTCGGGCGGATAGTAGGAAAACTCGTCAACCGCTACCACCTGATCGCTGGCGCCGATGGCGAACAACACCTCGGTGGCAGTCGGCGACAGCGAGACGATCCGCTGGGGACGCTCCGGTTCGGCTGCTGGAGGCGAAGGCGGCGGGGCGACCTCAGTGGACGGCGGAGCCGCTTCCTCGGGGCTGACGGGCTCGGCGGCATCATCGTTGCCGCAGCCGGCCAGAGCCAGGGCGAACGCCAGCAGCAGTGCTGAGAGAAGTCGGAAAAATCGTCGGGGCATCATCACCTCCTGATGATCGAGGAACGGAAGCTCGATCGGCAGGAGCCCTGCCCTCGAACCAACCCAACCCTCGGGGCTTATGGCTCGTTTCGACGGGGAGCTCGACCGGACTTGCTGGCTATCGAACCCGATGCCAGTTCACCGTTGCGGGACAGTGCCGGAATCTAACCGGACTTCGCCTCCACGTCAGCCCGAATCATAGCCGACTCCAATCGAGCCAGCCCATCCGAATCCGGCACGCCCACCCGGACATACTCGGGCATGCCGAAGCTGGAGCAGTCGCGAACCACTAACCCGTGCGGTGCCAGCCGCTCCCGCATCCCCCGCGCGTTGACCAGCACCCATGGGGCATCGGCGGATTCAACGGCGTATCCACGACACCGAAACACCTCGGCCAAATCCCGTCGAGCTGAGGCAATAGCCGCCGACCAAGCCGGCAAGTCAGCCAAATCCAGCAGCTCTGGCAGCACGGCCACCGCCAGCGAATTCACCGACCACTGGGGCTGATGGCGGGCGAACCGCTGCACATCGTCGGCAATGACGTAGCCGATCCGTAGTCCAGGGCAGGCGAACACCTTGGTCAACGAGCCCACTACCACACCAGCCCGCCCGGCCGTCCATCGGCCGGTGGCCAGCGGATAGAACGCCTCATCCCACACGTCAGCCATTTCGCCGTCACCAGCCAGGCGTCCGCTGGGGTTGTGGGGGTCGCTGCGCCAAACCGGGCCGCTGGGATTGCGGGGGTGCAGCCCGAACTCGGGCTCAGAGCGCACCCGCCCCCCGATCTCCCGAGCCACCAGCGAGATGGCTTCACTTCCCCCGTTGGTCAGAATCAGGCGACGGGGATCAACCCCCATCGCGTCGGCCAACAGCCGGGCGGCTTCCGACGGGTCGGGATACCGGTGCACTGCGTCGAGGTGGTGAGCCAGCATCGGCGCCACATCAGGGGCAAACGGGTTGGGGCTCTGGGACAGGTCGAGAATCGACTGTGGGTCGACGCCCAGCGCTCGGGCAATGCGAGGACCGTCTCCGCCGTGGACACCGGCAAGAGGGATGTCGCCCAACTAGATGAGACCCAGTTCGGCCACCGTGGGCGATGGGTACACGATCCGCTGCGGACCCCGCAGGGCGAGCGCAAGCAGCAGCACGGAGAAGAAACGGAACGGACGTCGGGGCATATTCACCTCCTGTAGATCGAGGAACGGAAGCTCGATCGGCAGGAGCCCTGCCCTCGAACCAACCCAACCCTCGGGGCTTGTGGCTCGCTTCGGCGCAAAGCTCGACCGGACTCGCTGGCTCAGGGCCAGTTCACCGTTGCGGGACAGTGCCGGGATCTAACCGGACTTCGCCTCCACGCCGGCCCGAAGCATAGCTGGTCTGCCATTTGGTTGGGTGGGGCAAGCAAACCGGCTCCCAACAATCGTGCGGCTCTAGATGTCGGTCCAGAGTCGGGCGTCGGTGTAGCGGGCTAGGTGGGCGACATTGGTGGTTGCTATCACTACGGGCTCGGGGGCCATTTCAATCTGAGCGCTTCTAGCTTGGGCAGCGAGGATCACGTCTCCGTCTAGGGCATGGGGGTGAGCGGTGGGGCGGCCGGCATTGCGGGCATCGGCCCACAGCGATGCAGCGTCATGCATCACTTCTGTGGTCAACGGCAAGTACTCGAAGATGGCGCAGAGCTCGCCCAGCCGAGCGATGCCAAATTCCCTGCCAGCACGCAGCAGCTCGCGCCTGATCTCGTAGTCGGCAATCTCGGGGACGGCCAGCTGGTCTCCAGCACGCTGACGATCCATAGCCCACTCGTCAGCCTCCTGAGAAAGCCGGCTCATCTCCGGGTTGCTCAACAACCCCAAAGGGCCGCTGTCCAGAACGAGCAACACTAGAAAATACGGCTAGAAGGGGCGGCCCTCGGCGCGGCGCGTCTCCGCCAAGGCCTCCATCAGGTAGCGCCCGGTTTCCTCCTGCTCGCTCTTGCTACCTATGTGCTTGACGGCTTCCAGGGCAGCTAGGGCGCGCTCTCGGCGGGCATCTTCATCAAGTTGCTCTTGGGCGTAGCGCTCGGCTTTGGTGAAGTGGCGCGCTCCTCTAACGGCGCCCTTTGTACCGGTGGTTTGCCAACCGAGCTTGGCCATCTTCAATTTGATGGCCACGCCGACGGCCTGGCGGAAGCGGAGGCTGGCCGGGTCGGTATCGAGGATTTCGCCGATGACTGGGTCGTCTTCGAGCAACCGGGCAACTCCGGCCAGCGCAGGCATGCCGTTCATTTCCGCATCCTCCAACCGCTGCTCGTTCGCGGGCTCGTTGAGCAGCCAAAAGAGCCGTTCAGCCGCCGCAGGCCGGCAATCCAACTCGACCACGTACTTGGCCGCGTGGGAATCGCGTTTGAAGTCGTTGATGCCCACAATGGTGACGCCTCGCCGGGCAGGAGTTCCCACGATGCGAAATTAGACATCCGATTTTCGGATGTCAATCCCGACTACTATCCGAGGTGCTGCTTTCACCTCGAAATTCGTGATGTTGTCTGGCCAGCCTCTAGATCAAGCCCAGTTCGGCCACCGTGTCGCGCTCTTCGACTAGCTCGGCCACTGTCGCGTCTAGGCGGGACTGAGAGAAGTCATTCAGCTCCAGGCCGGCCACGATTGACCACTGTCCATCGGCGGTGGTGCAGGGGAACGACGAGATGAGGCCCTTGGGCACACCGTAGGATCCGTCGGAGGGCACGGCCATGCTCACCCAGTCTCCGTCGGCAGTGCCGTGTACCCAATCGTGAACGTGGCCGATGGCCGCGTTGGCCGCCGAGGCCGCGCTGGACAGGCCTCGGGCCTCGATGATGGCTGCGCCCCGCTTCTGCACCGAGGGGATGAACTCATCGGCGATCCACCCCTGGTCGCCCACCGCCTCAGCGGCCGTCTGCCCGCCCACTTGGCAGTTGAACAGGTCGGGGTACTGGGTGGCCGAATGGTTTCCCCAGATGGTCATCCGGCTCACGTCGCCCACCGTCACCGCCAGCTTGGCCGAGAGCTGGGCCACGGCGCGGTTGTGGTCGAGGCGGGTCATGGCGGTGAACTGCTCCGCGGGGATGGCGTCAGCGTTGTTCATGGCGATGAGGCAGTTGGTGTTGGCCGGATTTCCCACCACCAGCACCCGCACGTCGTCGGCTGCCCCGGCGGAAAGCGCCCGCCCCTGGGTGGTGAAGATAGCGCCGTTGGCCTCCAGCAGGTCGCGGCGCTCCATGCCCTTGCCCCGGGGCCGCGACCCCACCAACAGGGCGTAGTCCACGCCGTCGAATGCCTCGTTGGGATCGTCGGTACACACCTTGCCGGCCAGCAGCGGGAAGGCGCAGTCGTCTAGTTCCATGGCCACTCCGCCCAGGGCGTCCATGGCCGGGGGGATCTCCAGCATTTGGAGCACCACCGGTGTGTCAGGACCGAGCATCTGTCCGCTGGCGATGCGGAATAGCAGGCTGTAGCCGATCTGGCCCGCCGCTCCGGTCACAGCTACTCGCTTGGGTTCGCTCACCGAAAGGTCTCCTTTGGGCAGAAAGGGTTAGGAAGGACTATCGGGCAAGAGTTGGCGGAGGGCTACAGCCGGGCGACAATGGCCGACGCGAACTCCGAGCACTTCACCTCGGTGGCCTCGTCCATGAGGCGGGCGAAGTCGTAGGTCACGATCCTCTCGCCGATGGTGGCCTCCACCGCGTTGATGATGTCCTCGGCGGCATCGTCCCAACCCAGGTGCTCGAACATCAGCACGCCTGACAACAGCACCGACGACGGGTTCACCTTGTCTTGGCCGGCGTACTTGGGGGCGGTGCCGTGGGTGGCCTCGAACACGCCGTGGCCGGTCACGTAGTTGATGTTGGCCCCCGGGGCGATGCCGATGCCCCCGACTTGGGCGGCCAGGGCGTCGGAGAGGTAGTCGCCGTTGAGGTTCATGGTGGCGATCACCTCGAACTCGCCCGGCCGGGTGAGCACCTGCTGGAGAGCGATGTCGGCGATGGCGTCTTGCACCAGGATCTTGTCGCCGGCATCGCCGCCGCAATCGTCCCAGCCCACGGCCACGTCGGAGAACTCCTCGCGGACCAACTCGTAGCCCCAGCCGCGGAACGCCCCCTCGGTGAACTTCATGATGTTGCCCTTGTGCACCCAGTGGACCCGCTTGCGGTTCCGGCGAACGGCGTAGTTCAGTGCGGCCCGCTGGAGACGCTGCGAACCGGTCTTGGACACTGGTTTAACGCCGATGCCGGCATCCTCGGCAATGTTCCAGCCCAGAGCGTCGCGAAGCAGGTCGCGCAGCTTGGCCGCCTCGGGGGTGAAGGCCTCAACTTCGAGGCCGGCATAGATGTCCTCAGTGTTCTCCCGGAAGATCACCATGTCCACCAACTGGGGGTTCTTCACCGGCGAGGGGACGTTGGTGAAATAGCGCACCGGACGCAGGCACACGTACAGGTCCATGATCTGGCGGATAGACACGTTGAGGCTGCGGAAACCGCCCCCCACCGGGGTGGTCAGCGGTCCCTTGATGCCGATCAGGTATTCGGTGAACTTCTCAATGGTGTCTTGGGGAAGCCAGTTGCCGGTCTCATTGAAGGCCTTCTCGCCGGCCAGCACCTCGATCCACTCGATCTTGCGGCCGTACTTGCCCGCGGCGGCGTCCAGCACGTGCTTGGCCGCCGGCCAGATGTCCACCCCGGTGCCGTCGCCCTCGATGAACGGGATGATGGGATTGTCAGAAACGTTTAGCTTCCCATCTGCTCCGATTGTGATCTTGTCACCCATATACGGCGATCATACCGACGGCTCTTTGCCCCCAACGAAGCCAAGAATCAAGTCCCGGCAAGGGGCAGTACAGCTTCGACAAACAATGCCGAATCGCCGGGGACCGGGCCATACGCTGCCTTGTTGATGACACGGATAGCCGACTTGCTGGGCGACCAGCCAACGCTGTCGTTCGAGTTCTTCCCCCCCGCCGACGAGGTGGCCGAAAAACAGCTGGCCGAGACACTGGATGAATTGGCCCAGCTGGCACCCTCGTTCGTATCGGTGACCTGCGGAGTTGGTGGCGGCGGCCACGACCGCACCCGCGACATCGTGACCGACATCTGCCAAGATCGGCCCTTCCCGGCCATGGCCCACCTGACCTGTGTAGGCCATACCCACCAGGGTGTGGCCGCCCTGCTGGACGACTACGCCGCCGCCGGTGTGGCCAACATCTTGGCCCTAGCCGGCGATCCGCCCGACGGGTCGGCCATCAGCGGGGACTTCCACTACGCCTCAGAGTTGGTGGAGATAGTCCGGGACCACCCCGTCAACTTCAGCGTAGGGGTGGCCGCCCACCCCGAAGTCCACCCCCGCTCGACTGATTGCACCTCCGACCGTCGGCACTTGGCCGCCAAACTGAATCAAGCCGACTTCGCCATCACCCAGTTCTTCTTCGACCCCGCCGACTACGTGCGGCTTTGTGACGAGCTGGCCGACCTGGGATGCCTCAGGCCCGTGATCCCCGGCGTGATGCCGGTCATCTGGCCCAAGAGCATCCGCCGCTTCGCCGCCATGAACGGCTCCACCGTTCCCGAAGAACTGTTCGCGCGTCTCGAAGCGCTTTCTGTCCCAGATCGCATCACCGCCGCCGCCGAAGCCGCCGCCGGACTGTCCCAATCCCTACTAGACGCCAGCGCCCCCGGCATCCACCTCTACACCCTCAACCGATCTGAAGCGTCACTCCAGATCGCCGCGCTGCTCGGCTTCTAGTGGCGGAAGTGGCGTTCGCCGGTGAACACCATGGCCATGTTGTGCTCGTTGGCGGCGTCGATCACCTCTTGGTCGCGCACTGAGCCGCCCGGCTGGATGACAGTGGCGCATTCGGCTTCGGCGGCGGCGTCGAGGCCGTCGCGGAAGGGGAAGAAGGCGTCGCTGGCGCAGGCCCCGCCCGCGGCCCGGCCGGCGGCCTTCTGGGCCGCGATGCGCCCGGCGTCTCGCCGGTTCTGCTGGCCGGCGCCGATGCCCACCGCCTGGCGGTCTTTGGCCAGCACGATGCAGTTTGAGCCGACCCGGGCTGCCACTCGCCAGGCCAGCTCCAAGTCGGCCCACTGATCGTCGGAGGGCACCCGCTCGGTAACCACCTGCCACGTTGAGCGGTCCATGGAAACCGTATCGGGAGTCTGTACCAGGGCGGCGCTCCCCATTGTGCGCACCTCCAGATCAGCAGCTTCCGGCGGTGGGGCCTGAAGCACCCGCAGGTTCTTCTTCTTGCCCAGCAGGGTGAGAGCGTCTTCGTCGTACTCGGGAGCGATCAGCACCTCGGTGAACACGTCGGCCAGGGCCTCGGCCATCTCGGCGGTCACCGGGCGGCTGACAGCCACGATGCCCCCGAACGCCGAAACCGGGTCGCACTCGTGGGCCCGCCGGTAGGCCTCGGCAATGTCGTCGGCCACCGCCGCGCCGCACGGGTTGGCGTGCTTGATCACCGCGGCGGCCGGATCATCGCCCAGGGAGTGAGCCAGCCGCCAGGCGGCGTCAGCGTCGAACACGTTGAGGTACGACATGGCCTTGCCCTGGAGCTGGCTGGCCTGGTCCCACCAGCTGGGTTGGCCGGCGATGCGGTAACGGGCCCCCACTTGGTGGGGGTTCTCGCCGTAGCGAAGCACCTCTTGGCGCTCCAGAGTCAGCGCCACGGTCGGCGGGAGGCTGTCGGCATCGGTGTCATCCAGCGAGTCGAGCCAACCGAAGATGGCGTTGTCGTAGGCGCTGGTATGGGCGAACGCGGCTCGGGCCAGTCGCAGCCGGGTGGCGTCGGAAAGCGCTCCGGCGGCCTCCAGCTCGTCGAGCACGTCCGGGTAGTCGTCGGGCTGCACCACCACGCCGACCCGCTCGTGGTTCTTGGCCCCGGCCCGCACCATGGCCGGGCCGCCAATGTCGATCTGCTCCACCGAGGGGTCGGAGCGGAACGGATACAGGTTGCTCACCACCAGGTTGATGGGAATGATGCCCCGATTCTCCAGGTCGCTCACATGATCCGGGTTCGACAAATCGGCCAAAAGTCCACCGTGGATGAGGGGGTGGATGGTCTTGACCCGTCCGTCCATCATCTCGGGAGCACCGGTGACCTGCTCCACGGGGATGACCGGGATCCCTGCGTCGGCCAGCGCGGCCGCCGTCCCCCCGCTGGAGATGATCTCCCAACCCAAAGCCACCAGCCGCTGGGCCAGCTCGATCACCCCGGTTTTGTCGTACACCGACACCAGCGCCCGCGGCCGACTGCCGGCCCCCTCGGGATTCCTGTTTTCGCTCATAGGACGTATCCCCGGTCGATGATCTCTTGGATAGTGCGAATGTACAGGTCGCGCTCCACTGTTTTGATCCGCTCGTGCAACGTGTCCACGGTGTCGTCGGACTGCACGGCCACCGCCTGCTGGGCCAGGATCGGCCCGGCGTCCACCTCCAAGGTGGCCACATGCACGGTGCAGCCGGTGACCTTGACCCCGTAGTCCAAGGCCTCTTGCACCGCGTGCCATCCGGGAAAGGCCGGTAACAGCGACGGATGCGTGTTCAATATGCGGCCTCCAAAGGCATCCTGGATGGGCTGATCCAACACCGTCCCGAACCCCGCCATGGCCACCAATTGGATGCCGTCGGCCAGCAGGCAATCGGTCACCCGGTGGGTGTAGCCAACCCGGTCGAAGTCGGAACCGAAGCTGGTCCGCTCTACCAGCACACAGGTCAGCCCATGATCGGCGGCCACCTTCTCGGCCCCGCAGGGCCGGTCTACCAGCACCAACGAGATAGGCAGCCCATTGCGGGCCATCGCGTCAAGAATCGTCCCACTGCCCGACGCCAGCACGGCCAATCGCATCGCCGGAAAAGTACCATGCCAATTTGCCCGTCTAACGAGGTAGGCTCCATGGCCGATGATGACTTCCAAGTCTCACCCGAGCGCCTAGCCGAGCTGCAAGCCATCTCAGACGCCGCCCCCCATCCGATTTCAAAGGACGCGAGGGAAGCCACACCAGAAGAGGCTGCGTGGCTTCGCCGGTCAGCCTTGGCTTACTTCGCCCACCTGCCAGTCTCAGAGCAAGTCTTTATGCTGAGCAAGTGGCCTCAATCTGAGCGGGATGAAATCTTGGCCGAACTCCCAGATGAACTAAGGGAGCGCCTGCTGACCCTCACCGTTCCCTGAGTCTTCCCGTAGACCTCAGCCAACTGCGAATACTCGATTCGGCTGCAAGGCATGGTCAACAGGAAAGTGACATCGTACACGCCATCAGCTTGGCTCTGATGATCGTTTGGGACGAACCCCGAATCGACATCGTGACCGTGGTAGGGCCAAATGATGTTGGCCTGCCTATCGAGGTGTTCGTCGACACGACGCACCGAGACGACCCCGTGGTATTCCACGCCATATCTGGTCGAAATCCTGCCTGCAGGGTTTCGACGCACAGTTAGAACATAGGAGGAAGAGATGAGAATCTACCGCCATTTTCGACAAGCTAAGGCGAAGGCGATTGCCTTCGTCCTGGGGCTTGTGGCTCTTGCGGTGTCGGTGCTCGCTTCACCTGTGGGCGCCGACGTTTGGGGCTCGCAAAGCTCAACAACCGGCGCCCATCCCGATGGCTCAACCCACAACTACTGCTGGGGCAGCGGATTCGACACTAACCTGCGCGACAACGTGGACGAGATGTTCGACGACGCTCTCGATGGCCCAACGGATGCCACGGTTGAGTTCAAGTCCACATGCAAGTTCTCCGGCTCTGGTGAGACCGACGGGGTCCGGCCAGTTTGACGCCGACCTCCCGGGTTCAACCCGCGGCAAGGCACCATGCGAGGACTATGACAACGGTTACTGCGATCAGTACTACGTGACTCTCGATCCTGCTCAAATCAACGTGGGATCCAACGACGACGCCGACAAGACCGTCTGCCACGAGCTGGGGCACACCGTCGGGCTAACTCACGGCTCAGGCGGGGGAGACGGCGGAACCGATGACTGCATGATCTCAGGCGAACGGCCCAGCACAAACAGTCAGTACGAACGCTACTCAAGCCACCACAAGGAGCACATCAATGCTTGGTTCTAATAACTCCATCCGCTTCCCCCACAGAGTGACCATCGCCTTGGTTGCCTTGGTCTTGGCTGCCACTGCCTGCGGCGGGGCAAACGACAACCCAGCGGGTTCATCTCCGAGCAACGCCGCCGACTCTGATGCTCTCGTCTCGGTAATGCGCAGCATTGGCGAGAGCCTCGACTACGACCTCCACGACTCACCCGCCATCCTTGGCGGCAAGGCGTCCCTGACCGTGATCGGGACTGTCACAAACGTGGCTGACGGCCGCGTGTTCGGCGTCGGGGAAACACGGGAGACCGAACCAGCGTTCCTAAACCTGACATATACCGTACAAGTCGAGAGCGTCCTCGGGGGCGACAAGTCGCTAATTCGGGGCGGACTCGTGTACGTCGAGATCGGCCGGACCAAGGAATTTCCGGTAGAAACCTTCCAAAAGGCCACGCCTGAGAACCAGCGGCTGGTGCTCTTCCTCGATGACTACACAGAAGGCCTTGGGACCTTCCCAGTCATCGAAAAGGCCCCATCGATCCCTGAAGGAGCACCCGTGCTCTCGCCCTACGCCGACGGCTTTCTCATTGAGGATGTGTCCTCAGGTAAGCTGATCGGCGGGTTTGACCATCTCGACGAACTGCCACCGGCCTGGAGCGAAGGAACGACGACCGTCGACATTTTCACAGCCGAACATTTCCCAAGCGAGGAACTGGCTGAGTAAGGCCCCGCAGGCGCTCACTCATACGGACAACGGCCTGCCCGCCGAGACCTCCGTCGGGCAGGCCTTCCGCGAGGATCGGCAGCCAGCAGGCCAATGACGCCCCGGCAGAGGAAAGCAGTCGTGTAACCGTTCGACCTCAGATAGGCCATGTCGTCGAACGGTGTCAAACGGCTGATGTCACCGTACGGTGATATCATGGGCAAGTGGCAGATGCCGCACATGAAGCCGCCGACCATGCCCCTTTGTTCAGCCCCGCCGACTTAGGGCATTTCATCCGAACCGAGCGACGCCGCCAGGGGATCACCCAGGCAGAGCTGGCGGCCCGCCTCGGCGTGTCCCGCAAATGGCTGTCCGAAGCCGAGAACGGCAAGCCCACCATTGAGGTCGGGCTGGCAATGGCCGCGCTCCGCGAGCTCGGCCACATGCTCCGCGCCGCTCCACGGCCCGAGCCGGAATTCGACATCGACGCCCACCTGGAAACGCTGCGCCGGAGAGATTGAGATGGAACTGGCCGTCCTCATCGGCGCTCGGCTACCGATCAGACCAGAAGTACCAGCGCGAGGGCGGGCCGAGCCCTGAAGAGGTTGCCGCACTCCTTAGGCGGGCCGACCCGGCCAACGCCGAGGCCAACATCTCAAGGTTCCGAGACAGCCTCCTCTACATGTGGGTCACCGCGAGCATCGACGCCCACGCCAAGAACCACAGCCTCATGCACTCCGCCGCCGGCACCGCCGTCCTCTCCCCCGTCTACGACGCCAACAGCTGGCTCCCCTACCGCAAAGACCAGCCCATCGGCATCTTCCGCCTGGCCATGCGCATGGGCGACGACTACACCATCGCCAGCGCCGACCAGCCCGCCTCGCTGAACCGCTGCGCTGAACCGCAAGCACTCAGAGGGCGGCGACCACCTCGGCCATGATGTCGCCGGCCTCGCTCGGGCTTTGGCCGATGCGGACTCCGGCCGCGGCCAAGGCGGCCATTTTGGCCTGGGCGGTGCCCTTGCCCCCCGACACGATGGCCCCGGCGTGGCCCATCTTCTTGCCCGGCGGGGCGGTCAGCCCGGCGATGTAGGCCACCACCGGCTTGGACACGTTGGCGGCGATGAACTCGGCGGCCTCCTCCTCGGCCGACCCCCCGATCTCACCGATCATCATCACCGCTTCGGTTTCGGGATCCTCCTCGAAAGCGGCCAGGCAGTCGGTGAACGACGTGCCCGGCACCGGGTCGCCGCCGATGCCCACACAGGTGGTGCAGCCGATGTCGTTCTGCTTCAGCTCGTACAGCGCCTGGTAGGTGAGGGTGCCCGAGCGGCTCACGATGCCCACCGGGCCGCCCTCTTTGGCGATGTGGCCCGCAGTGATGCCGATGTTGGCCTTGCCGGGGCTGATGAGACCGGGGCAGTTGGGCCCCAGAAGCCGCACGCCGGGGTAGTCGGCCTTGAGCTTGTTGTAGAAGTAGGCCTCGTCGTGCACGGGCACGCCCTCGGTGATGACCACGATCAGCTCCACCCCGCCCTCGGCGGCCTCGAGCACCGCGCGGCGCACCCCGGCGGCGGGGATGAACACGCATGACACGTTGGCTCCGGTGGCCTCAACCGCGTTGGCCACGGTGGCGAAGATGGGAATGCCGTCCACATCGGTGCCCGCCTTTTTCGGGTTGGTACCGGCCACCACCTGGGTGCCGTAGTCCCGGTTCAACCGGCCGTAATACCGGCCCTGGCTCCCGGTGAGGCCCTGGTAGACCACCTTGGTGTTCTCGTCGATGAAGATGCTCATGATCCGGTCCCCTCTGCGAGGGCGACAACCTTTTGGGCCGCTTCCAGCATGGTGGGCTCCATCATGAGCCGATCGCTCAGATGGGGTTCCAGCAGCGCCCGGCCCTCATCCGCGTTGGTGCCATCGAGGCGGATCACGATGGGCGAGCTGATGTCCACCCGGTTCATCGCTTCGATGATGCCGTTGGCCACCTCCTCGCCCCGGGTGATGCCGCCGAAGATGTTTATGAAGATCGATTGCACGTCGGCATCGTTGTTTATGACCTCCAGCGCCCCGGCCATCACGTCGGCGTTGGCCCCCCCGCCGATGTCCAGGAAGTTGGCCGGCCTGCCTCCCACCTGGTTGACCACGTCCACTGTGCTCATGGCCAGCCCGGCACCGTTGGCGATCACCCCCACCGAGCCCTCCAAACCCACGTACTGGAGACCTTTGGCGTGAGCAGCCGCCTCCCGCTCGTCCCGGGGCTGGGTGGCGTCGAAGGGAGCCAGGTCGTGGCGGAAGCCGGCGTTGCCGTCGAGAGTGACCTTGGCGTCGAGCACATGCACTCGGCCCTCGGGGGTCACGATCAGCGGGTTGATCTCCACCAGGTCGGCGTCGCCGTCGGTGTAGGCCTCATAGAGCTTCAACAGCAGCTCCACCGCCTGGTCGGTGACGTCGGGGTTGAGGTTGGCGGCCAGAACCCACTGGCGGCACCGGCTTTCGGTGAGGCCCTCGGTTGGGTCGACCCAGATCTTGGATATGGCGTCGGGGTTCTCCTCGGCCACCGTCTCGATCTCCACCCCGCCCTCGGCCGACAGCATTCCCAGGTGCTTCTTGGCCGATCGGTCGAGGGTGAAGCTCACGTAATACTCCTCGGCGATGTCGGACGCCTTCTCGATCCACAGGTTCTCCACGATGTGGCCCCGGATGTCGAGCCCCAAGATGTTGGTGGCATGGGTGCGAACGGCGTCGATGTCGGCCGCGAACTTCACGCCCCCGGCCTTGCCCCGCCCGCCGGTGTGTACCTGGGCTTTGACCATCACCGGTGTCCCCAGCCGTTCGGCGGCCGCTACCGCATCTTCGACGGTGGTAACCGCCTCACCGGGCGAGACCGGCATGTCGTACGACGCGAAGAACTGTTTTCCCTGATATTCGAATAGATCCACGGGCTCCCCAATACAGAGCGTTGGCCAAGTTTGCGGTGCGGCTCGGCAATGGTTCGTGCCGCCGACGCTTCGCCGCGATACTAGGAGCAACCCCATCAGTTGGAACGAACCGAGGGAGCGACATGCCCGTCTCATCGGGTCCCAAAATCACCCCCTTGAGGGCCGTCATCTACAGCGTCATCAGCATCGCGCTGGGAGTGGGTCTGGTGTTCGCCGTGGTATCTCTGGCCGGATCTGACCAGATCGAGGTGAAGCTGGGCGACGACGACTTCAACGCCGGCGACGCCGAGGAGCTGGCCGCCGAGATCGCCGATCGGGGACCGGTGCCGTGGGCCCCGCTGAGCCGGAATCGCAGCATCTGGATCAACCACATCGGCGACGAGCCCGGGCTGGGTTGGTTCGCCTTCGACGTCCAGTCTCCGGGGGCGAGCAAAGACTGCGTAGTGGAGTGGGACACCGACCAGCGGCTGTTCATCGACACCTGCGATCCCTCCCTCGTGTACTCCGCCACCGGAGACGGTTTAACCCAGTTCGGAGTATGGGTCGACGACGGCGACCTGATCGTGGACGTCAACGCCAACGACGGCCCCTGAGCAATATCCGCAAAATACGTCGCTTGTATACCCTGACCGCAACTCTGTCAAGTGTCAAAACATGACAAAAGCTCGTCATGTTTTGACACTGCTTTTTGTTGCCCATTGCCATAAACGATCGTACTCTTGAGTTCACCAACTATTCGATTCAATACTGAGAAGGAGTAGGTCTCATGAAAGGTAACCACTTCTTGATTGCTACGCTAGGAGCATTGCGAATAACTCGTTTGTTCATACTTTTGTTCATGGCAATATGTCTTGGAGCAATCGGACCAACCACAGCCACAGCAGATACGTTTGCAGATAATCATCATCAGGGACTAGCTGATTCCTCAATCCATACATTCTGCTTCATACTTTTTGAAGGTGACCAGAATGTCGCGACTTACGCAATGAGCGTCCTCGATAGCACAACTGATATGTCAGACTCGCAAATTGCCAATTGTGAGATGGAAACCGACGTCTATTGGCAGGATATAGATCTCGCTGGTTCACTGCGAGGTCAGTATCAATGCATCTTCTACAACGACACAATGTGTGATAGTGCAGATGTAAGACTCGATTGGGATGAACTAGATAAAGGGTCAAATGACTGGGAGGACCGAAGGAAGACCGCTGTGCATGAGATCGGACATTCAGTAGGCACGAATCACGATTCAGTCAGTGCCATGATTACTGGAGAAATCCCAAATACTGATATCGAATGGCGACGCTATAGCACTCATGACATCAATCACATCAATGATAACTACTGAGGAGACTGAAATGACAGTAAAACGCAATCTATGCCGCCTCTTTGGAATTTGTCTTGCTCTATTGCTAGCCGTGTTAGCGTGTTCTAGCAACCGCGAAGGACAAAGCAATGGCGTAGTCAGTAGCGTCGCAGATCTCGATGCGCTCATCGATACGACGACCAGAGGCACAGCCGTTGACTACACGCATCTTGGGAGCCCAACGGAAGCGCGTGAAGTCGCCGACGCGATTATTCGCGGAACTCTGGTCGACATCCGGCCAGGAGTGCGTGTCGTCGAAGCAGGCAGCGAACCCGACCCGCGGCTCGACGGTGTGCAGGCGGGCTCCTCCTACTATGTCGCCTATGTGATCGAGGTGATTGAAGTCTTGTCCACCAACGGCGGGGTCGTCGTTCCTGACAGGATTGAAGTCCAAGTTTTGGCCAACACTCGGGCGAGTGCGGCCCAGTTGGCCACATTGAACACTCGGCCAGAGGTGATCGCGGCACTTGATTTGGCGACATCCGGCGAACTTGGCGGCGTCTCGCTGAAAGCAGGAGACGGCTCGTCAATAGATTCGACCTTTTTCCCGTATACAGACCTGTTCTGGCTTGACGACGGTACCGGCCCTCGCGCCCCTTACCTCAGCAGCTTCGAAGAGCTTGCCCCCGGATGGGGAGACATTGACACTCTTGCTGATTTACGCAACTCACTCCAACCCTGAAGAGCCTCGGCGTTGCGCGCGAGACAAGCCCTTACGGCTGTCGCCTCTACTCCTACTTGCGGGGCACAGCGATCCATCCTTGGGCAACGACGTATGACAGGCCCTGGATAGTGTTTTCGACACCGAACTGATCCCACATATCAGCAAGGATGCGTTGGAAATGCCGTTGGGAGTATCCGAGCCGCTCGGCGAGGTCGGCGTGTTTCTCGCGGCTGGCCAAGCCTTGCAGGAAGGCGAACTGTATCTCGTCGGGTGCAATCGACAAGTTGAACCGGCAAAACCGAGCCACTGCCGCTGCGGCAGAGCGCAACCTCTCCACCGCGTCGGGGTGCATCAGCTCGGCGAGTCTTTCGTAGTGGATCACTTCGGGCATGGGTCCGATGTCGAGGGAATCAGACGGCACCTCCAGTTCCGCGCAGGCCGGATCTCTGTTGATCGCGACCGCAACCGCACTCAGATACTCGGCAACGCTCTCCCAATCGCCACCGACCGATTGATCGGGCGATACGGAGCCCATCAACCAGGCACAGCGCTCATATGAGTCGGCCACCTGTCGCTGGAATAGCGGCGGCAGGGTCTCTTTCCACACCTTCTGAGCCCTGCGCTAAAACTCCACACCCCCGATATCAGTGTGCTCACCGGGGCCATAGCCCAAATCGTGTGCCTCAGCGATCCGGTAAGCGTATTGCTCGATCGGGACAGCATGTCTGAGGACCATCTGGAGCGGACCATCGCTGAGCGGCACAGTACAAGCATAACTTCCTCATATATCCCATCATCTCAACGTCTACTGCCGTCAAACGGCGGGGGCGCTATCCACCCCATCTGCACAGCTAGAGCGACGCCCTGCACTTGATTTCTAACACCGAGTCGCTTCCACATTGCCTCAAGCAACCGGTACATGCCTCTCGTCGAAGTGTCGTTGCCCTTGGCAAGCACGTCAATCGGCTCCTGAGCGGCCACAGAGAGCAGCCACTCCAGCTCTTGAGCCGTCGGTACCACCTGCACTTGCGACTCGCAGCAGCGGGCGACCACCCCGGCCGCATCCACTAGTCGGGCAACTCCTTGGGAGTTCAGCAACTCGGCAAAGAGCTCATACCGCAACACCGGCGGAGACGTGGATCCGATCTCCACAGCACCCGCTCCGGAGACAACCCCCTCCACCTCTGGCATCTCCCGCAAGGCCTCCGAGAAGGCAACAAGTTCACACCTTTTCGAGTCGGGCGAACGAGGCCATAAGCACTTTGGAGCCGGCGGTTGTGAAGTTGACGGTGATCTCGGCGTCGCCGCTGGCCCCCTTCACGTCGGTAACCACGCCGAGGCCGAAGGTGGCGTGGTTCACGTCATCGCCCACTACCAGGCGGACCGGGTCAGGGTCGGCTTCGACCGGGGTGCGGGCGGCCTGGGCAGCCTCCACCATCCGTTCGCGACCGGCGAACGAACTGGGCGAGTTCCGGTCGGAACTCGACCGAGTTGAGCGGCTCCGGCTGCTGCCTCGGTTGTCCACCAGCTCTTCTGGGATCTCCTCCAAGAACCGCGACGGCGGGTTGTACATCGGGGACCCGTGAATGGTGCGGTGCCAGGCGTGGGTCAGGTACAGCCGCTGGCGGGCCCGGGTGATGCCCACGTAGGCCAGGCGGCGCTCCTCTTCGAGTTCGTCAGGATCGGTGAGCGATCGGAAGTGGGGGAACACGCCCTCCTCCATGCCGACCAGAAACACCACGGGATATTCCAGTCCCTTGGCCGAGTGCAGGGTCATCAGTGTCAGCATGGAGTCATCGGCCAGGTCATCGGTGTCCGACACCAGGCTGACCTGCTCCAGAAAGTCGTTCATGTCGTCGCTCTCTGAGGCCGCGCTGATCAGCTCGTCGAGGTTCTCCAGCCTTCCCTGGGCCTGCACGCCGACCTCGGTCTCCCCGGCAGCTTCAACCTCCAGTTGGTCGAGATACCCGCTGGATTCGAGCATGTGCTCCAACACCAGGGCGGGGCCGCCGTCGAGCAAGCCGCGGGCGTCGTCAATCACCTTCAAGAAGGCACCGATACCAGCCAGTGCTCTCCCTTTCACCCCGGCTTCGGATGCGTTCAGCAAGGCGTCCATCAACGTCAGGCCTTGGGCTTCTGCCCACGCCTCTAGCTTGGCCACCGATCCGTCGCCCACCCCCCGCTTGGGGGTGTTCAGCGCCCGCCGCAGGCTGACGGCATCGTCGGGGTTGACCGTCACCCGAAGATAGGCCAGCGAGTCCTTGATCTCCCGTCGGTCGTAGAACCGGGTGCCGCCAATGATCTGGTAGGGAACGCCGGCCTCCATCAGCAGCTCTTCTACTACCCGGCTTTGGGCGTTGGTGCGGTAGAACACCGCCATCTCGTCCCAGCGATGCTGCTCGTCGTCGTGGAGCCGGTACGCCTCCCGCACCACCCAGCGGGCCTCGTCGTACTCATCGGTCGCCTGGTAGCAGACGATTGGATCACCGTCGGTCTGGTCGGTCCACAGGTTCTTGGGCTTGCGGCCCAGGTTGTTGGCGATCACCGCGTTGGCCGCGCTCAAAATGCGCTGGGTGGAGCGGTAGTTCTGCTCCAGCAGCACCACTGTGACGTCCTCGAAGGCCCGCTCGAAGTCGATGATGTTGCGGACATCGGCCCCTCGGAAGCGGTAGACCGACTGGTCGGCGTCGCCCACCACGAACACGTTGCGGTGCTCTTTGCCCAACATCAGCACCAGCTCGTTCTGCACCCGGTTGGTGTCCTGGTACTCGTCCACCAGGATGTGCTCGAAACGGCGGCGGTAGCGATCGAGCACGTCGGACTCCCGCTGGAAGAGCCCCACGGTGGCGCCCAAAAGGTCGTCGAAGTCCATGGCCCCGGCCCGGCGCAAGCGTTCCTGGTACTCCCCGTAGACCTCCCCGATCCGGCGCTCGAAGATGTTGGCGGCCCTGTCTTTGTATTGGGCCACGCCGATCATCTCGTTTTTGGCCGCGCTGATAGCGGCGTGGATCGACCGGGGCGGCATCCGCTTGGGATCTAGTTTGAAATCGTTGATGATGTAGCGGGTCAGCCTCACCGAGTCGGCCTGGTCGTAGATGGTGAAGCTGTTGGGGAAGCCGATCGCCTCATGCTCGTAGCGCAGGATGCGGGCGCACGCGGAGTGGAAGGTGCTCACCCACATCTTGTCGGCCACCGGCCCGACGAGCGCTCCCACCCGGTGCTTCATCTCTTGGGCCGCCTTGTTGGTGAAGGTGATGGCCAACAGGGCGAACGGGGATACGCCCTGGTGGTCGATGAGGTAGGCGATGCGATGGGTGAGCACGCGGGTCTTGCCTGAGCCCGCCCCGGCGACCACCAGAATGGCGCCTCCTGGGTGCGTGACCGCGTCGATCTGGGCCGGGTTCAGCCCCTCCGTAAGCGCGGTCATCGGCATTGACTCACACTACCGATAGGCCGTGTCAGATTGAGAGTAGGGTGCGCGGCGATGCGAGGGTTTCGGTTTGGGGTGCAGGCTCGGACGCTGGCCGATGCCCGGGGGTGGCGGGAGGTGGCCCGGCGGGCCGAAGACTTGGGCTACGACGTCTTCTGCATGCCCGACCACTTCGACCAGGGCCCTTCGCCGATGGTGGCGCTGGCCTTCGCTGCGGAGGCCACAACTACGTTGCGGGTGGGGACCATGGTGCTAGCCAACGATTTCCGCCACCCCGCAGCGCTGGCAAAGGAGGCGGCCACCTTGGATGTGCTGTCCGGTGGGCGGTTCGAGTTGGGCATCGGAGCCGGCTGGCAAAGCAGCGACTACCACAGCACCGGCATTTCCCTGGACCAGCCCGGAGTGCGGGTCGAGCGCCTGGGCGAGGCAGTGGCCATCATCAAGGGCCTGCTCGCTGGCGAAACGGTCACGTTCTCGGGCCAGCACTACTCCATCGACAGCCTGGAAGGGCTGCCCGAGCCGGTGCGGCCCGGAGGACCGCCGCTGTTCGTGGCCGGAGGTTCCCAGCGAGTGCTGCGGTTGGCCGCTCAAACGGCCGACATAGTGGGCGTGAACCCCAGCATGGCTGCCGGGGTCATCGACAACCGAGTGGGTCCGTCGTCCACTGCCGACGCCACCGCGGCCAAGATCGACTGGATCCGAGAGAGCGCGGGAGAGCGATTCGGGGATGTGGAACTGCACTCCCGGGTCCACGTGGCCACAATCACCGATGACAGCAGGAGCTTTGCGGAGGCACTGGCTCCCGCCTTGGGGTTGGACACCGACGAAGCCTTGGCGTCACCCCACAGCCTGATCGGAACGGTGGAAGAAGTAGTGGACAAACTTGTTCAGCAGCGCGATGAGTTGGGCATCAGCTACATCGGCCTGTCGATGGATTCCATGGAGGAAATGGCCCCGGTGGTAGCCCGCCTGGCAGGAACCTGATCGGCTTTCCTTTGTCGATACTCCAACCAAGGCCATTAGTGTTGATTCCCCTATGTCTGAGGCGGAGACCACCTTGGAATCCGAGGCCACTGAACTAGAGGCCGAGCACGAGGCTGTCGCGGAGCCTGAACCCGTGCCGGAGGCAGCCGCAGAAGCCGAACCAGCCCCTGAGGCCGAGGCCGAACCCGAAGCCCAAGCCGACGAACCCGAACCAGAGGCCGAACCAGAAGCCACAGAACCCGAAGCCACAGAACCAGAAGCCGAACCAGAGCCCGAGGCCGAGGCCGAACCCGAAGCCACAGAACCAGAAGCCGAACCAGAGGCCGAGGCCGAACCAGAAGCCACAGAACCAGAAGCCGAAGCCGAAGCCCAAGCCGACGAACCCGAACCAGAGTCCGAAGCCCAAGAAACAGAACCCGAACCAGAGTCCGAAGCCGAGGCCGAACAGCCCAAGCCCGAAGCTCCACCGGGCGAACCGGCGCCGGCAACGGCGGACGGGTTGACCGGGGGGACAATCGTGTCCGGGTCGGTCAAGACCAAAGCCACCCACGAGGTGGAGCTCGATTTGGGCGGTGGGCGGACGGGGGTTGTCAGCCAGCGCTATTGGGGTGACGATCCGGCCGCCGACCTGACCCGAGAGTGCGTGCTGGGCGAGGTGGTCAACGCCGCTGTGCTGGTGCGGGAAGACCACAAGGGACGCATCGTGTTGTCCCGGCTGTGGGCCATGCAGCAGATCGCCTGGGTGGCCGTAGCCCGAGCGGCCGCGGCCAACGAAGCGATCACCGGCACCATCACCGCAGTGGTCAAAGGCGGGCTCTCCTGCGATGTGGGGGTGCGGGGTTTCATCCCGTTATCCCTGGTCGACGTGGAGCCGGTGGAAAACCTCCAGGCGCTGGTCGGGCGGGAAGTGCAGTGCAAGGTGGTGGAGGCCGACCAGGTGTCGGGACGCCTGGTTCTCTCCCGCAAGGCGGTGATCCGGGCCGAGCAGCGCAAGGCAGCCAAGGCGTTCATGGATACCATGTCGGCGGGCGACGAGTACACCGGCCGGGTGGTGGACCTTCAGGATTTCGGGGCTTTCGTGGACATCAACGGCGTGCGGGGCCTCGTCCACACCACCGAGATGGCCTGGAAACGGGTGCAGCACCCCCGCGAGATGGTGAGCGTGGGCGACGAGGTGCAGGTGAGGGTCAAGTCGATCCAAAAACCCAAGCAGCGGGTGAACCTCACCATGAAGCTCACCTCCGACCCCTTGGCCGAGCTCAAGGTGGGAGAGCTGATGACCGGCCGGGTCACCCGCCTGGTGGACTACGGGGCGTTCGTGGCCGTGAACGACGGCATCGAGGGCCTGGTCCACATCACCGAGATGGCCGAGTACCGGGTGTACCACCCCGAGGAGATCGTCCTTCCCGGCGATGAGGTGTGGGTCAAAGTCCTGGCCGTCGACCGCAAACGCCGCCGAGTCGACCTCTCCATCGCCCAAGCCATCGCCGGCTGACCGCCTACTCGATGTCCACGATCGACCAGAAGCTCCGGGGTGCCGGCGAACCACCCCTGCCCACCAGCGAGGAGAATCCGCCGCTCTAGTGGGTGGCTCGGCGGTGGCGGTGGGCGGTGAGCTGGGCGGCGAGATCGTCGGGGGGCGTTTTGTTGGCCAGGGCCTCGAATACCAGGTCTTGCTGTGATGGAGGAGTTAGCCCGTCGACGGGCACGTCGCGGTCGAGGTTGGTGGGGAAGGCGTAGCCCTCGGCGCTGGCCGCCACCGCGCAGCCGACAAGGGCGGGGTCGAGCCCCTCTTCCTGGCGGCGCAGCAGTGCGGGGTAGACGGCGTTGACGATGCGCTCCCGGTCCACGGCCTCGGTGGCCCGGCCCATGGCCGAAGAGATCTGCAACAGGTTGGCCATCCGCCGCACATCGCCGGTGCGGTTGTGGCCCCCGGCGTGGAACACCGCCGGGCTGAAGAACACCAAATCGCCCTTGTCGAGTTCGATCTGCACGTGGTGCTCGGCGAAGTACTCGATCAGCTCGGGCCGCCGCCACGCCAGATACCCGAGCTCGTATTTGTGGGAGTGGGGCAACAGCATGGTGGCCCCTGTCTCCGGCGGCATGGGGCAGTGGGCCACACCCCCCTGGAGGGTCAATAGCGGCGACAGGCGGTGGGCGTGGATCGGATACCCCTCGGCTACGTCGTCGGTCATGAAGCCGACGTGGTAGTCCCGGTGGGGCATTTGGGCCGCGCCGCCGGGGTTGATGGCGTTCACCTGGGCAGTGATCTGATAGCCGGGACCGAGCCAGGCCAGCGAGGCGAGGTCGATCATGTCGCAGGCGTAGTAGTCCACAAAGGTCTCGGGATCGGCCACCGCCAGCTTCTCCAGCGCATTCCATAGCCGGTCGTTGGCTCCCGGCTCGGCATAGTGGTCTCCCCCTCCGGTTCCTCCCTCCCGTTCTTCGGCAATGATCCGCTCGAACACCTCGGTGGCCCGGTCGACCACTGCGGGCTCGATGGCTCCGGCGATCACGATCACCCCTGGCCCGTCGTGCAGCGCCCGAGTCAGTTCGTTGCGGATGGCGGCCGCCTGGTCGAGATTGCGCATACAGCCGCGCAGTTCCACTGTGCGGTATACCAGCGCACGATCCACTATCGCGTCGGCGAACGGATACTCCTCCAAGGAGACCTCAACCTCGACAATCGAGCGCAGTTCACCAATGCTGAACCCTTGTCGGCTGGTAACCACAGCCTCCCTTGCGGTCACTCGACCGGCATCGAGCGGTCTGGCGGTCATGCCTTTGAAAACCTCATATCCGCTTTCTGGCAACGTTACTCCAGCTCTGTCAGCGCCGCCGTGAGAGTCATCTCCGGTGAGTCCGGCAGGGGGAATGTCATGAGTCACACTACGTGGCGTACTCACGTGTCCGCGTTGATCGCGCTGCCCGCATTGGCCGCCGCAGTGTGCAGCAGTTCGGAGGATCCCGACGACACCCCGTCTGCGGAACCGGCGACCACCAGCGCAGCCGGCCCCCGCCGATGAGCCCGAACCTGCCCTCGGACGCTGGGCCCGATGCGCGGCGACATCGGCGTCGTGCTGCTGACCAGCGGCGACTTCGTCGAGGAGTCGCTGCGGATTGAGAGCCCGATCAAGGGAGACTTCCACCTCACCCGCCGCCCTCTGCATCATCTGAGAGGTGTGGCGCGCTTGGAGGGACTCGAACCCCCGGCCTTCTGATCCGTAGTCAGACGCTCTAATCCAACTGAGCTACAAGCGCGGGCAGCAGCCAGTGTACTCGGCTGCCAGATTGTGTTCGCCACCGGTTTGGCGTGATCACGCCTCTTTGATGGAGCGGGCAATCATGATCCCTCCGACCAGAGCCACCAGTGGACCTGAGCCGAACGCGGAGTTCCCAAGCACCGTCCCAGCCAAGACGTTGGAGCCGGCGATCACCGTGATGGCCACACCGGCCGCCAGGGAGATCATCAAGAGTGCCTGCCTCCTGCCTGCTGAAATCATGAGGGGAGTGGAGAGAAGCTCGACGGCGAAAACCAGGGCAATCCCTCCAAGGATGAGGACGGGGAGGCCGAAGAGCACGTTTGAGTCCAAGCCGTTGGTGGGTCCGTCAATCCAATCGAGCCAGAACGAGGCAGCAACCGCTAGGGCTGCGCCCAGTGCCGCCGACATGGGACGGAACTCCAACGCGGGCTGATCCTTTGACTCGAAAGCCATTTGCAGCGCTCCCAACACGGCGACCGCTGTGCCCGCCAAGCCAAGCCACACGCCAAAGCCGAGCACATTCGCGTCGGTCCCGATCAAGACGATGAAGATCAAGTTGATGGCGAAGGCGCCCAACGCCATGCCCAGGGTGGCCCCCGCCGACTTGCACCGCAGCAGAAGTGACAAACCCACCAAAAAGACAGCTAGCCCGATGCCAGACGTCGAAGCGCCCACGCCGGAAATGTTGGGGAAGCTGTCTTGACCCACTTTCAGCCAGCTGAGCAGCGTGGACACGGCCATAACCGCTCCGCCGATTCCAACCAGCAGTCGGCCTGTCGAGGGCAACTCGATGGGCCCCAGCATCCCGGTACCACCCCCATCGTCGCCACCTTCTTCTGGGGCTTGGAGAACGCCCCCGGTCGTTGGGTCTTCGGGCTCCTCGGCGGCGGAATCCTCCGACACCGGCTGGTCGGATTCAGTGGTGGAGACGTCGTCGTTCATGGCTCTCCCCTTCCCGATTGACAACGCCCCCAGTCTACTCCCGACGCACCGGCCGGGGTTTCGGTTCGTGCTCTGAAGCCGAGGTGATTCGCCAGGCAATCCAAGACGCCGTATCGCGCCCCAAACCGCAGCCCGGGACAATCGGAGGCGTCTTGGTGGTCTCCCCCTGCGTCATGGCCGAGCTGGACTGTCTGGTCGCCACCCGTAAGGGCGTCGACGCCGAGCGGGCCATACACGCCGAATTGGCTGCTTGCGCCCGCTCGGCGGCGGCCTGTTCGAAATCGTCCCCTGAGAGCAGTTCTCCTACCAGAAACAGGAAGTCCGCCTAGTACACGCCGGGGAAGATGCGGTAGGGGACCTTCTCCTGGTACTCGGCCCACTTCTCGGGGCCGTACTTCTGGGCGCATTCCCTCTCGTCGAAGCGCTGGCGGACTGTGAAGAACGAGATGATGAAGATGGCGTAGGTCCACGCCCAGAGAACTCCGAAGTGGCCGAACGACAAGGCGATTCCGATGCAGAGGAAACCCTCTCCCAGGTAGTTGAAGTGCCGAGCGGCACCCCAGAAGCCGCTGGTCAGGATCTTGCGTTCGCCGGCCTGGATGTAGGTGGGCTCGATGATCCCGAGGAAGTGGCGATCCGGGAACCGCTTGAACATGTACTTCTGCAAGTTGGCGCCCCGCGAGATGCTCCATCCAACCACGAACAGCACCGCCGATACGGCCAGCCAGAAATTCCTCCACCCGTACGACATATCGGGGTTGGCGTAAGCGGCCATGCCCCACAGCGGGAGGATGAACACCCACCCGTAGACCATCAGTCCGCCCCACCACAGCTTGAAGCCGAGATGTTCATGGATGAGGTCGTAGGTGTATAGCTGGACGCGCTCGAAGATGAAGTAGTCGAACACGTAGAACGTCATGAACGCTGCATACATGTAGACGCCGGGGTTGGTGCCTGGGATGTTCTGGCTGTGCCACACGGCCCCGGACAGAGCGTTGAGCGACAACATCGTGCCGCCGACCACGTAGAACCACATCTTGATATCGACGCGCTCACCGAAGAACTGAATCTCTTTGGCCCGACCCTCCCAAAGGGCCAGCAATGGGTTCTGGATTTCGCCCTTGGGCTGGCTGTACACCGCGATGAGAGAGAAGATCACGGTGAAGATCGAGCCCCCCAGCACAGCCCAGAGCGTGGACCGATAGAACCAATCACGGTCCAGGCCCGTCGCCTCGGTGGCCCACAGGATCTGGGCGATGACAAAGATCAAAAGGCCGTTGAGCCGGTAGCTGCGGGGCTCGCCGGTCTCCGGATTCTTGACGTAACCGGTCACCTTCCTGGCCGGAAGTATGAGCTGGGCCAGGAAAAACGCCGCGAAGATGATCAGCGGGGTGAAAAACGCCCAAACCTTCTCCGATCCGGAGAGCTCAAATAGGTGTTCAATGCCAAGTGCGTCGCCCATGGGTTGGATACTACTTGGTCGGTACGGTGACCGTTCACTATGCGCCGCTGCTCGAAGATCCCATGACCGAGCCGAATTCTGCGGCCGCCGACAGCCTTCTAGCCATCGGCCACCCCCTCGGCGCCCGCAGGCTGATCGTGGAGATCGACTACTTCGAGACCTACGACCGACCCAACGTGACTCTGGTGGACGGGCGGCCGCTCCAATCACCGAGATCACACCCCGGGGTCTGCGGACCGCCAAGGGCTCCTACGACCTCGACCTGATCGTCTATGCCACCGGATTCGACGGCTTCGTCTTCAGCGAGCTCAACAGCCCAATCAGCGCTTGGCGAATCTCGGGCTTTTGCCGCGAAGCACAGCTCTGTCAGTCGGTGCGGTCGCCAAATATCTCGACACCATCTCCGCTCAACTCGCGGAGTGCGATAGGCCGGTTGGTGACCGCAGCAAGATCGCCCCTGCCGGTTCCGACATCAACGCCCCGTCACCGGCCGACCAATCCACGTCGCGTACCCGCCATTTCTCACACGACGACTGCATGTTCCACTGCTCGTCGCTCAGGTCTTCGAGAATCCTGATCAGGCGATGGCGCTGCGCGGCGACAGCATCGAACAGAACTGCCTTCTCCATCATCGAACAATACAGAGAGTCGAGACCGACCCGAACGCCGTCGCTCACCGGCGTGAATGCCCTCGGCGACAGCGATGAGGGCGCACCGCGCGAGATCGGCCAGGCCTTGGGGTAGTGGGCTGAGGCAGTACATGCAATTCTGCTAACTTGATTGTATGCAGAGCACCAGTGTGCGGATCGACGGGACCACGCACAAGGAGCTGAAGAAGCTGGCGGCTTCCCTCGGCACCACCGTGGGCGACACGGTTGCCATCGCGGTGCGGAGGATGCGCCAAGACGAGATCGGCGCGGATCTGCGCGCCGATCCCTCCGAAGCGGAGGTCGGCTGGCTCGATGCTGACCTCGGGTGACGTCGTCGACCTCGACCTGGGGATGCCTGCCGGACAAGAGGCCGGATTTCGCCATCCGGCGGTTGTGGTCACTGCCCAGCGAGTGCTTGGCGCTGAGCCGAGCGTTGTTCAAGTGGTGCCGCTGACTTCGGTGCTTCGGAGATTCGCGTCGGAAGTGGAGCTCGATCCCGACCCTGGGAACGGATTGGTCCGAAAGTCGGCTGCCCAGTGCCAGCACATACGCGCCGTGGCCGCCAGCCGCATCGACAACACCCGGGGCAACGTTGGAAGATCAGCGCTGCTTCAGATCCGCGAAGTGCTGGGACTGATCCTCGATGTCCCCGGCTGATTCCGCAAGCGGCGGTCGCGTCCGAACAGCCCGCTGGAAGCGTCGAGATCCGCCCTGCACCAGGGGCATGGCATCTCTGACGAAGGCCCCCTGCCCGGGTCGGCAATGGTCTTGGCCCGGAGATCGCGATAGGCGCCAAGGGAGTCGATCTGCCAGGTCGACTGGCCCGGTATGAACCGATCTGCCGCGCTCAACACGGCAATGAACTCCTACACCTTCGCATCGGGAACACCGGGATCCAACGAAAGGATGCAACATCGCCGGATCATGCTCGTCAAAGCCCTCGAACGTACACGAACGCCAGCCGATCCCAACGAGCCCGACCGCACACCTCTGGCGGAAGGTATGGGATTCGAACCCATGGTGACCCGGAGGCCACAACGGCTTTCGAGGCCGCCCCATTCGTCCGCTCTGGCAACCTTCCGTTCATCAGAGTAGCGGACCGCCTTGGCGGCCTCCCAGCCCATATCCTGACCTTGTGACCGATGATCGCCAACTCATGGATCTGGCCTTAGCCGAGGCCCGGCGGGCGGTTGAGCAGGGCGAGGTGCCCATCGGAGCAGTGGTTGTGATCGACGGCGAGGTGGTGTCGGCCCGCCACAACGAGCGGGAGAGCACCGCCGATCCCACCGCCCACGCCGAGATCCTGGCCCTGCGGGATGCGGCCGCGGCTCTGGGCACATCCCGGCTCGACGGGGCGGTGCTGGTATCTACTTTGGAGCCGTGCCCGATGTGCGCCGGGGCGGCGGTGATGGCCCGGGTGGCCCGGGTGGTGTTCGCCGCCGAAGACCCCAAAGCGGGAGCGTGCGGCACGCTTTACAACCTGGGAGCCGACCCCCGCCTCAACCACAACTTCGAAGTGGCCGCGGGGGTAGGGCGAGACGAGTCGGCCGCCCTGCTCAAAGACTTCTTCGCCGCCCGGCGCTGACGATCAACGGCGGCGTTTGAGCTGGGCCGCCTTGCGTTTGCGGGGCCAGAAGAGCCAGGCGGCTAGGGCGACAGCTACCGCGATGATCACCACCAGGAGCACGGTTCCGCCGATGCCGTCTCCACCTTCTGAGCCTCCGGCGGCCGACTCGGGGAGCCACTCGGGGGCGGCGGCAGACGGGTCGTAGGTGAACGGGAACTCCTCGGTGGTCCAGTCGTTGTCGGTGTCATCGACCAGCCCCCAAACCACCTTGTAGTCGCCGGGCTCGGTCAGCGGTTCGAAGCGGCCTCGGACAAGATGGCCGTCCACGATCACCAGCGTCTGGATGCGAGTGCCGTCGGGGTATTCCAGTACCACCTGATTGTTCTCATGAGGGCGGATGGGCTCCCGGAACTCCATCTCCACCCGATTGACAACTCCGCCAACCTCCTGGGTGGGTCTCGGGGCCGACTGACGCATCTCGGCATGGGCGCCAGCGGCTCCGCTGAACACCGCCAACAGCGAGAGCAGCAGGGCGAGCACGATGGCGATCGCCACTGCCATCGCTACTGCTTTGCGGGTCCGGACCCTCATGCCGCAACCATACGACGCAACTTGTCCCTCCAAACAGCCGACTGTCACACCTGGGGCGTATCGTGCTGGAAGTGCATGCGATGGGCGGCGCCCACGGCGCCATCGGCCACGATCCCTCCGGGGTCAAGGGCAAGCAGATAGCCGGGCAGACGATCCGCCGGGTGGCCGGTTTCGCGCGGCCCTATCGGAACATGCTCATCGGATTCGTGGTGGTGCTGTTGCTGGGGGCGCTGCTGTCGCTGGTGCCGCCGCTTTTGTTCCGCCAGATCATCGACGATGCCATCGCCAATAGCGACCGGGGCCAGGTGAACCTGCTGGCCGCCATCATCGTGTTGGCCGCCTTCGGGGAAGCGGCCCTGGCGTTCATCGAGCGCTACTGGTCGGCCCGTATCGGCGAGGGGCTGATCTACGACCTTCGGGTAGGGCTGTACGACCACGTGCAGCGCATGCCCATGGCGTTTTTCACCCGGGTGCAAACGGGCTCGCTGATCAGCCGGATGAACAACGACGTGATCGGCGCCCAGCGGGCATTCACCGGCACGCTGGGGTCGGTGGTGTCCAACACCATCGTGTTGGCCACCACGCTGGTGGCCATGTTCTTGCTGGAGTGGCGGCTCACCCTGATGGCCCTGGCCCTGTTGCCGGTGTTCATCCTGCCCACCAAACGGGTAGGCCGACGGCTCCAGGCGCTCACCCGGGAGTCCATGGAGCACAACGCCTCTATGAACACGGTGATGACCGAGCGGCTGAACGTGTCGGGGGCGATGCTGGTGAAGCTGTTCGGACGCCACAGCCAAGAGCGGGACGGCTTCGGGGCCACCGCCGGGCAAGTGCGTGACATCGGGGTGCGCAGCGCCATGTACGGGCGGGCGTTCTTCATCGCGCTGAGCCTGGTGGGAGCGGTGGGCGCCGCGGTGCTGTACTGGGTGGGCGGGCAACTGGTGATTTCCGAAACGATCACCGTGGGGACGCTGGCGGCCATGGGGCTGATGGTGGTGCGGATCTACACCCCGCTCACCAGCCTGACCAACGCTCGAGTGGATGTGATGACCGCGCTGGTGTCCTTCGAGCGGGTATTCGAGGTGCTGGACACCCCCAATCCCATCGCCGACCGACCCGACGCGGTGAAGCTGCACCAGCCCAGGGGGCGCATCGAGCTGGCCGACGTGACCTTCACCTACCCGCCGAGCGATGACCGGCTGGCTTCGCTGCAATCCGACACCACCGCGCTGGAGGCCACTGGCCAACCGGTGTTGCGCAACGTGTCGGCGGTGGTCGAGCCGGGCCAGCTGGTGGCGCTGGTGGGGCCGTCGGGAGCAGGCAAGACCACCTTGGCCGCGCTGTTGAACCGGCTGTACGACGTGGACAGCGGAGCGGTGCTGATCGACGGCACCGACGTGCGCGACGTCGCCCAGGAGTCGCTGCGGGCGTCGGTGGGTGTGGTACCCCAGGACCCCCACCTGTTCCACGAGACGGTGGCCGACAACCTGCGCTACGCCCGTCCCGACGCCACCGACGATGAGATGGAGGCTGCCTGCCGCTCAGCCCACATCCACGGCCTCATCGCCTCGCTGCCCGAGGGCTACAACACCCTGGTGGGCGAGCGGGGCTACCGGCTGTCGGGGGGCGAGAAGCAGCGGGTGGCCATTGCCCGGGTGCTGCTCAAGGACCCGGCCATCGTGGTGCTGGACGAGGCCACCAGCCATCTGGACAGCGAGAACGAGGCGCTGGTGCAGCAGGCGCTGGGCATCGCGCTCCAGGAGCGGACCGCGGTGGTAATCGCCCACCGGCTGTCCACGGTGACCAACGCCGACCTCATACTGGTCTTGGACCAGGGGGAGCTGGTGGAGTCGGGCCGCCATGAGGATCTGCTGGCCGCCGAAGGTCTGTACGCCGAGCTGTACCGAACGCTGGTGCGCAACGAGCAGCGGTCGCCGGCGGAGAGTGCGCGGTGAGCCTGTTCGACTCTGCTGCGGAAGGGGTTGCCAGCGAGCCGATGACGTTCACCGTGGCCGAGCTGGCCAACCGGATCAAGCAGGTGCTGAGCGACGCCTTCGGCGACGAGCTATGGGTGGAGGGCGAGATCCGCAACCTGAGCCGGGCCCGCAGCGGTCACCTGTACTTCGACTTGATCGAGCCCGACCCCGACAGCGGCGCCGGCAAGCAGCTGGAGGCGTCGGTATCGGTGGCGCTGTTCCGGTTCAACCGCGAGAGGGTGGAGGAGACCCTGCGCCGCCACGGCGGCATGGCGATGGAAGACGGAATGAAAGTCCGCATCCAGGGCAAATTGGACTTCTGGCCCCCAGGGGGGCGGCTCCAGTTGTACATGTCGGGCATCGACCCCAACTTCACCTTGGGCGAGCTGGAGGCCGAGAGGCTGCGGCTGCTGGAGAAGCTGAGCGACGAGGGCCTGTTGACCAAGAACCAGGTCGTGCCCTTCCCGGTGGCCCCGCTGCGGATCGGGCTGGTCACCTCCAACGGGAGCGCCGCCCACCACGACTTCCACAACGAGTTGGAGAACAGCGGCCTGGCCTGGGAGGTGGTGCTGGCCGACACGCCGGTGCAGGGGACTGAAGCGCCCCCGTTGATCGCCGCGGCCATTCGGGCGGTGGGCCGGGCCGGGGTGGACGTGATCGCAGTGGTCCGAGGGGGCGGGGCTCGGACCGATCTGGTGGCTTTCGACAGCGAGGCGGTGGCCCGAGCCATCGCCAACACCCCCGTGCCAGTAGTCACCGGGGTGGGCCACGAGATCGACCGGACCATCGTCGACGAGGTGGCCCATGAGGCCCAGAAGACGCCCACCGCCGCCGCGGTGTTCATCGTGACCGCGGCCCGGGCCCATCTAGAAGCGGCCGAACAGGCGTGGAGCGGTATCGCTCGCTGGGCAAATCGGCAACTGGGCGACGCCGACCAGCAGCTAATGGCGGTGAGCCAGACCACCGCCCGAGCCGCGGAGGGGCACCTAGACCGGGCCAGCCGAAGGCTCGAGGGACGGGCCGGGCAAATCCGGGACCTGGCCGAGAACCGGACCCGGGGCGAGACCCGCCGGGTGGACGGCTGCGCCGGAGCCATGCGCTATCGAGCGTCAACGGCCATTCTCGACCGGCGGCGCACACTGGAGCAGATGAAATCAGCCATGACGGGCTTGGCCCAGCGGGCCCCGAGGGCCGCAGTCAAGGAGATGGCAAACCTGGAGGGCCGGGTGCGCCTGCTCGATCCTCGGGCAATCTTGGCCCGTGGTTGGTCGATCACCCGCCATAGCGGCAAAGTGGTGCGCAACCCGACGGCACTGGCCGTCGGCGATGAGCTGGTGACCACCCTGGCCGAAGGCGACCTGCACAGCACGGTGAGCGAGAACCAATGAGGAGCACGAGACGATGAGCACACCAGAGATCGGCTACGCCGACGCGTTGAACGAGCTTCAGCAGATTCTGAGCGAGCTGGAGGCCGCGGATATCGACATCGACGTGCTGGCGACCAAAGTCGAGCGGGCCGCTGAGCTGATCCGGGTGTGCCGGGGCCGGATCAACACCGCCGAGGTGCGGGTCAAAGAGATCGTGGCCGGCCTGGACCACCAAAAAGACGAGCCCTCCCCTTCCGACCAAGAAGACGACTGGGACGACGCTTTCTCAGACGACTAGAACGACACCCACCAAAATGTGGTTGATTGCCGCTACCGCGGGGAGCAGGTCTTGCCCATAGAGAAACTCGAGACAGTCGATGCCTTCATCGTGTTCGACCTGGCCGACGCGCCCGAGTCGGTGGGCGTTGTCCGGTCGGCCCGCAAGATCCTGCCCGGCGGTGCCAGCGACCTGGCCCGGTCGATGACCTACGCCTTCGCCACCTTCGAAATGCGCCGCAGCGGGGCCTCAGCGGGGATCAACGCCCTCGACGACGACCGGGCCGAAGCTGTGGCCAAGTTCACCGCCGAGATCGCCCCTATGGTGGCCTCGGGCCGCTTCTTGCCCGAACCGGGCACCCGAGTGCCCCGGACCGCGCTGGACTCTTTGGCCGAGGCCGATCCCCGTTCGTCGGTTGGTGAAGTGGCCGACCAGGCGGCCGTGGCCGGGGTGGTGGCCGCGGCGGCCTCCGCCGCTGGCGGATTGGACGGTCGCACGGTAGCCATCGAGGGCTTCAACGGCACCGGCCCCGCGCTGGCCGCCGCGGTGGCCGAGCAAGGCGCCAAGGTCATTACCGTCACGTCCGGCACCAAGGGGGCCATCGACCAGGATGGGTTCCCCACAGATGCGCTCGGCAGTATCCCCGAAGGCGATCAGACCGCAACCGAAGCCCTGGCCGAACCAGTCGACGTGCTGTTCGCCGGATCCAAAATGGGCGCCGTCAATCACACTGTGGCCGAGCAGCTCAGCGCGGGCACGGTGGTCCCCCACGGCCCGATCCCGGTCACCGCTAGAGCCTTGGCCGTGCTCGGCCGGGCCGGCACCACCGTGGTACCCGACTTCATCTCCACCGCCGGCTCGCTGTTCGCCTGGTGGCCCACCGGCGACCCCTCCCCCGACGCCATCGCCGCCGACGCCGGCGCCCAGATCACCGCCTCCTTAGAAGAAATCGCCGATCACCCCGACGGCCTCTTCCTCGCCGCCGCCCACCGAGCCGAGTCCTTCCTCGCCACCTGGCAGGATTCCCTCCCCTTCGGACGGCCCCTGGCGTCGTAGAAATTCGCTTGCCCGCGGTACTAGCAAGCTGAGTCGTAGAAATTCGTTTGCCCGCGGTACTAGCAAGCTGATCGGCTGAGCATTGGCTATGGGAGTGGTGGTTCGGAAAGCAACGAGAGACGACTTGACAACCGTCATCGACCTTCGGCTGGAGTTCTTGGCGCATGTCAGAGGGCCCGACTACCAAGCTCCACCTGGATTCATGAAGAAGACCGTGGACTTTGCCGAACGGGAGTTTGAAAGCAACCAATTGCACATCTGGCTGGCCGAGGAACCTCTGGGCGTGGGTGTTAAGGACGAGCCCTCTACACTTCAGCCGGTTTCACCCCAACAGCCGACTGGATGGAGCTACGGGACAAATAGCTGCTATCGCAGGTAACGGGTGGCTAGTGGTGTGTCGTGGGTTTATTCGCGCGTGTCCTGCTAGGCATCGACGCCCCTCGCGGCGTTGCCCCTCCTTGCCGTACGCTGGAAGTATGGCTGCGTCGGTGCGCCTTGCGAGGAACGCCGCTGCCGTCGCAATCCACGGCGCTAAACCCACGACACACCACTAGGTAGTCGTCTACCCACTTTTGGGTGCTGCGCCACTGGCCATCGGGGCCGCGGGTGGCTTGCAGGCGGCCGCGGACGGCGGCGACTCGGAGGGCGGAGGAGGTGATCTGTCCTGACACCAGAGCAGCGAGAGGCACCAGACGAGCAGGGCCAGCTACAGCGGGGATGTAGTTTCAAAAGCCCTAACCAAACGGCTTGGAAAGGCTAGAAAGTCGGCGACTGCTAGCCGCTGCGGGGGACCTGGTTGAAGGGGAGGTCGCGGTCGGCGGCGGGTTCGCGGGGCATGCCAAGGAGCCTCTCGCTGATGATGTTGCGGGCCATCTCGGTGGTGCCGCCGCCGATGCAGGCTTGCTGGCGCTGGACGTACTCCACGCCGAAGGAGCCGGAGGACTCCCCTTGGTTCCACACCAGGGCCCGATCACGTTGAAGCTCGAAGGCCACGGTCAGCCGCTCGGCCCTGGATATGCCGTGGTAGAGGCGCACCAGCGATCCGGCCGGCGCCGGGAAGTGGCCGCTCTCGATGCCCTTCACCACCCGGGCCGACAGCAGGTCCTCCACTCGGCTGAGAGTCTCCATCTGTCCCAGTCGCTGGCGCTGACGGCCCACGTCGGCACCACCGTGGTCCCGAGCGATGGCGGCCAAGTCGCCCAGACCGTCGGCTGACCGGTTGCGGTGCCGGCCCTGGGTGTAGGGGGAGGCATTGCCCACTGCGGCCCGCTCGTGGAACAGCAGGCGGCTGGCCACTGTCCAGCCGTCGTCCACCTCGCCGACCACGTTCTCGGCGGGGATCATGACGTCGTTGAAGTACTCCTGGCAGAACTCCTCGGTGCGGTCGGCCATCTGGATGGGGTGAATATCAATGCCCGGATGGTGGATGGGCACGATGAACATGGTCAACCCCCGGTGCTTGGGCACGTCCCAGTTGGTCCGGGCCAGCATCAGGGCGTAGTCGGAGCGCTGGGCGAAGGTGCTCCAGATCTTGGAGCCGTTGATCACGAACGTGTCGCCGTCCCGGTCGGCCCGGGTCAGAGCGCCGGCCATATCGGAGCCACCGCTGGGCTCGGACATGAACTGCACCCACAGCTCATCGCCCCGGATCCACGCCGGGATGTAGCGCTGCTTCTGCTCCTCAGTGCCGAACTCCAAAATGACCGGACCGCAGATCGACAGGGTGGGCACGCTGAACAAGATGGGCATGTCGAAGTCCATGCTGACGTCGTCGATGATCCGCTGGTGGGCGATGGTCAGGCTCTGACCGCCGTACTCCCTGGGGTAGCACACCGCGGCGTATCCCCCATCGGACAGCCGGCGCTGGAGCTCCCGGTTGCGGCTGCTCTTCTCGTCGTCGTCATGGGTGGGGTGCCAAGGATTGACGGGATCGCGCCGGGGCATGTTCTCGCTCATCCACGTCTCGACCTCATCCCGGTACTCGGCCAGCTCGGCGGGATCGGTCTCGGTATACACAAAATCGTTCATCGTTCTCCCCTAGTACCCGTTGATCTTCGACAGCATGACCCGGTGGTCGCCTGGGGTGCCGAACAGTCCCCGGTTGACGGTGGCCCGGCGCAGGTACAGGTGCAGGTCGTGCTCATAAGTGACCCCGATGCCGCCGTGGATCTGCACGCAGTCCTGCATGAGCTCCACCGAGTGGTCCCCCACATACGACTTGGCCACGCTGGCCATCCTCACTTCGTCCTGGCCGGCGGCCAAGGCATCGGCCGCCCCATCCACCGCCGCCTGAGAGGCTTCCGACCACAGCTTCATATTGGCGAAGCGGTGCTTGAGGGCCTGATAAGACGCCAGGGGACGCCCGAAGGAGTAGCGGTCGAAGGCGTACTCCACGGTGAACTCCAGCACTCGAGCGGCTGCCCCAGCATTGTCGGCGCATTGGAGCACCAGCATTGCCAGGATCTGGCGCTCCACATCAGCCTCGGCGGCCGCGCCCGGCGATCCCACCAAGGCTTCGGGACCGACAGCCACTCCGTCGAGCCGCACCTCGGCAAAGCGCCGGCCCAAGTCCAGCGATTCCTGGGGAGTGATGGTCATCCCGGGGGCATCAGACGGCACCAGGAATTGAGCCAGTCCGTCCGGGGCCTGCGCAGAGACCAGCAGGTGGTGGGCCTGCGCGCCGGCCTCCACCGCGGTCTTGGTGCCGGTGAGCACATAGCCGCCGTTCGACGACGACGCCTCGGCCACAACATGGCCGGCGGTCCAGTCGCCACCCGGCTCGCAGAACGCCCACGCCAGCACCACTTCGCCGGCCATGACTCCCTCGAGCAGCGCCTGCTGTTGGGGAGTCCCCGACCGGCCCAGGGTGTCGGCCACCACGTTGGTGGGCATGAACGGCCCCGGCACCAGGCCCCGGCCCATCTCATCGGCCACGATGGTGAGGTCCACAATCGGGCACCCGGAGATGCTGCCGCCGCCCAGCGACTCGGGCACCAACAGCGATGTCCACCCCAATTCGGCCGCCGACTGCCACCAGCCCTGCGGACAGCCGTCAGGGTGCTCGTGCCACTCCCGCACAACGCTGACGGGGATCTCGGCTTCAACAAACCGTCGGGCCGTCTCCCGAAAGAACTCTTGATCGTCGCTCAGATCGACTCTCACCGGGGCCATTCCACCATGACTACGCCGCCGGTTCACATTGGGCGGAGTATTGGATCGTTGGCCCCATAAATCGCCCAGTACGCTTGAGCGGTCACGGGGCTGTAGCTCAGCTGGCTAGAGCACCTGCTTTGCAAGCAGGGGGTCGTGGGTTCGAGTCCCATCAGCTCCACCCATGGCCAATGCAGTGAGCCCGCCCTCGCTGAGCCGATGAGCGACAGCGGCCCGAGCCGCGAGACCGGTAGCGCCCGATCGAATATGATCGCCTGAGCCGGGCCCCGCCTGGCGAACCCGAGGGACGAGGGGAATACCTCATGAAAACCAACAAGATGTGGTGGCTGATCGCCATGCTTTTGGCACTGGCCATGATTGCTGCGGCCTGCGGCAATGACGACGAAAGCGACGCGGGAAGCGGCGAACCGGCCGCACCCCCCACTCAGGCACCGGCCGCACCCGAAGAGCCCGAGCCGGGAACCCCCGAACCGCAAGAGGCCGCGCCCGACGAACCCGAACCGGATGCCCCTGCCGAAACCCCGGAGGAGGAGCCCGAATTCCAGCCGGCACCCACCCCAGAGCCCACGCCGGAAATCGAACTAACCGCCACTTGGCGAGGGGTCACCGCCGAGACCATCACCATCGGCGTCTCCTATCTCGACATAGATCAACTGTTCCAGGTCGGGGCCACGCCAGCTCCTTGGGGCGACCAAGAGCTGGTGATCCAGGCCCTGACCGACGACATCAACAACCGGGGCGGCATCAACGGCCGCCGGGTCGAGGCCATCATGGACAAGTACTTCCCCATCGGCACGACCGAGGCCGAGGCCGCCTGCCTGCGGCTGACCGAGGACAACGAGGTGTTCGCCGTGCTGTTCGGCTTCCTCGGCCCGGCCGAGGAAGCCAACACCTGTATCGTCAGCCAACAGGAGACGATCCTGGTGGGCGGGAACATCACCCCGGATCGCTTGGCCGAGGCCAGGGCCCCGTGGGTAAACCAGCAGGCGCCGCGCGAACGCATCACCTCGGCGCTGTTCACCCTGCTCGACAACGAGGGAATGCTCCAAGGGCGCTCCATCGCCGTCGTGGCCGATCTGACCGCAGCCCCCCAGCTTGAAGAGGTAGCAGAACTGTTGAGGGAACACGGCGTCGAGCCCGTCCTGGAGATCGCCACCTCCTCCCAAGTGGCCGATCTCGTGGCCCAGAATCAAGAGTGGGCCGCTCTTTCCGAGCGCATCCGAGCCGCCGGAGCCGACACCCTTCTGCTCATCGGGAACCCGACGGCCGGAATTGAGAATGCCGCCCTCAACGGCTTGGATGTGGATATCTGGACGACCGACGCGTCCGGCTTGAACAACCTCGGTGCCAGCGCCGATCCCGAGACGGCCAGGGGTGTGATCAGCGTATCGAGCATGACCAACGCACAGATCTACGAGAGCGATCCCAGGTTCAGGCAATGCCTCGATGCGTTCAACGCCGCCCACCCCGATATCGAGGTGAAGCATCCCGACACCTTGGAAGAAGAAGAGCCTCTGTGGTTCACCAACGTGTACGGCCACTGCCAGTTCTTCCAGCTTTTCGAGCTGCTGGCCACTGCGGCCGGACCTAATCTGACCCCCGAGACCTTTGTCCAAGCGATCGAGAACGCCGGCGAGTTCTCGATCGCCAGCCAGCCCTACGCCTCGTACGGTCCGGGCAAGTACAGCAGCAACGACTCCTTCCAGCTCGTGGCCTACGACCCCGATGTGGGCGCCCGGGGCACGACGGTGCCCATCGGCCCCATGCAAGACGCCACCCCCTGATCCGAGAGGAACTGTCCATGTCCGTCTTCGACGATGTCATCCCCACCCTCATGACCGCCACGCCCGCCGAAGGCCGTGAACTGGCCATCACGATCGCCCGCAAGACCATTGCCGCCATCCAAACCGATGCCGACGTGCGAGCGAGCCTCCGCGACGACTACGCCAGCGATACCGCTCAACTCATCAGCTCGGCCCACCTCGTAGCCGTTGAGTTCCAGACCATCGCCGCCGCCAACAACTACTGGCGCTAGCCGACAACCGAACCGACTCATTCCCCTCGTCGGGAGATACGGTTGCGGCCATGAGCGCCGCTGTTTCTGCTGTCCATCCGCTAGCCGAGGCGTTGGCTTCGGGGCGTCCGGCGCTGGGCGCATGGGCGGTCCTGCCGACGGCCATGGGCTGCGAGATCATGTCCCGGGCCGGCTTCGACTATGTGTGCATCGACATGCAGCACGGGTTGGCCGACTACTCCGACGCGCTGGCGATGCTGGCGGCCATCGACTTGGGCTCGGCCACCCCGGTGGTGCGAGTGCCGTGGAACGAGCAGGGCATCATCGGCCGAGTGCTGGACGCCGGGGCCTTGGGCATCATCGTCCCCATGGTCAACAGCCGGGCCGAGGCCGAGGCCGCAGTGAGGTCGTGCCGCTACGCCCCCGTTGGTGCCCGCAGCGTCGGTCCCATTCGGGCGGCGCTGCGCGACGGGCCGGGCTATTTCGCCGGGGCCAACGAGGCAGTGCAGTGCATCCCCATGGTGGAGACCACCGCCGCGCTGGAGAACTTGGACGACATCTTGTCCACCCCCGGGGTGGGCGCCATCTACGTCGGCCCATCCGACCTGTCGGTGAGCCTTGGATTGGGGCCGGGCAACAACGACGGCAAAACCGCCTTTGACCATGCCTTGGCCACCATCGTGGCTGGTTGCCAGCGCCATGGCGTGATCCCCGGCATCCACGCCACCCCCACGCTCACCCCCACCCGTGTGGCTCAAGGATTTCGCCTGGTCACCGTTACCGCCGACAACGCCACTCTCACTGCTGGCGTCACCGCCCATCTCAAGTCGGTGCGAGCCGCCCTCGGCGGCGACGCCGACACCACCAGCGGAGAAAAGGGCGGCGAATCCCTTTACTGAGCCTCAACTCCGGCCAGATACTCACAAGGCGCACCGACGCAGCCATACCCAGAGCGCACGGCAAGGAGGCGCAACGCCGCGGGGGACGTCGATGCCTAGCAGGACGTCCCGATCAACTTGCAGACAGACCACTAGGAATACAGCAATGGTACGATTCGGACTGTGGCTGACGACGCGGCGGCTCGCACCGTGTACGGGCGGCTTGTCGGATTGGCCGGCAAGGCCCTTGTCGCTGAAGTTCTTGTCTGGCTGGCGATCCAGACCGCCCAAGGAGACTCCTCGACGCTGGAGAGCGTGACCAACGACGATGGCGTTTTCTCGTTCGAGCTGCCGACTGAACCCCTCCAGGCCGCCAAGCTCGGGGCAGTGCTCGAAGGCGTGCAGCCACTGGACCTGGAGCCTCAAGGGCAGCCTCTGGAACCTGGGGAGATCATGCTGTTCGTCGACGACTTCGTCCCCAGCCACCTCAGGTACACCGCTCCCTAACGGCCCTTGTTCACGAACCGATCAAGAGCGCCGACCCCCTTTACCTTGTTGGGTGGCTCTGGCGTGGGAGTGTTGGGGCTGCTCCGTGTCGCTAACTGACCGCTCAGCGAGTTTGGGCAGGGCGCGGCCGCAGCTGGACTGCCGGCCTCGCATGTGATAACGATATTATTATAACATGTCAGCTTGGCCGGTAGAATTTCACCCTGATTGCGAGGATTGGGCGAATCGTCTGTCACAGGCTGATGCTGAGGCACTGCTAGCCGCAGTCAGACTATTGCGAAGCGAGGGGCCAACGTTGGGTCGGCCACTGGTCGACACGATAAAGGCCAGTAGACACAAGAACATGAAGGAACTTCGACCAGGGTCAACGGGACGGACCAAGATACGAGTGCTATTCGCCTTCGACGCAGAGCGGAAGGCCATTCTGCTCGTGGGTGGTGGCAAGAGCAGCAATTGGACCAGTTGGTACAAGAAGAATATTCCGATAGCAGATAGCCGACTTGACGAACATCAGCAAAGCGTCAAAAAGCAAATCGATAAGTGATCAAGAGACAGAACAAAGGAGAGCCTATGAGCCTGAAGGAGTGGGAGAAGAAAGTTCTAAATACTCCAAACGCAGAAAATCGCGTTCAAGAAATCGAGGACGAGTTTCACCTTGCAACCAGTCTTACTGCCCTTCGTGAAAAGGCAGGTATCTCCCAACGTGAACTGGCAGGGCTCATTGGCATCTCACAGCCGCGGGTTGCCGCGATTGAGCGCTCCCGCAACGTGACTATTGACGTACTTGAGCAGTATGTCTCAGCGCTCGGAGCCCAGCTAGAGATTGCCGTCATTCAGGGACAAGACCGGACTTGCATCTTGCACACCCGCGATGTTCGCAACGAGCGCTCTGACCTCCCAGCTTCCCGTCAATAATCGCGGGGCTGTATTGGCAGGCCGCTATCGGTAGCGGCGGATGATGGCGGTGGCGTCAAGGCGGTTCTCGCCGACCGCCGCGGTTGCTTCGGTGTAGCGGCGGCAGAGCTCGACGAGGGGGATGGGGGCGCCGAGGCCGGCGGCGGCGCCGGCCACCAGGCCGAGGTCTTTGAGCATCCAGTCGATGGCGAAGCCGAAGTCGAACTCGTCGGCCACCATGGTGTGGCCCCGGTTCTGGAGGTACCACGAGCCGGCCGCCCCCTTGGTGACCGCGTTGAGCACCTGTTCCATGTCGAGACCGGCCCGCTCGCCGAAGGCCAGCGCCTCGGCCGCCCCTTGGATGGCCCCGGCGCACAGGATCTGGTTGACCATCTTGGTGAGCTGGCCACACCCGGCCGGACCCAGAAGGGCGACTGCGGAGGCATAGGCGTCGATCACCGGGCGGGCAGCCTCGAAGTGCGGGGGCTCGCCGCCGCACATCACCGTCAGCACACCGTTCTCGGCCCCGGCCTGGCCGCCGGAGACGGGGGCGTCCAGCCAGCCGATCCCCCGCTCGGCGCACACCTCGGCCAGCTCCCGGGCCACATCGGCCGACGCAGTGGTGTGATCCACCAGCACCGAGCCCGCGCCCATGGTGCTCAGCGCACCCCCGTCGCCCAGCACCACCGCCCGCAGGTCGTCGTCGGCCCCCACGCAGGTGAACACGAGCTCGGCCCCGTCGGCCGCCTCGGCCGGGGTCGCGGCCACGACCCCTTCGTGACGCCCGGCCCAGCGGTCAGCCACCGCGGCCGTCCGGTTGAACACCCGCACCTCGTGGCCGGCGGCCGCCAAGTGCCCGGCCATGGGAAAGCCCATATTGCCCAGTCCGATGAATGCACACACGCTCACCCGGCTCACGTTACCCACCCAGTGGGCGAGAAGCCCCGGCTGAGACCTACCATCAATGGCGATGAGCGACAACGGCTTCGACGTCTTCTCCGCCGACTCCCATGTGATCGAGCCCCACGACCTATGGCAGATCTACACCGTGGAGGCCTACCGGGATCGGGCTCCCCGGCTGGTCCACGAGCCCACCACCGACCGCCTGGTGTGCGACCAGGCCCGGCTCCCCCCGGTGGGGCTTTTGGCCGGGTGCATGCGCACCGACGACAACGTGCGGACCAAGGGCCGCTGGGACGAAGACGTGCCCGACGTGGGCTGGGATCCGCAGGTCCGGATGGAGGCATTGCGCGTCGACGGGGTGACCGGCGAGGTGCTGTACCCCACCATCGCCATGCAGATGTACCCGATCCAAGACGTGGAGTTCCAGTGGGCCCTGTTCGAGGCCTACAACACCTGGGTGGGGGAGTTCGTCAGCCAGATACCCGACACGTTCGTGGGCATCGGCCTGCTGTCGCCGGTGGATTTGGAGCGGGCCGCCAAGGAGATGAAGCGATGCCGGGACATCGGGCTCAAGGGGGTCATGATCCCGGTGGTCAACGGCGAGGACAACCCCTACCAAGACCCGTCGTTCGATCCCCTGTGGGCCGCGGCGGTGGAGCACTCCATGCCGGTGAACCTGCACGCGGCCACCACCCGCGACCCCGACAAGGCCTGGGACCGGGGCACGTCCACCCGGTCGGTGCTGCAAACGGTGGACATCCAAGAGGTGGTGCTCGACCTCATCTTCGGCGGAGTGTTCGACCGCTTCGGCGACCTGATGATCGTCTCCGCCGAGAACGACGTGGGCTGGGCCGGGAACCTGCTGGAGCGGGCCGACTACTGGTTCCACCGCAACGCCCAGCTCCTGAAGGACATGAACTGCCAGGAGGAGCCGTCGCACTATTGGCGCAAGAACTTCCGGGTGACGTTCATGCGGGACCTCACCGGGGTGGCCGCCCGAGACGTGATCGGTACCGAGACCATGATGTGGGGTAACGACTTCCCCCACCACGTGTCCACCTGGCCCGACAGCCAGGCCGTGATCGCCGAGCACTTCGCCGACACCACCGATGAGGTGCGCCATGCCATCGTTTCGGGCAACGTCCGCCAGCTCTACGACATCCAGCAGTAGCGGGGGGCCGCTCGGCTGGACCGTGGGCGAGGCGGTGGGCGCCGACCCGGAGATATTTTGAGGACCCAGACGGAGGAGACCCGATGACCAAGACATGGACCGAAGACCATCCCGCCTTCCAGGTGGCCGCGTCTCGGCGCATCCTGGCCCGGGAGGGCTGTGAGAGCCGGGTGGCCGGCCATGTGTCGGTTCGCGACGCCGAGCGCCGCGACGCCTTCTGGGTGTCGCCGTTCGGCTACTTCAGCGAGACGCTGCCCCGCGACGTGAACTGCTACGACATGGAGCTCAACCCGCTCGACGGCGACACCCCGGCCTCCCCCGCAGTGCGGTTCCACGCCGGGTTCTACCAAGCCCGGCCCGACGCCAACTCGGTGATCCACACCCACTCCCACTATGTGGAGGTGCTGTCCACCACCGGCAAGGACGTGGGCCTGTACTCAGCCGACGCCTGCTTGTTCTACCAAGAGCAGGCCCACTACGCCGACAACGGCATCGACGACCCCGTGGACGGCCCCAAGATGGCCGCTGCCCTGGGCGACCGGTCGGTGGTGCTCATCGGCAACCACGGCGCCTGCTTCGTGTGCCCCTCACTGGAGGAGGCCACCGTCAAGGCCATCGCCCTGGAGAGCTCGGCCCGGGCCCACTACGAGGCCCAGGTGGTGGGGGGCCGCGAGATGCCCGAGGCCGAGGCGGCCCGGGCCAAAAAGGCCTACCACCAGTACTTCATCCCCATGATGTGGGAGGCCAACTACCGCCGCCTGCGCCGCACCGACGCCGACCTCTTCGAGACGCTGGGCGGCTAGATGGCCTCCGAGCCCGAAGCCCACCCGATGGACGGCATCGGGGCGGTCGATCTCATGTTGGGCGTGCCCTCCGACCGGGACGCCTGGTTCACCAACTTCCAGGGGCTGCTGAAAGACGCCGAGAGCCGCACCTTCGGCCACGGCGCGGCCTACATGTTCAAGGATCTGCCCCGAGTGGACGGCACGGTGGACTTCATCGCCTACCTGCTGGCCGAGATGGACCGCTGGGGGGTGGACAAGGGTCTGTTGCCGGTGAACTTCGGCGACACCTGGGGCACCCGGGGCATCACCGAGCATCCCGACCGCCTCTACGGCAGCTACCTGGTCGACCCCAACCTCGGAGTCCAGGCGGTGCGGGACCTGCGCCGCGCGGTCGACGAGCTCGGAGCGGTCGCCGCCGCCTGCTTCCCCACCGGGCTGCACCCCCAGGTGGACATCGGCGACCCGCTCATGTATCCGGTCTATGCGGCGTGCTGCGAGCTGGACATACCCATGTGCGTCAACGCCGGGGTGCCAGGGCCGAGATTCCCGCTCGGCCCCCAGCACGTCGAGCACCTCGACCGGGTGTGCTACGACTTCCCCGAGTTGGTGCTGGTCACCCGCCACGGCGCTGAGCCGTGGGAAGACCTCATGGTGAAGCTCATGTTGAAGTGGCCGGGGCTGCACTACTCCACCTCGGCATTCGCTCCGAAGCACTATCCGAGGGCCATCATCGACTACGCCAACACCCGGGGCGCCCACAAGGTCATGTACGCCGGATACTTCCCGTCCGGGCTGTCGCTGGAGCGGATCATGACCGACATGCGCCAGGTGCCGTTCCGAGATCACCTATGGGCCAAATTCCTGCGGGAGAACGCTCTGAGGGTGTTCAATATGGCATGAGCATGATTGATCACATATTCCGACGGCGTGATCTGGGGGTCATCGACTCCTTCATCGGAGCAGGCATCCTGGTGGTCGCGGTATTCACGTGGTACTACCAGTCGGAGATGGTCGATCCCAATGCCGAGCTGGCCGACAACTGGAAGTGGCAGCTCTGGCAGATCGGCCCCGTGGCGTTCTCCCTGGTCGGCGTGTGGCTGCTGTGGCGCAACACCAGCAAAGTGCCGTGGGTGCGCACGCTGTGCTTGTCGGTGCTGTCCGTGGCGATTCTGCTCAACCACTACACCGACGTCTTCAACCAGAGCAACAACCTCTGGTTCACCATCGACCCGCTGTTCGTGGCCTGCGCCACCGTGGCCATCTGCACCGGGTGGCGCCGGGTGATGGCCCAGCGCCAAGGTCTGGAGCCGGCCAACCCCTTCACCCTCATCGCCGCCGTCATCGCCTTGGGGCTGGCAGTGGCGGTATTCGTCTTCGCCTACTTCTTCTCCGACGAGAAGACCGCCTGGGAGGTGCTCGATCCTCTGATGATCCTGGCTCTTTTGATCTGGGCCATCGGTGCTCGCCGCACCAACGTCGGCGACGCAATCTGAGCATTTCTGCCGCCTGAAATCGGCTCGAATACTGATGAAAACTCCCGGCTGGCTGATCTGGGCTCAACCGGGCGGGCCTAGAGTGTCGTGGACGCCCTACCGGCCAGATCAACGCGAGAGGAGAGCGACAGTGCCCGAGACAGACAGCTACGTCCATGGAGATTTCAGCTGGGTCGACTTGTGTACCGAGGAGCCCGACAAGGCCAAGGCGTTCTACTCAGCGCTGTTCGGGCTGAACTTTCACGACGAACTCGAGGGGTCGCAAGTGGTCTACACCCTGGGGATGAAGGGCGATAAGCCGGTGCTGGGACTCATGGAGAAGCCCCAGCACATGGGCGAGATGGGGATTCCCAACGTGTGGGAGACCTACATCTCGGTGGACAACGCCGATGAGGCCCTGGCCAAAGTGGCGCCTGCTGGGGGCACGCCGATGGGGCCGGTGATGGATCCGTCGGGCGCCGGCAAGATGGCGGTAGTGGCCGACCCCACCGGCGCCGTGGTGGTGCTATGGGAGGCGCTCGGCCAAGATGGCGCGGCGCTGAAGAGCGAACACGGCACGCAGTGCTGGAACGAGCTCATCTCGTCCGATGTCGACAAGGCCCTGGCGTTCTACTCCGAGGTGCTGGGCTGGACCCCGGTGCCGCTCGACATGGAAGGGTCGGTGGGCATCATGTTGAACGGCGAGATGATCGGCAGCGCCGGCCCCCGGCCCACCCCAGGCATTCCCTCCCACTGGGCGGTGTACTTCGCGGTCGACGACTGCGACTCCACCGCCGAGCAGTGCCAAGAACTGGGCGGGCAGGTGATCGTCCCGCCAATGGACGCCCCGCCGGGCCGCATGGCCCAGCTTCTCGACGACGCCGGCGCCATGTTCTGGGTCATCACCCTCAACCCCGAGTTCTCGATGGACTGAGGCAGGAAAGAGAGCACGACATGGCAGTGCCAGAGGGGATCGGGGTGGTGGACCTGATGATCGGGTTCCCGTTCGCCGACAAGAAGCAGGTGTACGCCAACCTCCAAGCCGGGCTGAAAGACCGCCAGTCGAGCGAAGAGTTCGCAATGCCCGCGGAGTACATGTTCAAGGACATCCCCGACGAGGCCCAAGACGACTCCGACCCCATCGAGCACACCTTCTCGGAGATGGAACGCTGGGGGATCGACAAGGGGCTCTTCGGGCTTTCGGAGACGTCCATCGAGGCCAAGCGGCGCTACCCCGGCCGGGTGCACTTCGTGACCGAGGTGGACCCCAACGACGCGATGGGCACCATCCGGTTCCTCAAGGCCAAAAAGGCCGAGCACGACATCAAAGCGGTCAGCGTGTTCCCCTCCGGCCTCATCCCTCAGGTGGGGGTGTCCGACCCGCTCATGTACCCGCTGTACGCCACCGCCATCGAGCTCGACATCGCGGTGATCGCCAACGCCGGTGTCGCCGGGCCCCGGTTCCCCAGCGCGGTACAGCACGTCGAGCACTTCGACCAGGTGTGCTACGACTTCCCCGAGCTGCGCCTGGTAATGCGCCACGGGGCCGAGCCATGGGAGAAGCTGGCCATGAAGCTCATGTTGAAGTGGCCCAACCTCTACTACATGCCCTCGGCGTTCGCCCCCAAGCACTACCCCACGGCCATCATCGACTACGCCAACACCCGGGGGGCCGACAAAGTGATGTACGCCGGGTACTTCCCCGCCGGGCTCACCCTGGAGCGCATCTTCACCGACATGGCCAACGTGGCGTTCCGCGACCACGTGTGGCCCAAGTTCTTGCGGGAGAACGCCCTGCGGGTGTTCAAGATGGACGACTGACACTGCGACCGCCGACGGGGAGGGTCCGATGAGCGACGTGACGGCAAGCGGGCCTGAGCCCTACCAGGGATGGGCCGGCTGATCCGCGACAACAGCGTGGTGCGCACCGACCAGTACCCCGACGACTACTACTTCACCGACGACATCACCGATGAGGCCATCTCCATGGTGCGCGAGCAGAAGGCGGCCCGGCCCGACCAGCCGTTCTTGTTGTACCTGTCGCATGGGGCGGTCCACGCCTCGCTCCAGGCCAAAGCCGACGACATCGCCAAGTACCGGGGGGCCTATGACGCCGGCTGGGACGAGATCCGCGAGCACCGCTACCGCCGCCAGATCGAGTTGGGCATCATCGACGAGAGCGTCCCGCTGCCGCCCCGCAACACCGAAAAGCGCAACGACGTCGCCCCGTGGGACGAGCTGTCCACCACCCAAAAGGAGGTGTTCGCCCGGTACATGGAGGTGTTCGCCGCCATGGTGGACAACGTCGACCAGAACTTCGGACGGCTGCGGGCCGCCCTCGAGGAGCTGGGCGAGTGGGCCAACACGCTGGTGCTGTTCACCTCCGACAATGGGGCGTCCCGGCAGGGCGAGGACACCGGCTGCTCGCAGTACTTCGAGGTGCTGTCGCCGACCCAGGGCGGCATCGACGACGACCACGCCCGCCTCGACCTGCTGGGCGGGCCCCAGACCCTGGCCCACTACCCCCGGGGCTGGGCCATGGCCGGCAACACCCCCTTCCGGCTGTACAAGTGCAACACCCATGCCGGGGGCCACCAGGTGGCCATGATCTCGTCGTGGCCCGAGCGGATCTCCGACCCCGGCGGGTTCCGCCGCCAGTACCTGCACATCACCGACGTGCTGCCCACCGTTTTGGACATCGTCGGGCTGAACGCCCCCGCCGAGCGCAACGGCCAGCCGCTCAAGGGGCCGCTGGCCGGGGCCAGCTTCGCCCCCACGTTCGGCGGATGCCGGGGCCCCCGAGCACCACACCGAGCAGTACTACGAGCAGATCGGCCATCGGGGGTACTACCGCCAGGGGTGGGAGGCGGTCACGCTGCACCTGCCGATGACCCCGTTCGGCGACCACGAGTGGGAGGTGTACAACCTGGCCGTCGACCCCACCGAGACCAACGACTTGTCGGAGGCCGAGCCCGAGCGGCGCCAGGAGCTGATCGACGCCTGGGAGCAGGCCGCCCACCGCCACCAGGTGTACCCCCTGGACGAGGGGTCGATGCTCAAGTTCGTGCAGCGGCCGCCGTCGGAGGAGGTGTACGAGGCGCCGGTGCGGATCACGCCGGGCACCGACACCCTGGAGCGCTACCGGAGCATGAAGCTGATCGCGGCCCGCTCGTTCACTGTGGGCATCGAGTTCGACTACGCCTTCGACGACGCCGGGATGCTGGTGGCCCCCGGCGAACCAGGCCGCATGGCGTCAGTCCACACCGCCCAAATCCTCAAGCAACTGGGGGCCCGCTTCGAGTGATGGAATTGACATAGCAATTGCTGAGAATTCCGTGCAAAGTGATTGAAATCAATCTCTCGTTGAGACCGCCAAGCTATAGCTCACAGAACAACCGCCCAACCTGGCCGCTTTGGTTGCCTCGTTCCTGACCCTAGCGGTCGATCGGCGACCTCGAATGATGTTCCACATCGTCCTGCTGCTCGGCATCACCGTGATTGCAGTCGAATCCCAAGCAGGGCTCTGGTCGTATCTCGGCGCAACCTCCGCAGCCTGGACACCCATGATGCTCGGCACCCTCCAACCGGACTCTCTGCGAACCCTCGATGCCATTCATCTGGCCAACGCTCTGTCTCTCGAAGACTCCCTGGCCGATTTCATCTGCTATGGCCGTCGACTTTCCCGAGCGGCCGCCGACCAGGGCTGGACAATCCAGAGCCCGGCCTGAACGCGGTCAGTCCCAGCGGGGGCGGCGGGATTGGGGGAGCCAGGTGTCGGGCTGTTGGGCGATGAGGATTGACTAGCTCTTTGCCAAGCCGGCCAGGCATTGGTCCCGGCGGTGTGCGGCCATGGACACGAGATTTTGCACGACAGGCAGCGCCCGCAGCTCGGGAGAGAGTTCGTCTGCCGCCTGCTGCATGGCCTCGGGAGCGGCCTCGGCGATGGCTGCTGCCCGGTCGGGGCCCTCGGGCCCGGGCAGTCCGACCGCTTTGGCCGTGGCCTCCCATGCTTGTCTGCTCTCCGCAGTGAGGATCCGCCGGTCGAGCAGAGCCGACATGGCCAGCGAATAGGAGCGATAGTGGTGGGGGTCGTAGGGCATCATCGACCAGATGTCATAAAGCGGAGCAAGGCGGACCCTCCCACCGGCGAGAAGCAAGCTGAAATTCTTGGAGTGGCCATCGGTATTGCAAATGACCCAGTTGAACACCTGGGCGTCGAAGAACACCCGAAGATCGGCATCCCGATTATCGGAGTGGTTGGCAATGAGACGGGCCAGGCGACGCAGGCTGTGGCCCTCCCCTCTGTCGTTCTGATAGATGGGTACGCCGGGCTCGCCGCAGGCCTGATGCAGATCCTCCTGGTGTATTCGTCGGGTGGTGCCATCCACATCCAGGCGGTCAAAACGGCGGACAACCAGGACTGGATGGCCGGCAACAACTGCAACCTCACTGCGCACCGCGGGAAAACCGCAGTATCTTGCCGCCGTCAAGCAGAGGTGCTCGTTGACCGATTGATCGTCCAGGTCCCTCATCGACGGTTTGAGGATGTGGGTAGTCGGCACGCTTCCGATTGCCTCACCCCATCTTCCCTCTCTCCGATGCAGCGCGGTCTTGGCCTGGGCGCCTCCGAGGCTGAAGGCGCTGTGCCCGGTCGGGCGCACCCATTGGGCAGGCTCCCTCACCATCCCCAAGACGAGATCCTCGAATCCGGTGTCATCCAGCCACTCAACGCCGCCGTAGCGCTCTTCGAGGGCATCGAGATTCTCCGGCAGACAGAATCGGACCGCGCCGGGGCAGTCCAAGCCGATTCGAGTGCTCAACAGATCGAACGGGGAATCAGAACCGGCCTGATACTTGGCCGCCCAGCGTTCTCGGACGTCGAGGTTCCCGGGCAACAATCCCGACATCCACCCCTCCACGCGTTGATCCTCGATCTCACCCTCCTCCAGAGGAAGGGAAAGCGAAAGCGGCGAGGCATCGCGGCGGGAGGAATAACCGCCGTCATAGGAGAGGCGCAGCATTGACCCGCGCCGGTCGATGCGGCCAACAAGGTCGTCGCCGATGAAGGCGAGCAGCGAATCCTCAGGCATCCGAACTGCTCACACGGGGCCGTTGAGGCTTTCGAACACCCGATCGATGTCGGTATGTGGCCGCTCGTGCAGGGCAAGCGACAGGCCGAGCACGCCAGCCAGGCGCATCATCCGGTGCGTTCCGCAGCTGCCCTTGCCGTTCTCAAACCCTGAGAGCCACTGGACCGACACGCCAGCTTGTCGAGCGGTCTCCTCTTGGGTCATGCCCAGCTCCTTCCTTCTCTCTTTGAGCGCCCGAGACACCTGAGGCGGCGTCCGCAGATCCCAGTTCAAAACCCCCAGAGTGTGCTGCTCCCTCATCTCCCACCCCTCTATTTCGCCGATTCCTGAATATTGTACCACTGACAAAGAACTTCAGAAATATACTAACTTTCTTTGGACAGCACAGAACATCAGGTATAGGCGACGTGATGCCGTGCAGATGTGGAAACTAGATGGAACAGATACCGGTAGCGGTCAGTCCCAGCGGGGGCGGGGGGATTGGGGGAGCCAGGTGTCGGGCTGTTGGGCGATGAGGTAGTTGTAGTCCCAGTATTCGCGCCAGTGGGCGATCTTGCCGTCGCGGACCTGCAAGCGGCACAGCACGGGGAGGCTGGCCGCGGTGCCGTCGGGGTGGTGCCAGATCTCCACCCGCTCCACCACAACGTTGTCGCCGCTCACCCAGATGTCGGTCACGCCCAGCTCGAAGCGGTCGAGGGTGCTCAGGCCCATCTCCAGCTTGCCGATGATGCCGGCGTGGCCGACGGTGCCGCCGGAGTCGGTTTCGAAGGGCATGTCCTGGTACACGCCGTCCTCGGCGAACAGCTCGGCCACCGCGGGCCAGTCCATGCGCTCCAGGGCGGCGAACAGCGCTTCGGCCAGGGCTCGGTTGTCGGCATCGCTCATGGCTGTCTCACTCGGGGTCGGGCAGGCCCAGGTACTGGGCCAGCATCTGGGTGGAGGGGTTGTTCTGCTCGTATTGGGCGCCGAACTCGGCATCGAATGCGCCGTACTTCACCTGCATGTTCACGATGGCCACCAGGATAATGCAAAAGCGCAGGCACCCCCAGGCCTCGAAGTAGTCCACATGCTCGGCCTTGCGGCCCATGGCCTGCTCCCAGCGGGCGATGGTGCCCTCTCGGTCGGCGAAGCCGGGCAGCCAGTCGATGCCGGCGCCCTCGCTCAAGAACCGGTTCATGTACAAGAACCAGCCCAGATCGACCTCGCCGGGCCCCAGGTCGGCCATCTCCCAGTCGAACACGGCCATCACCTTGAAGTCGTCGCCGTACATCAGGTTGCTGGGCCGGGCATCGCCCCAGTTCAACTCGGTGGGCATCGACCCGCTGGGGTCGTTGGCGTCGAACCAGTCCAAAGCGGCGTCGATCAGCGGCTTGGGCCGGTCCTCGGCGGCCCAGTCGGCGTAGAAGCGCTGATAGCCGAGCTGCTGGGCGAACCCCGGGCCGCCGTACTCGGGACGCTTCAAGAAGTCGAACCCGGCGGCTTGCCAGTCGGTGCCGGCCACCGCGGCCAGCGCGTCCACCGACGAGTTGTACAGCACGGCCTGCTGGGCGGGGGCAGCCTCGAACACCCAGCCCTCCGAGAAGAACGGGGGGTTGTCGGCGGGCACCCGGCCGTGCAGCCGCTCCATGATGAAGAACGGCTCCCCCAGCACACCGCCGGTGTCCTCCACCCACAGGATCTCCGGTACGGGCACCGTGCCGCAGGCGGCCATGTTCTGCATCGACCGGTACTGCACGCTCATGTCATAAGCCGGGAAGATGGCGTAGTCGGTGGGTCGCTTGCGGACCACGATGCCCGAGTCGCGGGTCTGGCCATCGAGGGTGTAGAGGGCGTCGCACACCAGGGTCTCGTTGCTGAACCCGGAAGCCTCGGGATTGACCAGCTCGGTCACCTCGGCGCCCGACACCCCCGGCCGGGTGTTCATCCACTCCGACAGCGAGGCCTTGAGGGCCTCGATGTCGCGGTCTTGGGGAATAGCCATAGAAGCCCGAGAATACCCACCACAGCCGCCGGATCGTCAGGCGGGGACGGGGACGACCTCCACCTTGATGCCGTTCACGATGGCGTTGCCGGAGATCTCGTCCACCAGTTCTCCCGGCGCCAGCAGGTTGTTGTTGACCCCGGCGAACTCCTTGGCCACCGAGAGCTGCACCCCGTCGAGGCCGTGGCCCCAGCCGTGGGGCAGCGACACCACGCCGGGCATCATCTCGTCGCTCACCTCAACCGGCACCTCGACGCTGCCGATCTCGGTGCTGACCCGGGCCACCGACCCGTCGGCCAGGCCGATGCCGTCGGCATCATCGGGATGCACGATCAGCGTGCAGCGGTCCTTGCCCTTCACCAGCACCTTCACGTTGTGCATCCAGGAGTTGTTGGACCGCACGTGGCGGCGGCTCACCAGCACCATGCCGTCATCTCGGCCCAGGCGGCGGTGCAGCCGACCCACATCGGCGGTGATGTAGGGCGGGGCCATCTCGATCTTGCCCGACGGGGTGTGGAGTATCTCCGGCACCCGGGGCACCATCGGACCGAAGTCGAGGCCGTGGGGGTTGTCCTTGAAGTGCTGCAAGGTCAGCCCGTCGGGGTTCTCGCCGTAGCGGTCGCCGAGGTGGCCCACCCGGATCATGAAGTCGGTCATCCGCTCGGGGCCGCCCTGGTCGTAGTGCGACAGGACATGGGCAGGATCGAGGCCGAAGAACATGCAGAGCCCGGAGAAGAGCCCGTCGTCGATGGCGCGCTCGTCGATCTCGTCGTTGGACTGGCCGCCCATAAGCGCGCCCACCCGCACGAGCACCTCCCACTCGTCGGGGCGGTCGCCGAACTCGAAGATCCGGTCCGACCAGTTGCCCGCGGTGCGGGCGGCCCACGACCAGATCATCTCGTCCCAGTGGGGCTGCTCCAGCGGGGACAGCCCGGGCAGAATCACATCGGCATGGCGGGTGGTCTCGTTCACGTAGTTGTCGATGCAGATCATGGCGTCGAGCATGGGCAGCGCCTCATCGAGGCGGCCGGCCTCGGGCGAGCTGATCACCGGGTTGCCGCACACCACCACCAGGGCCTTTATCTGCCCTTCGCCGGGGGTCATGATCTCCTCCGACAAACACGACACCGGCACCTGGCCCAGCACCTCGGGGGCGCCCCGCACCCGGCTGTGCCAGCGGCCGAACTCGGGCTCTTTGGGCGCTTCGAAGTTGAGGGTGATCATGGACGGCGCGACGGGGTTGGCGAACATCATCCCGCCGGGGACGTCGAAGTTGGCGGTGAGCAGGTTCACCACGTCGATGAGCCACGAGGCCAGCGTGCCGAACTCCTGGTTGCACAGCCCGATGCGGCCGTACACGCTGGCGCTCTGTGCGGCGGCGATCTCCCGGGCCAGCCGGCGGATGGTGTCGGGCGGAATCTGGGTGGTCTCAGCCACCGTTTCCGGCGTCCAGTCGGCCACCAGGGCGCGCACCTCGTCGAGGCCGTTCACGTGGTGGGCCATGGTGCCCAGATCCACCAGATCCTCGTCGAACAGCACGTGGCATAGAGCCAAGAGGAAGGCGGCGTCGGTGCCGGGCACGATGGGCACCCACTCGTCGGCGTGGTCGCAGGTGCCGGTGCGGCGGGGGTCCACCACCACGCACGTGCCGCCCCGCTCGCGGATCTTGTCCATCTCGCCCAACACGTCGGGGCAGGCCAAAAGGCTGCCCTGCGAGGCGTGGGGGTTGGCCCCCATGACCACCAGGTACTGGGTGCGCATGATGTCGGGAGTGGGGAACGTCCAGGAGTTGCCGTACATGCACAGCGACGACACGTTCTTGGGCCACTGGTCGACGGTGCCCGCCGAATAGCCCATCTGCACGCCCGACTGCATGACCAAATGGCCGGTGTAGCGGCTGATGGAGAAGTTGTGGGCCGCGGGGTTGCCGATGTAGTAGGTCATGGCCTCTGGCCCGTGGGCATCGCGCACGCCGTGGAGCAGCTCCTCGCACCGGGCGTAGGCCTCCTCCCAGGTGGCCTCCTGGAACCGGCCGTGGGCGTCTTTCACCAGCGGCACCCGCACCCGGTCGGGGTCCTCGTGCAGATGGCCCAGAGCGGTGCCCTTGGGGCAGATGAAGCCCTGGCTCCACACGTCGTCGCGGTCGGCGCGAACGGGGGGCACCACCTTCTCCCCCTCGGTCTTGATCACGAGACCGCACATGGCCTCACACAGCGGACAGGTCCTCAGATGGGTCTTCACGCTCATAACGCGAATGGTAGTTGCACCGCCAACAATCAACGGAGTTGGTCGACAAACCACACCAGTGAAGTACTAATTTATCCTAATTCATGTAAATTTAGCAGTTAAGTGCTTTAAACGAGCCTTAGGATGATGCCATGGCCAAGGTACTGCGACCGCCGGACAGGGTTGAACTATTCCATGCAATCGGAACTGACCCGCAGAGGCTGATGCAGGTGGTGACCGAAGGCAGCCCGATCGACGACAAGGGCCGCTACCTGCACTGGGATGATATGCGGCATCGGACTCCACCCCGAGATTTGACCCGTGAGGAATGGTGGCTGGGCACGGCGACCAGTCGAATTGCCATGGCACGCCCTCTACCTCTCAGAGACGGTAAGGGGGAGCCGTTTCGGTTCTCCAGCGTCGATCCGATCAACGAGATGCTCCATCACATCGACCAGTGCGCCAGTGGACAGATCCAGACTGATGATGTGATCGCCACCGTGGGGTCCAGCGACCGCTATTTGGTTTCATCGCTCATCGAAGAGGCGGTCACCTCCAGCCTTCTGGAGGGTGCCGCCACCACGCGTCAGAAGGCCAAGGAGTTGCTGCGGACTCAGCGTCCACCCCGAGACCCCGGCGAGCGCATGGTTCTCAACAACTTCAATGCCATGCTCAAGGCTGAGCAACTAGCCCAAACAACCGCCCCGCTGACTCCCGACAACATTTTGGATCTTCACAGGATCGTGACCGAGGGCACCCTGGAAGACCAGAGCGATGCCGGTCGCCTCCAACAACCCGGTGAGGAGCGGGTTGTGGTTATCGGCGGCGACTTCAAAGCACTACACCGGCCACCGCCTGCGGAGGAACTCCCTCAACGCGTGGAACAGCTCTGTGCCTTCGCCAACGGCGAGCACACCGAGGGGTTCCTGCACCCTGTGGTCCGGGCCATCCTGATCCACTTCTGGGTGGGACACGACCACCCATTCGTAGATGGCAATGGACGGACGGCCCGAGCACTGTTCTACTGGTCGATGCTGCGATCCGGGTACTGGCTGGCTCAGTACCTCTCCATCTCGGCCATTCTGAGAAAAGCGCCGGGCCAATACGTCAAGTCGTACCTGCGCTCGGAAACCGACGACAACGACGCCACCTACTTTGTGATCTACCAGCTTGAGGTCATCGAACGAGCCATCGACAGCTTGCGGGCGTACCTCGCCCGCAAGACCGCTGAAATCGCCGAGGTAAAGCGTCTTCTGCGAGGCGTCTCCGAACTCAACAACCGACAGCTCGCGGCTATCAGCGACGCGCTGCACGATCCCCACCGGTATTTCACCATCCAGGGTCATGCCTATCTGCACCGAGTGGTCCATCAATCGTCCCGCAGCGACCTACTCAAGCTGGAGAGCATGGGGCTGTTCACCAAACACAAGGTGGGCAAGAGGTACGAGTTCCATCCCACCGACGATCTGTTGGAACGTCTGCATGAGCTGGTGGCGTCGAAGGGGCAGCAAACCTGACAAGCGTGGAGAGGCCTGCACTTACAACTGCTAATTCAAACTAATCCATGTAAGGTCAGTAGTTGAGTCGCCGTTTTCCCTGTTCAGCGGAGTTGGTCGACATAGAGGTCGGTGCCGGGGACGGTGGGGATGAAGGGGGCCGACAGGGCCAGCGAGGCCCGGGGGTGGGCGGCCAGGGCAGCGTGATGGGTGGCGAAGGCGTCGGGGAACACCTCGGCGGGGTCTTGGTCCAAGAACCACAGCAAACACAGGCGCTGGCCCACCTTGGCGGTGGGGGCCACCGGCGGGGTGCCGGGCTGGTTGATGCGGCCCTGGGAGAACTCGCGGGGGGCGAACGCCAAACACATCGCCGCGGGCGAGCCGTAGAGCACCGAGTGCAGGTGATCGTTGGCCAGCCACTCCTCGAGGGCTTCTTGATCGGCGACCTCCGCGGCGTCGATCACCTCTACCACCAGCCCGGCGAAGGGGTGGTCGAGGGCCAGATGCGGCTTCATGGGGCCGCTGCCGGGGCGGATGGCGGCGAATTTGAACTCGTGGAAGGCGGTGTACACGTGGGTGCGCCGGGTGAAACCCCGGCCGTGGGGCATGAGAGCCTCGGCCATGGCCAGAAAGCTCCACCGCTCGGTGTCGTCCATATGGCCGGGCGTGCTCCAGTACAGCGAGATGTAGCAGCCGGCGCCGGGGGGCGTGACCGCGGGGTCGTCCACCTCCGGGCGCAGGCCGCGCAGCGCCTTGGGGGCCACCCAGCGCCGCCCGGCGAACACCCAGGGACCGTGCATGGCCCCGGAGTAGAAATGGTCATCCTCGTACCAGCGGTTGTACTCCTGCTCGCAGCCCTCGTGGGGCTCCACCATGGTGATGAGCGCGCCGCCGATGCCGATGTCGTTGGGCAGATGCAGGGCGAGGCGCTCATACACCGACCGGTCGGCCGGGGTCCGATCGGGTTCGCTGCTGCTGGTCATCGACTGCCTCCTTCGGCTCGGGAGCTGGCTTCCAGAATAGGCCCGCCGCGAATCTTGAGTTGACTGGCTGGACGACCCCAATTGGCGATCTTTGCCAAGCGAGGAGAAACGGGGAGAAATGGGGGGTTTGTATGATGTCACTCAATATACTGGTAGCGATGACTTATCCCCCATTTCACCCCATGGGCGACAGACAGCCATCGTCGATGACTCTCGATGAGTTCAAAGCTGAATTTCCCGACGAGAACCAGTATGTCGAGTGGAAAGAGGGGACGAGCAGAGAGAAGCTGCAAGAGGCAATCGTGGCTTTCTCCAATACTGACGGCGGCGTAGTGATGATCGGGGTCGACGACCGAGGCATACCCATTGGCAAGCGCCTCGACGAGGGAACTCGCAAAAACCTGTGGAAGATCATCAACGAAATCAAGTCGCCTGGTCGCCTTGAGCTAAGCACCCTTGCTGTTGACCAGAAGGAGATCACACTCGTCCTTGTGGAAAATCGCAAACAGGGAGTAGCACGGACGTCCAACGGCAGATTGCTGATTCGCAGGAGCAAGCAGAACCTCGCACCTTCTGACGATGAACTCGTCGTTTTGTTGTCCCAGCGCATACAGGAAGCCTTCGATTCCTGCCCTTCCCGATGGTCGCTAGGCGATGCCGATCCCGACATGTTGTCTAGTCTCTGCCAAGCATTTGAGATCACCCAGGAATTGGATGTTCAAGACTTGTCAGATGCACTCGCTGAACGAGGGCTGGTGACCTGGCAAGGCGGCAATGCCCTGCTCACCAAAGCGGGAGCACTTTTTCTAATCCAAGACGCTACGAGAGAGTTTGGCAAGTGTTGCATCGAGGTATTCCGCTATTCAGATAGCGCTGGCGAATACGACCTACGAAAGGAATTCTGGGGGACCCCGCCACAACAAGCAGCGGATGCCACTGCATGGATTGACGAGCAGTTGGGCTTCGACTTGGTGATCGTTGGTGTCAAGCGCCACGAGTTGAAACGGCTGCCGACAAAGGCGCTCAGGGAGGTGATAGCCAACGCGGTCGCGCACCGGGACTACCTGCTATCGGGGTCGGCCATTGAAATCCACCTGAGGCCAAACGAGGTGGAGGTCACATCACCAGGCGGATTCGTGGCCCCGGTAACGAGCGAGAACATCCGCTATGCCCACGCAGCTCGCAACAGAACGGTGATACGAACCCTCCGGGCCTTCGATCTTGGTGAGAATGCAGGACGGGGCATCAAGGTCATCTTGGAGGAGATGGCCACCGACCTCCGTGGCCAGCCGACATTTGTGGAGGAAACCACTGGTTTCGTCACTGTACGCCTACCCATCGAGAGCCCTGTAACACCTGAGGAACGGGCGTGGATCCAAGCACTGGTCGATCAAGAGCAACTATTGCCCGAAGACCGGAGAGTCTTGATTGAAGCAGCCCGAGGTGAATTGCTCGCCAACGCTTCTGTTGGCTCTCTACTGGACGTGGACAGCACCCATGCTCGTCAAAGTCTTCAGCGGCTGCGAGATGCGGGATTCCTCGAGCAAGTTGGTCGACATGGCGGAGCGCGCTATCGCATTGCTCAGAAAATACAAAGACCGGTCGGCGTAGACCTGAGCCGAGACGAACTCCGCTCGGTGATCTTGGACATTGCGTCCAATCAGCCGGTGACAAATGCCCTGTTGCAACACCACCTCGGGCTTCCTCGATATGGTGTCCGTGATCTGTTGGCTGAATTGGTACACGATGAGCTACTGGAAAGGCGTGGCGCTGGGCGCGGAGCCTATTACGTAGCACCGAATTTCCTAATCCCCCTTGACTTCAAAGAACCTCTGGAGAGCGACTCCGAGTAACCGAAGCTGGATAATAAACGGGGGAATTAATCGTTTGCACTCCAAATTGCAACAATATCTACAAATCCCCCATAACCCTCCGATTCGACGAGAATTGTCAGGGACAGGACTAGGTCAAGGCGCCGGTGGCGGCGAGGGCGGTGATCTCTTCTTCGGAGAAGCCGAGGAGCTCGGACATGACCTGCTGGGTGTGCTCGCCGACCAGTGGTCCGGCCCGCCAGGGGCGGGTGGGGGTGGCCGAGAACAAGGTGACGGGGCCGTCGAAGGTCATGGTGCCGATGGCGCTGTGCTCCAGCTCGATGAAGAACTCGCGGGCCACCAGATTGGGATCGGCGTAGAAGTCGCTGGCCCGCAGGGCCACATAGGCAGGGACACCGGCGGCCCGCAACTCTTGGGCGGCCGTGAAACCGTCCCGGGAGCTGAGCCATGCGGCCAGAATCTCGTCGGCGGCGGCCAACTCCGCCCGCCGATCCCCCACCTTGTGCAGCTCGGGCACCGCCGAGCACAGCGCCTCCCACTGCTCGTCGGTCTCCACCGCCACCGCGCAGAAGCGCTCGATGCCGGCGGTGCGGTACACGCCGTGGGGGGCGGCCCGCTCCGAGCTCAGCCCGGCCTGGCTGCGCACCCGGCCGGTGTCGCGGTACTCCAGCACCAGCGGGGCCAAAAAGTGGATGGAGGCCTCGATCTGGGACAAGTCGATGTACTGGCCCTGCCCGGTGCGGTTGCGGTGGTGCAGGGCGGCGCCGACGGCAGAGAGGGCGTAGCGGGGGGAGATGAAGTCGGTGTAGGCCCCCCAGGGCACATGGGGGGGCCGGTCGGGCCAGCCGGTGACGGCCGCGAAGCCGGCCAGGCAGGCCCCGTGGAGGCCGAAGCCGGTGTGGCGGGCCTCGGGGCCGGTCTGGCCCCTCATGCAGCTCGAGAGCATCACCGCACCGGGGTTGAGGGCCCGCACATGCTCGTAGCCGAAACCCAGTCGGTCGGCGGTGCCGGGGGTGTAGTTCTCCACCACCACGTCGGCCCACTCGATCATCCGGTCGATCACCGCCTTGGCCTCGGGAATGGTGAAGTTCAGCCCCAGGCCCAGCTTCGACTGGTTCATGTTGGCCATGGGATGCCCCGCGCTCATGGGCGAGGCGTGGGGCAGATGGGGCGGTATCCAGCGCAGCGTGTCGAGGCGGGCCTCAGTTTCCACCCGCACCACGGTGGCCCCCAGGTTGGCCAGATCCTTGGAGACGAGCGGCCCCGCCGCGATCCACGACAGGTCGGCCACCTTCAGGCCCTCGAACAGCGGGCCCCGGGGGGTGGCCGGTGTTTTCGCCGACGGGGCCGGCGCGGCGAGGTCGTCGAGCAGATTCTGGTGCTGGCCCAGTGCGGGGGAAGGATGGCGGTACGCGATGGGGGTGGCCGACATACGGGCGAACGGCCCGGCGTGGACGGCGCCGTCTACCTCCACCCAATAGTCCCGAGCGGCCAGCTGGGGGTCGGCGGCCAGATGGGCGGTGGTATAGCAGGGCGCCACCAGCATCTTGCCGGCCACCGCCCGCTCCTGGATCTCGGCCTGGGTCTTGGTCTTGATGAACGCCAGCAGATCGCGAATGGCAACCGCGGCGTCGCCCGGGTGCATGGTCTTGTCGCCCAGCATCTCCAGCCACTTGTCCCAGACCACCTCGGTCAGATCGTCGTCGAGCGCGCCCTCCTCGATCACCCAGGCCATGAGCGATTTCATCCCCCGGTTGCCTTGGTCGCCCAGAACCAGGGCCATGCCCACGTAGCCGTCGGCACAGGGCTCGATCACCGGCATCGGCACGCCGGGAACGATCTCGGGGCGGGTCACGTCGGCCCGGTCGTCGCCCCGGCCGGGGAAGTCCTGGCCCAGCGCGGCGTAGCTGGTGATCGACATCAGCGACCACATCACCGCGGCCTGGATGGAGCAGTCCAGGTGTTGGCCCAGGCCGCTGCGGTGGCGCTCGCCCAGCGCCATGACCGCGTCGGCCGCGGCCTGCATGGCCCCCAAAAACGAAGTCTCGGGATAGCCCACCGGGGTGGGCACCCGGTCGTGATCGCCCTGCATGGCCAACAGCCCGCCGGCAGCCGACAGGGTGAGGTCGGTCATCGCCGCGGTGGCATCGGGGGTGCCGGCGCCGAACGGGGTCACCGACACGTAGATCAGAGCGGGGTTGACGGCGGCCAGGTCGCGGGGGCCGAGACCGTGCTCGGCCAGGTGGCCGGGAGCGAACGACTCCACCAAGATGTCGGCACTGGCGGCGAGTGTCCGCAGCTGCCTCTGGCCTTCGGGAGTGTCGATGTCGCACACCACGCTGTGCTTGCCCAGGCCCCACGCCTCCCAGAACAGCGAGCGGCCGTCTTGGGCGAAGGGCGGGGTGGTGCGGGCGTCGCACCCTCCGGGGGGCTCCACCTTGATCACCTCGGCCCCCAAGTCGGCCAGGGTCTTGCCGGTGGCCTCGGCCAGGCGGGTGGACAGATCGAGGACTCTGATGCCGTCGAGGGCGCCGCTCATCGTCACCGGTTCGGGCTGCGGCCGGGGCTCAGCCGGACAGCAGGCTCGGGTCGCGGCGCAGCTCGGCTCGCACCATGGCCTCCCAGAAGCCGATGAAGCTGTCGCCTTGGCTGCGCTTCATCATCTGCACGTAGCTGTCGGGCAGCACGGGCGACAGCTCGCCGCCAGCGGCCCGGATGTGCCAGGCCCGCTGGCAGCGCTGCTCGAGGGCCACCGCCCGCTGGTGCACGGCCCGGGCCGAGTTGCCCAGCACGAACACGCCGTGGCCGGCCAGCAGGGCCAACTCGGCGTCGCCCATCTTCACACAGGCGCTGCGGGCCGAAGAGGCGTCGTTGACCGCGCCGTCGTACTCGTCCACCAGCACCAGCTCGCCGCCGCCCAGCGACGACGACTGGTCCATCGCCGGGGGCACCTCGGCCATATCGGCCCACACCGTCGCGTACAGGGGGTGGTTGTGCATGGCCCAGTCCACGCCGGGGCGGAGCTTGTGCAGCTCCAGGTGGAGGGGGATGCCGGGGGGCACCGGCCAGTCGCCCTCCACCACGGTGCCGTCGAAGTCGATGCGGATCACCTGGCTGGGGTGCAGCTCGTCCCAGGTGATGAGCCACGGGTTGCAGATCAGTGTGCCGTCGCCCATGTTGACGGTGATGTGGCCAGCCAGGTGGTCGTTGTAGCCCTCATACCACAAGCACCGGGCCAGCAGCACCAGCTCCTCGGCGGTGGACAGATCGGGGATCAGCTTCTCAGCGGTAGGGGTGAATGCCATGGCGTCACAGTAGCGGGCGGAGACCGCGTGCAGCTTTGCTGCTGGGGAGCAGAGCCGCCGGATTATAGCGGAATGCCGCCGGATCGGACCGGCCAGAAGTTGAGCATCGCGGTTGACATATATGGCTACGCTGGGGCAATGGCCGACCAGATGGCCGCAGCAATAGGGGTTCAGCCCGAACCCGCTTCAACGGTGAACTACCGGCTGGTGCGAGCGCACGCGCTGCACCGGCTCAAGTGCGGCACCCGGATGGCCGACGAGGTATGCGACGCCCATCCGGAGCTGGTGCGGGCCGGACGAGAGGTGGGCGCCGCCGCGGGGGAGCCGTGCCCGGTGTGCCAAGGCAACGATCTGGCTCTGGTGTCGTATGTGTTCGGCCCCCGGCTGCCGGCTCATGGCCGCTGCATCAGCTATGCCGCGGAGATCGCCAAGCTGGCCCGGCGCAAGGGCCGGTTTACCTGCTATGAGGTGGAGGTGTGCCCCGACTGCCGCTGGCACCACCTGCTGCGCAGCTATGTGCTGCAACCGTCCCGCGCGGCTGGGTAGTTTTCCCGCAACGCACCGCCAAGCGCCGGCGGTTGATCGGGGTGTGTCGCAGAGCCTCATGGTGCGCTCGGGGTGGCGGTCACGCTGGACGCTGTGCTGTGGCCGGAGGTGTTGGCGGCCCGCACCTCGAAGGTGTAGGCGGTGCCGTCGACCAGCCCGGTGACTGTGTGCGACACCGTGTCGTCGTCGCTGCCGGCGATGTCGCCCCAGTCGGGGTCCCATGTGACCGTGCCGTCGGAGCCGGTGGTGCCGACCCGGTACTCATAGCCGGTGATGGAATCGTCGTCGGGGTCGTCCCAGCTCAGCGTGACCTGTCCTGAAGCCGTCGCGCCAACCAGGTTGGCCGGCGCCGCCGGCGGCGGCGCCGGGGTGGCGGTCACGCTGGCTGTTGTGCTGTGGCCGGAGGTGTTGGCGGCCCGCACCTCGAAGGTGTAGGTGGTGCCGTCGACCAGCCCGGTCGCTGTGTGCGATGTCGTGGTGTCGTCGCTGTCGGCGATGCCGGTCCAGTCCGGGTCCCATGAGGTCACACCGCCGGAGGTGGTGCCGACCCGGTACTCATAGCCGGTGATGGAATCGTCGTCGGGGTCGTCCCAGCTCAGCGTCACCTGCCCCGAAGCCGTCGCGCCAACCAAACCAGTCGGCGCGTCGGGCAGCGGGATGATGAACACCAACACATCGCCGCCCTGGGTGCTCCACGGGTCGCGCACAGCCCACGCGAAGTTCGTCTCGACCGCCGCGCCGGCCGACACCGAGAAGTCCCCGTCGGAGTCGACGGTGGCCCACACCGTCGCGCTGAACGTGCAATCACTACTATTGAAGGTCATGGCCTGGAGCGCCAACGCGATCTCCCGCGGCGTCGAGGCCGGGGTCAGCTCGTCGCCGGGCACGGTGCACGGAACCACCCACAGCGTCGACGACACCGACCGGTCGAACCCGGACCCGGCCACCGTGAAGGTCTGCTGTCCCGCCGCACCGACCGAGACCGGATCGGCCGTCACCGTCCCCACCAGCCTCGCAGTGACGGTCACCCCGGCCGACGCCCCGTCGCCGGTGCTGTTGGCCGCCCGCACCTGCAACTTGTAGGAGGTGCCGTTGGTCAGCCCGGTCACTGTGTGCGACACCGTGGTGTCGTCGCTACCAGAAACAGCAGTCCAGTCCGGGCTCCATGAGGTCGTGCCCCCAGAGGTGGTGCCCACCCGGTACTCATAGCCGGTGATCGACGCGTCAAAGGGGTCCTCCCAGCTCAGCGCCACCTGCCCCGAAGCAGGCTCGCCCAACAAACCAGCCGGCGCAACCGGCGCAGGCACCGGAACCGCGACCACCCCGGCCGCCGCCCCCGCCCCGGTGCTGTTGACCGCCCGCACCTCAAACGTGTACTCGGCGCCGTCGACCAACCCCGTCACCGCATAAGACACCGTGGCCGCACCGCTGCCAGAAACAGCAGTCCAATCCGGGTCCCACACAGTCGCAGTCCCCGACGTGGTGCCCACCCGGTACTCATAGCCGGTGATCGACGCGTCAAAGGGATCGTCCCAGCCCAGCGTCACCTGCCCCGAAGCCGTCGCAGCCGACAAACCAACCGGCGCAACCGGCGCAGGCACCGGAACCGCGACCACCCCGGCCGCCGCCCCATCGCCGGTGCTGTTGACCGCCCGCACCTCAAACGTGTACTCGGTGCCGTCGACCAACCCCGTCACCGCATAAGACACCGTGGCCGCACCGCTGCCAGAAACAGCAGTCCAATCCGGGTCCCACGTGACCGTACCGTCCGTGGCGGTAGTGCCCACCCGGTACTCATAACCGGTGATCAACGCGTCAAAGGGGTCGTCCCAGCCCAGCGTCACCTGCCCCGAAGCCGTCGCAGCCGACAAACCAACCGGCGCAACCGGCGCAGGCACCGGAACCGCGGCCACCCCGGCCGCCGCCCCATCGCCGGTGCTGTTGACCGCCCGCACCTCAAACGTGTACTCGGTGCCGTCGACCAGCCCCGTCACCGCATAAGACACCGTGGCCGCACCGCTGCCAGAAACAGCAGTCCAGTCCGGGTCCCACACAGTCGTGCCCCCCGAGGTGGTGCCCACCCGGTACTCATAGCCGGTGATCGACGCGTCGCCGGGGTCGTCCCAGCCCAGCGTCACCTGCCCCGAAGCCGTCGCAGCCGACAAACCAACCGGCGCAACCGGCGCAGGCACCGGAACCGCGGCCACCCCGGCCGCCGCCCCATCGCCGGTGCTGTTGACCGCCCGCACCTCAAACGTGTACTCGGTGCCGTCGACCAGCCCCGTCACCGCATAAGACACCGTGGCCGCACCGCTGCCAGAAACAGCAGTCCAGTCCGGGTCCCACACAGTCACGGTCCCCGAGGTGGTGCCCACCCGGTACTCATAGCCGGTGATCGACGCGTCGCCGGGATCGTCCCAGCCCAGCGTCACCTGCCCCGAAGCCGTCGCAGCCGACAAACCAACCGGCGCAACCGGCGCAGGCGCCGGAATCGCGGCCACGCTGGCCGCCGCCCCCGCCCCGGAGGTGTTCGCCGCCCGCACCTCGAACGTGTACTCGGTGCCGTTGGCCAGCCCGGTCGCTGTGTGCGATGTCGTGGTGGCGCCGCTGCCCGAAATCTCGGTCCAGTCCGGGCTCCAGGCGGTCGTGCCGTCGGTGGCGGTGGTGCCGACCCGGTACTCATAGCCGGTGATCAACGCGTCGCCGGGATCGTCCCAGCGCAGCACCGCCTGCCCCGAAGCCGTCTCGGCCCACAAACCAACCGGCGCAACCGGCACCGCCACGATGAACACCACGTGCAGGCCGCTTTGGGTTTCGGCGGTGTCGGCGACATACCACGCGAAGTTCGCCCCGACCGCCGCGGCAGCCGTGGTCGAGAAGTCCCCGTCGGCGTCGGCGGTCACCGACACCGCCCCGGCGGTGTCGCAGTCGTCATCGCCCATCGCCGCTGCCTGCTCGGCGATGTCCAGCACCGTCGACGCCGGCGTCAAAGCGGCGCCCGGCACCGTGCACGCCGCCACGCTCAAAGACGAGCCCGCGGTGAACCCCGACCCCGACACCTCAAAGGAGCGCTGTCCCGCCGAAGCGGCCGTCGCCGGATCAGACGCCACCGCCCCCACCAGCCTCGGAACCGCGGTCACGCTGGCCGCCGCCCCCGCCCCGGAGGTGTTCGCGGCCCGCACCTCGAAGTTGTACTCGGTGCCGTCGGCCAGCCCGGTTGCTGTGTGCGACGTCGTGGCCGCGCCGCTGCCCGAAACAGCGGTCCAGTCCGGGCTCCACGTGACCGTGCCGTCGGTGGCGGTGGTGCCCACCCGGTACTCATAGCCGGTGATCAACGCGTCGCCGGGATCGTCCCAGCGCAGCACCGCCTGCCCCGAAGCCGCCTCGGCCCACAAACCAGCAGGCGCCACCGGAACCGCCAAGACGAACACCACGTGCAAGCCGCCCTGGGTGCCGGCGGTGTCGTCGACATACCACGCGAAGTTCGCCCCGATTGTCGCGGCGGCCGTGGTCGAGAAGTCCCCGTCGTCGGCGGCGGTCACCGACACCCACCCGGTGAGGTCGCAATCCACCCACCAGATCATGGTCGAGGCCTGCTCGGCGATGTCCAGCACCGTCGACGCCGGCGTCAGCGCATCGCCCGGCACCGTGCACGGGAACACGTTCAAAGACGAGCCCGGGGTGAACCCCGAGCCCGACACCTCAAAGGTGTGCTGTCCCGCCGACGCCACCGTCGCCGGATCAGACGCCACCGCCCCCACCAGCCTCGGGGTCGCCGTCACGTCGGCCGCCGCCCCCGCCCCAGAGGTGTTCGCCGCCCGCACCTCGAAGTCGTACCGGGTGCCGTTGGCCAGCCCGGTTGCTGTGTGCGACGTCGTGGCCGCGCCGCTGCCCGAAACATCAGTCCAGTCCGGGCTCCAGGTGGTCACCTCGTCGGTGTCGGTGGTGCCCACCCGGTACTCATAGCCGGTGATCAACGCGTCGCCGGGATCGTCCCACCGCAGCACCGCCTGCCCCGAAGCCGCCTCGGCCCACAAACCAACCGGCGCAACCGGCACCGCCACGATGAACACCACGTGCAGGCCGCTTTGGGTTTCGGCCGCGTCGGCGACATACCACGCGAAGTTCGCCCCGACCGTCGCGGTGGCCGTGGTCGAGAAGTCCCCGTCGGCGCCGGCGGTCACCGACACCGCCCCGGCGGTGTCGCAGTCGTCATCGCCCATCGCCGCTGCCTGCTCGGCGATCTCCAGCACCGTCGACGCCGGCGTCAACGCATCGCCCGGCACCGTGCACGCCGCCACGCTCAAAGACGAGCCCGCGGTGAACCCCGACCCCGACACGGTGAAGGAGCGCTGTCCCGCCGACGCGGCCGTCGCCGGATCAGACGCCACCGCCCCCACCAACCTCGGAACCGCGACCACCCCGGCCGCCGCCCCCGCCCCGGAGGTGTTCGCCGCCCGCACCTCGAACGTGTACTCGGTGCCGTCGGCCAGCCCGGTTGCTGTGTGCGACGTCGTGGCCGCGCCGCTGCCCGAAACAGCGGTCCAGTCCGGGCTCCACGTGACCGTGGTCCCCGACGTGGTGCCGACCCGGTACTCATAGCCGGTGATCAACGCGTCGCCGGGATCGTCCCACCGCAGCACCGCCTGCCCCGAAGCCGTCTCGGCCCACAAACCAACCGGCGCCACCGGGACCGCCACGATGAACACCACGTGCAGACCGCCCTGGGTTTCGGCCGCGTCGTCGACATACCACGCGAAGTTGGCGGCGACCGCCGCGGTGGCCGTGGTCGAGAAGTCCCCGTCGGCGCCGGCGGTCACCGACACCGCCCCGGCGGTGTCGCAGTCGTCATCGCCCATCGCCGCTGCCTGCTCGGCGATGTCCAGCACCGTCGACGCCACGGTCAGCGCGGCGCCCGGCACGGTGCACGCCGCCACGCTCAAAGACGAGCCCGCGGTGAACCCCGAGCCCGACACCTCAAAGGAGCGCTGTCCCGCCGACGCGGCCGTCGCCGGATCAGACGCCACCGCCCCCACCAGCCTCGGAATCGCGGTCACGCTGGCCGCCGCCCCCGCGCCGGAGGTGTTCGCGGCCCGCACCTCGAAGTTGTACTCGGTGCCGTTGGCCAGCCCGGTTGCTGTGTGCGACGTCGTGGCCGCGCCGCTGCCCGAAACAGCAGTCCAGTCCGGGCTCCAGGCGGTCGTGCCGTCGGTGGCGGTGGTGCCGACCCGGTACTCATAGCCGGTGATCAACGCGTCGCCGGGATCGTCCCACCGCAGCACCGCCTGCCCCGAAGCCGTCTCGGCCCACAAACCAACCGGCGCAACCGGCACCGCCACGATGAACACCACGTGCAGGCCGCTTTGGGTTTCGGCGGTGTCGGCGACATACCACGCGAAGTTCTCCGCGACCGCCGCGGCAGCCGACACCGAGAAGTCCCCGTCGGCGCCGACAGTGGCCGACACCGCCCCGGCGGTGTCGCAGTCGTCATCGCCCATCGCCGCTGCCTGCTCGGCGATCTCCAGCACCGTCGACGCCGGCGTCAAAGCGGCGCCCGGCACCGTGCACGCCGCCACGCTCAAAGACGAGCCCGCGGTGAACCCCGACCCCGACACGGTGAAGGTGTGCTGTCCCGCCGACGCCACCGTCGCCGGATCAGACGCCACCGCCCCCACCAGCCTCGGAACCGCGGCCACCCCGGCCGCCGCCCCCGCCCCGGAGGTGTTCGCCGCCCGCACCTCGAAGTCGTACTCGGTGCCGTCGGCCAGCCCCGTTGCTGTGTGCGACGTCGTGGCCGCGCCGCTGCCCGAAACAGCAGTCCAGTCCGGGCTCCACGCGGTCGTGCCGTCGGTGGCGGTGGTGCCCACCCGGTACTCATAGCCGGTGATCAACGCGTCGCCGGGATCGTCCCAGCGCAGCACCGCCTGCCCCGAAGCCGCCTCGGCCCACAAACCAACCGGCGCAACCGGCACCGCCACGATGAACACCACGTGCAGGCCGCTTTGGGTCTCGGCCGCGTCGTCGACATACCACGCGAAGTTCTCGGCGATCGTCGCGGTGGCCGTGGTCGAGAACGCCCCGTCGGCGTCGGCGGTCACCGACACCGCCCCGGCGGTGTCGCAGTCGTCATCGCCCATCGCCGCTGCCTGCTCGGCGATGTCCAGCACCGTCGACGCCGGCGTCAAAGCGGCGCCCGGCACCGTGCACGCCGCCACGCTCAAAGACGAGCCCGCGGTGAACCCCGACCCCGACACCTCAAAGGAGCGCTGTCCCGCCGACGCCACCGTCGCCGGATCAGACGCCACCGCCCCCACCAGCCTCGGAACCGCGGTCACGCTGGCCGCCGCCCCCGCCCCGGAGGTGTTCGCGGCCCGCACCTCGAAGTCGTAGGCGGTGCCGTCGGCCAGCCCGGTTGCTGTGTGCGACGTCGTGGCCGCGCCGCTGCCCGAAACAGCGGTCCAGTCCGGGCTCCACGCGGTCGTGCCGTCGGTGGCGGTGGTGCCCACCCGGTACTCATAGCCGGTGATCAACGCGTCGCCGGGATCGTCCCAGCGCAGCACCGCCTGCCCCGAAGCCGCCTCGGCCCACAAACCAACCGGCGCCACCGGCACCGCCAAGACGAACACCACGTGCAAGCCGCCCTGGGTGCCGGCGGTGTCGTCGACATACCACGCGAAGTTCGCCCCGATTGTCGCGGCGGCCGTGGTCGAGAAGTCCCCGTCGTCGGCGGCGGTCACCGACACCCACCCGGTGAGGTCGCAATCCACCCACCAGATCATGGTCGAGGCCTGCTCGGCGATGTCCAGCACCGTCGACGCCGGCGTCAGCGCATCGCCCGGCACCGTGCACGGGAACACGTTCAAAGACGAGCCCGGGGTGAACCCCGAGCCCGACACCTCAAAGGTGTGCTGTCCCGCCGACGCCACCGTCGCCGGATCAGACGCCACCGCCCCCACCAGCCTCGGGGTCGCCGTCACGTCGGCCGCCGCCCCCGCCCCAGAGGTGTTCGCCGCCCGCACCTCGAAGTCGTACCGGGTGCCGTTGGCCAGCCCGGTTGCTGTGTGCGACGTCGTGGCCGCGCCGCTGCCCGAAACAGCGGTCCAGTCCGGGCTCCAGGTGGTCACCTCGTCGGTGTCGGTGGTGCCCACCCGGTACTCATAGCCGGTGATCAACGCGTCGCCGGGATCGTCCCACCGCAGCGTCACCTCCCCCGAAGCCGCCTCGGCCCACAAACCAACCGGCGCAACCGGCACCGCCACGATGAACACCACGTGCAGGCCGCTTTGGGTTTCGGCCGCGTCGGCGACATACCACGCGAAGTTCGCCCCGACCGTCGCGGTGGCCGTGGTCGAGAAGTCCCCGTCGGCGTCGGCGGTCACCGACACCGCCCCGGCGGTGTCGCAGTCGTCATCGCCCATCGCCGCTGCCTGCTCGGCGATGTCCAGCACCGTCGACGCCGGCGTCAAAGCGGCGCCCGGCACCGTGCACGCCGCCACGCTCAAAGACGAGCCCGCGGTGAACCCCGACCCCGACACGGTGAAGGAGCGCTGTCCCGCCGAAGCGGCCGTCGCCGGATCAGACGCCACCGCCCCCACCAACCTCGGAACCGCGACCACCCCGGCCGCCGCCCCCGCGCCGGAGGTGTTCGCCGCCCGCACCTCGAAGTTGTACTCGGTGCCGTCGGCCAGCCCGGTTGCTGTGTGCGACGTCGTGGCCGCGCCGCTGCCCGAAACAGCAGTCCAGTCCGGGCTCCACGTGACCGTGCCGTCGGTGGCGGTGGTGCCGACCCGGTACTCATAGCCGGTGATCAACGCGTCGCCGGGATCGTCCCACCGCAGCACCGCCTGCCCCGAAGCCGCCTCGGCCCACAAACCAACCGGCGCCACCGGGACCGCCACGATGAACACCACGTGCAGACCGCCCTGGGTTTCGGCCGCGTCGGCGACATACCACGCGAAGTTCGCTCCGATCGTCGCGGTGGCCGTGGTCGAGAAGTCCCCGTCGGCGTCGGCGGTCACCGACACCGCCCCGGCGGTGTCGCAGTCGTCATCGCCCATCGCCGCCGCCTGCTCGGCGATGTCCAGCACCGTCGACGCCGGCGTCAACGCGGCGCCCGGCACCGTGCACGCCGCCACGCTCAAAGACGAGCCCGCGGTGAACCCCGACCCCGACACGGTGAAGGAGCGCTGTCCCGCCGACGCGGCCGTCGCCGGATCAGACGCCACCGCCCCCACCAACCTCGGAACCGCGGTCACGCTGGCCGCCGCCCCCGCCCCGGAGGTGTTCGCGGCCCGCACCTCGAAGTCGTACTCGGTGCCGTCGGCCAGCCCGGTTGCTGTGTGCGACGTCGTGGCCGCGCCGCTGCCCGAAACAGCAGTCCAGTCCGGGCTCCACGTGACCGTGCCGTCGGTGGCGGTGGTGCCGACCCGGTACTCATAGCCGGTGATCAACGCGTCGCCGGGATCGTCCCACCGCAGCACCGCCTGCCCCGAAGCCGCCTCGGCCCACAAACCAACCGGCGCAACCGGCACCGCCAAGACGAACACCACATGCAGGCCGCTTTGAGTGTTGGCGGTGTCGGCGACATACCACGCGAAGTTCGCCCCGACCGCCGCGGCAGCCGACACCGAGAAGTCCCCGTCGGCGCCGACAGTGGCCGACACCGCCCCGGCGGTGTCGCAGTCGTCATCGCCCATCGCCGCCGCCTGCTCGGCGATCTCCAGCACCGTCGACGCCGGCGTCAAAGCGGCGCCCGGCACGATGCACGGGGTCACGCTCAAAGACGAGCCCGCGGTGAACCCCGACCCCGACACGGTGAAGGTGTGCTGTCCCGCCGACGCCACCGTCGCCGGATCAGACGCCACCGCCCCCACCAGCCTCGGGATCATCGTCGTGCCGGCCGCCGCCCCCGCCCCGGAGGTGTTGGTGGCCCGCACCTCGAAGTCGTACTCGGTGCCGTCGGCCAGCCCCGTTGCTGTGTGCGACGTCGTGGCCGCGCCGCTGCCCGAAACAGCAGTCCAGTCCGGGCTCCACGCGGTCGTGCCGTCGGTGGCGGTGGTGCCCACCCGGTACTCATAGCCGGTGATCAACGCGTCGCCGGGATCGTCCCAGCGCAGCACCGCCTGCCCCGAAGCCGCCTCGGCCCACAAACCAACCGGCGCAACCGGCACCGCCACGATGAACACCACGTGCAGGCCGCTTTGGGTTTCGGCGGTGTCGGCGACATACCACGCGAAGTTCGCCCCGATTGTCGCGGCGGCCGTGGTCGAGAAGTCCCCGTCGGCGTCGGCGGTCACCGACACCGCCCCGGCGGTGTCGCAGTCGTCATCGCCCATCGCCGCGGCCTGCTCGGCGATGTCCAGCACCGTCGACGCCGGCGTCAAAGCGGCGCCCGGCACCGTGCACGCCGCCACGCTCAAAGACGAGCCCGCGGTGAACCCCGACCCCGACACGGTGAAGGTGTGCTGTCCCGCCGACGCCACCGTCGCCGGATCAGACGCCACCGCCCCCACCAGCCTCGGAACCGCGGTCACGCTGGCCGCCGCCCCCGCCCCGGAGGTGTTCGCGGCCCGCACCTCGAAGTCGTAGGCGGTGCCGTCGGCCAGCCCGGTTGCTGTGTGCGACGTCGTGGCCGCGCCGCTGCCCGAAATCTCGGTCCAGTCCGGGCTCCACGCGGTCGTGCCGTCGGTGGCGGTGGTGCCGACCCGGTACTCATAGCCGGTGATCAACGCGTCGCCGGGATCGTCCCAGCGCAGCGTCGCCTGCCCCGAAGCCGCCTCGGCCCACAAACCAACCGGCGCCACCGGCACCGCCAAGACGAACACCACGTGCAGGCCGCTTTGGGTGTAGGCGGTGTCGGCGACCTCCCACGCGAAGTTCGCCCCGATTGTCGCGGCAGCCGACACCGAGAAGTCCCCGTCGGCGTCGGTGGTGACCGTCACCCTCCCGGTGAGGTCGCAATCCGCCCAGGTCATGGTCGACGCCTGCTCGGCGATCTCCAGCCCCGTCGAGGCCGGCGTGAGCGCATCGCCCGGCACCGTGCACGGGGTCACGTTCAGCGACTGGTTGGCGTCGAACCCCGACCCCGACACGGTGAAGGTGTGCTGTCCCGCCGACGCCACCGTCGCCGGATCAGACGCCACCGTCCCGATCAGCTTCGGGATCATGTCCACCCCGGCCGCCGCCCCCGCGCCGGAGGTGTTCGCCGCCCGCACCTCGAAGTCGTACCGGGTGCCGTCGGTCAGCCCGGTTGCTGTGTGCGACACCGTGGCCGCGTCGCTGCCCGAAACAGCGGTCCAGTCCGGGCTCCACGTGGTCACACCGGCAAAGGTGGTGCCCACCCGGTACTCATAGCCGGTGATCAACGCGTCGCCGGGATCGTCCCACCGCAGCGTCACCTCCCCCGAAGCCGCCTCGGCCCACAAACCAACCGGCGCAACCGGCACCGCCACCGGGGTGGCGGTCACGCTGGCCGCCGCCCCGTCGCCGTTGGCGTTGGTGGCCCGCACCTCGAAGTTGTACTCGGTCCCGTCGGTCAGCCCCGTCACCACATGCGATGTCGTGGTGGCGTCGCTGCCGGAGATGCTGGTCCAGTCCGGGCTCCACGTGGTCGTGCCGCCGGAGGTGGTGCCCACCCGGTAGTCATAGCTAGAGATCGAGCTGTCACCGGGGTCGTCCCAGCTCAGCGTCACCTGCGCGTCGCCCGCCGCGCCCGCCAAATTGGCCGGCGCCGCCGGAACCGACTGCGCCAAGGCCGGGGCCGCGAGCACAGACAAAGCCAGTGTGCTCGCCGCTAACAGGCTTGTCGCTGCTACCAATGCTGCATATCTCCTCATTGGGAGACCTCCTTCACCGGGTTGCCCCGTTGGTGGCTGCAAAAATTCGGCACGCGTTCGCGCCCCACCTGCCAGCCACAGCCGCGGCATCAGCGCCGTCGGGTAATCGGACTGTGTCGCAGAGCTTCATGGTGCACTCGGGGTGGCGGTCACGCCAGCCGCTGCCCCAGTGCCGGAGGCGTTGGCGGTCCGCACCTCGAAAATGCAAGCTGGCCCGGCCACAAAGGCCGGGCCAGCTCTACATGGTGGAAGTTTGCTCCGACTGCCGATGGTGCCACCGGCTGCGCAGCTATGTGCTACAACCCTCCCACGCGGCTGGGTCGCTTTCCCGCAACGCACCGCCAAGCGTCTCCGGGTGATCGAGCCGCGCCGCAGAGCCTCATGGTGCACTCGGGGTGGCGGTCACGCTGGCCTCGGTGCCGTCGCCGGAGGCGTTGACAGCCCGCACCTCGAAGGTGTATTCGGTGTCGTTGGTCAGCCCCGTCACCGTGTACGACGTCGTGGTGTCGTCACTGCCGGAGATGTCGCCCCAGTCCGGGCTCCACGTGGTCGTACCGCTGGTGGTGGTGCCCACCCGGTACTCGTAGCCGGTGATCGAGGTGTCAGAGGGGTCGTCCCAGCTCAGCTCCACCTGCGCGTTGCCCGCTGTGGCCGTCAAATTGTCCGGCGCAGCCGGCGGCGCGATCGGGGTGGCGGTCGCGCTGGCCGCGGTGCCGTCGCCGGAGATGTTGACGGCCCGCACCTCGAAGGTGTACTCGGTGTCGTTGGTCAGCCCCGTCACCGTGTACGACGTCGTGGTGTCGTCGCTGCCGGAGATGTCGCCCCAGTCCGGGCTCCACGTGGTCGTACCGCTGGTGGTGGTGCCCACCCGGTACTCGTAGCCGGTGATCGAGGTGTCAGAGGGGTCGTCCCAGCTCAGCGTCACCTGCGCGTCACCCGCCGCGCCCGCCAAATTGGCCGGCGCGCCCGGCACCGCGATCGGGGTGACGGTCACGCTGGCCCCCGTTCCCCCGCCGGAGGCGTTGACAGCCCGCACCTCGAACGTGTACTCGGTGCCGTTGGTCAGCCCCGTCACCACATGCGATGTCGTGGTCGCGTCGCTGCCGGAGATGTTGGTCCAGGCCAGGTGCCAAATGGTCGTGGTCCCGGAGATGCTGCTGTACCGGTACTCGTAGCCGGAGATCGAGCTGTCAGAGGGGTCGTCCCAGCTCAGCGTCACCTGCGCGTCGCCCACCGCGCCCGCCAAATTGGCTGGCGCGCCCGGCGGCGCGATCGGGGTGGCGGTCGCGCTGGCCGCGGTGCCGCCGCCGGAGGTGTTCGCAGCCCGCACCTCGAAGTCGTAGGCGGTCCCGTTGGTCAGCCCCGTCACCACATGCGACACCGTGGTCGCGTCGCTGCCGGAGACGTCGCCCCAGTCCGGGCTCCACGTCGTCACACCGGCCGAGGTGGTGCCCACCCGGTACTCATAGCCGGTGATCCCCGCATCAGACGGGTCGTCCCAGCTCAGCGTCACCTGCGCGTCGCCCGCTGTGGCCGTCAAATTGGCCGGCGCGCCCGGCGCCGGGACGATGAACACCAGGTGCAAGCCGCCCTGGGTGTTGGCCGTGTCGCTGACCGCCCACGCGAAGTTCGCCCCCACCGTCGCGGTGGCGTCTTCGACCTCGAAGTCCCCGCTGGCGTCGGTGGTCACCACCTGGGTCCCGGCGAGGACGCAGTCGGTGTCGCTCATCGTCGAGGCCTGCTCGGCGATCTCCAGCACCGTCGACAACGGCGTGAGCGTGGCGCCCGGCACCGTGCACGGGATCACGTTCAAAGACTGATTCGCGTCGAACCCCGACCCCGACACATCGAAGGTGTGCGACGCCGCCGACGGCGCCGTCAGCGGATCAGACGTCACCGTCCCGATCAGCCTCGGCGTCATCGCCACCGCAGCCGCGGTGCCCCCGCCGGAGGTGTTCACAGCCCGCACCTCGAAATCGTAGGCGGTCCCGTCGGTCAGCCCCGTCACCACATGCGACACCGTGGTCGCGTCGCTGCCGGAGACGTCGCCCCAGTCCGGGCTCCACGTCGTCACACCGGCCGAGGTGGTGCCCACCCGGTACTCATAGCCGGAGATCCCCGCATCAGACGGGTCGTCCCACCGCAGCGTCACCTGCCCGGTGGCAGGCTCAGCCCACAAACCAGCCGGCGCGCCCGGCGCCGGGACGATGAACACCAGGTGCAAGCCGCCCTGGGTGTTGGCCGTGTCGCTGACCGCCCACGCGAAGTTCGCCCCCACCGTCGCGGTGGCGTCTTCGACCTCGAAGTCCCCGCTGGCGTCGGTGGTCACCAACAGGGTCCCGGCGAGGACGCAGTCGGTGTCGCTCATCGTCGAGGCCTGCTCGGCGATCTCCAGCACCGTCGACAACGGCGTGAGCGTGGCGCCCGGCACCGTGCACGGGATCACGTTCAAAGACTGATTCGCGTCGAACCCCGACCCCGACACATCGAAGGTGTGCGACGCCGCCGACGGCGCCGTCAGCGGATCAGACGTCACCGTCCCGATCAGCCTCGGCGTCATCGCCACCGCAGCCGCGGTGCCCCCGCCGGAGGTGTTCACAGCCCGCACCTCGAAATCGTAGACGGTCCCGTCGGTCAGCCCCGTCACCACATGCGACACCGTGGTCGCGTCGCTGCCGGAGACGTCGCCCCAGTCCGGGCTCCACGTCGTCACACCGGCCGAGGTGGTGCCCACCCGGTACTCATAGCCGGAGATCCCCGCATCAGACGGGTCGTCCCACCGCAGCGTCACCTGCCCGGTGGCAGGCTCAGCCCACAAACCAGCCGGCGCGCCCGGCACCGCGATCGGGGTGGCGGTCGCGCTGGCCGCGGTCCCGTCGCCGGAGGCGTTTACGGCCCGCACCTCGAAGGTGTAGGCGGTGTCGTTGGTCAGCCCCGTCACCGTGTACGACGTCGTGGTCGCGTCGCTGCCGGAGACGTCGCCCCAGTCCGGGCTCCACGTCGTCACACCGGCCGAGGTGGTGCCCACCCGGTACTCGTAGCCGGTGATCGAGGTGTCAGAGGGATCGTCCCAGCTCAGCTCCACCTGCGCGTCGCCCGCTGTGGCCGTCAAATTGGCCGGCGCGCCCGGCGGCGCGATCGGGGTGGCGGTCGCGCTGGCCGCGGTGCCGCCGCCGGAGGTGTTCGCAGCCCGCACCTCGAAGTCGTAGGCGGTCCCGTTGGTCAGCCCCGTCACCACATGCGACACCGTGGTCGCGTCGCTGCCGGAGACGTCGCCCCAGTCCGGGCTCCACGTCGTCACACCGGCCGAGGTGGTGCCCACCCGGTACTCATAGCCGGTGATCCCCGCATCAGACGGGTCGTCCCAGCTCAGCTCCACCTGCGCGTCGCCCGCTGTGGCCGTCAAATTGGCCGGCGCGCCCGGCGCCGGGACGATGAACACCAGGTGCAAGCCGCCCTGGGTGTTGGCCGTGTCGCTGACCGCCCACGCGAAGTTCGCCCCCACCGTCGCGGTGGCGTCTTCGACCTCGAAGTCCCCGCTGGCGTCGGTGGTCACCACCTGGGTCCCGGCGAGGACGCAGTCGGTGTCGCTCATCGTCGAGGCCTGCTCGGCGATCTCCAGCACCGTCGACAACGGCGTGAGCGTGGCGCCCGGCACCGTGCACGGGATCACGTTCAAAGACTGATTCGCGTCGAACCCCGACCCCGACACATCGAAGGTGTGCGACGCCGCCGACGGCGCCGTCAGCGGATCAGACGTCACCGTCCCGATCAGCCTCGGCGTCATCGCCACCGCAGCCGCCGTCCCGTCGCCGGAGGCGTTCACAGCCCGCACCTCGAAATCGTAGACGGTCCCGTCGGTCAGCCCCGTCACCACATGCGACACCGTGGTCGCGTCGCTGCCGGAGACGTCGCCCCAGTCCGGGCTCCACGTCGTCACACCGGCCGAGGTGGTGCCCACCCGGTACTCATAGCCGGAGATCCCCGCATCAGACGGGTCGTCCCACCGCAGCGTCACCTGCCCGGTGGCAGGCTCAGCCCACAAACCAGCCGGCGCGCCCGGCACCGCGATCGGGGTGGCGGTCACGCTGGCCTCGGTCCCGCCGCCGGAGGCGTTGACGGCCCGCACCTCGAAGGTGTAGGCGGTGTCGTTGGTCAGCCCCGTCACCGTGTACGACGTCGTGGTCGCGTCGCTGCCGGAGACGTCGCCCCAGTCCGGGCTCCACGTCGTCACACCGGCCGAGGTGGTGCCCACCCGGTACTCATAGCCGGAGATCGAGGTGTCAGAGGGATCGTCCCAGCTCAGCTCCACCTGCGCGTCGCCCGCCGCGCCCGCCAAATTGGCCGGCGCGCCCGGCACCGCGATCGGGGTGGCGGTCGCGCTGGCCTCGGTCCCGTCGCCGGAGGCGTTGACGGCCCGCACCTCGAAGGTGTAGGCGGTGTCGTTGGTCAGCCCCGTCACCGTGTACGACGTCGTGGTCGCGTCGCTGCCGGAGACGTCGCCCCAGTCCGGGCTCCACGTCGTCACACCGGCCGAGGTGGTGCCCACCCGGTACTCATAGCCGGTGATCGAGGTGTCAGAGGGATCGTCCCAGCTCAGCTCCACCTGCGCGTCGCCCGCTGTGGCCGTCAAATTGGCCGGCGCGCCCGGCGGCGCGATCGGGGTGGCGGTCGCGCTGGCCGCGGTGCCGCCGCCGGAGGTGTTCGCAGCCCGCACCTCGAAGTCGTAGGCGGTCCCGTTGGTCAGCCCCGTCACCACATGCGACACCGTGGTCGCGTCGCTGCCGGAGACGTCGCCCCAGTCCGGGCTCCACGTCGTCACACCGGCCGAGGTGGTGCCCACCCGGTACTCATAGCCGGAGATCCCCGCATCAGACGGGTCGTCCCAGCTCAGCGTCACCTGCGCGTCGCCCGCTGTGGCCGTCAAATTGGCCGGCGCGCCCGGCGCCGGGACGATGAACACCAGGTGCAAGCCGCCCTGGGTGTTGGCCGTGTCGCTGACCGCCCACGCGAAGTTCGCCCCCACCGTCGCGGTGGCGTCTTCGACCTCGAAGTCCCCGCTGGCGTCGGTGGTCACCACCTGGGTCCCGGCGAGGACGCAGTCGGTGTCGCTCATCGTCGAGGCCTGCTCGGCGATCTCCAGCACCGTCGACAACGGCGTGAGCGTGGCGCCCGGCACCGTGCACGGGATCACGTTCAAAGACTGATTCGCGTCGAACCCCGACCCCGACACATCGAAGGTGTGCGACGCCGCCGACGGCGCCGTCAGCGGATCAGACGTCACCGTCCCGATCAGCCTCGGCGTCATCGCCACCGCAGCCGCGGTGCCCCCGCCGGAGGTGTTCACAGCCCGCACCTCGAAATCGTAGGCGGTCCCGTCGGTCAGCCCCGTCACCACATGCGACACCGTGGTCGCGTCGCTGCCGGAGACGTCGCCCCAGTCCGGGCTCCACGTCGTCACACCGGCCGAGGTGGTGCCCACCCGGTACTCATAGCCGGAGATCCCCGCATCAGACGGGTCGTCCCACCGCAGCGTCACCTGCCCGGTGGCAGGCTCAGCCCACAAACCAGCCGGCGCGCCCGGCGCCGGGACGATGAACACCAGGTGCAAGCCGCCCTGGGTGTTGGCCGTGTCGCTGACCGCCCACGCGAAGTTCGCCCCCACCGTCGCGGTGGCGTCTTCGACCTCGAAGTCCCCGCTGGCGTCGGTGGTCACCACCTGGGTCCCGGCGAGGACGCAGTCGGTGTCGCTCATCGTCGAGGCCTGCTCGGCGATCTCCAGCACCGTCGACAACGGCGTGAGCGTGGCGCCCGGCACCGTGCACGGGATCACGTTCAAAGACTGATTCGCGTCGAACCCCGACCCCGACACATCGAAGGTGTGCGACGCCGCCGACGGCGCCGTCAGCGGATCAGACGTCACCGTCCCGATCAGCCTCGGCGTCATCGCCACCGCAGCCGCGGTGCCCCCGCCGGAGGTGTTCACAGCCCGCACCTCGAAATCGTAGGCGGTCCCGTCGGTCAGCCCCGTCACCACATGCGACACCGTGGTCGCGTCGCTGCCGGAGACGTCGCCCCAGTCCGGGCTCCACGTCGTCACACCGGCCGAGGTGGTGCCCACCCGGTACTCATAGCCGGAGATCCCCGCATCAGACGGGTCGTCCCACCGCAGCGTCACCTGCCCGGTGGCAGGCTCAGCCCACAAACCAGCCGGCGCGCCCGGCGCCGGGACGATGAACACCAGGTGCAAGCCGCCCTGGGTGTTGGCCGTGTCGCTGACCGCCCACGCGAAGTTCGCCCCCACCGTCGCGGTGGCGTCTTCGACCTCGAAGTCCCCGCTGGCGTCGGTGGTCACCACCTGGGTCCCGGCGAGGACGCAGTCGGTGTCGCTCATCGTCGAGGCCTGCTCGGCGATCTCCAGCACCGTCGACAACGGCGTGAGCGTGGCGCCCGGCACCGTGCACGGGATCACGTTCAAAGACTGATTCGCGTCGAACCCCGACCCCGACACATCGAAGGTGTGCGACGCCGCCGACGGCGCCGTCAGCGGATCAGACGTCACCGTCCCGATCAGCCTCGGCGTCATCGCCACCGCAGCCGCGGTGCCCCCGCCGGAGGTGTTCACAGCCCGCACCTCGAAATCGTAGGCGGTCCCGTCGGTCAGCCCCGTCACCACATGCGACACCGTGGTCGCGTCGCTGCCGGAGACGTCGCCCCAGTCCGGGCTCCACGTCGTCACACCGGCCGAGGTGGTGCCCACCCGGTACTCATAGCCGGAGATCCCCGCATCAGACGGGTCGTCCCACCGCAGCGTCACCTGCCCGGTGGCAGGCTCAGCCCACAAACCAGCCGGCGCGCCCGGCGCCGGGACGATGAACACCAGGTGCAAGCCGCCCTGGGTGTTGGCCGTGTCGCTGACCGCCCACGCGAAGTTCGCCCCCACCGTCGCGGTGGCGTCTTCGACCTCGAAGTCCCCGCTGGCGTCGGTGGTCACCACCTGGGTCCCGGCGAGGACGCAGTCGGTGTCGCTCATCGTCGAGGCCTGCTCGGCGATCTCCAGCACCGTCGACAACGGCGTGAGCGTGGCGCCCGGCACCGTGCACGGGATCACGTTCAAAGACTGATTCGCGTCGAACCCCGACCCCGACACATCGAAGGTGTGCGACGCCGCCGACGGCGCCGTCAGCGGATCAGACGTCACCGTCCCGATCAGCCTCGGCGTCATCGCCACCGCAGCCGCCGTCCCGTCGCCGGAGGCGTTCACAGCCCGCACCTCGAAATCGTAGACGGTCCCGTCGGTCAGCCCCGTCACCACATGCGACACCGTGGTCGCGTCGCTGCCGGAGACGTCGCCCCAGTCCGGGCTCCACGTCGTCACACCGGCCGAGGTGGTGCCCACCCGGTACTCATAGCCGGAGATCCCCGCATCAGACGGGTCGTCCCACCGCAGCGTCACCTGCCCGGTGGCAGGCTCAGCCCACAAACCAGCCGGCGCGCCCGGCACCGCGATCGGGGTGGCGGTCACGCTGGCCTCGGTCCCGCCGCCGGAGGCGTTGACGGCCCGCACCTCGAAGGTGTAGGCGGTGTCGTTGGTCAGCCCCGTCACCGTGTACGACGTCGTGGTCGCGTCGCTGCCGGAGACGTCGCCCCAGTCCGGGCTCCACGTCGTCACACCGGCCGAGGTGGTGCCCACCCGGTACTCATAGCCGGAGATCGAGGTGTCAGAGGGATCGTCCCAGCTCAGCTCCACCTGCGCGTCGCCCGCCGCGCCCGCCAAATTGGCCGGCGCGCCCGGCACCGCGATCGGGGTGGCGGTCGCGCTGGCCTCGGTCCCGTCGCCGGAGGCGTTGACGGCCCGCACCTCGAAGGTGTAGGCGGTGTCGTTGGTCAGCCCCGTCACCGTGTACGACGTCGTGGTCGCGTCGCTGCCGGAGACGTCGCCCCAGTCCGGGCTCCACGTCGTCACACCGGCCGAGGTGGTGCCCACCCGGTACTCATAGCCGGTGATCGAGGTGTCAGAGGGATCGTCCCAGCTCAGCTCCACCTGCGCGTCGCCCGCTGTGGCCGTCAAATTGGCCGGCGCGCCCGGCGGCGCGATCGGGGTGGCGGTCGCGCTGGCCGCGGTGCCGTCGCCGGAGGCGTTGACGGCCCGCACCTCGAAGGTGTAGGCGGTGTCGTTGGTCAGCCCCGTCACCACATGCGACACCGTGGTCGCGTCGCTGCCGGAGACGTCGCCCCAGTCCGGGCTCCACGTCGTCACACCGGCCGAGGTGGTGCCCACCCGGTACTCATAGCCGGAGATCCCCGCATCAGACGGGTCGTCCCAGCTCAGCGTCACCTGCGCGTCGCCCGCTGTGGCCGTCAAATTGGCCGGCGCGCCCGGCACCGCGATCGGGGTGGCGGTCACGCTGGCCTCGGTCCCGCCGCCGGAGGCGTTGACGGCCCGCACCTCGAAGGTGTAGGCGGTGTCGTTGGTCAGCCCCGTCACCGTGTACGACGTCGTGGTCGCGTCGCTGCCGGAGACGTCGCCCCAGTCCGGGCTCCACGTGACCGTGCCGTCGGTGGCGGTGGTGCCGACCCGGTACTCGTAGCCGGTGATCGAGGTGTCAGAGGGATCGTCCCAGCTCAGCTCCACCTGCGCGTCGCCCGCCGCGCCCGCCAAATTGGCCGGCGCGCCCGGCACCGCGATCGGGGTGGCGGTCGCGCTGGCCTCGGTCCCGTCGCCGGAGGCGTTGACGGCCCGCACCTCGAAGGTGTAGGCGGTGTCGTTGGTCAGCCCCGTCACCGTGTACGACGTCGTGGTCGCGTCGCTGCCGGAGACGTCGCCCCAGTCCGGGCTCCACGTCGTCACACCGGCCGAGGTGGTGCCCACCCGGTACTCGTAGCCGGTGATCGAGGTGTCAGAGGGATCGTCCCAGCTCAGCTCCACCTGCGCGTCGCCCGCTGTGGCCGTCAAATTGGCCGGCGCGCCCGGCGGCGCGATCGGGGTGGCGGTCGCGCTGGCCGCGGTGCCGCCGCCGGAGGTGTTCGCAGCCCGCACCTCGAAGTCGTAGGCGGTCCCGTTGGTCAGCCCCGTCACCACATGCGACACCGTGGTCGCGTCGCTGCCGGAGACGTCGCCCCAGTCCGGGCTCCACGTCGTCACACCGGCCGAGGTGGTGCCCACCCGGTACTCATAGCCGGTGATCCCCGCATCAGACGGGTCGTCCCAGCTCAGCGTCACCTGCGCGTCGCCCGCTGTGGCCGTCAAATTGGCCGGCGCGCCCGGCGCCGGGACGATGAACACCAGGTGCAAGCCGCCCTGGGTGTTGGCCGTGTCGCTGACCGCCCACGCGAAGTTCGCCCCCACCGTCGCGGTGGCGTCTTCGACCTCGAAGTCCCCGCTGGCGTCGGTGGTCACCACCTGGGTCCCGGCGAGGACGCAGTCGGTGTCGCTCATCGTCGAGGCCTGCTCGGCGATCTCCAGCACCGTCGACAACGGCGTGAGCGTGGCGCCCGGCACCGTGCACGGGATCACGTTCAAAGACTGATTCGCGTCGAACCCCGACCCCGACACATCGAAGGTGTGCGACGCCGCCGACGGCGCCGTCAGCGGATCAGACGTCACCGTCCCGATCAGCCTCGGCGTCATCGCCACCGCAGCCGCGGTGCCCCCGCCGGAGGTGTTCGCAGCCCGCACCTCGAAATCGTAGGCGGTCCCGTCGGTCAGCCCCGTCACCACATGCGACACCGTGGTCGCGTCGCTGCCGGAGACGTCGCCCCAGTCCGGGCTCCACGTCGTCACACCGGCCGAGGTGGTGCCCACCCGGTACTCATAGCCGGAGATCCCCGCATCAGACGGGTCGTCCCACCGCAGCGTCACCTGCCCGGTGGCAGGCTCAGCCCACAAACCAGCCGGCGCGCCCGGCACCGGGACGATGAACACCAGGTGCAAGCCGCCCTGGGTGTTGGCCGTGTCGCTGACCGCCCACGCGAAGTTCGCCCCCACCGTCGCGGTGGCGTCTTCGACCTCGAAGTCCCCGCTGGCGTCGGTGGTCACCACCTGGGTCCCGGCGAGGACGCAGTCGGTGTCGCTCATCGTCGAGGCCTGCTCGGCGATCTCCAGCACCGTCGACAACGGCGTGAGCGTGGCGCCCGGCACCGTGCACGGGATCACGTTCAAAGACTGATTCGCGTCGAACCCCGACCCCGACACATCGAAGGTGTGCGACGCCGCCGACGGCGCCGTCAGCGGATCAGACGTCACCGTCCCGATCAGCCTCGGCGTCATCGCCACCGCAGCCGCGGTGCCCCCGCCGGAGGTGTTCACAGCCCGCACCTCGAAATCGTAGGCGGTCCCGTCGGTCAGCCCCGTCACCACATGCGACACCGTGGTCGCGTCGCTGCCGGAGACGTCGCCCCAGTCCGGGCTCCACGTCGTCACACCGGCCGAGGTGGTGCCCACCCGGTACTCATAGCCGGAGATCCCCGCATCAGACGGGTCGTCCCACCGCAGCGTCACCTGCCCGGTGGCAGGCTCAGCCCACAAACCAGCCGGCGCGCCCGGCGCCGGGACGATGAACACCAGGTGCAAGCCGCCCTGGGTGTTGGCCGTGTCGCTGACCGCCCACGCGAAGTTCGCCCCCACCGTCGCGGTGGCGTCTTCGACCTCGAAGTCCCCGCTGGCGTCGGTGGTCACCACCTGGGTCCCGGCGAGGACGCAGTCGGTGTCGCTCATCGTCGAGGCCTGCTCGGCGATCTCCAGCACCGTCGACAACGGCGTGAGCGTGGCGCCCGGCACCGTGCACGGGATCACGTTCAAAGACTGATTCGCGTCGAACCCCGACCCCGACACATCGAAGGTGTGCGACGCCGCCGACGGCGCCGTCAGCGGATCAGACGTCACCGTCCCGATCAGCCTCGGCGTCATCGCCACCGCAGCCGCGGTGCCCCCGCCGGAGGTGTTCACAGCCCGCACCTCGAAATCGTAGGCGGTCCCGTCGGTCAGCCCCGTCACCACATGCGACACCGTGGTCGCGTCGCTGCCGGAGACGTCGCCCCAGTCCGGGCTCCACGTCGTCACACCGGCCGAGGTGGTGCCCACCCGGTACTCATAGCCGGAGATCCCCGCATCAGACGGGTCGTCCCACCGCAGCGTCACCTGCCCGGTGGCAGGCTCAGCCCACAAACCAGCCGGCGCGCCCGGCGCCGGGACGATGAACACCAGGTGCAAGCCGCCCTGGGTGTTGGCCGTGTCGCTGACCGCCCACGCGAAGTTCGCCCCCACCGTCGCGGTGGCGTCTTCGACCTCGAAGTCCCCGCTGGCGTCGGTGGTCACCACCTGGGTCCCGGCGAGGACGCAGTCGGTGTCGCTCATCGTCGAGGCCTGCTCGGCGATCTCCAGCACCGTCGACAACGGCGTGAGCGTGGCGCCCGGCACCGTGCACGGGATCACGTTCAAAGACTGATTCGCGTCGAACCCCGACCCCGACACATCGAAGGTGTGCGACGCCGCCGACGGCGCCGTCAGCGGATCAGACGTCACCGTCCCGATCAGCCTCGGCGTCATCGCCACCGCAGCCGCGGTGCCCCCGCCGGAGGTGTTCGCAGCCCGCACCTCGAAATCGTAGGCGGTCCCGTCGGTCAGCCCCGTCACCACATGCGACACCGTGGTCGCGTCGCTGCCGGAGACGTCGCCCCAGTCCGGGCTCCACGTCGTCACACCGGCCGAGGTGGTGCCCACCCGGTACTCATAGCCGGAGATCCCCGCATCAGACGGGTCGTCCCACCGCAGCGTCACCTGCCCGGTGGCAGGCTCAGCCCACAAACCAGCCGGCGCGCCCGGCGCCGGGACGATGAACACCAGGTGCAAGCCGCCCTGGGTGTTGGCCGTGTCGCTGACCGCCCACGCGAAGTTCGCCCCCACCGTCGCGGTGGCGTCTTCGACCTCGAAGTCCCCGCTGGCGTCGGTGGTCACCAACAGGGTCCCGGCGAGGACGCAGTCGGTGTCGCTCATCGTCGAGGCCTGCTCGGCGATCTCCAGCACCGTCGACAACGGCGTGAGCGTGGCGCCCGGCACCGTGCACGGGATCACGTTCAAAGACTGATTCGCGTCGAACCCCGACCCCGACACATCGAAGGTGTGCGACGCCGCCGACGGCGCCGTCAGCGGATCAGACGTCACCGTCCCGATCAGCCTCGGCGTCATCGCCACCGCAGCCGCGGTGCCCCCGCCGGAGGTGTTCACAGCCCGCACCTCGAAATCGTAGGCGGTCCCGTCGGTCAGCCCCGTCACCACATGCGACACCGTGGTCGCGTCGCTGCCGGAGACGTCGCCCCAGTCCGGGCTCCACGTCGTCACACCGGCCGAGGTGGTGCCCACCCGGTACTCATAGCCGGAGATCCCCGCATCAGACGGGTCGTCCCACCGCAGCGTCACCTGCCCGGTGGCAGGCTCAGCCCACAAACCAGCCGGCGCGCCCGGCGCCGGGACGATGAACACCAGGTGCAAGCCGCCCTGGGTGTTGGCCGTGTCGCTGACCGCCCACGCGAAGTTCGCCCCCACCGTCGCGGTGGCGTCTTCGACCTCGAAGTCCCCGCTGGCGTCGGTGGTCACCACCTGGGTCCCGGCGAGGACGCAGTCGGTGTCGCTCATCGTCGAGGCCTGCTCGGCGATCTCCAGCACCGTCGACAACGGCGTGAGCGTGGCGCCCGGCACCGTGCACGGGATCACGTTCAAAGACTGATTCGCGTCGAACCCCGACCCCGACACATCGAAGGTGTGCGACGCCGCCGACGGCGCCGTCAGCGGATCAGACGTCACCGTCCCGATCAGCCTCGGCGTCATCGCCACCGCAGCCGCGGTGCCCCCGCCGGAGGTGTTCACAGCCCGCACCTCGAAATCGTAGGCGGTCCCGTCGGTCAGCCCCGTCACCACATGCGACACCGTGGTCGCGTCGCTGCCGGAGACGTCGCCCCAGTCCGGGCTCCACGTCGTCACACCGGCCGAGGTGGTGCCCACCCGGTACTCATAGCCGGAGATCCCCGCATCAGACGGGTCGTCCCACCGCAGCGTCACCTGCCCGGTGGCAGGCTCAGCCCACAAACCAGCCGGCGCGCCCGGCGCCGGGACGATGAACACCAGGTGCAAGCCGCCCTGGGTGTTGGCCGTGTCGCTGACCGCCCACGCGAAGTTCGCCCCCACCGTCGCGGTGGCGTCTTCGACCTCGAAGTCCCCGCTGGCGTCGGTGGTCACCACCTGGGTCCCGGCGAGGACGCAGTCGGTGTCGCTCATCGTCGAGGCCTGCTCGGCGATCTCCAGCACCGTCGACAACGGCGTGAGCGTGGCGCCCGGCACCGTGCACGGGATCACGTTCAAAGACTGATTCGCGTCGAACCCCGACCCCGACACATCGAAGGTGTGCGACGCCGCCGACGGCGCCGTCAGCGGATCAGACGTCACCGTCCCGATCAGCCTCGGCGTCATCGCCACCGCAGCCGCGGTGCCCCCGCCGGAGGTGTTCGCAGCCCGCACCTCGAAATCGTAGGCGGTCCCGTCGGTCAGCCCCGTCACCACATGCGACACCGTGGTCGCGTCGCTGCCGGAGACGTCGCCCCAGTCCGGGCTCCACGTCGTCACACCGGCCGAGGTGGTGCCCACCCGGTACTCATAGCCGGAGATCCCCGCATCAGACGGGTCGTCCCACCGCAGCGTCACCTGCCCGGTGGCAGGCTCAGCCCACAAACCAGCCGGCGCGCCCGGCGCCGGGACGATGAACACCAGGTGCAAGCCGCCCTGGGTGTTGGCCGTGTCGCTGACCGCCCACGCGAAGTTCGCCCCCACCGTCGCGGTGGCGTCTTCGACCTCGAAGTCCCCGCTGGCGTCGGTGGTCACCACCTGGGTCCCGGCGAGGACGCAGTCGGTGTCGCTCATCGTCGAGGCCTGCTCGGCGATCTCCAGCACCGTCGACAACGGCGTGAGCGTGGCGCCCGGCACCGTGCACGGGATCACGTTCAAAGACTGATTCGCGTCGAACCCCGACCCCGACACATCGAAGGTGTGCGACGCCGCCGACGGCGCCGTCAGCGGATCAGACGTCACCGTCCCGATCAGCCTCGGCGTCATCGCCACCGCAGCCGCGGTGCCCCCGCCGGAGGTGTTCACAGCCCGCACCTCGAAATCGTAGGCGGTCCCGTCGGTCAGCCCCGTCACCACATGCGACACCGTGGTCGCGTCGCTGCCGGAGACGTCGCCCCAGTCCGGGCTCCACGTCGTCACACCGGCCGAGGTGGTGCCCACCCGGTACTCATAGCCGGTGATCCCCGCATCAGACGGGTCGTCCCACCGCAGCGTCACCTGCCCGGTGGCAGGCTCAGCCCACAAACCAGCCGGCGCGCCCGGCGCCGGGACGATGAACACCAGGTGCAAGCCGCCCTGGGTGTTGGCCGTGTCGCTGACCGCCCACGCGAAGTTCGCCCCCACCGTCGCGGTGGCGTCTTCGACCTCGAAGTCCCCGCTGGCGTCGGTGGTCACCACCTGGGTCCCGGCGAGGACGCAGTCGGTGTCGCTCATCGTCGAGGCCTGCTCGGCGATCTCCAGCACCGTCGACAACGGCGTGAGCGTGGCGCCCGGCACCGTGCACGGGATCACGTTCAAAGACTGATTCGCGTCGAACCCCGACCCCGACACATCGAAGGTGTGCGACGCCGCCGACGGCGCCGTCAGCGGATCAGACGTCACCGTCCCGATCAGCCTCGGCGTCATCGCCACCGCAGCCGCCGTCCCGTCGCCGGAGGTGTTCACAGCCCGCACCTCGAAATCGTAGGCGGTCCCGTCGGTCAGCCCCGTCACCACATGCGACACCGTGGTCGCGTCGCTGCCGGAGACGTCGCCCCAGTCCGGGCTCCACGTCGTCACACCGGCCGAGGTGGTGCCCACCCGGTACTCATAGCCGGTGATCCCCGCATCAGACGGGTCGTCCCACCGCAGCGTCACCTGCCCGGTGGCAGGCTCAGCCCACAAACCAGCCGGCGCGCCCGGCGCCGGGACGATGAACACCAGGTGCAAGCCGCCCTGGGTGTTGGCCGTGTCGCTGACCGCCCACGCGAAGTTCGCCCCCACCGTCGCGGTGGCGTCTTCGACCTCGAAGTCCCCGCTGGCGTCGGTGGTCACCACCAGGGTCCCGGCGAGGACGCAGTCGGTGTCGCTCATCGTCGAGGCCTGCTCGGCGATCTCCAGCACCGTCGACAACGGCGTGAGCGTGGCGCCCGGCACCGTGCACGGGATCACGTTCAAAGACTGATTCGCGTCGAACCCCGACCCCGACACATCGAAGGTGTGCGACGCCGCCGACGGCGCCGTCAGCGGATCAGACGTCACCGTCCCGATCAGCCTCGGCGTCATCGCCACCGCAGCCGCGGTGCCCCCGCCGGAGGTGTTCGCAGCCCGCACCTCGAAATCGTAGGCGGTCCCGTCGGTCAGCCCCGTCACCACATGCGACACCGTGGTCGCGTCGCTGCCGGAGACGTCGCCCCAGTCCGGGCTCCACGTCGTCACACCGGCCGAGGTGGTGCCCACCCGGTACTCATAGCCGGTGATCCCCGCATCAGACGGGTCGTCCCACCGCAGCGTCACCTGCCCGGTGGCAGGCTCAGCCCACAAACCAGCCGGCGCGCCCGGCGCCGGGACGATGAACACCAGGTGCAAGCCGCCCTGGGTGTTGGCCGTGTCGCTGACCGCCCACGCGAAGTTCGCCCCCACCGTCGCGGTGGCGTCTTCGACCTCGAAGTCCCCGCTGGCGTCGGTGGTCACCACCTGGGTCCCGGCGAGGACGCAGTCGGTGTCGCTCATCGTCGAGGCCTGCTCGGCGATCTCCAGCACCGTCGACAACGGCGTGAGCGTGGCGCCCGGCACCGTGCACGGGATCACGTTCAAAGACTGATTCGCGTCGAACCCCGACCCCGACACATCGAAGGTGTGCGACGCCGCCGACGGCGCCGTCAGCGGATCAGACGTCACCGTCCCGATCAGCCTCGGCGTCATCGCCACCGCAGCCGCCGTCCCGTCGCCGGAGGTGTTCACAGCCCGCACCTCGAAATCGTAGACGGTCCCGTCGGTCAGCCCCGTCACCACATGCGACACCGTGGTCGCGTCGCTGCCGGAGACGTCGCCCCAGTCCGGGCTCCACGTCGTCACACCGGCCGAGGTGGTGCCCACCCGGTACTCATAGCCGGAGATCCCCGCATCAGACGGGTCGTCCCACCGCAGCGTCACCTGCCCGGTGGCAGGCTCAGCCCACAAACCAGCCGGCGCGCCCGGCGCCGGGACGATGAACACCAGGTGCAAGCCGCCCTGGGTGTTGGCCGTGTCGCTGACCGCCCACGCGAAGTTCGCCCCCACCGTCGCGGTGGCGTCTTCGACCTCGAAGTCCCCGCTGGCGTCGGTGGTCACCACCTGGGTCCCGGCGAGGACGCAGTCGGTGTCGCTCATCGTCGAGGCCTGCTCGGCGATCTCCAGCACCGTCGACAACGGCGTGAGCGTGGCGCCCGGCACCGTGCACGGGATCACGTTCAAAGACTGATTCGCGTCGAACCCCGACCCCGACACATCGAAGGTGTGCGACGCCGCCGACGGCGCCGTCAGCGGATCAGACGTCACCGTCCCGATCAGCCTCGGCGTCATCGCCACCGCAGCCGCCGTCCCGTCGCCGGAGGTGTTCACAGCCCGCACCTCGAAATCGTAGACGGTCCCGTCGGTCAGCCCCGTCACCACATGCGACACCGTGGTCGCGTCGCTGCCGGAGACGTCGCCCCAGTCCGGGCTCCACGTCGTCACACCGGCCGAGGTGGTGCCCACCCGGTACTCATAGCCGGAGATCCCCGCATCAGACGGGTCGTCCCACCGCAGCGTCACCTGCCCGGTGGCAGGCTCAGCCCACAAACCAGCCGGCGCGCCCGGCGCCGGGACGATGAACACCAGGTGCAAGCCGCCCTGGGTGTTGGCCGTGTCGCTGACCGCCCACGCGAAGTTCGCCCCCACCGTCGCGGTGGCGTCTTCGACCTCGAAGTCCCCGCTGGCGTCGGTGGTCACCACCAGGGTCCCGGCGAGGACGCAGTCGGTGTCGCTCATCGTCGAGGCCTGCTCGGCGATCTCCAGCACCGTCGACAACGGCGTGAGCGTGGCGCCCGGCACCGTGCACGGGATCACGTTCAAAGACTGATTCGCGTCGAACCCCGACCCCGACACATCGAAGGTGTGCGACGCCGCCGACGGCGCCGTCAGCGGATCAGACGTCACCGTCCCGATCAGCCTCGGCGTCATCGCCACCGCAGCCGCCGTCCCGTCGCCGGAGGCGTTCACAGCCCGCACCTCGAAATCGTAGGCGGTCCCGTCGGTCAGCCCCGTCACCACATGCGACACCGTGGTCGCGTCGCTGCCGGAGACGTCGCCCCAGTCCGGGCTCCACGTCGTCACACCGGCCGAGGTGGTGCCCACCCGGTACTCATAGCCGGAGATCCCCGCATCAGACGGGTCGTCCCACCGCAGCGTCACCTGCCCGGTGGCAGGCTCAGCCCACAAACCAGCCGGCGCGCCCGGCACCGCGATCGGGGTGGCGGTCACGCTGGATGCCGTCCCGTCGCCATTGGCGTTGACAGCCCGCACCTCGAAGGTGTAGGCGGTGTCGTTGGTCAGCCCCGTCACCGTGTACGACGTCGTGGAGTCGTCGCTGCCGGAGATGCCGCCCCAGTCCGGGCTCCAGGTGGTCGTGCCGTTCGAGGTTGTCCCCACCCGATAGTCGTAGCCGGTGATCGAGCTGTCAGAGGGATCATCCCAGTCCAACGTCACCTGGCCATCACCCGTGGTGGCCGCCAAATTGGCCGGCGCAGCCGGAACCGACTGCGCCAAAGCCGGGGCCGCAAGCACAGACAAAGCCAGTGTGCTCGCTGCCAGTAAACTCATTATCGCGGTTAGTGCTTTGAATCTCATGATCGAGAAGCTCCATCTCGGGATTGGAAACATTCTTCTGAGAGGGAGCTTCTCATTCACGGCTGCACTTGTCAATATCTCGATTACGTATTTCAATATCTCGATTACGTATTTCAATATCTCGATTACGTATTTAATTACTATTCTTGATATTGGATCTGCGACCCTTCCGATCGGTCAGAGTCGAGGCCAGAATGGCTGGGCTTCTTCGAGTTGGGCGGCCAGTTGCAACAGCACGGCCTCGCCGCCGTAGGGGGCAATGAAGTGGCTGCCCACGGTGAGGCCCCGATCGTCGAAGTACAAGGGCACCGACATGGCCGGCTGGCCGGTGGCGTTGGCCATGGCGCAAAACGGGCTGTAGGACCCTTGGCGGGCACCCCACTGGGCCACGTTGTCGTCGGTGGCCACCAGCTCGCCCAAAAGCGGCGGGACGGTGGCCAGGGCAGGGGTGAGCACCAAGTCGATGCCGGTGGCGTGATAGGCGGCCATGAGCCGACCCAACCGGTGGGTGTCCGCCAGGGCCTGGGCGTAGTCGGCGGCCGAAAGAGCGGCGGCCCGGGCCACCAGCGACTTGGCCACCGGCTCCAGGTCGTCGTCGGCGGGGGGACGCCCAGCCTGGGCCGTCCGGCGGGCCACCAGCGCGGCGGTGTGGGCGCAGGTGATCACCCCCTGGGGGCCGCCCATTCCCCGGCGCACCGGCAGGTCGGCCTCCTCGATGTGATGGCCGAGCTGCTCGCACAGCGCCACGGCGGCATCCAGGGCTCCCCGGGCTACCGAGTCGATCTCGATTCTGTCGGCCGAGCCGTCCCACACCGCAATGCGCAGCACCGGTGGCGGACTGGCTATGGCCTCCTCGTAGGGTCCGGTGGGCTCGGGGGCGACATAGGGATCGCCAGGCGCCGGGCCGGCGGTGAGGTCCAACAGCACGGCGCTGTCGCGCACCGTGCGGCTGATCACGTGGGTGCAGCTATAGCCGCTCCACCCCTCACCGGCGTCGGGGGCGAAGCTGATGCGGCCCCGGGTGGGCTTGAGCCCGAACAGCCCGCAGGCCGACGATGGTATGCGGATGGAGCCGCCCCCATCGGAGGCATGGGCCACCGTGAGCATCCCCGAGGCCACCGCGGATGATGCCCCGCCGCTGGAGCCGCCCGCGCTGCGGGTGGGGTCGAGCGGGTTGGCGCACGGGCCGAACAGGGCCGGCTCGGTGGTGGTGGACAGGCCGAACTCGGGGGAGTTGGTGCGGCCCACCAGCACCAGTCCGGCGGCCCGGTAGCGGCGCACCACCTCGGCATCGTGGCCCGACACCGGGGCGTCGGCGAAAAAGCGCGACCCGTGGGTGGTCACCGTGCCCCGCATGGCGAAGTGCAGGTCTTTGACGGCGAACGGCACCCCCCTCAGCCGCCCGTCGGCGGCCGGCTCAGGATCGACCGCGGTGGTGATGGCGTTCAGCGCCGGGTTGCGCTGGTCGATGCGGGCCAGCGTGGCGTCGAGCACCTCGGCCTCCGACACCTCCCCCGCCCGAATGGCATCGGCCAGCCCCACCGCGTCGGTCCGGTCCAGCAAATCGTCCATGGCCCCGAAGCTAGTAGCCGAGTAGCGGACGGATGCAGGCGAGGGGTTGGCATGGGCGCCGAGGCGATGGACTAGAGTAAAAGCGACCGCCGGCAGCCGAAGTGCGCTGGACGGGGAAGGAGAACAACGATGGGTGCCAAGCTCTCCGCACCGGCTATCTCCAGACGAAAGACGAGCCAAGGCGACGACCCCCTCGTCATGCTCACCGCCTACGACGCTCCCAGCGCTCGCATGGCCGACGAAGCGGGCGCCGACCTGATCTTGGTGGGCGACTCGGTGGCCATGGTGGTGCTGGGCCACGACGATACCATGAGCGTGGCCATCGACGAGATGGCCCACCACACCGCGGCGGTGGCCCGCACCCGCCCCCGGGCCATGGTGGTGGCCGACATGCCGTGGATGAGCTACCACGTGTCGGCGGCCGATACGGTGGCCAACGCGGCCAAGCTGGTGCGGGCCGGGGCCCAAGCGGTGAAGCTGGAAGGCGGCTCGGAGCGGGTGCCGATGATCGAGGCCATCGTGTCGGCCCAAGTGCCGGTGATGGGCCATCTGGGGCTCACCCCCCAGTCGATGCTGGCCCAGGGGGGCTACCGGGTGCAGGGGCGCAGCAGCGAGGCCGCGCTCGGCTTGGTGGCCGACGCCAAGGCGCTGGCCCACGCCGGATGCTTCGCCATCGTGCTCGAGGGGATGCCGGCCGCGGTGGGCCAGATGATCACCGATGCGGTGGACGTGCCCACCATCGGCATCGGCGCCGGCGGCCACTGCGACGGCCAGGTGCTGGTGTTCCACGACGTTTTGGGGCTGGAAACCAGGATGCGCCCCCGGTTCGTGCGCCGCTACGCCACCCTGCACGACGACGGCGTGAACGCCTTGGCCCGGTTCGCGGCCGACGTGCGCTCCAGGGCGTTCCCCGACCTGGCCGAGTGCTACGAGATGAACCCCGACGAGGTGATGGCGCTCGGCTTGTACGGGCACCAGGGCTAGTCGCCCACCCCTCTCACAGGGGGATCTGTCACACCTGTGGGGACAATGGGGGTCGATGTAGTGGACCCCAAAATCATCCGATAGAGTTCCCGGTGCAACAAAGGCCCCTGCCCCGGTAATCGGGGCCCCGGTTGGTGCTGGGTCCACAGGGAGGTGAGTTCGCCATGCGGGCATACGAAATGATGATCATCATGGACGTGGGCGTCGAAGAGTCCGACGTGGCCGCCCGCGTCGAGCAGGTCACCGAGAACATCGAGGCCCACGGAGGCCAGGTGAAGACCGAGGACCGCTGGGGCAAGCGCCGCTTCGCCTACGAGATCAACCATCAGCACGAGGGCTATTACCTGGTCCTCGAATTCGTGACCGAGGCGCGCGAGATGGAAACCATGGAGCGCCTCCTGCGACTCGCGGACGATGTGGTCCGCCACAAGCTGATCCGTCTGCCCGATAACGAAGCCGCCCGGCGCGGCCTGCTGGGCGACGGCACCCCCCTGGTTGCGGCCGGGTAATCAAGGAGATACAGAGATGGCATTTGACAACACAGTGACCGTCACCGGGAACATGACCAGAGATCCAGAGCTTCGATTCACCCCCGGCGGCAGCGCGGTGGCCACGTTTGGGCTGGCCTGGAACCGGCGCTGGCAGAACCGCCAGACCAACGAGACCGAAGAGCAGGTGTCGTTCTTCGACGTGACCTGTTGGAACACCCTGGCCGAGAACGTGAGCGAGAGCTTGGTGAAGGGCACTCGGGTGGTGGTCAGCGGGCGCATGGAGCAGCGGTCATGGGAGACCCAGGACGGCGATCGCCGCTCCAAGATCGAGATCATCGCCGATGAGGTGTCGCCCAGCCTGCGGTGGGCCACCGTCGAGGTGATCCGCAATGAGCGGCGCGACAGCGGCGGTGGACGCGACGGGAGCGGAGGAGGCCGCTACCAGGGCGGCGGGAGCGGACGTGCTCCGCGCAGCCAAACTCCCGACTACCAAGTTGACGAGGAGCCGTTCTGATGGCCAAGGGACCGAAGAAGCCGAAGGCCAAGGACGCCAGCCGCCGCCGCAAGAAGAAGGTCAGCGTGCTGACCCAGGAGAGCATCGGCTACGTGGATTGGAAGGACATCAACCTGCTGCGGCGGTTCATGTCCGACCGGGCCAAGATCCGGGCCCGCCAGGTGACCGGCAACAACCAGCAGCAGCAGAAGGAGATCGCCCGGGCTATCAAGAACGCTCGTGAGATGGCGCTCCTCCCCTACAACAACCGGATCACCACCCAACGCAGCGCATCCCGGATGAGGGACGACAGCCGCATCGACGGACCGGCACCCCAGCCCACTGCGCCGCCGCCCGGCATGCGGCCGACTGAGGACATGGACGGCGAAGAGCCGGAGGCCTTGGAGATGGCCGCCGACGGCACCACCATGGAGACGCCTGTCGAGGAGGAGGCGGTCGCCCCTGACGCAGCCGAGGCCGATGCCGAAGAAGAGACGGTGTCATGAAGGAGACGGTGTCATGAAAGTGGTGCTGCGCGACAATGTGGATGCCCTGGGCAAAAAGGGCGACGTGGTGGAAGTGGCCGACGGCTACGCCCGCAACTACCTGATCCCGGCCGGCAAGGCGTTGAAGTCGTCGCCGGGGGCTGAGCGCCAAGCCGAGCGCATGCGGAAGTCACGCGAGCTGAAAGACGCCAAGGAGCTGGCCGAGGCCCAGGAGATGGCCTCCCGGCTGGTGTCCACCCCCATCCACATCGCAGCCCGGGCCGGTGAGGGGGGCAGGCTGTTCGGATCGGTCACCACCGCCGACATCGTGCGGGCGGTGGCCGAGCAGGCCAGCATCATGCTGGAGCGCAAGTTCATTGACTCTGACGGCATCAAAGATCTGGGCAGCCATCTGGTGACGGCCAAGCCCCACCCCGAAGTGGAGTTCCCCATAACCGTCGAGGTCATAGCCGCCGACTAGCCCCGGGGAGGCTGATTTCGGCAAATCCCCAGGTTGTCCACCAATATCCACGGCCCTTCCCCTAGCACCCCACAACGGGGATTCGCGAGAGTGGTCAACCGTGGATATCACATCGGCTCACAAGAGTTGTCACCGGGTGTCGGTAGGCTGGCTCCCGTTGTGAGCGATCCATTCGACTATTCTGACGGGGGCCGGTCTTCGGCGCCTCCGAGCCGCTTGGGGAGGGTGCCGCCCCACGATCTGGAGGCAGAAGAAGCGCTGCTGGGCGCGATGCTGTTGAGCCGCGACGCCATCGCCGATGCGGTGAACCTGATCCGGCCCGAGCACTTCTACCGGCCGGCGCATGCCCATGTGTACGAGGCGGTGTGCTCGCTCTACGCCAAGGGAGAGCCGGCCGACGCGGTGACGGTGGCGGCCGAGTTGAACCGGCTGGGCGTGGCCGACAAGGTGGGGGGCAACGCCGCGCTGGTGAAGCTCCAAACCGGCACCCCGGCGTCGGCCAATGCGGCCAAGTACGCCAACATCGTCCACGAGGCGGCCACGCTGCGAAAGCTCATCGAGGTCGGCGGGGAGATCGCCGAGCTGGGCTACGAGGGCGGCGACGACGTGGTCAAGACGGTGGACTCGGCCGAGGCCATGGTGTACCGGCTGGCCGCCGACCGCATGGGCGACACCACGGCCCGTATCTCCGAGCTGCTGCCGGCCAACCTGGAGCGCATCGAGAAGCTCTACGACCAGGGCGAGATCGTCACCGGAACGCCCACCGGCTACCACGACCTCGACGAGATCACCAGCGGCCTTCAGCCCAACACCCTGGTGGTGATCGGGGCCCGGCCGTCGGTGGGCAAGACCAGCTTCGCGCTGGGCATGGCGGCTCATGCGGCCATGCGGGACAACAAGCCGGTGCTCATCTTCTCGCTGGAGATGAGCCAGCTCGAGATCAGCCAGCGGATCCTGTGCGCTGAGGCCCGGGTGGACGCCACCCGGGTGCGCACCGGCAAGCTCACCGACCAGGACTGGGCCGACCTCTCAACCGCCATCGGCCGTTTGTCGGAGGCGCCCATCTGGGTGGACGACAACCCGGCGGTGACCATCATGGAGATCAGGGGCAAGTCTCGGCGGCTGCGCAGCCAGACCGGCGAGCTGGGCATGGTGATCGTGGACTACCTCCAGCTCATGACCGGCCGCCACACTGCCGAGAACCGCCAAGTGGAGGTCTCGGAGATCAGCCGGGGACTCAAGATCTTGGCCCGCGAGCTGCAATGCCCGGTGGTGGCGCTGTCGCAACTGTCCCGCAACCTGGAACAGCGCCAGGACAAGCGGCCCATCTTGGCCGATCTGCGGGAGTCGGGCTCCATCGAACAGGACGCCGACATCGTGATGTTTCTGTACCGCGACGAGATCTACAACCCTGAAACCCAAGACGCCGGCACCGCTGAAGTGCTGGTGGCCAAGCACCGCACCGGCCCCACCGGCAAAACCAGACTCGCCTTCATCAAACACCACACCCGCTTCGCCAACATGGCCCGAGGCGCCTGAAAAGCGAAGTGCATCACCCATGCACTACTTCATAGGGAACGGGTTGTCGAGACGCGCAGTGGCCCGGCCCCAAGGGCCGGGCCACTGCTGATATGAACCAGTTGAGCTAGGCGGTTGAGGTGGGCAGTGGATCACCCAAATCAGATTCGGTGGGCGGCACCACACACTCGTCGGCGGCCAAGTCGTCTTCGTCGTCGCCGAAGTCGGTGCTCCCCAAGGCGGTGCAGGCCGCGGTCAAGGCCGAGCCGTACTGCGAATGCGCTGCGAACATCTCCAAAGCGTTCTGGCGGGCCACTGCCTCCCGGCGGGTGTAGGGCAGCGAGCACACGTCGGCCACACCGTCGTCGTCGCTGTCGAAGGCGTAGGTGCGAGGACCGCCCAAGCTCAGGTTGGTGCAGAAGTTGGGGCCAGTGATCACACCGGAGAAGAACTCGCCGGCCACGGTAGGATCAACCGGAGGCGGTGGATCAGACACCTGGCCCGTCGAGCAGGCATCGGCAGCCAGATCGGTCTCGGAATCACCAAGCTCGTCCAAACCCGGTGCGCTGCAAGTGCCGTCAACGGCGCTCACTTCGGGGGTTGCGCCGACTCCATCTACACCTTCTCGACCGATAACCAGGTCGGCAAAGGCCGCCGGAGACGTTCTGGGGGTGTCGTTGTCGTCGGTCACATCGAAGGTCGCACCAAGGGCGGCCAACGTTTCCAGGGCGTTCTGGCGGGCCACGGTGGCTCGGCGAGTGGTCCGCAGCGAGCAGAGATCGGCCACACCGTCGCTGTCGCTGTCGAAGGCGTAGGTGGTGGGGCCGCCCAAGCTGGCGTTGGAGCAGAAGTTCGGACCGGTGACGATACCGGAGAAGAACTCGTTCGAGATCGTGATGATCACCGAATCCTCGTCGGAAATTGTGCTGCCGTCGGTGACCGTCATTTTGATGGTGAACTGGATGGCGATGATGCCATCGGGCACCTTGGGAGCATTGAAGTTCGGGTACGGAGTATCGGCAGCCTTAAGGGGGAAATCATTATATCTATCGAATTGGTTATTCTCCACAATAATAAAACTGGGAATTAGCTCATCAAAAACTTGCTCTTGGACAGAAACTGGCACCTCGTTTGTCTCAGGAACGGTGGCAATATCTTCGATCACCCACGAGTAAGTACTAATATCTTCGTCCAGGTCGAGGGCAGAACTGCGGCTTCCGTTGAGTCGCACGAAGCTCTCGGACTGCACAATTTGATCATCACCGGCATCAGCCGACGGAGGAGAATTACCCGCTATATAGTCAATGTTAACGGCTATATAACTGCCCGCTCCGTGCTCATCAATCACCGAAAAGTTTAGAGTGACCTGTTGTGTATCACTACCAATACCTATCTCGGGAACTTCGAAGGAAACGGCACCGGGTTCGGGAAATTCTAAATCTAGGACCGGAGCTGCTGTGTAGGTTTCGGGGTCAACCGGTGCACCTGCTTCTGTGTCAATCTGAACCCAGGTCATGAGCAGCGTATTAGCGGGCTGATCGGGATCAAAGCCGAAGCCCCGTATGGTGGTCCTGCCAGTGCGTTCGTTATTTTCGTCAATATCGCCGCCCAACAAGCCGTCTAACGAGTCGGACGTTCCGTATGTATACGATAAACCTAGTGGTAATGTAGCTGTGGCTGGAGGATTGCCTGTTATTCTTGAGAAGTTTACGCTCGCAAACGGACGGCTATTGCCTTCGATAACCAGGAGTTCAACGGATCCCTCGCCGGTGAGTCCGCTGCTGTCGGTGACGGTCAACGTGACGGTGATGATCGTGTCGTCTTCGGCGTCGTCAGGCACTTCAACAATGCGCTTCGTCTTGCTCTCATCGATTTCGGTGGTACTCACATCGTCGGGGAACTCCTCGCCGGTAGACCACTCGTAGTCGGTGATCGTATCATCTCCATCGGCATCGGTAACCTCGGCGGTAACGGTAATGGTAACGCCGGGGTCGACGACGTACCGGGGTGTGGGGAGTGGGATAAGAACCGGCTGAGGAACAGGGTCACCATCAGCTGCAACAACGGGGGTGTACGGGTCTGTGGGGTCGACGCTGTATATCTCCCTCACTTCAGGAGCGGCGGGTTGATCGTGAATTACGAGTTTCACCACGCTTGTTGAAGTCACGTTGTCGTCGTCGGCCACTGTCAGCGTGTAATACGCGTAGTAGGGAGACTCGTCGGCAGTAATGTTTTCGATCGTTTGGACACCATCTGTATCGGGATCTTCGGTGCTCAGCTGCTCTTCGGTACCTGTCCCTTGTAATCCAATATCATTATCAGTAGTAATGGTTGGATGAATCAGCTTCCATTCATACCCTAGCTCTCCATTGGGATCAGGATCGGAACTGCCCGAACCGTCCAAGACCAACAGGGCGCTTTCCATGATATCCCACTCGTTGGCGGCGTTGCCATTCTCGCCGGGCCCGTCTATCACGGCGTCAATGGTGTACCGGTCAGTGCCTTCCTCATTGGAGTCTTCGTCTTCCAGGTAGGCGGACACGGCAATATCGGCGATCGGTCTCTGGTTGATGTTGAACGTTACAATCTCACTGGCAGAGGCCGGGGGATCATCGTCGTCGGTAACCGTCACCCTGAACTCGATCGTCTGGCCATACAGAGCTGCTAGATCAGCGCTGGGGACATCGAAGTATGTTATCGCCGTATCATAGCTGTCGAGGCTCAACCAACTGTAGGAGTCAGTCACAACCTCCCACTGGAATACATTAATCCCTTTATTACCATCAGCAGCGTCTTGATCACCGGGATCAAAGCTGCCAGACGCATCCAAGCTCCCCCTATTAGCGTTCGCTGTGCCATCATCAGCTATCACGGTCACGCTCGCGATCGCGATCGGTGGATTCAAGTTCTGCGCCTGGGTGGGAGCCACCCAAATCAGCACGCTCGCGATTAACGCCAGCAGCGCCCCGAGCGCGAGCAGGGACCTGCGACGACCAGCAGCACTCCCGCCGCCGGACCAAACCGAGTGAAGCATCGTCATCATGGGCAACTTTCTATCAGACCGGGCCAATGGTTCAAAGTCTATAGGGTCGCCGAGACCCGATGGGGCACGGAGCCACTTTGACTCCACTCGACGGGCTGAGCCTGACCCCGGCTCAACACGTCGAACAGTTTGTCAGATTGGCGGGGAAGTTTCAAACACTCCCAAACAATCTTCCGACGGCTGCTGCCCGCATGGTCACCCAGCCAAGCGGGGGAAACGACAGGTTGGACAACTAAGCGCAGGCGTCGCGGGCCAGATCGCCGGGGGCGTCGCCCTCGAAGGTGAGAGTGCCCAACTCGCGACAGGCCAGCGCCACTGCATTGCCGAACACGGCCTGGGGGGTGGCAAAGGCTTCAAGGGCATTCTGGCGGGCTATGGCCTCCCGGCGGGTGGTGGGCAGCGAGCACACGTCGGCCACACCATCGCCATCGCTGTCGAAGGCGTAGGTGCGGGGACCGCCCAAGCTCAGGTTGGTGCAGAAATCGGGGCCGTCGATGACTCCGGAGAAGAACTGATCGGCCGCAGCGGGGTCGACAGGGGACGGGGGTTCCGACACCCGGCGGGTTTCGCAGGCGTCGTTGTCGAGAGCGTCGGGACCGTCGCCATAATCGTCGTTGAGCTGCACACAGGCGGCCAGCACTGCTGTTTGAAAGCGGGGTTGATCGAGCGAGGCCAGCGTGACCAGGGCGTTTTGGCGGGCCACTGCCTCCCGGCGGGTGTAAGGAATTGAGCACACATCGGCCACTGAGTCGCCATCGCTGTCGAAGGCGTAGCTGCGAGGGCCGCCCAGGCTCAGATTGGCGCAAAAGTCGGGGCCGTCGATGTTCCCGGAGAAGAACCGGCCGGTGACGGCGATGGTGACGGTGTCGGTGTCACGACCGCCGTCCGGGTCGGTGAGGGTGAGGGTGAAAGTGAGCTGCACGCTGGTAAGCCCGCCGAGTTCGGGGGCATCGAAAAGGGGAATGGGGGTGTCCTCGCCGACCAGCGGATCGAGACCGGAATAGTCGTCGCCGTCGGGCACGAAGCCGCGCAGGGCAATCCTCTCTTGAAAATCGGTGAGCGGCCGCTCACTCATAGGAGGCGTGGTGGTCAAGCCGGTGTAGGCCCATGACCACACAAGCCGGGTGCCGGGGTCGGGGTCGATGCTGTCGGTGCCGTTGAGCCGGACCTCGGCGCCGGGCTCGACGATCTGGTCGGGACCGGCGTCGGCGATGGGCCGCTCGTTGCGGCCCAGGACAGTGACGGTCACGGTGTCGGTGTCGCCCACCCCCCACTGGTCGGCGACGGTGAGGGCGAGGTGGATCTCTCGCTGGCCGTCGGCGGAGAGCTGGGGGGCGGCGAAGGAGACGGTGGCGGTGGCGGCGTTGGCCAACTCGACGGTGGGCCTGTCCAGGGGTGTGCCGCCGTCGTCGACCTGGACCCAGCGGTAGGCCAGAAGGTCGCCGTCTCTGTCGCTGCCTCGGCCGGTGACAAAAACGGTGCCTTTGCCATCGGTGCCGCCCCGAGGGCCGTCTTCGGCCGGGAAGTCCTGGGGGGCGATGGCCTCGGGGGGCACGTTGAGGGCCACGGTGAACACCACTTGGTCTTGGCCGGTGCGGTCGGTGGAGTCTTCAACCACCACGGTGGCGGTGAACGACTGGCCTATCACCGCGTCGTCGGGAACGGTGAAGGTGGCCCGGGTGGTGGTGCCGGCGCGGTTGTTGTCGTTGGGCTCAACGCCGGCACCCGACCAGGTGTGCTGCAAGCTGTTCTCCTGGCGGGCGTCTTGATCGTCGGCAGTGGCCACGAGATCGACCGATGCGCCGGGCTCCACCACGAACCGCTGGGTGAGAGCGTCGGGGTTGAGGGCGTTGGCGTCTTGCACGGGCTGGCGGCTATCGGCCAAGTCGATCTCGACGGTGGGGGCCGAGGGCTGGTCGACCACGTTGACCCTCACCACGACCGTTGTCTGGAGGCTGGCGGGGCTGGTGACAGTGAGGGTGTAGTGGAGGATGGCACTCCGGCCTTCTGCGAAATCGTCGGGCATGAGCAGCGAGAAGGAGTCGCGGCTGCGCCGGCCGGCGGGAACGTTGTAATCGGTCCGGTTGGGCACGGCCGACAGCTTCTGCCACGAATACTGGACTCGGCCGGTGCTGCCGGCAGGGAGGGTGCCGATACCCCTGAGGGTGAGGCAAGCGCCCTCTTTGATATTCCACTCGTTGTCGTCGTTGCCGCTTTGGCCAGGACGGACGGTCACGGCGTTGACCGAGAAGCCTTCGTGTTGGTCTTCGCAGTCGTCTTGGTCGAGGTTGTCGGCGTCGGGGCCGGGGAGCAGGGCGGTGAGGGCGATCGCCGCCGTGGGCGGGCCCTCGAATCGGAAGGTGACGGTGTCGGAGGCAGAGGCGCTTTGGGAGTCGGTGACGGTGAGGCGGAAGGTGATGGTGCTGCCGTGGAGGTCGACCTCGCTTTGTGAGGGAGCGACAAACCTGCCCTCGCTGCCCGGGGGGGAGCCGACATGGCTGATGTAGAGCCAGGAATAGGCCGGGGTCACCACCGACCATCGGAAGGTGAGGTCGGCCAAGTTGTCGTCGATGTCGAAGCTTCGGAAGCCCTGGAGAGTTCTCTGGGTGGAGCCGACCGGGACAACTTGGTCGGGGCCGGCGTCGGCAATGGGGGGCTGGTTTTGGGCGTGGGCGGCGGGTACGAAGGCGAGCAGGGTGACGACGAGGGTGGCGGCGGCGAGGATGGCGGCGCGCTGGTGGGCGGAGGGTGGTGTGAGGGCGCTGTGCATGCGTCGCGAGGATACCCGTGCGCAATGAATTATTTGAGCACGGGGTGGATATTGGTTCTATCGGGCGCCGCCGGAGGAGTGGGGGGCACGCTCAGGGGTTGGGCACCCCGTCTATATAGGTGAGGGTGTTGTTGGGGGTGGCCGGGGTGCGGGGGCCCTCGAAGAGGATGCCGGTGAGGTTGAGGGGGTCGCAGGCGGCGATGGTCGTCTCTTGGGCGGTGCGGGGGCGGCGGCGGGTGGCTTGGAGTTGGTCGGCGGCGGCGGGGAGGGCGAACTGCTCGCCGCTCATGTTGGACACGAAACGGCCGCCGCGGACGAGGCCGCGGTCTTCGAAGCGGCGGAGGGCTTTGAGGATGTCTCGCCAGGGGGTGGCGGTGGGGCTTGCGGGGTGGTGGGCGAGGTCGCGGAACACGACGCCCCAGCAGGCGAGCAGCTGGTGGGCGACGGCTTCGGCGAGATCTTCGGAGGAGAACTGCTCGGGTTGGGCGACGAGCGACCAGCGGCCGGGGGCGGCGTGGGTTTGCCGTTGGTTGTCAAAGGCGCGATTGGCGCGCCTGGCTCGGGTGCGGAGGGCCGGGGAGCGGAGGTTCTGGCCGGGGCGGTGGCGGTTGGGGCGGCGGTTGGGGCGGTTGAGAAGAGCGCGGACGGCGGCGAAACCGTCTGCTGTGAACAGGCCGAGGGCGACGCCGCTCCACAGGGCTCGTTCGATATCGTCGGGCAGGCGGCGGGTGGCGGTGGCCAGATCGGGGAGGAAGCTGGCCCCCTGGGCGGCGAGGATGTGGGCGATTTCTAGGACGGGGCCGGCTTCGGGGGGCTCGGGGCTGTCGGTGCGGGCGGCCGCTAGGAGCCATTGGAGGTCTTCTCGAAAGACGAGGGTGATGGGGGTGGCCTTCCGAGGGGCCATTGTGTTGGCCTTGGCCGGGATGGTGGGGGGCGTGAGGCGGAGCCAGGCGAGCTCGCCGCGATAGCAGAGCTCGTCGAGCCACACGGGGTCGTAGTCCGGGAGGCGCTTGGCGATGACCTGCTTCTCCCAGGCGCCGGCGGGGAGGTCGAGGCCTTGGAGCTGCTCGAGGATCTTGGTTAGGCCGGGGCGGCCGCGCACGGTGGTCTCTGGGGTCAGGTGGTGCCAGTCGAGGAGGAAGCGCATGAAATCTTGGGCGCTGGCGGGCGGGACCGACGATCGCTTCTGGCGCCGGCTCAGGTAGGACATTCGTTGGAGCAGGCGGCGGGAGCACCAGGTTTCGGGCGCGGCACCATCCAGGTGGTCGGAGCGCATGGCAGCGCCCTCTTGCTCCAACTGGGCAAGAGCTTGGCGGGCGGTTGTTGAGGAGAGGGAGGTTTGGCGGGCGAGGGCTTCGGGGGTGACTGGGCCGGAGATTTCTAGGTGGCCGCGGATGGTTTCGGTGGCTAAATCGGGATCGAGGGCTTGGTCGGCGAGTTCGGCGGTGGTCCAGAGGGGGGATTTGTCTGGGTTTTGAATGGTGTGGACTCGGCCTCGGGACTCGAGTTCGTTGTAGAGCTCTTGCCAGTCGGGGGTGGGGCGGGTGGCGACCAGGGTGGTGAGGAGGTCGTGGAGCTCGTCGGGGGTGCGGGGGTCGGGGGTGGCTTCTTCGACTACTTGGGCGATGGCGTCGGGGGTGATTTGGGCCAGGGTGAACTGGTCGAACGTCGTTGACTGGCGGTCGGGGCGGGGGCGCAGCCCTCGGGGCACGGTGACGGCGCTGGTGCGGCGGTCGACGATCTCGGCATCGTCCAAAAAGGCGTAGGGGCGGGCGTTGACGATCTCGTGGCTGAGGGGGGAGGGCTCGGTGGTGTCGCAGAAGTGGGTGCGGACGTGGCCCGAGCGGATGTCGGCGAGGAGTTGTTTGAGGCCGTGCATGTCGAGGGCCTCGTGCAGGGTGTCGTGGAGGGTTTGGCGCACCAGCAGGTGGTCGGGGATGGCGGTGGGGCCGGCGATGTTCTCCTGGCAGGCGGCGGCGCCGGGGAACACGGCGGCCATGATGTCGTCGGCCTCCATGCGCTGGATGGGGGGCGGGTTGCGCTTTCCCCCCCGGCTGCGGAGCACCACCAGCGCCCGGTTGAGGTTCCAGCGCCAGCGGGCGGTGAACATGGGCGAGTCGAGCACGGCCTGGGTCAGCACCTCTTCCACCGAGTCGGGGTGCAGGAACTGGGGGACGTCGCGGAGGGGGAAGCTGTGGTGGGGGCCGAGCGACAAGACGACGGCGTTGTCGTTGGCCGCGGCCTGGAGCTCGAAGTCGAAGCGGCGGCAGAGGCGCTTGCGCAGGGCGAGGCCGAAGGCCCGGTTGATGCGCCCGCCGTAGGGCGAGTGGACCACGAGCTGCTGGCCGCCGGTGTCGTCGAAGAAGCGCTCGAACACGATGCTTGTGTGGGTGGGGACCACGCCGAGGGAGGCTTTGGCCGCGGCTATGTAGGTGACGGCTTGCTCGGCGATCTCGGTTTCGACGCCGTTGGATTGGGCGAATTGCTCGGTGGCGTGGGCCAGGGCGGTGTCGTCAAGGGGGTCGGTTTCGGGCAGCAGCCCATTAAGTAGAGCGCGCAGGTTCGAAACCTGCTGGGACAGCTCGGCGGTGCGGGCAGGGGCCTCGCCGAGCCAGAAGGGGACGGTGGGCGGGGCGTCGCCGGCGTCGATCACCCGCACGGTGCCGGCGGCCACCTGCTTGATGCGCCAGGAATGGGAACCGAGCAAGAAGATGTCGCCGGCCATCGACTCCACCGCCCAGTCTTCGTTCACGGTGCCGATGAAGGTGTCGTCGGGCTCGGCCACCACCCGGTAGTCGCCGTTCTCGCCGATGGCGCCCCCAGAGGTGAGGGCGGCCAGCCGGGCGCCCCGTTTGCCCCGCACCTCTTGGTTGACCGAGTCGTAGTGAAGGTAGGCGCCCCTCGGGCCCCGGCCGGTGACCACTCCGGCGGCGGCCTGCTGGACGGCCTCGTCGAACTGAGCTTCGGTGAGGCCGGCGTAGGGGGCGGCCTTGGTGAACATCCGGTAGAGGCCGCTTACCGTGTGGGTGTCGTCGGCGGCGGCCTCGGCGATGAGCTGCTGGACCAAGATGTCGAGCGGGGCCTGCGGGGGCTCTATAGCGTCGAGCCGGCCCTGGTGCACGGCGCCGATGAGGGCGAGCGACTCGATGAGCTCGTCTCGGGTGAGGGGCCACAGGCGGCCCTTGGGGGTGCCGTGGCGGCTGTGGTTGGAGCGGCCCACCCGCTGGAGGAAGGTGGCGATGCTGCGGGGGGAGCCCACCTGGCACACCAGCTCGACGGGGCCGATGTCGATGCCCAGCTCCAGCGATGCGGTGGCCACCAGGGCCTTGAGGTCGCCGGCTCTCAGGCGGTGCTCGGTGCGGATGCGGCGCTCGGTGGACAAAGAGCCGTGGTGGGCGGCCACCGCATCGTCGCCCAGGCGCTCGGCCAGCTGGTGGGCGATGCGCTCGGAGAGGCGGCGGGTGTTGACGAACACGATAGTGGTGCGGTGCTGGGTGATGAGGGCGGCCATGCGGTCGAGGATCTGGTCCATCTGGGCGTGGGAGGCCACCGCTTCCAACTCGTCGTCGATCAGCTCTAATCGGATGTCGAGGTTTCGCTGGTGGCCGATGTTCACGATGGTGCATCGGGGGGTGGTTGGGGACTCGGTTCCGTTGATGGCCCCGGTTGGGGCCGGGTTGGCGGGGTCGGCCGGGGAGGGGACGCCGGTGAGGAGGTCGGCGATGGTGCCGATGGGGTGCTGGGTGGCCGACAGGCCGACGCGGGTGGGACGGGTGTCGGCCACGTGCTCCAGGCGCTCGAGGGTGAGGGCCAAGTGGCTGCCCCGCTTGTCGCGGGCGGTGGCGTGGATCTCATCGACGATCACGGTCTCGACGGTGCGCAGCACCTCCCGGCTCTTGGCCGCGGTGACCAGCAGATAGAGCGACTCGGGGGTGGTGACCACGAAGTTGGCCGGCTTTTTGATCATGGCCGCCCGGGTGTGGGCCGGGGTGTCGCCGGTGCGCACGGCCACGGTGAGCGGCGGGGGATCGAAGCCCTGCTGGCGGGCGACTTCGGCGATCTCGGCCAGGGGGCGCTGGAGGTTCTCGGCGATGTCGGTGGCCAGCGCCTTCAGCGGCGACACGTACACCACCTGGCTGGCCTGGGCCACTGTTTGGCCGCTGGCATGGCGCTGGTAGAGGTCGCTTATGGCGATGAGGAACCCGGCCAGGGTCTTGCCCGACCCGGTGGGGGCGGCAATCAGCGTGTCGTGCCCCGAGGCGATGGCCGGCCACCCCTGGGCCTGCGCCTCCGTCGGCCCGCCGGGGAACCGCTGCTGGAACCAGGCCGCCACCGCGGGGTGGAACTCATAGCCGATGTCGGCCCCCACGCTGGGCTCAGCGTGCGTCGGGGAGGCCACCGCCCAAGACTACCGGCCGGAGGTGGCAAGCTCGACGGGTTGGGGAACGAATTCCCCCGCTGAAGGGCATCCACCGAAACGAGCGGCTCTTGTCCCTGTCTCAGGCGGCCTCGGCCGGGGGGTCCAACTTCAAATGGGCTTCAATTCGGGCCAAGCGCTCCCCGTGCTCGGTGAGTTGAGCGGAGAACTTCTTGTCCATCGCATCGAACCTGGCCTCCAAGTGATCGAACCTGGCCTCCAATCTGCCTACCCTGTTTTCCAACTTGGTGAACAAGCCGGTGAATTTGGTGTCCAGGGCATGGATAGCGGCGGCAAGGCTGTCGAGCCTGGCGTCTTGTCGGTCGAGCCTGGCGTCTTGTCGGTCGAGCCTGGCGTCTTGTCGGTCGAGCCTGGCGTTCACCGCAGCAAAGCCGGCTGTCAAGTCATCGCGCAGGTTCTTGAACTGCATGAAGAACATGCCGAACAGGGCGGTACCCACGACCCCGATGATTGTGACGGCTACAGCATCCATTCAAACTCCCTCAAAGAGGGTAGGAGAGGGGGAAGCGAATGGAATCACTATAGCAGCGGGGGTGCTAGATCCAACAGAGCGGAATGCGGGACTGCGGCTGGTTGCCTGTGAGAAGCTCGGCGGGTGGGATCGACTTGGGGTGGGCGGATGTCGGGGCGGGACTATGACGCCCGGTGGGAGCGCCTGGAGGCCGAGGGGCACAACCCCCACGGGGAGGCCGGCTTCGTGGATTGGCTGTTGGGTGGTGCGGGTCGGGTGCTGGACGCGGGCTGCGGCACGGGTCGGGTGGCGGTGGAGCTGGCCCGGCGGGGCTATGAGGTGGCCGGGGTTGACATCGACTCGGAGATGATCTCGGGAGCTCGGGCCAAGGCGCCGGAGCTGGCCTGGCACCAACTCGACTTGGTTGTGTTCGACTTGGGGGAGGTGTTCGACGCGGTGGTGATGGCCGGCAACGTGGTGCTGTTCACCGCGCCGGGCACCGAGGCCGCCGTGGTGGCCCGGTGCGCGGCCCACCTGGCGCCGGGGGGCGCACTGGTGGCCGGGTTCCAGTTGCGAGGCGAGGGCTACGGGCTCGACCAGTACGACGCCGACTGCTCAGCCGCCGGATTGGCCCTGTCGGAGCGGTACGCCACCTGGGACCGGACCCGCTGGGCCAGCGGCGACTACGCGGTGTCGGTACACCTCTATGTATAGGTATGTACAGGCGCGAGACTGGGAGGGTGCTGGGAGGACCGGACATCATCACGTTTTTGCTGCTGGCGCTGGGGGGTGCGCTGGCGGTGGGAAATATTGCGGCGTTGATCAACCCCGACGGCCCTCGGAGGCGTTCACCCGGTCCCCCACCTCCGCCGGGCAGCACCGACGAGCCGGAGAGTCCGCAGGTGGGGCGCAGCGTGGTGATGATCGTGGTGGGCACGCTGATCGTGGTATGGGCCATCGCCAGCCTCGTCGGCGGGTGAGGCTTCCCGGCCTGGTGAAGCCGGCGGGATAAGGTCGGGGGGATTATGGCCTTGTTGGATGTGGCGGGGGTCACGGTGCGCTTCGGCGGGGTCACCGCCCTGCGGGAGCTGTCGTTCACCGTGGACGAGGGCAGCATCTGCGGGCTGATCGGGCCCAACGGGGCGGGCAAAACCACGTTGTTCAACGTGGTGAGCCGGGTGTACGACGCCCAACAGGGGGCAGTGGGCTTCGACGGGGCCGACCTGTTGAGCCGCCCGGCCCATGCCGTCAGCGGCATGGGCATCGGCCGCACGTTTCAGAACCTGGCGTTGTGGCCGGGCATGACCGTGCTTCAAAACGTGATGGTGGGCGCCCATCACCGCTCCAAGATCGGGGCGCTGCGGGCCGCGCTGCGCTGGGGGTCGCGCCGGGAGGAGGCCGAGCTGGCCCGCACGGCGTGGGATGCGCTGGAGGAGCTGTCGCTCGCCGACGCGGCCTTCCATCCCGCGGCGGGGCTTCCGTTCGGCACCCTGAAGCGGGTGGAGCTGGCCCGGGCGCTGACCGGTCGGCCCCGGCTGTTGCTGTTGGACGAGCCGGCCACTGGGCTGACCCAGACCGAGGTGGGCGAGCTGGGCGAGCTTTTGGCGGCGCTGGCCGAGCGGCACTCAATGACCCTGTTGCTGGTGGAGCACCACATGGGGATGGTGATGGGGGTGTCCGACAAGGTGGTGGTGCTGGACTTCGGGGCCAAGATCGCCGAGGGCGCCCCCGCCGAGGTGCAGAGCGACCCGGCGGTGGTGGAGGCCTACTTGGGGAGCCAGCAGTGACGGCGCCGGGTCGGAGCGCCTGTCGAGAGCGGCGGCCATGAGCGCCGACTACCTGGAGGTGCGGGGGCTGAAGGCGGCCTACGGGGACATCCGGGTGCTGCACGGCATCGACTTCTCGGTGGCCGAAGGGCAGATCGCGGTGATCTTGGGGGCCAACGGGGCGGGCAAGACCACCACGCTGCGGGCGCTGTGCGCCATGGTGGCGGTGGAGGGATCGATCCGGCTGGCGGGCGAGGAGCTGGCCGGGCGCCGCACCGCCGACATCGTGCGGCGGGGGGTGGCCCACGTGCCCCAGGGTCGGGGGACGTTCCCCGACCTGTCGGTGGACGAGAACCTGCTGGCCGGGGCGTTCGTGCGCACCGACGGCCAGGTGCGGGCCGACGCCGAGCGGTGGTACGAGGCCTTCCCGGTGCTGGGCGAGCGGCGCAGCCAGGCCGCGGGCAGCCTGAGCGGGGGCGAGCAGCAGATGCTGGCCATCGCCCGGGCGCTGATGCTGCGGCCGACGCTGCTGCTGTTGGACGAGCCGTCGCTGGGGCTGGCGCCGATGATCACCCGGTCGCTGTTCGAGCAGCTCACCGCCATCAACGCCGAGGCGGGCACCACCATGCTGGTGGTGGAGCAGAACGCTGCCCTGGCGCTGGGGGTGGCCGACCGGGCCTACGTGCTGGAGGCCGGGGAGGTGGCGCTGTCGGGCCCGGCCGGCGAGCTGGCCGCCGACGACAATGTCCGCCGGGCCTACCTGGGGTATTGAGCGATGGCTACAGATGGGCTGGCATCGCTCTTGGGCGTGTTCGACATCTCGCTGGACAAGCTGTCGAATGGGGAGCTGTGGCTGGCCCAGTTCTTTCGGGGGCTGAGCGACGGGGCCACCTACGCGTCGGTGGCGCTGGCGCTGGTGATGATCTACAAGTCCACCGGGTTCATCAACTTCGCCCAGGGCTCGCTGGCGCTTTTGGGCGTGTACCTGGTGTACGTATTCAGCGTGGAGCAGGGCCTGCCGGTGGCGGTGGCAGTGGTGTGCGCCATGGTGGCCAGCGCCGCGGTGGCGGCGTTTGTGGAGCGGGTGTTCATCCGGCCGTTCCCGCCCGACCACGTGCTGCCCCTGGTGATCGTGACGCTGGGGCTGTTGTTGATCATCGACTCGGCGGTGGGCATCGTGTGGGGGTTCCGCACCCGCAGCCTGCCCAGCATGTTCCCCCGCGGGGCGCCCATCGAGTGGGGCATCGCCCAGCTCACCTGGCGCACCATCGGCAACCTGGGGACCGTGTTCGCCGTGGTGGGGCTGCTGTATCTGCTGTTGTCGCGCACCAAGACGGGACTGGCCTTTCGGGCGGTGTCGTCGAATCTGGAGTCGGCCCGGCTGGTGGGGATCCGGGTGGGGCCGACACTGGGGTTCGGATGGGCGCTGGCCGCGGCCATCGGCACGCTGGGCGGGGCGCTGGTGGTGCCCGATCTGCTGCTGGAGCCGTCGATCATGCTTCGGGTGCTGATCTTCTCGCTGGCCGCGGCCGCGCTGGGCGGGCTGGACTCCATGGTGGGAGCGGTGCTGGGCGGCCTGGTGGTGGGGCTGGCCCGCAACCTGCTGGTGACGTTCTTGGACTTGAGCGAGCTGGCCCTGGCCACCGCGGTGGCGGTGATCTTGGTGGTGCTGCTGGTGCGGCCCACCGGCCTGTTCGGATCGACCCGGGTGGAGCGGGTGTGATGGCGGCATTGGCGTGCTGTCTCGGCGGGGAGCGGGTGTGATGCGGGGTCTGGGGATTGTGGTCGCGGGCGGCCGGCGGCACCGGCGGCGCCAGATCATCGGGTGGGCGCTGTTCGCCCTGGTGGTGGCGCTGATCCCGTTTCTGATCGCCGACACCTACAGCCCGACCGTCTTCGGCAACCGCTACACGGTGGGGCTGGGCAATCTCAGCCAGGCCATCGCGTTGATGGTGGCGGTGCTGGGGCTGAATATCGCCACCGGCTACAGCGGGCAGCTCTCGTTGGGCCACAGCTTCTTCGTGGGGTCGGGGGCGTATCTCACTGCGGTGCTGGTGAACGATTTCCACTGGTCGTACCTGTCGACGCTCGGGGTGGTGGTGCCGGGCCTGTTCATGTTCGGGGTGCTGTTCGGGATCCCCGCGCTGCGCATCCAGGGGCTGTACCTGGGGCTGTTGACGTTTGCGGTGGCCGCGGTGTTCCCGTCGATCATCCGCCTCGACAAGGTGGCCGATCGCACCGGGGGCAGCAACGGGCTGTTGATCGACAGCGACCTGGAGGCCCCGGCGTGGGCCCCGCTCGACACCGTGACCGAGTGGCTCCATGCGGTGCCCGGGGTGGGCTCGCGGGTGCCCGACGGGCTGACCGGTCGGCAGGAGGAGGCGGTGTACAAGTATTTTCTGCTGGTGATCGTGGCGCTGGTGTGCTTCTGGCTCGTGCGCAACATCTTGGCCGGCCGGGTGGGGCGGGCCTTGGTGGCCATTCGGGACAACCCGCTGGGGGCGGCGGCCAACGGGGTGAACCTGGCCGCCTACAAGACGCTGAGCTTCGGCATCAGCGCGGCGGTGGGCGGCGTGGCCGGGACCATGCTGGCCATGCACTCGGGGTTCGTGGGCGCCGACGAGTTCGGCTTCTCGCTGGCCATTCTGCTGATCGTGGGGTTGATCGTGGGGGGTGCGGGGACGCTGCACGGCGCGGTGGTGGGCGGGCTGGCCATCCAGTTCGTGCCCCACTGGTCGAGCCAGACCCAGACCCTGCCGGGCACCGACGTGGCCCTGGAGGGGCCGTACGGCACGGCCATTTTGGGCGGACTGCTGATCGCCATCATCTTCGCGCTGCCCGGCGGGGCGGCCCACGGGTTCCGGCGGATCAAGGCCCGGCTCATGCCGGTGGCGCCCCGGCCGCCCCAGGCTGAAATTGTCGCTGGGGACGCGTAGGATAGGGGGGCTGCTTTTATCGGGCAGCTCAATCTCAGGAGGGATTGCCCAATGTCGAAGTCTCTGCGAATCTTGTTCGGGCTGTTTGCGGTGTTCGCCCTGGTGGCTGGCAGCTGCGGCAACGACGACGATGACGCCCCGGTGTCCGCACCGGCAACCTCGGCCCCCGAGGAGGGGCCCGACGAGCCCGAGCCCGCCCCCGCACCGGAGGACGAGGACGAACCTGAGCCGGAACCGGAGGACGAGGACGAGCCTACGCCCGAGCCGGAACCGGAGGACGAGGACGAGCCTACGCCCGAGCCGGGGGAGCCCTCCGATCCCAACATCACCGAGTTGGGCGGCGGTGCGGTGATCGACATCGCCGAGTGCCCCGATGAATGGGACGACTACACCGGGGTGACCGACACCGAGATCCGTTTCGGCAGCAGCTTGCCCCGATCGGGGCCGCTGGCCGGATTCGGCACCATCAGCGACGGCATCCAGCTCTACTTCGAACGGGTGGGCCCGATCAACGGGCGCAACGTGGTGATGGTGAGCCGGGACGACGGCTACGTGCCGACCCGCACGGTGACCAATGTGGAGGAGATGATCGACGTCGAGAACCTGCTGGGGTTCGCCGGGATTCTGGGGAGCCCCAACAACCTGGCGGTGCGCGACGTGCTGGACGAGAACTGCATACCGCAGCTCTTCAACCTGACCGGGCTGCCCGAATGGGGCGATCCCGCCAACTACCCGTGGACCACCGGGGCGCTGATGTCGTACGAGACCGAGGCCCGGGTGTGGTGCCAGCACGTGGCCGACGAGGTCGGCTCGGGCGCCACTGCGGCCATCTTGTCGCTGGGCAACGACGCCGGTGAGGCGTGGCGGGTGGCCTTCAACGAGTGCGCTCCCGGATTGGGCATCGAGGTGGTGGAGGAGATCAAGCACGACCCGCAGGCTGACTCCGTGGGCGCCGATGTGATCAATCTGGCGGCCAGCGATGCCGACGTGCTGGTGGTGGCCTCCTCGGGGGCGTTCTGTCCGCAGTCGGTGGCCACCGTGGCCAGCCTGTCGTGGGAGCCGATGGTGCTGGTGTCCAACGGGTGCCAGAGCATCTCCTTGTTCTGGGCGCCCATCGGGCCGCTGGCCAACGGAGTCCGCTTGGTGAACACCCAAAAAGATGTGTCCGACGCCTCGCTGGCCGACGACGAGTGGGTGCAGTTCGTGCGGAGTTCGCTGGTGGACCAGGGCGTCGATCCCGAAGCCGCCTCCCATGCCCTGGGCTACATCGTCGGCGAGATTCTGCACGAGGTGCTCCTGGCCGCGGCCGGCATGGACGGCGGCATCAACCGCACCAACCTGATGCGGGCGATGTGGCAGGTGGACTTCGAGTCTCGGGGCGCGCTGGGCAACTCCCCGCGGGCCATGGACGGGGCCAACGACTCTTACATGGTGGAGGCCGGGCGCATCGAAGAGCTGGTGGTGGATGCCGACGGCGCCCGCTACGTGCCCATCAGCGATGTGATCTCCTTCGAGGGCGAGACCGGAACCTTCGGCAACTAGACCCGTGCTTGCCCGGTGTTCCGCCTCGCGGGGCACTGGGCAGGGCGCCTCTGCTAGAAGACGGTGATTTGGCCGAAATGGAAGGGCTGCTGCCCAGCACGCCCTCTGGCAGGGGACGGGGGTTCCACTACATCCATCCCAAACAAGCTCAGACGCAAGCGGTTCAAATACCACTTATGTTTTTTAGACGAAAAAGTTAAGTAGCAGGCGAAGCGGCCCAAAGTTTAACTTTTTGAGTCGCCGCTGGTGTCAAAGAGGGAGGCACCCACGGCTCGGGCGGCCTCGTCGGAGGGGCCTTGCCAGGTTATGGCGCCGTGGTCCAACAAGATGGCCCGGTCGCACAGGGCGAGGGCGTGGCCGATGTGCTGTTCGACGATGAGGAGAGCGGTGCCAGCGGCGCGGATGCGGGTGAGCACGGCATAAACCTCGTCGGTGACGATGGGGGCCAGGCCGAGGGAGAGCTCGTCGGCGATGAGCAGGCGGGGGGTCTCCACCAGCACCCGGGCCATGGCCAGCATGCGCTGCTCGCCGCCCGAGAGGGTGCCGGCGATTTGGCGGCGGCGATGGGCGATGGGGGGGAACAGCTCGAAGGCCCGGCCCAGCGCCTCGCGCACTTCGGCCCGGTCGCGGGTGCGGGAGAAGGCCAGGGTGAGGTTCTCCTCCACCGAGAAGTCGGGGAACACGGCCCGGCCCTCGGGCACGTGCACCACCCCGGCCTTGGCGTAGCGGTGGGCCCGAGCCTTGGTGAAGTCGTTGCCGTCGACCATCACCTCGCCCTCGGTGGGTTCCACCAGGCCGCTGGCCACCCGGGCCACGGTGGTCTTGCCCGCGCCGTTGCGGCCCAACAAGGCCACCGTCTCACCCTCCCCCACCGACAGGGACACGTCGAACAGGGCTCGGAACGGCCCGTAGGCGGCGTTCACCCGGCGCAGCTCCAGCACGGGGAGGGACAGCGGGACGGGGCCGGCTATTTCGGCGGCGGCGGTGGCGGGGGCATCGGTCATGATGGGCCTGCTGCGAAGTCGCCCAGGTAGGCGGCCCGAACTTCGGGGTCGCGCATCACCTCGGAGGTGGGTCCGTGGGTGATCAGCCGCCCGAAGTCGAGCACATAGGTGCGCTCGGTGAAGGTGGCTACCAGCTCCACATCGTGCTCTACCAGCAGCAGGCCGAACCCCTGCTCGGCCTGGATGCGGGCCATCGTGTCGGCCAGCGCGGTGGTCTCGGCCCGGTCGAGGCCCGAGGAGGGCTCGTCGAGCAGCACCGCCCGGGGCTGGGTCATGAGCGCTCGAGCCACCTCCACCAGCCGGCTCTGGCCAAGGCTGAGGGCCTCGATGGGCTCGTCGCCCATGCCGCCGAGGCCGAGGCTCTCCAACAGGGCGTCGCAGCGCTCGATCTCGGCGGGCTTGGGCAGGCCCAGGCCGAGCAGGTCTTTCCACAGGGCGCCGGTGCCGAGGCGTATTCGGTGGGCGAACAGCAGGTGGTCGCGCACCGACGACCCGCTGAACAGCTCCACCCGCTGGAAGGTGCGTCCGATGCCGAGGCGGGCACGGCGGTAGACGGGCAGGCGGGTGATGTCGCGGCCGTCGAAGCTCACCGACCCGGCGTCGGGGCGCAACAGGCCCAACAGGCAGTTGAACAGGGTGGTTTTGCCCGCGCCGTTGGGGCCGATGAGGCCCACCCGCTCCCCCTCGTCGAGGGCGATGGACACGCCTTGGAGGGCGGTGATGCCCGCGAACCGCTTGGTGATGCCGTCGGCGGCCAGCAGGCTCATGGCTCGTCTCCCGGCCCGGCTGCTCCCCCGGCGCCGGCCGCGGCCGCCACCGGCGGGCGGCGGGTGAACAGGCGCTGCATCGCAGCTTGGGATCGGCGCTTGCCGTGCTCGAGCAGGCCCTCGGGGTGGCGGGCGAACGAGATGGCGGCGAAGCCGAACAGCACGAACCGCCACGCCCCGTCGAGATGCAGCCAGCGCTCCAGCACCAGAACGGGGAAGATTACGAAGGCCACGCCGGCCTGGATGCCGCCCTCCACGGTGCGGGCGCCCAGCACCACCACGACCACCAGCCAGAACAGGCCGATCTGGGGGTCGTAGTTGGCCTCGTAGCTGACCTGCTTTTCCTCCATGGCCAACAGTCCCCCGCCGATGGCGGCGATGGCGGCCGACACCGAGAACACGATGACCCGGGACCGCCAGGAGACCACCCCGATGGACTCGGCCGCGGTCTCCGACCCCCGCAGCGCCCGCAGCGCCATGCCGGTGCTGCTCTCGCGGACGAGGATCACCAGCACGCCCACCACCACCAAAACGGCGACGCACAAAACGAGGAAGTTCTTGTGGCTGGAGAAGTCAACGCCGAAGAGCTGGGGCCGGGGCACGCCGCGGCCGTGGAACAACGAGCCGCCCACCCAGCCGTACTTCACCAGCACATCGTGGAAGAACAGCGCGAAGGCCAAGGTGGCGATGGCCAGCCAGATGCCGCCGAGGCGCATGACCGGCACGCTGAGGGCCGCGCCCACCGCAGCGGCGATAGCCGCGCCCGCCAGCATGCCCACGATCACCGAGACGTCCCAGCGCTGGGCGAACTGCATGGCCGTGAACGCGCCGATGGCCGCAAAGGTGACCTGGCACAGGGCGATCTGCCCGCCGAGGCCGGTGAACACCACGATGGACAAGAAAATGATGGAGAAGATCACCGAGTGGGTGATCCGGGAGATCCAGAAGTTGTTGGCGTAGCCGAAGGTCCAGATGCCCACTGCGGTGAAAAAGGCCAGGGCCATGATCCGGGTGTAGACGGTCATGCCCCGGCTGCGGTTGGCCGCGGCCAGCGCGGGCGGGGGCGGGGCCACCCCCAACAGCGGGTCGGATCCGGCGATCTGGCGGCGGATGGCGGGCCAGAACACGATGATGGCGAACAGCATCACATAGGGCAGCGCCGAGCCCCGCAGCTCGTTCAAGATCACGTTGTCGCGGGGCAAATGGGTGCGCAGCTCGGTGGTGACCACCCCCAGCAGCAGGCCGCCGAACATGGCGGCGGGCAGGCTGACCAACCGGCCCAGCGCGGCGGCGGCCAAAGCGGCGATGACGATCGGGAAATAGCCTCGGGGCTCCAGCACGGTGCCCAGCGACGACGTGGTGGGCACCAGCAGGACGCCGGCCAGGCCGGCGAAGAGGCTGGACAGCATCCACGAGCCCGACGACACCCAGTCGGCGTTGACCCCGTTGAGCTCGGTCATGCGGGGGCTCTGGACCACCGCCCGGATGCGCAGGCCCAACCGGGAGTAGCGGAACAGGGCGGCCAAAGCCAGCGCGGCGGCGACCATGATGGCGAAGGCGGCGATCTCGTCGCGGGTGACGGGGTAGCGGCCGAACAGCCGGTAGACGGCGGTGCCGTCGGGGATGATGCCCACCGCGCCGAAGGGCTGCTCGCGGTTGTAGTCCACCGCCAGCTTGAACAGCTCGGGCAGCGCCACCATGAGGCCCAGCGAGATGACCAGCTTGGCCACCGCGGACACGGCGTGGACGTGGCGGAATATCAGCCGCTCCAACAGCAGGCCGAGCACCGGGGCCACCAGCAGCACCGCCACCAGCACCGCCGACCATATGGGCCAGTCGCGGCGGGTGTGGAGCTCGAAATAGGCCGCCGCGCTGATGAAGGCCTGGGCGCCGAAGGCCAGGTTGAACACCCCCGAGGTCTTGTAGGTGAGCACAAAGCTCATGGCCACCAGGGCGAACCCCGCGCCGATGGGCAGGCCCTGGAAGAACGCCCGGATGGTCTCCTCCAGCACCCCGGCGGCGAGGACGCTGGTGGTCATCGTCGGCTCAGCCTCCGCTCAGCGATCCGTCAGCTCACGAACGTGAGGGCCTCGGGATCATGCCAGTCTTGGCGGGCAGTCTCCCAGCACAGCCACGGCTTGCCGGGCTCGCCGGTCCACTGCTCGAAGGCCCCGTCCACAATCTGCACGCCGTTCAAACAGCGATATTCGTAGTCGGCGCCGGGGTCGTTGTTGGGCAGCGGGATCTGGCGGTTCCAGTCGACGGGAATGGTGAGCCCGTCGTGGCTGTAGTCCTCGAACGTGCGAACGGCCTCGACTAGCGAGGCCCGGTCGAAGTCGGGCCCGGCGGCCAGCAGCCCCTCGTAGAAGAGGTGGGCGTTGAGCCAGCCGACCATGGTCTGCTCCTCGAGCTTGACGCCCTCGGTGTACTCGAAGAACGCCTCCTGGAGATCGCTTTCGACGTCGGCCTCGAACGGCACGAACTGGGTGAACACCAAATCGCCCTCGAACAGGTCGGCGTTGGCGGCCACGAACTCGTGGTTGTAGGTGTTGGGATGGTACATGACCACCTGGTCGCGATAGTCCTGCTTGACCAGTTCCTGGGCGATGGTGCGCATCCCGTTGAGGTCGAGGCAGGCGAAGATGATGTCCACCCCGTCGTCCTTCATCTCCGAGACTTGGGGGGCGACACCGCCGGACAGGCCGTACTCGATGGAGGTGTCGAAGAACTCCACGGTCATACCGCCGGCCTCGGCGCGGTAGCGCTCGACGGAGTCGCGAGTGCCCTCGGCGCAGATCTTGGAGTTCTCGCTGTTGCCGTAGCCGAAGATGCCGGCCTTGGTGGCCCCCACCTGGCTCGCTATCCAAGGCCACAGCTGGTGGATGCAGCCGATGCAGTTCGGGGCGACATGGCCGAAGATGTTCCACCGGTCGGCGAACTCGTTGTGGATGCCCCAGCCGAAGGTGGGCACGCCGGCGTCGTTGAGGGTGTCGGCCCCGAAGAACAAGAGAGTGGCCACGAAAGCGGCCAGCGAGTCGTCTTCTTCCACCATGGCCAAGGCCTGGGCCTGGTTTTGGAACAGCTGGTCGTCGCGCTTGTTGGCCAGCACCAGCTGGCGGCCGTAGATGCCGCCGGTGTCGTTGATGAAGTCGAAGTAGGCCTCGATGCCGTCGTTGTAGGCGGCGATGTTGGTGCCCAGCGCGTTGTTGCTGATGGTGACGATGGAGGTGACCTTGATCTCGGAGTCGCTCACCCCGGGCACGCCGGAGATGGGCACGAACGTGTGGCGGTGCTCGGACTCCTCGGGTTCATCGGGGGCGGGGGCGGGCTCGTCTTCGGGCTCGCCGGGCTCGCCGGGAGTGGCGGTGGGCTCGTCGGGGGCTGGTGCTGCCTCTTCTTCGGGCTCGTCGGGCGCGGGGGCAGGCTCGTCTTCGGGCTCATCCGGCGCGGCGGGAACGGCGGTGGGCGCCGGTGCGCCCCCCTCGTCGTCGTCTCCGGCGTTGCCGCAGGCGCCGGCCACCAAGGCCAATGCGGCGAAAACCAGCGTCAACTTCCATAAGCGAGCAGCCATCAAGGATTCCCCCCTCGTGATCGTCCCCGTCAAACTAGCCCAACTCGCTCACCCCCATGCAGGGCGGCGCCGGGGAAATCAGTGGCTGGTGCGATAGTCGCCGAACTTGGAGTCGCGCTCAGACAGGGTGGTGGTGAGGCCCTTTTTCCGGATGGAGCCCACGAAGTCGGCCATGGCCTGGGTGTGGATGCCCAGCGCGCACAGCTCGGTGCCGGCCCGGATGCCGGCCCGCATGCCCATGTGCTCCATCTGGCGGTGCACCGCCCGCTTGTTCATCTGGAGCAGCTCGGCGGGCACCTGGGCGATGCGCTCGGCCACTTCGAGCACCGCGTCGGCCAGCTCGTCTTCGGGGAAGGCGGCGTTGGCCCAGCCCCGCTCCACCGCCTCGACACCCGACACGTAGTCGCCGGTGAGCATCATCTCCATGGCCTTGCGCATGCCCATGAACCAGGCGTGGAAGTGCATGTCGGGCACGCCGAAGCGGACAGCGGGATAGCCCATCTTGGCGTCTTCGGCCATGTAGACCAGGTCGCAGCCGGTGGCCAGCTCGCTGCCGCCGGCCAGGCAGTAGCCGTGGACCTGGGCGATCACCGGCTTGGCCAAGTCCCAGATGCTCATCCAGCCCTCGGTGACGTGGCGGGGCCACTGGCCCTCGCCGCCGGGGGTGTAGAAGGGCAGCTCGTAGCCCTCGTTGCCCCCGCTCAAGTCGTAGCCCGCCGAGAACGACGGGCCGGCGCCGCAGACGATGCTGACCTTGACGGAGTCGTCTTGGTCGGCCTCGGCCAGCGCCTCGAGCACGGCCCCCCGCAGCGGGTGGATGAGGCTGTTGCGCTTCTCCGGGCGGTTCATGGTGATGCGCCGGACCCAGGGCCGGGGGTTGTCGATCAAGACGATGTTGTCGCTCATGGCCGCCAACCGTAACCTGCGGGCCGATGGTCGATCCCACCCCGAAGAAAGGCATGTTGGCGATATGAGCGATCTGATGCTGATCGACTCCACCAAGGGCGCCCGAGTGGCGCTGCACGACTTGGGGGGCGACGGGCCTCCGGTTCTGTTGGCCCATGCCAACGGGTTCTGCGGACGGATGTGGCAGTCGGTGGCCCGAGAGCTGGGGTCGATGGCCCGGTGCTGGGCGCTGGACTTCCGGGGTCACGGCGACAGCGTGTCGGACCCCGATGAGGATTACCACTGGGGTGGGATGGCCGACGATGTGCTGGCTGCGGTGGACGCCCTGGACCCGGCGCCCCGGCTGGCGGCGGGCCACTCGCTGGGCGGGGCTTGCATTTTGATGGCCGAGCTGACCCGACCGGGGACCTTTGATCGGGCCTGGCTCTATGAGCCGGTGACAATCCCGGCGATCGCCTTGCCCAGAGAGGGGGTCAAAGCGCTGGGCGACATCGCCCGTATGCGCAGGGAGATCTTCGAATCGCGCCACACAGCCTATGAGCGGTACGCGGCCCGGCCCCCGTTCAGCCTGTTGGACCCTGAAGTGCTGCGGGCCTACCTTGACCACGGATTTCGGGATCTGCCCGACGGCACGGTGACGATGAAGTGCCGTCGAGAGGTAGAGGCCGCCATCTTCGAGAACCCCGACAAGACGGTGTTCGACCGGCTGGGCGAAATGGCTGCTGCGGTGACGGTGGCGACCAGCAACGACACCGACCCGCCGGCCATGGTGGCGCCGTACATCGCCGACCAACTGCCCAACGCCACCCTGGAGCGCTTCGACGACCTGACCCATTTCGGGCCTCTCCAAGACCCGCCCCGCATCGCCGCCGCCATCGCCGCCGCCCTGTTCGGCTCGTGAAGTCAGAGGATCGCGCCGGATTCTTTCATAGCGGCGATGTTCTCCCAGGGGACGCCGGTTTCCAGGAGGAGGGTCTCGGTGTGCTCGCCGTGTTCGGGGGCGCGCTCGACGGACACGGGCTGCTCGTTGAACATGGCGGGGTTGGCCACCAACTGCACCTCTTGGCCGGTGCCGGTGGTCATGGCGGGGAGGTAGCCGTTGGCGATGACCTGGGGGTCTTCGTAGAGCTCGCCCAGGGTCTGGAACGGGACCCACACGCCTTTGAAGTCGGCTAGGGCCTGTTTCCAGTAGGACAGGGGCTGGGACTCGAACACCTCGTCGAGGATGGCGATGCAGGCCTCGTTGTTCTCGGCCCGGGCGGCCATGTCGGCGAACCGGGGGTCGGCGGCCAGCTCGGGGCGGCCGATGCACTCGCACAACTGGGCCCAGTGCTTGTCGGCTTGGAGCAGGATGAAGCTGAGGTAGCGGTCGTCGGAGGTGCGGTAGGCGTTCACCACGGGGTTGACCATCTTGGTGCGGTCGCCGGCCGGGAGCCGGTCGAGGCCGAAGAGCCTGGCCGCGATAACCAGCGGCGAGAGCTGCCACATGGCGGTGGCCAACAGCGACACATCGATGACGGCGGGCTCGCCGGTGGCGGCCCGCTGGTAGAGGGCGGCAGCGATGGCGCCGGCGGTGGCCATGCCGCCCATGACGTCGCCGAAGGCGGGGGCGGGCTGGCTCATGGGCCAGCCGTCGGGCCGGGCCGGCAGGGTGGCGCCCATGCCGCCCCGGGCCCAGAAAGAGGCGCCGTCGTAGCCGCCCTTCTCGGCGTCGGGGCCGTGGGGGCCCTGGCCCGAGCCCCGGGCGAGGATGATCTGGGGGTTGCGCTCCCGCAGGTCGTCGGTGTCGATGCGGAGCTTGCGGCGCACCGGGGGCATGTAGTTGGTGAGGAACACATCGGCGGTCTCCACCAGCTTGAGCAGCATCTCGCGGCCGTCGGGGTGGGCCAGGTTCAGCCCGATGGAGCGCTTGCCCCGGTTGGGCTGCTCGATCATGAAGTTGACGCCGCCCGCGCCGCCGGGGACGAGGCCGGAGGTGATGAGGCCCCGCTGGGGATCGCCGGTGACCGGGTGCTCGACTTTGATGACGTCGGCCCCCCAGTCGACCAGCACCGAGCCGCCCGAGGGAATGAACATCCAGCTGGCCACCTCGATGACCCGGACGCCTTCGAGCGGGCGGCTGGACAGGGTTGTGCTCTCGGCGATGGGGGCGTTGCCGGGCAGCTCCCGATGGGCGCCGCGGGGGTTTCGGGCCGAGTCGGAGGACTCCGGCGAGTGCTTGGTTTCGGCCATCAGATCTCCTCGGTCAACACGATGGCGTATTCGGGGCAATTCATGGATGCCCGGCGGGCCTGATCGACAAGCTCAGAGGGCACGGTCCGCTCACCGGTGGGCCGGCAGTAGCCGTCATCGTCGGCCTCGAACAGATCGGGGGCCAGCATGTAGCAGCGGCCGTGCCCCTGGCAAAGCCCGGCGTCAACCCGAATGCGCATTAGCGGACATCGTAGGCCAAGCGGCCGGTGGGGCTCATGGTGCAGGCAGGATGCCGAGGCCGTCGGGGAAGGAGAGGCCGTAGTCGATGGTCTCCGGGGGCAGGGGCTGGTCGTCGGCGTCGAAGCGGATGCGGCGGACGGCGCCCTGGCCGGAGGCGGGGCCGATGCCCGACTCGTTGAAGGCCAGGGCCAGGTCGGCGTAGTAGAGGGTGCCGTCGGGGCCCACGGCGATGCCCAGCGGGGCGCCGGTGCTGATCGGATCGAGGCCCAGCGACTCGCCGGGCGGCGGCTCCAGCACGGTGCGCACATAGGTGCCGTCGGCGTCGTACTGGTTGATTCGGCCGTCGAGCACGCTGCCCGCATACCACCCGCCTTGGCCGTCGGCCGCGATGCCGGAGGTGAGGCTGAGGCCATCGCCGGCGGCGATGAACTGCTCGGCAGCGACCGCGGCGGGATCGCACTCCTCAGCGGTGCGGGGCAGGTTGGCATAGCGAGTTATCCCGATGGTGGGCGGGCGGGCCGAAGCCACCAGCACGTCGTTTCCGTCGGCGGCCAGCTGCTGGGCGGTGGCGATGTCGTCGGCCACCACGCAGCGAGCGCCGTCGTAGGGCGGGAACCACACGGTGAGCTGGCCGGTGCCCGGCCCGGATGCCTGGTTGCCCACGTCGGTGGTGAGCAGGCGCCCGTCGGGCAAGAAGGCGCAGCCGTAGGGCTCGGGCTGGTTTTCGGCAGTCTCGAAATCGGGGGTGAGTTTGCCGATCTGGGTGGCAGCGAGGCTGCCCAGCTCATCGCCCTCGAGCTGGAAGATGCCGAAACCGGCGGGGATCTCGGGCTGGCCGGTGTCCTCGCCGGCGATGAACCGGCCGTCGCCGGTGAAGCACACCTGGCCGTTGATGTCGCGGCCGTCGGGATCCTCGCGGGCGTTGGTGATGAGCCGCTGGGTGCCGCCGGTGTCGCCGTATACCACCAGGTTGTTGCCCTGGGGGCTGAACACCAGGTAGGTGGGCGGGTCGAGGGGCTCGGTTTGCAGCGGCGGGTTGAAGCCGATGCTGGCCACCAGGCGGTCGAACCCGTCGGCCGGACCGGGGATCACGGTGGTGTCGTCGAGGGCCAGCAGGCTGATGCGGTTGTAGGAGGCGCCCGGACGGGGCACGGTCCGGGCGATGCAGCCGCCTTGGTCGTCGATCACGCACAGGTAGCCGCCCGAGGGCCGGTCGTCGCGCTCGGACGCCAATACCGCGTAGGCCGAGGCGCCGACTTCGGCGGCACCGCTCCCCTCTCGGAGCCAGGCGGCGGGGTCGCCCAGCCCGCTGGAGGCAACGGTGAGCTGGAAGGGGTCGGTTTGGATCGACAGGGTGAGCATGGGGTGGGTGCCCGGCGGCGGGGTCTTGAGGTCGAAACCGACTTCGCAGGGAGCGTCGATGCAGCGGCCCGACGCCCCCACCAGGCGGACCTGGCCGGCCTCGGGCTCGGGGGTCTGTTCGGGAGCGGTTTGGGCGGCGGCTTCCACGTCGGGGGCCACGGTGTAGCGGAAAACCCCGGAGGTCTCCGACGGCCCGGCTGAGCCCGGCTCGCGGAAACCGGCCACAGCCCACATGTCGTCGCCGACAATGGCCACCCCACCGGAGATGAGCCCGGTGAGCTCGTCGGACCACAGCACCTCGCCGTTGTCGAGGCGCAGGGCCCGCAGCGTGAAGTCGAGCGAGCCCACGAACACCACCCCGTTGACCTCGGTGGAAGGCGAGTAGGTGGGGCCGACGGCGGGCTGCTGCCAGACGATGTCGCCGGTGGCGGCGTCGAAGGCATGCATGCACGGGCAGTCGGCCACGCCGGTGCCCCCGGCGATGATCCCGTCGGCGTAGGCGGCCGGGCCGATGAAGCCGCCGCTGGCGAAGTTGGGGCCGATCACGTTGTCGTTGGTGGCCCGGGTAGCCCACACCGGCTCGCCGGTGTCGCGATCGACCACGTAGAACACAGCGTCTTTGTTGCCCAAACCAACCAGATCTCGGCCGTTGGCGGTGAACAGCACCGGCACCCCGGCGAAGTCGGAGTCGTCGTTGTTGGGCGGGTGGGGCTGGAAGCTCCACACCGGCTCGCCGGTGTCGATGTTCACCGCGAACAGGGCCTCGGTGTAGGGGCCCCATCCCTCGGGGGAGATGGGGCAGTTGGCGCTCCCGGCGAAGATCAGCCGGCGGCCGAGGTCGACCGAGGGCGATCCCCACACTCCCCCGCAGCCCTTGTGGTCGCCGCCTTCGAGGTCGAAGTGCCAGAGCAGGTCGCCGGTGGCCAGATCGACGGCCACCACGCCGGCGGGGAAGGGGGCGTTGTGGGTGTCGAAGGTGGCGATGACCCGGTTGTCCACCACGATGGGGGTGGTCTCCAGCTCGGTGGGCCAGCCGGGCTCGCCCAGGGGGTGGGTCCAGATCACGGTGCCGTCGGCCGCGTTCAGGGCGTGGATGGTGCGCCCGGCGTTGAACACCACCGCGGGGGTGCCGCCGATGAGGGTGTAGGAGGCCGACGAGGTGATCTGCCCGGCGTAGACGTTGTCGTGGTACTCGGCGTCGTAGTGCCAGATCTCGGTGCCCTCCGCGGCGTCGAGGGCGTAGAACCGCCCGGCCCAGTCGCCCACGTAGAGCACGCCGTTGACCACCACCGGGGCGGCGGTGACCACGTCGCTGGTGTTGAAGTACCAGATGCGGCGCAACTCCCCCGCCGTGTCGGGGTTGATGCCGCTGTCGCAGGGGTAGGAGAAGGTGCGGTCGATGCCGTGGCCCCACATGGGCCAGTCGCAGGTGGGACCGGCGGGCGCGGTATCGGGCCGGGCGGCAGGGACGGGCGTTGGGGCCGGCTCGGTGGGCTGGGCGGAAGCAGCTGCGGTGGGGGCGGGCGTGGCTGGGGTGGCTGGCTGGTCGTCGTCATCGCCGCAGGCGGCGGCAATGAGGGCGAGGGCAAGCAGAAGGGCAGATGAGAGCGGTGCCCGGTTCATGGTCTGGTCATGCTAACGAAACCGGCCATTCGGTGAGACGGGGATGAGGTTTGGGTGGGAGACTGGGCCCGAATGACCGTTGAGACCGCGCTGGCCGAAGTCGAGGCGCCCAGCACTGCCGAACGCCGGTTCAGCCAGTCGATGGCGGTGTCGGGCACGCGGTGCCTGCTGACCTACTTGGTATTCCCGTACCTGCTGCCGGTGCTGGGATTGGCCGATTCGGTGGGACCCTCGGTGGGCGTGGTTGTCGGGCTGGTGGCCATCGTGTTCAACGGGCTGAGCATCCGGCGGTTCTGGCGGGCCGACCACCGGCTGAAGTGGCCGGTGAGCACAGTGAATGCGGCGGTGATCGGGTTGCTGTGCTACCTGACTGTCGGTGACCTTGTCGAACTCGCCGGCTGACCCCGACGACCCCGCTGCTTCCAGCCACTCCAAAGTGGCCCGCAATCCGCTGGTGCGATGGCTGTGGGTTGTAGCGGGACTGGCATGCGTGGCGATCGGGGCCATCGGGGTGATCGTTCCCGGGCTGCCTTCGACCATTTTCTTCATCCTGGCCGCCGCCGCGTTCTCGCGGTCGAGCGAACGTATGGAGCGGTGGATTTTGAATTTGCCCGCGGTGGGCAAGCTGGTGGCCGACTACCGATCCGGGTTGGGGATGCCGTGGCGGGCGAAAGTTATTGCTGGAACGATGATCGTGGTCGCCGTGGGGGTGAGTACGGGTCTGGCGATTGGCTCGTGGACGTGGCGGGGCATCGTGATCGGGTTAGGTGTAGTGGGGTTGGCGTACATCTTCGGGCGGGTTCCGACGGCAATACCTGACAGAACTTAGATTTCAACTGATTTTAGTTTATTTCTATTTATTTCAAGTATCTTAAATGCGGGGCCGGGGTGGGGAGGTGCTGGGAGGGGAAGAGGCCGTCGGAGGGCTTGCAGCTCTTGAGGATCTGCTCGGCGATGGCGTACTTGAAGTTGGAGGCGAACCACTTCTGCCGTTGATCACCCACTCGTCGCCGTCGCGGTGGGCTCGGCAGGTGAACTCGTTGGGGTCGGAGCCGCCCTGGGGCTTGGTCATAGCGTAAGTGGAGGAGATCTTGGCGTCGAGCAGGGGCTGGTAGCCGAGGCCGCCCAGGTGGGGGCCAGGTGGCAGGCCCACAGGCCCCGGTCTTGCACCTGCTGCTGGAGCGGGCGGATCAGGGCGTTGGCCGTGTCGTTGGTGCGGTCGAAGGGGTTGACCTCGCCCCGGAAATAGAGGTCGATGGGCTCGATCTCCTGGGTGACAAATTCGTCCATCCAGTGGAGCTTGTCTTGGAACTCCGGTTCGACGGAGAAATCGATGGCCATGGGACTACCGCGCTCTCTTGATTGGATTTACAGTGGCTCGATATGAAGTTCGAGATGACGCCGGGCGAGATTCTAGCGGCCGCCCGGGCCCCCGAGCCCGGCGACGAAGGCTACGACCCGTTTGACGCCTTCGACGAAGCCCAGGGAGCCGAGCACTCCATCAACCCCTACGATGTCTACACCGAGCTGCTGGCCCAGTGCCCGGTACACAAGGGCAGCGTGTCGGAGATGCTGGGTGCGGTGAGCGTGAGCGACCTGATGGCCGGAGAGCGCCAGATCGTGAACGTTTTGTCCTACGACGGGGTGGAGGCAGTACTGCGGGACGGGGCCGCGTTCTCCTCTGCGGGCTATGCCGACTCGATGGGCTTGGTTATGGGGCACACCATCTTGGAGATGGACGAGCCCGAGCATGGTCGGTACCGCAGGCTGATCCAGCAGGCGTTCACCCGCCGGGAGATGGAGCGGTGGGAGCACGAGATCGTGAACCCGGTGCTGAACCACTACATCGACGCTTTTGTTGATCGAGGGCGGGCCGATCTGGTGGCCGAGCTGATGTTCGTGTTCCCGGTGCATGTGATCGCCATCGCACTGGGGCTGCCGGAGGCCGACATGCCCGGCTTCTACCGCCGGGCGGTGGAGATCACCAACATGGCCACCCAGGTCGAGCGGGGATTCGCGGCGTCGCAGTGGCTGTACGACTATCTGGAGCCGGTGGTGGAAGATCACCGGGCCGAGCCGCAGGAGGATCTGATCAGCCTGCTGGCCCATGCCGAGCTGGACGGCCAGCGGCTCACCAACGACGAGATCATCGCCTTCTGCCGGCTGCTTTTGCCCGCGGGGGCGGAGACCACCTACCGGGCGGCCAGCAACATGATGGTGGGGCTGCTGTCGAACCCGGCGCAGTTGGATGCGGTGCGGGCCGACCGGTCGCTGGTCACGGCCGCGGTGGAGGAAGCGCTGCGGTGGGAGGCGCCGCTGACCGGAATCTCCCGCACGGCGGCGGCCGACGCGGTGGTGGACGGCATCGAGATCCAGGCTGGAACGGCGGTGAACACCTCGTTGGGCTCGGCCAACCACGACCCCTCCCGCTGGGAAGACCCGGAGCGGTTCGACGTCTTCCGCCAGCCGAAAGCGCACATCGCGTTCGCCACCGGCCCGCACCTGTGCCTGGGCATCCACCTGGCCCGCATGGAGATGCGGGCGGTGCTGGAACGCCTGCTCGACCGCCTCCCCGGCCTGCGCCTCGACCCCGACGCCGACCCCCCGGAGATCACGGGGCTGGCCTTTAGGGCCCCCGCCGCCCTGCCGGTGGTGTGGGACGGCTGAGCAGCTAGAGGGTGGTGGTTTGGGCGAGGGCGGCGGCGTCGCGGGCTAGGTCTAGGACGACGCGGCCGAAGGCTTCCATGCGGGGGTTGTCGGCGCCGCCGGAGACATAGCGGGCGTAGCCGCCCTCGAGCACGATGGCCAGCTTGAAGCGGGCCAGGATCACGTAGTAGTCGATCTCGTCGACGTCGCGGCCCGACAGGGCGGCGTAGCGCTCCAGCAGGTCGTCGCGGAAGGGCAGGCCCTGGTAGTCGACATAGCCCACCGAGGGGCGGCCGGCCTCGTCCTCAGGCCAGTTCATGACCACCCAGGCGAGGTCGAGCAGCGGATCGCCCACCGTGCCCATCTCCCAGTCGACGACGGCGGCCATCCGGGCGGGGGCGCCGTGGTGGAACATGACATTGGCGAACTGGTAGTCGCCGTGCATGATGCCCGGCCGGTAGCTGCGGGGGGTGCGGCCCCGGAGCCAGTCGCCGGCGGCGTCGAGGCCGGGGATGTCGCGGAATTTGAACCGGTTGAGGTGGGCGTACCAGCGGTCGACCTGGCGCTCGTGGAAGCCGTCGGGGCGGCCGAGGCCCTCGAGCCCGTTGGCCTGCCAGTCGACTTTGGACAGCCGGGCGATGGCGTCGACCAGCTCGTAGGCCAGCCCGGGGCGGGCGTCCCTGTCGGAGGCGAACGGCTCGGGCCAGCCGGGCTCGCTGATGGGCGACCAGCCGTCGACGAAGTCCATGAGGTAGAAGGCCGCGCCCAGCACGCTGGTGTCGTCACAGCCGGCGGCGGCCCGGGCGTGGGGGACGTCGGTGTCGGCCAACGCCGAGAGGATGCGGTACTCCCGCATCATGGTCTCGTTGCGGCCCTCGGGCACGTTGCGGGGCGGGCGGCGCAGGGCCCAGCGGTGCCCGTCCCGGCAGATCTCGAAGATCTCGTTGGACGCGCCGCCGGAGATGAACCGGCTGGTGACCGGCTCGCCCCGGCCTACGAGGCCCTGGTCGTCCATCCACGCCCCCAAGGCGACGGGGTCGATCAGGCCCTGGATCCGCTCGGCCTCGGAGACCTCGTCGGTGTCGGCCCGCGAGAAGACGCGCGAGTCTGGGAAAGACTCGGTTTGCTCGCTCATGCGGCGGGGCGAAGGGGGAGGAGCTCTTTGCGGTTGCTCATGCAGCTGGCCTCAAAGTGAGCAGTGCTTCCAAATTCTCGGACATGACCTTGCGCTGGTCTTCGGGGCTGCGATCTTCCACCTCTTTGAAGAAGTCGAGGGGCTGGCCCAGGCCTTCGGGGTGGGGGAAGTCGGAGCCGAACAGCACCCGGTCGATGCCGATGTGATCAATGAGGCCGGAGATGTCCTCCTCATAGAACGGGCTGACCGAGATGTGGCGGCGGAAGGTCTCTACCGGGTCTTCGGTGAATTCCTGGGGCATCTTGCCGTAGGCCTGGGACAGCTCGAGCAGCAGCGGGGCCACCCAGGTGGAGCCGTTCTCGATGGAGGCCACCCGCAGGTTGGGATGGCGCTCGAACAGGCCGTGGCAGATCATGGCCGCGATGGTGTCGAAGATGGGACGGCCGTGGCTGATGACCAGGCGGAAGGCGGCGGGCTTGAACGGCAGAAACTCATCGCGGCCCCCCTCCCAGTTGGCGGCGTAGGCGTCGTAGCCGGAGTCGGAGGCGTGGCAGGCCACCAGGATCCCGGTCTGCTCCACCGCGTTCCAGAAGTCGTCGAATTCGGGCAGGCCCATGGAGCGGGAGCCCTTCAGGGCGGGCACTGGGGCGGGGCGGATGAGCACGGCCCGGGCGCCGTTGTCCACGCACCACTCCAGCTCTTCGATGGCCCGGCGGGGGTCGGGCAGGGTGATGATCGGGGTGGGGAAGATGCGGTTGTGGTAGTTGAAGGTCCACTCGTCGAGCATCCACCGGTTGAACGCGGAGATGGCGGCGTGGGTGAGCTCGATGTCGTCTTTCATCCGCTCCTCGAGCAGCGAGGCCAGGGTGGGGAACAGCAGGGTGCCGTACACCCCCTGCTCATCGAGCAGCTTGATGCGGTCGTCGGGATGGCGGAAGGCGGGGTGGCAGCGGATGGGCTTGCCGGAGAACTCCCGCAGGGTCTTGCCGTCGGGGTTGTTGCCCCGGTGGTAGTCCTCCCAGGCGCCGGGGGGCGCCACCACCTCGAAGGTGGGATTAGGGATGTACTCGCTGATCTTGTTGTTGATAGCGATCTTGGTGCGGCCGTCGATATCCACGTAGCGGATGGCTCCGCGGTAGCGCTCGGGCAGGTGGCGGGTGAACGAGTCGATGGGCTCGTATAAGTGGTTGTCGGCGTCGTAGGCGTGGTAGTCGAGGTTCATGGCAGCTCCAAAGAGATGATCTCGGGGCCTTGTTCGGTGACAAGGACCGTGTCGCGAGCATATTCCCCGCCGGTGCGAGCGCTCACGCTGAGCACCATGTTGCCTTCAAGGGCTTCACCAGCGCCATAGCGGGCGTTGATCACCGGGGGTTCGAAGCCCATGCCGCTTCCCCGCACCAGCCAGTCGCCGTCGGGGGCGGCTTGGCGCAGGTCTTGGCCGGTGGCGCCGGGGACGCAGGCTTGGACGAGCCCGGCGTGGGGGCGGGAGGCGCCTCCAGCGGTGCGGCCCAGGCCGCCCTCGTAGTGCGACCGGATGCAGCTGAAGTCGACGATGGAGCCGCATACCTCGGGCTCGCCGGCGGGGGTGGACGATCCGGCCAGGGCCATGGCCTCTACCCCGGCGGCCAGCCGCTCTGCGTCGGTGCCGGGGTGGGCGGTTGCCGCGGCCGCTCCGGCCGCGGCAACCGCTCCGGCGGCCCGGATGAGGTCGACCTCGGAGGGGAGCTTGATGCGGCGGACCCGGACCAAGACGTCGTCGGCGGGGACCACCTCGGCGTTGGGGGCCACCGCGCCAAGCAGTCCGGCCATGCCCGGCGACCAAGCGTCGACTCCCACCCGTTTGGCGTCGGCCATGCCCGGGGTGGCAGCCAGGCGGCGGGCGACAACGGCGCCGTTCCAGGTGATGCCGTGGAGGTGGTCGAGATCGATGTCGTCGGGGACGCCCTCGTCCCAGGTGGACAGCAGGAAGATCTCCCCGGTGGCGGTGTTCACGGTGCAGACCGGGCCGAACGGGCGGGTGCCGGCGGTCCAGAGCTGGTGGGCGCCGGCGATGTAGTTGATGTGGTCCTGTCGTCCGCACACCATCATGTCGATCCCGGCGGCCGCCAGAGCGTCGACAGCTCGGGTCCGGCGCTGGAGGTGGAGGCTCATGTCAGCACCTCGACAAGGATCGAAAAGCGATGAATCATGTCGGCACCTCGACAAGGATCGAAAAGCGATGAATCATGTCGGCACCTCGAACGGGTCATAGGGGTGGCCGCCGCCCAGGGGAATCCAGCCGTCTTCGGTGACGGCCACGATCTCCTCCGCCCGATAGCCGCCGGTGCCGTCCTCCCAGATGGCGGGCTCCAGCACCATGACCATGCCGGGCGCCAGGGTATGGGCGGCGTCGAATTCAGGGCCGTTGTCGGTGCCCAAAAAGGGCATCTCGGCGCTCTCGAGGCCCACGCCGTGGACGAGGTAGAAGTGGGGCATCCACGGACGGTCGCCGTCGGGTGGACGGGGGGGGTCGGCGTCGGCGGCCGCGGCGCACACCTCGGCGAAGGCGGCGCCGGGGGCGATGGCGGTGCAGGCAGCGTCCATGACCGCCAGCCACCGCTCGAAGCAGCGCTGCTCGCCGGGGGTGGGCGGGCGGCCGACCACCCAGGTGCGGCCGAAATCGGAGGCGTAGCCGTGGTAGTCGCTGCCGGCATCAACCCAGACGAGATCGCCCTCGGCGTAGACGGGATCGCCCGACCAGGTGGGAAAGGCCAGATGGCCGGTGGTGGTGCGGGGACCGTCGGCCATGCGCCGGGCCATGGGCTGGAAGATGACGTCGATCATGTTGGCGTCGATGCCCTCCTCCCGGAGGCGGCGGAGGAACACGGCGGCCAGCTCGCTGCGGCGCACGCCGGGGACCAGGGCCTCGGCCACGGTGGCCATGGCCCGGTTGGTGCGGGCCTGGGCCTGGTGGATGCAGGCCAGCTCGTCGATGGTCTTGTGGAGCTTGACCGCCGCCATGGTGTTGGCGGCGTCGGCGATCTCGGCGGCTGACAGCACGCCGGTGCGGCGCATGGCCCCGGTCATCAGGTCGATGCCGACGCGCCCGCCGCGGGCACGGCGGCCGAGGATCGATTGGAGCCGGGTGCCGAGGTCGGCGGCGCCCTCGTCGATTTCGGGCCAGACGGTGGGATGGGGGTCGACGTCGAGGCCATCGGGGTCGCCGCCCAGCAGGCAGGGCTGGGGGTGGTCGGCGAGGACCACGGCGATGGGGCGGGTGGCCGAGGCGTGGGTGACGTCGACGGCTTCGGGGAGGCAATCGGTGGCGTAGGCCACGTGGGGGCCGTGGAGCAGCACCAGGGCATCGAGACCGTCGGCAGCCATCTGGGCTTGCAGCTTGGCGTACCGCTCCCGGCGAAGCCGCCCCACGTCAAGCTCCAGAGCGGGGGCGGCGGTGGCGGCAGTCATGTCCCCTACTCTGCCTCAGAGTCACCGTTCATGCCACAGGGGTAGACTGGCCGACGGATGCGCCTCTCCCACCTTTCTCTGAAGAATTGGCGAAACTTCAAAGCGGTCGATATCCCTGTTGCCGACCGTCTGTTCATTGTCGGCCCGAACGCTTCGGGTAAGTCGAACCTGCTGGATGCTCTGCGGTTTCTGCGCGACATCGCTGCGACAGGGGGAGGACTACAGCACGCCCTTGAAATTCGTGGCGGGCTGAAGCGAGTGCGGTGTTTGGCTGCTCGGAACTTCAACCACGGCCATGTGAACCTGGAAATCCGCCTTACGGACACCGCCCACAACACGGAATGGACCTACGAACTTAGTTTCAAGTCTGAACCAGCAGGTACGCACCGCCCAATTGTCTTCTCCGAGATTGTCCGCCGAAACAACGAGATCGTGCTCGATAGGCCCAGCCAAGAAGACGAGGACGACAAAGAACGGCTGACACAGACTGCTTTAGAACAGGTTAACACCAATAAGAACTTCCGGGAGATTGCCGAGTTTCTAGGCGGAATCCGCTATTTGCATCTCGTCCCCCAGGTCATGCGCGACCCGGATATGGGTCAAAACGGAAACATGGACCCCTTTGGGCGGAACCTACTGGTTCGGATGGCCGAGACAAAAAAGAGGACTCTTGATGCCCGACTTAAGAAGATCAACGAAGCACTGCGTGTGGCCGTTCCCCAGCTCCAAGAACTACGCCTCGTCCGTGATGCGGCTGGAGCACCTCACTTAGAAGCCTCCTACCATCACTGGCGCAGAAACGCTGTCTGGCAAAACGAGGGCGACTTCTCTGATGGCACTCTACGGCTGATCGGAATGCTGTGGATGCTCACAGAAGGGTCCTCACGAACTAACCAAATCATTTTGATGGAAGAACCTGAGCTTTCGCTGCACGGTGCCATCGTGCGCCGCTTGCCAACCCTGCTGAGCCGTGCCACTCGTCACAGCAGCACCCAAGCAATCCTGTCCACCCATTCAATGGAAATCTTGGCTGACCCGGGTTTGGGGCTTGACGAAGTGGTCATCCTCCAGCCTGACAAAGAGGGCACAACCGCGATGATGGCTGCGGACGTGGACGGCATTGAGGAGCACCTCAACCTCGATTTCAGCCTCCATGAGATTCTTGCGCAGCGGACGACGCCATCTGAGATTGAGAAGCTTTCCTTGCTCCTGTGACTTTCCCAGTTCTCTGCGCGGTCGAGGGCAAGACCGACGAACCCATCGCACGGCGACTTTTGGCCGAGGTGGGACTGACCCTGGATCTTGTCAAGATCGCGGGAGACAAACACCAGATTGACCAGAAGCTTCCCGGCTGGAATGACAGTGCTGAACGACGTCCATGGCTGGTGTGGCGTGACCCCCTGAGGTTGGTCTACCTGATCTATGTGGCCTTGATCACTGATTTCAGTCAAGGAGTCTGGGATCCATCACGGGCCCGTCAGCGCTCGCCAAGCTTAGGTCGAGCACTGCGGGATTTGGATCGGTTGCGCAGCTGGATCGAACAGCAGTAGCCCCGCTGTTCAGATAACGCCGTCGGCTCGCAGGGCGGCCAGGTCGTCAGGCGTGAGGCTACAGAGGGCGGTGAGGACTTCGTCGGTGTGCCGACCGAGGCGGGGGGCGCCGGCGGGGACAAGCAAGGGTTGGCCGTCGAAGCGGGGGAAGGGGGCCTGCTGGTTGAGGAGGCCGACAACTGGGTCGTCGATGGCGACGAGGTCGCCGCGGGCGGCCATGTGGGGGTCGGTGGCGATGTCGGCGGCGTCGTAGGCGGTGGCCACCGGGACGTCATGGGCCACGCAGCGGGTCTCGATGTCGGTGGCGTTGAGTTGGGCGGTCCAGTCGGCCACGATCTGGTTGATCTCGTCGCCGTTGGCCGCCCGGGCGCTGGCGGTGGCAAATTTGGGGTCTTCCAGCAGGTCTTGACGGTCCATGGCGGTACACAGGCGGGCGAAGTTGGTTTCCATGGCGGCGGCGATGCACACCCAGCGGCCGTCGCGGCTGGGGTAGTTGTCGAGCGGGGCGGAGTGGTCGAGCCGGTTGCCGGTGCGGTTCCGCACCAGGCCCAGGTGGTGGTAGGCAGCGTGGGTCCACTCCAGGATGCGCAGGACCGAGCCGTAGAGGTAGGCGTCGATCACCCCGCCCTCACCGGTGCTGCCGACATCGCGCTCATAGAGCAGGGCAGTGGCGGCCTGGGCGGCGAACACTCCGGTGAGGTAATCGGAGATGGTGAGGCCGGGACGCACCGGGGGGCGGTCGGGCTCGCCGGTGAGGTGGAGCAGGCCGCCGTAGGCCACGCCGTTGCGATCCAGGCCGGGGCGCAGCGACTTGGGGCCGTCTTGGCCGAAGACGCTGATGCGCACGGTGACCAGGCGGCGGGGCAGCACCTCCGGGTGGATGTTCCAGCGCTCCAGGGTGCCGGGCCGGAAGTTCTCGCACAGCACGTCGGCATGTTCGGCGAGCTGACGGAACAGCTCTTGGCCCCGGGGTTGGCGCAGGTCGAGGGTGACCGACTTGCGGCCCCGGCCCTCCACAGCCCAAAACAGCGAATAGGGGTGGTCGCTCCCCTCTTCCGGGCCGTCGCCGGGGCGGGCGAAGGGGCCGATGGTGCGCATGGGATCGCCGGTGCCGGGCTGTTCGATCTTGATGACCTCGGCACCCTGCTCGCCGAGGATGCCGGCGCAAAACGGCGCGGCGATCCGGGTGCCGACGTCGAGCACCCGCAGCCCGGCCAGCGGTTTACGCATTCCGGTGCTCGTTCATGGGGCCTGCGGTGGACTCAGCCATCCCGGTGCTCGGCGAAGACTTCTTTCATCGACGACTTCTGCATGCGCCGCTCCAACGCCCCCAGCGCGGTGTCGGTGTTGTGCATCCAGTGATGGGCCATGAAGTGGTAGTCCCAGGCGTCCTTTTGGCCCATCAGCTCCAGCGTCTTGTTGATGGACCGCTTCACCACTGCGGCGGTGGCCGGGGGGACCAGGGCGATGGCCTCGGCCATCTCCTGGACGGCGGCGGCCAACTCGTCGCGGGGCACCACCCGGTTGACCATGCCCAGGCGCTCGGCGTCGGCCGCGGTGATGGTTTGGGCGGTGAGCAGGAACTCCTTGGCCTTGCGGGGGGGCATCTCCCACGGCTCGATGAGGATCTCCACTGCGGCGCCGGTCATGCGCAATACCGGGTTCTGGAAGGAGGCGTCGTCGGAGGCCACGATCAAGTCGCACATGGCGGCCAGCATCACCCCGGCGGCGATGCACTTGCCGTGGACGGCGGCGATGGTCGGCTTGGGGAAGTCCCGGATGCGCAGACAGCGGTCGAAGTACATGGTCTTCTCGTGGTGGAGCTTGCCCTCGGGGGTCTCCCGCATGAGCCGCCACTTGTCGGGCTCGACGTCGCCCACCAGCGCCTTGAGGTCGTGGCCCGCGGAGAAGTGGCGCCCGTTGGCGGCCATGACCACCACCCGCACCTCGTCGTCGGCCTCAGCGAGGTCGAAGGCGGCGTCGAGCTCGTCGATGAGCTGAGTGTCCTGGGCGTTGGCCACATCGGGTCGGTTCAAGGTGATGGTGGCCACAGCTCCGTCGAGTTGGTATTGGATGGTGCCGAATGCGGTGCTCATAGATGCTCCTAGCGGGGTTTCCGAGGCAGGCCCGATGTCCAAGTGTATTGCGGCGATGAGAACCTCTACCGGGGTTCCCTGGGAAGTCCAAGAGTGCGCTCCCCGATGATGTTGCGCTGGATTTCGCTGGTTCCAGCGAAGATCGTCGCGGCTCGATAGTACAGCCATGACCGCTGCCAGCGACCGCCGCCTGGGTTGTGGGGGTCGCCCCGCCACAGGGAGGCGGCGGGGCCCAGCACATCCATAGCGGTGCTGTGCAGCCGTTGGCTCATCTCGCTCCAGAAGAGCTTGGCGGTGGCCGACTCCGGGCCGTGGTCGCGGCCGTGGGCCAGCCGGGACAGCACGCGCCAGTTCTGGAGCTGGAACAGGCGGACCTCGATGAAGGCCTGGGCCAGGGACTGACGGATCAGGGGGTCTTCGTTTCGGCCGGTCTCGGCGGCCAAGCGGAACAGCTCTTCGAGCAGCTGGAGGTGGATGACGAGCTGGCGGGGATTGGTGCCCCGCTCCACGCCGAGGGTGGACTGCGACACCCGCCAGCCGTTGCCGGGGTCGCCGATGACCTGGTCGTGGGCTGCGAACACGTCGTTGAGGAAGACCTCGTTGAAGTCGGACTCGTCGGTGATCTGTCGCAGGGGGCGGATGTCGACGCCGTCGGTGTGCATGTCGACCATGAAGGCGGTGATGCCCTGGTGCTTGGGCGCATCGGGGTGGGAGCGGGCCAGGCACAGGCCCCAGTCGGCGAATTGGGCGTAGGAGGTCCACACCTTCTGGCCGCTGAGCCGCCAACCGCCGTCGGCGGGGACGGCCCGGGTGGAGAGGGAGGCCAGGTCGCTGCCAGCATCGGGCTCGCTGAACAGCTGGCAGATCAGCTTCTCCGCAGGGAGTATGGAGGGAAGCCAACGCTGTTTCTGCTCGGGTGTGCCGTGGGCCAGGATCGTAGGACCGATCAGGTTGACGCCGATGCGGCCGACAAGCTCCGGAGCCCGAGCTCGGGCCAGCTCCTCCTGGACGATGTAGTGATCGAGCGGGCCAGCACCTCGCCCGCCGAACTCCGTCGGCCAGGAGACGCCCACAAAGCGGGCCTCAGCCAGATCGGCCTGCCACTTGCGGAGAAAAGCGACCTCTTCACCCAAATCGTCGAACAGCGGCGGCAAGCCCCGGCCGTATTCCCAGGGCAGATTCTCCTGAAGCCACCGCCGGCACTCGTGCCGGAGCGCCTCCTGATCCGGTGTGGCCGACAAATCCACATCAGTCAGTCTGTCCGATTCTTCAACGAATCTGTGCACCCTGGCTAAGTTGGCAGGCACCAACCGGAAGGCGGATTCCGTTCCTCAATAGAACAAGGAATTTCCTGCCATAAATGACATCAGTGGCACTAATGTGGGCCCTTGTGCCTGCTGACTACATTGAGGTATACGTCGATGAAACTGGCGACAGGGGTTTTGGCCCGAAGTCGTCCCCATACTTCTGCTTCGCTGCTTGTGCGTTCAAGCACTCCGACGCCGACCATGTTGTCGAAGCTATGAAGAGGCTGAATGGAGCTCTCGGCCGCAACCCTGCCAGCCAATCCATGCGGTACAGCACTTGAAGAAACACGACCAATTGATGGAAGCCGTCGAACGTCTTGCCGGGCTGCGCGGCCTTTTGAAGGTGTTCTACGTAGTCCTCCCGAAGGCCAGCACACCACCTACTGCGTACTTGAGAAGCAGTCCTGACTATGTCTACAACTACCTTGCACGGATATTGCTGGAGCGGATGAGTTGGCTCGCTCGCGAGGCTGAACTCCCTGCTTATCCTTACTTTGCGACCGTCAAGAGGATGCCTCGCAGCCACTTAGATCAATACATTGCACGGCTACAAGTAGAAGACAAAGACATCGACTGGCGATGGCTCATCACACCTGTCGGTGTTGACCATGCAAGTAACCGAGTCGGCATGCAGTGGGCAGACATCGCTGGTCGGGCAATCTGGAAGGCGACCACGCCGGGGGCGCATCCTCCTCGCCGCATTGAACCTGTCTATCTGGAGACAATTGCCCCCGTCATTTGGGGAAAGCGTCCCATCGAGTCATACGGGATCAAATCCATCCAGCCCGGGTGGCGCAACTCTCAGCAGTGGTGGAGTCGAGTCACTGCGCGCATCCCGGGCACTTCGATCTGACAGGCGAAAGGGAGGCCGGACCGCCTGAAGTCGGCTCAAAGGCCAAGTGCTCAGGTTTCCCTGCGCAGGCGGTTGGTTCCGCGCCTCCCCTCGATACCAATGATAGACGGCAGGGGTGCCATCGTCACCTATTTTCCGACAAAGGGTGGCCGATCTCTTGATAGCGCTCAAACTGCTTGGAAATGTCAACGAGATGCCATTGCATTTGCCCTGGCAGGCACCAAAACCGATGGCTTGACGGTTCTGCCTCATCGCAGTGTTCGTCTTCCATGACCTCCCTTGACGATGTTTTGACCGCATCAACAGCACTGCTTGATGAACTCAACCAAATCGTCGTTTCAGTGCAGGAGCCGCTGGATGGCCGTCAGCCTTGAGAGAGGCTCGACGCCTGGTTACAACCTTCAATCGATTTTCCACGACAGCGGACAGCGGGTTGCCAGGGTTCGCAACTCCCTTGCAGGCGACGATATTCCCCGCGAGACCATTGATCACTTACTCGGTCCAGCAATTCAATTGCTTGAGATGGAAGAGCCACTCACGCAGCTTCCAAGCCTTGAGGAAATGTTGGCCACGGCACATCCGAGCCCATACGGCATCGATTCGGCGAATCCGATTTATGGAGTCTTGTCCCAGTTCGTTCATTCGACACCAATTGCAGCTCTTCATCTGCAAAGAGATCAGTTCCACTCGATCTCTGCACCAATGTATGCAGTTGCTGTGGAAGCCGCCTGCCGAGGATTCTGGAGGACGGCCTATAGCACGCTTGCTATCTGCTGTGAGAGCGATGGGCAGTTGGACATGGCTCGGCAGCAACTAACCGAGGCACTGGCTGAAGTGATCGAGAAGGCAGGCTTCTACCACTGCATCGGATAATGGCCTGATGCAGCAATAAGAATTCACTATTGAGCTGTAGGTGGTCGGGTCCACTCAGGCGGCGGTGACGAGGATGCGCTGGCTGGCGAAGCCGCCGATGCCGACGTGGTGGCCGTCGATTTCGACAGTGGTGGTGCCGTCGGGGGAGGAGGCGGTGATGATCCCTTTGGCGCCGGGGACAACTGATGAGCCTTCCAGAAAATCGAGCAGGCCCTCGGTGAACTCCAGTTCCTCGGTAATGCGGGTGACGACGAAGCGCTGGCCCACCTTGATTTTGGCCAGCGCCTTGGTTGGGGGGGCCTGGTAGTTGGAGCCGGGGATGGGGTTGCCGTGGGGGCAGGTGGTGGGGTCGTCGAGCACCCGCATCATGGCTTGCTCCACCAAGGGGGAGATGACGTGCTCCCACTTGCCGGCCTCAGAGTGGGCGTCGGCCCAGGACAGGCCCAACACCTGGGTGAGGAACACCTCGGCCAAGCGGTGGCGGCGCACCACCCGCTCGGCCAGGTCCATCCCGTCCGGGGAAAGCTCGATGGACCGGCCCTTGAGGTAGACCAGGCCCTCGGCCTCCAACCGGTGGATCATCTCGGAGACCGCGGGCCGGGACACGTCGAGGCGCTCGGCCACCCGGGCCTGGATGACGTCGACGTCGTCTTCGGCCAGCTCGAAGATGGTCTCGCAATATTCCTCGAACGCCGGATGCCACTCGGGGGTCTGGTACTGGGCCACGACCGGAAGCTTATCGAGCGGAGCTTTCCAATAGCCGGGCCAGTTCGGACTTGTCGGGCTTTCCCGAGGCCATTTTGGGCATGTCGGCGACCGGGATGAGCCGCTCGGGGGTCATGAAGCGGGCCGCTCCGGCCTCGTCGAACCAGCGGCGGCACTCGTCCAAGTCGAAATGGCTGTCGGCCACCACGAAGGCGGCTACCCGCTCGCCGAGGCGGTCGTCGGGCTCACCCAGCGCCACGGCCTGGCTCACCGCCGGGTGGGACTCCAAGATGGCCTCCACCTCGGTGGCGTCGATGTTCTCGCCGCCCCGGATGATCTTCTGGCCCAGCCGCCCGATGACGGTGAGCCAGCCGCCGTCGTCGATGTGCCCTAGGTCGCCGGTGCGAAACCAGCCGTCGTCGGTGAAGGCGGCCGCAGTGTGGGCGGGGTCGAGATAGCCGATGGTCACCTCGGGGCCGTGGATCTGGATCTCACCGTGCTGGTCGAGCCGGAGCTGGGTGGGGGCGAACGGGCGACCGTCGGTTTCGGCCATGCGCTCGGGGTCGTCGTCATCGGTGCAGGAGGTGACGGTGGGGGCCTCGGTGGAGCCGTAGGCCCGCTTGACGATGCAACCGAAGGCGTCTCGGGCCCGATGCACGAAGGCGGGGGTCACGCTGGAGCCGCCGATGGACAAGAACCGGAAGGAGGCGGTTCGGCTGGGGCTGAAGTCGGGGTGGTCCATGAGGTCGTTGAAGAAGGTGGGCGGGCCGATCATGTAGGTGACTCGCTCTTTCTCGATGAGCCGCAGGGCCTCGCCGGGATCCCAGCGGGCCATGAGCACGGTCTTCATCGAGACCGCCCCGGGGATGAGCACGCCGTGGAGCAGGCCGGCCACGTGGGCCAGCGATGCGGGGAACAGCACGGTGTCGTCGGAGGAGAGGCCGCTTATGTGGCGGTACTGGCGGACTTTGTAGCAGATCGCGGCCTGGGTGTGGACCACGCCCTTGGGGACCCCGGATGAGCCGGAGGTGAACATGATGAGGGCTTGGTCGTCGGGGCGGACTTGAGCCAGTGCACGGCGAGAGGCGTCGCCGGAGGGTGGGTGGTCGGCGGGATCGAAGAGGTGGTTGATGCCGAGGAGGTTGAAGGCATGCTCCTTTTGGCGGCCGCCGTCGGCGGCGAGCAGGGGGACGGGTACCGCACCGGCCTGCCAGCAGGCCCGGTAGGCAACCACCCCCTCAGGACCGGTGGGGAGCTGGAAAGCGGTGGGCTGGCCCGGTTCCAGGGTTGCCGCGGCCTGGGCGGCCCAGTCGACCACCTCGTCGGTGGACAAGCGGCGGTCGCCGGCCACGATGAGGTCGTCTCGCGGGGGCACGATGGTGAGCAACTCGTGGATCATCGGCTCAGCCGGTGAAGCGCTCGGTGACCGGGGCAATAGCTTCAGCGCGGGTGAAGATCATGGATTCAGTCTCCAAAGAGCCCGGTCAACAGCCGCTTCACACCCATGAGGTCGATCTTCCCCGAGTCGAGCCAGGGCAACTCGTCGGGAGCGTCGAAGACAGCCACGTGGCGGGGAACCTTGTACGACGCCACCCGCTCGGCGGCAAACGCCTGGAGAGCTTCGGCGGTGAGAGGCTGGCCGGGCCGCAGGACCACGGCAGCGGCCACGTCTTCCATTCGGCTCGGATGGGGCACCCCGCACACGAAGGCGTGCATGACCTCATCGAGCTCCTCTATAACCAACTCGATCTCCCGGGGGGCGATGTTCATGCCTGACGACTTGATGAGGTCGCCCATCCGGCCGGTGAAGTAGAAGTGGCCGTCGTCGTCGAAGTAGCCGCTGTCGCCGGTGCGGTACCAGCCGTCGGGGGTGAAGGCGTCGGCCCGCTCCACCTTGTACAGCCCGGCCATGAGGGCGTAGCCCCGCACCCAGACCTCGCCCCGCTGTCCTGGTGGGCAGCCCTCTCCGGTAGCGGGATCGACTATTCGGTGCTCCATGCCGGGCACCTGGCGGCCGAACGAGCCCCTCCTCTCCTCTGCCAGCGGAGTGCCCATCATGTCCAGGGTGTGGGGGCCGAGCGTCTCGGTCATGCCCAGCGAGTTAACCCGCAGCTCAGGATCTTCGATCTGCTCCTCGGCAGGCAGAAGCTCGTAGAGGCTGCCGCCGCGCACCGAGGACAGGTCGCGCTTGGGGAAATCGGGGTGTTCGGTGAGCAGTTTGGCCATGTGGGGCCAACCCGCGACGATGGTCACCCTCTCTCGCTCGATAAGAGCCAGGGTTGCGCCGGGATCGAACCGCTCCTCGAACACCAGTCCGGCGCCAGCGTGGACTACCGCCACCAGCGTGAACGACATGCCCCCGATCCAGAACATCGGCATCGGGGTGTACATGCGGTCGTCAGCCACCAGATCCCGGAATGGCCACAGATTGTGGGCGTGGCGAACCACCGCCCCCTGGGTGTGGATGGCGCCTTTGGGGGCGGCGGTGCTGCCGGAGGTGTAGACCACGGCAAACTCGTCGGCCGGTGATACTTCTGCTTCGACTGCGGCCAGCAGATCGTCGCCGATGGCCTCACCGCCGGCCAGCAGGTCGTCCATGGAACCGGCCCATGAGCGGTCGGACTCCCCCCAGATCCACACCGAGCGCAGGAAGGGATGCGACGGCGTTCGGATGACCGGATCGTCATCGTGGACGGCGATCTCTTCCAGGCGGGCCAGGTAGTCGTGGCCGAGATGACGGGAAACGCTGAGCAGCACCTGCACATCGGCGTGGCGCAGGGCCCAGTCGAGCTCCCGGGCCTTGTAGTAGGTGTTGAGGAGTATGCCGAGCGCGCCGATGCGGCCGATGGCCAGCCAGGCGGCGATCCAGTCGGGGCTGTTGGGGGCCAGCAGGCCCACCCGGGTGCCCTTGCCCACGCCGATGGCCAAGAGCCCCTTGGCGATGGCCGCCGATGCGGCATCGGCATCGGCGTAAGTCATCCGATGATCATCCAGCACGGCTAGCAACCGGTCGCCGTGCTCTTCGGCCGCCGCCCGGATCATGTGGGGAATGGTCGGCTCGTACAGGGGGAACTCGACCGAACTGGTACCGAGGCCGGGATCGGCGGGATCAGGCATTTACGAGCCCTGAGAGGGGGCGATGACCGTTTCGCCGTAGCGGTGCATGGTGTCGAGGGTGGCCTCGATGTCGTCGCCGGGGAGGTTGACCGTGATCCACGTGACCCCCAGCGCTTCCAACTCGGCTAGCGCGGCGATGTGGGCGTCGGCGTCGAAGTCGGCGTCGGCCGGTCGGCCGCCCACAGGGTTGAGATAGCTGACGTCCACGTCGGCCGGGTCGCGGCCGGCCTCGTCCACGTAGGCCCACAGCTCGTCGAGCATGGCCGACAAGTCGTCCAAGGTCTCCAATGGCGGGGTCTTGGCGGTGGTGGCCAGCACCCGGGGAGCGGGGAACGGGGTCCAGCCGTTGGCGACGGCGGCCACCCGCCGGCGGGCCCGCTTGGAGTTGCCGCCGATCCAGATGGGGGGATGGGGCTTTTGCACCGGCTTGGGGTTGGCGGTCTGGCCCAGGGCGGTGAAGTTGCTGGCCTCGTAGGCGAAATCGTCGGTGGTCCAGATGCCGATCATGGCCTCGATGGCCTCGTCGAAGATCTGGTTTCGGTTGTCGAAGTCGACGCCGAGGGCCTTGAACTCGCCTTTGAGGTAGCCGGAGCCAGTGGCGAAGATGAACCGCCCGCCGGAGAAGGCGTCGATGGTGGCAATGGCCTTGGCCATGATGAACGGGTTCCGATATGGCACCACCACGATGTTGGGAATCAACTTGATGCGGTCGGTGACCGCAGCGCAAAAGGCCAGGGCGGCAAATGGGTCCACAGCGTCATGGCCCCCCGCGCTCAGCCAGCGGTCGGTGGGACAGGGATGGTCAGTGAACCCCAGGCCGTCGAACCCGGACTCCTCCGCGGTTCGGGCGAAATCCACCACGCCCTGCTTGGTGATCAGCTTCTGGTCCCAGGGGTGGGCCACCATGGGAAACGTCACTGCGAACTTCATAGGTCTCCTTAGACTTGCGCGGCCCTACTGTGCAACCTCGCTGCGCTGATCGCAAGCGGCCCGCCATTGGGAGTAGCGGCGATCACAGGCTTCGGCCCAATCGGCCCGGGGCTCGACCCGCCGGCCGGTGCGGGCCCAGCGGCGGGCTTCGGCCCAGTCGCGGGATTCCAAACCGGCGGCGATGCGGGCCAACCAGGCCGCTCCCCTGGCGGCACCCTCGGGAACAGCGGCGACGTCCACCGGCAAGTTGGTTGCGTCGGCCAGAGCCTGCATCCAGCGCTCAACGTGGGTACCGCCGCCGACGGCCACAATGCGCTCAGGGGCGGCGCCGGCCAGATCCAGGTGGTGGCGCACGACGAACCCGGCGGCTTCATAGGCCGCGGCCAGCACCTCGGCGGGACCGTGGCCCACGTCGAGGCCGACCAGCGCGGCCCGCAGGTCGGGGTCGTGGCGGGGGGTGCGCTCACCCCGGATGTAGGGCACCCACAGGGGCAGGCGGGTGGGGTGGGACGGCACAGCAGCCGGATCGCCGACAAGTCCCCGCACCCGCTCCAGGAACAGGCCGCCGGCGTTGCTCGGCCCGCCGATGGCGGACAGGCCGGGCTGGAGATGGGGGATGGTCCACAGGCCCTCGGCTTCGGGCCAGCCCTGGCAAACCGCCCAGGTGATGAGGGTGGTGCCGCAGATCACCAGCACGTCGCCCGGCGAGTCGGCTCCGGCGACGAGCTGCTCGGCCAGCGCATCAACCGTGCCGGCGGCTACCGGCGCATCGCCCCGGTAGCCTACGGGGCTCGAATCCATGGCCAGCGCGGGAAGCCGGGCGGGGTCGCACCACTGGGGATCCCAGCCGTCGGCGCCGAACACGGGGAGGCAGGTCATGGCGGTGACCCCGTCGATAGCGGCGGCTCCGCACAGGGCGTTGCCGGCCACCGCCTGGGCGGGCCAGTAGGCGGGGGCGTCGGGCACAGCCTGCTCCAGCGAGCGCAGGAACCCGACGAACTCGCCGTCGGGGTGGTGGCCCCGGTGGTCGCCGTACAGGATGCCCGGCGAGATGGGCACCCCATTGTCGTCAACTGCGGACAGCGAAGGGACCATGGCGGCCAGGCCGATGCCCGCGACTTTGAGGCCGGCCGACACCGAATCGCAGGCCGCGGTCACGCTGGTGTGCCATGCCGCGGCCGCATCGTGCTCGAGCACCGCGGGACTGGGGGCGTTCACGCCGTGGGGGGTGCGAGCGCGGGCGCGAACGGCGCCGTCGGCATCAACGGCCACCGCCTTCACCGAGGTGGTGCCGATGTCGATGCCCACCGTTACCTCGACTGACTCAGCCACAGCCGACAACCGTAGTAGTCAACTGGCGAGATGGCGGTGCGCCGATGGCGTGAATCGTCGCTTCGAACCCTACGCTCATGGCGTGAGCAGACCTAGGGCACTGGTTACCGCTCCGCTGCGGGGACCAGGGTTGGACCGGCTTCGGGATGTGGCCGATGTGGTGTTCGACCCGTGGATCGAGTGCCAGCCCATCCGGCTGTACAGCGCCGACGATCTGGCCGCCCGAATCGAGGAGGCGTCGGCCGAACTCCTGGTATGCGAGGCCGACGAGTGCCGGGGGCCGGTGTTCGAGCAACCGCTGCGGGCGGTGGCGTCCACCCGGGGCGACCCCACCAACGTGGATGTGGCCGGGGCCACCGCCGCGGGCATACCGGTGCTGCACGCTCCGGGGCGAAACGCCGATGCGGTGGCCGAGATGGCAATAGCGCTGGCGTTCGCCGTGAACCGCCACGTGGTCACGGGCGACCGCGACATGCGGGCGGGCACGGTGTTCACCGACACCATCCCCTACCAGCGGTACCGGGCCTGGCAGTTGGCCGGTCGCACGGTTGGACTGGTGGGGCTGGGAGCAGTGGGGCGGTCGGCCCGCTGGCGTTTCGAGGGCCTCGGCATGAAGGCGATCGCCTGCGACCCCTTCCAGCCCGACGCCGACTGCGATCTGGACGAGCTGCTGGCCGCCGCCGACGTGGTGTCAATGCACGCACCGGCCAACCCGGACACCGCGGGAATGATCGGCGCCGAGCAGTTCGCGGCCATGCGGCCGGGCACCATCTACGTGAACACCGCCCGGGCCGCGCTGCACGACACCGATGCCCTGGTGAACGCCCTGGAGTCGGGGCATCTGGGGGGCGCAGGCCTCGACCATGTACAGGGCGAGATGCTCCCGCCCGACCATCCGCTGACCAAGCTCGACAACGTGGTGCTGACCCCGCACGTGGGAGGCGCCACCTACGACACCGAGGTGAACCAGACCGACATGGTGGCGGAGGACATCTGCCGGCTCTTGGCCGGCAAGCGACCCCATCGCCTGGCCAACCCGGAGGTATGGAAATGATCGACAGCACCGACATTCGCAGCCAGGTAGTGGCCGCGGCTAAGGCCATGGACGCCGCCGGGCTGGTGGTGGGCACCGCGGGGAACGTGTCGGGTCGGGGCGATGACGGCACGATCTGGCTGACCCCGTCGTCGCTGCCCTATGACCAGGTGAGCGTGGACAACTTGGCCGCGGTGGACTTGGAGGGGAATCTGCTGGAGGGAACAGCACGGCCGTCTACCGAAAAGGCCATGCACCTGGCCTGCTATCGGGCGTTCCCCGAGGTGGGCGGGGTGCTGCACTGCCACCCCGTTCATGCCTCGATGTTCGCGGTGGCCCACCGGAGCATTCCCGCGATGATCGAGGAGGTCATCGTGTACCTGGGCGGTGATGTGCCGGTGACCGCCTACCAGCCCACCGGCTCCGACGAGCTGGGCGAGGAGGTGGTGCGCCACCTGGCCGACCGCTCGGCAGTGCTGATGGCCAACCACGGGATGCTATGCGTCGGCGAGTCGCCCGACCACGCCCTCCACGCCGCCCTGGTGGCCGAGCACACCGCCCGCATCGTGTGGGGCGCCAGCCGCCTCGGCGACCTTGTGGAACTCCCCGAGAAAACCCGCACCGATTTCGAAGGCGTCTACTCCTATCTTCGCAGCGAGACCTGGGCGGCGAAATAGCCATTGCGCTCGGCATCCCCCTCGTCGCCCAAGACGACGACTTCCCCCCGCTCGATAAACTCGATGTCGTCCGAGTCTGAGCAAGTTCTCGTTTGAAGCCGATTCAGACGCCGACGAACTCCAGAGGGGCGATTTCTTGGAGGTTGATGGGGCGGTCGGCGACGCCTTCGAAGGCATCGCCGGAGGAGTAGACCTCTTCGCCTCTCAGCCGGGCTTCGGGATCATCGAGATCGACCGGCCATACGATGCCCATGCGGGACTGGGCCACGTAGTAGGCATCGGCGTCGGGCACGTCGATGCCCATGGCCTCCAGGGTGCGGCCGGGATAGGCCATGCGCATGAGGCCCTCGGTGAACACAGCATCGTCGTCGACGATCACCCGGTCGCAGTCGAACTCCAGCCGGTGGGCGCCGGTCTGCACGATGCTGCGGTCGTAGAAGCCCCGGATGGCGTCGCGGGAGCCGCCGGGGCTGGCGATGGGGTCATCGGGATTCGACCAGATGATGTACTGGGGCCTTTCGCTGAGGGTGGCCACCACCCCCTCGATGTCAGCCTGGGCCTCGCACTTCATATGGGCGAGAACCAACTCCAGAACATGGCGCCGCCGCGGGTTGGTCTCAGCCTCCAGCCGCTGGGCCACCAGTCGCCACGTCTTGTTGGGATTCATCTGCATCGGACTCCCCTTTCGTCCTACCCGACGATAGAGGCTGAACGTCGGCCGTGCCACAAGCGGGAAGTACGGTCCTAGCCGATGAGCGATCGGGAATTCGCCGGGCAGACGGCCATTGTGGGCATCGGGGGCAGCGACTTCGCGCGGTTGTACCGCACGCCGGATCCGGACAGGACTGGGGAGGCGTTGGCCACTGAGGCCATCTCGGAAGCCATCGCCGATGCCGGGCTGGAGAAGTCGCAGATCGACGGGTTGATTGCCGGGGGGCTGGCCCACTACGAGCCGGTGGCCTATCGCACCGGGCTCACCGACGTGCGCTTCGTGGCCGACTACCCGCAGGCCGGGCGCATGTGCGCCACGGCGCTGATGCACGCGGCCACCGCGGTGCACCACGGGCTGGCCGACTATGTGGTGCTGTTCAACTCGGTGGTGTTCCGCACCCAGGGCACCAAGTTCGGGGCCCAGCCCCAGGGGCTGCTGTACGACACGATCTACGGGATGGCCTCTCCCGGGGCGCAGTACTCGATGGGGTTCACCCGCTACCAGGCCGAGTACGGGGGCACCGAGGAGCAGCTGGGGGCTATCCCGGTGGCCATCCGCTCGCATGCCCGGATGACTCCGGGGGCCATTATGACGGGGGAGATGACCATTGACGACTACCTGGCCGCCCGGTACATCGCCCAGCCGCTGCGGCTGTTCGACTACTGCCTGGTGAACGACGGAGCAGTGGCCTATGTGGTGACCACCGCCGAGCGGGCCCGGGATCTGGCCCGTCCCCCGGTGCTGATCGCCGGCACCGCGGGACGGGCCAACTTTCGGGAGTGGTATGTGGACCTGGGGTTCTGGTACGAGGCCTGCCAGTCGATGAAGGCCGACCTGTTCGACCCGCTGGGAGCGACCGCCGACGACATCGACTGCCTTCAGGTGTACGACAACTTCAGCGTGTCGGTGCTCTGGGGCCTGGAGGGGTTTGGGTTCGCCCCCAAAGGCCAAGGGTTGGAGTGGGTGCAGGACGGCCGCATCGCTTTGGGCGGGGAGCTGCCGGTGAACACCAGTGGGGGGATGCTGAGCGAGTCGTACCTCCAGGGGTGGAACCAGCACGCCGAGGCGGTGCGCCAACTGCGGGGCCAGGCCGGGCAGCGCCAGATCCCCGACTGCGACTGGTCGCTGTACTGGTGCCTTTCGGCCTTGCCGGGGGCGTCGCTTTTGTGCCGGGACGGGGTGCTGTGAGCGGCGAACCGGGATACGCCAAACCGCGGCCCACTGTGACCCACGAAGATCGGGACTTCTGGGCCGCGGCCCGCCAGCACCGCTTCGTGCTGCCGGAGTGCCGAGCCTGTGGGCATGTGTGGTTCCCGCCCTATGCCTGCTGTCCCTCGTGCCTGTCGTTCGACCGGGGGTGGACTGAGGCGTCGGGGCGGGGCACGGTGTGGGGCTTCACGATCATGAGACAGCCCTACATCGGTTCGTTTGAGCCGGAACTGCCCTACAACGTGGTGCTGGTGGAGCTGGAGGAGGGGCCGATGGTGTACTCCAACCTCATCGGCATAGACAACGCCGACATCGCCTGCGGCTTGCCCGTGGAAGCGGTGTTCGAGGACGCCACCGACGAGATCACCCTCATCAAATTCCGCCCTGTTTAGGGTACGAGATCGAACCCGTCACAATGTCGGGGCTTAACCACTGCGAAGTGCCGCCGATCAATGGTCGCCACTGTCATAACGTCGAGGCGTTCCGCAGCTGCCACTACCGAGGCATCGACCGTACCCAAGGGCATGTCGCGGTAGGCGTGAACCAATTCGGCGATTCGCATCCAGTCGCCAGCGGCCACGGGCTCGACCCCCAAGTGCCCCGAAGCGAGGTCGCCCAGGAAGCGCACTTCGGCATCCGATCCCAAACGCGTCCCAACCAAGTAGCTGACCTCGGTCACCACCAACACTGGCACCACAAGTGGACCAGGATGAGTCAATAGGAGATCAAGGCTGGCCGCATGGTGACGATCGTCAGCGTCGATGTAGGCGTAGAGGGGTCCGGCGTCGACAATTAGAGCAATGACGTAACCTCGCTGGCCAGAATCTCCTCAATTCTCTCGGAAATGTCCCGGCGACCGCTGCGGCCGGCGGCAGCGGCCCCAAGAGTTCTTTGCGCCCCCAGGTGATTCTGGATGGCTTCCCTGGTCAGCTGGGAGATTGTCATGCCGCGCCGCTGCGCCTCATAACGGAGCCGGGCATCGACCTCGTCGGGGAGCTTCACCGTGGTGCGTTTCATGTATGCCAGCATACCCATAGGGGCCGGCTGCGGCTACAGGAGAGAGCTCAGATACTGGCCATTCCGTGGGCGTGACCGGCGGTGTAGCCGCCATCAACGGGGAGGGCGACGCCGGTTACGAATGAGGAGTCGTCGGAGGCCAAGAAGAAGGCCGCTCCGGCGATCTCTGAGGGGAGGCCCCAGCGCTTGAGCTTGTGCTGGTCGCGGATGCTGTCGGCGATGGGCCCGAGATGGGGGATGACCGATTGGAACATGGGGGTGTCGATGAAGCCGGGGCAGATGGCGTTGGCCCTGATGTTGGCCGGGCCGTAGTCGTTGGCCATGTTCTTGGTGAGCAGGATCACCCCGCCCTTGGAGGCGTTGTAGGTGCTGCCCCCCTCACAGCCTTCTAGCCCCTCGACGCTGGCGACAGTGATGATGCTCCCGGATCGGGCCTCGACCATCGGTTTGAGGGCGGCCCGGCACGACAGCATGGTGCCCTTGAGGTTGATGTCCTGCACCCGGTCCCACTCCTCGACATCGAGTTCGTGAACCTGGCCGCCCCCGGCGACTCCGGCCGCGGTCATCAGCACGTCTAGCCGGCCATGCTCTTGGACGATCTGGCCGACCAGCTCTTCTTGGGCGTCGGCGTCGCGGACATCGACAAGGTGGAAGCTCGACGCCGGCGCAGTCTCGGCCACTGCCTTCCAACCATCACTCTCCGCGATGTCGGAGCCGATCACCACCGCCCCCTCCTCGGCGAAACGCTCCGCGGAGGCCAGGCCGATGCCCGAAGCCGCCCCGGTGATCCACGCCACCCTGCCTGTAAGTCGTCCCATCTGCGGTGCCTCGCTCTCTTTTGTGGGTCGGGAAAATCGTAGGCTCGCCGCTGCGTCCTCAGGCAGTCCGGGGACCAATCAACGCGCCGGGAAGCGCATCGGTCGGCGCGCCGTCCCAGTACGTGGGGACGCCGTTGGCAATGGTGGCTCGAAAGCCGCCCGGCTCCCGACTGAACCGCCACGACCCGCCGGGCACGTCTTGGAGCTTGACCTCTGGCCCCAAATTGATCTCGTCCAAATCGAACACGGCCAGATCGGCGGCCTTGCCGGGGGCGATCACTCCCCTATCAGTTAGCCCGAAGAAACCCGCGGTCCGGCCGGTGAGGACGTGGACCGCCTCTTCGAGGGTCAATAGACCGGTGTCGCGGTGATAGTGGGTGAGCAGATGGGTGCTCTGGCCGGCGCCGCAGAACAACTGGAGGTGGGCGCCGCTGTCGTTGATGTTGGTAAGGGTGTGGGGCGAGCGGATCGCCTCGGCCAGGGCGGGCTCGTCGTGGACGTCGGGCAGCGCCCGCAGCGACGAGGCGATGCCGTTGTCGAGCAGCCAGGAGGCCAGTGCGTCGGAAACGTGTTGGCCGGTGTTGGTTGCGTGTTCAGCCAGCGAGATCCCGAGGGGGCCGACGCCGGTCTCAGACAGGGCGAAGATCAGCGTGTGGGGGTGGTCGACTCGGGCCCGGCGGGACTTCTTGCGGTTATCCCAGTCGGAGCGGGCCTGGTCTCGCCACGCGGGATCGGCCAGCAGGGTCATCTTGTTCTCGGGAGGCCCGTTGACCAGGTCATTCCAGGCCGGGACCCGCTGGAAGGTCAGCGCTTTCTCGAAGTTGAAGTAGAGGTCGAGCGGTCGGGTGCCCACTGTGGGCCAGAAGTCCACCCCGGATTCCCGGAGGCGGCGGTCGAAGGCCAGCGTGTCGGCCCGATATTCGGTCTCGCTGGCGATGGCGGGGATGGCCGTCCACTGCCCTCGCACGCCCCGAGGCTTGGCCAAAGCGGCGAAACGCTCCACGTCGGCCAAGTTGTGCTCGGGCTCGTTGAACCGGGTGATGGCCTGGAATGTGGCGCCGGGATGGGCGGCCAGAACGTCGAACAACGCGGCGTACTCGTCGTCGTCAGCGTGGCGGCTGGGCACCAATCGCAGGGTGCGGTCCAAATCGAAGCCGTTGGTGGACAACCCCAGGGCGCCGGCGGCCAGGGCCTCGTCCAGCGCTTTGGCCATGGCGGTGCGCTCGTCCGCAGTGGCGGGGCGGTCCCAGGCGGCGTCGCCCATGACGAAGGTGCGAAGGCTGATGTGGCCGACATAGCCGGCGATGTTGGCCGCGGTGGGCTGGGTGTCGAGCGCGGCCCGGTATTCCGGCCAGCTCGCCCAAGTCCAGGGCACCTCTTTTTCGAAGGCAACCTGGGGCAGGTCTTCCAGGAAGCAGAACAGATCCACCACTTCGTCGCGCTGAGGTCCGTCGAGGGGAGCCATCGACATCCCGCAGTTCCCGAACACGGTGGTGGTTACCCCGTAGCTGGGCAGCGGATCAAAGGAGGGATCCCACCACATGGCCCCGTCGAGGTGGGTGTGGGTCTCGATGATGCCGGGGGTAACCAGCGCCCCGGCGGCGTCAAGCTCCCGCTCGCCGTCGGAGGTCAAGCCGGTACCCACCTCGGCGATGGTCCGGCCCCGCACCCGCACATCAGCCAGTCGGGCCGGCGCACCAGTGCCGTCCACCACCGTTCCGCCGCGTATCAACAAACCGCTCATCTTCATGACAGTACCTTTGTGACCTTTGTGCTTCGACTCGGGCCGGTGGGGCTAGCCCACCAGGCGGACGCGCTGGTGCTTGACGGCACCGAGGTGGAGGTGGCCGTGGCGCTCGGGCTCGTCGACCAGCTCTAGGCGGGGCAGAAGAGGCAGGATCGCTCGGAGCATGGCCCGCAGCTCCCAGCGGGCCAGGTTGGCCCCCAGACAGAAGTGGACCCCGTGGCCGAAGGCCATGTGGTGGTTGGGGTTGCGGCCCACGTCGAAGCGGTAGGGGTCGTCGAACACCGCATCGTCCCGGTTGGCCGAGGGGTAGAACACACCCACGGTGTCGCCCTCTTTGATCAGCTGGCCGTGGCGCTCCACGTCGGCGGTGGCGGTGCGGGCGAATTGGATGACCGGCGATGTCCACCGCAGGATCTCCTCCACCGCCGGCTCGATCAACGACGGGTCGGCCAGGAGGCGGTCGATTTGGTCGCGGTGCTGGAGCAGGGCGGTCACACCCGAGGTGGTCGCGTTGCGGGTGGTCTCGTTGCCCGCGCCCAACAGCAGCGTTATGTAGCCGGTGAGCTGCTGGGTGCTGAGCGGGCAGCCGTCGACCTCGCCCTGGACCACCGCTCCGGTCATGTCGTCGCGGGGCTCGGCTTGGCAGTCGTCAATGATCGTCCTGATATAGGCGCTGAAGTCCTTGCCCATCCGGAACCTCAGGTCGTCGAAGGTCTCGCCCGGCTCGGCCCACCGGAGGTTCTCCTCGTCGTTGAATGCCATCTCGGTGAACTTGTGGACCTTCGACCAGTCGTCGACGTCCAAGCCCATGAGATCGCAGATGGTGGCCAGGGGCAGCTTCACCGCATAGTCGAGCACCAAATCGGCCTCGCCGTCACGCTCCAATATCTCGACGAACTCGCCGGTGAACCGGGCGGCGTACTGGGCGAGGTGCTCCTCATGCTCCCGCATGGCCCGGGGGGTGAACCGGCGGGCGGTGAGCAGGCGGAACCGGGTGTGGCGGGGCCGGTCCAAAAACACCATGTCCATGGGCTCGTTCAGGTCCCAGCCCAGCTCGGTGAGCCGCCGTGCCCGGCGCTCCCACATGCCCTTGTCCTCTTCGATGGAGGCCAGGCGAAGGCGGGGGCCGCCGTTTATGAACAGCTTGTCGTTGGACGACACCCAGTGGATGTCCTCGTGGCGGGTGACGGCCCAGAACGGCTCGATGTCGGGTCGCTCGTACCAATGCACTGGGGCCTCGGCCCGCAGCAGATCCCACGCCGCCCATGGGTAGCCGCGGTCTTGGTACAGGTCGGTGGAATGAATGTCGATGTCGTCGAGCGAGATCGCTCTGGCGGTATCGGTCATGGTCATGCGCTGCTCCCCCATCCTTCGTTCGCCGAAACATAATGGCAGAGCGACACGCTTGGGCTCTAAGAGCCAGCGTTCCTGAGCCCTTCCCAGAGTTGGGAGCGGAGGGGGTCGGGGGCTACTAGTTCGAAGCTTTGGTTGTCGAGGCGGGCGAATCCTTCCAGGGGCAGGCCAGGGCGCCACCACAGGGCGTTGGGGCTGACTGAGTTGGGACCGGCCAGGTAGCGGACATAGCTGGCGGCCAGCATGGTGGCGGAATGGTCCACGAACTTCTCGTTGAATTCAATGGGGCAAACCAAAACGGTGTGGGCCGCGGGCATTGTTACCACTGCACCCTGCGGGCCGATGTCGGGAACCGTGCGGGCGAAGTCGAGCAGGTGGCCGGTGACGAACAGGGAGTCGCCGGTGAAGGCCCGGAATTTGGCGGGCGAGTCGCTTCCCTCCAAGGGGGTCAGCGGCTCATCCAAGAGGGTGTTGGCCAGCGCGCCCGCCATCACCTCGCCGTGGTCGACGCTCCATCCGTCGAAGTAGCTGTGGTCCACCGGGCAGGCAGCACCGTCCAAGTTCACCGACAAGCACGCGAAGAACCCCAGCGGGAGGGCATCACCAACCGGGTCGATCTGGCTCAAGTGCTGGGGTCCGACCACCCTGACTCGAAGGTCAGGTTGGAGTCGCTCGTAGTCCCCCAAGCGCTCGGCTAAGACGTCGGGGGCGAAATCGTCGAGCCGGGCAACATGGCCATAGATGATGAGCCGCCAGTCCTCGGAGTCGGCGGCCCGGCAGGTTTGGGCCAAGTTGGACAGGCCCAGCACGCAGTCCATGCTTTCGACGGCCACGGTGCCGTCAGCCTCGTCGAGGGTGTGCTCGCCGAAACGAGCTTGCACCACGCTCTCTACGTGGCTTAGGAAGCTGCGGAGTTGCTCTGGAGTCCACCATGGAGCCCAGGCGCAGGAAACAGGTGGAGCAGACACGGGCTCCTCCCCTCATTACTTGGTTGTAGAGGGGAAGGTTGAGTTGACCATAGCGGGTCTGCGCTGGGGATCGCTTGTGAAAATCCAATTATTTCTCATATATTTCCATTTGTTTCAAGCAAACGAGGCCGATCGGCGGCGACCACTAGTGTGGAGACGTGGCTGATGCAGCGCTCATTGACATCATCAAACGGCAAGGTCTGCGGAAATTGGACCAGCCGATAGAGCTGGCCAGCGGGGCAATGTCGAGCGATTTCGTCGACGTCAAGGTGGCCCTCTGCCGTTGGGCTGACCTTCAGGTGGCGTGCTGGGCGATTGCTCAGCAGGTTCGAGAGGCCGGCATCGAATTCGACGCGGCCGGCGGGATGACCATGGGAGCCGACTCGCTGGCGGTGGGCATCGCGGCTGTGACCGACGGCCATTGGTTTTCGGTCCGAAAGGAGCCGAAGAAGCGGGGGACGAGACAGCAGATCGAGGGCACCCCCCTCGGACCGGGCCACCGGGTCTTGCTGCTAGAGGACGCGACCACTACCGGGGGCTCGACTGAGAAGGCCTACGAGGTTATACGTCACACCGGGGCCGAGATAGTGGCCGTCGCCACGGTGGTCGACCGGGGCGACACCGCCCGCCGCCGCTTCGAAGCCCTCGGCGTGCCCTTTTTCCCCGCAGTCACCTACACCGATTTGGGTATTGAACCCGTAGTGCCCCCTGGCTAGGCCGACTTGCTTGCTCAGGCTGAGCGGAGGGTGGTGGCGGGAAGGGTTTCCAGCTGGTGCAGCAGTGACCGGCCGTCGAGGCGGGTGGGGGTGCCGGCAACGAGGATGTGGTCGACACCGGTGGGGGCGTCGGCGATGAGGCGTTCACCGTTGGCGGGCATGTCGTGGACTCGGCGGATGGGGCCGACGTCGAGGTTGTCCCAGTCGACCACGGTGATGTCGGCCACCGCGCCGGAACGCAGATAGCCCCGGTCGGGGGCCAGGCCGAGCATCTCGGCCAGCTCGCCGGTGAGCTTGTGGATGCCGGCCTCGGGGGCCATGACCTGGCGGTCGCGCACCCAGCGGGACAAGAAGTCGGTGGGCATCACCGCATCGCAGATCTGACCGACGTGGGCACCGGCGTCGGACAGGCCCATCACCGCCCCTTCGGCCTGCATCAGGGAGGTCACGCCGTCGACCTCGTCGTTGGCGAAGGTGATCTCGAAGCGGGTCAGCAGCCCGTCGGCCAGGGCGATGTCGCACATGGCGTCCCACGGGGTGCAGCCCCGCTCGGCGGCCACTTTGCCCACGGTGCTGCCCACCAGCTCGGGCTGGCTGGGCGACTCCACAATGGCCAGGGTGTTCCAGCGGGAAGCCAGAAGGCCGTTGGCGTCGAGGTCGGACTGCACTCGGGCCCGCCAGTCGGGGTCGGCATACAGCGTGTGGCGGTCTTCGTGGGCCAGGGCCACCAGCTCTTTGAACGAGCCCATGGTGTAGAAGGAGGTGGGCTCGATCATGGTGACGTGCTGGGTGATGGGGCGGCAGGTGACCTGCACCCACACGTCGGCCCCGGCGGCCCGGCCGGCCAAGTGGTCGGCCAGCTTGGTGCGGTAGTCGGCCCGGGAGGAGGCCGCGGCGGGGTAGGTGAGGATGGACGACCAGTTGAGCCGCCGGCCCAGCCTGGGCTGGAGATCGTACACCCAGCGGTAATTCTCCCCCGGCGCCACATGCACCACGCCCCGGCCAATCTCGGCGGTGACGGCGATGAGGGCTTCGGTTTCCTCTTGGGAGGCGGCGATGGACGGCACCGGGCGGCCGCCGTCGCCCAGGTGGAATCCGGCCCGATCGGTGGAGAACCCCAAAGCGCCGCCGTTGATGGCTTCGGCCACCGCGGCCTTCATTTGGTTTACCTCTTCGGGCGTGGCCTCTCGCTCGTAGGCGTCTTGGCCCATGACGTAGAGCCGCACCGCGGTGTGGCCCACGTAGCCGCCGAAGTTGACGGCCAGCCCTCGGTGCTGGATCACGTCGAGGTACTGGCCATAGGTCTCGAAGTTCCAGTTGACCCCGGCCTCGAGGGTGGCCACCCGCATGTCCTCCACCTTGTCGAGGGTGCGGATGAGCGAGGCCCGGTCGGCGGCCTTGGTGGGGGCGATGCTGTAGCCGCAGCTTCCGGCCACCACCGAGGTGACCCCGTGCCAGCATGACGACGACAGCCACGGGTCCCACAGCACCTGGGGGTCGTAGTGGGTGTGGCAGTCGATGAAGCCGGGGCAGACCAGGCGGCCGGAGGCGTCGATCTCGGTGGGGGCTTTGACTGTTTCGCCGATTTCGGTGATGCGGCCGTCGGCGATGCCCACGTCGGCGCGGCGGCCGGGGCTGCCGGTGCCGTCGACGACGGTGCCGCCGCGGATTGCTAGTTCGGCGCTCACGGGATCAATCTAGGCGAACGGGTTCGCACGTGACCCGGTGGCCGGTCAGTGCTTAACCAGATGCAGCTTGTCGCGGACGGCTTCGGGGCCTAGGACTTCGTAGTTCATGGATTCGAGGATGGTTGTGGCCCTCGCGACCAGATCGGCGTTGGTGGCTAGTTGGCCGCGGCTCAAGTAGATGTTGTCTTCGAGGCCGACCCGGACATTGCCGCCGGCGATGGCGGCCAGCCCGACGTAGGGAAGCTGGCTGCGGCCCAACGAGAAGGCTGAGAAGATCCAGTCGTCGGGGAGGTTGTTGACCATGGCCATGAAGGTGTTGATGTCGTCGGGGGCGCCCCAGGGGATGCCCATGCACAGCTGCACCATGACCGGGTCGTCGATGAGCCCCTCGTCCACCAGGCGCTTGGCCAGCCACAGGTGGCCGGTGTCGAAGATCTCGATTTCGGGGCGCACGCCCAGCTTCTGCACCTGGCGGGCCATCTCGTTTAGCACCGACGGGCTGTTGACCATGATGTAGTCGCCCTCGCCGAAGTTCATGGTGCCGCAGTCGAGGGTGGTGATCTCGGGCATCAGCTCCCTCACGTGGGCCAGCCGCTCGGTGGCCCCGGCCATGTCGGTGCCCTCGTTAGCGGGGGGCAATGGCTGCTCGGCCGAGCCGAGAGTGAGGTCGCCGCCCATGCCGGAGGTGAGGTTGAGCACCACGTCGGTGCTGGACGCCCGGATCCGCTCAACTACCTCGGAGTACAGCTCGACGTCGCGGGCCGGATCACCGGTCTCGGGATTGCGGACATGGATGTGAACGATGGCCGCACCGGCATCAGCGGCATCGATGGCCGCCTCGGCGATCTGCTGGGGGGTGATGGGCACCAGGTCGGACTTGGATGTGGTGTCGCCGCTGCCGGTGATGGCGCAGGTGATGAACACTCCGCTCATACCGGAGCCAGCTCGTTCTCTTGGGCCCGTCGATTGAGCACCCGCAGCTTGGAGTAGATGTCGTCGCTGTTCACGTAGCAGCCCCGGAACAGGCGGCGGCCGGAGCCGGTGTCGAACGGCTCCCGGCCGTGCTGCACCCGCCGGTTGTCGAACACGGCCATGTCGCCGGGCTCAAGTTTGTAGGTGATCTGGAAACGGGGGTCCCGGGACAGCTGGCCCAGCATCTTCGCTGCCCGGTAGGCCCGGGGGACGTCGTCAGCGGCCATGTCGGGGAAGGTCCGCACCGGGTAGAAGGTGCGCAGGGTGAGGGGTGCACCGGCCACGCCCAAATCGATAAGCGGCCCAGACCACCGCCAGTCGACCTCGGCACCCCGCCCATGGAAGACCCATCGCAGCGTGGTCAAGGCGTCGTAGGTTTCGGGATCGTGCTTCTCTAGGTGCCGGGCGACAGCCAAGCCGTCGGTCATCTGGCTGGCCCCGCCGACGCAGGAGTTCTCGATGCAGTGGAAGAACTGGTAGCCCGGCGGCGTCTCTACAGACGGGAAATCGGTGTGAGGGCCGAGGCCGATGCTCATGTAGGCAGTGGATGTGGGGTCGGGCACGGCCTCGATGTCCCACACCGGCCCGAAGTTGGAGTCGCGCAAGACCCCGACTTTGCCGGCCACTTCCTTGACCTGGTTGGGATCGACCGACAGCGATCTCAGCCGGGTTAGGCCGTAGGCCGCGAGGTCATTGAGCCAGAGCCGGAACGTCTCGGGATCGGCCATCACCGTCGGTCCGTGGTAGGTGACCGGTTCGGGCAACGCGGAGGAATCCCACGGGATGGGCTCGGGAAGGAAGCTCTCTGGCCGGAATTGCCCGTCGGCGATGTGGCGGAGCCAGCCGGGGTGATAGCGGGAGACAACCCCGTCGTGGACCCAGCGAACCCCGAGCGCCCCGTCGGACTGGATCCATGCGTCGTCCACCCGCCATTGGTCGCCCAAATCGCAGGGCTCAAGCAGGCCCTCGCGCGAGGAGAGGTCGAAGTCGCGCTGCTCGGCCAGCCACCATCGGAAGCAGCGCAGCTCGGTGCCGTCGGCCCACTCAACCACCACGAACTCGCCATCGAGACGAACGCCGTTCAGTGAATGCCACTCGTAGCGATAAAAGTCCGGCGTGAGCGGCCCGGCCATCGCGTTCAGCGTACACCAGGAATATGATGATCGGTATGCCTTCTCGCCAGCTTGATTTCCCGGTTTTTGACGCCGATAACCACATGTACGAGACCACCGAGGCCCTTACCAAACACTTGCCCGACTCCCACCGAGGCCTGGTCGATTACATCGACCACAAGGGCCGCACCAAGATCATGGTGAGAGGCAAGATCAGCGAGTACATCCCCAACCCCACGTTCCAGCGGGTGGGCTCTCCCGGCGCCCAGGAGGAGTACTTCAAAAGCGGCAATCCCGAGGGCAAGTCGCACCGGGAGATCATGAAGCCGATCGACGCCCTGCCCGCGTTTTTCTCCCCGGAACCCCGACTGGAGCTGATGGACGAGCTGGGCCTGAACTACGCCATGATGTACCCCACCTTGGCGTCGCTGGTTGAGGAGCGCTTCCGGGACGCCCCCGACGAATGCCACATCGTTGTCCACGCCCTCAACCAGTGGATGCTGGAGCACTGGACGTTCAACTACGAAGGGCGCATCTTCCCAACGCCCATCGTGACCCTTCCCATCGTGGACAAGGCCATCGAGGAACTGGAGTGGTGCGTGGAGCGGGGGGCTCGAGCGGTGTTGATCCGCCCCGCGGCGCCTCCCGGCCTGAGAGGGCCGCGGTCGTTCGCTCTGCCCGAGTTCGACCCGTTCTGGGAGCGGGTGGTGGAGTTGGACATTCTGGTAGCCATGCATGCCTCCGACAGCGGCTACAAGCGGTTCACCGACGAGTGGGAGGGCGTCAGCGGGGAGATGACGGCGTTCCGACAGTCGCTGTTCCAGATGGCGATCTCGCACAACCGGCCCATCCAGGATGCGGTGACCTCGTGGGTGGCCCATGGGGCGCTCACCCGCCATCCCAAGCTGAAGGTGGCCATCGTGGAGAACGGAAGCTCTTGGGTGCGCCCGCTGCTGGCCCATTTGGAGAGTGTCTACGAGCGGTTCCCCCACTCCTGGGAGGAGCATCCGGTGGAGGCCATCAGGCGCAATCTCTGGATCCATCCCTTCCACGAGGACGACCCGGTGGGGCTCATCGATTTGGTGGGAGTGGACAACGTGATTTTCGGCTCGGACTATCCCCACGTGGAGGGCATGGCCGATCCGATCTCGTTCGTGGACCAGCTTGACGGCCTGCCCGACGACCAGATCCGCAAGGTGATGGGCGGCAACATGGCCGGCCTGATGAAGGTGGGCTAGGAACCCGCCCCGGAGGGCGCCGGTTCGATGTTGAGGAACCGGGCCAGGTTGTCGCACATGATGGTCTTGATGTCGGCGTCGCTCATCCCTTTGAGCTGGGTGGTGGCGTAGAGAGCGGGGAAGGGCAGCCCCTCGCTGTGGGGGAAGTCGGAGCCGAACACGATGGGTTCGATGCCCACCGCCTCCACCACCCGGGCCACGTTCTCCTCGGGGAAGGGCGCCACGATGAAATGGTCGCGGAAGATGTCGCTGGGGCGGCGGTCGAGCTTCGGGCCCCACCTGGCCCCCCGGCCCATGAGGAAGGCGTGGTCCATCTTGCGGAGGATGTAGGGCAGCCACACCGTGCCCTGTTCTGACAGGCAAACCTTCACGTTGGGGAAGCGGCCGAACAGGTTGTGCAGCACCATGGCGGCCACTGTCTCCATGGCCGGGCGGTCGCCCCAGTAGAGCACCCATTGGAGGGCGTCGAAGTCGCCGAGCACGTCTTCGGGGTCCTCGCTCCAGTCGGCCCCGTACTTCTGGTAGTCGGTGGCCCCCAGGTGGGTCACCACCCGGGCCCCGGCCTCGTTGATGCGGGCCCAAAAGCCGTCGTAGACCGGGTCGGCCATGGAGCGCCCGCCCCGGAGGTTTTGGCGTCCACCGTGGACGTGGCCGCTGATGATCTGGATGACGGTGGCACCCTGACTCAGAACCAGCTCGACTTCGGCGGCGGCCTCATCGGGGTCGGCCAGCGACACGTAGGCGGGAAGAAAGAGGCGGTTGAGGTAACCCCAGCCGATCTCCTCGTTGATCCAGCGGTTGTAGGCCCGGGTGTTGGCGTATATGCCGTCGACGTCGTCGGCGAACTCGTATTCCAGCGACAGCACCTGATTGGGGAACATGAGGGCGGCACCGATGCCCTGGCTGTCCATGAGGGCCAGCCGCAGGTCGCGATTGCCCCACGACTCCTCCTGGTCGCGGAAATGGGCAATGAGATCGATCCGCTCGGCGTCGGTGAGGTTGCGGTAGGGGTTGAGCCGGGACAGCAGCATCCCCGGCGAGTGGATGTTGGACTGGCCGGGCTTCATCTGGTTTTCGTCGCCTGCTTGGGGCACGGCTCGAGCGGCCACTTCGGCAGCCGTCTCGTCGTCGGCGGCCACCATGGCCACCGCCTGGTTGATACGCGACGGCCGCCCGCCGAACACCCCCACCCAGCGGCCCTGATCGTCGGCCTCGAAGGTGACCGACTTGTGACGCCACTTGGGGTCGATGTGGTTCAAGTAGAGATCGCGGGGCTCCACAAAGTGGTTGTCGGCGTCGTTGATGAGAAACGGCAGATCGACGTGCGCCTGCACCTGGGCCAAAGCCATAGCTGTCATGGTACGGGAACGTTAGCCGTCCGCGTCTTGCCAGCTATGTCGGGGTCAGTAGTCGTATAGCGCGAAGGGGTTGAGGAATTGACGGCCCCATAGCTGGTTGCGGTCGGCTTTTGTCAGCTCGGCTTGATCGCATACCGATGAGGGTTCCGCCATGTCAGAAGTCGTCGTCAACTTGGCCGGTTCGGATTACTTTCGGCAGAACAGCAAGCCTGGCATTAACAACCTCGGCTTCGAGGGCCCGGCGGACCGGATCACTATGGAACAAGGCCACGCCCACCAGCGCAGCAGCCTCAAACGCGGTACCGAGGGCGACGGTGGGATCACCCTTTTCCACTTTGCGAATTGTCACCGGTGACACCCCTACTCGCGTAGCCAGTTCAGCAACCGTCCACCGACGCTCCCGGCGGCCCAGCCGTACCCGGCTACCCAGTAGGCGAACTGCTTCCAACGTCACCGGCGCAAATGCTTTTGGACCTCCCATATCGACAGTATAAAGAGTATTCAAGACCGACATCGACAGTATTCTGTCGATCTTGCACTAAGGGCCGCTGCTCACTAAACATCACCGGGAGAGGGCTATTTGTCCAAATAACAAACATCTGGACGGGGGTATGTGGCTTATCGGCGGCTAGAGGCCTAGGGCGTTGCGGAGGGCGGGGCGGGGGTTTAGGTCGGCTAGGGCGGCTTCGCTGCGGGCTAGGAAGGCGGCGGCGAAGGCTTGGCGGCCGGGGGAGGCGTCTTCGGGGAAGGTGACCACTTGGCAGCTGGCGGTGACGGTGTAGGCGGCGTGGATGCGGTGGGCGAGCCAGGCGTCATCAAACGTGATGGGCTGGGCGCCGTGGGCGATGCGGCCCTCGAGGTAGCGCCGGATGAGGGCCTTGTCGTGGGCCAGGCGGTCTGCGGGGGCCATGGACATATTGAGGAAGTAGCTCACGTCGCGCATGGGGGCGCCCACGTTGATGAGGCCCCAGTCCAAAAAGCCCGGTCCGCCGGCCTCGGTCACGAACAGGTTGCCGATGTGGCCGTCGCCCTGAAGCACGGTGGCCGGCCCGCCGATGGGTCCCGCGGCCCACGCCTGGTGGAATTCGGCGGTGTGGTCGATGTAGAGCTCGGCGATCTCGGCGAATGCGTCGGTGAGCTTCTCCCGGTGATTGTCCAGCCCGTAGCGCAGCAGCCGAGCCCCGTAATCGCTGCCTTTGTTGGCCAGCGGCACCCAGCTTGCCTCGGCGGCCCGTCGGTCGGGATCCTCGTAGCGGGCGTGGAGCTCGGCGAAGTGGTCTATGGCCTCGGCGGCGTAGGCCACCGGAACCCCCATGCTGTAGTCAGGCAGAGACTTGGCCGAGTTGTCCAGGTCTTCCAGCAGCAGCACGAACACCCCGGTGTCGGGGTCGAAGGCAGCCACGTAGGGGGTGAGCGTGCGCATGGGCACCCGGTGGGCGAGACGCTGGTAGAACAGCGCTTCCCGGCGGCCCATTCCGGTTTGGTTGATCTGGGCCCGGCGGTCGGGATCGAGCGGCGGGATCTTGGCGAACATGGTGGCGGGCAGGTCGGTGTCGCCCTGATAGGTGACGCCGAGGCGGGCGTTGGCGTTGGTGCCGGCGTGGACCTCAAGCACCTCCACTGCGGTGACCACCGTGCCGGGGTAGCGCTCAGCCAGGTTCTCGGTGAGCCAATCGGGGGTGATGGCCTCGGGGTGCTCGGGCAGGCTCATCGGGCCTGATCGGCTGTCACCCAGCCGCCGGGCTCGAGGTTGAGGTAGCCCTCCAGGTTGCGGTGCATGTTGATGATGCGGCACTCCTCACCCGACAGCCACACGTGGGTGAAGCCGGGCTGGTGGAGGCCCTTCTGCATGGTGCGGATGACGCTGAAGTCCTGGTTGAGCACGAACCCGAAGTCGGCCTGGTCCATAGGCACGGTGACGTGCACAGGCGATGAGGCCGGGGCATCGGCCGACGGCATCCGGCTGAGGTGGATGGTGGCCAGCTCGCCTTCGTCGGGATTGGGGCCGGGCCGGGCGGTGAGCACGGTGAAGATGTCGGCGCTGATCAGCACCGTGGTGTTGGGGAAGAGGTTGTATTGGCAGAGGTGGGTGATCTGGGCGGTGTCGTAGCCCGACAGGTCGACGCCCACGGTGGCCTGGTGGTCTCTGATCTTCTGGGCGATCACGTCTTGGAGGGTCTGGCCGTCGGGCACCTCGGGCGCTTCGCAGGGCTCGTTGTAGTCCGGTCCCATGCGGCCGCCCTGGGTGACTATGAAGGAGTCCCACACCGCTTGGTCGTCCACGTTGCGACCCAGGCGGGGGCTGGGCACGCCGTAAGGCTGATACGACACGCCGTGGCGGTCCCAGATGCGCTGGGGGGAGTTGACATCGTTGATGCTGCCCAACATCTCCCGGTGCAGACCCTGGACGTGGTAGGTCTCGGAGAAGCCCTCGTTGACCACCTTCCAGTTGCAGTTAACCGCAGTGGCGGTGGAGTAGGTGCCCCGGAACTGGTCCAGGTTGGCCCAGGCGATGTCGTCGGGGATGCCCTCTAGCCAGTCGGCCAGCGGCTGGGCGTCGAGATCCAGGTTGACGAACACCAGACGGGCCCAGGTGTCCACCTGAACCGGCACCAGCGGGAGGTCGTCGTTGCTGATGGGGCCGAAGCCCCGGCGGGAGGGGATTTCCCGGAGGCGGCCGGTGAGATCCCAGGCCCAGCGGTGGTAGGGGCAGCGCAGCTCGGTGATGCCGGTGCCCGAGCCCTGGCAGAGGGAGTTGCCCCGGTGGCGGCAGACATTCTGGAAGCCCCGGAGCACGCCGTCTTCGCCCCGCACCAAGATGATCGAGAACTTGCCGAGGCGGTGCTCGAACCAGTCGCCGGGGTTGGCGATGTGGTCGACGGTGCAGGCCACGTGCCACACCTTGGGCCACATCCGCTCGTACTCCAGTTCGGCGAACTCGGGGGAGAGATAGCGCTGGACGGGGATCTTCACCGGGGCTTCGGCGGCGAGGCCTGAAGCGGTGACTGCGGTGCCCAGAATCTCGGCCTCGTCCGGCAGAGCGACATCAACCATGCCGATAATCGTGGCACACGGCCTATGTCCGCGACTCAGTAATGAAGATGGCTTCGGCGGTGGCGCAGATGGATTCGCCAGCTCGGATCTCGCCGGTGGCGATGTGTTTGCGGCCTTCGGTGTGGGAGTAGCGGCAGGTGACCTCGAGCGGGGTGTGGAGGGGGACGCCGGTCTTGTAGCGGATGTTGATGCCGGCGGTCAGGCCGGTAGCGCCGACTCGGGTGGCGGCAGTGCCCAGGGCCTCGTCCAGGATGGTGGCCACCACGCCGCCGTGGGCCCGGTGGGGTGGGCCGGAGTGGGCCTCGGTGAGGGTTACGGTGGCCCGCATCTCCATCGGTCGGGGTTCGGCATCGGGGTCGGGCAGGGCCACCGGGTCGAAGATCAGCCGGGGGGCGTGGGGGTTGAGCAGGCCCGAACCGGCCTGGGTGAGGTTGTAGACGGTGCCGTCGTGGTCTTTAGCCACCACAATGTGGGGATCGCGGGCTGCGGCCCGCAGCCGCTCGGTGATCTCGGCCAGGGTTTGGGCGATCTCGGCTCGGGTGGCGGGGTCGGCGTCGTTGGCCGACACGGCGGCCACCAGGTCGCGGGTGCGCTCCACCAGCTCGTAGGCCTCGGGACCGAAGTCGTCGGGGTGGGGCAAGTCGCCCAGCAGCTCGGCCAGCCGGTAGGCCGAGGCGGTTTCGGGATGCTCTTGGTCAGCCATTGCCTTGTTCACTCATGTTCGGCCACCGGGATGTAGAAGCGGTCAATGTAGCGGGCGAAGCGGGCCCGGACCTCGGCTCGGGTGAGGCCCAGGTCTTCGAACTGGTAGCGGTGCTCGCCGTGCTTTCCGGGCGGGGTGGCGGCTGCATAGTCGGCTATTGCCTCCTCGGTTTCTGGGGCCAGATTCATGCCGAGCTGCTCGTACACCGAGCGGGCGGCGGCCAGCTTGTCGGTGCTGACCAGGCGGTGGGGCACTTGGGCGGTGCGGTCGGGGGCCAGGCGCCCGGAGTCGATGAGGTCGATGAGGCTGTCGAGGCTGCGGCCGTAGAGCTCAAGGTGGTAGCGGCCGATGGCGGCGAAGTCCACCCGGTCGGAGTGAGCCCAGCGCATGGTGGCGATGAGGCTGGTAACCGAGGGCAGGATGGCGGTGGGGTCGCGGTGGGTGATCACGAAGCGGGCGTCGTCGAACACCTCCAGCAGGGCGGGCAGACCCTGGAGGTGGGCGGGCGATTTGAGCACCCACCGGCGGGTGGGCATGCGCCGCTGCAATACCTGGAGCACTTTGCGGTAGGTGCGATAGGCGGGACGCAGATCGGCCGTGTCATACCAGGCTTGGTAGGTGGGGACGTCGGTGCGGCTGACCATCTCCTCGGAGCGGAACTCTAAGGACATGGCCGACAGGCACTCCTTGAACATGCGCCCGGAGTACTCGTGGATAGCGAGCATCCCGCTGGCCACCGTCTGAGGCATGACCAACTCGGCCCCGGCCAGGGCGATGCGGGGATCAGCGGCACGGATGTCGGGATCAGGGTGGGGCGGGGGCACCGGGCGGAGCAGCTCCCAGCCCTCGGGAGCCCGGTGAGCGGGGTCTTGGGCCAGGACGCCGTGAATGACGGTGGTACCGGTGCGGGGAGCGCCGATTACGAAGATGGGCTCCTCGATGGGCTCGTCCAGGGTGCCGGGGTCGGCGGCCAGGTAGTCGTTGAGCTGGATGCGAACTTCCAAAAGGCGCAGGATCATGCGCCGCGACATCCATCGGCCCATGACGGTGAGGTCGGCCTCGTGCTCCAGTCCACGGCAGAACAGGGTGAGGGGCTCGACGAATTCGTCGTCGCCCAATGCACCCCGGTTGTCTGGTGCCCGGCCCTGGCGGACCAGGGCTTCGGCCACCAGCAGGTCGGGGTCGAATAGGCGGCGGGCCTCGTCGACCACGGGGCCGGCGTCGCCCCGGTTGACGGCAGCCACCCAGTCGGACCGGGGGTCAGGAGTCCAGCTCATCGTCGCCGCATTGAAGGCTGAAGCAAGTTCGCACTGCCTAGAACAGTACGCTCAGGCGATGCTGGAAAGGCAGGTCGTAATCGTCACCGGGGCTTCAAAGGGCATCGGCCGGGGCATCGCCGAGTACCTGGTTGGCCAAGGGGTGAAGCTGACGGTGACCAGCCGCAAGCCTGAGCGGATCGAGGCCACCGCGGCTGAACTGCGGGAGCAAGGCGGCGACGTGCTGGCGGTGCCCGGGTCGGTGGGCAGCCAGGATCACGCCAACGACGTGGTTAACCGCACGCTGGAGCGATGGGGCACGGTGGACGGGCTGGTGGCCAATGCCCAGTCGTTTCGCCCCACCATGCCGCTGTTGGAGGTGGGCGAGTCGGACATGGACGTGCTGTTCGACACCGGCCCCAAGGGCACGCTGTGGTTCATGCAAGCAGTGCATCCCCACATGGCGGCCAAGGGCCGGGGGCGCATCATCACCTTCGGCACCAACGTGGGGATCACCGGCGGACCGGGCTACGGACCCTACGGGGCGGCCAAGGAGGCCATTCGCTCGCTGACCCGCACCGCGGCCCGGGAGTGGGGTCGCGACGGCATCACCGTGAACTGCGTGAATCCGGCGTCGGTGGCCCACCGGGCGCCGCCCGACGACGACCCCAACCGCCTGGCGTCCTACAAGGCCCTGTTCGACAACCACCCCATGGGCCGCGACGGCGACCCGGTCGCTGACATCGCCCCGGTGATCGGGTTCTTGCTGTCGGATGCCAGCCAGTACGTGACCGGCGAGACTTTCCAGGTGGACGGCGGCGGCTTGATGCGGCCCTGATTAGAGACAAGCAGATCACGAGAGGCCGAGGCGTCAAGTCCTGTCGAAGGCGTTCCGATCGACGTGAAGATCTCGCAGTATGGCGCGAATCGTTCCAGACCGAGGATCTTTGCCGCCCCAGTTAGGGATCGTGGTCCGCGTGCCACTGGCGGGATTCCGCCAGATCTCATGAGAGCCACGTGACTGGCGATCGAACTCGCAGCCAAGCGCACGCAACTTGCGGGTGATTTCTCGATAGGTCAAACCGCGATTACAAGCTCGCCAGCAGCCGCAATGGCAGCGGGAAGTGGATCACCGTGGTGTTCACAAGACGCAATAAAGTCCGCCGTTATGCCCTCCAGGTTGAACAGGGCCTCTTCGGCGGTTGCACCCCATGCTCGGCAACCCGGAAGCACAGGCACTTCCGCAAGGTACATATTCTCGGTCTCCTCGGAAGGTGCCTTCAGCGTCTAGGGCAGCTTGTACTGCTTTGGCATCACTGCCGTCCCCGCTGCGTCGAAGAACTCACACCAAGAAGATACCGCGCTGAGCAGCAACTTGGTACTGCTACTCAGGTCCGGAACCGGTGGCGGAGGTGGGCTTGGCGGGTGGCTAGGCCGGCAGCGCGGTCGGCGGAGGGGACGGTGGGGTGGTCGGTTGGGAGGGCCGCGGCCACGTCGGCTAAGTCGACGACTTCGGTGGTGGGGGTCATGGCTTGGTCGCCGGTGGGCCAGAACCAGCGGAGGGTGCACAGGCCGTTGCGGCGGTTGGCGTTGTCGAGCCAGTTGGCGGCGCCGGGGTCGGTGCCGCACACCACGTAGCGCACTTTGCCGTCGGAGTCGACCGTGGTCTGGGTTTGGTTGCGACAGGAGATGTGGGCGTAGGTGTCGACCAGCTCGAAGGTGCCCATCATGTAGAGCTGGGCCCCCCAGTAGTGGGCCTCGGGCACCTCGGCGGTCACGATCAGGGCCTGGTCGGGCTCCAAGTCCCAGAAGCAGAACTCGTAGCGGGCCATGGACAGGCCCTTGGACACCTCCAGGGTGCGGTTGGTGAAGCTGTTGTCGATGCGCTCGGCCCGGTTCATCACCATGTAGGCGTTCCACCGCTCGATCGAGTCGGTCATCTGCATCATGGCCCTACGCACCCGGTTGGCGAAGACAGGGCCGTCGAGCACGGGAGCGGGGTCGGAGTCGAGGCACTCGATGGTGAAGAAGGCGGGCTCATCCGCGGTCCAGTCGAAGTAGTACTCCCGGATCGACGCGGAGAGCACCCCGTCGGGGATGGTCACCGCGCCGGGCTCGTCTCCGCCCAGCAGGATCTCGATGTCGTCGTGGCGGCCGAGGCCGAGGTCGTGGGCGGTGACGGTGGCCTTGGTGCCCCAGACGTCGTTGTGCATGAACCCGGCCCGCAGCGCCAGGATGAAATCGTCGCAGCCGTGCATGTTGCCGGTGATCCGGTAGCGGCGGCCGGGCTCGATGCGGGCGTGGCGGTACACGTTGTCGGCGTTGGGGCCGCCCCACTGGACGGTCAGGTCGTTTTGGCGATTGAAGAACGGACGGGTGGGATCGGCGTGGAAAACCTCCCAGCCCAAAAACGCCTCCACGTTGTCGGCCAGGTGCTCGAGCATCTCCAGATCGCCGCCGTCGTCGGTGGGATAGGGCGGGGCGACCACTTCACGGCCCATCCGCTTGAGCAGCTCGCACCACTCATCCCAGGCCTCGATGGCGATACCGATGTCCCTCATGACGTGAAGCTTGCCAAGAACGGCTCGACCGCGGCCAGAAAGCCGGGGGTGTTCTGGCCATGCACGTTGTGGCTGCAATCGGGAACGGTAACCAGCGTGCCCTGGGGCAGGGCGTCGGCGAATCGCTCGGCGGCCTCGGCGGTGAGCACCCAGGAGTCGGCGCCCCGCACCAGCAGCACAGGCTGGGCGATGCGCTCGGCGTCTTCCATGGTGAAGCGGTCGCCAGCCCGGCGGTGCTCGGCGCCGTGGGCCAGCCGGGGGCCGTGGTCCACCTTGGATATGTAGGTGCCGTCCACCCGCTGGAGCAGGTTGTACTTGACCGTCCGCTCGATGTGCTCGCGGGTGCGGTACGGGTCGTACTTCTGCACTGCGGCCACGAAATCGTCCAAGTCTTGGAACTCCCGGTTCTCGGTGACGAACGTGCGGATGACCTGGGTGCCGACCTCGGAGATCTCAGGTCCGATGTCCACCAACACAATGGCCTTGGCCAGCTCAGGGTGGTCGAGGGTGAGCCGCATGGTGTTCATGCCTCCCATGGAGTGGCCCATGATGATGGGGTCGGCCACCCCCAGCGCGGCGCAGAATGCGGCGGCGTCGGCGGCCATGGCTCCCGAGGAGTAGTCGGCGTCGCGGGCCCACTCGCTGTCTCCGTGGCCCCGCTGGTCGAGGGCCAGCACGTGGTAGCGGTCGGCCAATGCCAGGCTGACCAGATCCCAGGAGTGGGCGGACTGGTTGCCGCCGTGCAACAGCAGGACAGTGGGGGCATCGGGGCTGCCCCACTCCGAAAAATGGAATCGGTGGTGGCGGGCCACGATGTTGCGAGACACATAGGAGATGTCAGTGCCGTGGACGATGCCCAGGTCGGCCGCGCTGGTACACAGGCTCTCGAACTCGGCGGTGATCGTCATGTCCAGTGGCTCGGCGGTGGAGGCGAACTCGTTGAGGTGCATCAGCTACGCCCTTCTCGCAGATCGGCATAGAAGTACTTGACCAGCTCGTTGAATACGTCGGCCCGCTCCCACTGGAGGAAGTGGCCGCACTCGGGGATCACCACCGGCCCCACCCGGTTGGCGAAGGCGATCTCGCAGCGCTTGGGAAAGTCTTTGGGCACCACCTGGTCGTCGGGTCCGTACAAGATGAGCGTGGGGGCCTGCACCTGGGTGCCCATCATGGGCGGTTCGCTCATCGGCCGGCCGTACTCCAGTTGGTACACCGACCACCCCGCGGCCAACCGCTCCAGATCGGCGAACGGCTCGGTCATGAAGTCGATGCCGTCCTCATCGAAGGAGTACTGGGAGGCCCACAGTCGGTGCTCATAGCAATCGCGCACGTAGCGGCGGCACCGCTCAGGCGTGTCGAGGTCGGCCCGGAGCTTGTCGGGGTCGCGGCCCTGGCGGATGCGGTAGTCGCCCGTGGGGCCGTGGGGCAGCGGGTTCAGCGACAGGCCCCGCTCGGTGTACCAGTCCACTTGGTCGACGATGAAGGGGGCCACAGTGTTGAAGAACACCATCCGCTCTGCGAACTCCGGCCAGCGGTTGGCCATGTCCACGATCACCGCTCCGCCGACGTCGCCGCCCAGCAGTCCGACCTTCTCGTGGCCGAGCACGCCGTGCACCAGAGTGTGGATGTCCCGGGAGTACAGCACCAGGTCGTACTGGTCGTTGTCGGACAGGTCGGAGTCGCCGTAGCCCCGCAGGTCGGGCACGATCACCTCATAGCCAGCATCGACCAGCGGGATGATGTTGCGCCACCAGATGCGCTTGGTCTCGGGGTAGCCATGGACCAGCACCAGGGGGTAGCCGCCCACTCCCTCGCGGATGTAGGCCAGCGAGAGGTCTCCGTCGACCGGGGCCCGGTGGATGGTGAACGCGTCTCGGGGCGGGGTGGGGGGTTGCTCGGGTCGCATGGGAGGCACGGCCCGGAAGCCTAGGGGGAGCGGGGCGGAACGCGCTAAGGGCCACCAGTCTTAGGCCCTGAGGCGGGCGGGATGCTAGGAAGTATCAGCCAATTGCAACCAGGCAGAGAGGCCGACATGGAGTTTGGACTTTTTATCCAGGGGTACGTGCCCCAGCATCGCCGGGAAAACGATCCCGATGCCGAGCACAAGGCATTCATGGAGGAATTGGATCTGGTGATCGCCGCGGACAAGGCGGGCTTCAAGTACGTGTGGCTTCCCGAGCACCACTTCCTCGACGAGTACTCCCACATGTCGGCCAACGACGCCATCGCCGGATATCTGGCCCACGCCACTGAGCGCATCCACATCGGTTCGGGCATCTTCAACCCGCTGCCCCAGGTGAACCACCCGGCCAAGGTGGCCGAGCGGGTGGCCATGCTCGACCACCTGACCGGGGGCCGGTTCGAGTTCGGCACCGGACGGGGCGCCGGCAGTCATGAGATTTTGGGATTCCTACACCGGGAGGGCATCACCGACACCTCCCACACCAAGGAGATCTGGGAGGACGTGATCGGCGAGTTCGCCAAGATGTGGACCCAGGACACCTACGAGGGCTACGAGGGCAAGTTCTGGGCGCTGCCGCCCCGCAAGGTGCTCCCCAAGCCGTGGGGCAAAGGCCACCCCGCCATGTGGTACGCCGCGGGCAACGTCACCAGCTACGCCATGGCCGCCCGCAAAGGGCTCGGCGTGCTCGGGTTCTCGGTGGGGGCCCTCGACGAGCTGGCCCCGGTGCTGGAGGCCTACAAGCGCGACATCGTCAACGCCGAGCCGGTGGGGGCGTTTGTGAACGACAACCTCATGGTGACCACTGGAGCGTTCGTAGCCGAATCTGCCCAGGGTGCGGTGGACCATGCGCTGCGGTCGTCGATGACCTACCTCCAGTCCAATGTGTTCCGCTACCACGACACCTTCCCCCGCCCCGAGTGGGTGCCGCCGTGGCCCCAGACCATCCCCATGCCCAGCGAGGGTGAGCTGTGGCAGAGCGTCGGACAGCCGGGCAGCGTGATGGGCGATCCCGACCAAGCGCTGAAGGCCTGCGGGGAGTGGGCCGATGCCGGGGCCGATCAGCTGGTGTTCGGCATGGGCTCTAGCGAGCGGGCTGATGACCTCAAGACCATCGAGCTGTTGGGCAAGCACGTGATTCCCAAGATCGACACCGATCCGGTGCACCGCACCACCCGCCTGCGCGAGGCCGCCTAGGTTTTCTCTATGGGTGACGCTCCTGTGGGCCACTCCAACGCGGCTATCGACATCGATGACGGCGTCATCACAGTCACCCTCGACCGCCCCGACAAGCTGAACGCCATCAGCCACGAGATGACTGCGGCGTTGTGGGAGGCGGTGCTGGCTCTGGGCGACCGCGATGACCTGCGCTGCCTGGTGATCACCGCCAAAGGCCGCTACTTCACCGCCGGGCAGGATATCTCCAGCCCAGCGGGAAACCGGCCCGGCGACCCCGACACCATGGACCGGCACCCGGGGTGGAACTTCCGGCGGGACTACCGCAGTCACCACCTGCTCTACGACGAGATGGAGGCGGTGGAGAAGCCGGTGATCATGGCCATCCAGGGACGATGCCTGGGAGCAGGAGTGGAGATGGCCGGATCAGTGGACTTCCGGTTCTGCACCCCAGAGGCGTCGTTCGCGTTGCCCGAAGTGAAGTTGGGGGGTATCGCCGGCAGCGGGGGCACCAGCAGGCTGACCCGGCTCATCGGGCCGAGCTGGGCAAAGTGGATGGCGATGGCCACCATGGAGATCGACGCTGATCGGGCCAAGGGCATCGGGCTGGTCCATGAGGTGTACCCAGCCGAGTCGTTGATGGACGAGGTTTACGCCTTCTGCCGACATCTCATGTCTCTGCCAACCGAGGCGCTGGGACTGGCCAAGATGGCGGTGGACGTGCACGCCGACGTGACCGACCGGAACATCCAGCGGCAGTTCGACCGCGTGGCGGTGTACTCCACGGTGGCAGATTTCGAGAAGTCAATGCAGCGCTTCGGACGCGAGCCCAAGAAGGGCTAGCTGCATACTCTCGAGTGCATCGCCCACCGCGGGATGCCGCCCCGGCTTTAGAACCTGAACAAGCGGCGGGCGTTGGTCTCGGCGAAGACCTCCCGGGGCGGGCGCTCGGCTGCAAGCTGCACCCGGAAGTTGTCGAACACCTCGGCGGCCGCGGCAACGGGATCCCAGAGCGGCACCACGATCAGCCGTCGAGATCCATATCGCCCAATCGAGCCGCGGGGTCGTAGCAGCCGGGGCGCATCTCGCTGAACCGGGCCACGCCCAGCGGGTTGTCGTCGTATCCCGGCAGGGTGAGGGGGTTGCCCCGCACTGTGTGGATCACCTGATTCTCATACAGCCACGCCTCGGTGCCGTTCTCCATCTCCACTACCTGGGGACCGCGATCGCGATAGGCCGCCGGCAACCGGCTCTGCCATAAATGGGGCGGTTCGATGATGTGGTCATCGACCGAGACGGGCCTTGTGCCGACAGGAAGCATGAACGCCGCAGGATAGTGTTCGAGGGTGATTCTCCGGATCTTGGCTGCGCTGGTGGCGGTGGCTCTCATAACCGCAAACTGCGGCAACGACGACGACAATGAACCGGAGGCTCCTGTAGTCGAGTCCGTCAATATGGACGAGGTTCCGACCGTCACTCTTCCGACAGAGACCCCCACACCTACTGCGTCCCCAGAAGCCACGCCTTCTTCTTTGCCGGAGTTGCGGGTGTGGCCCACCTCTGATTCTGCGGAATGGCCGCGTACTCCTGATGAGGCGGCCGCGGCCTTTGCCCAGCATGTGGCCATCGGAGATAGAGCAGCTCCGCCACGACCAGCAGTGCAGGACGGCGCAAACGCGACTGCTGAGCTGCCCAGGCTGGCAGAGGACGGCGCGCCGTTTGGACTGGCTGCCACTATCTATTTGCAAGAAGTGCAACTGGGCGACGGCTCCACGGCCTGGGTGGTGAGCAGCGCTCAGTCACCGGAGATCGTTGTCAATTCTCCCGTCATCGGCGAGCTATTGGCCGGCGGCACGGTGGTTGAGGGTGAGGGCCAGGGCTTCGAGGGCACGATCGTGCTTCAGATCGAAGACCAAGACGGCCTGCTGGGATTGGCCCTGGCCCAAGGGGGAGCACTCGGCGAGAACTTGCCGTTCGAGACCCAGTTGCCCTTCGACGAGCGTCCCGCCTCCGGCGACTGGGCGATCTTGACCGGCTTCACCACTTCGGCAGTTGACGGCAGCCTGTCCTCGCTGACCATGCTCCCCGTGAGGCTGGTCGACGGGTCATAGCCAATCCCTCAGAGCCCGAGAGGAGAATCGAACTCCTGACCTATTCATTACGAATGAATTGCTCTACCGACTGAGCTACTCGGGCGCGGCAGTCAGGATACCAGCCTCATTGTCGGGGGAGGGATAGGAAAAGGGCTTGGAGGAGGATGGGCTCGTTGGGGTTTCTGACCAGGCAGGCGTGGGCGTTGCGGATCCGGGCGATGGCATCGACCGCATCGGAGCTGTGGCGGGCGTCGGCCAGGTGCTGGCGATAGCAATCGGCCAGGGTGGCCAGGCCGAAGCGCAGCTCGTCGGCTCGTAGCAGCCGCTGCTCCCGGCGGTGGCGGGCGTCCATTTCCCGGCGCAGGCGGGCCTGGGCGCCCACATCGGCTTCGATATGGGCCAAATCATCGGACTCCGCCTGCTGGACAGCGGTTAGCGGGGCCTGGGCCTCGTCGATGAGCGCTCGCAGCTCGTCGACCAGCACCGATACCGTGGCGCCAGTGCCGTCCAGACGGGCCGGCGCGCCAGCCCACGCCCGCCGGCGGGCGCCGAGGCCGTCATCGGTGACCAGCAACCGAGCTCGGCTGATGTCCCCGGCCGCCGCAGCCACTATGTCATCCAGCCCGTCGGGGGGCACTCCCTCTTGCTCGAGAATGCGGCGAACATCATGGTCGGGCACGGGGTTGAACTCGACGATGACGCAGCGAGAGGCCACGGTGGTGTGTTCGGGAGGGATCTCCTGGCTCAACAGCACGATCACCGCGGTGGGAGGAGGCTCCTCGATCGTCTTGAGCAAGCTGGCCACCGCTTCTGGCTCCGCAGTGTGGAATCGGTCGCAGACGATCACCTTGAGGCGGCCCTCCACCGGGCTGCGGGACGCCTCGAAGATGATCTCATCGGCCTCGGACACCCGCAGGGTGCGACCCTCGGGCTCGTGGATGGAAATGTCGGGGTGGCGGCCGGCCAGGGCCAGGCGTCGGCTTCGGGAGTCGGCCCCGATCAGCGCCGCGGCAAAGGCCAGGGCGGCGGTGCGCTTGCCCGTACCCCGAGGACCGCACAACAGGTAGGCGTGTACCGGCTGGGCGGCGGCCGCAGCCAGGGCCTCGACCGCCCGGGGCTGGCCTTCCAGCACGGCCCAGACATCGTCGACGGCGTCAGCGATGCCCGGCAGCAAGTCAGACACCGAGCCGCTCCCGCACGGCGGCGTACACCACCTCGGCCACTTGATCAACCGGGCGGTCTCCGTCGATCACCACCCACTGGTCGGGGTTCTGCTCAGCCAACTCTCGATACCCCTCCAGCACCCGACGGTGGAACTCAAAATCCTCAGAGCCAATGCGATCATCAGGAAGTGCCAATAGGTACTCGGAGCCTTTTGCGTCCGGTTCTACATAAGGCTTCCAAAAGTCAAAGCGCTGTCGAACTTGGAGCCGTGACTGAGCCGCTTTGTCGCCTGCCTCCAGTAGGACAACTAGATCGCAGTCGAGACCGTCGGTGGCGAAGAGTGACAAAGCCAGCATTTCTTCCACTCCCAATTCCCGACCGAATCCCTGGTAGGCCAGAGAGGACCCGATGAACCGATCAGTCACCACATGAGTGCCGCCGTCGAGGGCAGGGCGAATCACCTCAGCCACGTGTTGGGCCCGATCCGCAGCCATGAGGAGAGCTTCGGTCCTCGGAGACAGGTGTAGGCCGGATGCGTCCAACACCATTGAACGGATAAGTTCCCCGAATTCGGTACCGCCGGGCTCCCGCGTCAACCGAGCTCCGATGCGTTCAGCAAGCATCCGAGCCTGCGTGCTCTTGCCAACGGCCTCACCACCTTCGAACGCAATCAATTTGCCGGTCATGTCTTCGTGGCCCCTCTTCTCGAAGCCAGAGTCAAGAACCCGGCAGCCACCATGATGAGAGCGGCCAGCCACAACGTGAGGCGCACACCGGGAATGATCACGTCAAAGCCGAGAATGTTCACGTCTTTGTCAAAGAATTTGTCGGACAGCCCGTTGAGGAACAGGGCCAAAGCCGGTCCGAGCAGCAGCGCGAGCATCACCGACGACCTCACCAGGGTGAAGAGCCCGGCGAACACTCGGACTCGCAGCTCCTCGGTAGCGCTTTCCTGGAGCAGGGTGATTCCCAATACGTACACCGTTCCTGCGCACACTCCCAGCCCGCCGACGAGCAAAGCCGACCCGATCAGGGTCCACATCGATGTAGCCACGAACAGGCACGCACCGGCTCCGAACACCGCGGCGACAAAAACCCGCTCTTTGTGCAAGCGGTTCTGCCTGACAGTAAGCCCAGCCACCCCAATCGCCACCCCGATCCCCAAGGCGACCATGAAGGCGCGAAAACCGTCTCCTCCATCCACGTTCAGCACATCCTCGGCAAACACCGGTCCCAAGGGCACGATCATGCCCCCGCCGATCAACCCGACGGCTAAGGCAACGTTCACCGTCCGCACGGTGGGATTCAAGAAGATGTAGCTCCACCCGTCGCGCAAGTCTTTGAAAACCTGCTCTGGCGCCCAAACCCGGGTTGATCCATCGGACCGAATCTCAGACGAATGAGCAGCCTGAGGGCCCCGGGGCAGGGCAAGCCGGGAGATGATTGCTGCTGAGGCCGCGAAGGTGGCCGCATCGATATAGAACGCCATCGACTCCGCGTCGATGCGCAAGAAATCGAGCGCGCTGATCCGCTCGACCACAGTGGCCAAACTGGCCAAACCGATGGAGACACCCGCGGCCACCGGGAACGTGCCGTAGGCGGCGACAAGCGACAAGGAGTTGACCCCGGTCAGCTTCTCTCGGGGCACGAGATTGGGAACTGAGGCTTCTTTGGCCGGAGCCCACAACAGGGCAAACCCCTCGAGGATCAACGAGGCCAACACAAGCTGCCAGATGAAATCCACAAATGGCAGCCAGAGCAGGGTGGCGGCTCGCCCTAGATCGCACACGATCATCGTTCGCTTGCGGTCCCAGCGGTCCACCAACACCCCGGCAGCCGAGCCGAATACGAGTCCGGGCAGGAAGCGGGCGATCATCACGTAGGCCACCGAAGCCTCTGGGGTGCCCCCACCCACGCGGTCGGCCGTAATGAGAATGGCGAACAGGGCCAGCCAGTCGCCGCCGGAGGAGAAGATCTGGGCAATCCACAGTCTGAAGTACTGGGCGCTGCCGAATACCCGGTCAACCCGAGTGGAGGCCACTGCGGAGGACTCGTCAAATGCCATGCCGAGCCGCCTCCACCCGCTCAGGGTAGCTACTGACTCACGGTCCGGTTCGAAGCTGCGACTATTTCTTCGCCCTGGTCTTCTTCTTGGCCGCGGGCTTTCGACGGGCCGTCGGCTTGCCGCCGCCGGCTGCTACCTTGTCCCGGCGGATCTGGAGCAGCTCCGACGCCCGTTCCACGGTGAGCGACTCCACCGAGTCGCCCTTGCCCAACGAGGCGTTCACGTCGCCGTCGGTCACATAAGGGCCGTAGCGGCCGTCCTTGACCACCATCGCCTTGTCGGTAGCCGGATCGGGGCCTAACTCCCTCAGGGGAGGTTTGGCCGTCTGCCCCCGTCGGCGCCGGGGCTGGGCCAACATCTCCAGACATTGCTCCAGGGTGATGGTGAACAATTGATCTTCGGATTCGAGGCTCCGATTCTCCTTGCCCTTGCTGACGTACGGCCCGTAGCGCCCGTTCTGAACCATGACCTCGGTGTCGTCGGCAGGGTCGGTGCCCACCACTCGGGGCAGCGACAGCACTTTGAGGGCATCGTCGAGGGTGACCGTCTCCGGCTGCATACCGGCCAGCAAAGACGCTCGCTTGGGCTTCTCCCCGCCGTTGGCGGGTTCGTCTCCGATCTGGACATAGTGCCCGAATCGGCCGTTGCGCACGATCACCGGTAGGCCAGTTTCCGGATCATCGCCCAGGGTGCGGTTGCCAGAAGGAGCAGTGATGAAGAGCAAGGCCCGATCCACGGTCAGCTCGTCGGGGGGCAGGTCGTCGGGAATGCTGGCCCGATCCTCGCCGCACTGCACATAGGGGCCATAGCGACCGACCCTGACCACCACAGGCTCGTCGTTGTCATCGGTGCCGATGGTAATGGAGTTCACCGCTCGGGCATCAATGTCGCCCAATCGGTCAGACACGGCGGTGCGAAGCCCATATTTGGCCACGCCGTGGGCGGATTCGTCATCGGGCTCCCCATCGCCTGGACCGAAATAGAACCGGCTCAGCCAAGGAATGGCCTCCCGGTCGCCCGAGGCGATGCCGTCGAGGTCGTCCTCCATGCGAGCAGTGAAGGCATAGTCCACCAGGTTGGGAAAATGCTGTTCCAGCAAGCTGACTACTGAGAACGCGGTGAATGACGGCACCAACGCCGAGCCCTTCTTCCACACGTAGCCCCGGTCGACGATGGTGTTCATGATGGCGGCGTAGGTGGAGGGCCGGCCGACGCCCAGTTCCTCCAGCCTCCTCACCAGCGATGCCTCGGTATAACGGGCCGGCGGCTGCGTGGAGTGGCCAGCCGGCGTCATCTCGTCGATGCCCAGTGGGTCGCCCGCCGCCAGCGCGGGCATGCGCCGCTCGGCGTCTTCGGGGTCGGCCTCGTCGTCGGTGCCCTCGGTGTATACCCGGCGGAAGCCTTCATGAGTGATGACCGTGCCCGTCGCCGAGAAGGCGGCGTCGCGGCCGTCATCGGTGGTGCCGCCGAGGTCCACATGAACGGTCTCGCCCACGGTGTCGGTCATCTGCGAGGCCACGGTGCGCTGCCAGATGAGCTCGTAGACCCGAGCCTCCATCTGGGGCACTTCGGCCCTCACCTCCTCAGGGGAGCGGAATTGGTCGCCCGAGGGGCGGATGGCTTCGTGGGCCTCTTGAGCGTTCTTGACCTTCTTTTTGTAGAGGCGGGGTTTGTCGGGCATATAGGAGGCACCGTAGCGCTCCGAGACGGCGGATCGAGCTGCACTCAGTGCCGTGTCCGACAGGGTGGTGCTGTCGGTCCGCATATAGGTGATATAACCCTTCTCGTAGAGGGATTGGGCCGCTCTCATAGCCATGGCCGACGACAGGCGCAGCTTGCGGCCGGCCTCCTGCTGGAAGGTTGAGGTCATAAACGGGGCTGCGGGCCGGCGGCGATAGGGCTTGACCTCGACGGCCCGCACGGCGATCTCGGCTTCGGCCAGTCCGCGGGCCAACCCTTGAGCGGCCTCTTCGTTCAGGTGGACAGCGTCGGGGCTGCGGAGTTGGCCAGCGGTGGTGAAGTCCTTGCCGGTGGCCACTTTGGCCCCGTCCACCGCGGTGAGGGTGGCACTGAAGGTCGGGAGATCACCGGATTCATGTTCGCCCAGAACCCGGAATACCGCGCTCAAGCTCCAATAGTCGGCCACAGTGAAAGCCATCCGCTCCCGCTCGCGCTCGACCACGATGCGGGTGGCCACACTCTGCACCCGGCCGGCCGAGAGACGGGGCAGCACCTTCTTCCACAGCACAGGGGACACTTCGTAGCCATACAGCCGATCCAACAGTCGGCGGGCTTCCTGGGCGTCCACCAAACGGCGGTCCAGATCCCGGGGGGATTCGATGGCCGCTTGGATGGCCGACGGGGTGATCTCGTGGAACACCATCCGCTTGACGGTAACGCCGGACTTCGGAGAAAGGACTTCTAGCAAGTGCCAGGCAATGGCCTCTCCCTCCCGGTCCTCGTCAGTGGCGAGATACAGCTCGTCGGCCTCTTTGAGCAGCTGCTTCAGCTTGCGGATCTGAGTCTTCTTGTCAGAGGGCACCACATAAAGCGGTTTGAAGTCGTTGTCGATATCGATTCCCAACCGGGACCACGACTCGCTCCGATAGGCCGTCGGCACCTCGCTGGCGTTGCTGGGCAGATCCCGAATGTGCCCGATAGAGGATTCCACCATGTAGCCGGTTCCCAAATAGCCCGCGATCGTCTTGGCTTTGGCCGGAGACTCGACGATGACGAGGGCGATGGGCACGGGGAGAAAGTAGAGGCTGAGTAGGAGGTGGATGTCAAGCAGACCCTAAACCGGATGAGCGACAAATCCGGGGATCAGGTCTTGTCCGAGGCCCCGTGAGGGGTCTCGGTGCGAGACAGAATGGCCAGGCCAGCCACCGCCGCGACCAACGATCCGATGAGGATTCCGATCTTGGCCTCATCGCTAACATGGGAGTCGTCGAAGGCCAGATTTGATATGAACAGCGACACGGTGAAGCCGATTCCGGCCACCATGGCGAGCCCCACCATGTGGATACCGGTCATGGAAGCGGGGATGCTGACCAAACCCATGCGGGCGGCAATCCAGGAGAACATCGAGATGCCCACGGTCTTGCCCACCACCAGCCCGAGAACCACGCCCAGCGTCACCCGCGAAGACGCCGCGTCGGAAATCACGTCGCTGGACAGAACTACTCCCGCGGCCGACAGGGCGAAGATAGGGATGATGATGTAGCTGGTGATGGGATGCAGAAGCTCTTCGATCCGCTCGCTGACCGGCTGCGACTCCCGAATATGGAATCCGGCTCGGCGCACATCGAGGAGGCGGACCTCCTTTTTGTCCTGGAGCCATTGCGCCCAGCGGCGAGCCTCGGATTCGGATTGAAGCGGCTTGGCCGGGGTCATGAAGCCGAGGATCACTCCGGCGATGGTGGCGTGGACGCCAGACTCCAGCACAGCGAGCCAGAAAGCCACTCCGACCACCAGATACAGCGGCAAGTACCACACATGCAGTCGGCGCAACACGAAGACCACCGCCCACAGAACCCCGGCGGTGAGAAGCCAGTTACCCGATAGATCGCCGGTATAGAAGATGGCGATCACCAAGATGGCGCCGATGTCGTCCACGATGGCCAGGGTCAAAAGAAAGACCTTCATCTTGCGAGGTATCCGGTCGCCGAGCAGCGAGAGAATGCCAACGGCAAATGCGATATCGGTGGCCATGGGGATGCCCCAGCCGTCTTGGCCTGGGCCGCCGGCATTGAAAGCCAGGTAGATGAGGGCGGGCACCGCTATGCCGCCCAGAGCGGCCACCGCGGGCAGTGCCGCGAACCGGGGATCGCGGAGTTGGCCGTTGACCAATTCTCGCTTTATCTCCAAGCCCACCACGAAGAAGAACACCGCCATCAGGCCGTCTTGGACGACATGTTCGAGTTCGTGCTCGAAGTGATAGTCGCCCACCGAGAACGACACCTGGGTGTGCCAGAAATCAAAATAGGAGTCCTGCCAGGGGGAGTTGACCCAGACGAGGGCAGCCACGGTGGCGATCAGCATCAGAACGCCCCCGGCGGCCTCGACGTCCGCAAACCGGTGAATCGGCCGGCCGATGAAGCGGGCCAACCGGCCAGTGCTGCCCAAGAAGGTCAGATCGCTGAGGGGATTCCCATCGGCCATCGGCGGTGAACGTAGCGCCTTTGAGCGCGGTTTACGCAGTCACAGCGGATTGAGAGCTCTTGCTCGCGCTCATTTCAAGTACTCGAAGTGTTGGATGACAGGGGGATGGCCATGGTGATCTCCAGCTTCAAGTTTGCGATTTACCCTTCGAGTTATTGGTCGGCAACTGCATTGCCAGACACACCTCGGTGCCGTTGGGGCTGCTGTGAATTTCGACATCGTCGGACAAGACCCGCATGAGGTAGATGCCCAAGCCTCGCTCGTAGTTCAATCGGCTGGGATCGTCGGGTTCGGGCAGAATCTGAATCTGGTCGGGATAGAAGCCGAAGCCCTGATCGGCAATATGAAATTCAAGGCGGTCAGACGTGAGGGTGCAGCGAATCCGTATGGACTCGTCGCGACAGGCCCGGGCATGGGCTTCAATGGCGTTGGTGGTTGCCTCCGAGACGGCCACCTTGAAATCCTCCACCCGCTCCCTACTCAAGTGTGTGTCCATTTCAGCGGCCTCAACCACCAAGGAGCGAACCAGAGACAGGTATTCCGGACGAGCGGGAATCTCAAAGTCAAGGCTGGTGGGATCGGATGTCACGAGTCGGAGTCCTCAGTGGCCGCAGAGACCGAGTCGAACACATCCAGGACGCGGTCAAGCCGGGTGAGCTCAATGAGCTCAGAGAGCCGAGATCCCGTCCTCACCAGCCGAATATCACCACCGGAACCTCGTACGCGCTTGGCCGCGCCCATGAGAACGCCCAACCCGGTGGAATCGATGAAATCCACCCCGGAGAGGTCGATCACCACGCTTTGGGCCCCGGCACCAATCACGCCCAGCAGTCGCTGACGGAAGCGGGGAACGGTGGCCATGTCGATCTCGCCGGTCACCGTCAAGATCTCCCAGCGACCGCTTGAGGCCACGGTGACACCGAATTCCACAAAATATCAGACTAGTGGTATCTCCAAATCGTTTCTGGCCTCTGGTGCTATTCCACTCGGACGGTCAACGCTTCCTGGATGGTCACCGCGGGAAACAGGCGCCCCACGATTGGCACCGAGGTAGTGGGTCGATAGCTCACCATCACCCGGAGATGACCGCCTGTCGTCCGGCGCCCTTGGGTAGTTACCTCCAATCTGGTCGGATTCAGTCCGGTGGCGGCAACGGCGGCCGCGGTCGCCGCTTCGGTCGTGGGGTCGACCGCGGCGGCTCGGACCGCCTCACGGGTTGCGTGGACGACCAGAATGTGGTCGCGCACCAACAGCCCTACCTGTACCAGCGCCAGCACTACCGCCATGATCAACGGAAGCACCAAGGCAGTTTCGACCGCGGCTTGGCCTCGGTCGCGGCGCGCCACGGCCTTAGGCGACCGGGAGGCAGGGTGTTCTTGACAGCAATTCCGCAAGTCACAACATCCGACACCGGACACCGACCGGTAGGTGCCGCCCACCGGATCAGCTGATGAGGCCGGTGATGTGGCGGAATACGGCGTCGAGAAGACTGGAGATCCGGTTGGTCTTGGTAACCCAGGACACCAGGAGCATGGCCACTGCGGCCGCCCCCAACAAGATGAGGGCGTACTCGGCGGTGGCCTGGCCACGGTCAGATCGACGTTCGGCCAACCAGGTGTGCAAAGCGATGAGCATTCGAAGCAAGATCATGCGGAATACCTGTGTGTGAAGGATGCGATGGGGGAAGAAGGGTTCTGGATCATTGGCGCAGCGTGGTCAAGGTCTCGGCTATGACCGGAGCCAGGGTGAGGAGGACGAATGCGGGCAGAATGCAAGACACCAGCGGCAGCAATAGCCGCAGAGGCAGGCGCCGAGCCTGCTCTTCGGCGCGGCGGCGCCGCAACAGGCGACAGTCGGCGGCAAGCTGCTCCAAGGCGGGCTCTAGCTCGGTGCCGTAGCGATCACCGTCAACCAGGACCCTGACCAAGGGTCGCACCGGTTCGCCGACGGTCTCGGGCAACGGCTCTAGCGCGTCGGCGAGACGCATGCCGGTTTGAGCCCGCTGGGCAGCTCCAGAAAGTCCCAGGCCCACCGGACCGAAAAGGCGCTCCCCCACCGCGGCCACCGCCAAGTGAATATTGAGACCCGAGGAGACAGCCAGCCGAAGCAGATCAATCGCTTCGGGGAGTTCATCGATTGTCGCCGCCTGTTGGCGGCGCTGCTGTTGAGCCCGTCGGCGATGGGGTGCGATCCACAGCAACAGCCCAATGCCGACGCCTAGCACCGGATGCACAACCAGTGCAATCACTGCGGCCAGCGCAAATCCCACGGCGGTAGCGGTTTTCGAAGAACGGACCCGCAGCGGGGCCGGGGAGGGAGACCGGACTTGACGAGGTCGGGTCTGCCATCCCCACAGCAACACCACGACTGCCCATAGCAACCCCAAGGCAATGGAAAAGGTCATGTCAATCGCGGGAATTGACGATTCGGCGCATCCACAGCGCGCCGATCGCATCGAGGCCCAGTCCTCCGGCGAGAATCACCAAGCCGAGTCGGGTGGTGAACAGAAAGCTGGTCGCATGGTCGCCTGCCCCGGCCGACAAGAGCATGAACCCGGCGGGCAGAGCGGCGATCATCATGGCCGACACTCGGGCCTGTGAGGTGAGCGAGCGCACTTCCAACTCAAGCGCAGCCCGATCCCTCAGGGTGGCGGCCACACCGTCGATAGCCCGAGCTCTCGCCCCGCCTGCGGTGGCGGCAAAGGCCATTGCCACCGCGGCCAGGCCAGCACCGCTGTCGGAACGGCGGCGGGCCCATCGGTCGAATACATCGGCGCTGCGAAGCCCTCGTCGAAGATCGGCAGCCAGCGGCGCCACTTCGTCGTGCAGCGGGGGCGGCATGCTGGAGGCGGCCTCCACCACCGCGGGGCCGAGCTGCAAGCCGGTGCGCAGACCACGGGCGATGGCCTCCAGAAAGCCGGGAAGCTGCGCCTCGAGCACCCGGTGGCGGCGATGGCGATTGGCCCTGAGCGCCACCAAGGCGCCGGCGACAAACACCGCAGTGCCGGCCACCGCGCCGACCGCGCCTGCTTGCAGTGCGCCGAATCCCGCGCCGAGTAGGGCAATCGCTCCCAGCCCCCGCCAGATTTGGGCCAAGGTCAGGGTTAGGCCAGCCTGGACAACCATGGCCTGAACCCATCCGGCGACCGCGGCGACCGCGGCCCTGTGACTGGTCATTGTCTGAGCCAGCGGGGATCGGGCTCAGACACCCCGGGCATCCGGGGCTCGACTGCGGGCAGGCAGTGCAATCGGTGCTCATCGGCGATCAGGCGCAGCTGCGGTCGGCCACCGTCGTCGCAGGCACCAGAGCGGTCGATCGTGGCCAGCGAGGTGATGCGCCGCCGGCCATGGGGGCGGCGGGCAACATGGACCACCATGTCCACCGCGGCGGTGATCTGATCGCGCACCGCGGCCAAAGGCACGGCACCGCCGTCGAGGAGCACCATGGTCTCCAGACGGCTGATGGCGTCGGTCGGGCTGTTGGCATGACAGGTGGACAGCGAGCCTTCATGGCCGGTGTTCATGGCCTGGAGCATGTCGAGGGTCTCTGCTCCTCGGACCTCGCCGACGATGATGCGATCGGGCCTCATCCGCAGGGCGTTTCGCACCAGCTGGCGAATGGTCACCTGAGCCACCCCGTCGCTGTCGGCCGGCCGGGCCTCGAGACGCACCACGTGATCGCTGGCCAGGGCCAACTCGGCGGCGTCTTCCACCGTCACTACCCGCTCACCGGGGGCGATGGACGCGGCCAGCGCATTCAACAGGGTGGTCTTGCCCGCACCAGTGCCACCTGAGACCACCAGATTGCAGCGGGCTGCAACTGCCCAGCGCAAGGCGGCGGCGACACCGTCCGGGGCAAAATCGTCCAAGGGAACGGGACGAACGGAAAACCGGCGGATCGTCACATAGGGACCGTCCACCGCCACCGGCGGCACTACAGCATTGAGGCGGGAACCGTCGGCGAGACGGGCGTCCACCATCGGGGAGCTGCGGTCTATGCGTCGACCCAGCGGCGCCACCGTCTGCTCGATGAGAAGCTCAATGGTCTCCGAGTCCAGGATCGTGGTGGTGGCCTCCAAGCGACCGAGGCGCTCGATCCACACCGGTCCAGGACCGTTGACCATGATCTCCGACACCAACGGGTCGCGCAGAAACGGCTCTATGGCCTCTTGTCCTCCCCCGCTGCGAGTCCATGCCACGACTTGCCTGCCTCAGACTTCCTCGAACAGCCGACCGAGAGCTTTGATCGCGCCTTTGGGCACGCGCGTCGTCAACATCCCGGCATCTACCGCCCGGGCGATATCGGGATCGACGGCGACGGTAGCCAGCACCGGGGCGCCAATTGCCCGCTCGCAGTCGGACCGAGTCAGGGCGCGGCCCGACTCGGCCACCAGCACCACACCGCTGGGCCGGACCGGGAGCGACACCGTGCGGCGCAAGGCCAGATAGCACGCCCGGGTGACCAATACCGACCGGTCGGCTTCGGCGGCCAACCGCCAGCGCAGCTCGCCGTCGCTCGAACCGCCGTCACCGGGTTCGGCTGGTGTGCGCAGCACCCCCGCGTCGACGACTACCGTGGCGTCGGTGGTCAACCAATCCACAAGCTCTTCGGCCCGACGGGCGCTCAACCGACCCTGTCCCCGCGCCAGCAGCGACAGATTGGGGGTGAGCTCCTCAAGCCCTCGTTCGAGCGAGCAGGGAGCCAGATCGCTGCGGAGCCATTCGCCCAATCCAGACGAGGGTTCTGCACTTCCGAACACCGAGGGGAGGTCACCAGACAGATCGACCACCAGAACAGGCCGGTCGCGGTCTTGAGCAGCATGTAGGCTGACGAGAGCTGCGATCACCGTTGTGCCCGAACCCCCCTTGGTTGACCAACAGGTCACCAGCATGGAAACCTCCGCGACTTGATCGCTTCGGCAAACAGAGGGGAACTCAGAACAATCTATGTTGAAGATGACTGATAATCAACAAAGATCTTCTGTTGGGTCCGACACTGGTCGTCTGCTTCGGCCGTTCGCTGGTCTCGTGGTGCCCGCGGCCGCGGTGATCGCCGCCCTTGCGGTAGGCGCCATTCTCCTCGGAGTGTTCGGGGCCAACCCGCTGACCGGCTACCGCGCCCTGTTCACCGGGGCATTCGGAGGCCCAGACGAGCTGGCCGCCACCGCCCTCAAGTCAATTCCGCTCATGCTGGTCGGGGTGGGCATCTGCATTGCGTTCCGCACCGGCGTCATCAACATCGGCGGCGAGGGGCAGATCATCATGGGGGCCATCTTGGCCACTCTGGTGGCACTGGCCATACCCGATGTCCCCCGCCCCATCCTGGTACCGCTGGTGATGATCGCCGGCGGTGTCGGCGGGGGAATATGGGGCGCAATCCCCGGCGCTCTGAAGGCCTACAGCGGGGTCAACGAGATCCTCAGCACCATCATGATGAACATCATCGCCGGGTTCTTCATGAGCTTCTTGCTGGAAGACTGGCTGATCGAACCTGGCGCCATCAGGATCCAGCAGACCAAGCGATTGAGCTATAACGCCGACTTGCCCATCTTGCCGGGAGGCACACGGCTGCACTTGGGCATCGTGGTCGCGCTGATCGTGGCCATTCTGGGATACCTGCTCTTGTTCCGCAGCGGGCTCGGCCTGCGTCTGAGAGCGGTAGGCCACAATCCCCATGCCTCCCGCTCAGCAGGCATGAAAGTTGAGCTCAGCATCACCCAGGCTTTGGCGTTCAGCGGCGCCTGTGCCGGCATCGCCGGTGCTGTGCTGGTGTTTGGCAGCGAATCCCACCGTCTCATCGGCGAGGGAGGGCCGCTGGCATTCACGCAGAGCGCAGGGTTCAACGGCATCGTGACCGCGCTGTTCGGAGGGCTGCACCCGCTGTTCACCGTGCTGTCTTCCTATCTGTTCGGCGGGATGCTGGCCGGAGGCATCTCCCTGCAAAGGGTGGTGCAGGTGCCACAGGCACTGGTGATAGCCCTCAACGGCGTGGTGGTGGTATTCGTGGTGGGAAGCCTCAAGCTGCGAGCCCGGGTGCAGCGATGGGCTGAAGGAGATATCCAGATGGAGGATCGGGCATGAACGATTTCTTCACCGTCTCCATCATCATTGCCACCTTGGCATCAGGCATCCGGTTGGCTGTGCCCTTCTTGCTGGCCGCGCTGGGAGAGGCCGTGGGCCAACGGGCCGGCGTTTTGAACCTGGGCGTTGAAGGGGTCATGCTCATCGGCGCATTTGCCGCCTATTACACCGCGTTGGAGACGGGCAGCGCCTCCTTCGGACTCCTCATGGGGCTGGTGGTAGGGGCAGCAATGGGGCTTATCTATGCCTTCATCACCGTGGTGATGCACGCCGAACAGGGCATCAGCGGAATCGGGATCTATCTGTTCGGCTTGGGCTTTACCGACTTGCTGTTCCAAAAGCAGGTGGGCACCCCGAGGCCCATCAGCGGACTACAGACCAAGCCCTTCGACTGGCTGGCCAATGACACCGGGCGGGCGGGCGAGCTGCTTTTCAGCCACACCGTGCTCACGTATGTGGCCTTCTTGCTGGTTCCGGTGGTGTATTGGCTCATTACCCGGACCACCTTCGGATTGAACGTGCGAGCCGTCGGGGAAAACCCGCAAGCAGCCGACACCCTGGGCGTGAGCGTGAACGGCATTCGGACGGCGGCCATCATCATCGGCAACACCATGGCCGGACTCGCCGGGGCGGCCCTGGCCCTGGAGATCGGAATCTTCCAGCAAAACCTCACCGCTGGCCGGGGATTCATCGCTATTGCCCTGGTGTACTTCGGGGCATGGCGTCCGGTGGGGGTGATGACCGGCTCCCTGTTGTTCGGCATTGTGTCAGCCACCGTTCTTCAGCTTCAGGTTCAAGACGTCATCTCCGGATCAGTGTCTTCGATCGCCAACATGGCTCCCGCAGTCTTGACCGTGATTGTGCTGGTGGTGGTGAGTCGGCGCATCGGCCAGCCGGCGGCCCTGACCCGTCCGTTCACCAGAGACGGCTAGAAACACAGCCTTCACAAATTCATACCCAGATCATTGGAGACTGGGCGGCAATTTTTGACTACTGTGTACTGATCTACGCGGGACGCCGTGACAATCACGTGTCCCAGGGAGGGGATAGAAGAATGAAACCACGACTCGTGTTCAGACTGTTCCTTGCACTGCTGGCGGTTTTCTCGTTGGCGGTGGCGGGGTGCGGCAACGACGACGACGCTCCGTCGGGGCCTGCTCCGGCCACGGAGGCGCCTGCTCCGGCTACGGAGGCGCCTGCGCCGACTGAGGCACCGACCGAAGCACCAGCGCCCGAGCCCGAGGAGCCATTCCGCGTCGCGGTGGTAGCCCCAAGCGCCAGCAACGACCTGGCGTTCACCCAGAGCATGTACGACGCAGTGAACTCCCTCGTGGCTTCTGGGCAAATCGCTGAGTTCGCCATCACCGACGGCACTTTCATCGTGGAGGACGCGGCCGCAGCTATCCGAGGATACGCCGATGAGGGCTACCACCTGGTCATCGCCCACGGCTCCCAGTACGGCGGTCCACTCGAAGAAATTGCTCCAGACTTCCCGGACGTATCGTTCGCCTGGGGCACCGCGGTTGACACCTTCGGCTTGCCCAACGTGTACTCCTACTCGGTCCGCTCCGACCTCGGTGGGTACGTCAACGGCGTGGTCGCGGCCCAGCTCACGGAGAGCAACGTGATCGGCGTTGTCGGTCCGATCGAGGTAGGCGACGCCAAGCTCTATGTGGACGGGTTCGCCGCCGGAGCCACGGCCCAGAACCCCGATGTGGAAGTCAACATCGTCTACACCGGATCATTCGCCGACGTAGCACTGGCCGCTGAGGCTGCTCAATCGCATATCTCGGCAGGCGCGGATGTGCTAACCGGCTCGGCCCAAATGGTGGTGGGCGCCACCGGCGTTGCTCAGGAGAACGGCGTGCTGTGGTTCGGCACCCAGGCCAACCAGACCGCCCTCGGCGAAGACATCGTGGTCGCCTCGCAGGTGTACCGCTGGGAGGTCGTGCTCTCCAAGGTCGTCGATCAGGTCAAAGCCGGCACCCTCGGTGGCGAGACCTTTATCATGACCTTCGAAGACGGCGGGCTGGACATCCAGTTCAACGATGTCATGGACATCCCCGCCGACGTGTTGGCCTCAGCCCAGGCCACCATCGACGGCCTGTCCGACGGATCGATCTCCACCGGGCAGTAATTCTCAACAACGGTGGTCGATACGGCCGATAATCGAACATGAACTCTGACCCGGCAGCGCCGAGGATGGAACCGATGCTGGAGATGCGCGGCATCACCAAGCGGTTCCCCGGCGTCGTCGCCAACGAAGACGTTGACTTCACGGTGCTGCCGGGTCAGGTTCACACTCTGCTGGGGGAAAACGGCGCCGGCAAGAGCACCCTGGTCAAGATCCTCTACGGGCTCTACCAGCCCGACGAAGGATCGATCGCCTTCGACGGCTCCCCCGTCAACATCGACTCGCCTTCGGTGGCCATCCGCACCGGCATCGGCATGATCCACCAGCACTTCATGTTGGTCGACACCCTGACCGTGGCCGAGAACGTGGCCCTGGGGCTGGGAAAGCCCCTAGGGGTGAACAATTTGCAGCCGATCCGTCGGCGCATCCGAGAGGTGTCAGAGGAGTTCGGCCTCCACGTCGATCCCGACACCTACATATGGCAGATGGCGGTGGGAGAGCGGCAGCGAGCCGAGATACTCAAGGCGCTGTACCGAAACGTGCGACTGCTGGTGCTGGACGAACCCACCGCGGTGCTGACCCCGCCCGAGGTCACCGACCTGTTCGTCACCCTCCGACAGCTGACTTCCGACGGCCGGGGTCTGGTCTTCATCTCCCACAAGTTGAACGAGGTGATGGAGATCTCCGATGAGATCACCGTGCTGCGCGACGGCCGGGTATCGGGGCGAACCACTCCATCCGAATCCGATAGAGGGTCGCTGGCCATGATGATGGTGGGTCGTCCGGTGGAGTTCGCCCGCACTATCGCCGAGCAAACACCGGGTGAGGCCAAGCTGGAGGTTCAGGATCTGCGGGTTCGAGGCGACCGCGACGAGTTGGCAGTTCACGATGTGAGCATCGACGTGCGGGCCGGCGAAATCGTGGGCATCGTGGGCGTATCCGGCAACGGGCAGCGAGAGCTGGCCGAGGCCATTATGGGGTTGCGGGAGATCGAGTCGGGCCAGGTGTCTATCGACGGCCAGCCGGTGAAGACCCCCACCCCCAAGCACGTGCGGTCGATGGGATTGGCCTATGTGCCGGAGGAGCGCATGAAATTCGGCAGTGTCGGCGATTTCTCCGTGGCCGAGAACCTGGTCCTGGTGGAGCACGACCAGGCGCCGTACGTGCGATACGGGATACTGAGCCTCAAAGCCATCGAGGAACGCAGCCGACAGCTGGTGAGCGACTACTCCATCCGCACGCCGAGTACCGCAACACTCACCCGCAAGCTCTCGGGGGGCAACATCCAAAAGGTGGTGATCGCCCGGGAGTTCAGCGGTGGAGCGGGGGTGCTGCTGGTGGCCCAGCCCACCAGGGGGGTCGACATCGGCGCAGCCGAGTACATCCACGAGCAGCTTCTGGTGCAGCGGTCCCAAGGCAAGGCCATCTTGTTGATCAGCGAAGACCTGGACGAGGTGATGGCCCTGTCCGACCGCCTGGTGGTGATGTACGAGGGACGTGTGATGGGGCGGATGAACCGAGAAGAGGCGACCATCGAGCAGGTAGGGCTGCTGATGAGCGGTGTGGGCGAGCCCGAGGGTGCAGCAGTAGGCGGGTAGGCGGATCTAGGCCGACCAGAAGGAACAGCAGTAGGCTGACCTCCCCCAGGAGGTGTCTGAGTACCTGGTGGGCTCCCCCGCCTTCAAAGCGGGTGGGACGGGCGATCCCCGTCCGGCGGGTTCGATTCCCGTCCACCTCCGCTGAACGCGTGACCGGCCGAGTGGCGGGCCTTAGACAGCCAATAGGTCGCGGGCGCCGGTGTCGCTGCTGGGGTGGCGGAGTTTGGACATGGCTCTGGCCTCGATTTGGCGGATACGCTCGCGGGTGAGGCTGAAGTGCTCGCCGACTTCCTCCAGGGTGCGGGGCTCGCCGCGGTCTAGGCCGAAGCGGAGCTTGAGGATTTCCCGCTCGCGCTCGTCGAGGGGGCCGAGGAGGCGGGTGATCTCCTCGGGCAAAAGGGCGGTGGCAGCCACCTCGAAGGGAGACTCGGCGGAGCGGTCCTCCACCACATCGCCCAGTTCGGCATCGCCGTCCTCCCGCAGTGGTTCGCTCAGCGACAAGGGCTCGGCGGCAAAGCGCAGGGCCTCGGTGACCTTCTCCTCGGAGAGGTCAACCTCGACGGCCAGCTCGGCCAGGGTGGCGGGGCGGCCTAGCTTCTTTTCCAGGTTGGCCCGGGCCTTCTGGAGGCGGGCCAGGGTGTCGCCGGCGTGAACCGGCAGTCGGATAGTGCGACCGGTGTTGGCGATGCCCCGGGTGATGGCCTGGCGGATCCACCAGGTGGCGTAGGTGGAGAATTTGAAGCCCTTGCGCCAGTCGAACTTTTCCACCGCATGCATGAGCCCGAGGTTGCCCTCTTGTATCAGATCCAGCAGAGGCAGGCCGGATGCCTGGTACTTCTTGGCGATGGACACCACCAGGCGCAGATTGGACTGAACAAAGCGGCGCTCAGCCTGCTCGCCGACTTTGACCTGGCGGCGCAGCAGCCGCCGCCGGGCGGGCGAGAGGCGATCCGGATTCCCGGGGTCACCCTCTTTGTCCTGATTGAGGAGAGCTTGCGCTTCGTTGCCCACCTCGATTTTCTGGGCTAGCTCAACTTCGTCGTCTTTGGTGAGCAGCGGGTATTGGCCGATATCGGTCAGATAGAGGCGGACGAGATCCTCGTCGTCGCGCTCAACTCGCTCTTTCGGCACAGTCACACCCTCCCGATTATCCATGGGTCACCGGTGCCACTGTCGAACCGGTCGACGCTGACCGGGCAGAGACACGGACAATGCTTGACTGGTAACGATACCCGCTTCATCGCGGATGCGGCACCAGCGGAGGCCATCTTTTTTCAGTGCAGTAATCAAAAACCTCAAACGACAGCTCCTCGAGATCGAGGTCGGAGGATACGCGGGACACCGGCCACACGCTCCGCGCCACAGTCCACTCATCATCCAGGTCGGCGGCCACCATGCGGGCTATGCGAACAACAGCTCCGTCGCTGATCGGCGAGCACTGGTGCTTCAAATGCTCCAGCACAGACGTCAACTCGGGCACAGCTAGCTCGTAGAGCGCAGTAACCGCATCGGCAGGCACCGAGCATTCCATGTAGTCCAGCAGACGCTCCCATGCTTGGGTGGGTGGGCGAATCCGACCGGGCCCGGCCAGGGCCGGCGAGTCGGGCAGCGTGTTTCTCCACCACTGGGCGTGCTGACCGTGGCGCCGGCTGGACCGGGCCAAAAGCGCCCGCATGCTGGGGTCCAGTGCCTCCCCTTCGACCAATTCGGTCGCCAAACGGCCTTCCAACTCGAATAGCCGCTCGGAAATCCAGGTCAGACCGCCACAGGCGTCGGCTGATTGTTCGATGTCCATCGTCAGTCTCCACCTGGGCAGCGAACCACCGCTCCGATCAAATCGCCTTCGTTCCGTCGGATCACTGTGACCCACCTCGATATCGATTGGTAATGGGAAGGCGGCGGTCGCGGCCGAAAGCCTTGGGGGTGATGCGCACTCCAGGTGGATTCTGGCGGCGTTTGTACTCGGCTCGATCCACCAAGCCGGTTATGCGGTTCACCAAATCCGGAGCATATCCCTGGCTGCACAGGTCGGCGGGGGTGAGATCGCGCTCCACATAAGCCTCCAGCAGAGGATCAAGCACTTCGTAGGGGGGCAGGCTCTGGTCGTCCCGCTGATCGGGGCGCAACTCGGCCGACGGCGGCTTGGCCAGCACGTTCTCGGGGATGAGGTCCCGGCCGGCCCGCTGGTTGCGATAGCGGGCGAATGCGTACACCTGGAGCTTCCACAGGTCTTTGACAACGGCGTAGGCTCCGGCGGTGTCGCCGTAGAGGGTGGAGTAGCCCACCGCGCTCTCGCTCTTGTTGCCGGTGGTCAAGATAAGCCAGTTGAACTTGTTGGACAGGGCCATAAGCAGCGTTCCCCGGATGCGGGATTGCACATTCTCTTCGGCCAGATCGGGATCCAGCCCGTCAAACGACGGGGACAGCATGTCGAGAAAGGCCTGATGGCCGGGTTCCACCGGGATCACCCGGTGGTCGATGCCCAGGTTCTGGCACAAGAATTCGGCGTCGGACACCGAGTGGTCGCTGGAGTAGCGGGAGGGCATCAAGACACCGTGGACATGGTCGGCGCCGAGGGCGTCGGTGGCGATAACCGCAACCAGCGAGGAGTCGATGCCCCCGGACACGCCGATGCCCACATCGGTGAAGCCGTTTTTGTGCACGTAGTCGCGAGTGGCCAACACCAAGGCCTCATACTGCTCGTCTAGCTCGTCCAAACCGGGATGAACCGAATTTATGTCCTCAGCAATGGCTGGCGGAGACGGCAGGCCAGCCCGGTCGGCCACTTCCATCTCAGCAATCAGCATGTGCTCTCGGAAAGGGGGCGCTTGGGCGACGACCCGGCCATCGGCGGACATCACCAGCGAGGCGCCGTCGAACACCAACTCGTCTTGTCCGCCCACCAGGTTGGCGTAGACGATGGGGCAGCCGGTTTCGCCGGCCCGCTTGCGGATTGTGCCCAGACGCTGGTTCAGCTTGCCCACATGGTAGGGCGAGGCGTTCAGGTTGAAGATCGCTTCGGCCCCGGCGCTGGCCATCTGGCTCATCGGACCGCCCGACACCCAGGCGTCCTCGCAGATGGATACGCCCACCGCCACCCCGGCAATATGGTGCAAGCCGGGCTCGCCGGTGCCGGGGCGGAAGTAGCGGCGCTCGTCGAACACCCCGTAGTTGGGCAGCTCCCGCTTGTGGTACACCCCGAGCAGCTGGCCGTTGGCGGCAATTCCGGCTGCGTTCCGGCAGCCATCGTCACCATCCACAAACCCCACAACCGCGGTACACGACCGGGATCTCGAAGCAATGTGCTCCATGGCTTGGCGGCTGTCCTCCACGAATCTCCGCTTCAGCACCAGATCCTCGGGGGGATACCCGGTGACGGCCATCTCGGGGAATACGGCCGCATGGCATCCGGCGTCCTCTGCGGCAACCAAGGCCGCCAGGATTCTCTCGGTGTTGGCGGTGATATCGCCCACCACTGAGTTGATCTGGCACAGGGCCACCCGCAGCTTGGCCACAAAGACAGGCTAGAGGGGCCGCGACCCGATCACCGATCGAGGCTGTACGAAGATCCGCCTAGACGGAGTAGTACATCTCGAACTCGAGGGGATGGGGCCGCAGGTTGACCGCATCCACCTCTTCCTGCTTGACCTCCAAGTAGGACTCCACCAGCCCGGTGCTGAACACGTCGCCGGCCAGCAAGAAGTCGTGGTCGTCTTCTAGGGCTTGCAGGGCCTCGGACAGGGAGCCGGGAACCGTGGGGATGCCGGCAGCCTCGTCGGGGGGCAGGTCGTAGATGTTCTTGTCCAGCGGCTCTCCGGGATCCATCTGGTTCTGGATGCCGTCGAGTCCGGCCATGAGCATGGCGGCGAACGCCAGATAGGGGTTGGCGCTGGGATCGGGGCAGCGGAACTCCAGGCGCTTGGCCTTAGGGCTCTCGGAGATCAGCGGGATGCGGATGGCAGCCGAGCGGTTCCTCTGGGAGTAGGCCAGGTTCACCGGGGCCTCGTAGCCGGGCACCAGCCGCTTGTAGGAGTTGGTGGTGGGGGCGCCGAAGGCCAGCACCGCAGGGGCGTGGGCAATAAGGCCGCCGATGTACCAGCGGGCGAGGTCGGACAGGCCGGCATATCCCCGCTCGTCGTACATGAGCGTTTCGCCGTTCATCCACAGCGATTGGTGGGTATGCATTCCCGATCCGTTGTCGCCGTAGATGGGCTTGGGCATGAACGTGACTGTGCGGCCTTGCTGAGCGGCCACGTTCTTCACCACGTACTTGTAGAGCTGGACCTTGTCAGCCATGGCCAGCATCTCATCGAACACCATGTCGATCTCTGCCTGGCCGGCAGTGCCAACCTCGTGGTGCTGGACCTCGATGGGGATGCCCACCGATTCAAGGGCCACCACCATGTCCGAGCGCAGATCCTGGAAGGTGTCCACTGGCGACAGAGGGAAGTACCCGCCCTTGTAGGGGACGCGGTGGCCAGGGCTGGGTGCGCCCATCACTGAGGGACGGCCGCTCTCGAAGATGCCCTCGGCTGAGCGGATCTGGTAGCCGGACACGTCGGGCTGGTTCTGGAAGGCCACGCTGTCGAAAATGAAGAACTCGGCTTCCGGCCCGAAATAGGCCTGATCGGCGATCCCGGTGCTGGCCATGTAGGAAAGAGAGCGGCGCACCACGCCACGGGGGTCTTTGGCGTACATCTCGCCGGTGACCGGATCCTTCACATCGCACAGCAGCACAATGGTCTTGCGCCTTGTGAACGGGTCGAAGAAGGCAGTGTCGGCATCGGGGATCAAGAGCATGTCGGAGGCGTCGATGGTTTGGAACCCGCTTACCGACGAGCCGTCGAATCCGAGGCCTTCTTCAAAGACCGATTCCGTCATCTCATGGATGGGAAGCGAGAAGTGATGCTGCACGCCGGGAACGTCGGTGAAGCGCATATCCACGAATTCCGCACCCTCAGATGCGGCCAGCGCAATGACTTCTTGGGGAATTGACACAGTGGATTCCTCCTTTTTCGGCCCTTACTCTCCCACAAGCGGCAAGGGCACGGCGTATCGGACCTCTATGGACTTGCCGCCTGCTTGCCAGCGGAAGGCGTATCGTCGCATAGGTGAGTTTCCGCAGATTTTCCCGATTGTGAATGGTGTGTAAACGTCAGCAACGGGCTGGCGCCGGCTGCTGAAAACGGGCACTCTGGTGGTCTCCTATGGAACCGCAACAATCACCCGTTGAGACACGCCGGTAGCCCATTATGGAACCGCAAAAAGACTATGTGCTGCGCACCGTCGAGGAGCGAGGGGTAAGGCTCATCCGGCTCTGGTTCACCGATGTGCTGGGCCAGCTCAAGTCGGTGGCCATATCCCCGGCAGAGCTGGCTGACGCCTTCGACGAGGGACTTCAGTTCGACGGCTCGGCCATCGACGGTTTCTCCCGGGTGCAGGAGAGCGACGTTTTGGCCGTCCCCGACGCAGCCACGTTCGAGCTGCTGCCGTGGGCCGACCCCGAGGAGCCCTCCGGCCGCATCTTCTGCGATATCCGCAACCCCGACGGCACTCCCTTCGAGGGCGACCCCCGCTGGGTGATGCGCCGCAGCCTGGCCAAGGCAGCCGAAATGGGCTACACATTCTACACCGCTCCCGAAGTGGAGTTCTTCTATTTCCGCCACGGCGATCCCGACCAACCGCTGGTGCCGCTGGACAATGCCTCCTACTTCGATCTGACCACCGCCGATGTGGCCAGCCCTATGCGGAAGCGCACCATCACCATGCTGGAGGCCATGGGCATCCCCGTGGAGTACTCCTTCCACGAGGACAGCCCCAGCCAGCACGAGATCGACCTGCGGTACACCGAGGCGCTGAGCATGGCCGATAACGTGATGACGCTGAGGCTGGTGGTGCGCAAGCTGGCGTTGGACCGTGACCTGCACGCCACATTCATGCCCAAGCCGTTGAACGGCGTGCAGGGGTCGGGCATGCACACCCACATGTCGCTGTTCGAGCACGACGTCAACGCATTCCACGACGCCGGAGACGACTATGGGCTGTCGAAGACGGCCAAGTCGTTCATCGCCGGGCTCTTGCGCCATGCCCGGGAGATAACCGCGACAACCAACCAGCTGGTGAACAGCTATAAGCGGCTGGTTGCCGGCGACGAGGCCCCCACCTTCGTGTCGTGGGCCCGAAACAACCGCTCCGCGCTGGTGCGAGTGCCGGTGGTGAAGCCGGGCAAAGAGTCATCCACCCGAGTGGAATATCGAGCACTGGACTCGGCGGCCAACCCCTACCTGGCGTTCTCCGCGGTACTGGCCGCCGGCCTGAAGGGCGTGCAGGAAGGTTATGAGCTGCCCGACGAAGCGGTCGCCGACCTCTACACCATGTCCAGGGGCCAGGCTCGGGCAAGTGGCTTCGAGGAGTTGCCCATGTCGCTGTCAGAAGCGTTGGACGTGCTGGAGGAATCACCTTTGATGGCTGACGTTCTCGGCGAGCACATCCACGAGTGGTTTCTGCGCAATAAGCGGGCCGAGTTCGCCGAGTACCGTCGAGAGGTCACGCCCTTTGAGCTCCGCCGGTACCTGAATACCTGGTAGTCACGGTGAGCGAACCTCTGCTGGTCTATCCCACCCCGCCGCCGCCAGAGCTGGTGCGCACGCTGGACCTGGGCGGCTTCAACTGGAAGGCGGTGAGCAGTGCCCAAGAGCCGGAGGGCCGGTGGCTGGGCGCGGTGATAGCAGTGGACGAGGACCCTGAGGATGCGTTCGGATTCTGCCGGGCGCTGCACCGGCGGGGCCTCGACATCCCCGTGCTCTTGTTGATTTCCGGTACCCACTTGAACGAGTTGGAGATGCGCGACGACCTCTACACCGATTTCTGCCTCACCCCGTTCCACCAACGGGAACTAGAGGCCCGCCTCGCCCACTTGGTGTGGCGGTCGGGCACCACCATGCGCCCCGAGCTCATCGAATACGGCCCGCTGGTGCTGAACGTGGACACCTATCAGGCGTCCATCACCGGCCGGCCCTTAGACCTCACCTATATGGAGTACGAGTTGCTCAAGTTCCTGGCCAGCTCACCGGGCAAGGTGTTCACCCGGGAAACCCTGCTCAGTCGGGTATGGGGTTACGACTACTTCGGCGGCGCCCGCACCGTGGACGTCCACGTGCGCCGTCTGCGAGCCAAATTGGGCGAGGAGCACGCCGGCCTCATCACCACCGTGAGGTCCGTCGGCTACCGCTTTGGCCTCTCCCGCTGGGAGCGGTAGCCAAAGGGCGGGCGGGGGGTTCGACCGGCTAGCAGGCGATTGTTCGGTAGTCGCATCTGAGGTCGGCCATTGCGGCACGAATGTTCTGATCAAACGCTGCGTGTTCCTCGCGGCTGAGCAGATCACCGAGCAAGTGCCGCCCCTCGCCCCTGGGAACCGTGAGCACCCCGGACCCAAGATCGAGCACATTTACCGGCCCCCCATCATTCAGGTTCCATCGATGGCGGACCTCCGCCGGCAATGACATCTGTCCTGAAGACGACACAAGGAACTCGATCACTGTAGTCACAAAAACACCTTGCTTGGTAAAAGAGCGCTTGTCGCCAAGTAATCGCCAGCCTCGTCATCACCGCAAGGCCAGCAGGCAGCCGCACCGGCCAATCCCGCCGGGAGTGGTAGCGGATCAACCCGTGTAGGCCCAAAGCTCTATTTCCACCAGGGCGCCTAGGGGGAGGGCGGCGGCGCCGACGGCGGAGCGGGCGGGGCGGGAGTCGCCGAAGCACTCGACGTAGGCGTTGTTCATGGCGGCGAAGTCGTCCATGTGGACCAGGAACACGGTGGCTTTGACCACTTCGGCCAGGGTGGCGCCCTCGGTGGCCAGTACCGATTCGGCATTGGCCACCGCTTGGCGGAATTGGGCGATGAGCCCGCCGGGCACCAGCGCTCCGCCGGCGATGCCGATCTGGCCGGAGCAGATGAGAAAATCTCCCGCCCGGACGATGGGGGAATACGGACCGACCGGAGTGCTCATAGCATAGGATCATATGGAACCTGACGACCACGGTCACCAGAACCAGGATATTGACTTCCTGATTGCCTCTTGCCCGTGGCCCGACGATGCCCGATCCCTCATCGACGACCTCGGCATCACCACCGAGCGCCGAGCCCGGGCGGCGGCCATGTTGGCGGGGGCTTCCCGCAGCATGAGCAAGGCGGTGCGCCGCGACCCCAGCCTGCTCGGCGTGCTCGACCCGCCCGCCGACTTCGCCACCGAGAAGATCTCGCTGGTTGCCCCCGACGACGCCGATGCCCTGGACGGCCTGCGGCGGTGGAAGCGCCGTCAGCTTCTGCGGATAGCCCTGCGAGATCTGCTGGGCGAGGCCGATTTGCCCACCGTGGGCCGGGAGCTGTCGCTGCTGGCCGACGCTTGCTTCGCCCGGGCCCTGGAGATCGCCGACGAAGGCCCGCCGCTGGCCATTATCGGCATGGGCAAGCTCGGGGGCAACGAGCTGAACTACGCCAGCGACGTAGACATCGTGTTCGTCCACGAGGGCAATTCGGCGGCGGCGGCCCGCCGGGCTCGAAAGGTGCTGGAGATCCTCACCGCCTTCACCTCCGAGGGACAGGTATATCGAGTGGACATCGAGCTGCGGCCCGAAGGAAGCGCCGGGGCGCTCAGCCGCACCCCAGAAGCGTTCGGAACCTACTTCGACCGGTGGGCGGTGCCCTGGGAGCGGCAGGCCTACATAAAGACCCGGCTTTCGGCGGGTGACCCCGAGCTGGGCAACGTCTTCTTCGATGCCATCAAGCCGGGGGTGTGGGGTGAGAACTTGGAAGCCGACACCGTGCCCCACCTCCGAGCCTTGAAGCTGCGGGTGGAGGAGTCGGCCAAGCTGAAGGGCGACCGGGAGCTCAAGAAGGGACCCGGCGGTCTGCGGGACATCGAGTTCACCGTGCAGCTCTTGCAATTGGTCCACGGCCGCTCCGATCCCACCATCCGCTCCCCCAATACCCTCACCGCCCTGCGCCAGCTCAGCTGGGGCGAGTACATCGACCAGGCCGACGCCCTCCATTTCACCACCGCCTACATTCACCTGCGGACGGTGGAGCATCGTTTGCAGCTTCGGGACGAGCGCCAGACCCACGAACTGCCCACCGCCGACGCCGACCGGGAATGGGCCGCTCGGGCATCTGGATTCGAGAATCTGGAAGCATTCCAGTCCTCCCATGCGCGCCATCAATCGTCGGTTCGAGAGATCCACCAGCGGATCTTCTACCGCCAGACCCTGGATCGGATGCATGAGACCGGATTGGTGAGCGAGCTGCTCCCCGACCACCTTGAAAAGCTGGGCTTCGCCGACCCCGACCGGGCCGCGGCCACCATCGAGCGCCTGACCGAGAACCTCGGCCGCCGGGCCAATGTGATGCAGCAGGTCCTGGTCATCATGGTGGAGGCGCTGGCCACCACCCCCGACCCCGACTTGGGGCTCATCCGCCTGGCGTGGCTCTTGGACGGCTCCTTCCGGGTCGGCACCATCCTCCCGGTGCTGCGCGACTCCCCCGTCGCCATCAGCGACATCGCCCGGCTGCTGGGATCCAGTCGGGTGGCCGCCGGCTGGATGCGCAACTACCCAGAGTTCGCCCGCACGCTGATGCACTCCGAGGATCTGGCTGAGGCGCCGACGACAGAGGCACTGGCCGATGAGGCCATCAAGGCAATGAGGTTGAGCGGCGACGACCGCGACACGCAGATGGCCGAACTGCGCCGATTCGTGCGGCGGGAGCAGCTGCGGGTGGCGGCCCGGGACATCTTGGGGCTGGCCTCGATCATCCAGATACCCGAGGAGCTGACAAGCATCGCGGATGCCGCCGTTTCGGCAGCCGTCGATTCGCTGGTCCCGGAGCTGCCCTTCGCGGTGATCGGGATGGGACGCTACGGCGGCCTCGACCTCTCCTATGCCTCCGACTTGGACGTGATCTTCGTGTACGAGGGCACAACTTCTGACGATGCCCGGGCGGCCAACCGCACCGCCCGGGGCCTGCTCCAAAAGATCGGGGCCCAGACTGCTGAAGGCCGGGCGTGGGAGATAGACGCTCGGTTGCGCCCAGAGGGCGAGAACGGGCAGCTCGCCCGATCGCTTGAGGGCTATGAGCGGTACTACGCCGAGCGGAGCCAGCTTTGGGAGCGCCAAGCCCTGCTCAAGCGGCGCTTCGTGGCCGGTGATCCCGACCTGGGAAGCCGATTTCTCCAGTTGGCTGACGAATGGTGCTACCAGTCCGTCTTCAGCGAAGTCGAAGCTGAGGAGATCCGGGCGATGAAGCGCCGAATCGAGTCCGAGCGACTGGGCACCGGCAGCAAGGCCAGGGATGTGAAGCTCGGCGCCGGAGGGCTCAGCGACATCGAGTTCACCGTGCAGCTCATGCAGCTTCAGCACGGGTTCGGGCGAACCTCAATCCAGGACAACCGCACCTTGCCCGCGCTGGTCGGGCTGTCGGAGCACAACCTGTTGGACTTCGGCGACCGGGCTACCCTGGACGTGGGCTACCGCTTCTGCCAGCGATTCCGCAACGCCCGCTACCACCTCTCCGGTCTCTCCTCAGACGGATTCCCCGACGACGATCACGAGGAGCTGCTGCTGGCCCGGCGGCTCGGCTACCCCAGCAACAAAGACTTGGAGGCCGACTACCACGAGATCACCAAGGCCGTCCGAGAGGTTACCGACCGGCTCTTCTACGGCGAAACCAGCTAGTTGGACAACGGGCCAGTGGGCCAGTCGGGGGGATGGCCGGCGGCCCGCCAGGTGGCTGCGGCCACGGCGGCAAGCACGGCGTTGGAGCAGTTGACAGGCGGGTCGTCGGACGGCTCGATCACCACCTCCACCGGCGGCATCCGGGACGCGGGCACAACTCCGAAGGAGCGGATGGTGAGATCGTGTACCTCACCGTGGGGGTCGACGGTCAGAGCTTCGGACGTCACCCAGCTGTAGGCCATGTGAGCGGCACCGATGCAGTAGGAGCGCAGCACAGTCTCATCCAACGGGTCGCCGCCGCGCACCCGAACCCGCAAGCCGTGTTGAGTCCATTCGGCCAGGGCCGTGCCCCCTCCGGGAGTCGCCTGCGGTTGGTGGCCGTCGCCTAGGGCGCTCAGCGCCACCACCGCCTCAACCCAGCCCGCACCCCGGATGGCGATCGAGGTCGGGGGTCCGGGAACATCCACTTCCTCCACCGCAAGGCCAGGCACCACCTTGGCGATGGCAGCGGCCACCCCCGGCGTGCGGGCCACCCGAACCACCCCTCGTCCGCTGGCGTTGACTCCGATGGCCACCGGGGGGCGCTTGGGACCGTGTTGAACCGTGTCCTCACGAGACCACAGGACTCGAACCGGGCGACCGTGCTCATCGGCCAGCCGACGGGCAACTTCGGGCAACGGAGACGCCAGCTTGGCCCCAAATGCACCGCCGTTGGCCAGCGGGCTCGCCGGTTCACCGCCCGGAGAACACCATGACGCGTCGGTCTCCAGGTAGGCGGGCTCCACCCAAGAGGTTCGCAACCGCACCGCCCAATCCCCCTCGGGGAACTCCAAAGGCATGGGCACCTCTGCCGGCGTACGTCGGCCCTGCACCTTCCCGGCCGCGGCCCGAGCCTCGGCGACCGTCTCTCCCAGCGACCATCCGCCCTGGCCGTCGCACAGCGCCACCAGCGCCCCGTCGGGCACCGTGTCGTCGGCGAAACCCCCCTCGCCCAAGGCCACGTCAGGCCCCACAGACTGGGCGATGCCGCCCTCGATCTCGGCTCGCCGGGCCGCGGCCGCCCAATCCCGTGCGGGAACGGGGGAGCCAAAGCCCTCCCACGCCTCCAAGATCGTCTGCCAGCCCGTACAGCGACACAAATGGGCGGCCAGAGCAGTGGCCGCGGCCGATCGGTGCCGGTCTTCGCCTGTCCGGGAGCGATCCCCACCCGATCGGACATCGAGGCCGGCGAAGCGCATAATGATGCCGGGAGTGCAGAAACCGCACTGGCTGGCACCCGCTGCGCAGAATGCCTCCCCCCACCCGAGCCGGGTTTCGGAGGACAATCCGGCCAACGTGGTGATCTCCCGGCCGGCCACCCGGCGGACAGGAGTCACACAGGACACTCGCGGCTTGCCGTCCACCCATACGGTGCAGCAGCCGCATTGGCCCTGCGGACTGCACCCGTCTTTCACGGTGCGGATGCCGAGGCGGTCGCGCAGCACCTCCATTAGCGAGGCGCCATCGTCGGGCGCCTCGACCGGGCGGCCGTCTACGGTGAATTCCAAAGCGACGGAACTCAGGCTAGTGCCGCAATTCGCGGCTGTGAACTAGCTGAAGCTCTGGCCGCAGCCGCAGGTGCGCTGGGCGTTGGGATTGGTAATGGAGAACCCGGCGTCGGTCAGTCCGTCTTTGTAGTCGAGCACTGCGCCCTCCAACAGAGCCGCACTGGACGAGTCCACCACCACCTTGACATCACCGAAGAGAACCTCCTGGTCCTCGGTGCCGACGTCGGCATCGAAGTACATCTCGTAGCTGAATCCGGAACAGCCGCCGGGCCGCACCGCTACTCGGAGGGCCAGCTCCTCGTCGTCGGCCTGTTCCTGTTGCACCAGGGACCCGACTTTGCTGGTGGCTGCATGAGTGAGTGTGATCACTTGCTTCTCCCTTATCGGCGCTGTGAACCCTTGGCAGTTTACCCGCAAGCTTGGCGACTTTACATACCCGATAGCATGACCAGGGTGAGCGATGGACTGACCGCGGCCTTGCCGACGGTTGACGACGTGATGGGCGTGCTCCGAGGAGTGGTCGACCCCGAATTGGGCAGCGACATCGTTGATCTGGGCATGGCGCGCGGCGCGGTGGTCAATCCCGACGGGCTGGTCGAGGTGACGGTGGCGCTCACCACCTCGGGATGTCCGCTGCGGGCCCAGATCCAGCGGGAGGTCCGCAGCCGAGTCGGTGGGCTGCCCGGCGTGGAGAAGGTCAAGATCCACTGGAGCGAGCTGACCCAGGAGGAGAAGGCCGTCACCATGGCCAAGGCCCGGTTCAATGTGGCCCAGAACGCCCCTGACACCGCAGTGCCCCCCACCACCAAGGTCGTGATGGTGGCGTCGGGCAAGGGCGGGGTGGGCAAGTCTACCGTGACGGTGAACCTGGCCGCCGAGCTAGCCCGGAGAGGCATGCGGGTCGGGGTCATGGACGCCGATATCTGGGGCTATTCGGTGCCCAGAATGCTCGGGGTCGAAGGTCGTCTGGCCGGAGCGGGAAACGAGAAGAAGATCGTCCCCAACGAGAAGCAGGTAGGCGACGGCACCCTGGAAGTGGTGTCGATGGGGTTCCTGGTCGACCGGGAGGAGACCGCGCTGATGTGGCGAGGACTCATGTTGAACCGGGCCGTCCAGCACTTCTTGGAAGATGTGCGCTGGGGGCCGGTGGACTATCTGCTGATCGATATGCCGCCCGGCACCGGAGATGTGCAGATGGGCATAGCCAAACTGCTTCCCCAGGCCGAGATGGTGGTGGTGACCACCCCGTCCCGCAGTGCTCAGAAGGTGGCCACCCGAGTGGCTTCTATGGGCCGCTCTAACTATCTCCGGATCGCCGGAGTGATCGAGAACATGAGCGCGTTCGTGACGCCCGACGGAGAGTCGTATGCCATCTTCGGGAGCGGGGGCGGACATGAGCTGGCCGATGAGCTGGACGTGCCGCTGCTTGGCCAAGTGCCCATTGACGGCTCGGTGGCCAACGGCGGCGACAAGGGGGCTCCCGTGGTGCTGGGAGACGCCTCCGCTCCGGCGGCCGAGGCGTTTCGAGCCATCGCCGACCGCCTGCTGGAAGAGGTCCCTCCCGTGGACATGGCCGGTTGCACGGCGCGAATCTTTGAAGCCGCTGAACAGGCTCTGGCCGACCTCGACATCGTCTCCCGGTAGGCCCGTTCATGCTCATCTGGCTGGTGCTCCTGTTCGTCGCGGTTCCGCTGGTGGAGCTGTACGTGATTGTGGAGACAGCCCGCAGCATTGGGACGCTGGAGACGATCGGCCTGCTGATATTGGTGAGCGTGGCAGGCGCCTGGATGGTCAAAGCCCAGGGAATGGCAGTGCTCTGGCGGGTGCGGAGCAAGCTCAGTGAGGGCCAGATGCCGGGCCGCGAGCTGGTGGACGGCGCCTTGGTGCTGTTTGCCGGGGCCCTCATGCTCACTCCCGGGTTCGTGACCGACGCCTTCGGCCTGCTGCTGTTGTTCCGGCCGACCCGAATGGTGATCCGCCCGATTGTGATTCGCCGATTCCGTCATCGGGTGGCCTACTACGGACCCGACAGCCCCGAACCGGGAACGGTCCACGACACCGACATCGCCGACGGCACCTAGTGGTGTGTCGTGGGTTTATTCGCGCGTGTCCTGCTAGGCATCGACGCCCCTCGCGGCGTTGCCCCTCCTTGCCGTACGCTGGAAGTATGGCTGCGTCGGTGCGCCTTGCGAGGAACGCCGCTGCCGTCGCAATCCACGGCGCTAAACCCACGACACACCACTAGGTGACGGCGGGCTACGAGGGCCATACGCTGAGGCATGTGAGACCCCCGTCGGTGGATGCCCTGGCCCGGTCGATGACCGACACAGGCCTGCCCCATCCCTTGTTGGTGGATGCCGCCCGGTCGGCCATCGCCGACGGCGGCTCGGAGGACATTGAAGAGCGGGCCCGACGCTACGCCCACGCCTGGGCCCGGGCGCTGCTTCAGCCGGTGGTAAACGCCACCGGAGTCCTGTTGCACACCAATCTGGGACGAGCACCGATGGCATTCGCAGCCGACGCGGTGTACTCCAACCTGGAACTGGACCTGTCATCAGGCCGCCGGGGATCCCGCCACGCCCATGCGGCCCGACTGCTGGCCCGGCTGTGCGAAGCCGAGGACGCCATCGTGGTGAACAACGGGGCGTCAGCAGTGCTGCTGGTTCTGGCCGCTTTGGCCACCGGCCGGGGAGCGGCGGTATCCCGGGGTGAGTTGGTGGAGATCGGCGGCGGGTTCCGAGTCCCAGAGGTCATGGAGCAGTCTGGGGCCCAGCTGGTAGAGGTGGGCACCACCAACCGCACCCGACTGGCCGATTTCGCTTCGGCAGTTGAGAACTCGGGCAATGACACCGCCCTCGCCCTCAAGGTACACCAGTCGAACTACCGCATCGTGGGGTTCACCGCACATGTGACCGTGGCCGAGATGGCCTCCCTGGACGTGCCGGTGGTGGCCGACATCGGGTCGGGACTGGTCGATGCCGCCTGCCCTTGGCTGGACGACGGCCCCCCGGTGTGGCTGGCCGGAGAGCCCGCCGCCCGACAGAGCCTGGCCGATGGCGCGGCACTGGTGACCTTTTCGGGCGACAAGCTGTTCGGCGGCCCCCAAGCGGGGATCATCGCCGGTCGAGCCGACTTGGTGAGGCAGTGCGCCCGGCATCCCCTGGCCCGCGCGCTGAGGCCGGGCAGCCTGGTGCTGAACGCGCTCCAACAGGTGGCGCTGGCCTACTTGCGGCGAGACGGGCAGGCCATCGAGTTCTGGCGGATGGCTTCACTGGCACCGGCCGACCTGCAAGTCCGAGCTCACGCGGCGGTCGCCGAATCAGGGGCGGGCGAGGTGGCCGAGATGGCGTCGGTGCCGGGCGGCGGCACGCTTCCCGGAACGGAGATCGACTCATTCGGCGTGATGCTGGACGGAGATCAAACCGCCGCCCTGCGGGCCGGGACCCCGGCGATCGTCGCCCGAGTGAGCGAAGGCTGCACCTGGTTGGACCTGAGGACGGTGGCACCCGACGACGACCAACACGTGATCGCTGCGCTGAAGTCCCTTGGATGAGCACCACGATGCCGCTCGAGGATGATCCAGACGCGGCCGCCACCCTGAGGAAATTCAAATGAGCATCACCATTTCCACCGCAGGCCACGTGGATCACGGCAAATCCACGCTGGTGAAGGCGCTCACCGGAGTCGATCCCGACAGATTCGCCGAGGAAAAGGCCCGAGGCCTGACCATCGACTTGGGCTTCGGCTCAGCCCAACTCCCCTCGGGGCGATCAGTGTCGATCATCGACGTCCCCGGCCACGAGCGCTTCATCCGCAACATGTTGGCCGGCGTGGGCGCAGTGGATGCCTGCCTGTTCGTGGTGGCGGCCAACGAGGGGTGGATGCCGCAATCGGAGGAGCACCTTCGCATCCTGGAGCTGTTGGGGGTGTCGCACGGGCTGATCGCGTTGACCAAGGTGGGATTGTGCGAGCCCGAATTCGCCGAACTGGCCCGCTTGGAGGTGGAAGAGCGAGTGGAGGCCACGTTCTTGGCCGGCGCCCCGGTAATGGAAACCGACGCATTCGACGGACTGGGCCTAGAGGAGCTGAGAGCCGGGCTGGATGATCTGATGGATCGGACACCCGCGGCCGCCGATCATCGCCGACCGAGGCTGTGGGTTGACCGGGCATTTGCTGCCCGGGGCGCGGGCACCGTCGTGACGGGCACATTGGGTGGAGGCCAAATCCGGGTGGACGACGAACTGGATCTGCGGCCCAGGGGCGCCGCAGTGAGGGTCCGGGCCTTGCAAAGCCACCACAGCAAGCGATCCAAGATCGGGCCGGGCAACCGGGTGGCAGTCAACTTGTCGGGCGTGGGCCACCAAGAAGTTCTCCGGGGAGATGTGTTGGTGCGGGCCAAGCAGTGGCACCTGACCAACCGGGTTGACGCCTCTTTGACCGTATTGAGCACACTGGATCATGAGGTATCTCGCCGAGGGGCGCATGCCGTCTACATCGGCACCTGCGAGCTGCCAGCCAGAATGCGGATTCTTGGACTCGAGACTCTGTCGCCGGGCGAGACTGGGCTGGTACGGCTCCACATCCCCCGCCATCTCCCGCTGCTGCCCGGCGACCGGTTTGTTCTTCGGGAAAGTGGCCGAGCCGAGACCATCGGGGGTGGAACCGTCCTCGATACACAACCGATGCTGCCCGCTTCCAAGGCCAAGCCCGACCTGTCAATCGATCGCGTGATAGCGGAGCGGGGATGGGTGGATGCCGATCGCCTAACCCTGCTGACCGGCCAACAGCGGGAGCCGGATGTGGGTCGGTGGGTGGTGAGTCCATCGGTGCTCGAACAAACCCAGGCCCGGCTTCGGGCGGCAGTGGACGCCGCTGGTCCCCTGGGGCTGGATGTGGCCGGATTGGATGATCGGGAAAGAGCGGTGCTGAGTCTGCTGGATGACGTGACCACCGAGGGGGGTCGAGTTCGCCCGATCGACCAGTCGGACCCGTTTGAGAACCACCGGTATACCGCGGCGTTGGAGGCGACTCCATTTGTCCCGCCCGATCCCGAGGCCGCAGGAGTAGACCGGAGCGAAGTGCGGGAGTTGGTCAAGAGGGGCTTGATTGTGGAGCAAGACGGGGTGTTCTTCGCGGCGATGGCACTGGAGACGGCCCGATCGGTGCTGGCCGAGATGCTGACCTCTCAGCCCGACGGGGTGACTGTGGCTGAGATACGCGAGCGCCTGGATACCACGCGGAAGTACGCTTTGCCGCTGCTGGCTTGGATGGACGGAAATGGCGTGACCCGTCGGCGAGGAGATGTGCGAATCGCTGGACCGCGCCTTTGACTCAGTTTCTCCACTGGCTGAGAATCTCCCGACGCTCCAACTCGTTGAGGCCGCCCCAGATGCCGTGCTGCTCCCGGATTTCCAAGGCATACTCACGGCACTCGTCGATGACGCTGCATTGCTCGCATATGGCCTTGGCCCGACTCTCCCGTTCCAGCTTCTCCTCTTTGCGCTCAAAAGACGGGGGCGGGAAGAAGACAGCCGCATGCGGCCCACGACAGGCTGCCCTCGCTTGCCAGGCCTTCTCACTGGTTACAGCGCTCACTATCGACTACCCCCTTTTGGCGGACCTTATAGGCGAAGATGGCCGCGCACAAGACGGGAGCAAAGCAATCACGAATAGATTTCGGCCGGATTTTTGGTTTCAGGGCCACCTAGCGCCCTACTTACGGGGCTCCCGATAATCACGAGCCGCGCCTTCCATGGGCTCTACTTCCAACCAAAGACCATCAATTTCAATCACTCTGACCTGGTCGCCAGCAGTCACCGGAGTCGCCCGGTTGGCTCGAGCCCTCCACAGTGCGCCGCGAATTCGGATCACCCCGTCGGGGGAGACGTCTTCGACAACCTCGCCCAACTCATCGATCATCCAGTCTCGGCCGATGGTCGGCGTTGAGAAGCGGGTGCGGACCATCGACGGCATCCCCGCGAACATGGCCACGGCCACAGCCCCGGTCATCACCACCATGGGAATCCAAGACATTGACACTCCGTCATAGAGCCACCATGTGCCGGCGGCGAACAAGATCATCCCAACAACAGTCCAAAAGCGGGGAACAGAGGTTTGGATGTCGATGCCGAACGCCACCATCGACGCGGCCAGCAAGACCAGCGCCCAAGTGTTGTGAGGCAGTACAGAGAGGCCGTAACCGGCCAAGATGAACAGCAAGGCCCCCACCACGCCGGCCACCCCGATGCCCGCGGTGAAGAACTCGAACAGCATCAAGCCCATGGCGATGGACAAGAGCAAATAGGCGACCGGCGGGCTGGCCACGGTGTGGAACAGCTGATGGGCGAGCGACAAGCCCCGGAACTGAACCTGGGTAATCGGCTCCAGACGCGGCTGGCCGTCGACCTCGACGACATCCGACTCGAAGCCGAGATCATCCAAGTCGACCAAGAAGTCGCCGATCAGCGGGGCGACGCACTGTTCTTCTACGGAAGGAACCCGAGCAGATCCGGCGTCAAAGGGAATGCCTGCTTCGGCGTAGCGGTCCCGAAGATCGTCGATGGTGCGGGGTTCACAGGCGATCACCCCCTCGGAAATGAGCTGTCGCCATCCGAGCTTCTGGTCTCTGATCAGCTCCTGGTTGTCCCAGGCCACCGCGTGGTCGGCCAATTGCGGAAGCTGCGGGCCGAGGTCGCCCACCCGGGTGCCGGGCGCGATGCCGACTTCATCGGCGGTTGCAAAGAGCTGGGCCACTTTTCTTTCCAGAGAAGCCCCATTGGGACCGACCCAAATCGCGATGGGCACCGGCGATCCGGCAATAGCATCGGCCAATTCCGCCAAGCGGTCGTCAGACACGACAGAACGGTTGCTGTCCACCCGGAATACCAGCAGGCGGGCGCCGGCATCGGCGACATCGGCCACCGAGTCTTCAATCAGGTCGGCCATGACCGGATCGAGCAAGCCGGTGACCTCCACCACCACGGCCACACCGCTATCAGCTCCTCGGCTCGGCTGGGCTTCTACCCCGGTCGAGCCGAGAGCTGCCAACACACCACCCCCAACGAGACAGGCAGCAGCCAACTTCCATCGAGGGGTTCGCACTTTTGTGTCTACAACGCCTCGGGTGATTCTTCACCGAGCAGCGAGGCCAGCGCTTCTTCGGGGGTCTCAGCCACCGGGACGATCCGGTCGAAACCGGTGGTGTGAAGCAGTCGGGCCAGCGCCCCCTCACCACAGGCCACCACGACTTCACCGTCGGAATCGCGAATCCGTCGGATTCCGCCGATTAGCGCCCCCAATCCAGCGGAGTCCATGAACGGAACCGACCCCAAGTCGATGAGTAACCGCGGTGCAAGGGCCAAGTCGCCGATCCGCTCTCGAAATTGGGCCACGGTGTAGGCATCGATTTCACCGCTGGGGCGAAGCACCGTATGGGTGTCTAGGTTTTCGACATCGATCTCGAGCAAAGCGCCTCCCCTTGACCGCCCCGATGCTAACGCGAGACAGGCCCAATGCCATCGCCCCAGCAGGTTGTTGAGGAATCGGGTTGGGTACCATCGAAGCGTGACCCACGTGCTCTTGGCCACCGACAGCGACTCTGTGTACCACACAGTAGACGCCGCTCTGGGGAGCGATGTATCCGAGGTCAGCAGAGTGCGGACTGGGGTTGAGGTGTTGGCTGCGGTGCAAGAGCAGCAGCCGGACGTGGTGATCTGCGATCTTCAGATCGGCAACATGGGGGGAATGGCGACCTGTCTGGATTTGCGGCTGGAAGCGGAGATGGGACGGGTGCCGGAGACGCGGGTGTTGATGTTGCTGGATCGTGAGGCTGACGTTTACCTGGCGAAGCAGGCTAGGTCGGATGGCTGGCTGGTGAAGCCGCTGGACCCGGTGAGCGTGCAGCGGGCGGTGGCGTCTGTTTTGGGTTGAGCCGGCAGGGTGTCGCTACCGCCCACCGCCCCGCCTAGGTGGAAATCCCGCACCTGTTGGTATTGTTGGGTTAACGGGCAGTGGCGCAGCTTGGTAGCGCGCTTCGTTCGGGACGAAGAGGTCGTGGGTTCAAATCCCGCCTGCCCGACCCTGTGATGTCGCGAGACATTGGAACCTTGTGAACCCACGGGTTGGGGTTTTCAGGGTTGGTTTCGGGGTTGGTAGTCGCGGGTTGGGTCGAGTTGGAGTTGGCGTAGGAGTTCTCCGGTTTGGGTGTCGATGACGCGTATGTCGAGGTCGGCTACGAGGAGTGCGACGGGGGTGTGTTTGTGGGCTCGGCCGATGCCGATGTGGTGGAGTTTGCCGTTGTGTCGGAGGGTGACGGTGCCTGATTTGTCGATGCGGTCGTGGCGGACTCTGTGGTGGGTTCCGGGGCCTGTTTGGCCGGGTTGGGCTTTGGGGAGTCGCTGGTAGGCGGTGGCGGGTGTGGCGCGGTCGAGGGATCGGTGGGGGCGGTGGTGGTTGTAGGTGCGGGTGAATTGGTCGAGCTGGGCTTGGAGGGCGCCGAGGTTGTGGGCGCTGGGTTGGGCTTTGAGCCATTTCTTGAGGGTTTGTTGGAACCTCTCGACTTTTCCGCAGGTGGTGGGGCGGTTGGGCGCGGAGTGCTTCTGGGCGATGCCGAGGTCGGCCAATAGGGTTTCGAGGGCGTTGCGGCCGCCTTTGCCGCCAGAGAAGCGTGTGGTGTAGACCATGGCGTTGTCGGTGAGCACCGAGGCGGGAAAGCCGTGGTCAGCGCCGGTTTGGTTGAAGGTGTCGACGACTATGGGGCCGGTTATGCGCCGGTGGGCGGTGACCGACAGCGCGTAGCGGGAGCAGTCGTCGAGCCAGGTCAAGATCTCGGTGGTGGCGCCGTCGGCGAGGCGCCAGTGGGTGAAGTCCGATTGCCACATCTGGTTGGGGAGGTCTGCTTGGAAGCGGACATAGGACGACTTCGGCCGCTTCTTGGGGTTCGCGTCGACGAGGCCGGCGGCCGCCAGGCGGCGCCAGACCGTCGAAGCGGACACGGCGATGCCGTGGCGGTGGGCGAGGTGCCAGGAGATGGTGTGCGCGCCGGCGTCGAGGCCCTGGCTCTCCAGGTCGGCGCGCAGGCTCACGATCAGCTCGACTGTCTCGGCGGCGATGGCGGCCGGCGATGTGAGCGGCCGGCGGGACCGCGGCTCGAACGCAGATTCGCCCTCAGCCCGCCAGCGGGCCACCAGCTTGGTCACCTGCGACCTCGAAAGGCCGTACTCGGCGGCCACTTCGGCGTGGGTTCGCCCCTCCACGACGACAGCGGTGACAACAAGGCGGGCCCTCGACATCCCCCACCCTGGACCAGCGCCGCGATGTTCCCATGTCTCGCGACATAAGGTTCACATGTCCTGAACCACCACACCGCCTGCCCGACCCTGTGATGTGTCAGGACATAGGAACCTTGTGAACCCACGGGTTGGGGTTTTTCAGGGTTGTGAGGTTTCCCCCAAGTGGGAAAATAATTTCCATTTTTCTCACTTACTGAGAGGGATACCAGGGGGCGTCCCGTCAAGTGGTGGGTTTTGGGGCCGTCCAATATCGGATTCCAGGGTTGCAGTCTGTCCGAGAGCCATCTTCGCGTCCTCGGGACGGCGAGCAGCAGCGCAATCGCCGGGGTCGGTATCGCAATACACTCGCCGACTTTCCCTAGGCCGAGCAAGAGACCGCCTGCCCAACCAGAGGTCTCTTTGGGTTCTCTTGGCTATTGTCGGAGCAAGGGGGCGACTATGACTGAGCATTATTTGGTTATTTCCTCGGACTGCCATGCGGGGTTGCCGAATTTGGAGTATCGGGACTATTTGGAGTCGAAGTACCGCGATGCCTTCGACGATTTCGTGGTGCAGCGGGAGGCGATCCGCAGCCAGGGCAACATCATGGGGAATGCCGAGTTCGAAGAGGAGTGGTTCGGCGAGAACGAGCAGGGGCTGCGAGGTGGTTGGAATGCGGCCCGCCGGGATGCGGAGCTGGATGGTGACGGCGTTGCCGGCGAGGTGATTTTCCCCGATGCCGACGCGGTGACCGGGGGTGCCTCGGCACCGTTCGGGGCGGGGCTGGGCATGTCGTTTGCGGAGAGTCCCGAGTTGTTGATGGCGGGGGCTCGGGCTCACAACCGTTGGCTGGCAGAACTGTGCAACGACAGCCCCGAGCGCCGGGCCGGGGTGGCGGTGGTGCCGATCATCGCCGATGTGGACGCCGCGGTGGCCGAGATCACCCGGGCGCGGGAGTCGGGGCTGCGGGGCGGCATTCTCATCGCTTCCATGTGGAACGAGGGCCCCGCCTACCACGACCGCCGCTACGACCCCGTGTGGGCGGCCTGCCAAGACCTGGAGATGCCGGTTCACACCCACTCGGGGGCTGCTCCTCGGGCCGAATACGGTACCGGTCCCGGATTCATCGGCATGTACGTGGCCGAAGTGCGGTGGTGGACCACCCGTCCGCTGTGGTTCCTGCTGTATTCCGGCGTGTTCGAGCGGTATCCGGGGCTGCGGTATGCCATCACCGAGTGCGGCTGTTTCTGGGCCGCCGACATGTTGTGGACCATGGACGCCACCTACTCCCGAGAGCACGGAGGGGCCCAGAAGCTGGCAGCCGACGCCTACGGCCACCTGAGCTTGCGACCCAGCGACTACTTCGACCGCAACTGCGCCATCGGAGCGTCCAATACTCGGCGGCGGGAGCTGGCTCGGCGTTTCGAGATCGGTGTGGGCAACATCATGTGGGGCAACGACTTCCCCCACCCCGAGGGCACATGGCCCCACACCCGCAATTCTCTGGCCGAGGCGTTCTGGGACATTCCCGCTGAAGACACCGCGGCCATCCTCGGGCTCAACGCAGCAGAATTCTACGGCTTCGACACCGAGGCTCTGGCTCCCCTAGTCGACCGAATCGGCCCGACCCCCGAGGAGCTGGGTCAAGGCGATCCGACGGGGACTGCGGCCAAGTGGGAGGCACTCGCGGCGGCAGAACGTCCGTGGATTACTGGGGTTGAGGCGGTACCGATTTCGATGGGCTAGTGGGGAGCGTCGGGGTTGGGCTCGGAGGCTTCGGCTCGGCCCTCCATGCGGCCAACCCGGCGGCACAAGTCCATGACAACATCGGTGAGCTTGTCCAACCGCATGTGGACCCACTTGAAACCCTCGTTGGTCTCGGATCTGAGCTGGGCGAGACCCTCGTTGGTCTCGGATCTGAGCTGGGCGTTGTCGGCCCGCACTTCCTTGAAACCCTCGTTGGTCTCGGATCGGAGCTGGGCGAGACCCTCGTTGGTCTCGGATCGGAGCCGGGCGTTGTCGGCCCGCACTTCCTTGAAACCCTCGTTGGTCTCGGATCGGAGCCGGACGATGTCGCCGCGGCGACCTCGGTCGAGGTAGAGCATCAAGGTGATGATGATTCCCAGCATGGCGAGTATGGCTTGTTCCACGAGTTCTCCTCAGAGTTCTCAGCACATGGGGGAAAGCACGGGAAGTATATCAACCAGGCCCGCCACCGGCCGAAGGAAACTGCGCTCCATTATTTGATCGGGAGGTTGAAGTGGGGCATCACGGAGTTGCGCATGTGGTCGTTGGTGGATGTGGGGACGGTGTACTCCGATAGATCCATCACTTGATCCCACTGGTCGCGGTAGCACTCGGGGGTGGGGTCGAGATCGGTGTGGCCTTGGGTCGCGATCCAGGCGAGTCGGGCCATGCGGGGGCCGTCCACGGTGAAGAGCTCGCCGGTGGCGGGGCAGTCTTGGTGGGCCAGCCATACCACGGCGGGGGCGACGTTCTCGGGGCGCATATGGGCTTCGATGATGGAGCCGAATTCCTCGCCCGAGCGATCGGGATTCTTGTCGGTCACCGCCCAGGGCAGCACGCAGTTGACCTGTACGCCGTGGTAGCGGCCCTCGCGGCCCAGCGTGCGGGTGAGGCCCATCATCCCGGCCTTGCAGGCGGCATAGACGGCCTGGCCCCGCAGGCCCCACACTGCGCTGGAAGCCACGTTCACCACTCGGCCATAGCCCTGCTCGACCATGGCAGGCCAAAGCGGCCACAACACGTGGCATGGTCCCAGCAGATGGACGGCGATCATCTCATCGAACAGCTCCGGGCCGGACTCCGGCGTCATGTCGGCGAACTCGGCTGCTCGGTTCACGCCGGCGTTGTTGATCACGATGTGAACGGCGCCAAATGCGTCCCGGGCTTGCTCCGCCAGAGCGACTCCGCCCTCAGGGGTGGTCACGGTGTGGTGGTCGGCAATGGCTATACCGCCGGCGGTCGTAATCTCGTTCACCACCTCGTTGGCGGATTGGGCCGCGATGTCATTGACCACCACCTGCGCTCCCCGTTCGGCCAGCAACCGTGCATAGGCCCGGCCTAAACCCTGCCCCGCGCCGGTAACTATTGCGGTGCGTCCATCGAAGCGAAGCGGAGTCGAGGTTGTCGTTGTCAACCGATGACGCCGTCTTCCCGAAGCCCGGCGAGCGCTTCTTCGGTCAAACCGAGCTCAGCGGCCAGAACCTCGTCGGTGTGCTCCCCCAGCCACGGCGGGCGGGTGTCGGGCCCTTCGCTGACCGCCGACAACTTCACCGGATTGCCGGGGGTCAGCACCGGGGTGTCGGCATCGGGACGGGGGATCTCCACCATCATGTGGCGGGCGGCTACGTGGGGATCATCGACCACATCGGAGGCCTCGAACACCGGGGCGGCGGCCAAACCGGCAGCAGCCAAGTCGTTGGCAGCCTCGACGGTGGTGCGATCACCGGCCCAGGCGCGGACCGCAGCCCGAATCTCATCCAGATGCTCCCGCCATCCGTCGCGGGTGGAGAAGCGCTCGTCTTCCAGCCATTCCGGTCGGCCAATGAGACCGCAGAGGCGCTCGAACTGGTGCTCGCGGCCGATCTGCATCACTAGCTCTCCGGAGTTGATGGGAAAGCCGTCGTTGATGATCGCGGTTGGAGTCCGAGGATCCTGGCCCAGCGACCAGTAGTTGGGCACCATGTCGCCGAAGGCCACCATGGCGTCGAACATGGCGATGTCCACATATTGGCCATGGCCGTGGCGGTCCCGCTGGCGCAGGGCCACGAGCACCCCGATCACGGCGTAGAGGCCCGATCCGGTGTCGCCCAGTGCGCCCACTGGGGACACCTTCACGTCTTCGCCTTCGGCCCGGTTGATGGCGTACAGGCCACCCATGGCCTCGGCGATGGGGGCATAGGCCGGCCAGTGGCCGTAGGGCGACTCATTCAGGTTCCCGAACCCCGACACCGACAAGTAGATGAGGCCGGGGTGCAGTTGGGCCAACTCTTCATAGCCCAAGCCGATCTTGGCCAGCGTGCCCGGTTTGAGGTTCTCGGCCAGCACATCGAATCTCGGGACCATTCGGCGGATGAGATCGATGGCGGTGGGGTTTTTCAGGTCCATCCCCACCGAGCGCTTGTTGAGGTTGTTCCGCAGGTAGGTACCGCCCACCGGTCGGCCCTCGGGATCGACGACACCGGGGGTCGAGCCCCGGCCCAGATCGCCCCGCACCGGGTGTTCGATCTTGACCACCTCGGCACCCATGCGGGCCAAAAGCTGGGTGGCATAGGGCAGCGACTGCATCTGCTCGATGGCCAGCACCCGGATGCCGTCGAGCGGCTTGCCGTTGGCCGCGTGCTCCGGTGAAGTGATATCACCCACTTTCATGATGCAGTCTCGTGGCCGTAGACGCGAAGGGCGTTCCCGGCCAGGATGGCGTGGCGCTCATCGTCGGGCACACCGTCGAAGTGATCCTTGATAGTGGTGTGGGAGTCGGGCCAGTCGGATCCGCCGTGGGGGAAGTCGCTCGACCACATCATCTGGGACACGCCGATGTGGTGGCGGTTGGCGATGCCATAGCGGTCGGTGATGAACGTGGAGGCGATGTTGGTGTCGAAATAGTCGCCGGGCTGACGCTGAATGGAGGCCCGAGTGGCGGGGTTGGCCCGCCGGAAACGGTCGTCCATCTGCTCTCGCAGGTAGGGGAACCACGAGCTGTCTGTTTCCACCGCCACGAACTGAAGCTCGGGGAAGCGGTCGAATACGCCGCCCTCGATGAGCTGGGTGATGCGCACCGGCATGTCGAAGAAGCGCATCGAGCCGGTGAGCTTCATCTTGGACACATCGCCTTGGGCATGGGTGGCAAAGCCCACGTGGATGGACAGGGGCAGCCCGGCTTCGGCCGCGGCAGCGAACACCGGGTCGTCGTCGGCCGACAGCACCTCATCCCCGCAGGGCCACCGACCGAGCATCACTCCTCGGATGCCCGGCAAGGCGGCCGCTCGGTGCAACTCGGCCACAGCGGGGTCGGCCCCGACGTTGGGCAGGATGGCCACACCCCATAAGCGGTCTGGGTCGTAGGCGCAAAACTCAGCCAGCCAATCGTTGTAGGCCCGAATGCAGGCGATATGGAAATCGGCATCTTCGCGATGCCACACCAGCTGGTTTCCGATCCGGGGGGTGGGATACAGAATCTCGAGATCCACGCCATCTTGGTCTTGCTCGCCGATTCGGGCCGCGGGGTCGTAGCCGCCCGCTCGGACGTCGGCCCACCGGACCCACCCCGACCGCTGGTCGGCGGGAAGGCCCGCAGAGCAGTTGCCCCCGAAGTTGATGGGGTCGTGGGCGCCTTCCAGAATCCAGGCATCGCCTTGCTCAAAGCTCTCCATGCGGGGGGCTCGATCCTTGTGGCGGGCAGGCACCCGGTGGGCCCAAAGATCGGGCGGCTCGTTCACATGGGAGTCGGCCGACACCAACTGGTACTCCATCACGCCGACACCGTACCTGCCCGGCGAAGAGGGTACGGCAGCGTCAGCTCAGGCCGAGTGGGGGGAACTTGTCGATGAGCAGTGATCCGTAGGCACTGGTTCGGACACTGAAGCGGCTGACCCCGACCAGGAAGTTGCGCAGCCCTTCAGGCCAGCGGCCCAAGATCAGCACAGCGATGAACCCGACGATCGAAACGAGCCAGGCCAAGATCCCCCCATATCATCCCGACGATCATGATCGGGATGAGAAGGACAAACCGGAAGAACACGCTCAATCGGCTGCGCCCCTCCAGCTCGGGCGAGAAGTTCACCACTGTTTCTGGGTCATTGCCGTTGTCTTGATTGGAAGTGTCAAAGTCGAACGGCGGGTAGGACGACCGCATGAAGCTCTGAAATGTGCTGACTCGAACGCTGTAGCGGATCTGCATGCAGTTGACCCCGGCCAGCCCGGCAGGCAGTTTCCCGCTGAACACGATGGCCAGCCAGGAAAAAACGTCCACCACCAGGCCGACTTCCAACACGTGTGCTTAGCTTCCCCCTCGGCGAGGCCGTGCAGTGCGGTGGGGCAGGGACAGGGCGACGAATACGCCCATGATCGACAGCACCACCAACACGGTCCAGATCTGTCGGAAGCGCTCGAACAGCTCGGCGTCGGACACGTTGCCCAGAAGACCGAAGGCAACAGCCAAACCGGTCAGCGCTCCCACTTGGCGGGCGGTTGACAACACCCCCATACCCAGGCTGTAGGTGTCGTCATCGAGGTCTCGGGCCCCGATTGCGTTGATCATGGGAAGGCCCATCCCCCAGCCGCCGATGCCCCCCAAGACTATGGGCACAAAGAACGCCGTCCAATAAGCTGGATCAGGACCGGGCACCAATCGCAGCCACACCACTGCCACCGTGGTGGTGGCCATGGCGGCAACCGCGATGGTGCGCTCGTCGAAGCGGCGGCTCAAGCGCCCGGCCAACACGCTGGCCAAGGTGGCCGCCGCGGGAAAGGGCAACAGGGCCAATCCCGCTCTCAGCGGCCGGTACTCCCAAACCTGTTCGAGATATTGCACCATCATCACGAAGTAGGGGAACAAGAAGCTGGGAATGGCGATGGCGATGAACAGCGCCCGCCGGTAGGTCCGAAGCCTCAACAGGCGAGGCTCGACGATGGGTGCCGGGTGGCCCAGGATCCGCTGCCGTATCAGCGGTACCAGCACGGCGGCCAAGGCGAAGGCCACGATGATGCGACTGTCGGTCCAGCCCCATGTGCGGCCCTGTACCAGGCTGAGGGTCAACAGGCCGAGACTGGCCGCCACCATGAGCGCGCCCACGAAGTCGGGAAGCCGAGAAGCAACCTTGCGCTCGGTTTCGGCGAGCAGGAACCGGGCAGCAAGAAACGACGGCACCCCGATGGCCACATTCAGCACATAGGCCGCCCTCCAGCCCCAGACGTCGATGAGCGTCCCGCCGAGCGTGGGCGCCAGAGCGCCGGCGATCCCGCCGACGGCAGTCCAGGTGGTGATGGCCCGAGTCTGGTCGTCTTCGGGCCACACGGCCAGAATCAAGCCGAGAGATGCGGGCATGACAAATGCGGAGCCGGCGCCCTGCACCGCCCGGCACAACACCAGCACCCACAACTCCGGTGCCAACCAGCCGCCAACCGAGCCCAACACGAACAGGGAAAGACCGAGGAGAAAGGCCCACCTGCGTCCCGTACGGTCGGCAAGACGCCCGGCCGCAACCACAAATGTGGCCAGCGAAATGGAGTAGGCGCTGAGCACCCAGGCCGTTGACGGGCGGCTGGCACCGAAGCTCTCTCCGATGCTCACCAGAGCCAGCGGTTGCAGGGTGGCGTCCATGGTGATCAGGAACACCGCCCCCATGCACACCCAGAAGACCGCCCAATGACGCGCTAGCACGGCCCCCTACCGTACGCGTACTGGTGACAGGGGATCAGAAAGCAGCGACGTACCGTGGGCTTGTTGGCGGGACACCGATCCAAGTACAAATCGCCACCCCCGTTCATCGATGCCCGCGTGGTCAGCCTGGCATCATGTTGAGCGGCATCTGCCAGCATGTCCGGCGGCGAGAACGCAGTAGGCCTTGACCCTCGGCATCCACCGACGGCACCTATCGATCTGCTGCAAGGACGTCGATCTGCTGCTAGCCGCTGTTTTGGAAGGGTCCGTGGCATCTGGAGCGTTCTCTATCCGTCTTGGCTCGACTTCAGTGGCCAACTCCACCCGGGACTCCGCTATCACGACTCTGGCTGGCACCAGTTCGGTGAGTTGCACGATGCCCGCCCTTCCCGTGGTGTACCCCGACAGCGAGAGTCGATGCTGTATCGCCGACGCCTGCTTTCCAGATATCCCAGCCTCCTGCGCGATATCCCGGAGACCCGCTGACCCGCCCAGCAGGGCAAGAGCCTGCATAAACCTCTGAGCGGAATCAGCCAAGTCGTGCCAAGCTGGAGCACTGACGTTCCTGTCCACGATTTCCTCGGCAATCTCAATCGCCTTTTGGATGTCATAAAGGCGAATGGGCTTGTCGGGCGCATCAGCCAAGGTCCACGCATTGTGCCCCACAACCTGGAGCTTGTAGGGGAAGGCGCCAACGGACCTCGCAGCCATACTCAAGGCATCGTCTTCGATGCTACCCCCCGCGTCGATAATCGGATGGCGGAGGCCCTTGATGACATCGGCGATCCCCAATGGGGGCATCTCATATTGCTCACAGCGATGGAAGAAAGTGAGCCCTTTGTCCGCCATGAGCGTGTGCTTCACCTCCAACAGGCCAGCACCCACAAAGGCCAGTGGCATGCCCGATCTCTTGGTGATGTGCTGGAGGTCGTTTGACAGCCTGCGGGCTTCGTTCCGATCTATGCCATGCATCTCATCAACGGTTACCAACACAGAGGTGCCAGCCTGTCGAGCCGCATCCGCCAAATCGGCTAGTTGCTCCCGCAACCCGGTTTCTGAAACCGGGTCGTAGTGCTCGGTCGCCGCCCATTTGCCTTCGAGAACGCCCAACCTGATTCCCATGCTCCGCTCTTTGGAGCGGCGGTTGCCGGGCCCACCGAGATCCAGAGCCTCGTAATTGCGCCTGGCCTGACCTATCGTCCGAATGATGCGACCGGGAAGACCGGTTGTGCTCGCGTCCATCGACAATACGACCCACCCATCAGCAGCAGCTAGATCCTCAATTTCGTTCAGCATGACGGTCTTACCGGAACCGCGCACTCCCATCAAGACGCTCGTGTACCTGTTGTCGTTGGGTCCCGTGGCGAGTCCCGAAGCCAACTCAACACACAAATCGTCGCGTCCAACCAGCGATGACGGAGATCTACCGAATCCAGGGGAGAAGGGGTTGCTGCTGATTTGACCTATCGAAGAAACGCTCTTCACCACTCACTATGATAGGTATGCACAACTTAGGGACACAACACACAATCTAGAGACACAATGCACAAACGAGGGCGGGATGGGGTCAGAGGAGTTACCAGGCCACGGTCCAACCCCGGTTCAGCGATTTCCAACTGACCGGCGAGATGGAATGGCTGGCGGAGGCCCCGCCACCAACGCAGGGTCGGCGTCAAACTCACCCCTGTGGAGGATGTCGAGCACCGTGCTCCCGCACTCGTGAAGTGGAGGACCGCCGTCTCGTCGGCTCCTGTTGACCGGTAAGATTGGGTATCCGCCTCGGACCCCGGTGAGAGGAGTGCCAAGATGGTCCGCAGAGCATTCAAGGGTTTCGTGAACTTTGTGCGACTTGTGCGCCACATGCCTCCGGATACAAGCAGCAAGTACACGGCCGGTACCAATGAGATACGAGATGCCACACGCGCAGCCTTCACACCCAGGGGCAGGGGCGGAGTTGCCAGCAGCTCGCGAAAGACCAACAAAATGATCGGCAAAGCGATCGCCGATAGCCACCCAGGCAGCGCTATTGCGCAACAGCAGCGTCAGCAGTCTCGCGCTCATCCAGACTGCGCTGGTGCCTGCGGATGGCAGCAACCACGACGGCTAGTGGTGTGTCGTGGGTTTATTCGCGCGTGTTCTGCTAGGCATCGACGCCCCTCGCGGCGTTGCCCCTCCTTGCCGTACGCTGGAAGTATGGCTGCGTCGGTGCGCCTTGCGAGGAACGCCGCTGCCGTCGCAATCCACGGCGCTAAACCCACGACACACCACTAGGCCCCCTCCCACGAGACTGGGAAGTGCAGCGGCACCGGTTGCATCGCCCGGCACAACACCAGCACCCACAACTCCGGTGCCAACCAGCCGCCAACCGAGCCCACCACGAACAGGGAAAGACCGAGGAGAAAGGCCCACCTGCGTCCCGTACGGTCGGCAAGACGCCCGGCCGCAACCACAAATGTGGCCAGCGAAATGGAGTAGGCGCTGAGCACCCAGGCCGTTGACGGGCGGCTGGCACCTCCGGCCGATCAGGTCGCAGAGCTTGGCCTCGAAGTCCGGGTCCCGCGACAGCTTGAACACGTCGGCTCGCCACGGGCACAGCCCGCGCTCGCGCCAGACGCGCCACGATGTCCTTTCCCACGCCCCAGCGGTCCGTCATGGCCCGCGTCGCCCAGCACGCCGACCCGTCGGGGGCGGCCCGGCCCAAAGTCCCCAAGCTGAGCCGCAACGCCGAACTGGCCACAGCCGTCCAACAACGCCTGGATCAGCGGTGGTGGCCGCACGCGATCTCAGCAGACCTGCGCGTCCAGGGCCTGCGGGTGTGCGCTGAGACCGTCTACCGGGCCTGCGAGCACGTCACCGAGTGCGTCCGCAATGGAATGAACCTGCGGGTGTGCGCTGAGACCGTCTACCGGGCCTGCTGCTCTCGGGTAATCTTCAGCGCCTTTCGCTCAATGGAGCCATTGGTCCCCGGTGTAGTTTTTCTGCGGCCATTCAAGCCAGGCAGCACTATTGCGCAGCAGCAGCCTCGCGCTCATCCAGGCTGCGCTGGCGCATGCGGACGATGGCTACTAGGACTGCCAACGCGCCTCCCACGAGACTGGGAAGTGCAGCGGCACCGGTGTATAGGCCGTTATCGGCTACACGTAGGAAACTGACTGTCCACGCGCTGATGCTGAGCAATACCGCGGTACCAATTCCTAGCAGAAGGGCGTCAAGCAATGCGGCTGCCCAGCGCACAGCGAAAGCAAGAGCACCAATGACTAGTACCGCAACCGCAGCCAGCAGCATACCCATACTCAGATTCGGGCCGCTATCGTTGAACCCGCTAAATCGGATCGGATCATCACTGGACAGGCTTTGATTCAAAATCGCCGTGCCGGCATCAGTGGGGTTTTCCCGTTCGGCTTCGATCTGAAGCTGCTGCTCAGGGGTCAGTGCTCCAGGTCTCGAATCGCTGACCCAGTTTGCAACTGAACCAACAGCAAGGAACCCGACGGCAGCCAGAGTCAATGCAACAAGAACAGGCGATACAGCAATAGGTCTTGCTGGCTGCCGCCAGATGCCAACGGCAGCAATACCTCCAGCTATCAGAAGTAGTCCGCCGACTAGAGCAAGATACGCACCAATACCATGCTTGGTCGGTTCAGCTAGATCGTGCGGAGCTATCAGCAGGTAGACGATCATCATGCCAGCGATAGACGCGCCCGCTGCTATCACCCCGAGGGGAACCCCCAACCACCGAGTAAATGCGGCACGTCTGCGGAGCAGCACAAGAGCAGAAAGAACAGCAACCATCACTCCGATCAGAAATACAAAGATGCCGAACCAACTCCCACCGCTCGCGCTGTGCCCATCGAACGTGCCGTCGATTTTCAAATCGGAGGGACGGGCATAGCCACTGACTCGCCCGGCACCACTTGTCCACGTGAGGAACAAACTGGCCATGGCCAAGACACCGCCAGCCATCCCGGCCAATGCGGCAAACCGGAGGTATGGCGGCTGCTCCGGGCGAACCGAAATGGACTGCGAGCGCGAAGTGGGCGAAAGGTCGCTGCCTGTTTCCGCTCCCTCCAATCCACTGGCTGAAGCAGTCGCTGGCGGCGGAATCTTGTAGTCGCTTCGAAGGGCCGATCCAATTCTGCGAATCAAGGTGCGGTTGTCGGTAGGTTGCGGCTGACTGAGCCGATCCAAGACCACCCCCACCAGATAAAGCGCCAAACCCGAAGCTGCACCAATTGCTGAATTGCTGCTCTGAATGCCTCGGAACACTTCTTGTCCGAGGCCGCCCCCGGCGATAACGGCAATAATGCCGACAAACGATAACGAAAGCAGCAGCACTTGGTTGACGCCGGTCATGATGGCAGGACGAGCCAGCGGGAGCTGGACATCAACCAGCACCCGGAAATCAGACGCCCCATAGGCTCGAGCGGCCTCAACGACGTCACCGGGCACTTGGCGGATACCCAGGTTGGTGAGGCGGATCATGGGAGGTAGAGCAAAGATCATGGTAGATATGGTCCCGCCCACCGGTCCTGTGCCGAAAAAGAAGATGATGGCAATCAGGTACGTGAAGGCGTGGACCAACTGCATACCGTCCAATAAAGGGCGGGTTAAATTCCAAACCCGATCACTGCGGGCACAAAGAACCCCATAGGGCAGACCTACGGCCACACAAATGATGACTGCAACTGTGATGATCCCGATCGTCTGCATGGTCAGCAGCCAATAGTCAGAACCCAATACACCGCACAAGAAAATGCCCGCCGCAGCACCAAGCCCGATCTTCACGTCCCGGATGAGGAAACCCAAGATCACAAATATCAGGAGCATGAACGGCCACGGAATATTGAGCAATATGTCGTATGTGATCAGATTGAGCAGATTTTCGAAGGGCCATTTGATGACATCAAAGACAACTTCTCCTTTAACGTTGAGCCAATCGATGCTCTCCTCAACCCAACGCCCGAACGGGACTTCCCATTCGTTCAGCCACTCCTCATCCCACCAGCCCGTACTGAACAAATTGGAAGCCAGCACTGTCATTGCCGCAGCTTGCCATCCGAGAGGTCCGCAGTTTTGACTTGTTCAGCCTTGGATTCGATCTCGCCCAGCTCAGCCAGAAGATCCAAGGCATGGATCCTGCCCTCTAGAGCACCCCGGTCGTCGACAACTGCAACCAAGTCCCCGCTTGCACACAATTCATAGGCATCTACCAAGAGGGCTGCACGATTGGTGACCCCAAACTCGGTCCTCATCACCGACTCTACTGGAGCCTGATGAGATGCAGTTAGTAAATCGCGAGTGACCACTCCTACCGGCTTCCCATCGTCATCAATGCAAAAGGCGCTTCCCTTCACACCCAACTTGGCCAGGGCCTCACCCACAGTGGTGCCTAGCGTGAAAGGCGAGGGCGGGGTCATCACGCTTTCAACCTGCAAGACCCGACCCTGATCGACGTCCTTGACGAACTCAGCCACGTATGCGGTCGCAGGATCTCGCAGGATCTCCTCGGGGGTGCCGATCTGCACAACTGCACCGTCTTTCATTATGCACACCCGATCGCCTACTCGCAGGGCTTCGTTGAGGTCGTGGGTGATGAACAGGATGGTCTTGTGCAGAAGATCTCCCTGCATAGCCAGCAGCTCATCTTGCATCTGGCGGCGGATCAAGGGATCCAAGGCGCTGAACGCCTCATCCATGAGAAGAATGTCGAGGTCGGCAGCCAATGCTCGAGCCAACCCCACCCGCTGTTGCATCCCGCCCGACAGCTCGCGAGGGAACGACTGGCAGTACCGCTCCAAGCTCACCAATTCCAACGCTTCATAAGCCAGGCGACGACGCTCCTCCGTCACCAAGCCTTTGACTTTCAGGCCATAGGCCACGTTATCCACCACCGTGTGGTGGGGGAACAGGGCAAAGTGTTGGAACACCATTCCCATATTCTCCCGCCGAAAGCTCTCTAACTCCTTCTTAGTGAGATCGGCCACATCGGTGCCATCCACCTCAACCGATCCAGCAGTGACATCGTGGAGCCGGTTTACCGTTCGAATGGCGGTGGACTTGCCCGAACCCGACAAGCCCATGATTACGAAGATCTCGCCATCTTCTACCGAAAAGCTCACGTCATGCAGTCCGACAACATGGTCGGTGGCGGCCTGGACATCGTCTTTCATGACACCCGATTGAGCCATCTTCAGGGCTCGCCCCTTCGGGCGAGCCCCAAAGATCTTGTAGACGTTGCTCAGCTCAATTCTGGAACTCAATGTGCTCAGCCCTCGGCAAAGGGTGCATCAGGCGATCAGGATGCTCCTCGGGCTTCGTTGAGCCATTGGTCGACGTTTGCCCGGTTGTCGGAGATCCACTGGGCAGCTGCCTCCCGCACATCGGCTTCGCTGTTGGCGCCGCCCTCATAGCTCAGCGCGTAGAGCAAAACGTCGACGGTGGGAATCGTGACCAACTCGAACAGCTTGGCCGCGGCCGGATTGGCCATAAGGAAGTCGTTGCGGGCCACCACCCGGATATCAGCAGGGTCGAACCCCATCCGGCAGGGCTGGCCCGGACACTGATCGGCCGGCAGATCCACCACGGCATCCTGCACCGGGTTGTCCAACGACAGCCAGATCACATCCTCGCCCGGAACAAGCTTGGCCGTGAACGTGGCCGGCGTCCACACGTACTGCAAGATCGACTCGCCCCGATTGAACCGGCCCAACGAATCGGCGAACAATGCCGCGTGCGTGGCCGACACCTGCTCAATGGTGTCCTCCCAGCCGTTCTGGGCAATCGTGTCGTTGATCACCACATGGCAGCCCCAACCGTCGTCGCAGCCCATCAGATCGGCCTTGCCGTTGCCGTCGATGTCGAACAAAGCAGCGACCTCCGGATTGTCGCCGATGTCGCCCATCTTGGTGACCCCATTGGCATCAGCGGTGGCCTTGTCCACGATGAACCCCTGCAACGCACCAGCAGAGATCTGTGAGCCGATCGGCTGAACCACATCAGACAAACCGGCGTTCTCAATCAACGTGGCATGGATCGGGAACCAACCGTTCACCCAGAAGTCGAACTCGCCCTCACCCATAGCGGGATACAACACAGCCGGCCCCAACTCCGCCTCCGAGGGATCAGACACCTCAAAGCCCAACTCCTGCAACAAAGCACGATAAATCGCCGCCTGCATATACCCCTCAGACCAATTCGCCCGAGCCATCGACACATCGACGCCTTCGCCAGGCGTGTTGTTCATCGGCTCAGGTTCTGGTTCAGGCGCAGCAGGGGTAAACCCGCTGGCATTCAGAGCTTCGTTGAGCCATTGGTCGACGTTTGCCCGGTTGTCGGAGATCCACTGGGCAGCTGCCTCCCGCACATCGGCTTCGCTGTTGGCACCGCCCTCATAGCTCAGCGCGTAGAGCAAAACGTCGACGGTGGGAATCGTGACCAACTCGAACAGCTTGGCCGCGGCCGGATTGGCCATAAGGAAGTCGTTGCGGGCCACCACCCGGATATCAGCAGGGTCGAACCCCATCCGGCAGGGCTGGCCCGGACACTGATCGGCCGGCAGATCCACCACGGCATCCTGCACCGGGTTGTCCAACGACAGCCAGATCACATCCTCGCCCGGAACAAGCTTGGCCGTGAACGTGGCCGGCGTCCACACGTACTGCAAGATCGACTCGCCCCGATTGAACCGGCCCAACGAATCGGCGAACAATGCCGCGTGCGTGGCCGACACCTGCTCAATGGTGTCCTCCCAGCCGTTCTGGGCAATCGTGTCGTTGATCACCACATGGCAGCCCCAACCGTCGTCGCAGCCCATCAGATCGGCCTTGCCGTTGCCGTCGATGTCGAACAAAGCAGCGACCTCCGGATTGTCGCCGATGTCGCCCATCTTGGTGACCCCATTGGCATCAGCGGTGGCCTTGTCCACGATGAACCCCTGCAACGCACCAGCAGAGATCTGTGAGCCGATCGGCTGAACCACATCAGACAAACCGGCGTTCTCAATCAACGTGGCATGGATCGGGAACCAACCGTTCACCCAGAAGTCGAACTCGCCCTCACCCATAGCGGGATACAACACAGCCGGCCCCAACTCCGCCTCCGAGGGATCAGACACCTCAAAGCCCAACTCCTGCAACAAAGCACGATAAATCGCCGCCTGCATATACCCCTCAGACCAATTCGCCCGAGCCATACTCACACTTACACCCTCACCCGGCATGGCCATAACCTCGTCCATCGGCTCACCAGCGTCATCCGGAGCAGCTGTGTCCTCGGGAGCATCGGGTGTTTCTTCCACCGGTGCTGGCCCAGCAGATGGTGCATCGTCGTCGTCATTTCCGCAGCCAGCTACCACTAGCCCGAAAACCACGAGAATGGTCAAGAGCACCCGCCAAAGGTTCTGCTGTTTCATTGGTATCCCTCCAGTTACTTCAAGCTTGACGCCCCGCTAAGCGCGCCAACCCGCCTAAGGGCCTACACCCTAATCTGAACAAGCAGTGAACGCTAGAGGCTCTCAAAATGAGACCCTGACCAGCAGAAATCAGCCATTATCGGCGGCGGCGCAGGCGGCGGGCGTGACCTTCTAGCTGCTTTCGCTGCTTGCGGGTCAAGCTGTCCAGGCCGTGGCTGGCCACTTGGTCGAGGAGGGCGTCGATCTCAGGACTGACCCTCTCGTCAGCCGGTGTCACAGACCGTAGATGGTCTCGACTCCGAGACCGGCGCCGCGTCCGGCCTGACCACTGGCTAGAGCCTGGCGCCAGCGACAGCTTCGGGATCCATGTCAGGTTGGCGGCATAGCCGAAGGCCCGGATCCCGAGCAGGGCCACCGCTACCGTGCAGGCCAGCATTATCAACGCGTACTCATCGCGGTCGCCGATGGCCTGCAAGGCGTCGAGCCCGACGATGACCACTGCAATGACCCAGCCGGGGATGCCGGGCCAGAAACGGGCCTGGGCGTACTGGGCGGCGAACGCCACCAACACGCCGACTTCCACCATCCGCAAGCCTGCAACCCCTCCGGCAATGCCCGCTAGCGCTTCCACTGCGGTGACAATGATCGCTGGAATAGCGGTGAGGGCTACCAAGAAGAAGGCGAACCGCCATCGGCCGAGAAGCGACTCGATCTGAGAGCCCAGCATGTAGAAGATGGCAAACAAGATGATGGTCCAGATATCGGGCTCGTTGGGTATGGGCCAGGTGACCAGTCGCCAAACCTCGCCTTCCAGCACGCTTCCGAACGCAAAATTGTCCGAAACCAGCACCAACTCGCGGAAGATAGGCCCGTAGCGGCCCTCCGCAGCCCAGATGATCATGGAGATGACACCGAGGCCGACCACGAAAACCGTGGTGGAAACGGCAAATCCGCCAATGCGGAACCAGGGATCGTCGCTGTGGCCGAAACGCCGAGAGGAGTACATGGCTACTGATGGCGCATGGCGTGGGCCATCTCGGCGTCGAAATCAAACGGGGGCGGCTGGCCGGTGTCGATGGTGAGGGCGGCCAGGGCGGCGGGGGCCGGGGCGGGCGGCTCATAGTCGTCGCACACCGGGAAAGGCCGGCTGTAGCCCACGGTGAGGAATGCCCCGTCGGGCGCCCAGTTGGTGGCTATGGGCATTGGATTCGCGCCGCGGCCGATCTCCGCATTGTCGGCGGCAAGGGTCACGGTGAACAACCCGCTGTCGGTCAGGGCCACCACTGCGCCCAAAAGGCAGGCCCCAACCGGGACAGCGGCCGCAACCCGGTACTCCCGCCCGTGGACCACCGCCACCCAGCGGAGCTCGCCGTCGGCCAAGAACAGGGCCCACCCCGAGATCCAGTCACCTTGCTCGCAGATGACCCCGGAGGCCGCCTCGGGCACCCCGTCGGGAAATGCGGCCACCGCCCGGTAGCCCCCGAACTGCACCGGGCCTGCGGCCTCGTGCACCTTGTCGCCGGGGACCAGCTCGTAGCGGTTTCGCAGCGACATCCACGGGACATACATGTGGGCGATGCGGTTGACCGAGGTGTCATCGAGGGGCAGCACCCCGTTGCGGTCGGCCTCGGCGTCCCACAGCTCGACAAGCTCGGCCACCTTCTCGGGATGCTGCTCGGCCAGGTTGTTCGATTCGGTGGGATCGGCCACGGTGTCGAACAACTCCCACTGGTCTTCGGCAAAGACATGGCTGCCCGCTATGGCATCCCGCTCCGCGGCGGTGAGCTGGTTGACATGGTTGGTGACCGCCTTCCACCCCTGGTGGTACATGGCCCGGCTGCCCCAGCACTCGTAGTACTGGCTGATGCGGTGGTCCGGAGAGCCGGCGTCGTCGAGCACGGCCCGCATACTGGTTCCATCGAACGACATCTGCTCGACGCCGCGGAATGTGGACGGTGGCGACACCCCAGCCAGATCCAAGATCGTGGGCATCACATCGGTGACGTGGCAGTACTGGTGGCGCAGCTCTCCTCGGGCAGGCAGGCCGCCCGGCCAAGAGATGATCATGGGATCGCGAACGCCGCCCTCGAACGTATACCGCTTCCACCGGCGAAAAGGGGTGTTGCCGGCCAGGGCCCATCCCCAGGGGTAGTGCCCCGAGGACCGGAACCCGCCGAGGTCGTCGTAGTGGGACAGCTCCAACTCCAAGTCATCGGGATCGTCGCTGATGTAGTGGCGAATCTGGTTCCAGCTGCCGTTGGGCCCACCCTCGGCCGAGGTGCCGTTGTCGGAGATGAGGGCGATCACGGTGTTGTCAGCATCACCGGAGCGCTCCAAGTGGTCCAGCAGCCGGCCGATGTGGTGGTCGGCGTGGCTCAAGAATCCCGCGAACACTTCCATCATCCGGGCGTACAGCCGTTGGCGGTCGGGTTCGATCTGATGCCAGGGCTCCACCCACTCGGGACGCGACGACAGCGGGGTGTCGACAGGCAACACCCCCATCTTCTGCTGGCGGGCCAGCACCTCCTCCCGCCAGGTGTCCCAACCTTGGTCGAACTGGCCGGCGTAGCGGTCGATCCACTCGGGAGGCGCCTGGTGGGGGGCGTGGGGCGTGCCGGTGGCATACCACATCAAGAATGGCCGCTCGGGGTCGGCCAACCGCAGCTCTCGCAGATAGTCGATGGCCTGATCGGCGAGATCGGCGTCGAGGTGGTACCCCTCCTCCGGGGTGGCCGGAGGTTCAATGTAGTTCTGATCCCTGATGAGTTGGGGGGTCCACTGGTTGGTCTCACCGTTGAGGAAGCCGTAGTAGTGGTCGAAACCGACTCCGGTTGGCCAGGTGTGGTAGGGGCCGGCTGGTCGCTGGTCGCGGGGGGTGAGGTGCCATTTGCCCACTGCGTAGGTCGCCCACCCCTCGGTACCCAGATGCTGGGCCAGGGTTCCCGCCGATGCGGGGATCTCCCCGGTGTAGCCGGGGAAGTTGATGGGCATGTCGGTGAGCATGCCCACCCCCACTCGGTGGTGGTTCCGCCCGGTGAGCAGACACGCCCGGGTGGGCGAGCAGACCGCCGTGGTGTGGAAGTTGGTGAACTGCAAACCCCGGGCCGCCAAGCGATCAAGATTAGGGGTGTCGATGTCGGCGCCGTAGCACCCCAGCTGGGCGAAGCCGAGATCGTCCATCACGATGACCAGGACGTTGGGGGCGTCGGGGTCATAGGGCCGTTGCACCGGCGGCGAAGTGGACTCGTCCAAGGTGAGTCCGATGTGGTGGTCCGTCATACGACGATGAGAATAGCCAGTACACCCCTTGATTCCGCAACAAGGCGCGATACAGTGAATACACATGTTACTGAGATGGAGAGAGTCACGCACATGCCAACGTCGATCCGACTAGAGCCCGAGATCGAGGAACGGCTCAGCCTGCTCGCTTCGCTAACCGGGCGGACGAAGTCCTTTTACTTGCGTGAGATCATCGAACGCGGGCTCGAGGACATTGAGGACTACTACCTAGCCGCCGATGTCGTCGAACGCCTCCGCAAGGGACAAGAGCAAGTTCATGCTTCAGCTGACGTGAGGAAAGAGCTTGGCTTGGACGATTGACTACACCACCACAGCCAAGAACCAGCTTCGGAAGCTCGACAAGAACACGGCCCGCCGCATCATGGACTACATGGACGGGCGTGTCGCAGCACCCGACCGCCGCCGGGTCGGTCAGGCTCTGACTGGGCCGCTGGGGAGTCTGTGGCGCTACCGAGTGGGGGACTACCGCATAGTCTGCGACATCCAAGACGAAGCGGTGCGGGTGCTCGTCGTAAGGCTCGGAAAGCGAGACAAGGTATACCGATAAGCGCGCGCCGCTAGCGGGTGAGGGCGAACCCCTCATAGCCGTCGGCGGCCACCTGCTCGCACTTCTCGGCATAGGGGGGAAAGCCGGGAAGGGGCATGAAGACACGGGTCTTGCCGGGGATGTTGGCTCCCAGATACCAGGAGTTGCAGGTGGGGTAGAGCGTGTAGCTGGCCACCAGGTTCACATGGTCCACCCAGGCCTCGGTGGCCTTCTCGGTGGCCTCGATGTGGCGGTGGCCGTTGGTCCGCAGGTAGTCGATGCAGTCTCCGATCCAGTCCACGTGCTGCTCGATGCACACGATCATGTTGGCCAACACCGAGGGACTGCCCGGGCCGGTGATGGTGAACATGTTGGGGAAGCCGGGCACCCCCAAGCCCAGATAGGCGCGGGGTCCGGCGTACCACTGCTCGGAGAGGAGAAGACCGCCTCTTCCCTGGATGTCGATGCGGAGCAGCGAGCCGGTCATGGCGTCGTAGCCGGTGGCGAAGATGATCACATCGAGGTCGTAGTGCGTGCCGTCGGCGGTCCGCAGACCGTCGGCGGTGATCTCGGCGACCACGTTCTCGCTGATGTCCACTAGGGTGACGTTGTCGCGGTTGAAGGTGGTGAAGTAGTCGGTGTCGAGCACCAGGCGCTTGCAGCCGATATAGGTAGTGGGAATGAGCCGCTCGGCCACCTCGGGGTCTTCGACCACCTCGCGGATCTTCTGTTTGACGAAGTCGGCGGCGACATGGTTGGCCTCGGGCGTGCGGACGAGATCGCTGTAAGCGCCGAGGAACGCAAAACCGCCTGTCTCCCAGCGGGATTCGAACTCCTTGAACGCCTCATCGGCCTCGACGTCGAGCACCGAGCCCTCATTCCAGTCGAACCGGGCGCCAAGCGCTCCGTGCTGGGTCTTGTTCTGCTCCCGGAGCCGGTGATAGTCGGCCTTTACCTCGGCCTGCTCCGCCGGGTCGAGGGGATGGTTGCGGGCCGGGATGGCGTACTGCGGCGTGCGCTGGAACACGGTGAGGTGGTCGGCGGCCGCGGCGATGACCGGGATGGCCTGAATGCCAGAGGAGCCGGTGCCGATCACGCCGACCCGCTTGCCGGCGAAGTCGATGCCCTCTTTGGGGTAGCGGCCTGTATGGCACACCTCGCCCTCGAATGAATCGATGCCATCGATCTCAGGGACGTTGGACGAGGAAAGACAGCCCACCGCGGTGATGAGGTACTGAGCGGTGGCGTGGTCGGTGGCGGCGGCGTCGGGGGCGTGGTTGTGGTCGAGGTGATCAACGGCGGGAGCGCTGCTGACATGCCAGTAGCCGGTGTCGTCGTCGAACGCTGTCTTGGTGACCTTGGTGTTGAATTGGATATCCCGGTATAGGTCGTACCGCTCGGCCACGTGCTGGGCATAGCGGAGGATCTCCGGCTGGCCCGGGTAGCGCTCGGTCCACTCCCATTCCTGCTCCAGCTCGGGGTCGAAGCTGTAGCAGTACTCCAGGCTCTCCACGTCGCAGCGGGCGCCGGGATAGCGGTTCCAGTACCAGGTTCCCCCCACGCCGTCACCGCGCTCGTACACCCGGGCGGTCAGGCCCAACTGGCGCAACTTGTGGAGCATGTACATGCCGGCGAAACCGGCGCCGATCACCACAGCGTCGTAGCGAGCAGGGTCTTTTTCGTTGGTGCTCATGGCGGTTTCAGTTAGGGGCGGGACGTGGGAAAGGACTCAGGCCGCAGGGCGGAGCTTGTAGCGAACCGGCAGCTTTTTCGTGCCCACAATGAGGTTGGATTCGGTGCGAACCATCGGCCCCGCCGGCTCGATCTCGATCACCCGCTCGGCCATCTGGGTGATCAGGGCCTGGATGCTGGCCCGAGCCAGGTGGGCACCCAGGCAATAGTGCTCGGCCCAGCCGAACCCCAGATGTCGATTGGGATGGCGACCGATGTCAAAGTCGTGAGGTCGGGTGAACACCGTCTCGTCCCGGTTGCCCGAGGCGTAGAGCAGAACCAAGAAATCGCCCTCCTTCACTGGCTGGCCGGCAACGTTGGCGTCGGCCATGACAGTGCGCTTCATGTAGTTGACCGGGGTGGACCAGCGGATCACCTCCTCCACTGCGTCCTTGGCCAATTCGGGGTGCTCCCGCAACCGTCGGAGCTGGTCGGGATGCTGGAGGAAGGCCTCCAATGCGCCCGACAAGGCGTTGCGGGTGGTGTCGTGCCCGGCGGTGAACACGATCAAGTAGTAGCCGAATGTCTCGATCTCGCCCAGAGCCTCGCCGTTGGGCAGATGGGCCCGGGCCAGCATGGTGGCCAAGTCTTGTTGGGGATTGGCCCGGCGATCTTTGATGATGCGGTCGAACATGGCGTAGAACTCCATGCCGATTTCTCGGCTGGCCTCATGGCGGCTGTCGGCTTCGCGCCGGTAGTCGGGGTCATCGCCGGACAGGAGCTGCTGGGTCAGCACCAGCAGGCGTTCCTCGTCGTCTCGGTCGATGCCCAAAATGGTGGCCAGCACCCGCAACGGGTGCCGCTGGGCGATGATGTCCACAAAATCGCACTCGCCGTCGGTGCCCAGGCTGTCGAGCAGGGCCTTGGCGCTGTCGTGGACGATCTGGTCGAGCTGGCTGATTCCCCGGGGGGTGAAAAAACCGCTGGCCACCTTGCGGAAGAGCCGATGATCAGGGGGGTCCATGCTGATAATCGTCCGCATGTCGCCGATGATGCTCCCGTATTCCTCCAAATCGGCTATCTGCTGGTCGGTGCGCACTGCGATGCTGTCAGCCTCGTTGCTGAACAGCTCGGGCTGAGTGGAGACTTCGATGATGTCGGCATGGCGGGTAACGGCCCAGAAATTCTGGAATCCCTCGGGTTCGCACCAGTGGACAGGGGAGTTTTGTCGCATCCAGGCCAGCCGCTCGTGGGGGTGGCCGTTGGCGCCGTAGCGCTTCGGTGAAATGAGATCAAGGGGGTCTACGTCCATAATTGAAACGTTAGAGCGTGGAAGGGGGTTGGTCCACAGCGCAGAGCTTTCCACCGGTGTGGCCGCCCCAAAATGGGCGAAAGGGGAGACACGCGGGTTGGCGGGTGTCAGTTGCTGGTGACGCCGCTGCGTTGGATGATGTCTTCGGAGCCTTCGAAGCCGCCGCCTAAGGCGTCGAAGTCGACCGAGCCTATGGACATGGCAGACAGGGGGGGCAAAACTGGGTTGGGCTCCACGCCGCCGGCCAAGGGGTACTCATAGGTGTTGCGGGTGAAGTAGCGCTGTACCGGGGGGGACAGCAGGTAGGCGATGAAACTCTGGGCCGCTTCCCGGTCGTCCACACTGGCGGTCATAGTGGCGGCGGAGATTATGAGCAGAGAGCCGATGTCCTCGTCTGACAGATCGTAGTTGGCCGCCCGATGCTCTGAACCGGACGCTTCGGCATCAGCCGCCATCCGGTAGTTGTAGTAGTGGTTCACCAAACCCACGTCGATCTCGCCGCGGGAGGCCGCTTCCACGATGGCGACGTTGTTGGGGTAGTAGCGGGCGTCGTTGTCCACCATGTCGTCCAGCCATTGAGTGGCCACATCATCGCCGTATTGGTCGCGGAAAACGGTGAACCAATCGAGGAACGAGCCATTGGTGGCGGGGATGGCTACTCTGCCCCTCCACTCCGGCTCGGTGAGTTCGAACACCGAGGTGGGCAGCTCAGAAGGGGGCACGCTGTCGAGATTGTGGACCAGCACCCGCTTGCGCCCGGAGAATCCGATCCAGGTACCGTTGGCCCCTCGATGCTCATCGGCTACCAAACCGAGCACGTTGGAGTCCATTGAGGTGAGCAGGCCCTTGGACTCGAGAAAGCCCACCGGGCCCGGCGACCGGGAGATGAACACGTCAGCGTCGGTGCGATCGCCCTCGGTGTCGATTTGTAGAGCCAGATCAGTGGAGTTGTTCCAGCGGGTCTTGACAGAGGTACCAGTTTCGCACTCAAACGCGTCAAGCACCGGTCCGATCAAATACTCACTCCGCCCAGAGTAGACGGTGACCGCCGAGCCGTTGCCGTCGGCGCAGGTACCGCCGTAGATGGTGGCGGCGACGCCGTCCAGTTTCGTGCCGTCGCTGCCGCCACATGCGGCGGCGGCCAGAACCAATGCGAGCAGCACACCAGCGAGGCCAAAACGCGACTTCTTTGCCATGAGCGTGGAACTCTAGGGTTGATGCTCCGGTTTGTCAAGCTGACCTAACAATTAACGTTTAGACTGCGAAATAGATTCAGGCAGCAGGCTTTATCGACTTCCAGCGCAACGGCAGCTCGACATAGCCGTCGATGAGGTTGGAGTGAAGGCGGGGCAGGGTGCTGGGATCCTCCACGCCCAAATCCAAATCCTCGAAACGGTCGACGATGGCCTCGAACATCATCTTGGCTTCCAGCCGGGCCAGCGACGCCCCCAAGCAGAAGTGGGGCCCGCCGGCACCGAAGGCCAAATGCTGGCTGGCGTCGCGGGTGACATTCAGCGCGTCGGGGTTCTCGAAGGCTCGCTCGTCCCGATTGGCCGAGGGATACCAAATCACTACCGGCTCGCCGGCCTTGATCTCTTGCTCTCCCACCATGGTGTCGTAGCGGGGCCGACGCACGAATTGCATCACCGGAGAGGTGAAGCGCAAAAGCTCCTCGATGGCGTTGGGGATGAGCGACGGATCGTCCCGGAGTATCTGCAACTGGTCGGGATGGCGGATCAGCTCCAGTGTGCCGGTGGTGATGAGATTGCGGGTGGTCTCGGAGCCCGCATTCTGGAGGAGCATGAAGAAGACGTCGATCTGAATCTGATCCAACGACTCCCCGTCGATCTCGGCTTCCATCAGCACGCTGATGAGGTCGTCATGGGGCTCCATTTTGCGGATCTCGCACATCTGGTCGGCGTAGGCGAACATTGCCGCTCCGGCCTCGACCTGCTCCTCCAAGGTGTACGCGGCATCGAAGCCGAAGGTCACCTCCGTCCAGTGAAAAATCTGATGGCGGTCTTCTTCAGGCACACCCACCAAATCGGCAATCACCTGCAAGGGCAGCTCCACCGCGATCTCGCTGACCATCTCACAGCTGGTCTTTTCTGACACCTGATCCACCAACCGGTCGACCTGGGCCTGGATCTTCTCCTCCAGGTCGCGCACCCGGCGAGGCGTGAAGCCCCGGTTGACCAGCTTGCGCATCTTGGTGTGGTCGGGTGGATCCAGACTGATGAGCATGTGCGAGTTGGAACCATCTCCTTCCGACGGCGGTCGGTCTCCGGCCAAAAAGGGGTCGGGCTGGCTGCTGAAGCAGTCCGAATCTCGTGACACCCGCAAGACGTCGGCGTGACGGGTTACGTTCCAGTACCCATCCCAAACCGGGTGCTCATTCCAGAACACTGGCTCGTTCTCCCGCATGTAGCGGAAATAGTCGTGGGGAAATCCACTATGGAAGGTGGCGGGGTCCCATAGATCCAACTGTTTCATCTCTGCCTCCTGAGATCCTTATGTTGAGGGCTTTCGGCCGAGCACGGCTATCGAGACAGTGCTCATCATGACAAATCTGGGCGCTCGAAGCTGAGCCAACGCCGCATCGCCGTCTTCGGGAGTCACAAGGCCGGCTTCCACCAGCCGGGGAATGGCCCGCTCCAAGGCCAGAAACCACCACTCGCCTCCGGGCTCTCCGGGCCGCATCGACCACACGTCGCCAATGATCTCGATGTCGGCTGCCCGTAGATCGCGGAATCGCCCGGGCAGTTTCACGCCGTATTCGGGGTCGCGCCACTCGGAGATGGCCCCCGAGGCCACATAGCGGTGGACGGTGGCGTAGGGCTCGGGCAGGGTCTGCTCGGCAAAGGATGCGAAGGCGCCGTCCTCCACTACCAGCCAGCCGCCCGGAACCAGTGCATCCCACAGCGTCTCGATCACCTGGTCTCGCTCCGGCAGATGTTGGAGCACTGCCCGGGCGTGAACGAGGTCGAATGCCGCTTCGGGTACGGGGTCTCGAGCCACGTCATGCTGTTCCACCGCCACATTGGGCAATACCGGGCGGTGAAACTGGAGGTCGACATCGGTAGACCACACCGAGCCGTCGGGGCCGACCCTCCGGCCCAGCCAGGCCGACACCGTGCCACCACCAGCGCCCAGTTCCCAGCACCGCCACCCAGGACTCAGCCCCGTGCTGTTCAAGATACGACGGGTTCGGGGGTCGCGGGCTTCGGCCAGCATTCCGAGGCGGCGACGCTCGATCTCCACCTCATCCTCGTGAACCCCGTACCGATTGTCGCTCATTTTCACTTCCCCTCTGTACTCGGTCGCGCCATACCGTATCGTCGTCTCGTGGCTGAGCACTCAGATGACACCCCGGCAAAGGTTGCATTCCGAGCGGAGGTTCGGGCCTGGCTGGCAGCCAGAGCTCCCCTACGCGAAGACGGCGACGGATGGTCGACTCGTACCAGACACCCTGACGCGGCCGCCGAGAAGGCCCACATGGATCGGTGCCGGGAATGGCAGCAGGAGCTATACGACGGCGGGTGGGCGGCCATCGACTGGCCTGCCGACCACGGCGGCCGGGGCGGTGAGCGGTGGCAGCGCCAGATCTTCCAACAGGAGGTTGCCGATTTCGACGTAACCAGCGGCTTTCTCGCCGCGGGGATCGCCCTGGCCGGTCCGGCCATCGGCCACTTCGGATCCGACGAGCAGAAGGCCCGCCATCTTAAGCCCATGCTGCGGGGCGAGGTGGTGTGGTGCCAGCTGTTCAGCGAGCCCGGCGCCGGGTCGGACCTGGCCAATCTTTCCACCAGGGCCGAACGGGACGGTGACGAGTTCGTAGTGAACGGGCAGAAGGTGTGGAACTCCTCGGCCCACCTGTCGGACTGGGGAATCCTGCTGGCCCGCACCGACCCTGAAGCCCCCAAGCACCGGGGAATCACATTCTTTCTGGTGGACATGACGACGCCCGGCGTCGATCCCCGCCCGATTCGCACCATCAACGGGTCGGCCCACTTCAACGAGGTGTTCTTGAGCAATGTGAGGATCCCGGCCGAGAACGTGGTGGGCGAGGTGAACGGCGGGTGGGCCGTGGCCCGGCTGGTGCTGGCCAACGAGTCCACCATGATCGGCGGAGGCATGGACCGGGCCGACAGCGCGGCCAATTTGATCTCACTGGCCCAGCGGTGGGGCTTGGCCCAAGTCCCGGTGGTTCGCCAAGAACTAGCCCAGGCCTATACCAAGGAGAAGCTGCTCGACTTGATGGGCCGGCGGTTGCAGGAAGACATGCGCCGGGGCGTCCAGCCCAGCTTCGACGGCTCGGTGCTGAAGGTGTTCTGGTCGGAGAACCGCCGGGACCGGGCCAATCTGGGAATGGGAATCCTCGGGGGCTATGGAGTGGCGGGAAGCCATCCCGACGCCGGCGTGTGGGCCAATGAGGTGTTAAACCGTTTCTGGGGTTCTATCGGCGGTGGCACCGACGAGGTGCACCGCAACAATATGGCAGAGCGCGTGCTGGGCCTTCCGCCTGAGCCTCGGGTGGACAAACACGTCCCATGGAGGGAGCAGGTGGGCGGTGCCGGCTCAAAATAGCGTCTTGGGGCGCGACCACTTACTCCAGCAGCACCGGTAAGCTCTCCGCAAATGGCTGACCAAGCCACCTTCGCCGATCAGGCCATGGAGTACATGGACCAGCTCTATTCGGCGGCTCGGCGGATGACTCGCAACGCGGCCGACGCCGAAGACCTGGTGCAAGAGACCTATCTGCGGGCCTATCGGGGCTTCGGAAACTACCAGCAGGGCACCAATCTGCGGGCCTGGCTGTTCCGTATACTGACCAACGCCTTCATCAACTCCTACCGGAGCAAACAGCGCAAACCGCAGTCGGTGAACCTGGGCAGTGTGGAGGACTTATATCTTCACCAGCGCCTGGGGGGCGACACTCGAGCCGCGCTGGGAGCCAGTGCCGAAGATGTGCTGATGGAGCAGATCACCGAATCAGAGATCGTGGAGGCTCTCGAGTCGCTCCCCGAGGAATACCGGATCACCGTTCTTTTGGCCGATGTGGAAGGCTTTGCCTACAAAGAGATCGCCGAGATATTGGACGTTCCCATGGGCACTGTCATGAGCAGATTACATCGGGGAAGAAAATCGCTGCAGAAACGGTTGTTAGAGTTTGGCAAGTTGCGTGGATTGGCAGATCCGCCCGACGCCGACCGGGCTCCGGCTTCGGCCGGCATCTGAGATTCGGAGGAACCGGGATGGGCAGCGAAAGGGAATGCTTGGGAGTTCCCGACCAGTGTGGCTATTCGCGCGAGCTCATCACCCGGGCTTTGGACGGCCAACCCACGCTGGAGAACACCAGCCGGGTGCGCACCGAGTTGGGCGACTGCTGGCCGTGTGTGCAGATTCTGGGTGTTGAGGTCCGCTTTAAGCTGGCCATGAGCCAGGCTTGCAGAGAGTCGGCCCCCTCCTCCCTGCAAATCCGGATCACCGAGACCCTCCAGCGCATCGTGCTCGACGATTTAGACGTCCAAGACTTCTGATGGCCAGAAACAATGACCGGTTCGTGTTGATGCTCGTTGTTTTGGCGTGGAGCCGCCGACAACAAGTCGCCTAGGGTGGAGACATGGATTTGATTGCTGCGGTGGTGTGGCACTGGTGGATCGCCCTGGCTTTGGTGCTGGGAACAGTTCCCCTGGTGATCGGCACCGTTGTCGGCTACATCACCAAGGTGGTTGCCCCCCGCTACAACTCCCGGCAGCAGCGAGAACTTCGCTCTCAGGGAACCGACGACTTCGACCAGAAGCGGCGGTAGGCCCCGGTGGTTGCCACCGTCGAACCTGTCGACTGGAGATTGGCTGAGCGGGTGGCCAAGAAGGTCGGCGGCCACGAGCCGTTCCTCGACTCCTACCACTACCGAAATCTGGCCCCCGAGCTGGCCGAGCTGACTGCTCAGGCCGAAGAACTGGTCGCGGCCGAAACTGGGTTGAAATCGATGTCGGGTACCGCTCGAACCCAAGTGGCCACCAGGGCCCAGTGGGTGGATGCCAACGTGGCCTCCTTCCAGCGGTTGCTCCGCCCGGTCACCAAGAAGATGGCCGAACGGGTGTCGTATTCGTGGTTGGCCCCGGTCACCCAGCGGGTAAGCGGCACCGAAATGGGCGCAGTGCTGGGCTGGATGTCCACCCGAGTGCTCGGGCAATACGACCTGCTCATTATCGAGGACGACCGTCCCGAAGACCAGGATATGGTCTACTACGTGGGCCCCAACGTAATGGCCCTGGAGCACAAGCACGGCTTCGACCCCCACCAGTTCCGATTGTGGTTGGCCCTGCACGAGACAACCCATCGGGCCCAGTTCACCGGCATCAAGTGGTTGCGGCCCTACTTCCTGAGCCTGGTGCAGGACGCCCTCGACACCGCCGAGCCCGATTTGGAGCACTTCAAGTTCGTAGCCAAACAAGTAATCGAGGCCCGTCGACGGAGAGAGGATCCGCTGGCCGACGGAGGTCTGCCTGCTCTTTTGGCCACTCCTGAGCAAAAGGCGGTGCTCGATCGCATCGGAGGTATGATGAGCCTCTTGGAGGGTCACGGCGACATCACCATGGACCGGGCCGGAGCCGCTCACATTCCCGACGCCAGCCGGTTCGCTCGGGTGCTGCGTCATCGTCGCAACTCCGCCAAGGGGGTGTCCAAACTGGTACAGCGCGTCATCGGCATCGAAGCCAAGCTGAACCAGTACGCCGCCGGGGAGGCGTTCATCGAGACGGTGGAGACCCGAGGAGGCCCTGAACTGCTGGACCGGGTGTGGGAGTCGTCCGAACGGCTGCCCACCATGGCCGAGATCCGCAGCCCGCAACAATGGATCGACCGGGTGAACGGCACCCCCGCCCTGGCCGTTTGAGCTCCGCAATTCCTGAACTGCTGGACCGCTGCACCTTTCCCTCCGCGGGCACCGCGGTTGACTGCGCAGTATCGGGCGGGCCAGACTCGTTGGCCCTCCTGGTGCTGGCCACAAAGGCGAAGTGCCGGGTGACCGCCTGGCACGTGGACCACGGTCTGAGACCCGGCTCGGCCGCCGAGGCCGACATGGTGGCCCAGGCAGCTGCCCGTTGGAACGCGGCCTTCGAGACCCGCACCGCCCATTGCGAACCCGGGCCCAACCTGGAAGCCCGGGCGCGGGCGGCCCGCTACGGAGCGCTGCCCGAAGGAGTGCTCACCGGCCACACCGCCGACGATCAAGCTGAAACGGTGCTCTTGAATCTCATCCGAGGGGCAGGACTCGACGGGTTGGCCGGCATCGATCCCGCGCGCCGCCCGCTTTTGGGCTTGCGCCGCTACGAGACCCATGCGCTGTGCGACGCCCTCGATCTCAACCCGGTTCAAGATCCATCCAACCTGAACCCTGCCCATCGCCGCAACCGGATCCGCCACGAACTGCTGCCGCAGCTGTGCGACATCGCCGAACGAGACGTGGTGCCGATTATCGCCCGCAGCGCCGGGCTGATGGGCGGTGCCCGAAATCTGCTCGACGAGCTGGCGGCGTCCATCGACCCCACTGATGCGAAAGCCGTAGCCCAAGCCCCTGAACCCCTGGCCCGAATGACCCTGCGGCGATGGATCCAAAGCGAGACCGGCGCTGGCCATCCGCCCGACTCGGCCGCCGTCGACCGGGTGTTGGCAGTGGCCCGAAACGAAGCCCGATCCACCGAAATCGGCGGAGGCTGGCGGGTCACCCGAACCTCTCAACGGCTCGGCCTCAGCAGATAGCCACTACTAGGTTGTCCACCGTGTCCAGCGAGACGACCACTGGCAATGGCGATCCCGGGCCGATCCTGATCTCCAACGACGAACTCAAGGGCTGCATCGCCGACCTGGGGGCCCGGATCACCGCTGACTACCAGGGCCGGGCGCCACTGCTAGTGGGTGTGCTGAAAGGTGCCTTCATGTTCATGGCCGATCTGGCCCGGGCCATCGACCTTCCGGTGGAGTTCGACTTCATGGCGGTGTCCTCCTACGGCAGCTCCACCCGCACCAGCGGCGTGGTGCGGATCGTCAAGGACCTAGACCTCGATCTCGCCGGGCGCGACGTGATCTTGGTGGAAGACATCATCGACAGCGGCCTGACCCTCAACTACCTCCGCAAGAACCTCCAAGCCCGCCATCTGGCCAGCTTGGAAGTGTGTGCGCTGCTGGTGCGCAAGGGCCGACAGTACGAGGATCTCAACCTGCGCTATGTGGGTTTCGAGATCCCGCCCGAGTTCGTGGTGGGCTACGGCCTCGACTTCGGCGAGCGCTACCGCCAACTCCCCCACATCTGCCAATACCAGCCGAACAGCAATTCATAGAAATAACTGAAGTACACCTTGATTCAGTAAGCAAGATGTGGCAGATTGAAGCCCTCGGAGCGATTCGACGGCTCCCTCCCCCACCTTCCGGAAACAACGTATGCGGATGGCAAGCGAGGATCGTCGGCGGCAGCTTCCCTGGGTAGTGCTCGGACTGACCATCACACTCACCGCGGCAATCATCTTCGCCCTATGGGCCTCGTCGCTCAGCAGCCGCACCGCAGTGGCGGTGGCGGGACGTGACATTCCCACCGGCTCGAAAATTGAGGTCGATGATCTCCGGGCCGTCGAAGTGGCCAGCGGCCAGGGGGCGGGGTTTGTACCGATGACCGAGTTGGACTCCGTGGTTGGCCACACCGTCCGGTCCCCAATTCCTGAGGGAACCATCCTCAATCCCGGCCTTCTGTCAGAAAGCTCTCCAGTTGGCCTTGGCATGGCCATTGTCGGCGCAGTTCTCCAGCCAGGCGAATACCCGATCACCCACCTCGGCCCCGGCCAACCAGTTGGGATCGTCATCACCGGCGAAAGCCCTGTGCCAGATGCCGAAAGCAGCAATGGCCGACTGCGTCGGGGTGCATTCACCGGTATCTCCTCTTCGACCACACGAGCCACCGTGGCCGAAGTGAGCGAGGTGCTGGAGTCAGGCCAAGAAGCACTATTCGTGTCGCTGCTGGCCTCTGCCGATGATGCAGTGCTGATCGGCAAAGCCGCCGCCTCTGAGGAACTCCGGTTGATCCTGTTGCCCGGAGACTCTCCTTCGACCAGCGGTCCCTCGGACCAGCGGGCAACGGTGGGCGGGGCAGTTCGATGAGCATCATCGCGGTGGGCAGCGTAAAAGCCAGCCCAGGCGTCACCAGTCTATCGGTTGGTCTCGGACTGACATGGGAGTCGACCACCGGACGACGAGCGGTTCTCATTGAAGCGGATGGAGACGGTGGGGTATTGGCGGCGCGATTCGGGCTGGCCTCATCTCCATCTTTGGTAGAGCTGTCAGGAATAGCTCGACACGAGTTGACGATCATCAGGTTGCAAAAGAACTGTCAATTGCTAGCTGGTCAATTGCCTGCCCTCGTTGCTCCCGGTTGCGGAGAATCAACCACGTTGGTTCTCGCACCGCTGGCGGGGCGACTGGCGGCCGACCTCGGCGGCCTCGATGACATAGATGTCGTGGTCGACGTCGGCCGACTACGACCTCACTCCCCCGCGGCTGAATTGATCAAACAATGCGATCTGCTCGTGCTCGTCGCCCGACCTCATTTCGACCAGCTGGTTCCGCTCGTTCATCAAGCAAGAAAGGTGACCGCCCATGACATTCCCACCGCACTGGTTTGCGTGGGTGACCGGCCATACCCGCCTACAGAGATGGCCAAAGCCTCTCAACTCGATCTATTGGGTGTCATGGCCCACGAGCCGAGAGTGGCCCAAGCACTGGCGGGCGGACTACCCGCCAACCAACGCCACCGCCGACTGCTGATGTGGCGCACACTGACCGAACTCGTCCACCGTATCCACTACCGGTTGCAAGCCGCGGCAACTGGTCTAGCGGCTGTCCAGCCGTAGCCGATGACCGCCAATCCTCACTACGACCGGGTGCTCGCCATGGTCGCCCGAGAACTCGATCAGGCCGAGGCAGATCAAATTGACAGTCGCCTCGAGCAAAAGGCTTTGGCCGGACAGTTCATCCTGGAAGCACTCGACATCCTCGCCGCGGAAAGGGCAAGGGCATTTCTCCCTCCCATCGACAGCACCGAAGAGTCGTATATAGCTGATGAAGTGCTGGCTGCATTGTTTGGACTCGGTCCCATCGAGCGGTTGTTGGCCGACGAATCAGTAGAGAACGTAAACGTAAACGGATGCGACACGGTTTGGGTGCACCACGCTGGTGGGGTGAAGCGACAAGCTGAGGCCATCGCCGACTCAGACGATGAGCTGGTCGCGCTTATCCGCAGGGCAGCTGCACGGCTGGGGCGAAACGAACGACGATTCGACATTGCCAATCCGTTTTTGGATTTGCAGTTGCCCGACGGATCCCGACTGAACGCCGTAATGGCAGTGTCAGAGCGTCCTGCGGTGTCAATTCGCCGTCACCGCCATGAACGGGTCACCTTGAATGATCTGTGCGATCTGGGCACCATCGACGCGAAGCTCCGAGATTTTCTACATGCTGCGGTAAAAGCTCATATGAGCATCATCGTGTGTGGCGGGACCAATGCTGGAAAGACAACGCTACTGCGTGCACTTCTGAACGCCTGTGACCCCGATGAGCGGCTGATCACTATCGAAGACCGATTGGAGCTGGCTCTGGCCTCTGACCCTGACCGACATCGCGATGTGATTGAACTGGAGACCCGAACGGCCAATATCGAAGGAACAGGTGAAATCACTATGCAGCAGTTGGTACGCAATGCACTGGCAATGTCGCCCGATCGGCTGATCGTGGGTGAGGTTAGAGGATCTGAAGTGGTGGATATGCTGGCTGCGTTGTCCACTGGAAATGATGGATCGATGTGTACTATTCACGCCAACTCCTCCCTTGCGGCATTCGATAAAATAGCAACTTACGCCTTGCGTTCCACGGAGCACATGCCGGTGGAGGCCACTCACCGAATGATTGCGGAGAGCATCAACTTCGTAGTCCATGTGAGCCGAGAGCGAGGCGGCCTCCGCCGGGTGAGATCGATAAGAGAGGTTACCGGCAGCTCTGCGGGCCAAGTGACAAGCATCGAAGTGTTCACCACCCTTGATTCAAGTTTGACTCACCCAAGGGGCACTCTTCAACCTCTCACACTCCAGCGGTTGACCGATGTCGGCTTCGATCCCACTGTCCCGGACAGAGAATTGAAGCAGGAGGTTCGGAATTGCCCTCTTTGATTGGAGCACTTATCGGAGCAGCAGTGGGAAGTGGGGTCTTCACAGCTCTAATCGGTTGGAGGGGAATTCCATCACCGATTACGAGGCTCCTCCCCGTTCAGCCGAGCTTGCTCCACAGATCTGTCGTCTCATTCGTGTTCCGATTGGCTATTGCGAGCACCGGGCTTGTGGTCGCAACCGTGCTGACCGGATGGCTGGTTGCCGGCCTAATTGTGGGGATAGCAGGATTCAGCGCACCTACAGTATTGGGAGCCAAGGGAAATCGGGATCGGGAAATCGATCGCATGACCGCCCTAGCTACCTGGGTGGAAATGGTGCGGGATACGATCAGCGCGGCGTCGGGGTTGACAGAGTCATTGAAAGCCACTGCGGCTACCGCACCTGCGGCTGTTCGTACTCCAGTTCGCCATCTTGCAGCTCGCGCGGAACGAGAGCCACTCCCTGATGCTTTAGCTAAATTCGCCCGTGATGTTGATCACGCAATTGCTGACACGGTTGCGGTGACGCTTGGATTGGCAGCCGCCAAACAGGTGGGGTCATTGCAGGAATCGCTGACCGAACTCGCTGAGAACACACGTCAAGAAGTCTCCATGCGATTGCGGATCGAAGCTTCTCGAGCTCGACAATACACTTCTGCTCGATTCATTGCCGGAGTGGTGATCGTGTTTTCCATCTGCATGGTGGGATTGAGTCGATCGTATCTGACTCCCTTTGATTCTGTGACAGGTCAATTTGTCCTTGCTGTGATCGGTGGTTTGTTCATCTTTTCGGTAATTGCTCTCGGGAGGATGAGCCGATTCAATAATCCGCCACGAATCCTTGATGTTCGACAAATTCTGTCAAATCCAAACACTGTCAGCGAATTTCAGCAATGACTGTTGGATTGGTGTTGGGCATCGTGATGGGAGTTGGCTTCGCTCTAGCATTCTGGGGATTGTTTCCGCCTCGAGAGTCATTACAGGCAAGGTTGAGCGAACTAGATCTGCCTTTGAACGATATTCGTCATTCAGTAACGCGCCGCGTCAAGGTGGAAAGAGCCGCAGTACAATCATTCAGACACTTGGGTTTGCGAGGACGCCGTGTTGAGTGTGATTTGGCAGCAGCCAGTCAAAGTCTTGAAGAACTGGCCGTCGCCAAATTAGGAATGCTGGTGCTGGGAGCGGGACTGCCAGTAGGAGTTTGGATTGTCGCATGGTTCTGCGGGGTCTGGATCTCTCCAGTGCTGTTTGTCGTTGCATCAATTTTGACCGGAGGGCTGTTCTTCCTGGTACCCGATCTGTCATTGCGAGAAAGAGCGCGGAATCGGCGACGAGAACTGCGCCACCAAATCAGCACGTATCTAGATCTGATATCACTTCATTTGTCTGGAGGTTCGGGAATGGATCGGGCATTGACAGATTCGGCAGCCCAGGGTGCTGCTTGGGGCTTTGTCGAGATTCAACGAGCTTTGAGACAAGCCCAATTGGCCAACGAACCACCCTGGACTGCTTTGGAAAGGCTGGGCCGAGATCTTGGATCAACGGAACTCGAAGAATTGGCCGCATGGTTATTCCTTGCCGGAACATCCGGGTCACGTGTGCGATCGTCTTTGCGTATCAGAGCACGAGGCTTGCGAGAGCGGGCCATTAATGAAGCTGAGATCGAAGCGCAACAGGCTACGGAGCGAATGTCGCTCCCCGTCGTACTCATGTTCTCGGGTTTTCTAGGACTGATCGGCTACCCGGCTCTTGCCGCCATTGCCAGTTCATGAGGAGTTCAATGGAACATAGCAGTATGACATTTGCTTATCGGTGCCTTGAACTGTCCAACCCCACCTATCGCAGGAGAAACAAGTGAAAACAGGAACCAAATTCCATATTGCCATTGCCATATTGTGGAATGAGCTTGAACAGCGAATCCAAAAAGCGTGGCAAAACGAAGAGGGAGACGTCACCTCGACGGTGATCATCATTGCAGTTCTGGTGGCCGCGGCAGTGGCGGCTGGTGTGGTTATCACCACTTTTGTTTCCGGACAAACCAGCAAGATCACCTGATCTTTAGCAGTGTGACTGACCAAAGAATGGGTTGTGAGCGCGGAGAAGTCACCACTGCTGTACTGGTGGTCCCCCTTGCCATGCTCTTGATCCTGATTGTTGTCCAAGCTGCCATGGTGTTCCACGCCCAGGCCATTGTTGACGCTTCAGCCCAAGACGGTGCCCAAGCCGGCCAAGGCGAATCCGGGACGGAAGCTGCTGCCCGATCAGCGGCCCAGTCAGTGATCAGACCAAGCGCCGGGAACCTGTTGGGAGATGTGAAAGTCTCCGTGCAGACGAGGCCGTCGCGACTATCGGTGACAGTGCAGGCCACCGTGAAGTCGTTGATCCCCGGATATACCCCAGCAGTCTCATCTACAGCAGCCGGTCCCCGCGAAAATTTCATCGTCGAGAATCGAAGATGAAAGACGAGGGCGCGCGACGCCAGCGGATCGATGATGCATCAGAGCAGGGCAGCAGCGTCATTGGACTGGCAGTCCTTACCCCAGTCATGGCCATGCTCTTGTTCTTTGTCGTGGCCGCCGGGCGAGTGGGGGTGATCGAGAGCAAATTGACGACCGCGGCCCGCAGCTCTGCTCGGGCCGCCACTCAATACCGGTCAATCGAAGCAGCTCAAACGGCGGCGATCACGACCGCTGAAGCTGTTCTGGGCCAACTGGAGGTGGGCTGCCAGGGAGGTCCTCGAGTTCGCATCCGGGAAATGGACCTACGGCCCGGAGGAAAGGTGCAGATCAAGGTCTCATGTTCTGTGGGGTTGTCGGATCTTCCCTTGCTTGGTATTCCCGGCAGCCTGACCGTGTCGGCGGACTCAACTTCAGTGGTGGATCGCTACCGCAGCGGAAGCACATAGCGATGCTTCGAGTGACTTCATGTAGATGTTCCAGCGATGCCCGCTCCTCAAAAAGCAGTCAACGAGGCCAGGTCACCGTGGTGTTTGTCATCTTGGCTGCTGTGCTCGTCATGCTCGGAGGTCTGGTATTCGACGGAGCCCAGATATTGAATGCCAGACGAAAGGCCTCCAATTTGGCTTTTGAAGCAGCCCGGGCTGGTGCTCAGGCGATATCAACCGGATCACTATATCGAGATTCAAACGACGTGATCATTGATCCATTGATGGCTCAAGTAGCAGCCTCCGAGATTCTTGGCGATCACGATGAATGGTCGATATCGGTTCAGGGCGACACGGTTTCGACAACGGTGTGGCTGACCCAACCCCTCCACATTCTCTCAATGATTGGCATAGATTCACGTCGCGTGGCTGGCACAGCTACCGCCCGCGCGGTGCGGGGCATCACCACAGGAGATGACTAATGAATCCGAACGAACAAAATCGTACAGAACTCATCCGAGGCATGGCTTCAGCCGCGTTGCTCGCCGGCTTGTTGACGGGTGTTCCATTACTCCTGTTCATTGGCGTGGGATGGCCACTACCCCAAGGATTTCCATCAGGCTCGGAGATATCAACTGTCATCAAGACGGGAGCCATCTCTCCTTCCCTGATTCTGAAACCGATATCCCTCGTTGTATGGATGCTCTGGTTACAGATGTTGGTCGGGGTGGGGATAGAGCTCTGGGCTCATTTTCGTGGTCGAGTAGCTCCCAGAGTCGTCCTCATACCTTCGTTCGTGCAGCGCTTGTCAGCTCAAATGATCAGCACAGCTCTGGTGATTGCATTCTCAATTCAACATCCAGGAATCGCAATGGCCAACAACAAGGACCTCATGGTCCCGACAACCATCGAAATGGACTTCGAGCAATCCTGGGAGTTTGGCTCTCATAGCGAGGAAAGCCGACATGTCTCTGATCCTTTGAAAAATGGGCCTGAGACCATAGACAGCCAGGAGTCCACTGAAGCAAGACCTCTGGTTCACATCGTGGAGCGACGTGACAGCCTGCGGATGCTCGCTGAACGGTATCTGGGTGATCCAAGCAGATGGACTGAGGTGTTTGTGCTCAATCAAGGACAACCCCAGGCTGGTGGAGGCTCCCTGGCAGACCCAGCTCGACTTCAGCCCGGATGGGAACTTGTCATGCCAGCCGACGCACGCCAGCCAGCATCTGCTGAAGTCAATCGCGAAACAGCACCGGAGAACGGCCGCCCGCGTGCCGCTCCTCTCGCTGAACTTGATGATGCCATGATCACGGTGCAAAGGGGGGACACATTGTGGGAACTAGCAGCCCATCATCTCAGTGACCCGGAACGTTGGGTTGACATTTTCAGTTCCAACCAGCACATCATCCAAGATCCAAGCGTGATCGTGCCCGGTTGGCAACTTCAGCTCCCGATTCCTGAGCCGGGGATCGAAATGCCGCCATTCGCTGAGCCACCCTCCAACCCGCAGTCGGAGGCATTGGACCAGGCCTCCCTCTTCACCACGCCACCGTCAGCAGTGATTGACCACATCGCCCCTGTAATGGCCTACTCCAATGCCAAATCGACCGTCGTTGCCAACGTGCTCCCACCCGCCGACGACGAAGGCTCTGCTCCCGACAGGCAGACAATGTTCACGATTGGAGGTCTTGGGGTTTTCGCCAGCAGTCTCGGTTGGGTGTTGACCCGGCTTCGACAAAATCAGCGACGCCGGTTGCCAAGCAGCCGCATACCTCTTTCGCCCTCCAACGAGACAGCCCATCTGGAACAGCAGCTTCAGGCTGCGTCAGACCCCGATAGTGCTCTCTTTTTGGACGTGTCCCTGCGAGTCTTGTCCTCTCGGATCTTGGACAGCCCCCCTCCCGAAATCATTGGTACATCCCTGGATTCTCATGGCATTTCAGTTCTGCTAGAAGCTCCAGCCAAAGCGCCCCCCGGTTTCACATCAAATGAAGAAGGCACGATCTGGAGGCTGTCAAGAGACACTCCACTGGAGCGCCTAATGATTGAAGCAGATCCTGTGCCAGCACCACTTCCTGCTCTCGTCACCATTGGGCAGGGGGACGACCACGAATTCCTGTTGAACCTTGAACACATGGGTGCCTTGAACTTGGAGGGTGACCCAGAAGCAATCATCGACTCGTGTACGGCAATGGCTACCCAGCTGGCCAGCAGCCATCTGGCCGATGATCTCACTGTGCTGTGCGTGGGCTTCGGTCAAGAACTCGCTGTGTTTGAGCGGGTTGAGTACCTGCCTGATGTAACTTCGGCGATTGAGCGGATCGAGCATCAAATGCACCAGAACCGAGCTTTGTTGGGCATTGAACCCTCTATTACCGACAGCAGAATCGGGAGTGGTGGTGATTTGTGGCCCCCCACCGTGACCCTGATACCCAACCGCCTCAGCAAGGAAGAAGCTTCGTGTCTTTTGGACAAGTGCGGCTCATCTATCTGCATTGTAGCTCACGGACTCGATGGAGCGAATTGGATAGGACAATTCGAAAACCATGGCTTGCTGTTGCGGCCAATCGACCTTCTAGTCGAACCTTACAGCTTGTCTAATGATGCTATCTCCGCAATCGCCGAATTAGCCGCATCAACCAAAGACACCAAAGGAGTAAACATTGAAGTGGCACCAACATCACATTCTATGTCACCCGATAACGATGTCTCTGTCGTTGAACCCCTCGCAGTCGACTTAGAGATCCAGGTGATGGGAACCGTGGAAGTCCTGGGGGCGGCACAAGCGTTTGCCTCGCGCCGAGCGTTGGACTTGGTGACCTATTTGGCCTTCCATCCCGAGGGTGCTGACCGGGATCAAATCGGAGCCCACATCTGGCCACCTGATGACCCTCCTTCCAAATCGACGTTGGCCAACACCATAAGCCGTGCCCGCAAGGCCCTGGGGTTTGGCGACGACGGGGAGCCATACTTGCCCAGAGTGGGCCCAGGAGGCATCTACCAGCTGCGTGCAGGGGTGGGGACCGATGTATCGAGATTCGAAACCCTTGTATCCGCAGCGCGCACTGACTCCAGCGGACGCGGTCGACAACTGCTTCAAACTGCCCTCGATCTAGTGCGAGGCACTCCATTCACCGGGGGAACCGGGGACATGTACCGATGGGCCGACTTCGGGTTGCGAACCCAAATTGACTGCTTGGTTGATACAACGGCCCATGAATTGGCCAAGCGGTGTATCGATGTAGGCGATACCGACAGCGCTAGAAAGGCAGTAAAGACCAGCCTTCAGCTGGTGGGGATCTGCGAGGAGTGCTACCACTGGCGGTTGATGGCCGCAGCAGACAACCCCACAGAGGTGCGCAGGATTTTGGCCGAGCTAGCGGGCCTTCTGGGACAAAAAGGCGACCAGCCGAAAACTGACGTTTTGATCGGCTCTGATCTGCTGGGACTCTATGACCGGCTGATGTCGTCTCGCGCTCTGTTCAGCTAGCCCGTGGCGGTGAGGACTCCGCATTTCGGATGCGGCGGCGGCGGATCCACCAGATAACCGCCGCGATCACTGCGATGATGGGCAAGAAGGGCACCAGTACGCCGACCACAATCAGGACCACGCTGAAGACGGCCACCACGCCGCTGGCACCGTCGGACACCGAGTCGCCGAAGCCGGGCAGGGCGTCGTCGGTGTCCACCTGCACCCACACGACTGATTCGCCCCGCACCTCATCCAGCGCGGCGCCGTCGAAATCCACCGGGGTGGCCATCACTTCAAGCTCGATGGGCAGCCCCCGGGTGGCCACCCGGCCGGCCAGTCGGCCCTCTTCGAACGGCAGAGCAAGTACCGCGGCCATCAGGTCACCGGGCTCAATGCGAGTGAAGCTGCCCTGGGCTGGTCGGAAGTTGTCCAGGTTGAGGCGCAGATTGCGGGTGCTCACTTCCACGTCGGTGAGCGCCGAAGTACCAGTGTTCTCCACCTCCAAGCAGAGGTAGACGTCGGCGTCGGGCTCTACGGTGATGTTCTGCACGCCTAGGCACGGGTCGCCAGCGTCTTGCGAGACCCAGGCGGTGACTTGGATCCCGGTGTCGGGCAGCACGGTGGGCGACTGGGTGATGGTGAGGGTGATGGTGGCCAGATCCACCTGGTCGCGCAGGGTGCGAATCTGGCCTCGTAGCCGCTCCAGGGTGGTCTCCCTGTCGAGCAGCTCGCGTTCGAGCTGGGCCACATCCTCGAGTTGGGTGGCCTCCTCCAGAAACTTCCGCAGGCGGGTCACGCTGGCCTCGGCGGTGATTGTGCGGCTCTCCAAATCGACAATGATCTCGGTCACGTCGTCGGAGCTGATGACCTGGTCGACCAACTTGCCCACTCCGGCCAGGCGGTCGAGGGCGGTGGAGAAATCGTCGGGCAGCACCTTGAAGGTGATCTCGGTGCGGGGATGGGGCTCGGTGCGGGTGGCCTGGGAGAACACGATGCCGCCCAAGCCCTGCACAACGGCCACCGCTTCTCGGCTGGCTGCGGTCACGTCGTCGGCCTCCACCAAGATGGTGGCCCGATAGATTATGTCGCGGCCCAGATCGGCGGGCGTGAGAGCGGTGGGAACGGCAAGGCCGCTATCTTCGCTATCAGCTTCCACAACCATTTCATCTGGGGATTCGGCCCGGGAGTCGGGTGCCATCGCCATTGCACCCTCACCGCCATCGAAAGCACCACTGTCTCCCATATCGTCGGCTGCTGGTTCGGCAAGCCGGGCTACCGCCATCGCGGCGTCGTCATCGTCGCCACCGCAGGCACCGAGCAGCATGAAGAAGGCGCCAAGCAGCGCCAGCAGCATCAACCGCAGGGGACGGCATCGGGCTTCGGTTCGGGTGCGGCTCGCATCGTACATGGGTGTCCCCCTTCAAGCGTTGACACCTATGACGAAAGCTAGGGCCAATTGGTTCCCTGGATAGCAAGACTTGGTGCAACCAGTAACGGACACAGGGTGGGTACCCTCAAGGTATCAGAAGTGGAACTGACGACACGGAGCTGGTTCTAAGAGCCCAGCAGGGCGACCACGGCGCGTTCGATGTCCTTCTGCGCGAGCACTACAACCAGATTTACGCCACCTGCCGGCGGCTGGCTGGGAACGAGGCCGACGCCCTGGATGCCGCCCAGGAGGCGCTCATCACCCTGGTGCGGCGTATCGACCGTTTCGACGGGCGCTCAAAGTTCACCACCTGGATGCACCGGGTGGTGGTCAACGCCTGCTTGGACGAGCTGCGGAGGCGAGGTCGGCGACCGGTTCCAGCCCCCGTGGACGAGCAACCCCTGGCCGCTGTTGATCGGCCGGTGGACGATTCGGTGACCGATCGGCTGGACATCGAAGAAGCCCTGGCCCAACTCCCCGAAGCCTTCCGGGTACCGGTGGTGCTGTGCGACCAGCTGGGACTGAGCTATGAGGACATCGCCACCGAGATGAGCATCGCCCCCGGAACGGTCCGGTCCCGCATCTCCCGAGGGCGTCGGCGTCTGGCCGCCTTGCTGAGCGGGAACCCAGACGACCCCGGCCAACGTCACACTGGGGAGCAGACATGAGCGATGAGCGCAACAAGATGACCCCACAAGAACTAGATGAGCTGGCCTCCGCCTATATCGACGGGAAGGGTACGGCCGAAGAGGCCGCCCTGGTGGAAAGCAGTCCCCGATTGCAGGCCCTGGTGGAGGAGCTTCGGACGGTCAGAGACCTGGTGGCCACCCCGGTGGCGCCGCCCTCAGACGAGGTGCGAGACGAGATGATCTTCCGGGCATTAGCCCACCGGGCCCCGGTGGTGTCTTTGGAGAAAGCCCGTCGCCGGCTGCGGTCGATGCCCCCACAAGCAAAGGTGGTTCTGGCCGCCGCCGTTGTCGCGGCCATGGCCATGATGGGCGTGACCGTGTTCGAGCGGGCCAACCGCGACGGAGGCGATACGTTCGCGTCTGACGACGACTCCGCGGCAGCTCCGGAGATGGCTGGAGCCACGGTGATGGACGCACCCGCCTCAGCGCTCGAACCTGAAAGCGAGGAGCCGGTCGAAGAGGCAATGATGGACTTCTCTGCGTCAGCCTCGGACGCCGCCGGCAAGGTGGCCGCCCCCCCAGATTCCGGGGAGGCGATGATGGCCCGCGAGCCAGCCCCTGCCCTTGAGGGCCCCGAATCACCGGAAGAAGAATTTGTCGCCGATGGAGGCCCCATGGAGGCCCCCGCGGAGGACTCAGTTGAACCGGAGCCAGCAGCGGCCGCCGAAACCGAGGTCGTGTCGACTTCCGGGGAGGCTCTTTCTTGGTACGAGACCGAGGCCGACCTTGTCGCCCATGTAGCGGTGCTGGCCTATGAGGAGCTGGCCGAAGCTTCAGGGACCAATCGAGACGATGAAGCCCCCCCCGTCGACCTCATGGGCTGTCCGCTGTTCCGTGATGAGGAAATCGATCTGCTCACCCGATTCGACGCAATCGTGGAAGGAACCGAAGCCCAGGTGTCGGTGTATCTCGACGATGGCGAACTGCGATTCACACAAACAACCCCGCCCCCCGAATGCGAGCTGCTCAATTCCCACATCTTCACCAACTGGCCCTAGCGGTCCGCCTCCTCATCCCCTGTTCCCCCAACATCCGATCCCGACCAACTCGGCGGTAGTCTGAATAGTCATGGCCGATGCCTCTGAGCCGAAGGAACAAGCAACCACTACTTCGATGCTGGGATTGTCCGAGGACTGGCCCGAACAGGCCGCCGACGCCGTCGTCAATTCCGTGGACAAGGTCCGCGATGTGACATCCGGGCCAGTAGTCGGTGCTAGCCGCATGCTGGCCTACGTTGTTTTCGGAGTGTTCCCCCTGATCATTGTGCTGGTGCTCGGCATAGTCGCCACGGTGCGCGGCCTGGAGGTGGCCACCGGGCGGGCCTGGGCAGCCCACGGCATTGTTGGCCTGTTCTTCGTTTCGCTGGGCGGCTACACCTGGTCGAGGCGGCCCTCGTGACCGAACAGCACATCCGCAAGATGGTCATAATCGGTTCAGGACCAGCCGGGCTGACCGCGGCCATTTACTCGGCCCGGGCCAACCTCGCTCCCCTGGTTATAGAGGGCGAGCCTTCATCCACCAGCGATCAGCCTGGCGGCCAGCTGATGCTCACCACCGATGTTGAGAACTACCCCGGCTTTCCCGACGGAGTAATGGGCCCGGAGCTGATGATCAAATTCCGGGAGCAAGCCCAGCGGTTTGGGGCGGAGATACTCACCGAGAAGGTCAGCCGGGTCGACCTGTCCGGTCCACCACACGGTGTGTGGGTGGGTGATCCGACTGCGCCCGATCCCACCTACCGGGCATGGGCAGTAGTCGTGTCGACCGGAGCCCAGTCGATCATGCTGGATCTCGAGGCCGAGGAGCGGCTGATAGGCCACGGCTTGTCTACTTGCGCCACTTGCGACGGTTTTTTCTTCCGGGATCAACACATCGCTGTAGTAGGCGGTGGCGACTCTGCCATGGAAGAGGCTACCTTTTTGACTCGGTTTGCATCAAAAGTCACGGTAATCCATCGAAGAGACGAGTTGCGGGCCTCCAAAATCATGCAAGATCGGGCGTTTGCCAACGATCGCATCGAATTCTTGTGGAACAATATGGTAACTGACATCCAGGGTGATGAGCAGCTCAGCGGCGTCGAGGTCAAAAATGTGATCACCGGCGAGGCTTCCGTTTTGGACGTGACCGGGTTGTTCATCGCCATCGGCCACCGGCCCAACACCGACCTATTCGAGGGGCATCTGAGGCGCAAGGACAACGGGTATCTGGTCACCCAGCCTGACTCCAGCCACACTGACGTCGACGGCGTGTTCGCCTGCGGCGACGTGCAAGACGACGTCTATCGCCAGGCGGTGACCGCCGCCGGGTCAGGCTGCATGGCCGCCATCGATGCCGAGCGCTGGTTGGAGTCCGCTGGACACGGCTAAACCAGATTCCCATTGATAGGCTGATCGCTCCCCGGCTTCCGCAAACGAAGGGATCCCCAAAGATGGCTGAGAGCATCACCACGCTCACCACCGAGACCTTTGACGAGGTAATCGGCAGCGCGGAGCTACCGGTAGTCGTCGACTTCTGGGCTGAGTGGTGCGGCCCGTGCAAGATGATTGCCCCCATCCTCGAGGAGATCGCCGTGGAGAAAGCCAGCGTGATCAGCGTGGCCAAGCTCAACGTGGACGATGCCCAGGATGTGGCGCTGCGCTATCAGGTGATGAGTATTCCCACACTCATCGTATTCAAAGATGGTAAGCCGGCCAAGCGGATCGTGGGTGCCAAGGGCAAGCAGCAACTGCTCCAGGAGATCGACGAAGTCGCCTCTTAGTGGTCCACTACCACTCACCACCCGCGGGGCTGACAAGCACAATTACGAGGAGCACCAGAGTTGGCCGACGACCATCTGCCTACCCTGAAACGGGGAGACGACAGCGACGACGTCGTGCTCCTACAACAGAAGCTGGCGTCGGCGGGCTTTGCCCTGGCACTATCGGCAAACGGAAGCTTCGATTCCTCTACCGCGGCCGCAGTTGCCGATTTCCAGGCCAGCCGAGGCCTCAGTGTCGATGGAATCTGCGGGCCCCACACCTGGACCTCCCTACAGGAGGCCGGCTGGTCGCTAGGTGATCGAAACCTCTATCTCAGCCACCCCATGCTGCGAGGTGATGATGTCGCGGAGTTGCAGCTCCGGCTGGGCTCGATGGGCTTCGACGCCGGAAGGGTAGACGGTATTTTCGGACTCGACACCGCCGAGGCAGTGAAAGAGTTCCAGCTCAACAGCGGCCTAGTCGCCGATGCGGTGTGCGGCCTGGAAACCACGGCCGCCCTCGTGCGCATGTCGGCCAGAGTGACCCCCGCCACGGTGGCCGCGGTCCGGGAGCGGACAAAACTCCAATTGGCACTGCGACAACTGACCGAACAGCACATCATGATCGCTTCGACAAGCACGATGGCCGCAGTGGCTGGCGAATTGGCTACCGGCTTGCGCCGCTCAGGTGCGACGGTGAGCGAGGTGTACGACTGGCCTGAATCAGAAAGGGCCGACGAAGCCAATCGCTTGGCCGTGGATGTCTACCTGGGGTTGCTCCCCTCTGAAGAAGCAGTGTGCCGGGTGGCCTATTTTGCCACCGAGGGTTTCGTGTCTCCTGGCGGCCACCGGCTGGCCAGCGTCCTGGGTCAACGGCTTCCGGCGGCATTGGGCATCGACAGGGCAGAGGCAAAGGGGATGCGGTTGCCGGTGCTGCGGCACACCCGCATGACCGCAGTCGAATGCCTCATCGGCCCCCCCGGACTCGTGCACGCCCGCCTCTCTCCTCTAGCCCGGGTCATCGAAGGCTGTCTAGCCCGTTGGGCCACAAAGCCTGTCTAACCCCCACTCCCCAAAGCGAGGTAAGGCCCCAGCCTACGTGGGTCGGTCGGGAGTATCCCCTTTCCCCCACCCGAGCATGGAACACCTCAGGCCTGGAGCATCGCCCGATAGATGCGCTCCAAATCATCCAGATCAGCAAACTGAATGACTACTTTTCCCTGACTCTTGCCGAGCGACACGTCCACCCTGGTGCTGAGATGATCGCTCAACAAACTCTCCAGCTCCAGCACGGCTGCTCCCCGATCAGCACCACCCGTCCTCTCCTTGGGCTGACTTGCCTTTTTTTCCGGTGAAGCGCCGTCTCGAGCCTCCATTTCCAACTTTCGCACGGTAAGCCCATCTGACACTGCCTTTTTCGCCAGCCTAATCAAGCGCTTCTCGCTGACCACGCCCAAAAGGGCCCGAGCATGACCGGCCGACAGCGAGCCCTCCACAACCATCGCCTTGACTTCGTCGGGCAGCTGGAGGAGGCGCACGGTATTGGCCACCGCAGACCGGCTTCGGCCCAACCGCTTTGCCACCGTCTCCTGGGTAAGCCCAAATTCCTCGATCAGTTGTTGGCATCCAGCAGCTTCTTCAATGGCGTTCAGGTCCTCACGATGCAAGTTCTCCAAAAGGGCCTGCTCCAAGGCGTCAGCGTCCTCTGCGGACCGAACGACAGCGGGAATCCGGTCAAGCCCAGCCTGTCTGGCGGCCCGACAACGACGCTCACCGGCTATCAGTTCGTACTTTCCATCGACACGAGGACGAACCAGCACGGGTTGAAGCACGCCGACCTCGCGAATGGACTCCGTCAGCACGTTCAATGCCACCCGGTCGAATTTGTTCCGTGGCTGGTACGGATTCACCAAAATAGCGTCGAGGGGGAGTTCCAAGTACGAAGAAGAGCGCACCCCATCGGTTGGCGATCCAGGATCAGAAATAAGAGCGCTGAGCCCTCTACCCAGCCCTGGCGAGCGCGCCATCAGCAACCTCCTTGGCTAATTCGCGATAGGCCAACGTCCCCCGCGATTTCGGAAACGTCACCGTAATCGGTGCCCCGTGAGATGGAGCCTCGGCTAGTCGAACGGTCCGAGGGATCATCTGGCGACAGACTTTGTCGCCGAAATAGCTGCGGATCTCCGAGGCAACTTGGGCGGAGAGCTTGGTTCGACCGTCGTACATGACGAGAACGATGAGGGAAATGTCCAGATTGCTGTTGAGGCTGCTGCGAACCAAGTCGATGTTTCGCATCAACTGGCCCAAGCCCTCCAACGCGTAGTATTCGCATTGGATGGGGACCATCACCTCTCGGGCGGCGGCCAGTGCATTGACCGTGAGCAGGCCTAGTGAAGGAGGGCAGTCCACAAAGACAAAATCAAAGTCGCGGAGTACGGTGGCCAGCGCGGAATCGAGCCTCCTCTCTCGGCTGAAGGCTGGGACCAGCTCAATCTCTGCCCCGGCAAGGTCCAGGGTGGAGGGCGACACCCAAAGATTGTCGACTTGGGTGGAAACGATGCTGTCCTCCATACGACCACTTTGAAGCAGGACATCGTAGGTAGATACGCCACCAGCGTACGGATCGACTCCCAGCCCTGTGGTGGCGTTGGCCTGGGGATCCAAGTCGACCACCAGGACGCGTTGGCCGATTTCGGCGAGGCAGGCAGAAAGGTTGACGGTCGTTGTGGTTTTGCCAACTCCGCCTTTTTGATTGGCAACCGCAATCACGCGGCATGATCGAGATTGCACTGCTTCGGGACCTGACACCTATAGAAGTCTCGCCTACCCTCAATCTCGTATCAAGGATTCCCCCGATGTTTCACATGAAACATACCTCTAACGGTCTCCAGTGCAAAACTCCTCCGCTCTCTTGGAGGAGAGGTCGGTTCGCGTGGATCGGTGGAATCGGGGAGGTGGTCGGGTGAGGTGATCTCGAGACATGCCTTGGGGGATTAGGAGTTCCGAGGGCCAGGGGGTGGGGTTGGGGGAAGCACTGACTATGAGCTCGCCGCCGACCCGGAGCAGGGGAGCAGCGGCTGCGATAACCAGGTCAGGGGGCCCAAAGCTACGAGCAGTCACCAAATCCGCTTGACCTCGGTACTGGTCGTCCTTCACAAGGCTCTGGGCGGGGGCACGGCAGACGAGAACTCGGTCTGACCACCCAAGTCTGGCGCAGTGCAACTCTAAGAAGGCGGCCCTGGGCAGAGAGGACTCCACCAGCGTCCACCGGGATCGGGGCCAGACCACAGCAAGAACCAAGGCCGGAAGACCACCTCCGCTTCCCAAGTCCACTGCCACTGTCGGATCAGTGGATGCGGCCTCGGAAAACCCCAAGGCATGAACGATGTGCTGGTCGATGTCCCGACCACCGATCCACCCACGCTCTTGGGCCTGGCTGAATACTTCAACCAGCTTCGAACGGTCTGTGTTGTCCAATCGCACAGATCACTCGGGAATGATCACAACCCATCGACGAGGCTCTTGGCCTTCTGAGACGGTGCTGACACCCTCGATGTCAGCCACAACGTCGTGGACTACCTTGCGGTCCGCCGCGTTCATAGGCTCGAGGGGCCGCTCCGACCCGGTATCTCGCACCTCCACTGCGATCTTCTCACAAAATGTCTCCAAAGCGGCCCGGCGGCGTTCGCGGTAACCACCGATATCAACCCGGATGCGACCCTCGCAGTTCCCATCCGACTTGCGCTGCACCAACATTCGGGACAAATCCTCCACTGCCCGCAGTGTGTTTCCCTTGGGCCCGATAAGCAACCCCACTCCCTCGGTGTTCTCCACCTTCATTTCCATGGTGTCCTCGTCGACGCGATCGGCATATACCTCAGCGTCCAAATCGAAAGCGTCTAGCAGCCCACCCAAAAAATCAACTACCAGGGCACTCTGCTCTTCCAAGCTCATCGGGTCTTCCATGGGTTTGCTCTTCCTTGCTTGATCCCCCTGGGGGGCGTTTGTTGGACGGTTCTTGCCGGCCTTCCCACTGGTATTGCTGGCGTTCTGAGACTTCTTTTGCTGCTGCTGGCGCGGAGGTCGCTCTTTGTTCGAAGCTCCCGAACTCCGATTCTGGCCCCGGCCGCTCCGGCTTTTGTCATCCTTCAAATTATCCCGTTCGGGCTTGCGTTTCCGATTCCGATCTCTGTTGTTGGAGGGTCGACGATTCCGCTTCTCTTTTGGCAGTACTGGCCGTACTCGAGCTCGAATCCGAGCCTCTGTCCGTCGTAGGCCCAACAGGGCGGTCTTGGGCTCCTCCACGACGGAGAATTCAGCTTCGCTGCGGTCTACTCCCAACCGGTCGAGAGCTGCATCTTCAGCTTGGGCAATTGTCTTGGCGGTGACTTCCAGCCACTCCATGGCTACTTTCTCCTCTTCTTCCGCTGGCGCCGACGATCAGTGGGATGTGACTGATGGCCCTTTTGCGTGGTCCGGCTCGTCTGATGTTGGTCCGGCGTTGATTTTGATGGACTGACCCTCTCCGCCTTCGCCCCCGATGCCCTTGAGTCTTTCGCTCGCCTTTCTTTGACTTCGGTCTCTTTGGCCTCACGAGGTGGTGTCCGCTGCTCAGAGGGCCTCACCTGGGTGCGGCGGCTGTCAGTACGCCGCTGCGGTGGAATCCTCGATGTAGGCCGGCGCCGACCGTGGTCTTGCACCGGCGCACGGGAGCGGCTCGATGGCCGCGGTTCAGGCTGCACAGGTTGTGGAATCTCTTCTTGGTCGTCCAAGGTGCTCTCCTGCAATGCTTGGCGCTCTTTGTGGGGGTTGTAGATGCGGCGGGTGATCACCGCTTGTTGTCCGACACGCACAATGTTGGAACTCACGAAGTACAAATTCAGTCCAGCAGGAAACCCGATCGAGATGATCGGCAAGAACCAGGGCATGACTTTCATGATCATCTGCTGCTGAGGGTTTACCGGAGTATCGGGATCGCGGCGCCCAGCAATCTGGCGCTGCTGGATGTAGCTGGTTACCCCGATCAACACGATCAGCAACAAGAACGGCAGTGCGGTGGAGAAGGAGTCCCGAAATGCATCAGTGAGACTGGCTGACAGGTCTGTTCCCAGAAAGTCCATTTCCGTGGTTTGCTCAAGAGCTGCCCGCAAATCGGAATCTGAGGCCAGATACTCTGGGTTGAATGTCCGCTCGGGAAATTCGGGATTGGGCACCGCATTCTCTCCAAACGGCAGCCGCCAACCCACATGAGTTCCTAATTCACTGACGCGTCGTGTAAGACCTCGAATAAGGCGAAAAAGTACGAAGAATACCGGGAGTTGAGCCAGCATGGGCAGGCAGCTCCCCAGCGGGTTCACGTTGTTCGCCTGATAGAGGCGCATCATCTCTTCGTTCATCCGCTGGCGATCGCCCTTGTACTGCGCCTGGAGCTTTTTAACCTCAGGCTGAAGGGCCGTCATTCGAAGCATAGAACGCGTGGTGTAGAACGTGAGGGGGGTCAAGACCAGCATCACCGTGAGCGTGAACAGCATTATGGCAATGCCGTAGCTACTTCCCAGCGTGTAATACACCGCCAGCAGCCACGCAAGGCCGTCGAACAGGGCGTCAAACACCAGAAACCGCCTCTCCTGCTGTGGGATCAGGTGCCAGGCGGCCGTTCTCGTCGGGAACTGGATCCCAACCCTTCGGAGCACCGGGGCGACACCGCAACAACCGGCACAGGCTCAACCACGTTCCTTTGGCCGCCCCGTGCACTTCTACTGCTTCAACCGCGAAATAAGAACAGCTCGGCACATACCGACAGGGACTCGGACGATGATCAGTGGCTCGCTGATAGACCGTGATCAACCCGTGCACAACCCGATCAGCCAAACCTGCCTCCGAGCTGGCATCCCATCGATCTTTCAGGTTCACAATGCAGTCCGATCTAACTTGGACAGACACGCTGCCAATGAAATCCGCAAGTCAGCGTGGGAAAAATGCCGAGCACCTGGCTGGGTGCCCACCAGGTAAAGGCCCGCAGGCAAGCCATTGGACGCTTGTTGATCAAGGCTGCTCACTATCTCGCGCAACCGGCGCCGGATCCTATTTCGAATCACCGCAGACCCCACTTGTCGAGGTATTGCGTACGCCACTTGGGCCGCGCCGAGCGAGGGGTCGGGTAAGAACCGGACCCAGAGCACCTCGTGGTTCGCGCGAACACCATCGGCACTCAGCCGAGCGAACGCAGAGCGTCCTCTAAACCGCTCGATCAGGCCGACAGCCTTTTGCGGCCGCGGCGGCGACGAGCGTTGATGATCGCCCGGCCACTTCTTGTCATCATCCGATGCCGAAATCCGTGGCGCCGAGCCCGGCGTTGCACGTTCGGCTGATATGTGCGCTTCACAACTTCCTCCACCGCCGGGGTGCCATCCGCATGGGGCCGCCCTACTAGCGCCTCCCGTCTCCCGGCGTACGCTCTACGCTACGGCTTCTCCCGGCACCACGACAACCAATCGGCATTAACGCCAGCTATCCTGACCACACCAACCACCAGAACGACATTGCCAACATCCTCAACACAAGCCTGTGACCTGCCAAAACCTGCAACGGGCCTGTGCATGGAACCAAAGGAAGTGCTACAGTGCGGAATCCCAGTCGAGGTGGTGTCAACTTGGTTGGTCAAAACAAAAAGGTCACGAGTTATCCACACCTTATACACATTTGTGGATACCGCTCGTCAATATTTTTGGAGTTGCCAGCAAAATGGTGTCAGCAACACTTCTCTGGTCTTCATGCGCCAACAACATACGATCTCAAGTCCCAGATGCCGTTTGGCAGTCGACATTTAATCCCGCAAAAGCAACCTCTCTCGAAGAAGATATTCTCGAACTCACCGTTCCTAACACCATTATTAAGGATCGTCTAGAAGGTGAATATTTTGAGATTTTGAGAAATGCTCTCGCCAGTTCAAACGCTACCCATATAACACTAAAGATATCTACGGAACAAAGCACAAACGGCGACGATACCCATATTTCGCTCTCTATCCCGCCCGTTGCAATTCCTGAACTACCGATTATTACACCAACAAACCGACCGACAAATGCTCTTCATCCCAATTATGTATTTGACAAATTTGTTACAGGACCATCCAACCGCTTCGCTCTTGCTGCGGCTTTATCGGTAGCAGAAACACCAGGCGAATCTTACAACCCTCTATTTATCTATGGACATGCTGGTTTAGGAAAAACTCATCTATTGCAAGCAATTGGTCATTACGTCAACAATCACTACACTGATAATCAACGACATCCCATCAAACGAATTGTCTATGTTTCAACCGAAACTTTTCTCAACCAGTTTGTTGATGCAATTCGCACAAATACGCGCAGTGAATTTAAACGAAATTACAGAGAGGTTGATGTACTTCTCGTTGATGACATTCAATTCTTGGAAGGGAAAGAAGGTTTACAAGAAGAGTTTTTCCATACATTTAATTCACTGCATGAGATAAATAAACAGATAGTTTTAACCAGCGATCGTCCTCCTGATGCCATACCTACGCTGGAAGATCGTATGACGAGCCGATTCAAGATGGGACTGCTCACCGATATCCAACCTCCCGATTTAGAAACTAGACTTGCAATTCTAAGGAAAAAAGCTGAGCAATCTAACTTTATGATCAACGATGATGTCCTTACATTCATAGCCAGCAATATTAAGGATAATATACGAGAGCTAGAAGGAGCTCTTACACGAGTAACAGCCTACGCCAGCTTCAATAACAAGCCTCTTGATATGGAACTCGCTCAATTCATTTTGCGAGACATAACTGCTCGACGTGAACCACAACCAGTTACAGCTGACGTTATCTTGAAAGCAACCGCTGATTTATTCGGCTTTAGAATCGAAGATATCATTGGACCGAGACGACAACGTCCGTTAGTGAAAGCTCGCCAGGTTTCAATGTATGTTTTTCGTGAGCTGACTGAGTTGAGCTATCCAGATATAGCCCGCGTCTTCGGCGGTCGGGACCACACCACCGCAATACATGCAGTACAGAAGATCACACAGCAAATGGCCGAACAGCCGGAAACCTTCAATCAAATCACGGAACTGATCCAGAGGATCAAAAATGCGTAACCCAGCTAACCGGGGATCCTGCACAGGAAAAGTTGGGGAAATCCTACTTACCAATGGGGATGACACGGGCCTATTCCACAGTCACACAATCACCAGCGCACACAATCCACTTGCTTGGGGAAAGCACCAGATTAACTAAATATGATCTGACCTGGGAAAATACTATTTATCCACATTTCCACCGACCTACTGCTAAAAGCAGTAAATATTAACTACTACAGGTAAGAAAGCGAGTTGGCCTGTGAAATTCCGATGTGAGCGAGACATCTTCTTAGACGCGCTGACGGTGACGGGCAGGGCGGCGGGAACGCGGGGGGGATACCAGCTCGTGTTATCCGGAGTCCACATCGTGTTGGAAGGTGATTCTCTGACCGTGACAGCGACCGATCGTGAGCTGACGATAACTATGCAGTTGACGGTGGCAGGAGCGGGCGATGGTGAAGCTGTTGTTACTGCTCGGTTGGCCAGCGATGTGGTTCGCTCTTTAGATGCTGGAGCAGTGAATGTGACGGCAGACGAAGAGGGCATCCATATTGACTCAGCTCGGTCCAGGTTCTCGCTTCAGACAATGGGTACGGAGGATTTTCCTCAGGTGGCGGCACTGGAGGGAGATCCGGTAGTCCTTCAAGCCGATGATCTGCTGGCTGCATTGCGCCAAGTAGTGAAAGCGGCTTCTGCCGATGAGTCCCGGCCGGTGCTGACTGGCGTGCTGTTGTCAGCTGAGCAGGAGGGTCTTCGTTTGGTTACAACGGATTCTTATCGGCTGGCTCTGTGTGATCTTCCTGGACTGGAGGTATTGGAATCAGATCAAAGCGTGTTGGTTCCATCACGAGCATTGCAAGAAGTGATCCGGCTGTTGGCGGATGTTGAACAAGTGAGTGTGCGGTTCAGCGAGAGAGAGGCGTCATTTGACGTAGGGCAGGTGAATATCACTACCCGATTGATCGAGGGCGAATTCCCGAACTATCAGGGACTTATCCCCTCTTATCAGCCAAACCGCCTGACCATTGGGAGAGACGGCTTCATCAACGCGGTGCGCAGAGTTCGTCTAATGGCGCAGGACTCGACACCGATCCGGCTAGAGATGTCGGGTTCAGGGCTGGAGCTTTCAGCTACGACACAAGACGTGGGGGATGCCAGAGAACAGTTGGATGCGGTATTTGAAGGCGAAGATCTGATCGTTGCCTTCAATCCTGAGTACTTGCTCGACGGAGCAGAGGCAGCACCCGGAGATGAGATTGTACTGAATACAGTGGATGCCCTCAAGCCTGCGGTCATCCGCACACCAGAATCTGAGGAGTTCCTGTATTTGTTGATGCCAGTCCGCATCAATTGAGCAGGGTGTGCGCCTTCAACGTCTTTGGCTAGTAGATTTTCGAAACTATTCTCATCTCGATCTTGAACTTCCCGCGGGGACAAGCCTTTTTATGGGATCCAATGGGGAGGGTAAGACCAATCTCTTGGAGGCGGTCTTTTATTTGACAAGGATGACATCTTTTCGTATCAATACCGCTGAAGCATTGATCCGAACCGGCACGGGAGCTTCACAGGCAGTGGTAAGGGGCGAAATCGTAGACAACGAGCGAGAGATTCTATTTGAGGCCGCTTTGAGATCATCCGGTCGCTCTCAGTTTCAAGTAAACCGCCAACGGGTGCGCCGCCGCGATCTGCTGGGATTGGTGCCGGTGTCGATTTTCACGCCCGACGACTTATTGCTGGTCAAAGGTGGACCGGGAGAAAGGCGCCGCTTTTTGGACGATGCCCTTAGTCAGATCGATCCACGTCTCGATGCCGTCAGATCGGACATGGAGAGTGTCTTGCGTCAGCGGAATGCCCTGCTGCGCCAATCGGGGGGCCAACTCGGCTCCGAGGTGGTCGTAACCCTGGATGTCTGGGACGACAAACTGGCCGCCGTAGGCGAACGGCTAACCGGTGCCCGGAGGGACTTGGTGGCGAAGCTCAACACCCGGGCGTCGTCGTCGTATGAGGCCATAGCCGCTCGACGGGCACCGGTCGATCTGAGCTATGAGTCAATCTGGACCTCGGGAGATTTATGCGAGTCACTGAAGCAGACCCGCCGCGAGGATCTGCGCCGTGGCGTGACCACAGTGGGCCCTCATCGAGACGATGTATCCGTGGTTCTCGACGGGAGGCCAGCTCGTACCCACGCCTCGCAAGGCGAGCAACGGTCGCTGGCGCTGGCGCTTCGCCTGGCTGTTCACCGCGAGCTTGCCGAAACATCCGGGCAGTCTCCGCTATTGCTGTTGGACGACGTGTTCTCAGAATTGGACCCGGATAGGTCGCGAGGCGTGCTGTGTGCATTGCAGTCGGAGCAGACATTGCTCACCACGGCTGGCGCGCTCCCTCCTGACATCGACTACAGCGCCCGATTCCGGGTCTTCAACGGCCAAATCATCCGTGAAGTGTGAATTCACCGGTGGAGATGCCAATTCTCGTTCGCCAACCGCACGTCGTCGGGGCAGACTGGCAGGATGGGGTGGCAACCCTTCCACAAGTCGTCGGCCCCCCAGCGATTGGGGGAAACCCTGGACCAGGTGACCTCTCGGTTGAAGGCCCCGCGGGCGCGGGTGGTGAAGTTGGTTTTTGAAGCGTGGGAAGAGTTGGTCGGTTCGGTGATGGCCACCCACACATCGCCGGTCCGGCTGGTTGGCGGAGAGTTGGTTGTGGCGGTGGACGACCCCGCGTGGGCCACTGAAATGAGGTTTTTCAGCTCCGAGCTCATCGGTCGGATCAACGATGCCGCCGATGAGGAAGCCGTCACCTCTCTGACCATAAGAGTCCGCCCCCGATGATGACTCAAAGAGGCCGAGAACCGGCTTTCCGGTGAACCAAACGCAGGCTCTCAAGTGATAGAATTGCGTTACTAGAGACAGCGCGTTCAGCCGGTTTGATAGCGGAGCGAAAAACTCGGAAAGAGCAACTGTCCAACCCACTACCTAGGCCCGTCTGGCAGGGCAGAAAAGCTAGTTCGTGACTGACACATTTGAGTCTTACAGAGCTGAAGACATAACCATCTTGGAGGGCCTCGACGCCGTCCGAGTACGCCCCGGCATGTATATCGGTTCGACATCGGTGACCGGGTTGCACCATTTGGTCTACGAAGTGGTGGACAACGCCGTCGACGAGGCCATGGCCGGTTACTGCACGACCATCAAGGTGACCCTTATGGCCGACGGCGGCTGCGAGGTGCAAGACGATGGGCGGGGCATTCCAGTGGACCCCCACCCCCAGCATCCCGAGATGAGCGCGGTGGCGGTGGTGCTCACGCTCTTGCACGCCGGAGGCAAGTTCGGGGGCAGCGGCTACAAGGTGTCTGGGGGCTTGCACGGGGTGGGAGTGTCGGTAGTGAATGCTCTGTCCACTCGGCTTGAAGTGGAAATCGATCGAGGCGGGCAGCGCCACAGGATGTCGTTTGTCGACGGCGGAGAGATCACCGAGGAGCTTCGGGTGGTCGGCGACAGTCCGGGAGGCCGCACCGGCACGACTGTTCGTTTCTGGCCCGATGAGAGCATCTTCGACGATGTGCGGTTCCGGGCCCAAGCCCTGTTGGAGCGGCTCCAGATGATGGCGTTCTTGAACCGCAACTTGATGATCAAATTCCGAGATCTGCGCCCCGACGGCACTGGGGGGGCCGACTGGACGAAGTACTGCTACGAAGACGGCATCAGCGACTTCGTTCGAGAAGTGAACAGTTCCAAGGAGGCGTTGTTCGACGAGGTGGGCTTCTTCTCCCAGAAAGAAGAGGACGCCGAGGTAGAGGTGGCCTTGCAGTGGAACACCGGCTACAACACCGACGGTCTGCACTCCTTCGCCAACGGCATCAACACCGTTGAGGGGGGGATGCACGAAGAGGGCTTCCGCAAGGGGCTCACTCGAGTGGTCAACGACTACTGCCGGGCCAAAGGGCAACTCAAGGGGAAAGTCGACAACCTGGCTGGCGAGGACATTCGAGAGGGCTTGACCGCCATTGTCAGCGTGAGGTTGCAGGAGCCGCAGTTTGAGGGCCAGACCAAGGCCAAGCTGGGCAATGCGTCGATTCGCTCGCTGGTGGAGCGGGCTACCAATGAGAAGATGGCGGAGTGGCTGGAGGAGAACCCCTCCCACGCTCGCCGGATTGTGACCAAATGCCTCCAGGCCCAAAAGGCTCGACTGGCGGCCCGACAAGCCCGGGATGCCACTAGGCGCAAGTCGGCTCTGGACGGTGCAGGGCTGCCGGGCAAATTGGTGGACTGCACCTCCATAAATCGGGACGAATGCGAGCTGTTCATTGTGGAGGGCAACTCGGCGGGCGGCTCGGCCAAAGATGCCCGCGACCCCAAGACCATGGCCATTCTCCCCATTCGGGGGAAGATCTTGAATGTCGAGCGGGTACAGGCCGATCGGATGGTTCGCAATACTGAGATCCAATCCCTGGTGGCGGCGATCGGTGCGGGCTTTGGCGACAAGTTCGACGTGGCCGAGAGCAACGGCGCCAAGGAGACGCCAGAGGAAGATGCGGAGGCCCCGTCCCGGGTCCGCTACGGCAAAGTGATCCTGCTGGCCGACGCCGATGTGGACGGAAGCCACATCCGAACTCTTTTGCTCACGTTCTTCTATCGGCAGATGCGCAAGCTGGTGCTAAGGGGCCACGTGTACATCGCTCAGCCCCCGCTCTATTCCACAGAAGTCGGACGGTCGAAGATCTATCTGAAAGACGACCACGCCAAAGATGCCTTTTTGGCAGAAAATCCCAAGCACAATGCGGAGTTCCAGCGGCTCAAGGGCCTTGGTGAGATGGATGCCGAGGAGTTGTGGTCGACGACCATGGATCCGACCCAGCGGACGCTGCTGCGAGTGTCAGTAGAACAGGCGGTAGCGGCCGACGAGGTGTTCTCCAAGCTGATGGGGGAGGATGTTCAGTCCCGCAAGCGGTTCATCCAGACCAACGCCAAAGACGTCCGCTTTTTGGACATATGAGCGCCAAGGAATCCCGTGCCCGACGAGATTGACGCCCCTCCTGAGCTTGAGCAAGCGCCGGAAGGCGCTGTCCAGGACATCGACATCCAAACCGAGATGGAGCAGTCATTCTTGGACTACGCCATGTCGGTCATCACCGCCCGGGCACTCCCCGATGTGCGAGACGGGCTCAAGCCGGTGCATCGTCGCATCCTCTGGGGCATGTACGACCAGGGGAATCGCCCCAATCGGCCATATGTGAAGTGTGCTCGGGTGGTGGGCGATGTCATGGGCAAGTACCACCCCCATGGCGACCAGGCCATTTACGATGCCCTGGTGCGTTTGGGGCAGAGCTTCTCGCTGCGTCATCCGCTGATCGACCCTCATGGGAACTTCGGATCTCCCAACGATCCGCCGGCGGCGATGAGATACACCGAATGTCGCCTCCATGAGCTGGCCATGAGGCTGATGGACGGCATCGACGAGCAGACGGTCGACTTCTCGGACAACTTCGACTCCACTGAGCAGGAGCCAGTGGTGCTGCCGTCGCGATTCCCCAATCTGCTGGTGAACGGCAGTCAGGGCATTGCAGTGGGCATGGCGACGAACATCCCGCCCCACAACTTGGGCGAAGTTATCGACGCGGTAGACCACATGCTGGAAAATCCCGAGGCCACTAACGAGAAGTTGATGGAGTTTGTGAAAGGCCCCGATTTTCCCACTCGGGGTCGCATCATGGGCCACCAGGGCATACGGGACGCCTACACCACTGGCCAGGGGACGATAAAGGTTCGGGCGTTGGCCGAAATCGAGGAGAGTGGATCCACCACCCGGATAGTGGTCACCGAGATCCCCTATCAGACCAGCGCCGAGGTCATTGAGGAGAAAGTGGCCGATTTGGTGAACCGGCGGGTGATCGAGGGCATTCGCCAGATCCACAACGAGTCGGCCAAGGGTAAGACCAAGCTGGTCTTCGATCTGAAGAAAGACGCTCCCGCGCTCGTCGTCCTCAACAACCTCTATAAGTACTCCCCGCTGCAAACCAATTTCCCGGTGAACATGGTGGCACTGGCCGACGGAGTCCCGCGGACAATGACGCTGCGCGATTGCCTGGCAGCCTATGCGAGCCATCAGCAAGAGGTTGTGAGTCGTCGCACCCAGTTCCGCTTGGAGGAAGCTCGCCGCCGAGAGCACATCCTTGAGGGCCTGGTGCGGGCGGTGGAGATGATTGATGCGGTCATCGCCGCTATTCGAGCCTCAGAGAACCGGGCCGAGGCCCGGACCAGTTTGATGGGCGAGCAGTTCGCGTTCAGCGAAATCCAAGCCAACCACATCCTTGACATGGCGTTGGGCCGGCTCACCCAGCTTGGAACGCAGGAGCTGAACGATGAGCTGGCCGAGAAGCGGGCGCTGATCGTTGAGCTGGAGGCCATTCTGGCCGATGACGCCAAGCTGAGAGCCGTCATTCGAGAAGAGCTTCTTGAGGTGAGGAAGGGCTACGCCACCGAGCGGCGGACCCAGATCATGGTCGACGAGGGTGAGATCGACATCGAGGCCCTGATCGACGACGAGGACTTGATGTTCAGCCTGAGCGCGGCCGGATATGCCAAGACGGTGACGCCCGACGAGTTCAAAACCCAGGGGAGAGGCGGCAAGGGGGTTATCGGCGCCAATCTGAAAGACGGAGACTATGTCGCCACGCTCATCCACACCACGGCCCACGCCTATCTGATGTTCTTCACCAGCAAGGGCCGGGTGTTCCGCATCAAGGCCCATGAAGTGCCCCGAACCAGTCGCACTGCTCGGGGCATGGCCATTGTGAACTTGCTCCAGTTGGCACCCGACGAGACTGTTTCCGCGGTGATTGACACCCGGGACTACGAGACTATGAGATATCTGCTGTTTGTGACCTGTCGCGGTGTGGTGAAGCGAACCCGGTTCTTGGAGTACGACAAATCTCGCTCTCGAGGACTTATTGCCATCAATTTGCGGGAGGGCGACGAGTTGGTGCGGGTGCTGCCCACCAGCGGAACCGACGACATCTGCCTGGTGAGCGCATCAGGCCGGCTTATGAGATTTTCGGAATCCGAGGTTCGCTCGATGGGCCGCAGCGCGGCTGGTGTTCGGGGGATGAAGTTGGCTGGGGGTGATGTAGTTGTGGCGGCCAGTGCGGTGCAGTCCGACGGCGAGATGCTTCTGGCTACCGACCAAGGTTTCGGCAAGCGGGTGGCGCTGGACCATTTCCGGTCAATGCATCGGGGCAACAAGGGAGTCATCGCCATGAAGCTTCATGGCGGGCGGGGAGTAGTCGTGGCCGCTCGAGTGATCAACCCCGACGATGAGGTGTTCGCAGTGGCCTCCAACGGAGTGACTATCCGGATGCCGGTGTCATCGGTCTCGGTCCAAGGGGCATACGCCGCCGGGGTGCGGATCATGGCGTTGTCCGAGGATCAGACACTCGCAGGGATTGCGCCGGTTTTTATCGGTGGCGACCAGGAGTAGTCTGGGTAGAAGCTTCCCCGCAGCGATGGCCCTTGGAGCAGCATGTGAACGAGCGGGGATCTATCTCCGTGTTGGTCGTGGGACTACTGTCGGTGATCGGGATGGCGATCGTTTTGCTGGGGCAACTCGGTACTGATGCCGTTCGCCGGGCCAGGGTAGCCGCCGTCGCAGATGTGGTAGCGATGGCCGAGGCCGCCGAGCCGCATACCGCTGGGGAGATTGCCGCCGCCAACGGAGCCGTCCTGATTTCGTCGGCTAGAGATGGTTTCCGAACCGAGGTGGTGGTTCGGCGGGATGGAGCAACGGCCGCAGCGAGGGCAGAATTCCTACCTCCTATGTGGTGGCGCTGCCAATATTCCCCCACCTTCGATCCCGTACACTTCGAGTTGTGTCCATCGACGCCGGTCGGGTGAGCGACGCGTCGGTTATGCCGGCGCCAGGCCAGGCCGTGGCGCGCCAGCCGGTAAAGGTGACTCCGAGGGAATACCGGCGGGCAGTGCGGCTTCAGGCCCGAAAGGTGCGCCGAGTTGTCCGCCATGTCGAACCCTGGTCGGTACTGAAGATCTCCTTGATCTTCTACCTGTGCCTTTGGGTGATGGTGATGCTGGCGGGGGTGATGCTGTGGAGCATCGCGGTGGGGTCTGGCACGGTAGATGACACCGAATCGTTCATCGAGGAGCTGTTCGCGCTGCAAGAATTCAAGTTCAATGCCGGTCAGATCTTCCGAGGCTTGGCTGTCGGCGGATTAGTGCTTGTGGTAGCAGGCACATTCTTCAACGTCTTGTTGTGCGTCTTGTTCAACCTCATCAGTGATCTGACCGGGGGAATGAGGGTCACGGTCATCGAAGAGGAGACAGCTCGCCAGCGGCCTCGGACCCGGCCTCAGGGATTTCGCTGGCCTGCCGGGAATCCTCGAAAGTAGTCTTTCCACCTGGCTTCGGGGCTATAGCTCAGTCGGTTAGAGCGCACCCCTGATAAGGGTGAGGTCGCTGGTTCGAATCCAGCTAGCCCCACGTCCCCTCGAGGGCTGTGTTGACCCGGTTGCGTTAGCGGCGGAGTTCGTTAGGATGGAGGACGTGAAGATTCTGCGACGAGCGCTGGTTGCGCTTGCAGGAGCAGCGGCCATAGCAGCCATCTTGCGTGCCCGGGGCTCGGGGGGCGTAGCGCCACAGTCGGGTGGGTGGCGGCAGATCAGCGGCAGCGACTCCATCTGATCTGCTCCAGCTCACCAACATGGACGTCTTGGTTGTCGGCGCGGGCATAGTCGGTTCTGGAGTTGCGCAGCGCTTGGCCCACAGCCCGGCGGTGGCCGGAGGGCGGGTGGCTGTTGTTGATCGCAATCCAGACCGAGCCTGGCAATTGTCGGAGAGATGCGGTTCTCCAGTGACAGTGGGCCATCTCGACGATTCGGCGGACGTCGTCGTGTTGGCCACAGCATCGGGTAGCCAGGCCCGGTTGGCGCGCCGATCTCTGAGCCGTGCACGAGTACTGCTGTCGACGTCAGACTCGGTATCCGACGTGAAACGGCTCTTGGGCATGAATGATGCCGCTCGGCGACAGAACGCGCTGGTGGTAGCAGGGGTGGGCATGGCTCCCGGGCTCAGCGATGTCCTGGCCGTTCGGGCGGCAACGCAATTCGATCGGGTGACTGAGGTGCATGTTGCCAAATTCGGCACCGGCGGGCCGGCATGCGCTCGCCAGCACCACCGGGCTTTGAGTTCGTTGGCGTTGGAGTGGCGAGGGGGGTGGAAGCAGCGGCCGGGAGGATCGGGCCGGGAGCTGTGCTGGTTCCCCAGCCCGGTAGACGCAGCCGACTGCTATCGGGCGGCGCTGCCCGACCCAATGCTGTTGATACGGAAGTTCCCCAAGGCGGATCGGATCACTGCCCGAATGGCGGCTACTCGCAGGGACCGGTTCAGTTCCTGGTTGCCCATGTTGCGTCCCCCTCACCCCGAGGGAATGCTGGGAGCGGTGCGGGTAGAAGCGAGGGGCCAGCAGGGTCAGACCTGGACCGGTCAGATTCTGGGGGTGTCGGCACCGCCGGGCGCGGCGGCGGCGGCGGTATTGATGAGCGCGATCGAGACAATTGCAGCCGGGAAGCTGCTCCACGCTGGGGCTGTAGGGCTGGCCGAGGTGGTGGACGCGGCTGAGTTTATGGACAAAATGGCCGCGCAAGGGGTTGTTTGCGAGATGTTCGCTGGAACCTAGTGGTGTGTCGTGGGTTTAGCGCCGTCGCAATCCACGGCGCTAAACCCACGACACACCACTAGCTTCCGAGGAGGCGAGAAATCAGCTGATTGTGGATGGACCCATTGGTGGCTAGCCAGTCGCCGGCACTGGCGGTGGTGCTGCCGTCCCATTGGGTTATATGGCCACCGGATTCGGGGATCACTACTAGCATGGGAGCAATGTCCCACAGGTTGAGGCCGGGGTCGATCATGGCTTCCACTCGGCCAGTGGCCACCAAGACGTAGCCGTAACCGTCGCCCCAGGTGCGGAGCCGGGCACCGCTTTGCCTCACGCGGTCAAAGGTGCCGTCGGGCCACCATTCGAAGCCCGATGCGCACAGATACGACCGGTCTAGGTCGCTCTGCGCGCTCACCTTGGTACGGCGGCCGTTGTGGAAGCAGCCCAGTTCGCGACCAGCCCACACCGCCTCGTCGAGACCAGGAACGGCTACCACGCCGATGGCCGGACCCTGCTGGTCGATCATGGCCAGCAGGGTGGTGAACAGCGGCACACCGCGCACGAAGCTGCGGGTGCCGTCGATGGGATCGATGATCCAGGTCCGCCCCGATGTGCCTTCGGTGTCGGCGTGCTCTTCGCCGATCACGGCGTCGTCGGGGAATCTCCTGTCCAGAGCTTGTCGAAGAAACGTCTCTGCGGCCTTGTCGGCGTCGGTGACCGGCGAGCCGTCGTTTTTGCGATACACCGACAACTCATGGTTGTTGAACCAATCCAGCGTGAGTCGCCCGGCTTCGCGAGTCAACTCAACGGCCTCGCTCAGCATGTCGGCATCCACCGAGTTGCCCGAGCCGGAGTTGCTCATCCCAGGATGCCCTGGTCCCGCAGTTCGGCCAGGCGGTCGTCGCTCAAGTTGAGCACCTCGCTCAGCACCTCATCGGTCTGCTGGCCGACGGTGGGGGCGGGGGTGGGGATGGGGAGGTCCTCGTCGAAAAACCTGACGGGCAGGGGAAGCTGCTCGCAGCCCATCTGCTCGGTGGTGAACAACGGCAGCCGGTCTTGAAACTGCGGGTCGTCGACCACGTTCTTGGCGTTGTTCACCGGTGCGATGGGGGTGTTCGCCCGGTTCCCGAACTCGAGCCACTCCGCGCTGGTCTTGGTGTGGAAGATGTCCCGCAGCTCCCGCTGCAATTCCAGATTGCCCCGGGCGTGGTCGGCGTATTTCGACCCCGGCCAGCGGTCGAACAGGTCCATTCGGTCGAGGGCTTCACAGAAGTTGCGCCAAAAAGCCTGTTCGGAGGCCATGAACAGCACATGGCCGTCGGATGATTCGTACATCTGGTAGCGGACGCCCTCCCACATGCCGGCCAGGCCCGGTGCCCGACGCTCGTAGTCATCCGACGGGTTCCCGGTTACCTCGTCTTCGGGCCGCTCGTAGGCCTTCCACGTTTCGATGCGATACCAGTCCATGTAAGCGGCCGCGTCGGATTGGGCCAGTTCCAGGCGGCAGCCCTCGCCAGTGGTCCGGGCTCGGGTGATGCCGGCCAACAGGGCCAGGGCACCGATGAGCGGGCCGACATTGATGCCGATGTTGGGCATCTCCGGGATGCGGCAGAAGCCGTCATCGTCATAGTCGGGAGGAATAAGACCGGCCCAGGTGTCGTAGGCGATGCCGTGGCTGGGCATGTCCTTGTAGGGGCCGGTCATGCCGTATCCGCTGATGGTGGCGAACACGATGCGGGGGTTGATCTCTTTGAGCCGCTCGTAGCCCAAACCGCGCCGCTCCAAAGCACCGGGCCTCATTGCCTCCACCACGGCATCGGCATTGCGGGCCAGCTCCAAGTAAAGCTCCACACCTTCAGGTTGGCGCAGATCCAGCACAATGCTGCGCTTGCCCCGGTGGGTGTGCAAATGCAGCAACGACACCCCGTTGACGATGGGCCAGGTCATCTGGCGGATGTAGTCGCCCTGCGGAGGCTCGACCTTGATGACGTCGGCACCGAGGTCGGACAAGAACGTGGACAAAAGACCAGGGCCGAGCAGTGAGCTCTCAATGACGCGAACACCGGCGAGGGGAGGAGACGTCTGGCTCATGCCTTGGTCCCTCCATCAACCCTAAGGACGATCCCGTTGCAATAGCTGGCGTCGTCGCTGGCGAGAAAGGCGAAGGCTGCGGCCAACTCGGAAGCCTGGGCCGGGCGGTGGAAGGGCTCCATAATGGCTATGAGGGTCAGGTCGACGTCTTCTGGAGGCATGAACTGCTTGTAGATCTCGGTCTCGACACCGCCGGGGGCGATGCAGTTGACTCGGATTCCCGACCGACCATTGGTGCTGGCCATAGTCTGGGTCAGAGCGATAACCCCGCCCTTGGAGGCCGAGTAGGCGGAACTCCACGGCTGGGCGTTGGTGCCCGCAGTGGAGGCGGTGTTCACAATGCAGCCCTGAGACTCGAACAAGTGGGGCAAGCAGGCCTGCGACATGAAGAAGGTGCCGGTGAGGTTCACGCCGATAATCCGGTTCCATGCTTCGAGAGTCTCGTCTTCGTCCCGGGCAAAATGGCCGATTCCGGCGATGTTGCACAGCACGTCGATGCGGCCGTAGGCATTCACCACCTGGGAGACGGCGGGTTTGATGGCGTCCAGGTCGAGCAGGTCCAGTTGGATGGCCATGTCGACGTCATTTATCGGGTCCCGATCGATGCCCACCACGGTTCCACCCTCGGAGCGCAGCCGGGCGGTGGTGGCCTCACCGATGCCGGAAGCCGCGCCGGTGATGATGGCAACTTTGTTCTCAAATCGATTCATTCCCAAAGCATGGCCTATTGGGGCGGTCGGTGATGCATCAAAGCAGTGCGAACGGCCTTGCAGACGAGGGTCTCGGAGTCCACCGAATCGGTGCCTGCGGCGTAGTCGGCGTCGAGATGGATGGGTGCCGGGTTCATGGTCATGGTGTCGCCGCCGCAGTCCGGGAGGTTGCCTCGATGATCCCGGTCAGCATGTCCACCAGGTTGGCGGCATACACGTCGTCATGAGTTGCTAGGGGATGACCTGCTTCGGTACGGCGGGCCCGCTCGGCCAATGAGGCGGTCATCAGCTGGATCATGCCGAGAACTCGCTCGTCGCGTTGGGCTTTGTCGTCGACCGATGCGCGATCTCGCAGCAGCCGCAATATGGCGTTGAGATTTACCGGGACGTGTGTGGGATCGAAATCCCAACGGCTGAACTCCGCACTGAGCTGGGCCACGATCCGCAGGTAGCATCGACCGCTGGTGGTGGCCAGCCGACGGGTGAGAGGTTGGATCAGAGCCTCGATGAGTGCAGGGGTTCGGTCGTCGTCCAAAGAGGCCCACACTTCGCCTCGGTCTTGATCAATGGGCTCACCGTGCTCCCGCAAAATGGCGTTGAGCACGTCGCTGCGGGAGCCGAAGTGATAGCTGAGTGCCGAACTGTTCTTTTGCCCGGCGGCGGCCACGATGTCTTGAACCCGCACCCGCCAGATGCCCTGCTCGGCGAAAAGGCGCTCAGCCTCGCTGATCAGTCGGATGCGGGTTTCGGTGGCGTCGCGCGGCACAGCCGCTGCTCCTCGGTGTGGTGGGGCTACCTTTTGTGGCCCAGGGGCAGCAAGGCTGTCTCGGGGATGAGCTCTACTTCGATGCCCTCGGGCAGCGGGAACTGGAAGTCGGGGTACCGGCGTTGGGCGGTGGCCCGGGAGCGGTCGGTCGAATGAATGGGGTCGAGGTCGTATTCGGGGATCACCTTGGAGCCGAACACCTCCAACATCTCGTCGATCTCGTCGTGTTCCATGCCCTCGCCGGGCAGGCCGAAAACCACCTGATCGCAGCCGACGGTTTGGTAGCGGGCCACCTGTTCGCAAACCTCTTCGGCATTGCCGCACAGCATGTAGCCGCCGGCAATGGCTCCATCGAGCATCTCGTCAGTCCACTCGATCTGGTTTGGGGCCGAGGGCCAGGTGATGGCGTCGGGGGACTTGGGCATGGTGTCGTGGTAGAGGTTCACCATCGTGACCAGATAGCCTCGTCCCTTCGACTTGGCGATCTCCCGGGCCCGCTCCCGGTCTTCGAGGCAGATGACTGCATTGGTCATCATCACATTGTCGTTCTTGAACTGGCCGACCTGCTCCACCGGGCTTTGGATGGCCTCCTTGTAGGCGTCGATCCGGCCCTGGAGGTTGAATATGGGCTCGAAGTTGAAGGCAATGGCCCCGATGCCCAACGAGCCGGCTTTGGCGAAGGTGGGCGGGTTGCCACACGCCACCCAGATGGGGGGATGGCCGTGGCCATGCGGCTTGGGCAGCACGTTATGGGGCTTGGGCACCGAGAAGTGCTCGCCCTCGAAGCAGTAGTCGCGCTGCTCCCACATGCGGGGAATCTCCCGGATGACCTCGTCCCACATAGACTTGGTCTCGGGCGGCGTCAAGCCGCCGAAGGTGGCCACCTCATGGCTGCCCGCTCCTCGGCCGGTGCCGAACTCAAATCGGTTGCCCGTGATGTGGTCGAGCATGGCGGCCCGCTCGGCGATGCGCACTGGGTGCTCTTTGGCGGTGGGCAGACTGGTTATGCCGGTGGAGAGGTGGATCCGCTCGGTTTTGGCGGCCACGTAGCCCATGACCGGGGCGGGGGCCGACATGTGGCTGTACTCGGTGAGGCAATGGTGCTCGCCGAACCAGGCGTATTTCCAGTTGTATTTGTCAGCGGTGATGACATAGTGGGCTTCTCGCATCAAAGCGGTGTGCTCCGCTTCAGTGTTGTGGGCTGCCGGCCCGGGAATGTAGCCGTTGACGAAAATGCCGAACTCCATGATCTCCTCCGCGTCCATTGGGTGGGGGTGATATCGGAGTAATTTCTAATGGAAGCTATTAGAAACTGTCAAATTAGGAGTTGCCCACCTGGCGGCGGAGGTCTTCGATCCAACTTTGAGCCTCAGTCCATGCTGAGGTGGCCGCGGTGGTCTGCTCTTCGTTTCCCCTCGTATTGGTGGGATAGGAGCCGAGAAACTTCACCTCGCCGTGCTTGGCAACAATGCTGGTGAGGCAGTCGGCTACCAGCTGGTCGGCGACGTGGCCCTCGAGGTCGATGAGGAAGCAATAGTCGCCCAGCGCTTTTTTGGTGGGACGCGACTCCAGTTTGGTGAGGTTGATGGAGCGGGCTGCAAACTCGGCGAGAATGCCCATCAGCGAGCCCGAGCGGTCGGATCGTTGGAAGACCACGATGGATGTCTTGTCGTGTCCGGTGGGAGCGGGCACCCCCAAACGGGAAACCGCCACAAAGCGGGTTTGGTTCTCGGAGTGGTCCTCGATGTCGGCGGCAATCACGTCCAGCCCGTAGAGCTTTTGGGACAGGACGGTGCCAATGGCGGCGGCCGCGGCGTCTTGGGAGTCAGCTAGATCACGAGCCGCGGCAGCAGTGGAATTGGCGGCTACCTCTTCAGCATCGGGCAGATGATCGGTTAAGTAGCGCCGACATTGAGCGGTTGCCACCGGGAAGCTGATGACTCGCTGGATTGCTTCCATTGAGGTGCCGGGGAGTCCGAGGAGGTGAAGGCGGACGTCGATGACCACCTCTCGCTGAATGAGCAGATCGTGCTCGAAAATCAAGGCGTCGAGTGCGACGTTGACCGTGCCCTCGATGGAGTTCTCGATAGCGGTGAAGCCCAAATCCACCTGGCCGTCGGCGGCGCTCTCGAGGATCTCTGGGATCGACCGGCACAATTGGTGCTCGGCTGCGGCCAAGTCTGCCTGGGTGAGAAGCGCTTCTTCGGTGAACGTGCCCGGTGGTCCCAGATAGGCCACATGACGCACAGTTCGGGCAGAGGCATTCACAAGTGGGCAGGATAGTGGTAGAGGGAATCATGGTCGTTGTGAGTAAATTGCAAGAACTGTTGGGAAAGGCGGGATGTTGAGGTGGATGAAGCCTTTCTTCGGCAATTGATGGCCGATGTGCGTGACGGCGCGATGTCGGCCGACGACGCGGTGAGGCAATTGAGACGGCTGCCGTTTGCCGATTTGGGATTTGCCCGGGTGGATCATCATCGCAGTCTCCGCCAAGGATTGGCCGAGGTTGTCTACGGGCCGGGCAAGACGCCGGACCAGTGTGCGGCCATCGTGGGAGAACTGCTGGATCAGCCGGGCGGGCCGGTTTTGTTGACCAGGGCTTCTGCCGAGCAGGCTGCGGGCGCGCTGGCCCTTCATGCGGAGGGCGAGCGCTACGAGACCACGGTAGTCTGGAGACCGGTGCCACCGAGGCCCGAGCGGGTGCTGTTGGCTGCGGCGGGCACCGCTGATCTACCGGTGGCCGACGAATGCGGGGTGGTATTGGCTGCTCACGGGCTGGCCCCGCAGAGGCTGAACGATGTGGGAGTGGCCGGGCTTCACCGAATTCTCGCAGAGGCAGAGGCGCTGGCGGAGGCCGATGCCGTGGTGGTGGTGGCCGGCATGGAGGGGGCGCTGGCCTCGGTGGTGGGCGGGCTGACGGCTGCTCCAGTAGTGGCGGTGCCCACGAGTGCGGGCTATGGCTCTTCGTTGGAGGGTGTAACTGCACTCTTGGCCATGCTGTCCTCGTGTGCCGCGGGGGTGACCGTGGTGGGGGTGGACAACGGTTTTGGCGCGGCCTGCGCGGTGTTGCGGTTGTTCAAGTCGAGGGACCGGTCGTCGTCGGAGGCTGAGATGAACGGAGCTAGCGATGGCTGATCCGGCGCACATTGCCTGGTTCCACTGCTTCAGCGGGATCGCCGGTGACATGGCGCTGGGAGCGCTGATCGACGCCGGGGCTGATGTGGGTGACGTGCGGGAGATGTGCGAGCTTTTGCCGTTGGGAGGGTGGGATCTTCAGGCTCACCCCACCCAGAGAGGAGGCATCGCAGCCACCGATGTGAGGGTGATCACCCGTGAGACATCGGTGGTGCGCACTGCCAGCCACATCAATGCGCTCATCGGCGAGGCCCGGTTGCCCGAGCGAGTGGCTGATCGGGCGCTGGCGATCTTTGATGCCTTGGCGCGGGCCGAGGGCAAACTGCACCGCCGTCCACCCGAGCAGGTCCACTTCCATGAAGTCGGCGGACTGGACGCCATCATCGATGTAGTGGGCACCTGCGTTGCGCTGGAGGTGCTAGAAATCGATGAGGTCCACTCCAGCGCGGTGGCGTGCGGGCGGGGCATGATTCGCAGTGCCCACGGGCGGCTGCCCAACCCGCCGCCTGCTGTGGTGGAGCTATTGGTGGGCTGCCCGACGTTTGGGCTGGATGTGGGGTTGGAGCTGACCACGCCAACCGGGGCGGCGATCTTGTCAGCCTTGGCCACCGGATGGGGGCCCATGCCGCCGATGACCATATCGGCCGCCGGATTTGGCGCTGGCGACAACCAGCTAGAAGATCGCCCCAACCTTACCCAGGTGGTGGTAGGCACCATGGCGGCATCTCGCCCCGAGGGCCAGCCGGTGGTGCTGTTTGAGACCAATGTGGATGACGCCACCGGTGAGACGCTGGCCCACACGGTGGCTGCGCTGTTGGACGCGGGGGCACATGATGCCTGGATCACGCCGATCGTCATGAAGAAGGGGCGGCCGGCGTACACGGTGAGCGCATTGGCGGATCCCGCGTTGGGCGATCAAGTGGCGGCAACCCTGGTCGACGAAACCGGGTCGTTGGGGGTTCGGGGGCAGTTGATCGAACGGTGGCCTCGGTCGCGGTTCGAGGAAGAAGTTGACGTGGACGGGCGGCGGATTCGGGTTAAGGTCGGCGCGGGGCGGGTGAAGGTCGAGCACGATGAGGCGGTGCGGGCTTCGAAGTTGTTGGGGTTGCCGGCGCGCGAGGTTGTGTCGCTGGCGGAGCAGGCTTGGCGGCGGCAGGGGGATGATGAGCCGGTTGCGTAGTATCGAGCCTGTGGAAGACGAGCGCCTGTATTTTCGCCAGCTGTTGTCGGGACGGGATGTTGCGGCTGGGGACATGTTGGCTCGGCAGATGGTGAACTTTGTTTACCTGATTGGTGATCGGGAGACGGGGGAAGCGGTGGTGGTGGATCCGGCGTATGACCCGGAGGGGATCGTGGCGCTGTTGGAAGCCGATGGGATGCGGCTTACCGGGGTGTTGGCTACCCACTACCACCCTGACCATGTGGGCGGGTCAATGATGCAGTTCTCCATTACGGGGGTGGCTGAGCTTTTGGAGCTGGTGTCGGTTCCGGTGCACGTGCAAGCTGATGAGGCCCGTTATGTCAGCATGACCACTGGGATTGGGGATGACGATCTCTGCCTGCACACCAGCGGCGATGTGCTGTTGGTGGGGGCGGTTGATATCGAGATGATCCATACTCCGGGGCATACCCCTGGCAGCCAGTGTTTCTTGACCGGTGGGCGGCTGGTGGCTGGGGACACGCTTTTCTTGGAGGGGTGCGGGCGAACCGATTTGCCGGGGAGCGACCCTGCCGCCATGTATGAGAGCCTGACGCAGCGGCTGGCCCGGGTTCCCGACACTGCGATTCTCTACCCCGGCCACCTGTACTCGCCTCAGCCTTCTGCCTCGATGGGCGAGACCCGTCGCACCAACTATGTGTTCATGCCCCGCTCAGCCGAGCAGTGGCTGACGATGTTCGGTGGGTGATTGGGATGAGTGCGACCGCGACGGGCAATCCTCTGGCGGCCTTGGACCCCCATGTTGCCGAAGCGGTTCAAATTGGCCCTGCGTATGGCCGACGCGGTGATCTCCGACCCCTCGGGGCTCACCGCGGCCGACCGGGAGGCGCTGAGCGGCGAGTTCACCCCGGCCGAACTGGCCGAGTTGGCCCTGACCGTGGCCGTGGCCGCAGGCTTCTCCAAAGCCGCTATTGCCTGGGGTCCGCCCCCGGTCTTGCCGGTGACCGAAGTCCCCACCCCCACTCCGCAGGAGACGGTGGGCTGACCACGAAAAGTGCGCGAGGAGGGACTTGAACCCTCACGTCCTTGCGGACACAGGAACCTGAATCCTGCGCGTCTGCCAATTCCGCCACTCGCGCCGGTTGTCGAGCGGCTCAGCGTACAAGACGAGCGCTCAGATCGGTAACCGGAATTCGGCCAACAACGGCTATGTCTTTGGCCCGAATGCCAATCGGGATGGGCGGTGGTTATAGTCCACCGCAGAGTGGGGGCACCACGGGCATGGAACTCTGATGATCCGGCTGGAAACGGGACAAGCCACCGACCGAGGCCGACGTCGAGAGAAAAACGAAGATTCACTACTGGTTGAAGGTGAACTCTTCGCGGTTGCCGACGGGTTGGGGGGCCATCGGGGAGGGGAAGTGGCATCGGCCATGGCGGTGGAGACGCTGGCTGCCGAAGTCAAGGTCATGGTTGAAGCCCGAACCGAGATCCGTCGTCGTCATCGGTTCGGACGCCGCTCTTCACATTCTCCGGCTCCTACAGTGGGGGAGCTACTGGGTGCGGTGGCACGGGCCAATAGGGAGATCCACTCCAAATCCAATTCCACCACTGAGTTGGCCGGTATGGGGACCACTTTGTGCGTGCTGGCCGTGGTTGAGCAAGACCACAGGGAAGCGCTAGCGGTGGTGAACGTCGGCGATTCCCGGGTGTATCGCTGCGATGAGAGCGGCCTCCATCAGCTGACCGAAGATCACACTGTGGTGCAGGAGATGGTCAAGGCGGGGATGATCACGCGACAGGAGGCTAACGCCCACGAGTACCGGCACCACCTCAGCCGCGCGCTGGGCATCGAGTCGAAAGTGGTGATTGACGATTGGACTCTGGTGCCGGTGAGCGGGCACCGCTATCTGCTCTGTTCTGATGGCTTGACCAATGAGGTGGCCGATCGGGACATCCATGCGATCCTGATACAACTCGAGTCGCCGGTGGAGGCCGCCGACGCTTTGGTTAGCCTGGCGTTGAAGAATGGCGGAAGCGACAACGTCACGGTGGTGATCGTGGACATCGCGGATGTAGCCCTACCGTAAATCGAACAAATCAGCAAGTACGCTATTTTCGCCATGGCAGACAAAGAACCGGGGCTTTTAGGTGGTCGCTACCGACTGAGAAATCAGATCGCCCGCGGCGGCATGACCGACGTATTTTTGGGACAGGACACCCTCTTGTCGCGTCCGGTGGCCATCAAGCGCTTGTTTCCGGAGTTTGCCGCCGATCCGAGCTTTGTGGAGCGATTCCGACGAGAAGCCACTGCGGCGGCCAATCTGAATCACCCCAACATCGTGGCGGTGTACGACTGGGGATCGGACGAAAGCACGTATTTCATCGTCATGGAGTACATCGAAGGCCAGAGCCTGGCTGAATTGCTGCGCTCAAACGGGCCCCTGGCCCCTGAACGGGCCGCGGAAATCGCGATGTACGTAGCCCCCGCGCTGGGCTTTGCCCACAACAACGGGGTGATCCACCGAGATGTCAAGCCGGGCAACGTGCTGCTGTCGCCCGACGGAAAGGTGAAGGTAACCGACTTCGGCATCGCCATTGCCGCATTCGGGGGAGCGGAGGCGAACCTCACCCAGACCGGCTCAGTGATGGGAACGGCCACCTACTTCTCTCCGGAGCAAGCCCAGGGGCAGCCCCTCGATCATCGCAGTGATCTGTATTCGCTGGGAATCGTGCTGTACGAGATGCTCTGTGGTCGCCCTCCGTTCACCGGCGAAAGTTCGGTGGCGGTGGCGTACAAGCACGTCCAGCAAACGGTGCCCTCCCCCTCGTCGCTAGGGGTCGTTCTGCCGGAATCGCTCGAAGCCATCACCATGAAGTTGCTGGCCAAGAGCCCGGACAAGCGATACCCGACCGCCAGCGACGTCCAACGGGATTTGCGGCGCTTTCGCGAGGGGCACCACCAGTTGTCCCCTCGACAACTGGCCGCTCAAGCCCAATCGGAGCTTTCACCTCCAACGGCCAAGGTGCCGGAGGAGCCGACCAGTGCACCTCAGGCGGACCCCCCACCAGCCGCCGGGGCACCACCCCAGCCGCCGGTGGCCCCGCAGCCTGCACCGGTGACCGTCTTAGAACCCTCGTCACGGGCTGGGCTCTACACGGCGGCGGCGGTGATCTTCATCGCCGTAGCAGTGCTGGTGTTCTTTGTGTTGTCCAACGTGCTCGAGGGCGGCGAAGACGCCACACCGCCCGTCATGACCAACACCCCTGCTGCTTTGGTTTCCGTACCCGATGTGGTGGGACTGTCGAGCCAGGCGGCGATACGCGAGCTGCGGGCCGCTGGCTTTGTGGTCGGCCAAGTTTTCGAAACCAGTGACACAGTGGAGAGCAACGAGGTCATCTCCCAGTCCCCTGCAGCGTTGGATGAAGTGGAGCAGGGGGGGGAAATCGAGATCACGGTGAGCTCAGGGGCAGTTCCGGAGGTTGTGCCCGGAGTGGTGGGCCAAAGCGCTGATGACGCCGCCCGTTTCTTGCAGGACCGGGGTTTTCCTTCCGAGTTGCGGGTGGAGTTGGGCTCGACCGCTCCGGCGGGGCAAGTGCTTCGCCAAGAGCCCGCGGCTGGTAGCGAGGTTGCCCCGGGCAACACGGTGGTGCTCTTTGTGGCTGAAGGGATTCAGCCCATTGAAGTACCCGATGTGACGGGGATGACTCTGCTCCAGGCCACGCAGATTTTGGCCCAAGCCGGCCTCGAGGTGAGCGACGAAGTTCAGGAGGAGCCCTCCGACGAAGTGGAGGAAAGCCTGGTGATCACCACCGATCCAGCGCCCCCTGTCCTTCTGCTGCCTGAATCTCCGATTGTGATCGTGGTCTCTTTGGGTCCGGAGAGTGTGGTGATGCCCCGTCTGATTGGGCTGGCGCCGGAGACCGCCGCCCAGCGGCTGGATGATTTGGAGTTGGTGCTCATCCAACCCATTCCCCAGTGCGATTTCCCCAACGACACTGAGGAATTGGTTGGCCGCATCATGGGTCAGTCGCCGTTGGCCGACGAAGAACACCCGCGGGGAACAGAGGTGACTGCCTGTGTGGGACAGCCGACAACGGTCATTCCGCCTGATGAAACCCCGGAACCAATGCCCACGGGCGATCCCGCTGCACCAGATGATCCCGCCGGTCCCGACGATCCAGTTGACGGTCTCACTCCCCGCCGGACCTTGGCGAGGAATGCAGCCGCACAAGTGAACGCAAGCTCCATTGCCGCTGCGAACCAACCGGGTGCCTTGGGGAGCATCGCCAATTGGAATGCCTTGTCGGACAGATTTGAATCAGAGTGCCGAGGCCTAGTGGCGAGTTACTCCGACATTCCCGGATTCTCGGTGGAGTGGAACCTAGAATACCCGTTTCCGATGCCCGCAGCCGCGGCGAATGCTGTCAGTTGGGCTGAGGGCATCGATGGCGACGCACCGGGCTTCGACGACGGTTGCGCCGTTTCCTGGGCTGGCTAATCTCCCGCAGCTACTAGGAAGTCTGGGCCAGGAAGTTGCTCAGTATGTCATGACCGGATGAGGTCAGGATCGACTCCGGATGGAACTGCACTCCCTCAACCGGGTGATCGCGATGGCGCAACCCCATCACCAGCCCGTCGTCGGTCTCCGCAGTAATGGACAGGACATCGGGTACTGAGGAGCGCTCGACAATCAGGGAGTGGTACCGAGTGGCTTCGATGGGGTTGGGGAGTCCGGAGAAGACTCCATCACCGCGGTGGTGGATGATCGATGTCTTGCCGTGCATGACCTGCGGGGCCCGCACCACCCGCCCGCCGAAAACCTCTCCGAGGCACTGCAATCCGAGGCATACGCCGAGCACCGGCCGGACGCCGCAGAACTCTTGAATGAGAACATTGCTGAGCCCTGCGTCAGATGGACGCCCCGGCCCTGGGCTGATGAGAACACCGTCGGGATCGAGGTCAAGGGCTTCATCGAGGGAGAGGGCGTCATGGCGATGGACGATCGATTCGGCTCCCAGTTCCCCCAAATACTGAACGAGGTTGTAGACGAAGGAATCGTAGTTGTCGATCACCAGAATGCGGGGACTCACCGGGGCCAACGTTATCGGTAGGCTGCTCAAGGCTAGAAGCGGTTTGCATCGGGTCTATCCTTGGCTCATGGCCAAGCCGACCAAGCGCAGAGTGCAGGGCGGTCGGGTAACCCCGAGGGGGACCCGACCCGAGAACGAGGCCGCCCCCCGGGTGCCGGTCTCCGCTGAGAAGATCAGCCCGATCTGGGTGCCGGTGCTGATGATCGCTCTATTGGCGCTGGGTGCCATCGTGATCGTGCTGAACTACGTAGCACTGCTGCCGGGAGACACCAACAACTGGTACTTGTTGTCTGGTCTGGGACTGCTGCTGGCCGGGATGCTGGTGGCCACGCAGTGGCATTAGCCAGTTGGCTGAGATCAGGTTACGTTCTAGTTACGGCTTTGTAGTTTGTACCCAGTATTGTACACATGCTGTGGACAACGGGCTCTATTCGTCGACAGGGGCGACGAGATCCATGTCATCGCCGCAGTGGCGGGGAGGTTCTGGGTCTTCTTCCGGAGCGACAGTCATGCGAACTTCGGCATAGCAAAGAGTGCACCGGTAGGTGATCTTGACTTTGCGCAGTTCTCCCGGCGGTGGAGGCGGCGGAAGGGGCTGGCGGATCATGAGCAGTATTCCGATGCCGACCCTGATGAGGATCATCCCCGCGAGGATGGCAATTGCGACGCTGAGCCACAGAGGCACCTGTTCACTCTAGATGGGCCGATACTGTGGGCCCATGGATGAGATGAATCTGGCAATGCTGATCTTGCGGGTGGGCATTGGGCTCACGTTTGCCGCTCATGGATACGGTAAGATCTTTCAGGGCGGCCGCATCCCCGGTACCGCCGGTTGGTTCGACAGCATGGGGATGAAACCGGGCAAGTTGCACGCCTGGATGGCAGCGCTCACGGAGATCGGCGCCGGATTGCTCTTGGCTCTGGGCTTTCTCACGCCTCTGGCGGCCGCGGGGATGGTGGGTGTCATGGTGGTGGCGGCGTGGACCGTTCACCGCCACAACGGGTTCATGATCGTGCGGGAAGGATGGGAGTACACCTTCGTGCTGGCCGTGGTCGCGATATCAGTTGCCACCTTGGGGCCTATGGAGTGGTCGGTGGACAGCGCTCTGGGCATCGACGACGATTTGGACGGCTACATCGGCCTGGCCATCGGCGCCGGCGGCGGTGTGCTGGCCGGAATGACCCAGCTTGCCGTGTTCTATCGGCCTCCGAGGTCTGAAGAGGCTGCTTGAGCAGTGGGCGACGCAAGCGTGATCCTGCTGGATCACGAAGAGCTGCGACGCTACGAGAGCGCCATATTGGAGGGGCTCGGCGTCCCTCCGGATCAGGCCGGTATCGTGGTCGACAATTTGGTGGAGGCCGATCTACGCGGGGTTGACTCTCACGGAGCGCATCTAGTGGAGCTGTATGTGGCTCGACTGAGATCAGGACATCTGCGGCCGGCTACCGAGGTGACGGTGATCCGCGACGATGGCGCCACGGTGATGCTTGACGGCGGCATCGGCTTCGGGCAGGTGGCCGGAGTGGCGGCTGTAGAGTTGGCCGTCGAGCGGGCCAAAGCCCACGGGGTGGCGGCGGTCACCGTGCGGGAGGGAACCCATCTGGGGGCATTGGCCTACTACACGCTGCCGGCCGCCGAAGCCGGCTGCTTCGCCATGGCGGTGCAGAATGGCCCGGCCATTGTTCCCCCCTACGGCGGCCGGTCGGGGATTTTCTCGACCAATCCATTTTCCTGGGCGGCGCCGGCCGGCGAAGAGCTGCCGGTGGTCTATGACATCGCCACCACCGCGGTGGCCGGGAACAAGATCTTGCTGGCCAAGAAGCGAGGTGATCCGACCATCCCCGAAGGCTGGGCCAATGACGCTCAGGGTCGGCCGACCACCGATACCGAAGCAGCATCGGCCCAGAATCTGTGCTGGTTCGGGGGCTACAAGGGGTTTGGGATTGCGCTGATGGTGGAGGTGTTGTCGGGAATCGTGGCCGGGAGCAGTTTTGGGCATACCGAGCAGACCGAATGCGAGTTGGTCGGCAACCGCCGGCTCGCCAAGGGTTGGATGTTCTTGACCCTGGACTTGGAGCGGTTCTGCGGGGTGGACCGGTTTCGCGAGCAAATGGACCAGCTCATTCGCGATGTACACAGCAACGAGCGGGCCGAAGGCGTGGACCGGATCTACGTGCCGGGCGAGATCGAGCACGAAAACCGGGCCGAGCGGCTGGCTTCGGGGATTCCCCTATCCGTGGCCCTGGTGGAAGAGATCAGTGCTATCGGGGCTGACTTCGGTCTTCCCCCACTGGCCGCGGGAAAGCTGCTGTAGATCAGCCGTTCTGCTCGAAGACCACCTTGATGGCGCCTCGGGGCCCGGCTTCAGCGGCGTGGGCAATCGCTTCCCGATATTGGCTCAAGGGGTAGCGGGCGGACACCAATGTCTCGAGATTGGCGGCGGCAACCAAGTCGAATGCCATTTCAAAGCTCTTGGCGGTTCGGCCTTCGGAGAGGGTCTCGGTCCCGTAGGTGTATGCGCCTACCAACTCCGTCTCACGATGCCACAGCCCGGTCAGATCAATTCGTGCGGGCTCGGGCATGCCCAGCAGCACCACGCGTCCACGAGGCCGGGTGATGGCGATGGCATCGGCCACCGATGCCGGATTTCCCACGGCGTCGATAGTGATGTCCACTCCGCCCGATAGATAGTCGCCCAACATCCGACAGCCGCAGAACCTCCGCACGGCCCGGCGAGCCTCGCGGGGTTCCACCACGATGTCGGCGCCCAAGGCGGTAGCCAGGTCCCGCTGGTGCGGGTGCTTGGCAGTGACGATGGTCGTCCCGGCTGACGTGAGCGACCGCACTGCGGCCAGCGAGCACAGCCCCATCGTGCCCGCGCCCAGCACGGCCACCGAGGCTCCCGGCTCGATTTGGGCCTTCAGTGCGGCGTGGACCCCTCCCGCCGCCGGCTCCAGCATTACGGCAGCCTCGTCGCTGAAGTGATCGGGCACCGCATGGAGTTGGCTCTGGTGGGCGATCAAGGATTCTCCCCAACCGCCGCCGGTGCTGGAGCAAAAGCCGATTTGGATGCCGTTTTCGATGACGCCCCCGAGCAAGTAGCCGTAGTCATCGCCGTCTCCAGGGGCGGCACCGGGGAAGGGGAGCGGCTCATCGCGGGCGGCCGGCCCCAGAACCGGTTCGAGGGCCAGCCGGCGCCCGTCGTCATTGATTCCCACCACTTCGTGGCCGGGGACGAACGGGAACGAGACCAACGACTCGAAATAGCGGGAGGAGCGACCCTCCACTGTGGCCAGATCCGACCCGCATATGCCGGTCAGCCGGGGACGAATTGCTTGCCATTCCGGCCCGGGCAACTCGGGCGGATCGATGTCGCGCAGACGCAGCGGGCCAACGCTGCCGCCCGCGCTGGGAACCACTCGAGAGGCAACCGCAGCCGCCACATAGCGGGCGGGTTTGCGCTCGAAGACGAGGGCTTCCATTCGCCCAGTCTTGCTGCGGACAAAGGGTTGGGACAACCAAACCCGGAGATTAGAGGTACTTGGCTGGGTCTTGGGGCACGCCTTCGAAGCGGACCTCGAAGTGAAGATGCGGTCCGGTGGACCAACCGGTGCTACCGATTGCCCCGATGGTCTGACCGAGGCTGACTTGGGCGCCAGTCGATACGGCGAAGCTCGATAGATGGGCGTAAAGCGTTGTCCATCCGTCGTCATGGTCGATGATCACTGTGTTTCCGTAGCCCTCCCGATACTTGGACTGGATAACGGTCCCGGTGGCGGCTGCCTGGATGGGATCGCCCATGTTGCCGCCGAAATCCAATCCGGAGTGGAATCGGACCGTGCCGAAGATGGGATGAACCCGGTTGCCGAAGCCCGACCCGGCCGCCCCCGGCACCGGCTGGAAGAAAGTGGGGTTGTCGAACCGACCTTGACTCTCGTTCTCCCTTAGCTCTGCCAGCCTTGCTTCCCGCTGACGCCTTTCTTCTTCCAGCTTGGCTTGGCGTTGGCGCTCCAATTCTTCTCTGAGTCGGCGGTCCTTCTCACGCGCGATCTCTTCTTCCAGCTGTTGGATCTCCTCGCTGGCCCCAGCTATTTCCGCTTCGATGTCGCGCCTGGTCTGAGCCTCGATCGCGATCCGTTGTTCGAGTTCTGCCTTTCGGCGAGTCCATTCTGCGAGAAGCTTCTCCTGCGCTTCCCTCAAGCTGTCCAGCTCAGAAAGCGTCTCTTCGACCTCGGCTTGGGCCAGCACGATCTCAGCTTGGGCCTGCTCGGCCTGCTGCACCGCAGCCTGCTGGTCGTCGAAAGCCCGACGCAGGCGGTCAATGAGAACTTGGGCATCAGCGCCCAACTCCTCGACATAAAACTGGCGGCGGGCACTTCTATTGGGATCGCCGTCTTCGAGGAGGAAGTTCGACTCGTACACCAAGTCGAGATAGATCTCGACTACTTGGTCTTGCAGTTGCACCCGAATCGCCGCGATCTCCTCGCCGAATTCGGCGGCCCGTGCCCGGGCGTCGGCCACCCGCTTCTGGGCCGCAGCACGAGAGAGCTCCACTGCTTCCAAGCGGGTTTCCGCGGCCGCGATCCAGGAATTCACCTGGTTGAGGCGCGTGTCCACCTCTTCGATCTGGGCGTTGGTCACATCCAGCTCTTTGATGGCGAACAGCGCTTCGCTTTGGAGCGCTTCCTGCTCTCGGCGCCGGTCCTCGATCTCGCGCCTCTTTTCCTCGATTTGCTGTTGGCGCTCGTCGAAGAAGGGGTCTTGGGCCGCGCTGGTTGCGCTGAAGACCAGCGGCATCAAGACCGCTAGGAGGACGGTGGCCCGGAGGATTTTGTGCATGAGGAGCTATCGGCCCTCGCGGTCGCGGTGGTGGCTATAAATGTAACCAAATTGCAACATTATTCCAAGCACCCCCTGGTGAATTCAGTGTGACTGATGTGGCCAGTGTGGTCAATGAATTGAACTGCTCGCCGGCGGTTTCTCCGAGCTTGCCCACGCTGGATACCCTGAAGCGGTGGCTGGCAGATCCGACGTCTTAGACCGGCGAGAGCGAGTCGTGCTCGCTGAAGACTTGGCCGGGGTTGCCAAGGGGACTCCCGGCGAGGTGATGCTGCATTCCGGCATGCGCTGGTTGCGCTATTGGGTGCGGTTCGACAGCGGGGCCGAGCGGGGGTCGATTCACCGCCAGAAACTCGTGAGAGAAGCCGACTGGGAGGACTTCCTGGTCCAGAGGGCCACACCCCGGGCCGCCGTTGACTCAGATGAGCTTGCTGGGGAGTCGATCACCGGTTCTGAGGAGCCGCCGGCCGGGGACAGCAGAAGCGATTCCAGCGGAGACGTAGTGGTGAACGGGGCTACTGTGCCCTCCCATCTACTGGCCCGCAGCGCCTCAGCACGGGAGCGCTTGGGCGGATAGCTAGCCCAGCGCAGCCGCTCCGGAGGTGACTGCGGGAAGCAGTGCCGGGGCAGTCGGAAGGATCTGGTCGAGATAGAACCGGCTGGAGATCTGTTTGGCCCTCCAGAAATCAGCTTGATCGGGTTCGACGGCTTGGATTCTCTCAGCTGTGGCCCACGCGCGAGCCATGACCCAACCGCCGGCGGTTAGGCCGAGCATCTGGAGAAATGGGGTGGCGCCGGCCAGGGCGTCATCGCCGGGATGCTCGCCCAGCCAGCGGGCAGCTTCGGCTATGGCGCCAACGGCCTGGTCCAGGCTTTTGTCCAATCCGGTCATCTCCTCGAGCAGCGCAGCCAGCGGAGCACCGTCTGCCATGGGAAGTTTTCGGGCGACGAGGTCAATGGCTTGAATGCCGTTGGTGCCTTCGTAGATGGGGGCGATGCGGCTGTCGCGCCAGTGTTGGGCGGCGCCGGTCTCCTCGATGAACCCCATGCCTCCATGCACCTGGATGCCCAATGACGCCACCTCGACGCCCTGATCGGTGCACCAGGCCTTCGACACCGGGGTGAGCAGCTCGGCCCGCTGCTGTGATTGCTGTCGCTGCTCCGGGTCGGGATGGCGGGCCCCCTGGTCGGCGGCTGCGGCATTGAGGTACAGCAATCCCCGCATGGCCTCGGTGCGGGCTCGCATGTCCAACAGCATCCGGCGAACATCGGGGTGCTGGACGATAGGGGCCTGATTGCCAGGTTCGGTACCGAGACGACGGCCCTGGCGTCGCTCAGCGGCGAACGCGGCCGCCTGCTGGTAGGCCCGCTCGGCTATGGCGAGGCCCTCCAGTCCGACCAAGAGGCGGGCCTTGTTCATCATGGTGAACATCTGGGGCATTCCCTGGTGCTCTTCGCCCACCAACTCGCCGACCGCGCCGTCCAGTTCCATCACACAGGTAGGGCTGGCGTGGATGCCCACTTTGTGCTCCAGCCCGATGCATCGGATGGCGTTGCGCTCGCCGGCTACACCTTCGTCTCCCACCAAGAACTTGGGCACGATGAACAAGGAGATGCCCCGAGTGCCGACCGGAGCGCCAGGAGTGCGGGCCAGCACACAGTGGACGATGTTCTCGGCCATGTCGTGCTCGCCCCAGGTGATGAAGATCTTTTGGCCCCACAGTCGATATGTGCCGTCGGCCTGGGGCTCGGCCCGACAGATGAGCGCGCCGACGTCGGAGCCGGCCTGGGGCTCGGTCAACAGCATGGTGCCGGTCCAGGTGCCGCTGATGAGCCGGGGCAGCCAGCGGTGCTTCTGCTCGTCGCTCCCGTGGGCGCCGATCGGCCCGACAGCGCTTTGGCTGAGCATCGGGCACAGAGAAAAGGCCATGTTGGCCGAGGTGACCATCTCTTGGATGGCCACGTCCACGACCAGTGGAAAGCCGGCTCCGCCGTGCTCGGGGTCAGCTGACACCCCGGTCCAGCCGCCTCCTATGAGCTGACCGTAGGCCTGCCGGAAGCCCTCAGGCGTGATGACATCGCCGTTATCGTCGAGCAGGCTGCCGGTTTGGTCGCCGATCTGGTTGGTGGGGGCAATGACCTCGGCGGCCAGCCGTCCGGCCTCGGCCAGGAGGTCTTCGGTGTGGTCGAGCCCGATGTCTGCCCATGCAGGCAACTGGGCCAGCTCATCCAAGCTGGCGATGTGGCGCAGCGCAAATGCGATGTCGTCCAAAGGAGCGCTATAGGTGCTCATTTCAGCCCTCTGGGGGATTGTGGGGTTTCAACGCCGCGAGCAGCAACTCGGCGGCGGCGGCGGGGGAGATCTCATTGCGGTCCACCCGGCCGAGAGCGGCTTCACCTGGTTCGCCCTGGACGATCTGGTGAACCCGGTCGCGCAGCTCGAGTTCGATCCGATCGGCCACCTCATCTCGGCGGCGGCGGCCGCGGCGGCGGATCAGCTCGCCGGAGTCGTGCAGATAGGCAGTGTGGCGCTCGATCTCTGCCCACAGGTCGTCGATACCCTCTGCCTTGGTGGCGGTGGTCAGAACGATGGGAGCCCGCCATCTGCTTCGGTGGCCCAGATCCAGCATCAATTCCAAGTCCCGACGGGCGCCGCGGGCATCGGGTCGGTCGGCCTTGTTCACCACGAAGACGTCGGCCACTTCCAGCAGCCCGGCTTTGTTGGCTTGCACCGCGTCACCCCAGCCGGGGGTAACCACCACCACCGTGGTGTCGGCGGCGGCCGCGATCGACACCTCTACCTGGCCGACGCCCACGGTCTCCACAATGATCGGATCGCAGCCGGCGGCATCGAGCACGCGGACGGCGTCGGGCACCGCCACCGCCAATCCGCCGGCGTGGCCCCGAGTGGCCATGGATCGGATGAAGGCACCACAGCCGACGTGGTTGTCCATTCGGATCCGGTCGCCCAAGATGGCCCCCCCGGTGAGTGGAGAGCTGGGATCGATGGCCAGTATGGCCGGTCGGGATGCTCCCGAGGCCCCGGCCAACTGTCCGGTGATGGTGGACTTCCCCGTCCCCGGGGCGCCGGTTACCCCCACCACGCGAGCCTGGCCGGCATCTCGATGGGCCCGCTCCGACACCATGGCGGCTGAGCTGCCCTGTTTCTCCACCATGGTGAGCAACTTGCCCAGAGCCCGGCGGTTGCCGCCGAGGGCTGCTTCGAACAGTTCGCCAATGTGGTTGGGGCTCACCGGGCAGCGGTCGGTCGGGCCACCGCGGCCTCTACCGCGGATACAACTTCTTCGGCCGATGCGCCGGGCCCGATGACCGCGGCCGCTCCGAATTCGATGAGGGTGGGGACATCATGAGCGGGCACGATCCCGCCGATTACCACAGGCACATCCAAGCCGGCTTGATCGACAGCCTGCACCATCCGGGGGACCAGGGTGAGATGACCCGCATTGTGCATAGACAGTCCGATCACGTCGGCATCCTCCTGCTCGCAGGCGGCCACAATGCTGTCGGTGCTCTGGCGCAGCCCCAGATAAATCACTTCCATTCCGGCGTCACGCAGCGTGCGGGCCACGACCTTCAATCCGCGATCATGGCCGTCGAGCCCCAGTTTGGCCAGCACCACCCGGATCGGAGATTCGGCTTCGCAACAGGGGTCGCTCATCGGCTCAAACCACCGCGGTCTCAATATAGGTGCCGAACACCGTCTCCAAAGCGGCCACGATCTCGCCCTCGGTGGCATAGGTTCGCACCGCATCGATGATGGGGGGCATGAGGTTGACGTCGGGCTGCTCGGCGGCTGTGGACAACGCGGCGAGCGCAGTATTCACTGCATCGCCGTCGCGGTCGTTTCGCACCTTGGCAAGGCGCTTGAGCTGCAACTCCTCGGTGTCGTGGCCGATGGACAGGAGATTGGCCTCCTCGTCGTCGCCCTCGGTGAACTCGTTGACCCCCACGATGATGCGCCGCCCCGCGTTCACCTCGCGCTCGAAGCGGTAGGCGGCGTCGGCGATCTCGCCCACGAAGTAGCCGTCTTCGATGCCGGCATAGACCCCTTCCAGCATGGAACCGTGGCCAAGCTGGTCGATGTGGTCGAAGATCTCGCCTGCTCGGCGCTCCATCTCGTCGGTCATCCACTCCACGAAGGGGGCGCCGCCCAGCGGGTCGACCACCGAGGCGGCGCCGGTCTCGTGAGCCACGATCTGCTGGGTGCGAAGGGCGATGCGGGCGGCCTTCTCCGTGGGCAGGGCCAGGGCTTCGTCATAGGAATCGGTGTGCAGGCTCTGGGTGCCTCCCAAAACTGCGGAAAGGGCCTGGATGGCGACCCGGGCGATGTTGTTCTCCGGCTGCTGAGCCGTGAGGGAGACCCCCGCGGTCTGCGTGTGGAACCGGCACATCAGCGACTTGGGGTTGGTGGCGCCGTAACGGTTTTTCATCCAAGTGGCCCAGATGCGCCGGGCGGCCCGGTACTTGCCGATCTCTTCGAAGAAGTCACTGTGGGCGTTGAAGAAAAACGACAGTCGAGGCGCGAAGTCATCCACGTCCAACCCGGCGGCAACGGCGGCCTCCACATAGGCGAAGCCGTTGGCCAGGGTGAAGGCCAGCTCTTGGGCGGCGGTCGAGCCAGCCTCGCGGATGTGGTATCCGGAAATGGACACCGGATGCCATCGGGGCATCTCCGCGGCGGTGAACCGGATCAGGTCGGTAACCAGTCGAACCGATGGGCGGGGCGGGAAGATGTACTCCTTTTGGGCCTGGTACTCCTTCAAGATGTCGTTCTGAATGGTGCCGCCGAGATCGCCGCGGCCGACGCCGCTTTTCTCGGCCACCGCGATGTACATGGCCATACAGATGGCGGCCGGTCCATTGATGGTCATCGAGGTGGTCACTTTGTCCAATTCGATGCCCGCGAAGAGATCCTCCATGTCGGCGAGGGTGTCCACGGCGACTCCGGCTCGGCCGACCTCGCCAATCGCCCACTCGTGATCGGAGTCGCGGCCCATGAGAGTGGGCATGTCGAAGGCAGTGGACAACCCAGTTCCCCCCGCTCGGAGCAGGGCGTGGAACCGGCCATTGGTATCGGTGGCGGTGCCGAACCCGGCGAACATGCGCATGGTCCACAACTTGCTGCGATAGCCGGTGGAGTAGAGCCCCCGCGTATAGGGGTACTCACCCGGCCTCAACTCGTCGCCGTAGAAGGAGTCGAGGGGGATTCCCGACAGTGACTCGACCATGGGATCATCCTATCAAGGAAGTCCAATAGTTGGAAGTGCAACTAATGATTCGATAGAGGATTCCCAGGACAGGTTGAAGCCTTTTGCGAACGAGGGGCTGGTCAGCTTCTTACCAACTGACCGGGTAGGGCGCCGGTCAGCTCTCCATCGGCCAGCACGGCTTGGCCGGCAACCAGGGTGGCGACAAAGCCGTCGGCCCGCTGTATCAGCCTCCGTCCGCCGGCGGGAAGGTCGAACACCATCTCAGGGGCCTTGAGTTTGAGCTGGTCGAAATCAATGAGATTGATGTCGGCCCGCTGACCGGCAGCCAGCGTGCCCCGGTCGTCGAAGCCGACCAAAGCCGCAGTGTCGGCGCACTGCCATTTGACGAGCTGCTCCACCGGCAGAGTCTCTCCTCGTGTCCGGTTGCGGCCCCAGTGGGACAGGAGAAAGCTGGGCATGCTGCCGTCGCACAGGAACCCGACGTGGGCCCCGGCATCGCCCAGTCCCGGGACGCTTAGCGGGTGAGTGAGCATCTCTTTGGTGAGCTCGAAGTCGCCGGCGCCATAGTTCATCACCGGCACATAGAGCAGTTCGGTGCCATCGCGGGCCAGCAAGGCCTCGTAGAGGGCCTCGTGGGGGGCGACCCCCCGTCGGGTGGCGTCGGCAGCCACGCTGGCATCGGGCGAAGGCTCATAATCGGGGAATTCGCCCAACGGGAAGAGCTTGTCGAGTTGATTGAAGGTGTGGACGGGCTGGGCAGCCAGTTCGGCCACGAGGCGGGCCCTCACCTCGGGCTCGCGCAACCGGGCCACCCGCTCGGCATGGTCCAGAGCGGCGATTTGGTGGTAGCTGGGACATGACAGGAGCGCGTGGTACGTGGATTGGAGACCTACGAGCACGCCCACCGGTCGGCTGGCCACCTGGGCTCTGAGCGGTATGCCCGCCGCGTCGGCCCGGGCGATGCGGTCGAGCAGCCGGTGGCCCAGATCGGGGCGGCTGTCGGGGACGGCAATGGTTATGGACAGCGGACGGCCGCTGACTCGGGCCATCTCGGCCACCAAGTCGAACTCGGCGTCCAAGTCTCCCCAGTCGCCCACCATCTCGAACACGCCCTTGCCGGTTTGCCCCACGGCCTCGGCAATGGTCCACAGCTCGGATGCGCCCGCGGTGAGGCTGGGAGTGGGCTCGCCGTCTTTGGCCTTGTGGTTGATGGTGCGGCTGGTGGTGAACCCCACCGCGCCGGCGGCAACGCCTTCGGCGGCCAGCCGGGCCATCTCGGCGACCTCAGCGGGAGTGGGGCGGTTGTTGTGGTCGGCGCCCCGCTCACCCATGACGTAGGCCCGGAGCGCACCATGGGGCACTTGGGCGGCCACGTCGATGGTGCGGGGCTTGCGCTCGACGGCGTCGAGGTATTCGGGGAAGCTCTCCCATTCCCAATCGATGCCCTCGGCCAGCGCGGCGCCGGGGATGTCCTCCACCCCTTCCATCAAACCGATGAGCCACTCCTCTGAGCCGGAGCGCACCGGGGCGAAGCCCACGCCGCAGTTGCCCATCACCACGGTGGTCACTCCATGCCACACCGACGGAGTCATGTCGGGGTCCCAGGAGATCTGCCCGTCGTAGTGGGTGTGGATGTCGACGAAGCCGGGGGTGACCAGGAGGCCGTCGGCGTCGAGGTCTTGGCGGGCTGAGCCGATGTTATTGCCGATCTCGGTGATGGCGCCGCCGTTGACGGCGATATCCGCGGTGAACGGTGCTTGGCCGGTGCCGTCGACGAGTGTTCCGGCGCGGATGGCGAGGTCGTGCATGGGTCGAAGTTAGTCTCTCGACATGAGCGATGATGCGGCGATTCGGAATGTGGTGGCCCGGCTGGCGCAGTTGGCCGATGAGGGGGATTTGGAGGAGTACACGGGGTTGTTCGCCGACGATGCCCTTTGGGAGATGCCGGGGGCGGCTATTCGGGGGCGGGAGAACCTCTTGGCGGGGGCCATTGAGCGACGGGCGGCGGGAACGGTTGGACCGGGTAGCAACACTCGCCATGTGATCACCACCCAGGCGGTGGCGGTGGACGGCAACGAGGCTACTTCCGACGCCTATTGGCAGTTCTGGGTGAACACCGCCGCCGAGCCGTCGGTCGCGCTGTTCGGCACGTATCGAGATCGATTGGTGCGCACGGAAGGCGGCTGGAAGCTGGCCCACCGGACTATCTCGTACGGTTGACGGCGAGCACACGCCACTAGTGGTGTGTCGTGGGTTTATTCGCGCGTGTCCTGCTAGGCATCGACGCCCCTCGCGGCGTTGCCCCTCCTTGCCGTACGCTGGAAGTATGGCTGCGTCGGTGCGCCTTGCGAGGAACGCCGCTGCCGTCGCAATCCACGGCGCTAAACCCACGACACACCACTAGCCTTTGTCGCGGTGAGCGGACAGCTAGCGGACCGGATTGCGGTAATCACCGGCGGCGGCCGGGGGATCGGCCGGGCGATTGCGCGGGCCATGGCCTATGAGGGAGCGACGGTGGTGGTGTCATCTCGAACTCGAGAACAGCTTGATGCGGTGGTGGCCGAGATCGACCGCGCGGGCGGACAGGGGCTGGCGGTGGTGGCGGATGCATCCGACGAGGATGAGGCGCGGTTGCCGGTGCGGGCGGCACTGGCCGAATTTGGACGCATCGACGTGCTGGTCAACAACGTGGGGGGCTCAGCCGGGGGGAATCACGACCCTTTCTCGGGAGACGCAGAGGCGTTCATGGGCACCTTGCGGTTGAACCTAGTCTCAGCCTTTTGGACCAGCCAGGAGGCTCTCCCTTCTATGCGAGACCAAGGTTACGGCCGCATCATCAACATCGGCTCGGGCGCATCAAAAAGAGCCGCGGCCAGCGTGGGCTACACCGCAGCCAAGCACGGTTTGGTGGGGTTGACCAAGCAGTTGGCGATGGCGGCCGCCCCCTATGGGATCACGGTGAACTGTCTCTGTCCGGGGTGGACCAACACCTCGCTGGTGGACTTTGAACGCCTGGCCGCGGCCCAGGGGGTCAGCGCCGCCCAGGCTCGGGCCGATGCCCATGCCGACAGTGCCCAGCGCCGGATCTTGGCGCCCGAGGAGCTGGCCCCGATGGCGGTGTTGCTGGCATCAGAGGCGGGCGTGAGCATCACCGGACAGGTGATAGGCGTGGATGGGGGCTACCGCCTCTAACACCGCGGTGGGTAACGTGCTGCGGTGGAGATTGCGGCCTTCCAACAGCTCATGGACGAGCTCTACGGTCTCCAAGACCGGGAGCGGGGCATCCCTGCAACCGTGGCATGGCTGTGTGAGGAGCTGGGCGAGCTGGCCCAGGCGGTTCGAAAGGGCGATGACGCCGAGCGACTTCACGAGCTGGGCGATGTGCTGGCCTGGCTGGCTTCGCTGGCCAACCAACTCGGCCTCAGCCTCGAAGAAGCGGCTCAGCGGTATCGCGACGACCCGCCGCGCTAGTCGGCGGAGACGACGAGGGCCTTGATGTCGATTTGGCCGGTGTCTTCCCGTTGCTGGTCTGCGGTTCATGGGGCCTTGGCCTGCCGTCTGCGGACTGGCGGTGCCTCGAATTCGGGGATGGCCCGTTTGAGGTAGTTGTGGAACAGGGGCACGGTGAACGCCGCATAGCCGTAGTCCGGGGTGTAGAGGAGGCCTTTGTCGATCAGTTGTTTACGGGTGCCTCCGCATTGCTGAGAAGTTCGATTGAGCAGTTCTGCAACCTTGCTGGCCGGCTGCGGATCGGGGCCAAGCTCTGCCATCGCCCGCAGATACATCCTTTGCAGTTCGGTAGTGCGGTCCAACCTGACCTTGAAGAAGCCGGAGTCCATTTTCTCCTCGACGATCTTTCGAGCGTTTTCAGCGTCGCGCCCGGTGATGTCCTTGCCGGTGGCCATATTCCAGGCGGCCTCCCCGAACTCTTGCAGGAAGTACGGATACCGGTCGGTGAAGTCTATGGCGACCTGAACTGCGGTCTCGCTGAAGTTGACGCCCTGTCGAGCTGCCGGCTCCCTCAGCGCTCGCGCCGCGTCTTCCTCCCGAAGGTTCCCGATCCGCGAGAACCTGAACAGCCGCTCCGCGTATGTCTTGGCTTCGCCAACGAGCTCGTGGATCTGCGGCAGGGCCGCAGCCGCCACCGCAATGGGAAGGGCACGCTGTACTGCCTTGTGCAGGGCAGAAATGAGAGCTCCCAGCTGCCTGCGATCCAAACAGTGCAGCTCATCGAGCAGCAGGACGACACCCGTGTCCTGGTCGCTGGCAGCCTCGCCCACCCCTACCAGCAGATTGGTCAAATCAGCGTCCAGCATTCCGCTGTCGGCGTGCGCCTCGATCATGCTGTCGCTCAATCCAGCCGTGAGCTTTCCATCTGGATCGATGCTCACGGTAAACGACCTGAGAAGGCCAGCGGCCCGCTTGACCCTATCGGTCCACTTCTCACGAGGGGCGATACCGTGGAGGGCCTCGCGTGTTTGACGGGCAAAGGCTTGCCGGAATTGACGGTCGTCCCATTTGTCGACCTCGATCTCGATGGCCTGCCATTGCCTCTCTTCGGCGATAGTGCGAAACTCGCCCAGCAGCACTGTTTTGCCCACTCCCCGGAGTCCGACGGCTATCAACGACTGCTCGGAGCGGCCAGCGGAGAGGCGGGCGAGGAGCACGTCATACGACTCGATCTCCTCCTCGCGCCCAACCAGCACCGGCGGCCTTGCGCCCGCATTCGGCGTGTACGGGTTGTCCCGTCGGTCCACACCACCACCCTAGTTCAGTTTTCTAAGTTTTCTATAGTTTTTGTTATATTAACTATCTTTGATAAACTTATAAAACTTGTTCGAGGCGACCGAGGCCATTAAGAGCTTCAGCAATCTGGACGGCGTTGAGGGCAGCGCCCTTGCGGAGGTTGTCGCCGGCCACGAAGAACGACAAGCCGTTGGCGACGGTGGGGTCGACGCGAATCCGGCCGACCAGTGTGGAGTCGATGCCGGCGGCGACCAGCGGAGTGGGTACTTCGTCGAGCACGACGCCGGGGGCGGCCGACAGGAGCTCGGCGGCCCGCTCGGGGCTGAGGGGGCCGCCGAATTCGGCGTTGATGGCGAGGCAATGGCCGGTGAATACCGGCACTCGCACGCAGGTGGCGCTCACCGCCAAATCGGGCAGCTCCAAGATCTTGCGGCTCTCCTCCACCAGCTTGCGCTCCTCGGAGGTTTCCCCAGAGCCGTCGTCAATCCAGGAGCCGCACTCGGGGACCACGTTGAAAGCGATGGGAGCGGCAAATGCGGAGGCTGCCGGAAACGAGACCGCCCGACCGTCATGGGTGAGGCCGATGGCGCTGTCAGCCACCTTGCGCACCTGTTCGTCCAGCTCGGCCACTCCGGACAATCCACCTCCGGACACTGCCTGATACGACGAGATGACGAGGCGGCGGAGATCGGCGTCTGTGGCCAGCGGCTTGAGCACCGGCATGGCCACCATGGTGGTGCAGTTGGGGTTGGCCACGATTCCCTTGGGAATGCTGGCGAGGGCATGGGCGTTTACCTCGGGCACCACCAGCGGCACGTCGGGGTCCATGCGCCACGCCGAGGAATTGTCGATCACCGTGGCGCCGGCTCCGGCCACTCGGGGGGCGAGCTCCCGGGAGGTGCCTCCACCCGCGGAGAACAGGGCGATGTCCACCCCTCGGTAGTCGGCGGTGGCGGCATCTTCCACCAGCAGGTCTTGATCCCGCCAAGCCATAGTGCGACCGGCCGACCGGGCCGAGGCCAGAACCCGCAGCTCGTCAACCGGGAAACGGCGCTCATCCAACAGGCGGCGCATCACCCCGCCGACCTGGCCGGTAGCGCCGACAATCGCGACTCTCACGGCGACAAGCCTACTTTTGATGGCTCAAGGAACTGATGCCGTTATCGGGTCAGGCCGAAGGCCTCGTGCAGAGCTTGAGTCGCCGCATCAGCGCAATCTTGGCGGATCACGCAGCTAATGCGAATGGGGGATGTGGAGATCATCTCGATGTTGATCTGGTTCTCCGACAGGGTCTCGAACATGGTGGCGGCCACACCGGGGTGCGATTTCATTCCCGCCCCCACCAGGCTGATCCGGGCGATATCCCGGTCGACCGTTATCCCGGTGGCACCGATGTCGTCGGCCAGGCCACGGGTGATGCCAGCGGCGGTGTCGACATCGCCGTCAGGCACGGTGAAGGAGATGTCGGTGATGCCGTGCTCCGAGGCGTTCTGCACGATCATGTCCACGTTCACCCCCGCATCGGCCAGCTGTCGGAACATGGCTGCGGCCACGCCCGGGCGGTCGGCCACACCGGTGACAGTGATCTTGGCCTCGGAGGTATCGGGGGTGACCGATCGGATGATGGGTTGCTCCATAGAAGACTCCTCTTTGACCACCCAGGTTCCCTGCTCCCAGGTGAATGCGGAACGGATGTGCAGCTTGACGCCGTAGTTCTGGGCCACCTCGACTGAGCGCATTGCCGGCTTGGGACAGCCCACCGCGGTCATCTCCAACAGCTCCTCGAAGGAGATGCTGGTCAGCTTGCGGGCGGCGGCGCACACCCGGGGATCGGTGGTGAACACACCGGACACATCGGTGTACAGCTCGCAGGCATCGGCGCCCAGGGTGTGGGCCAGGGCCACCGCCGTGGTGTCAGAGCCGCCCCGGCCCAAAAACGTCACGTCGTTCTCGGTGCTCACCCCCTGCGATCCAGCCACCACTGGCACCCGGTTGGCCACCAGCGCAGCCTGAACCCGGTCGGGGGTGATCTCCAGGATCTTGGCGTTGCCGTGGTTGGTGTCGGTGATGAAGCCGGCCTGGCTGCCGGTGAAGGAGTCGGCGGGCACCCCCAGATCGTGGAGGGCCATGCATACCAGTGCACAGGCCTTGCGCTCACCGGCGGTGATGAGCATGTCCAGCTCCCGGCCCGGCTGGGTGTCGGAGACCGCGGAGGCCAGCGCCAGCAACTCGTCGGTTTCCTTGCCCATGGCGCTGATCACCAGAACCACGTGGTCGCCCCTATCTCGGCAGCGCCGCACATGATCGGCCACTTCTCGAATGCGGTCGGCGTTGGCCACCGACGTGCCGCCGAACTTCTGTACCACTAAGGCCACGGCAGAAACGCTACCGGCCCCTGATTGCTGCTCCGGTTGTTGTTATCCGAGATTCTCGGGCTGATAGGCACTTGGGCGTCAACGGGCCTAGATTCACAGACGATGGCCACCAGCAAGAGGCAGCGACAGCGAGAGCGCCGCCAAGTTGTTCAACAGCGGGCCAAGGTGACCGCGACCCGGGGCAGGATTCGCTCTGGAGGGGTGCGGGTTGCTCTGATCGCATTGGCGATCGTGGTCGCGGTGCTGGTTCTTTGGCTGACGCTTCGCGGTGACGACGAGGGCGGTGGCGGCGATGTCGCCACCGCGCCCGGAGAAACCGCGGTCACCGACGCCGCGTCTGCAAGTGGAGGCTTCCCCGAGCTGCCTCCGCCACCCGCACCCGGAGGCGAGCTGAGCGAGGCAGTCACCCCGTGTCCCGACCCGGCGGAACCGGCGTTCCGAGTGACCCAGTTCGAAGCAGCCCCCGGCGAGTGCCTCGATCCCGAGATCGACTACACCGCGGTATTCGACACCAGTCTGGGGCGAATACGGGTGGCGCTCGACCCGCAGGCTGCTCCTGAGGCGGTAAACGCCTTTGCCGTGCTGGCGGGCTACGACTACTACGACGGAACAGCCATCTTCTACACCGATCCCACTGGGGGCTACATCCAGGGTGGATCGCCCCATACCAACTCTGCTGACGATCCCGGCCCGGGATTCACGGTCGATCCGGGCGAGGCAGTCGAATACAAGGCCGGCCAGCTGCTGTGGTCGGCCCAGGGCGATTCGACCGGACAGTTCCTGCTTTTGGCCTACGACGAATTCCTGCCGTCCGAGCCGGTATCGGGGCTGGCAACCTTGGGCCAGATTGAAGACAGCAGCCTGGCTGTCGTGCTGGATGCCCTGGTTATGCATGTCGACGATCCCGCCACCGCATTCGGAGGGCGGCCGTCGGAGTCGGTCATCGTCCACTCCATCGATATACAAGCCACCGACCCCACTCCTGAAGGGAGTATTGACGTGAGCGCATGCCCGCCCGCAGACGGATCGGGACCAACAGTCCTGGATTTCGACGGTCCCCAGCCCATGTGCTTGGACAGATCCAAGCAGTACACCGCGGTGTTCGACACCACTGCGGGGGAGATGCGGATCGACCTCGATACGGTGAACACGCCGATCACGGCCAACAACTTCGCGGTGCTGGCCCGATACCACTACTACGACGACACGCTGTTGTTCCGCACCGATCCGGGCATCGGCATCATCCAGGGCGGGGCGCCCCACACCAACTCGCCGTCTGACCCCGGGCCGGGCTACACCATTGTCGACGAGGGGTCGGGGTTCACCTATGAGCCGGGTCAGATCGTGATGGCCCGCACCGGAGCGCCCAACAGCGCCAGTGCCCAGTTCTTCTTCGCGGTGAACGAGAAAACCGCTGTGCTCAACAGCCAGGGCACCTACGTGGTGTTCGGCCAGATGGACGAGCAGAGCCTGACAGTGGCCGAGGACATCCTGGCCAGCCATGTCGACCAGCCCGGCAACCGGCTGGGCGGAGCTCCCGAACCCCAGGTGATCGTCAAGTCGGTCACCATCGAAGAATCTGAGTAACGGCCCCGACCCAGAGCATTTGGGTGGGGCAGAGTATGGGGATGAGGCTTGTCCCCGAGCCCAGCCAGTGGGCCTTCCCGCCCGCGGAGACGGCGGATGAGCATGGCTTGGTGGCGGTAGGGGCCGATCTGGCCCCCGGAACGCTGCTGACCGCCTACCGGGCCGGCCTGTTTCCGATGCCGCTGGGGCGCACCGACAAGCTGGGGTGGTGGTCGCCCGATCCGCGAGGGGTGATCCCTCTCGACGATCTTCGGGTCACCCGGTCGCTGCGCCGGTCGCTGCGGCGCTATCGGATCACCGCCGATGTGGCGTTTGCCGATGTGGTCGACGCCTGTCGGGCGATCGAGCGCCCCCACGGGTGGATCTCGCCGGAGATCCGAGATGCCTATGTGCGGTTGCACAAACTTGGGTGGGCCCACAGCGTGGAAGCGTGGTCGGAACAGGGGGAGCTGGTCGGTGGCCTGTACGGGGTGTCGATCGGCGGGTTGTTCGCCGGCGAGTCGATGTTCCATGTCGATCGGGACGCGTCGAAGGTGGCGTTGGTTTCGCTGGTGGGGCGGTTGGCTCATGGAGGAGTGACGCGGCTGTTGGATGTGCAGTGGGCGACGGAGCACCTGCGGAGTTTGGGGGCGGTGGAGATTCCGCGGAGTGAGTATTTGGCGCGGCTGTCAGCGGCGGCGAAGCAGCCGTCGGCGCCGTGGCCCCGTTAGGGGAGGCGGGTAACCGGGTCGCCTTGGTGGATGGGGCCGGGGTGGATGACTTTGGCGTTGATGCCGCGGAGGTTGAGGACGCGGCCGGTGGGGGAGTTGACGAAGCGGAGGGCGTCTCGGCCGAATCGGGCAGAGAACTTGCCGCATCCCGTGTGGGGCTCGGCGGTGACCTCGATGACGGCTTCGCCGATGGCGAGGCGGGTGCCGGGGGGAAGGGTATCGATGCTGATGTCGAGGTCGATGTAGAGCTGGTCGCCGGCTAGGGCCCACCGTTTGATGGGTCCGGCAATCGCCGCAGCCGTGCGAGCGTTCATGATGTTTATCTGGGCGTCGATCAACGGGCCGCCGTCGGAGGTCTTGCTTGAGCCCCGCTGGTTCCAAGTGTCGCCCTCAAGGCCCTCCTCCATGGTGAGCAGGCCGGATTCCAGCACTTCTCGCTCGTTCACCGCAGGGCGACGCACGATCAACTCGAGAGTGCCGTGGTCGACGGGGGCTTGGCGGATGTGGTCGAGGGCGGTCTCCAACTCCTCGGGCGTCCGGTGGCGAGCGGGATCTGCGGTCATCGTCGCAGTCCTTGTTGCTTGCGGCGGGTTGCGGCCGGTGCAGTCCACCAGCGCCCGCTGAACCGCCAGCGCGGGGCGACTGGTGCGGGAGGCTGTTCGACCGAGGGACGGGGCCAGAGAGCCTCGTAGGCGGCAAGGATGGCGGCCACTTCCCCGTTGGTGGGCTGCGGGGTGATCTGGATGGCGGTCATGGGGTTGTTCTAGCTGGTCTTTTCGGCTGTGCCGGGGTGATTTTCCGGATAAACGGGATTAGAGCGGGATGACCCCGTGCTTGCGGGGCAGGAGCTCCTCGCGCTTGGAGCGGAGCATCTCGAAACCGGCGATCACCAGACGGCGGGTGTCGGCCGGGTCGATCACATCGTCTATGTAGCCCCGCTCGGCGGCGATGTAGGGGTTGGCGTAGCGCTCGGTGTAGTCGTCCACCAGTTCGGCTCGCCGGGCGACGGGATCGGCGGCCGACTGGAGCTCGCGGCGGTGGATGATCTCGACTGCCCCTTGAGGGCCCATCACGGCCAGTTCGGCGCCGGGCCAGGCGAACGACAGGTCGGAGCCAACCGATTTGGAGTCCATCACCACATAGGCCCCGCCATAGGCCTTGCGGGTGATCACCTGGATGCGGGGCACGGTGGCCTCGCAGTAGGCGTACAGCAGCTTTGCGCCGTGGCGGATGATGCCGCCGTGCTCTTGATCCACCCCGGGCAAAAAGCCGGGCACGTCCACCAGCGTCAAAAGCGGGATGTTGAAGGCATCGCAGGTCCGCACGAAGCGGGCTGCTTTGGACGACGACTCGATATCGAGGACCCCGGCCAGCACCATCGGCTGGTTGCCGACCACGCCGACGGTGTAGCCGCTCAATCGGGCGAAGCCGCACACGATGGACTGGGCCCAGTGGGCGTGGTACTCCATGAACTCCCCGTGGTCCACCACCGCCTGGATCACCGTGCGCATGTCGTAGGGCAGGTTGGGGCTGTCGGGCATGATGTCGCGCAACTCGGGGGTGAGCCGCTCGGGGTCGTCGGTGGTGTCTGCCCGGGGGGCCTCCTCAAGGTTGTTGGCCGGCAGGTGGCCGACCAAAAAGCGCACCTCGTCCAGCACCTCCTCCTCGGTGGGGCCCACAAAGGTGGCCACCCCCGACTTGGTGGAATGGGAGCGGGCTCCGCCCAGATCCTCCAAGGTGACCTCTTCGCCGGTGACCGTTTTCACCACGTCGGGTCCGGTGATGAACATGTGCGACTTCTCGGCCACCATGAACACGAAGTCGGTCATGGCCGGGCTGTACACCGCCCCCCCGGCGCACGGCCCGAGGATCACGCTGATCTGGGGGATGACGCCGGATGACTTGACGTTGCGGTGGAAGATGCCGCCGTAGGAGTCGAGCGAGACCACCCCTTCCTGGATGCGGGCGCCGGCGCCGTCGTTGAGGCCGATCATGGGCGCGCCCACCGACAGGGCCAGGTCCATCACCTTGTGGATCTTCTCGGCGAACACCTCCCCCAGCGCGCCGCCGAACACGGTGAAGTCCTGGGCGAACAGGAACACCTTGCGGCCGTCGATAGTGCCCCAGCCGGTGATCACGCCGTCGGTGTAGGGCCGCTCCTCGATGCCGCTGTCCAGCGCCCGGTGGCGGGCCAGCATGTCGAGTTCGTGGAAGGAGCCGTCGTCGAGCAGGTACTCGATGCGCTCCCGGGCCAGCATCTTGCCCTTCTCGTGCTGGCGGTCCACCGCTCGCTGGGGCCCGGCGTGGAGGGCCTCGTGCTTGCGGCGCTCCAAATCGCTGAGGCGGTCTTTCATCGAGTGCTCGGCCATGATCGTGCCAGGCTACATGGGGTTCGCGTTCTTCCACGACCTCTCGCCCAAGGCACAGCCCGGTACCCTTTGTCCCATGCCATTGGATTCGGGACTGGTGCAGAGGCGGGTGGCGGTTTTTTGCAGTTCATCGCTGGGCACTGAGCCAAGCCACGCCGCGCTGGCCGCCGATCTGGGCCGGCGGCTGGCCGCGCAGGGGATCGGGGTGGTGTTCGGCGGAGGCCGGGTGGGCCTCATGGGGGTGATGGCCGACGCAGTGATGGCCGCGGGCGGCGAGGTGATCGGGGTGATCCCGAAGTTCTTGGACGAGATCGAAGTGGCCCACCAGGGGTTGACCGAGCTCTGCTTGGTGGACGACATGCACGATCGCAAGCAGCTCATGTACTCGCTGTCCGACGGGTTCTGCGCGCTGCCGGGCGGGTTGGGGACGATGGAGGAGCTGTTCGAGGCCGCGACCTGGACACAGCTGGGGCTTCATGAGGGTGGGCGGCACAAGCCGGTGGTGCTCTTGGACGATGACGGGTTTTGGGCACCGCTGGCTGAGTTCCATGATCGGCTGGTGGAAGTTGGATTTGTGAAGCAGGAAAAGGCGGGGATCATCCGAAGGGCTGGTTCGGTTGATGAGGCCTTGGCGTTGCTCTATCCGTCCTCGAGTTGAGAGCGCAGCGAGTCAACCGCCTCGATGAATTCCTCGACGAGGTTGTAGACCACCTGGCGGGTGGGGAGGACTTGGTTCATGGTGCCGACGATTTGGCCGACGAAGTAGTTGGCCAGCTTCTGGGCACCGCTATCGGGGTGGTGGGACATGCGGTCGATGCGGCGGCGGGCCTCGCCGGTCAAGATGAGCTGCAAGGGCATGGGCAGCGGGTCGGGGGTGTCGGCCCGGTTCCACTCTTCGGTCCACGCTGATCGCAGCATCCGGGCCGGCTTGCCGGTGAGGGTGCGGGATCGCTCGGTGTCCGATGATGCGGCCGCCAGGAACTTCTGCTTGACTGCCGGGCTGGTCTCGGCTTCTTCGGTGGTCAGCCAAACCGATCCGCACCACACTCCCTGCGCGCCCAACGCCATGGCCGCAGCCATCTGGCGGCCGCGGCCGATGCCCCCGGCGCCCAGCACCGGGACGGGGGCCACCGCGTCCACGACCTCGGGTATGAGCACCATCGAGCCGATCTCGCCGGTGTGGCCGCCGGCTTCGTGTCCCTGGGCGATGATGAGATCGGCGCCGGCCGCAACGTGGCGCTCGGCGTGGGCGGCCCGGCCGGCCAGTGCGGCCACTTTGGCCCCGGCGGTGTGGCTCTTGGCGATCATCGCCGGGGGCGGCGGGCCCAGCGCGTTGGCCACCAAGGCGGGCTCGTGGGCTAAGGCAATCTCCAGCTGGCGATCGGCTCGGCGGCTGGAGAGTGGGGCCGCGGGACCCCAGTTGTGGGTCGCAGCGTCGTTGTCGGGCAGCGGGGGCACGTCGTAGCGGTCGAGCATCTCGTCGAGGAACTGCCGATGCTCCTGCGGTATGAGCGCGCTCACTTCGTCGGTGTCCAGCCCGCCCCGGTCGGCGCCTTCGTACCGGGCGGGAATAATGAGGTCGACGCCGAAGGGCCGGTCGCCGACCTGCTCCCGGATCCAGGCCAGGTCGGTGTCGAGACCCTCATCGGTGTGCCCGCTAACGCCCAGCACGCCCAGCCCGCCTGCCCGGCTTACCTCTGCGGCCACATCGCGGCAGTGGGTGAAGGCCATGATGGGAAATTCAATGCCGAACATCTCGGTGACTGCGGTGCGCATGGGTGGTCTTCCCTTTCAGCTCTGCCCGATCCGGGCTTTCAATGTCTCGGCTCGCTCGACAAGGTGCTCGCCGCCCATTTGGCCCATCAGATCGGGGAACTCGGCCGTGGGGCCAGCCCAGGCAAGCTCTTCGAGACGGTCGAAAGTGGGGGCATCATCGGCAATGGTAGCCACCTGGCGGAAGAGCATGGCCAGCTCCCGATTCTCGGCCAGGGTGGCGGCCAGCTTGGCCGAGCCCCGCACGCTCACCTCCCACTGGCCAACGGCGTCGGGGATGTTCTCCAGGCGGCGATAGTGGAACAAGACCGCCGCGGTGGAGCGCGCTCCCCAGCCGGGCAGCCCGGGGAAGCCGTCGGCGGTGTCGCCCACCAGGGCCAGGTAGTCGGGAATGGATTCGGGGAGCACTCCGAATTTGTCCACCACCCCGTCGTGGTCGATGAGCTTCTGCTGGCGGCGGTCGTATTGCACGATGCGCCCGTCGGCGGTGACGCATTGGGCCAGGTCTTTGTCGGGCGTGCAGATCAGCACCTGCTTCACGCCCGAGTCGAGGGCAGCTTTGCGAGCCGCGGCCCCCAGGGCGTCGTCGGCCTCGTGCTCGACCATGGGCCACACACAGAAGCCGGCCGCGGCCAGTGCCTCTTCGACCAGCGGGAACTGGGCCATCAGCTCGGGAGGAACCCCCGCTCCGGTCTTGTAGCCGGGCCACAATTCGTTGCGGAACGACTCGATCACGTGGTCGGTGGCGACTCCGACATGGGTGGCCCCGTCGTCGATGAGCTGGAGCATGCTGTGGACCACCCCTCGGGCCGCCCCCCGCTCCGGATCCCGGTTGCCGGGCGAGAAGTGGTAGCGGAACAGCTCATATGTGCCATCGACCAGATGAACCCGCACACCCTGACCGTATCCCGTTGGACGGCATCTGGCCGGGTCTGAACTGTCAAGTGGTCGAAGCCCTGGCCGTATCCTGGTGGGCAGCGCTGGCGAATGGACAAAGGGGATGCAATGAGCGAGACGGTGATCTTGGCCGGAGCCCGCACGCCTATGGGCAAGATGTCGGGAGGACTGGCATCGTTTCAGGGCGCCGAACTGGGGGCGCTGGCCATTCGGGCTGCTCTCGACCGGGCGGAAGTGGCCCCCGAGCAGGTGGACTACGTGTTCATGGGTCAGGTGCTCTTGGCCGGAGAGGGCCAGGCCACCGCTCGACAGGCGGCGGTGGGGGCAGGCATTCCGATGACGGTGCCGGCCACCACGGTCAACAAGGTGTGCTTGTCGGGTATCAACACGGTCTATCTGGCCCACCAGATGATCTCAGCCGGCGATGCCGAGATCGTGGTGGCCGGGGGGATGGAGTCGATGACCAAGGCGCCCTACCTGCTGATGGGGGCCAGGGAGGGGTATCGCCTGGGCGACGGCGATCTGGTTGACTCCATGATGCACGACGGGCTGTTTTGCGCTTTCGACCACTGTGCCATGGGGACGGGAACCGAGAAATACGCTGCGTCGAGCGGGCTGCCCCGTGAGCCCCAGGACGCGTTCTCGGCCCAGTCTCACCATCGGGCGGGGGTTGCGGCGACTGTTGGAGTGTTCAACGATGAACTGGTGCCGGTGGAGGTGCCCCAGCGCCGGGGCGACCCGGTGTTGGTATCGACCGACGAAGGAGTGAGAACAGACGCCACCGCCGAATCGCTGGGCCGGTTGCGGCCAGCATTCGCCGAGTCGGGCAACATCACCGCGGGCAACGCCTCGCAGATCTCCGATGGGGGCAGCGCCCTGGTAGTGGCCAGCCGGGAGCGGGCCGAACAGCTCGGGATGGCGCCTTTGGGCACCTATGTGGGCTACGGGCAGGTGGCCGGGCCCGATCCCTCGCTGCTCACCCAGCCGTCGCGGGCCATTTCCCAAGCTCTCAAGTCGGCTGATTTGAGCCTGGGCGATGTGGACCTGTTTGAAATCAATGAGGCGTTCGCCGCGGTGGCGCTGGCGTCGATGGCCGATCTGGGGATTTCTGACGACGTGGTGAATGTGAACGGCGGGGCCATTGCCCTGGGACACCCCATCGGGGCCAGCGGGAACCGCATCGTGCTCACCCTGCTTCACGAGCTGCGCCGTCGGGGCGGCGGCATGGGGGCAGCCGCCCTGTGCGGTGGTGGAGGCCAGGGGGACGCGCTGCTGGTTCACGTTTGATTGTTACAAATCAGCCATGACTTGACTTTGTTTCGTCATCTTCGTAATATAATTGCAACAAACAAGCACCGCCTCACGTGCGTCGGTACCAATGCCCCCCGCCCGACTCGCTGAGGCGGTGTCTTGCTTTTGAGGGCTGATCCCCCGCTCAGCCGGCGGTAAGGCGCTGGCGCCCCTCCAGCGCCCGGCTGAGGGTGAGCTCGTCGGCGTATTCCAGATCGCCGCCCACCGGCAGGCCGCTGGCGATGCGGGTGACGGCCACCCCGAGCGGCTGAATGAGCCGGGCCAGGTACATGGCGGTGGCCTCGCCTTCGATATTGGGGTTGGTGCAGCAGATAACCTCGGCCACGTTCTCGTCGTCGATGCGGGCCAACAGCTCTTTGATCTTGAGTTGATCGGGGCCGATGCCCTCGATGGGGTTGATGGCGCCGCCCAGCACGTGGTAGCGGCCTCGGAATTCCCGGGTCTTCTCCAAGGCCACGATGTCGCGGGGCTCCTCCACCACGCACAACACGGCCGGGTCGCGCCGATGGTCGGAGCACAGCTCGCATTCGGCATGCTCGCTGATATTGAAGCACCGTCGGCAGAACTGGATTTTGGCCTTGGCCTCCTTGATGGCCTCGGCCAGCCGGAGGGCGTCCTGTTCCGACACCTTCAGCAGGTGGAAAGCGATGCGTTGAGCCGACTTGGGGCCGATGCCGGGAAGACGGCCCAGTTCGTCGATGAGCACCTGGACGGGGGCGGCGTAGACGCTGCTCACGTTGGGCTCGGCTATCCCCGCTGGCTGGAATCAGCCGGCGGATCAATGGTCACGATCTCGGAGTCGGGGAATGCGGCCATGAGGTTGGAGATGGCTTCTTGGGTGGCGGTTTCCTCGTCCATGAGCTCGTCGGGATCGATGGCCTCGGCCTCGTCGAGGTCGGCCGGAGCAGAACGCGCCCGGGCCGGCTGAATGTCGGGGGGCGGTGCGGTGCTGTCGTCGTCGATGGCCAGGCGCAGGGGCACTGGCCGCCCGAAGTGCTCGCGAAGGGCGTCGTCCACGGCGGTGCGGACTTCTTCGCAGCGGTCCAGATGGATCTGGTCGGGAAGGGCGAACACCACGCTGCCGGCATCGTTGGCAATGAACCGGCCAGCCTGGAATCGGATACGAGCCCTGTTCGGGAGGTTGCCCAGGATGGCGTCGGCCCAAGCGATGACGATCTCCTCGCGACTGGGTGCCAAACCGTCGACCTCAGCGGGGCCGGTAGCCGGCGAAGCATCATTTGCGGTATCGGGGCTGCTCGATGGAGCAGTGGGCGCCTTTCCCGACCGCACCGCTCCCAGTGTGGGCCGCGGGGCCCGATCGGAGGTTGCATCCGTCCCCGGTTCGGATTCGCCGGGAGTGGCTGTTGCCGTCGGACGGGATTCGCCGGGAGTGGCTGTTGCCGTCGGACGGGATTCGCCGGGAGTGGCTGTTGCCGTCGGACGGGATTCGCCGGGAGTGGCTGTTGCCGTCGGACGGGATTCGCCGGGAGTGGCTGTTGCCGTCGGACGGGATTCGGCTTCGGTCTGCTTTGCTTGGATTTGAGCGATGGCCGCTCGGGCCCGTTCGTGTCCGCTGGTTGGGCCACTGGTCTGCGGGGAGGGCGGCGGAGTCTCGGGAGCGGCGGCATCCTGGGCGCGGCCGGAAGAGCCAGCAGCCGGCGGGGGGCCGTGTCGCTCCAACCGCTCAATGCGCTCCAGCAGAGCGGTGACGTCGGTGTCCAGATCGCGGCGGGTGAGCCGCCCCAGCGCCACCTCCAAGTCCACTCTCGGATCGGGGGCTTGGCGCATATCCACCAGGGCGGTTCCCAACACCTCCAGGGCTCGGGTGAGCCCGGCAGGGGGAATCTGCGCGGCGGTGGCCTGAGCGCTCTGTTGCTGGGCGTCGGTGAGATGGCTCAAATCGGCGCCCATAGCGCTCAAGAAGGCGTTGCGGAGAACGTCGAGCAGGGCTTCGCCGATGAATCTCGGCTCCCGCCCCGACCGCAGTGCCTCGTGCACTGCAACGAACGCGGGGCCGTAGTCCTGGCCTCCCAGGGCTGCGACAATGGCGTCGACCGCGTCGACCCGATCGGCGACTCCGCCGGCGGCCACGATCTGGTCGAGAGCCGATAGCGTGTCCCGAGCCGAACCGGCTCCCCGGTGCACGGCGTGGTCGATGGCGCCTTCATCCACTTCCAATCCGGCTTGTTCGACCACCCATCGGGCATGGTCGGCCAGCACGTCGCCGTCGATGAGGTTGAACTCCAAGTGCTGGGTCCGGCTGCGGATTGTGGGCACCACCTTGTGGGGCTCGGTGGTGCACAGCACGAACACCACGTGATCGGGAGGTTCCTCGAGCGTCTTCAACAGGGCGTTCTCGGCGCCGGGGGTGAGCATGTGGACCTCGTCCAGCACGTACACCTTGGCCTTGCCCGGCGAGCCCATCGCCACCTTGGAGATGAGGTCGCGGATGTCGTCCACCTTGTTGTTGGAGGCGGCATCCAACTCGATCAAGTCGTAGGAGGTGTTGTTGACGACATCGAGGCAGGACTGGCACTGGCCGCAGGGTTCGCCGTCGCTGCTCAACGCGGTGCAGTTGAGGGCTCTGGCCAGAATGCGGGCTGTGCTGGTCTTGCCGGTGCCCCGAGGACCGCTGAACAGGTAGGCATGGCCCACCCGCCCCTGTTGAACCGCGTTCTGGAGGGCCCGAACCACGGGTTGTTGTCCGCGCAACTCGCCGAAGCAAGCCGGCCGGTAGCGTCGATACAGCGCCTGGTGGGCCATGCCGCCGACTTTACTCAGGCTGAGCGACAACAAGGCTGAGCCGGGCGATGCGGTTCCGGGCTCGATGTACCTATTGCCGACGACGAGCCTGGCCCAAGGCTCAGGCTGGCTGCGTTATCCCGGTCTCGAAAGTGATGGCCAGGCGATCTGCGGCACACCCCAGGGTCCGCTGAGAGCTGCTGCCTCCCGGCCCTGACTCGGTTCACGGGCTGGCGTTGCACAGGACCCGACCATCACATTCCAAACCGGGCCCACGGCCCAGTTGCAGCCAGGCTAGCGGCTATCGGTGCATGACCGCCCGTCGGTGTGCGATAAATTCACTACCTTCAGGAGGGGTGCGAGAGCGGCCGAATCGGCACGCTTGGAAAGCGTGTGTGGCGTAAGCCACCGTGGGTTCGAATCCCACCCCCTCCGCTCAAAGAATAGACCACAATATGGCTGTTGACATGGGATTATGTCAGCGCAGCAGTGGTCTGGTGCCATGTCTGGTGCCATGTCTGGCGTCCGCTGAGCCCCATCGGGTATCACGCAGGCTGTGGTGGGTACCGAGCTGTGCTTGGTTGGGACAGTTGGAACTTCGGGCATGTCGACGCAGGAGGTCGCCGCGCCTAGTGGCGGGCGCGAGGTATGCCGCGCGGGGAGTGAAGATTCTGGCCAATTGGTGACACAAACTAGAGTTTATGGCGCGAATTGTCGCTGTTCGCGGGTAGGTTTGGGGGAGTGGTGAGTCGTTCTTTGTGCTATCCAGGTGCGATTTCGGCCAATGAGGTGCTTCGTGCCTTTCGGGATGAGCCGGCGGCTGTCTCGTTTTTGGAGCAGGCCCGGTGGCCGGGCGGAGCCGCCTGCCCCCGGTGCGGGGGTGAGGCGAAGAGCCGGTTCCCCGACGCTGCCGGGAGGAGATGGTGCGGCCGGTGCCGTCAGCGCTACAGCGTGCGCACGGGGACGATCCTGGCAAGAGGGCATGCGCCTTTGCGAGTGTGGGCGGTAGGCGCTGCCCTCACCGCCAACGGCCCATTCACCGTAAAGCCGGGAGTGCTGAGCAGGATGGCCGGGGTTTCCCCAGGAGCGGCCAGAGCGGTTGCTGATGGGATTCGCCGGGTGTGCGGCAGCCGGGTGAGTCCCTATGACCGCCCGGAACAGCTTGCGGCCAGGATCACGGAAGCGTCGGGTGACGCCGGGCAGGCGAGGCCCGGCCAATCCGGCGAGAAAGCAGAGCCAGGTTGGTTGGCCAGATTGTCGGATCGTGAATTTACGGTTCCCGATGGCGTGGATCGGTGGCTGACGCCTCCAACTCCGCCCGAGCGGCTGGCGGTTGGCCTGTCGCCGCATCCCCGTCCTGGAATCACCGAGTCGGAGGTGCTGGTGCTCACCGCGCTGCGCTCGTATCTGGGCGGCGCCGACTCGGCGGTGGTTGCTCATGCCGTGGGGATAACCCGCCGCAGCACTCAGCGGGTGCTGCGGTGCTTGGAGGCAGACGGGTATGTCGACTCCGCAGTCACAGAGGTGCCCTGGAAGCAGGGAATCAGACGGTTTTTGAGGTGGAGGCTTGTTTCGAGCGGTCCCTATGATGACCTGCGCCCCTATCTGCCGCTGATGCGCTGGCGGCGGCGGGTCCCGTGCCCTGAAAGGCTGCCTTCCGACATCTGGCCCCTGTTCTGGTCGGGCCCTGATCCTGCCGACATCCGGCTGCCCCGCGACGCTCTTTTGGTGGCCAATCGGCTGCTGAACGGGCGGCTGTTGAACTTTGACGCCCGTCGCTGGGCCCTGCGCTGCCTGCCGCTCGATGCCCTGGTTGCGCAGACGGGGATTCCGGGTTGTCCAGAAAGCGTGCAGCTAGCCGTTGCCGAGCTGGTCGAGCAAGAGTCGAGCGAAACCGATCGACAGCCGATGATGGTGGTCGGGTGAGCCAGATCGACCACTGGCAGGAGGTGCTCGGCGAGAGCCAGCGCGCCGTGTGGCCCAAAGCGGCGAGAGCCGCTCTCGCTTGCCGAGGCGTGCTGGTAGGGGGCACCGCGGTGGCCATCTACCTGCGACACCGGAACAGTGGGGACATCGACATCTTGGCGCCCGACCCGCTTGACACCGCGGCTGTCAGGTCGCTGATGGCGGAGGAAGCCGAGGACTCCTTCACGATGATCGGTCACAGCCCGCATGAGGTTCACGTCTTGGTTGACGGAGTCAGCGTGCACGTGTTCGAGGATCTCAACGCCGACTCCCGCACTGGAGATGTGGCGGTTTTGCAGGAGGGCCCGATAATCGACGGGATGCCGGTGGCGTCGCTAAAGGACCTGCTGGCCCTCAAACTCGATCTGATTCGATGGAGGGCAGCGCTACGCGACCTGATCGACATCGCCGCCATCGATCGGCACAGCAGCCACAGCCTTGAAGACGGGCTGGGCTACTGGATTCAGAAGTTCGGGGCCCAATGGGACAACGCCGCGCTGGGCCAGGTGGTCTTCAGACTGAGATTCCCCTCGGCACGAGACGCCGACCCGCTGTTTGACGACTCCCGCGAAACGGTGATTGCCTACCTGAAAAACCGCGCCCTGGAAATAGAAGAAACGCTGCAACGACAACGAGCGGCCTCTGGGTAGCGAGCAGGGGGTGATGGTGAGGAGTTGCTTTTGGCCGGCGGAGATGTTGAGGATGACGAACTAGGCGAGCTAATCAGCGGGAGTTCTGCGATGGTTTACAAAACTATACGCATTGATGTTCTAGTTTTCTAATTCGTAAACAACTGCGTTATAATTCTCTTATGGACGCCGCCGAACTCAGGAAAGTTATCGCAGCAGGCGAGACATACACCGTCGAATTCAAGAGCGACGTGAACGACGACGAACTCGTTGAGGCTGTCGCGTGTCTTGCCAACGGTGACGGAGGGTGGCTTCTCATTGGCGTCAGCGACGACGGCGAGGCGGTCGGAGCTCCGCCCCGACATGGGAGTACGACGCACAGCGAGCGAATTGCGGCCCTCGTTGCCAACAAGACCACGCCTTCCCTCTCCGTCGAGGCCAGCACCGAGCAACTCGACGGCAAAGAGATCCTCGTCGTGGCGGTACCCAAGGCTTCTCGAGTACTGGCAACGACCTCGGGTCGCTACCTGCGCAGAGCAACGGATGTGCACGGAAAACCCGAATGCCGACCCATGCCCCCACATGAGATCCAGACCCGAGCCAGCGCACTTGGGGCGCACGACGTGTCGACATTGCCGATTGCTGGCCTGTCAATCGATGATCTGGATTCTGGGGAACTCGACCGATTTCGCAATGTTGCAGGAAGCGGCGGGGATTCAGTTCTGGCCAGCCTTTCCGCCGTCGACCTGCTCTCAGCCCTTGGATTCATGTCCCGCGATGGCACTCCGACACTGGGAGCGGCCTTGTTGTTCGGCACGCCAGCGGTGCTGGAGACCTTTGTCCCCACCCATGAGGTGGTGTTCCAGGCGCTCGACCCCCACGACAGGGTCTTAGCCAATCGCAGCCTGCGGGCCCCGCTTCTCCGGGCGATGCTCGAGCTCACCGAAGCCGTGAAGCCCTACAACCCTGAAGAAGAAATCCAAGACGGCCTTTTTCGCCTTGGCCTCCCCCGCTTCTCCGACGTCGCAGTGCGGGAGCTGATAGCCAATGCCCTTGTCCACCGCGACTACTCGATAAACAGGCAAGTCCGCTTGGCCATCGAGGACACTACGCTCTCGATCACCAGCCCTGGAGGGTTTCCTGACGGCATCACAATCGGCAACCTGCTCACTGCCCCCCCACAGGCGAGAAACCCTCTGATCTCCGAAGCCTTCAAGCGCGCCGGGCTTGTTGAGCGCACCGGCCGAGGGATCAACCGCGTCTACCGCCACCAGCTCGTAATCGGGCGACCCCAACCCGACTACTCTCGCTCAAACCGATCGTGGGTTGAAGCACGAGTGCCGGGCGGCGCAGCAGACCGAGAGCTCGCGGTGTTTGCCGCCGCCGCGGCGCGAGATGACAAGGTGCTCGATCTTCGGACTCTCCAAGTCCTGAATGAAGTGCGTTCCGAAGGTCGGATCACCTCAGAACGCGCCGCCGAGCTATCGCATATAGCGGTTGCAGAAGCGCGTGCATCGCTGAACATCATCGTCGAACGCGGACTGCTAGAGGCTCGCGGCGAGGGCAGAGGGCGCACCTATCACCTTGCCGCTGAGGTGTATCGTGAGATCGGAGAGCCAGCCGCCTATGTGCGGAGTCGCGGATTCACCCCTATCCAGCAGGAGCAGATGGTGCTGACCTACACCGCCGAGCACGGATCTATCGGAAGGAGCGAAGCCGCCGAACTATGCCGATTGTCCCCCGACCAAGCCTCGCGCCTTCTTCGTCGGATGGCTTCTGAGGGTGCCCTCCAAATGACCGGCGCCCGACGAACCGCCCGCTACCGCCCATCTGCCCCACAGCTACCGACCCCGACCTGAACCGGAACCGAGAATTCACGCCTCCAACCCTGCCGCGCTGACGGGTGTGGCTGAGATTCTCCGGCGCGGCGAAAACCGAGAGATCGGCTAGTTCCCTGTGAAGATCACCGACACGACGCGCCCTCCGCCGTTCGCTTTCGCCTGAGCGCCGGGGGATTAGGTGGCCTCGCCGGCGAATTGGGCGGCGTGGAGGTCGGCGTAGGGGCCGGCTCGGGCGAGCAGCTCGTCGTGGGCGCCCTGTTCGGCGATGCGGCCGCCGTCCATCACCACGATGGTGTCGGCACCTCGGATGGTGGATAGGCGGTGGGCGATGACGAAGCTGGTGCGGTCGGCCCGCAGGGCGTTCATGGCCTCTTGGATCAGCACCTCGGTGCGGGTGTCCACCGATGATGTGGCCTCGTCGAGGATCAAGATGGCCGGGTCGGCGAGGAAGGCCCGGGCGATGGTGAGGAGCTGCTTTTGGCCGGCGGAGATGTTGTCGCCCTCGTCGTTGATGACGGTGTCGTAGCCGTCGGGCAGCGAGTGGACGAAGCGGTCGACATAGGTGACCCGGGCGGCATCGAGGATCTGGGCGCCGGTGGCGCCGGGGTTGCCGTAGCGGAGGTTCTCCCAGATGGTGTCGCCGAACAGCCAAGTGTCTTGGAGCACCATGCCGAACTTCGATCTCAGTTCCTGGCGGGGGAGGGTGGTGATGTCGCGTCCGTCGAGGATGATCCGCCCGCCGTCCAATTCGTAGAACCGCAGCAGCAGGTTGACCAGCGTGGTCTTGCCCGCCCCGGTCGGCCCGACGATGGCCACCGTCTGGCCCGGCTCGGCGGTGAGGTCGAGCCCGGTGATCAGGGGCTTGTCGGGGTCGTAGGCAAAGCAGACGCCGTCGAACACCACCCGCCCGGCAGTGGGCGGCAGATGGGGGGCCGGCTCGGGGTCGGGGCTCTGCTCTTCGACGTCGAGCAACTCCACCACCCGCTCCAGCGAGGCGATCCCCGACTGGAAGGTGGCGGCCATCGAGGCCAGTTGCTGGACCGGCATGGCGAACTGTCGGGTGTACTGGATCATCGCCTGCATGTCGCCGATGGTGATGGCCCCGCTGGAGATGCGCAGCCCGCCCACGACGGCGACGGCCACGAACTGGAGATTGCCCATCAGCATCATCACCGGCTGCATAGCCGACGACAGGAACTGGGCCGACCGGCTGGCGTCGTAGAGCTGGTCGTTCTCGATCTCGAATCGCCGGCGCTCCTGGTCTTGTCGGCCGAAGACGGTGACGATGGCGTGTCCGCTCACCACATCCTCGGCCTGGGCGTTGAGGGTGCCGGTGGTCCGCCACTGCCGCAGGAACCGGGGCCGGGCCCGGTGGGCGAACAGGCGGGTGGCCATCACCGACAGCGGCACGGTCACGAAAGCCACCAGCGCCAGCAGGGGGGACACCGTCAGCATCATCACCGTCACCCCCACCACGGTCAGCAGTGAGGTGAGGATCTGGTTGATGGTCTGCTGGAGGCTCTGGGTGAGGTTGTCGATGTCGTTGGTCACCCGGCTGAGCAAATCGCCCCGGGCATGGCGGTCGACATAGGACAGGGGCAGGCGGTGGAGCTTGGCCTCGATCGTCTCTCGCAGCCGGAGCATCGACCGCTGGAGCGCGCCGGTGAGCAGATACGTCTGGGCGTATCCCAGTGCCCACGCGGCCCCGAACACCCCGGCAATGGCCAAGAGCCGATCCTGGAGCCGGTCGGTGTCGATGCTGCCCTGGCGGACCCCGCTCACGATGATGTCGGTGGCTCCGCCGAGGAGCCAGGGACCGAGAACCGCCAGGCTCACGCTCATCACCGCGAGGGCGATCACCAAGATCAGCACCGGTGTCTCCCGGCCGGTTATCTTGCCGAGCTGGCGGACGGTGCCCCGGAAGTTGCGGGTGGCCTCCGCGGGCATCGGGGCGCCCATGCGCCCGGAGTAGCGCATGGCCTCGCGCCCGAAGTTCTGGAGGGCCTCTTGATCGGCTTGCTCGTTGTCGCCGGGTGCCTGGTCGCCCGGATTGCGCTGGTTCATGCGGCCTCGCCTCCCCTCTGGGAGGAGACGATCTCGGCGTAGGTGGGGCAGGTGCTGAGCAGTTGGTCGTGGTCCCCCTGGCCGACGATGACTCCGCTCTCGAGGACGATGATCTGGCTGGCGGTCTCGATGGTGGAGATCCGCTGGGCGACCACGAGGACGGCGGCGTCGCGGGTGTGGGGCTCCAAGGCGCGGCGGAGCCGGTCCTCGGTGGCCAGGTCGAGGGCCGAGAACGAGTCGTCGAACAGGTAGACGGCCGGGCGGGCCACCAGGGCCCGAGCGATGGACAGCCGCTGTCGCTGCCCGCCGGAAACGTTGGTGCCCCCTTGGTTGACGGGGCTGTTAAGCCCGTCGGGCATGGATTGGACGAATCCGGCGGCCTGGGCGATCTCCAGGGCTTCCCACAGCTCGCCGTCGGCGGCATCGGGGCGCCCATACCGCAGGTTGGAGGCCACCGTGCCGCTGAACAGGTAGGCCCGTTGGGGCACGTAGCCGATGGTGCTCCACAACGTCGCCTGGTCGAGCCGGCGCACATCCACGCCGCCCACCCAGACCTCTCCAGTGCTGGCGTCGGCCAACCGGGCGGCCAGCGCCAACAGCGTGGTCTTGCCGGCGCCGGTCGAGCCGATGATGGCGGTGGTCTGCCCCGGCGCGGCGGCGAAAGTGACGTCGTCGAGCACGGAATGCTCGGCGCCGGGGTATCGAAAGCCGACCCCGCGGAATTCCACCGTTCCGGGCCGGGAGAGTTCCCGTACCGGGCTGGCCGGCGGGATCACCGACGACTCGGTGTCGAGCACTTCGACAATGCGCTCGGCGGCCACCGCGGCCCGGGGGATCATCGACACCATGAAGGCGGCCATGGTGACCGCGAAGAGAATCTGGAGCAGATAGGTGATGTAGGCCACCAGCGATCCGATCTGGGTCGATCCGTCCTCGATCCGATCGGCGCCGATCCACAACAGGGCCACGCTCGACAGGTTCACCAGCAGCGTGACCGCGGGGAAGGTGGCCGCCATGAGCCGGGCCGCCCGCATCGATGTGGCGGTGAGGCGGTGGTTGGCCTCGGCGAACCGGGCGCTCTCCACCGGCTCGCGGGTGAAGGCCCGCACCACGCGGATCCCGGTGATCTGCTCGCGCAGCACGGCATTGACCCGGTCGATGCGCTCCTGCATCTTCTGGAACGCCGGGTTCATGGCGGCGATGATCGAGCCCATCACGATGATCTCCAGGGGGATCACCACCACCAGCAGCACCGAGAGCCCGGCGTCGGTGCGAACGGCCAGCACGGTGCCGGCCACCATGGTCAGCGGGGCGGTGATCATCATGGTTCCCACCATGGCCATCAACGTCTGGATCTGGTGGGTGTCGTTGGTGATGCGGGTGATGAGCGAGGGGGTGCCGAATCGGCCGATCTCTCGGGTGGAGTACCGGGTGACCCGGTCGAACACGTCGCGCCGGACGTCGCGGCCGAACGCCATGGCCACCTTCGAGGCGTACCAGACGGCGCCGGCGAGCAGCGCCACCTGCACGAACGAGACCAACAACATGACCGCGCCCGTCCGCCAGATCACAGCCTGATCGCCGAGCAGCACGCCATCGTCGATCAGGGTGGCGTTCAGCCCTGGCAGCAACAGGCCCGCGGTGGTTTGGCCGGCCTGGAGGACCAGCACGAATGCGATCGCCTGGCGGTGGGGGGCCAAATGGCTCTTGAGAAGTCGTCGCAGGCTCATGGATGTTGCTGTAGCAAGGTGACTTATCCGGATTGCGTAGACACCGGTTGACGCTGGTCAACTAGTGGTCCGTATGTGTATTGACGGGATGGCTTGCGACGCCAGCGGCGTTCTCCGCAAGATGCAACGACGCAGCCATACTTGCAGCGTATGACAAGGAGGCGCAACGCCGCGAGCGACGTCGATGGCTGGCGGGACGCCTCGATCAATTTGCGGACGGACCACTAGGCATTTTGGAGTGGAAGTAGGGGCAAGTCGCCTATTGCGGGGTGTTCGCGAGTCCATTTTGGGGGACCTGATCTGGGCTTTTGAAATCCCGGAGAGCGTATTCCACAGAAATGTCGGCAGCGTTCCACAAACTTAACGGACTCTCACCGCAGTTTGGCTGTCTCATTCGTACGTTTCCCCAGATTAGAGCCTTTTAGACTCGGCCGGGTTTGGCCCATGCCAAAGGGGCAACAGGAAGTCTTCGAGCGAGGCGCTCCATTCCACAGGGGGAATTTTAGGCGCTCAGCGGGCAGCGTAGGGGGCGTCCCGCCTTGTAGATCCCCTTCTCCGGGCCCTGCCATTGCGACACCTGGCGAGTGGCAGGGAGCTGGCGAAGGACTGTGTAACCCTGGGCAGATGGCTCAGAGTCCCGATCAGCAGGCTCGGAGCCGAACGCATGGTCCTCTTCGGAGCCCACACCGTCGCACTCTTCGACGAGTGGATCACGCACCGCGGCTCGCACCGGCTGTTCTCGCACCCAAGCGACGGCCACCTCGCCGACTTCGTGCTCTGTAATCGTGAACGCCGACTCGGCGAACACCGCCTACCCGCCGGTCTCCAACACGCCGTGGCAGATGCGGCACTCACCGGCCCGTCCGGCGAACCGCTACGGGTCACACTGCACCAGTTGCACCACACGTTCGGGACCAGCCTCGTCAATTCCGGCGTGAGCCGGCCCGCGCTGGTAGCCCTGCTTGGGGAAGTCACCTCTGTGATGACGATGCACCGCGCTAGGGTCGCGCCGCTAACGATCCGAGACGCCTACAACGGCCTGAACGCAGCCCAAAGCGCAGGTGGAGAAGCCCCATGACGGAAGCCACTACAACTATCGGAAAGCTCGCACGCGTGACCGGAGTCAGTGGGGACGGTCACAGGGTGTACTTTGAGCTCCGCAACGGCAACAGCGGATGGTTCGACCAGGACGGGGACGACTTCAGCACCGGTGAGGTGATCATGATCTTGGGTGAAGATCCCAGCCAACGCGTCGAACGGGTCGATGCCAACGCGTGGCCCGACGACTCATGGGTCGGTGTCGTCAAGATCAAGCTGGACGATGTAACCGTCATCGAGGCGAGCGGTCGGTATCGGAAGGTTCCAACCGGAGCGGATGTCCCCTATGAGGTCGGCAACACTGTCGAGGCGGGGGAGGTCCAGGGAGTCGTCCGCGTCCTCTCGGAAGAACCCATAAAGTACACCGACCTGCCGGCAATCGACGAAGAGGTTGTGAACCGATTCCGAACCGGAGGTAGCTCCGATCGCCCGCTCACCTTCGACGACTTCGGTGGGCTCAGTTCGGTAGTCAAGCGTGCACGCGAGCTGATCGAGTTGCCGCTTCGGCGGCATGAAGAGCTGGCCAGGATCGGGGCACGCGCGATAAAGGGCGTGCTCTTCACAGGCCCGCCGGGCACCGGCAAGACGATGTTGGCTCGAATCATAGCGGCCCAGGCTGACGCAGCGTTCTTTGAGATCTCAGGGCCTGAGATCTTCAGCAAGTGGTACGGACAAAGCGAGGAGCTCTTGCGACGCATCTTCGATGCGGCGGCGGAGGATGAGCGGGCCATCATTTTCTTCGACGAGATCGACAGCGTGGCGGCCCACCGAGACGACGACGCCCACGAAGCGAGCCGACGAGTCGTGGCCCAGCTGCTCACTCTGATGGATGGCTTCGACTCAACGGGGAACGTCGTGGTGATCGCGGCGACCAACCGGCCGCAGGACTTGGACGTCGCCCTGCGCCGACCTGGGCGGCTTGACTGGGAGATCCGGTTCCCCCTGCCGAGTGTGGAGGATCGGTTGGACATCCTCATCAAGACCGCCCGGAAGCTGCAGACGCTGGATCCGCTGCCGCACAAGCTCGTGGCCGCCAGGACCGATGGCTGGTCATCGGCCGAGCTGGCAGCGATCTGGACAGAGGCATCCCTACTCGCAGTAGCGGATAACCGAAGCGACATCTTCATCGAGGACTACATCGGCGGATTCGAACGTGTCGAACGGCAGCGCAAGCGCATCGGGCATATGCCCACGAAGACCGGGTCCGCCGCATGAGCCCCCTCAAGCGCCTCCGAGTCTGGCGACACAGGCGAGGCCGCAGGCGAGAGATGAGGAAACAGCCAGGAACCCCCCGCGAATTTGTGTACCTCGACGAGGTATCCGTCTACAGCCTGCTCGCTTCCCGCCTGGGACCCATCGCAACCGAGTTCACAGAGAGCCAGACCGCCTCGCTGAACAGCGAATTCGGCGGCTCAATGGGCGGCGGTTTCGGGGTGACGAAAGCGGAGCTCCGGTCGCGGATCGAGGCCGCCAAGTCGCGGACCTCGCAGGTACTCCGCAAAGCGATTGTCCAGACAAGCTTCAAAGAACTCCACGACCTCGAACGACCAGGACTCAGGTTGGCTGGCTCAATCGACAACTCAGTAACGCCCAACGTGCGCAGTCGCTTCGACCTCGAGCGGGACCTCGAGCTGCACCTTTCTGAGGGCCGCGTCATCGCTCCGCAAACGCTCAGCCGTGGAGACCTCATCGAGGTCGAGGTCGTTCTCGAAGCCGACCCGATCTTCCGCGTCAACGCCATCATCACGACCATCCGCGAGATCCTCGAAGAGAACATGCAGCTGTTCAGCGGTGAGAACGTCGCCCAGCTGGCAGAGATGAGATCGACCGGACGACTGCTCGAAAGCCTTCTTGCCGACCTTGTTCCGATTCGCGGGACCCTCGTCGACTACCGAGTAGCGGAGATCGGGGGCCGCGAGCATTTGGTACACCGCGACCTCGTCGATCAATTTGACGAACCAGGAGACACTGCACTCCGCGACGCTGTTGTGGTTGGCGTCGCTGAACGGGACCTCTTCTGGAAAGACATCCGACGCGTCCTGTTCTCAGGCAGCCGGTTCACCGTCTTTTGCAGGCTAGGTTGCGACGGCCTCCAAGACCGGTGGCGCCCAATCAAGCTCATGGATGTCTTACATGACATCCACCCAGTGTTTGGCGACCAGATCGGACATCTTGGAGAGACCGCTCTCCATGCAATGGAGATGGCTGTAGATGCATCGCAACAACCGCACTCGCACTCAGCGGAAGGGGAAGACGCCTTGCTTTGGCGCTACGCCACAATGCTGGCCGAAAGCCACGGTCGAGCACCTGACCCCTCTCAGATATCCGACTTGGTCTCCGCCGTGGAGCGAGCCACCGGCTGGACAGAGACGGTTGACGTCCGACGCTCAGTCCTCGCGGAAGCCACTCGCTGTTTCGACTCAGCAATTGGCGTGGCGACCACCCCCGAGAGCGCCTGTCACCTGCGAGTTGCGGCCGCGATGGAATCGGGGCTTAGCCATCTCGGTTCAGACGAATCCCAGGCTCCGGCACCTCCCTCGATGCCCGGCGGGGCAGCGGTGCGGTTCTTGGACGCGGAGATCATCGCCATCTACTGGTAGGCCCTTGCTGGGTCGCCATAGGCGTGTGCGCGAAATTGGGTAAGACCAGATCAGGTGGCCGGCGCGCAATTGCGTTTCTCCTGGTTCTGGGATCGGGTGATATGTCCGTTTCCACGCGCATCCACGGATCTAGCAACGGCCACTTGGAGGCGGATGGTGCGCGCAGGGCTCCGGTGCGATTGCTGCTCTCCGGTCGGGGTCGGCCTCGCGGACCGTGCCCGCATTGGGCTTCGGTGTTCGTCTAGCCCCAGAGAATTCCCGGCTCTCCCGCCGCGATGCGCTGGACTGCGCCGATGGTCAAGGCAGGGGGGCGAATCGGCCCCCTGGGTTCGCTGTAGCCAGCCTCAAGAAAGGGGGGAGGACTCCTAGAGGGCAGAAGTGCTCTGGGTTGCCCCGGCAGTTGGTGCTGGATGCCGCCAGAGGCATGGGCGAAGCAGGCCATCGCTGCTTGGAGCTGTTGCAGTTCTCTTCGTTTCTTCGATCTGGGCCGACAGAGACTGCATAGCGGACGCCAGTTCGCGGATGTGGTCTGATTGCGTGTTGTTGTGTTCGACGGCGGCGGCCAGTTCGCGGACTTGGTCGGCCAGGTCTGGCTCGCCTGTTTTGTGGGCGGTGAACCAGGCGGCGAGGTTGGTGCGGGGTTTGTTGCCGCAATAGTTTCTTGCCAGTTCTTGGGGCTCTGTCCGATGCCGTTTCCGATGTGGAGGTCTGGATGATCGTCAAGCCTTACGAGCAGGGGGTGGCTCACAGGGATCGCCGCCAGCGGGCGGGTGCCGCCGCCGAAGGGCAGATGGCGCACTATCTGAATCGGGGCTTCAGCGAAGACGAGGAGGTTCTTGTGCTGCACGGCCTGCGGCTCGAGGACCGCGACCAGCCAGAGCAAAATGGGTCCCACGGGGTGTGCCAGATCGATCACCTTGTCGTGCACCGCCGAGGGCTTTTCATCATCGAGAGCAAGTCGGTGACCGAGGAAGTGCGGATCAGGTCTGACGGATCGGGCGGAGACGAGTGGGCCCGCGTGTACCGGGGCAAAGAGACGGGGATGGCATCGCCTATCCGCCAGGCGCAGCGACAGTCAGACTTTTTGCGGGCGTTGCTGCAACGGCACAGGGAAGAACTGCTCGGCAAGCACTCCTTTGGATCTCGCACCATCGCCAAGCTCGCCACTGGAACCGATCAGCGCGGCTTCAAAAACGCGCCGATCCAGCTGGTGGTCGCGGTGTCCGACAGGGGGAAGATCAAGCGGTTCGGCGGCTGGAAGGAGCCGGGCGAGCCGTTTCGGGCATTCGTGGCCAAAGCCGATCTCGTCTGCGACAAGATCGCCCAGGAGATCAAGGCGCACCGCAAAGGCGCGAGCATGGCCAGAACCCGATCCGACGGCGAGTACGGCCTGTGGGCCATGGAGGACACAGAACCGGAGAAGGTGGCCGAGTTTCTCGCCGCCCTGCACACAGACCGCCCCGGCGGTTCGCCAGCTCCGCGCAAGAGGGCTGCTCCCAATCGGAACCGCAAAAGACCCCGAAGCAGGGCCGCCGGGGCCGGACGATCCGCCAACCCGGCTTGCAAGCACTGCGGCTCCAAAGACCTGACTGCCAGATCGGGCCAGTACGGCTACTACTGGAAGTGCGGCGCGTGCGACAAGAACACGGCGATGCCCGCGTTGTGCTCCGCCTGCGGAGCCAAGAAAGGGCGAGACAACGGGGTACGAGTCCGCAAAGACAAGAAGACGTATTTCCGCGACTGCAAAGCCTGCGGGAAATCCGAATCGATCTGGACTGAAGCCTGAGCAACCTCCCCGAGCGCATGTTGGCGCCAGTAGTCGGAGAACGCATCAAAGCCCTCAAGCCGCCAGTAGAGCTCAGGCAAACGCCTGGGATCCTTTGGTGGCCTCTTGGCAGCCATCTCTGACCAGCCGAAACAGCGGGGATGGCGCGTGTCGGGGCGTATCACCTTTGACCTCGGCTTTTGAGCCCGCAGATCAGAGGCGTTGGGAAGCATGTAGCCCGAATTCGGAGAGGCCCAAGGGGGTTTCGCTACGGCTATAGCGGTGCGTTTGGGCTTCCCCCCGTCAGGTTGTTTTGGAATTGCTGTTTGGCATGGGTGGGGTGCTTCGTCGGAAATCCGGTTTCGTTGCTGCGGGCTGGCAGACTTCAATGGGGCTACGAGCGAGGAGGATTCGTGGCCGCAGTGGTTCCTCAGGAGTTTCCCGCCCCTCGGAATGGCCGTGTCGCCCTGGTCGGCGACACGCACGCCAACACATGGTGGACGACACGCGTCATCGAGAGCCTGGCCGCTGATGGTGTGCGGGTGATGGTCCAGCTCGGCGATTTCGGCTGGTGGCCTCATATGCAGTTTGCCCGAAAGGTGTCGTGGGCGGCGGCCCGGGCCAAGGTGGAAGTTTTGTTCATTGACGGCAACCACGAGCACCATCCGGGCCTTCGTGCCAGCGCCCTTCAGGCAGACCCAGGAGGGTCGCCGGGCCGGCCAGTGCTCATGCATCCGAATCTGTGGTATCTGCCCCGGGGGTGCGCCTGGGAATGGGACGGCGTCCAGTTCCGGGCCCTGGGCGGCGCATACAGCATAGACATGGACGCCCGCGTCGCCGGAAAGAACTGGTTCCCCGAGGAGGCCCCCTCTTTCGAGGACGCCCATAGGGCGATTCGGGCCGGCCCGGCCGATGTGCTGCTGAGCCACGACTACCCCGAAGTCGGTTACCAGCTCCCGAGCATGCCGGGCCTAGATGAAAAGCACGAAAAGGCATCCCGGGCGGTGCAGTCGCTCCTCGCAGAGGTGGTCGAAGCCATCGAACCCGAGTTGGTGGTGCACGGCCACTGGCACCGCCGCTACAGCATCGAACGCGGCGGCGTCGCCATCGAAGGGCTCGATTGCGACAACACCGCCGGCGGGGTCATCGTCTTGGACATCGAGACGCTCGAGACCGCAAACTGGTCCTCGCCTGTCCCACGCCGCAGATAGCCATCCCCTCGGAGAGTCAGATCAAGCCGGTTTCAGCGACCTCCGGCCAGTCCGCCCGCGTCGCTCAAGACGTGCAGCCCCGGCCGTCGCCGTCGCGGTCGAGCCGGTACGGGTCTGCGCCGGGGACGAGAACGGTGTCCGATTTCTGGTCGGCGGTGAGGTCGCCGCAGTTCAAGGCGTCGACGGGCAGGTTCGGCAGGCACGGGCTGTAGGCCGGATGGCAGTCCGAGCCGCTGACTTCCGGATGGTTGTTTCTGGTTCCGTGAAAGGTCGTTGATCAGAGGGTTTGCTCTCTGTCTCTTCCGGGTCCTCAACGGCTGTCGTTGTGGGAGGGCAAGTCTTATAGGACGTATTGGATATCGAATTTGATGTGCCCGGCGGGCGGAAGAGTGATGGGCTCGACCAATCATGGCACGGCAACTGTTCGGGTTGGTTCTCCTCCTCGTATCCACTTCGCTGTTCTAGTGGAATTGGATCGGGTTCATCGCCTCGCATCGCTATCCGCTTCTACGGCGGGCCCAGGAGCCGAGCTAGCTTAGGGAGCGCGCAGATAGGTGGGCGTCCACCTGTCGTTGTGTTGGACCGGCTTTGATGTCGGGTGAGACCCCAACGACAACGACATGGTGGAGGTGCTGTAATCATGCTTGCTTTGGATCCGCGGGTGGTGGATGTGGTGTGGGCGGCTGTGGAGCCGTTGATTCCTGAGCGCGAGGAGGTGTTCCACCCGTTGGGCTGTCACCGGCCGAGGATCCCGGACCGGGATGTGTTCGAGGCGGTCTTGTTCCGGCTGGTGACGGGCTGCTCGTGGGATGTCGCGGGCCGTTTGGGCAAAGGCGGCGAGACCGTTTTGAGGACCCGCTACAACGATTGGAACGCCCAGGGGGTGTTCGACCGGGCGGTGGCCGAGGCCCTTGAGGGCTATGACCGCGTCGTGGGCATCGACTTGTCCGACGCGTCGGTGGACGCGTCGATCCACAAGGCCCCCTGCGGGGGCGAGGGAACCGGCAAAAGCCCTGTTGACAGGGGCAAATCCGGTTGGAAGTGGTCTATTTTGGCGGACCGCGACGGCATCCCGGTCGCCTGGGCGGCCGACGCCGCCAACCGCAACGACTGCACCCTGTTGGAACCCACCCTCGCCGACGCCGCCCGCCGCGGCCAGCTCTTGGACGTCGAGACGCTACACCTCGACCGCGGCTACGCCGGGAACCCCGTGGCGCAGACCTGCCGCAGCCACGGCATCAACAACATCGTGCGCACACCCAAACGCCGGCCCGGAACAGCCCGCGGCCAGCCCAGCACCGACCCCCTGGGAATGCGCTGGACCATCGAGCGAACAAACTCATGGCTGTCGAACTTCGGCCAGCTACGACGCAGCACCGACCGCAACACCAAAGCCCGCCTCGGGCAACTCGCACTCGCCATCACCATCATCATCGCCATAAAGCTCATCAAAAAAGCCGACAAATGGAACCCCAGCTAACACCTATCTGCGCGCGCTCTAAGGTCGACCTCAAATACAGCCCGTCGCCGTCCTGGTGCCTACCCGGCCCGGCGCTTTTGACCTCCGCTGCGGTGAGCTTCCCCATTCCTGCCCCACAATCTGCCCCACAGGTACAGCGGAAATATACAGGAAAACGCGGGAAACAACAACCACACGAAACCGGCCAAAACCGTCTCTGACCTCGCACTTTAGGCATATTGTGGGAATTCCCACAACCTATAACTTGCGGAGGGAGGGGTGTGGTGGTTCAGGACATCGGAAACCCATGTCGCGAGACATCGGAAACTCTGGTGGTTTGCCGTGTGGGTGATTGTAGGGGGTGTCGAAGAGGCAGGCGATCATCATGTCGGTAGCAGTCGAGGGCATCACCCAAGCCCAGGCAGCCAGGCGCTACGGGGTGTCTGAGGGGCATGTCTCCAAGCTCATGGCCCGATGGCGCTCAGATGGCCCCGCCGCGTTCGAGCCCCGGTCGCGGCGTCCCCGAACCTCTCCGGCCAAGGTGTCAGACGCCGTGGTGGAGCTGGCGGTGAACCTGCGCGCCGAGCTGGTGGCCCAGGGCCTCGACGCCGGAGCGCACACCATCTGCTGGCACCTCGCCCACCGCCATCAGGTCACGGTGTCTGCCTCGACGATCTGGCGCCGCCTCGTCGAGGCAGGCGTCGTGGAGCCCACCCCGAAAAAGCGGCCCCGGTCGTCCTATGTCCGATTCGCCGCAGATCTGCCCAACGAGATGTGGCAGTCGGACTTCTGCTGTTGGGCGCTCTCAAACGACTCCACCACCGAGGTCATCACCTGGCTCGACGACTGCTCCCGCTACGCGCTGTCGGTCACCGCCCACCGGCGCATCACCGGCCCCATCGTCGTCGCCACCTTCAACCAAACCTGCGCTGACCACGGGTTCCCCGCGTCGGTGCTCACCGACAACGCCATGGTCTACACCACACGGCTCTCCGGCGGCCGCGGCGGCCGCAACGCCCTCGAAACCCTATTGGCCGACCTCGGCATCGCCCAGAAGCACTCCGCGCCCAACCGCCCCACCACCTGCGGAAAAGTCGAGAGATTCCAACAAACCCTCAAGAAATGGCTCAAAGCCCAACCCGGCGCCCACAACCTCGACGCCCTCCAAGCCCAGCTCGACCAACTCACCCGCACCTACAACCACCACCGCCCCCACCGATCCCTCAACCGCCAAACCCCCGCCGCCGCCTACCAGCGCCTCCCCAAAACCGGCCCCCACCACCACGGCGCCGGAACCCACTTCAGAGTCCGCAAAGACACCATCGACAAATCAGGCACCGTCACCCTGCGCCACAACGGCAAACTCCACCACATCGGCATCGGCCGAGCCCACAAACACACCCCCATCGCACTCCTCATAGCCGACCTCGACATACGCGTCACCGACACCCAAACCGGCGAGCTCCTCCGACACCTCCAACTCGACCCAACCCGCGACTACCAACCCCGAAACCAACCCTGAAAAACCCGCCCCCGCGCAGGTTCAAAGTTTCCGATGTCTCGCGACATCACACTTGCGGAGGGAGGGGGATTCGAACCCCCGGGACCCCGGAAGGCCCTACGGCTTTCAAGGCCGTCGCAATCGTCCGCTCTGCCATCCCTCCGAGGGGGAGATTAGTGGTCTGGGGGTGGGCCTGAGGGGGTGGTTTAGGCCCAGCGGTTCCAGGCGATGATCTCGTCTGGGTCTTTGCGGGCGGGGGGCTTGAGGTTGTCGCCCCGCAGGTAGGCCACCGGGATGAGGCAGGTTTGGAGGTAGCCGTGCGGGATGTCGAGCAGGGCGGCCACCTCGTCGGCGGCCAGCAGGTGGGCGGTGGTGAAGGTGGAGGCCAAGCCCCGGCTGTGGAGGGCCAGTTGGAAGCTCCACACCGCGGGAAGGATCGACCCGAACAGGCTGGCCGTCCAGGCGAAATCCATGTCGGAGTCGAGCTCGCCCCGGATGCAGGGGATCACCAGGGCGGGCACCTCGTGGAATCGGTCGGCCAAATAGAGCACTGCCTCAGAGTGGCGAACGCCGGGAGCGTCCCCGTCGGCCCGGCGGCGGTCGAGCAGTTCCTGCATGGGCGGGACGATGCCCGCCCGGTAGTACTCGGCGATGCCCGCCCGCTGATCGGGGTCGGTCACGATCACCCAGCGCCAATCCTGGGCGTTGGAGGCGTTGGGGGCATACGCGGCCAGACGCACGCAGTCCCGCAGGACGTCGTGATCCACCGGCCGGTCGAAGTCCAGCCGCCGCCGCACCGACCGGGTGGTGGACAGCAGCCGATCAGTGTTTTCGGTGTCGAAGGGAGTCATGGTCTGTTGCTTTCGGCCAAATGAGATCGTTATCCTACGAGAAGCAATCGGAACCGGCATCGATCCCCGTGATAGGGGATCAAGGGTTCCCTCTGAATTGAAGAAAGGAACCCAAGATGCCGGTCACCGAGGTCGAGCGCAGAGAATTGGCTAACCGGCTGGTTGCCGTGATCGGAGAGGAACCCACAGAAACTCTCATGCAATGTCTCCTCACAGATGGACTCGACCATCTCGCCACCAAGGAAGATCTGAGGGCGTTCGCCACCAAGGAAGATCTGAGGGCGTTCGCCACGAAGGAAGATCTGAAGGCCCTTGAGAACACCCTGCGAAGCGAGAACCAAGTGGAGTTCGCCAAGCTGCGCGCGTATATCGACTCTGCTATAGGCAAGCAGATGCGCCTCTATGTCGGCCTTCTTGTTGGGGTCATGCTCACGGTCTGGGGCACGTCGCTCGTTTATGCCTTTGCATGACAGGATCCCGCTGCTCCCCCGCAATCCATAAGGCCAGACCGGGGACGACCCACTAGGGTGGAAGGGCCTGGAGAGGTGGCCGAGTCCGGTTGAAGGCGCTTCCCTGCTAAGGAAGTAACTGCCGCAAGGTGGTTCGTGGGTTCGAATCCCACCCTCTCCGCTTGTGTGATGTGTCAAGACATAGGAAACTTGTGAACCTGCGCGGGGGTGGGTTTTCAGGTTTTGTTTCGGGGTTGGTAGTCGCGGGTTGGGTCGAGTTGGAGTTGGCGTAGGAGTTCGCCGGTTTGGGTGTCGATGACTCTGATGTGGGTGCCGGCGATGAGCAGGAGCACTGGGGTTCGTTTGTGTTTGCGTCCGATGCCGATGTGGTGGAGTTTGCCGTTGTGGCGCAGGGTGACGGTTCCTGATTTGTCGATGCGGTCGTGTCGGACTCTGAAGTGGGTTCTGTCGCCGTGTCGGGCGGGTTCGGCTTTGGGGATGCGCTGGTAGGCGGCGGCTGGTGTGGTCCGGCCGAGGGATCGGTGGGGGCGGTGGTGGTTGTAGGTGTCGGCGAATTCGTCGATGAGGCCCTGGAGGGAGTTGAGGTTGTTGGCGGGGGTTCGGGCTCTGAGCCATTTCTTGAGGGTTTGTTGGAACCTCTCGACCTTTCCGCAGGTGGTGGGGTGGTTGGGGGAGGAGTTCTTCTGTTCGATGTCCAGGGCCGCGAGGCGGGTCTCCAGCGCGTTGCGCCCGCCGCGGCCGCCGGAGAAGCGGGTGGTGTAGACCATGGCGTTGTCGGTGAGCACCGACGCGGGAAAGCCGTGCTCACAGCAGGTTTGGTCGAAGGTGTCGACGACTATGGGGCCGGTTATGCGGCGGTGCGCGGTGACCGAGAGGGCGTAGCGGGAATGGTCGTCGAGCCAGGTGATGACCTCGGCTGTGGAGCCGTCGGCGAGGTTCCAGTGGCAGAAGTCGGACTGCCACATCTGGTTGGGCAGATCGGCCTCGAACCGGACATAGGACGACTTCGGCCGTTTTTTGGGGTTGGGCTCGACGAGGCCCCGCTCGGCCAGGCGGCGGCGCACAGTGGACGGCGACACGGTGATCTGGTGGCGCTGGGCGAGGTGCCAGCAGATGGTGTGGGGCCCCGCGTCGAGCCCCAGTTCGGCGAGCTCTGAGCGCAGGTTCACGACCAGCTCGACTGTCTCGGCGGGGATCGCCGCAGGGGTGGTGCGGGGGCGGCGCGACCGGGCCTCGAACGCCGCTTCGCCCTCGGCTTTGTAGCGGGCCACCAGCTTGGAGACCCAGCCCTTGGACACCTCATAGAGCCTGGCTGTCTCGGTCTGGGACCGGCCCTCCAAAACGACGGACATGATGATCGCTCGAGCCTTCGACACCCCCTACAATCACCCGCACGGCAAACCACCAGAGTTTCCGATGTCTCGCGACATAAGGTTCACATGTCCTGAACCACCACACCACCCTCTCCGCTTTGTGATGTCGCGGGACATGTGCAACGGGTTGAGGTTCCCCCTTTTTCGTGGAGACGTCCTCTTTTAGGAGTGTCGCGCCACAAATCCTCAAGCATCCAATGGTCCACGATTGGGGGGAAGCTCACAACCACGCTGCCCCTGTGATCCCCAGAGAGCCGCACAACGGCATTGCGGGGAACCCACCAGCGGCCTTGCCGTCCCGTGGGGTTGGGATGGCACAGAACCTCTTCTAGAGGTTCCCGCCAGCCCGTACATCGACTTGAGATGCAGCAATACCCGCGATAGACGTGAGCATCCAGCCCCACGGAAAGCCGGCAAGGCCGCGTCGGCCTAGATCTATGTCGCTGGCTCCACCAATCGCCAGGCGTCATAGTAGGACTGCCCTATCTCTCCCAGGGCATCTGTCCAGTCAGTTGGTGAGCTGGATGCGAGGAATTGTCGGAGTTCCTCTGTCCTGCGGCCCTGGCCGTGCGTCCGGGCAAGTGCAAGGGCGGCTGCCCTTGGCACACCGAAAAGGCGAAACGCAACCGCTTCGCGCGTATCGACTCCGTAGAAAACGTAGGAGGGTATGTCTCGCGAGTTTCTCGGGATCTCTTCTTCAGGGCGCCTGGACATAGCAAGTGCCTGTAAAGCAGACAAACCCCAAGAAACAGTTGGCAAAATAGACCCGAAGAGGCGTTGGCAGCACTGCGTAAGCGCTTGAGTGCGATCGCGTTGCTTTCCACCTGACGCTCTTGCGAAGTAATTGTCGGCGAGGTCACCGAGCGTCATCCCTCCTACCCAGTCTTTGACAACTCGAGATAAGAAGTCGCCTTCGGATTCCGCGGGATCCAACCGCTCCACTAGCTGCTCGCGAAGTTCAGGTACTTGGAGGAGAACCCCGATGGCGTCGCTTAGAACTTCTGAGCGCCTGGCAAATAGCTCGTTGCCCAGGAGTTGTTCGCCGATTCCACGGTCGGCCATCCGAGCCAGAGTCGCGCTCACGCTCTCCCAGGAAAAGCCGGTCGAGTCAACGAGCGAAATGGGCTTCCCAGAGAGTTGGGACGCGTAGGCCTGAACGCCTTGGACAAGGGCATCGGCCCACGCAGGCTGGCTTGCCCGCAGCTCTCGGAAGCCAAGCGTGCCTCGCAAGACTTGCTCAACCCGAACTGAGAACTCTTCAGCACCCACGATTCGATATGTGTGGGTGATGAACTGAAGGAAGCTCGACCAACTGCCCATGAAACTGAGCCTCGCGAGATCGAGTGTGTGGTACTTCGCCAGAGCGTCTTCCACCATGGCAATCAGGGCCGAGTTCAGCTCTAGAGCTGCCGAGGCGAGGTACTTCCTCAGTGCAGCCTCTCGCTTCGCATCGTGGGCTGCCAGGAGGATCACGCCTGGTTGGCCATGGTTTGCTCGACCCGCTCGACCCGCGATGTTCCAGAAGTCCTCGGTTGGCATCGCTACGCCGTACGGGTATTGGTAGCTGCCGAGCACCACGTTGCTGATGGGAAAGTTGATGCCTTGAGCCAGAGTCGTGGTCGCGACGATGTGGCGAAGCGTGCCGCGTTCGGCAAGGGCCTCAATCATCAAGCGGACATCGTCAGAGAGCCCGGCGTGGTGGACTGCTACCCCTTTTCTCAAAAGGCGCGCGAGCGGATAGTCCTGCCCGTATTCGTCCGCGAGCAAATTGCCGACCGATTCAACTAGATCATCTCGCACGTCGTCATCGACTTCGCCGGCAAGGCGCTCCGCCTGAGCCCATGAGTAGCTTGGCTGCCCTACGAGCGTGACTGTTGTACCGCGTTGGCCCAGTGCATGGGCGGTGGCAGTCGCCAGCGCTGTCGGACGGTTGAGGCCCGAGTAGGGGAGTCCCAGTGGCCTGCCCGAAGCAAGCTCGACCTCTTGATCGGTGTGAAGCGACCGAGCAGAGGTGAGGATTGTCTCTGCTACAACTCGGGAGTGCCCTCGTTGTGCCATCTTCTCCAGCTTGGCCAGTCCAACGACGCGGTCGTTTGGCAGCCACTCAAGCCCGAGCTCCACCGCTTGGTTGTTGGCGGGATCGAGCCATGAGGCTATCTCTTCAGCGTTGGGGATGAACGGCGTCATCAGCAAGAAGCTGGCATCTCGCGCCTCACGATTGATCGTCGCGAGGAGCAATTCGAGTTTGAGCCCTCGACCGCTCGTACCCAAGTTGTGCGCCTCGTCCACTATGACCAGGCACAGGGGCCTGCCGAGATTCGATATCCAACCGCCTCGCAGGAGAAGGTCGAGCTTCTCGGGTGTGGTCACGACGACGCGGAATGGATCCTCCGACGCGTCCAGAATCTCAGCCTCGACGGAGTCGATTTCAAGGGCAGGAGAGAATCGCTCAACCCGTATGCCGAGCGGAGCGAAGTCTCTTCGCAGACGAGCTGTCAGCTGGTTGACCAAGGCGCGGGTCGGGGCCGTGTAGGCCACCCAGCCAGCTTGGGCGTCATAGTTGTCAAGCGCCTGAAGAACCCGGAATTCCGCAATGAGCGTCTTTCCAGCCGACGTGGGCAGAGAGACGACAACCGACCGGCGGCCGGTCCCCATGAGTCCTTGGTCAACGAGAGCCTTGTGTTGGGGCGGGAGAAGCTCAAGGAATGGCTGGTCATTGTCGCGACTCGCCAGTTGTTCGACGAACTCGCGAGCCCTAGTCCCGGCGCCGCGCACGATTCTCCAGATGCTCCGCTCGACCAATGAACGAGTGGCAAGATCGAGCAGGCTGACAAGGAACGACAGGTCGGCGTCCCCTGCCTCTGCCGCGGCGTCCCGCGCCCGGTCGAAATGGAGCTCCGCCTGCTCAACGGGATCGAAGAGGCCATCACTTGACCCACGTTCGGTGTACTCGGCCACAATCTCGGCCGCACGAAGCAGGTGGTACATCGCGACTAGCTTCCAACCATCGCTGGCCTTGGCCTGGTTGTTGAGGAACGGGGGCTCGTTCGTCGCCTGCTGGGCGCGGACCTCTCCAATGTGCTCATGCAGTTGATCCAGATCCCCCCACCCGCGTTTTCGAATGAGAAGTTGCCAAACATCGAGCACGACCAGTTCGGTGGCGGTGCCCCATCCGGTGGCCCCGATCTCCGTACCCTCTACTCCTTCGAGGAGTTGCCTCGTCTGCGCATGCACCTCTCCGAGCACTCCGAATACAGCAGCCCGGGTGCGGACCTGCGAAGCCTCGAGTGCCGAGAGCTCCGATCGCAATCCGCCGTCTTGCAAAACTGCTCGCAGCAACTCGAACGCCTCCCGGCATGCTGCCTTGGCGCCATCATCCCCAGCGAGCGCAAGACGAAGTGCAACTACCTCGATTGTGTGTGCCGAGAAGGAAACTGCATCTGGATCTTGAAGTGCGCTGTCCTCACCAAGAATGGCCAACGCAGCCAGGCTGCCCGCGTCCTGAGATGCGGAGCGAATGGGCTCAGAATGGATGGTTCCAGCAAGGGAGTCAGTCATGCTGCCACCCACCCTGTCCATTCAGCCATCGGCCTAGGCATGTACATGGCATAGAGCTCGACTGAACCAGGTTCAGGTACCTGCCCGCCCAACGCCCTTCCTCGGCGACTGACATCTTTCTCGCTTGCAGGCGTATCGCGAACGAGTACTCCAATGAACCGAACTGAGGTCCCTTCACTCTCGATGAACGCGGTAAGGGCCTCGTCGAATGAAGTTCCGGCTGCCTCGCCCACGCGAGCCAAGAGCCACTTGATGAGGGCGTATTTTAGCTTGTTGTCCTCGATCAGCCGTTCAAGCTGCTTATCCAATCCGCTCTTGCCGGTGACGACCCTTGGCGGCGAACTCTGATCAGATGAGGACTTCACTTCCCCGAAGACGAGCCGACATCCCTGAGGCTCCTCGCTGATCCCAACGATGTCTGCTCCTTGAAGACTTGCTCTCGGATTGCGTTCATCTCGCCTGACGTTCCAAGGAAAGTTGACGCCGTGGGAGCTTTCGAGAACGGCTTCGGCGATGGCCTCTCCGACTTGCCACGACAGGACCTCATGTGAGGCCGCCTCGTCGAGAAACTCGGCGAGCCACTCTGCTGACGCACCCGTCGATGCTAGATCTTGGAGCTTATTGGCAACGTCGTTCTCGAAGGTCACGTCGCGGGCTCGCTCTGTGATGTCTGCCGACATAGCCACCATTTCCTCCCCAGTCCACGCGTCGCCGGACCATGTGCAGGTGCCTTGAGATCCTCTGAAGATAGTGCTTGGCATGGCGAGTCGCTGTCTGGGGATGGCCCTGTGTCGTTGGCGAGTCTCTAGGCGTACTGAGTCAGGGCTCCTTGCGCAAGTCGATCACCTTCTCCTCCATTGAGTGCTCCTCGAGACGTGCCACCCGCTCTTCGAGGGCGGCTACTCGGGGCTCTATCGGCGTCGCCATGATCAAACCTCTTTTCATGGTCTGTCCATATATTTCATGATGGCACGCGCGAACGGCCGCGACAAGAGGAAAATGGTCACGGGGAGGTGAGGTGTTTCAGAGCACAGGCGACAGGTGTCGCGCGACATTGGAGACACTATTCGGCCAGGTGTTGTCCGATGGAAAGGGCGTGGTGTGGTGGCGGCCCAGCTGGGTTCCGGTCACAGGGTCGTATCCAAACATCCATGCGAGACAGTCCTCCCTGCTGACCCTCTCGCCCTCCTTGATGGCCAGCCCGCCAGCAGCCGTCCGCCGCCCGACCCGCCCGCCGCCGCCCCGTATGCTGATCCAGCCCGTCGTCGGTGATTGCACCGCCTGCATCGCTCGCCCGACCAGCATCGCGGGGATCTGCCCAAAACCCGGCGAGAAGGGATTGAGGCTCGCTTCCCCCAACGGGGGCACCTCTTCAGCCACAGCAGCATCCCAGCGCACAACTCCGGGGATCGGCGCACAACGCTTCGGAGCAGGAAAGGGCGGCTACGCCTACGGAGGTGTCAATGAGCGTGGCCGTCATCCGGCTCTGTCGGGCCTCATCTGGGCGATGGCCGCGCCCAGCTCTTCCCATACCGGCTCATCCCCCAGATAGGCGGATCGCTCATCCGCTGTGCCGTCTGGCCGGACGATGTAGACGGACATGGGGCCTCTTGGCGGGACCTCCACTTCGATCTCTGTGCCGTATCCTCAGGCGAGCTCCAGCCCTGCTCCGGGCCGAGGCGGTTGATGTACTGGGCCTCATTGGCCGGGCACCGGCAGATCTGGTGCTGGGCGCCCTGCTGAGGCTGGCGGTGTTTGTGGTGGGCGGGCGGCCCGGGGTGGGGTTGGCTGGGAGTCTGGTTTTCGACCCTGTGCGACCCGCCGCGACCTTGGGGACGGGGTTTTCGACCCTGCAAGACCCTGGCCGGTGGGACCGTGGGGCGTGCTTTCGAATGGTGCTCGCGGGGCTGATGGGGGCGGGGCCGCGGGGTTGTGTCTGCCCGGGGCGATCTGGGTTGCGCCCTGGCGGGTTGATGGGCGCGATTGCGTCCACGATGCCCGGTCGGTGTACGTGGAGCGGTACTGGCTGGCCGGGCTCGGCCCGACCAGTTTGTTGTGCCTGCGGATGGTGGCCGACGGCTTGGGTCGCAGCCCCGGCGGCTTCGAGCTGGACACCGCGGCCGCCGCGTCGCAGCTGGGGGTGAGCCCGAGGGGCGGCGCCAAGGGCCTGGGCCAGGCGTTGCGGCGCCTTGAGCAGTTCCAGATCGCCGCCCAGGCGCCGGGCGGGGCGGTGTGGTCGGTGAGGCGGTGGCTGCCCGAGGCTCCCCCGCATGTGGTTGCCCGCCTTCCCCAGCACCTGCGCCGCGCCCATCGGGCCGACGCCGACGCCGCGGCCCGCGGCGAGTGGACCTGGGACCGCGCGGCCGCGGTGGCCGCCGCGCTGGGCGCCGGCGGCGAGCCCGCCGAGGTGGTCGCCCGCCTGCTGCGCTGGTTCGGGGCGCCCCAGGCCATGGCCGCCGAGGCGGCCCGCCAAGCGGCCGCGCGGCCCGAGTAGGCCCGAGCGGCCCGCGGCGACGAGGCTTTTTTGCCGACTGCTTCTGCGGCCATGTCGGCACCGCCGAGCAGCAGAGCCCGCTTGGGCGGGTGGTCGACGAGGTGGCTGCCGCGCTGGGCGCCGGGGGGCTTCGACCTGCTGGGGATGATCGCCGGGCCGGGCTCGGAGCCCATTTTCTTGTTGCTCCAGTCCGAGCGCATTCACCCCGCTCAACGCCCTGGATGATCAAAAGGGCCTGGCTTTCGGCCCGAAACGACCGTGGCCGACCGCGCCCAGGGGGGTTTCGACCTTGAGCGACCCTGGCCGCTGCGATCCTTTCGGCCATGTTCGCCACACCGCCCGCATCCGGCCGCCGCCGCTTGTCGGCGGATCTGGGCGGCATGGCCGGCGGGATCGCCGGATTCGGAGCTTTCGGCGTCGATCAGCAAGGAGCAACACAATGCAGGAACTAATGGGATGGACAGAAGACGGGAGAGTCTTCGCGGCCGTCGCCTTGGCGGCGATCGTGCTGGTGGTCTCGGCGGGGAGGTTGATCAAATCAGCTGTGGTTGTCGTCGTCATCGCCGTGGCGGTCACCGCGTTCTACGGCGTGGCCAACACGGGCGAAATCGCCTCGCGGCTCGGATCGAACGTGAAACGCCACATAACCGAATTCGAGTTGAGAGACGTATGCGTGCAGTGGGGCGGCTGCTCCGACACCGATCCCGGTGACGATGGTCCTCCCGATAGTGGCCCTCCCGATGACGATCCCGGCGACGACGGTCCTGGCGATGATGGTCCTGGCGATGATGGTCCTCCCGATAGTGGCCCTCCCGATGACGATCCCGGCGACGATGGTCCTGGCGATGATGGTCCTCCCGATAGTGGCCCTCCCGATGACGATCCCGGCGACGATGGTCCTGGCGATGATGGTCCTCCCGATAGTGGCCCTCCCGATGACGATCCCGGCGACGATGGTCCTGGCGATGATGGTCCTCCCGATAGTGGCCCTCCCGATGACGGTCCCGGCGACGACGGTCCTGGCGAATCTCCCGATGGCGAATCTCCCGATGGCGAATCTCCCGATGGCGAATCTCCCGATGGCGATTTGTAGTTCGATGACAGAACCGGTTGTCGCGGGGAGCTTCACGGGTTCTTGCCGCCGGCCCCAGGGCGAAGAGGTCGGCTGGCTCGCGGGATGGAGCATCCTGAGGGCGTTCCCGCTTGCCCAGGTCGGCGTGTTTTCAGCCGCGCTTGTCTTGGGGCTGATCCTGGTCGTGGCGGGGGCTCCGGCGCTGGTGCCGCTAGCGGCGGCCGGGACCGTGGCCGGGGGGCTTGCCCCCAGGATCTGCATCGACGGCCGGTCTTCGCTATCGGGAGCGGCCGCGTTGCGGGCTTCTTGGGCCTCGGCTACCTGCTCGACCAGGCCGGCATACACCTCGCTTGCCTCGGCAACGGGGAAGTGGTCGGGTAGGAATCCGTAGTCAATCTCGGCTTCCACCGCCTCTTGGAATCTGCTGCTGTGCTGTGCTGGGTGTCCGCCCGGTTCGTCGCATTCCTCGGCCAAGAATCCGCAGAGAATGGCACCGATGAGGATGGCGGGGACATAGCGGGGCTGTCGCCCCCCTCTCAGCGCATCGTGATGGGGGCGTTCATGGCCGCGTGCTTCTGGCTGATCGGCGCCAACATTGCCACCAGGTCAAGGCTCGGCGTGCTCGTGGCCCTGATCCTCTGCGCGGCGGCCGCAGGGCCGAGGGCGGGCGGTCAAAGGGGCCACGGTAGGCGAGCAGGCCCCTTGATCCTGAATTGACAGCCAGCCACCTTTTGGGGCTAATCCCCCCAGCCCGGCTGTTTGCCCCCCGCTACCTTGATCGGCACCGCCCAGCGTGTCCTGCCCTCAAAGAACAGTACGCGCGAGCGCGCGGCATCCATTTCCGGCACCTCGCCGCCGCTCGCCCACTGGCAGCAGGGCGATGGATCGGCTCGGCACTGGAGCCTTCTCCCGAAGAGTGGGCTCCAAGGGCCACTTTCGCTGGCACGAGCCCCGAAAGCTCATAGTTCCCGTTGCCGAGAGAGGTGACATAGCCGCCGTCCCGCAGATGGATGAGCAGTCCGCTCGCCTGTCTGCTGCTGATCCCCACATCCCGCGCGACCTTGATTGCATCTGACGCCCCGCTTTGGCTGGCCAATGACACGACCACCGACTTCTCCCGTTCTGACAGATCGTGCCACGCGGGTATGCCGATGTTCTTCTCAACGACCTCATCCGCCGCGGTCACGGCCATCTCGACGATTCGGGTATCTATGGACGTTTCGGGCGCATCAGACAGCCTCCATGCGGCGTCTCCAATCACTTGCAAGCGGTAGGGCGACCCCTTCACGGCCGTCGCGGCCAAGTTCAGGGCATCAGGCGAGATGGAGCCACCAGCGTCCTCAATCGGCGCGGCTATACCCTTCATGGCATCGACAACATCCAGCGGGGGCAACTCGTAGTCCTCGCATCGGTGGAAGAAGGTCGTCTTCCGATCCCGCATCAGGGTGTGCTTCATCTCCAAGAGGCCGGCCCCGACAAAAGCAAGCGGCAGCCCCGCCCGCCTAGTGATGTGCTGGATGTCGTTGGAGAGCCTGCGCCCCTCTACCCTGTCTATGCCGTGCATCTCGTCTACGGTGAGCAGCACCGAGGTGCCTTGCTTCATCGCCTGATGTGCCAGGAACACCAAGTGCTCCCGGAGGCCCATTGTGGGCGACTCGAAGAAGTCCGTTGCCTCCATCTTGCCTTCAAGGGGGCCGAGTCTGACCCCTAGGCTCTTGCCGACGGACCTTCCCCGGGCGTCTCCCTCGAGCTCCAGGGACTCGTATGAGCGGTTCGCCTGAGCCATCGCCTGGGCGATGCGGTCGAGAAGCCCTGGTGTCCCGGCGTCCAACGACAAAACAACCCAGCCGTCGGCGGCCGCCCTGTCCTCGATCTCGTTGAGGATCGTTGTCTTGCCCGACCCCCTGACTCCCATGATGATGGTCGTGTACCACTTGTCATTCGGACCCGTCGCCAATCCAGAGCCGAGAGTGCCGAGCAGGTCGTCGCGCCCGACAAGGGTGTTCGGCGTTCCTCCGAAGTGCGGAGAGAAGGGGGTACTGGCCGGCGGTCCCAATCCCAAGAGCTTGCTCATCCGCTCATCATAGCGCACGACTTCTAGTCACAACTCACAACTTCTAGTCACAGCCCACAAATCCACTCCACACCCCTTCAGTCCCATGACCTCGGGGTTAGGCGGTGCTTGCTAACCGGGTTGTCGTTTGGCCTTCCGGCTCGGTCCAAAGCGACCAACACGGCCCGGGCACCTCTGCACCAGAAGTGTCCGCCCTATTGCACAAGCGGTCACTTCCGAGACACCCCCGAGCGGGCCCGGCGGCCCGACCCGCCGGCGGGGGCGGGGGTCGGGGTTGATGCGGTGTTGTTCTCCTGCTCGAAGCGACGCTCCGCGACCGGCGGGAGCGCCCAGGGGGCTTCGACGTGTTGGTTGCGTTCCCCGGCCCGGGCTCGGCGCCCGTTTTCTCCTGGTTCCGGCCTGGGCGCGTTCGCCCAGCTAGGCGGCTTGTGTGATCCGGCGGGCCTGGCTTTCGACCCAAAACGACCCCGCGCGACCACGCCCAGGGGGGTTTCGACCCTGTACGACCCTGGCCGCTGCGATCCTTTCGGCCATGTTCGCAACACCGCCCCCAGCCGCTCCCGGCGGCGTCTCTCCCGACGGTAGTCTTTCTGACACCGGCTCTTTTGACACCGGCCCTCCCGACGGTGGTTTTGTGTTGGCGGCCCGCAGTCCGATGCCAGAACCGGTTGGCGCGGGGAGCTCCACGAGCTCTTGGCGCCGGCCCCAAAGCCAAGAGCTCGGCCGGCTGTTGGGATGGAGAATCCTGGGGGCGTTCCCGCTTCCCCAGATCGGCGTGTTTTCAGCCGCGCTCGCCTTGGGGCTGATCCTGGTCGTGGCGGGGGCTCCGGCGCTGGTGCTGTTGCCGCTGGCGGCGGCCGGGGCCGTCGCCGGGGGGCTAATCCCCAGGGTCTGTATCGACAACGCGGCCACCCACACCCCGGCCGCCGACACCCCGGCCATCGACGACGCGGCCGCCGACAATGCGGTCGCCGGGGCTGAGCGGTTGGACGAGGCGGTATTCGCCCCGCGGTGGAAGCTGAAGGGCGCCGTGTACCCGATGGGTCGCGGCGAGGTCGGGGTGTCGGCGGCAGATTGCCGCGCGGTCCCCGAAGACCGGGCCGCGGCGCCGGCCCAGCACCTCGAGCCGCCCGCTGTGCGTCTTGGCGATCCGGCGCCGTGGCTCAACACCGACGAGGCAACCGCTCCGCTTGGTCTCCACCGAGAACAACAGGCCCCTGAACCGGCAGTCGCCGACCGGGTGGGCGGCGCGAGGCCGCCGGAGCGCTGTCTGCGTCCCGTACCCCTGCCGCCCGATGGTCCGGTTTGGGTTCAAAAGACTCGCCAGCCGGCAGTTGCCGATGGGGCCGGCCGGGTGGGCGGCGCGAGGCCGCCGGAGCGCTGGTTGCGTCCCGTACCGCCGCCGCCCGATGGTCCGGTCTGGGTTCGAGAGACTCGCCAGCCCGCAGTTGACGATGGGGCCGGCCGGGTGGGCGGTGCGAGGCCGCCGGAGCGCTGGTTGCGTCCGGTTCCGCCGCCGCCCGATGGTCTCGACCGGGCTCCGCTGGCCCCCAAGCGACGCCGGTCTCGTTGGGGCCGCCGATGTGGATCGCGCGGTGGTTGTGATCGGGTTCGGCTGGCCCCGGAGCCGGCCGCAGCCGGCGGCCGGGCCGGGAGGTGGCGGTCGGGGGCGCTCACGGCGCCCGGCGATACCGAACACGGCGCAGCGACCCCCGAGATGATGGTCTGTTCCACATGGGCCGGATTATCCGGTGGCGGGCGGGCTGGGCCGGCGGCGGCCACCGCTGTTTGTGCCGGCGAAGGCGGGCAGGCGGCCGCGGCCGCAGCGGCCGCCCTCGCTTTGGAGGCATCGAGGCGGCCGGGGCTCCCAGTCGATTCGGGCGGTTCGGCCCACGCGGGCGCCGCCGACCGCGGGCCGGGCCAGGCCGGCGCGGCCGCGGGGGCCGTCTGGTCTGCCCAACTCGGCGGCGTTGTTGTGGCGATCGCGGCCGAGGAGGCCGTCTGCTCCGCCCAACTCGGCGGTTTTGTTGTGTCGGCCGCGGCCGCGGGGGACGGTGTCTTGTCTGGCGCGCCGGGTCGGCGGGCCGGCGTGTCGTTGCGCGAGCTGGTGGGCCGGGCGGCCGCCGGCGATGCCTTCGTTGATATAGGCGCTGTGCTGGGCGGCCCTGCCGGCGACAGGGCCGGGGCCGGGAGCGCTGCGAGCAGCACGCGGGCGACCGCGGCCGCCCCGCCGCTCCGGCGGCGCCCGACGGGCACAGGGGCGGGTCGGGCCCCTCGCCGCGGCGGGCAGTTGCGCCGCAGGCGCGATGTTGATATCGTGCCATGTAGGTCGATGCGATGCACTTCTAGGGCCTGTCGGCGGATCCCGCTGGCACAGAGGTCTTGGAGGCGGTATTCGTATCGCGCTCGCCGGGGGGCGGAGCCAACAGCCGGCGAGGCCACTACCGCGGGCTCCCCTTTCACCAAACCTGACGGTTCGCGCAACCCAGAACAAGGAGGTGTCAGGTGCTGACGACGAGCAACACCCCCGCCCGCCCCCGGCGGGCCGCGGCAGTGCTTGTGGTGGGCGCGCTGGCGTTCGCGTCGTGCGGCGGCCCGGCCGAGCAAAGCGCCCCGCCCCTTCCCGCGCCGACGGCTGCTGACACCACACCGCGGCCGATCCCGCCCCTGCTGCCCCCCGTCGCCACAGCCGCCCCCACCGATGCCCCGCCGCCGCCCCCGGTTCCGGTAGAGTGCGGAACCGCCCCGGTCCACGGCGAGCCCCACCGCCTCGAACCAGCCGACACCGACGGCGACAACATCGCCGACACCTGCGTCTCTCCGCACGACCACCCCCATCCCGCTGTCTCGGAGCAGCCGGCCGTCAACGACGACTTCGGAGACATCGCGGACCAGGCCGCCTGCGAGACCTCCGGCGGGACGTGGAGCGGCACTCCGCCCGCGTGCTACCCGCCGGGGGAGCCGACCGCCGCCCCGGAACCGACCCCGGTTCCCTCCCCCGAGCCGGTCGTCCTGGAACCGACCCCGGTTTCCTCCCCCACCCCCGAGCTGCTGGTGTGCGAGCCGATCGAGGTCCATGGCGAGGTCCACGTCACCGAGCCGGTCGACACTGACGGGGACGGGGCCGCTGACACCTGCTCCGACGGCCACGATCACCCCCCGCCCACCCCTGGGGAGGCGACCATCCCAGCAGACGACGGCTCCCAGCGTCAGCAACCAGCGCCCTCGGCGTTCGGGGCGGCCGACGACGCCTGTCAGTCATGCAACAGGGCGAACGAACATCCAGAGATCGCCGCAGCCAAGGCCACTGGCCTTAGCGCAATATCTCGCGGTGTGGCTCTCCTGGAAGTTTGATCGGCCTATGAGGCACCCAATGACACGATTCTCGACACTGTTCAGCCCAGCGGGCCCCCGACGCACGCTGCTCGCCGTGGCGGCGGTCCTCGCGCTGGCCGCCTCGGCGTGCGGAGGAGGGGGAGGCGACCAGGCTGCCGACCAGGCTGCAACGCCGTCGCTGGCCGAGAACACGCCCCAGACCGAGGCGACCCCGGAGGCGACATCCGAGCCGGTGGTGACCGCTCAGCCCGATCCCGAGCCGGTGGTGACCGCTCAGCCCGATCCCGAGCCGACCCAGCAACCCGCCACTCCTGATCCCCGCCCTACTCCGTCTCCCGACCCCTTGGCCGCTTCCGAGCCTCCGCCGCCCCTTTGCCAGCCGGACCAGATCGGCGTGGACGGCGACGGCGACGGGGAGATCGACGCCTGCCAGGACAGAGACGAAGAAACCGCCGCGCTGCTCGATTGCCCCGACGGGCAAATCCAGTATGGGACAGGCGACAGCGCAGTGTGCGGGCCGGAAGATGGGCTGGTGATCGGCGCGCCGCCAGAAGAGCAGGGCGTCGCGCCGGCGGCTATGGATTTGCATGCGGCGGTATGCGGGGCCGGCAGCCCCGTATTCACCGAGACGGGCGGTGCGGTGACGTGGTACCGGGCGATGGACGACGACGGCGACGGACAGCGGGACGAATGCGCTGCGGTGGCGCTGGCCCCCGACTGCGGCGCCGAAGTCCTGCGGCGCCTGCGCGGCGAGACGGACGAACCCTTCGAACTCTTGGACCTCGACAGCGGCGAAGTGGACCCGTCCTGCATAACCAGACCGGGCACTGCCCAAAGGCCGACTCCGGAGCCGGCACATGACCACGAGCACCCGCCATCCACCCCAGAGCCAATCGCGCCCGGGAACCAAACCATATGGACGACAGATGAGGCGACGGGCGCGCCGGTCGTGTCGCGGCTGTCGCCTCAGGGCTCGACGATACTGGCGGGAACTCAGCCCGTCGACTACATCCCCGCTGCCGACCCGGTGGTCCTGGCCGCTGTCAACACATGCACCTACAACAGCCACGTCTTCGCGGTGGACAACCGCCCGGGAGTTGACCCCGCCTGGATTGTTGAAAGATGCCTGATGTACGTCGAGCATCTGGCCCCGGTCGTCAAGCACCTCGGGGTCACCTGGTCATGCGGCTTCTCGGCTACGGCGGAGCTGGCCGAGAGCGGGGGAATACTGAATTCCGGCGCTCGTGCGCCCTGGTGGAATTGCCCGACCATCGCCTGGGACTGCGGCGAGTGCGCCGTCGAGGAGAAGGCGAGACAGGTCGGCGGCAAATTGGAGCAGTTCTTTCTAGATCAACTTCGCCAGGCGCAGCAAACCGGCGACCCGGTGCGGTTGTTAATCGCCCACATGAACCTCATCAACTACTGGTTCGAGGCCCAGGGCCTCGAAAACCCCGTCCGCGAGCTGTGATGGACGGGCCGAACGGCGCGACGCGCAGACCAGCGGCCCTCACGGCGCTGTGCTGCCTGGTCGCCCTGCTGTCGGCCGCGCTGGTATACGACACCCGCGGGGCGCCGGAAGCGGCGGCGAATACCGGCGGCGAGACATGCTCGATAATCTCCGTCGGCTTGCAACACTGCGAAACAGCCACCGTAGCTCAACACCATACAAACTATTTCGAGAAGACGGCCACCACCACCGAATGGGAGGAATGCACTCAGGGCGAGCCGGGGTGCCTGTGCGCTTTCGGCGTGTGCCTGGAGCAGGTGACCATTACCACGGTGATTGACACCGATACTACCGACTGCACCATTCCTCACTCGTGGCACGGGCACGGCTCGGGATGCAACTACTCCCCGGCCGGTTTCACACTGGCTTCCCACACCGGGTTCGGCCCCTGGCACACCAGCGAGTACTCGTGCATTGACGGCTACCACTGGGAGGGCTACGGCTGCCACCCCGACCATAGCTGCACGCCGCCGGAGATCCTCACGGGGCACGACACCTGCCAATTGCCTCCCCCGCCGGACTGCTCGGCACATCACGTCACCCATTACGGCGATGACGCCCATGTTACGCACACCCACATAACTGCCCCTTTCGACGGCGACGGCGACGGCTATCCCGAGACCTGCGCGATGTCGGAGGCGGTCCACACCCACAGCCACCATCCGCACCCGCATCCCGCTGCCCCGGCGTGCGTGAACCATGCGGAAACGGTGTGGGAGTTCCACAACAGCGATGGGAGCACGGGGTCGAGCACGATAGGCCCGTGCGCCCATAGCCACACGGTGCCTTCCACGCCCACCGCGTGCGGGGCGACGACGACGTACACATATCACGATGCGAGCGGGAACGACGCTGAGGGAACCCTGTACGGTCCTGCTTCTCATAGCCATCACAGCTTCGGCAACCACTGCGCGAGCGTGAACCACGCGACTCCCGAGCCGGCGTGCCCCACCGACAACACGGAAGATGTGACGGTCACATGGACCGCTTCCAACGGATCGCCTCAGTCGAAGACCTGCCCGGCGCAGACTGTCGGATGCACTCAGCACGCCCATCACAGCTTCGGCGACCACTGCGACGATCTGGACCACGCGACAAGCAAGCCGCCTTGCCCGTCGCACACCGCCGCCGATGTGGCGATCACATGGACCGCCTCCGACGGATCGCCTCAGTCGGAAATCTGCCCAGGGCACACCCACTCAGCGGTTCCACTGTGTGTGGCCGGGCAGAATGACAACGTATACACGTCGTACACATACCACGATGCGAGCGGGAACGATGTGGCGACTCAAGTTCCGGGCTGCGTCGCGTCGGGGTGCTCGCAGCACAACCACAACTCGCTCGATTCGCACTGCGCCTCCAACAGCCATACCACGACAGAGCCGACGTGCGATTCGTCGAACGCCGGCCAGACGGTCAACTGGATAGCCGCCCACTACGTCGAGCAGACCAAGACATGCCCGCCTGATCCGCCGTCGACGCCGCCGGGGGTGCCGACGGGGTTGGTGGTGACGTGTTTTGGGTGGCAGGAGCCGGCCGGCGATTATGGGGACGGGTATTACACGGTGTTCGTGAGCTGGGACGCCCAGTCTGGCGCGGGGGTGGTGTTCGAGTTGGTGGGCGATTTGGGCTATGTCGGGGCGGCGGCGCAGCACACCGGTGTGGTGGCGGCTGTGGTGGTGGCTGATCCCGACGACGAGGACTTGGAGGTTCTGGCGCCGGTGACGGTTGAGGTGCGGGTGCGGGCGACGAGCTCGGGGGGCACCAGCGCGTACTCGGCGCTGGCCCAGGACACGTGCTCGCCGCCGCCGTGCCCCGCGGCGGTGCCCGCCGCGGTGGCCGCCGAGGCGCGGGCCAGATACGGGGATCTGCGGTGGGAGGGATGGCTGGGCGCCTATGACGGCACCCAGGCCCAAATAGCCCAGTCGGCGGTGCCCGGCGGCGACCAGACCCTGTTGCCGGCATCGCTGCTGTCGGTGATCGACGGGGTGCCCGACAGCGTCGTGTGGCTCACCGAGCACGGCCGCGACAACGGCGCGCCCGGGGTGAGCTGGCAATCGGCGCGCGACCCGGAGTCGGGCTGCTCTTGGCGGCTGGACGAGATCAACGTCGCCCTGCGCGAGCTGTTGTTCACCGACGCCGCCGATTTGGCCCTCGCTGATACCGAGTCGGGCGGCCAGTGGGACTACTGGGCCCAAGCGGTGGACATCTGGGACGACACGTCGGCCCAACAACAGCAGTACTGGGCGGTGTGGCACGACCGGGGCGCCTACGGCGGCGACGGCGTGCCCGCCGGGTACGGTCTCCCGGCTCGGTGCGAGACCTCCCGGGGCCCGGCGCGCGACAGCCGCGACGACTGCGACATATCGGCGCGGTGCCGGGCCTCAGACGTGCCCGAGGCCACCTTCCGAGGCACCCCCGAGCGGGCCAACCGCACCGACCCGCCGCCGGGCTGCGCGTGGGTCGTGCCCCGCGAGGGGTACTGGGAATGGTGGATCGAATGGGAGCTGGTCCCCGAAAGAGACGAGAGCTGCGACCAGCCCGACGCGGCCTGCTGGGTCCAGATCGGCCGGGGCATATCCCGCTTCTTGAAACTCACCGGCCCCGCCGGACTCATCGAGCTCAACCAACCCGACGATCCCTAGGCCAGAACCCGGCGGGCCGACCGCGTTTCGCGGCTGGCCCGCCGGGTTGGCTATCTTGTATTCAATTATTTATCAGGAGGTTCCATATGAGACGAGCGAATGTCATAGAGGTTTGGAGTGGCCGCGGGCGCCTTGTGGGCGTGTCCGGCCCGTTGGGGGCCGCCGCCGGTGCGCCGGCCGCCGCGTTCGGGAAGGGGGCCGGCCGTGACTGAGTCCATTGTTCGCCTTATCTGGCTGGTGGTGGGGCTGGTGGTCACCGGAGTGGTGGTTTTGATCGTGTGGTCGGTGCTGGCCGACACGGCCGAGAAGATCGACACCGACGGCGGCTACTACGACGACATCCAGAGTGAGATCATCTGCGATGCCGCGGGCGGCGCCTGGGACGGCGCCGACGATCCGCCGTGTGCCGCGCCGTAGTCTCGGCACTGCCGTGAGCGGAGGTTGCTGTGGCTGAGGCGGGGCTGCCGGCGGGCGGCTGGCAGGTGGGCTGGCCGGTCCGTTTGGGCTTGTCCGCGGCGGTGACCGTGGTGTTCGCGGCGGCGATCCTGTTCGGGTCCGACCGCGAGCCCGACGCGCCCGAGGCGTGGGAGGCGGTGGCCGCGTCCGAGGATTGGCGGGCGGGCAGCCCGCCGGGCGAATTCACCGTGGTGGAGGTGATGGGCCCGGCAGGGGTGCTGCTGGCGGGGCCGGGCGATCTGGCCGGCCAGGTGCCCTTGTCTCGTGTCCCGGCCGGGGCGCTGGTGTCGAAATCGATGCTGGGGCCGCCCGATGTGGACCGCGCCCCGAACTCGGCGCTGTTCCGGCTGGGAGTGGACACCTCGTGGTGGGGGTCGGCGGGTCCCGCGGCGGGCGACGTGGCCGTATTCGCCACCGCCTTCGGGGAGTGCGCGACCGCGGTCGCCGTGTTGGCGGACGCGGATGCGGGAGCGGGGACGGTGTTGGTCGAGGCGGACTTCGCGCTGGCCGCGGCGCTGGCCGAGGCGTCCAAGCTGGTGGTGTGGGAGGCTCCGGCGGAGGGGTGGCCGGCGTGCGCCGCCGTCGAGTAGGGGAGCGCTCGTGCTTCTGGTAGTGGTTGACCGCAGCCTGGACGCAGCGGCGGCCGAGTGGGCTGTCGAGGCGGTGGTCGCCGGGTTGAGGGCCGCGGCGCCCGAGGTGGTCCGGTTGGCCGAGCCGGGCATCGGCGCGACCGGCGTGAGCCGCCGCCCGGTGGTGATGGTGCTCGACGGGGGCATCGGCTCGGGCGAGCTGGCCGCCCCGGCCGCGGCCGCGTCCGAGGTTGTGTGCGTCGCTGCTGCGGCCCGGCCGGGGTTGAGGGACAGCCTCGGCCTGGGGTCGGGGCGGGTCAAGCCGCTGTGGCTGCTGCTGGTGTGCGAGGAGCGCCCCGACGCGACGCTGGCGGCGGTGCAGGCGGGCGCCGACCGGGTCCGGTGGGTTGCGCCGGTGCCGTCGAAGCGGTCGGTGAGGGCTCTGCGTCGCATGGGCAGGCGCCTGTTGTCGGCCGCCGCGGACGCCCCGGGCTCCGATGCGCTGGGCGCGGGGGCGCAGGCCGCGGCCCGCAGGCGCCTCGACGACCTGCTGGAGGCCGACGGCGTGGAGGAGTTCCAGATCATGGGCGACCGCTTCATGGTCGTCCACTATGCCGACCAGAGCCGGGAGGTGCATCCGAGCCCGTTCGACTCCGAGAAGGAGCTGATCGACACCTGTCGGCACCTGGCCGCGTTCGGCGGGCAGGCCTCCCAGCGGTTCGACCCGTTGGACCCCCGCGTCGACATGCAGCTCGGCCGGTGGCGGCTCCACGCCGAGGGCCACGTGGTCTGGCCGCCGACGATGGTGCTGCGCTCCAACCAGGCCGGCAGGGTCGCCGTCTCGGATTTGGGGGTGTGCGACGACCGGCTGGGCCGGGTGCTGGTCGAGGCGGTCGCCGGGGATGTCCGGGCCAACGTGGTGATCGCCGCGCCGATGTCGGGCGGCAAGACCACGCTGGCGCAGTCCCTTTTGGGCGAGGTCCCCCACACCGAGCGGATCGACACCATCGAGGACACCCCCGAGCTGCGCCTGGCGGAGTACGGGATCCACCCCCAGGCCTACGAGCGGCTGACGCGCGACGCGAACAACGACGGTTTCGGCCAGCACACCATGGCCGACCACATTCGCGACGCGAAGCGGGCGAACTCGGACAAGCTGGTGGTGGGAGAGGTCCGCGGCGTGGGCACGATGGCCCTGTTGGACGCGATGTCCAGCGGCTTGTCGGGCTGCATGGTCACGATCCACGCCCACCCCGGCCGCGGCGTGTTGGACAAGCTGATCTCCTACGCCAGCTTCGAGGGCGCGGAGTTGAGCTATGCCCGCCTTTTGATCGCCGGCGCAGTCGACCTCCTTGTCTGGATGGGGCGCGACGAGGCCGACCGGCGCGTCATCGGCGACGTGACCCAGATCACCGGGTTCGACGAGGCCACCGGGTGGATATCGACTCGGTGCCTGTGGCGGCGGGTGCCGGGACGGCGCTGGGCGGTGCCCGTGGGCCATCCGCTGGGCCGCATCGAGGAGCTGTACAAGTCGGCGGGGGTGCACGGCGAGGTCGCGCACCAGATCGAGGCGGCGAGGTCGTCGCCCCCGCCGGTGCTTGCGGGCCAGATGGCCATCGAGGACGCCGGGGCGGCCACCCCGACCCGCCGTCGGGGGCGCTAGCCGTGTGGGCGGCCGCGCCGTCGGCCGTTGCGGCCGCGGTGGTGGATGTGCCGTCGGCTGTTGTGGCCGCGGTGGTGGATGTGCCATCGGCTGTTGTGGCCGCGGTGGTGGATGTGCCGTCGGCTGTTCTGGCCGCAGTGGGCGCGGGGGCCGCGGTGGCGCTTTTGTGGTGGTCGGGGGCGCTGCCGGGCCCGTCTGCGGCGGCGGTGCGGCTCAGAGCCGAGAAGATGCGCCGTCGGCGCGTCCCCAATGCGGGCGCCGCGGCGGCGGTGGCCGGGGCGGCCGCGGGCGCGGTGGGCGCGGTGGTGATCGGACCGCTGCCCGCGGTGGGGGCCGCCGCGGCCGGCGCGGCGTGCGCGTGGGCGATGCTGGTGCGGGTGGCGAGCCGCCGGGCGGTGGCCGGGGCCGCCGACATGGCCCAGTTCTGCTCGGGGCTGGCCAACCAGAGCAGCGTCGCGGCCACCGTCGAGGATGCGCTGCGGCGGGCCGCTCCGGCCGCGTCCGGGGCGCTGGCTGGCCCCGCGGCGCGCCTGGTGGCCGAGGCCGAGGCGTTCGGGGTGGCCGAGGCCGCCGCCCGGTTCGCCGACCGGATCGGCACCGCCACCAGCCGGCGGATCGCCGCGGTGGTGGCAATGGCCGGCGAGGGGGGCAGCGGATGGGCCCATCTCGCAGAAGTCGCCCAGCACATGGCGACCGAGGAGCTCGCCACCCGCCAGCACTTCCACCGCCGGGTGGCCGCCCTCATGCCCCAGATCGTCTCGGCGGTCGCGGTGGCGGTGGCGGCCGCGGCGGCGGCCGGGCTGTTGATGGCCGACGTCGGCGACTGGTTCCGCAGCGCCGACGGCCAGCTGGTGCTGTTGGTCACCGGCCTGCTGTGGGCGGGGATCATCTCCCGGGTGTGCAGCCCTGCATGGCGGTTGGTCCGGTGAGCCCCGACGTGTCGTGGCCCGCCGGGCTGCTGCTCGCCGCCGGGCTCCCCTTGGCGCTGGCGCTGGTGTGGCGGCCGGCGCCGCGGCCGCTGTCCGCGGTCTCGTTGAGCGACGCGGGGTGGACCGTCGCAGCGGTGCGGCTCTTGGCCTGGGCGGCGTCTGCGGGTGCCGCGGCGGCGCTGTTCGCCGCGGCCGCGTGGCTCTTCGGCGTCCGGGGCGGCCTGGCCGTCGCCGTGTCGGCGGGGGCGTGGCTGCCCGCGGTGGCCGCGCGGGCCATCGCCTGGTCGGCGATAGCGGGCGCCGACGCGAAGCAGGACGACGCCTTGATGGGCTGGCTGTACGACATGAGGCTGCTGGCCGCCGCCGGCGTCCCGATCAACGCGGCGTGCGTGGCCGCGGCGCGCCAGATCGACGACCCGGCTTTCGCGGCGGTCCGCTCCGCGATAGCAGAGGCCGTCGCCACGGGCGCCGATCCGCTGCGCTTCGCCGCCGAGCGGCTCGCCGGGCGGCCCGCCGCGGACATCATTGCGAGCATTGAGGCGGCCGAGCGGTCCGGGGCGGCGACAACCGGGCTTTTGGACCAGGTTTTCAGCCGCGCCGCGGCTGGCCTGGAAGACGGGCGGCGCCAGGCCATCGACCGGCTCGCCAGCTCGGTTGCCCTCCAGATCACGCTCTTGTCGATATCGATCGGGGCCCTTTTGATCGTTGCCGTGATAGCGAGCCTGGACTTCTAGGATGGAGTACTCGCTCGTCGCTTTGCGCATGTCGGTGCTGATGCTGGCGATTCTGGTGATCGCGGTGACGCTGTTCGCCCGCCACGCCACCGAGCTGGCCGCAGGCGCCGCCGCCGATGCCGCCGCGGATGCCGCCGCCGACAAGATATCGGCGGCGGCCTCGGGCCGCCCCGGCGATTGCAGCTCCGCCGGCGGCCGGTTCGCCCCCGAGGCGCTGCACAGGCAGGCCGAGGAAGCGGCCGCCGAGGTCGCGGTGGAGCGCATCATCGGGCTGATGGACGCCTCAGTGCGCGACGTGCGGGTCTCAGCGGTCGGCGACTGCACCGTGGCGGTGGCCGTGCGGGCCTCGTCTGGCGGCGCGAGGACGTGGACGGTCACCGCGCTGTCGTGTCGGCCCGTGGCCGCGTCGGTGGTATCGGCCGCCCGGCCGTGTTGACCCGAGAGGGGGTTTGTCGATGGATGAGGCAGTAGCGGTGATCATGGCGCTGGGAGCGCTGGTGGTGGCGCTGGTTGTGCTGGACACCGGCGGCAGCCGGGCGTCCGCCAACTACCGGATCGAGACCTTCGCCGCCGAGGCCGCCGCCGCAGCCGCCGCCGAGGCCGCCGACGAGCCGCCGCCGCAGGCCGGCGCCGAGCCGGGCCGCTGGTCCGAGATCGCCGCCGCCTACGAGCGGTCGGCGGCAGTGGCTGTGGCGGGGCTCTGCACGCCCGCGGAGGGCGACTGGGCCACGATCGAGTTGGTGGACACGCAAAGCGGCGGGCCGCAGCCGTGGGCGGTTGTGGCCGCGGTGAGGTGCCGGCCGTCGACGGCCCTGTTCGGCCGCAGCGGCCCCATTGGGGCCGTCGGCGTCGCGACCGTGCGGTGGTCGCCGTGAACACCGGCTTCATCGTGCTCGCGCTGGCCTTCGGGGTGTCGCTGCTGCTGGTGGCCGCCAGCGACACGTCCAACGTGGTGTCGGCGCGGGCGCTGGCCGCCGCCGAGGCCGAGCGGGTGGCCCAAGAGCTGGCAGCGGAGTGCAGCCGGGGGTCCTGCGCCGCCGCGGTGCCGGCGTGCGCGCCCGGCGCGGGGAGAACCTGGACGGCCGCCGCCCAAGACGAGACCGTGCAAGTCGTCGTCCGCCGGGAGTGGGAGCCGGCGCTGTTTGCGGGCTGGGCCACCGTGGTCCACGTCGCCCAGAAGGAGGCGGGAGTTCCGGTGCAAGGCCAGTGGAGCTGCCCGTGAGGCGCCGCGCCCGCAGCTCGGTGCCCCGGCCGACGCGGTCGCAGTCTCTCCGCAACCGGCTCGGCACCCGCCGGGGCCGCCGGGACGCCGGCGGCTGGTGCGGGGCTGTGATCCTGGTCGGCGCGGCCGCCGCCACCGGTTGGGCGATTTGGGTCAACAACCAGATCGTCGACACCTCTGAGCAGTGGGTCGAAGCGTGGGACCTTCTCGTCGCCGGCGAGCCGGGCGAGCCGCTGGCCCGCGCCGCCGTCACGGTGCTGGCTGTGATCTGCGCCCCGGTCGTCGTCTCCGCTCTGGTCGTCGCCGTGCGGCGACGACCGTGGCGACCGCACCTCGGAGGCGCGCACCTGAGGGGCTCGGTCCAGCGCCCGGTGCGCGGCATCCCCCGGTCGCCGACCTTGTCGGCCGACCTCTCGGAGCCAGTGGTCTCTGACCGGCCGCCGGCGAGGTCCTCTCACAGACAACTGGCCGAGCCGCCGCCGGCTGTGCTGGAGGAGTCTCTGGCCGCCAGCGGCCTCCATCCGGGACCGGTCCATCCCGGCGGGCCGCCCGCAGAAGCACCGCAGACCGACGATGTGCCCGCCCTGCTCGACGGGCCGGGCGAGGAGGACGGCGGCCAGCTCGAGCCCGTTGTCATCCCCTCCCGGCGGCTCGACGAGATCGAGTCGATGCTGGCGGCGCCGGCCGCGGGCCAGTCGGAGGCCGCCGATAGCCCGGAAGAGGTAGAAAAGGTGTTCTTTTTGTGCGGCAAGAATCCGGGGATGAGGACGACCCGCGAGGAACTGCTGGCTGTTGTGTGGGTGTCGCAGGGCCGGATCGAGCTGGGGGAGGCGGCGAGGATCATGGACCGCGGCGCGTCCAGTGTGCGGATGCTGCTGCGACGGGCGACCGAGGACGGGTGGCTCGATTTCATGGGGGGGAAGTATTGGCGGCTGGACGACGAGTTCGCCACCGACTTGGACCTGTTGGACCAGGCGGTCAGCGACGACGACCTGGAGTTGGCCGAGACGGTCGCCAAGGGGTTCGGGCCGCCCCTGCCGCGGCTGGACGCTGCGTGGCTGGACCACTATGTGGCAGGGCCGACGCCGCGCGAGGAGATCACCAGTTTGGCCGATCGGGCTCTGGCTGAAGCCGTCGAGCGGTGGCCCGACAGCCGCCTGCTGCGCACCGCGGTAGACAGGCTCTACCCATCCTAGGAGCGGGGCTGTGGAACCGAGCACGACCGCCATCGCAACACCGCCGAACCCCACGCCGAGCTGAGGCCATGGCCGCTCGGTCACGCGACTCAGGTGTGGTACCAGGCCGAGACGACGAGCCCGCGGCCGCCGCCGGGCCCCCACCGCCAACCCGACGGGCAGAACCCGCCCCGCGATCCCGCCGACCCGTGCCACTCGCAGCGCTTCGCCGCCCAGTGGCTGCACTGGGCGCGGCTCCAAGTCCAAGACCCGCCCAACACCACCCGCTACGACTGGAGACCCTGCTGATGAGCGAGCGGCCGACAACTAGACCGGGGGCGAGAGCGAGGGCGCCTCGCCGGCTCCTTGGCGCTGCCGCGGCGGCGGTCGCGCTGGCCGCTGGTTTGGTGCTGGCCGCGCCCTTCGCGGTTGTGACGGCGGCGGCGCAGACCGCCGGGGACATCGCGGTGCGCGACGAGCTGATAGCGGACCAGGAGGCGCTGTTGAACGCCTATCGGTGCCGGTTCGACATCGACACAGAGCAGGTGCCCGGCGGGTGCGCGGGCGGTGTGCCGGCTCAGCCCGCGGCCGGGCCCGCCGGGTTCGACGGCGAGCCGACCGCGGACGACATCGCGGTGCGCGACGATCTGGTGGCCGCTCAGGAGGCGCTGTTGAACGCCTATCGGTGTCGGTTCGACATCGACACCGAGGTGGTGCCCGGCGGCTGCCCCGACCCCGAGCCGGCGGAGGAGCTGTGGGGCGGCGGGACGGGGTGGGCCTACAACTCCCGCGGCCAGCCGGTGGCGACTCGGGTGTGGTCCCAGGCTGAGACGAAGAGCCCGTGGCCCCCGGCGGGGGAGGGCCAGTTCGAGCTGGACTGGATGACCCGGTGCATGCGCGAGCAGTACGACTATTGGCAGGAGATGGTGCGGCGGGGCTGGCTGGACCAGTCTGTGGTTACCTACGACCAGACCGCACGATCCTGCTCGCTCAGAATCGCCGCGGCGTGGGGGCCGGTGGTTTTGGACGGACGCGACAAGGCGTGCGTGTACGAGAAGCTGATGAACCGGCGGGTGCGGACGATCTCGGGGACCAACCACGAGCACACGATATGGGATTGCCCGACGGGCCCGGACGGCACTGATCCCGATCCGCTGCGCCCGTTCGAGGTCCGCTGCGAAGAGCTGGTGGACCGTCTGGTGGCCGCGGGGTATGAGCGGGCGGTGTGCGTGCCCGAGGCCGTGCCGGCCCGCGACCCCGCCAATCCGTGCAACTCGCAGCGCTTCGCCGCCCAGTGGCTGTACTGGGCGTGGCTCAGGGCCCAGGGGCTGGACAACACCACCAACTACGACTGGAGAGCCTGCTGATGGGCACCCACCCGAACCCGAACACCGGAAACAGGACGGGGGCGGGCGCGGTCCGCTGCGTCGCCGCGGCCGCCGCGCTGGTGGGCGCGCTGGCCGCCGGTTTGGTGCTGGCCGCGCCCTTCGCGGTTGTGCCGGCGGCGGCGCAGACCGCCGGGGACATCGCAGTGCGCGACGAGCTAGTCGCCGACCAGGAGGCGCTGTTGAACGTGTATCGGTGCCGGTTCGGCGTCGATGCCGAGCTGGTGCCCGGCGGCTGCGCGGGCGGCGTGCCGGTGCGGCCCGCGGCCGGGCCGGGCGGGTTCGAGGGCGAGCCCGATGCGGAGGACATCGCGGTGCGCGACCGGCTGGTGGCCGCTCAGGAGGCGCTGTTGAACGCCTATCGGTGCCGGTTCGACATCGACACCGAGGTGGTGCCCGGCGGCTGCCCCGACCCCGAGCCGGCGGAGGAGCTGTGGGGCGGCGGGACGGGGTGGGCCTACAACTCCCGGGGCCAGCCGGTGGCGACTCGGGTGTGGTCCCAGGCCGAGACCCGCAACCCCTGGCCCCCCGCGGGGGAGGGGCAGGCTGACCTGGACTGGATGACCCAGTGCATGCGCGAGGATCACGACCGTCGGCAGGAGATGGTGCGGCGGGGCTGGATGGAGGAGTCCCTGGCCACCTACGAAGTCTCCGCACTAACCTGCTCGATCCTTATTTCGGATGCGTGGGGGCCGGTGGTTTTGGACGGCCGCGACAAGGCGTGCGTGTACGAGGCGCTGATGAACCGGTGGGTGCGGACGATCTCGGGGCAGAATCACGTGTGGACGATGTGGGATTGCCCGACGGGCCCGGACGGCACTGATCCCGATCCGCTGCGCCCCTTCTCAGTCCGGTGCGAGGAGCTGGTGGAGCGCATGGTGGCCGCGGGGTACGAGCGGGCGGTGTGCGTGCCCGAGGCCGTGCCGGTCCGCGACCCGCAGCGGCCGTGCAACTCGCAGCGCTTCGCCGCCCAGTGGCTGTACTGGGCGTGGCTGCGGGCCCAGGGGCTGGACAACACCACCAAGTACGACTGGAGACCCTGCTGATGGGCGCCCGAGCCAACACGAGAACCGCGGCCGCGGCGGCGGTGGGCGCGCTGGCCGCCGCGGCGGTGGGCGTGTTGGCTGCCGGTTTGGTGCTGGCCGCGCCCTTCGCGGTTGTGCCGGCGGCGGCGCAGACCGCCGGGGATATCGCGGTGCGCGACGAGCTGATCGCGGACCAAGAGGCGCTGTTGAACGCCTATCGGTGCCGGTTCGACGTCGACATAGAGCAGGTGCCCGGCGGGTGCGCGGACGGCGCGCCGGCGCGGCCCGCGGCCGGGCCGGCCGGGTTCGACGGCGAGCCCGATGCGGATGACATCGCGGTGCGCGACCGGCTGGTGGCTGCTCAGGAGGCGCTGTTGAACGCGTATCGGTGCCGGTTCGCCGTCGACACCGAGGTGGTGCCCGGCGGCTGCCCCGACCCCGAGCCGGCCGAGGAGCTGTGGGGCGGCGGGACGGGGTGGGCCTACAACTCCCGGGGCCAGCCGGTGGCGACTCGGGTGTGGTCCCAGGCTGAGACGAAGAGCCCGTGGCCCCCTGCGGGGGAGGGCCAGTTCGAGCTGGACTGGATGACCCGGTGCATGCGCGAGAGACACGTCTTCGTGGCGGAGGCGGTTCGGCGAGGGGGGGTGGACGAGTCGTGGTTGTCCTACGACGAGGCCGCTCGCGGGTGTTCGATACACCTCTCGGCTGCGTGGGGGCCGGTGGTGTTGGACGGCCGGGACAAGGCGTGTGTGTACGAGGCGCTGTTGAACCGGCGGGTGCGGACGATCTCGGTGCGGAATCGCGCGTGGACGATGTGGGATTGCCCGACGGGTTCGGACGGCACTGATCCTGATCCGCTGCGCCCGTTTGAGGTCCGCTGCCGCGAGCTGGTGGAGCGCATGGTGGCCGCCGGGTACGAGCGAGCGGTGTGCTGGCCCGGGACCGTGCCGGCCCGCGACCCCGCCGATCCGTGCGACTCGCAGCGCTTCGCCGCCCAGTGGCTGTACTTCACATGGCTCAGGGCCCAGGGGCTGGACAACACCGCGAAGTACGACTGGAGGCCGTGCTGATGGGTGCCCGCGGCAACACGAGAGCCGGGACGAGAACCAGAGCAACGTTGGCGCGCCGCGCCGCCGCGGCGGTGGGCGCGCTGGCCGCTGGCCTGTTGCTGGCCGCGCCCTTCGTTGTTGTGCCGGTGGCGGCGCAGACTGCGGATGACATTGCGGCGCGCGACGAGTTGATAGCGGACCAGGAGGCGCTGTTGAACGCGTATCGGTGCCGGTTCGGCGTCGATGCTGAGCAGGTGCCCGGCGGGTGCGCGGACGGCGCGCCGGTGCGGCCCGCGGCTGGGCCGGGCGGGTTCGACGGCGAGCCCGATGCGGATGACATCGCGGTGCGCGACCGGCTGGTGGCCGCTCAGGAGGCGCTGTTGAACGCGTATCGGTGCCGGTTCGATATCGACACCGAGGTGGTGCCCGGCGGCTGCCCCGACCCCGATCCCGAGCCGGCCGAGGAGCTGTGGGGCGGCGGGACGGGGTGGGCCTACAACTCCCGGGGCCAGCCGGTGGCGACTCGGGTGTGGTCCCAGGCTGAGACGAAGAGCCCGTGGCCCCCGGCTGGGGAGGGGCAGGCTGACCTGGACTGGATGACCCAGTGCATGCGCGAGAAATACGAGTATCGACAGGAGATGGTGCGGCGGGGCTGGCTGGAGGAGTCTCTGGCCACCTACGAAGTCTCCGCACTAATCTGCTCGATCCATATTTCGGCTGCGTGGGGGCCGGTGGTTTTGGACGGCCGCGACAAGGCGTGCGTGTACGAGGCGCTGTTGAACCGGCGGGTGCGGACGATCTCGGGGACCAACCACGAGCACACGATATGGGATTGCCCGACGGGCCCGGACGGCACTGATCCTGATCCGCTGCGCCCGTTTGAGGTCCGCTGCGAGGAGCTGGTGGAGCGCATGGTGGCCGCGGGGTATGAGCGGGCGGTGTGCGTGCCCGAGGCCGTGCCGGCCCGCGACCCGCAGCGGCCGTGCAACTCGCAGCGCTTCGCCGCCCAGTGGCTGTACTGGGCGTGGCTCAGGTCCCAGGGGCTGGACAACACCACCAAATACGACTGGAGAGCCTGCTGATGGGCGCCAACACGAGGACCGGGGTGGCGTTGGCCCGCCGGGTTGCCGCGGCGGCCGCGGTGGTGGGCGTGCTGGCTGCTGGTTTGGTGCTGGCCGCGTCCTTCGCGGTTGTGCCGGCGGCGGCGCAGACCGCCGGGGACATCGCGGTGCGCGACGAGCTGGTCGCCGACCAGGAGGCGCTGTTGAACGCCTATCGGTGCCGGTTCGGCGTCGATGCCGAGGTGGTGCCCGGCGGCTGCTCGGGCGGCGCGCCGGCTCAGCCCGCGGCCGGGCCCGCCGGGTTCGACGGCGAGCCCGATGCGGATGACATCGCGGTGCGCGACGATCTGGTGGCTGCTCAGGAGGCGCTGTTGAACGCCTATCGGTGCCGGTTCGCCGTCGACACCGAGGTGGTGCCCGGCGGCTGCCCCGACCCCGAGCCGGCCGAGGAGCTGTGGGGCGGCGGGACGGGGTGGGCCTACAACTCCCGGGGCGAGCCGGTGGCGACTCGGGTGTGGTCCCAGGCTGAGACGAAGAGCCCGTGGCCCCCGGCTGGGGAGGGGCAGGCTGACCTGGACTGGATGACCCAGTGCATGCGCGAGGAATATGAGTATCGGCAGGAGAGGGTGCGGCGGGGCTGGCTGGACCAGTCTCTGGCCACCTACGAAGTTTCCGCACTGGTCTGCTCAATCTATATTTCGGCTGCGTGGGGGCCGGTGGTTTTGGACGGCCGCGACAAGGCGTGCGTGTACGAGGCGCTGTTGAACCGGTGGGTGCGGACGATCTCGGGGCAGAATCACGCGTGGACGATGTGGGATTGCCCGACGGGTCCAGACGGCACTGATCCCGATCCGCTGCGCCCGTTTGAGGTCCGCTGCGAGGAGCTGGTGGAGCGCATGGTGGCCGCGGGGTACGAGCGGGCGGCGTGCGTGCCCGAGGCCGTGCCGGCCCGCGACCCGCAGCGGCCGTGCAACTCGCAGCGCTTCGCCGCCCAGTGGCTGTACTGGGCGTGGCTGCGGGCCCAGGGATTGGACAACACCACCAACTACGACTGGAGGCCGTGCTGATGGGCGCCCACCCGAACCCGAACACCGGAAACAGGACGGGGGCGGGCGCGGTCCGCTGCGTCGCCGCGGCGGTGGGCGTGCTGGCTGCCGGTTTGGTGCTGACCGCGCCCTTCGCGGTTGCGCCGGCGGCGGCGCAGACCGCCGGGGATATCGCGGTGCGCGACGAGCTGGTCGCCGACCAGGAGGCCCTGTTGAACGCGTATCGGTGCCGGTTCGGCGTCGACACCGAGCTGGTGCCCGGCGGGTGCGCGGACGGTGTGCCGGTGCGGCCCGCGGCCGGGCCGGGCGGGTTCGACGGCGAGCCCGATGCGGATGACATCGCGGTGCGCGACCGGCTGGTGGCGGACCAGGAGGCGCTGTTGAACGCCTATCGGTGCCGGTTCGAAATCGACACCGAGGTGGTGCCCGGCGGCTGCCCCGACCCCGATCCCGAGCCGGCCGAGGAGCTGTGGGGCGGCGGGACGGGGTGGGCCTACAACTCCCGGGGCCAGCCGGTGGCGACTCGGGTGTGGTCCCAGGCCGAGACCCGCAACCCCTGGCCCCCCGCGGGGGAGGGGCAGGCTGACCTGGACTGGATGACCCAGTGCATGCGCGAGGATCACGACCGTCGGCAGGAGATGGTGCGGCGGGGCTGGATGGAGGAGTCTCTGGCCACCTACGAAGTCTCCGCACTAACCTGCTCGATCTTTATTTCGGATGCGTGGGGGCCGGTGGTTTTGGACGGCCGCGACAAGGCGTGCGTGTACGAGGCGCTGATGAACCGGTGGGTGCGGACGATCTCGGGGACCAACGACGTGCACACGATGTGGGATTGCCCGACGGGCCCGGACGGCACTGATCCCGATCCGCTGCGCCCGTTCGAGGTCCGGTGCCGCGAGCTGGTGGAGCGCATGGTGGCCGCGGGGTACGAGCGGGCGGTGTGCGTGCCCGAGGCCGTGCCGGCCCGCGACCCCGCCAATCCGTGCAACTCGCAGCGCTTCGCCGCCCAGTGGCTGTACTGGGCGTGGCTCAGGTCCCAGGGGCTGGACAACACCACCAAATACGACTGGAGGCCGTGCTGATGGGCGCCCGCCCGAACCCGAACACCGGAAACAGGACGGGGGCGGGCGCGGTCCGCTGCGTCGCCGCGGCCGCCGCGCTGGTGCGCGCGCTGGCCGCCGGTTTGGTGCTGGCCGCGCCCTTCGCGGTTGTGACGGCGGCGGCGCAGACCGCCGGGGACATCGCAGTGCGCGACGAGCTGGTCGCCGACCAGGAGGCGCTGTTGAACGCCTACCGGTGCCGGTTCGACGTCGACATAGAGCAGGTGCCCGGCGGGTGCGCGGACGGCGCGCCGATGCGGCCCGCGGCCGGGCCGGGCGGGTTCGAGGGCGAGCCCGATGCGGAGGACATCGCGGTGCGCGACCGGCTGGTGGCCGACCAGGAGGCGCTGTTGAACGCCTATCGGTGCCGGTTCGACATCGACACCGAGGTGGTGCCCGGCGGCTGCCCCGACCCCGATCCCGAGCCGGCCGAGGAGCTGTGGGGCGGCGGGACGGGGTGGGCGTACAACTCCCGGGGCGAGCCGGTGGCGACTCGGGTGTGGTCCCAGGCTGAGACGAAGAGCCCGTGGCCCCCTGCGGGGGAGGGCCAGTTCGAGCTGGACTGGATGACCCAGTGCATGCGCGAGAATCACGAGTATCGGCAGGAGAGGGTGCGGCGGGGCTGGATGGAGGAGTCCCTGGCCACCTACGAAGTTACCGCATTAAGCTGTTCGATCCATATTTCGGCTGCGTGGGGGCCGGTGGTGTTGGACGGCCGCGACAAGGCGTGCGTGTACGAGGCGCTGATGAACCGGCGGGTGCGGACGATCTCGGTGCGGAATCGCGCGTGGACGATGTGGGATTGCCCGACGGGCCCGGACGGCACTGATCCCGATCCGCTGCGCCCGTTCGAGATCCGCTGCCGCGAGCTGGTGGAGCGCATGGTGGCCGCGGGGTATGAGCGGGCGGTGTGCGTGCCCGAGGCCGTGCCGGCCCGCGACCCCGCCAATCCGTGCAACTCGCAGCGCTTCGCCGCCCAGTGGCTGTACTGGGCGTGGCTGCGGGCCCAGGGGCTGGACAACACCACCAAATACGACTGGAGAGCCTGCTGATGGGCACCCGAGCCAACACGAGAACCGCGGCCGCGCCGGGCCGCCGCGGCGGCTGCGGCGGCGGGCGCGCTGGCCGCCGGTTTGGTGCTGGCCGCGCCCTTCGTTGTTGTGCCGGTGGCGGCGCAGACCGCCGATGATATCGCGGTGCGCGACCGGCTGGTGGCGGACCAGGAGGCGCTGTTGAACGCGTATCGGTGCCGGTTCGGCGTCGATGCCGAGCTGGTGCCCGGCGGGTGCGCGGACGGCGCGCCGGTGCGGCCCGCGGCTGGGCCGGGCGGGTTCGAGGGCGAGCCCGATGCGGATGACATCGCGGTGCGCGACCGGCTGGTGGCCGCTCAGGAGGCGCTGTTGAACGCGTATCGGTGCCGGTTCGATATCGACACCGAGGTGGTGCCCGGCGGCTGCCCCGACCCCGATCCCGAGCCGGCCGAGGAGCTGTGGGGCGGCGGGACGGGGTGGGCCTACAACTCCCGGGGCCAGCCGGTGGCGACTCGGGTGTGGTCCCAGGCTGAGACGAAGAGCCCGTGGCCCCCGGCTGGGGAGGGGCAGGCTGACCTGGACTGGATGACCCAGTGCATGCGCGAGAAATACGAGTATCGACAGGAGATGGTGCGGCGGGGCTGGCTGGAGGAGTCTCTGGCCACCTACGAAGTCTCCGCACTAATCTGCTCGATCTTTATTTCGGCTGCGTGGGGGCCGGTGGTTTTGGACGGCCGCGACAAGGCGTGCGTGTACGAGGCGCTGTTGAACCGGCGGGTGCGGACGATCTCGGGGACCAACCACGAGCACACGATATGGGATTGCCCGACGGGCCCGGACGGCACTGATCCCGATCCGCTGCGCCCGTTCGAGGTCCGCTGCGAGGAGCTGGTGGAGCGCATGGTGGCCGCGGGGTATGAGCGGGCGGTGTGCGTGCCCGAGGCCGTGCCGGCCCGCGACCCCGCCAATCCGTGCAACTCGCAGCGCTTCGCCGCCCAGTGGCTGTACTGGGCGTGGCTCAGGGCCCAGGGGCTGGACAACACCACCAACTACGACTGGAGAGCCTGCTGATGGGCGCCCACCCGAACCCGAACACCGGAAACAGGACGGGGGCGGCCGCCGGGCGGGGCCTGGAGGTGGGGCGGGTGGTGTCTGAGGTCGGTTCCGGTTTGAGCGGGAAGCGCCGCAAGCTGATGCGGTTGTTGTCGGACCCGGAGGTGGGGACGATCATTGTGGAGCACCGGGACCGGCTCGCGCGGTTCGGGTTCGAGATGGCCGAGTCGGCGCTGTCGGCCTCGGGCCGGAGGATTCTGATCGCCGACGGCGGCGAGGTGGAGGACGATTTGGTGCAGGACGTGACGGAGGGCTAGCAGGCACGAGCCCTGCTGCCCGGGGCGGGGGTAGTGTTCGACGCCATGGGAATGCTTGACGGGAAGACGGCCATTGTTACCGGCGGGGGCCAGGGGGTGGGTCGGGGAATCGCCCTGGCCTTGGCGGCTGAGGGGGCGGGGGTCGCGGTGGCGGCCCGAACCGGGTCGAAGGTGCAGGCGGTGGCCGCCGAGGTCGCCGAGCGGGGCGGGTCGGCTTTGGCGCTGGTGTGCGACGTGAACGAGCTGGACCAGATCCAAGCGTGCGTGGACCTAACCGTGGAGCGCTTCGGCACCGTCGACATCTTGGTGAACAACGCCCAGCAGGTGCCTCACGGGCACTTGCTGGAGGTGAGCGACGAGGCGTGCATGGCGGCGTGGACCTCGGGGGCGCTGGCCGCCATCCGGTTCATGCGGCTGTGCCATCCCCATTTGAGGGGCGGCGGGGTGATCATCAACCAGGGCTCGGGCTCCAGCCTCAAGACCGACCCCAGCGGCATGGGGGTGTATGCCGGGGTGAAGTCGGCCATCCAGTCCATAACCCGGGCGGCGGCCATGGAGTGGGGGGCCGACGGGATCCGGGCCATCACCTTGATGCCGGTGGCGATGTCGCCGGCCATGGAGGACTGGAAGGGCTTCAACCCCGACGGCTTCGCCGCGCTCCAGGAGCGGTTCGCGCTGAAGCGGGTGGGGGACGCCGAAATCGACATCGGCCGAGTGGTGGCCTTCCTGTGCAGCGACACCGCCGGCTACATGACCGGCACGACGGTGAACATCGACGGCGGGGACGCGTATTTGCGCTAGCTGGCCTTGCCATCCTCCGGCAGGCTGGCGGATCCTTGAGAGACGGCCCGGTCGGGATGAAGCCGTTTCTGCTTGAGCACCTATTGATTTGCACGCTGAACAGTCCGACACGGCGGTCGCGCTCGCAGAAGTGCGGGCTTGAGCACCTATTGATTTGCACGCTGAACAGTCCAGGATCCGACACCGCCACATCTGTAACGCTGACCGCACATCAAGGCAAGCAAGTCCCGAGAACTGGAGGCTGGTTAGCCAAGCCCGATTGCCTCTGTACTACAGGGTTGCCTGTGCGGGTCTAGGACACCTCCCCGTGCGTTGCCACCATGGGCTATGTCGGCTGTCGACTCTTCCGATGCGGCATCCGCGTCCTTGGGAAACCTCTCGTGGGAATCGGGGCTTTGGCTGGTAGGAATGGGTGAAAGGTCGAAGGGTTCGGCGATGGTTTCTGGTGTTCTTCCCAGTCCAGTGGGCAAGCGGGTCGCGCTTGTTGGTGATACGCATGCGAATGCGGTGTGGACGCGCCGCGTGATCGAGGAACTCGCCGCCGACGGGGTGGACATGGTGGTGCAGCTCGGGGATTTCGGGTGGTGGCCGCAGAAGGAGTTCGCCAAGAGGATGTCTCGTGCCGCGGCCATCGCGGGGATCACGGTCTGCTTTTTGGATGGGAACCATGAAGACCATGAGCATCTGCGGTTCCATGCCAGCTTGCGTAGACCTGATCGCGGCCCAGCTGACCCGGTGGAGATGTACCCGAGCTTGTGGTATCTGCCCAGGGGTTGCGCGTGGAACTGGCACGGGATGCGGTTCCGGACGCTGGGCGGCGCGTTCAGCATCGACCATGGGGTTCGCACGCCGGGCTATGACTGGTTTCCCGCCGAGGAGGTCCCGTCGCCGGCTGATGCGGAGCGGGCGATAAGCGGCGGCCCGGCCGATGTGTTGTTGTGCCACGACCATCCCGCGATCGGTTACCGGCTCCAGGGATGGCGGATCCCAGAGGCCGATGAGCGGGCATCGTTTCAAGTGAAGCGGATGTTGGCTGAGGTGGTCGAGGCGATCCACCCGAGGCTGGTGGTACACGGCCACTGGCACCACGCCTATGAGATCGAGCGCGATGGAATAACCGTCAAGGGCCTCGACTGCGACGGCACCGAGCAGGCGGTCGCCCTGTTGGATCTGGACACGCTGGAGACCCAAGACTGGAACCTGCCCTGAGCTTCCCCCCTAGCCCTGACAGACCCTCCTGCGGGTCAGATACGTTGTCAACAACACGCATCACCCCACACCGGAGGGGCGTTTCCGCGGACGCGAACCCGACCGACCCCAAAACTCGTGAACAATCAGGGCTAACTGGCTGAGAGGATTGCCGTCAAACGTATCAAACATCGGCATTATGCCGAGATCTGATGCAGTAGACGCCATGATTCGGGAGAAAGTCCCCCCGAGGGAGCTTGCCGATTGGCTGATCAGCCGCGGGCGGCACTTCGCGACCGGGGAGGATTTGGGTGTCGACGCCGGAAGTGACCGTCTTCGACCTTGTGGAGTCACCACACCAAGGCGCAGGCCTGTCCAACGTCGCGACTATCATCGGCGACTTCCTCATTGACGACATCGTCGACCCGCACAAGCTGGCATCGGTCGGTTCCGCCTATCCGGCCGCGGTCACACAACGAGCTGGATACATCATCGACTCGATGGCCACCGAAGTCGGTGCCGAACTCGACACTGCGCCTCTCCGAGAACTCGTCGCCCGCAGCCGTTACCGGCCACTCTCGCCGACCGGCGGCGTCGGCCACCACAACCCGCGGTGGCATATCGTGGCGAATACGAGGATCGAGCACGATCTGTGATCACTGAAGCCGACATCGCACACTGGCAACGCCACGCCCCGTGGCCGACGCTCGAACAGATAGAGCAGGATCTCGTGCTGTCACGGCTGATCATCGAGATCGCCAACCATCCCTCGTTGCGCGACGAACTCGTCTTCCGAGGTGGTACCTGCCTCCACAAGGCGAGCATCTCGGCTCGATCGATTTTGTCGGCTTCCAGTGCTCTGGCCTCAGCGGCCAAGGAGTCCATGTCGTGCAGACGTCTGGCCGTCTCAATGAGAGCACTCCGGATCGCCTCCGACTGGGACAACCCAGTCGAAGTGAGCCGATTCAGAGCCCCGACCGCCTCATCATCCAGCCGAACCGAAACAGCATGGGCCACCGGCAAAACGTATCACCAATGGCGATACACCTGGCTGGCCTCACCCGGTGCACTACTGCGCTAGCTGGCCTTTGGATCGTCCGCTAATGCAACCTTCCAACCAGGGATGTTCCCCACTACCATGGTTGTGGACGAGGCAATTGGCGCCAGCGTCTTGTACGACTGCGCAACCCGCAGCCGAGACAGGCAGCTCAGGCTGCTCACCGTGGCACACACCGGCCAGCGGGTGTTCCATGAAGTGATAGGCGGCTACTTGGAGCGCATCACTTTCGGCGACACCTGGGCCACCGGGCTCATCCTCCCGGTGACCGAACGGCCCCTGCTTCGCGTTGTGCCAGAGGTCGCGGGGGGAGATGCGATTTTCGTGGAGGGGGGCGCAACGCTTTCAGCCGTCTGGTCGCGTGCGACCGCTGGCGAGCCGTTGGGGTCTATAGCCGCTGACTACGGAACTCCCGTCGACCAAATCGAGGAAGCCCTCTGTGCCGTCTGGCCGACGCAGGCAGCAGCCTGAACGCCCGCCACCAGTCTTCTTCTTGGATCGAGATCTCGCTCGTCATCTGATCGCCGAAGCGATTCGTGCCAAGGGCTACGAAGTGCTGCCGATGGCCGAGGTATACCCCGAAGGCGCCGACCAGCGGATCGCTGATCCCGACTGGATGGTTAAGGCAGACCAAGAAGGCTGGGTTGCGTTGACCAAGGACTACTCCGTCGTACGCGACCATCGTGATGTGCTGGCCGAAACGACGCTGCGAGCATTCGCGTACAACAATGCCAACCTCACAGGTCTTGAGATGGTGGATCGCCTAGAGACCAACTTCAACCGAATCCTGCAACGGGCAGCCAAACTTGGGCCCTATGTCTATGTGATTGGTCGTGACAGCTAGGAGCTCCGCTGGCGTCCACCCTCCGCCGCCCTTTGATAGGGAAGGAGGATGCATCGACGTCGTCGATGATGATCTCCATGTGCCGACCGTCGTACTCGGGATCGAAGAGGGCGGGCTCAGTCCGTCCAGACTACGTCTGCGGGCAGGTTCGTAATCCAATTCCAGCAAACAGCGGTCCCGTTGGTCTTGATGGCGCACGAGTGATGGCCCCTGGCTGCGATGGCGGTGTAGGTTCCCGCGGGCGCGTTAGTTTGCCCTGAGTCGTTGTTGCCCCAGCAGGTGATGGTCTGGTCGGTTTTGATGGCGCACGAATACCTGTTGCTGGCTGCGATGGCGGTGTAGGTTCCCGCGGGCGCGTTAGTTTGCCCTGAGTCGTTGTTGCCCCAGCAGGTGATGGTCTGGTCGGTTTTGATGGCGCACGAGTGGAAGGAGCAGGTGATGGTCTGGTCGGTTTTGATGGCGCACGAGTGGAAGGAGCAGGTGATGGTCTGGTCGGTTTTGATGGCGCACGAGTGGAAGGAGCCGGCTGTGATGGCGGTGTAGGTCCCGGCGGGCACGTCGTCCGACCGGTCCATGAAGCGGTTGCCCCAGCAGGTGATGGTTTGGTCGGTTTTGATGGCGCACGAGTGGAAGGAGCCGGCTGTGATGGCGGTGTAGGTCCCGGTGGGCGCATCCGTCTGGCCATCGCGGTTGCTGCCCCAGCAGGCGATGGTCTGGTCGGTCTTGATGGCGCACGAATAGAAGTGGCCGGCTGCGATGGCGGTGTATGTCCCGGTGGGCGCATCCGTTTGGCCATCGGCGTTGTAGCCCCAGCAGGCGATGGTTTGGTCGGTTTTGATGGCGCACGAGTGGTAGAGGCCGGCTGCGATGGCGGTGTATGTCCCGGCCGGTGGGTCCGTACGGCCTCTGAATCTGCGCCCCCAGCAGGCGGCAGTTTGATCAATTTTGACGGCGCACGTGTGGTAGGCGCCGGCTGCGATGGCGGTGTATGTCCCGGCGGGCGCGACCGCCCGGCCGTCGCCACCAGTGCCCCAGCAGGTGATCGTTTGGTCGGTTTTGATGGCGCACGAATACCTGTATCTGGCCGCGATGGCGATGTAGGTCCCAGCGGGGGCATTCCTCTGGTCCCAGAAGTTGTTGCCCCAACAAGTGATGGTCTGGTCGGTTTTGATGGCGCACGAATGCCAGTGGCCGGCTGCGATGGCAGTGTAAGTCCCGGCCGGGGCATCCGTCCGGCCCGAGCCGTTGTTGCCCCAGCAGGTGATGGTCTTTTCGGTGCTGATGGCGCACGTGTGGTAGTCGCCGGCTGCGATGGCGGTGTAGGTACCGGCGGGCGCATCCGTTTGGCCACCGCCGTTGTAGCCCCAGCAAGTGATGGTTTGGTCGGTTTTGATGGCGCACGAGTGGTCGTCGCCGGCTGTGATGGCGGTGTAGGTCCCGGCGGGGGCGCGCCTCTCGCCCTTGTCGTTCCAGCCCCAGCAGGCGATGGTTTGGTCGGTTTTGATGGCGCACGAGTGGTCGTCGCCGGCTGCGATGGAGGTATACGTCCCGGCGGGCACATCCAACTGGAGAAAGCTGCGGTTGCCCCAGCAGGTGATGGTTTGGTCGGTTTTGATGGCGCACGAGTGGATACGGCCAGCTGCGATGGCGGTGTAGGTCCCAGCGGGCGCATCCGACTCGCCCGAATCGTTGTCACCCCAGCAGGTGATGGTTTGGTCGGTTTCGATGGCGCAGGTTTCAGTGGGCACGTACGTGGCGGTGCGGGCTTCGGCAGGCGCTTCTGATTGGCCCCAATCGTTGTCACCCCAGCAGGTGATGGTTTGGTCGGTTTTGATGGCGCACGAGTGGTAGAGGCCGGCTGCGATGGCGGTGTAGGTCCCAGCGGGCGCATCCGACTCGCCCGAATCGTTGTCACCCCAGCAGGTGATGGTTTGGTCGGTTTTGATGGCGCAGGAGTGGTAGTCGCCGGCTGCGATGGCGGTGTAGGTCCCAGCGGGCGCATCCGACTCGCCCGAATCGTTGTCACCCCAGCAGGTGATGGTTTGGTCGGTTTTGATGGCGCACGAGTGGTAGAGGCCGGCTGTGATGGCGGTGTAGGTTCCGGCGGGCGCATCCAACCGTCTCCCGTGGCTATTGCCCCAGCAGGTGATGGTCCTGTCGGCTTTGATGGCGCATGTATGGAAGTCGCCGGCAGCGATGGCGGTATAGGTTCCGGCGGGCGCATCTGTTTGGGCCTCGATGTTGCGCCCCCAGCAGGTGATGGTCCTGTCGGCTTTGATGGCGCACGTATGGTCGAGGCCGGCTGCGATGGCGGTGTAGGTTCCGGCGGGCGCATCTGTTTGGCCTTCGCCGTTGTAGCCCCAGCAGGTGATGGTCTTGTCGGTTTTGACGGCGCATGTATGGAAGTCGCCGGCAGCGATGGCGGCGTAGGTTCCGGCGGGGGATTCAGTCTGGTCCCTGAAGCTGCCCCAGCAGGTGATGGTTTGGTCAGCATTTATGGCGCATGTATGGAAGAACCCGGCTGCTATAGCGGAGTTGGTTAAGGTGGACTGGGGCTGGGTTCCGGGTTGTGTGGGGCAGTCTTGGGTTAGGAGTTCGAGATCGATGCTGAATCGGCAGCGGTAGGCGTTGAGCAGTGATTCTTGGGCGGCGATGAGTTCGTCGCGCACGGAGACGTCCTCCAGCGAAGGACCGGTGCTGACGGCAGGCTCCTGCTGGGCCGACGCCGCCACCGTGGGCAACAGCACGCTCAAGCACACTGCAACAGCTGCGGACGCCCGCCGAAGCCGCCTAGCCCTCCCCGATGGCATGTCCTTGTCCGATCAAAGGCACCTTTCCTCCTAATCGAGGTGGTCGGCCCCAGGGAAGATAGTCGAAGTCATCTATTGAGGAGGCGCGATGTGGCCTTTTAGGCCGTAGGGGCGGTAGGGGCCGAAGATGGATTGCTCGAGGACGCCGATGCCCTGGCGGTCGCCCATGCGGACCTTCATGAGGTGCTGGACGTGTTGGTTCTCGAAGGCGGTGTCGTCGACGTCGGCCAGCTTCCAGCGCTCCGACTCCATGGCCAGCTCGCCCTTCCAGGCGCCGTGGGGCCAGGTGGGGTGGCTGTAGCCGATGCCCTTCATGCGGTAGGTGAACTGCTTGTCGAAGGTGATCTCGTGGCGGGCGCCGTCCTCTAGCGAGGTCATGGCCAAGGCGGCGGATTTGATCATGCGGCTGCCGGGCTCGAACTCCAGCCGGTGCTCGAGGCGGTGCATGGGCTCCACACCGGGATCCTCCACGCCGGGGTTGTCGGCCAGGGAGTCGTAGGCGGGCAAAAAGGCGCCCACGTGGAACCGGGGCCGGCCCAGGGTGTCCTCAAACAGCTGGTAGTGGCTGCACATGTCGTCCCAGTGCAGGGGGGCCCACAAGAAGAACAGCCCCATGGCCCGGGGGGCCTGGGGGGCGCCCCGGTTGTCGCCGCCGTCCACCGGGCGGACGCCCCAGGAGCGGTCCTTGGTGCCGTAGGTCTCGGTGCGGTCTATCGCCATGCGCTGGCCGTCGTATTCGATCCAGCCGTGCCAGCGGCCGAACTGGGTGAACCGGGTGGTGTCCATGATCCGGCGGGTGCCGTCGGACCAGTGGTGGCGGGGCTCCTCGATGGCCGCGGTGCGGGCCTCGAAGGTGAGATCGGCGGCGAAGTCGGTGTCGTTGGGCTCCAGCACCACCCGGCAGGCCTTCATGGGCTCGGTGATCTCCAGGTTGAACGGGCCGACGCTGAGGTCGGAGGGCTCGGGGCTGGCCCGGGCCGAGGCGTGGAAGGCGTGCTGTGTGCCGTTGTGGACGATGCTGATGCCGCAGTCCTGGATGCCGAGGTGGGGATAGCGGGCGGTGCCCACGCCCAGGTACAGGTCGCCGACCTTGGAGTAGCCGTTGAACCAGTAGCGCTCGTAGAAGTCCTTCTCCCCGGTGACCGGGGTGGAGATGGGGTCGGGGGTCTGGTGGATGGGGAAGTCGTCGAATTTGGTCAGCACTCGACAATGGTGGCAGACAAGCCTCCCCGGTTGATGGTCGGAGAGGCTGGTACCATCAACGGTAACTCTGACAAATCGACGGCATTCTCACAGGGAGGCACCCACCATGAGCACCGGCAACGGCGAGCAGCACACCTTTCGCACCTTCCAACTCCGCAACCTGGAGGACACCCCCGGCTATGAGCGGCTGAGCGAGCACCAGCGCATGGTCACCCGGGTGGTGGGCTCGGTGCTCCCGTTCAAGACCAACAACTACGTGTGCGAGCAGCTCATCGACTGGGACAACGTGCCCGACGACCCCATGTTCCAGCTCACCTTCCCCCAAGAGGGGATGCTGGATCCCCGGCACTTCACCCGCATCGCCGACCTGATCAGAGCCGAGGTGCCCGCGGCCGAGATCAAGGCGGCCGCCCGGGAGATCCAGCTCAGCCTGAACCCCCATCCCGCCGGGCAGGTGGAGATGAACGCCGGATACCTGGAGGAAGAGGTGGTGCAGGGCGTGCAGCACAAGTACCGCGAGACGGTGCTGTTCTTCCCCACCCAGGGCCAGACCTGCCACGCCTACTGCACCTACTGCTTCCGGTGGCCGCAGTTCGTGCAGCTCGACGACCTCAAGTTCGCCAGCAAGGAGATCGACCGGCTGGTGGCCTATCTCAAGCTCAACCCGACGGTGTCCGACGTGCTGTTCACCGGGGGCGACCCGATGATCATGCGCACCGAGCTGATCCGCCGCTACGTCGAGCCGCTGATGGCCGACGACCTGGAGATCAACACCATCCGCTTCGGCACCAAGGCGCCGGCCTACTGGCCCTACAAGTTCACCGAGGGCGAGGAGGCCGACGACCTGCTGCGCCTGTTCGAGGAGATCGTGGCCTCCGGCCGCCACCTGGCCATCATGGCCCACTACTCGCATCCGGTGGAGCTGGCCACCGACGCGTCGCGCGATGCGCTGCGACGCATCATCGAGACCGGTGCGGTGGTGCGGTGCCAGGCCCCGCTGATCCGCCACGTGAACGACAGCGCCCGGGCCTGGGCCGACATGATCACCACCGAGGTGAAGCTGGGGGCGGTGCCCTACTACATGTTCGTCGAGCGCGACACCGGGGCCAAGCGGTACTTCGAGGTGCCGCTGGTGGAGGCCTACCAGATCTACACCGACGCCTACAAGCAGGTGTCGGGGCTGGCCCGCACCTGGCGGGGGCCGTCGATGTCGGCCACACCGGGCAAGGTGCTGGTGGACGGCGTCACCGAGATCGGCGGCGAGAAGGCGATCGCCCTGAAGTTCGTGCAGGCCCGCGACCCGGACTGGGTGAACCGCCTGTTCTTCGCCGCCTACGACCCCGAGGCGTCGTGGCTCGACGAGCTGCGCCCGGCGTTCGGCGAGGAGAAGTTCTTCTACACCGACGAGCTGGCCGCCATGAAGACCGACACCGGCCAGCGGGTGCAGCTCATCACCACCCGAGCCGCCTAGCTGCTAGCCGGTCGCCTCGCTCACTCCCACTCGATGGTGCCGGGGGGCTTGGAGGTGACGTCGTAGGCCACCCGGTTGATGCCGTCGATCTCGTTGATGATGCGGCTCGACATCTTCTCCAGCAGCTCATAGGGCAGTCGGGCCCAGTCGGCGGTCATGGCGTCTTCGCTGGTCACCGCCCGGACGACCACCACCTGTCCGTAGGTGCGCTCGTCGCCCATCACGCCCACGGTGCGGATGTCGGGCAGCACCGCGAACGCCTGCCAGATCTCCCGCTCCAGTCCGGCGGCGGCGATCTCGGCTCTCACGATGGCGTCGGCCCTGGCCAAGAGCGCCGCCTTTTCGGGGGTGACCTCGCCGATCACCCGCACGCCCAAGCCGGGACCGGGGAACGGCTGGCGCCACACGATCTCATCGGGCAGGCCCAGCTCGCGGCCCACGGCCCGCACCTCGTCTTTGAACAGGTCGCGCAGCGGCTCCACCAGCTCGAAGTCCATCTCCTCGGGGATGCCCCCTACGTTGTGGTGGCTCTTGATCTTGGCCGCGGAGTCGGAACCCGACTCGATCACGTCGGGATACAGCGTGCCCTGCACCAAATAGGCGGCCCCGTCCACCTGGTTGGCGGCCTCCTCGAAGATGCGGATGAACAGCTCGCCGATGATCTTGCGCTTCTCCTCGGGGTCGATCACCTCCACCAGGGCGTCGAAGAACCGGTCGGCGGCCTCCACCGCGATCAACTCGATGCCTTGGGAGCGGCGGAAGGCGTCGATCACCTGCGGGCCCTCGTCTTGGCGCATGAGGCCGGTGTCGACGAACACGCAGGCGAGCTGGTGGCCCACCGCCCGGTGGACCAGGGCGGCAGCCACCGCGGAGTCCACCCCGCCGGACAGCCCGCACACCGCCCGGCCGCTGCCGATCTGGGCCTGGATGGCGGCCACCGCGTCGTCGATGAACGACTCGGTGGTCCACGACGGGGCCAGCCCGGCGCCCCGGTACAAGAACTGCTCCAGCACCGCCTGCCCGCCCGGGGTGTGGGCCACCTCGGGATGGAACTGGACCCCGAAGATGCGCTGTTGGGGGTGTTCGAGCGCGGCCACCGGGGCCTGCGGGGTGGAGGCGGTGATCACAAAGCCGTCGGGCGGGGCGGAGATGGAGTCGAAGTGGCTCATCCACACCGGACGCTCGGTGTCCTCGCCGGTGCCGAGCAGCGCGCCGGGGTCTTGGTGGGCCGTCTCGTCGACGCCGTTGTCTTCGCTGGTACCGAACAAGAGGCTGGGAGCTCTGACGCTCATGGCGGTGCGGCCGTACTCGCCGACGCCGGTGCGCGACACCTCCCCGCCGAGTTGGGCGGCGATGAGCTGGGCGCCGTAGCAGATGCCCAGGATGGGGATGCCCAGCCGGTAGATGTCGGGGTCGATGCGGGGCGACCCCTCGACGTGGACCGACTTGGGACCGCCGGAGAAGATCACCGCGCCGGGCCGGCGGGCGGCGATCTCAGCGGCGCTGATGGCGTGGGGGACGATCTCGCTGTAGATGTGGGCCTCGCGCACCCGGCGGGCGATGAGCTGGGCATACTGGGCGCCGAAATCCACCACCAAGACCGGGTGGTCTCGGGTGGCGCCATCGGCTGTGCTCATGGCCGCCGATAATCCGTCGGCTGTGGACATTGCGGAAGGGCTCAACGGCCCATTCCGATGCCCTGGGAGCGCTGGAGGGATTTGCCCTCGGTTTGCAGGGAGGGGGCGATCATGATGTCGGCCTTCTGGAAATCCTTGAGCGTCTCGTAGCCGCAGGTGGCCATGGACGTGCGCAGACCGCCGAACAGGTTGAGGCGGCCGTCGTTCTCCCGGGCCGGGCCCACCAAAATCTCCTCCAGGGTTCCCCGAGGGTTGGTCTGCACCCGGGCGCCCCGGGGCAGGGTGGGGTGGAAGGTGGCCATGCCCCAGTGGTTGCCCCGGCCGGGCGCTTCGTGGGCCGCGGCCAGCGGGGAGCCGATCATCACCGCGTCGGCCCCGCACACGATGGCCTTGGCGATGTCGCCGCCGGTGGCCATCCCCCCATCGGCGACGAGGTGCACGTACACCCCGGTCTCGTCCAGGTGGCGCATCCGGGCCGCCCGGGCGTCGGCGATGGCGGTGGCCTGGGGCACCCCGATGCCCAGCACGCCCCGGGTGGTGCAGGCCTGGCCCGGCCCAACCCCCACCAAGATGCCGGCGGCCCCGGTGCGCATGAGGTGAAGGGCGGCGTCGTAGCTGGCGCAGCCGCCCACGATCACCGGGATCTCCAGGCGGCGGACGAACTGCTTGAGGTTCAGCGGCTCGTGGTTCTTGGACTTGTGCTCGGCGGTGACCACCGTGCCCTGGATGACCATGAGGTCGATCTCGGCGGCCAGCATGTGGGGGGCCAGCTGCTCGGTGCGCTGGGGGGTGACCGACGCGCAGGAGACCACCCCGGCGTCATTGATCTGGCGGATGCGCTCACCGATCAGGTCGGGCTTGATGGGCTCGGTGTACAGCTCCTGCATCCGCAGGGTGGCCTTTTCCGGGGGCTGGGCGGCGATCTCGTCGAGAATCGGCTCGGGATCGTCGTAGCGGGTCCACAGCCCCTCCAGGTTGAGCACCCCCACCCCTCCGAGGCGGCCGATGGCGATGGCGGTCTCGGGGCTGACCACGCCGTCCATGGCCGAGGCCAAGAGGGGTAGATCGAAGCGGTAGGCGTCGATCTCCCAGGCGATGCTCACATCCTCGGGGTCGCGGGTGCGGCGGGTGGGAACGATGGCGATGTCGTCGAACCCGTACGCCCGCCGTGCGGTCTTGCCCAGCCCGATCTCAACCTCGGCCATCGCGACGCCCCTTTTGCTTGGAAGCCAAGAATTCTAAAGCCTTGAGGCTTTCCATGGGGGGATTTACCCCCTCACCAGGAGGCAGGCGAAATCAGGCGGCCGATTGGATCAGACTCCAGAGCTCTTCGATGTGGTGGCGCTCGGTTTGGGGGCTGCCGATGGCCACCCGGAGGATGAAGCGGTCGTCGAGCACGGTGTGGCTGATGAAGGCTCGACCGGACTTGTTTACGGTGTCCATGATGCGGCGACCGGCCTCGTCGCCGTCCTTGTGTCGGAAGCACACCAGGCTGAGCACTTGGGGGGCGACCAGTTCGAAGCGGTCGTCAGCCTCGATCCAGTTGGCCAAGTCGGATGCCCAGGCGATGTGGCGGCGAACATGGGCCCGGAGCCCCTCGGTGCCGTAATGGCGGATCACAAACCAGAGCTTTAGTGCCCGGAAGCGTCGACCGAGCGCCACTGTCCAATCCCGATAGTCCACTGTCTCCTGCTCGGAGTCGGCGGTGGCGGCCGCCGCGGTGCCATCGCTCAGATACTCGGCTTCAACGGCCATGGCGTTCAAGAGATCGGCTCGGTCGGCCACATAGAACACCGAGCAGTCCAAGTTGGTGAGCATCCACTTGTGGGGGTTGAACAGGTAGCTGTCGACGTCTTCTAATCCGGCGTTGAGGAATCGCATTTCCGGGCACAGAGCGGCGGTGCCGGCAAAAGCGGCGTCTACATGGATCCAGGCGTCGAAATTGGATGCCACCCAAGCCAATTCGGGTATGGGATCGATGGCAGTGGTTGAGGTTGTTCCTACAGTAGTGCCCACGAAAAAGGGGATCAGTCCGTTGTTTCGGTCTTTGACAATCTCATAGGCCAAGTGGTCGGCCCGCATGGCGTAGCCGGGGGTAGTGGCGATTGGCCGAATGCGGCTGTCGGCAATACCCGCTATCCGCAGCCCCTTGGCTATGGAATAGTGGGCTTGGTCGGAGGTATAGGCCACCATCTGGTCCAGCTTCTCGTTGCCTCCGGCTTTCGCCCGAGCAGCGAGGATGGCGCACAGGGTGCTGGAAGAGGCACCGTCGGTGATCACGCCATTGCCCCGAAACGCCTCGGGCAGGCCAAGGGCAGTGACCAGCCAGTCCAACATGTGCTGCTCTAGCTCGGTGACCGAAGGCCCTGTGGTCCACATGGCTCCATGAGCTCCCAGGCTGGCCGATATCAGCTCGCCCAGCGCAGCAGGACCGCTGGTGTTGGCAGGGAAATAGCCGTACATGCCGGGTGCTTGCCAGTGGGTCATGCCGGGCAGGATCACCCGGTCGAGATCGGCCAGCACATCAGCGAATTTCTCGCCGTGGGTCGGCGGCTCAGCAGGCAATTTGCCCCGAACGTGGCCCGGTTCGATATCGGCCATCACCGGCAGGTCACCGAGTCGCGCCATGTAGTTCGCCACCCAGTCCACCGCCTCATACCCCCGGTGCCGGAACTCCTCAGGATCCATGTGGTTCGGTCGCTCAGCCATGGTTGCAATTGTGGCCGACAGGTTACCGGGGAATGAACTGGGGGCCACCCCGCTCAGCAGCGATGGTGGCCCCCAGCCAGTTCTTCAGGTGGTTGATGTTCGCCGATCGGCTACATCATGCCGCCCATGCCTCCCATTCCTCCCATGCCGCCCATGGGGTCGCCACCAGGGGGCATCGGGGGAGCAGGGGGCTCGGGCTTGTCGGCTATCAGGGCCTCGGTGGTGAGCAGCATGGCGGCGATGGAGGCCGCGTTCTGCAATCCGGCCCGAGTCACCTTGGCGGGGTCGATGACGCCGGCGGCCACCAAATCCTCGGTGGTGCCGGTGGCGGCGTTGAACCCGACGGTGCCGGAGGTGTCCTCGACGTCGCGCACCACGATGGAGCCCTCGAAGCCGGCGTTGGAGGCGATGAGAGAGCACGGCACGGTCAGCGCCTCCAGCACGATCTTGGCGCCGGTCGACTCGTCGCCGCTCAGGTCGTCGATCACCGCGGCCACCGACGGGCGGGTCCGCAGCAGGGCGGTGCCGCCGCCGGCGACCACGCCTTCTTCGATGGCGGCCCGAGTGGCCGACAGGGCGTCTTCGATCCGGTGCTTCTTCTCCTTGAGCTCCACCTCGGTGGCGGCGCCCACCTGCACGACGGCCACGCCGCCGGCCAGCTTGGCCAAACGCTCTTGGAGCTTCTCCCGGTCCCAGTCGGAGTCGGTGTTGTCGATCTCCTGGCGGATCTGGGCTATCCGGCCGTCGACGTCGGCCCTGGCGCCCGCGCCTTCCACGATGGTGGTGTCGTCTTTGGTGACGATCACCTTGCGGGCGGTGCCCAGCAGATCGAGGGTGACGCCTTCCAGGTTGAGCCCCACCTCTTCGGCCACCACCTGGCCGCCGGTGAGGATGGCCATGTCTTGGAGCATGGCCTTGCGGCGCTCTCCGAAGCCGGGGGCCTTGATGCCCACCGAGTTGAAGGTGCCCCGGATCTTGTTCACCACCAGGGTGGCCAGGGCCTCGCCCTCCACATCCTCGGCGATGATCAGAAGCGGCTTGCCGGTCTGCATGACCTTTTCCAGCACGGGCAGCAGATCCTGCACCGAGCTGATCTTGCCCTGGTTGAACAAGATGTAGGGCTCGTCGAGGACGGCCTCTTGGCGCTCGGGGTCGGTCACGAAATAGGGGGACAGAAAGCCCTTGTCGAACTGCATGCCCTCAACGAAGTCGAGTTCCATGCCGAAGGTGTTGGACTCCTCCACGGTGACCACGCCGTCTTTGCCCACCTTGTCGATGGCATCGGCGATGACGTCGCCGATGGCCTTGTCGGCGGCGGAGATGGAGGCCACCTGGGAGATCTCCTCTTTCTGGGAGATGTCCTGGGCCTGGTCGGCCAGTGAGTCCACCGCGGCGGCCACCGCCTTCTCGATGCCCCGCTTGAGGCTCATCGGGTTGGCTCCGGCGGCCACGTTGCGCAGGCCGTGGCGGACCATGGCCTGGGCCAGCACGGTGGCGGTCGTGGTGCCGTCACCGGCGATGTCGTTGGTCTTGGTGGCCACCTCTTTGATGAGCTGGGCGCCCATGTTCTCGAATTTGTCGTCCAGCTCCACCTCGCGGGCGATGGACACGCCGTCGTTGGTGATGGTGGGAGCGCCGAACTTCTTGTCGAGGACCACGTTGCGGCCCTTGGGGCCCAACGTCACCTTGACCGCGTCGGCAAGCTGGTTGACGCCGGACTCGAGGCCGCGGCGGGCCTCCTCCCGGAATTTGAGGATCTTCGTCATCGTGGCTACTTGACGGTGGCGAGCACGTCGCGGGCCGACAGGATCAGAAGATCCTCGCCGTCCACGGTGATCTCGGTTCCGCCGAACTTGCTGTACACCACGGTGTCGCCGACGGAGACGTCCAGCGGGATCAGGTCGCCGCTGTTCTCGGACCGCTTACCCGGTCCCACGGCAATAACCTCGCCCTGCTGGGGCTTCTCTTTGGCGGTGTCGGGGATGACCAGACCGCTGGCGGTCGTCTCCTCAGACTCACTGGGGCGGACAACGATTCGGTCATCAAGGGGCTGTAGCGCCATCTTGGCCTCCAAATGGTTGGGTGGTTTGAGTGTTAGCACTCTCAATGGGCGAGTGCTAAGCGTAGGGCCTTGGCGGCCTCATGGCCAACTCAGGATGCTGGTTTGCCCGACAGAATGAAGGGGAGCGCCAGATTGGGGTTGGCGCCGGTGTCCAGCGGCGACGGGCCGTCGAGATGAAGGCGCTGCCACCCGGCGGCGGCCACCATGGCCGCGTTGTCGGTGCACATGGATCGGCTGGGCAAGAACCCGCTGATGCCGGCGGCCACGCAGGCGTCCAGCAGCCGCTCCCGCAGGGAGGAGTTGGCCGCCACCCCGCCGGCCAGGCACAGGCCCTTGGCCCCGAACTCCTCGGCGGCCTTGCGGGCCTTGTGGACCAGCACGTCCACAACCGCTTCCTGGAAAGACGCCGCGATGTCGGCCACGTCGAGGTCGTGGTGGGTCCGCACATGGTTCACCACCGCGGTTTTGAGGCCGCTGAAGGAGAAGTCGTAGCCGTCGGCGTACATGGGGCGGGGAAAGGCCACTGCCTCCGGGTCGCCGGTCATGGCCAGGCGGTCGATAACCGGGCCGCCGGGGTAGCCCAGGTCCATGAAGCGGGCCACCTTGTCGAAGGCCTCGCCGGCGGCGTCGTCGAGGGTCTGGCCGATGAGCCGGTAGCGGCCGAACGCCTCCATCAGCACCAGCAGCGTGTGGCCGCCCGAGACCAACAGCACCACCACGGGCAGCTCCAGGTCGGGCTCCTCCAGAAAGGAGGAATACAGATGGGCCTCGAGGTGGTTCACCGCCACGAATGGGACATCCCAGACCAAGGCCAGGGACTTGGCTGCGCTGACTCCCACCAGCAGCGAGCCGATGAGGCCGGGTCCGGCGGTGGCGGCCACCGCTTGCACCTCGCGATCGCGGAGGCCGGCCTCGATCACCGCCTGGGCCACCACCGGGGTGAGCAGCTCCACGTGGGCCCGACTGGCGATCTCCGGGACCACCCCGCCATAGCGGGCGTGCAGGTCTGCCTGGCTGCTGACCACCGACGACAGAACGTGGGAGGGACCGGACACCACCGCCGCGGCGGTCTCGTCGCAGGAGGTCTCGATGCCCAGAACGATGGCGGGGGCGTTGTCGGAGGGATCCAAGGCTGTCATGGGCAATCCAGTTCGACCGCGATGTTGATGAGGCGGTTGGCATAGTCGGGGTGGCCGATGTTGTCGGCCCTCATCACCACGGCATCGGGTGACAGGCCCATGTCGGCGTAGTAGCCCCGGTGAATGCCCACCGGGGCCAGCCCGAAGCGCCGGTACAGGGCCTGGGCGGCCGGGTTGTCGGCGGCCACCTCCAATACCAGGCTGGCGTTGCGGCGGCTGGCGGCCAAGACGAGGGCCAACAACAGTCGGGCGCCGATGCCCCGGCCCCGCCAGTGGGGGGCCACCGTCACGGTGGTGATGTGGGATTCACCCTCTTCGAAGGCGACCCCGCCGTGGCCGACGATCCGGTTGTCGCTGCTGGCGAGGCGGGCTACCAAATAGAGCCGGTCGCCGGTGCGGGACAGCTCGGCTTGGTAGACGTCGCGACTCCACGGGATGGGGTAGCACTCGGCGTCGATGGCCATAACCTCGTCGAGCTGAGCCGGCCGCATGGCCTCGATGGCGATGTGCTTGGGCGCGGCTTGGCGCGGCCCGCCGGCGGGGGCCTCGGGCGATGCGGGGGTGGCGGCGGTCGGAGTCATGGCGAGTGCCGGGTGGTCCAGTTGATGTCGGCGTCGGGAACCCGAAGGTATATCGGCTTCAGCTCCCACGGCTTGACGAACTCCTCCCGCAGCGCCCGAGCGTGGGCCAGTTGCACCAGCGAGGCGGCGGAGGGGTGGGCCAGGCCTTGTTCGGCGACGTCGGTCTTTTGGAGTCGGTTGAACACCTCGGAGTAGCGGCGAGCGCCGTCGCCCACCAACAGCACCTCTTCGCTGGTGGCCAGCAGCTCGGAGGCCAGATCGTCGGGGGTGCCCACCAGGGCGTCGGACACTCGCTGGACCCCGCCGGGCACTTGGCGGTAGAAGGCGTAGAACAGCTCGCTGCGACGGGCGTCGATGGCGGCCACGATCACCCGGTTGGTGTGGCGCACGGCAAAGGCCAGCAGGTCGAGGCTGGAGACGCCGATCATGGGGACGCCCAGGGCGTAGGCCACCGCCATGGCGCTGGAGATGCCCACCCGCAGGCCGGTGTACAAGCCCGGTCCGAGATCGACGGCCACACAGCCCACATCCTGGAGCTCGACCCGGGCCTGGCGGGCAACGAACTGAATCTGGGGGGCGATGTTCTCGGCATGGCGGCGGCCCCGGGCGCTGTGGGCCGAGGCCAGCACCCCCTCGTGGCCGCCGAGGGCGCACCCCACCTGCTGGGTGGCCGATTCGATGCCCAGGATCAACATGTCGGTCCCTCCAGCCATCGGGCGGCGGCGGTGGTCAATGCCTGAGTCCGCGCTTGCCAGCCTGGACCGACGGGACACAGCACCACCCCCCGATCGTCGGGAGAGCTGTCGGGGCCATCGACGAAGGTCAGCGCCACTTCGAGATAGTCGTTGGGCAGGGCTTGGCGGATGGCGTCGCCCCACTCGATGAGGGTGACCCCATCGCTGTCGAGCAGCTCGGGAAGTCCCAGATCCAACACCTCGGAGATCTGATCGAGGCGGAAGACGTCCAGATGATGCAGGAGCAGCCGACCGCGGTATTCCCGGGCCAGGGTGAAGGTGGGGCTTGTGACCGGTTCGTTGATGCCCAGGCCGGCGGCGAATCCCTGGGCGAAGGTGGTCTTGCCCGCACCCAAGTGGCCTACCAGCAGCAGCAGATCGCCGGGTTGGACAAGCTCGGCCAGGCTGGCGGCCAGACTCTTCGTGTCTCCAGGGGAACGGGTGCGGTTTCTGATCATCAGGTCATTGCCATGCGGGCTCGGACCAAATCGGACCGCATTTGAGCCTCTTGGAGGCCGCCGCCTCGAAGAATGGCCGCCGGATGATAGGTGGGGATGACAACCGCAGTGGTGCTGATCATGTTGCCCATCGGGTAGCTCTGGCCTCGCAGCTTGGTGATCCCTGTTTTGGTGTCGAGCAGCAGCTTGGAGGAAAAGTTGCCGAGAGTGACGATGACCCGGGGGGAGATGAGCTCGACCTGTTGCTCCAGCCACGGGCGACAGGCGGCGATCTCGTCAGGTTTGGGATCTCGATTGTCGGGGGGACGGCATTTGACAACGTTGGCGATGTAGCACTGGTCGCGGGAGAGCCCCATCTCCTCGGCCATCAGCCGGTCGAGCAGCTTGCCCGAGCGGCCCACGAACGGGAGGCCCTGCTTGTCCTCCTCGGCACCGGGCCCCTCGCCCACCAACATGAGATCGGCGTGGGGATTGCCCATGCCGAACACCACGTGGGTGCGGCCCTCGGCCAACCCGCACCGGGTGCAGTCCGCAGCCTCAGAGGCAACCTCTGTCAACGTCAACGCCATAAACCAAGAATACGCCCCATTCGAGGTGTTGAGGCGTGCTCGATTCGCACGACTTGTTCTATGGGACGGCGAAGCGGGGGTGCGGTACCTTCGTTGGGATGTTGGGAGTCGGCGGGGGGGTGCTGGTGGGTCACTGGACCGACGAGGTGGCTCGCACGGGGTGCACGGTGCTGGTGTTTCCCGAGGGGACGACGGCCTCGGGGGAGATCCGGGGGGGCGCGCCGGCGACCCGGGACTTCGCCTTGCTGGCGCCGGAGCGCACGGTGGGCCATGTGGACGCGGTGGTGCTCACGGGGGGGTCGGCTTTCGGGTTGGCCGCGGCCGACGGGGTGATGCGGTGGTGCGAGGAACAGGGGCGGGGGTTCGAGACCCGCGGCGGACGGGTGCCCATCGTGGTGGGCCTGTCGCTGTACGACCTGGCCGAGGGCGACGGTTCGGTGCGCCCCGGCCCCGACGCCGGATACGCCGCGGCCCACGCGGCCCGCGAGGGGCATCCCGCCCTGGGGCGGGTGGGCGCCGGCACCGGGGCCACCATGAACAAGTGGCGGGGGGCCGAGCACCGCGAGCCGGGAGGGCTGGGCGGTGCTTTGCTCCGAGCAGACGACGTGCTGGTAGGCGCATTGGTGGCGGTGAACGCCTCGGGGGCGATCAACGACGGCCTGGTGGTCGACTCACTGGTGGCGGGGGCCTACGAGCATCGACCGGCCGACCCGTTTGCCGGCCCGGGCGATGCGGGAACCCTCACCAACACCACCATCGGCGTGGTGGCCACCAACGCGGTGCTCGACAAGCTGGGTTGCCGTCGAGTGGCCCGCAGCGGCCACAGCGGGATGGCCCGAGCGCTGCTGCCGGCGCACACTGACAGCGACGGGGACGCGCTGGTGGTGGGGGCTACCGGCCAAGTCGAGGCTGATTTCGGGCTGGTGCGGTTGATGGCCGCGGCCGCCGTGGAGACAGCCATCCGGGCCGTCGGCCTTGATTGATCGCGTTTGGGAACAATCGGAAAACCACTATCTCGGTGAGCCATGATGTCGATGCTTGAATGCGACCGTGAAGGGGATTGACATGAAGGATTTGGCCGGCAAGGTGGCGGTGATCACCGGGGCCGCCAGCGGCATGGGCCGGGCCATGGTGCGCAAGGCCGCTTCTGAGGGGATGCACGTTCTGGCGGGCGACATCGACGGGGCCGGGCTGGCCGAGACGGTGGGGGGATTGGAGAACGCCCAGCTCATGCTGACCGACGTCACCAGCCCGGACGCCAACGAGGCTCTGGCCATCGCGGCTGTGGAGCGGTTCGGCGGCATCCACTTGGTGCACCTCAACGCCGGGGTGCTCACCGGCGGGTTCACCTGGGAGAACACGGTGGACGACTGGCGGTGGGTGCTGGACGTGAACCTGTGGGGGGTGATCCACGGCGTGCGCAGCTTCGTGCCCCGAATGCTGGAGAAGGGCGAGTCCGGCCACGTGGTGATCACCGCCTCGGTCGGCGGCCTCACTTCCGGGGGACTGCTCGGTCCCTACACCACTTCGAAATACGGGGCAGTGGCCATCGCCGAGTCGCTTCATCGGGAGTTTGACATCATCGGGGCGCCCATCGGGGTGTCGTGTCTGTGCCCCGGGCCGGTGGCCACCGGCATCTTCCGGGCGGAGCGAAACCGCCCCGACTCCTACGACGACACCTGCGGCCCCATGTCGGCCGACGCCGAGGCCGCCGCCTTCCACAAAGCCCTTGTCAACGCCATTGACGAAGGCACCGACCCGACCGAGATTCCCGAGCTGGTGTTCGACGCGGTGCAGAGCAACAAGTTCTGGATCTTTCCCCATCCTGAATTCAAAGAGAGGATCGCAGCCCGTGCCGAGTCGATCCTGAATGAGACAAATCCCCAGTAAACCGTGGGGTTGCCTGGCGCCCAGATGAGCGCCCGCTAGGGCTTGTCCCTACTGGTAGCGCAAGGAGACGCGGCGGCCGAGTTGGCAGACGACTTCGTAGGCGACGGTGTCGAGGCGCCCGGCGATCTCGGTGGCGGTGATCTCGTCGTCGCCCTGTGGGCCCAGCAAGATCACCTCGTCTCCGGGCGAGACGGGGTGATCGAGACCGCAGTCCACCATCGTCTGGTCCATGGTCACCACACCGGCCACGGGCCGTCGGCGGCCGCCGATCAGCACTTCGCCTCCAGTGACGCCCAGGCGCCGTGTCCAGCCGTCGGCATAGCCGATGGGAATGGTGGCCAGCTGGGTGTCGGCAGGGGCGGTGAAGTGGTGGCCGTAGGACACCGGGGTGCCGGCGGCAATGGTCTTGACCATGGCCACCTCGGTGCGCAGGGTCATGGCCGGCTGAAGCGGCAGGCAGTCGGCCAAAGCCGGCGACGGGGGAATGCCGTAGATGGCGATGCCGCAGCGGACCATGTCGAACCGGCCCGCGGGGTGGGCCATGGCCACCGCCGAGTTGGCCAGGTGGCGGCGATAGTCATGGTGACCGGCCAGCTTCAGCCTGGACAGCAGATGGTTGAACTGCTCGATCTGATAGGCGGTGAACGGGTTGTCGGGCTCGTCGGCCACTGCGCAATGCGTCCACACGCCGGTCAACTCCAGCGTGTCGCGCTCGGCGATGGCATCGGCCAGCATCATCACCTCGGCGGGCGGGGCGCCGACCCGGGCCATGCCGGTGTCGACTTTGAGGTGGACGGGCTGGCACACGCCCGCCGCGGCCGCGGCGGCCGCGGCCGCGGCCAGGCCCTCGCCCTGGTACACGGTGGGGATGAGGCCGAGATCGACGACTTCGGCGAACTCGTAGGGCCGGGGCTCTGACAACAGCAGGATGGGGGTGTCCAACCCCTCTTCACGAAGCTGGCGGCCTTCGTCCACCAGGGCGACAGCCAAGGTGGCGGCTCCCGCGTCCACCGCGGTCCGAGCCACCGGGATCATGCCGTGCCCGTAGGCATCGGCTTTGACCACTGCACACATTGCGGCCGGGCGGACCAGCTCGGCCAACAGCCCCACATTGTGGGCGATTGCCGCCAGGTTTATGTCGGCCCAGGTCGGCCTCATGGGGCCGCTTTCTGCTGGGCGGCGGCCTCCCAGGCGGCAGGCAGGGCAAAAAGCAGGTCGGATGCCGCCATTGCGGCCGGAGGACGGGCGGCGGCGGCCTGTCCGTGAAGCCAGGCGGCCGCGGCCGCGGCCTCGAGGGGCTCGGTCCCCGAGCTGAGCAGCCCGCAGATGAGCCCGGCCAACACGTCGCCGGTGCCGGCGGTGGCCAACCGGGCATCGCCGTTGGCAATGGCCACCGCCGCGCCGTTTGGGTCGGCCACCACGGTGGTGGGGCCTTTGAGCAAGACGAGTGCGCCGGCGGCACCAGCCAGCGAGCGGGCGGCGGCGAACCGATCGTGACCGGCAGCCTCGCCGGTGAGCATGCGGTACTCGCCATCGTGGGGGGTCAGCACGGTGGGACCGGTGCGGCGAGCCAGCACTTCGGGCGCGTCGGGGCCAAGGGCGCAGAGACCGTCGCCGTCGATCACCAGGGGAAGCTGGATCTTGGCGGCCAGATCGCGGACCGCTTGGACGGTGTTGGGATGTCGGCCCAGCCCAGGCCCGACCAGCATGGCTTTGAAGCGGGAGTGGTCATCGGCGTCGACCACCTCGGCCCAGTTTTCGGCGGGCAGGCGCCAGCCGACGGCCTCAGTGGGCGCGGCGGGGTCGCAGTCGAGGCCGGGCGTGCTCAACCGGACGTAGCCCGACCCGCCCCGCAGCGCCGCGGTGGCGGCCAAATGAGCGGCGCCGGTCATGCCCGGCGACCCGGCGATCACCCAGCAGGCGGTTTGCCACTTGTGGGCCTCAGCCGGCCGGACCGGCAGCCACCCGCTGACGTCGTCGGCGGTGATGAGATGGGTGCGGGCTCGGGAGACGTCCAGCCCGACGGGGGCCACCGTGACTTGGCCGCAGTGCCGAGTGCCGGGGTGGAGGAGCAGCCCCGGCTTGAGCGCGCCGAAGGTGAGGGTTTGGTCCGCGGCCCAGGCGTGGCCGTGGATCTCGCCGGTCAACCCGTCCACCCCAGAGGGGATATCGGCGGCCAGAATCGGAGCGGTCTGGCCGGGCATGTCGATCAATGGCGTCGGTGCCGGGGGGCAATAGGGCCGTCGCAAGCCGGTGCCGTAGGCGGCGTCGACGGCCAGGTGGGCGGCCGGCAGCGAGGCAGGCGCGTTGCCGGCATCGACGACTGCTACCCGGACGCCTCGGAGCGTCAGGCGGCGAGCGGCGGCCCGTCCATCAGCGCCGTTGCTGCCCTTGCCGGCCAACACTGTCACCCGTCGTCCATAGCTCCCCCCCAGCATGCCCAGAGCAGTTCGGGCCAACGCGCTCCCGGCTCTTTCGATCAGCTCCTCGACGGGCTCAGGGGCGGCCGCGTCGATGGCGGCCATCTCAGCAGGGGTGACGATGGGGATCATGGACGCCAGCGGTTGGCCAATTCGGCCACCGGTTCCAACAGGAGGTCTTCGGTGCTGATATCTCCCAGCCGGTCGAGTCGGAAGTCGGGTTCGGTCTCGGTGACCTCGTCGTGCAGGGCGGCGAACCGGTTTCGGTAGCCCTCCAGGACCTGCCGGGCGATCTCGGGGGACAGGCTGGGCTGGAACCGGACGTGCAGCAGGGTGAGGCTGGTGGTCTGGCGGTCTTTGACTTCGGGGATCAGCACGATGGTCCGACCGTCGGAGCGGCCCCGGGCAGCTCGAACCTGGCGTTCGACGGCCACGAGGTGTTTGCTGCCCCGCAGAGTCGGGTCGCGGTCGGTGCGGGATGGCAGGCCCACGGTGATGCCGCCCCGGTCGACCACATGGATGGTGGCCTTGGGGGCATCCGGGTCGCCGTTGATGGCGTAGCGGATGTGGCCGACGACCTCGGCGATCGCCGGGTCGAGGGCGGTCAGCGTGCGCAGGGTCTGGTAGCTGAGCTGGTGGCGGGGGGCGCCCGCGTCGATGGCCGCACGGACCAAAGGCAGCTCCAGCAGCGACTCCTCGGCCCGGGAAATGCCGACGGTAACGGTCTTGGCCTGGTGGCGGATGGCGTCGACCGGCCGGGTCAGCTCGCCTACGGCCACAGTGAGCATGGCGGTGAGATCTTCCAGCACCACCGCCGGGGTGCCCACCCGGCCCCGTTCCAGCTGGTAGGCATCGAGCGGGGCGATGCCCAGGGCGTAGCGGTACATGGAGGCCACCTCGGCGGCGGTGCCGGCGCCAAGGCATCCGTTGTAGAGGCCTTGGCGCAGATCTTGGAAGAACTGCTGGGCGGCGGGGGCGAACTGCGAGCGAAGGGTGGCCAGCATCTGCTGGCTGTCGATTTCGGGATCGCTGGAGGCCACTTCGGCCTCGATGGCCGCCCGAGTCTCCCGAAGAGGCTGGGCCAATTCGTCGATGGCCAGCGCTGACTCGTAGCCGAACAGGTGGCCCACCATGGTGGCCAACACGAAAGCCAGCTCGGGCGAGGCGGTAGTCGGGGTGGCAATCACCTCGGCGGCGGCGTCGAATCGGGCTTCTGCGCCGCTGGTTATCACGATGGGGGCGGCCTTGTGGGCTCGGAAGATGGCTACTTCTTTGGCCACGTCTTCGGCCGTGGAGTCAAACAGCCCGGAGGCGCACACCAAGATCAGCGGTTCCGACGACAGGTCGATGTGCTTTTTGTCCTCGGTGGTGTCGCAGGCGATGGACTTGTAGCACAGCTCGGAGAGCTTGATGCGGACTTCTTCGGCCGCCACCCGGTTGAGACCGTTGCCCACCACCGCCCAATAAGTTCGGCCGAGCGCGTGGCGCCGGACGACGTCGGCGATGCTGTCTTGGAGGCTGAGCACCTCGGTCATGGCCGACGGAAGGTCGCGCAGCGTGGCCAGCAGTTGCTGGCGGCGCTCATGGTTGCGGGCGTCGGCCGGGCGATCCCCGTTGGCCGCGTCGGCCAGAGCCACGGCCAGCAGCACCCCGGCGGCAACCTGGGCGTAGAACGCCTTGGTGGAGGCCACGCTCATCTCCACGTCCCGGCCATCGGAGGTGTACAGCACGCCGTCGGCCTTGTCGCAGAGATCGCTGTTGCGGCGATTGACGATGGCGATGACCGATGCCCCCCGCCGCCGCACGAGATCGACGGTGCGGTTGGTGTCGGTTGTGGTTCCCGACTGGCTGATGGCGATGATCAGGGTGTCGCTCATGTCGGCCCGCAAGCCGAACCCCGACAGCTCTGTGGCCAGTACGGAGCCGACCTGTCGATCAGCCAGCTCATGGCGTAGGAAGTGGGCCAGGCTATGGGCGGCCACTGCGGCGGTGCCCTGGCCGATCACCATGATGGTGGCAATCTGGCCGTCGGCCAGGCGCTGCGCGAGGGGGGCGGGCAGGGTCTCGGGCCCCAGCTTCACCGCCAAGTCTGGGGAGCGCTGGTCGCCTTTGGTGCTGACGATCCGGCCTCGCAAGGTCTTGCGGAACGACTCGGGCGACTCGGTGATCTCTTTGAGCAAAAAGTGTCGGTAGCCTCGCCGGTCTATGTCGCGGGTGGTGATCTCCGCGCGGTCGAAGTCGTCAACGGCGATGGGTAGCGACGTGCCGTCGTAGGAGAACCGCTGGATGGCGGCCAAATCGCCGGCGTGGTCGCGGTCTAGAACCGCCAATTGACCCCGGCTGGCGGCCGTGTTCTCCGGGTCAGACGGGGTATCGCCGTCCATGCGCAAGTAACGGCTGGCCTGTTCCACGAGCCCGTAGGGCTCGCTGGCCACCACGTAGGCGTCCTCAGCTTCGCCGATGTACAGGGCTTGCCCACTGCCCCGCAAGGCCAGCAAGAGCTGGCCGGGGTTGGTCGCAGTCTGCCCGGCGATGGCCACTGATCCGTTCAAGTCGGCGACCGTGCGGCGGAAAGCCTCGACGGCGCCTTCCAAACCCTCGAGCCGGGTCGACCAGAGGGTGGGGATGACCTTGGCGTCGGTGGTGATGCCGGGATCCAGGGCCAAGCCGTGGTGGGCGACGAGATCGGTGTGGTTGTCGACATCGCCGTTCAGGGTGCCGATGGCGTAGGGCCGATCCGGGCCTTCAATCACCTCGGAGTTGAGCGGGTGGGCATTGGCCTCATTGACCATGCCCACACTGGCCCAGCGGGTGTGCCCGACGACCACCGCAGAGGCTTCCTCGGCGTCCACCGCCGCGGCCAGCAGCTCGTCAGCGGCGATGGCGGCTCGCAGTGCGGCGGTGTTGTCGCCGAGCTCGCCGATTTCGGCCGCGGCCTTGTACACGAAGCTCAAGCTGCCGTCGGCCCAGCGCACCGAGCCCGATCGGAACAGGGGATCGCCAGCCCGCTCGGCCAGCGCGGCGGCCACTGCGGGTGCAGCAGGATCGAGACCGTGGCCGCTCACCAGCACATGCAGACCCGCAGAGTCCCGGCCCCGCACCTCGAGGCGGTCCAGCGCCGCCAGGGCGATCTGTACCGAGCTGAACGCGGCCAGCGCGGCCTCGCCGGCAGACGGCCCGGCCAAAGACGCCACCGCGTCGGCGGTGTTGAGCCGGTCGTTGCCAATGGCCCATACCGCGTCTTTCATCTGGATCAGCGCGGCGTTGACGGCCTCAGAGGCCCGGTCGCCCGCCGACCAGTCGAGGTCGGCCTCCAACGCAACGATCAGCCGGTCGATCTCGCTCAGGCTGGCTCGAATTGTGGCCCGCAGGGGCTTTTCGGTCAGCAGCGCCTGGAGCCCAGGAGTGCCCTGGAGCAGGCGGTCGGCCCCGATCAGGCCTTCGGCTCCGATCCTGATGCGCCTGGCCAGATCATCGGCTCCCCTGAAATCGCGCAACCCCACGACCACCGGGCTCAAAAGGTCGAGGACCTCGGCCGAGGTCGGGGGAACACGCCGTGAACAGCGCCGGACCACCGCGACAATGCCGCACATCTCTTCCAAGGCTAGTGGGCCGGCCGCGGAATGACTTGCCAAGTTCTGAAGGGCTCAGTGGCCGCAGCCTGCGGCGTCGGCAACGGTCTGGCAGACTGGGCCCGTGGCAGAAAGTGTGCTTGGTGAGGATTTGCAGCCCTGCTCGTACGACCCGCTCACCGGATGGCTCCGGGACGGATGCTGCAACACCGACGGCGGCGATTTCGGCGTCCACACGGTGTGCGCAGTGCTGACCGAGGAGTTTCTGGAGTTCTCGGCCTCGGTCGGCAACGACCTGTCGGCGCCCCACCCCGAGATCGGCTTCGATGGGCTCCAGCCCGGTGACCGCTGGTGCCTGTGCGCCTCCCGCTGGGCCGAGGCACTCAAAGCGGGCGTGGCCCCTCCCGTCATCTTGGAGGCAACCCACGCCCGCACCCTCGAATGGGTCAGCCGCAGCGACCTCGAGGCCCACCGACACCAACCCGCCGAAGGCGCCTCCTAGTGGTGTGTCGTGGGTTTATTCGCGCGTGTCCTGCTAGGCATCGACGCCCCTCGCGGCGTTGCCCCTCCTTGCCGTACGCTGGAAGTATGGCTGCGTCGGTGCGCCTTGCGAGGAACGCCGCTGCCGTCGCAATCCACGGCGCTAAACCCACGACACACCACTAGGCCACAGGCGGCGATCGCTGGGGGCATCACGGAGTGGATGGCTTGGAGCAAATGCAGTATTCGTGCTTTGGCCCGCTTATGAATTGATTGCTGCCGCGATGTCGGCGGCGACGGATTCAGCGTCTTCAGAGGTTTCGGCTTCGACCATGATTCGGATGACTGGCTCGGTGCCGGAGGGGCGGACCAGTATTCGGCCCTGGGTGCCCAGAGTCTGCTCGGCGGCGGTGACCGCCGCCGACAGGCGGTTCTCATCGATGGGAGCGGGGCCGACGGCCACATTGTGGAGCACCTGGGGCATCTTGGCCATGGCCTCAGCGGCCAGGTCGCGCAGGGGCAGGCCCCGGCGGGCGACCACGTCGAGGAGTTGCAAGGCGGTGAGGATGCCGTCGCCGGTGCTGGCCAGGGCGGGGAAGATCACGTGGCCCGACTGCTCGCCGCCCAGCGCCCAATCGCCGTGTTGAAGTGCTGACCACACATGGCGATCGCCCACCGGGGTGGTCACCACGTTGATGCCCCGTTGGGCCATGGCCCGGTGAAATCCCAAATTGGTCATCACCGTCACCACCACGGTGTTGCCCGGCAGCCGGCCCTGGTGGTGCCGGTCGACCGCGCAGATGGCGATGATCTGGTCGCCATCCACCAACTCGCCGGTGTGGTCCACGGCCAAGACCCGGTCGGCATCGCCGTCGAAGGTGAGTCCCAAGTCGGCATTTTGTTCGCAGACGGCCTGGGCCACCGCCCCGGGATAGGTGGAACCGCAGCGATGGTTGATATTGCGGCCGTCGGGATCGGCGTTGATCACCGTGACGGCCACACCGTGGGCGTGCAGGGGTCTTGGGAGTGCGGCAGTGGCCGAGCCGTGGGCCGCGTCTACCACTGCACGCAGATCCCGGCCGTCGAAGTCTGCGGTGGCGGCTACGGCAGTCTGATAGTCGCGCACCAGCTCGGATGCATCGTCGGCCAGATGGGGGCCTGCGGGATTGGGCGCCCAGCCCCGGTTGGAGTCGGCCAACACCGACTCCAACGCAGCCTGGACCTCGTCGCCCAACTTTCGGCCTCCGGGGCCGAAAAGCTTGATGCCGTTGTCAGGCCACGGATTGTGGGATGCCGAGACCATGGCGCCCGGGGTGTGATCTCGGGCCGCCGCCCAGGCCACCGCAGGGGTGGGGGCCACCCCCATATCGAGGGTGGGAACTCCAACCGCGCTGAACCCGGCGATGAGGGCGTCGGCGAAATCAGGGCTGGAAGCGCGGGTATCGCGTCCGATGACCACCGGGCCGGACGGAGCCATGACCTCGGCGGCTGCTTGGGCCAGTCGGGCGACGTCGTCGGGAAGAAGTTCCTCGTAGGCTCGACCCCGAACCCCGTCGGTTCCGAAGCGCAGCACGGGAAGGGCTTAGCGCTTGGAGTACTGAGGCGCCTTGCGGGCCTTCTTCAGGCCGTACTTCTTGGACTCCTTCTTGCGGTCATCCCGGGTGAGGAATCCCGCCTGCTTGAGGGTCTCGCGCAACTCGGGATCGAGCGCTACCAAGCCGCGAGCGATGCCCAGCCTCAAGGCGCCGGCCTGGCCGTTGGCCCCGCCGCCATGCATATTCACGTCGATGTCGAACACCTCGGAGGTGTTGGTGATCCGGAGGGGCTCCTTGTAGGCCATCCGATGGCTACGGGAGGGGAAGTAGTCCTCGTCTTTGCGGCCGTTGACGGTCACCTGGCCGGTGCCGTGGCTGAAGCGGACGCGGGCGACGGCTCGCTTGCGCCGTCCGGTGGCCTGGGTCAAGGGGGCGGTCATCAGGAGTCTCCGATGCGGGATCGGGCCCCGGCGATTTCCAGGGGCTGGGGCTGCTGGGCTTCGTGGGGATGGAGCGGTCCGGCGTAGACCTTGAGCTTGCGAAGCATCTGGCGGCCGAGACGGTTCTTGGGGAGCATCCCCTTCACGGTCTGGCGCACGGCTTCGGCCGGCTGGGTCTCCAGAAGGTGGCCGTAGCTGGTTTGGCGCAGGCCGCCGGGATACCCGGAGTGGCGGTACACCTGCTTGTCGGTGGACTTGGTGCCGGTGAGCACCACCTTGTCGGCGTTCACGATGATCACGTGATCACCGGTGTCGAGGTGGGGCGTGAAGTCGGGCTTGTGCTTGCCCCGCAGCACGCGGGCCACTTCGGTGGCCATGCGGCCGAGGATGAGGCCCTCGGCATCCACGATGTGCCACACGCGTTCGATGTCTTTGATTTTCGGAGAATACGTGGGCATCGGGTTTCCTTCAGACGCGATCCCGGAAAGCCAATGATACGGCCCGCACCGCAGAAGTGACAACTGGCCGGGCCTCGCCCCCGGCGGTCACCGGTGGAGGTCGCCGTCGGGGTTGCCATTGGCTGGTTCCTCGCTTTCATGCTGGGGGCCAATCGATCGTGCAGTTCAGTCATAGGAATGCGGCAGTGGGTTACTCGTAGGAGACCGACCAGAGGCAAAGGCCGTGGGGCGGGGCCAGGTTGGAGACTTCAGAGCGGTCTTTGGCGACCAGGATGGCGGCCATGGCCTCGGGAGGTCGGCGGCCGGCACCAATGTCCACTAGGGCACCGGTGATGGAGCGCACCATCTGGTGGCAGAAAGAGGAGGCCTCTATCTCGAAGTGCAGCAGGGCTGTATCGGCTGCCCTCCAGATGGCCCGGCGGACGACGCGCACCCGGGTTTTCTCCGTGCCGGCGACGGTGTGCTGACGGCGGCAGAACGAGGAGAAATCGTGCTCGCCCACAACGGCCGTCGCCGCGGCGTTCATGGCGTCGACGGCCAACGGGTGGGGGTAGTGCCAAGCAGTGGCGGCCAAGAACGGGTCGGGCACCTCCTGGTTGAGAATCGTGTAGCGATAGGTGCGGCTGGCGGCGTCGAAACGGGCGTCGAACCCCTCGGGAGCGGGTTCCACCGATCGGATGGCGATGGCCGGGGCCAGCATGCGATTCACTGCGGTGCGCAGGCCCAGCAGGTCGGCGCTGTCGGGGGCGTCGAAGCTCACCACCTGGCCCCAGGCATGGACGCCGGTGTCGGTGCGGCCGGCACCGGTCAACTCCACCGGGTGGCGCAGGTATCGGGCGAGGGCCTCGGTCAGATCGCCGCCAACCGTGCGGACCCCTTTGTTGATTGCGAACCCGTGGAACGACCCGCCGTCGTAGGCGACCGTTGAGCGCACGCGCACGGTCGGCGGACCGCTAAACCAGTTCGATGCGGGCCATGGGAGCGTTGTCGCCGTGGCGGGGTCCCAGCTTCAGAATGCGGGTGTAGCCGCCGGGCCGGTTGGCATAGCGGGGGCCGATGTCCACCATCAGCTTGTCGGTCATCTCCGGGTCTCCCAGCTGGGCCAGGATCTGACGGTGATTGTGCCGACCGCCCTTTTTGGCCTTGGTGATGAGCTTTTCTGCCACCGGGCGCATGGCCTTGGCCTTGGCCTCGGTGGTGGTGATGCCCTCAGCGGCAATCAAAGATGCGACGAGATTGGCCATCATCAGCTTCTGATGCTGCGAGCTACCGCCGAAGCGGCGTCCTTTGCGCGGTCGTCCGGGCATGGCGTTCCCTGTCCTACGAGCGGGGGCCGGCCAGGGTGAGGCCCCGCTCGTCCAACTTCTCGTTGACCTCGTCCAGCGACTTCTGACCGAAGTTGGTGATGGCCAACAGCTCGTCTTCTGTACGGGCGAGCAGTTCGCCGATCATGTTGATCTGAGCACGCTTGAGGCAGTTGCGGGGCCGCTCGGACAGCTCCAGGTCTTCGATGGGGAGATCCAGGTCGGGCGCCCCGGCAGGAGCGCTGCCCGCTTCCGCCATGCTCAGCCCCTGGGGCTCGTCGCTCATCTCCTCCACCAGCTGCACCAGAGTCCGCAGGGTCGCGCCCGCGGAAGCCAGGGCATCCCGAGGGGTGATGGAGCTGTCGGTCTCGATGTCGAGTACCAGGCGGTCGAAGTCGGTGGACTGCTCCACCCGGGTGGGCTCCACGTTGTAGGCCACCCGGCGAACCGGGGAAAAGATGGAGTCGATGGGGATGACGCCGATGGTGGAGTCCAACTTGTGGATCTCGGCCGACACATAGCCCCGCCCCTGGGAGACGGTGATGTCCATCGCCAGACGGGCTTTGTCGTTCAGCCGAGCGACGACCAGATCGGGGTTCAGCACTTCGACGTCGGGATTGACGGCCAAGCTGGCCCCGGTTACCTCTCCGGGGCCCCGCTGGTCGATGCGAATCTCCACCAGCTCCTCGCTATGGCAGCGAAGCACGAGATCCTTCAGATTCAAGATTATGTCGGTCACGTCTTCGGCTACACCGCTGATCGTGTCAAACTCGTGGAGGGCGTCGTCAAAGCGCACTCGGATGACTGCTGCTCCGGGAATCGACGACAGCAAAGCTCGGCGCAAGGAGTTGCCGAGGGTGTGCCCGAAGCCAGGTTCCAGCGGGCCGATGGCGAATTTCTGGCGGTTGTCTTCGCTCTCGGTAACGGTCTCTACGGTGGGTCGTTGCATCACCAGCATGATCCGGCTCCCTCAGTTCTTGGAATGGTGTTGGTCAACTTGGTCGATTGGTGGTCTTGGATGGCAAAAGGCCCCGTGGCCTACTTGCTGTAGAGCTCGACGATGAGCTGTTCTCTTACCGGCACGTCGATCTGCTCGCGCAGGGGGACGTCTCTCACGGTGGCCTCGAAGCCCTCGTCGCCTCGGCTCAGCCAGGCTGGCGGGGTTCGATCGAGAACATCCAGGTTCCACCCCACGACGATCATCTTTCGGGCCTTGTCCCGCAACGCCACCACGTCATCTTTGCGGAGTCGGTAGCTGGGGATGTTCACCCGTCGGCCGTTCACATTGATGTGGCCGTGGGAGACGAGCTGGCGGGCCTGGGGCCGGGTGGCGCCCCACCCGAGGCGGTACACCACGTTGTCGAGGCGCAGCTCCAAGAACCGCAGCATGTTCTCGCCGGTAACCCCCTTGTGGCGGGCCGCCTCCTTGAAGACATTGCGGAACTGGCGTTCATTGAGCCCGTAGGTGTACCTGGCCTTCTGCTTCTCTTGAAGCTGGAGCAGGTATTCCGAGACGTTGCCCCGACGCCGGGACCTTCCGTGCTCGCCGGGGGGGTAGGGGCGCCGATCGAGGGCGATGGTCTCGCCTTTGGTGCCCCAAACGTTCACGCCGAGGCGACGGGAGACTCGGGATCGCGGACCGGTATAGCGAGACATCTCAGACCCTCCGCCGCTTTGCCGGGCGGCAGCCGTTGTGGGGAATGGGGGTGACGTCTTTGATGCCGGTGATCTCGATGCCCACCCCCTGGAGCGAGCGGATGGCAGTCTCGCGGCCCGAGCCGGGTCCGCGGACATGAACGTCTACCTTGCTTATCCCATGCTCCATAGCCTTGCGTCCGGCTTGCTCGGCGGCCATCTGGGCGGCGAACGGGGTGGATTTGCGGGAGCCCTTGAAGCCGACGTTTCCCGCCGAGGCCCAGGAGATGACGTTTCCCTGCTGGTCGGCGATGGTCACGATGGTGTTGTTGAAGGAGCTTTTGATGTGGGCCACCCCATAGGAGATGTTCTTGCGCTCTCGACGGCGGGGTCTGCGCCCTCCGGCTGATGGCTTGGCCATTAGCGGTCATTCCTTTCTGGTCTCACTTCTTCATCACCCTTTTCTTTCCGGCCACTGTCTTCTTCGGTCCCTTGCGGGTCCGGGCATTGGTATGGGTGCGCTGGCCCCGCACGGGGAGCCCCCGACGGTGGCGCAGTCCCTGGTAGCAGCCGATCTCCATCTTGCGCTTGACGTCCTGGCTGGTCTCCCGGCGGAGGTCGCCTTCCACTCGAAGGTTGCCTTCGATGAAGTTGCGCAGACGAGCCACTTCTTCATCGGTGAGATCGCGCAGACGGGTGCTCTCGCCGATTCCAGTCTCCGCGCAAACCTGGTGGGCCAGGGTTGGCCCGATGCCGTAGATATAGGTCAGGGAGACCACGGTGCGCTTTTCCCGAGGGATGTCGACGCCGGCGATACGAGCCATAGCTCAGCCCTGCCTCTGCTTGTGGCGAGGATTGGTACAGATCACCCGCACTCGTCCATGACGGCGTATGACCCTGCACTTGTCGCAGATTTTCTTGACGCTGGGACGGACTTTCACGGCGTGCCTTTCGATGATGCCTTGTGTTTGTTGGCTACTTGTACCGGTAGGTGATCCGACCCCGCTGAAGGTCGTAGGGTGTCAATTCCACTTGGACCCGGTCGCCGGGGAGGATTCTGATGTAGTGCATCCGCATCTTGCCGGAGATGTGGGTCAGCACTTTGTGCCCGTTCTCGAGCTCGACTCGGAACATGGCATTGGGAAGGGATTCGGTGACTGTCCCCTCCATGATGATGGCGTCTTCCTTGTTGTTCGCCAAGGGCGACCTCTCCTGACGACTTGGCAAGCTTGTGCGGCGTACCGCGCGAACGACGGCCCACTACGTGAGCCGAATGCCCATGCTATCGGGGGTTTCCGATGGGAACAAACCGGCTGGTTGGCATTTAGGGGCCTTTAGAGGGCGTCGACGACCTCGGCTAGACGGGCGAACACCTCGTATTCGGTGCCCAGCCCGTCGACCACGGTCAGACAACCCCGCTCCTCGAACCAGGCCAGCAGCGGAGCGGTCTCCGCTTCGTATAATTCCAATCGGCGGGCGATGGCCTCGGTTGTGTCATCAGCCCGGCTTCGGGCCAGCATCCGTTTGGTGACTTCGGCAATGGGAACGTCCAGGTTGATGGCCAGATGGGGGCCGGTCCCCCCCAAGATCTGGGCGAGAGCGTCGGCCTGAGCGGTTGTGCGGGGAAAGCCGTCCAACAACACGCCGTTGGCTTGGATGTCGTCGTCGGCCAAACGCTCTGCCACGATGCCGATCATGATGTCGTTGCCGACGAGGTCGCCGGAATCCATCACCGCTTTGGCCCGCCGTCCCAGCTCGGTGCCGGCGGCCACCGCCGATCGCAACATGTCGCCGGTGGAGACGTGGATCACCCCGTAGCGCTCGGCCAACCGCCCAGCCTGAGTTCCCTTGCCCGACCCTTGGCGCCCCAAAATAACCAGCACTAGCGGCATTAATCCGCGGATCCTTGGTGGTTGGAATTCAGAAGCGGTGCCATTTTGCCTTCCGGGCCACCGGTCACTTCAAGAAGCCCTCGTAGTTTCGCATCATGAGCTGGCTGTCGATCTGCTTCATGGTCTCAAGGGCCACGCCCACCGCGATGAGCACGGAGATGCCGCTGAAGCTGTACGCAGAAGTGCTCTGGCTGGGGATGTACTGGGAGAGGGCGATGGCGGGAATGACGGCCACCGCGGCGATGAACAGCGCTCCGGGCAAAGTGATGCGGGACAGGATGCGTCCCAGGTAGCGCTCGGTTTGGCGGCCGGGCCGGATCCCGGGGATGAATCCGCCCTGCTTGCGAATCTGGTCGGCCTGCTTGACCGGGTCGAAGGTGATGGCGGTGTAGAAGTAGGCGAATCCCACGATCATCAAGGCGAAGACCACCAGGTACACCGTGTCGGCTGGGTCGCCCAAGTGGGTGTTCACCCAGTTCTGGACGCTTTCGCCCCAGGTGTTGTGGTCGGGGTTGGAATCTGAGGGCAGCACGGCGGACAGCAGGATGGGCAGGTACAGAACTGAGCTGGCGAAGATGATGGGGATCACGCCGGACTGGTTCACCTTCAGCGGGATGTAGGTGCTCTGACCGCCGGCCATGCGCCGGCCCACAACCCGCTTGGCGAATTGAACCGGGATCTGCCGCTGTCCGTTCTCCACGAACACGATGGCCACCAGAAGAGCCAGGTACATGAGGGCGATGACGAACACCGCTCCCCACCCTTCCGACGCCTTCACCAGGGAGAACTGGTTGGGGATGGTGGAGACCACCGACGCGAAGATGATCAGCGACATGCCGTTGCCGATGCCTTTTTGGGTGATGAGCTCACCCATCCACATCAAAAGTGCGGTGCCCGCGGTGAGGGTGAGCACCACCAGGAACACCCGGGGGGCGGTGAAGTTGGGCAGCAGGTCGATGGCCTGGTTGGCGTTGCCGCCGGTGAGGCTGAGCCCGCCTCCGCCGTTGTGGAACAAGAAGGAGAACGAGGTGGCCTGGATGATGGCGATGGCAATGGTCAGATATCGGGTCCACTGGGTGATCTTGCGCTGGCCGACCGCGCCCTGGTTCTGCCACTGTTCGATGCGGGGGATCACCACCCCCAGCACCTGCATGATGATGGACGCGGTGATGTACGGGAAGATGCCCAAGGCGAAGATGGCAAATTGCGACAGGGCGCCGCCGGAGAAGAAGTTCAGCAGGCCGGTGACGCCGCCGGCATCAGCCTGGCTGCGGAGCTGATCAACGGCGTCGAGGTCGACGCCGGGGGAGGGAATGGCAACACCGATGCGGAAGATCACCAGCATCGACAGAGTGAAGAGGATCTTGTTCCGAAGATCAGCCACCCGGAACATGTTGAAAACCCTGGTGAGCACGGCGATTCCTACTCCTTTGACCCAGTCAGGCCTTGGCTATCGGTTGGTAAGGGCGTTGCCCTTGGCCGGCGTTCGTCCGGTGAAGGGTTTGGGCAACACTTCCACGCTACCGCCTGCGGCAGTGATGGCCGCTTTCGCCGACTCGGAGAAGCCGTGGGCCTTGACAGTGACGGCCCGGGTCAATTCGCCGCGGCCCAGAACTTTGGCCAGGGCGCCTTTGTGCAGGAGTCCATGCTCGTGCAGCACCTCGGGAGTGATCTCGTCGAGCCCGGTAGCCTCGATGACATCCAGGTTGATGGCCTGGTACTCCACTCGGAACGGGTTTTTGAACCCCCGCAGTTTGGGCACCCGGCGGGCCAGAGGCATCTGACCGCCCTCGAACCCGACGGGGATCTTGCTCCGGGCCCGCTGCCCTTTCATGCCCCGCCCGGCGGTCTTGCCGCCCTTGCCGGCGATACCCCGGGCTTTGCGCTGGGGTCGCTTGCGGGATCCCAGGGGCGGTTTCAGATCGTGGACCTTCATAACTCGTCGGTTTCCTCCCAGGAGATCAGGTGGGACACTTTGTCGATCATCCCTCTGATTTCGGGGGCATCCGGCAGGGTGTTGGACTGGCCGATGCCGCGCAAGCCCAAGGCTCGCAGCGTGCCCCGCTGCTTGGGCCGGATGCCGATCTGAGATCGGGTCTGGATGACCTTGATTGCCATGGCGACTACTCCTCGTCGTCGGCCAACGCGGCCGCGGACAAGCGCTCCGATTCCCGGTAGGCGGCGAGCAGCCCGGCGGGCACGAACTCGTCAGCGGGAATGCCCCGATGGCGGGCCACCTCGTCGGGGCGCTTGAGGGCCTTGAGGCCGGCGATTGTGGCCCGAGCCACGTTGATGTGATTGGGGGAACCCAGCGACTTGCACAGAACGTCGCCGATGCCGGCCTCTTCCAGGATGGCTCGAGCGGCGCCGCCGGCAATCACGCCGGTACCCGGTGCGGCCGGCTTGAGCAACACCCGTCCCGCGCCCATCTCGCCGATCACCGGATGGGTGATGGTGGACGACGCCAGCGGCACCCGGAACAGGTTGCGACGGGCTTCCTCGGTGCCCTTCTGAATGGCCAGGGGGACCTCTTTGGCCTTGCCGTAGCCCAATCCGACCCGGCCCGCGCCGTCGCCGATCACCACCAGCGCGGTGAAGGAGAACCGGCGCCCGCCCTTGACCACTTTGGCCACCCGATTGATGTTGATTACCCGGGAGTCGCGCAGCTGGCCGTCGCCTGTTGGTTCTGACATTGAGGTATCGGTCATGGTCGATGCCGCCACGAGATGCTGAGGGAAGCGCTGATAGCGGTCATTAAAACTCCAGTCCAGCTTCACGAGCTGAGTCAGCCAGGGCGGCGACTCGTCCGTGATAGCGAAAGCCGCCCCGGTCGAACACAACCGAGGTGATGTTCTTCTCCTTGGCCCGCTCGGCGATGATCTTGCCCACCGCGGCGGCGCCAGCCACGTTCCCGGTTGGACCGGACCGCAGCTCAGACTCTGTGGAGGAGACCGACACGATGGTGTGGCCTGCGGTGTCGTCGATGATCTGGGCGACGATGTGGCGATTGGACCGGTATACGGCCAAGCGGGGGCGCTCGGTGGTGCCCTGGATCTTCTTGCGGACCCGGCGATGGCGCCGGACCCGGCTTTGGTGCTTGTGCTTTACGCTGCTCATAGCTATTCCCAGATTCTCTACTTCGGTTCCTCTTGCAAATGACGGCTCGTCTTGTCTCGCCGAATCACTTCGCGGCCTTGCCAGCTTTGCGGATAATCCGCTCGCCGGCGTAGCGGATGCCCTTGCCGCGATAGGGCTCGGGCTTGCGTATGGCTCGAATGTCGGCAGCCACTTGACCGACCGCCTGTTTGTCGATCCCCAGCACGTGGACGCTCGTCTGGTTGGGCACCTCGAAGGTCACGCCGTCAGGGGCCTCGACGTGTACCGGATGGCTGAATCCCAGCTGCAACTCGATCTTGTCGGCGCCTTGGGGGATGGCCCGGTAGCCCACTCCCACGATCTCCAGTTCTTTGCGGTAGCCCTCGCTGACTCCGGTGACCATGTTGGCCAGAAGCGAGCGGCTCAACCCGTGCAGGGCCTTGGTATTTCGCAACTCGTCGGCCCGCTCCACGATCACGAATCCGTTTTCGATTCGGGCCGAGATGACCTCGGGCAGGTCATGCTCCAGCGTGCCGCGGTTGCCGGTGACGGTGACGTGGACGCCTTTGATGGCAACATCTACACCGTCGGGCACCGGGATTGGGTTCTTTCCGACTCGTGACACCGCAGGCCTCCTACCAGACCACGCAGACGACTTCGCCGCCCATGCGGCGGCGGCGAGCCTCGCGGTCGCTCATCAGGCCTTTGCTGGTGGACACGATGGCTACCCCCAGCCCACCCAGTACTCGGGGGATGCTGTCCGACTTTGAGTACACCCGCAGACCGGGCTTGGACACTCGGGTGATGCCGGAGATGACCCGCTCTCGCTGGTCGGAGTACTTCATGTCGATGGTGAGGGTCTGGCCGGGGCCGGAGTCGGCCGTGGCCACCTGGAAGCTGCTGATGTAGCCCTCCTGCTTCAAGACGTCGGCCAAGGCCACCTTCAGCTTGGAGGACGGCATCTTCACCTCGTCGCGCATGGCCGTGTTGGCATTGCGGATGCGGGTCAACATGTCGGCGATGGGGTCGGTCATAGTCACAGTCGCATCACCTCACCAGCTCGCCTTGGTCAGGCCTGGGATCTCGCCGGCGTGGGCCAGCTCTCTCAGGCACACTCGACAAAGGCCGAACTTGCGGTACACGGCTCGAGGCCGCCCGCAGCGGCGGCAGCGGGTGTAGGCCCGCACCTTGAACTTCGGCGTTCGCTGTTGCTTCTGGATAAGCGCCTTTTTTGCCATTGCGTTATTGCCCCTCGGCTCTGAATGGGAACGAGAATGCCTCGAGCAGCGCTCGACCGTCCTCGTCGTTGGTTGCGGTGGTGACGATTGTGATGTCCATGCCTCTGATGGCGTCGATGGAGTCGTAGTCGACTTCGGGGAAGATGAGCTGTTCGGTGACTCCGAACGAGTAATTGCCGTTCCCGTCGAAGGAGTGGGGCGGCAGGCCCCGGAAGTCCCGGACACGGGGGATGGCCAGGTTGATGAGCCGGTCCAGGAACTCCCACATGCGGACCCCCCTCAGGGTGACCTTGGCCCCTATGGGGTTCCCCTCGCGGATCTTGAAGTTGGCTATGGACCTTTTGGCCCGGGTGATGACCGGGCGCTGACCGGAGATTGTGGTCAAGTCGGCCACCGCGCCGTCGAGCAGCTTGGCCTGGGCCACGGCTTCGCCGACGCCCATGTTGATGACGATCTTCTCGAAGCGGGGCACCTGCATCAAGTTTTCGAACCCCAAAAGCTCCTTGAGATGGTCGCGGATCTCTTCCCGGTACAGGGTTTGCAGCCGGGGGGTGGTAGCGGTGGCAGCCATTACAGATCAACTCCGGTGCGGCGGCAGACGCGGATCTTTCGTCCGTCGGTGTCGAACCGGTACCCCACTCGGGTGGGGCGGCCGTCGGCCGGGCTGATCACAGCCACGTTGGAGGCCCTGATGGGCATCTCCTTGTCGATGATGCCGGTTTGCATGATTCCCTGGCGGGGTCCCTGGTGCTTGGTGGCGATGTTCACGCCGTCGATGATCACCGTTCCCTTCGCCGGGTAGGCGAACATGACCTCGCCCTCCTTGCCCTGGTCTTTCCCACTGAGCACCCGGACCCGATCTCCCTTGCGGATTTTCATGGCGGCTACAACACCTCCGGTGCCAGCGACACGATGCGCATGAATCGCTTGTCGCGCAACTCCCGCCCGACCGGCCCGAAGATGCGGGTTCCCCGAGGCTGCTGCTGGTCGTTGATGAGCACGGCAGCGTTCTCGTCGAAGCGGATGTAGGAGCCGTCCTTGCGGCGTTTTTCCTTCTTGGCCCGGACCAGCACGCACCGCACCACGTCGCCTTTGCGGACTTGCGCACCGGGCATGGCGTCTTTGACAGTGGCCACGAACACGTCGCCGATGGTGGCGTAGCGCTTGCGCGACGACCCCAGCACCCGGATGCACAGCACCTCTTTGGCACCGGAGTTGTCGGCCACTTTGACCCGGGTCTCTTGCTGGATCATCGAGCACGCTCCAAGATCTCCACCAGCCGCCACCGCTTGATCTTGGACAGCGGACGGGTTTCCTGCACCTTTACCCTGTCGCCCACGGCGAGCTCGTTGGACTCGTCGTGGACATACAGCCGAGTGGTGCGCTGCACGGTTTTGTTGTATCGGCGATGGCGGACGCGATCGGTGGAAACCACCACCGCGGTCTTGTCCATGGCGACAGACGTCACCAGTCCCTCCCGCACTTTGCGGCTGGTGGGCCGAGTCGCAGGCTGCGACTCGACAGCCATTGCGTCTGCCTCTGTCGATTCGGTGGTTGGATCAGCCATTGCCGGCCTCCTGCATCTCAGCTTCCAGCGCCTCAGCGGCTTGGATCTCCCGCATCCGCAGCTCGGTCATGGCTCGAGCCACTTCCTTTTTGGCCTGCTTCAGGCGAGCGGTGTTGTCCAAGCGGCCGGTGACGATTTGGAATCGGAGCTTGAACACCTCTTCTTTGGCTTCGTCGAGCCGCTCGATCAGGTCGGTGTCGCTCAGACTGTGCCAGGTCGTATTGCGGGCCATGGCAATCACCCCTCCTGGCGCTCGACGAAGCGAGCTTTGATCGGAAGCTTCTGGATTCCCCGCTCGATGGCCGTCCGGGCCACATCGCGGTCGTGGTAGGACAGCTCGAAGAGAATGCGGCCCGGCTTCACCACGGCCACCCAACGCTCCGGGTTGCCCTTGCCCGAGCCCATGCGGGTTTCAGCCGGTTTCTCAGTGACCGGCTTGTCGGGGAAGATGTTGATCCAAACCTTGCCGCCCCGTCGGATGTGCCTGGTGATGGCGATACGGGTGGCCTCGATCTGGCGTGCGGTGATCCATCCCGGCTCGAGTGCTTTGATGCCGTACTCGCCGAAGGTCACGGTGGTGCCGCCCTTGGCGATGCCCTTAGTCCGGCCTCGATGGTGCTTGCGGTGCTTGACCTTCTTGGGCATCAACATGGCAAGTCCTGGCCTTTGCATTGTTCGGTGGTCGCGGGGGTCGACATAGCAATCAGTCGGCGTCGCCCGGTCGGAAGTGCGGTGTCTCCCGGTGCTCGCGGGTCGTGCGGAGGATGTCCTCCTCCTCCTCGAGGAGCTTCTCGAACTCTGGATCGGCCTCTTTGATCAGAGGTGCGGGTTCTTCGGCGTCTTCGGTGCGCTCGTTTTCACTTTGGTGCCGGGCAGCTGCCGACGACACCACTGCTCGGGGCTTTTGCGTGCCGGATGCCTCGCCGACCGCCATCGCCGCCTCTCGGCTGATCTTGTCTTCGGCCTGGGTCTTGTAGGGGAGGATGTCGCCCTTGTAGATCCACACCTTCACCCCGATGCGGCCGTAGGTGGTGTGGGCCTCCCTGAAGCCGTAGTCGATGTCGGCCCGGAGGGTGTGCAGGGGAACCCGGCCTTCTCGGTACCACTCGGTGCGGGCCATCTCCGAGCCGCCTAAGCGACCTGAGCACTGCACCCGAATGCCGAGCGCGCCGGCTTTCTGGGCATTTTGGACCGCCCGCTTCATGGCTCGTCGGAAAGCCACCCGGTTGGCCAGCTGGTCGGCCACCCCTTGGGAGATAAGAGCAGCGTCCAGTTCAGGTTGCTTGATCTCCTGGATGTTGAGCTGCACCCGGTTGTTGCCGGTGATCTTGGCCAGGCCGTCGCGCAGCCGGTCGGCTTCGCTGCCCCGGCGGCCGATGACGATTCCGGGCCGGGCGGTGTGGACGTCTACTCGCAACCGGTCACGTGTGCGCTCGATCTCGATGCGGCTGATGGCGGCGTGGGGCAACTCGGACATCAGGTAGTTGCGCACCTTCCAATCCTCGATGATGAAATCGCCGTACTCTCGGCGGTTGGCGAACCAGCGCGACTTCCAGTCGGTGGTGACCCCGAGTCGGAACCCGTATGGATTGATTTTCTGGCCCATCAGGATTCCTTCTCGTCTTCTTCGGCGTCAGCGTCGTCTTCTTCGTTGGTCTCGGTTTCGGCGTCGGCGATGTCGGTTTCGGTTTCGGCGTCGGCGTCGTCTTCTTCGACACCGGCGTCAGCGTCGTCTTTGTCGGTCTCGGCGTCGGCGATGTTGTCGAAGTCGTCCTCGGCTACTGGATCGTCCTCGTCGTGTTCGTGCTCGTGATCGTGGTCTTCGGCCCGGTCAGCGTCGCGCTCCCGGCTGGCTGCCACCCTCCGGCGACGGGCTTCGGCGGCCGAACTGCGCCGACCGGTGCCCTTGAGGGCCATGCGGGCGTCGATGGCAGCCAACTCCTCGTCGGTGTAGCGGGCCACCACCACGGTGATGTGGCAGGTCCTCTTGCGGATGCGGGTGGCCCGGCCTCGGGCTCGCGGCCGCCAGCGCTTCAAGGTGGGGCCCTCGTCGGCATAGCAGGCGGCGATGAACAGCTCGGCGCCATCGAGTTCATCGTTGTGCTCGGCGTTGGCTACCGCGGAGTCGAGGCACTTGGCAATCATGTTGGAGATGCGCCGCTCGGAGAAAGTCAGAATCTCCCGAGCCTCGGAATACGATTTCCCTCGCACCAAGTCGAGCACCTCCCGGGCCTTGTAGGCCGAAGAGCGCACGTACTTGGCCACGGCCCGGCTGCCCGGGCGGGTGTCGTTGTCCACGGTGACCACGGCCATCAGCGACGGGCTCCCCGCTCTTGGCCGGCATGGGCTCGAAAGGTGCGGGTGGGGGCGAATTCGCCCAGCTTGTGGCCTACCATCGACTCGGTGATGTACACCGGCACATGCTTGCGACCGTCGTGGACCGCGATGGTGTGACCCACCATGTCGGGGATAATGGTGGAGCGGCGGGACCAAGTCCGGATGACCTGTTTGGTGCTCTGGTCGTTGAGGGCGTCGACTTTCCGCAACAGGTGGCCGTCGACGAACGGACCTTTCTTCAAACTCCTGGGCATGGGCGGTATCTCCTTTCGGTCTTTCTCCCTAGCGACGCCTGCCGCGGGTCCGGCGCCGTCGGACGATCATCTGCTGTGACTTCTTCTTCTTGTTGCGAGTGCGGCCCTCAGACTGGCCCCACGGCGATACGGGATGGCGTCCTCCAGAGGACTTGCCCTCGCCGCCGCCCAGGGGATGGTCCACCGGGTTCATGGCCACACCCCGGGTTTGCGGCCGTACTCCCTTCCAGCGAGCTCGTCCGGCCTTGCCCAGCTTGACGAGTTCGGCCTCGGCATTGCCCACCGATCCCACGGTGGCCCGGCAGTCGATGGGCACTCGGCGCATCTCGGTGCTAGGCAGCCGGAGGGTGGCGAAGCTGCCCTCTTTGGCCACCAGCTGGGCGCTGGCACCAGCGGAGCGGACCATGCGAGCACCGCCGCCCGGCTTCAATTCCACCGCGTGAATGGTGGTGCCCACAGGAATGTAGCGAAGGGGCAGGGCGTTTCCCGGTCTGATTTCGGAACCGGGACCGTTTTGCAGGATGTCGCCCACACTGACACCCTCGGGGGCCAGGACGTAGCGCTTCTCCCCATCGTGGAAGTGCAGCAGCAGGATGCGGCAGTTGCGGTTGGGGTCGTACTCCACCGAGGCCACCGTGGCCGGAACGCCGTCTTTGGCCCGCTTGAAATCGATGACGCGGTAGCGCTGCTTATGGCCTCCACCCCGATGGCGGGAAGTCTTGCGGCCGTGGTTGTTGCGTCCGCCGGTGCTGGTCTTCTTCGCGACCAGCGACCGCTCCGGCTTTGTGGTGGTGACGCCGGAAAAGTCGGACACCGTCTGAAAGCGGCGGCCGGGGCTGGTGGGATTTCGTCTACGTACTGCCATGATGTGCCTCAGACGTCGAACAACTCGATTTGGTCACCTTCAACAAGGGTGACCAATGCCCGCTTGGTGTCGGGCTTGCGGCCGAATGTGGGGCTGCGCCGATTGCGGCGGCGCTTGCCCTTGCGGTTCATGGTGTTGACCTTGACAACGGTGACATCGAACAATGTCTCAATGGCGTCTTTGATCTCCGGCTTGGAAGAGTCGGGGTGGACTCGGAAGGTGTAGACGTTGGACTCCAACAGCTCGTAGGACTTCTCCGAGACCACTGGGGCCAACACGACATCGCGAGGATCTTTCATGCCTCGTCCCCTTCGTCGCCGGCGGTGTCGCTGGTCTCTGCTTCGGTCACTTCGGCGGTGGGCAGGGTGTCGAGCGTGAAGACCACCGTGTCGGACACCAGCACGTCGTACGCGTTCAACTCTTCGGGGCTGACCAGGTGGACTTGGGGAAGGTTGCGGAAGCTCTTCCACACCTCAGACTCATCGCGTTCAGCCACCAACAGCACCCGACCGTCTGCCTTCAAGGCTTCGAGCGCAGCGATCGCGTCCTTGGTTCGGGGGGCCTCGATCTTCCAGCCGTCCACCACCACGACCTTGTCGTCCCGGGCCCGGTCGGACAGTGCCGACCGCAGGGCCAAGCGGACCATCTTCTTGGGGGTGCGCTGTCGGTAGCTCCGAGGCTTGGGGCCGAGAGCCACCCCGCCTCCCCGCCATTGCGGGTTGCGGGTCGATCCGTGACGGGCTCGGCCGGTGCCCTTCTGGCGCCATGGTTTGCCAGAGCCGCCCTTGACCTCAGCCCTGGTCTTGGTGCTCTGGGTACCTCGGCGCCGGGCCGCCAGCTGGGCGGTGACCACCTGGTGCATGACAGCCACGTTGGGCTCGATGCCGAACACCTTGGGGTCAAGGTCAACTGTTCCGGTCTCTTCGCCGGCGGGATTGCGCACGGTGATGGTGGTCATCCCGCACCCGCACCGTTCTTTATTGCGCTGCGGATCAGAACAGTGGATCCCCTTCGGCCGGGAACCGAGCCCTTCAGCAAGATCAAATCGTTCTCGTTGTCCACCCTCACCACCTGGAGGTTGAGAGTGGTGACCTTCTCGGCCCCTGCTCGTCCCGGCATCCGCTTGCCCCTGAAAATTCTCGATGGCGTGGCGCACTGGCCCACGGCGCCGGGCTTGCGGTGGACCTTGTGGGCGCCGTGGCTGGCCTTTTGGCCGCTGAAGTTGTGACGCTTCATGACGCCGGTGAAGCCCTTGCCCTTGCTAACGCCGGTGACGTCCACCAATTCGCCCCCGTCGAACAGGTCGACCCCGATCTCCTGTCCGGCTTCGTAGGTATCCACGTCGTCGAGGCGCAACTCCACCAGCGTGCGGCCAGGAGCAACGCCGGCCTTGGCCAAGTGGCCTCGCTCCGGCTGGGTCAACCGATCAGGACTCTGGGTCCCGAAGGTCACCTGGAGGGCGGAATAGCCGTCGATCTCAGGACGTTTGACCTGCACAATGCGGCAGGGATCCACCCGCAGCACGGTGACGGGCACGACGCGGTCGTTCTCGTCCCACACCTGGGTCATTCCTAGTTTTTCGCCGACAATCGCCTTGGCAACCACCGCGAACCTGCCTTCACGCAAACGCTCCGCACGGGTGCAGACCCAGCATGTGGGACTTACCGGCGGAGCGGGCTTCGGTTGTGCCGTCCGGTTCCCGGAGCAGGGTGGTTACACCTTGCAGGCCTAGACGGACGTCGTTTGACACGAACAGTGCCGACCGGGGCCGGCACGAAATAGAAATGATAGCGGCTGCCTAGGGAGGGGCCAAATCCCCGATTGGGCAAAAGACGACGGTTAGCGTGAAATCATGGACGAAACGTCGTCCGGAGAAACACCATCCCCCAACGTTCCCCCCTGGCTTTTTCGCGCCATACTGACCGGGGCTGCGGCTCTGGGCGGGTTGTACGTGCTGGGATGGCTGATCGCCGAACTGAAAGTGCTGCTGGTGATCGTGCTGGTTTCGTTCTTTCTCTCATTTGCATTGGAGCCGGCGGTCAATCGCATGGAGCGAATGGGAATTCGCCGGGGCCTGGGAACCGGGGTCATGTTCCTCGTGCTGCTGGTTGCCGCGGGTTTGTTCCTGTGGGCCATCGGCGCGGTCTTGGCCGATCAAATCGGCGAGTTCGTCGACGACGCTCCCAGCTACATCAACGACATCGAGGGCTGGGTGGAGGACACGTTCGATGTGGAGGTGGATGCCCAGGGGCTGTTGGAGGAGTTCCAAGAGGGAGGAGCGGCCACCAATCTGGCCACTCGACTGGCCGACAACTTGATCAATTTGGGCACCACAGTTCTGCAAGTCCTGTTCCAGATTCTGACCATCGTGCTGTTCACCTTCTATTTGGTGGCCGAGGGCCCCAAGCTGCGGCGCAATCTTTGCTCCCTGCTGTCTCCCGAGCATCAGCGCCAGGTGCTGACCATCTGGAATCTGGCCATCGACAAGACCGGGGGCTACATCTACAGCCGGCTCATCTTGGCGGTGATTTCATTCTTGGTCCACTGGCTGGTGTTCTGGCTTGTGGGGGCGCCTTTCCCGGCGCCCATGGCGTTGTGGGTGGGGTTGGTATCGCAATTCGTCCCGGTGATCGGCACCTACATCGCCGGCGCGCTGCCCGTGCTGATCGGACTGCTGGACAAGCCCTCGACCGGACTGGCCATCTTGGTGGTCATCGTGGTGTACCAGCAGGTGGAGAACTACTTGCTCCAGCCCAAGGTGACCGCTCACACCATGGAGATCCACGTGACTGTGGCGTTCGGCTCGGTGATCGCCGGCAGCCTGCTGCTTGGCGCGGTCGGGGCGGTGCTGGCCCTGCCGGCTGCGGCCACTGCCCAGGCATTCATGTCCAGTTACCTAGAGCGGCATGATGTGGTACAGGAGCTAGAAGACGCCGAAGTGGCCCGGCACCCGTCGCGCGACTCCCTCGGTGAACGGTTCCGTCAAGTCTTCCGCCGAGACGTCAATTCCTGAACGGCGTGTTCGCCGGTATCGGCGAACAGCGGTTACGAGCAGGCGGCCAGGGCGGCGTCGTAGTCGGGTTCGGAGGCGATGGCCGCCACCAGCTCGTTGTGGGCCACGGTACCGTCGGGGGCGATGACCACCACGGCGCGGGCGGTGAGGCCGGACAGGGGGCCGTCGATCATCTCAACGCCGTAGTCGTCCAAGAACTCGCGGTTGCGGAAGATGGAGCCGATGGCCACATTCTCGATGTCCTCGGCGCCGCAGAAGCGGGAACCGGCGAACGGCAGGTCTAATGAGGCGCAGACCACGGTGGTGTTGTCCAGCCCCGCGGCCCGCTCGTTGAAGGTCCGCACGCTGGTGGCGCACACCCCGGTGTCGATGCTGGGGAAGATGTTGAGCACCACGTTGCGGCCGGCCAGGCCCTCCAGTGTGACCGGGGACAGATCGCCGCCGGTCAGCGTGAACGCCGGGGCTGGTGATCCCACCGCAGGGAGGTCGCCGCCGGTGTTGATGGTTTTGTCTCGGAAAGTAGTCTGAGCCATAGCCGCTTTGTAGCACCCCGGCGGGATGTATTCGTTGCCGGGGAAGGTGATTGTGTTGGATTCACCGGTGGGAGCTCTGTCTCGAAGTGGGATTGCAGCCAAGCTGTCACAGCCCGCTCGTGCAATCGGGCGATGTCTCCTGTTGAGCACCGAGACGAAAAGGCGCTGAACGCGGCTATCGCCGTGGCCATCGGCCGCTGCCATACCCTCGGTCCATGGCAACAAGAGAACTCGTCCATAAAGTCTGCGGTAGCTGGGACTTGCGCTAGCAGAGTCCGAGTCGTATGGCTCGGGAGAGGTTTTGTTGGGCGGTGAGGAGGTGGGCTCGGTCGATGAGGCGGCCTTGGTGGCGGAATGCGCCGATGCCTTGGGCTTCATGCTCCTCGACGGCGGCGATGAGTTGGCGCCAGGCGGCGATCTCTTCGGGTGCGGGGGAGAAGACCTGGTTGATGACGGCAAGGTGGCTGGGGTGGATGGCCATCATCCCCTCATAGCCGAGTTGGCGGGTTTGGGCGGCGAACTGGGTGAGACCATCGAGGTCGTCCACGATGCTCCACAGCCCCGACAGCGGGTTGGGGGCCCCGGCGGCCCGCGTGTCGATCAGCACCTTTTGGCGCAGATACAGGGTCTCGGTGCCCTCGGGGGTCCACTGGAAGCCCACTGAGCGGCCCAGGTCTCCCTGGCGGCCGGTGGCACCACCCATGTAGGCCACCCGCTCGGAAGCCGTAGCCAGCTCATAGGCCCGCCGAACGGCCGACGCGGTTTCCACCAGCGGCATGATCCGAGCCTCGAAACCTTCTAGGGCGGCATCCGCAGTGGCCACTTCTTCGGGTCCGGTGACTTGGGGCAGCATCAGCGTGGTCAGCGACGGGTGTCGGCAGGCCTGCACGTCGGCGGCGAAGTCGGCGGTGCCCACTGCCGACACCCGGACGAACACCGCGGGCTGATCGGCGGTGTGGGCTTCCAGCGAGCGGCGGACGTTGGCCCGGGCCTCCGCGGCTGCACCGCGGGGAATGGCGCTCTCCAAGTCGAACGCCACGCCGTCGGCTTCTGAGGCCAGCGCCTTTTGCATCCGGTCGGCCCGATTGGCCGGGACGAACAACAAGCTTCGGATCGGGGGCGGTTCGGGATTCATCTCGGCGACGGTTAGATTCCCTCGGCCTCGACTTCTTCGCGGCTCACGCCGAGCAGGAAGAGCACTGCGTCCAGGTAGGGGACGCTCACCGCGGTTTCCACGGCCTGGCGGACTTTGGGCTTGGCGTTGAAGGCGATGCCCAGCCCGGCGGCGGTGAGCATGTCGATGTCGTTGGCCCCGTCGCCCACTGCTACCACCTGCTCGGGCGTCACTCCTTCGGCCGCGGCCACCTCGTGGAGGATCTCGGCCTTGCGGCGCCGGTCCACAATCGGGCCCTCCAGGTTGCCGGTGAGCTTGCCATCGGCGATCTCCAAGCTGTTGGCGAAGGCGTAGTCGAGGTCGAAGTTCTTCTTGAGCCGGTTGCAGAACCGAGTGAACCCGCCGCTCACAATGGCGATGGCATAGCCCAATCTCTGAAGGGTGGTCACGAATGTCCGAGCTCCCGGGGTGAGTGTGACCTGATCCCACGCTCGCTCCAGGGCGGCCTCGTCCAATCCGGCCAAGAGGCGGACCCGTTCTCGCAGCGAGGTCTCGAAGTCGATCTCGCCTCGCATGGCTTGATCAGTCAGCTTCTGGCACACCTCCACGCAGCCGGCCTCGGCGGCCAAAAGGTCGATCATCTCGTCTTGGATGAGGGTGGAGTCCACGTCGAGCAGGGCAACCCGCTTGGCCCGCCTTGCCAATCCCTCCCGTTGGATGGCCACGTCGAACTCGGGGTTGGCGCTGGCCACCGACAGCAGGTTGCGGCGAATGGCATCGGCATCGCCTCCGGTAACCAGCAGTTCGTAGCTGTAGATGGGGTAGCGGGAGAGGCGCACAATGCGGTTGATGTTCCCGCCTCCGTCGGCGATGGCGGTGGCAGTGGCCGCCAGCATGGACGGGGTCAGCTCCCGGCCCAGCACGGTGACCGCGTGAGCGCCGGCGTGTACGGAGGGGATGGGATCTACCACGTCGAACTCCACCGTCACCCGCTGCTCCCAGCCGAACAGCAGCAGGTCCTTGAGCAGGTCCTGGCCGGGGGGAACCTCCATGACGATCCCCAGAGTGAGCTGGCGGCGGATGACCACCTGCTCCACATCCTGGATGTGGGCCCCGCCAGCGGTCAGCACGCCGAGCAGTGCGGCGAACAAGCCAGGGCGGTCGGGTCCGGAGACCCGGAGGAGTATCACCTGGGAGGCCACGGCTAGCCCGGACTCGGTCCGCTGCCCCGGCCGCTGCTCAGCCGTGCTGGAGCTTGATCTCGATGTCGACGCCCGCAGGGAGGTCCAGCCGTTGGAGGGAGTCCACGGTCTTGGGGCCGGGATCCACGATGTCGAGCAAGCGCTTGTGGATGCGGATCTCGAAATGCTCGCGGCTGTCCTTGTCTTTGTGGGGTGACCGGATCACGGTGAAGCGGTGTTTCTCGGTGGGCAGCGGGACAGGTCCCCGCAAGTCGGCCTGGGTGCGCTTGACCGTCTCCACAATCTTCTTCGTGGACTGGTCGATGATCTCGTGATCGTAGGCCTTCAGCCGAATGCGGATTTTCTGTCCTGCGGCCATGGGAACTACTTGAGGATCTTGGTGACGGTTCCCGCCCCCACGGTGCGGCCGCCCTCGCGGATGGCGAAGCGCAGACCCTCGTCCATGGCAATGGGGGCGATCAGCTCAACGATCATCTCCGTATTGTCCCCGGGCATGCACATCTCAGTGCCCTCAGGAAGGGCGATGTTGCCGGTTACGTCGGTGGTGCGAAAGTAGAACTGGGGCCGATAATTGCTGAAGAACGGCTTGTGGCGCCCACCCTCTTCTTTGGTCAACACATAGACTTGGGCTTCGAAGTTGGTATGGGGTGTGATGGATCCGGGCTTGGCCAGCACTTGGCCCCGTTGGACCTCGTCTTTGCCGGTGCCCCGCAGCAGAGCGCCGATGTTGTCGCCGGCGCGGCCCTCATCCAGCAGCTTGCGGAACATCTCCACGCCGGTGCAGACCGTTTCGGCCGTGTCCTTGATGCCGATGATCTCCACCTTGTCGCCGGTGTTGACGATGCCCTGCTCGACCCGGCCGGTGACCACGGTGCCCCGCCCGGTAATGGAGAACACGTCCTCGATGGGCATCAAAAACGGCTTATCCACATCGCGCTCAGGCTCTTCGATGTAGCTGTCCACCTGCTCCATCAAATCCAAGACCTGCTGGCCGGCGTCGCCGTCGCCGTCGAGGGCCTTGAGCGCCGACACTGGGATTACCGGGATGTCGTCGCCGGGGAAGTCATATTCGCTGAGCAGCTCTCGAACCTCGAGTTCTACCAGTTCCAGCAATTCATCGTCGTCAACCATGTCGACTTTGTTCAGGGCAACCACGATGGCCGGCACGCCGACCTGGCGGGCCAGCAGAACGTGCTCTCGGGTCTGGGGCATGGGGCCGTCGGCGGCTGACACCACCAAGATGGCCCCGTCAACCTGGGCGGCACCGGTGATCATGTTCTTGATGTAGTCGGCGTGGCCGGGCATATCGACGTGGGCGTAGTGCCGGTTCGGAGTCTCATACTCGACATGGGCCACGTTGATGGTGATGCCCCGCTCCCGCTCCTCGGGGGCCTTGTCAATGTTGTCGAACTCAGTGAACTGAGTGGAAGAGGGATCGGCCTCTGACAACACCTTGGTAATCGCCGCGGTCAACGTTGTCTTGCCGTGGTCGATATGGCCCATGGTGCCCACGTTCAAGTGCGGCTTGGTGCGCTCGAATGTTTCCTTTGCCATTGTCTTTCAACCTCCGAAAGTGGGTTGGTTGCCCGTAGTTACTCGCCCCTGATGCGGGCGATGATCTCCTCTTGCACCTTGGCAGGCGCCTGTCGATAGGTGTCGAACTGCATGGTGTGCGTGGCGCGGCCCTGTGTTCGCGAACGGAGTTCGGTAGCGTACCCGAACATTTCCGAAAGTGGCACATGGGCCTTGACAATTTGTTCGCGGCCTCGTTGCTCCATGCTGTCGATCTTGCCCCGACGACCATTCAGATCGCCGATGACGTCGCCCATGTACTCCTCAGGCGTCACGACATCGACGGCCATGATCGGCTCCAGAAGGATGGGCTTGGCCCGGCGGGCGGCGTTCCGGAACGCGGCGGTGGCGGCGATCTTGAAGGCCATGTCCGACGAGTCAACCTCGTGGTGCTTGCCGTCAGTAAGGGTCACCTTGAGATCCACGACCGGGAAACCGGCGAGAGGGCCAGTGGTCGTGGCGTCTTGCATGCCGCTGTCCACCGCGGGGATGTACTCTCGGGGGATGCGCCCGCCGGTGACCTCGCTGGCGAACTCATAGCCCTTGCCAGGGGTGTTCGGCTCCAGGTCGAAGGTGATCTCGGCGTACTGGCCGGAGCCGCCGGTCTGCTTCTTGTGGGTGTAGGTGAATTTGGACACCGGGGCCGAGATGGTCTCCCGATAGGCGACCTGGGGCTTGCCCACCGAGGCGTCCACGCTGAACTCCCGCAGCATTCGCTCCACCAGCACCTCGAGGTGCAGCTCGCCCATGCCGGCGATGAGGGTTTGCGCGGTCTCCTCGTCGGTTCGGACCTGGAACGTGGGATCCTCTTCGGCCAGGGCGGACATGGCGCGGCCCAGCTTGTCCTGGTCGGCCTTGGTCCGGGGTTCCACCGCCACCTGGATCACCGGATCGGGGAAGTCCATCTGCTCCAGCTTGATGGGGTGGTTGGGATGGGTCAACGTGTCGCCGGTTCGCACGTCTTTGAGGCCGATGCCGGCTACGATGTCGCCGGCCCCGACTGCTACTAGGTCTTCCCGGTCGTTGGCGTGCATCTCCAGGATGCGCCCGATCCGCTCTTTGCGGCCGGTGCGGGGATTGACTACCTGGCTGCCCTTCTCCATCCGGCCGCTGTACACCCGGAAGTAGGTGAGCTTGCCCACATGGGGGTCGCTCATGATCTTGAAAGCCAACGCGCTGAACGGAGCATCGTCGTTGGCGGGCCGCTGGCACTCCTCTCCCTTGTAGGAGCCCTTCACCGGGGGGACGTCCAGAGGGGAGGGGAGGTAGTCGATGACCGCGTCCAACAACGGCTGTACACCCTTGTTCTTGAAGGCCGACCCGCACAGCACGGGAACGATGTCCAGTGACAGGGTGCAGGCTCGCAACGAGGTCCGAAGGTCGTCGGGAGTGATCGAGTCTTCGTCTTCTATGTACTTCTCGAGCAGGTTCTCATCGAATTGGGTGAGCAGGTCGATGAGCTCGAGGCGGGCCTCGTCGGCCTTGTCTTTGAGCTCGTCGGGAATCTCGGTGATGTCCCAGGTGGCGCCCAGGTCGTCGCCCCGCCAGACCAAGCCCCGCATCTCCACCAGGTCGATCACGCCGAGCAGGTCGGCTTCGATCCCGATGGGCAACTGCACCACCGCGGTGTTGGCCCGCAGGCGCTCGGAGATGGTGAGCACGGCGCGCTCGAAGTTGGCGCCGGTGCGATCGAGCTTGTTGATGAAGCAGATTCGGGGGACGCCGTACTTGTTGGCCTGGCGCCAAACCGTCTCCGACTGGGGCTCCACGCCGGCGACGCCGTCGAACAGGGCCACCGCCCCGTCCAGGATTCGCAGGGAGCGCTCCACCTCCATGGTGAAGTCCACGTGGCCGGGGGTGTCGATGATGTTGATGCGGTGCCCGGCCCACTCTGCGGTGGTAGCCGCCGAGGTGATGGTGATCCCGCGCTCCTGCTCCTGCTCCATCCAGTCCATGGTGGCAGCGCCATCGTGGACCTCTCCGAGCTTGTAGGCTTTGCCGGTGTAGTACAGGATGCGCTCGGTGCAGGTGGTTTTGCCCGCATCGATGTGGGCCATGATGCCAATGTTGCGGGTCTTTTCCAGCGGGTGACGAGACATGGGGCTCAGGGGGTAAGACCGCTTACCAGCGGTAGTGGGCGAAGGCCCGGTTCGACTCTGCCATCTTGTGCAAGTCGTCGCGCCGCTTCACCGACGCACCCAGGCCATTGGAGGCGTCCAGGATTTCGTTGGCCAGCCGATCAATCATGGTGCGCTCACGCCGCTCTCGGGCGTGGTTCACAATCCAGCGTATGGCCAGGGTGTTCGCCCGTCGGGGGCGCACGTCAACCGGGACCTGATAAGTGGCTCCGCCGACCCGCCGGCTGCGGACCTCGAGCTGGGGGCGCACGTTTTCCACGGCTCGCTTCAGGGTGCCCAGCGGCTCGACACTGGTTTTTTGCTCCACGATGCCGAGCGCGCCGTACACGATTCGCTCTGCGGTGGATCGCTTGCCCCGTTGAAGGATCTTGTTCACGAACTGGGTGACCAGCAATGAGTCGTAGACCGGGTCGTTGGGGAGGTCGCGTCGCCCTGCCGGGCCCTTTCGAGGCATTAACAGGCCTCTCTTCCAGCGCCGGTGAAGTGGTCGAGCACGGTCAGCTCTCCTTCTTGGCGCCGTAGCGGCTGCGAGCTTGGCGCCGGTCGGCCACACCCGAGGTGTCGAGGGTGCCGCGGATGACCTTGTAGCGCACGCCCGGCAGATCGCGGACTCGTCCGCCGCGCACCAGCACGATGGAGTGCTCTTGAAGATTGTGCCCTTCTCCGGGGATGTAGGCGGTTACCTCCATCCCGCTGGTCAAGCGGACGCGAGCCACCCGTCGGAGTGCGGAGTTCGGCTTTTTCGGGGTTGTGGTGTAGACCCGGGTGCATACCCCTCGCCGCTGGGGCGCGCCCTTTAGAGCGGGCGTCTTTTCCTTGCGGAATTTGGACTGGCGACCCTTGCGCACCAGCTGCTGAATCGTGGGCACAGCACTTCCTCGGGCTGAACGGAACAGGATTGAGGGCGCAGCAAAACCGCGCTCCAATATTAAGTTTACGCCCCTAAGGTCCCCATCGGCAACACGTCGGCCTCGTCGGCCTCCGCCGGCGAGGCCCACTGGGCAAACTGATCGGCCAGGTCAACATCGTCGTCGGCGGAGGTGTAGTACTCCATCGGGGTGTAGTCGGGAGCGTGGGTGGCTATGTCCCGGTATATCTCCATGCCAGTCCCAGCCGGGATCAGCTTGCCGATGATGATGTTCTCCTTGAGTCCGATGAGTCCGTCTCGGCGGGATTCGATGGCCGCCTCGGTCAGCACCCGGGTGGTTTCTTGGAACGATGCCGCCGACAGCCACGAATCGGTGGCCAGAGAGGCTTTGGTGATTCCCATGAGCTCAGGCCGTCCCTCGGCGGGGCGCTTGTCTTCTTGGGTTAGGGAGCGGTTCACGTTGGTAAAGATCTGGGAGTCCACTCGCTCGCCGGGCAGAAACTCGGAGTCTCCCGGTTCCTGGATGGCCACTCGGCGGGTCATCTGGCGGACGATCAGCTCTATGTGTTTGTCGTGGATGGAAACGCCCTGGTCTCGGTACACCCGCTGCACCTCATCCACCAGGTACTGCTGGGTTTCCCGCACACCGCGGATCTCCAGGAGCTCTTTGGGGTCGCGGGGCCCGTCGGCCTGGGCTACCGGATCGCCGGCGGCCACTTCTTGGCCTTCCACCACCGCCAGCTTCCACGCCGGGTCGATGAGCGCAGACCATTCGGCGCCGTCGTCGCCCACCACAGACAGACGGCTGGCCTTGCCGTCCTCCTCGTTGATGCGCACGACTCCCGAGATCCGGGTCAGCTCGGCCTTGCCCTTTGGAGTGCGGGCCTCGAACAACTCCACCACCCGGGGCAGGCCGCCGGCGATGTCCTTGCCGGCCACTCCGCCGGTGTGGAAGGTCCGCATGGTCAGCTGCGTGCCGGGCTCGCCGATGGACTGGGCGGCGATAACCCCTACGGCTTCGCCCACCTCGATGGTCTGGCCCGTGGCCAACGAGAGCCCATAGGAGGCCCGGCTGATGCCCACCTCAGAGTCGTCGGTGAGGGGGGACAGCACTCGCACCCGGGTCACCGTGGGGTCGTCGCGCAGCTGGGCCATCTCCTCGTCGCCGACTATGTCGCCCCGATTCAGCACGGTTCCGTCGGCCAGGGCCACATCGTCGGCCAGGGTGCGGCTGAAGAGGCGGGTTTCCAGATAGGTCCGCCGGCCCGGCTCGTCGGGCTTGATGTCCTCAATCCAGATGCCCCGAACCGCTCCCCCCGACTCGAACGGGTCCCGGTCATTGATGATGACCTCTTGGGCTACGTCCACCAGGCGGCGAGTGAGGTAGCCGGAGTCCGCAGTACGCAGAGCGGTGTCCACGAGGCCCTTGCGGGCGCCCGGAGTGGCGATGAAGTACTCGAGCATCGCCAAGCCCTCCCGGAAGTTGCTCTTGATGGGACGGGGGATCATGTCGCCGCGGGGGTTGGCGACCAGTCCGCGCATGCCAGCGATCTGGCGGACCTGCATCATGTTCCCCCGGGCGCCGGAGCCCACCATCATGTCGATGGGGTTGAATTTCTCAGACTTGAGCACCGCCTCCATGCGCTGGCGTACCATCTCGGTGGCCTCGGTCCAGATTTCCACCTCCTTTTGGCGGCGCTCACCGTCGGTGATGATGCCTCTCCGAAATTGGTTCTCGACCTTGTCGGCTTCCTTCTCGTAGCGGTCCAGGATGCTCTGCTTGTCGTGGGGGACCTTGATGTCGTCCACCGAAACAGTGAGGCCGGACTGGCTGGCGAACTGGAAGCTCAGATTCTTTAGTGCGTCGAGGCTTCGGGCCACTTCCTCTTTGGTGTACTGCTGGGCCAGCTTGTCCACGATGGTGGTGATATCCCGCTTGGTGGCCACTCGGTTCACATAGGGGAAGTCATCGGGCAAGGTGCTGTTGAACAACACCCGCCCCACGGTGGTGGGGGTGTAGGTGACCGCGTCGCCGTTGGCCGGAGTGCCCACCAACTCGGGGATGCGGTACTCGATGCGGGCGTGAAGTGCGACCTCGCCGGCTTCGTAAGCCCGCTCGATCTGATGCTGATGGCGGAAGATCCTCCCCTCGCCAAGATCGCCTTCCACTTCTTCAGTCAGGTAGTAGGCCCCGATGATCATGTCCTGGCCGGGAGTGACCAGAGGACGGCCGTGGGCGGGGCTCAGCACATTGTTGGCTGACAGCATCAGAACCCGGGCCTCGGCCTGGGCCTGGGCGGACAATGGCAGGTGAACCGCCATCTGGTCGCCGTCGAAGTCGGCGTTGAAGGCGGTGCACACCAGCGGGTGGATCTGGATGGCCTTGCCCTCCACCAGCACCGGTTCGAACGCCTGGATACCCAGGCGGTGCAGGGTCGGGGCCCGGTTCAACAGCACGGGGTGCTCCTGGATGACCTCGTCGAGCACATCCCACACCTGCGGGCGGCGGCGCTCGACCATCCGCTTGGCTGACTTGATGTTCTGGGCCAAGTCCTCTTCGACCAGCTTCTTCATGACAAAGGGCTTGAACAGCTCCAGGGCCATGAGCTTGGGCAGGCCGCACTGGTGCAGCTTGAGGGTGGGGCCGACCACGATAACCGAGCGGCCGGAGTAGTCGACCCGCTTGCCCAGGAGGTTTTGGCGGAATCGCCCCTGCTTGCCCTTGAGCATGTCGGAAAGCGACTTGAGGGGCCGATTGCCCGGACCGGTCACCGGACGCCCCCGGCGACCGTTGTCGAACAGGGCGTCCACTGCCTCTTGCAGCATGCGCTTTTCGTTGTTGATGATGATCTCGGGCGCGCCCAAGTCGAGCAGCCGCTTGAGGCGGTTGTTGCGGTTGATGACCCGGCGATAGAGGTCGTTCAGGTCAGAGGTGGCGAACCGGCCGCCGTCCAGCTGCACCATGGGGCGCAGTTCGGGGGGGATGACGGGGACGGCGTCCAAGATCATGGCCCGGGGGTCGTTGATTCGCCGGCCGTGCTGGTCGCGGCGGTTGAACGCGGACACGATCTTCAGGCGCTTGATGGCCTTCTGCTCGCGCTGTTGGGACAGCTTCTTCTGACCCTCGGGGGGGTCGAGCTGCTCCCGGAGCTTGCGCTCCTCCTCGTCGAGGTCGACGCTTTCGATGAGCGTGGCGATCACTGCCGCGCCCATGCCCCCGGAGAACAGGTCGCTGTAGCGGTCCTCCATCTCCCGCCACAGTTCTTCGTCCTCGATGATCTTGCGGGGGAACAGGCTGGAGAACTCCTCGAAGGCCCGCTCGACCAACTCGATTTCCTCGGCGTACTCCTCGTCGATGGCGAACAGGTCTTTCTCAGCTGCCTTCTGCCTCTTGTCCAGATCTTTGGCATCGCCGGCCTCCAGCGCGGCCAGCTCGGCCTCCAGCGCGGCCAAACGCTCGTTGCGGCGCTCCTGGTGTTCCTCGCGAATGGCCTCGACTTCCTCGCGCATCTCCCGCTCAAGATCGGGAAGCCGCTGGTGGCGCTGCTCCTCGTCCACCTCGGTGACCAGGTTGGCCGCGAAGTAGATGACCTTCTCAAGCTGCTTGGCCTTCAACTCCTCCTTGGGCTCGGTACCCATCAGAAGGTAGGCCAACCACGACCGGGTGCCCCGCAGGTACCAGATGTGAACTGCGGGGGCGGCCAGTTCGATGTGCCCCATCCGATCGCGGCGAACCTTGGAACGGGTGACCTCCACGCCGCAGCGCTCGCAGATGATCCCCTTGAAGCGGATGCGCTTGTACTTGCCGCAGTAGCACTCCCAGTCCTTGGTGGGCCCGAAGATCTTCTCGCAGAACAGTCCGTCCTTTTCGGGGCGAAGCGTGCGGTAGTTGATGGTTTCGGGCTTCTTCACCTCGCCGTTGGACCAGGTCCGGATGGCATCGGCGGTAGCCAGTCCGATAGCGAGCTGGTCAAATGCGTTGACGTCCAACATCTAGAAGGTCCTCCCCATGACGCGGCGTTCGTCTTCATCGTCGGATCCCCGTTCGGGGCGTGATATGTCGATGCCCAATTCCTCGGAGGTGCGGAAGGCATCGTCATCCAGCTCAGTGATCTCCACCTGCTGTCCGGCGGTGTCTCTTACCTCGACGTTCAGGCACAGGGCCTGCATCTCTTTGATGAGCACCTTGAAGCTCTCCGGTATTCCCGGTTCGGGGATGTTGTCTCCCTTGACGATGGCTTCATAGACCCGCACTCGGCCGAGCACGTCGTCAGACTTGATGGTCAGCAGCTCTTGGAGGCAGTAGGCCGCGCCGTAGGCCTCCAGCGCCCACACTTCCATCTCGCCGAAGCGCTGGCCGCCGAACTGGGCCTTGCCGCCCAGAGGCTGCTGGGTGATCATCGAATACGGCCCGGTTGAGCGAGCGTGGATCTTGTCGTCCACGAGGTGGGCCAGCTTCAAGATGTACATGTAGCCGACCATGATCCGGTTGTCGTAGGGCTCGCCGGTGCGCCCGTTGTAGAGCATGGCCTTGCCGTCGGCCCCGACGAGGCGCTCCCCGTCGGCGGTCTCGGGATTGATGTTCTCCAAGATTTGCTGAATGGTGGCGTGTTGTCCGGAATGGCCTGCCTCGTCCCAGTGGGCGCCGTCGAACACCGGGGTCGCAACCAGGGTGGAAGCCCGAGTGGTCGGCCGGGTCTTGCGCCCGTCGCCGCGCTCGGGCTCTTCTCCCACCGAGTCGCTCACTTCCCAACCCCAGCGGGCGGCATAGCCCAGGTGGGCTTCCAACACCTGGCCCACGTTCATGCGGGAGGGAACTCCCAGCGGGTTCAAGATGATGTCCACCGGAGTTCCATCGGCCATATAGGGCATGTCCTCCATGGGGAGGATCCGGGAGATGACGCCCTTGTTGCCGTGCCGTCCGGCCAGCTTGTCGCCTACCGAGATCTTCCGCTTCTGGGCCACGTATACCCGGACCAACTGGTTGACGCCGGGAGGCAGCTCATCGCCGGTGGAGCGGTTGAACTTCTTGACGTCGATGACCTTGCCGTTCTCACCGTGGGGGACTTTGAGGCTGGTGTCTCGCACCTCTCTGGCCTTCTCGCCGAAGATGGCCCGCAGCAGGCGCTCTTCGGGGGTGAGCTCGGTCTCGCCCTTCGGGGTGACCTTGCCCACCAGCACATCGCCGGGGCCGACTTCGGCACCGGGGCGGATGATCCCCTCCTCGTCGAGATCGGCCAGGATTTCCTCTGACAGGTTGGGGATGTCCCGGGTGATCTCCTCGGGGCCGAGTTTGGTGTCACGGGCGTCGATCTCGTGCTCGTGGATGTGGATGGAGGTGAGCACGTCGTCGCGCACCAGCCGGTCGCTCAGGATGACGGCGTCCTCGAAGTTGTAGCCCTCCCAGGCCATGAAAGCCACCAGCAGGTTCTTGCCCAAGGCGATCTCGCCGTTGTCGGTGGACGGGCCGTCGGCCAAGATGTCGCCCTTGCGGAACCGGTCGCCCACGTGCACCAGCGACTTCTGGTTGATGCAGGTATCCTGGTTGGACCGCTCAAACTTCATCAGCTTGTACTTGGTCACACCTGAGTTCTTGTAGTTGACCGTGATGCTGTCGCCGGCGACATCGGTGATGGCCCCGTCTTCTTTGGCGATGATCATGTCGGCTGCATCTCGGGCGGCCTTGCCCTCGATTCCGGTTCCCACATACGGCGCTTCAGGTCGGACCAATGGCACGGCCTGGCGCTGCATGTTGGCCCCCATCAAGGCCCGGTTGGCGTCGTCGTGCTCGAGGAACGGTATGAGCGCGGTGGCCACCGAGACGATCTGCTTGGGAGAGACGTCCATGAGCTGGACCTCGTCGGGAGGCACCGAGGAGATCTCGGTGGTGGCCCCGAAGAACACCTCTTGTTCAAGCTGCGCCTGCAACCCCTTCATGGTGGCGGCCTGGGGTGAGCGCCGCACCAGCACCCGGTTGTTGACGAACCGGTTCTGGGCGTCGAGTGGGGCATTGGCCTGGGCGACCACATACTCCTCCTCGTCATCGGCGGCCAGCCAGATGATCTCGTCGGTGACTTGGCCGTCGACCACTCTCCGGTAGGGAGACTCGATGAACCCGAACTCGTTGACCCGGCCGTATGAGGCCAGCGCACCGATCAAACCGATGTTGGGGCCCTCAGGGGTCTCAATGGGGCACATCCGCCCGTAGTGGGAGAAGTGGACGTCGCGCACCTCGAACCCGGCTCTTTCTCGGGAGAGGCCTCCGGGGCCGAGCGCCGACAGCCGGCGGCGGTGGGTAAGCCCCGACAGCGGATTCACCTGGTCCATGAACTGGGATAGCTGACTGGTGCCGAAGAACTCCTTGATGGCCGCGGCCACCGGACGGTTGTTGATGAGCGACGTCGGGGTGATGGCCTCCACGTCTTGGGTGGTCATGCGCTCGCGCACCACCCGCTCCATCCGGGAAAGGCCGATGCGCACCTGGTTTTGGATCAGCTCGCCCACCGAGCGGATACGGCGGTTGGCAAAGTGGTCTTGATCATCGAGGCGGTATCCCGGCTCGAACTTCACCAAATGCAGAAGGTAGGTGCAGGTGGCCAGAACTTCAGCGGGGGACAGCACCGGCTGGTCAGCCTCCGGGTGTTCCAGCGTGAGGCCGAACAGCTCTTCGATGCGGCCGAGCTCGGGTCCGAGCTTGCGGTCGAGCTTGTAGCGGCCGACTCGGGAGAGGTCATAGCGACGGCTCTCGAAGAAGGCGTTGCGGAAGTAGTTGCGGGCCGCCTCCACCGATTGGGGTTCGCCGGGGCGGGCTCGCTTGTAGATCTCCAGCAGGGATTCGTCCTGGGTGGTGTGCTGGTGCTTGTCGCTCTCCCACTGGTCGGCCAGAAAGTCGAAATGGGCCACGAACCGGTCCAAGAAGCCGGGGGCCTTTTCCTCGTCGTAGCCCAGTGCCCGTAGAAGTGTGAACAGGCTCATGCGGCGCTTGCGGGCCACTCGGGCGCCCGCGGTGGGGTTGCGGCCCGGCTTGTGCTCCACGTCGAACTCGATCCACTCTCCCCGGTAGGGGTGGATGGTGCCGGTGACGAGCTGGTGCTTGCTCAGGTTGCGAAGCCGGAAACGCTCGCCGGGCTGGAAGATCACGCCGGGGGAGCGCACGAGCTGGGACACCACTACGCGCTCGGTGCCGTTGACGATAAACGTGCCCTTGTCGGTCATGACCGGGAAGTCGCCCAAGAACACGATCTGCTCGATGATCTCGCCGGTGTTCCGATTCGAGAACCGGGCCTGCACCAGGATGGGCGCCGAGTAGGTCATGTCCTTCTCTTTGCACTCCTCCACCGAGGTGCCCCAGCGGGGGCCGGGGTTCAGGTCTTCATCGTCGGGATCGAACTCCAACTCGAGCTGGAGGGTCTCCGAAAAGTCCTTGATGGGGCTGATGTCGCGGAAGGCGTCGGCCAAGCCTTGGCGGATGAACCATTGGAAGGAGTCCTTTTGCACCGCAATGAGGTCGGGCAGGGGAAGCACCTCCTCCAGGTTTCCGAAGGAGTAGCGGTCGCGGGTCGCCGAACGGGGGGCCAAGGTGAGCTCCTGAGATGATGTGATGGACGGGCAACGCCGGTTAGCTGCTCAAATCCCTGAACGTTTACGGGAAGGAGGAATCCCGTAAACGCGGCCGCGACAAAGGAGAAGGCGTGGCCGGGGACACAAGCGAGCGCGTATCCAGGAATGATACGCGGCGCGGGCATGGTTTACAAACCATGCCCGGCAGGACTTCGCCGGTGGGGAGCTACTTGAGCTCGACAGCCCCGCCAGCGGCCTCGATGAGCTCTTTGGCCTTCTCGGCATCCTCTTTGGAGGCCTTCTCCAAAACCGGATTGGGAGCGTTGTCCACCAGCTCCTTGGCATCCTTGAGTCCCAGATTGGTGAGGGTGCGAACCTCTTTGATGACCTGGATCTTCTTCTCGCCCGCGCTGGTCAGGATCACGTCGAACTCGCTCTGCTCCTCAGCGGCGTCTCCGCCGCCATCGGCGCCGGGAGCGGCCATCATCATGGGCATGGCCGCGGCCGGGGCTGCGGCCTCGACGTTGAAGCGCTCTTTGAACGCCTCCTTGAGCTCGGAAAGCTCGAGCACGGTCATCGACCCGATGGAGTCCAGTACCTCGTCAACATTGGACATGGCTGTTCCTCATTCCTTTTCTGTGGTTTTCGATTGTTCGTTGTTCGCGTTGGCGCGTGTTTGCGGCCGGCCGGTCACGTTGCAGCACCGCCTTTTTCGCTTAGCGATTCCAGCAGCCCGGCCGTTTCGACCAGCGGGGCATCGAGGAGCCCGGCCATCTCGGTTAGCGGGGCCTCCAGCAGCCCGGCCATCTCGGCCAACGGGGATTCCAACAACCCGAGGATCTCGGCCAGCAGCTCAGGCCGGGTCCCGAGCATGGACAAGGCACTCACCTCGTCAACCGAAAGCACCTGACCGTCGAGCACTCCCCCCTTGATCGACAAGAAGTCGGAGCTGTCGGCAAACTGGCAGAGGGCTTTGGCCAACGAAACCGCGTCGCCGGGAGAGCCGTCGTCACGGGTGTCGGTGAAGGCCAAAGCGGTCGGACCCACCAGAAACTCGTCTAGATCCAGCTTCAGCTCACGGGCCGCGAAGCGCGTCAGTGTGTTCTTGTACACCTTGTACTCGCCACCGGCTTCGCGCAGCTGGCGGCGGAGATCGGCCAAGGCCGGCACGTCGAGGCCGCGGTAGTCGGTAATGACCACGGCCTCAGCCGCAGAGATGCGCTCGCGCACCTCGTCCACGACGGCCACTTTCTCGGGGCGGGGATTTTCCATCAGAAGACGGCCACTTTCTCGGGGCGGGGATTTTCCATCAGAAGACGGCCACTTTCTCGGGGCGGGGATTTTCCATCAGAATTGCCGGACCCTCCGTGAGATGCAGCAATGGGGCGCCGCCGACATGCGAACGCCCCATGGGTACTGGGAGGGTTCACCTGGTCAGGCCAGCCGAGAGCTCATTCCGGTTCGGACTGAGCTTCAGCCGATTAAGCGGTGCTGGACACAGCGCCTGATGTCTGCGGCAAATCGATCAGTTGTGAGTGGCAAAAGCTACCAGTTCAGTTGCCGGCGCCCAAGTCGGCGGGATCCAGCCGAACGCTGGGCCCCATGGTGGAGGAAATGGAGACCTTGCGGATGTAGCGGCCTTTGAGGGCCGCGGGCTTGGCTCGGTTCAACTCCTCCATGACCGCACGGATGTTGGCCACGAGGGCATCGGGCTCGAAGCTGATCTTGCCGACCGGCACATGGACGTTCCCCTGGCGGTCGGTGCGGTACTCCACCTTGCCGCTTTTGAATTCGGCTACCGCTTTGGCCACGTCATCGGTGACAGTGCCGGTTTTGGGGTTGGGCATCAATCCTCGGGGGCCGAGAACCTTCCCCAACCGGCCCACCACCGGCATCATGTCGGGGGTGGCGATGGCCACATCGAAGTCCATGGTGCCCCCTTGCACCTGCTCGGCGAGTTCGTCGGCCCCCACCACGTCGGCACCGGCCTCGCTGGCCTGCGCGGCCGCCTCGCCCTGGGCAAACACCGCCACCCGCACGTCGGTGCCGGTGCCGGAGGGCAAAGAGACCGTACCCCGGATCATCTGGTCGGCCTTGCGGGGGTCGACCCCAAGCCGAGCAGCGAGCTCCAAGGTCTCGTCGAACTTCGCCGCGGCCAAGCTCTTCACCAAGTCGACACCCTCATCGGCGGTGTGCGGATGCTGTTTGTTGTAGCGCTGGGCGGCATCGTTGTACCGCTTGCCTTTCTTCGCCATTTCGGCTCCCTCAGTGTTCTGGCCGGTCGGGCGAGGTCGTCCCGCCGGGCGGTTGGATATGACTGCTGTGTTGGTCCGGTCGTCGGTTATTCCACTCGGATGCCTATGCTGCGAGCGGTTCCCGCCACCTGAAGCTTGGCTTGCTCGACGTCATCGGTGTTGAGATCGGGCATCTTGATCTTGGCGATCTCGGCGCACTGGGCATCGGTGATGGCGCCTACGACTTCGCGCCCCGGCTCCATGGAGCCTTTCTCCAACCCGGCTGCTTCCCTGATCAGAAAGGAAGTAGGAGGCGTCTTGGTGACGAACGAGAACGTCCGATCTTCGTAGATGGTGATCTCCACCGGGATGATCTGACCCCGCTTGTCTTCGGTCTTGGCGTTGTAGTCACGGCAGAAGTCCATGATGGCCACGCCGTGGGGGCCAAGTGCGGTACCCACGGGGGGCGCCGGGGTGGCTTGACCCGCAGGGATCTGGATTTTGATTGTGGTGGCTACCTTCTTTTGAGCCATGACCCTTCCTCTTACAACTTGGCGACTTGGGAGAACTCGAATCCTCTTACAACTTGGCGACTTGGGAGAACTCGAATCCTCTTACAACTTGGCGACTTGGGAGAACTCGAGTTCTACCGGTGTTTCTCGGCCGAAAATATTGACCAAGACCTTCACCTTGAGCTGGTCTTCATTGATCTCGGCCACCTCGCCGGAGAAGTCGGCGAACGGGCCTTCTTTGACTCGGATGGTTTCACCCACTTCGTACAGCAGCCGGGGCTTGGTGCGGCGGACGGTTTGCTCGCCGTCCCTTTTCACCTGGAGGAAGTTCTCCACATCCTTGCGCTTGAGGGGCGACGGCCTGCTGCCCCGCCGGCCGTGCCCCACGAACCCGGTCACACCGGGGGTGTTGCGGATCACATCCCAGGAGACGTCGTTCATCTCGGCTCGAACCAGCAGATAGCCGGGGAACATCTTCTTCTTGGTGGTGACCTTCTTGCCTGCTTTGAACTCCACCACGTCTTCCATGGGGATGACCGTCTCGTGGACATGGCCTTCTACGCCCATTGTCCTTCGACGGGCCTCGATGTTCTGTTGCACCTTGTTCTCGTAGCCGGACTGGGTGTGGACCACGTACCACTTTCCGGGCATGTCATAGGGGCTGATCGTCTCGGTCTCTTCTTCGGGTTTCTCGTAGACCAAATCGTCGGCGTCGATCACCTCGGCCGTCTTTTCTGAAGGGGCGGCACCGGAGAGGACGGTGTCGTCCAATTGGCCGGAAACTTCGGGGTCGGCCTGAGCGCCTGGCCCAGTGGGGAGAAATGCGGCGGCGGCCTCGGCAGCGTCGATCGCCTCGGAATCCGGCGCGGGCGCGTCGGTGCTGGTGGGGAAAAGGTCTGTCATCTCGGTCTCGTCTACCTCAGGGCTCATCGATCGAACAACTTCAGGATGGCTTCGCTGAATCCCCAGTCGAGCAGGCCGATGGCCCCGGTGAGCAGCACGAGGACCACGAGGACCACGATGGAGTAGTTGACGACCTCCTCGCGCCGCGGCCAGGACACTTTGCGGAGCTCGCCGCGGACCTCGCGCATGAACTGCACTGGGCCCACCCGCTCTTCGCCGGGACGGGGCTGGTTCCGCTGTTGGCGGCGCTCGCGGACTGGGTCGCCTTGCTCATCGACGAAGCCCTGTCTTTTGGCCATCCGCTTCTGTTGTCTATTCAGGTCGGTCATGATGACTCCGGTGCACCCGGCACTAGGGAGACGGAATTGCTTACGCAGGGCAGGAGGGACTCGAACCCCCAACCGCCGGTTTTGGAGACCGGTGCTCTACCAATTGAGCCACTGCCCTTCGTTAGGGGTTGCATAAGGCTACCGTGTCGAGGGTTGTCACCCGCAATGCAAAACTGCGGTCTGGACTTGGCTATCGGCGGGTGCGGCGGCGGAAGGCGAAAGTAACCGCAGCGAGGGTGGTTGCGGCCAGGAAGCGCCTGATGAATTGTCGCCGCCGGTCGTACTGGTCGAGGCGGGCCATGATTTTCCACACGAGGGTGGGGTGTGCCTCGGCCGAGGAACGGCGGTTGACAGAGCCGAAGGCGTCATTGATCATGAGGCCTCCTCGTCTGGTATCGCCGGTGCAGCTTGATCGGCGTCAGAATCGGTGGTGCGGTGCAGCACAGTGCGAAGGTGCTGTCGGGCCCGATGGAGCCTGACTTTGGCAGCTGAGGTGGTGATGCCCAATTCGGCGGCTATCTCACTGTGGGAGAGATCGTGCAGATCGCGCAGCACCACCACTTGGCGCAGTCGCTCGGGCAGCGACCGGATCGCCCGGTCGATGTGGTGGCGCAGAACTGCTGCCTCGGCCCGCAGGCTCGGATCCTGCTCGGGCCGCAGATCGACGATGGGAGCGTCGCTGCTCAGCTCTTCGGTGCGCTGGCGAGTCCGGCGGCTGAGATGGGTAGACGCGCAGTTGCTGGTGATGCGGTACATCCAGGTGGAGAAGCTGGAATCGCCCCGGAAGCGGCGAATCGCCCGGTAGGCCCGGACATAGGCGTCTTGCACTACGTCTCCCGCGTCGTCCCGGTTGCCGGTAAGGCGATAGGCCAGCGAGTAAATGTCTCGATAGCTGGACCGAACTAGCTCGTTGAACGCGTCTCGGTCGCCGCGGCGGGCGGCTTCCACCAACTCGGCGTCTTCGGGAATCGGCTCGCGAGATGCTACGGGTTCGATGGGGCCAGCCTATAGGCGCCCCGCAGCGGGGCGAAAGACTCTGCTTTTGGGGCTTTGGGCTTCTCAACGCAGGCAGAGCCAATTTTGGGTTCTCGTGGAACGACTAGTTGGGTGGTAGCGGCGGCCAGACTCGAACTGGCGACCTCTCGATTATGAGTCGAGCGCTCTTACCAACTGAGCTACGCCGCCCCGGAACCTCCTGAGCGGTGGGAAGCCGCTCAACAGACCCTGAGCCTCCTGAGAGAATCGAACTCTCGACCTTTTCCTTACCATGGAAACGCTCTGCCGACTGAGCTAAGGAGGCGGGCTGGGGACTCTACCCCTCTGAGAGGCCAATATTGCCACTCTGTGCCTTCAGCGGGAAAACCGGTTTGGGGCGATATTGGGCGATACGGTGCAGCCGGTGGCCATTCGAGCGGCGAAGCTGGCTGATGCCGAGGGCATCCGCCAGATAATCAACTACGAGATTCTGAACGGGACCAGCATTTTCGAGCTAGAGCCTCGCACCCTGGCTGCCCAGCGCACCTGGTTGCAGGACCGAAGCGGGATCCACGCGGTACTGGTGGCCACCCCCGATGACGATGAAGACACCGTGCTGGGTTTCTCGTCGCTGTCGCCTTTCCATACCCGTCCGGCCTACAACACCACCGTGGAGAACTCGGTGTATGTCCACCAGGACCATCGGGGCAAGGGCATCGGGCGGGCTCTGCTGGTTGAGATCATCGAACTGGCCCAAAGTCACGGCTTCCACACCGTGATCGCCCGCATATCCGGAAAAAACGAGGCCTCGGTGGCCGTCCACCAATCTGTGGGATTCGACGTGGCAGGCGTAGAACGCGAAGTAGGCCGAAAGTTCGGCCGCTGGCTAGACGTGACCGTGATGCAGCTCATGCTGCGAGATTGGAATTGCCCCTAGCTTGGGTTGTGAGCTTCCCCCCTGATCGTGGATAGGCGGCTTCTGCGGTTGGGGGAGATGGCCCGCAGCGAGCGTGCACCGACTGGGAGTCGGAATAAGGCGCCGGTGGTGGTCTCAGTTCGTGGGCGCCGTTTCGGTTTCGGTGTACTGTCCAGCCGTCGTCGTGGATGTTGTGGTGGCAGCTTTTGCAGACCAGTACCAGGTTGTCGATGTCGGTGCGTCCGCCGCTCAGCCATTCGTCGATGTGGTGGGCTTCGCACCACACCGCTGATCGTCGGCAGCCGATGCAGTGCTTGTCGCGGATGATGAGCGCGGCCCGTTGGGCGTCGGTGGCCGAGCGGTGTTTGCGCCCCACCCAGAGGTCTTGGTTGTTGGTGTCGAACACCGTGGGCACGATGTCGGCGTTGCAGGCCAGCCGCAGAGCCTCAGACACTGGCAGGGGCGTGCCGTCGAGCAGGCGGGCGTCGGCCAGCTTGTGGTTCAGCGCGTCCCAGTCGGCGGTCAAGATCAGCGTGGTGCCCTGGGGTTTGCGGTCGCCGGTGTCGGCGCAGACCAGATTCTCCAAGGCGTCGGCCATCTGCTGGTCGAACGCGGTCTGGTCGCCGGGTTTGCCTTCGTTGCGCTGGCGGCGCACCTCAGCGGCCAGCGCGGCCTCCATGCGGTTCCCCGCGACCGGGTCGAACCGCCCGTTCAAAACGAACATGCCGTCGTCAGAAGACTTGAAAAAGCTCATCGAGCGGCGCTCCCGCTGCTTGGCCATCAACGACTTCCCGTCGTCGCCCGACTGCTCATGTTGGTGGTCGCGCAACGTGCGGGAGAAGGTGCCGAAGTCTTCGCGCCGGGCCGCCTCCACCAGCACGGTCTCGTCGACTGGCCCCTCAGAAGCGGCCTTGGCGATCTGGGCGGCGTGGGCCGCGGGAATCTCCCCGGCGCCCAGCGCGTCGAGGGTCTCGGGAACCCGCGAGAGCTGAGAGGCGGTCTCCACCTCCCGGCGGGCTTGTTGCTTGGAGGACTGGAGCTCTTCCAGCACCACCCGCCGGGCCAAGCCCTCGCCTCCCCGGCTCGAATACGCAGCCAGCGCGGCCGTTTTCATCGCGGCCAGCCGAGCCTCGGCCCTTTTGATCAACCCCAACCGCGCCCGCAGCTCGCACAACGACAGCCCAGCGACGTCGACCGACTCCGGCCACACCGGCCCAGAAGGCTTACAACCAACCCGTTTCCCCTCATCAAGGGGCTCAAACTCCATACATGCAAGTATACCAACCCCAGTGACAACAACCACCTGAAATTTATGATAAATATATAAAAAATATTGAAAATAATTTATTAATAAGAAATTTCGGTCACACGACGGCAACAGCTCGTTGAGCGATGGGGCATGGGCGGCCGGGTGCTGTGGGTACCGGCAGCGTCTTTTGGCCTGTTGGGCCGGGGTTGCTCTGCGTCTGAGGTGTCGCGCATCTGCGCCAGCATTCCCAAAGACAGGAGCCCTGATGGGCGACGCCTAACCCGATGTGGTGACCTTTGCCGCGTTCCCCGATCGCACTGGCAGAAGACTGGGCTGCCAACCCACCGGAGCGCATCAACAACAAAGTGCATGACCGAGAACGAGGAGGTCTCTCCCTGGGGCTGCCAACCCACCGGAGCGCATCAACAACAAAGAGATCCCAGTGTTGGAATGGGGTCACCAGCGGGAGACGACGGCTTCACTATGGTCGGTGACCGTGGCGGGACGCTGCCATCTTCGGCCAAATGCCGAAGATGGCAGGAGTGGGCCGGGGAGGATTTGAACCTCCGAAGGCTATGCCGACGGGTTTACAGCCCGTTCCCTTTGGCCACTCGGGCACCGACCCAACGAGGGACAACCCTACCGGCCCGCGAGGTTGCGGCCCTACTCATTTCGGGCGCGGTGCCAATTGCTCCTCACTGACAAGACCAACTGTTCGGCTTTCAATCTGATGCTGTGGCCAACCCCTATGCCTCGACGGCTGGTGTGATCGCATCCCAGCCGGCTTCCCGTAGGGCGGCAGCGGCATCTTCTTGATTCCGGCGTACCGCTGCTTTCAGCTGGATGGCCTCCCATCGGGCTCTGCGGTCTTTGACCACCTGCTCCCAGCCAGGGCGGGGGTCGACCATTTCTTCTGTGACCATGAACTCCACGAGGTAGACCGCATCTAAGTCGTCTCGCTGCCCGGCTACATGAAGATGCGCTCCTGGGAACTGGTTCCCGGGATTGCGGGCATAGTCAATGCCAACGATCAGTTGTTCGTCTTCCATTGCTGCCGATGTGTAGAGGCTCATGGTGCTCTGCGTCATGGTTAGGTAGACGCCTTCGGGGTCGGGCTCATATGAGTGCAGCAAGTAGAGGAAGACGACAGCGTCTTTCTTCATTGGGGTAATCGGAATCGGCAGTGAGGTCGAGCGATTCTTGGAAACCCCTGCTCCGATGATGCCGTATCCGGTAGCAGTCTTGAGGGACGAGACGCGTATGCCGTCTGTGACGGTCCTATTCAGCAGATCCGAAATGTCATGCGCAAAACGGCGCGCCTGTTTTTCAAGGCTTTCTGCCATCTCCAGGATCGACGACGATTAGCCGCGGCCGAGACCCACGACGGAAAACCATGTCCGTCGAAGCTTCTCCGACTCGAATCTACCAAGTTGTGCTTGGCGGCGTAGCTCTTCCAGCTCAACTCCGGCGTCTTGTAGAGTCGCCTCAATCAGCACATCAAGCTCTTCGTCTGTGATGTGATGCACTTCGGTTTCAGGCAAGGAAGTCACGGCCATCTCTCCTTGGCGACGCTGTACGGACATGGTATCGGGACAGGCGACAGTTTCTCAGGTTCTCACCAGGCGCTGGCATGAATATCGCTAGCAGAGGTGCGGTAGGTTCGAGCTATGCCGACGTTTGATGTTTCTTCTGAGCTGGACATGCAGGAGGTCCGCAATGCGGTGGACCAGGCGGCTCGGGAGATCCACAGCCGATATGACTTCAAGAACACGGGCAGCGAGGTGGCGCTGGGCGACGGGGTGATCACTCTGCGGTCGTCGAGCGAAGACCGGCTGGCGGCCGCCCGACAGGTGTTGGAGGAGAAGCTGGTCCGGCGAAAGGTGTCGCTGAAGGGAGTGACCTACGGGTCGGTGGAGGATGCTGCGGGCGGGACTGTTCGCCAGGAGGCGGCGTTGGCCGCGGGCATCTCGGCGGACAAGGCCCGAGAGCTGAACAAGTTCATCAAGAACCTGGGCATGAAGGGCGTGTCGTCGCAAACCCAGGGTGGTCAGCTCCGGGTGAGCGGCAAGAAGCGGGACATGCTCCAAGAGGTGATCGCCGCCCTCAAAGAAGCCGACTTCGCCATCCCCCTCCAGTTCGGCAACTTCCGGGACTGACCAGCGCTCACCGGGCGGGCAGATAGTGGAAACCTCTTCCCCGGCCTGCGTCTGAGCTCGGCACGAGCCAGCCTTGCCGAGCCATTTCCTTCAATCGGTTTGTGGCGGTGGCGGCTGATACACCGGCCAACTCGCGATACTCGCCAGAGGAGATCCGCCCCCGCTCGCGTGCCCAAGCCAGCGCCCACTCACCGGACTCGGCACCGGGTTGCAGGCCGAGGGCTGCTTTTGCCTGCGGGCTGAGCTGCCAGGCAGCAGGAGTGTCATGGGGCACGGCAAGGGGTGCTAGCAAAGGTGCCCCCGGCGTGGCCAGCCTGTATTCGGCCACCCGTCGCAGCGCTGCTTCGGTGTCGCCCCGAGAGCGTTGCAGCAGCGGAGCACAGGATTCGCTGGTTAGGAACGGCGATTGTGGCTGCGCCCCCCGCCAGACGAGCAGCGCGGCGTCCACATCGTCGCGGCCACGCGGTGGCTCCAAGTCGGCGAACAACCTGTACCAGTTTTCGTTCACCGTTTGCCCGTAGAGGTCTATGCGGACGGCCGGGTCGGGCAGGGCTGTGATGGCAGGGGGCCGACTGCCGATGCGGATCATCTCCGCGAACATCATGTCCACTCCAACTCCCTCCTGCTCCACGAGGCCGATCAGCCGCAGCGCATTCATGAGTGTCCGATAGCGGGGCACGGAGTGGTGGGTAATTATGTTGGTCTCGGTGACGCCGCCGATGAGCCCGCCGGGCGAGGTGACGCGGAAGTGATTGCCGATGTGCTCCACCACCGTGGGGCCCGGCAAGCTCCACTCCCGGTGGCAGACTGCATTCAACAGCGCCTCCCGCAGCGACCGCCGAGGTATGGCCCACACCTTGTGGACCTGAAGTCCGATAGTGACCTCTGTCACGAAATTATGATCGTTGGCCCGTGCCTCGACTGTCAGAGCCTCTTCCAGCAGCGAGCGGCCACCCTCCAAGATCCGCGCGATGGAAGGCCCACCGGGAACGTGCCGGTACGAGTAGTCGATGGCCGGTTGCCGACGCACCGCGAGCAGCATCTCGCCTGCCTTGTTCAGATGCTCGCCGTCCTCTGCAACGAGTCCGAGCCTGCCCAGGAGGTCGCGCATGGGGAGTTCCGCTTTGGGGGAATCATTGTCTGACAGCCGGCCTCGAAGCGTCTCCATGGCAGACGGTGCGATCGAGTTGACAAGCGTCTGCGACGGCATGTTCGAAGGGTCGGCCGCAAGGTTGGCGAACAGCGCTCCCATGAGCTCGGTCCTTGTGGCCGGCACGCATCTGGCATCTACCCGGTGCTGGTATGTTCCCCGGTATGGCACCGGCTCTAGGGCTTGGGGCACTTCGATAATCAGAAGCTCTGCACCGCCGGCAGCGACTCGATCGACCTGCACCGTCAGCTTTCGCTCGGTCAGGTCGTAGATCCGACTCCTCAGCCACTGCGGATCGGTTTCCGCTCCGATAATCCGGCCGGTCTTGTCGTCTACGCCAACTACCAGCGCTCCCCCTCCAGCCGAGTTGGCCATGCAGGCTGCCGCCTCGGCCAGTTTCTCGGCCGCCTCGTCGTTGTGCGGAGAGCCGGGCAGGATCGACCCGTCATCGGCTCGGCGACCAGCTTCCTCTTTGATGTCGACGACGGCTGACTCCAACTCGTCCACCGAGGTGCCGTCTTCGCTCAAGGCACGCAGAACGCGCTCAATCTCTTCCCGGCGTTGCGGTTGCGGCAAGTAAGTGAAGGTTGTGCGGTCCATGCGCCTACCCCTGTTAGGGTTTTCTCCCAGAAAAACCCTAATATAACGTCGCTAGGCGGAATTGTTAGGGTTTTCTATTGAAAAAACCCTAAAGCAACGCTGTCGTGCTGGTTTCTTAGGGTTTTTCGAGGGCAGGGCGGCGGCTTAGTACGCCTGGGGGACCCACTCGCCGGCGCGGAGGCGGCGGATGCGCTCTTCAGCGGGGGGGTGGGTGCTGAACAGGCTGCGGAAGTTGGCCCGGCCGGTGAGCGGATTGACGATGTAGTGCGACGCCTGTTCCACCGGCACGTTGACCGGGATGCGCTGGGAGGCGGCGTTCAGCTTCTCCAGCGCCCGGGCCAAGGGCTCGCCGTCGCCGATGAGCCGGGCAGCCGAGGCGTCGGCCTGGTACTCCCGAGTGCGGCTGATGGCCATCTGGATCAAGCTGGCGGCAATGGGGGCCAAGATGGCGGCGATCAACACGCCGACAAGATCGCCCATGCCCCGGTCGCGGCCCCGGCCGCCGAAGAAGATCATGCCCCACACCGCGATGCGAGAGGCGAAGGTGATGGCCATGGCGATGGCCGCGGCCACCGATCCAATGAGGATGTCCCGGTTGCGGATGTGGGCCAGCTCGTGGGCCAGCACGCCCCGGATCTCATCCCACGTCAAGTGGTTGATGAGCCCTTCGGTGATGGCCACCGCGGCGTGCTTGGGGTTGCGGCCGGTGGCGAAGGCGTTGGGCTGGGGATTGGGGCTCACGTACAGCTTGGGCATCGGCACCTGGGCCTTGGCGGTGAGCTCTTCCATGATGGCGTGGTATTGGGGGAGCTGCGCGGAGGTGACCGGCACCGCCCGGGCCGAGGCGATGGCCAGCTTGTCGCTGAACCAATACGAGCCGCCCACCACGACCACCGCGACGATGATTCCGATGGCCAGTCCGCCGCTGCCGCCCAACAGCCCGCCGACGGCCACGAACAGCGCCGCCATCAGCACCAGCAGCAGGATTGTCTTGATCGTATTCATGCCCAGCGCCACTCCTTTAGCAACTCTTTAAAGGTTACCGGAGAGCGGCCCATGTGCGACACGCCCAATCAGGGGCTGTGCCAGGTGACTGCGTCGGGCATTAGCACCAGCCCGTAGCTCTGGTCGCCCCAGCAGATGATGGCCCGGTTAGCGTCGATCCCGCACGAGAAGTTTCCGCCCGCAGCGATGACGGTGAAGGTCTTGTCGGGTGCGTCCAGTTGGCCAAAGGAATTGCTGCCCCAGCACAGGGCTGTGCCATTGCTTTTCAGGCCGCAAACGTGGTGAGTTCCCAAATCGATGGCGGTGAACGTGCCTGGAGGTGCATTCCTGCCGGTGCCCCAACACTCGGCGGACCCGTCGGTTCTCAATCCGCAGGTGGAGTCGACTCCTGCGGTGAGGGTGATAAAGGTCCCGCTTGGCGGATCCGATTCTCCGTGCCAATTGCTGCCCCAGCAGGAGGCGGTCCCGTCGGTCTTGATCCCACAGGTATGTCGATTGCCCGTGGCGACAAAATCAAAGAGACCTTCGGGTGCCGAAGTCTGACCCGCAGAGTTGCTCCCCCAACAGCTGACGGAGTGGTCGGTCCGTACCCCGCATGCGTGGTCGCGGCCCGCGGCGACCATGATGAATGTGCCACTGGGACTGATGGTTTGGCCAGAAGTATTGTCCCCCCAGCAAACGATGGTTTGGTCGTTGCTCAACGCACAGCCATGACCGAATCCAGTGGAAACCGAAGTGAATTTGCCGGATGGTGGGTCGGCGGCAAAGAGGCTGGTATCTCCCCAACAGGAGATTGACCCATCGGTTCTGAGCCCGCAGGCGAACCTTCGTGTTGCGTCCAGGGCTGAAAATCTCCCGTCTGGCACCGTGGTGTGCCGGAATGCATTGGGTCCCCAGCAAACGACAACCCGGTCGGATCTGATCCCGCAGGATTGCCGATATTGGGAAACTACCTGGGTGAAGACGCCTTCAGGTGCATCGGTCTGGTCATACTGATTGTCGCCCCAGCAGTCAACGGTGCCATCAGTCCGGATGCCGCACGAGAAGCTGCGGCCGGCAGAAAGCGCAGTGAACGTGCCCACTGGAGGGCTACCGATGTTGCTGCCCCAGCAGGCGACGAATCCATTGGTCCTAAGTCCGCAAAAGTGAAAGGTGCCCTCGGCGATAGCCGTAAAAGTCCCTGTAGGCGGGCTCCCGCGCCCCCAGCTGCTTGAGCCCCAGCAAGCGATGGTTCCGTCGGATCTGATTCCACACGCATGGCCCTGCCCTACGGCAACGGTGGCAAAGGTTCCGGTTGGCGGGTCACCCAACGGGTATCTCACGTCGGTACCCCAGCAGGCGACGGTCTGATCGGTTTGGACCCCGCATGCATGGTAGGTGCCTATGTCGATTTGGGTGAACGATCCATCGGGGATTGGAGTGTCATAGTCGATGACCCCCCAGCAGGCGACGGTTCCGTCGGTTCTGATACCGCAGGCATGGTTTGAGCCGGTGGCTAGGGTTGCGAATGTGCCGTTGGGGGCGTTGGTGTTCTTACCGCCCCAGCACTCGATGGTCTGTTGGATTGTCAGCGCACAGGTGTAGAGCCCATCGGGGGATACCGCAGTGTATTGACCAAGGGGAGAGACCGACTCTCCGTAGTTGTTGCTGCCCCAGCAGGCGATGGTCTGGTCTGCCCTGACCCCGCAGGCATGACCGCTGCTGGTTGACACTATTGTAAACGGGTTCTCCAAGGATGATTCGCCGCAGCCGCCGGGCACGATGTGGGTGTCCACTTTGAAGAGGCAGCGGTAGACGTTGAGCAGTGCTTCCTGGTCGTCTACCAGCCGGTCGCGCACGCTGAGGGCATGCCGGGTGGGAGTGCCCTCGTAAGGTCTGGGAACAATCGGGTCTGCGATGGGCGCACCTTCGGAGCAGCCGCCCTGCACGATGTGGGTGTCGATATCGAACTGACAGCGGTACGCGTTGAGCAGCGACTCCTGGGCGGCGATCAGCTGGTCGCGCAACTCGATTTCTTCTAGCGGGACAGCATCGCTGGGTGGGCTCTGGGCGTTGGCAACTGCACCGCTTAAGGACAGCGCCAGCAGGCAGACAGCAACAGCGGCGATCGGCGCGAGTCGGGCACTGGACAAAGACACGTCAAGTGAGTGTAGATAGTGGGAGGCCCTCGTAGTAGCCGGAGTAGATGTAGAGGCAGGGGACGTTGGCCTCGGCGTACATCTCCACGTTGCGGGGGTCGTCTTCGAGGGCGCACAGCAACTCGAAACCGTGCTGGCGGAGACTGCTTACTTCGGCGGCCTTGTAGGCGCGCGACCGGTCGCCGCTGCGAGGGGGTCGCAAGATAAGGAGATCCCAGCGGACGCTGTGGGCTTGCAACCAAGTCACCGTGTCGTCGAGCAGCGGCCAGGGGCGGGCGGTGAGCAGCACAACGGCGATGTCAGAAGCCAGCAAGTTGACCAAGGCCACCGCCGCTTTCAGCGGGGGGTCGTCAGGGCAGCCGGCGAAGAACTCATCCCAGCGGCGGGCTTGGGCCAAGTGCTGGCGGCCGCTGCCGTCGGAGATCACTCCGTCGACATCGACGATCACCGCGGGGCCGCCGTCGATGGGCGCGCCCCGCCATGTCCAGTGGGTAGGGCCGGCTCGTTCGGTCAATCTTCTTGGGGGGACTCGGCGGCTCGGGTGCGGATCTCGTCCACTACCGACTGGTCGGCCAGGGTGGTGGTGTCGCCCAGGCTGCGGCCCTCGGCCACGTCCCGCAGCAGGCGGCGCATGATCTTGCCCGAGCGGGTCTTGGGCAGGTCGGGAACCAGCACCACCGTTTTGGGCCGGGCGATGGCCCCCAGCTTGACCGACACGTGCTGGCGGATCTCCTCGCCCAGCTCATCGGTGGCTTCGTGGCTGCCCCGCAATATGACGTAGCCGATGATGACCTGGCCAGTGGTGTCGTCGGCCGCGCCCACCACCGCGGCCTCGGCCACGGCGGCGTGGTCCACCAGGGCTGATTCCACCTCGGTGGTGGAAATGCGGTGGCCGGAGATGTTCATCACGTCGTCCACCCGGCCCAGCAGCCACAGATAGCCGTCGTCGTCCACCTTGGCCCCATCGCCGGCGAAATAGCGGCCCTCGAACCGACTCCAATAGGTGTCCCGATACCGCTCGGGGTCGCCCCAGATGCCCCGCAGCATCGAGGGCCATGGGCGGGTGATGGTGAGATAGCCGCCGCCCCGCTCTACCGGGTGCCCGTCGTCGTCCACCAGCTCGGCGAACACCCCGGGAATGGGATGGGTGGCCGACCCCGGCTTGGTGGTGGTGACCCCGGGCAACGGGGAGATCATGTGGCCGCCGGTCTCGGTCTGCCACCAGGTGTCCACGATGGGACAGCTCCCTCCTCCGATGTGGGTGTGGTACCACATCCACGCTTCGGGGTTGATGGGCTCGCCCACCGTGCCCAGCACCCGCAGGCTCGACAGGTCGTGTTTGGCCGGCTCCTGGGCGCCCCACTTCATGAAGGTGCGGATCGCAGTGGGGGCGGTGTAGAGCTGGGTGACGCCGTAGCGCTCGACGATGTCCCACAGGCGGTCGCGGCCTGGGGTGTCGGGGGTGCCCTCGTAGATCACCGAGGTGGCGCCGTTGGCCAGCGGGCCGTACACGATGTAGCTGTGGCCGGTGACCCAGCCGATGTCGGCCGCGCACCAGTACACGTCGGTGTCGGGCTTCAGGTCGAACACGTACTTGTGGGTGAACGCCACCTGGGCGAGGTAGCCGCCGGTGGTGTGCATGATGCCCTTGGGCTTGGCAGTGGTGCCCGAGGTGTACAGCAGATAGAGCAGGGCCTCGGCGTCCATGGGCTCGGGCGGGCAGTCGGCTGAGGCGCTTGCCATGAGCTCGTGCCACCACAGATCCCGGCCCTCGGCCATGTCGACATCGGTGTCGCACCGGTTGACCACCACCACGTGCTCCACCGAGGCGGCTCCCAGGCTGAGGGCGGTGTCCACGTTGGGCTTCAGCAGCGATGGAGCGCCCCGGCGGTAGCCGGCGTCGGCGGTGATGATGAGGCGGGCCTCGGCGTCCTCGCAGCGGTCCACGATGGCGTCGGGGGAGAAGCCGCCGAAGATCACCGAGTGGGCCACCCCGATGCGGGTGCAGGCCAGCATGGCCACTGGCAGCTCGGGGATCATCGGCATGTAGATGGCCACCCGGTCGCCCGCGCCCAACCCGAGGCTCTTGAGCACATTGGCGAACTTGGAAACCTCGGCCAGCAATTCGGCATAGGTGATGGTGAGGGTGTCGCCCGGCTCGCCCTCCCAGTGGAAGGCGATCTTGTCGCCTTGGCCCGCTTCGACGTGGCGGTCGAGGCAGTTGTACGACACGTTGAGGGTACCGCCGATGAACCAGCGGGCAAAGGGGAGATCCCACTCCAGCACGGTGTGGAATTCGGTGTCCCAACTCAGCAGCTCGCGGGCCTGCCGAGCCCAGAACGACTCGTAGTTGGCTTCCGCTTCGTCATAGAGTGAGCGGTTATTGGCCAGTGCAGCGGCGGCGAAATCGGCGGACGGTGCGAAGGTGCGGTCTTCGACGTAGTAGTCCTCGATGGTGGCGTCGGCCATGGTCGATCCTTTCCGATCCTCTCGTGGAACAACGCGGGCGAGCCTACATTCTGTCGTGTGGCAGAGGATATGGTCACTTAGTGGTGTCAATGAGGGCGAGCGTGCAGAAGGCTAGGAGCTGATCAGCGGTCATGGATATCCGGGTAGCGACGCTGTGTGATTTTGCCCAAGTGCGGGAGGGGCTGCTGTTTGTGAGCTCAGCGGGCATCACCCGGGTGTATCGGGAGTCGTTTCCCGCGCCGATCGGGGTCATGTTGGCGCTGGTGTTGGAGATGTCCCCGGTGGAGGCGGCCGATCCCCACAAGATCAGGGTGAGGGTTGAAGATGCCGACGGGCGGAAGCTGGCTGAGATGACGGGCGAGGTCCAGGTCAAGCTGGGATCGGGACACGACCCCGGCGAGCTGGTCAACGTGCCGTTTGTGGCTGATTTTCGGACGATGAAGCTGCCGACGCCGGGCCGGTATCAGGTTGCCATCCAACCGGACACCGACGGAGTCAACCCAGTGGCGCTGGGTTTTCGGGCTGCGGTGCGCGACAAGTCTTGACTTATCTCATTGCGGGTCGGGCACGTCCCATTCGGCCACGGTGAATTTTCCCAGCCCGGAGGGGTCAAGCAGGGCTTCGGCTTCGATGCCCCGGCTTCGTCCGGCTAGCGCGGCCAGATCGCCGTGGGCGGCACCGGCCTGCCAGGCGGCGATGCCCTCGGCCACTAGCTCGTCGATGCCGTGGGTTCGCAGCCAGACCGCCTGATCGGCTATCCGGGTGGGTGGACTCACGCCGGAGAGCTGGTCAAGGGCCACTTCGCAGGTGATGTCCTGGGTGCCGGGAGCGGTCCACGGATCATCGCCCCTCTCGTGGCCGCGGTAGGTCCTCAGCCACTCGGGCCAGGCTCGGGCGGCCATCTCCTCGGTGGTGCTCATGTAGTCGATGACGACAACAGTCCCGTGGTCCAGAATTGACCGAGCCTGGGCCAGCCATTCACAGGCTTGACTTTGTCGGGGGGTCAGGCGAGTCTCCGGACTCGGGCGGCGGTCGCCCACCTCGGTACCATCGACGTCGAAAAGGCTCAATGGCAGGTTGTCCAGCAACTCGTTGGCCACGATCACCCCGGCGAAAGGGCCGGCGGGCATGGCCGCGGCAGACTCACCCACGGTGTGCCCAGCCCGTCCGGCGGCGCTGCGCTCCACGTTGATCCACCGCAGGGCGGGCATGCAGCAGGGTTGGGCCTTGGCCACGGTGCGGGCCAGGGTGCCCGGCCCGGCGCCGGCATCTACCACGGTGAACGAGTCGGGCTGGCCCAGTTCTTGCCAGCGTCGGTCCAGCATCCGGCCCAATACCGCGCCGAACAGCGGCCCCACCTCGGGGCTGGTGATGAAGTGGCCCCCGCGCCGCCCGGCCCGGCCCGACTCGTAGAACCCAAGCACGGGGTCATAGAGCGCTCGCTCCATGAACTCGGCAAACCCCATGAGTCCAGTATGGCGACCGCACATGCTGGGCACCCCAGTGGGGCCGTGGTGCACAGCTTGCCGGTTCCCAATACACTGTCGGCACTGGGCGGGCGGAACCGCCCTGATCCTGAGATTTCCACCATTGGAGGCACCGTGGCTGATACCCCGATGAACCGCCCTGGCGAGGTAGCCGGTTGGCCCAAGTTGACCATCGAATACCGGACCGATCCGGCTGGCGTCGAGCAAATTCTCCCGCCTGGGCTCACTCCAGGCGAGCCGATCGTCACGGTAGGGGTGTACTGCGTGCCGGTCTTGGGCGAGCCGGAGTACGGCGTGAGCGTGAAGGTGCCGGCCAGATGGAAAGGCGTGAGCGGTCAATACAGCCTGGGCCTGGGCATCGACCAGGAGGCCGCCATCTTCATCAGCGGCGAGACCAACGGGCAGCCCAAGTACCCGTGCGATATTCGCTTCTTCCGGCTTGGCGACCGGGTGGAAGCCCGGACCATCCATCAGGGCTACACGTTCATCGAGTTCGAGGGCGACGTCACCGGCACCGTGGCCCCGGCCGCCGGTGAAATCACCGAGCACGAGTGGTGGACCAAGTACTCCCGCGCCATAGGCGGCGGGGAGAAGCAGTACGACTTCCCGCCCCACGTGGTGGATGTGGCCACCACTTTCGAGCAGGACCATATCGAGGAGATCGACGGCGAGCTGCGGCTGCTGGAAAGCCCCTGGGATCCGGTGGCCCGGTACTTCCCAATCATCGAGCAGTTGTCAGCTCGGTTGGTGACCAACAAGATGAAGGACCGCCAGATCACCAACGCCGGGCCGCTTGATCCTGACGCGTTCTGGCCCATGGCCGACACCATCGGCGGCTCCCGCTGGCCGGGTACCCGGGGCGGCCCCCGCAAGTCCTGACTAGTGGTGTGTCGTGGGTTTATTCGCGCGTGTCCTGCTAGGCATCGACGCCCCTCGCGGCGTTGCCCCTCCTTGCCGTACGCTGGAAGTATGGCTGCGTCGGTGCGCCTTGCGAGGAACGCCGCTGCCGTCGCAATCCACGGCGCTAAACCCACGACACACCACTAGCTAGAAGGACAAATCCACGAAGCGCTCGCTCAGCTCCCATAGCGCGGCCTCAGTGGGAGGGTTGTAGATGTGGGGGGCGTAGCCGATTTCACCCGTACCCGGCTCGGCCACATTGCAGTCGGCTAGATACGTGCCGTTGTTCTCGGCGATCTCCGGAGAGGTAGCGGCCCATACTTGAGTGGCAGCACCAGATTCCAAGCTCTTCATTTGAAGACCCTGGCCTGAGGATGAACTGGCCTTGGCTCGGGCCCTCATGCCCTCGAGCATCTCTTTGGTCATGTGCCGGCCCAGTTTGGTGGGGATGGCGCCAGGGTGCACCGAGACCGACAGCATTTGGTCGCCGAAACGGCGGGCCAACTCGGCCGCGAAGTGCACGTTGGCGCTCTTCGAGCGGCCATAGGCCAGCCAGGGGTCGTAGGGGGTGTGCTCGAAGTTGGGATCGTCGAGATCGACATCGGAGATGCGGTGTCCGCCCGACGACAAGGTGACCACCCGGGGCTTGTCGGCTTGGAGCAACAGCGGCAACAATCGGGCAGTATGGGCGAAGTGGCCCAGGTGATTGGTGCCGAACTGCATCTCGAAGCCGTCCGCGGTTCGGTCGAACGGGCAGCACATCACCCCAGCGTTGTTCATCAGCACGTCGATGCGGCTGAACTCGTCGGCGGCCTCGGATGCGAAGCGGGCCACGCTAGCCAGATTGGAGAGATCCACTTGGTGCATCGACAAGTCGGCGTCGGGCACCGACGAGCGGATTCGGTCGGCGGCCTCGCGGTTCTTCTGGGGATCGCGGGCCAACATGGCAACCTGGGCGCCGCGGGCCGCCAGCACCCGGGCCGACTCCTCGCCTAATCCGCTTGTCGTCCCGGTGATCATGATGACTTGCCCTGACAGGTCGAGCCCTCTGACCACCTCCTCCGCGGTGGACTCCCGGCTGAATGAACTCATGCTGCTACCTCCTCGGCGACAACGGGACAGTAGTTCCCGGTGTGGCAAGCTACCGATCAGTCCTCTAAGTCCTCGATGCTGCGGGGCCAGTCGTCTTTGAGCAGGCGGGACAGGGAGCGGTCGGCCAGCAGCCGGCCGCCGGTTTGGCACTGGGGGCAGTAGTTGACTTCGTTGTCGGCGTACACGATGCGTTGGACGGGGACGGCGCACACCGGGCAGGGCAGGTCGAACTTGCCGTGGACGGCCATGTCGGCGTGGAACGCGGTGACCTTGTCGGGGAAGCCGTTCCCCACCGCTCGGCGATGGCGCTCGGTCCAGTCGGCCAGCGTGGTGCGGGTGGCCTGGTAGAGCCGGGCGATCGCATCGTCGTCGAGGTGATCGGTGCGCTGCACCGGAGACAGCCCGGCGTGGAACAGGATCTCGTCGCTATAAGCGTTGCCGATGCCGCTGAACACGGTGGGATCGCACAGCGCCCGCTTGAGGGTCCGGTTGCGGGCGGTGAGGGCATTGCGAAACCCGACCTCGTCGATTTCCAGCGGTTCCACCCCGCCCCGGTTGTGGTTTTCGGCCAGGGTGTCGGCCCCGTTGACCAGCCACAGCGATGCCTTCTTGCGCTTGCTGGCCTCGGTGAGCATGAGGGTGCCATAGTCGAAGTCGAACGCGGCGAGCCCGATCTTCCCCGGTGGCTTGGTGCCTGGTTGGTCTCGCCACCGCAGCCGCCCCGCCACCATGAGGTGGATCACCATGAACAGATCGTCCGGCCCGTCCATTTCCAGCACCAAGCGCTTGCCCAGCCGCCGGGTACCCACGACGGTTCGCCCCTCGACCGCACTGATTGGCGGATCGAACGTCTGGAGCAGGCTGATGCCGAATACCCGGATCTCGCGCAGCTCCCGACCCACCACAAACCGGTCCAACGCCTCCAGATAGACCACCACATCAGGCAACTCAGGCATGCCGGCGATTCTTTCCTGCGGGGGTCACTTTGAAAGGGTAGTAGTCCGATTGGGAGGACATCTGAAAAGTGCTAGAATTTTCTGTACATTTTTGATAGGAGTGTTTCATGGGTGCTCCAGAGTGGACCGTTCCCGCGGCTCAGTTCCGCAACAAGTGTCTCAAGCTTCTCGATGTCGTCATGGCAACCGGCAACACATTGGTCGTCACCAAGCACGGCCGGCCGGTGGCTGCTGTCGTTCCGTTTGTTGAGCATCCTCAAGAAGGCGCTATCGGATGGGCTGATGACATGGTCCTTGACAGCGACCTAACCCAGCCGGCCATACCCTCTGAACAGTGGCATGTCGTCGCTGACCCCGACCGGATACTGACCGGAGTCTCAGCCGACGAAGAAGGTTGAGTGTGGACATCATCTTGGACACCGACGCTCTGCTATGGATGTCTCAGGGCAGTTCACGGCTGGGCAAGGAGACCAGGGTCGCAATCGAAAAGGCGATTCGAGACGGTAAGGTGCGGTTTTCGCCGATCTCTATGTTGGAGGCCGCCCGGCTCCACTGGGGCGGGCGCATTGATCTTCGCAGAGCACCCGAGGTCTGGCACCGAGAACTCCTCGACAGAGGAGTTCGAGAAGTTCCGGTTACCACAGACATCACCATCTTGGCCGCCTCACTAGAACCACAAGAGGGCTTTCATGCCGACCCCGCCGATCAGATGATCACTGCGTCAGCAATGGTGACCCGCCTCACCCTGGTCACCTCTGATTGGAAAATCCTCGACTGGGCATCTACCCGCACCGACATCACCTGCCGCAATGCCCGAAAGTAGCCATCGGACTCAGAGCTTGGGGCGGTAGCAGTTCTCTAGGAGGGTAAAGCGATGAAGGTGCCAAGAGGACGATGGCACCGGGGTAGCTCCAGGAGCGCCCCACTCGCTATTGGTGCTGATAGCGAGAATCTCTGGCACGCATTATGCCTTCGTAGATGCCTGTTGGAACCTTCAACCACCACCCTTAGGGCAGGGCGATCAGGGTGCCGTCGGTGAAGTGGGTGATGACGGCGGGGTAGATGCCGAACAGGAGGGTGGCCGCCGCGGTGAGGCCGAGGGCAGCCACCAGCGAGGGGGGGACCCGTAGGGCCGAGGTGTCGGCTTCTTCGGGGATCCCTTCGAACCACATCATGCGGGCCACTTTGGCGTAGTAGAACAGCGCGATCACTGAGTTGACCGCGGCGATGGCGGCCAAGGAGTAGCCCCAGCCGGTGTCGGCTTCCACCACGGCCCGGAACACGGCGAACTTGGCGAACCAGCCGCCCAGCGGGGGGATGCCGGCCAGGGAGAACAGGAAGATCGTCATGAGCACGGTCATGGCGGGGGCGTAGCGGAACAGCCCGGCATAAGAGCTGATGTCGCCGGAGGCAGTGCGGCGGGCCACCGTGATGATCACCGCGAAGGCGCCCAGGTTCATGGCCGCGTAGATCAGCACATAGGTGATCACCGCCGACAGGGCCTCGCCCCCGATGTCGCCGGCCACCGCCAGGGGGGCCAGTATGAAGCCGGCTTGCGACACCCCGGAGTAGGCCATGAGACGCACGATGTTCTCCTGGCGCAGGGCGATGAGATTGCCGGCGGTCATCGAGCCGACGGCCAGGATCCACAGCAGCGGTTGGTAGACGTCGCCTCGACCGGGGAAGCCGGCATGCACCAACTGCATGAGGGCCACGAACCCGGCGGCTTTGGAGCCCACGGCCAAAAAGGCGGTCACCGGTGTGGGCGCGCCCTCGTAGGTGTCGGGGGCCCAGGTGTGGAACGGGAAGCCCGACACCTTGAAGGCGAACCCGACGATCACAAAGATGATGCCCAGCGTGATCACCGGATTGGTACTGCCGCCCGACACCGTCTCGGAGATGACCGAAAGGCGGGTGTCGCCGGCCAGCCCGAACAGCAGCGACATGCCGTACAGCATGATGGCCGAGGCGAACACCCCCATCAGGTAGTACTTGAGCCCGGCCTCGTTGCTCTTGGGGTCGGCCTTGCGCCAGGCGGCCAGCAGGTAGGCGGGTATGGACAGCAGCTCCAGGGCCACGAAGATGGTGACCAGATCGCGAGCCGAGGCCATCAGCACCATGCCCAACACCGATGCCAGCAACAGGCCGTAGTACTCGTTCTCCCAGTAGTCGCCCTCGGCGATGTAGTTGGTGGACAACAGCACCACGATGTAGGCGACCACGATGAACATGGCCTTCAAGATGAGCGCGAAGTCGTCCACCACGAAGGCCCCGCCGAACATCTCCCGGGTGGTCCCGTCGGCGGCCAGGGTCACGATGGGAATCAGCGCCACCAGCAAGCCGATGCCGGCCAGCGCCGAGGTGTAGGCCCGTCCCCGCTCCAACAGCACGATGTCGAGCAGGGTGACCACCGCCCCCACCCCCAACAATGTGAGCTCGGGCGCGACCGCGTGCCAGTCGATGTCGGGTCGGACGAAGCCGACGATCGAGGGCAGGGACGAGAGCACCGTTGGTCCTACTTACCAGCCGCCGCGTCGAAACACGCCCCGCTGGTCACGGAGTCCAGGCATTCGCTGATCGAGTTGACAACCGCAGGATCGGTAGCTCCGAACAGCAGTTGGGGATAGACCCCCAGCACCACGATGAGAATGAGCAGCGGTGCCCAAGCCAGGTACTCGGAGACGGTGGCGTCGTGAACATGGGGGTCGTTGGCGAACTCCTCACGGGGGTTGCCGAAGGCGGTCTTCTGGAGCATCCACAGCAGGTAGCCAGCCGCCAGCACCGTGCCCAGCGCAGCGATCACCATGTACGACCGGAAGGTCTCCTCGGCCAGCACCTCGGCGGGGTTGTAGGAGGCCAAAATGGCGGGGAACTCGCCCCAGAACCCGGCCAGGCCGGGCAGGCCCAGCGAGGCCATGGCGCAGAACCCGAGAATCCAGCCCATGCGGGGGGCTTGTACCAAGAGGCCACCCAGCCGAGACATGTCCAGGGTGTGGTACCGCTCTTTCACCGATCCGGCCAAGAAGAACAGCATTCCGGTGATGAGTCCGTGGGCCACCATGCCGAACACCGCGGCGTTGATGCCGAAGTCGGTGAGGGTGGCGATGCCCAGCATCACGAAGCCCATGTGGGCCACCGACGAGAACGCCACCAGCCGTTTTAGGTCGCGCTGGGCCAAACAGCCCAAGGCGCCGTAGATGATCCCGATCACCGCCAGCAGCCCGATGAACGGCGCCCACTCGGCGGCGGCCTCGGGAAGGATGGGGATGGCGATGCGGACGAACCCGTAGGTGCCCAGCTTCAACAGCACCGCAGCCAGGATCACCGAGCCCACCGTGGGGGCCTCGGTGTGGGCGTCGGGCAGCCAGGTGTGGAACGGGAACATGGGCACCTTGACCCCGAACCCCAGGAACATGCCGCCGAACACCCAGACCTGCGACGACTTGGCGATGCCGGCAGCGGCCTCGGGCAGCAGTCGCATGTCGAAGGTGCCGGCATCGGCCAGGAAGTACAGGGCCAGGAAGCTGACCAGCATCAAGGCCGAGCCGAGCAGGGTGAAGAGGAAGAACTTGATGGAGGCGTAGCGCCGGTTCTCTCCGCCCCAAACCCCGATCATGAAGTACATGGGCAAAAGCACGACTTCGAAGAACACGAAGAACAAGATCAAGTCTTGGGCGGCGAAGGTGCCGATCATTCCGGTTTCCAGGATGAGCAGCAGCATCAAGAAGGCCTTGGGATTGTGCGGCTCGGGGAAGTGGTTCCAGGAGTAGATCACGCACAACGGCACGATCAGCATGGTCATCAACATCAGCGGCAGGGAGATGCCGTCGACACCCAAGATGTAGCGGGAGTCGATGACGTCGATCCACCCCTTGTCGACCACGAAGTTGAGGGCGCCGTAGTTGTCGTTGTCGACGAACTGGATCAACAGCAGCACGCCGAAGACGGCTACCGCCACGGTGGTGGCCAAGGCGATCAGCTTGTGGAGCTGCTCTCGATCCTTGGGAATGAGCATCATGACGGCCGCGCCGATAATCGGCAGGAACGTCGGGATGCTGAGCCCCCAGTCGTTGAGAAATTCACCCATGTGTACCTGCGCTCCCTCCGTGCCTACCCGAGGCGGTCAGGTTGGTCGACAATTCACCCATGTGTACGTGTGCTCCCTAGATGACGATGATGAAGATGCCGGCCAAGATGGTGGCGGCGGCGAACATGATGGCGGCGTACTGCTGCACCTTTCCGGTTTGGATGCGGCGCAACTCCTCCCCCGAGCTGTCGGAGATTTTCCCGGTGGCGTTGACGATCCCGTCCACCACCAGCTGGTCCACCTTGTGGTACACGATCTCGCCGGCCTGCACCGAACGGGTGCCGGCCTCGTTGACCACCCGGTCGATAACATTCTGGTTGGTCCAGTAGGCGGCGCGGGCCAATGGCCCCTTGACGAAGCCGACGATCACGGTGGTGTACAGCCAGTCGAGGTAGTACTTGTTCACCAGGATCCGGTGGCCGAGGCGGGCCAGCGACGACTTGGTGGTTAGCCCGTCGGGCAGCTCGGTGGCTGCTGGGCTAACCGCCCTCACCCGGACGAAGTAGTAGCGGTAAGCGGCGCCGATGCCTACTAGGGCCACGATCACCGACACGATGGCCAGCGTCCACGACGGGGTGGCGTGGCTGATCTGCGGGAAGTAGCTCACCCCCACGGGCTCCACCCAGTGGAGGAACTTCTCCTCCCAGCTGGCGGGGACGAGCTGGAAGCCGGCCGGGAAGTTGATGAACCCGGCGATGATGGCCAACCCGGCCAGAGTCCACAGCGGTCCGGTGATCCGGGGTCCGGACTCATGGGGGGTGCCGTGGCCCCGGAACTCCCCGAAAAAGGTCAAATACACCACCCGGGTCATGTAGGCCCCGGTGAGGGCGGCGGTGATCATGCCCATGGCCAGCATCACGGTGTAGGCCCCGTTGCCCCCGGTGCCGCCGAACAGGCCCCAACCGCCGGTGCCGGCCAAGATCTCGTCTTTCGACCAGAAGCCCGACAGGATGGGCAGTCCGGCCAGCGCCACCGTGCCGATCATGAACGTTCGATAGGTATGGGGCATGTGCTTGCGCAGCCCGCCCATGTCCTGCTTCATGTCGAATGAGTGGACGGCGTGGCTGACCGAGCCCGAGCCCAAGAACAGACAGGCTTTGAAGAAGGCGTGGGTGAACAGGTGGAACAGGGCTGCGGTCCACGCCCCCACTCCCAGGGCCAGCACCATGTAGCCCAGCTGGGAGACGGTGGAATAGGCCAGCACCCGCTTGATGTCGTTCTGGACGAAGGCCAAGGTGGCGCCCACCAGCGTGGTCATCCCGCCGATGAGGGCCAGCAGGTTGATGCTGGAGCCGCCAATGGCGTAGCCCTCGAAGAACACCCCATAGAGCCGGGCCACCATGAAGATGCCGGCCACCACCATGGTGGCGGCGTGGATGAGGGCTGACACCGGAGTGGGCCCGGCCATGGCGTCGGGCAGCCACGTGTGGAGGAAGAACTGGCCCGACTTGGAGATGACCGCGGCGGTCAGGCACAGCGCGGCGGCCAGCGCCACCGTGTGGGTCATGCTGCCGTTGATGGCGGCCTCGTTGACCCCGATCACATCGAAGGTGCCCGCCCCGAAGAACAGAATCGACACCCCGATGATGAGGCCCATGTCGCCCACCCGGTTGGTCAAGAAGGCCTTGAGGGCGGCGTCGGAGTTGTCCTTCTCCTCCCACCAGTGGCCGATGAGCACGAACGAGCACACCCCCACCAGCTCCCAGCCCACCAGCATCTGGATGGTGGTGGAGGCGGTGACGAAGAAGAGCATCGACGCGGTGAACAAGCTCAAGAAGGCGAAGAAGTGGGTGTAGCGGCGGTCGCCGGCCACGTAGTCGGTGGAGTAGATGTGAACCAGCAGCGACACCACGGTGACCACGAAGATCATCATCACGGCCAGCCCGTCGATCATGATGCCCGCGCCGATGGCTTCGGCCCCGTTGGTGAGCCAGGTGATCGACCGGGTGAGCGCGCCCACCCCGCCGGATGCCTCGCCCTCGGCAGCGGCCACCAGGCTGCCCGCCCCCAGGGCGTGCTCGCCCTCGGCGCCTCCTCCACCGGCGCCCTCCACCTCGCTGATCCACTGGATGGCGGTGAGCAGGCCGAATACGAAGGAGGCTCCCACCGCGGCGACGCCGATCTCGGAGCCCCCTCGGGGGAACCGCTTGCCGAACAGCAGGATCAGCACGAACGACACGGCGGGGAACAGCCAGATCAGCCAGGCGTTCTCGAGGAACCAGCCCGAGGCGGCCACGGCTTTGCCGCTGGATTCTGCGGCGGCGACGATCGCATTCAGCACCGCGGCCTCATCCCTTCATCAGATCGACTTGGTCCAAGTCGATGGATCGCCGGTTCCGATACAGCAGCAAGACGATGGCCAGGCCGATGCCCACTTCGGCGGCGGCCACGGTGATCACGAACAGGGCGAATATCTGCCCCGCGACCGTGTCGTGGAATGCCCCGAAGGCCACCAAGTTGATGTTCACCGCGTTGAGGATCAGCTCGATGGACATGAGCACCAGCACGCCGTTGCGGCGGGCCAGCACGCCGTAGACCCCGATGCAGAACAACACTGCGCCCAAAAGGAGCATCTCATTGAGAAGCATCACCAATCATCTCCCCGTGTGAACGGGCAAAAGGCTGGAAGCATCAGCCGCCCTCTTCTCGGCGGGCGATCACGATGGCGCCGATGAGGGCGGCCAACAGCAGCACCGAAACCGCTTCGAAGGGCACGATGTACTGGGAGAACAGCTCGTCGGACACCTGAGCGGTGGTCTGAGGGGTCAGGCCGCCGGGCAGGTTGGCATCCAGTTTCTCATCCCCGAAACGGTCGACCAGCGCGCCGATCATCACGGCCAGAAGCAAAAGGGCGGTGAGCACCGCGGGGAACTTGTGCTTGTGGTCGGTTTCTTCGTCCTGGTCGAAGCCGGTCCGGGTGAGCATGATCCCGAACAAAAAGAGCACGATCACCGCGCCGATGTAGATGAGCACCTGGGTGATGCCGGTGAACTCTGCTCCTACCAGCAGGAACAGGGCGGCCACCCCGGCCAGCACGATCACCAGATACAGGGCGGCGTGCACGATGTCGCGGGCGGTCACCACCCGCAGGGCGGAGGCCACCATGACCGCGGCGATGATCCCGAAGGCGACGTGCTCGGCGATCACCGGGCAAGAGCCTCGCGTGTTTCGGTCGCGCGTATTGGGACGAAGGCAGCGAGCTGCACGGTCATCGGGGAACCTTCAACACCTTCTGCTGCGATCCGGCCTCGTAGGGCTCGAAGTCGGGAACGGTGTCCATCCACTCGCTGAGGCGTTCCTTGTCGTGCAGCAGGTCGGCGATGCGGGGCTCGGAGTACTCGTATTCGGGGCTCCAGAACAGCGCTTCGAACGGGCACACCTCCACGCATATGCCGCAGTACATGCACAGGCTGTAGTCGATGTCGAAGCGGTCCAGCGCGTTCTTCTGGCGGGGCTTGCCCCCCTCCCGGCGAGGCGGGGCCAGGTACTTGTGGCCCTCGATATAGATGCACCAGTCGGGGCATTCCCGGGCACACAGCATGCAAGCGGTGCAGTTCTCCTCGTGGAGGGCGATTACTCCGCGGGCCCGATCGGCGGGCATCTCCTTCACGTGGGGGTACTGCACGGTGTGGGCGTGCTTGGAGGGGGCAGGGACCACGGGCGGGCCGTCGCCGAACAAGGTGCGGAACATGGTGCGGGCGGTGACTTTGAGTCCCGTGATCAAGCCTGGTACCAGTGCCATGTTCAGCTCCTAAAGAACGACCTTGAAAATACCGGTCACAACGATGTTGACCAGCGACAACGGGATCAAGAATTTCCAGGCTAGGCGTTGAAGCTGATCCTCTCGCAGCCGCGGGTAGGTGAAGCGGAACCAGAAGATGAGCGCGGATACGGCCAAGACCTTCACCAGCATGATGGCCGGTCCGGCGATGTTGAACCCCCAGTGGCCGAGGTCGCCCCACGGGAGAGCCCAGCCGCCCAGGAACAGGACTGAGGCCAGCGCGGCAAAGGCGAAGGCGGTGCCGAACTCCCCCATGAAGAAGAACAGGAAGCGGAAGCCGGTGTATTCCACTTGGTAGCCGCCCACGATCTCGGACTCGGCCACCGGCATGTCGAACGGCGGCTGGGTGAGCTCGGCCTGCACCGCCACCAAGAAGATGAAGAAGCCCGCGAACTGGGTGAGGATGAAGGGGTTGCCGATGCCGTCCCAGCCGAAGATCTCGCCGGTGGCCTGGGTGGTGACGATCTTTTGCAGGTCGAGGGTGCCGGCCTGGATGACCACGCCCATGACGGCCAGCACTAGCGGCAGCTCGTAGGCGATGAGCTGGCCGGCGGCCCGCAGACCGCCCATGAGGGCGTACTTGTTGGCCGAGGCCCACCCAGCCATCAAGATGCCCACCACCGACAGCGACGACACCGCCAAGGCATAGAAGATGCCCACATCCAGCTGGGCCACCACCGCGTCGGGGCCGGTGGGAATGACCACGTAGATCAAGAAGGTGGAGATCAGCACGACCAGCGGGGCCAGCGCGAACACCGTTCGGTCGGCTTTTGCCGGGAAGATGTCCTCTTTCTGCAAGAACTTCAAGCCGTCGGCCAGCAGCTGCAAAGTACCGTAGGGACCGGCTTCCATGGGGCCCAGCCGGCTTTGCATGAAGCTCATCATCTTCATCAGGAATACGTAGCCCAGCACCAGCGCAGCAGTGGGGATGACCAAGGCGACGACGCCCACCTTGATGATGGACGCCGCCCAGTAGGGCACCTCAACGGCGAGAAGTCCGGAGACCACAGTGGCCGCGGTCATCGGTCGATGTCTCCCAGGATGAAATAGAGGCTGGCCAAAATCGTGATGATGTCGGGCACGTACACGCCTCTGAGCAGCCACGGGGTGATGGAGATGTTGGAGAAGCTGGCCGAGCGGATCTTCACCCGGAACGGCACCAGGTCGCCCTTGCTCACGATGTAGTAGCCCATCTCCCCCAGTGGGTTCTCGGTGGCGGCGTAGGCCTCACCGGCCGGCACCTTGATGATGCGGGGCACCTTGGCCATGATCGGTCCGGAGGGCAGCCCGTCCAACAGCTGGTCCACCATGTGGGTGGCCTCGCGGGTTTCTTGGAGCCGCACCCAGTAGCGGGCGAAGGAATCGCCGTCGGGGTGGGTCCACACCTTCCAGTCGAGTTGGTCGTAGACCAGGGCCTCACGGCCGTCACGGCGCAGATCCCAGTCCACCCCGCTGGCCCGGATGTTGGCGCCCGACAGCCCGTAGGACAGGCCGATGGCCGGGGGCACGATCCCGATGCCCCGGGAGCGGGATTGGAAGATCTCATTGCCGAGCACCAGATCCTCGAACTCGTCGCAGAAGTCCCGGATCTTCTGCATGGCCTGTTTAGTGTCGTCGATCCAGCCCTTGGGCAAGTCGTCTTTGACGCCGCCGATGCGGTCGAAGTTGGGGTGGAAGCGTCCGCCGGTGACCGCTTCGATTTGGTTCAGCACGAACTCGCGGTCGCGAAAGGCCATGAACACCGGGGTGAGGGCCCCGAGCTGCACCGCCATGTCGCCCAAGAACAGGGTGATGTTGGCGATCCGGCTCAACTCGAACAGAACCGTGCGGATCCACTGGGCCCGAGGCGGGGCCTCCACTTCCATGAGCTTCTCGGCGGCCAGGATGAACGGCACCTCGTTGGCGAAGCTGCCCAGCCAGTCGATGCGGTTGATGAGCGTGGTGACCTGGGGGTAGGTTCGCACCTCGGCCAGCTTCTCGTACCCCCGGTGCATGTAGCCCATGATGGGCTCGGCCTCCACCACCTGCTCGCCGTCGAGGCGGGCCACCAGCCGCAGCGTGCCGTGGGTGGCCGGGTGCTGGGGGCCGATGTTGAGGGTCATGCCCTCGGTCTCGATCTCCACGTTCAGCCGGGCGTCAGCGGCCTGGGTGGCCACATAGGCCAACTGCTGGCGCTGGTCGGCCAGCGAGCCCCCGTTGCGATCGGTGATGTTGCCGGCATTCCCCACGGCGGTCATGAGCCCTCCTCGCCGGGGAACAGCTCGACGTCCACGATGCCGGGCCACGGCTTCACCCGGCGGGCCAGCAGCGGAAAGTCCTTGCGGAGGGGGTTCCCCTGGAACTCGCCGGGGAGGTAGATGTGCCGGAGGTCGGGGTGGCCGCTGAAGTGGATCCCGAACATCTCCCAGGCCTCGCGTTCATGCCAGTTGGTTCCCGGAAACACCCCGATCAGTGTGTCGATGCTCAGATCGCCGTCGGGCAGGTCGGCTTTGATAGTGAGGCCCATGTGATCGGTGATGGAGTAGAGGCGGACCACCATCTGGAACCGAGTCTCGCCGCCGGCGTAGCCCTGCTCGGTGGGGTCGGCCGCCTTGGGCTGAGGGTTGTCTTCTTGGGCGTCCATGTCCCGGCCGTAGGGTGAGGGCAGCCAGTCGATGGCCGACAGCCAATCGAAGAACACGCAGCCGAGCTGGTCGCGGGCTGCTGTGGCCGCGACCACCCACGAGCCTCGATTCACCCGCACCCACAGGTCGCTCTCGGGGATGATGTGGTGTTCCACGAAATCGTCGCCCAGCGCGTCGGCCAACTGAGCGGCCCAAGCTTCCCGGTGCTCGTCGGGCTGTGCTCCGGTTTCGGCGGCGGCACCGGTCTCAGTCGACGACAATTGGGTCACCTCGCCACCGCACAGCCGGGTCTTCGTTGCCGATGCGCTCTTGGAGCAGAATAATGCCCTCCAGCAATGCCTCAGGCCGGGGTGGGCAGCCGGGAACATACACGTCCACCGGAATGATCTGGTCGACGCCCTTGGTCACTGAATAGGAGTCCCAGTAGGGGCCTCCGCAGTTGGCACAGGAGCCCATGGAGATGACGTATTTCGGATCGGGCATCTGCTCGTAGAGGCGGAGGATCGACGGGACCATCTTGTCGGTGACCGTGCCCGAGATCACCACCAGATCGGCTTGGCGGGGGCTGGCGGGAAACGGGATCACGCCGAGGCGCATCACGTCGTAGCGCGGGGAGCCGATTACCGCGCCCATCTCGATGGCGCAGCAGGCCAGGCCCCATTGGTACATCCAGATGGAGTACTTCCGCCCGAGGTTGAGCAGTTTGGTCAGGGGTTTTGGAGCTTTGCCGCTGGCAACCAGTCCCACTGCCTACCTCCCAGCACGTATCGCTGAGCGGTCGGGCATGGATATGCCGCTGCATCGCAATGCCTGTCCTAGATCCACCGAAGAACGCCCTTCCGCCAGGCGTACACCAGGCCCAGGGCAAGTATGAAGATGAAGATGGCCATTTCGACCAGGCCAAACGACCCATAAGCCTCCAGCCGGGTGGCCCAGGGGAAGATGAATACCGCCTCGACGTCGAACATCACGAACAGAAGGGCGAAGACGTAGTACCGGATATTGCTCTGCGACCAACCCAGTCCCACGGGGTCAACGCCGCTCTCATAGGTCATGTATTTCTGGGGCTGCGACCGGGTGGGCCGAAGCAGGCTGCCGAGCCCCAGCATCCCGAACACCAATGCGCTTGCCAGCACGAGGAATATGGCGACGAGGAGGTAGTCGCGGAGGAACTCCGACACGGCCCGAAGGTTACCGATGGCGTTTTCTGCGGGCCAAGACGTACTTGGGGGGCGGGTGCCGAGAAATCCGCAGTTTGAAGCAAGCCGAATGGTCCAGGTCGCACCTATTGCGCAGGCACCATTGCTGCGGCAATGACGCCGGGGCCGGCGTGGGCGCCCACGACCGGTCCGATAAGGGACACCGTCAAGGGATTGTGGGCGGGGGTGTCGCCCAGGCTGGCTGCGAACGCGTCGATGTCGTCGGCCGCGCCGTGGGCCAGGGCCAAGTGCTCCAACTCTCCGGCCTCGGAGACCTGTTTGGCCAGCCAAGCACGGGCCTTGCTCCTGGTTCGCTGCTTGCCCGCCTCCTGCACCACCCCGGACGTGAGGTCCAAACAAGGCTTGATGGACAGGGCGCTGCCCAACAGGGCCTGTGCAGTTCCGATCCGTCCGCCCTTTTTGAGGTTCTCCAAGGTGTCCAGCGCGGCGTAGATGAAAACCCGGTTCTTGAGCTGGGCTAGCTGGGTTTCGATGGCATCGGCGCTGTGCCCTTCCTCGGCGGCGGCCGCCGCGGCCTTCACCATGAGGCCCAGACCCACCGATGCTTTGCCCGAGTCCACCACCCGGACGTCCGCTTCTCCCTCCAGGGCCCGGGCTGCGGTTTGAGCCGACTCGCCGGTGGCCGAAAGGGCGAACGAGAGGTTGACGCACACCACCGCGTCGGCTCCGCCGGCGCCCAGATCTCGGAACGCGACCTCGAATGCACCCGGTGCGGGCGCAGCGGTAGAGGGCAGTTCGTCGCTCGCGGCCATTTTCTCGTAGAAGCCTTCAGCCGACAGGCCTTGGCCGTCGGTGAACTCTTCGTCGCCGAATCGGATGGTGAGCGGGACCACGGTGATCTGATAGCGCTCGATGTCGGCGGCGCTGAGGTCGCAGGAACTGTCGGTCACGATGCGAACGGTCATGACCCGAGACTACCTGGAGGCATCGAAGCCCGGCGGCTTTGGCGGTTCGTTCGGGGGCTCTCGCCACCGCTGCTCTCCAGCTCTGATTTGGAGCGATGACGGGACCACCAGTGTCGAGCCCACCACACCATCAAGATGGCAAGGGCGGCCGCCGCGATCCCCACACCGGCGCCCGATAGAGAGGTTGTCCGCACCGTCAGCTGTGATTCACCCAGGGCCAACAGACCGGTTGGAGAGGTGACGCTGATCTCCAACACGGCGTCGCCCGAGGTCTTGGCCTGCACCGGCACCTGGACCTGGTTGACGCCGGGGGAGAGCCGTCTGATCAGGGAACCCCCGTTGGGGAAGTCCAGCTTGTCGCTATTGAGGTCCAGCCTCACGATGACATCGTGGCTGAGATTGTTGCGAATCAACATGGGAATGCTCCCCGAACGGCTGGTGAGGGTGATCCTCTGGCGGCTCGGAGGCTCGATGGCGGCTACGGTGTCCCGCACGGTCTGGGCTACTACTGCCAGATAGGCGTCCCGCTGGGTCTCGGTCAGTCCGTAAGTACCCGACAGGAGCAGGGCCCGGTCCAAGGTCTCGATCAGCTGCCGCTCGGGGGTGTCCACCGTGGCGATTGGGTCGACCATGTTCTGGTAAGACCGGGCAATGCGCTGGCCGTCGCTCAATGCGGCTTCGTAGTCCTCCCCGAATCCATTCTCCTCGGCGGTGCGCACCTGACGGAGGCTGTCAGGCGCGAGGTTTTCGACAATCGTGGATGGGTCGACGGACGAGAGGATCGGGCTGGCACTGATCTCGTCCAGGAGGACTCCCAATCGAGTCGCATCCGGAAGTGAATCCAGGGGCGGTGCCAGCACTATTCCCCGGGGTTGTTGAGGGTCTTCAAACCAGCGGGCGGCCAGATCGGCCAAAACCAAGTAGGGCGCAGTGTCGGCGCTTTCAGCACGGGTGAAGTGAGCCGTCACTGTGCTGTTGATGGCCGCCGCTTGGATGGGATCGTTTAATGTGGGGAGCAGGAACGACGTTTTTGCCGACGTGCTGACCAATTCGTCAGCCGGATTGAGCAGGGCATCGGGAACCAGCACCAGTCCCACTCGTTCCCGCTGAAGCCGCTGGAGCAACTCAGGGGAGGCCGAGTAATTCAGCAACATGATGCTGCGGTCGGGCGGAGAGCCGAGATACTCGGCCAGCACTGCGGCCCCAGCTTCAATTTGCCAACCGATCTGGAGGCTGAGGCCTTGGTCGATCCACGCATCGCTGTCCAGGGGGACATAGGTGTTGCTCGCGATTTGCCGGTTGATTGTGGACTGCTGGAGTTGGGCCAACAGCTGGACGTGTTCAGATTGCTCGCTGATGGCCAGTGCGTCGACCAGATGTGGATCGAGCGAAACCATGGCCAGGGGTTGGGGACGAACCCGGGGGTCGAAGACGTCGGCCAGTATTTGCAGGCTCTGGCTGGTTGGGCCTAGGTCCACGTTTCCTTCGGGATCAACGGCTGGGGGCCCGCTCACCGACAACACGGTGCTCACCAGCAGAGGAGTCAGGTTGGAGTTGGCCGAGGGCGTGCGGACGAGGAACGTGCGGATGGTGTCCAATGGGATGCCGTCGGGGCCTCGAAGAACGAGACTCACCGGGTACACCCCTTCGGCGGGCAGCGAGAGCAGAGGCTGATCCGGTCTATCTGCCGCTGGTTCTTGTCCGCTTGTGGTGGCGATTTGCAGCGTTGCCAACCCATTGGCGTCGGGCTCGGGGATGGCCAACCGGGACACCTGATGCAGAACCAGTCCGGTGGAGGGCTCGGCCAGTCGATCCAAATACGCGGAGCGAGACCTGATGGGCACGCCGACGTTGATGTCCACGGTGGATTCGTCAGGAGCGTTGAGGAGCTGGAAGGAGATTTGGAAAGAATCCTCGTCGGCTATCCAAAAGCTCTGGCTGACCAGCTCGACCGAAGACGATTCTTCATCGGAAATACCGGTGCTGTTCTGGGCGGACGCCTTAGGGGGCATGATGGCCGACATGGCGAGGAGCACCAGAGCCATGATCAAGCCGAAGGCCGCCCCACGGTTTTCCGAGCAGAACTTAGGACTCAAGATCTATCTCCAGAACTTGCAGGCCGGGAGGAACCTGTTCGAAGCCCAGATGCTCATAGAGCCGCAGAGCTCCTAGGTTGTGCTGAGGGGTGTTGACCCAGGCGTGGGATGCCCCCCAACGGGCCATCCATTTTAGTCCGTCCATCACCAGGGCGGCACCGGCACCCTGGCCCTGGCGGCTGGGCGAGATTGCCAAACGCTGGAGATAGCCGGCCGAGCCGCTGCGCCCCGAGATGGCATAGCCGATCAGCGCCGTGTCGGAGTTTTGGCGGGCAACTCGGAAGTGTCGAAAGGGGGTGGCCCGGAGGGCGTCGTGCAGCCCGGCCTGATCGAGCTGCCAAAAAGGTTCGAAGGCGGCCTGGTCCACGGCCAGCACTGAAGGGTGGTCGCGGCGGCGAGCCCGTCGGATGGCGAGGCTGGTACTGGGGTCGGGGAGATCTTCAAAGAGGCAGCGAACACCGAGAATGCGGCCGAAGGCGATGCAGCCGTTTCGAGGGGGGAGTCCGCTTTGGATCGGCCGGGCCAGCAGGGCGAGCTGCTGGCAGGGCTTGAATCCGGCCCGCAAGAACGGCTCAGATTCGATATGCGACAGTGCGGAGGTCCTCAGGCGGAGGTAGCCTCGGCCAATAGCGGCTTCAATCGCCGCGGCTGCGGCGGTGCCTGACACCGCCGAGCCCGGAGTCAACTGGATGAGCAGACCGGTCCCGGTCTCGCCGGCCCAAGGCCTGAGCCGCAGGCGGTCACCGCCGAGTCGAAGCGTGCTGGCCCGTGTCCCCGAACTTCGCCCCAACATATCCTTGAGGCTAGGTCGGGCGCGTTGCCGGTTGGTATCTGGGCTTTGGTCGGGCGCGTTGCCGGTTGGTATCTGGGCTTTGGTCGGGCGCGTTGCCGGTTGGTATCTGGGCTTTGGTCGGGCGCGTTGCCGGTTGGTATCTGGGCTTTGGTCGGGCGCGTTGCCGGTTGGTATCTGGGCTTTGGTCGGGCGCGTTGCCGGTTGGTATCTGGGCTTTGGTCGGGCGCGTTGCCGGTTGGTATCTGGGCTTTGGTCGGGCGCGTTACCGTGGGGCTGTGTCGGTTTTGTGGATCACTGATGAGCGCTTTCTCGACCACGACACCGGGCGCTCCCATCCAGAGCGACCGGCCCGGTTGCGCGCGGTGATCGACGGGGTGCAGAGGGCGGGGCTGGCCGACGCGCTGGTTCCGACCGAGCCCCGAATGGCCACCGATACCGATCTGCTTGCTGTTCACCATCGGCCGGTGCTCGATTCGGTACATCGGGTGGCTCAAGCCGGGGGTGGTCGACTGGACCCCGACACGGTGCTGTCCGCGGAGTCGGAGGTTGCGGCTCGGCTGGCCGCGGGGGCGGGGTTGGCAGCCATCGACGGCCTCGACCGCGGGGAGGCCGATGCCGCGTTCTGCGCGGTGCGCCCGCCGGGCCACCATGCCACCCCGGTGCGGTCGATGGGGTTCTGCATGTTCAACAGCGCGGCGATCTGCGCTCAGGCGCTGGCCGACCGGGGTGAGCGGGTGCTGGTGGTGGACTACGACGCCCACCACGGCAACGGCACCCAGGATGTGTTTTGGGAGGACAGCCGGGTGATGTACGTGTCGTGGCACCAGTACCCGTTTTATCCGGGCACCGGTGGGCTGTTGGAGCGGGGCGCTGGGCCCGGTGCGGGCACCACCATCAACCTGCCCATGCCCATGGGCGCCACTGGCGACGTGTATCGCCGAGGCTGGGAGGAGGCCGTGCTGCCTGCGGTGGAGGAGTTCGGTCCCGATTGGCTGGTGCTGTCGGCCGGATTCGACGCCCATCGGGCTGACCCGCTGACCAACCTGGGTTTGGCCGCCGGGGATTTCGCCGATCTCACCGAGGCGATCATTGACGTGGTGCCCCCCGGTCGGCGCATCGCCTTTTTGGAGGGCGGGTACGATTTGGAGGCTTTGGCTGATTGCGCCGCGGCTGCGGTGGCCGTATTGGCCGCAACGACCTGGCGACCCGAGCCGGCTACCGGGGGCGGGCCGGGTGCCGAGGTGGCGGCTGCGGCGGCCGCGCTGTTGTCGTGAGCCTCGAACGTCTGGACCCCGTCCGCGAGGAAGCCCGGGGGTTGGCCGAGCGGTTTGCCGCCAAGGGCTATCGGGTCTATCTGGTGGGCGGGGTGGTGCGCGACAGTCTGCTGGGACTGCCGCTGGACACGGACTTCGATCTTGATCTCACCACCGACGCCCAGCCGGAGGCGGTGAAGTCGATTTTGGAGGGCTGGGCCGACACCCTGTGGACCCAGGGGGAGCGGTTCGGCACCATCGGCGCTCGAAAGGGCGACCGTCGGGTGGAGATCACCACCCACCGCCGCGAGCGATACCATCCCGACTCCCGCAAGCCCGAGGTGGCTTTCGCCGCTGCCGTCGAGGCCGACCTCTCCCGACGCGACTTCACCATGAACGCCATGGCCGTCGAGCTGCCCGAAGGGGAGTTGATGGACCCCTTCGACGGGGCAGCCGACTTGGCGGCCCGCCGTCTCTGCACGCCGCTGGATCCTAAGGAGACGTTCAGCGACGATCCCCTGCGCATGCTGCGGGCTGCCCGATTCATGGCCCAGTTCGAGCTGACCGCAGAGCCGGCGCTGGTGGCCGCGATGGCCGCGATGGCCGACCGGCTCAGCATCGTGGCCGATGAGCGGATACGCGATGAGCTCGACCGGCTTTTGGCCCTGGGCGACCCTGGGCCTGGCTTTGGGCTGCTGTTTGCGACCGGTTTGGCCGAGCGGGTTCTGGGTCCGGTGGGCGATGGCTCTGCGGCGCTGGCCTGCCTTCGTCTGGTCGGCGATGATCCGGTCACCCGGTTGGCTGCGCTGCTGGCTGAGGCGGGGACACCTGCCGAAGTGCGCGCCGCGTTGTCAGAGCGGCGGGCCACCACCGCGGTAAGCCGAGCGGTGTTCGCCGTTTTGACCGCGGCGCGCCGGGCCGTTGACCAGCCGCCCCTGACCCTGCCCGAGCTGCGCCGCTGGGTGGTCGACGCCGGGTCGCATGGGGATCAGGCGGTGATCATGGCGACCGCCCTCGGTGCCGTGAGCACGCTGACCGCCGATGTGGCCGCCCTGTTGGAGGCCGAGCCCGACCTGTGCGGCCCTCCCGTGCTCGATGGTGGGGACATCATGGCTCTTCTCGACCTGGCGCCCGGCCCTGAAGTCGGCGCAGCCGTCGAGGAACTCCGCCGCCACCGCCTCGACTCCGGTCCCCTCACCCCCGACGAGGCCCGCACCCACCTTGTGGGTTGGCATCGTTTGAAGACCTCAGAACGTAAGGTGTGAATCGGTGCTGACCAAGCTGACTGTTCGCAACTTCAAGGGACTGGCTGAGGCCGAGATTGAGCTCGGAAACCCAGTGGTTTTCATCGGTCCAAACGACTCAGGCAAGACATCGGCGCTGCAAGCACTGACGTTATGGGACCTCGGATTGCGCCGTTGGATAGAGAAGCGGGGAGAGTCGGCGCCAGAAAAACGGTCTGGTGTGGCAATCAACCGCCGAGATCTGACATCAGTGCCGGTTCCCTCAGCCCGACAGATTTGGAGGGAGCTGCAAGTTCGTCGGACATTTCGCAACGATTCTGGTCGACAGCGCACTGAGAACATCTGTGTCGATGTGATTGTTGACGGGCTGACGGGAGCTTCTGCCTGGTCATGTGGGCTGGAATTCGACTTCGCCAATCCCGAGAGCTTCTATTGCCGCCCGCTGCGCACAGTGCCTGACGGTACCGAGCGCATGCCGGTACCCGAGGACGCCTTGCGCTCTCAGGTGGTCTTGCTCGGTCCCATGTCGGGTCTGACGGCCAATGAGACCAAGTTGGAACCTGGTGCCATCAAGGTGCGAATTGGCGAGGGTCGCACTGCTGAAGTCCTCCGCAACCTCTGCTACCAAGTGCTTGAACTGCCAGATGGCGAAGATCGTTGGAGTGGACTATCCCACCGTCTAGAAGGGCTTTTTGGGGTTCAACTGGATCAACCTCGACTGCTGGCCGAAAGGGGGGAGATCGAGTTGACCTACTGCACCCGTGACGGGGCGCGCTTAGACCTGGCCGCGTCGGGACGAGGCATGCAGCAGACGTTGCTGTTGCTTTCATTCATCGCCCTTAACCCCGACAGCGTTGCCCTCTTTGATGAGCCCGATGCCCATCTGGAAATTTTGCGACAACGCCAGACGTACGAATTGCTGAATGAAGCGGCGGCGGACAACGGAACTCAGATCATTGTGGCGTCACACTCGGAGGTAGTTCTCAATGAAGCCGCTGAGCGGGGAACTGTCGTGGCGTTTGTCGGCACGCCCCATCGCCTGAACAAGAGCAGCGACGTTCTTAAGGCTCTCCGCGACATCGGTTTCGAGGACTACTACCAGGCTGAGATCACTGGCCTGGTGCTGTACCTGGAAGGTTCTACTGATCTGGCCATCCTGCGAAGGTTTGCCACACTCGTCGACCACCGAGCTTCCGAAGCCTTGGAGCGGCCCTTCGTGCGCTACGTCGGGAACCAGCCCAACGAGGCTAAGAAGCACTTCCACGGCCTCCGCGAAGCGAAACCCGATCTCGTGGGATTTGCACTGTTCGACCGTCTCGAGCGTGACGATTTGGAGGCCACCGGTGATCTGGCCGAGTGGATGTGGCCGCGCCGAGAAATCGAGAACTACCTGCGCCCTGTCCAATCGCTGGACCGATACGCAGATCATCAAGGGGCAAGATCGGTGGGGCCCGGCCAGCTGTTTGAAGAGTCAGAGTCAAGGCGCTGGCGCGATGCCATGCAGAGCGCCGTCAAGGATCGAATTCCACCTGCGGCCTATCGGGATGAGGAAGACCCGTATTGGAGCAATGCCAAGATCAGCGACGAATTGCTGGCTCCCGTCTTTGGCGCATTTGCCGATGACCTGGGCTCACCTGGCAGTTTGTCAAAGACGGACTATCACCAATTGGCTGGCTTCCTGGATCCTGCCGAGGTCCACGAAGACGTGATAGTCGTCCTTGACACCATCGCATCCCAGCACCGCAGGGCAAAGCCAGCGCGATAAGCGGCTGTCCCACGCTGGGTAATCGCCGCCGACTCCCTCACCCCCCAAGAGACCAGCACCCACCTCCTGAGGTGCGTGCTAGCTGACCTCGCCTCGGGCGTAGGCCTCGACCATCTCGCGGGCGGCCTCGTCGCGGTATTGGATGGGGGGGCTCTTCATGAAGTAGGCCGACGGGCCGAGCAGGGGGCCGCCGATGCCGTGGTCCAGGCCGAGCTTGGCGCAGCGCAGGGCGTCGATGATGACGCCGGCGGAGTTGGGGGAGTCCACCACTTCCAGCTTGAGGTCGATATTGAGGGGCACGTCGCCGAAACCACGGCCCTCGAGGCGAATGTGGGCCCATTTCCGGTCGTTCAGCCAGGGGACGTGGTCGCTGGGGCCGATGTGCACGTCATCGGCCGCTATGCCCTTGTCGAGCTGGCTAGTCACCGACTGGGTTTTGGAGATCTTCTTGGACACCAGCCGGGAGCGCTCCAGCATGTTCATGAAGTCCATGTTCCCGCCGAAGTTGAGCTGGTAAGTGCGGTCGAGCTCCACACCCCGGTCTTCGTAGAGCCGGGCCAGGGTGCGGTGCAAGATGGTGGCGCCCACCTGGCTCTTGATGTCGTCACCCACCACCGGCACACCGGCGTCGGCAAAGCGCTGGGCCCACTCCGGATCGGAGGCGATGAACACCGGGATGGCGTTCACGAAGGCCACGCCGGCCTCCAGACAGCACTCGGCGTAGTAGCGCTGGGCCTCCTCAGAACCCACCGGCAGATAGGAGATGAGCACGTCGGCCCCGGCTTCCCGCAGGGCATGGGCCACGTCCACCGGCTCGGCCGGGGACTCCTCGCACTGGGTGCGGTAAAACTCGCCGAATCCGTCCAAGGTGGGGGCCCGCTGCACCCGCACTCCCAGTTCGGGCACATCGCAGAACTGCACGGTGTTATTAGGGGTGGCCCCGATGGCCTTGCCCAGATCCAGCCCGACCTTGGAGGCATCCACGTCGAAGGCCGCCACCGGCTGCACATCCTTGATGTGGTAGCCCCCGAGCACCACGTGCATCAGGCCGGGGATGTGGTCTTCGGTTTCGGCGTCGGCGTAGTAGTACAGCCCCTGCACCAAGGAGCTGGCGCAGTTGCCGACACCGGCGATGGCGATGCGGATGGGGTTGCTCATTGTGGGGGCCCTCCCTGGGCAAGATGGGATCGATCGGCGTCGATCATCGGTCGTTTGGCTCGGGACCCGGCCAGTTGGTGCGCTCATCGGCGATCAGCCGGTCGAGCCAGGCCAAGTCGTGTTCGAGGCGCTCCTGGTCACGCTGGAACAGGGAGCGCACGTAGGGGTCGGTGGAATGCACGGGATCGCGGCGAGCCATGGCTTGCAGGCTCACCAGATGGGCTCGGCGCAGCTCGAACAGGGCCAGCCGCCGGTCGGTGGGAAGGAAGCGGCAGAAGGCCAACTGCAAGCGGAAGCGGCGCTCGTTGTTGGCGTCTTCTTGAAGCAGCTCCAGCAGGTGGCCTTCACCGGCTTCGGTGATGCGGTACACCTTGCGGGTTCGGCCTGACTTGGGGCGGGTGCTGCGCCGCCGGTTGCGCCGAGCGGGCTCAGAAGCGGCCTGCTCATCGGTGTCGGAGTGAGGGACAACGGCGGTGGAGCTCACCCAGCCGCCCCGTTCCAAGCGGGCCAAGGCGGGGTACAGGGCGCCGAACGAGGTGGCGTAGCCACCGACCAGGGACTTGAGGCGCTTGTTCAGCTCATAGCCATGGAGATCGCCCTCTTTGAGCAGTCCAAGCACCGCGAGGTCCAACATGAAGTCGCGATTATATCGTTTCGCTATATCGTTTCAACTCGTCGATGCGCTACGTCTGTGTCACAGATGGCTCGTCTAACCGCTGAACAGGGCAACCGAGGGGTCATCGGGGCCGCGGACCGAGCGGGGATCGTGGGGGTCGGGGCTCGGGTTGGGCACGGTCACGGAATGGTCGGTGATGTAGTCCCGGTGGTCGATGGCCCAATTGCCGTCCCGGCGGGACCACTGGTCGACGTAGCGCCCTCGGCTGTAGATGTCGACCACGTCGGTGCCGTCTCCGAAGGGCAGGGTCCGCAGCGCCACGGTCACATAGGCCTCGCTGACGGCTCGGTCGCCGTCCACCTGGATCAACACGTTGGTGATCTGATGGCTATGGGTGGACATGGCGGCGTGGGCCGTCCACACCCAGTCGACGAACCCCCAGCCGGTTCCTTGATAGATGTCCCCGCCATAATCGGCCGTCCCCTCGGGATGCCATACCCTGTAAGCAGCGTCTTTGTCCATCCGGTCGAGTGCTCGGCAATAGCCGTAGACCGCCTCGGTAATGGCCTGCTTGGCCGCCAAAGTCTCTATTGCGTCAGTGCTGATGGAGTTGGTCATGGCCCCATTTCTATCTCACCAGTGCTTCGGAGTTGATGGGGTGGGTGGCGTACCGGTTGTTTATCGTGTGGCCCATGTCTGATCTGATCATCCGCGGCGGCACCCTGATCGACGGAACCGGGACTCCCGCCCAGCCCGCTGATGTGCGCATCCAAGGCGGCATCGTGACTGAAATCGGCCCTGGCCTAGCCCCTGATGGCGAGGAAGAACTGGATGCCGGCGGCTGCTACGTGTCCCCCGGATTCATCGACTCCCACACCCACCTGGATCCGTCCATGTTCTGGGACCGGGGCTGTGATCCCATGCCCCAGCACGGGGTGACCACCGCGCTTATCGGCAACTGTTCGCTGTCGCTGGCCCCGGCCCAGCCCGAGCAGCTCGACGAGTTGATCGATGTGTTCTGCTACATCGAGGACATGCCGGTGGCCGATTTCGAGTTGGGTATTCCCTGGTCATGGGGGTCGTGGCGCCAATATCGCGACGCCATGAACGAGGGCGGGATCGCGCTTAACATGGCCTCGCTGATCGGCCATTCCATGCTGCGCATCTATGTGATGGGCGACGATGCCTGGTCCCGGGAGGCCACTGCTCGGGAGATCGCGGCCATGGCCGCGGAGATGGCCGATGCCATGGCGGCGGGCTGCTACGGCTTCAGCACGTCATTCTTCGACCTCGACCGGCGCAGTCGCCCGGTGCCCAGTCGGTTGGCTTGCGACGCCGAGCTGGTCGCGCTGGCCGATGTGCTGGCTGCGGCCGGACACGGGCTGATTGAGTTCATCCCCAACCTCACCGGCACCGATCCCATCGCCGACATCGGCCGCATGGCTGCCATCCTCGGTCCCCGCGGCGTCACCTCCATCTGGAATGGGCTTTTGCACAGCGACATGACCCCGCAACGTTGCGAGGAGTTCATGGCTCTGACCCAGGAGATCCGAGACGAGGGCTGCGACATGTGGCCCATTGCCTCGCCCCGCACGCTGGACCTCAACGTGAGCTGGGAGCAGACCATGGTGTTCATGATGCTGCCCAAGGGGTGGAACCAGATCATGGGGGTGATCGGCGAGACTCGAAGGGAGATGCTGGCCGATCCCGGCTGGCGGGATATCGCCCGCACCGAGTGGGATGAAACCGAGAAGTCCCTGTTCCCCATCAATCGGCCCGACTTCGTGCGGTTCACCTCGGTGACCCGTCCCGACAACGAGTCTTGGCTGGGGCGCTCGCTGGCCGACCTGACCGAGGCTCGGGGCGGCCACCCCTCCGATGTGTTCGCCGACTGGATTCTGGAGAACGACTTGGAGCCCGGGGTGGTGGCCATGGGAGTGAGCAACAGCAACCCCGACGGGGTGGCTGAGATGATCTCCGACGACCGTTGCCTCATCAGCGCCTCCGACGCCGGGGCTCACGTGCAGATGATGTGCGCCGCGGGCGACACCACCCTGCTGCTGACCCGCCACGTGCGCGACCGGGGCGACCTCGAGCTGGAGCACGCGGTGTACGAGATCACCGGCCGACAAGCCGAGATCCTGGGATTCAACGACCGGGGGCGCCTGCTGCCCGGCTATGCCGGCGACGTGACCGTGTTCGACTTGGACGAGCTCTCGTGGGACACCGACAGGTTCGTGTCCGACCTGCCCTCGGGCGCTCCCCGCCTGCGCCGCCCGGCCGGCGGCTACCGGGCCACCGCAGTCAACGGGGTTCTCACCCAGGTGGAGGGCACCCTCACCGGGGCCAATCCCGGCGCGGTCCTCGACGCCAACGCCCCGACGCCCTGATCAGACTCAAGGCGCGGCCGCGATCTTGAGGGGGAAGAGCTCGGCCACGCGGTGAAAATCCTGATCGGCGGTGAGTATCTCTGATCCGGTCCGCAGCGCGATGTTGGCGATCATGCAGACGATGTAGCCCGGAGGGGCGACCCCGCTGGTCCGGCAGACCCGGTTGATGCGGGCCGCGCCTTCGAAATCCACGGCCGGATCGGCGCCCAGCCAGGACACCGAGGTCATCAGGTTGTAGAGCCGGTGGTGGCTTTGGTCGTCCTTGGCTCCTCCCAGCACCTCCATCAGAACCGGCTCGGTGACCGCGACGCTGCCACCGCCTTCGGCGATGAGCGCAGCCAGCCGGGCATGAACAGGGGAGTTGGCGCCTCGGTCGTACTCCATCCATGCAGAGGTGTCGGCCAGGATCATCCGAGGGGTTGGAGGCTGGTGTCGGGCGGGATCTCGCCGATGAGCTGCGCTCCCTGCATGGCCAGCATCTCCTCGGTGGTCATGGGCAGCCCGGCCAGCCGTCTCAACGCGAGGTGGACGGCTTCGGTCTTGGTTCGCACGCCGTATCGACGCATCACAATGTCGAGCAGCCGGTCGTCGAGCTCGATGTTGGTGCGGGTTCGGGGCTCGGCTTCGTCCATGAACTCAGAATACACCTAATAGGTGTAGTAAATGTAAAAAATGTGTAAAACGGAGTACGAGTCCAAGAGCCGTCAGTAGTCCCGGCCCTTGGAGGCGTTGTGGTCGCCCCAGCCTCCCGGGATGCAACCGTCCATGGTCACTGAACGCTCGGTGAACACCCACCGGCCGTTCGCCACCCCGTAGCGGTCGATGTAGCGGCCCCAGTGGTCGAGGCCGTGCTCCATGATCACGTGGTAGTAGCAGCGACCCTTGGCCTCTTCGGAGGAGAGCACGTCGATCTGGTGGGTGGCGGTGTGGTGGCGGATGTACTTGGGGGTGCCGCCGCCGATCTCCGACAGGGTGCTCTTTGCCCCGGTGAAGATGGTGCGGATCTCGTCGATGCCGTGCTTGTCGGGCTGGGTTGGAGTCCGCATCACCGCGTCGGGGGCGAACAGGCCCATCACCTGCTCGAACCGGCCCGAGTCGCCGTTGGCGTTGTACCGGGCCACCAGATCTCGGATGGACTCCCGAGCGATCAATTCCCACTGCTCCATAGCCCGACGGTACATCTTCTTTATGACGAGCGGGCCATTAGGGTGCAGACGTGAATTATGACGACAGGACGCCGGTTCTGGTGGGGGTGGCGACGGCTGCTCAGCGATGTGACGATCCCTCGGATGCGTCGGAGGCGGTGGGGCTGATGGCCCAGGCTCTGGTGGCGGCGGCCGATGATGCCGGGGCCACCGGGCTATTGAGCCGACTAGACCAGGTGAGGGCCACCAAGGGCACGTGGGGTTATACCGATCCGGCCCGCTGGGTGGCCGACGCGGCCGGGGCGGCCCAGGCTCGCAGCTATCTGGCCGATGTGGGCATCTTGCAGACCGCGGTGATGGGCGATACGGCCGCGGCCATTGCGTCGGGCGCGGCCGACGTGGTGGCGGTGGTGGGCGGCGAAGCCAAGTACCGGGGTCTTCGGGCATCCATCACCGGCATCGACGCTCCCGACACCGACCAGGGCAGGGCCGAGCCCGACGAGTTCGTCACCCCCCGCGGGATGATCATCAGCCGGGCCGAGATCGACACCGGCCTGGTGATGGCCACCCACCACTACGCCATGATCGAGAACGCCCGCCGGTTTGCCGACGGCCAGACCATCGACGAGCACCGCGACGAAGTGGCCGGGCTGTGGGCCCGCTTCGCCCAAGTCGCGGCCGCCAATCCCGACGCGTGGTTCCGAGACGGGCTGAGCGCGGAGGCTATTGCCACGCCGGCCAACGGCAACCGGATGCTGGCTTGGCCGTATACCAAGTGGCACAACTCGCAGTGGAACGTAGACCAGGCCGCCGCGCTGATCTTCTGCTCGGCGGGCACGGCTAGAGCGCTGGGAATTTCCACGGATCGCTGGGTGTTCCCCTGGGCGGCGGCCGAGTCCAACCACATGGTGCCGGTAACCGAGCGGTCCGAACCCCATCGCAGTCCGGGGTTTGCCCATGCGGGCCGGGCGCTGGGCGACCACTTGAGCATGGCCCCCAACGAGGCCGACCACGTAGATCTGTACTCCTGCTTTCCGATCGCGGTCCGCACCCAGGCCATGGAACTGGGCCTAAGAAGGGACCGGAATCTGACCGTGACCGGGGGAATGACCTGGGCCGGCGGGCCGCTCAACAACTATGTGATCCAAGCGGCGGCGAAGCTGGCTCAGGTGCTTCGGGCCGATCCAGGATCGACCGGCCTGCTCACCTCGATCAGCGGCATGATCACCAAACAGGGCGCCAGCATGTGGTCTTCCGCGCCGCCGACGCAGCCGTTCGCGAACTTGGACGTGACCGGCGCTGTGGCCGCCGAACTCCGGCCCAAGCCCTACCGGACGGGCGACGGTGAGCAGGCCGCGGTGGTGTCCTATACCGTGATCTGGGGGCGGGAGGGCCCGGAGCGGGCGGTGGCCATCGGTGAATTCCCCGACGGCGCCCGAACCCTAGCCGTCTCCTCCGTCCCCGATGTCATGGCTGCCGCCATCGTCGAAGAGTTCTGCGGTCGTTCCATCATCGTCTCCGCCGACGGGTCGTTCGCGCCCATCGACTGAGCCGGGCGAGCCCTGCCCGTCGTCGTCTGGGTTCTCATTGCGGATCCACACGGTGCGCTGGGGGAAGGGGATCTCGATGCCGGCTTCGTCGAAGGCTTTCTTGATGCGAGCCCGAAGGATGCGCCCGACTCCCCACTGTTCGCTGGGGTCGGTCTTGACCACCAGGCGGATGACCACCGCGTCGTTGCCCAGCTCCTGAACACCCCACACCGAGGGCTCCTCCAGAATGGTGGCGTCCGGCCTGTTCTCCCGCCACAGCTCATCGGCCACCGCCTTCATGATCTCGCTGGCCTGGTCGATGTCGGTGTCGTAGCTGACCCCGATGTCCAAGATGGCCCGCGACCACAACTGCGAGTGGTTGGCCGTCCGGCGGATCTCGCCGTTGGGCACTGTCCACACTGTGCCGCCCACGTCTCGCAGAGTGGTGGTGCGCAGGCTGACCTTCTCGATAGTGCCCGAAGTCTCGCCGACGTCCACCACGTCGCCCACCCCGAACTGGTCCTCGATCAGGATGAACATCCCGGCCAGAAAGTCCCGCACCAGCGACTGGGCCCCGAAGCCCACGGCCAGGCCGGCGATACCGGCGCCGGCGATCAGGGGAGCCAGATCGATGTTGAGCTCGCTCAAGCACAAGAGCGCGGCCACGGCCAAAACGAGCGCGGTGGCCAGGCTCTTCAACACGTCGGCGATGGTCTCGATCCGCTGGGCACTGCGGGCTTGGCGCTCTTGGATCCGGTTGATGGCCTTGGCGGCCCGGGCGCCGAAATCCAGCCTGCCGGCGCTTTCGAGCTGCTCGTTGGTGTCGGTCTCGCTCTGGCGCACCAATCGGGCCACCGCCCGTTCGACCACCTTGTGGACGATCTTCTTGATGATCCAGGCCGCCAGCAGGATGAGGATGATCCGCAGGGGCCGCTCCACCAGCCACCCAACAATCTCGGCCAGCCGCTCGTTCTCCGTGCTGTCGAAGATCAGCTCGCAGAAAAAGCCGGGGTCGGGGCCGCAGGCGTCGTTCACGGTTGCGCCGGGGACAACGGGAGCCATCGGCTCAGCGTACCGGTGCGCCCCTGTTCTGGGTCAGTCCAGGCGGTAGACGAGGGCGGCGTTGTCGTGGAGGACTTTGGCCAAAAGCTCGTCGCTCAGACCTCCGAGCGCGCCTTGCGCGTAGTCCCGGGGGTACTGCGCCGGAGTGGCCGGGCCAGGGTGCTGGCAGGTGGGGTGGGGGTAGTCGGTCTCATACAAGATGTTGTCGGGGAACCGCTCGATGGCGCTGACCGCCCCCGCCTGCTCGAACCAGAAGCAGCCGTAGATCTGGCGCTCGAAGTACTCGCTGGGCAAGAGGTCGTACTCGGGGTGCTCCAGATGGATGCCGCCGTTGCGCCACTGCCAGTCGAAGGCCTCCAGGGCCGGGGGAATCCAGCCGGCCCCGCTCTCCACCGACACCAGTTGCAGGTCGGGGAACCGGTGGCACACCCCGCCGAAGATCAGATCGGCGATACAGCGCATGTTGTCGAGGAAGATGAGCGATGACACCTTGGCGAAGTTGGTCATCCACCCCATCTCGGCTTCGTCGGCCATGAGGGTGCCCATGTTGCCGCCGCCCACATGGAAGCTCACGGCTAGATTTGCCTCCTGGGCCAGCGCCCAAATGGGATCCCAGTGCTGGTGCCCCAGCGGGGGCTGGCCGTAGTCCTGGGGCTGGTTGCAGAAGTTGATGGCCCGGTGGCCCCGCGCCGCGCACCGCTCGATTTCGGCGAGGGATAGTTCGATGTCCCAGAACGGCACCGCGGTGATGGGAATGAGCCGGTCAGGAGCAGCGGAGGTCCAGTCGCAGAGGAAGTCGTTGTAGGCGGCCACGCACTGGGCCACCACTTCTCGGTCGCCGAGGCGCAGGAAGTAGCCATTGCCGAATCCGCCCACGTTGGGATACAGGATCTGAGCCCAGATGCCCTGGCTGTCCATCAACTCCAGCCGAGCGGGCGCGTCGTACATAGACGGATCGATCTCGTCGTAGGTCTCGGGGATCTTGAGCGGCATGAGCCCGTCGAACCCGGCCATGGAGTAGTAGCCGGGCGATCCCAGCGACTCCCCGTTCACGATCCAGGTGTCCCGCCCGTCGACCCGCTCAATATGGGGCACTTTGTCGTGCAGGCTGGCTGGCATTCGCGCCGTCCACACATCTGGCGGCTCAGTGAGATGCGTGTCCACATCGATGACCTTGAACCGCTCGAACAGATCAGTGCTCATGGGCTTGCCTTCTTTCTCTGATCCATCAGGCGTCGAGGGGGTTGTCGGGGGCGGCGTTGAGGAGGGCTTGGCCGAGTTCGAGGGCGGGACCGATGCCGGCGAAGTAGTGCTGGGTGCCGGCGTGGATGTCGCGGAAGGCCCGCTGGAGGCCGCCGGAGCGGAGGGCGTCGGTGCCGGCCAGGATATAGGCCCGGCGCAGTATGTCGGCCCCCTCCTGGGTGATGAATGCGGTGGCTTGGCGGGTGAGGAGGGCTTCCATCGGATCCACGGTGCCGGTTTCGACCACGGTGCGCTCGGCGACGGCGAACGTGTCGTGAAGCCAGCTGCGGGCCGCCCGGAAGCGGGACTCCAGCTCCCCGATCTCGTGCACGAATCGGTCGCTTTCAGCCAGAGGAGCGGCGTCGCCCATGCGATGCTTGGAGCGGGCCACCGAGAGCAGCTCGTCTAGCCCCCGCTGAACCACCCCGATGGCGAACCCGGCGTGGCCTGCGGCGGTGAGCGGCATCACCCCCAGCTTGTAGAGGGGGCCGCCCCGGTACACGGTGAGGTTGAACATGTCGAAGGTGGCCGTAGCTGGCACGTACACGTCTTCGAGGGTGTAGTCGTAGCTGGCGGTGGCCTGAAGGCCCATCACATCCCAATTGCCGGTGATCTGGGCCTTCTCCACCGGATAGATGGCAAACAAGAAGCGGGGGTCGACGCCCTCGGGCTCCTCGGTGAATGCCCCGGCGCCGGCCCACTGGGCGTGGCTTATGCCGCTTCCGAACGAGTAGCGACCGTTGAGGCGGAAGCCGTCGCCGTCGGGGGTGGCGGTGCCGTTGGGGGCGAACTGCCCGGCCGACAGGGGCACCCCGTCGGCGAACATCCGCTCGATGTGCTCATCGGGGCACCAGGCCGCGAAGTAGGCCGTGGCCGCGCAGCTGGCCATCAGGCACCAGCCCACCGATCCGTCGGCCCGGGAGATCTCGCTCCAGATGTCGATGCACTCGTTGACGGGCAGCTCCAGCCCGCCCACCGCGGCCGGCACCATCACCTTGTGCAGTTCGGCGTCCACCAGCGCGTTGACCGTCTCTTGAGGAATGGGCAGCCCGTCAGTCTTGGCTGCGTTCTCGTCGATCAACGAACGCAATTGCCGAGCATGATCTAGGTAAGCGCTGGCCATGCCTCAAACCTTAGAGGCCAATACCAGCACAGGGGAACCCGCAGAGCGTTTGGTGCTTCCCGGTAGGGTCGAAGGGGTGGACCGGGTGCTTTCGTTTTCTGGTGGGACGGTGCCGGTATCGTCGGTCGCCTGGCGCTTTGATCCCTCGGGTGGGCCGGGGGGCCAGCACGCCAATCGGTCGAATACCCGGGTAGAGGCGGTGGTCGATCTTGCCGCGGCTGGTGACATGGCCCCAGAAGTCCGCCGGAAGCTGATCGAGCGACTGGGCGATGAGCTTCGAGTGGTGGTTGATGACACCCGGTCACAGGCCCGCAACCGCGAGATCGCCCTTGACCGGCTGGAGGAGCGGCTCCGCAGCGGGCTGGTGACCCCCAAACCGCGCAAGCCGACTCGCCCATCACCGAGGGCTCGGCGGCGCCGCCTCGACGAGAAGCGCCGTCGAGCCGAGACCAAGCGGAGTCGAGCCCGAATCGACCCATACTGATCAAACGCCGATGGTTGGGCGGGCGGGGAGGTCGAGGATCTCGACGGCTTGGGCGGAGGTGGCCGCTGGGCGGCCCATGTCGGCGGCGAGGGCGGCGACCTCGGCCACCAGCTCTCGGTTGGGCCGGGCGCGATCACCCGCGTAGTCCTCGTGGCCCACTCGGAGGTGGCCGCCCCGCTCCAACGTCAGGCGGGCAATGGGGGACTCGATCAGGTCGCCGCCCACCACGGCGGAGAACCAGGGTAGGTCGCAGCCGGCCAGTTCCAGCATCTCCAGATAGGCGTCCAGCGCCTTGGCGGTGGGGGGCAGGCCAAAAGACACGCTGTCGCCGATGGCGAAGTAGCCGCCTGGACCGCCGAAGTAGAACTTTACGAACGATCCGGGGGTGAGCTGGCCATAGCGCCAGTACGACAGCACGTTGCGGAGGAAGCCGGGCTCGAAGATGGCGAAGTGCATACCCAGACCGAGCCGATTGGCCTGCTCGATGGCCACCTCCATGTCGGAGTAGGTGTTGATGTACACGTGGCTGTTGGGATCGGGCAGCCCGTTGGCCCCGGCCTTGCCCAAGATCATCGTTCCGGGGTCGATGAACCCCAGCCGCTGCAACCCGTCCTCGGCCAGCAATTCCAGATGGCCGAGCTTCTCCGCCATGTCCCGGCCCCATCCCAAGGTGGGCAGCACCAGCACATCGGGGTCGGCCGCCACCCACGGCTCGAAGGTGGCCCGGTATTCAGCGGCGGCCTCCACTGCCGGCACCCGCATGTCGGCGATGTGGCAGTGGATGATTGTGGCTCCGGCCTCGATACAGGCCAGGCCCTCTTCGATCAGCTCTTCTCGGCTGATGGGCACATGGGGGTTGCGCTCCCGGGTGGTGGTGCCGTTCAGGGCCACTTCGATGATGACAGGCGTGGTATCCATAGCCTGAGAGTACCCCCCACGCTGGCGGCCGGGGTGCTGCTGAATCCGCTTACTGCGGCACCCTTGACCGTGGGCTATCTGACCGGCCGGTGGATGGAGAGGTACGGCCACCGGGTGGCGATGCTAGGAGACCAAGTGGCCAGCCAAGAGGCGTTTCATGTGGTGATGGCGGCCATGGTCGGGCTCGCCGGCTTGGCGTCATTGGGCATGGTCACCCGCCTGAAGGAAAATTGAGTGGAATACCTTCAACTTTTGGCGGTTGTCAATAGAGGAGATAGAGAATCGAGATAGAACGAGGTGCATGCTGATGCTTGATCCCAGCCGGTGGACGTTGAAGACGAGGGAGGCGTTCAACGACGCCACCGCCATGGCCCAGTCGAAGAGCCATCCCGAAGTGACCCCCGACCACCTGCTCTTGGCCCTAATCGGCCAGACCGACGGGGTGGTGCTGCCGGTGTTGCAGCGGACCGGGGTGGCGCTGCCCGAGCTGCGGTCCCAGCTGGAGGCCGCCTTCGGCCAGCTGCCGTCGGCCTACGGCACCGAGATCCGCACCGCCCGGGACCTGGTCAAGACCATGGAGGCCGCCGATGCCGCCCGAATCGAGTTGGGCGACGAGTACCTGTCCACCGAGCACCTGCTGTTGGCCATGGTCGACCGGGTGGGGGTGGGCCGCAACCGTCTTCTCGAGGCCTTGCGGGAGGTGCGGGGATCGCAGCGGGTGACCTCGGCCACCCCGGAGGACTCCTATCAGGCGCTGGAGAAGTACGGTCGAGACCTCACCGTTTTGGCCCGCGACGGAAAGCTCGACCCGGTGATCGGCCGGGACGAGGAGATCCGCCGCACTATTCAGGTGCTAAGCCGCCGCACCAAGAACAACCCGGTGCTGATCGGCGAGCCCGGCGTGGGCAAGACCGCCATCGTGGAGGGCTTGGCCCTGCGGATCGCCGACGGAGATGTGCCCGAGGGGCTGAAGAACAAGCGGCTGGTAGCTCTGGACATGTCGGCCATGGTGGCCGGGGCCAAATACCGGGGCGAGTTCGAAGAGCGGCTCAAGGCGGTGCTGAAGGAGATCGCCGACGCCGACGGCGAGGTGATCTCCTTCATGGACGAACTGCACACAATTGTGGGCGCAGGCGCGGCCGAAGGTGCCATGGACGCGGGCAACATGATCAAGCCGATGCTGGCCCGGGGCGAGCTGCGCATGGTCGGTGCCACCACGCTGGACGAATTCCGGACTCACATCGAAAAAGACGCCGCCCTGGAGCGCCGCTTCCAGCAGGTGTACGTGGGCGAGCCGTCGGTGGAGGATGCCGTCGCCATCTTGCGAGGGTTGAAGGAGCGCTACGAGGTACACCATGGGGTGCGCATCCAAGACGCCGCCCTGGTGTCGGCCGCAATACTGTCCGACCGGTACGTGACCGGACGGTTCCTGCCCGACAAGGCCATCGATCTGGTGGATGAGGCGGCGTCCATGCTCCGCATCGAGATCGACTCCATGCCCACCGAGATCGACGTGGTGGACCGCCGCATCCGCCAACTGGAGATCGAACAGGTGGCGCTGGCCAAGGAGTCCGACGCGGCATCGGCCGAGCGCTTGGACGCTCTGGAAGAGGAGTTGGCCAACCTGCGGGAGGAACTGGCCGGCATGCAGGCCCACTGGCAGTCGGAGAAGGAGGCCATCGGCCAGATCAGATCGCTGAAAGAGGAGCACGACGCTCTGAGCACCGCCCTTGATCGGGAGGCCGACCTGGAGCGGGCCGCGGAGATCCGCTACGGAAAGCTCCCCGAACTAGAGCGCCAGATCGCCGAGGCCGATCTGCGATTGGCAGAGCTCCAGGCCGACCGGCAGATGCTGAAGGAGGAAGTGGACCCCGACGACGTGGCCTCGGTGGTTTCCCGCTGGACCGGAGTGCCGGTTACCCGTCTGATGGAAGGCGAGACCGACAAACTGCTGCGCCTGGAAACGGTCTTGAGCCAGCGAGTCATCGGCCAGACCGAGCCGGTGCATCTGGTGGCGTCGGCCATCCGCCGCAGTCGAGCGGGGCTGTCGGATCCGAACCGGCCCATAGGATCGTTCTTGTTCATCGGCCCCACCGGGGTGGGAAAGACCGAGCTGGCCCGCGCGCTGGCCGACTTCTTGTTCGACGATGAGCGGACCATGGTCCGCATCGACATGTCGGAATACATGGAGCGCCACAGCGTGTCGCGCCTCATCGGCGCGCCGCCCGGCTATGTCGGTTTCGACGAGGGGGGCCAACTAACCGAAGCCGTGCGGCGACGCTCCTATGCGGTGGTGCTGCTGGACGAGATCGAGAAGGCCCACCCGGAAGTGTTCAATGTGCTCTTGCAGCTCATGGACGACGGCCGGCTGACCGACGGGCAGGGGCGCACTGTGGACTTCACCAATGTGGTGCTGATCATGACGTCCAACCTCGCCGTCGACCCCAAGGAGTACTTCCGCCCCGAGTTCGTGAACCGCATCGACGACATCGTGACGTTCGGCGAGCTGAAGCCCGAGCACTTGGCCCAGATCGCCGACCTGCAAATCGACCGGCTGGCCGAGCGCCTGGCTGACCGCCGCATCCATCTGGTGGTGACCGACGAGGTGCGGGCCAAGCTGGCTGCCGACGGCTACGACCCGGCCTTTGGCGCCCGCCCGCTGAAGCGGGTGATCCAACGGGAGCTGGCCGACCGCTTGGCCGAGGCCGTCCTCAGCGGGAAGATCGCCGAAGGTACCACTGCCACCGCCAGTCTCGACGCCTTCGGGGAGATCACCGTCGGCTGAACCTGGATTGCCTTCAGCACTTCCCCTGGGCGCTGATTCGTATATTTTCTTGCGGTGCCTGGTTCCAGCCGCTGTGCTGCTGCACCGAACCGCGTTGGCAGGGTTGTAGCAGTCGTTGCAGCCTGTCTTCTGGCGCTGGCCATCGGTATAGGCGGAGTGAGAGCGCAGAGCCCCTCTGATACCGCGTTCACCCTGGAAGACATCAAGGTACGCGACAACCTGGTTGCCGCTCAGGAAACGCTGCTCAACGTCTATCGCTGCCGATTCGGCATCGACCTGCCGGTAGTGCGGGGCGGCTGCACCAGTGGGGCGCCCCGCCAGGGGTTTTCCCGGCCGGCGGCGTTCGAGGGCACTCCCACCTTGGAAGACATCGAGGTGCGCGACGAGCTGATCGCGGTCCAAGAATCAGTGCTGAACACGTACCGCTGCCGTTTCGACTTCGAGATCGACACCCACATCACCCCCGAGGGCTGCCCTGGCCAGCCTGGTCCAACCGACACAGCAATCTTCTTGCCATTCACTTTCGATCCATTGGTGCTGCCGGAGGATTTCGATGGCGATCCGCCGCCAGGGTTGATCACCCCCACCGGCGTGTCGGTTGCTGTGCTTGGGGTCAACGAGGGGAGATTTGTTGTGACGACGCCGTGCGGCAAAATCTCGACGGTTAGCTCAGGTCTGCCCCTCAGCGGGGTGAGAGTGGTTGTGGATCCCGGTCACGGGGGCTCCTATGACGTCGGGGCGGTGGGACCCAACGGCTTGGCCGAGCGCGATCTCAATCTGACCCTCAGCCGCGCGGTCTTGGGAGAGCTCTCCAGCCGGGGCATCCCGGCCGCATCCACACGCACTGGGCACTACGGGTCGCTCCTGTCGGTGCGAGCTGCCTTTGCCGATGCTTTGGGGGCAGAAGCCCTGATCTCGATCCACCACAACGCACCGACCATGAGAACCGGCGATGAGCCCGGCGCCGAGGTGTTCGTGCAGTCGGTGTCGACCCGGCAGGCCCGGTTCGATTCGGCTCGCCTCGGCGGGTTGCTCTATCAGGATATAACTGCCGCGCTGGCTGGCTTCGACAACATCTCGTGGAGCCGTCTGTCGGATGCCGGTGTGCTGCGCGTATTGTCGACCAGGGGCCGCGATGCCTATGGGATGATCAGTCGGCCGACTGTTCCCGCCGTGCTGGTGGAATATGGCTATCTCTCCAACCCCTCCGAGGCGGCGCTGTTTGCCACCGACGAGTACATCCGGGTGGCTGCCAAAGCCACCGCCAACGCCATAGAGGCCTATCTGAATACCGACCGCTCGGGCACAGAAGTCGTTCCGCAGCCGCGGGTGTTCAATCCAGCATCAGCTCCCAGCCTCTGCAACGAGGTGCCGTTGGAGTAGAGCCGCAGCCCGGTCTGCGAACTGATCAATTCGGCTGAGGCTGGCTGATCAGTCGTCGTCTTCGAAATCCAGTCCGAGCTCGGCGGCCACCGTTCGCAGGGCGGTGTAGGCCTGGGCGCTGGCGGGCCAGCCGGCGTAGTGGGCCAGATGCACGACCCACTCGGCCAGCTCGTCGGTGGTGAGATCGCCCGCTTCGAGCGCTGGCTTCATGTGGAAGGGCAAGATGGCGCCGTTGCCGGTGGCGGCGATGGCGGTCAGCGTGGTGAGGCGACGCTCCCTCCGTCCCAGGCGGGGACGGGCCCACACGTGGGAGAACACCCGCTTGGTGAACCGGAGATACAGGTCATCGTGGTCGGGGGGATCGTCCAACATGATGTTGTTCCAGGCGACACGATCTGCTTCTTTATTGTTCATCTGCGCAGCGTAGGCTGTGACGGTGCAGATCGCTTTCATCCGCCACGGCCAGCCCGAAAGAGAGTGGAATACCGACAAGGTTGCCGATCCCGGGCTGAGCGACCTGGGCAAATGGCAGGCGGAGCGGCTGGCCGACTGGCTGGAGCACGAGCCCTTCGACCACATCATTTCCAGCACCAAGCGACGGGCCATCGAGACCATCGAGCCTCTGGCCGCCCGTTTGGGCAAGGAGGTCGAACTCGAGGAAGACTTCACCGAGATCGACCGGAATTCCAGGGTGTATCTCCCCACCGAGCTTTTGGCCGCTGAGGGCGGGGAGTACTACGAGGCCATTCGGTCTGGCGACTATGCCGCCATTGGTTGGGACACTCCCGAGGAGTTCCACAAGCGGGTCATGGCCGCCTTCGAGCGGCTGTGCGAGGCCCAGCCCGGCCAGCACGTAGCGGTCGCCTGTCACGGCGGGGTGATCAACCGGGTGGTGTCCGAACTGGTGATGGCGTCAGAGAGGATTCACCTCCAAGTGGCCTATTCCGGCATCTGCCGGGTGTGGGTTGAGGATGACCGCCGGGTGCTGATGAGCATGAACGAGACCGGCCACTGTTGCGCCACCCGCACCGGGGTCACCGGCTTCATGCGCGACGGGGTGGTAGCAGCTCCTCAATATTGATTAATAGTGGCTGTTAAGTTTACCTAAGACAATTAAGTACGCCTAACATCGCTGCATGCCAAAATTCAACTCTCAGATATTTGTCCGCGTCGTGTCACTGGCAGCGGCTTTCATGCTGCTGGCTGCCGGTTGCGGCGATGACGACGTTTCGTCTTCGATTGATGTCTCCCGACAGGACGCAGTGGAAACCTATGCCGAAGGGGTCCACTCTGCGTATGGTGCCAGCCTGTACTCGGCTGAGGCTATGGATGCGGCCATCGATGCGTTCTTGGCCTCTCCGTCGGAGGAGACGCTGGAGGCGGCTCGCCGGGCCTGGTTGGTAGCCCGAGTGGACTACGGGCCCACGGAGGTTTTTCGTTTCTACGGCGGTCCCATCGACGACGAGGAGACCGGAACAGAAGGGCTCATCAACGCCTGGCCGCTGGATGAGGCCTATATCGACTACGTAGATGGCGATCCCGACGCCGGCATTGTCAACAAGGCGTCCGCCTATCCCGAGATCACCCCCGAAGTGATCGTGGAGCTGAACGAGGTGGGCGGCGAGGCCAACGTCTCCACCGGGTGGCATGCCATCGAGTTCTTGCTCTGGGGCCAAGACCTCGACCCCAACGGCACCGGCAACCGCCCGGCGTCGGACTACACCACCGCACCCAACGCCGACCGCCGAGCCGCCTATCTGGCGGCAGCCAGCAACCAGCTAATCGATCACTTGCAGGAACTGGTCGATGCCTGGGCACCCGGTCGCAACAACTACCGGGCCAGTTATGAGGCGTTGGATGTCGACGAGGCCCTGCGATTGGCCTTCACCGGCATCGGCGAGATGTCCAGAGGCGAGCTGGCCGGCGAGCGCATGACCGTGGCCTATACCGAGCGATCCCAAGAAGACGAGCACTCCTGCTTCTCCGACAACACCACTGTTGACATCATCGGCAACGCCCGAGGCGTGGAGATGGTGCTGTTGGGCAGCTACCCCGGCGGTGTCTCCGGCGTAGGTCTCCTGGATGTGATTTCCGCTGAGGACTCGGCTCTGGCCCACCAGCTCCGCACCGAGGTTTCGGCCAGCATCAATTTGGCCCGCAACATCCCCGCACCGTTCGACCAGCACCTGCGCGACGGGGTATCCGACAACGATCCGGGTCGGCAGTCAGTGCTGGCGACCATCGAGGCCTTGGAAACCCAGACTGACACCATCGTGGCCGCCGCAGAGGCTTTGGGTATCACGATCAACGTCAGCTAACAACGGGGAATGATTCGATGGGTCGCGGCAGTTCTGGCTCTGGCCGGGCTCTTGACTGCCGCGACCTGCGGCTCGGACAGCTTCACGCTTGACCCGAATCTCGGGGGTGAGACCACTCGGATAGACGCAAGTCGCAACTCGTTCAGCCTGCCGGCTCCGAATTTGACCACCGCTGAGCGCCGCGCCTTTGAGGTGGGCGACAGCTTCTTCACTCAGAACTGGGTGACGGCCCCGGCATCCACCGAGGCCAGGGACGGATTGGGACCGACCTTCAACGCCCAAGCGTGCTCGTCGTGCCACGTCCTCGACGGCCGGGGTGCGCCCCCCCTCCCCTCCCATGCGGGGGCGCACCCCGGACTGTTGATCCGGCTGTCTATCCCCGGTGCCGATGCCCGCACCGGGGGTCCTCTCCCCGATCCCCGCTATGGCGGCCAGCTCCAAGACCGGTCGGTGCTGGGCGTGCCCGCCGAGGGAGTGGTTCGGGTGTCGTATGAGACCATCAACGGCACCTACGGCGACGGCACCGGCTACGAGCTGCGGATGCCATCCTTAGAGATCACCGATTTGGCCTTCGGGCCGCTGGCCGCCGATATCCGCACCAGCCCCCGGCTGGCTCCGCAGGTGATCGGCATGGGGTTGCTGGAAGCCATCCCGGCAGAGGCGATCATGGCTCTCTCCGATCCCGACGACGCAGATGGTGACGGGATTTCCGGTCGGGCCAACATCGTCTGGGATGGTCGGCTAGGTGTGCCGGCGCTGGGCCGCTTCGGGTGGAAGGCCAACGTGGCTACCGTCGAACAGCAGGCGGCCGGCGCATTCCACGGCGACCTCGGCATCACCTCCTCGCTGCATCCGGACGAGAACTGTCCGGGAGGCCAAACCGCCTGTTCCGAGGCCCTCACCGGCGGCTCCCCGGAGATCACCGAGTCCCGGCTGGGGGCGGTCACCATCTACACCCGCACCCTGTCGGTGCCGGCCATGCGGGGGGCCGACACCGAGCCGGTCCGGTCGGGGGCTCGGCTGTTCGAGGAGTTCGGCTGCGCGTCGTGCCACACGGTCACCCACCAAACCGGGATTGTCGATATCGCCGCTTTGTCCGAGCAGACCATCCACCCCTACACCGACCTCTTGTTGCACGACATGGGCGAGGGGCTGGCCGACGGTCGGGAGGACTTCGCGGCATCCGGCCGCGAATGGCGTACGCCGCCGCTGTGGGGTATCGGGCTGATCGAAGCCATCAACGGCGAGCGGTTCCTGTTGCACGACGGTCGAGCCCGCACCCTGGAAGAGGCCATCTTGTGGCACGGCGGGGAGGGCGAGGAGGCCAAAGATGCGTTCCGGTTGGCCGACCCCGAGCAGCGGGCCGCTCTTATCGCATTCTTGGAGGCGTTGTGAGACAAGCATGGGCGCTCGCAGTTGCGGCGGTGCTGATGGCCGCGTGCGGGGGAGGGACGCCGTCTCGCTCCTCAGTTCTGGGCGATTTGGCCGACGGCTTCATCGTGCCGGCGTACCAGCAGCTCCAATCCGATGCCGCGGCGCTGGAGGAGTCGGTGTCGGATTTGTGCGGGGCTCTGGACTCGGCCTCGCTGGCTGGGGCCCGGGATGCCTTGGCCGCGACTCGACGCAGCTGGTCTCGCACCGAAGCGGTGTGGGTCGGGCCGGTGATGGACCGGAGGTCGTGGGCGGCGGTGCGCTGGCCGGTGGCCGACCAAGAGATTGAGGATCTCATCGCCGACACATCGATTGAGCTGGACTATGAGCGCTTGTCGAGCCGCATCGGGGCCGACCAGCGGGGCCTGGGTGCGGTGGAATACGTCTTGGGGGCTGGCGACGAGGCCCTCTCCGCCCTCGAAGACCCCCGCCGGTGCCAGTTCTTGACGGGTGTTGCCGAGGTGATTGCCAACGAGGCCGATCAGCTCGGGGAGGACTGGACGGTCGGCTGGGAGGAAGGCGACCCGTATCGCGACCAGTTTGGCGACGCGGAGAACGACGGAATCGACTCGGTGGTCAACGACACGTTGTTCTTGCTGGAAGCCATCACCGATTTGGAGCTGGGCAACGCCCTGGGGGCCATGAGCCGGGAGGCCGACCCCACGGCCATCGACGAGGGTCCAGCGGGCGCCGGGGTTGACGATCTTCGCCATCGGTTGGATGGGGCGCGGGCAGTGCTGGTGGGCGCGGGAGATGATCGAGAGGGACTGTCACCGCTGCTGGGAGGCGAGCTGACCGAGCGGCTGGTGGAGCAGTTCAATGCGGCCTATGGGGCGGTGGACTCTGTTCAACCGCCGTTGCGGCAAGCGGTTGTGAACTCTCCAGAGACGGTGATCGAGGCTCGCGACGCCATCAAGGTCGTTCAGATCACGGTGGCCACCGAAGTAGTGAGTCGGCTCGGTGTGGTGATCGGGTTCAGTGACGCTGACGGCGACAGCTCCGGCTGATTCGAAGGTTGGGAGCCGGGCTGCGCTCAGCCCGGCAGGCCGATCGACCGCTAATCGGTTGGCGACGGCCGCCTGTCGGCCAGTGTCGGCTGACTCGGTGGCGGTGTTCCGCATTGGCTTCGGGTTGTTGGCGGTGTACAGCTCGGTGCGGTTTCTGGCCAAGGGCTGGGTGGACAGCCTCTATCTTGAGCCCGAGCACCACTTGACCTATCCGGGCTTCGGCTGGGTGCAGCCTTGGCCATCGCCGTGGCTGCACTTGCATGTAGCGGTGCTGGCTCTGTTGGGTGCGTGCATTGCCCTCGGCTATCGCCACCGTCTGGCGGCAGCGCTGTTCGTGGTCGGATTTGCCTACACCGAGCTGATCGACGCAGCCCTCTATCTCAACCACTATTGGTACGTCACCCTGGCTGGGCTGCTGCTGGTGCTGTTGCCAGTCCACCACCGCTGGTCGTTGGATTCCCGGCAGGGACGAGTTATGCCCGCCCGATTCGTGCCTGCGGGAGTGGTGTGGGCCCTTAGAGCCCAGATCGCCGTGGTCTATCTGTTCGCCGGCGTGGCCAAGCTAAACGGCGACTGGCTGCTGCGGGCCCAGCCCATGCGCCTTTGGCTGGCCGATCGCACGCACTTGCCCATCGTCGGGTCATTGTTGGACGAGCCAGTGCTGGCGTATGCAGCCAGTTGGGCGGGGGCGTTTTTCGACCTGACCATCGTGGGCTGGCTGCTGTGGCGGAGATCCCGGCCCTGGGCCTACGGGACGGTAGTCGGGTTCCACCTCATAACCGGTGTTCTGTTCCAGATCGGCGTGTTCCCCTGGGTGATGATCGTGGGCACCCTGGTGTTCTTCGCTCCGGACTGGCCAGGGCGCTTGTGGTCGACTTCTTCTGCGCCCACCCCCAAGCCATTGATGGCAAAGTCGGGCGAAGTTGCGAGAGTGGCTAAGCCGGTGGTGGTGGTGCTCATTGTTTTGGCTTTGCTGGAGTTGGCGTTGCCGCTTCGCCACTACGCCTACGCCGGGAATGTGCGGTGGACCGAGGAGGGGTATTACTGGTCTTGGCGGGTCATGGTGACCGAAAAGGCCGGTTATGCCGAATATCGGATCACTGATCCGGCGACTGGACATACTTGGCAGGCCAGTCCCCGATTGGTCTTGACCGACTGGCAAGCCGAGCAGGCTGCGGTTCGTCCCGACCTCATTCACGCCACCGCCCATCTCTTGGCCCGGCACTATCGGGATCAGGGAGTACCCGATGTGGAGGTTCGGGCCGATGTGTGGGTGTCGATGAACGGCCGGCCTCCCCACCCCATAGTGGACCCGACGGTGGACTTGGCGGCACGGCCCCGAACACCGACCCCTGCGGGGTGGATTCTGGGAAATTTTGGTCCGCCTTGAAATCACTAGCCTTTCTACCTATCGTTAGGCGTACTTAACCCAACCTGTTGATGGCAGAGGCATCAGAGGACAAGGCCATTGAATGTTCTAGACACCAAAGAGGCTAGGGAGCACATGCGGGGCCCAGTGATCCGCATCACTCCCAACGAGACCTCCACGGACTTGACCTTCGACTGCTGCTGCGGCCAGAAAGAGGTTGCCGTTGACGCCGTTCCTGATGTGGACCGGGCCAAGGGCTGGCAAGGGACGTTTCGCCGCATCCACCGGGTGGACATCTGCGTCGACTCTCACCGGGTGAGCTGCACAGTTCAAGGTTTGGGACACCGCCTTCCGGTTATCCGCCGAGTCCCGCTGTCGGTGGCTCTCGGTATGGGCCAGATCGGCAATCCCCTCTTCGTGCTGGTGGGTGAGCGCTGATGGTTGTTTGCCACTGCAAGGCCATCAACGCCGAGTTCATCAAGAGCATGTTCGCCGAGAAGTCGTTTACCGTGGACGACATCACTGATGAGTGCGGGGCAGGCGGCGACTGCGGTCGATGCCTGGATGTCATCGAGAACCTGCTGGAGCAGAGTCCCATGGAGCGGGGTACGCCGGTCTTGGTGGGCATTCCCGGTTAGCATCGCCCAATGCAAGGTTCCCCGGAAGTCGTTGGGCTTCTCAACGAAATCCTCACCGCTGAGTTGACTGCCATCAACCAGTATTTCGTGCACTCCAAGTTGTGCGAGAACTGGGGGTGGAAGCGACTGGCTGACAAGTACCGCGAGGAATCCATCGACGAAATGCGAGATGCCGAGAAGCTGATGGACCGCATCTTGCTGTTGGAGGGATTGCCCAACTTGCAGCGGCTCGGGACCGTGATGGTGGGCGAGACCGTGCTCGAGCAACTGGAGTTGGACCTTGCCCTAGAGGTCGCCGCAGTGGACCGGTACCGCCGGGGCATCGAAATGACCTTGGAAGAAGGCGACGCCGGTACTAGGGAGCTCCTGGAGCACCTGTTAGTAGGTGAAGAAGAGCACCTCGACTGGATCGAGACCCAGCAGCGGGTGATCGCCGACATCGGCGTCGAGCGCTACCTTCAGTCTCAACTCGGGGAGTAATCGCGGCCGCGTGACACTCGCACGCTGAAGTTCTCCGCAGCCCTTATAGAATGCTGGCGTGCCTCGAATGACGAGGAAGGCGGCGCGGTTTCCGCTTGTGCTCATTCTGCTTGTGCTGGCCGTCGTAGGAATGCTGTTGGCGGCGTGCGGGGGAGGAGACGACAGTGCTCCGAGCGCCGAACTCGCCACCGAATCGTCGGTTCCCACCCCAGCTTCCACCCCGACGCCCGCCGCAACCCCTGTGACCACCACAGAAGACAGCGAAGAGCCGGAGCCAGTCGAGCAGACACCGGTCGTCACCCCCACAGCGCCGCCGACGTCAAGTGCACCGGTGCCCGCCGAAGTGGAGCCTGATGACGCATCGGACGCAGTCCCACAAGAAGACGCCCTAGAAGGAGAAGAAGAACCAGGAAGCGAAGATGGGGCAGTTCTTCCCCCGGTCCCGACACCGGCGGCCAGCACGGTAAGCGATCTGTTGGCGTTGGGTCGGCCGCTGGTCATCGGCCACGCCGGCGGCGACCGCTCATGGCCCCACTCCACTATGTATGCCTTCTCCCAGGCGGCCTACGCGGGTGTGGACGCGCTGGAGATGGACTTGCAGATGACGGCCGACGGACTGCTGGTAGTGCACCACGACGACACGGTCGATCGCACGACTGAGGGAACCGGCCGGGTCAGAGACATGACCTATGAGGAGCTTCAGGCACTCGACAACGGCTATTGGTGGTCGGAGGAGTGGCCCAGTCACGACCTCGCCGCCGAGGCTTACCCCTATCGGGGCATTCGCACTGGCGACATCGACCCACCTGCGGGATACGGCCCTGACGACTTCCGGATCGAGACATTCCGAGCGGTAGCAGAGGCGTTTCCCGAGCACGTGCTGGATGTGGAGATCAAGACCCCCGCGGGCGACGACGGTGAAGACGACATCGAGTTCATACTCGAGATGGCAGCAGTGCTGGCTGCCGACATCGAGGAGTTGGGCCGCACCGACTCGGTGGTGGTCGTCTCATTCAGAGACGAGGCGCTGGTCGGATTCCGGGAGCTGGCCCCCGAGGTCGTTACCAGCCCCGGCCAGGATGCCCTGCCGGCGTGGGCCTTTGCGTCGGTCCCCCTGCACCCCAACGACATCATCTTGCAGGTGCCCCCATCCTTCAGCGGCCTCGACGTGCTCACCCCCGACCTTCTGGGCAAGGCCGCCGACGAGGGTCTGGCAGTGTGGGTGTGGCCCAACGAGGACTACCAAGAGCACCCCGACTACTACGCCGAACTCATCGACTTGCCGGTAGACGGCGTCATCGCCGGCCGGCCCGCGGAAGCTGTCGAGCGCTTCCGAGCTGACGGCGACATCCCCTGATTCAACATTTGAACGTCGGCTTGCCAGCACCCCATTAGGTGTGACGGTTGGAAGCCCATCTCAGTGTTGATGGCCAACATAGCGGCGTTGCTCTCGGCGTTGCCGGTGCGCAGTGTGGCTACTTCGGGGGCCTCGGCGCGCAGCCGCCTCCACATTGCTGCCTTCATCCAGCGTCCGATGCCCCGGCCCCGGTAGGGAGGCAGCACGACCGTGTTCCACTGCCATGCGATGGCAGGTCGGAAGCGGTTGACGAAAACCTCGGTGGCGCCTGCGGCCGACCCGTCAGGGCAGACGGCCAGGATGCCCAGATAGTCGATGCCGCAGGTGTCGCGGGCGTCGAAGTCGGCTCGCAACAAGTCTGCGTCGTAGAAGGTGTCGGCGATCTCGAGGTCGTCGGTGGGGGCGTCGTTCATGGCATTGGCGGTGGCAACGAGCGCGTCGATGTGCTCGTCGGGACAGCGTCTTTTCCAATGCACCAAATCGATGTCGTCCGGTGCGGCATTGATCCACTGGCTCATCAGGTCGGCGTCCACTGAGGCCAGATCCAAATCGGACTCCTGTTCGGTGGAGCGCAATTCGGCTCCCAGCCCGGTCCAGAATGCATCAGCTTCGGGTGTGCAGTCGCCCCAGGCGATGACCGAGGTTCGGCCATCGGCTCGTGCCATTCCTAGCAGTTCGCTCAACACCGACATTGACGCGTCGCTGTGGACTGGAGTTATATCCACGATTGCCAAAGTCGCGTTGGCGGGATCGCGGGGAAGTTCCAAGTGGCCAATTGCTACGGCTTCTAAGTCGTCGAATGCCACAAGCCGCTCGTGGTGGGCGTTCTCGCTGGCGTTGTCGTCAAAAGTCGCCTGCAACTCGCTGGCTGGAGTTGAGGGGATCCCCGGGTCGCGGGCGATGTCCAGCCGCTGCTGAAGTTGTAGGGCGGCTTCGAAATGGATCTGATCAAGCTCCCGAGCGTTGAGGAACTGCATCATCGGAGCATAAAGGCGGGAACGAACAATGCCTTCGAGGTCAGCGGAGTGCGAGGTATTCCCAGCTCTGGGCGAGATCGTCGAACCAACCTTGGGCGCGGTCCATGCGCCAGCAGAACAGTGACATGACCACGTTGATGGTGGTGGCGCCGGCAGCAACCCATCGGGGGGCGGCGTCCATGCTGGGTCGGATTGACGGGCGGCCGTCTTCGTCGGTCACGGCGTCGATGTCGCCCTGGATGCCGAACCCGTCGAGGTTGCGGCCGGCCGCGGCTAGGGCGTCTTGGAGTGTGCGTACTCCGTCGGCCAGCTCGTGGAGGTCGGCGTAGGGAGGCGGGATCCAGCCGCTGGCGTGTTCGACGAGGCGGGCCAGGTTGTTGGGATGGAGGGCCCCGGCCACCCAAATGGGGATGCCATCGGGCTGGGCCGGCTTGGGCTCGCACCAGATGTTGTCGAAGTTGACGGTGGGCGAGTGGAACGAGGCCGGGGAGTCCCGCCAGAGGGTCTTGCAAGCCGCGATGGTGTCGGTGAGGCGCTGGCCCCGCTGGTTCCAGGGGACGCCGGCAGCTTCGTATTCCTCCCGTTGCCAGCCGGTGCCCACGCCTACTTCGAGGCGGCCCTGCGAAAGCACGTCCATGGTGGCCAGAGTCTTGGCCAGCACGGCGGCGGGGCGCAGAGGAGCGATGAGGATCTTGGTGCTGAACCGAACCTGTGAGGTGACGGCGGCCATGTGGGCTAGGGAGGCCAGGGGCTCGAGCCATGCAGTGTCCGGGGGGAAGGGGAAGGGGCCGTATGGGTACTTGTCGGTGTGTTCGCCCATGACGACGTGATCGGTGAGCATGATGCGGTCGGCTCCGGCTTGCTCGGCCATCTTGGCGAGATCGGCGATCTGGTGGAAGTTGTTGTCTCGAAAGATAGGGCCGAACGAGGGAAGGGTTACTGACAGCGTGGCCATGGCTCTAGTTTGGCGGGTCTGCCATCCTCGGGCGGTTTGGCGCGGCAGCTAGGTCACCGGTCGAGCCGGGCATCAGGCCATCTAAGGGCAAGGCGCTCGAGGGCCCCGATGATGTTGAAGAAGACCACTCCGGCCGCTGAGGAGAGGGCGATTCCGGCGAACATCAGCCGGGTGTCGAGGCGATAGCTGGCCTGGATGATGACGAAGCCGATCCCTCGGTCAGCCCCGGTGAACTCGGCGACGATTGCGCCGATCACCGACAGTGTCGAAGCCACCTTCAGACCTGCGAAAACATAGGGCAGAGAGCTCGGAATGCGCACCCGCCAAAAGAGCGACCACTTGCTTGCTGACAAGATGCTCATGAGTTCCACAGCCTGGCTGCTGATAGATCTCAAGCCCTTGGTTGCATTGACGAGTACGGGGAAGAAACAGATCAGTGCGGCGATCAACACCTTCGGAGTGAGCGTGAAGCCGAACCAGATTGTCAGCAGCGGCGCTACTGCGACGATTGGCACTGTCTGCAATACGATCGCCCACGGGAAGAACACGCGCTCAAGGAATTTGGCGTGGACGAATACGATCCCAGTGAACAGGGCGACAGCGCTGCCGAGGAGGAATCCCAGAACCGCCTCGGTCATGGTCCAGCGGAGGTCGTCAACCGCAAGCGAAAGCCCCTCGTCTCGCAGCTCTTTCCCGATGTCCGATGGGCTGGGGTAGAGGTACGCGGGGACATCTCGGATATTAACCCACAATTCCCAAGCGACAAGGCAGAGGGCGAAGATCACGACCGAGGGCAGGACCCTCAGCAATACGTCGACGACACGGCTGCGTTTGCGGATGCTGCTCATGGCTGGTTCATCGCCAGCTCAATATCATCATCGCCCACGAGGAGTCCGCGAAGCTCCCCTGCTAGTGCAGCAAACCCGGGTTCGTAGCGGATTTCGAGGGTTCGCGGTTTCGGGAATGGCACCTCGGCGACCCGGGTGATGCGTCCCGGTCTGGGGCTGAGCATCACGACCCGATCGGCGAGGAAGATCGCCTCTTGAATGCTGTGGGTGACAAAGAGGACGGTTGAGCCAGTCTTGTTGCAGACTTCTAGAAGTTGCAGGTTGAGGCGGTCGCGAGTGAACTCGTCGAGTGCTCCGAAGGGTTCGTCCATCAGCAGGGTGTTGGGGCCGTAGCTGAGAGCTCGGGCAAGTGCGACTCGCTGCTGCATGCCTCCGGAGATTTGGCCTGGGTAGTGGTCTTCGAACCCTTCCAGACCGACATCTCGTAGCAACTCCTGCGCGATGTCCTTGCTGTTGGGTCCGTTGTTAGGGTTCCGGCGACCGAGGACACGGTCCGGCAAGAGAACGTTGCCGAGGACTCGAAGCCACGGGAACAGCGTCGGCTGCTGGAACACGAAACCGAATTCAACGTCGCGTCTCGCCTGGCCCGACGTTTTCCCGCCGACGTACACGTGTCCCGAAGTTGGTTCCAATAATCCACCCACGATCCGGAGCAACGTGGACTTGCCGCATCCCGAGGGCCCGACAATCGCCACGAACTCTCCACCAGAGATGTTCAGATCGATCCCATCGAGCGCAGTTACTCCTTGACTGCCGCCGAACTGCATGCTGACCCCCTCAATCGCGATCCCCCCGCTGCTGGTCATGGCATGTTTTCGTCCGCCTCATAGCGGGCAACTGCCTCAAGCGCCACGGCAATTGCATTGTCCCAACCCGCTACAAGGGCATGGTTCTCGCCCTCGAAGTCGACTTCGCCTGGGCGCGTGTAGTTGTAGGACACGGCACAGACCATTGCCCCGAACAGTCCCCTCAAATGGGCGACGGTGAATATGGCTGAACTCTCCATCTCCACATTGGAGATGCGGTGCTTCTGGAGTTGCTCGACGAACTCAGGGGTCTCGGCGTAGAACGCATCGCTTGATGCGTTGATGCCCACATGCACCTTGAATCCGCGTTCGGCGGCAAGGTCTCGAGCGGCATCGATCAGATGCCGAACGAGGAAGTGATCGGCCACCGCCGGGAATCTCGGGTCAACGTAGGCCGCGCTCGTGCCGTCAAGCCGCATTGTCGCCGTGTTGACGATCAGATCGCCCTGGGCAATCTCGGGACGGTAGGCGGCACTGCTGCCCACTCGGATGAAATGCGTTGCCCCTACGTTGGCCAACTCCTCAACCGCGATGGCTGCGGATGGACACCCGATTCCCGTCGACGTGCCGCTGACCTCGATTCCTCGGAAGTGCCCGGTGACGGTTCGGTATTCGCGATGGAAGGCGACCTCGCTTGGGTCGTCCAAGTGTTGAGCGATCATGGATACGCGAGCCGGGTCGCCTGGCAGCAGCACGTATTTTCCGATCTCGCCTGGACTCACATGGAGGTGGTACTGCCGGGCGTGGCGCGTTCTTGCATTCTTGTCCAGAATCGCCACGAAGGCTCCTCTCGCTTGGGCCTAGGAAGTGCGTGGCCAGTGCCACCGGTTGCACCGGCCACGCAATTCCCGGAGGGGAATTCTCAGAAGCAGTAGTCGTCGTAGACGTTTGCCAGGTCGATGTCTGCTTCGAGTCCACCATACTGGCGGAGCACTTCATCGACGGTTTGCCACCGCTCGGCGGTCATCGTCCCGATTCCGTCAGCGAGAGCGGATTCGGAGAGGACGCTTGATCGAACTGCTTCGAGTGATGCCGCCTCCTTTTCGACCGTGAGATTGTCGGGGTCGACGGCCACGATAATTTCGACCGCTTCTTCTGGGTTGTCGAATGCGTATTGCCAGCCCCTTGCCATGGCCCGAACCATCCCGCACACCACCTCAGGGTTGTCTTGCCTGAAGCTGGTGGTGGTGAACAGAGCATTGGCTGATGTTTGCACCCCGTAGTCGTAGGGGATGAAGACATCGACTGGGAACCCTTGCAGTTCGGCCAATACCGGCTCGTTGGTGGAAAACACCGTCAGCAAATCGATGTCGCCCTCAAACAGCGGCGTGAGATCGAAGCCGACTGCGACCTGGTTGAGAGAATCTGGATCGACTCCGTTCTGAGTGAGCATGGCCTGGGTGAGCTGCCACGGGCCACCCTCTTGGAAGCCGATGGTGGCGCCCACTAGATCGGACAACGACTCAAAACCTGAAGATTCAAGCGACATGATCGCACCGGGGTGAGCGTGGAGATAGGTCGCTACCGTCACGAGGGGAATTTCTTCGACAGCCGCGAAGAGCAGCGAGTTCGTGTCGTGCAAGCCGAAGTCATCTGAGCCTGCGGCCACGAGAGTGATGCTGTTGACGTCGAACCCCCCGGGATTGATGGTGACGCTCAGCCCTTCTTCCTCAAAGAAGCCCTTGGCCGCTGCGACGTACGAGCCTGCGAACTGAGCGCTCGGGAACCAAGGCAATCGCAGGGAGACGTCTTGCATTTCTCGCGGCGTCGGCTCGGGCTCGGGTTCGGAGGTTGGCTCGGGCTCTGGGTCGGGTTCACTGGTCGCGACGGTGGGTTCGGGTTCGCTTGTTGCCGGGGCATCGTCATCGTTGCCGCAGGCAGACGCTGCCATAGCTAGAACAGCCAGGATCGCCAACCACATGATGAGCAGTTTCTTTGGGTTCATTGGGCTTCCTTTCGGCCCGGCAAAGCTGTGTACTTCACTCGGAGGGGTCATCGGCAGCCACAAGACCGCCGTGTTATCAGGGAGGTTTGAATCGGTCCGGTTTGCGTGCGCTCGCCGCCGTCAATGGCGTCGCGGAGAGTGGAAGCAGCAAGCTCACCCAGCTCGTGGGCGGGAAGGCGGGACGACGAAAGTGGCGGACCTGCCAACGACGAGAACGGCAATTCGCCGTATCCCATGATGCTCACGTCCTCTGGCACTCGCTGCTGCATGGCGTGCAGGTGCTGAAGGGCGCCCAAGGCGAGGATGTCCCCAGCGCAGAAGATCGCCTCCGGGGGATCGTCGAGCAGCATCAGGCTCGCCGCCGCCTTCGCGCCGGCATCTAGCGACATGTCCCCCGCGGCGACGACAAGATCGGAATCGGGCACGAGACCTCCTTCCTCAAGCGCTTGGGTATATCCCTGACGGAGTTGGCTGGCGGAAGTCCATCCGATCGGGGTTGAGATGAAGGCGACTCGCTGATGGCCGTGGTCTAGGAGGTGTTTCGTCGCCTCCAATGAGCCGGCAACGCGATCCACCATGATCTGATGGCCGAAGTCGAGTGGGGCACTATCGACAAGCACCAAGGGCAGGAGATCTGCGGCTTTCGCCAACACTGCCGTCGTCTCGTCGTCGTCAAGTGTCTCGTAGTGCAGTGCGATCAGTCCATCCACACCGCGGCTCACCATCTGGTCTACGTAACGCGCCACTGTTTGAGTCTCGTACTGTCTTGTTTGGCAAATGACTGGCAGCCAGCCCTCGATTTCTGCCGATTGCGCTACCGCCTGGAGGAACTCGGCGTAGTAGTCGGAGAATTGAGGCACCATGACGCCGATCATGAACGTGGGGGCGCTGGCTCGGCCTGAACGAGCGGTGTTGGCGTCGTATCCCAGCACCACGGCGCGGCTGCCCCGCTGCATGGTTATGACGTCGTCGGCCGCGAGCTGGGCGTAGGCCGCACGCACCGTGTGTACATTGACCTCAAGGTGCTCGGCGACCTCTTTCATCGCTGGAAGCCGGTCCCCCGCCACCAAGACACCGGAGGCCACCCTCGAGGTCAGCTGCTCGGCGATCTGGGTCGCAATCGGAGTCCGTCCTGCTCGATCGATACCGAGTCGTAGAGCGAGAAGTTCTCGCGCTTCAACTTCACTCATCACGCTGAAATATATATTTTACTAGTTATCTAGTCAACTAGAAAACTCCCGCGTTTGCTTGGAGGGTTGCACGGTCGGCTTGCCAGCACCCCATTAGGTGTGACGGTTGGAAGCCCGTCTCAGTGTTTACGGCCAGCATGGCGGCGTTGCTCTCGGCGTTGCCGGTGCGCAGTGTGGCTACTTCGGAGGCGTCGGCGCGCAACCGCCTCCACATTGCTGCCTTTATCCAGCGGCCGATGCCCCGGCCCCGGAAGGCGGGGAGCACGACCTTGTTCCACTGCCACGAGTAGGCGGGCCGGTAGCGGTTGACGAATACTTCAGTGGCGCCCGCGGCCGACCCATCAGCACAGACGGCCAATATGCCCAGATAGTCGATGCCGCAGGTGTCGCGGGCGTCGAAGTCGGCTCGCAACAAGTCTGCGTCGTAGAAGGTGTCGGCGATCTCGAGGTCGTCGGTGGGGGCGTCGTTCATGGCATTGGCGGTGGCAACGAGCGCGTCGATGTGCTCGTCGGGACAGCGGCCTTTCCAATGCACCAATTCGATGTCGTCCGGTGCGGCGTCGATCCACCGGCTCATCAGATCGGCGTCCACTGAGGCCAGATCCAAATCGGACTCCTGTTCGGTGGAGCGCAACTCGGCGCCTAGCTTGGTCCAGTAGGAATCGGTGTCTGGTGTGCAGTCGCCCCAGGCAATGACCGAGGTGCGGCTGTCGGCTTGGGTCAGCTCCAGCAGTCGGGCCAAGACAGCCGTTGATGCTTCGCCGCCGAGGGGGTTCACCTCCACGATGGCCAACGACGCGTTGGCGGGATCGCGGGTCAACTCCAGGTGACCGCTGGCTACGGCTTGTGTGTCGGCGAACGCCACGATCCGCTCATGACGGGCGTTCTCGTTGGCATCGTCGTCGAAGGTCGCCTGCAACTCGACGGCCGGGACCGGCGCGGGCGGGAGGGCGACACACACCCGCTTACGACTATTCACTGCATGAGTATCGCTTAGAATCGACCTGGAATAGCTATAAATGGTTGTATAATACGGATTTGGCGGTACAAGTGAGCGTGAATGGGGGAGATGGATGGGCAGGTATGTGACTCAGGTTTGGCCACCGGGAACCGAGGGGCATGAGTACGGGGCGTACATCCCGCACCCTTTGGGGGGGTGGAATCCAAAGTTCGGCAGACGCGTGTCGGACAGGATTGCCGCGGCCGGCGCCGATATCTCACACACGGTCAGCACAAGAGCCCGAAGCATCTCTTATCGGTGGGCGGCGGACAGCATCATGGCCCAGGGGGAGAGCCTTAGCTCCAGCGCCATCGAGGGAATCTACGCCAGCCTGGAGGGAATGTCTTTGGGAACCGATGGAGCCGACGCGGCAAACAGGGCCGCCCTAGGCAACTGGGAGATGGCAGAGCAGGCCATGTCCATCGCCGAGCACGGCGGCCCCATCGCGGTGGACGACATCCTCGATCTTCACTCGACGCTGATGGCTAGATCGGACACCCCCCACCTTGCAGGGAAACTCAGACTGGGGCCTGTTTGGGTCGGGGCGCCAGTCGCCGCCGGGATGGGGCCAATAGGGGCGCGGTTTGTCCCCCCGCCGGCAGGAGAGGTTCGGCAACTGCTCGACGACTTGGTCGACTACATCAACTACAGCGACCACGAGCCAGTCCTTCGGGCTGCCGTAGCCCATGCCCAATTCGAGTCAATCCACCCGTTCCCCGACGGTAACGGAAGGACAGGCAGAGCACTCATCCCAATCGCTCTATACAGCGGAGGAAGCGGGGATGCTCTGCACCTTCCGATAAGCAGGGCACTGCTGGCGAGTCGCAGTGCCTACTACGACTCCCTCTACAGCTTCCAGCGGTATGAGGGGTCACCCGGCGATCCTGCCCGGTCAGTGAGCCTCGAGCCCTGGGTTGAGATGTTCGCCGACAGCGCCCAGCGGGCGACCGAACAGGTGCGGATGGCCGCCAGCCTGACAGACGACCTGATGCGGGACTGGCGAAACCGTCTAGGAGGCATTCGGCCAGACTCCGCCGTTTGGAAGATCGCCTCCGAAATGGCCTTTCAGCCAGTCTTCACTGTCGAGTCCATTGAATCGGAGCTCGGCAGCGAAGCGTCGATATCGGCGATTAGAAGAGGGATTGCCCGCCTGCGGCAGGCGGGGATAGTCCAAGAGGTCGGCAGGTCGGGGAAGACCCAGATCTACAGGGCCGCGGAAATCGTCAGCTTGGCAGAGAAGGTGCTCGGATTGAGCGAGGCCGCTTCCGGTGGGGTGGTTACCAGAACAGAGGACTATGTGGCCCTACAGGGCCTCGCCGACGGTGCTGCCAGCATAAGAGCCAGGGGCATACGGGAGGGCCGTGCGAGCACACGGTCCTCCGCTTGGCAATGCGCTCATTGGGGGCGGCGAACCAATAGGCAGTGCACCAGGCCCTACGGCCATAAGGGCCAGCATCGCTACGACTGAGGGTTGCCCGGTCGGCTTACCAGCATCCCATTAGGTGTGACGGGCAGAACAATGACATGACCACGTTGATGGTGGTGGCTCCGGCAGCCACCCATCGGGGGGCGGCCTCGATGGGTGGCCCGGATGGACGGGTGGCCGTTTTCGTCGGTCACTGCGTCGATGTCGCCCTGGATGCCGAATCCGTCGAGGTTGCGGTGGGCGGTGGCTAGGGAGGCCAGGGGTTCGAGCCATGCAGTCTCTGGAGGAAATGGGAAGGGGCCGTAGGGGTAGCGGTCGGTGTGCTCGCCCATGACGACGTGGTCGGTGAGCATGATGCGGTCGACTCCGGCTTGCTCGGCCATCTTGGCGAGGTCGGCGATCTGGTGGAAGTTGTTGTCTCGAAAGATAGGGCCGAACGAGGGAAGGGTTACTGACAGCGTGGCCATGCCCTTATTCTGATCGAATGCTCACAGGCGGGACGTTTTGGGGGATGGTGGAGAGGCGGGCGGAGCTTTCGCCTGACGCTCCGATGATCGTGGATGATCGGGATCGGGTGCTTTCGTTTGGGGCGTATCGGGAATCGGCTCGGCGGGTGGCGGCGGGGTTGGTTGAGTTGGGGGTGGGGCCGGGGGTTTCGGTTTCTTGGCAGTTGCCCACTTGGGCTTCGACGCTGGTGTTGCAGGCGGCTTTGGCGCGGCTGGGGGCGGTGCAGAATCCGATTATTCCGGTTTATCGGGAGCGAGAGGTGGGTTTCTGCGTGCGGCAGACGGAGGCTCGGCTGTTCTTGGTGCCTTCGGTGTGGAGGGGGTTCGACTACCAGGCAATGGCCGAGGGGATTGCTGCGGAGGTTGATGGGTTGGACGTGGTGGTGTGCGATGGAGAACTGCCCACCGGGGACCCGTCGGTGCTGAACGACATTCCTGCCCCGCAGGACGCCGAGCAAATCCGGTGGGTGTATTACACGTCGGGCACAACGTCGAACCCCAAGGGAGCTCGTCATTGCGACACCTCGGTGATGGCGTCGGGGCTTGCCATGGTGGAGCGCCAGCACGTGACCGCCGATGACAAGTTCGGGCTGGCCTTCCCCTTTGCCCACATCGGCGGAGTGTCCAATCTGTCGGTGTCGCTGAGCTCGGGATGCACGCTGGTGATTGCCGAGGCGTTTGACCCAACGGAAACCACGGAGTTGTTCGCCCGCCACGGGGTCACCCTGGTGGGCGGGGGCCCGGCCTTTTTCATGGCGTTTCTGGCCGAGCAGCGCAAGCAGCCCGGTGAGCCGATCCTGCCTCAGCTTCGGCTCTGCTCGGGGGGAGGAGCCCCTATGCCTGGGTCTCAGCATTATGAGGTGATGGCCGAGATGGGCGGGCGGGGATGCGGCCATGCGTGGGGGATGACCGAGGCGCCGATCATCGCCCAGAACACTCCCGATGACCCCGACGAGAAGCTGGCTGAGACCGAGGGCCGACCGCTGGCCGGAGCGGAGATCAAGGTGGTGGGCTTCGACGGCGACCCGGCCGAAGTTGGCGTGGAGGGGGAGCTGTGGATTCGGGGTCCCATGGTGTGTCGGGGCTACATGGACGAGGCGCTGACCGCCGCCTCGTTTGATGACGGCTGGTTCCACACCGGCGACGTGGGCTTTCTAGACGCCGACGGGTACGTGACGCTCACCGGGCGGGTGAAGGACATCATCATCCGCAAAGGGGAGAACATCTCGGCCACCGAGATTGAGGACCTGCTGTTCGCCCACCCCAAGGTGTTGGATGCCGGCGTGATCGGCCTGCCCGACGAAGAGCGGGGCGAGCGGGTGTGCGCGGTGGTGGAGCTGGCTACTGGGGCAGACGGCCTTACTTTGGCTGAGGTGGGGGACTATTTCCGGTCATCAGGGATAATGCCTCAGAAGATCCCCGAGCAGCTGGAGATCGTGGACTCGCTGCCCCGCAATGCGACCGGGAAGGTGCTGAAGCACGAGCTGCGGGCTCAGTTCAGCGATTAGAGGATCTGCTTGATTCCGTGGATGGCTAGGCCGGCTAGGGCGCCTATGAGGGTGCCGTTGATGCGGATGAACTGGAGGTCGCGGCCTACTCGGCGTTCGATGCGGGTACTGGTGTCGTCGGCGTCCCAGCGGGCCACGGTGGTGCCGATCACGTTGGCCACCTCGGCTTGGGCGTGGCGGGCCAGCAAGCTCATTGCGGAGACGAGCCACCGGTCGACCCGGTTCTGAAGAGTGGATTCGGATTGCAGCGACTGTCCGACTCGGACCAAGGCGGCCTCTACCCGGCTACCCAGTGCCGAATTTGTTTGGAGTCGCTGGGCGTAGCTTCTCAGGCCGGCGTCGATGCGCAGGCGCAGTTCGTGCTCGGGATCGTCGGCCATATCGGCCAGCACTCCGCGCACCCCCCGATGGAGTCGGTTGAAGATGTGGTGGTCGAGCACCTTGGGGGTATAGACGGGGGCTTCTTCGACGATGCGGTCCCGCAGCACGCCGTGGTTGTCCACCAGAAAGCGGTCGGCCCGCTCGACGGCGGCGTCGACCATGGAGCGATGGTGCTTTCCATCGACCAGTGATTCCAGCAACCGGCCCAGCGCGGGGGCTGAGACCAGCCCGGAGTCCCCCTCGGCGGCCAGCCAACGCCCAAGGGCCTCGGCGGGTGCCCGATCGGCCACCCAGCGGGCCAGGTCGTCGGGGTCGAAGAAGTTGTCCTGCACGAATTCGCCCAGGCTGGCGCCGATGGCGTCTTTGCGGCGGGGGATGATGGCGGTGTGGGGGATGGGGATGCCCAGCGGGTGTTTGAAAAGGGCGGTCACCGCAAACCAGTCGGCCAGCCCGCCGATCATGGCGGCCTCGGCGGCGGCTTCCACATAGCCGGCCCAGCCGTCGCCGTCGGTGAGCAGGCGAATGACCACAAATAGGGCGGCGGCCGCTAGCAGCAGGCCGGTGGCCCGGCGCTTGGCGCGGCGAAGCGATGGGGAGTCCCCTGATGCCCGCCTCTTGGCTCCCCTATGGGACGCCGGGTCGCTCAGGCGACCGTTTGGGGCATCCATGACCCGCGGATCTGCTCAGCCCACGGGTAGCGCAGCGGCTCGATGAGTTGGAATGGCCCGTCCATGCCGACATCGGTGGTGGCGGGCCGGGAAGGGGTGGCGGCCCGCAGCGCGGGGACCACCTCGTTGGGATTGCCCTCGATCATGTGCAGATCGATGGCGGTGTCGGGGGCGAATCGTGAGGTGAACGACACCACTGCATGGACACCGTCGACGGCCACCGCGGCGGGGGCATAGATGGCACGGTGCCAATTCTGGTCGCCCATGCCTCGGCGCAACACTACGTGGAGGTCGGTGTGGGACATGTGGGGGATGTCGCCGGGGTCTGCCTTCAGCGCCGGATCGGCCACCGCCCAGTCGAGGGCCAGGGCGTCGCCCAGCCGCACGATCTTCTTCTCGTCGGGGAACATCCGGTCGGCCTCCACGAGGACTTCTCGGTAGTCAGTCATGGTGGCCATCACCCCGTCGACGTCTCCGCACAGCCAGTAGACGGTGAGGAACGCGCTGCGGCCCTCCGAGAAGGCCTCGTCACAGCCATCGGGGCGCAGCGCCTGGTGACTGGGCGGGGCCACATAGCGGCGACCGTGCATCACATCGGTCAGGGCGATGTTGGGAGGCAGATGCTCGAGGTCGTACCAGCGGTTCCAGTCCTCGATGGCGTCGGCATCGCAATCCAGGCCGGCGAAGATGATTCCGGTTGTCTTCATGGATTCATGGTATGACCCTGAGGTGGAGTTTGTAGCGCTGGCCGGCGGGTCGTTTCTGATGGGCACCGACGAGGTGTGGTTCGAAGGCGATGGCGAGGGACCGGTGCGTGAGGTGGTGCTGAGGCCCTACCAGATCGCGGCCACCGCGGTGACCAACGCCGAGTTTGCCGCCTTCGTGGAAGCCACCGCGCACGTGACCATCGCCGAGCGGGAGGGATGGTCGTTCGTGTTCGGCGGGCTGCTGCCCGACGACTTCCAGCCCACCCGGGGGGTAGTAGGCGCCGAGTGGTGGCGGCAGGTGGAAGGGGCCTGTTGGTCCCGGCCCGAAGGGCCCCAGTCGTCGGTGGAGGATCGCGGCGACCATCCAGTGGTCCACGTGTCGTGGTTCGACGCCGCGGCCTGCGCGGCGTGGTACGGGGCCCGGCTGCCCACCGAGGCCGAGTGGGAGCATGCCGCCCGGGGTGGGCTGGAACAGGCCCGGCTCCCGTGGGGCGACGAGCTGTGTCCCGACGGGGTGCCTCGGCTGAACATCTGGGAGGGCGAGTTCCCCAGCCACAACACCGCCGAGGACGGCTACGTGGGCACCGCGCCGGTGGACGAGTACCAGCCCAACGGGTTCGGCCTCTACAACTGCTCGGGCAACGTGTGGGAGTGGTGCGCTGACTGGTTCGAAAACCGGTTCCCCCCCGAGAGGCCGCTGGTCGATCCGATGGGACCTCCCCAGGGCCGGGTCAGGTCCATCCGGGGCGGGTCGTACCTGTGCCACGACTCCTACTGCAACCGGTATCGGGTGGCTGCCCGGCACGCCAACGGCCCCGATTCCACCACCGGGCACATGGGGTTCCGGCTGGCCGCCGAAGCGGAGGCTGAGGTCGGCCCTGGCGTGGGCTCCAAGATGCGCTGATCCGAGGCTGGTCGGTAACGTCGCCGCCATGAAGTTGGACTTGCTGTACGAGGTTGATGCGCCCAAGCCTTGGGGAAAGCCCCATCCCTGGGGTCAAAGGGAGCGGGAGCAGAAGGCCTACAAGGACGCCGTCGAGCAGATCAAGCTGGCCGACAACTTCGGGTTCAACACCATCTGGGCGGTGGAGCACCACTTCCGGGAGGGCCGCTCGCACTGTCCCGCCTCCGAGGTGTTCCTCGGTGCCTTGTCGATGGTGACCGAGAACATCAAGATGGGCTTCGGCGTGACCCTGACCCCGTTCGGGTTCATCCCGCCGCAGCGGATCGCCGAAAAGGTGGCCACCGTTGACATCTTGTCCAACGGTCGGGCGGTGTGGGGCACCGGCCGGTCCACCCCCATGGAGCAGATCGCCTTCGGCGTCGACCGGGAGCGGTCCCGCGACGACTGGCAGGAGGCCATCGAGATCGTGTGCGGCATGTGGCGTGAGGAGTACTTCGAGTACGACTCGCCCCGGTTCAAGTTCCCCAAGCGGATGGTCACCCCCAAGCCGATGCAGTACCCCCACCCGCCGGCGTGGATGGCGTGCGCCTCGGAGAACTCCGCCGCGGTGGCCGGCAAGGCGGGCATGGGCATGCTGTCGTTCTCCATCATGCAGCCGCTGGAGGCCATGGGCCGCCACATCCGCAACTACCGGGCCGCGGCCGAGAACCCCGAGCCCATCACCGACGTGACCACCAACGCCACCGCGGCCTACACCCTGGTGCACTGCGCCGACACCCCCCAGCAGGTGCTGGACAACGAGGTGTGGAAGTCGGTGGAGTGGTGGTACACCAACCTGGCCCAGTTCACCTTGGACTGGGAGCTGCCCGAATTGTCACAAGAGGAGCGCGACGCCACCTTCCCGCTGCTCAAGCCGCTGATGGAAGAGGGAATCGACGACCTCATCCACCACTTCGACGAGGCCGACATGATCGTGGTGGGCGATGTGGACACCTGCTACGAGAAGATGAAGCACTACGCCGACCTCGGCGTGGACCAGCTCATCTGCTACGTGCAGTTCGGCTATCACTCCCACGAGTCGATCATGCGCACCATCGAATTGCTGGGCAAAGAGATCATCCCCGAACTTGAGAACTACACCCCCTCGCCCAAGACCTCCTGAGGTTGGGCTGGCCATTGCGAAGAAAAAGAAAATAGTGAAGAAAGTGAAAACAGAGAAGAAAAAGAAAATAGTGAAGCGTTGAGATAAACTGCGGGGGTGGAGGGAGAACGACCCCGCTACTTTCCTAATGTAGGAGATGTCCCGGATTCGCTGCCGTTCACTCCTGGGTTTGGGAGCACGCCGCCGTGTTTGGTGGGAAGGGATGAGCTGATCCGCGACGTGTGTGCCCTGCTGGCCGGTGATCCTGCCAGTGAGGGAGGGGCAAATGTGCTGTTGGCGCCGCGGGGTTTGGGCAAGACGGTTGTGTTGAACGAGATTGAGGACGCTGCCCGAGCAGAGCGTGGGTGGCTGGTTCTTTCAGTCTCAGGTACGGACGGCGACCCGATTGCGGAGACCCACAAGGAGGTCATTCGAGCACACGAGTCATTGGTGCAAGCTCACGGCGAATCCGCCAAACGACTGGTGTCGGGAATGAGCTTGGGAGTTGGAGGCTTGTCAGCCGGTGTCTCGTTTGACGAGGAGTCCGATCCGAAGAGGACGAGATACGGCGATGACCTTCGACGCGATCTCAGTGAACTCGCAAGCGCGGCCGCCCAAATCGATGTCCGCGTGCTGCTCACTATGGATGAAATGCATGCGATCCCACTGGCCAAAGCGAGACAGCTCGGCTCATACATTCAGCACATAGCAAAACGGGAGCGACGGGCTCTGGTGTTCGTGGGGGCGGCACTGCCCTATATCACCGAAACGCTGCTGGCCGACAGGAAATCGACATTCCTACAGCGCCTTGCTGTCCATAGAGTGGACCTCTTGTCAGAACCCGAGGCGCGGCGCGGACTGCAAGAGCCGATTGAGATGCACGGTGGCATCATCAGCGAAGAGGCTCTGGATATAGCCACCTCAGCTGTGGCTGGCCATCCGTACATGCTCCAACTTGTGGGCGACAAGATGTGGCGCTCGGCGGGGGGTACGGGCAACCCAATCGCCGTCAACCACGCAAAAGGGGCCGTCGCCGAGGCCAGAGAGTCGCTCGAAGGTCACTTGTTTGCCCCGACATGGGAAAGCCTGTCGGACACCGACAAGCGCTTCCTGGCTGCCTTGGCTGTTCTTGCCGAGGCAGACGATTCGCCTCGGGTCGCCGCGATATGCGAAGAGGCTGGAATAGGCAAGGCCAGCGCCAGCGCCTATCGCAGGCGGCTGTTGCTGTCGGGTATGGTCAGCCCCAGTGGGCGAGGCCGGCTGAAGCTAGCCCACCCATCAATTGGACCCTGGCTACGGCAAGCAATCGCAGCAGGCTCAGTGCGCGTACCGGAAGCCCCCCTGCCTGGTATTTGAATCTGGTTCGGTCAGTACGAGAGGCCGACGGCTGTTGTCAGGAACTTCGCATATGGCGAAGCTCTGCGGCAGGCGTCGGCGAATGATTCGATGAAGCCCGCGGTCGTGACCTCTTGCTCAGATAATGGGATCGTGGCGACGTAGTCCTTACGCTTGAGGTCTTCGATTTTCGGGTGATCGGGATCAAACCCCTTCGGGGGGCGCTTCAGCGAGTCTCCGGTCAGTTCGAATTGTTCGGCGAAGCCGGGGGCTTGCACAGCCCGATCCCAGCTATGGGGATCGGCGACGATCTGGTGACGGATACCTGCCAGCGCAGCTGAGTCTGGCCGCCAGAGGCCGACTCCGGCGAAGACTTCGTCGGGCGCCAGGTGGAGATAGAACCCCGGCGCGTGGGCCGACTTGCCGGCCTCGTGGCGGAAGTGGACCGCGGCCTGCGTCTTGTAGGGAGATTTGTCCTTGGAGAAGCGGACGTCGCGATAGATCCGGAACATGGACCCGCCGTTGGCTCGGGCGTCGGCGACGAAATGCTTGCTGATTGAGTGCAAGTACGGCTCGAAGTCTTCGATGAAGTCCAGCAGCGGCTGCTTGACATGCCGCTCGTACCGTTCCTTGTGTTCTCCGAACCACTCGCGGTTGTTGTTTGCCTGCAACTCGACCAAGAAATCGAACAACTCGTTGTCGAAGTGGGATTGCATCTCAACGGCCCTGGCTTATGAAAGCCCGCATAAGCGGCAGAATCCGATCGGGTGCTTCTTCAGGGAGGAAGTGGCCGCAGTCTGAGAACTCGTGCGTTCGTACGTCGACGAGTTCCGACCTCCAGCGGTTGAGTTCCTTAGTCCGGAACGCGATGTCCTTGTTCCCCCACAAAATGAGTGTGGGCTTTTCGTTGAAGGCCGAGCGCTCATCCCAGATGGTCTGGAGCCAGTCAGTGGCGCCAACGATGTATCCCGGCAGAGCGGCGTTTGCTTCCCTTTCGGCCGGTGAGGGCTGTGCCCGGCGATAGTGCTCCATTGCCTCTTCGCTCAGCGAGTCCTTGTTCCCGACTGCCCGGAGCATGACTCCGTTGACGAAATAGTTGCGCCGCTTGATCAGATATTGACCTAACGGGCCCGACATCATCTTGCTGAAGAACCAGAAATGGAGATCGCGGTTCACCGGCCAGCACCAAGTGTTAGCGATGATGAGCCGTTTGACCCGATCCGGAGACTGGCGTGCGAAGTCGAGACCGATCGGCCCGCCCCAATCCGACATGAACAGCGTCACATCATGGAGGTCCAAATCGTCCATTAGAGCCGCTAGGGCTTCCGCGTGAACTGCCGGATGATGATCCTCCTCTTGGTGGCTGCGCGACGATAAACCGAATCCGATGTGGTCGGGTGCCACGCAGCGGAACTCCGACCTCAGACCTCCGATCAGATGTCGGAACTCGAACGACCAGGCCGGATTGCCATGCACGAACACGATCGGTTCTCCAGAACCTTCATCGACGTAGTGCATCATGTGTCCACGCGGAGAAGTGGCGAACCGGCTCTCGAACGGGAACATCTCATCCGACACCCAAGCTGGCCGTTTGCCCACAACACCTGAAACCACGGGGCGACGCTAGTGATGTTGAAAGAGCTGAACCTAGCTGTCAATCATCCTGCCTAGGGAAAACCGGTGTCGCGCATAGCTCTTTGCTTCTGCTGCTTCCCTGGCCAGAGACGAATCAACAGACCCTTGAGTGCATGGGTGCGCCGCTGTCTCAGGGGCGCACTTCGATGAATCCGGCTGCGGCGAAGTCGCCGTCGAATGCCAGGGCCTCGGTAATACGCTCCCGTCGCATGATTTCGAAGCTGACCGCGTCCACATAGGAGTAGGCCCGCTCATCGTGTCGGTGCAGCCATTCCCAAGCACGCTCGTTGATATTTGCATCCATCGGGGCTTGGGAAACACGGCCCGATTGGTTGATGGTGTCCAGGAATCGGACAGCCGTGTGGTGATCAGCTCGGTACCTCAGCAGAGTCCACGTCTCACCGAGCACCAGATTGGAAGTGCGAATAGGCTCATTGTCCCTGGTCCATAGGACAGTGGCATCGGGATGCCGTCGGTCGCGGGGAAGCAGCAAACCCACCCAAAACGAAGTGTCTGCGAACCTCACTGGAGATAGATGGCGGCGTCGATGTTGTCGATGGGATCGATGTCAACAGATCCGATCAGGGCATCGATTGGGTCAGGGCTCTCGGTGAGCTCGTGTTCTAAGGACTGGCGCACTGCCATCCTGACCAATTCAGACCGGGTCCTCCCGGATCGCGCTGCCTCCGCAGTGAGGGCGTGATCCAGATCGTCATCCATATATAGCTGTATACGCCGCACTAGGTAAGCATACACCTAGTTCATGCGCCATCGAAAGGAGCGGCGGCTTGGTCGATGAGGACTCGGCGCAGCACTTTGCCGACTTCGTTGCGGGGGAGGGCTTCTAGCGCCTGGAAGGTCACCGGCACCTTGTAGGGGGCCAAGTGCTGGCGGCACAGCTGGTCCAAGTGGTCGCCGCTGGGGGCGGCGCGGTTGTCGGCCGGCACCACGAAGGCGTGGGGAACCTCGCCCAAACGGTCGTCGGGTACCCCCACCACCGAAGCGTCGGACACCGCCTCTGACAGCAGCAGCACCTCCTCCACCTCCGCGGGGAATACCTTGAGCCCACCCCGGTTGATCATGTCCGACTCCCGGCCCTCGATCCACAAGAAGCCGTCCTCGTCGAGGCGGGCGATGTCGCCGGTGCGAAAGAAGCCCTCGTCATCGAGGCGGTCGCCCATTCGCCCCTTCTTGTCCATAGAGGCGGTGTAGGCGGTGCGGACCCACAGCTCGTCACTTTCGCCGAACCGCAGCTCCACCCCGTCGTGGGGCCGGCCAACGGCGCCTAGCTTCTCGGGATGCTCTCGGAAGTCCCGGGCGGTCCAGCCCACGATCTCGCCGCCCACCTCGGTCTGCCCGTACCCGTTCAGCACCATCACGCCATACCGCCCGAAGAAGCGGCGGGCCTGCAACGGCGACAGCGGAGCGGTGATGGAGCGGATGATGCGCAGCGGATCGAGGCTCTCGATGCCGGGCTCGTCGTTGAGCATGGTGATGGCCGCCGGGGGCAGCACGGTGGAGGCGATCTGGTAGTGGCCCACGATTCGGGCGTATTCCAAGGCGTCGAAAGTGGGCATCAGCAGCGCTGGGCTTCCGGTGCGGACGGCGAAGATCACGTTGTAGATCCCCGCCCACAGCGAGGTGGACACCGGGATGACGTTGGGCATGGTCGGCCGCTCGGTGGGTATTCGCCCTTTGCGCACCGTGGAGACGATCGTGTCCATCAGCCGCAACACCGCGTCGGATTGCAGTTCGATGGGCTTGGGCCTGCCGGTGGTGCCTGAGGTGAACGACACGGTGGCGATGCCCGGATCATGGAAGGCCGGACTGGTTGCCCGGCGCTCCGCCACCGACCAGCCCATTTCGCCATCGGCTGCGATACGGGTGATGGGCGCTTTCACCCGGTGGAGCTGCTCGGGCGAGCCGATCACCGCGGCGGGGCTCACCTCACTGAGGATGTGGTCGATCTCGGTGTCGGAAAGGCGGGGGTTCACCGGTACGTAGACTCCGTCGGCCGCCCAGGTACCGAAAAAAGCAGCCACCACGTCGGCGCTGGGCGGCAGCAGGCAGGCCACCGGCGTGCGAGGAGCGACTTCGGCATCGGCCAGAGTGGCCGCCAGCCGCCTGGCTGCTTCCATCAGATCGAAGTAGAGGGTCACTTCGTCGCCGTCGGGCCGGGCAACGATCACCCCAGGGGTGTCGGGCCCGGCGGGCAGCTCGGGCGCCAGCAGCAGCGATGCGAAGCTCATGGCGTTTCGACGATAACCCACCGGTGAGCGGCCTTTGCCAGCGCCGGGTGGCGGAGACCCGTCCGATCCCGTTGGCTCCCTTCTAGGCGGAACAGAGGGGCAGTACCGCCTATTCGCCGGTGTACGCGGCTCGCACTTCGGGATGGGAGCGGATCTCCGCCACCGAGCCGTGGGCGATGACCGACCCTTGGTCCAAGCAGTACACCTCGTCGCATATCGCGGTGATGAACGCAAGATCATGGTCGATGACCACCACACCGCAGCCGATCCGGGCCGCAATGGCGCGGATCTGCTGCACGATCAGCCGGGACTCTGCTTCGGAGAAGCCCGATGTCGGCTCGTCGAGCAGAAGGAACTGCGGGTGCGAGACTGCGGCCCGGGCCAGCTCCAGCCGCTTCGACGCGCCGTAGTCCAGATGCCTCGCCCGCCGCGACGCCATGTCGCCGAGTTGATTCAGCTCGATCATCGCAACTGCCTGCCGTCGAGCCGAGTCGGGTGTGGCGCCGTGGGCCAGGGCCACCACCTCCACGTTTTCTAGCACCGTCAAGTCGGCGAAGAGGCGGAGATTCTGGAATGTGCGAGCGATGCCTGAACGAGCCCGTCTGTGGATGGCCATGCCGTCGATCGAGCGGCCGCACACCACCGCGTGGCCCGATGAGGCCGACACGATGCCGGTCAAAACGTTCAACATGGTGGTCTTGCCAGCTCCGTTGGGTCCGATGAGGCCGCAAATCCGGCCCTTTGCCACCGACAGGTGGGCTTGAGACAAGACAACCAGGCCGTCGAATTCCACAGTAACGTCGGCCACTTCGAGTAGGTGCCCGGCGTCGGCTGGGGGTGCGGGGCGTGGCCAGGGCGAATCTTCGATTGGTGCAGATTCGACGTCGAAGCTTTTCGGTGTCTTCGGGATCGGGCTCGCAGGCGCAAGAGCCCTTTGGAGCCGGTTCAAGCGGCGCAGCCCGGGCAAGTCGGTGATCTCGCGATCGTGGAGCAATCCGTTTGGACGCAGGATCATGAAGCCGAGCATGGCCAGGCCGAGGCAGATGTCGGTGAGTCCGGGTCGAATCACGAAGTCGAATGGGCCGGGGTTGAAGTCAGGCCCGGAGAGAAGTCTGGTGACTTCAGTGAGCCCGGTGACGATTACCGTGCCGGCCACGGCGCCGGTCACGCTGTTGCGACCGCCGACAACGAGCATTGTGAGCGTCAACAGCGTGTAATCGATGAAGAATCTCTCGGGGGATACGGTTCCCGACAGCCAAACCCGCAGGCAGGCGCCCACGGCAACCAGGCCGACCGACAGGAGCAGAGCCAGCATCTGGTGGCGGGCGGGATTCACCCCCAGTGAGCGGGCGGCCAGGTCGTCTTCCCGGCTAGCCCGCGCCAGGCGCCCCGAACGAGATGACCGATAGAGCAGGGCAATCACCAGTGCGAGTCCGAAGCCGGCGTAGGCGTGGGAGCGCCCCGGCATCGCGGTTCCGGGGCGGAAGCTGATCCCACCCCGGTTGCCTCCGGTGATGTCGGTCCAATTGATGGCCGTCTCGTAGACGGCGAACAGCACGGCCAGCGTGATGACCGTGGCCGCGATGTCGCCGGTGGCCGCTCCTGAGCGAACCATGCCGAGCCCGACGATCACTGCTACCACCAGGGTCAGCCCGGTAGCGGCCGCAATGGCCGCCTCAGCTGGAATCGACACGTCCGAAGCACCGAATGGGGCATCGCCGATGAGCCGGCGCTTCCACTCGACGTCTACTGCCAAGATCGCGAAGGCGTAGCCAGCCACTGCCCCGAAGCCGACGTGCCCGAATGACAAGATGCCGGTGTTCCCGATGAACACCTGCATACCCACGACGACCGTGGCGTTGATCAGCAAAGTTGTGAACAGGGTTTCCCGAGAAGCCCCTCCTCCGGCCGTGTAGCCGAGTCCGATGAGCACCACTGCGGCAAAAAGGAGCGCAGCACCTAGGAAGACGCCGGCCAGGCGACTGGGCCCCCCTCCGGAGATCCAGCCCCGACGGGCAACACGGTCGCGGTGTTTCTGCTCGCGGCTGCGGCTGGCCATCTTCATGGTCGTTGTGATGATCCGGCAGCGAGGATGCCCGTGGGCCGGAAGATGAACAGGACGGCCACGAGGACGAAGACAATGCCGTTCACCATTCCGTCGACGCTGTCGGGCAGGCGGGAAACGAGCAGTATCTCGACCAGCCCGAGCAACAGGCCTCCGATCACCGCTCCTTGGAGTCGGCCCAGACCGCCAATGAGCGCGGCGAGTACTCCCTTCAGCATCGGGATCAGGCCGGCGGACGGAGCGGCCCGCCCGGTTCTCATCAAGAAGAACACGGCTGCGATTCCCGCGAGCAGGCCGGCCAGGGCGAATGCCATCCGAATCACCTGGTCGGAGCGGACACCGAGCAGCCGGGCAGTGTCGAAATCCTCAGCTGCGGCCCGGATGGCCATGCCGTAGACGGTGTGTTGGAGCACCCAAACCGTGAAGGCGAGGCTCAGCGCGGTGGCGGCGATGATGCCCAAGTCGATCGCTTCGAAGCGGATGCCGCCGATGGTGACGGTGGAGGTGATCCAGGCTGGGCGCGCGAAGTGTCGAGATGACGCCGAGACGAACATCACGAATGCGGCTTGAACCACGAAGTGCACCCCGAACGAGGTCAGCAGCATGGCGAAGTCGGTGGCCGAGCGCACCCACCGAAACGCCACGAACTCCACCAGTACCGAGGTGAGGATCGCGGTGACGACGATGCCCGGGACCAAGATCCACCAGGTCGCCCCGGTTAGGGCGAGACCGTAGGAGGCGTATGCGCTGACGGTGATCAGTTCGCCGTGAGCAAAGTTCACCATGCGCATGACGCCGAATATCAGCCCGACGCCCAGGGCGATCAACGCATATTCGCCACCCCGCCCCAACCCGTCGACCAACTGCTGGACGATCTCAGTCATGGCCGCTCTTTGTTGGCGCCTGCCCGGTTTGCCGACGACCATCCGGCGAGCCGGCGTCGCCGTCGACGGGTGTGTCTCCGAGGAAAGATCCGAAGATGTCATCTCGGGCTGCGATCTGCTGGGCTGGGCCTTGCTCGACAATTTGCCCGGTGCGCAGGATGCAGGCAGAGTCGGCGGATTCCAAGGCGCGGCGGGCGTTCTGCTCGACGACGATCAGGGTCATGCCGCTGCGGCGCAATTCATCGATGAGCTCGAAAACCTGGGCGGCCACCAGCGGGGCCAGCCCGAGCGTCGGCTCGTCCATCAAGAGCAGATCAGGAGAGGCCATCAGCGCTCGGGCTATGGCAAGTTGCTGGGCCTCGCCGCCCGACAGCAGCCCGGCCCGCTGCGATCGCTTGCGTCCCAGAATATCGAATCGCTCCATCAGCTCGTCGGCTCGGGTTTGGCGGAGCCGACGAGGAAGGGTGATGGCGCCAACCAGCAGGTTCTCCTCAACTGTGAGGGTGCCGAGAATGCGGCGATGCTCTGGAACCAGGGCCATGCCGAGGCGGATGCGCTGTTGGGGCGGCAGCCCGGTGATGTCGCGTCCTTTCCAGCGGACGCGGCCTTGGCTCGGTCGGCGCATTCCGATGACCGCATTGAGAAGGCTGGTCTTCCCCGCCCCGTTGGGTCCGATGAGAGCGATCGTCTCGCCGGACCCAACAGTGAGGGAGATGCCATACAGGGCGCGGATCGGACCGTAGGAAACCTCAACTGACTCGACGGCCAACAGCTCGTCGAAGGTCTTCGAACCCACTTGGTAGGCCTTGTCGGTCAGGGGGTTGTCGAACATCACAGGGCCGACTCCGCGATCAGGGGTTGCCAGTCGTCGCCATGATGTCGTCGCCCATGCTGGGAACCGAGGCGGGTTTGCCCGGCGCTTATTCGAACACCTCGTACACGGCGGCCAACGAAGGCCCTCCGTCAACCACCTGGTGGACGTAGACAGGTGTGTTCGGGGTGCCGCCGCCGTTGTAGGCGAGCACGCCGGTCAGACCGTCGACTCCGGTTCCCGCAATCATGGCTTCGCCCACCGTGACTGGATCGAGCGAGCCAGTGTCGATCACGGCTTGGGCTATTACCAGGATCGCGTCCGCGGCCAAAGCGGCATAGGAGTCGCTCTCGAGTGCGGTGCCCTTGGCTTGTTCGTACGAGTTCAGGAACCGGACCATGCGGCCGTCGGGCGCCGGGAAGGTGTGCGATGTGTGGAAGAACCCCTCTACGCCATCGATGAAGTAGCCGCCGGTCGCGGTGAAAGCATCGGCCACCAGCATTTCGGCGTCGATTCCAGCTTCGTCCAGTTGGCCGCCCAAAATCGCTGCTTGGAATGCCAGCAGCGCCGAGTAGATGACGTCGGGCTGCGGATCCAGCGCGGCGATTTCGTTCACCTGCGCAGAGAAATCGGTCGTTTCGGCTGGCACGAAGGGGTAGTCGCCAAGCACCTCGCCGCCGAGGGCTTCGTATTCTTCGGTGAACACCTCGACGACGTAGCCGAAATACGGGCCGGGCACGCTGAACGTGGCCGCAGTCTGCCACCCTTGATCGACGGCGAACTGAGCAGCCGCCTTGGCTTGGGCCGTATCGGTGAATGACGCCAACAGGCTCAGCTGGGCGGGGTCGGCCAGCAGCGGCTCGGTGGAAGACACCGAGATCAGCGGTGTGTGGCCCGCTGTCACCTGCAAGATGGCCTGGTTCACATCAAAGAAGGCTGGACCCAAGATGGCGGTGACGCCGTCATCGAGCAATTCCTGGGCCACTCGGCCGGCGGTTTCGGGATCTCCCTCGATGTCGCGAACCACCAATTCGAGGGGTCGGCCGTCGATCCCCCCGACACAATTCACGAGCTCGGCGAAATACGCCGCCGCGCTCGAGCCGGGAATGTCCACAAAGCCGCCGAGTTCGGAGAAGTCGGCGGCATAGCCGATCTTCAGGGCTTCTCCGGTGGGTGCAGGCCCGCAGGCGCTCAAGTCGGCTGCCAGCACAGCATCGACGTCTAGCGACGCGCTGGAGGCAGGCGCTGGTCCAGCCTCGCCTGGTTCAGCCTCATCTGGTTCAGCTTCATCTGGTTCAGCCTCGCCTGGTTCTGGTTCTCCGTCGTCGGGCTCTGCTTGCTGGGGAGCGTCCTCCGTTGAGCTGCTGGTGGATGCCGCGGTCGGAGCGGGAGCAGTTACTGCGGCTGTGCCGTCGTCGTCGTTGCCACAGGCTGCGGCGATCAGACATAGGCTCAGGACGATTGCCAGTAGGCGTTTGTTCAACATGGTTGTTCCTTTCGGGTATGGAGGGTTCAGTGGTCGGAGTTGGTCAGGAAATCGAGAACGAGGCGGTTGAAGCGGTCGGGGTTCTCCACAAACATGAAGTGGTTGCCTCCCTCGTGTCCGCCGATTGACTCGAAGCGGGCACCGGGGGTCTGCTCGGCTGCCCACTTGGTGGCAGTCATGGGAACGAAGGACGCCTCGCCGGCGATGTAGAGACTCCGCCGGTTGATTCGGGGAAGCACGTCGCGCCAGTCGGCCAAGATGTCGGAGAAGAGCTCCCTGGCTGATAGCGGCCCGGGCATCCGCCTGTTCTCGGCCAGGATCCAGGCCTTGCTCTCAGGGCTGATCGACTCGGTGACCATGTGTTCGACCAATCCGGGGACGATGTGCGCTTCGGCGCCGTCCGAAAGCCCGTTGACCAAATCGAACAGGTCGGATGCCGGCATGGTCGAGCCGAAGTTGGCCACCTGCTCGTCGGTGAACGCGGGGTTGGCTACCGGATGGGTGGACATGTCGACAAAAACGGCCCGGTTGATCCCGTCGCCGGCGAAAAGATCGAAGTACGACCACAGCACGCAACAGCCCATCGAGTGGCCCAGCACATGGGCCTCCCCGTCGGCGACCTCGGAGATCAGCGTCTTGAGATCCATGGCATAGCGGGAAATGCGATATCCGTGGTCAGGTGCCTCTGAGGCGCCATGGCCGCGCAAGTCGAGTGCCAGCACGCGGAATGCCTCGCTGAAGGCATCAATCTGGCGGTCGAACAAGGCGGCTGTCTGGTTCCAGCCCGGGACGAGCACGAGCGCAGGACCGGCGCCGGCTTCGATGTAGCCGAGGCGTACTCCGTCGTTGGTGGTTACCGTTCCCATAGATTCTCCCTTTCGCGGGTTTCTTCCATCGCCCCTGTGCTTTCTCGGATCAATTCCCAGAGCGAGTCGACGTGATGCCGCATCGTCCAGGTAGAGCCGATTGAGATCCGGATATATGGATGCCCATCGATTTCAGAGACGGTGGCGAAGAAGCGGTTGCTGTCGTTGATGGCCGCGGCCAGGGCGCGAGTGGCTGCATCGCCGCCGGTGTGGATGAACGAGACCAGCGCAAAGGGGGTTGGAGCGATGCGCCGCAACCGGGGATGGTTGTCGATGCGCTCGGAGAGGTCGCTCGCCCACTGAGTGTGGAGGCGGATCAGGCTGCGAAGACCCTCGGCGCCCAGTGACCTCAGTACGAACCAGAGTTTGAGGGCTCGGAAGGGCCGTCCGAGGGAGATGTCCCAGTTGCGGTAGTCAATGACCTGGCCTGAATCTGATGCGTCATTGCGCAGATAGGGGGGCTCGATGCCCATGGCGTCGTTGAGCGGCTTCCGGTCGGCGACCCACAACACCGAGCAGTCGATGTTTGTGGCCAGCCACTTGTGGGGGTTGAAGGTGTAGCTGTCGGCCAGTTCAACCCCGTCAAGGTGGTGGCGAAACTCCTCGCAGACCATGGCCGACCCGGCGTAGGCCGCATCGACGTGATGCCAGAGCTGGTGGTGTGCCGCCAATTCCCCGATGCCGCGCACCGGATCGACAGCGGTGGTTCCGGTTGTGCCCAGCGCCGAAATGACCGCGGCGGGAGCGAGTCCCTGTTCGAGATCCTGGGAAATCGCCTTGTCCAGCGCTTCCGGCCTGACTGAGAAATCGCGGTCGACGTCGAGGCGCCGAACTCGGGGAATACCGGCTAGGCGAGCTCCTTTCTCGATCGACGAATGGGCGTGGCTTGAGGCATAGACCGCCATTTGCTCCACCGAGGCGCCGGTGAGGCCGCGACACCTCTCACGGGCGGTGATCAAGGCGGTCAGGGTTGAGGTCGATGCCCCCGAGGTGAGCACTCCTCCACCGGCAGACGTGGTTTTCCAGGACTTCGGCAGACCCATCAGATCGACGAGCCAGTCGAGGACATGGCATTCCAGCTCGGTCACTGCCGGCGCTGAGGACCACAGCATTCCCTGTACTCCCAGCCCAGCGGCGGCGAGCTCTCCGAGCACCGACGCAGGCGATGACATCGCGGGGAAGTACGCGAACCAACCCGGATGCTGCCAGTGGGCAAGCCCGGGCACGATCACCCGGTCAAGGTCGTCCAATACCGAGGAAAACGGCTCAGGTCTCTCCGGCGCACTGACCGGGAGCTTGGCTCGGACATCACCCGGCTCGGTGGGCTCGCAAACCGGACGCTGTTCGAGGGCGGCGAGATAGTCGGCAATCCAGTCCACCAGCGAGTGTCCGTTCTTGCGAAAGGCGTCCAGGTCAAGAGAAGCGGCCAAAGGTTCGAGAACGAGTTGTTCGGCAACTGCCATCAGATGCCTCGTGGTGATCGGCGCGTAGAGTGCATGGGATTTGTTGTTGGGGGGTTCACGGGATTGGGACTATCCCAGCCAGGGGCAGCGGGACGCGCAATCCCCTCTCGTCCGGGAGTCGTCCATCATGCGGGGCGCACTATCCGTTTTGCGAAAAGATGCCTTGGCGAAGTCGAACTGCGGTGTTACGTTCGCCCTATGCGCACTGGCGCCTGCTTGCAGCGATTCTCCAGTATTGATGCACAGGCAGAGCAGCTCACTGACTTCGACCAGCAATATGAGCAGGTCGGTTCAGGCAATTTCTCGGGGGCGTTCATGGCGGTCGATGGAGATCGCGTGGGGGTTTTCGTTGAATGCACGAATCGGGTGCTCCACCAGCAGGGGGCAGGTCCTGAGGATCGGGTCAGCGCAGTAGTGCTCTTGGAGTCACCAACCGAGACGATGTCCAATGGCACAGGATTCGGAATCGAAGACGTGCTCTTGGTGGGCCCGGGCGGCTCCTATGACGCCATGGTGGGTCCCGGTGTTGTGCCTGCGGTTATCAGTGTTTCATTAGAGCTCACCCCTGCGCTGCCTCTTCGCCGGTTGGCCGCACGGCAACGGGGGCAGGTACGGCTCGTTTCTGATGCCGCCCTCAGCAGGCAATTTCGGCATGCCGCGGCCGGAGTTCTGAACTCCTGGGATGCGGCAAAGCAGTCGGTGGAGATTCCGGTGGAGATAGTCCAGGGGCTCATGCTGGATCTGCTGGCGACGCCAGCAGCCGCGGGGGGTTCCTCGTGCCGCTCGCTCAAGCTGTTCCGACACACAAAGGCGATTATGGCCGACAGTCTCCGCGAGCAGATTCCGATATCAGAAGTGGCGTCGCGGGCCCAGACATCCCGCCGCAGCATCGAGAATGCGTTCCGGGAGAGCGTCGGGCTGAGTCCGAGCCGATTTCGGAAACTGCTCCGCCTCAACAATGCCCGACGGCTGCTCGAGCAAGGCAGTCACAGCGTGACCGAGGCGGCAATGGACAGCGGTGTGTTTCATCTCGGGCGATTCTCAGCCGAGTACTTCGCCCTGTTTGAAGAGCAGCCCTCGGACACCGTCCGTCGCAGTCGCTGACCTTCGGTCTCCGATTCAGACCACAGTTTGAGGTTGACCTCGTTTGGGCAGCCGCCATGGAACCGTGCTTCGGCTATGACTGCGGGGGTCTCGGGTTTACGCTCTGGGGATGGCAGAAATGGGTCTGAGCCGGGCTGAGCTGATCGGTCGGTCGGGTTTGGCTGCGGAGCAGGTCGACTTGGCCATCGATGCCGGGTTGTTGATTCCCGACCGATACGGGCGGTTTGGCGAGGACGCAGTCACCATGCTGCAAGCCGGGTCCGCCCTCGTCGCTGCTGGCGTGAGTGTTCCGGATTTGGCCCGTCTGGCTGTTCGCCACGCCCGCAATGTGGAGGCAGTGGTGGACGAGGCGGTGGACTTGTTCTTGACGGCGATGGGATCGGAGGGCTTGGAGAGCAATAGCTTGGAGAATTTGGTCCCGCTAGTGGAGGCGCTGGTGCCTCAAGTGGTGGCCTTGGTGGGCGAGCACTTCCGCCGGACCCTCTTGAGCCGGGCCTCGGCCCGTCTGGCGGAGAGGGTGCAGTGACGCCGCTTGAAGAGTTTGCGAGCTGGACGGGCGGCGACCGGGTGTACTGGCGAGCCCCCGGCACCGACGCGCTGGCTGGTCTGGGGGCAGCTCGGGCGGTTGAGGTGGATGGCCCGCGGCGGTTCGATGCTGCCGCGGCGGCCGCCGCCGAGTTGCTGGATGAGGGCGAGGTCGCGTTCGCCGGCTTCGGGTTCACCGATCAGCCGGGATCGGGGGCGTGGGTCGGGTATCCCAGCGGACGGCTGGTGGTGCCGGAGCGGGTTGTCCGGGGCTCGGCGCTGCTCGGTGCTGGTGGCTCTGGCGAAGGCGGGGTGCTGCGGGTGGAGGACGGAACCCGGGCTTCGTATCGGGACGCAGTGAAGCAGGCCGCCGATGCCATTGATGCCGGGGAGTTGGCCAAGGTGGTGGTCGCCCGGGAGGTGGAGGCGGTTGGCAGCATCAATCCCGCGGTGGTGCTGGACCGGCTGTCAAGCCGCTTCGAGTCGTGCGCGGTATTCGGCTTTGGGCGGGGGCCTTCCTGCTTTGTGGGAGCTAGCCCCGAAATTCTGGTCGAGCTGGATGGCGATGTGGTTACCACCCATGCAGTGGCCGGGACCGCCTCACGGGGCGCATCTCCGGCCGAAGATGCCGCCAACGCGGAGCAGCTGGCATCCGATCCCAAGGAGCAGGCCGAGCACCGCTACGTCGTGGAATACCTGCGGACCCGGCTGGCCCTGGCCGGCGTGGAGTTGGATCCCACCGGCGAAACCGAGGTCCGGACCCTGCCTGGCATCCACCACCTGACCACCACGGTTACCGGGCAGATCGCACCTGAACCCGGCTTGGCTCTTCGGCTGGTGGGCACCCTGCACCCCACACCGGCGGTAGGGGGCACGCCGAGCACCTTCGCGCAGCAGTGGATCGCTGAGCATGAGGGGCTCGACCGGGGGTGGTACGCCGGCCCGGTGGGGTGGATCGACCATCGGGGCTGCGGCTCGTTCTACGTGGCCCTGCGATCGGCGCTGATCGGTCCTGACGGGCTGCGGCTGATCGCCGGAGCGGGGATCGTGGCCGGATCCGACCCCGAACAGGAGCTGGTAGAGACCGACGTCAAGCTGGCCGCGATATTGGATGTGGTCACATGACCGACCTCGCCTATCGGGCCACTGGCCGATTCTGGGCCGAACTTGCGGCTTGCGGGGTGACCGACGTGGTGGTCTCGCCCGGATCCCGTTCCACACCGCTGGCGGTTTCCGCCCGAAACCAGGAGGGACTGCGGGTCACCGTGCAGCTCGACGAGCGGGTGGGCGGGTTCTGCGCATTGGGGATGGCCAAGGCTTCGGGCCGTCCTGTGGCCCTGGTGTGCACGTCGGGCACCGCGGCGGCCAACTACTTGCCTGCGGTGGTGGAGGCCTACCACAGCGGGGTGCCGCTGGTGGTTTGTACCGCCGATCGCCCGCCTGAGCATCGGGACGCCGGAGCGGGCCAGACCATCGACCAGGTGAAGCTGTACGGCAACCACGTCCGCTGGTACGCCGAAGCGCCCTGCGATCTGGACGTGCCCGACTACTTTGCCCGCTTGGCCGTGCGGGCGGCCACCACCGCCGGCGCGGGGCCCAACCCCGGTCCAGTGCATCTGAACTGGCCGTTCCGCAAGCCGTTGGAGCCTCAGGGCCCGATTCCCCGCATGTCGTCAACGGTGGGTCGACCGGTCGTTCCCGTCCGACCCCTGCTTGACGCCGATGTGGAGGCAGTGAGCCGCCTGGCCGGTCGTCGGGGGCTGATCGTTTCTGGGGCGCTGGATGTGGACGACGCTGGCGCGGCGGCCATTGTCGGCTTTGCCGAAGCGGCCGGATGGCCGGTGGTGGCCGATGCCGGATCCCAGCTCCGAGGTCGAGGGCCGCTGGTCTTGGACGGGGCCGAGTGGGTGGTGGGCCTTGCTGATCTGGCCCCCGACGTGCTGGTACGCATCGGCGGACCGCCCAGCAACCGGGCGGTCATCGAATTCATGGAGTCCTGCCCGGCGTCTGATCGGCTGTTGGTGGACCCACGGCGCCGATGGGAGGATCCGTCGTTCGGATGGACGCAAGCACTGGCCTCCGATCCGGTGGCGCTGCTGGGCGCGGCATCGGCCCAAATGGGTTCGGCCGATGACGCCTGGGCAGTGAGCTGGATCGAAGCGGCCGATGACGCCTGGGATCGAGTGGAGGATGCCTTGGTATCTGCTGATCTCTTGGAGCCGCTGTTGGCCGCCACCTTGCTGCGGACACTGCCGCCGGAGGTGGCGCTGTATGCGTCCAGCAGCATGCCGGTGCGGGATGTGACTTCCTTCTGGCCTCCCGACGCGCTGCCCCGCCGAGTGATGGTCAACCGGGGGGCCAACGGGATCGACGGCGTGGTGTCGTCGGCCTTGGGGGCAGCCTTGGCTCTCGACCAGCCCGTTGCGGCTTTGGTGGGCGATGTGGCTTTGCTGCACGATATCGGCGGGTTGCTGGTCGCGGCGCTCGCTGATGCGGACCTCGCTTTGGTGGTGCCCAACAACGACGGCGGCGGCATCTTCTCGCTTCTGCCGGTGGCTGACGGCGGATCCGAGGTCCACTTCGAGGAACTGTTCCACACCTCCCATGGAGTTGATCTGGCCGATCTGGCCAATGGACTGGGCGTTCACCATCGACGGGTCGAACAGGCCGATGAGCTGGCCGATGCCGTCGCCAAGGCTTCGGGGGTGGCGGTGATCGAGGTGCCGATCGACCACGATGCCGCCATGAAGCAGCGCCAGCAGCTTTCTGATCTGACCGAATGAGCACAACAGCCACCGTGGTCCTGCACGGATTCACCGGATCGGCGGCGGCAATGGATCCGCTTGCCAGTCGCTTGCCCGATCCAGTTATGGCCCTCGATCTCCCCGGCCACGGTCGAGAGCCGGCCTCCGACGATCCGAGCGATTACAACATGGCCGCCGCAGCGGCCGGGGTGGTCTCGGCCACGGCCCATCTTGAGCAGTTTGGCCTAGTGGGCTACTCGATGGGAGGCCGGGTGGCGCTCCACGTCGCTTTGGCTTATCCCGACCGGGTGGCCGCGCTGGCCCTCATTGGCACCCGAGCAGGTATTGACGATCCCGCCGAGCGGGCTGAGCGCATCGCTGCCGACGAGGCGTTGGCCGACCGGATCGAATCGGAGGGCATCCAGTGGTTTGCCGATTACTGGGCCGACCGCCCCCTGTTCGCCACCCAGCGCCATCGGCTGTCAGTCGATCAGCAGGCCGAACTACGGGTCCAGCGGTTGGCATGCGATCCCCGAGGCTTGGCCCTCAGCCTGCGGGGTATGGGGGCCGGAGCGGTCGAGCCCATCAGCTGCCGGTTGGGGGAGCTGTCGATGCCCTGCGCCCTCATTGTCGGCGAAGACGACACCAGATTTGCGGCCATCGCCCACGACATGGCCACAGCTATACCCCAGGCCGATGTCTGTGTGATTCCCGACGCCGGCCACGCCACTCACCTAGAAGCCCCCGATGCGACCGCGGCTGCGGTAATCAAATGCGTGTCGAGCTGAGAGGGGTCTCCCTGGAGCTACGCCATTCGGTGATCACAAGCCGGGGAGCGATCACTCGAAGAGATGGCTTCCTGGTGAAGATCTCCGACGGGGCCGTCAGTGGCTGGGGGGAGGCCTTGCCATTGCCGGGATGGCCGGGGGCCGATCATTCGGCCACCCGAAGGGCATTGGAAACGTGGGCGGCCAATCCTGATTTCGAGAGTCTTCCCTTCGAGCCATTTTCCCATGGCGCCGTCGAACTGGCCCTTCTCGATCTGGAGGCTCGGCGCACGGGTCTATCCCAGGCCGAGGTGCTGGCCGACGGCGGGGCGGTAGCCCGGTCAGTGGAGCTCAACGCTCTGGTCAGCGGTGCCGATGAGGCCGCGGCCGCAGTGGCTGACGGCTACCGCACGGTGAAGCTGAAGGTGGGTGCATCCGATCTGGAGGCCGATGTGGCCGCAGTAGCCGCGGTGCGGAGGGCTATCGGGGACACAGTTCGACTGCGACTGGACGCCAACGGGGCCTGGGCCGAAGAGGAAGCGGTAGAGGCGTTGACCCGGCTGGAGCAGTTCGACATCGAGTACGTCGAGGAGCCGGTGTCGGGGTTGGAAGCCCTCGCTCGAATTGCCGAGCAATCCCCGGTCCCGGTGGCGGTGGACGACAGCCTGGGTTTCGCGGACACCCAGGTTCCCGAAGCAATCTCCGTCGTGGTGGTCAAGCCCATGGCCCTGGGCGGCCCCCGCGCTGCTTACGCTGCCGCCCGTCGCTATATCGACCAGGGTCGCAAGGTCGTCGTCACCAACTACCTCGACTCCGCCATCGGCCAACACGCCGCACTAAGCGTCGCCGCCGCCCTCCCCGGACCTCCCCAAGTCCACGGTGCCATCACCCCCGCACTGTTCACCAACGACATCGCCGTTCTGCCGCCAGTCACCAACGGCCGCTGCCCTCTCCCCAGCCACAGCCCCACCCCGGCCGATTTGGGCTAAGCCGACTAGGGCTCCCAGACCACGGTGTCGGTGTTGGCGTCGATGATGATGCGGTTGTCCAACGGCTGGTCGAGGGTGATGGTGGCGGTTTGCTGGAGGCCGGAGCGCTGGCACTCTTCGGTGATGACCAGGGCATAGACCGCGATCTCCATCTGGGTGATGCCATAGTCGATCTCAGCGTCGCTGAACTCTTCGCACTCGGTGCCCCAGTAGCGGACGGTGAGGGTGCGATCGTCGTCGGCCACTTCCACGTTGTTGATGATGCGGATCTCCCGGGGCGGCCCCTGGGGGAGCTCCTTGGTCTTGGTGGTGCAGCCCGCGGCCAACAGCACCAAGACCGATAGCAGGGCGACTCGGCGGAAGCTCACGACTGCTCGGCCCGTGCCGCCACTATTTCCACCGCTCGGCTGATGGACTCGTGGGCCAGCCGATTCCAGTCTGCGGCCACCACGGGGTCGGGATCCTCAGTCCACCCCTGCCAGGTGATCAGCGCTCCGTTGCCGTTGCCGCTGGGGGCCACTTCGGTGAGCGCCTCGTAGTGGGCCACCGGGGCGCCCGACACCATGCGGTAGCGCCGCCTGCGGGGGTTCTCGAGCTCCATGCACACTTCGTGCAGCTCGTAGTCCTGAAGCTTGAACACCACAAGCGCACCCGGTCCATGGGGGGGCGGATCGCCTAACCGGGCGTAGGTGGGCGCATCGTCAGGACCGCCGATCAACCCCAGCAGCGCGGCGAACACCGACTCGGGCGATGCCTGGACTTCCCGGTCGATCCGATAGTGCTCCCGGTGGCGTTCCACACTCTGATCATGCCACTCGACGGAGCGGGGCAATACCGTCGAGTTGTGGGACTCCGACGGTCACAGCTCGTGGTGGTGTGGCTGATCGGCGCCGCGGTGATCCTTCCCAACGCCTCCATTGCACCGGCCATCCCCGACATCGCCGACGCCTTCGGCATCTCCGACCAGACCTCGGTGTTCATCTTGATGACTGCCCACGCCCCCGGTCTGTTCATGGCCTCGGTGATCGGAGTGGCTGCCGACCGCTACGGCCGCCGTCGGATCATCGTGCCCTGTTTGCTGCTGTTCGGGTTGGCCGGACTGGTCATCATGGCGTCGACCAACCTGGCCATGCTGCTGACCTTCCGGTTCATCCAGGGGCTGGGCTCCTCGGGCTTTCTGAGCCTGGCGCTTGTGATCATCGGCGACAACTACCAGGGAGTGGAGCGCACCCGGATCATCGGCCAGAACGCCCTGGCCATGAACCTCAGCGTGGCGCTGTTGCCTGCCGCCGGGGGCTTGCTCACCGAGCTGTTCGGCTGGCGGGGTCCTTTTGCCATGCACGCTGCCACCATCGTGCTGGCCCTGTTCGCAGCCACCCTGTTGCCCCCCGACGAGCGCCGGACACCCCAGCCGCTGCGCCACCAACTCCGCCAGGCCCGCCCCCACCTGATGCAGCGTGAAGTCGGAGTGCTGCTGCTGGTGGCCCCGTTCACGTTCCTGGTGTTCTTCGCCGTGGGAATCACCACCATGCCCATCCACCTGGAGAACGAGTTCGGAGCCTCAGCCGGGATCCGGGGCGTGATCCAATCGCTGCCTGCGGTGACAGCAGGATTGATTGCGTTGAGCATGGGGAGAATCGCCGGTCGCCACTCCATTTCGACGATGGTGCGGGCCGGCTACATCGGGTTCGTGATCTGCCTCACCGGAATGGCGCTCTCACCCTCGCTGGCGGTGATCATCGCCCCCGTGCTGGTGCTGGGAGCCGCCGACCAACTGGTAGTAGTCCCCCTGCAAAGCCGAGCCGCCTCGCTGGCCCCCGAAGAACACCGAGCCGTCATGGTGGCCGCCTGGGGCACCGCCATCCGCATCGGCCAAGTAAGCGGCCCCGCCGTCGTAGCCGGCCTGCTAGCCGTCGGCGACACCCGCCTAGTCCTCTGGTCCGGCGCCGCCCTCTCCGCCGTCATGCTCATCTTCATAACCCTCGTCCGCCACTACATCGACCGCGAACCTGGGTTTCGGACAGTGCAGTGAGAAGGTCCGACACTAGTGCGGTCATTGATGCCGCAATTGTGTCGGGTTCAGTACCTAGCCCCGCAGCTCGAATTGCCATTTCGACGCCGATGGCATCAGTGCTGCCAAATGTATTTTCGAGCTCATTGATCGCATCAGCCGTAACAGATGCGCTCTGCTCATCCACGGCGAGTCGCTTCAAACGATCGGCGAGGTCAGCGGTTTCAATAGCTTGAAGCAGGCGGAGCACGTCGAGAGAGTCCTTGTCGCTTAGACGGTGAGGTTTGTCAGCCCGCTCTGCAATCTTGTGAGTCTTGGCTACAAGAAGCGCGCCGGGTCCAGCGACGTTCATGGTGACGGAGCGATTGTCAGCAGGGTCAAGAGCAGAGATTGTCCTAGGTGCTCGGTCGACTAGCGCAGCTTCCAACCCTTTGGCACGCCGGGCCACTTTCTTGCCGTGTGGCCCGAGGCGAGCAGCGCGTGTGCCTGGACCTGCCAACATCTCGGGCACCAAGAGGTCCACAAAGACGTTGTTGGGGCTGGTCCAACGGCCTACCTCCTCAATGCTTGTCTGGAAACCTCGCGCACTTAGCAATTCTGCGAGCAGCGGTGAATCTCCCAGGTCAATCGGGCTGATGCTGAAATCTGCATCGGTCGTATACGGGGCAACCGTGTCAAACAGGTCGGCCTCTCCGGCATGGAGATAGAGGGCCTGAGCTCCGACGAGGACGATGGCATCCAAGTGATCGGCAAGTGCGTCGGCTGCTTCAAGGAGCGCAGAACGAGCGTCGACGTAGAGAGGATCAGGATCGCCAATCATCTTCATTCTCCTGCATCCATCGCAGCATCTCCTCGCCCTGTGAAGGCTCTCGTCCCGGACCAGTCAGCAAGTCGACGCAGAGTTGGCTCGGGGCGACGCACCTCAGCCCATCGCGCCAAACGGTCCTGTCGAATACCACGGGATCGAATGGTTCGAGCAAGATGACATTTGCACCTGCCTCGACCACACGAAGACTGAGCTGATCAGCGAACCTTCCGGCGTCTTCGACATACAGCGTGGCGGTCCTGGCGGGTGCGATTGGATCAAGTGCTTGGGCTGCAAAGGCACCGGTCGCGGCATACACGGGACCTACTTCGTCTAGCTTCTCCAAAACCGCCGGGAGGCCCCGGGGTTCGAGAAAAGTCATTGGAGTGTTTGACCTCGTTTGGGCGTAGTCTGACGCCCACCTGCGAATCGCGGCCTCCCAGTCAACGGTGAGGACTGGCCCTCGAGGCTCACGGGTGAGTGTTCCCTCCCGGTCCAACAATTCAATGACGCGCGAGAGCGTGGGCGCGGATGCGCCGGTGGCCGCAGCGAGCTCTCGGATACCGAATGGTGGATTGTGGTCGATGACGGCGCGAACGGCACGCGCTGCGCCCCGACCTCTGAGCGATTGAAGGTCGCTGTCTTGAGGCCAAGGGTCGCGATCAACTCCCGAGGACGAGATGAACAACCCAGGCTGAGATACCTCGATCCGCATATTGCCAGTCATGTCGATGTATCCCACACCGGCGCCATCAAGAATCTCCCGTGAGCGCGGAGAGAGGTACGCAGCCGCCACCAACGGAACTGCATCAGACAGGTCACCGGAGCAGTACATCGCAAGCCTTTCAATCACCTGAGGCACGAGACGGGGCTCAATCGTCCTCTTGGTCTCGATTGCCAGTTCAGCGCGCTCCCCATTGGGTGCGAGTATTTCTATGAGCAGATCAAGTTGGCCATGTCCTTCTTGTACTTGTTGTTTTGCTTCTTCTAGGGACCACCCCGTTGGGAGAGTCGAGGCTAGGGTTCGCTCAACGTTTCGGATTATGTCAATTTCGCGGGGTAGTTCTTGGGTCGGCATAGGTGGTCCCTCCTTCCATACGGCGTGCGTGTTTCAGAAACATCATTGTTTCACAGACGGTGAAACAGATACAAATCTGAAACAAGGAGACCCCATGGCCAGTCTGACTGTTCCACGAGAAGACATCGTTGAGATGTTGAGGAGGAATGCGGAAGCTACCGGGCTTGGCTTGCGCAGGTTCTACGAGCTTGGCAAGGAAGATCGCCTCGACAATCCCTTGCTTCGTGACCTGTGGCTGATTTGGGGTGATGTGCTTATCGAGGAAGACCTCCCGCCCGTAGCGTAAGCGAGTTCCTCAAAGCAGAATCCACCACACGTGCCGCAGCGGGCAAGAAGTCCCTCACAAAGACGAAACCCCGGCTGTTTGCCGAAGCAGGGACGGTTCCGGAGTCTAGGTCATGAACTATACAGGGTGATGCGGTCAGCGCTTCCCCTCTTGGCTAGTTCCTCGATATGGAGACAACCATTATAGGCCTTGCCAGCGCCTATTCTGGCTCTCGCTGCTGGACCAGGTGGTCGATGAATGCTGCTACCGCTCGCTCTTCGGCCTCTGTCAATCGAGCGTCTGCGAAGCGAGTTGTGAGTGGGCTAGCCGGACGGCGGCTACCTGGAATTTTGTAGCCCGCAAGCTGCATCAGTCGGCCGTAATCGACCCGGAGTGCCTCTGAGAGCCTCCGCAAGATCCGGGGTGAAGGCTCTTCTACCAATCCTCGCTCAAGCTTCTGCAAATACGCCGCTGAGATCTCGGATTCGCCGGCGACGTCCCGAAATGATCTTCGGGCAGCTAAACGCGCTGAAGCGAGTTCTCGGCCGAGAGTCTTTGCGTCACCCGTCTCGTCGTCAACCACAACCTACATTGTACACCACAGTTGACACGGCATCCAGAGTCGTGTACACTTCAGCGTACATTGCCCACTAAAGGAGACAATCGTGGCAAAATCAAGGAAGACAAGCGCCAAGGCAGCAAAGGCTGCATCGAAGGTCTTGCGAGACGGCCGCACGGGCAGAGCGTCCAAGACGGCCGCAGGGAGCGCGTTGTCGCAACGCGCGCCAAAGCGCCGAGGCAGGTGAGCAATGAAACGAACAATCCGTGTTCCTATGAAGGTTCGGACTCGCGTGACGGTTCGAACATTGCGCTGTTCGGGTTGTGGCTTTGAGGATTTGCCTGTGGCGTTCGCGTCGCCGTCGTCGCCAACGGGAGCGCGTTGCCCGCGGTGTGGCAGCTGCCTTCGGCTCTAGATACATGACTCAAACTCGATTCGCTAGCCACGGAGCAGAAGCGGGTAGCTTGTGAAAGTGGCAAAGCAGCAAGCATCACCAGATCAGGGAGTATTGCCGAAGGTGGGTAGCAAGGCGGGGAGGACGACTCTTCGATCGGTCGAGCAGATGTTGACGGCCAAGCAGCGCAAGGCCCTCCACGACGATTTGTCTGAGATGGCCCGGTGTCGCCGCGAGGCTGAAGCATCATCGAGTTCGCTCAGACTTAGCTAACGCCATTATGGACTGGGAGGATCCCGACCCAGTCGATGTCGTCTCGCTTCGCGGCGGGAGCGACTGGATGGATCTTCGTTCGAGGTACGACCCGAACCTTCTTGGACGCCCCCTTGAGCGCTGTCTTGAAGTTGCCAGAGCGAACCGAGCCAAGACAGTAGTCATCGAGACGCGATACATCGACCTCGACTACCGCAGCGAGTACTCGAGTTTCTTCTCAAAGACCTTCGCCGAGATCCCAGATACCGCGCATCGACTTCACTTCTTCAAGGCAGAGCTACAGCCAGAGGAGATCGCTGCGCTGTCTAGCGCAGCCCGTCGCGGTTACCTGGGCTATCTGATTGTGCGTCCGAGTCCCCTCGGACGCGTTGGCCGCACAGTGCTAGCACCCCCGCCCGACATGAGGAAGTTCCTCCAATCTTCAGTTCGCGACAGGGTCAATTTCTTTGGTCAGACGCTTGAGGTTGAGGGGGTTCCGTTTGCCCAGTAAGACACTCAGTTCGGGCGATGTGCTCACGTCACCGCATGGATCTGCCACTACACGGCACACCTGCGTGGTGATGTGTCGCGGCGTCCTATGGCAGATTTCAGCCTCTTTGCCGATGCGAGTGTGGCAGAAGGGCGACCGCTTCCTTCCCAGGGATTGACAGGTCTACAACTCAGTAACCTAATGCGGGAATTTGAGCTGCCGCCGATCGTCTATCGAATGGGCAAATTGCCAGGCTCAGGGCAGGAACCACCGCTGCCCCCGCATGATGACGGCACCGATCCAGGAAAATGGGACACCAGGACGATAGCCGTGTTGTGTCGCTTCCTCAACAGCTCTTACCCCATCTTGGTCGGTACTCATGAACACGCTTTCGCAATCATCGGATACAAGCGGACGAATCGAGATAACGAACCGTGGATCACGTTTGTACGCCATGATGATCAACGCGGGCCCTACCTGTGGGTTCATGACATTTTGAACGACACCGATGCAGCAACGGACGATACGTATTCTCCATGGCAACTTCTGCTTGCACCGGTTCCTGAGAAGCTGTGGCTGCTCCCGGAGGCCGCCGAGCGCACCGGCCGCGAACTCTTGCTGAGGTACGACACACTCGAAGGGACCGGGACTTTCAAAGACCTCGTGGATGCTAACCGACTGACGTTTCGAACGATCGCGATGAGTTCTTCGGAGTACAAGGAGAAGGCAACGGATCGAGGGCTGAACGTCGAGTCGGTCAAAGAACTACGACTTGCCCGCCTCTCGCGACTCGTCTGGGTCGTGGAGGCTGTCGATCGACAAGCGCGCAGCAACGGCAGCCCCAGCGTGCTTGGTGAAGTGGTCTTCGACTCGACTTCCAATGACGTAAGCCCGAATGTACTAGCGCTGCGCGTCCCGGGTGCCCTCCTCATTCGGCAGACAAACGGGACTATTAGATCGCCGCTTTTGTCGACAACTGAACCGGTGAGTTCGGCAGCGAATTCCCAACCATAAACTCAAAGTCCGCTGGTATGGGGTCTATTCGGTTGGTAGTGCTTGAACGGCTTTGAGAGTCTGGGCTGAATGGCGAAGAGGCACTCTATCCGGCTCCATGAGATCTTGGAGCAGTTCGACCACGTTGACGACGCAGATGTTGTTGAAAAGGGGGTCTTCGCGTTGAAGCTGGGACTGGGGTGATTGTGGGGGTCGGCCACTGAGGTGGGGGCCTCGCCGATTCTTGTGACTGTCAGATAGTCAAAGAGTCGGGAGGCCCCTGGTGGTTCAAGATAGTTCAGCGGTTGAGTTCGGCGTGCTCGGGTTGGAGGTGACCGGCGTCGAAGAGGTGCTCGGCGAGGTGGTGGTGTGGGTCCAGTCCCCGGGCGGCCAGGCGGTGTTCTGCGATGGTTGCGGGTGCCGGGCGCGCTCCAAGGGGCGCCGGGAGGTGGTGTTGAGGGACGCTCCTTTCAGCGGCGGGCGCCCGCAGCGGGTGGTGTGGAACAAGAGGGTCTGGGTGTGCCCGGACGCCCGGTGCTGTGTCGGGTCTTGGACCGAGCGGTCCGGGCTGGCCGGGCCGCGGCGGGTGCTGACCGGGCGGGCGGTGAGCTGGGCTGTGGACAGGCTGGCAGCTGTGGAGGGGTCGGTGGCGTCGCTGGCCCGCCAGCTCGGTGTCGCCTGGCACACGATGTGGGCGCAGCTCGCCTCTGCCGCCGAGCGGGCTGCGGCCGGCGGCGGCCGGGTTGGGCCGGTGGTCAAGCTGGGCTTCGACGAGACCGTGATGGCCTCGGCCTCGCGGCGGAGGCGCCGCCGGTTCATCACCGCCGGGGTCGATGCCGACACCGGGCGGGTCGTCGGCGTGTTCGAGGGCCGCGATGCCGCTGACCTGTGTAAATGGGTGTCGCAGCAGGCGCGGGAATGGGTCCGGGCCGTCGAGGTGGTTTGCATCGACCCCCACGAGGGCTACCGCAGCGCCATCAGGTCGCGGCGCGGTGATCGCCTGCGGGCCGGCACCCAGATCGCGGTGGATCCCTTCCGCATCGTCTGACTGGCGAACCAGGCTGTTGACCGGTGCCGCCGCCGCACCCAGAACGACACAACCGGCCGCCGGGGCCGCAAAGGCGACCCGCTCCACGGAGCCCCCAAGCTGCTGTTGATGGGCGCAGAGCGCCTCGACGACACCGGCTGGGACCGGCTGCGAGCAGCCCTCGACGCGGGCGATCCCCACGACGAAGTCGCCGACTGCTGGGAGGCAAAAAAAAGAGTCCGGGCCGTGTTCAAAACCGGCGACCCCGACCAAGCCGCCACCCGGTTGGACGACGCCATCTCCTGGTGCGAAGCCCCCGAAGCGGCCCCCGAGCTGCACCGACTCGCCCACACCCTCACACGCTGGCAAACCGAGATCCACACCAGCATCGCAACCGGCGCCCACAACGGGCGAACCGAAGCCGCCAACGCAAAAATCAAAGACGTCAAACGCTCCGCCCGAGGCTTCCAGAACTTCGCCAACTACCGGCTCAGAACCCTGCTCGCAACCGGACAAAAACCCGGCCACACTCAACCCGTCACAAAAATCAGAACCCGACATCCCCGCTCAGACGCGCAGAGCCGCTAATTCCCGACGGTGTAAGGGCTCGTGATGGGCGACACGGTTTCTCAAGAAGTGGAGACGATCCATCCTTGACTCAACGTCGACCTGAATCTGAACAGCGTTGTTTGGTGTGGGATGGTGCGGGAATCTTGAGGCCAATGCCGGGCTCCATAGTGAGGTGAGATAGCGCTCTGTGCATAGGAAGCGCCAGAACCCGAATCCCAACTCGGCGATCACATTGCTTTGGGGTGGATGTGGCTGCCCATGTCGAGCAGTCCGCCTTTTCGCCTTCGCGATCACTTTGAGAATATGCCTGCTGCCGCGGCCGGGGAAGAGCGTGCGGTGGTCGTACCAGGGGTGAGGCAAGCCGTCTGATGTGGCCAGGGCGGTCAGGGCTTCGTCGAATCTATTGCGGAGTACCACCTCGAGCCGTCCAAGGTCTTCGAGGAAGGCGGCAGCAATCTGCGCGTTCCAAGCGTAGAGGTCGAGTGCCCGATCTAGGTCGTCGTCGCAGTCCTCGAGGTACGACCTCAGTCGGTCGATGGTCAGGCGACTTAGGATGACCTGTGGCTCGAACGTTGACGGGTCGGACATCGGGCGGTATCCTCACTTCTGAAGACCCCGGAACCGTCCCTGCTTCGGCAAACGGCCGGGGTTACGTCTTGGTGGGGGGAAGTGAGGGCGACCGGAAGGTCGCTTTTGGCGCCGTCAGGCAGCCGAATTGAGGTTGCCGGGGGCGGGGGGTGGTTCGGCGCCCCCTAGCGGCCGGCGGCGGGGCGGAAGGCTGCTACTACCTCGGATAGGTAGTCGTGGGCGGCAGTGGGGTCGGAGGGGATGGGGAGGTGGGCCCGGAAGTCGGTGACGCCCGCTTCGACCAGTGCAGGAACGCTGTCCATGGTGGTGGCTAGGTCCACGCCGTCGTCGGTGCGCACGATGGGCAGGGTGCCCACCACGCCGAGGCCCGACGGGTCCCGGTCGAAACCGGCCACCGCCTCTCGCATCTGGTCGATGTGGGATGCCATGTCGCCGGCCATGGCGTCGCCCCAGGGGATCCAGCCGGCGCCGAAGCGGGCCAAGCGGCGCATGGCCCGGGGGTTGACAGTGCCGCTAACCCAAACGGGCACCCCGCCGGGCTGCACCGGTTGGGGCTGCATGTAGATGCGGGAGAACTCGAGCTGGTCGTCGCTGAAGTCGGCCGGACAGGAACTCCACAGGGCCTGGCACACCGCCAGGGTGTGGTCGAGATGGCGGCCCCGCTCCGCGAAGTCCAGCCCGGCGGCCTCGTACTCCTCGGCCTGCCAGCCCACGCCCACGCCCAGGTCCACCCGGCCGCCGGTGAGCACGTCGAGGGTGGCCAGCGACTTGGCCAAAATCACGGGACGGCGCAATGCAGCCAACAAGATATTGTTGCCCAGTCGCAGGTTGCTGGTGATGGCGCCCAGCGCGGTCAGCACGGTGGTGGGCTCCAGCCAGTGGCCGTCGGGTCCGGTGGGCTGGCGGCCACCGGCCATGCCCCCCAACTCGGGCTGGCCGTAGGCCTCCAGGCGCTCACCGAACACCACGTGATCGCTGACCACCACCTTGTCCACCCCGGCGGCATCGGCCGCTTTGGCCAGATCCAGTACGGGCTGCCAGCCCCCCGGACCGGGGTCGGCGGCGGCGAACGTGCGGAGGTTGATGGAGATCAGTGGTGTCATGGCGCCTTGCTTAGCCGATCAGCGGCCCAGATGGCGCAGCGACCGGCCTGCGGGAGGACTCGGCCACCCACGTCTGGGCACTGCGCCATCGAGGTCTTATAAGCGATCAGGTCCTTCAGACTTCAGCCCGTGTCAGCCGAACCCTGAACTGCCGTGAAGTTCAAGCGGCTACGACGTCGAAGCAGACACCATGCCCTTGTAGGACGCATGGCTCAAAGCAATGATCCAGAGTGCCAGCACGATGGCGGTGATGGTTTGGACGGCACCCCAGAAGTCATTGGATTCCAGAGAAGCGGCCATGAGGAGCACCACTGCGGTAGCCAACATCACGAGTGAGGCGATGCCCTGTACGGATCGGTGAAGGCCTCCGGGCAGCAGGCGTGTGCCGCCAAGACCGGCAACCCCGATTGATGCGTAGAGAATGGGCCAGGCGATCAAGACGATTCCGAGCTTCACCGATTGCATAGCCACTGCCAATTCACCGGGATTGCCGCCGATGCCGTCGTCGAGCACCCTGACCGCCATGTGGTCAAACCCCTCAATCACGCCGACGATGAAGAGGGAGATCATGCCTAGCAGCGTTCCGCCGCGAACCATGTCTCCCACCAGGCCTTGGTCGGTCACAAAGTTCCTGACACTGTTCAGGCCGGTGAGGACGAACATCAACCCGAAGGCGTACAAGACCGCTGAGGTATGGGTGAGCACCTCATTGTCAGCCATCGCGTCAACCAGTCCGTCGATGTCGTTCCAGTCCACTCTGTCAACGAGAACTCCTGGCTTGATCCCTCTGCCGATGGCGGATACCACCCCTCCGAACAAGATGTATACGCCTCCGCGCTGTATAGCACTCATCGACGACAACATGTCATACCCCGATTTCTCCCGCCCGGCTCTATGAGCCGGTACCTGATTCAGATTGCTTGGTTTGAAACTACATTCATTTCCTTTTCGAGGCAAGGATGCCATTTGCGGAAATCCCTGCTGGAGCCTGGCCTTTCTCCGGGACATCTCCAACGGCCAGACTCATGGCGTGACGCCGACTTTGGACGAATTCGCTGCCGAGGTTCGGGCGTTCTTGGACGCCAATGCCGATCGGGCCGCTCAGGATGAGTTCACCTGGGGAATCGGCTCCGACGAGATCACCGTTTACGCCGAGAAGAGCTCGGCTGAGGAGGAGGCCGCGGTCAGGGCCGCCCAGCAGTGGCGGGCCAAGATGTGGGAGGCGGGCTTCGGCTGGATCACCGGGCCGCAGGAGTACGGCGGACGAGGTCTCGATCCAGAGTTCGAGCGGGTCTACCTCGATTTGGAGGCCCACTACCGGGTGCCGTCGCAGACCATGTTCGGCACGGCGCTGGGGGTGGTGGCCCCCACAATCTTGGCCCACGGCTCCGACTGGCTGAAGGAGCGGTACCTGCCTCGGCTGTTCCGGGGGGAAATCCTGGCCTGCCAGCTGTTGAGCGAGCCGGGCGCCGGGTCGGATTTGGCCTCCCTCAGCACCCGGGCCACCGCCGACGGCGACCAGTGGGTGATCAGCGGCCAAAAGGTGTGGAGCTCCCGGGCCCACTACTCCGACATAGGCCTGCTGCTGGCCCGCACCGAGCTCGAAGCACCCAAGCGCAAGGGCATCACCGCCTTCATCTATCCCATGGGTACGCCGGGAACCGATGTGCGCCCGCTGCGGCAGATGACCGGTGGATCAGAGTTCAACGAGGTCTTTTTCGACGACGCCCGCATCCGCGACCGCCACCGGGTAGGCGATGTCAACGCCGGCTGGTTGGTGTTCCGCACCACGCTGCAATCGGAGCGGGCCTCGATCGGGTTGAGGGGCGCGGGCTACGGCGGCAGCGGCTTGGTGGGGCTGGCCGCCCCGGAGAGGGTTGTCCAGCTAGCCCAGCACTTCGGCCTGTCGGATGATCCGGTGGTGCGCCAAGACCTGGCCCGCCTGCACACCGGCTACCGGCTGGTGGAGTGGAACGCCAACCGGCGGCCCCCGCTGGCCCCCGCGGCGGCCAAGTACGCCACCGCCCGGCACGTGAACTGGGCGGCGTCGATGATCGCCCGCCTGCTCGGTCCCCGCATCTGCGCCGACACCGGCGAGTGGGGCACCTACGCCTGGAAGCAGCTGTTGTTGGGCGCGTGCGCCATGCGCATCGGCGGCGGCACCGACGAGGTGATGAAGAATGGCGTCGGAGAAGGCGTGCTGGGCTTGCCGAAGGAGCCCAGCTGAGAACCCGCGCCGATAGGTGGACTCTGGATTGCCGAATCTGTTGAGGAGCCAACAGTTGGAAGGCATGTGGTGTTGCCCCTCTGCGCGCCCGCTAGTTCTCCGCCGCCTCTAGAGCACTCCGATCGATCTTGGACATGGGGGTCATGGGGAAGGCATTGGTGAGGCGGAGGTGCTCGGGGAGCTTGTAGGCGGCGATGTGTTGCTGGCCGAAGGCTCGCAACTCCTCCAAGGTGGGCGGGTCGGCGGGGTCGGCGGGGATGACCACGGCCACCCCCACGCTGCCCATCACCTCGTCGGGCCGGGGCACCACGCACACCCCGCTTACTTTGGGGTGCCAGGCCAGCACCTTTTCGGCCTCCACCGGAAACACCACGTAGCCGCCCCGGTGAAACCCCTCTCCCCGGCGGCCCACCAGTCGCAGGCACCCGGTGTCGTCGATCCAGCCTTGGTCTCCGGTGTAGAGCCAGCCGCCCCGCAGAGCCTCGGCGGTGGCGGCGGGATTGCGCCAGTATCCGGCCATCGCCGTGGGAGATCGAAAACACACCTCTCCTACTGTTCCGGGGGGCACGGCGCGATCGCCGTCGGGGTCGCGCACCTCCACTTCGATGCCGGGCCGGGGCCGGCCAACTGAATAGAGCATCTCCTCTGTCGGGGCGTCGATCCAGGTGAAGGTTCCAATGCCGCCCCCCTCGGTGCAGGCGTATCGCTGGGTCCAGTCGGCGCCGAACCGCTGGCGGGCCTCCTCGATCACATCGGGAGGAGACGGCGCCCCGCCCGTGACGACGAGCTTGACCGATGAGAAGTCGTACTGGTCGAAGTCGGGGTGGCGAAGCATGAGGGCGATTTGCGGGGCCACCCCGCCTATCGCGGGCATCCGGTAGCGGGACACGGCGTCCAACACCGCGGTGGCGCTCCACTTGTCGATCACATGCAGGGTGGTCCCCACCGCAAACTGGGCCGGCACTTTGCCCATCACCCCGATGTGGGCCATCTGGGTGTTGGACGTGATGGGGGCGCCCTCGCCCCAGCCGTTGCCGGTGTCCACGATGGCGATATCGGCTAATATCTGATTGGTGAACGTGGCGCCCTTGGGCACTCCGGTGGTTCCCGAGGTGAACACCACCGCCACCGGCCGTTCGCCGTCGGGAGGCAGCGGCGGCGGCGCCTCGCCGCGGGCTCGGAGGTCGGCGCACACCGAGCCCGGTGCATCGGCCAGGGATACCTCGATGACGTCGACGTCGATGGCCATGCCATCGGCCATGGCCGCGGTGGCGATGGCCCGGTCGGCTCCGGCCACGTCGTTCGCCAACACGGTGCGCTCCGGTGCGGGCAGGCGACTGCTCACCCCCGCGGTGATGGCCCCCAGCTTGGCCAGGGCTCCGTACAGCATGATGTAGTCCACCGACGACGGCACCAATAGCGCCACGGTTTCGCCGGGGCTTACGCCTCGACGGGCCAGGCCCACCGCCACCTCGTCGGTCAGACGGTCGAGCTGGGCGAAGCTGACCGACCATCCCTCCTCTGCCACCAAGGCCCGACGGCTGGCGAACCGCCTGCCAGAAGCCCTGATGGTGTCTGCCCACATCTCCCGAGTGTGCCATTTCGGGATGACTGAGTACCTGCGCTGCGGGGGGAATACGGTTTGCGAGTCCGAACGACATGGAGGTGGTCATGGGCGAATTTGTCAGGATTGAGACCGGTGCGGCCGAGGGAGTGGCGATCCTGCGTCTGGATCGCCCCAAGGTCAACGCATTGAATGAGCTGGTTGTGAACGAGCTGCACCAGGCGGCCGACGAGTTGGCCGGGCGAACCGACATTCGGGCGGTGGTGATCTGGGGCGGACCAAAGGTGTTCGCCGCCGGCGCCGACATCAAGGAGTTCTCCGGCATGGATCCTGACAGGGCCCGGGACCTGAGCCAGAGGATCAACGGCGCATTCCGAGCGATCGAGTCCCTTCCCCAGATCACCATCTGCGCTGTCAACGGCTACGCCCTCGGCGGAGGGTGCGAGCTGGCCATGGCGGCCGAATTCCGACTGGTGGGAGAGAGCGCGGTGCTGGGCCAGCCTGAGATCCTCTTGGGGATCATCCCCGGCGGGGGCGGCACCCAGCGATTGAGCCGCCTGGTAGGCATCACCAAGGCCAAAGAGCTCATCTACCGCGGGCGGACCGTGAAGGCCGATGAGGCGGTGGCCATCGGGCTGGCCTCGGCCGCGTACCCCGACGATGAGGTGTACGACCAGGCGCAGAAGCTGGCCGCCCGCTACGCCGCAGGCCCCGCCGCGATTACCTTGGCAAAAAAGGCCATCCTCGACGGCTGCTCTTTGCCCCTCGACGAAGCCCTGGAGGTCGAGGTCGAGGCCTTTGCCGCCTGCTTCGAAACCGAAGACGCCGCTGTCGGCGTGGCCAGCTTCCTCGAAAACGGCCCCGGCAAGGCGGAGTTCACCGGTTCGTAGTTGTCGGCGTCAAGCGACTGGATTGGCTTCGGAGACGGCTAGGGCCTCTTCCTCGGGGGGTTTGGGGCCGTATCGGCGCCACACCCAGCCGACAACGGCGCCGATCACAGTCATCAGCACCCCGATCAATGCCATGTCCAAAAGTCGCCCGCTCAGGTCGCCCAATAGGGCCTCGTGGATGGCCTGGGCCGCTCGGACGGTGTCGGTGTTGTCGATGAGCACGGCCAAAAGCGCCCGGGAGCCGTAGATCCCCACCCCCAGGATGCCGGCCATGGCCACGATGCCGATGCCGATGCTCCACACCACCCGAGTGCGGGATGGCGAAATCAGCAGAGCCCCGATGCCGCACAGCAGGATCAGGGTGATGGTGGAGGACTGCCGGTCTTGGAGTTGGCCGAGAAACTCCCAGAACCGGTCGCCCGGCTCGGTGCGCTGGAGCACGGTCACGACTCCGGCGTCGAGCGGAGGAGTCACGCCGCCCAAAAAGGCCAGGTCTTCGTTGGTGACGATCTCGTCCAGCGCTTGATTGAAGATGGGTCCCAGATCGACTTCGACGCTCCGGATCGGCGGGTTGGCCACCAGGGTGCCGCCTACCACGGCCAACACATCGCTGTGGGCCTGCCGTACTGCCCGTTCCAACAGGCGGTCGTTGGCCTCATCGGTGAGCAGCTCGCGCACCACCGCCGGGATCTCCTGCTGGATGGTCTGGAGGGCGCCCGCGGAGCCCACAGGGGTGACCGGCAGATCGGCCATCTCCGCCGTGGTGGCGGTGAACGAAGAAGCCACCACATTGTGGACGTCTTCGTCGTCGAATATTCCAGCGAGTTCTTCGGCAAACCGGTCTTCGTCGAACACCACCAGATCGGCGTAGGTGGTGAGCGCGGAGAACCCCGAGCCGAACACCACAATCAACAACAGCAATACGGCAACGGCCTCGCGCACCGTTCGGGAGGTGACGCTGTGCCAAGAGCGCACCAACTGCTGGAAATAGTCCTCCACCGTGTTCAGTTTGCCCGGATCTAGCGGGGTTCTTCATACCGCCCGGTCAGGGGGGAAGAACCGGCTATCCGAACAGCGGGCTGACCGAGGAAACCTGGTATTTCTTCCCGTCCATCCCGGCTAAGCCCAATTCGCTGATGGTCGAGCCGAATGCCGCGATGTGGGGGGCGGTGAAGTGGGCGCCCAACGCCTCCTCACTTTCCCAAATCTCAAAGAAGCGGATTTTGCCCGGCGCTTCCACCGAGAAGCAGTACTCGATGTTGCCGTCCTCGGCCCGGGACGCGGCGGCCATCTCATTGGCGGCGGCCATGAATGCATCGGTGTTCTCGGGGGGAAGGGCGCCAGTGCCGGCTATGACGATCATGGGATCTCCTCGAAGTGGTAATGAGCGGTCACAGCGTAGCCACAGGGGGACCGGGGGAGGAGATCGGGCCGTTTGAGCGAGCTGTTATCCGAAAAGCGAACCGACAGAGGAGATCTCATACTTGTTCCCGTCCATCCCGGTCATGCCCAATTCGCTGACGGCGGCCTGGAACGCGCCGAACGGGGGAGCGGCGAATTGGGCGTGCATGGCCTCTTCGCTCTCCCAGCACTCGAAGAACCGGAACACACCGGGTGCCTGCATCGAGATGCAGTAGTCGATATTGCCGTCCAAGTTCCGCGACGAGCTGGAGACCTCCGCGGCGGCGGCCATGAATGCGTCGGTGTTCTCAAGTGGAACGGAAACGGCGCCGGCGACGACGATCATGCAACCTCCCAACGGTGCAGCGAGCGGCCCAAGCGTAGCCAGCCGCCAATCGGGGCGTACCATCAGAAGTAGCTTGCCGATCAGCCTGGCGACAAGGGTGAGCGAAGCGGTCGTCACCTAAAGTGTCGGTCGAATGCTGCCGTTCGATCCCATCGGCGAGGCCCGGCGAAACTGGGAGGCCAACAACTGGCGAGCCGTTGGCGCCATGTCGGCAGCGACGTCCATAACCCGGGCCAACCAACTGGTGATCGGGCGGATCAACGAAGCGCTGGCGCCGTTCGACCTGACCTTCTCCCGATTCGAGGCGCTGGCCCTTCTCCACTTCTCCCGCCGCGGGTCGCTGCCGCTGGGAAAGATGGGCGACCGGCTGATGGTCCACCCCACCAGCGTCACCAACGCCATCGACCGCTTGGAGCGCGACGGGTTGGTTCGACGGGTTCCCCACGCCGACGACCGCCGTACTGTGCTGGCCGAGATCACCGATGAAGGCCGCCGGGTGGTGGCCAAGGCCGCCGACGCGTTGGCCGACATCGAATTCGGCTTGGCCGGGCTGTCGGCGGCCACCCTCAGAGCACTGGACGACGCCATCCGCACGCTCCGCCACGACGCAGGAGATTTTGCCGAGTAGCAAGATGTCGAGTCTGCATATCCGCCCGCTGACCTCCGACATCGGGGCTGAGATATACGGAGTGGACCTGCGCGAAGAACTCGACGCCGCCGTGGTGGCCGCCATCCGCCGAGCACTGCTCGACCACCTGGTGGTGTTCTTCCGGGATCAGGCCATCACCCCCGATCAGCACCTGGCTTTCGCCCGGCGGTTCGGCCCCATCAACGTGGCGCCGTTCGGCCCCAAGCTGGACACCCACCCGGCGATCACGGTGCTCGACCAGGTAGCTCCGGTGGGGGGCCTGGCCGCCCGGTGGCACAGTGACAACACCTACATGCCCAACCCGCCGCTGGGCTCCGTTCTTCGGGCGGTGGCGATGCCCGAGGTGGGGGGCGACACTTGCTTCGCCAATATGTACAAGGCCTACGAGGAGTTGTCAGAACCCATGCGGGCGCTGGTCGACGGGCTGGAGGCGGCCCACGACCTGACCTATACCCTCACCAGGGCCATCGATGAGGGACTGGCCCGTGAGCACTTGGAGACCATGCAGTCCCAGTATCCGGAGTTGATTCGACCGGTGGTTCGAGCCCACCCCGAGACCGGTCGGCGGGCCCTGTTCGTCAACAGCAACTTCACCTCCCGCCTGGTGGGGGTGAGCGAGGCCGAGAGCAGCGTGCTGCTTTCGTTCTTGCTGAACCATGTGCGCTCCCCCGAGTTCCAGTGCCGCTTCCGCTGGGCCACTGATTCCATCGCCTTCTGGGACAACCGGGCAGTCCAGCACTTCGCCGTCCCCGACTACACCGAGCGCCGGCTCATGCACCGGGTCACGGTGGACGAGTGGGACTAGGGGCTGGGTATCAGACGGTGAACGCGCCGTCGATGTTGAGACAGGTCGAGGATCAGACGGTGAACGCGCCGTCGATGTCGAGCTTTTGGCCGCTGATGTAGTTGGCGGCGTCGGAGGTGAGGAAGCAGGCGGCCTCGGCGATGTCCACCGCCTTGCCGAATCGGCCCAGGGGGATGTTGGTCCGGGCCACCTCCAGGGCCCGCTCGTCCAGATCGCCGTCGGCCATGAGCCGGGCGGCCATGCCGTCCTCCAGCATTCCCGGCCCCACGCAGTTGGCCCGAACGTTGAAGCGGCCCTCTTCGACGGCCACGGCCCGCATGAGCGACTCCACTGCGCCTTTGGGGATCGACGACAGGGCGTCGCGCTTGGGGAACACGGTGGTGGCCGCGGTGGTGACGTACACGATGCTGCCGCCCGCGCCCCGCAGGTGGGGCAGCACGGCGGCGGTCAGGTTGAACGCGCCGATCACGTCGGCCTCGATCTGACGGGCGAACAGGGCGGGGTCGGTCTGCGACAGGTACATCTGGGGCACGTGGGGTCCGGCCGCGCTCACCGCGGTATGCAGCCCGCCCAATCGCTCGGCGGCCTCGTCGGCGAATGCCTGCATCGCCTCGGCGTCCTCCAGAGCCGGGTTCCCCATGTGGGCGTCCCCGCCGGCGGCCCGCACCGCGGCGGCCACCTCCTCGGCCACCTCGGCGTTCGACCGGTAGGTGAACGCCACCGAACTGCCCCGCTGGGCCAGCATTACGGAGATGGCCGCGCCGATGCCTCCGCTGCCTCCGGTGACCAGCGCCCCGCCGGCCCGGCCAGAGAAATCACTCATAGCTTGCAACCCTAGACACCAGCGGCTGGCTCGCTGCTTGTCGGGCAGATCACTAGTTCCAGGTCACGTCCAGGGGGAGGTGCTCGTGGCGGCGGACGAACATGCTGTTCTCCCATCGGGGCGGGTCGTCATCGGCCAAGGAGAACCAAGAGGTGCCTTGCAGCAGCATCTCAATGGAACACGAGCTCTCCAAGCGGGCCAGCGGCGCGCCCACGCAGTGGTGGATGCCCCGGCCGAAGGCAAGGTGGCTGCGGGGGATGCGGCGGTTCAGCACTGCCTCGTCGGGCCGGTCGTACTCCGCGGGGTCGCGGTTGGCCGAAGACCACAGGAGAAAAGCGGTGGTGCCGGCTCTGAGGGTCACACCACCGAGCTCGCAGTCGCGCTTTACCTGGCGGTAGTGGCCCCGGAACGGCGACTCCAGCCGCACGGCCTCTTCGAGAAAGTTGTCGATGAGGCTGTGGTCGGCCCGGATCCGCTCTTGGAGGACGGAATCTTCGGCCAGCATGCGCACGGCATTGCCGATAAGCGACGCGGTGGACTCGCCGCCGGCGCCGAGCAGCACCGTGAGGGTGCCGATGGCATTGGCCACATCCAAGTCGCCGTTGGCCACGGCCCTGGCACACACGCCGAGCAGGTCGTCGCCCGGATCGCTGCTGGCGTCCATCAGCTTGGTGAACAAAAAGCTGCCCGCATCGATCGACTGCTGGGTAATGGAGTTCATGGCCTCCAGGGTGAACATCCCGGCCAGCAGCTGCCCACCGTGCAATGCCCACCTCATCACGTCGGGCCAGTCCTCGTCGGGCAGCCCGATCAGCCGTCCGATGACCCGGGCGGGCACGGGATGGGCAACGGTGTTGGCCCACTCCACCCGGGTCCCCTGTGATCGGGCAACGGCCAGCTGCTCATCGACGAATGCCTCGATCTCGGGCCGCATGGCCTCCATACGGCGAGCGACCAGTTCGGGGAATACCACGCTGCGGTGAACGGTGTGCTCGGGCGGGTCGGCGGTGGCCAGGGTGGTCGTGCCCTCGCCGAAGTCATCGGTGCGGAATAGTGCGGGGTTGCCATCGTCGCCGGTGACCACCAGCACGTCGAGGTGGTTGGAGAAGTCGTCGATCCGGCGGAGTGCATCCACGATGAGCTCGTGGGTGGCCACAAAGGCCAAGTCGAGCCCGGGCACCAGCCACACCGGATGCTCCTGGCGGAGCCTCTCGTAGAACGGATAGGGATCGGCCCAAATGGCCGGATCGATCACCGTCCGAGCCTCCAAAGTCACAGCGGAAGATGCAGAGTTGATAATGGTAAATACTGGCACATGCTCCACGAACGTGTCGTCTCGCCTCTGCTGATCGCTTGTCAATTTGAGAGAGTGGGGCAATGACCGGATTCTTCTACGAGCAAGACGCCGATCTCGCTGCCCTGGACGGCCAGCAAGTAGCCGTGGTCGGCTACGGCAACCAGGGGAGGCCTTGGGCGCTGAACCTTCGGGACTCGGGGCTTTCGGTGTCGGTGCATGTGCGAGCTGACGAGACCCGGGAGCAGGCCATCGGTGACGGGTTCGATGCCGGGGACATTGCCGATGCCTCGACGGCCGACGTCATCTGCGTGCTGATCCCCGACGACTCCATCCCCAGGTTGGGGCTGGCCCCCCGACCAGACGCGCTCACCATCGTGGCTAGCGGCTACACCCTGGCGTTCGACCGGTTCACCCCCGAGGGTGATATCGCCATGGTCGCCCCCCGGATGCTGGGCCCCGAGGTGCGGCGCTGCTACGAGGAGGGGGTTGGCTTCATCACTGCGGTCGGAGTGCATCATGACGCCACCGGCACCGCTCAGTCGCGGATGCTGGCGGTGACCCAGGCCATCGGCGGGCTGCGCCAGGGGGCCATCGCCATGACCCCCCACCAAGAAGCGGTTCTGGACCTGGCGGTGGAGCAGATCCTGTCGCCGGTGCTGACCCACGTGAACACGAATTTCGTGCTGGTGATGCTGGAGTTGGGCATCCCGCTGGAGGCCATCACCACCGAGCTGTTCTTCTCCGGCGAGGTGGAGCGCAACTACCGGCTGCTGCGGGAGGAGGGCTTCGTGGCCCAGCTCGACCACCACTCTCCGGCCAGCCAGTACGGCCAGCTCTCCCGGCGAGGACGATTCGACCACGTGGATGTGACCTCCACCATGAGGGAGCTGGCGGAATGCATCACCTCGGGCCGGTTCGCCGACGAGTGGGACGCGGAGTCGGCCTCCGGGGCGCCTCGACTGGCCGAGCTGCGCGACCAGCATGCCGGGGAGCTGATCAAGGCCGTCGAGGACGATCTGCGAGCCAAGCTCGGCCCCAACGCCGGTCCTGCGGCCGGGGGGTGAGCGCCACGACCCAGTGGGCTGGCCGGCGCCGGCGGTTCCAGGATTGGCCCAACTACCGCTGGGCGGTGCTCGGGCTCACCATGGCCGGCATCGCCTCGATCAGCTTCCCGATCACGGTGCTGTCGGCGTCGCTGCCCGAGATTGCCGCCGATCTCGGAACCTCGGAGAGCGCCGTGAGCTGGGTGCAGACGGCGCCGTTGATTGCGATGGCGGTGGGCACTCCCATTGCCGGAAAAGTCGGCGACCTCTACGGGCACCGGAGGCTGTACCTATGGGGGTATGCATTGGCCACCGGCTTCGCGGTGCTGACCGGGCTGTCGTGGAGCGTGGGTTCGCTGGTGGCGATGCGGACCCTGGGCCAGTTCATCGGGGCGGCCACTCTCCCGGCGTCGATGGCCATCATCATGACGGTGTTCGCCCGACGGGATCGGGCGGTGGCCCTGGGCTACTGGTCGGCGGTCACCGCCCTGTCACCGGCCATCGGCGTGGCCTTCGGCGGGTTCATGGTGGATGCCTTCGGCTGGCGGACCATCTTCTACATCCAGTCGGCGCCCTCGCTGCTCGCCCTTTTGGCCGCCGTTCCGCTGTTGCCCGAAACCGCCCGCAAGCCCGAGGTGCGCTTCGACGTCGGCGGTGCGCTCAGTTTGGGCCTGGCGGTGGCCGGCGTGCTCATGGCCATAAACCGGGGTCCGGAGTGGGGCTGGGATCACCCGCTGGTGTTGGCCGGGCTGGTGATCGGCCCCATGGCCATTGCGGTGTTCGCCGCCGTGGAGCGCCGGACCGTCGACCCGCTTTTCCCCCTTGATTTCCTGCACCGGAGCGGGTTTGCAATCCCCAATCTGGTCACATTCCTCGGCCACATGGCCTACATGGGCACGCTCGTGGTGGCCCCGTTCATGCTGGAGGGGGCGTTCGGCATCACCGAGGTCAGTCGCATCTCCGCGGCGCTCATCGCCAGGCCGGTGGGATTCAGCGTGGGGGCTTGGTACGCCGGGCGGTTGGAATCCCGGATGGGCGGGCGGACGGTCATGACCGCCGGCGCCATCATCATGTCGGCTGCGCTGGCCGGAACCGGGGCATCTATCTTGGCCGGATGGCTGGCCGCGGTGATCGTGCTGCTTTTCGTGGCCGGGGTGGGCCAAGGGGCCATCAGGCCCGCGGCGGTGGCCGGGGTGGCCAACTCGGTGGACGACGCCGATCTGGGAGTGGCCTCGGGGTCGTTGCAGATGGTGGGGCACATCGGGGCGGCCACCGGCATCACCATCATGGTCACGGTTATGGGCTCGAGCGATTCCCCGGAGCGCTTCTTCGCCATCTTCGTGCTGGCGGCGGCCATAGCATCGCTGTCGGCTTTCTCCGCCCGGTGGTCGCCGGGCACTTGGGCCGCTACGTCAGCGGGGGCAGGTCGCCGAAGTCGATAGTGAAGGGAAGGTCGGGCTCAGGCTCATCGTCTTCCTGCTGGACCTCCACCCGGGTCTTCTCCGGCTCCAAGATCTCCCCCAAGGCCACCATGGCCGCGCCGATGGCCGAACCGGCCGAGGTTCCGGCGGCTTTGCGCATGATCCCTTCCGTGGGCTGGTAGTCCCGGGGATCACTCCACTGGAACTCCAGATCCTCGGTTTCAGCGCCCTCTCGCTCAGACCTCGCCCCCAGATCCTCGGCTTCCTCCGGTTGGGGCATCGTTCCAGTTTACCGAGCTATGCCGTAGCTGCCTCGGGCAGGGCTCCGCTCAGAATCTCGTAGGCCACCCGCTCGGCCTTGAATCGGGCTCGGCCGCCGGTGAGCGACCGCAGCTCGATGGCGTAGCGCACCAGTTCGGCCTCAGGGACGATGGCGTGGATGACCTGCTCGCCCCACGGTCCGGAATCGGTGCCCTGCACCTGGCCCCGGCGAGACGACAGGTCGCCCATCACGTCACCCTGATACTCGGGGGCAACGGTGATCTCCACTCTGGCCATGGGTTCCAGCACCACCGGGTTGGCCTGGGCGAAGGCGGCGTTGAAGGCCAGCTTGCCAGCCATGTTGAAGCTGAACTCCGATGAGTCCACCGAGTGGTGCTTGCCGTCGTACACCGTGGCCTTTAGGTCCACGATGGGGAAGCCCAGATCGCCTCCGTCGGCCATGGCCTCGCGGATCCCGGCTTCCACCGCGGGGATGTACGACCGGGGGATGGACCCCCCGGTGATGGCATCCACAAACTCGAAGCCGCTGCCCCGGGGCATGGGCTCGATGCGGACATAGGCCACGCCGAACTGGCCGTGGCCGCCGGACTGCTTTTTGTGCTTGCCCTCGGCGTCGCCATTGCCGGCAACGGTCTGGCGGTAGGGAACCCGCAAATCCTCGGTCTCCACCTCGATGCCCATGCGGTCGAGGCGGGCAATGGCCAGCCGCAGGTGGGCTTCGCCTAGACCCCATAGCAGGGTCTGGTGGGTCTCTTCGCTGCGATCCAATCGCAGAGACGGATCTTCGTCGGTGAGGCGCCGCAGCCCGGTGCCCAGCTTGTCCTCGGCGGCCCGGGTCTTGGGCACCAGCCCGTAGCCCAGCACCGGCTCTGGCCAGGGCTCAAGCTGCACGACGGCCCGACCGGCGTTGGTGAGCGTGTCGCCGGTACGGGTCTGCTGGAGCTTGGTGACGCCGCCGACGTCCCCGGCGGAGATGGCGTCGATGTCCTGTTGCTTGCCCCCTATGAGATTGACCAGTCCCCGCAGCCGCTCGCTGTCGCCGGTGGTGGAGTTGGTGAGGTTGTCATCGCGGCGGATGGTGCCCGACAGCACCCGGAACAGCGAAATCTGGCCCACATAGTCGTCGCTGATGGTTTTGAAGACACAAGCGAGCTGGTCGCCTTCGGTATCGCAGGCCGGCTCAGAATCGATGTCGCTCATGGTCACGGTCATGGACCGGGTGGTGGGGGGAGGACCGATCTCCACCAGGAAGTTGGCCAGCCGGTCCACAGCGATAGGGCCGGTGGCCGAGCCGCACACCACGGGGAACACCGAACCATCGGCCACGCCGCGGCTGAGAACCTCCTCCAGCTCGGCGGGGCTGGGGACATTGCCGTCCAGGTATTGCTCCAGCAGGTCGTCGTCGGCCACCACGATGCCCTCGACCAACTGCTCGTGGACCTCGGCCTCCTGGTCTTCCATCTCAGCGGGCACCTCGGCTTCTTCCGCCGACCCGCTGTCGTAGATGTAGGCCTTGTCGGTGAGCAGATCGGCAATGCCGTGAAAGCTCGGACCGGCGCCGATGGGCAATTCCAACGGGGCGACGCCGGTGCCGAAGGCGTCCTGCAACTCGGAGAGAACGCTCTCGAAGCTGGCGTGTTCCCGATCGAGCTTGTTGACGAACACGATGCGGGGAAGCCCGGCGTCGGCCGCCTGGCGCCAAATGGCGATGGCCCGGTGATCCACGCCGCTGGAGGCGTCGATGACGAACACCAAGAGGTCGGCTACTTGGAGACCGGCGTGCAGCTCGCCGGCGTAGTCGGGGGCGCCGGGGGTGTCGAGAAGGTTGATCTTGTGTCCGTTCCACTCGAAGCTGGCCAGTGCCAGCGACTGGCTGTGGGAAGCGGCTCTCTCCTCGGGGCTGAAGTCGCACACCGAGGTGCCGTCTTCCACCCGGCCGGTGCGCTCGATGACGCCGGCCCGGTACAGCAGCGCCTCGGCCAGCGTCGTCTTCCCCGATCCCTGCGACCCCACCAGCGCGACGTTGCGGATCTTCTCCGGTGCGACAGCCATCGATATCCCCCTATGGACTCTGGTGTATTCCGCGGTAGGCCGCCGAGCCTACCCGCCAACCGCGTGTTCGGTCCCATGGAGAGTCTCCATGGATGTTGCTCGGGGCTGTCCAGGGTTACCCATTCGCATCTGTCGGGCCAGTTTCTTCGTCGGCCGTGGCGGGAAACGGAACTTCGACCAAGCTGCTTCGATACCAGACACCGGCGTCGAGGTCGGCGGGGAGGAAGGCGAAATCGGGGGCGATGACCTCGCCGTCGGCGTCGCGGAAGCCCAGCTCGACTCGGCCGTCGGCCAGGCGGCGGGCGCGGATCTGGCCGAGGGAGTTGCCGTCCAAGTCGACGTCTTGGGTGGCGTACCACGTGCCGGCCCGTGTGTCCGCAGGCAAAAAGCGCCTCTCGGGCAAGATCTGGGCGCCGCCGAAGAGCTCCACACCGTGCTCGATGCGCCCGTCTCCGCCCAGTCGGGCCAAGACACGCAAACGGTGTGTCGGAGCCTCTTGCTCCTCGAGTTCCGGGTCGGGAAGCGACTCGGGTTCGACCAACAGGTAGAGCGGCTCGCTTTGGTCAAGGCCCAGGCGCTCGAGGAATCGGAAGTTGGCGGCATCGACGTTCTTTATCGCGCAGAGCACGCCGTCGACCGAAGCGCGGTAGACAACCAGGGCGGCCCTCAACTCGGTGTCCAGTTCTTTCAGAGCGTCGGCGTCTTCGATGCCCGCGAATGCCAGTGGGTCGTTCAGGGGATCGTCGCCGGTCTGGCAATCTGGCTGCCCGGACAGCATCATCTGGACTTCAGGATCATCCCAGCCCTGTTCAGCGGCTCGGGCGGCGGCTACGATCTCGCCCGCGGCCACCGCGGGAGCGATGACGCTTTCGGCGTAGGCCAGCTGAGACTGCACTGCTGCTGCTTGTTCGAACGACAACGCCCCGCCGCTCTCGAAGCTCTCCAACAGGGCACGCCACGACGCAGCTATGGAGGCGTACTCCCCCGAGGACAAGGCCCCCAAGGTGAGCACCAGATCTTCGACGGCCACCGGGCTGATCGCCTCGCGGTCGGCCACCGAGTCGCCAAGACCCGATCCGCCTACCGCGGTCGAGAGGCCCGCCGCGAACGCGGCCAGCAGGGAGCTTGAAGCGGGGCCGGTCACATCGACCTCGACCGGCTCCGCTGACTCGGACAGGTCCGCAAGCGCCGGCCGGTTGAAGATGCCGTTCATCAGCTGGGTGCGAACACCGGCTGCGTATTGAGCCTTCTCCCGGGTAGCCGCATCGACTTCCGCATCGGGGTCGGCGACAGAGATAACCGCGGCAGTCACTTCTCCTTCGCGGTCAGCAGTGGCCGAAACGGAATAGGCCACGCCGTCAACCTCCACCACAACGGGGTCATAGGTTGCGCCGCTCAGCACCAACAAGTCGTGCCACAAGCCGTGGAAGCCGATCTCCTCCTCATTGCCGTCGAATGCGATGACGGCGGTGAACAACCAGTTTGGGCCGGCACTGTTGAATGCCACGGATAACGGTGTCACTGCCGAGGCAGCCGTGCTGGTGGCACTGGCCGTCCCCTCACCGGTGTGATAGGCGACGCCGGCCGGCCAGAGTGCAGACAACAGCGGGCCGATGCGGTCGAACACGCGGGGACCGATTGTATAGGCAATGGCGTAACCGCCATCGTCAGGGAACTCGTCGCCGCCCAGATTGCCGATGCGGTAGTTCACGGGGAGGGGATCACCGGCCACGACCTCGGTGGGTATGTCGATTTCCTCGATTTTCAGCAGGGGGCTCCGCAGATGCCCCTCTTCTTCCACAATGGTGAGAGTCAGGGTGAAATCGATCAGAGGACTCAGAAGGTCTCTGTCCCTGAAGGTGGTCGCCTCGATCCCGTAGACATCCGGCGGGAGATACTGCTCGATGCGGGAGTCGCGGGTGCCGCCGGCGTCATCGTTGTGGGCGACCTGGCCGGGGACAACCGACCTCAGGGCGACGGCAGGGGCGACAATGAGTACCGGGTCGCCTATCTTCGACTTGAGGTCGACGCGCACCCTTGCGCCTTGGGGCAGGCTGAAGGTGAAGTAATGGGAGGGGTGACCGGTGAGGAAGACCGACTGGCAGGACTCGAGGGTCCAAAAGCCCGTCGCCTCCAGGTCTTGACCTGGGCTCAACGCGCCGAGATGCTTGGGATCGCAGCCGGCTACTTGGGTGACGACAACCTCGAAGTCGGCTGGCCCCCGGACTCGGCCTGCGGTTGTGGTGGCCTCGATCTGATAGACGCCCGCTTGGAGCTCTCTTTCAATGCGTGCGCTGAGAGCCCCTGCTCCGCCGTCATCGTTTTCGGAAATCCGGTTGCCGTCCTCGTCGAGCAGATACATATAAGAATCGCGGCCCGATGAGATCACATCGATCCTGATGCGCCCCGTCTCGGCAATTTCGAATCGGTATGTGTGGGCGTCGCTGTCGCTCCGAAAACGCGAATCGCAGTCTTCGGTGGTCCAGCGACCGCTCGCCTCCAGCACACTGCCAGGGGTGGTGTCCAACATGCCCAGCTCATTGGTTTCGCAACTCGCCTCTTCTGCGGTGGTTGCGTCTTGTTGAGTGGTCACCTCGGCTTGGATCAAAACGGGTTCCTGGGCCGACGCTGTCCCTGTCCCGGCGAAGGCCAGCATCCCGGCCAAAAAGGCGACGGTCGCTCCAGCCGCTGCCACCGGTCGCGCTCCTCTTCCTCGCTGGTTCACCTTGATTCTCCCCATCAGCTCATTTCCATCGAAAGGGGTCTCGGTTTGAGACGCAACTCCAAGAATATGCAGCAACCATGCAGCTCAACTACCGGGGCAGCGTGTTGGTGTGAATTTGGCGCCGTCCCCGACAAACCCGGTGCCCCTAAGGGATTGCTCCGAACAAGCCCTAAACTGGACTTCATGGGATTGTTCGGGATGAAGAAGTCGATGATGGTGGATCCAGCCGATGCGCTGCTGGGAAGGGAAGAGGAGATGCCGGTGCCGGAGGTCCACTTCGTGAACGGCAATCCGCTGAAGCCGCCGTTTCCCGACGGAATGCAGCAGATCATGGTGGGAATGGGCTGTTTCTGGGGGGCAGAGCGGGTGTTCTGGCAGGCGCCCGGTGTTTTCACCACCGCGGTGGGCTACGCCGCAGGGTTCACCCCCAATCCCTCCTACCAGGAGGTCTGCTCCGGTTTCACCGGCCACAACGAGGTGGTGTTGGCGGTGTTCGACCCTGGGGCTGCCAGCTACGAGCAGATGCTGGCGCTGTTCTGGGAGAACCACGACCCCACCCAGGGGATGCGCCAGGGCAACGACGTGGGCACTCAGTACCGGTCGGGCATCTACTACTTCGACGATGACCAGAAGGTGGCCGCCGAGGCGTCTCGGGAGCGGTTCGGCGCCCGTTTGCAGGACGCCGGCTATGGGGAGATCACCACGGAGATCATCGCCGCCCCGCCCTTCTACTACGCCGAGGACTACCACCAGCAGTATCTGGCCAAAGTCCCCAACGGCTATTGCGGCTTGGGCGGCACCGGCGTGTCCTGCCCCGTCGGCCTGGTGGCCGACTAGGGGGGCGGCTGGAGCCACCACACCCAGTTATGGCCTTCGACAGGTGGTTGCCGTAGGAATTGATCGAGTGCGGCGATGAGGTTGGCGGGGTAGGCGGAGGTGTTCCTGTTGAACCGGTTGGGGTTGGTGTAGACGATTCCAGCGTGGGGTGTCGCGTTGGCCGCCCATTGGGAGGCCAACACGGCGAAGTCCGGCACATTTTCGGTGACGATGGCTCGGCTTGTCTCAGCTGCAAATTGGAGCAGCTTCGCATCGGCCATACCTCGCAGCAGCGGATCGTTCGACACCGCATGGACATCGTGACCAGCTTTTTGCAATGCCCGAGCGACTGTCGGGCTGTGCATCTCGTCGAGCAGCAGCCTCACTGAGCGAGCAGTGCTTGCTGGCGCATCCAGAGCTGTTCTTGCTTGTCAGCAGCTAGTTGCCGAGCGGCGATCTCGGCATCGATCTCGGACGTGAACTCGGCGTAGTAGGCCAAAGCGGCATCCACCAGGGACTCGCGCAGGCACATCATCTCGGCAACTCTGGTTCGGCGCTGCTCGACTGGCACGTCTCCGCCAATGAGGGCAGATACCACATCGGCCACTTCGGGACCTCCGACCAACACGGCACGGCGGCCAACAGGTCCATCGCGAAAGCAGATGACAGGGTGCTCTTCCATACGGAGACCTTCTTCGATCAGGCGCGCCGCGAGTGATGACATCGAAGAGTCGCGTCGATGGGCATGATCCCTAAGCCGGTCGAGGGTCAACTCATCGGGGAAGCGGAGTGACATCACACACATGACTACATCGTAGACACTTGTAGTGAGAATTGTTCAGCCGATTCTGAAAATTCTCAGGCCGGGGTGAAGATGCCGCGGCTGGTGGCTTGGTCGTAGCGCACCTCGCCGGTTCGGCCCACAGCTTCGGTAGACAGCAGGTCGCGGGGCAGGTCGGGGTCTGCGGGGGCGAATTGGTCGTCGGTGCCGACAGGGTTGCCTCCGTCGGGCCAGTTCAGCTCCACACCGGCCGCCCTGGACCGCTCGGCCGTCTTCCAGAGTTGACCGCCGGTCATCACCGCCACCTCGGTACGGCCGACCATGATCTCGGCGGCCAGGTGATTGGCGGCCAGCACACCCACCTCTCCGCCTCCACCGGTGTTCTGCACCCGGGCTCGGCGGTCGATGCCTAGCCGCTCGGCGGTGAGCGCGGCCCCGTTCACCGGATTCCGATAGGCCAAGGGGATCTGAATGAAGGTGTCCACATGGGCGAACAGACCTTGGCCCACCCCGGAGTCGTAGGCAGCCCGAGTGGCCACATCGGCCATCATGGTCACCGGATCGGGAGCTGCCGTCGGGTCGGTCTCCCGTCCCACGTACTGGGCCACGCCCACCAACACCGGCATCCGGTCGCTGCTCACGGCGGCGATGCTATGCAGGCTGCCCTGGCATCTGCTGATCGGAGGGTCACAGCGTAGTCTCAGAGCGTGAAGTTCGGCGTTTTCTATGAGCATCAGCTGCCCAGGCCGTGGCAGCCCGGCGATGAGCAGCGACTGCTGCACGAGGCCCTCGATCAGGTGGAGCTGGCCGACCGGCTGGGGTACGACTACGCCTGGGAGGTGGAGCACCACTTCTTGGAGGAGTACTCCCACTCCTCGGCCCCCGAGGTGTTCTTGGCCGCGGCCAGCCAGCGAACCGAGCGGATCAGGCTGGGCCACGGCATCGTGCAGATGCCGCCGAAGTACAACCACCCGGCCCGGGTGGCCGAGCGCATCGCCACCCTCGACCTCATCTCCAACGGCCGGGTGGATTTCGGCACGGGCGAGTCGTCGGCTGCGGTGGAATTGGGCGGGTTCAACATCGAGCACGCCGACAAGCGCCCGGCGTGGGCCGAGGCCACCGAGCAGTGCTGCAACATGATGGTGATGGACCCCTACCCGGGGTATGAGGGCGAGTACTTCTCCATGCCGTGCCGCAACGTGGTGCCCAAGCCGGCGCAGAAGCCCCATCCGCCGCTGTGGGTGGCGTGCTCCAACCGGGAAACCATCAAGCTGGCCGCCCGCCTGGGCATGGGCGCGTTGACGTTTGCCTTCGTGGATCCCGGCGAGGCCGCCCAATGGGTGGAGGACTACTACCGAATCCTGTCCACCGAATGCGTGCCCATCGGCCACACCGTCAATCCCAACATCGCCATGGTGGTGGGGCTGTCGATGCATCACGACCGTGACGAGGCCGAGCGCCGGGGCCTCGAGGGCTTCCAGTTCTTCGGCCACGGCCTGTTGCACTACTACGCAGTCGGCCGGCACCGACCGGGCCGAACCAATGTGTGGGACGACTTTCAGGAATCCAAGGAGTCATTTGAGGGTCTGGGAGAGACGCTGGGCATCGGCACCCCCGAGCAGGTCGCCCAGCAGCTCCAGGGCTATGCCGAGGCCGGCGTCGACCAGGTGATGTTCATCCAGCAGTCGGGCCGCAACCGCCACGACCACATCTGCCAGTCGCTGGAGATGTTCGCCAAAGAGGTCATGCCCGCCCTCAAAGAGGGCGAACACGAGCGGGAAGCAGCCAAAGCCGCCCGCCTCGCCCCCCACATCGAAGCCGCCCTAGCCCGCCGCACCCCCATGGCTCCCATCCCCGACGACCAGATCCCCATCATCGGCTCGTTGGGGACCTCCTGACCCTCATCGAGGGCTAGAGCACTTCACCCTTCGGGGGTCAGATAGGCGGCGAATACCCAGCCATCGACGGTGTTGGTGCGGATTTGGACCCAGGTGCCGCTGGTGGGGGACTCCACTACCTGGCCGGTGAGGGTGACGGTGGACCCCAGGTTGGCGGTGCCCAGGATTTGGTGACCCGTGGCGGGGCCGGCCCGGACGTTGAGGGCTGAGGGAACGTCGAAAACCGTCCACCGCGTGTCAGGGGGATAGCGTTCATCGATCTCGAAATCGATTACCACGACCGGTTCCGGCAGGAGTTCCTGGGCGCCAGTGGGGGTGGCCTCGGCACTGATGTCCGGTTCGGGCTCTTCAGATTCGATGGTCACCCAGTCGAAACCCCAGGTGGAGACCATGCCGGCCAAAGACAGGGCGACGAAGGCCAATCCGGCCACCGCTCCGCAAAAGACGATGGCCCGAACGCCCATCTAGCGCCTGCCCATCTAGCGGGCCTGCCAGTCAGGAGGACGGCTCTCGGCCCGGGCGGTCATGCCCTCGCCGGCGTCTTCGGTCGCCCCGGCCACCAGGCGCATGGTCTCTCCGAAGCGCACCGCCTCTACCCAAGACATGCTGCGAGTGCGGGTGGCCACCTCTTTGGTGGCCCGAACGGCCAGCGGTGCTGAGGCCACGAGCCGCTCGGCCAGGGCCTGGGCTTCGTCCATGAGCTGGTCGTGGGGCACCACCCGCCACACCAGCCCCATCTCCCGGGCTCGCTCGGCGCCCACCCGCTCGCCGGTCAACAGCAGTTCCATGGCGTCGGCCCAGTCCACCCGCCGAGGCAGCGTGATGGCGCCCACGATGGTGGGCACCCCCAAGCGCACCTCGGGAAAACCGAATGTGGCCCGGTTGCTGGCGATAAGGAAATCGCAGGCCAAAGCGGCGGTCAGCCCATAGCCCAGGCAATGGCCGTTCACCGCCGCGATGGCAGGCTTGAACAGCTCCAAACCCGACTCGAAGGAGTTGATGGTGGGCTTCTCCCAGAAGGTGCCCTCGAACACGCCGGTCGATCCGGCGCCGTCGCGCATGTCAGCCCCGGCGCAAAAGGCCCGGCCCGCCCCGGTGAGAATGGCCACCCAGGCGTCGTCGTCGCCCCGGAACCGGTTCCAGGCGGCGTTCAGGTCTTGGCGCAGCTCGCCGTTGACCGCGTTGAGCGCTTCGGGGCGGTTGTAGGTGATGGTGGCCACATGGCCGGATTGCTCATAGAGCACGGTGTCGGGCATGGCTGACTCCTGTCTTCTCAGAGCTCAGTCGAACACCAAGATTGAACGGCCGGCGATCTGCCCGTTTTCCAGGGCGTCCACCGCCTCGTTGATCTCGTCGAGGGCGAAGCGCTGGGTGACCAGGCTGTCGAGGTCGAGGACGCCCTGGCGGTACCAGTCCATGAAGATCGGGAAGTCTCGCTCGGGGTGGCTGGTGCCCCCGATGCTCCCGGTCAGGTGCTTCTCGTGCATCAGCAGATCGCCGATGTCGACTTCGGGCGCGGCCGTCGGTATCCCGACGAGCACCGCCACCGCCCGCTCGTCGGACCCCCAGCGTTTGTTGCGCAGCGACGGCACCACCTGGGACACCGCGGCGCCGATGCAGTCGAAGGCGAAATCCACCCCCGAGCACGACGCGCCCATTAGGTCGAGGCCGTCTCGGGGGGTGAGCTCGTGGATGCGGGCCACCGGGTCGCATTCGGAGGCGTTCACCCCGATGGTGGCCCCATGGCGGAGGGCGAAGTCCAACTTCTCCTCGGAGAGGTCCACCGCGATGATGGGGTCGGCGCCCAGCGCTTTGGCCGCGGCCAGCGCCGAGAGGCCCACGCCGCCCACGCCGAATATCGCCACCGAAGAACCGGCGGCGACCCCGGCGGTGTTCATGACCGCCCCGGCACCGGTCATCACCGCGCAGCCGATGATGGCGGTCACGTCGGTGGGCGAATCATCGGGGAGCGGAACGATGAACAACTCATCGGCGATGGTGTGGTCGGCCCAGGTGAACACCCCCAGGCTGTTGGCCGTTGAGCCGTCGCCCTGGACGACTTGGGCCATGGCCGGACGGCGATCAGGGGGTTGGACGCTGCGGGGCAGCCAGGTCACGAACACCCGGTCGCCAGGGGCCACGTGGCTCACCTCGGCACCAACTGCCACCACCTCGCCGGTGGACTCGTGGCCCAGAACCACATTGCTGGCCCGGGGGCTATGAATCTCGTGGAGCTGGCTGTGGCAAACCCCGCTGGCGTACTGGCGGACCACCACATCGAATGGTCCGGGGTCGGGCAGCTCTACTGGTTCAATCCGCAGGGGCTGGCCCATTTCCTGGGGGACGATGGCTACTCGGGCGGGCGTTGGCATGGCGCCAGACTAGGGGCGCGGCCGGCTACCGGGCACTCAGCAGCGTCAGGGGTATTTGATGGACAGCTGGCGAAGGGAGCGGGGGCCGGTGCTGTGGGGCACCTCTCGGCGGTGGACGGTGCCCACGGTGTCGAAGATCACAACATCGCCCTGGCGCCAGCGGTGGGTGTAGGTGCGCTCACCGACGATGGCGGGCCCGGGTCCCAGCCTGATGCCAGCGCTCCCAGGGGGGCGTCGATGGGCTTGGTTTGGATCATCCCTCTATCCCTATCATGTCAGCGCCGCGTGCTCGTCGTGCTAGTACAGGGTGAGCAATGGTCGAGGAGGAACGACTGTGGAAGGCCAAAAGATCTTGATTACCGGGGCCGCAGGGCAGATTGCCCTGCCCATGACCCGCCACTTTGCCCAGAGCAACGAGGTGTGGGGGCTGGCCCGGTTCAGCCAGCCGGGATCACGGGAGCAGGTGGAGGAGGCCGGGGCCATTCCCCACGCCGCCGATCTGGCCTCCGGCGAACTGAACGGACTGCCCGACGACTTCGACTATGTGATCCACATGGCCGCGTTCATGGCCGCGACCCCTGATTACGACTTCGCCCTCACCCAGAACGCCGAGGCCACCGGCCTGCTTATGGCCCATTGCCGCAATGCCAAGGGCTTTCTGCACGCGTCCACCGCCGCCGCGTACAAGAACAACCCCGACCACACCTCCGTCTACGCTGAGGGCGATCCGCTAGGCGACAGCGAGCAGCCCTATTCGGAGACCTACGGAGTGACGAAGATGGCCGCCGAGGCGGTGGCCCGCACCATGTGCCGGCTCTATGACCTGCCCACCGTGATCGGCCGCATCAACGTGGCCTACGGCCAAAACGGGGGTCTACCGGCCATCTTGTTGGCCATGATGACCAGCGGCATGCCGGTGATGCTCAAGGACTCGGAGCCCAACATGTTCTCCCCGGTCCACGAGCAAGATATGTGCGCCCACGCCGAGGCTTTCTTGGAGTCGGCCACCGTGCCGGCCACCATCGTCAACTGGGGCGGCGACCAGAACGTGAGCATCGAGGACATGTGCCGCCGCATGGGGGAGCAGGTCGGGGTGGAGCCCGACTTCCAGTACTTCCCGGTGGGCACCCACAGCCGGGCCTACGACAGCGCCAGGCGCATTTCCATCACCGGGCCGTGTGCGGTGTCGTGGGAGGATGGAATCGACGACATGGTGGCGGCGTGGGACGCCGAGAAGGGCCAACAGATGATCGCCCGGCTCATGGGCGAGGGTTAATCCAGCAGATCAAGCACGAGGGAGAGCTATGCCCAATCACCCCACCCTAGACGGGGTCAACTTCATGGACGGATTCTGGTTCCAGCACGAGCCCCACGAGGTGTGGACCTGGATGCGGGAGAACGCCCCGGTGTACTACGACGCCAACAGCGATGTGTGGGGCATCTCCCGCTACCACGACATCTTGGCCGTTGAGAAGGACCCCAAGACGTTCTCCTCCTACCGCAGCCCCCGCCCCCACGGGAACTCCCTGCCGATGATGATCTCGATGGACGACCCCATGCACAAGCAGCGCCGCAAGCTGGTGAACCGGGGCTTCACCCCCAAGCGGGTGCGGGACCGCACGTCCGAGGTCACCGCCATCTGCGACGAGATCCTCGACAGGGTGTGCGAGCGGGGCGAGTGCGACTTCATCTGGGACATCGCCGCGCCCCTGCCGCTCATCCTGATCGGCGACATGCTGGGCTTTCCCCGGGAAAGCTACGACGATCTGTTGGAGTGGTCCGACGACATGATGCGGGCCACTACCGAGACCGACCAGGAGGCGCTGGAGAAGGGCATCATGGCTGGCGTGTCCTTTCGGGAGTTCCTCTTGGAGGTGATCGCCGACCGCCGAGCCCGCCCGCCCCAGTCTGACTTGGTGAGCGTGTTGTGCCATGCCGAGGTGGACGGCGACAAGCTCGACGACGAGTCGTTGAATCAGGAGGCGCTTCTCATTCTGATCGGGGGCGACGAGACGTCCCGCCACGTGATCAGCGGGGGGATGCTGGCGCTTTTGGAGCACCCCGACCAGAAGGCGCTGTTCAACCAGCGGGCGACCGACGACGCCTGGATGGAGCGGGCGATGGAGGAGTTGCTGCGCTGGGTGACCCCCATCAAGAACATGTCCCGCAGCGCCACCCGGGAGGTGGAGATGCACGGCGAGACCATCGGCGAGGATGACCAGGTCATCCTGTTCTATCCGTCGGCCAATCGAGACGAGGCGGTGTTCGACGACCCGTTCAAGTTCGACTTGGAGCGCGATCCCAACCACCACTTGGCCTTCGGCTGGGGAACGCACTTCTGCCTGGGGGCGTCTTTGGCTCGCCTGGAGCTCAAGATCATGTTCCAGCGACTGGCCGAGCGAATGCCGGACATGCAACTGGCCAGCGACGACCCGCTGCCCTGGCGAGCGTCCAACTTCATCGTCGGCCCCGAGGCGATGCCGGTGACGTTCACCCCCAGCGCACCGGTGGGAGCTTGAACCTGCTCCGTCTCCATCGGGGGAGGGCGATTGGTGCCCTGTTGGTGGGCGGCCTATTCGCACTAGTGGTGGTAGCGGGATGTAGCGGAGGGCCGGACCCTGTGGAAACAACCCCTCCTCCTCCGGCCTCCACTTGCGTGGACGAAGCCCAAGGCGGCTTGGAAGTCCCCTGCCCTGAGGTTTCTGAAACCATGGAATTCCAAGGTCCAGTTGAGCCACAGACCGTTGAGTCGTCCACCATCGGCAGGAGCGTCTACTTGATGCGCTGCGTGGGGTGCCACGCCGTCGACGGCAGCGGCATCGTCGGCCCCGACATCCGCCCCGGCGAAGTCTTGGAGAAGTACTCCTCGGCTGAGGCCATGGAGGCAATAGTGCGTGACGGACTCGGTGAGATGCCCGAGTTCGGTTCCAAGCTCACCGACCCTGAGATCGCTGCCGTGGTGGCCTACGTGAGAGGCGGCTTGGGCTGACTGCTATCCCGTCCAGGCGCTGACCACGTCGTCGGTGGTGGTGATGGTGGCGACGATGCTGAGGGTGTGCTCGAACACGGCGTCCACGTATGCGGTCGGAGTGCCGGCCACGGCGTCGCGGGGGATCACCACTGTGTAGCCGGCGTTGACGGCGTCGAAAGTCAGGTTGATGATGGCCACATTCACCGACACCCCCACGGCCACGATGGTGCCAATGCCCTCGTTGCGCAGCAGCGAGTCGAGCTCGGTGCCCTCGAACGGCGACAGGCCGTGGTGGCGGGGCAGCACAACATCGGCGTCGGCCACCCCGATCTCGGGCACCACCTCCACCGCCGGAGTGCCCACATGAAGCTGCACCGGCATCTTGGGCATGGCCCGGAACAAGCGGGCATTGCGATTGCCGCCCCATCCGTCGGCCCGGTGCTGGGCCGTGCAATGGATCACCCGCACGCCAGCGGCCCGGGCTGCGGCCGCCAAAGCCGCCACATTGGGAATCAACCCGGTCTTAGCGGCCTCAGCCAGCGCGGGCAGGGCCGAAAGCTCCCCGATCACCCCGTTCTGGCACTCCTGAAGCACCAACGCAGTGGTCGCCGGGTTGACCACTTCACGCAGTTCCATATCTGCTTTGCCTTGTGTGCCCACCCCAACTAGGTGCGGGCCAGGATTCCTGTGTTTGAGCAGGCGGCTTGGAACGAGAGGATGTCCAACCCGTCCCATTCTTTCAACGAATCGACTGCGCTCCTTACTGCGTCGTCCAGAGAATCCGCAGACTGGGCGAAGTGAATGTAATGGCGTTCGTCTCGACTGGCATGTCCGGTGGCCCCGGTCTGGACAGCGACCCACTCGGCGAAGTCATCGTCCTGGCCGCTCGGCCCAACAACCTCTAGTGTGAACCGGAATTCAATCATCGCAGGCATTCTAATCTTCACCCCTTGCGGTCTGGTCGTGCGGGCAGCTCGCCACGTCGGACCGAATGGTTGTTGCGTGATCATGGGGATTCCTCGGTGTCGAGAAGACGCTGATTCGACAACCGCTTCGATCAGCTTGCGGACAGAGCAAGAAACCCCACACGTGGCCCCGTGGCCTGCCTTTCTTGAGGCGCCAGCCAGCCCGCAGAGCTCTTTCCACTGCCTGGGCTACCTGCTATTTCGGATGGCGAGGCGGGACATCGCGGGGCTGAGGGTCTGATGCCATGCGGAGAGAGTATGAAGTTACGGTGACAGTTCCTGCTGAAAGACCTCCCATAATTGGCACCCTATGGCTGGGTCGATCTTGGGTACCGAAGTTATCCGCCGGGAGGACGGCACCCTGCTCACGGGCGAGGGTCTCTACACCGGCGATATGCGGCCTGACGGGCTGCTGACGGCTTATTTCGTGCGCTCTCCGGTGGCCCACGGCATCATCCAAGAAGTCGATGTGGGTGCAGCGGCGGAGCGGCCGGGCGTGGCTGCGGTGCACACGGCCTCCACCATCGGCGTGGATCAGGTGAAGCCCCGATTTCCCCTCGATCCCCACTTCTCGCGGGGACCGCTGGCCGGTAATCGGGTCCGTTTTGTGGGTGAGCCGGTGGCCATGGTGGTGGCCGAAACTCTGGCCGTAGCCCAGGACGCGGCCGATCTAATCGTGGTCGACTACGAGCCGCTGCCGGCGTCGATGGACGCCGAGGCCGCGATAGCCAACGGCGAGGCGGTGCTGTTCCCCGACCGGGGATCGGACTCGATGATTCGGACTTTCGACCCGGTGGAAGGTCTGCACGACGGGGCCGACCGGATCATCGCTGGCCGCATCGTCCACAACCGGATGGCGGTGGTGCCGATGGAAACCGACGCTGTGCTCGCCGATCCAACTGGAGATCAGCTCACCTTGTGGGTTTCTACCCAGGGGGCCCACAACACTCGGGCGGGCATTGCGGAGTCGCTGGGTCTGGAAGCCGACGAGGTGCGGGTGATCGCTCCGTGGGTGGGGGGCGGCTTTGGGGCCAAGGGCGGATGGCGGGTGGAGCATGTGGCGGTGGCCGCCGCTGCCCGCCAACTGGGCCGCCCGGTGGTGTGGAGCGAGACTCGGGCCGAGAACCTCATCTCCATGCAGGCCCGCGACCAAGTCCACTACGCCCGACTGGGGGTGACCGACGAAGGCCGCATGGTGTCGCTGGAGGTAGTGGCGTTGGTGGATGCCGGGGCCTACCCCGGCCTGGGCGGCATCCTCCCCATGATCACCCGGGTGATGGCGTCTGGCGTGTACGGCATCCAGCAGGTGCAGTTCGACTACGGCCTGGCCGCTACCAACCGGGCGCCGCTGGGGGCATTCCGGGGAGCGGGTCGTCCCCAGGCCACCCTCACCATCGAGCGAATGGCCGACCTGGCCGCGGCCGAGTTGGATATCGACCCGGTGGAGTTCCGCCGCCGCAACTTCTTGGCCCCTGAGAGCTTCCCGCTGGTGACCCCCACTGGTGGGGCATACGACACTGGCGAGTACGAGAAGGCTCTGGACCGGGCTTGCGAGTTGGTTGGCTATGAGGAGCTGCGAGCCGAGCAAGCTGCCGGCCGAGCCGCGGGCGATCCCATAAGGCTGGGAATCGGGCTGTCGAGTTACGTGGAGGTCACCGCCCCTACCGGCCAGGAGGAACACGCCACTGTGGAGGTTCACCCCGACGGGTCGGCCACCGTGTCGGTGGGCACGTCCTCGCATGGGCAGGGCCACGAGACCGCGTTCACCATGATCGTGGCCGACCGGCTGGGTATCGACATGGATCGCATCGCCTTCGTGCAGTCCGACACCGCGCTGGTGGCCCGGGGCAGCGGCACCGGCGGATCGCGCAGCGCCCAGCTCGGGGGCAGCGCCATACATGCCGCCTCCTTGGAAGTGCTGGCCATCGCCCGGCAGCGGGCGGCAGAGCTGCTGGAGGCCAGCGCTGACGACATCGTGGTCACCGACGAGGGCCGTTTGGGGGTGGCCGGAGTGCCCAGCGCTTCGGTGGAGTGGTCCGAAGTGGCCGCGGCATCCGATGAGCCGCTGCGGGTCGAGCTCGACCACACCACCGACGGCGCCACCTTCCCCTTCGGCACCCACATCTGCGTGGTGGAGGTGGACACCGAGACCGGCATGGTCAACCTATTGCGCTTCGTGGCCGTTGACGACGCCGGCAATCTGCTCAATCCGCTGATCGTGGCCGGTCAGCAGCACGGCGGGGTGGCCTCGGGCATCGGCCAAGCGCTGTACGAGCACGTGGTGTACGACGCCGACGGCAACCCGCTCACCACCGGCCTGGCCGACTACGCCATGCCGTCGGCGGCCGAGTACTGCGATTTCACCGTGGACAGCACCATCACCCCCACCCACCTCAACCCCCTGGGAGTGAAGGGCATCGGCGAGGCCGCCACCATCGGCGCCACCCCCGCGGTGCAGAACGCAGTGATCGACGCGCTGAGCGACCTTGGCATCCGCCACATCGACCTGCCGCTGACCCCCGAGAGGGTGTGGCAGGCCATCCAGTCGGCGGGCGGTCTCCCTCCAGGCATAACTTGGCCCTCACTATGAGCGCCGATCCCGAGCAGATCATCGCCGACATCATCGACCCGGAGACGCGGGGAAACCTCTACCCCCACTACCACGCCCTTCGGGAGGCCGCCCCCATCCACAAGACCCACAACGCCATCCTGCACGAGGCGTGGGTGTTCACCCGCCACGCCGACGCCGAGCAACTCCTGCGAAACCCCAAGGCCATCAGCGACCGGCGCACCACTGAGATGTACAACGTGGGAGCGGGGGGCACCGAGTACTACGACATGATGAAGCGGATGCTGCTGTGGCTGGACCCGCCCGACCACCAGCGCATTCGCTCCATGGTGGCCCGGGTCTTCACCCCCCGAGCAGTGGAGAAGATCAAGCCGGTCATCAACGAAGTGGTGACCGGCCTGCTCGACGCGGTGGCCGACGACGGCCACATGGACGTGGTGAGCCAGTTCGCCTACCCGCTGCCGGTGCATGTGATCTGCGAGATGCTGGGCATCTCCCGCAGCGAAATTCCCGACATCGAGCAGTGGATGTGGGACTTTGCCCGCCGGGGCGACATCGCCGCGCTCAGCGACGAGATGATCGCCAACGGGGAGAAGGCCGTGCGGGGGTTCACCGACTACTTCACCCAGCTGGCCGCCGAGCGCCGGGCCAACCCCGGCGACGACCTGATGACCAAGCTGGTCACCGTGGAAGACGAGCGGGGGCCGCTCACCGACCAGGAGATCGTCCCCACCTGCATAATCCTGCTCCAAGCCGGCCACGAGACCACCGCCGACATCATCGGCAACGCCACCAAGGCGCTGTTGGAGAACCCCGGCGAGCTGGAGCAGTTGCAGGCTGCCCCCGAGATGATCGACGACGGCTTCGAGGAACTCCTGCGCTACGACAGCTCAGTACAGATCAACCACCGGGTGCTGGCCGCCGATGTGGAGGTGGCCGGCCAAACTTTCCCCCAGGGCGATCTGTGCGTGGTCATGTTGGGGGCGTGCAACCGGGACCCCGAGGCGTTCCCCGAGCCCGACCGGCTGGATCTCACCCGCGACGCCAGCCAGCACAACGGCTTCGGCCTGGGCGCTTACTACTGCCTGGGCTCATCGCTGGCCCGAGCCGAGGCCATCGCAGCGATAGACGCTCTGATTCAGCGGTTCCCCACCCTGGAACTGGATGCCGACAAGCCCGCACCGGTGTATCGCCCCACCCTGGTGCTCCACGGCCACGAACACCTCCACGTCCGCTGGAACTAGCCGGGTCGCAGTACCAGGCTGAGCCAGCGGTCGGTTGATGCGGTCCAGCCTTCGGGGACGACCACGGTGGAGGAGATCTCTTCGATGATGGCGGGGCCGGCGATAGTGGGACCGGGCAGGAGCGTGTGGCGGCGGTAGACGGGGGTGTCGGCCATTGTGCCGTCGAACCAGGCGGGTCGGTAGGAGAGGGGCACAGGCGGTTGGACCGCTACTTGGTCGGTTGACCAGTCGGGTTTCGGGACTGGCCCGATGACCCTCACCCGGTAGTTGACGAACTCCACCGGGTCGGCTTGGCGGATGCCGTAGAGCTGTTCGTAGAGATCGCCGAAGGCCGTAGCCGCCCCGTCCAAGTCGCAGTCGTGCAGAGGGACGGTCAGCTCGTGGGCTTGGTGGCGGTAGCGGACGTCGGCCTCGCGCTCGAGCACGATCTCGTCGGCGGCGAACCCCTCCGCGCCGATCTCGGCGACGGCCACCGCTTCCAGCTCGGCGTAGATGGCCTCGATAACGCTGGCATCGATGCCAACAGAGTCGAACACCTGAGTGCGGACATGGTCGGTCACCACGTCGGAAGCCAGCAGGCCCACCGCCGAGCCCACACCGGGGTGGGCCGGAATGACCACCGCGGCGATGTCGAATTCCTCGGCCAAGCGGGCCACATGCACCCCGGCTGCGCCGCCCGAGGCCAGCAGGGTGAAATCCCGGGGGTCGATGCCCCGCTCCAGGGTCACCACCCGCACCGCGGCGGCCATGGTGGCGTTGACCACCTCGTACACTCCGGCGGCGGCTTCCTCCGGGGTCAGCCCCATGGGCTCGGCCAGCCCGGCCACCGCGCCATGGGCCCGATCGGCCCGGATGGCCATGCGGCCCCCGAGGAAGAAGTCCGGGTTCAGGTAGCCCAGCACCAGATCGGCGTCGGTCACGGTGGGCTGGGTGCCGCCCCGGCCGTAGCAGGCCGGCCCCGGCTCGGCCCCGGCGGAATCCGGCCCCACCCGCAATGCGCCGCCGTTGTCCAGATAGGCAATCGATCCGCCGCCGGCGCCCACCTCGGCCAGATCGATCACCGGGATCTTGATGGGATAGCCGGTGTTGACCTGCTTCACGCCCGATGACGCCGTGCCCCCCACATAGAACTCGTGGGCGATGGCCGCCCGGCCGTCTCGCACCAGCCCGGCTTTGGCGGTGGTGCCCCCCATGTCGAAGGAGATCAGGTTGCCGATGCCGCTGAGGCGGCCGATGTGGGCGGCGGCCATCACCCCGGCGGCCGGTCCCGACTCCACCAGTTGCACCGGTCGGCGGGCCACGGTGGCGGCCGAGATGATCCCGCCCGACGAGCCCATGATCTGCAATCGGGCGCCGATGCCCTGGCGGGCCAGCTCGTCGTCCAGCCGGGCGATGTAGCGGGTGACGGTGGGGCCCACATAGGCCGACATAACCGTGGTGCACGCCCGGGGCAGCTCCCGGTACTCAGGCCACACCTCGCTGGACACCGCCACGTAGAGATCGGGGTCCAGCTCAGCGATGAGATCGGCCACCTGGCGCTCGTGGTCCCCGTTGGCGTAGGAGTGGAGGAAGCAGACCGCGACTGCCTCCACCGCCTCGTGGGCCAGTAGATCGGCCAGCGACGTGCGGGCTTGCTCGACGTCGAGCGGCACCACCACCGAGCCGTCAGCCCCTGTCCGCTCCACCACGTCCACAGTGCGTCGCCGGGGGACGATGGGTGCCTGTTTGGTGTAGAAGAGGTCGTACTTCTCGGCATCGCCTTTGCGCTCGTTGCCGATGATCAAGATGTCGCCGAACCCGGCGGTGGTGACGTAGGCCACCGGGCCCCCCTTGCGCTCCAAGATAAGGTTGGCGGCCAAGGTGGTGGCGTGGACCGCTTGGGACACCTCGTCTGGGTCGCGCCCGGCTTCGGCCAAAAGCTCGGCAATCCCGGCAAGCACCCCGGCCGCGGGGTCGTCGGGGGTGGTGAGCACCTTGGCCGTGCAGATGCTGCCGTCGGTGCGGTCGATCACCACCACGTCGGTGAACGTCCCGCCGATGTCGATGCCCAGGGCGACGGTCACCGGCTTCTCAACGCCACCGTGGCTTCAGGGTCCACCTCCCCGTTTTCAAGGACTACCACCCCGTAATCCCGTCGGGCGGCTTCAGGTGACACCCGGCCGTCTCGCACATCGGCGGCCACCAGCTCAGGGTCGCGTTCGAACGGGTCGCCGAAGCCCCCGCCAGCGGAGGTGAGCATGGTGATCATGTCTCCGGCTCGCAGGGTGTGGGCGGTGACCTTGGCCGGCAGCGCCTGTTCGTCGGGAGTTCCCTGGTTGAGCACCCAGCCTCCTCCCGCGCCAGAAGAGCCCCCGTAGATGCCTGGGGGTGGGCGACGGCAGCGGTCAGTGGCGCGCCCGGTGAATTGGCCGTCGGTCAGAATGCGGATGTCGCGGCGCGCCCCGGCACCGCCCCGCCACTTGCCCGGCCCTCCCGAGTCGGTCCACAGTTCGAAGCGCTCAAAGCGCACCGGGTGCTCCTGCTCGTAGGCCTCCACGGTGTGGAACGCCCCGCCGGCGCCCAACACCAATGGTCCGGTCACGTCTACGCCGTCGCGGTCGGAGCGGGCGCCCGAGCCGCCGAACTGGGGGTCCATGAACGCCCATGGACGGCCGTCGGTCCCGGTGCCGTTCATGATGTACACGTGGACGTTGCAGGAGGCAGCCACCGCCCGGGCCGGGTCGAGTTGGGAGAACGCCCCCAACATGGCCTCCACCACCGCCATGACTGTGGCCATGCGGGCGTTGAGCGCGGCGGGCGGGTTGGGGTTCACCAGTGTGCCCTGAGGCAGTCGCAGCTCCAAGGGGCGGAAGGCGCCATCGTTGACGGGGATGTCGGGGGCCAACAGGCAGCGGACCGCGAACAGCACCCCGGAGGTGGTCTGAGATACCGCGGCGTTGATCGGCCCCGGCGCTTGGGGTGAGGTTCCCTCGAAATCGGCGGTGATGGTCGAGCCGCTAACGGTGAGAGCGACCTGCACTTCGTGGTCGGCATCGGGGTTCACGCCGTCGTCGTCGATGATGAACGAGCCGGTGTAGGTGCCGTCGGCCAGTGCTTCGATGCCCGCCCGGGTGCGGCGCTCGGTGTAGTCCAACAGCTCGTCGGTGATCTGGTGCAGCCGGCCTAGCCCGTAGCGGGCCGCGAGGTCGGCCAGTCGGTCGGCCCCCAGATTGGTGGCGGCAATCATGGCCCGAATGTCGCCCAGCACCTTCTCCGGAGTGCGGCTGTTGGCCGCGATCACATCCAGCATCGGCTGATTGGGCTCCCCGGCTTTGGCCAGCGGCACCGGGGGCAGTGTCAGGCCTTCCTGGAACATGTCGGTGGCATTGGCCGGCAGCCCGCCGGCGGCCATGCCGCCCAGATCGGCCACGTGCAGCAGGGCGCAGGCGAAGAACGCCAGGGTTTCGTCGATGAACACCGGGCGGAACACCATTACGTCGTTGGAGTGGATGCCGCCCCGGTACGGATCGTTGGAGGCGTACACGTCGCCGTCGGCCATCGAGTCGGGCGGGAAGTCGTCGAGCAGGGAGCGTAGCGACGGGCGCAGGCTGGACAGATGCATGAGCGGCGCGCCCATCGACTGGGCGATGAACTGGCCCTGGTGGTCGAAAACCGCGGCGGTGGAGTCGCCACCCTCTTTGACCACCGACGAGTAGGCCGATCGCACCGTGGTCAGCCCCATCTCCTCGGCGATGGCCGCCAAGGCGTTCTTCACCACCTCCAGCGCAATGGGATCGGAGGGGCGGTGATCGGTGCTCATCGGTTAGGCGTGTTCCACGGCAATCAGAGCCCTGCGCTCAAAGCTCGAAGGGACCCTTGCCCATCTGGTCGCGGATGGTGGTCACCGCCGGGTTGGTCATCGAGCGGCGCTGCCAGTTGGCGCCGTCCACCACCATGGTGTGGCCGCTGATGAACTGGGCGAAGGGGGAGGCCAAGAAGGTGGCCGCCCAGCCCAGTTCCCGCAGCCGCCCCACCCGCATGGCTGGCTGGCAGGGATCCTTCTCGTGGGTACGGTCGAGACTGGAGCGGATATCGGCGGTCATGTCCGCGTGGGGGAAAAGCCCGGGCACCAGGCCGTTCACCTGAATGCCGTAGGGCCCCCATTCCACCGCCAGGCTCTCGGTCATCGACTTGACCCCGGCTTTGGCCGCGGCCGAGTGGGCGAAGCCGGGTCCGCCGGTCCAGGCGTAGGACGCCCCGATGTTGACGATCGACCCCGGCGTTCCTGCGGCCAGATGGCGGCGGGCGAACTCCCGGGCGCAGAAGAACGTGCCGTTGAGGGTGATGTCCACCACCGTGCGCCACGCATTGGGCGACATGTCCTCCGAGGGCACCGGGAAGTTGGCCGCGGCGTTGTTGATGAGCACATTGGGCAGGCCGAACCGGTCGGCAGCCGCGTCGAAAGCCTCGGCGATCTGTTCGGCCTGGCGGATGTCGCAGCCCACCACCAGCACCTCGGCGCCGACCGCTTCGATTGCCGCCTGGCCGGCTTCCAGGTGATCGGGCTTGCGGCTGGCGATAACCAGGTTGGCCCCAAGCCGGGCGAATTCGGTGGCGATGGCCTTGCCCAGGCCGGTGCCCCCGCCGGTGACAAACACCGTTTGGCCGTCGTAGGTTCCCGGCACCAGGGCGGTGGCACCCTCCGGCGCCGGCTCGGGGAGTCCGATGATGTCAGCCATGGCTCAATTACTCCTTAAGAACGCTTGTACTCGGGATCGCGCTGCTCGGCCCGAGCCGCCCGGAACTCGGCGAAGTCGTCCGACCGGTTGATCAGCGTTTGGTAGGCGTACTCGTCGTTCATGGAGCGGCGCAGATTCTCGTCGGCCAGGTTGCGGATCACTCGGCGGGCGAGCTGCACCGTGTAGGGCGAGGCGGCGGCGATCTTGGCCGCCATCTCCATCACGGTGTTGTCCAGCTCCTCGGGTGCCACAATGCGAGAAACGATGCCGTGGGTCAGGGCCTCATCCGCGCTCAGCACCCGGCCGGTGAGCACCATGTCGCTGACCAGGCCCGATCCGCAGATCTCGAACAGGCGGCCCACCCCGCCGGTGTCGGGGATCACCCCATGGGTCACCTCGGGGAGCATGAACCGGGCGCCCTCGGCGGCCACCCGGATGTCGCACAGCAGGGCTCGCTGGAATGATCCGCCGATAGCCCATCCCTGGATGGCCACGATTACCGGGGCGTCGATGTCCCAGAGCTGCTGGATGCCCCTCTGGCCCCGCTCCATGAGGGCGTGGTGGGCCATGTCCACCCGCCGGCCGCCGATGGCGGCCACATCCCGGCCCGACGACCACGATTTGCCCTCTCCCCGCCACACCACCGCCCGTATGGACTTGTCGGCCTTGATCTCCTCCAGGATCTCGAACAGCGCGAAATCCATCTCGTCGTCGAAGGCGTTGTGCTTGGCGGGGTTGTTGTTGGTGATGACAGCGATGTGCCCGTCCACCGTGAGCTGAACTCGATCATCGGCCATGCCCTCACCGTATCTGTCGCTCCCGCTTTGGGAACAATGGGGCCGATTTGGGACACAATGGCACCCATGGCGATGTACTTGGACATGGTTGGGCACCGCGGCGAGCCGCATCAGCGGGGGTGGATACCCCGGGATTGCACGCTCTATGCGCTCAGCGTGGGGGCGGGATTCGACGACCTGGCGTTTGCGGGGGAGCGGGCCACCGGGCATCCCCAGCAGGTATACCCCAGCTTCGTGTGCTCGGGGGGTCGGTCGGACAAGGCCGGCCAGGGCGACAATCCCATGTTCCGGTTCGGCGACTACCAAGTCCACCAACTCGTCCACGGCGAGCAGGAGCTGACCATTCACGGCGAGATCGCCCCGAAAGGGTCAGTGGTGAGCACTTCGACGTTGGTGGGCATCTACGACAAGGGTTCGGGAGCGGTGGTTCACAGCGAGAGCGAGTCGGTGGACGCCGCCACCGGTGAGCCGCTGTTCACCACCGGTTCGAAGCTGTTTGTGATGGGCGAAGGCGGTTTTGGCGGCGATCCTGGGCCCAAGGCTCCGCCCTGGGATATAGGTGGCGCCCCGCCCGACGCCACCGTGGACTGGCAGACCCTGCCGGTGCAGTCGCTGCTTTACCGCCACGGGGGAAACGACCCCAACCTGATTCACTACGACCCCACGGTGGCGGCGGCGGCAGGGTTCGACGGACCCATCCTGATGGGGCTGAACACCTACGGCTTCGCCTGCCGAGCCCTAGTAGAGACGGTATGCGGGGGCGATCCGCTGGCGCTGGGTTCGATGGCCGGCCGCTTCGCCTTCCCCGGCTACAACGGCGACGTGCTCACGACCCAGATCTGGCACAACTCCGCTGAAGAGAACGGGGTGCTGTTCAGAGTGGTCTCCAGCCGGGGCACGACCGTCTTCGACAAGGGCCGGGCCACGCTGCGGTGAGCAGCAGAGAGGGCAATGCCATGAGCAGATTGGTGATAGACGCCGACGGCCACATCAGCGAGCCGCCCGAGCTGTGGGAGGAGTTCTGCGACCCAGAGTTCCTGGCCTTCGCCCCCCGACGGGTGCTCGACAGCCAGGGGCGGCCCCGCACCTTCGTAGGTGGGGAGATGGCGCCCTACATCCCCTTCGACTCTGCGGCTTACGACAAGGAACGCCCCAAAGGGGGCGTTGATCCCCACGCCCGGTTGGCCGATATGGACAGCGAGGGCATGGAAGTCTCGGTGATCTTTCCCACGACCGGGCTCATGTTCGGGGGCATTGCCGACGCCGCGGTGAACAACGCCTTGTGCCGGGCCTACAACGACTGGCTCCGCACCTACTGCGATACCGACACGTCCCGGCTGCTGGGGGTGGCGGTAGTGCCCCAGGTGGATCCGGCGCTGATGGTGGCTGAGGCCCGCCGGGCCATCGATGACTTGGGTTTCGTGGCCGTGATGCTGCGGCCCAATGTGATTGCCGGCCGGACCCTGGACCACCCGGCCTACGACGGGCTGTGGTCGCTGCTAGCCGATCGGGGCGTGCCCGCGGCTCTGCACGAGGGCACCACCCAGAACGTCCCCCAATCGGGACAGGACCGCTACGACAACTTCATGTTCCGCCATGTGTGCTCCCATCCCCACGAGCAGCAGATGGGCTGTTGGAGCTGATCGCCGGCGGTGTGCTGGAGCGCCATCCCGAGTTGCGGGTGGTGTTCTTGGAGTCGGGCTGCGGTTGGATCGCCCACTGGCTAGAACGCATCGACGACCACCTGGACTCCTGGGGCCACGCATCGGCCCCGCTGGAGCTGAGCGCTACCGAGTATTTCCAGCGGCAGTGCTTCATCTCCTGTGACCCCGACGAGCGGACCGTTCCTGGAGTGATGGACTTCCTGGGCGACGACTGCGTGGTATTTGCCACCGACTACCCTCACCCCGACGGCGTGTTCCCCGGTGTGGTGAAGGCGCTGGCCGAACGGGTGGACCTGACCGAAGACCGCAAAGCCAAGATCTTGGGGCTCAACGCCCAGAGGTGCTTCGGCCTCTATGGGCATTACATCTAAGCGACGATTTGTGCGATCAGAGGCCCATGTCGTGGTAGTCGGGCATTTCGTAGCGGCCGATGGCCTCGGCTCGGCGGTGGAGGAGGGCAAACCCCATTCCTCGTGGCCTGGAAGAGACATCTCTGGGCAAAGCGAGGCGAGGTGGCGCCCAGATGAGGCGAACATCAGACCGCAGGGTCCGTCGTGGACTGCGCTCGGTAGGGCAAGAACGTCCCCGACTATGCTGCGCCTAACTGAGGATTCCTGCCCCGAGGGGCCCTCATTAGCGAAATAACTTGAAATACTATGATATTGCGCTATACTCACAGACCCGGGCGATGTGATGGAGGACTGCCATGACCACCCGCGCCGCACAAGCCGAGACAAATGGTTCTGGACCAAACAGCACCAAGTACGTACAAGTCGATCTACTACACCTCGACCCCAAGAACCCGCGGATATGTCAAATTGGCGAGAATTTGAGTGAACGAGAAATCCTACGTGTACTGTGGCATGAGTTTTCGGTTGAAGAAGTCGCACTATCTATTGCCGAAAATGGCTTCTTCCCGCATGAGCCATTGTTCGTTGCCGAAGAGAATGAAGAACTTATTGTAGTTGAAGGCAATCGCCGACTTGCAGCGGTACTTCTCCTGAGAGACAGTCAACTTCGGGAGGAAATACAGGCAACATCATTGCCATCCATCTCAGCTGAGCAAGTAGATGCTCTAGAAGAAGTGCCAACAATTGAGTGTCGCAGAGATGACATATGGCAGTACATTGGTTTCAAACACGTAAACGGCCCACAGGTGTGGACTTCCTATGCCAAAGCAGAATACATTGCCTGGGTAAGGAATGACCTCCGCACGGACCTAAATGATATCGCTAGAACGATAGGCGACACTCACTCAACTGTGGCGAGACTCTATCGGGCATATATGGCACTGAAGCAAGCAGAAGATAGCGGAGTGTACGACCGTGAACAACGAACAAAAAGACACTTCTCATTTTCGCACCTGTATACAGGTCTCGATTATCAGGGAATTCGAAAGTTCACTGGAGTGGCAGACATTGACCCACCAAAAGTAAAACCCATACCAGCAAAAAAGATGAACCAATTTGGTGAGTTGTGCGTATGGTTGTGGGGAGACAAGGAACGGGAGCAAAAGTCACTCATACAAAGTCAGAACCCGCATCTTCGCCAATTGGATGAAGCTCTCCAATCGGACGATGGTTTGGCAGCATTGCGCGCTGGATACGGTCTAGCTCGATCCGTAAATGTTGCAAGAGGTGACACTGCTCTTTTTCGGGAGGCGTTACTTAACGCCAAACAATCGCTTAAGGATGCGCGGGCAGTCGTCGTTACAGGATTTACAGGAGAGCCTGATCTACAGCGGGAGATGGATGAGATAATGTCACTAGCAGATGCACTCTACGAGGATATGAGTCAGGCCAATATTGAGCGTCGTCAAAAGCGTCGTCAAGATCGAGAGCAGTAGCGCTATAATTGTGATTCCACCTCCAACAGCTTCAGCAGACCCGACTGAACACGCCGATTGGCTTGAATTAGCAGCTATTAGCGCTCCAGATTCAGACTGTTCCGGCCAAGACCTATTGTCAGCGATAAAGCGTACAGGGTCAAGTGATGCCCTCGATGATGCTGAGGATTATGATGAGGACCAGCCGCTGGACGAACCTGTTGAGCAAGAGAATGAGAGATTGGAACGAATTGCGGATGCTGCCTATAGCCAAATTGAGTTGCGAGCACACTATCTCGGCAACAGATATCCTTTCTCGGTGAACGGGTCCCTGAAGGCAAAACCAGAAGCCACTACTTCTGTTTATGCTTTCTTAACTGCAGTAACTTCTATCGGTTGGCGAAACGAAAACGCCAATGAAAGCGCTACATCACTGTTTGAACGAATTAGTGCTAGAGCGCTTGTTTGTTATCTTGGTGGCACGAATACTGCCCGGGCGTATGATTTTGGCTTTCCTCGTCATGAGAACCCATCTTCATTTTACGACGCCGTTGAGGAACTTTGCGAAGATATGGGGGAAGGACTTGGGTGCAAGGTTTCAAAATCAGAGACTAGTCATGTAAAGGACTCAAAGCTAGACCTTGCAGTCTGGATTCCATTTGGTGATGACCGACCAAATCAATTCAGTGTGTTTGGACAATGTTCTACCGGTAGTGATTGGCAGGACAAGGTCAATGAGTTGTTACCCAGCACCTTTTGTCAGTTATGGTTTAAAGAGCTACCAGCCGTACCTCCTATTTTGGCTTTTTTTGTACCTAGACAAATTGAAGAGCGCTATTGGCAGCAGACTGCGTTGGGAGGTTATCGTCTCATTTTCGATCGGCTCAGAATTGCCCACTGTGTGGGAGATTTGGATTCACAACTCGCTGATCGTTGTGCATCATGGACATTGTCAGCGCTCAAGTAGAAGGATTTAAGGGGTAAATTACATTTGCCGCGGTGAACTCTAAGTGAATTACAGGATTGTTGCGCCACTATGAAGATTGCCAGCCCGCTCCGTTATCCTGGTGGAAAAGCACAGATGACAAAAGTTCTATGTTCCATTAGAGCTATGAATCATCTCAACGGCCATGCAGTTGCGGAGCCCTTCGCGGGTGGTGCCGGTGCATCACTGTCGTTACTGTTTCTTAGGGAAACACATCAGATACACATAAATGATCTTGACCCTGCTATCCACGACTTTTGGTACTCAGCTGTGTATGACAGCGAATCTCTAATATCTTATCTTGAAGATGTTCCTATTTCTACCGAAGAATGGGAGCGGTGGCGGCAGGTATATAAGGATAAGAAGGCTTCCCAGTTGGATCGCGGGTTTGCCGCCTTTTATCTCAATCGGTGCAACCGTTCTGGCATTATAGACAGCGGTGGGATAATTGGTGGTAAAGAGCAAACAGGGAAATGGAAAATGGATGTTCGATTCAATAAGGATACATTGCGAGAGAGGTTAGAACTGATTGCAAGAGAGCGGGATCGCATTTTTGTCACCGCCATTGATGGCATTGAGTTTATTGGCTCCGTTGATATTGAATCGGTGTTTTTGTTTATAGATCCGCCATACTTTAAGAAAGGTCCCACACTCTACCTTAACGGACTGGATCCAGAATATCATCTAAAGTTGGCTAAGACACTTCATGGAATGTCGGACGCGGCATGGGCGCTTACATACGACAACTGTGTCGAGATTCGGGAATTATACGAAGATTGGGCAGTCTTGCGGCCCTTCTCCTTGCGGCGGACTTCACTGGACTCGGAGGAGGGAAGAGAAGTGTTGATTACGCCGAAGTGGATGCAATTGCCCAGTGATCAGAATGTTTTGCCACTTTCATGGAGATAGTCTGATTCGGGTTGTGAACTCAGTCATCAGTGCAACGGAGATTGGGAGCGGGGGTGGGACACATAATCTCTTTTCAACGGGGATGTTGTGAGAGGGCAGGCAACTGGATGGTGGACTACCGCTGTTGGGTACTACCCGTGCTTCATGATGCCCATTGAGCAGATGATCTGGGGTTGGGCGGTTTCGGCGGCTTCGGGGACGCACAGTTTGTTGTGGGTGTGGAGTTCGGCTACTAGGGCTGCGAGGTTGTCGTCGCTGTGTTCTTTGATGGCTGTTGCGATTCTTTCTCGGGCATCTCGCAGGAGGGGGCGGGCGTGCAGGACGCCTAGTGCTTCGTCGAGCGTGTCGGGGTCCCAAAGCAGGTTGCCTTGTGTTGGATGGGCATTGCTGTTCAGGTGGCCTCGTAGCCTGTTCCAGCATCGGCTTCGGACGCCGGCGATTTGGCCTTCAGCGGCTGCTGCTGGAAATCGGAGTGGTCCGGTGAAGGCTGCTTCAAGGAGTTCGTGGTGATCGTCGAACGGTCTGTGAGCCGGCGTTTCTGGTTCGCAGGCGGCGAGACGTAGCGCTTCTCTGGCTGTTATTGCGCGTGGTAGGTCATCGGAGGCGGGTGCGAAGGCAAAGGCGTTGAGGTCGTCTGAGGTTTGGATGTGGACGAGGACTCCTGGTTCGGTGCTGGGTGTGGTTTGGGCGAAGGTGGAGTAGACGACGTCGGGGAGGGTTTCGGCGGCGGTTGCCATTTCTGGGTGGTCGCGTTGTGCTGTGCGCCATATTTCGTAGGCCATTGACACGACGTCTATTTCGCCGCTGTCTTCTTCTGGTGGGTCTTCGTTGTAGATGGCTTCGCGTAGGGCGGCCTCTTCGTCTTCGGTGCCGAAGAATCGTTCCCCGCCGCCGAAGACCACTGCGTTGGCGTCAAGGCGCTCGCGGATGCGCCGGTGATTTCCGATCACTTCTTCTACGCCGCCGGGAGGCAGAATCGAGGCTACAAGGACTTCATCGGCGGTCTGGCCGATGCGGTCCACGCGACCAGCCCGCTGGACCATCCGTACTACTGCCCAGGGCAAGTCATAGTTGACCACGATTCGAGCGTCTTGGAGGTTCTGCCCTTCAGAGAGCACGTCGGTGGAAACCAGTACCCGTATTGGACCCTCACCCCTGTCAGGCATCCCGCCCAACGAGGCGTTTGATTTAGGCGAGAATCTGCGTGCGGCAAGCGTGGGGTCGGCATTGGAGCCGGTGACTGCCTCCACTTTTTCGATGCCGCGTTCGGCAAGTGCTTTGGCGATGTAATTGGCGGTGTCGGCGTATTCGGTGAATACAACCACCTTCTCAGTCGCATGGTCGTCACATGCCAGTGTGACGAGGGCGTCGATCTTGGTGTCTCTTTCCTGCTCCCAGCGGCCGATCCGGCCAAGGATGCCGTCGATGATGAGGTTGTCTGAGCGCAGGGCTCGTTCAAGTCGATCGTCGAATAGGGAAGGGCGCAACAGCCTTACTCTGCCGTTCTCGATCAGCTTGTTGTATGCGGCTCTGGCGTCGGTGAGTCTGGTGTCTACCTCAAGGGGCAGTTCTTCGTCGCTGCCTCCGTCGTCGAAATCAGCCGAGGACGGTTCGACGGGTATCGAGCCGCTCGTGGTCGGCAGGTCCCAGCCGTGTTGGATGGCGAATAGAAGGATGTCGTTTCGAAGTCGGTGCCGGCGCAGGGTTTCGATGAAGGCAGGACCGGAAGACCCGAGCCGCTTGTAGATCAGGGTCCGAGCAAAACCGATCAGGTTGATGTTGCGCTGGGGCTGGTCTCTCCAAGACCTGATCGCCTCTGATTCATCAGCGCTCAAGTCATCCCGTTTGTCTACGCCTTCTGCTAGGAACTCGACCAGTTGATATCGCGGGAGATCCAAAGCGTTGATGTCGTCCAGGGTCTCATCAGAGGCGATGGCTGCATCAGGGCCAGGCTCATATGTCACGCTGACCGCCCGCCGGTGCGGGATCAGATGCAACGAGTCGCCCACTCTCAGACACCGCCTTGGGACAACCCGGCTACCTGAGGAGATGCCGGATGCTTGACCAGCGAGTCTGATCTGTGCTTTTGCCCCCGCTAGGAATGACTCGCCACCCTGAGCGTGTACGCGCACACCCTCATCTTCGACCGTGATTTGATCCCATCCGGTCGAATCCATGCCGTTAACGAAGATCTCGCACACGTCTGTCGAATGCGTCTGGGAGGTGCGGTCGGGGAGAATGATCTGGAGGGCATCGACGCCGTAGCTTCGTTCAACGGACCGGCGGGTGCGGCGCACCATGTAGCGGTCCATCAGCGTTTCCCAGTCTTCTGGGAAGTCGCTGCGCCGGAACGACGCAAGTGTGTCGGGACCGCAGCTGAGCCTGCGCATGTGCTGCTGCATCCCGTTTTCGGCGATTGATGCTTCCGGGGCGACCCCCAGTGAGGCCTCTTCGTCCACAAACAGGGCCAGCTGGTTGGCCACATCCGTGAAGTCCAAGTTGTAGGGCGTGGCAGTCAAGAGCATCACTTTGGAGTCGTTGTCCTCAATGAACCCCTTGATCTCCTGGTAGTCCTTGCGCTGGCGATTCCGGAGGTTGTGCGACTCGTCGACGACAACCGTGCTGTACCGGCCCCTGAGTTCCGACAGTCTCTTGACCGCCATTGACAGCTCGACCACTTCGTAGCGAAGGTCGTAGGAGTCGCAATAGCCCTCCCACATGGGCTTTAGGTTTTTTGGGCATACCACCAGAACACGGCCGCCATGTGCATCCTGGCGCAGCCTGGCTACCGCGATCGCCACGAGAGTCTTCCCGAGCCCGACCACATCTCCGATCATCACACCGCCGAGCCTGTCCAATGCCCCGGCCGCGAACTGTGCTGCAATGGCCTGGTGCTCCAACAGCGCAGACCGCAAGTCAGCAGGCAGGCCGTATGCGATCAGCCCGTCACGCGCCTCTTGTGACAGGTGATAGGCCATCTTCAAGTACACGAGGTACGGATCCAGCAGGTCAGGACGGGCCCAAGACTCGTCCAAGAGTTCAAGTAGGTCACTGGTCACATCCACCGAGCACGGGTCCAGCCAGCGGTCCTCAAACCACTCGGAGAGCTTCTTTGAAGCATCAGCGTCAGGCACGTCAACGTTCAGCTCACCCTGCCCGCCCAATCCGGCGAACGTAAGGTTCGATGAGCCGACATAGCCGAGTCTCGGATAGCGGTCATCGGCACGATGGCAGATATAGAGCTTGGCGTGGAGCCGATGGGCCAAGTGCAGCCTGATGGCTACATCGCCGCCGTCCATCTGCGCTCTGAGCTGTCTCAGCGCCATCTCGTCAGCTCTGGTGGGAAGGCCGATCGTCAGCTGCTCGCGCAATACCTCACGAGTCCTTTGCCTCAAGGTGTTGCGGGTGGCATTGTCAAGGCTGCTGTCGCCATGCCCCGTCAGCTCTTGGCGAAGCTCCTCGTGCGGGTTGCGGGCCATGCCGATCAGAATTCTCGCCTTGGGCGCATCGCCAGAGCGGGGCATGCTGTCAATCGCGTCAGCCAGCTCGCGCCACCCCCGTAAGTTGAAGTACCCAATGGCCGCATCCAACCGCACAGCGCCCCGGGCAAGCTCAGCGCGCAAATCATCGGCCAGATTGACCTCGATGTTGTCGATAATCCTGGGCACTCAAATGGTCCTTCTCAATTGCGCGACCTAATCAGGAACCAGCAGGGCGAGTCGACTTTTTCCCGTGAACTGACGGTTCGCGGCACCACATCTCGCGCAGGAGGGCAATCCCACCAATAGCGTATTCCGGCAAATGTAGTACCCGCCTTACTAGAGCGGAATCCAGGTCATGGCGTCGACGGTCAACAAATGCCTCGTTTGCTGGAAGAAGCTCCAGATTCTCAAACTCGTCGAAAATTGCAGCTGCTGCATCTATTCTCGCCTGAGTCAGAGTGCGTAAGTCAAGCACTGGAATTCCGCCTATGCTGGTGACGCTAAGCCTTGCCCGTCCGTTTTGTTGACGCGAAGAAACCCACCATCGGCCTACCAGACCGAGTGTGGAGTTGAGCCAAACGCATAATGCCTTCTCCCATTTTTCGCATTCATCCAAATTGGAACGATGAAGAGCAAAAGAAGGCCAAGCTTGTCCGCCCAATGCGATGCCGGGGGTCATACAGGCCCCGAGCGGTTGAGATGTTAATCGAAAGTTATTGTTTATGTGGAGTCGAGTAGCACCTGCAATTTGCTCGTTGTTCCTATTGATATAGCCGTTCCAAATCTTTTGGGCGTGCTCTTCCATGCCATCTCTAACAACAGCTGTCGAGCAGGGTTGGACGATCATTCGGGACTCCATCCAGGCGTCCTGACTCCAAAGTGTTGGATGAGTCCCTTTAGAATGGGCTACTCGAGCTTGCAACTTGACTTCCAACGGTGTTTCTCTACACCACTTTTTTGGTGGTGGTATGACTTCAAACGGGCCGCGGTCTTTCTTATTGATATCAAGGTGGTATGTTCCCCGGCAGCCAAGTTCTCGCAATGGTATTATTGGAAGTCTCATCAATTGAGTAACGCTCGGAAGTCGTAGTAAGCCTTCAAGGAGATTTCCGGCTATGCCGCATAATTCGGGATTGTGCACACCCGATGGATTGCCGCTACCCAATTCATTGAATAACCCAGGTACCGCAAAGCCAGAATAAGACCCACCAGGAGCGTCGAAATCTCCACCGGGTACGTTGATGCGGGCCATGTCGACGCCATCAGGGTTGGTTGCTGGTCGGCGACGAAGGCAGATATACCGAGCACGACCCGTATCGGGGTCAACAGGTATCTTGCGCTTTGTTGCTACAACCACCGCTTCAGCCATATTTGTGTCATTAGAAAATGCACGAGAAGTGCTACTGTCGACAGATGCCAAAGTGACGACAGCAATATCTTCGTAGTGCTTTGCCAAGAGTCGCCGAGTCTTATCCCAACTGCCTCCTGAAACCACTGTAACCGGTACAATTAGGGCCAAGATTCCACCGGACCGTAGTTTGCGGTGGGCCAAATCGACGAAATTCGATGCCAGCCCAGCATTGCCATCTCCAGCGCGGCTTGCCGTATGGACGCCTCCTAAGCGGTAGGCCTTGTCAAGGGCATAGCCCATTAGCTGTTGAGCGATGTCGTCATTTCCGAGCCCTGCGAATGCCGGATTAGGTGGCATGGCTCCATTTTCGGGTCGTCCTCGCTTGTTTTCGTGATTGGTCGGTCGTGTGAAAGGCGGATTCATGATGACCAAATCGAATAAGCCGTCGGGGACTACGGCTTCACTATATGAAAGAGCATCTGTAGACTCAATTGCAGAAGCACCATCGCCAAATAGTGCCCGTCTGTGATCACCGACTAACAAGTCCAGGGATCCGATACGCGTCTCTTGCCCAGCGCCATAATCATCTACACCGAAAGGCATCACCCAGGTTTTTGTGCTGGTGTAGTCGATATCGGGGTGCTCTCCAGAGAGCACGGCGGCCGTCAAGTGCACAGCTGCGGGCATGATGTCGCATCCGTGCAACACGTCTTCCATCATCTTCTTATGTAGCTTGGACGGGTCGCCTCCGGCATCCTCGTGGTGAGCGGCGATTCGTCGATACGCAGCCGTAAGCAGTGCTCCTGTCCCGCAAGCCAAGTCAGCAACGCGTAAGGAGGTCACTGCCGTTGGGTCAGCCCAATCCACCTCGAGGCGACCTACGGCCATCTCTGCTAAGAAGGAAGCCGATTGAGGTCGCGTGTAGTAGGTGGCCAAGAACTTCCGGTCAACGATGAGTCTACCGAATAGCTCTCCCACAAGACCCTGAGTCGCTTGAGTTGCGACCCTGTCGGACGCGCGTCCGACACCTCATTTAGGACCGAGTTGGCTATCTCGTCATCGCCAATGGCATCCAGGAGCTTTCTGGCAATGCCAAAAATTGGCCAGTAGTTGATGTCGAGGATCGCATCCCAATCGGCAGAGACCAGATCTCTTCGGGCTCCAGTTGAGCGAACGTGATCTGGGGATTGCACCTTGTCTGGGTGCAGCATGGCGATGTGGTGTTGAAATACCACCGCATTGAACATGATGGCCACCGCCATCCGGTTGGACTGTTCCCCGCCTTCTTGAGACAGCACCTGACCGATCCTCTCCGAGCAGTCTTTGCTGGCTGATAGAGGCGCAGCAGCGTCTAGAACGGACCTCTCCACCTCTTGCTCCAAGCCAACGAGGTCCACGCCGAGCGAACGTCGCACTCGTGAAAGAACATCTGACACCGTGAGGCTGGGTTCTTCCTCCAGCGTGAACGCAGCCTCAGACAAACGGTCCAGCATCTCCTTCTTGATGGCACTGCGGTCACACCAGTGACCCACCGACTTGTAGCTGTCTCCAGCAGGGCGCGGCTCCGGCCAGAACCAGAGCATCTTTCCGTCGTCGCCGTCGAAGATGACCAGCATCTCCAGACTGTGAAGCCGGCGCAGCCTCCGGATGACGCGATGCCGCTCCGGGGCTTGCGGGATAGTCGGACACGGGACGTGCCACACGTCCACAGCCTTCTTAGAAGCCACGGGATGGGCAACCATCTGTGCCCCAGACTCAGGCAACAGTTGCTGATGCCGAGGCCTGTCCCAACCCAGGCGGTCGATGAACAACGATTCAAATTTCTGAGCCGATATCAGATCCTGCATCTCCTGATAGGCATTAGCGACGCTCATGCTCCCCCTTGACAAACTCAACCCACAGTTGCAGGCGCATGGTAGTCATTCAGAAGATCGGTGTTCCTGAGCATCTGGATAGATGGTCCTCTTCATGCCTGCTGAACTGATTTTCGCAAGAGCAGCACGCCTGAGGCTCTAAAGCCCCATGTCGTGGTAGTCGGGCACCTCGTAGCGGCCGATGGCCTCGGCTCGGCGGTGGAGGAGGGCGACGGTGTCCTCGATGTTGCGGCCGATGATGAATCGGCGCTCTTCCACGCAGTCGACCACGAAGTTTCCGTGCTCCACCAGGTTGGCCACCTCGGGCTCGTAGCCTCTGATCTTGGTCATGATCTCCTTGAGCTCTTGGAAGGTCATGCTGCGCCGACCGGTTGCCTCGCCCACCCGGGCCAAGTGGGCCGGGCGGTTGCGCTGGGCGGTGAACAGGCCGGTGTCCAGCATGCCGCCCGACGGGTAGAGCACCGAGGTCCGCAGGTCGCTGCCCTCCCGGATCAGGTTGGTGTGCACGGTCTCGGTGAAACAGCTCACCGCGGCCTTGGATGCGGCGTACACCGAGGCGGTGGGCACCGGGGCGAACCCGCCGTCGCCCGAAGAGGTGTTGATGATCTGGCCGGGCAGGCCGCCGGCCAGCATGCGGGGCACGAACTCGGTGGTGCAGATGGCCACCCCGAACACGTTGACGCTGAAGCACCACCGCCAGTCGTTGGGCTCCTGCTCCCAGGGCTTGCCGCCCCCGCCCGAGGTGACTCCGGCGTTGTTGAAGAGCAGGTTGCAGCGGCCGTGGGCCTCGTAGACGTGGTCGGCCAGCGCGGCCACCGAGTGCTCGTCGGCCACGTCGGTGGGCCAGCCCGACACCGAACCCTGATCCGCCAGATCGGTCACAGTGGCCTCGGTGGTGTCGGCCTCGATGTCGGCGATCACCACGGTGGCACCCCGCTGCAACAGAGCGGTCACGATGCCCTTGCCGATGCCGCCGGCCCCGCCGGTGACCACCGCCACCATGCCGTTGACGTCGAGACGCTCGGATGGGGTGTCGCTGCTCATGATGCCTCCTGTGCTTGGCCGTCGGCTGTGGTCTAGCAGTTTTTCTGCGACCCGCCCAACGGATCGAGAACGCTCAGTCGGCGTTGAGGGATTCCCGGGCGATTTGGGCGGGGGGCGGGTACGCCGGTGGTGATATGGCAGGCATGTGCCCGGCATAGCCATCGTCGAGGGGCAGCAAGTGGTACTTCTCGGCCGCGGCCCGCCAGGCGGCCTCCAGCTCGGGCAGTTTCCCAGGGTGCTCGGCGGCCAGGCCATGGCCTCGGCCGTCCACTCCGACAACTCCAGCGGAGCGATGCGCGGCCGGTTGGCAGATTTGTCAGCCGTATCGGCCGATTCGCTCACCCGGGCCTCCCGCCCTGCATTCCTCTCGGATGCTACCTGGCCCATGCCGCAGAAAACTATTGTTTTGGTAGCTATTAGTTGCTACTTTGAATCCGTGAAAGCGGTTGGGATCAAGGTTTTGAACAGCCGGTTGAGCGAATACGTCCGCCTTGCCGCGTCAGGAGAGACGATTCTGGTGACCGATCGAGACCGAGTGGTAGCGGAACTCGGCCCGCTCCGGGAGACCAGGAGTCCAATTCTCGCCGACGCATTTCTAGCTGACGCAGTGAGATCTGGGGTACTGACACCTCCGACGCTGGCCGCTTCGGGGCCTCCGCCGAGACCCAGCCCGGTGGCGCCATTTGACGAGGTCATGGCTGAACTGGATGAAAACCGGCGCGATCGGTGATCTATCTGGACACCTCGGTCGTACTTGCCTATCTCCTCAGCGAAAAACGCAGTCCCCCAAATTCGCTCTGGGAGCAGACGCTGGTCTCCAGCAGGCTGTTGGAATACGAAGTATGGACGCCGATCAATTCACGAGGACTGGCACAGTCGCACGCAGAGGCGGTCCGCTTGCTCATTGGGAGGATGGCGTTGCTGGATCTCACCGAGTTGGTACTGGCTCGCGCCCTTGACCCATTTCTCGGATCCGACTCGTTGCGAACCCTGGATGCCCTGCATCTGGCCTCGTGCGCCTACTTGATCGCCAACAACCAGGCGGTCGCGCTGGCAAGCTATGACCAGCGCATGACCGCAGTAGCCCGAGCCATGGAGATTCCCCTCTTCGACCTGAACGGTTGACTCGATTGGCTATGGAAACAGCGACTTGCTGCGAGGAGTTTCTGTGCGCCTAGTGGTGTGTCGTGGGTTTAGCGCCGTGGATTGCGACGGCAGCGGCGTTCCTCGCAAGGCGCACCGACGCAGCCATACTTCCAGCGTACGGCAAGGAGGGGCAACGCCGCGAGGGGCGTCGATGCCTAGCAGGACACGCGCGGATAAACCCACGACACACCACTAGGACTGATGGTCGGGCCCGAGCGGCGCCGGTATGCCACCAAGGCAGCCCGCATGATCGAAGCGGCCCACCAGGCCGAGGCCGACGGCTTCGCGTCGGTGTGGATTCCCCAGATCCCCGACGAGCTCGATGCCATGACCGCAGCCGCGCTGATCGGGTCGGCCACCTCGAGGGTGGAGGTGGGCACCTCGGTGGTAGTGGCCCAAACCCGCCACCCTGTTGCTCTGTCACCGGCACCGGCTCGTGGACAACCGCCCTCAGCGCCACCCCGACTTCTTAGCCTGCCCTCTTTGCCAAACAAGGAGGCGGTCTCAGGGCCTGAGGCACCGCTTCCAGACACGGGGCGGGTGTTGGGGGCTGACCACCCTGACACACTTGTCTTCCGAGAAGATTTACGGCGAGTAGGTGGTTTCGACTAATTCCGGTCCTGCTTCAGGTGAATCTCGCTGGGGATGCTTTCTGGCTCCGCGGCGGGCCCATCGTCTCGAGCCAGCGCGCACGGGAGCTCTTGGCCTCTTTGACCCTGGAGATATGATCCGGTTCAGGCTGCAGGCTGGATCTGGTTGAGGGGGTTCATGCCCGGGCGGCCTTTGGCCCGCTCGGGGATCTTGGCATAGTCGATGGGGGCGGCCATCTCGGCTTTGGTGGGGCAGTGCTGCTCGGCCAGCGGGGCCAGTGCCTCCAGGTCGAATCCGTATACCTCGGCGGCGTTGGTGGTGAGGATTTGGGTGGTCTCGTGCTCGGTGAGGTTGGCGAAGGTGGGCCGCAGGTGCGGGCGGGTGGGGGGTGCGATCCCTCGATGTGGGGGTAGTCGGAGCCCCACATGACCCGGTCGGTGCCCACCGCACGGGTGGCCAGGGCCTCCGAGGGCCGAAGGAACGGCGCCCCGAGCATCTCCCTCCTTCTGGGATCTCGAGGTGATCCGGGCAGGGGCCGGCTTGAGCCTCTCCAGGTTCGCCGACCTGATCGGGGTGTCGAGGCGCACCTACACTTGGCGGCTCGCCGAGCACCGGGCCGGCGACGGTGGGTCCTGTGTTTCGTGCGGTCAGATTGCTTGGCTTCGGGCTGTTGCTGTGGCGTGGCGGATCTCAAACTCGACGGGCGTGGACGCCGCAGGCGCCCAGAAGCGCCGGGTTGGTCCGTTCGCTCAACCAGCGCAGCTCGCTGTCGTGCACACCCAGCTCCCGGGTACCTCGGCCGCCGGACGGCTGGTGTTCCGGACGATCCGAACAGCCCCGGTCCCGGGGCTCCGAGTCGAGCTTTCTTCGCAATCGCGACACAATGTCGCTATAGAGCATGCCATTGCGATCCTTTGCAGCAAATAGCTCCATTGTCGGGCCTTCGCAGCAGATTTTCTGCTATTGAGCTTCTTTGGTCAAAGTCTTTCACTATTGAGAAATATTCGGTCTGTTCAGAGAACTATCGGGAGATTAATGTATGTAGTTTGAAACTCGTCTAAAACTTGCCTATTGTCATCGCATGGGACGTTTGAATGTATGGCGCAGGCCGTTTTCGCTGGTGTGCGCGGCTGCTTTGGTCGTGGGTGTTTTGGGGTTGGGCGGGTTGCCGTCTCAGGCCCAGTCCGATCGGGGTGGCCCTTCTGATCCGGGCACGTTTTTCTCCGGGTATATCACCGGCCCGGATTTCTGCGCCGACTTGAGTTTGGGCGGGCTTCGCACCTACGCGTTCGACAGCGACGGCGACGGGGTGGCCGACGTGTGCTCGCTGCCCTACACCCGCCGGGAGGCCGTCGCCCGCCAGATGGCCCTGGAGGCAGTGGGCGACAACGTTTCGCAGGAGACGCTCGTGGCCGAGATTGCTCTGGCTTGCGAGCAGTTGGGCGAGGCCGGTCTCGCCGGCGATGCCGGCGATGTGTGCAGCACCGGGGTGTTGACGCTGCCTCCTGAGGAGGGCCCGTCTGATTCGGACACGTTTTTCTCCGGGTTCATCACCGGCCCGGATTTCTGCGCCGACTTGAGTTTGGGCGGGCTTCGCACCTACGCGTTCGACAGCGACGGCGACGGGGTGGCCGACGTGTGCTCGCTGCCCTACACGCGCCAGGAGGCCATCGCCCGCCAAAACGCCCTGGAGTCCATCGCCGAACTGTCGCCCGAGGTCTACGAGACCGAGCTGGCAAAGGCCCGCGTCGAGCTGGAGCAGACCTGCGCCGAGCCCGGCGGCCGCAACAACCGCATCTGCGCCCCCGACCCCACCCCCTCGCCGACGCCGACCGAGACCCCGACGCCGACCGAGACCCCGACGCCGACCGAGACAGCAACTCCGACGACCCCGCCCCCGCCGCCGCCGCCAGTTGTTTTCCGCCCGGCAGCTCCGACTGATGTGGCGCTGACCCGGGGCGACACCCAGATCGAGGTGCAGTGGACCGCGCCCAACAACGGCGGGTCAAGAATCACCAACTACCAGGTCCAATATCAGACCGAACCCGACCCCGTGGACCCGGGAGAATTTTTCACCGGGAACATCAGCCCGCAATCTTGTACCGTGAACGAGGACGGGCTTCCCGTCTACCCATTCGACAGCGACAACGACTTGGTGGCCGACATGTGCTCGCTGCTCTACTGGGAATGGTCCGTCTGGTCTCCCGTCGACGGGGAGGGACGCCCCGTGTTCATAACCGCCCGATCGACAACGATCACCGGGCTGGAAAACGGCAAGACCTATACAATCCGCGTCCGAGCCGTAAACCGGATCGGCTCCGGCCCATGGTCAGACTTCGAGATGGAGTCCGCGTCAGCAACGCCGGCGGGGCGGCCGGGGCTGCCCCAGAGCGTGACGCTGACCGCGGACGACACCGAGATCGACGTGGCGTGGGCGGCGCCGAGCGACAACGGCGGCTCGGCGGTCACCGACTACGACGTCCAATACAAGCTCAGCAGCGCGTCGAATTGGACCAGCCACGCCTTCACCGGGACCACCACGACCACCACGATCACCGGGCTGACCAACGGGAGCGCTTACGACGTCCAGGTCCGGGCGTCCAACGCCGGGACCGGCACCGGCACCGGCACCGGCACCGGCTCGTGGACAACCGCCCTCAGCGCCACCCCGGCGACGACGCCGGGGCTGCCCCAGAGCGTGACGCTGACCGCGGACGACACCGAGATCGACGTGGCGTGGGCGGCGCCGAGCGACAACGGCGGCTCGGCGGTCACCGACTACGACGTCCAATACAAGCTCAACAGCGCGACGAATTGGACCAGCCACGCCTTCACCGGGACCGGCACGACCACCACGATCACCGGGCTGACCAACGGGAGCGCTTACGACGTCCAGGTCCGGGCGTCCAACGCCGGGACCGGCACCGGCACCGGCACCGGCACCGGCTCGTGGACAACCGCCCTCAGCGCCACCCCGGCGGGGCGGCCGGGGCTGCCCCAGAGCGTGACGCTGACCGCGGACGACACCGAGATCGACGTGGCGTGGGCGGCGCCGAGCGACAACGGCGGCTCGGCGGTCACCGACTACGACGTCCAATACAAGCTCAACAGCGCGTCGAATTGGACCAGCCACGCCTTCACCGGGACCGGCACGACCACCACGATCACCGGGCTGACCAACGGGAGCGCTTACGACGTCCAGGTCCGGGCGTCCAACGCCGGGACCGGCACCGGCACCGGCACCGGCACCGGCTCGTGGACAACCGCCCTCAGCGCCACCCCGGCGGGGCGGCCGGGGCTGCCCCAGAGCGTGACGCTGACCGCGGGCGACACCGAGATCGACGTGGCGTGGGCGGCGCCGAGCGACAACGGCGGGTCGGCGGTCACCGACTACGACGTCCGATACAAGCTCAGTAGCGCGTCGATCAACATCGGTACGCCCTGGGTCGAGCCCACCTTCGCTGGGACCGGCACGAGCACCACGATCACCGGGCTGGTCAATGGGAGCGCTTACGACGTCCAGGTCCGGGCGTCCAACGCCGGGACCGGCACCGGCACCGGCACCGGCACCGGCCCGTGGACAACCACCGCCAGCGCCACCCCGGCGACGACGCCGGGGCAGCCCCGGAACGTGACGCTGACTGCGGGTGCCACCGCGATCACCGTGGCGTGGGATGAGCCGAGCGCCGACGGCGGGTCGGATATCACCGACTACGACGTCCAATACAAGCTCAGCAGCGATTCGCAGTGGTCCGATCACACCTTCGATGGGACCGGCAGGACCACCTCGATCTCCGGCCTGACCGGCTTGAGCGCTTACGATGTTCGGGTCCGGGCGTCCAACGCCGGGACCGGCACCGGGACCGGCACCGGCACCGGCTTGTGGACAGACGAAGTCAGCGCCACAACGACTTAGTGCTGACCTGGGACAACCCGAACAACGCGGCGATCATCCGCTACGACTACCGGGTGGGTACGACCTCCAGTGGCACGACTATGTGGAGCCCTGACTGGGGCAAGATCTCCGGCAGCGGAGCCACCACAACCAGCCACGCGGTGGCGGGGCTAGATGGCCAGCACGAGCTACACGTTCGCGGTGCAGGAGGTCAGCGCCGCCGGGCACGGGGATGAGGCGACCATCGCCGCCCCGGGCCAGGCGGTGGCGCCGACCAACCTGGTTGCGACGGCCGTCATGGGCGCGGACGACGAGGTGGAGCTGAGTTGGGACAACCCAGACAACGCCGCGATCATCCGCTATGAGCTGAGCAGAGACAACTTGAGCTACGCCACTATCGCAACCTCCACCCAAGGCGCCAAGACTGTCCACAGGGTGGAGAACTTGACTGCCGGCCAGTCCTACACGTTCTATGTGCGGGCGGTCAGCGCCTTCGGCGAAGGGGCACCGGCGACGACGACCGGGACTCCCAGTTAGCCGCATCGCGAAGACAGCTGGGGGAGCCGATGTCGTCTTTGGTGGTGCTCAAGCTGGCTTCAAGTGAATCTCGCTGGGGATGATTCCTGGCTTCGCGGCGGGACCATTGCCTCAAGCCAGCGCACCAGGGAGTTCTAGGCCTCGTTCCGGTACCAATCTCGGGCACCGCCACGATCACCACCATCGAAGGGCTTATCAACGGCATCACCTACCAGGTCCGGGTCCGCACGATCAACGACGCCAACCACAATCCCAACGGTGCCGCCGGCTACAGCGCTTGATCGAGCCCGTCGGTCGCCACGAAGGTGGGGAACCCGATGCGCCGAGCAATTTGAGAGTGATGGCTGGGGGCGGTGGCGGCTAGCTCGAAGTGAGGTGGACCGCGCCCAGCAACAACGGCTCGGCCATCATCAACTACGTGGCCCACTACATCGACGCCAGCTCCACTGGCAACGCCGCCTGGTCTGTGTGGTCCTCCACCATCAACGGGACGGCCAACAGCACGAGAATCGACAACCTAGACAGCAACACTTCCTACTACGCCCGAGTTCGCGCGGTCAACACCAATGGCGACGGCGCGGGGGCGACATGATCGGCGTTGAACGCCGGAGTGTGGGCTTCTATCAGAAGGCCCCGTCAGCGCTGGGATTGCCGGGGGGTCGGTTCCTCCATCGGCGGCCCGCCGCCTGATTGCGGCCCGTAGCCCGTCAGCGCTGGGATTGTCGGGGGACCGGTTCTTTCTGGCCTGTTGAGGATTCCGGGGGTGCCAGCGAGGCGGCCGGCCGTTGTGTTGCGGCTCAGGCTGCGGGTTGGATCTGGTTGATCGGGTTCATGGCCGGGCAGCCTTTGGCCCGCTCGGGGATGTCGGTGTAGTCGATGGGGGTGGCCACTTCGGCCTTGGTGGGGCAGTGCTGCTCGGCGAGGGGGGCCAGCGCCTTCAGGTCGAACCCGTACACCTCGGCGGCGTTGGTGGTGAGGATTTGGGTGGTCTCGTGCTCGGTGAGGTGGGCGAAGGTGAGCCGCAGGTGCTGGCGGGTGTGGGGGTGGGATCCCTCGATGTGGGGGTAGTCGGAGCCCCACATGATCCGGTCGGTGCCCACTGTGCGGGTGAGCAGGGCCTCTGAGGGCCGCAGGAACGAGGCCCCGATGTAGCACTGTCGGGCGAAGTACTCGCGGGGGGTGAGCGACAGGTCGGCCACCGCCTGGCCGCCGAACACGGTTTCGGAGCCGTGCTTGGAGTACCGCATCCGGTGGTAGAAGCTGTCCAGCTTCTCCAGGGTCTCGGGCACCCAGGCGGTGCCCGTCTCGGTGGTCACGTATTTCAGGGCGGGGTAGCGCTCGAACACGCCGGAGAACATCAGGTGCCACAGCGCCCGCTGGGTCCACCAGGTGACCTCCAGCATGAACATGGCCAGCGACGAGGGGAAGTGGTTGCCGTAGTTGGGCGATCCGCCGCCCGCGTGGTGGTTCAGCGGCAGGCCGGTGGCCGCGGTGGCGGCCCAGATGGGCTCGTAGGCCTTGGAGTACAGCGGCTCGAACGGCGAGTCGGGCGGGGCGCCGGGGATCAAAACGCCGCCGGTCAATCCTTGGTCGGCGGCCCACTGGATTTCTTTGACCGAGCCCTCCACATCGCCCAAAAATACCTGGATGATGCCCGCCCGGCGACCGGGCGCCTGGCCGGCGAAGTCGGCCACCCACCGGTTGTGGGCTCGCAGCCCGGCCCAGCGGTGCTCGAAGTTGTCGCTGTAGGGCGGGGCCTCGAAGGCGGTGGCCGCGGGCGGGGCGAACGGGGGCTGGGTGTTGGGGAACAGCACCTCGGCTATGAAGCCGTCGGCCTCCTGTTCGGCCAGGCGATCAGGCGACGACCAGTTGCGATGGCCCCACACCTCGGGGTCGCCGTCCACCCCCACCTCCATGGGCGAGCGCTCCATGTCGGCGAACAGAGCCTTGCGGCGCTCATTTTGGTTTTCCATGAACCGGGCCCACTCGTCGAACTCGGCGTGGTAGCGCGACTCCAAGTAGGGCTTGTAGCCCCACAGGTCGGCCCCGCAATGGGTGTCAGCGCTGATGACGATGTGATGTTCCATGGGCTTCCTCCGTTCTCTGGGAATTTAGCGGTTCACGTCGATGACGACCCGGCCGCGGATGGCGCCGGCGAGGATGTCGGCGGCCGCGGCAGGAACGTCGGACAGGCCGATGGTGGAGGTCATGGCCTCGAGCTTGGCGGTGTCGAGGCCGCGGGCCAGGCGGTTCCAGGCCTGGGCCCGGCGGTCGGCGGGCTCATAGACGCAGTTGATGCCGGCCAGGGTCACGGCCCGCAGGATGAACGGGGCCACCGAGCCGGGGAGGTCCATGCCCTGGGCCAGCCCGCAGGCGGCCACGCAGCCGTGGGGCTGGGTCTGGGCGACGACGTTGGCCAGGGTGTGGCTGCCCACGGTGTCGACGCCTCCGGCGAAGCGGGCCTTGCCCAAAGGCCGGGCCGGGCCGCAGAGCTCGTCGCGGTGGATCAGCTCAGCCGCGCCCAGATGGCGCAGGTACTGGCCCTCGGTGTCGATGCGGCCGCTGGAGGCCACCACCTCGTAGCCCAGCTCGGCCAGCACGGCCACCGCCACGCTGCCCACCCCGCCGGCCGCGCCGGTGACCACCACCGGGCCGGAATCGGGACCGATGCCGTGCTCTTCCAACGCCAGCACGCACAGCATGGCGGTATAGCCCGCGGTGCCCACTGCCATAGCCTGATGGGTGCTGTAGGCGTCGGGAAGCGGGGTGAGCCAGCCGCCGTCTACGGCCGCCTTGGTGGCCATGCCCCCCCAGTGCGACTCGCCCAAGTCCCAGCCGTTCACGATCACCCCGTCGCCGGGCGACCACGCCGGGTCGTCGCTTCGGGCCACCGTCCCGGCCAAATCGACGCCGGGGACCATCGGCCAGTTGCGCACGACGGGCGCCCCGCTCACAATGGCCAGGCCGTCTTTGTAGTTGAGGGTGGAGTAGTCCACGTGCACGGTCACCGGCCGGTCGGCAAGCTCGGCATCGTCCAGCTCAGCAATGGCGTGGGACCGGTTGCCGTCGTCGTCTTGGCTGAGCAAGAGGGCTCGAAACATCCCGCCATCCTGTCAGACTCATTGCCTCATCCGAGAACTCCGGCGGCTTGGAGTCGGTCTATTTCCTCTGGAGTGAGCCCGGCGATGTCTTGGAGCACGGCGCGGGTGCTGGCGCCCAGGGTTTCCGCGGGAATCTGCTCGGTGCCGGCTCGTGAGAACTTCACCGGAAAGGCCGGGCCGAGCCAGCGGGTGGGTTCAGAGGCATCGGGATGGCGGAGGGCGCCCAGCGCTTGGCGGTGGCGGATCTGGGGGTCATCGGCGGCGGCGCAGGCCGAGGCCACCGCCCCGGCGGGTACCCGGATGCCGTGCAGCCGGGCTACGAGGCCGTCAACGGCCTGCCCGGCCATCCACACCCCCACTGCTTCGCAGATCGCAGCCCGATTGGCGGCTCGAGTGGGAATGTCCGGCCCCAGCTCCAACAGGTCGGGCCTCCCCATGTGCTCGGCCAGCCGCTCGTACTGGGCATCGGATGTGATGACCAGGGTCACCCAGCCGTCGCGGGCCTCGAAGGTCTCCACGATGCCCCGCGGGTCGCCGTTGCCGATCCGGTCGGGCATGCCCCGGTCGCGGTAAAGGTCCAAGGGCTCATCCCACAGCAGCGCGACCAGGCTGTCCAGCATGGCCACGTCGATGTGCTGGCCCCGGCCGTCGATGTCTCGCTGGCGCAGGGCGGCTACGATGCCGAGGGCGCAGAGCGCGGCCGGGAACTGGTCGCCGACGGTGGCCCCGGCCTTGACGGGCGGCCCGTCGGGGAAGCCCGACTTGGCCATCAGCCCCGATCGGCCCTGGATGATGAGGTCCATGGAGGCCAGGTCGGCGTCCGGCCCGTCCGACCCGTAGCCGGTGATGGAGGCGTGGATCAGGCGGGGGTTCAGCTCGGCCAGGGTCTCGTAGCCCAGCCCCATCGAGGCCATGACCCCGGGCCGGAAGTTCTCCACCAGCACATCCGAGTTGGCCGCCAGCCGCCGAAACGCATCCAGTCCCTCGGGGCGGGCGAGGTCGAGCACCGCGCTCCGCTTGCCCCGCCCCTTGCGCAGATAGCTGATGCCGATGTCGTCGGGCCCCATGGCCTCCCACTGCTCGCCGCCAGCCCCAACCCACGGCGGAATGCGCCACGTCACATCCCCCCCTGGTGGATCAACCCGAATGACCTCCGCCCCCAGCGAGGCCAAGAACCACGTGCAGACCGGCCCCGACACCACCCTGGTCAAGTCGACAACCCGAACTCCTTGCAGCGGCTTCACGTGTCACTGCTTACCATTCCCCAAGTCGCAACCCACCACACCGCCGACTAGACATTTAGTTCGTGGCCAAGCACCCCTTCCACGACATCGCCATCGTCGGCATCGCCAACTCCGACCAGGCCCGTGTGCTCGAAGGACACGATTCGACGACGATCACCTTCCAAGCCGTCCACCGGGTGCTGGCCGACACCGGCCTGAGCCCGTCCGACATCGACGGCGTCGCCGCCGGGCCGTTCTCCGGGCCGCTCACCTACTACATGCGCAACGGCCCGGCCTGGCGGAACCATATGGCCCCGTCCATCCCCATCATCTTGGACGCGGCCTCCGCCATCGCCACCGGCCAGTGCCACACCGTGCTGGTGGCCCACGGGTCGGCGGGCGTCTACACCGAGCGGGCCTCCACCGCGCCGTGGACCCGGCCGGCCCACGAGTTCGTGGTGGCCTACGGCATGTTCACCGCCGCTGAGTTCGCCCTCATCGCCCAGCGCCACATGCACATGCACGGCACCACCCCCGAGCAGCTGGCCACGGTGGCCGCCACCATCCGCAACAACGGCCACGCCCACCCCGAGGCGGTGTACCGCGGTCGGGGGCCGTTCACTCCCGACGACATCTTGGCGTCGCGCATGGTGGCCGATCCGTTCCACTTGCTGGACTGCGCCATGACCTCCGAGGGGGCCTGCGCGCTGATCCTCACCACCCGGGAGCGGGCCCAGGATCTGCCCACCAAACCGGTGTACATCCTGGGCGGGGCGTGCGACAGCTTCGGCCCCTCCTACCAGCATCCCCCCGCGTGGGACCTGGCCGGTCCAAGCGGCAGGAACAACGGCTACACCGGCCGGTGGGCAGCCCAGAAGTCGTTCGCCATGGGAGAGCTCAGCCCCACTGATGTGGACGTGTGCGAGTTCTACGACCCGTTCTCGTTCGAGATCATCCGTCAGTTCGAGGCCTACGGGTTCTGCGAGGAGGGCGAGGGTGGCGAGTTCATCATGGACGGCCGCATCGGCCCCGGTGGCCAGTATCCGGTGACCACCGACGGGGGCACCATGTCGTTCAGCCACGGTGGAGCCGCGGTGCAGCAGCTCCAGCGGGTCATACGGGGGGTGGAACAGCTTCGGGGAACGTGTGCCACGGCCCAAGTGCCCGACGCCCAGGTGGCCATGTGCTCCAACGGCGGAGCCGGTGCGCTGTTCACCGATGTGATGCTGCTGGGAACGGAGACCCCATGAGCGAGATCTTGCAACCCCAGTCGCCCGGTATCCCCCTGCCGGTGCCCACGCTGTTCTCCCAGCCCTACTGGGACGGCTGCCAGGTCGGCGAGCTCCGTTACCAGCGGTGCCGGGACTGCGGCGTCATCACCATGGACCCGGCCCCGGCCTGTTCGGCCTGCTTCTCGCCCGACCTCGATTGGGAGGTCAGCGCCGGGCAGGGCGAGGTGTACTCCTGGACCACCGTGTGGCGACCCCAGACCCCGGCGTTCACTGTGCCCTACGTGGCGGTGATCGTGACACTGGACGAAGACTTCTGGCTGCTGGCCAACCTCATCAACTGCCCGGTCGACGCCGTCCACGTAGGCATGCGAGTGAAGACCACATTCGTAGAGCTGAGCGAAGAAATCACCCTGCCCTACTTCGAGCCGGCCGACTAGTGGTGTGTCGTGGGTTTAGCGCCGTGGATTGCGACGGCAGCGGCGTTCCTCGCAAGGCGCACCGACGCAGCCATACTCAGAGCGTACGGCAAGGAGGAGCAACGCCGCGAGGGGCGTCGATGCCTAGCAGGACACGAGCGAATAAACCCACGACACACCACTGGCTAGCTGGAGGGCTCCAAGTAGACGTGGGTGGCGGCGGGGACGATTTCGCGCAGGCGAGCCTCCACCGCGGCCACGGCCGCGGGTAGCTGATCGCTGGGTAAGTGGTCGGCGAAGTCCACTTCGGCGGCCACCAGCAGTTCCTCGGGGCCGAGGTGCTGGGTGCGCAGGTCCACCAGCCGGTCGATTTCGGGTGAACTCTCCAGCGCCGCCCGAAGTCGCTCCCGGTCTTCTTTGGTGGCGCTCTCGCCGATCAGGAGGCTCTTCATCTCGATGGCCAACACGATGGCGATAATCCCCAGAAGCACGCCGATAACCAAGGTGCCCACGCCGTCCCAGCGGGGCTCGCCGGTTACCTCGGACAGCACAACGGCTACCAGCGCGAACACCAAGCCGAGCATGGCGCCCAGATCTTCCAGCAGCACTACCGGCAACTCAGGAGTGCGGGAGCGGCGGATGAACGTGCCCCACGAGAGCTTGCCCCGCACCTTGTTGGATTCCACGATGGCGGTGCGGAACGACAGCGACTCCACCACGATGCCGAAGATCAGGATCCCGATTGCCACCCACAGCGATTCCAGCTCGTGGGGGTGGCGGATCTTCTCGATGCCCTCGTTGATGGCGAACAGCGCGCCCAGGGTGAACAGGATGATGGCCACCACGAACGACCAGAAGTACCGCTCCCGGCCGTAGCCGAACGGATGGCGGGGGGTGGGGTCCCGCTTGGACAGCCGACCGCCCAAAAGCAGCAGGGCCTGGTTGCCGGTGTCGGCGCAGGAGTGGACGCCCTCGGCCAGCATGGAGGCCGAGCGGGTCACGGCGAAGCCCACGAACTTGGCGATGGCGATGGCCAAGTTGGCGAAGAGAGCGGCCAATACTGCCTTGGTGCTGCCTCCTGCGGCCATGCCCCAATGGGTAGCACACCTCGGGCGGGTAATCTCGTGTTGTGTTCAGCATTGAGAGCGATGGACCGGTAGCCCGCGTAACCCTCAACAATCCGAAGCGGCGCAACGCGCTGAGCCTGGAGTTGATGGAGGCCCTCGTCGAGGCGCTCCACAAGCTGGGGGAGCGGACCGACGTCGCAGTGATCGTGATGGCGGCCGAGGGTCCGGCGTTCTCCGCGGGCCACGACCTGTCGGAGATGGTCGACCGGGACGCCCAGTTCTACGACGACCTGTTCGAGGTGTGCACCGAGTTGATGGAGGCCGTCCACGCCGTGCCCCAGCCGGTGATCGCCGAGGTGGCCGGGGTGGCCACCGCCGCCGGATGCCAGCTGGTGGCGGCCTGCGACCTAGCTGTTGCGTCCTCCGAATCCACCTTCGCCACCCCTGGAGTGCGCATCGGCCTGTTCTGCTCCACCCCCATGGTTCCCATCTCCCGGGCGGTGGGCCGCAAGCGGGCCATGGAGATGCTGCTCACCGGCGATCCCATCGACGCGTCCACCGCCGCTGATTGGGGTTTGGTGAACCGGGTGGTGCCTGCCGAGGAGCTGCGGGCCGCGGTCGACGAACTGGCCAGCCGGATCACACGGTTCAGCGACCACACCATCGCCGTCGGCAAGCAGGCGTTCTACCGCCAGCTCGACTGCGGAGAGCCCGAGGCTTACGAACTGACCAAACAGGTCATGGCGGCCAACTCGGCAAGCGCCGACGCCCAAGAGGGCATCGATGCCTTCTTGACCAAGCGCTCCCCCTCGTGGTCGGGCCGCCAAGGGCAGTAGTTTCTCGCCCATGGGAACCGTTTTTGCCACTGTCGATGATCTGGCGGCCGCCGTCGGCCGGCATTTGGGGTGGAGCGACTGGACGGAGATCACCCAGGAGCGGGTGAACCAGTTCGCCGACGCCACCGGCGACCACCAGTGGATCCACATCGACCCCGAGCGGGCCGCGGCCCAGAGCCCGTACGGCACCACCATCGCCCACGGCTACCTCACGCTGTCGCTCACCAACATGTTCCTGCCCAGCCTCATCACCGTGGAACAGATCTCCATGGGCATCAACTACGGCGTCAACAAGGTGCGCTTCCCCGCCCCCGTCCCGGTGGGGTCAAAGGTCAGGGTGGGTGCCGAACTCACCTCAGTGGACGAGATCACCGGCGGCGTGCAAGCCGTCATCACTATCACCGTCGAAGTGGAGGGCAGCCCCAAACCGGCCTGCGTGGTGGAAAGCCTCACCCGCTACCTGCGCTGAGCACAAGGCCACCTCCGGGACTTGTCTTCCCATGACACCGCGGTTTCTCCGCGGGTCGAATTGTCGCTGGTGCTGGGTAATTTGGCCGTAATGTTGACTGGTATCGAGACAGTCTGGGACGACTTAGAGGCCATTCGGCGCGCCGCGGTGGCTGAGATCCAACCGGAGTGCCGCAAGGATCTTGGGCAGGTGCTCACTCCTGTACCTGTTGCCCGGCTGCTAGCGGAAATGGTTTCCGATTGGCGCGGCGATGTGGAGTTGGTTGATGCCGGTGCGGGGGCAGGCACACTCGGTGCTGTCGCTGCAATAAGCGCTCTCTCTAGTGTCGGGCGGCCGGCGTCTATGCGCGTCTTGGCCTGGGAGGTGGATCCAGAATTATCCATAAAGTCAAAGCAGACACTCGCCCTCGTATCTGAGCGGTTCGACGAAGCTGGCATTCCATTTGAGTTCGAAGTGTTGAATGAGGACTTCCTTCATGCGGCCGCGCAGAGGTCAGCTGGCTTGTCATCTCAAGTGGCGACGGCAACTCATGCAATTCTCAATCCTCCCTATGCAAAGCTCTCTTCGACCTCGAACGAGCGAATGCTGGCCGAACGGCTAGGAGCGCCGGTGCCGAACCTATATGCCGCATTCATGCTTGCTGCATCGGCTTTGCTCAAAGTTGGTGGTGAGATGGTTGCGATTACCCCGCGAAGCTTCTGCAACGGCCCCTACTTCAAGCGGTTCCGGAGGGCCTTGCTTGGCCAGAACGGGTTGTGTTCGATCCGGGTTTTCGAGAGCAGGATGCGTGCATTTGCAGATCAGGACGTGCTTCAGGAGAACGCCATCACTCATTTGGTCAGAGACCGGGTACAGCCGGAGATCGTTCGAGTTCAGGTGGGCGATCCCGCTGGACCAGTAGCCGAAAGAGCCGTTCCATCAGAGGAGGTTGTATTTCCGGGAGATCGCGATGTCGTCATCCATGTCGCTGAATCTGAGGGCGCAGCCAATGCAGCAGCTCTCATGCACGAACTTCCTGCGACGCTTGAAACAATTGGGGTGGATGTGTCGACGGGCCCGGTGGTGGATTTTCGGGCGCGCCGGTGGCTGCAAGCCGATCACGGGCCCGGGTCTGTCCCATTGTTGTACCCCTCGTCGGTGGACACGGGCGGTGTCTCTTGGCCGGGCTCTGGCAATAGGCCAATCGCCATCGAAGACGTGGGGGCGACTGCATCTCTTTTGACACCGCGTGGTAACTACGTGCTCGTCAAGCGTTTCAGCAGCAAGGAGGAACGCCGCCGGATTGTTGCCGGTCCCTTGTTGGCTGATGCGTTTCCGGAGTGCCCAAGATTCGGGATCGAGAACCATGTCAACTATCTGCACAGGCATGGACGACCTCTTAGTCGCCTGCTAGCAATCGGGCTCGCTGCTTTCCTCAACCACGAACTGGTTGACGTCTATTTCCGGTCATTCAGCGGGCATACCCAAGTGAATGCGACTGACCTGCGCCGCCTCCGCATTCCCGACCGGGCCACTCTTGAAGAATTTGGTTCTGCCCCATGTCCCCACGAAGCCTGCGACGAGTGGATTCACAGCTTTGCGGTGGCTGTTGGCGTCAGCGGTATAGGGGAGGTTGACCATGTTGGTCAAACCTCTGCCGTACGCTAGCCATTTCCCCGGCACGCCAGTGTTCCTCAAACTCTTCGAATGGCCTGAATTGATCGGTTGAGTAGTAAGCGGCGGTCTTGGTTTCTCGTGGGCGAGTCCGGCTGGTCTGGTAGCTGTCGCTAAAGCTGAACGGATCAATCCACCAAAGTCCGACTGCCTCGAATCGAGTTGTGGGTGGCTCGGCTCGGTCGATGACCTGAGCATGGAAGAGATAGACGACGATCCCCTCCGCATCAGCTACCTCGCTGATATCGTCGCAGTCGCCATGATCGAGTTGAAACGTAGCCATCTTGGCTCCCACCGGAGCCCATCCTCCGAGATGACTACGACCCGTTTTGAGCTCAATGCCGACGATGGGAACGCCCCCTTCATGAATCATGAAGTCGATACTCGGCGTCTTTCGCTCCAGTACCTGCGCGTCATGCGCCCTCAAGACAGGCTGGTCTAGCTGTTCTAACTCAAAGAGCGATTGTCGGAATGCCTCTTCGAATCGGGCTGCCACATACTTTTCTGCGGCGATGCTTCTCCCTATCGACCGGGCCACACGCTCGCAATTCCCGCACAGAAGCCACTGCGCTAGGTGGAGGTCGCTGGCGACTCGAGTGCAGTTCTGGCAACTACCCGACAACACCGATGCATCGAACACCGGAGGCTCCCCTCGAAATGCACCTTCTGTCCATTCAGCCACACACGAATCACAGAGATGAAACGAGCAGAGCCGAACGTCCCAAGCCGCCCGCCCCTCCCGAACACACTCGTAAGGGGACAGAGGGTCGTCAGCGAGTGCTAGCCCAACCTTTCCAAGGGCCTCTTCGATCCTGTCGATACTCTTGCCTCCAACCCCGGGGATCGATCCCAACTCTCTCCGGTTCCAAGAGGTAAGCCCTTCCGCGGTCTCAATCCCTGCCTCGTGGAGCCGGCTGGTTAGCGCCTTCCTGAGTCTCAGATTGTCTACGAGTAACACGGCGGCACCTTACTCGGTGCAAAGATTGCCAAACCCACCAGTCTCTCAGTGGGTCGAAGTACCAAGATCTGAGCCAGGCCGCTGCTTTGTGCAACGAATGAAACATGAGACGGCCAAACTCTCTCAGCCGATTGTGCTCCGGCACACACTGCCGTGACCTGGAGGGCCCAACTCGTGCTTTCAGCAAACATAGGGTTGCATTTCGTGATCATGGAGACTTCTCGAAACTGACATGCTCAGGATGGCGTACAAGGGCTAGTTGTAATACCCATAGAGGTTGTTAGCTCGGGCGGGTAGCTCCGCTATTGGGTGAGCCTCCGATGCCAGTGTGGTGGTTGCGAACTACCGCACAGGGCAAGGGAGGCTCGATGTCGCACGCTAATGCACGTTTCACCCCTATGGGGAGGTTGTTGATCGTCCAGCGGGTCGAGGCGGGGATGCCCCAGGCCCATGTGGCCGCTCAGATGGGCCTGTCGCGGGTCACGGTGGCGAAGTGGGGGCGCCGCTGGGTTGAGCACGGCGAGGCCGGCCTTGTGGACCGGTCGTCTCGGCCTCATCGGTCGCCGCGGCGAACCGACGCCGCGGTCGAGGCCAAGGTGTGCCGGTTGCGGCGCCAAAAGCGGTGGGGGCCGGCGCGGATCGGCGCCCGGCTGGGGGTGCCGGCGTCGACGGTGCACAAGGTCCTGGTGCGCAACGGTCTGAACCGCCTGTCGCACATCGACCGGCCCACCGGGCGGCCGATACGCCGCTACGAGCGCCCCGAGCCCGGCGACCTCGTCCACCTCGACGTCAAGAAGGTGGGCAAAGTCCCGCCCGGGGGCGGGTGGAGAGCCCACGGACGGGCCAACACCGCCGCCCGCGGCGCCAAGCGCCGCCCCCGCGTCGGCTACAGCTACCTCCACGTCGCCATAGACGACCACAGCCGCCTGGCCTACGTCGAGGCCCTCGACAACGAGACCGCCGACACCCTTTGCGGGTTCTTCGAGCGGGCCCGCGTCTGGTTCCGCTCCGTCGGCATAGCCGTCGACGAGGTCATCACCGACAACGGGCCGAACTTCAGGTCGAAGACCTTCGCCGCCCAGCTCGCCGCCCGCTCCATCGCCCACACCTTCACCAGGCCCTACCGGCCCCAGACAAACGGCAAAGCAGAGCGCTTCAACCGCACCCTGGCAGACGAGTTCCTCTACGCATACAAGTTCAAATCAGAACCCGACCGCCGACGCCGACTCCAAACCTGGATCCACCACTACAATCTCCACCGCCACCACACCGCCATCGGCGGCACACCCTCATCACGAGTGCACAACCTCTATGGGCACTACATGCGTGTCATTGTTTGGGTGGCAGCGGGCGGAGAGATATCTTCTGCGAGCGTGCCCGACAAAGTGACAACACGCACTGGGGTGGCCCCCTTCGGTAGGTGAGTCTGCTTCTGTCTACAAAGTGGACACAGCCAGGCCGAAGGGAGCCATGGGAAACGACTCGCCGCTCAGTTCTGGCTGTGCCCGCGTGGAGCGGTCCACTTTGTAGACGGCAGGCAGTGTACCGTTGCGCTGCCCGAACTACAACGAAGGAGCAACCGTGGCGGCAATTGATCCAGCGCCCCCAGGATTCGAGTATCAGGCGGTCAAGAACCGCACTCGCAAAGTAATGGCTTGGCTCACGTTCATATCCGTGGGCTTCGCAGTCATGTGGTTCGCCATCGGAGCGGCAGCGGCAGGCGACCAGGAAGAGAAAGACGCTCGGTGTGAGGATGCGAACATCCTGGTCGATGACGATTGGGCCGAACTGTGCGGAGAATCTGTAGGAAACGCCATCAACACTGGAATCGCCTATCTGCTTGGATTCGGGAGCATTGTCCTAGCTATTGTGTTCCTCCTGATTTGGGTAACTAGGCCGAAGTTTAAGACTCAGATAGTCCCCATTTCGCAGGTCAAACCCAGTTGACAGGCGTGGTATAATAGGGGTCGATTGTGTATAGCTGGTTTGTGACTGCCGCCGCCCTTATCGGCGCTATGGCTTACCTATTCGCCATGGGATATTTGCCGTAGATCTAGCTTCTAGGGAAACTGCTGAATTCCACTAGAATATGAACAGGACGTTTAACTCACATAGGCGGAGAATTGTCCTATACTTTCTTATAGAGGAATCACTTATGGAGATAGCAATAATAGGCATCCTGGGCGGTCTGCTGTTCGTATTCACAGGCGGGGCAATCGCCACACTGGGGTGGGTTGCCAAGAAGGTGTCAGACCATGACGGGAACGATCAAGTTCTAAAGACGGAAGTAGCGAACTTGAAGGAATCGCTCAACGCGCTGGAGAACAAAGTGGATCAGAGGTTCGACCATCTCACAGAGAAGATCGACCGAGTGCTGGAGAAGGTGTGACGGGGGCCGCGCCACTCTCGTATATTAGTCCCTAAGAGTTCTATCAAGAGGACAATTGGCGCTGTGGTCAAGTTGTCTTTCCTCGGTATACAGAATCACATGGTGAATAGGTGTGTTGGCCAGTAGAGTTAGCGGGGGATGGCGAAGCGCAAGCGGTCGCGGAGCGCGACGTTGGACCGGATACCGGTCTCAGAACCGCCGGTGCGTCCGGGGCTGATCGGTCCCCGCCGTCGGGTACCAGGAAACATCGAGCGGCCACCGTATGCCCGGACGGGGGAGCCGGGGCCGTCGGTGGCGTCGTCGGTGCGGAGCGCGGCGGAGATCGAGGCCATGCGCCGTGCGGGGCAGATGGCAGCCGAGGTGCTGCTGTACGCCGGGAAGCTGGTGGCCCCTGGAGTAACCACCGACAGCATCGATGCTGAAGTTCACGACGAGATCGTGCGCCGGGGGGCCTATCCCAGCCCGCTCAACTATCGGGGTTATCCCAAGTCAGTGTGCACGTCCATAAACGAGGTCATCTGCCACGGCATCCCCGACAGCCGGGCGCTGGTCGACGGCGACATCGTGAACATCGACGTGACCGTATTCCTAAACGGCGTTCACGGCGACACATCGACCACGTTCGAGGTGGGGGAGGTGGACGAGCACTCCCGCCTCTTGGTGCGGGAAACCCGGACCGCCATGTACCTGGGTATCGCCGCAGTCAAGGACGGCGCGCCGGTGAACGCCATCGGCCGGGCCATCGAATCCCACGCCCGCACTCATCGGCTGGGAGTGGTGCGGGAGTTCATCGGCCACGGCGTTGGCACCGAGTTCCACTCCGGGCTCCAGATCCCCCACTACTACGAGCGCAATCACAACACGCCCCTGGCCACCGGCATGACCTTCACCATTGAGCCCATGCTCACACTGGGTTCCCCCGACCTGTACATGTGGGACGACCAGTGGACGGCGGTGACCGCAGACCAGCGCCGCAGCGCCCAGTTCGAGCACACCCTGTTGTGCCTCGACGACGGTGCGGACATCCTCACCCGCACTCCCGCGGGAGAAAGTGCCGCCGAGGTCTTTTCCAGGGACTGACCGGCTCGGCAATGGCTGAGGACGGGCGAACTTGCCATGATGGAGCCATGGCACTTCCCGTTGAAGACATCCTGGCCATCCAGAAGCTGGCCGCCGACTACAACCACCTGATCGACAGCGGCTCAGCTGAGGCTTGGACCCAGCTTTTTGTACCTGACGGCACGCTGGAGTTCGGCATGCCCGAAGGGGTCAAGGGCCACGAGGATCTGGCCGCGTTCGCCGCCTCGATCAATCCGGCCACCCGCCATGTGATCAGCAATCTGTCCATCGACGGTGAAGGCGACGAAGCGGTGGCATCCGTGTACTTGGAGGTGTTCTACACCGCTCCTCCCGGCCAGCCCCGCGAGCTGGCCATCACCGGCATATATCGCGACCAACTGCGCAAAGAGGAGGGGAAGTGGCGCTACGTGTCCCGCCAGATGATGCCCGACTTGGGCGACTGGGCTCCCGCGCCCGAAACCGTTCCCGGGCTCTGACGGTCTACTAGTCCCAGTACCAGGCCAAGCCTCGGACTCCGGTCCCGGAGTTGATCATCATGGCCTGCCCGAACTCGCAGATGAACGCGTCGGCCGGCACCACCTCGGAAGTGACTGCGTCCATGAGCTCGGCGGCCCGCTCGGGAACGCCGGCATGGAGGCACACCAGATGGAGCTGGCCGTCGCCGCCAGTCGGTTTTGTGCGCCGCCAGATGCCCAGGAGACGCTGAAGGGCGGCGTCGTCGCTGAGTGCGGGCCGAAGTCGGCGGATAACCGTGTCTTGAATGTCGAACATGGGGCGCAGCCCGATCAGGTTGCCGGCTCGACCGGCTAGGCCCGGCACCCTTCCGCTGCGGATCAGCTGGTCGAGGTTGGCCAGCGCCCCCACGAGCTTGACCCGCCCGGCTATCTGCTCGGCTCGGGCGACCACTTCGTCGAGTGTTGCCCCGGCTTGCGCGGCTCGGGCGGCGGCCACTGCTACCAGCCCCTGCCCCCCGGCTGCGGTGCGGCTGTCCACCACCGACGCCGGGCAGGCCGCGCCCTTGGCGGCCAAGGTGGCCGACTGATGGGTGATGCTCAGGGTGGACGTCACCGTGATCACCGCCACGCCATCGCCTCGGTCTTGTCCGGCGATGGCCTCGGCGAAGGCTCCGGGCGACGGGCTGGCTGACGAGTGGCTTCGGGCGGCCAAGATCTCCGCGGTGTCCAGCTCGCCGTCGTCCACCGTTCGGCCGTCCACGGTGATGGCCAGCGGGACTACCGCGATGCCCCAGCGAGATTGCACCTCTCCAGGCAAAGCGGCGGTGCTGTCGGTGACGACGCCGACGGCCATTTAAGTCAGCTTGTCCACATCGACTATTGGGCGGACGGTGGCGGCCGAGGCCAGCACGATAAGGCCCGATACCAGAAGCACCGACCGGGTGCCGGGCAGTCCGGCCTCGTTGAGCCCGTCGCCGACGGCCCCGGCCGCCAGCGCGGCCGCGCCCAATCCGACGCGGATCACCACGTGGAAGGCCGAGAAGGCCAGCACCCGTTCTTCCTCCTCGGGAATCCGCGCTTGCAGTGCGCTCATCCCCGATGTCAGAGCCACGGTGGCCCCGGTCCCGAATCCGACAGCCCCGAGGAAGGTCAGCCAGACGGTGGGGCTCTGGCTCATCAGCGCCACCAAAGCGCCCATCGCCAGCGCCCCGCGCTGGGTGAGCACCAACAGGTCGATATATCGCGATCGGTGGGTGAGCGCGAGGCCGATACCCGCTCCGACCCCGAACAGAGCGATGAGCACGCCGAATTCGATGTCGGATGCGCTCAATTCCTCTTGCACCAGCTTTATGCCCAGCGAGAACAGCGCCCCCAGTCCGATGGCCGCAGCGGCGGTGGCCGGCAGGATCCGGCGCACCAGCGGCACCGACCAGGCGTCGCGTAGGCGGCGGGGAGAACCAGCCATGTCGCTGTCCGAGGCGGCCGCCGCGCTCTCGAGAGCTTCTCCGGCAGCGGGTGCTCGGCCCCGCAGGCCCAGGGCGCGGGCGATGAAGCACGCGGAGACGCCGAACGTGAGCGCGTCGATCCAGAACACCAGGGCATAGGGGTGCGACCCCAGCCAACCATCGTCAAGCGGCAGGGCGGCGAACAGGGCGAACAGGCCCGCCCCCAGCGGAATGTTGCCGTAGGACGATCCCATCATGGCGGCGTTGGCCAGCGGCAGGTCGGCCTCGTCCACCAGGTCGGGAATCGAGGAGTCGCGAGACGCCAAGAACACCACGCTGGGCGCCTCCAGCGCCAACGCCCACAGGTAGACCCACCACAGCTCCTGCACGAAGGGGACTACCGCGATCATCCCGGCCCTCAGCAAGTCCATGGTGATCATGGTTCGCCGGCGATCCCATCGGTTCGCCAGCTTGGCGGCCAGCGTGCCACCCAGCGCCGCAGGAATGAGCCGGAAGGCCAGGATGCCGCCCACGGCCGCGGCCGAGTCGCTCAGGTGGTCCACCAGTGCCATCAGGGCGAATGTGCCCATCCAGTCACCGAGCGCGGACGCCCCCTGCCCGACGAGGAGACGGCGGAAGTCAACCCGGGTACGAAGGCTCAACGTTCTCTGGACTGCCGATGTCCAGCCGGGGATTGGAGTCTCATGGTTTGGACGGGGTTGCTGAGACCCAGCTGTCGTTGTCGAAAACCAGTCGGTGGGCGGCGGCCTTCCAGCGATGGGGAGTGGGCAGCGGTCCATTGCCCGATACGCGCTTGATCAGCATGGGGACGATGATCACCGTGCAGGCGATGGCGGCTTGGCCATCAGCCACCAGCAGCAGGAACGGGGGCAGGGCGGGCATGGTGATGAACACCACCAGACCAGTGTGGCGCACAATGCGGCCCAGGGCCAGCCCGCCGAGAAGGAACAGCGCCGCCGGCCAGGCGATCACCGCGAACGCGCCCAGCGCGGGCGACAGGCCCCGGCCGCCGGCGCCGTTGAGGAACATCGACCAATTGTGGCCGATCACCGATACCGCGCCGGCAAACGCCACAAGCAGCCAGCGGTCCCCGGCCAGGAATGGGCCGAGGGCGCCCTTGCCCACATCGCACAGCCCGCCCACCACCAGGGGGATGAATCCGGTTACCCGGTACAGGCCGGTGCCCGACACTGTTCCGGTGCCCACTTGGCGCAGATCGGTTCTGGCCAGCGACTGCGCTATGAGATACGAGAAGGGGACCGCTCCAGCCGCAAAGGCAACCAGTAGCACCATCGTCCCCCACATTGCTAGAAATTCTGCCCCATTCCGGGGCTGCTTTGCCACAGGGTGGTGAAGATGGCTTCGACGAGGCTTGGCACGGGAGTTCGACGTGCCAAGATGGGGCCGAGATGAGTTCCGGTGAACGAACCCGCTTGCTGCTGATCCGCCATGGCGAATCGGTGGCAACTGTCAAGCAGATCATCGGCGGCGATCTGGCATGCACGGGTCTGTCGCCGCTCGGACGACGTCAGGCCGAAGTTCTGGGGGAGCGCTGGTCGCAGGGTCACGAGCCTGAGGTTGATGCCCTGTGGTCAAGCACATTGCCTCGGGCGATGGAAACCGCCGAGCTGCTGTCTCCCGCGCTCGGAAGATTGAAGGCGCATACCCATCCCGACCTGGTGGAGCGCCGCCCCGGCGAAGCCGACGGTGTGGGCTACAAGGAGTTCAGCTCGCTGTTCGAGTGGACCGGGGATTTCCACCCCCATGTGCCGCTGGCGCCCGGCGGGGAGAGCTTGGCTGCCTTCTCCTACCGTGCTGGCCAGGCGCTCTATGAGCTGGTTGAAGGGCATCGGGGCACAACCATGATGGTGGTGTGCCATGGCGGGGTGATCGATATCGCCATGCGGCTCTTCATGGGCTTGGGGATGAACACGCAGTTCGTGCTCTGGACCCTCAACACCTCCATCACCGAGTTCGTGACTACCGACGAGCCCGGTGTATGGCGTTTGGTGCGCTACAACGACGCCGCCCACCTGGACGGCTTGCCCCCCCGCACCGAGCCCGCCGCCTAGCTGGTCATCCCACTACGACGAATCCGGGGTCGGTCGCGGTGAGCTCTCCCACCACGATCGCGGTGTGGCCCTGCTCGACAAGTCGGGAGGCCGCGTCGGCGGCCGCGGCCGGCGAGCAGCAGAAAAGCAGGCCGCCGGAGGTCTGGGCGTCGGCCAGCATGGTCAATATCCGCGGGTCGTTGGTCCCCTTCACCCATGGGCGCACATGGTCTAGGTTGCGGGCCGTGCCGCCGGGGGCGAATCCCCGATCCAGCAGCTCCCAGGCGTTGGGAAGCACCGGCACCGCTTCGGCTTGGATCACCGCGCCGGCGCCGCTGGCCGCGGCCAGCTTCTGGAGGTGTCCGAGCAGGCCGAAGCCAGTGATGTCGGTGGCCGCGGTGGCTTCGGCCTCAAGGGCAGCCGAGGCGGCCTCGTCGTTCAGGCGGGTCATCTCGGCCACGGCGGCGGCATAGGTCTCCGCCAGCCAGCCGCCGGGACCGATCGCCTCGGGCTCGGAGCGCTTGACTGCGGTGGCCAGCAGGCCCGTGCCCAGCGGTTTGGTCAGCACCAGGGACTGTCCTGGCTGGGCCCCGGCGTTGGTCAGCAGGCTCTCCTCGCGGGCCTCTCCGGTGACCGCTTGGCCGTACATCGGCTCGGGCCCGTCCACCGTGTGGCCGCCCACCACCGCCCACCCCCCCTCCTCGGCGGCGGCCGCTCCGCCCGCCAGCACTTCTGAGAGCACCTCCAGCGGAAGTTCGCCATGGGGCCAGGCCACCAGATTCAGCCCGAACCGCGGCGTGCCGCCCATGGCGTAGACATCGGAAGCCGCGTTGGTGGCCGCGATGCGACCCCACGTGTGGGGGTCGTCGACCACTGGAGCGAAGAAGTCGGCGGTCGAGATCAGGACGCGGCCGTCTCCGAGGCGCCACACCGCGGCGTCGTCACCGGTCTCTGGGCCCACGATCACGTTCTCATGGGTTGGGGTTGGCAGCGAGCGCACGACCTGCGCCAGCTCGGCCGGTCCGAGCTTGCCGGCTCAACCGGCGCCATGGCTGTAGGCCGTGAGCCTCCCAGTTTGCGGGTTCACGGTTCTGACGCTACCCGCCCCGGCGCCGCGCGGGGTACGTTAGCTTTGCATTTGTGACTCCTCCCGAGCAGGCAGTGCGGTCGATCGAGGCCCTCATGCACGCCTATGCCGAATGTGTGGACTGGGCTCGTTTCAACCACCTGGAGTCGGAGTGAGCGACCAACCGACCCGCCGGGCACCTCCCGGCTGGTACGCCGACAAGGGCAAGACCGGGTATCGGTATTGGGATGGTGAGTCGTGGGTTGATCCGATGGCCAGGCCGACTGGGTTTCCGCCTGTCGGCGACGGCAGCCGATCCTCTTTGATCCGGCAGAGGACCGGGCTCGCCTTCATGGGAGCAGCAGTGGCCTTGCTGGTCGCCGGGCTGGTTCTGCCCTGGGCCGAAAACGATTCAGGCAATCAGGGAGCATTGGACGGCGACATGCCTTGGTTGGTGGGCCCGGGGGGCGTGGCTGATACCTGGTTGCTGGTCGCGGTGGCCACGGTGGTGTTCTGGGCGCTGCTGGTTGCGATGTTGAGCGGGAACAGCCAGCGGGTATGGCTGGTGGCCTTGGTAGCGGGGCTGGCCACGATGGGATTCTGCGTCGCTGAGGGGCTGGCCCTCGATGACGAACTTGATCTATTGGGAGCGCAGGTTGGCTCGGGCCTGCTTCTGGCCTATGCCGGAGGGGCATCAGCCGCAGTTGGCGGAGTACTGCTCAGACAAAACCGAAGATGTTGAGACCCGGAATGAGCCGTTGCAGCAGCAGAGAGGAGGATTGATGGCACCAACAATTCGGTTTATGGTGCGAGGCAAAGTAGTTGGTCCTTATTCACTAAGGAGTTTCCATGGCCGACCATGTTCACACTGATGCCTGTTACGACCACCTGGAGCACACGCACGCCGACCACGCCGATCACTGCGACACGCCTGAGACAGCCACGCCGACCACGCCGATCACTGCGATATCCCAGTACACGTCCACACAGATGAGTGCTGTAACGCGGCCTAGTGGACAAACCTGATCATGATCACCACGACCACGGTCACGACCACCATCACCACGATCACGGCCATGACCATCACGACTACGACCACGACCACCACGATCTAAGGGAAGCCAGCCGCAAGAGCCTGATCACGGCGCTCACTCTGACCACCACCTTCATGGTGATCGAGGTGATCGGCGGTTTCGCGTCGGGCAGCTTGGCGTTGATTTCCGACGCCGGGCACATGCTCACCGACAGCGCGGCCATCGGCCTCGCGCTGTTTGCCATGTGGGCTGCCGACCGCCCGGCATCGCACCGTCGGATCTTCGGCTTCTACCGAACCGAGATCTTGGCCGCCATGTTCAACGCGCTGTCCCTATGGGTGATCGTGGGCTGGATCTTCTACGAGGCCATCGGGCGCTTCGACGGGGAAACCCATGTCGAAGGCGGACTCATACTCATCGTGGGTACCGCTGGTCTGCTGATCAACGTCTTGGTTGCCTTCGTCCTGCAACGCCAGTCGGGACACAGTTTGAATGTGGAAGGCGCGTTCCAGCATGTTCTAGCCGACTTGCTGGGCTCGGTGGCCGTGGTGATCTCGGGCATCTTCATCATCACCGTGGGCTGGGACATCGTCGACCCGATTCTGAGCATGTTCATCGGCGTGCTCATCCTATTCAGCTCTTGGAACCTCGTATCCGAGGTGTTCCACGTGCTGATTGACGGCACCCCCGAGAACGTGGACGTCTACAAGCTTTGACACGAGATCGAGGAAGTGGATGGTGTGACCATCGTCCACGATGTCCACGTGAGGACGATGGTCGCACCATCCGCGAAATCGTGAAGCGCCACGGAATCCATCACACCACCATCCAGCTTGAGCACTCAGTGGAGGGCTGCGACCAGGAGAACCACCACGTCGACCATCTGATGGCGTCGGAGCGGGAGATCCGAAAGAGGTCCAAGCTCGCCAGCTTCCTCATGCACTCCCACTAAGGGGAGAGCAGCCGGCTAAACGTCTTCATCCTCGTCGTCTAGATCGTCTTCGTCCTCCGCGACGACGATGTTGTGCTGCTGTCGTGTCAACGGCAACTCCACCACCATCTCGGTGTACTCACCGGGCTCGGTTTCGACGGTGATGGTGCCGCCGTGCTCGCGGACGATGTCATTGGAAAGCGCCAGGCCCAGCCCGGTGCCCTCGTTGGTGGGCTTGGTGGTGAAAAACGGGTCGAAGATCTTGGCGGCCACGTCGGAAGGGATGCCGCTGCCGTTGTCTCGCACGCTGAGGATGGCGCTGTCTTCAGTGCGGCGGGTCTTCAACACGACAGTGGGCGAGTAATCGCCGAGGGTGCCCGACTCCATAAGCTCTTTTTGCTTCTTGTTGGTGGCGTAGCCAGCGTTGGCCACAAAGTTCAAGAACACCCGGCCCATGTCTTGGGGGACGACCTCGAGTTCGCCCATATCCGGGTCGAATTCCTCTTCAAGGGCGACTTGGAACTCATTGTCTTGAGCCCGGGCGCTGTGGTAGGCCAACAGCGAGTGCTCGTGGATGAGGTCGTTGATGTTGGTCAACTGGGTCTCGCCCCCGCCTCGGCCCATCAACAGCATGTCCTGAACGATTCGGTTGGCCCGCTTGCCGTGGTTTTGGATGCGCTCGAGATTGCCGTTCAGGTCTTGGTTGATATCTTCAATCAGATCCCTTTGCTCATCGGTGAGATCATCGGAAAACTCCTCATAGACCTCGGCCATCTCTTCCAGCAACTCAGCCGATACCGCGGAGAAGTTGTTTATGAAGTTGAGCGGATTGCGGATCTCATGGGCAACACCAGCGGTTACCTCGCCCAGAGCGGCCAGCTTTTCACGGGCGACAATTTGATCCTGGGCCTGGCTCAGTTCTTCCAACACTTCTTGAAGTTCGTCGTTGCGCTCGCTCAACTCCTGGGCAAGCTGCTCAACCAGGTTCAGCCGCTGGATTTCCAGCGCGTGGCGACGGAACACATCCAAGGCTGACGCCATCTCGGCAATCTCGTCGCGGCCGCTGACCTCCACCTCCTCTTCCAATTCGCCTTTGGCCAGTGTCCGCATGCGATCGGACAGTCTCCCGATACGGCGCAATAGGACGCGTCCGACGAAGAGCCAGCTGATCAGCCCCGCTCCAATGACACCGATGACGCTGATGATCACCAAGAGGATCCGGGCGGTGTTGATGGTTTGCGCCGAGTTCTCCGTGGCCTGGTCCGCTCCTGCTTGGGCTGCTTGGACGATGGTGTGGACCTCGTCGAGGAGATCCACGGCGATGGCCTGGTTTTCTGCCAGCAGCAAGTCCTGCCGCTCGGTGATTTCCAAACGGTCGACCGACACTTGAAAGGCGCTCTGGTCGCCGCTCCCCAGAGCCAAGAGACCATTGACTGCGGCCTCCAGCCCCGGGACCATTTCCGACTCGGCAATCGCCGACAGGCTGATCTGAATGCGATCTTCAGCAGACTCGAAGCTCTCCTTCAGCGGTTCGACAAAATCAGCCTCAGATGCGATGAGAGCGCTGCCCATGAGTTCGGAGGCCTGGGCCACGTCGGCTTGGAGTGCATTGAGGTGTCGGTAGAGGAGCAGTTCGCCACCCGACGTGCGGGTGATGGCATCGGCTGGCTCGGTGTCGAAATTTCTATACCCTGTGACCTGGAAAAACAGTTGGTCGTCGATGGAGGGGAGGATGATGCTGTTAGTTAGATCGTAGAGGGTTGGGATTTGGATCTGAAGCTGTTCGACCTTTCGGGTCAGGCTGTAGTAGTGGGGCATGTCGGCCGTGATGGTGGTGATGTTTCTCTCTAGATCAGCAGCGGCCGCGGAGATTCCCTGAACGTGCCGGTCTCCAGGGTATGTGGCGGCGAGCGGCGCAAAGTGCTCGTTGAATTCCCGTTGGGCGGTGGCCACCTCGGCGGAAATGGCGGTGAATTGGTCGGACGGTGCGGTGGTGAGTCGAGGAGCGGCCGCAACGAGAGCACTGCTGAACTCGGCCAGGCCGAATGCGCCGGCCAACTCGGGCACGCTCTCCTTGCTTACCCGGCTTTGGCTTTCGTCCACGTTGGAGAAGGAGATCCAACTCACGACGCTGGCCACAATGGTGAGCGCCACCGCGCCGAAGATCCCGGCGTACAGCTGAGTGGAAATCCGGCGATGGACCGCGGGTCGCTGAGCGCCGCCCGTGTTGGCCAGGGGTTCTGAGCCTTGTGACGTGTTTGGCTCGGTCACGGGTTGGTTTCTTCCAAAGATGCTGCCGACCGGTAGCTTCCGTTGGCGTCGATGACGGTCAAAAAGACGGCGTCGGATCCTTGGTTGTCCACTGTCCGGTCTTCCTCCTCACCGAAGTCCATGGTGAATCCATCGATGTCGATGAGGCCAGCGCCCAATATATTTTCAAGGAAGCAACCACGTGTAAGCTCGGCATCGCACGCTTCGAGCCCAGCGATGGCCAATCGGCCGGCGATATAGCCCTCCAAGGACACGAAGCTCCGTTCGGCGTCCGGGTCGTACGACGCCAACGCCGCGGTATAGGAGGCCACCACCGGGATCGACTGGTCGGTGGGGAACGGGATCACTTGAGTGACGTACACGCCCTCGCCGCCTGGGCCCAGTTCGTTGGCCAGCGCGTTGCTTCCCACAAAGGAGACCGTCATGAAGATGGGATCGAAGCCGATGTGGCGAGCCCATGAGATGAGCGCAGCGACCGGCTGGTACGCACCCACAAGGATCACCGCTTCGGGATTGCCCAACCTCAGGTCGAGAAGCGCCGATTTCACCGCGGTGGTGTTGCGGGGATACACGCCGGTGGCCGCCAGGCTCATCTCCCGGCGTTCGAGCGCAGCCAGCACACCGTTGTACCCAGCTCGTCCGAACGAGTCGTCCTGAAACATCACCGCGATACGGGTGATGCTCAAATCGGTGGTCAAGCGTTCGACCATCTCCTCGGTCTCCTGGGCGTAGGAGGCCCGCAGATTGATGATGTTCTCCCAGTGGTCGTCGCGAAGGAAGCCGGCCCCGGTGAACGGTGCCACGTAGGGGATGCCTGCACTGGCCGCCACCGGAGTGGCCGAACGCGATGTCGGTGTGCCCACCGCACCAATGAGGGAGAATACCTGCTCGTCTTGGATCAGAGCTTGCGTGTTGGTGATAGCTGCCTCGGGCTCGTAAGCGTCGTCTCGAGACACCAATTCCAGGCGGCGTCCATTGACGCCGCCTTGCCGGTTGACCTCCTCGAAGGCGGCCATGATTCCCAGCCTCATGTTGATCCCCAGCTCCTGCGCGGGACCGCTGAAGGCCGCCGATTGCCCGAAGACCACCCGGTCGTCGAATACTCCGGGCACTCCAACTTTTTCCTCGTCATCTTGGGCTGGTCCAGCGGTCGGAATGGCGGTCGGCTCAGGGTGTATGGGATCGGCGGCATCGGATCCACACCCCCACAGAACAACGGCGAATGCAGCGATTGCCAGGCTGGCTTTTCGCACTTTACGCAGGATCCTCAGTGTCGAATCCCTCACGACTCGGGGTGTACGACGAGCTTTAGGCGGTTTCGACCGTCCTCCCTGCGGTATTCCAGTTCTTCTCCCATGGTTCGCACCAGGTACACCCCCAACCCTCCGATCGGCCGCTCGGCGAGAGGAAGCGTTACGTCGGGCTCAGGAGCGTCGGTGAGGGGGTTGAAGGGCGAACCGTCATCGATGAGGCGGATGGTGAGCGCGTGGTCTTGGTATTCCAGTTTAAGGTCGATCTCGGTAAGGCCGCTGGTGTCGCCGTAAGTGAGCGTGTTGAGCACCAACTCTTCCAGAATCAGGTTGGCGCGCATGGTCAGTGTTATCGGCCACCCCTCAGCTTCGGCCATCTCATTCAGCATGTCTTCTATCCGCGGCAAGACATCGGAGGGGTGGTCTCGCTCCGGAGGGTGAGGTATGTGTAGCGACCGTTGCATTTCAGCGACCTCTCGCGGCGGGCTGAGAGCGAGCGGGGGCAAACATCAAGGGCGTCGCAGTGTGAGGCAGGTGATGTCGTCGGATTGAGGGGCATCGCCTGCGAACTTCCGCACGTTTTCGAACACCGCCTCGTTGGCCGCCATTGCGCTTTTGGGCTGCCTGTCGTCGAATACCTCCTTTAATCGACTCATTCCGAACTGCTGGTTGTCAGCGTTCATGGCCTCGGTCACGCCGTCGGTGAACAGCACCACGGCGTCGCCTGGCTCCAAGTTGACCATCTCCTGGGAATAGACGACGTCGGGAGCGATGCCCAGCGCAACGCCCTTGGTGAGCGGCAACTCGGTGACGGTGCCGTCTGCGCTCAGCAATAGCGGGGGGTCGTGGCCCGCGATGGAATAGGTGAGAGATCCGCTGTCCGGATGGAACAGGGCGTAGATCAAGGTGACGAACATGAAGGTGGGGTTGTCCTGCTGGAGCTGGTTGTTGACCTCGGCCAGCACCATCTGAGGCTCGCGAACGCCGATGGCCGCACCCTTGAGTGCGGTCCGGCTGGACATCATGAACATTGAGGCGGGTATGCCCTTGTCGGACACGTCGGCCACCACAAGACCGACGTACTCGTCTATCTTGAAGTAATCGTAGAAGTCTCCGCCCACGTTGCGGGCCGGCTCCATGTTGGCCGAGACCTCGTACTCCTCTGTGACCGGTGGGTTCTTCGGCAGGATGGACTGCTGAAGCTGGCTGGCGATGCTCAACTCGTTCTGTAGGGCCACGAGCTGATCGCGCGATGACAGCGCCTCCCGCCACTCGGCCAAATGCTCCAGCGTGCGCTTGATGGTGATCTTGAGGTCGTCGAAGTCGATGGGCTTGGTGACGAAGTCGAACGCTCCCCGGTTCATAGCGGTGCGAATGTTGTCCATATCGCCGTACGCGGAGATGATCACCGCACGGAGATTGGGATCGACCCCGGGGAGTTGCTGGAGAAGGGTGAGCCCGTCCATCTTGGGCATGTTGATGTCCGACAGCACCATGTCGATCGTTGGGTCGGCGTTGAGTTTTTCCAGCGCCTCCACTCCATTCTGGGCGAAGACGAACTCGTATTCGTTCGACCGGATCTGGCGGCGCATCCGCTGCAATATCAGAGGTTCAAGATCCGGCTCGTCGTCGACAACCAGGATCCTGTAGGGCTGGGTCAAGGGACTACCCTTGTTTGGCGTCTGCTACCGATGGAAAAACGTTGATGATCTGATCGAAGCCGCTGATGCGGAACACATCGCCCACTGCTTCGGTCAACGAGCAGATGCTGAATGACTTGTTCTGCTTGTCGAGGTTCTGGGCCGCCATGAGCAGCACGCGCAGCCCGGCGCTGCTGATGTACTCAAGACCGCCGAGATCCAGGATGATCTTCTGGTCGCCGGGCTCGAACATTCCTTGCAGGGACTCCAGGAAGTCCGAAGCGTTGGATCCGTCTACCCGGCCGGAAGCATTGACGACCAGTGTGTCGCCGGAGCGGTCGTGGCTGAATTCCATAGTTGGGCCTCTCTTGTGGGGTCTTGTCGTGGATCATTCTGTCAGCCGGCATAATACACAAGCCAATGGGCCCAGGGCAGGGAAACGCCAATCCGAAACGAGGTTGACCGCACGGCGGAGAGATTGCCGGAGGTGCAGGTCAGTTGGGCTGGGAGAGGATGAGTGCGCTGGTGGGGACGGCAGTGCCGGCGGTGGCCAGAACATTCTCCACGTTGCCAATCTGGTTTACCGATGTGCCCCGGATCTGGCGGACGCCTTCGGCGATGCCGTTGAGGCCGTGGATGTAGGCCTCGCCGAGCTGGCCGCCGTTGGTGTTGATGGGCAGGCGGCCTGCCCGCTCCAGGTGGCCGTCGCGGATGAAGTCCTTGGCCTCGCCCCGCTGGCAAAAGCCGAACTCCTCGAGCTGGGGCAGGACAAGGGGGGTGAAGTGGTCGTAGATGATGGCGGTTTGGATGTCGTCGGCGGAAAGGCCGCTGGACTGGTAGAGCTGGTGGGCGCACAGCCCCATCTCGGGGATGCCGGTGATGCTGTCCCGGTAGTAGCTCCTCATCATGTGCTGGTCTTCGGCTGCCCCCTGGGCGGCCGAAGCGATGACCGCCGGCTTCTGCTTCAGATCTTTGGCCCGCTCGGCGGTGGTCACCAGCAGTGCCTGGGCGCCGTCGGTCTCCTGGCAGCAGTCCAGCAGGCGCAGCGGCTCCACGATCCAGCGGCTGTTCTGGTGGTCTTCCAGGGTGATGGGCCGCTGGAAGAAGTGGGCGTAGGGGTTGGTGGCCGCGAAGGCCCGGTCGACCACCGACACCCGGCCGAAATCCTCGGTGGTGGCCCCAAACTCGTGCATGTAGCGGGTGGCGAACATGGCCACCCACGAGGCCGGCGTCACCAATCCGAACGGTGAGCTCCACGAGAAGCTGACCTCGGTGGCTTCGGCGCCCGCGGGCCGGTCCTGCACCCCGGCGCCGAAACGGTGCCAGGAGCGCTCGTTGAAGGCCCGGTAGCACAGCACGTAGTCGGCAGCGCCGGAGTACACGGCCTGGCAGGCCACCGCGATCACCCCGCAGGCCGCCCCGCCGCCGTGATGGACCATCGAGAAGTGGGTCAGCTCGTCGACGCCCAGATTGCGGGCCACCTCGATCTCGGGGTTCTGCTCGGCTGAGTAGGTCACCATGCCGTTGACCTTCTCGGGGGGAAGGCCGGCATCTTCGCAGGCGGCCAGGCACGCCTCCACCGCCTGGTCCATCGGGGTGCGACCCGAATCCTTGGTGAACGGGGTAGCGCCGATTCCGGCGATGGCGCTGTGGTAGGCGTATTTCAAGGTCATGGCGTCCTCCTACGCTCTGGGCAGGGCCACATCGACGGTTCCGGTGACGTGCGGGCCCCGGCTATTTCGCCCCTGGAAGGAAATCTCGGCGATGGCCTCGCCGTCGGCCTCCCGCTTGGCGGTGACCGATCCCGACATGGTCATGCAGTCGTCGGGGTAGTTGGGGGCGCCGAGGCGGATTTTCAGGTTCTTGAAAACGGCATCGGAGCCGGCCCAGTCGCCGACGTAGCGGGCCGAGAGGCCGCTGGACGTCAAGATGTTCATGAAAATGTCCTCTGACCCCTTCTTGGTTGCCATGTCCCGGTCGTGGTGGACGTCTTGGTAGTCGCGTGATGCGATGGCGGTGGACACGATCAGTGTGGGGGTGAGCGGTATCGGGCACAGCGGCAGCTCGTCGCCGACGTTCACGTCGTCGAAGGCAAGCGTGGTCAGGTTGCGGGGAAGCCGGGCGGGTCGGAACACCGGCAGGCTCACATCCTCATGGGTCTGCATGTGCCATGCCTCCAGGGGCATGCCCACTTTGAGCTGATCAGGGCCGCAGTCGGTGATGTTCGAGACCAGCCGGACCCCTTCCTCCAGCTCCACCAGCCCGATGCTCAAGGGGTAGTCGAAGGAGGGAACCCGGGGGTGGTGGGCCACGACGTAGGAGTACAGGGCGCCCTTGCCGCAAGCCACGGTGTGGCCCATGTTGGTGGCGCCGCAGCCGGGGCAGCGGGTGCCGGGCGGGTGCTGGAGGCGCTGGCAATCGAGGCACTGCTGGATGCGCAGCTCGCCGCCCCGGCTGCCCTGCCAGAAGAAATCGGTGTTCTGGTTGCGGCTGGGCCGTGGTCGGGGCGGGCGCTCGGTGGTGCTGTCGCCGTCGATGGCGCCGGCGGTGCGTCCTGTGCCGGGGCGGAACTTGAGTATGCGGAAGAACATGGAGCCGACGTGGTTGCCGTGCTGGTCGTGGTACTCGGTCTCGGTGGTGACGAAGTGTCCGATGCCCAGTGCGGTCTGCTTCTCGTCGGAGACGTCCACCAGCTTGACAACGCCGGTGAGATGGTCGCCGAGCTTGAGATAGCGGTGGTAGACGTGCTCGGAGTTGGTGGCCACGACGCCGACATAGCCGGCTTCGTCCAGCATGGCGTACACCCCGGAAGCGGGGTCTTCGGGGTCGCTGACCCGGGGGACCAAGCCGATCATGGTCCAGGCGTTGAGCATGGCCGGAGGGGCGGTGATCTCCTGGTGGGGGCCCCTTTTGGCCGCGTCGGGATCGGTGTAGAGGGGGTTGGCGTCCTCCATGGCATCGCACCAGTGGCGGATCATGGGCTGGTTGACCGGATCGCGGGCGGTTGTCGGGGTGCCGGTGTTCCCGACTTCTCGGCGCAGCTTGGCTGCGAACGCCTCCTTCTGCGCGTCGGTCATCTCATCGCTCATCGGCATCCTCCCCAGCCGGGACGACGCTAGCGCGGCTGGCACTGGGGGCAGAAAGTAAGGGTGCGGGCGTCATAGGTGCGGTGTTGCAGCGGGGCAGCGCAGCGCAGGCAGGGCTGTCCGGAGCGGCCATAGCAGGCCAGAGCGCGCTGGTGGCTTCCTTCGCCGCCGTCGGCGTTGCGATAGTCGCGAAGGGTGGTGCCGCCGTGGGCCAATCCGGCTTCGAGCACCTGCACCAAGGCGGTGTGGAGCTTGGCGGCCGCTGATCGGCTGATTTGGCGCTTGGCCGGGTGGATGCCGGCCATCCACAGCGCCTCGGTTCCGTAGATATTGCCGATGCCGGCCACGGGCTTTTGGCTGAGCAGCTGGGTGGGGATGCGGCGGCGGCTTCGCCGGAGGGCCTGGTAGAGGGCTTCGGCGGTGAAGTCGGGACTGAGGGCGTCGGGGCCCTGGGCGGCCAGCGTGGGGATGGTGTCGTACTGGCCCGCGGGCCCGCAGCGGATGCGGCCGAAGCGGCGGACGTCCCGATAGGCCAGGGTCTCATCGCCATCGAGCTGCCACCATGCCCGGATGTAGGGGTCGTCGTCAGGCGGCTGGGAGACGAGGGTCAAAGAGCCCGTCATGCCCAAGTGGATGATGAGCTCCCGACCGTCGCACAGGGGCACGATCAGGTACTTGCCCTTGCGGTTGACGCCCTGGATGGTGGAGTCGATTGCGGCTACTGCCGGGGTGAATTTCTCCGAGGGGTGGCTGTGGGCGTCCTGGATGCGGCGGGCGTGAAGCCGGGGTGCCAGTTGACGGCGGATCGTCTCGACTTCGGGGAGCTCGGGCATGGGCTAGCGGGACTTGAGGGCCTTGCGGGCGATCGCCAGGTCTTTGGGGTTGGTGACGCCGATCCAGGTCTCGTTGGTGGTGACCACTCGGACGGTGAGTGCGCCATGGTCCATTTCATTGGCGACGGCGTGGGGGAGGAGGTACTCGGCGGTGGGGCTGTCACCGCTCTCCTCGAGAAATCGGTGATAGCCGTCATGCAGGGCGTTGAAGATGGCAGGGGAGAAGGCCCACAGGTTCATGGACACGATGGTGTTGTCGGGGAACCGGTTGTCGGCTCGGGAGATGCCCTCTTGTTCAACGATGCCGGTGAGGAGTTCTCCGTCAACTTGGCACACGCCGCGGGTGACGGTGCCCTCGGCGGGCAGGGTGTGGTCGAGGCGGTAGCCGCATAGCCAGGCTTCGCTGTCGGCCATGGCCCGAATGGCCTGGGCCAATGCGGTGTACGCGGATGGGCCGTAGTAGTCGTCGGCGTTGCACACCACGAACGGGCCGGCCACCGCGTCGGCAGCCGAGAGCACGGCGTGGGCTGTGCCCCACGGCTTGGGCCGGAATGGGCCGTGCTCGTTTTGGCGCACAAAGGCCACCTCGAAGTCGGGGGGCAGGCCGCCGCGCGACTCCAAGTGGCGCTTCACGTCGGCTTCGATGTCGCGGCGCACGACGAGCACCGCCCGGTCGGCGCCTGCGGCTCGGGCGTCGGCGATGGCGAAGTCCAAAAAGGCCTCGCCGTTGGGTCCCACCCGGGCGAGCTGCTTGGTGCCGCCGAAGCGCGATCCCAGCCCGGCCGCCATCACCACCAACGTGAACATGCTTTGCCCTGTTCAGGCCGCTTCAGCGCCGGGTTCGGCGTCTTCTGGGCTAGGACGAGAAGGAGGTGGGATGCGCACGTAGCCCTCGATGCGAGCCAGCCGTTCACGAGCTTCCGCCAGGCTGTCGCGAAGCTCAGCGTGACTCTTCTCGATCAGCTCTCGGTTCTGTTCGATCAACACCCGGTTCTGCCCGATCAGCTCGCGGTTCTGCCCGATCAGCTCGCGGATCTGCTGGTTGGAGTTGTCGATCAGCTCGCGGTTCTGCTGGTTGGTGTTGTCGATCAGCTCGCGGTTCTGCTGGTTGGTGTTGTCGATCAGCTCGCGGTTCTGCTGGTTGGAGTTGTCGATCAGCTCGCGGTTCTGCTGGTTGGTGTTGTCGATCAGCTCGCGCGTCTTGGCGCTGTCAACGTATTGATACCTCATGGATGCAGCCATGATCACGAGCATGGGCCCCAGGATCGCGGCGATGACCGGACCCAGATCCACCAGAGTGATCGTGTCCACAGCCACAACTTAGCATCCCACTTCGAAACCTTGCAATGTTAAATATACTGAAAAATACTGTAAAGACGGTACTTCAAGAGACGCCCACGGCTGTTACGGCTGCAACGCCAGCCTTCGGCGGACTTCTCTTTGGGCCGCGGCCAGATCGTCGTTGGCAATGGTGATCTCTCTTGCCGGCCGGCCGTTCTGGGCGAACACCAGCACGCAGCGGGCCACCGGCTCGCCTATCGCCTGTTCCGCCGCCAAGGCATAGGCCGCCACTTGGAGCTGGTAGCGGTCGACTTTGGCTTGCAGGGCCTCGTCATCGCCGACATCGTCTGTTTTATAGTCCACTACGACGAGGCCATCGTCGGCGCGGTGGAGCAGGTCGATGTAGCCCTCCACGACGATTCCGTTGATTGGGGCGGCCACGAACAGCTCTTTCCAATGCTCACCGGAACCTGCTGCTCGCACGGTGTTGGAGTTCAGCGCTGACTGGGCTAGGGCCCGGACGACCTGTTGGGCCTCAGGGATGCCCTCTCTCTCAACTTGGGTGACCGCTACCGGATCGACGAGATGGGCATCCGCGTCCCCGCCAAGGTCAACTGTTTGCAACACGCCGTGAACGGCACGGCCCACCTTGGTGCCATAACGGCCTGTTTTCCCGGGCGACTGCGGTTCATCCTCGTCATCGAGCCCGTCTTTGGCCAGACCGGGGTCGTTGTCGGGTGCAAATCGGCTGGCAATGCTTGATGCACTCAATGCCAACGGCCGTTGTGCTGCGCCCAGCACTGTGCTCCGCTCGTTCTGCCACTGAGCGAATGATGCCTCAAACGGGGCCTCGGCCTCTTTGGAGGCAAGGGGCTCGGGTTGCCATGTGGCCTGGGGCAGCTCGTCGGCGTGGACTGCCACCATCTCGGCCATCGAGAGCTTGGCGCGGCTGCCGTCGCTTCTTTCCGTGCGATGGGCCGACACCACCAAATGGTCCCGGGCCCGGGTACAAGCCACGTAGAGCAGGCGCACCCGCTCGGCGTCGTCCATCTGCTCCTCGCGCCCTTGGTGGTCGGCGAACGTCTTGGTTACCAGGGAGTTGTTGACCCGCACGCCGAAGCCTCCTTCCGGGGGCCAAATCAGGTTTGCGGCCTTCGAACCAGGTCGGGGGTGGGTGCCCGACAAGATGACGATGGGGAACTCCCGGCCCTTGGCGGCATGGATGGTGGTGATGCGCACGGCGTCGTCGTCGGTTTCCGAGATAGTGATGTCGGACTCCCTGATGCGCTCGCCGATCTTGCGGTCGACCCAGGCGATGAATCCTCGCAGCCCTCGGCCCCCATCCTCTTCGAACTGCCGGGCTTGACCGATTGCCATGTGGAGGCTGCGCCACACGTCCCGTTGCCGGGGGAGGCCGAAACAGCCGGTCTCCAACAGCCGCCTTTCCCGTACGATGCGCTCGAGCACGCTGGCGGGCATGAGCCAGCGAACTTGGCTGTGGAGATCGGACAACCACGTCAGGGCCTCTCTCACCGGGTGATCCTCCGGCAACGATGGGGGTGGCGAGGCCAAGAAGTTCCACCGGCCGTGGTGGGTTGCCTTGAAGTGGAACAAGTCATCGTCGCCACAGCCGAACGCCGGAGACCGCAGGGCGTTGACCAGAGCCACCTCGTCGGTGGGATCGGCCACCGCCCTGACCACGCTCATCGCATCCCGGATGGCCCGGGTAGCCCAGATCAGCGAGCCGGCTTCGATTCGGTAGGGGATGTCGTGCTCTTGCAGCGCCGATTCGAGTTGGGCCAGCGATGTTCGGGTGGGGAGCAGAATGCAGATGTCCCCCAGCTCAGCCTTTCGCCAGCGGTCCCGGCCGCTCCCATCTTTTCCATTGCCCACCGACCAGCCCTGAGAGATGGCGGTCAACACAGCCTTGGCTACTTCGCCGGCTTCGGCTTCTCGCAGTGAACCTGTTCTCGTTCCCCTCGGGTGCTCAGCGTCGAGCACCGCGACGGGAGGTCCGGTCGGCGGGTCGCCGCGCACGGGGTCCAGAGCCTGGTAGACGGGCTGCACTAGGTGTTCGCCGGGGTCCGGGGGGGCCATGAGCTTGCTGAACAGGCCATTGATCCAGGCGATGACCGGCTCGACGGTGCGGAAGTTCCGGGTCAGCGATTTTCGGACCACGGTCCCGGCTTGGCCGGTCTCGGCGAACACTGCGATGTCGGCCCGCCGGAATCGGTAGATGGACTGCTTGGGATCGCCTACGTAGAACAGCCGCCCGGGCTCGTCCGGCGATGGGGAGCGGCGTGCTGGGCCATCGGGCGGAGTGGCGATGAGCTTGGCCAAGTCCGCCTGAATGGGGTCTGTGTCCTGGAACTCGTCGAGCAACAGCCGCTGGTAGCGCTCGGCCAGAGCGCTCCTGACCGCGGCGCCGTGCTGGGGGTGTCGCAACAGCTCCCGGGCGAGCACCAACAGGTCGTGGAACTCCAACACCCCCCGCTGTCGGCGTTCCTCGGCGGCCTCCAAGGCCAAGGCTCCCAACACCCGGGCCAATCGATCGAGGACAGTGCCGGCGATCTGCCCCTTGATCTCGTGGACGGCATCTCCCAGATCGCTCACTTTGCCGCGTGCTTCTTCAATCGGGCAGCTCGCGGGCCAATTGCCCTTCTTGCCATGGTTGCCGGCCTTGAAGCTGGGCAAGGGGCCGAACAGGATGCGAACGGCCTCGTCGCCACGTCCGGACGCGTTCTCAAGCCTGCGGGCCGCATTGCCGATTTCTCGGAGCTTGGCCAGCAGTCGGTCATCGGGGCTCGAGCAGAACTGGGCCAGTTTCGCGGTATCGCTGAATTGGTCGGACAGATTGCTGAGGTTGGGCAATGCGACGCGGCCAGTGGGAAGCGGGTCGCAGCCCATGCGCTCGACGACCATGTCCCAGTTGTCGTCAAGAGTCTGGGCCAGGCTGCGCAGGTGGCCGATCTTGATGCCCATAGCCCGAGCCGTCACCACGACGTGCTCATGATCGGAGCTGTGCAGCAGGCGGGCGCGGGACTCTGCCCAGCGGTCCTCAAAGGCGTTGAGGGGGCTCACCTCCAACCGGGGGGGCAGCCCGGCTTCAATGGCGTGTAGGGACAGGATGCGGAGCGCGAACCCATGGAGAGTGGTGATGGCCGCGCCGTCTAGCTGGTCGAGGGCCCTTGAGTGCTTGCCGGAGTCGGCCAGCTCGTGGCGCAGGCGGTTCTTGAGCTCGGCGGCAGCTTTCTCGGTAAAGGTGATGGCGGCGATGTTCTCCATGGCGATGCCGTGGTCGAGCAGGGCCAGCACTCGGGCCACCAGGGCGGTGGTCTTGCCCGAACCGGCCCCCGCCTCCACAAAAAGAGTTGAACCCAGGTCGGCAACGATCGCGTCTCGATCTGTTTGATCGCGGGCGGTGCGTTCGTCCAGATCCACCGCTATATCGCCTCGTCATCCGAGTTTTGGCCTGGGGGCTCGGCCAGCTTGCGGTAGTCGGCGAGCTTGTCCTCGGCCATCATTCTCTCCCACTTCCGGCGGTTGTCCTCGGTTCCGAGTCGGTCGGCATTGCAGAATTCGCAGCGCTGGCTGAACTGGCCATCGCTCTGGCCCGGCTGGGGGCGGTCGCAGAACATCCCGGCTTCGATGCCTTCTGCGACAACGGCGACTGCCTCGCAAAAGCGGTCGATCACCCGCTCGTCGAGAAGGTAGCCGTGGGTTTTGAAATCTCCTTCCTCGGTCACGAACCAGTATTGGGCCCGCACGGGGGCGCCAGTGCTGTCCCAGCGGTCGCGAGCGGCCAGGCCGTAGACCGGGAGCTGGAGCCGAGTGCCCCGCTGGACGGGGTCCCAGTCCTTGCTGCCCTCGTCGAGCCCCCTGTAGGCGTCGGCCTTGCCGGTCTTGTAGTCGGTGACCAGCAGGCTGTTGTCGGCGCCTCGGTCCACGCGGTCGGCCCGACCCCGGAATCGCACCCTCCGGTCGTCGGGCAACTCCACTTCGATGGCGCCCTGGTCGTCTCCCGGCATCCCGAACTCCAGTTCGCTGGCGAGGGGCGTCGTGCCGTGTTGTCGTCTCCGCTGGTTGTCCTCCACGAGGAAGCGGTCCAAGTCGGCCAGGATGCGGCCGCGGTTGTGATGCCAATACACCGGCGTGCCGGTCAGCCCCTTGGACTCGGCCTCGTTGCACTCCTCTTCCCCGATTCCCTGTAGCCGATCCCGCTGTGACTCGCTCCACGGTTGCCCGGGTTGTGGGACGTGCTCCTTTTCCAGTTGCTCGGCCAAGAATCGGTCCAGTGCCTTGTGGACCAACGAGCCCTTCTCCTGCGGGGTGATCTCCAGCAGCTCCTCGGGTTGATCCAGCGCTTGGACCTGAAGGACGTGGCGGAACAGGTAGCGCATCGGACAATCGGCCCACGTTTCAAGGCTGGTTGGCGACAACACCGCCTGGGTAGGGCCGGACTTGGCCACCCCCGTCAGATTGCCGTCGAAGCGGGTGAATTCGCTTGAGGCCCGGGCCTCTACTAGTGCGGCCCCTCGAGACAGAATCGGGTCTTCGTGTCGCAGCCCCTCGGCGGTCTGGCCCCCTGCTGTTAGGGCCTTCAATCGAAATTCCTGGCTGGTGGCGGGAAGGGGGGAGTTGGCCACTCGGCTCGAGAACGAAGAAACATGCTCGAACCAACCGTTGGCCTTGTTGTTGGCCAGGCCTTCCAGGCTGGCGCCCTCCACTCGATGGCCGGCCAGCTTCGCCGCGGTGTCCAGCAGCCAGCGGGACGGGTGCTGCGGGGCTGACCGACGTGAGTCCCCTCTGGCGTACACCAATGTGGCCGACCGGGAGAAGGCCAGCGCAGCGAGCAAGCTTCGGTGCTGGTCGCCGAGTTGGTCGCCGAGCAGGTCCAAGTCGTCACCCGCCGCCTGGCGCTCTTTGTCGGGAAGAAGCGGATCGTCTGAGGGGCTACGGGGGAACATCCCCTCGGCGAGGCCGATGACGATCAAGCGGTCCAGATCCAGGCCCAGCGACTCGCCGATGCTCCCTGTGAGCACGCCGCGGCCGATCCGGCCGATCCGGCCAGTCGGCGCACCCAGCTCCGAGGCCAGAGCGGGCAGAAATGCAGTGACTGGGGGATTGCCCTCGACCTCGTCCAGCGAGGCCAGTCGGGCGAGTGTCTTCTGTAGGGCCTTGCCGGCCTCCTTCTCGGCTTCGGGCCAGTCTTCCCGGGACGCCTCGTCTCCCAGGTACGTGTTGATCAGACGCTCGACCCACCTGCACCACCGGCTCCAGGTGGTCGGCGCGGGATCGGGGGACAGATCACTGACTAGTGCGGCCATGAACTGGGCCAGCGATTCCGCATGGCCTGCTTCTCGCCTAAGCCGGTTGGCCCGCTCCCCGACGTAGTCGGGATCGCCCTGTTCTGTGTCAGCGTCGCTGTAGAGTTGGGCGGCATATTGGCTGAGCCGCACATGCCACTGGTCGGCGCCCCGGGAGACTCCGGCTCGCCGCGAGATGCGCTCCCACGCCATGACCGGGGCAGGTTTCGGTTGGTCCGAAGCGGTGTTTTCGTCGCCGGGCAGGATAGGGGCGGCCACCGACAGCAGGGCGAACACCTCATCGCGGCGAAAGCCGCGATGTCTTAGGCTCAGCAGCGCCAAAATCCCCCGACCCAGCAGCGTGTCGGCCAGGGTGCGCCCGCTGGGGCCGCTGAAGGGAATTGCCGCGGCGGCCAGCTGATCCTGCACTTGCCGGACGGCGGCTAGCCCGCCGCCACACAGCACGGCGATGCGACCGAGCGACACGCCGTCTCGGGCGGCGCGGACTACCTCTCGGATGGCGATCCGAACTTCTTCGTCGGCGCTGGCCGCGCTGATGATCCGCTGGCCGTAGGACGTGCCAGTTGGAGCTGCCGCGTCGACTGAGCCGCCCATCCGATGCACCGACTCCAACACAGGGGCATCGGCCTGGTCATCCCCGGTGAGCCCGGCGACGACCACGACCGAGGCTGTATCGGCCAAGGCCGAGATCACCTGGCCCTGTGACTTGCCTACTCGCTGTGGCAAATACACGATCACCGGGCCGAGTTCATCGACGATGGTGCTTGGCGAGCCCGATCGCAGCCCAGCGATAGCCTGATCGTAGAGATCCTGTTCGTCGTACCACCTCGGTTGCAATTCCCTTCGGACTTGGCGGCAGAGGCGGACCAGGTCGCCGGCCCGGCCGCTTTGGGCGGCCAGGCGGTCAAGGCTGTCCCTGGATACTCCCCGAAGATCGCGGTATGAGCGAATGAGTGCCTGCTCGGTAGCGGTGTGATGGGCGGAGGCGCAAAAGACCCCGGGCTCATCGGCAAGCGCCGCTCTCATTGCCGCCCCGACAACCAGGTCGGACAAGCGCTTGCGCTGGGGCCCCTCGGCCATCTGCTGACCCGCAAGATGCTTGGCCAGGTCAGACAGGTTGAGGAAGCTCACCGCGGCGATGCCATGGCCTCGGGCCCCCAAAGCCCGGCGAGCAGCGAGGCCCGCAATGTTGGTGGGCACCACCGCGGTGACCGGGGCGAGGGGGTTGCCGCCTTTGAGCGCGTCGATCTGCTCGCCCAGCCGCTTGGCGGCCGGCGGCCCGTAGGGGGTGCAGATCACCTGAATGCTCACGGCCCAGACTCTAGATACCCCCGGTGACAGTTTCCCGGGTCACGAGCACATGGCTACTGCTGGAGTTGACCGCTTCGGCCCCTGACCGGGGCGCTGGCCGATCGGGGATCGACTTCGACCGACCGAAATGGCGGTTGTCGGGTCTCGTGCCTGCCGGCAGGGTGGCGGGCACCACGTGTGGGCGGTGCGTCGGTCCTCCTTTGAGATTGCTGGATGGGAGAGGCTGGGTATGCTTGTGGACGAGGCGAGGCGTTTGGCGCTGCTGAGCTGTTTGAGCGAGGTGCTGGGTGAGGAGGAGGCCAAGACGTTGATCGAGTGTCTGCCCCCTGTGCGCTGGGAACAGCTCGCCACCAAAGACGACATCAAAGCGAGCGAAGACCGGATCCGCGCCGAAGTCAACGGCAAATTCGCCCAAGTCGATGCCGAGTTCGCCAGGGTTCACATCCGTATCGACGGTCTAGAGCACAAGATGGATGCCGGATTCGTGAGTGTGCGAGGCGAGTTGGCAGAGCACCGGGGCGAGATCGCGCTTCAGATGGCCAGGCTGACCCGGACGATGGTGTTCATCATGTCGGGGTTCATGCTGACGATCTGGGGCACGATGCTGGGCATCGGGCTGACGTAGCCGCCCTTCGGGTCGACGCCCGGTCGAAAGCAGATGTCGGCGGCCCAGTTCATCGTCGGGTGAGCAGCGGGCTTGTTTCCGTGTCCGATCAGAGGGCGGACTGGCTTAACCTGGGCGGATGAGCGAGTTGGATCGCGAGCTGTTGGCGTGGGTGGAAGACTGCTGCGGCCAAGCGGTCGCCGACGCCGCCCGGATGCCGGGGGGCGCCTCCCGCCAAGCGTGGGTGGTGACGCTGGATCAAGGGGGCAGGAAGTTCTTGCGGATGGACGCGGGAAGCTCGGCGCTCTCCGCGGTGGGCTATGACCTGGCCCGTGAGGCTCGGGTGTATCGGTGGTTGACCGACAAGCCGGTGCGGGCGGCCGGGTTCTGCGGTGTCAGCCCCGATGGGCGGGCATTGCTGTTGGACTTTGTGGAGGGGGAGCCCGGTCGGCTGGACGATCCCAGCCTGGCCAGGGACTTCATGGCGCAGGTCAACGCCCTCCACGCGCTGGATCCGCCGCCTGAGCTAGCCCATGACGACCTGGCGGTGTGGACTCGGCTCTATCGGGAGCATTGCCCCGATCCCGATCCGCTCATCGATCTGGGCCTGCGCCAACTGGCGGAGACGGCGCCCGGACCCTCAGAGCGAATGGTGCTGGTCCACGGCGATCTCGGGCCGGGCAACGTGCTGCACGACGGCCGCCGGGTGACCGGGCTGTGCGATTGGGAGTTGGCCCATGTGGGCGATCCCATGGAGGATCTGGCCTGGATCACCGTGCGGGCCATGCTCACGCCGTTTGTGCCCATCGACACTGCGTTCGGGGGGTACGACGGCCCGGTGGACGCCGAGCGGGTGCGCTACTGGCAGCTGGCCTGCCAGGTCCGCAACCTGATCGGGCTGGGGGCGGCCGGGGCGGCCGGAGGGGACTTGGGCATGGCCATGCTGTTTGCAACCCTCCACCGCCGGGTGACCGCGGAGTTGCTGTGCGAGGCCCTCGGGGTGGCGCCGGAGCCGGTTGAGGCGCCAGAGCCGTCCGACACCCACACCAGCGGGGTCTACCGGGCGGTGCTGGACGACCTGCGCACGGTGATTGCTCCTGCGTTGGAGGGGTATGCGTCCGCTCGGGCCAAGTCCGTCGCCCGGCTGGTGCGCTACCTGGACATGGTGGACCGCATCGGCTCAAGCCTGGCCCGCCAAGACCAGCTGGACCGGGACCGCTTCGACCTGGGCGACGACGCCGAGGCGGCTCACTATTGGGCCAGAGCCACCCAGCGGGAAGAGGTGCTCATGGGGCCGGCCATGGGTCGTCTCGCCGGCATGCGGCTGCCCCGGCTCTAGTCTTCTGGGCTTTCGGCCTGGGCGATGTGCTGGAGGGCGGGGGCGTCGGACCGCAGCTTGCCGATCTTGGCGCGGTGAAGCACCTCGGCGGTGCCCTCGGGGCATTGGGCCACGAAGGGGCACCAGCCGCACAGGGGGCCTGTGGAAGCTTCGAACTCCAGGGAGATGCAGCTCTCCATGATGGCCAGCCAGGTCGACCGCAGTTCGTCGACCGCCTGGGCGAGGTTGTCGTCGGTGATCTCCACCTCCACCACCTTCTGGCCGAGGTACAGCAACTGGGCCTTGGCCGGTTTGCGCCCGTCCAGCTCGGTTAGCGCCGCGGCGTAGAGCAGCATCTGGGTGGCGTAGTTGGACGCGAACCGCTCGGAGGGGGCCTTGCCCGACTTGTAGTCGGTGACCACCAAACCCTCCGCGGTCTCATCGAGCCTGTCGATGATGCCCCGGAACGGGACCCCGTTGATCTCGACCCTCACATCCTGCTCGGTAGCGGCCACCGCCACCCGACCGGGGTCTTCCAGGTCCCACAGCCCCTCGATGGCCCGCCAGCCGTTGATGCGGAAGTCCAAACCGCCCCGCTCGTCCAACTCCAGGCCCCGGTAGTCGGGGTGGCTCTCCATCGCGGGCCAGAGCTCGCGGGCCAGCTTCTTGGCCCGGTCCACCGTGCGGTCCTCCTCCGGCTCCTGCATCAGCTTCTCCAGCACCATGTGGGCGAAGGTGCCGGTAACCGCGGCCGCGCCGGGCGGGTCGGGCAGCCGGTCGACGTAGCGGAACTTCCATCGGCGGGCGCACTCCCGGAACGACGACGCGCTGGAGGGAGACAGATACTTGGGCGTGTAGCGCTCGGGAGCCTCCAAGAGCTTGTCGCCGGTGGGCTCCTCAGCCGACTCGGCCTGTTCGGCGGGCTCGGTCATGGTCATGTCTGTCTACCCGATCTTTCTTTGCAGGGTCAGTAGTCGAGGGCGGCGCGGTCTACCAGATCGCTGTGGGCGATGAGAAAGTCCTTGCGGCGGCTCACATCGGCGCCCATCAGGGTCTCGAACATCTCCTCCGCGGTTTTGGCGTCGTCGAGGGTGAGCTGGCGCAGCGTGCGGGTGGCCGGATCCAGGGCGCACTCGGCCAGCTCGTCGGTGTCCATCTCCCCCAGCCCCTTGAACCGAGACCACCGGATGCTGTCGGCTTTCCGGTTGCCCTTGGCGAGCTCGGCGGTCTTCTCGTCCCGCTCGGCATCGGACCACGCCCGGTGGGTCTGGTCGCCCACCTTGGCGGTGTACAGCGGGGGCTGGGCCGCGAAGATCCGGCCCGCTTCCAGCAGCGGGCGCATGAAGCGGTGGATGAGGGTGAGCAGCAGGCAGCGGATATGGCTGCCGTCCACATCGGCGTCGCACAGGATCACGATGCGCCCGTACCGGGCTTTGGCCATATCGAAGTCATCGCCGGAGCCGGCGCCCATGGCGGTGAAAAGAGCCTGGGCCTCGGCGTTGTCCAAAACCTGCTTGACCGATGACTTGGCCGCGTTCACCACCTTTCCCCGAAGGGGCAAAATGGCCATGTTCTCCGCGTTCCGCCCCGCCTTGGCCGGGCCGGCGGCTGAGTCGCCCTCCACCAGGATCAACTCCGACTCCGGGCCGTGCACCCGGCAGTCGGCCAGCTTGTCGGGCATCCCGGTGGAGCCCAGCGACGCCGCCCGGCGCTTGTTCTCCAAGGTCTGCCGGGCCGACACCCGATTGACCACCGCGTCGGCGATCTTGGACTGCAGGGCGCTGACGTGGCTCTTGGGGCCGGTTTGGAACCAGCTCTCCAACCCGTCTTTGAGCACGTTGTAGACGATGGACTGCACCGGCGGCGTTCCCAGCTCCTGCTTCGTCTGGCCCCGGAACTGCGGCTCGGGCAGGGTGACTTTGACCGCGGCCACCAGACCCTCCTGCACATCCTCGCGCTGAGCCCGGTCATTGCCCTGCTTGGCCAGGCGGGCCAGCTTCTTGGAGTCGGCCAGCAACCTGTCGTTGACCGCCCGGGTCAGGGCTCGCTCAAAGCCCGCCAGGTGGGTGCCGCCATGGGGGGTGGGGATGGTGTTGACGAATGTGAGCACCTTGGCGTCGTAGCCCCTCACCCAGCGCATGGCGATGTCCACCTGGCAGTGCCGCGCCACCACGGCCATGGCCCCGTCCACCGGGACCTTCTCCTCGAATTCGCCCTCCCCGGGTATGGAGATCACCTCGGTGACGGTCTCTGAGCCCGACAGATGGCCCACCAGGTCGGCCAGCCCCCCGTGGGAGATCAGATCGGCCGGCTCGTTGTCGCGGCCCCGGCGCTTGTCCTCCAGCCTGATCCGCAGCCCGGGCACCAAAAAGCAGGCCTGCTGGGCCCGTTGGCGGATGGTCTCGTAGTCCACCGCCGCGTCGGGGTCGAACAGGTCGAGGTCGGGCCAGAAGCGGATGCGGGTGCCGGTTTTCCGGGTGGAGCGGATCCGGCGGAGCTGGTGGCCCTTGGCGAAGCGGTCGCCGTCGTGCTGGCCGGCCTTTTGCCTCACAAACCAGAGCTGCCAGGTGGCGCCGTCTCGGTCTACCTCGGCCCGCAGCCGGGTGGACAGGGCGTTGACCACCGAGGCGCCCACACCGTGCAGCCCGCCAGAGGCGCCGTAGACCCCGCCGCCGAACTTCCCGCCGGAGTGCAGCTCGGTGAGGACCACTTCCAGCGCCGACACCTTCTTGGTGGGATGCGGGTCGATGGGGATGCCCCGACCGTTGTCGCCCACCTCCACCGACCCGTCGCCGTGGAGGGTCACGTCGATGCGGGTGGCATATCCGGCGCCCGCTTCGTCCACCCCGTTGTCGATCAGCTCCCAGACCAGGTGCATGAGGCCGTCGCCACCGGTGCCCCCGATGTACATGCCAGGGCGCTTGCGAACGGCTTCGAGGCCCTCCAGGGTGACGATGTCGGAGGCGTCGTAGCTGCCGTTGCCGTTCCCCCCGCTGGGAGCAGTGAACAGATCGGCGTCGCGGCCCCCGGTGCGGGAAGCGGCGCCGGCCTGGGTCACCATCGGGGCATTCCCACGCTCAAGACCACCGCGTGGTCGGCGCCGCCGTTGGCCAGGGGGAACGGCACCGGCGCCTTGGCCGGCTTGCCGTTGTCGTCCACTTCGGCCAGGAGGTCGGCCGGGGGCGCCACCACGGCGGTGACCAGCCGGCCCTCTCCGATCGGCTGGGCGCCCAGCCCGCCCCGAGCGGTGGCCGGGATGTCGGTCACCGCGGTGATGGCCACCGACCCGGACGCTCCCACCATGATGACGGCCTCCTCTCCGCTCACGCCGTCGGCGGCAATGATCCGGTCGTCGCCTCGCAGCTTCATGCCGACCACCCCGGAGGCCCCCCGCCCTTGGACCGGGACCGACCCGACCGGGGCCCGCAGCACCCGGCCATGGGCGCTGACCAGCACCATCTCCGCATTTTCCGATGCGCAGAACGCGGCCACAACGCTGTCTTTGGGTTTCAGCTTGACGATCTGCTTGGCGGCCCGGCCCTTGTCGGCGTCGGACAGGTCGACCCGCTTCACCGTGCCGGCGCTGGTGACGATCACCAGGGGATCGCCCCCCGGCGCCACCAGGGTCAGCACCGCCTCGCTGCGCATGGTTCCGAACACCTCGGACGCTCCTGCTCCCCGGCTGCGACCGGAGACCTCGGGGATGGCCGAGACAGGGGTGGCGATGATCCGGCCCCCAGAGGTGACGGCCAGAACGACTCCGCCGGGATCGGCCTCCACTGAAGCGGCGAGCACGTCGTGGCGGCCGAACTGGGATCGGCGGCGCCCCCCCGTTGGCGCCCGGCCCACGATGCCGGTGGTGGACAGGGTGACCGCGCACGGCCCTTCGGCCTGGGGCGCCAGCTCCGCGGCCGGGGTGGCCTCATAGACCGGCGCCTCTTGGTGGGACACGATCTCGGTCCGGCGATCCCGCCCGAAGCGCTCCACCAACTCGTCAAGCTCTTGCAACACCGCCGTGCGCTGGCGCTGCTCGGAGCCCAGCAGCTTCTCCAACTCCTCGATCACCGCAATCAGCTCGTCGCGCTCGTCGATGATCTTCTGCTTCTCCAGCGCGGTGAGCCGACGCAGCTGCATGTCCAAGATGTGGGCAGCCTGGATTTCGGTCAGCTCAAGGGCGTCCTGCAACCGCCGGCGGGCGGCGGCGGCATCATCAGAGCCCCGGATGATGGCCACAACCTGGTCGATGTTGTCCAGCGCGATGATCAGCCCCTCCAAGATGTGGCGGCGGTCGCGGGCCCGGCCCAGGCGGTGCCGGGTGCGCCGCACCACCACGTCGAGGCGGTGGTCGATGTAGTGGCGGCACAGGTCGTAGAGCCCCACGGTGGTGGGGACGCCGCCCACCAGCACCACGTTGTTGACCGCGAAGGTCTCCTCCAGAGGGGTGAGTCGGAACAGGTCGTAGTACAGCTTCTCGGGCGCCACATGCGGTTCGCACTCGATGAGGATGCGCAGGCCGTGGTGGCGGTCGGAGAGGTTGCGGGCATCGTGGACGCCGGGCAGCTTGCCGTCGACGATCAGGTCGTTGATGCGCTTCACCACCTTCTCGGGGCCGACCATGTAGGGCAGCTCGGTGACCTCGATCCCCCAGCGGCTGCGGGTGAGCTTTACCGGCGCCATCTTGGCCTGGATGCGGATCGACCCCCGCCCGGTGGCGTAGGCCTGGCGCAACCCCCCCTCCTCGGTATCGACGACTCTTCCCCCGGTGGGGAAATCGGGGCCCTCCAGCGCGTCCAGCAGCTGGTCGACGGTGGGCTTGGGCCGGCGCTTGGTCATCACCAGCCGGATGGCCTCGGCAACCTCCGCCAGATTGTGGGGGGCCATGTTGGTGGCCATGCCCACGGCAATGCCGGTGGTGCCGTTCACCAGCAGGTTGGGCAGCCGTCCCGGCAGGCATTCGGGCTCGAAGCCCTCGCCGTCGTAGGTCGGCCGGTGGTCCACGGTGTCCTCGTCGATCTCGTCGAGCATCTCCATAGCCGCCTCGGCCAGGCGGCACTCGGTGTATCGGGGGGCGGCCGGGGGATCGTCCAGGGTTCCGAAATTCCCGTGGGGATCGACCAGGGGAATGGGCCGGGAGAAGTCTTGGGCCAGCCGGACGAGGGCGTCGTAGATGGCGGCATCGCCGTGAGGGTGGTACTTGCCCATGGTGTCGCCCACCACTCGGGCGCTCTTGCGATGGGGCCCGTCGGGGCGGATCCCCATGTTGAGCATGGAGTAGAGGATGCGGCGCTGCACCGGCTTCAGGCCGTCGCGGGCGTCGGGTATGGCTCGAGAGGTGATGACCGACAAGGAGTAGGCCAGAAACGATTCCGACATCTCGTCGGCCACCGGGACTTTCACCAGTTCGCGGGCAAAATCGACTTCGGGCTCGCGGGCGTCGGGCACGGTGCCGAACTGAAGCTGTGATTGCGGGGGCATGGTTCCCTTAGCAGGTCTTGTGGGGGGAAGTTGTGCGGGCGGGGCCCAATTAGAAGGTACCCGTCCGCAGTGACAAATGGGCGGCAATCAGGCTGTTGGGGATCAGAAGCGGGTGCGGCTGAGGCGCAGGGTTTGGCCGAAGGAGCGGACCGCAGCCCGAAGCGCCCGCCAGCCCAGTATGGAGACCACACCCGTGGAGCGGTGATGGTGGGGGACCGGCACTTGGGCCAACCGGGCCCCGGAGCGGGACAGCATCCCCGAGAGCACCACGTTGGGGGCGAAGGTGTTGTCGGGGATGGGCGCCAGCAGCGGGGCGAGCGCCGACGACCGCATCAGCCGGTAGGGGCAGTTCACGTCGGCCAGGCGACAGCCGAAGGCTGCCCGGGCGGTGAGCCGGGCGGCCCGAGTGATGACTCGCCGGCCCAGCGGCTGATTCCTGCCGGAGCGTATGCCCATCACGCCGTCCATATCGTGGCGAAGCTCCCACAGCTCGCGGAACGACGCGGCCGGCATCTCGTCGTCGGAGTCGGTTTGGAACACCCATTCGGCGGTGACCACCCCCCGGCGGTAGCCCCTCAAAATGGTGGGCCCGTGGCCGCTGTTGGGCTTGGCGTCCACCACCAGGCGCGGATGGCGCTCGGCCACCGCCCGCAGCACCTGCTCGCTGGCGTCGGTGGCCCCGTCCACGATGGCCACCAGCTCGTAGCCGATGCCCAGGCCGTCGAGCATTGCCAGCCAGCTCTCCGCCACCTGGGCGACAATCTCCTCCTCGTTGTACACCGGCATGACCGCGCACAGGTCGAGCCGGTTCCCAGGAGTCACTCTTGGGTCCTTTGGGCCAGGAGCCGGGCCTCGTTCTCGGCCAGGACGGCGCCGCTCAGGTCGTAGCGAATGGCGGCGGTATTGGGCGCCGGCCCGTCCCAGCCGGGCAGCAGGCCCCGCTCATGGCAGAAGAACTGGGCCTCTATGTTGGTGCCGTTGAGCTGCCGGGCCTCGGGGTCGGTGGCCAGCCAGGCCACCACCGCGCCGATCACATCGGGAGGTTGGCCGGTGTCCTCGAAGCCGAACTGGGCCATGTCCTGGGCGATGCGCTCGGTGGAGATGTAGCCGGGCTGCACGTTGAAGGCGTTGATGCCGTCGCCGCCGTGCTCGACGGCCAAGAACCCGGCCACCCGGTGAAAAGCTCCCTTGCTGATGCCGTAGCCCATGCCCCAGCCCCCGTCGCCCGCTGCCGAGGTGGGGTCGGCGTAGCCCGACGCCGAGGTGATGTTCACGATGGCGCCGCGGCCCCGCTCGATCATCGGGGGCAAGAGCGCCTTGGTGAGCACCAGCGGGGCCAGGCAGTTGGCCCGCAGATGGCGGTCGAGCAGCTCGATGGGGGTTTCCAGCAGGCGGTCCATGTGGCCCGGACCGATGTAGCGGCCGTTGTTCACCAGCACGTCCACTCGCCCCCAGCGCTCCAGCACGGTGGCGGCTGCCGCCTCCAAAGAGTCGTGGTCGAGCAGGTCGGCAGCCATGATCAGCGCGTCGCCCCCGGCTTCGGCCACCAGAGCGGCGGTGGCCGACAAGCTGCCGGGCAGCGGCGAGGTGTCCGACCGCTTGACGGTGGAGGAGTGCTCCCGCTGCTCGCCCTCGGCCACGGTCCGGGCCGACACGGCCACATCGAATCCGGCTCGGGCCAAATGCACCGAACACGCCTTGCCGATCCCCCGGCTGGCCCCGGTCACGAACGCAACTGGTCGATCACCCATGGTCCGTAGTCTGCCCGGTCGAGGCCTCCGGCTGCTTGTCAGGCGGGTTTGGGATGAGCCTCGTGCTCGCCGGGGGAGGGGGCTGTCAGTCCCGGGTTTTTGGTTGTGTGGGGTGGCGGGGGGGGGGCTGGGTGGTGGTTAGGTGGTGTCGACGGTGTGGTCGGTGGTGGTTAGGTGGTGTCGACGGTGTGGTTGGTGTCGTCGGTGATGGGGTTGTGGGTCAGCGGGGTGTTGTTGCCGTTGGTGTCGGTGATGGTGCCTCCGTTGAGCGCGAGGGTGTCTTGGGCGATGGAGATGCCGTTGGTGTCGGTGTCGCCTGTGGCGACGGTGTAGGTGAATACCAGGTTGGCGGTGGCTGATCCGGAGGTGTAGGCGGCTTGGCGGGTGGTTGTGCCTATGGTGAGGGCGATTTGGGGTGTGCCGGTGACGGTCATGGTTTCGGCGAACGTGGCGGTGATTTCGATGGTGTCGCCTGTTTGGTAGGTGTTGTCGGTGCCCGCGTTGGAGGTGATGGCTAGTGTGGCGGCGGGCGCGTCGGTGGTGGCGGCGTCGGAGTCCTCTGACACTCCGCCCGCGCCTTGCGCGTTGGCGGCCCGCACCCGGTACTCGTAGGCGGTGGCGTGGGCCAGGCCGGTGATGGTGTAGCCGGTGGCGTTGGTTTGTCCCGGGGCGCTGTTGGCCACGTCGGTCCACGCCCCGAACTCGCTGTTGCCGGTTTTCTGGGAGTACTGCCATTTGGTGATCGCTGATCCGCCGTCGGCGGGCGCCGTCCAGCTCAGCGCGACCTGCGCGGCGCCGGCGGCGGCGGCGGGTTTGGCGGGGGCGGCGGGCTTGGCGGGCGATACCGGGTCGTCGTCGACGGTGGCGCCTCGGGCTTCTAGGGCGGGGATGTGGGTGCCGGTGGAGGCGGCGTCGAGCGGGTTGCGCTCCACGATGATGGTGTCGCCTGAGCCCAGCCCGGTGTTCGACACCAGCGGCCCGAGATCAGAGATGGCGTTTTTGGCCAGGTGCAGGGCCTCCAGCGCGGTGAGGCCTGCCAGCGCGGAGAGGTCCGAGACCGAGTTGTCGTTGAAGTGCAGCGCCTCCAGCGCGGTGAGGCCCGCCAGCGCGGAGACGTCGGTGACCGAGTTGTCGTTGAGCCTCAAAGCGGTGAGCGCGGTCAGCGCGGAGAGGTCCGAGATGTCGGTGATCGAGTTTTCGTTGAGCCACAGCGTCTCCAGGGCGGTGAGGCCCGCCAGCGCGGAGACGTCGGTGATCGAGTTGTCGTGGAGATACAGGGTCTCCAGGGCGGTGAGGCCCGCCAGCGCGGAGACGTCGGTGATCGAGTTGTCGTGGAGATACAGGGTCTCCAAGCCCGTCAAGGCCGACAGATCAGACAGATCAGACAACGAGTTGTTGTTGAGCCGCAACAACGCCAAGCCCGTCAAAGCCGACAGGTCCGAGACGTCGGTGATCGAGTTGCCGTTGAGGCCCAACGCCGTCAAGCCCGTCAAAGCCGACAGATCAGACAGATCCGACACCGAGTTGTTGCCGAGCCACAACGACGCCAGACCCGTCAGATCCGACAGCGCCGAGACGTCCGACACCGAGTTGCCGTCCAGGCTCAAAGTCGCCAAGCCAACCAACCCCGACAGCGCCGAGATGTCCGACACCGAGTTGCTGTTCAGCCACAGCGTCGCGAGGCCAACCAACCCCGACAGCGCCGAGACGTCCGAAACCGAGTTGCCGCTCAGGCTCAAAGAGGTGAGGCCAACCAACCCCGACAGATCTGAGATGTCCGAGATCGAGTTGAACCTCAGCCCCAGCTCGGTGAGGCCAACCAACCCCGACAGCGCCGAGACGTCCGAAACCGAGTTGACGTCCAGGCCCAAAGAGGTGAGGCCAACCAACCCCGACAGCGCCGAGACGTCCGAGATCGAGTTGACACCGAGCTCAAGCGACGTCAGCCCGCCCAACCCCGACAGCGCCGAGACATCCGAGATCGAATTGCCCCGAAGATCCAAATCGGTGAGCGAGATGAGGCTGGTGAGCGGGGACAGATCAGAAACGGTGCCGCCGCGGAGCTCCAGGGTGGTGAGCGCGGTGGCGTACTTCAAGCCGGTCAGGTCGCCCACACCCGCGTCGGAATCAGAAATCTCGGTGAGGGCGGCCATGTCGGCCTCGGTGATGGCCCTCAAAGCAGAGATGTCCAACTCTTCTTTGATCAACGCCCGCAGCGCCGCGTCCGGTACCGCCACCGCCTGGTTGGGGTCATCAGCGGTTACGGTGATGTCGAAGGCGACCGATGCTTCGTCGCCGACAGCGTCGGTGGCGACCAGCGTGTATTCGGTGGCCGTCCGGGCGACCTCGGGGGTGCCCGACAACTGGCGCGTGGCGGCGTCGAATACCAGGCCCGCGGGCGCAGCCGGGCTCAGCGAATAGGCTATCGGCGCTGTGCCCTCGCTCGCGGCGGGCAGCGCCAGAGCCGTGATCGCGGTGTTTTGCGTATAGGACTGATCAGCCACCGACGCCGGCCAGAATGACAGGAGGGTGGTGTCGACTTTGTGGTCCGGGTCGTCGCCGATCGCGATATGCGACAACTCGGCGTTGTCGCCGTCGGTGTCGACGATGGCGCCGGCGTTGAGCGCGAGGGCGTCTTGGGCCACCGAGATCCCGTCGGCGTCGGCGTCGCCTGCTGTGACGGTGTAGGTGAACACCAGATCAACCGTCCCCGACCCCGAGGTGTAGGCGGCTTGGCGCACGTCTTCGCCCACATCCAGGGCGATCTGGGGGGTGCCGGTCACCGTCACCGCGCCCCCAAACGTGGCGGTGACCTCGATGACATCGCCTGCGCGGTATGTGTCGTTGCTGCCCGCATCAGAGGTGATCGCTATTGTGACCGCGGCCGCGTCGGTAGTTGTGGCGTCGGACTCGGCTGATACGCCGCCTGCGCCGACGGCGTTGACCGCCTGCACCCGGAACACATAGGAGGTGCCGTGCACCAAATCTGTCACGGTGTAGCCCGACGCGTTGGTGTCGCCCGCAGCGCTGTCGGCCACATCGACCCACCCCCCGAACTCGCCGCTGCCGGCCTTTTGCGAGTACCGCCACCCGGTGATCGCCGATCCGCCGTTCGCGGGCGCCGCCCAGCTCAACGACACCTGCCCATGACCCCCGACCGCACCAGGCTTCGCCGGAGCAGCCGGCTTCGCCGGCGACACCGGATCGTCATCAACGCTCACGCCCCGAGCCACCAAAGCAGGAATATCGGTGCCCGTCGCCGTGGTGCTCAGCGGGTTGCGCTCCAACACCACCGAGTCGCCCGAACCCAACCCCGAATTCGACACCAACGGCCCAACATCCGACACCGCATTGGAGCCGAGGTCCAGGCTTCTGAGGGCGGTCAGCGCCGACAGCGCGGAGACGTCGGAGACCGAGTTGTCGTTGAGGTACAGGCCTGTGAGGGCGGTCAGCGCCGACAGATCTGAGACGTCGGAGATCGAGTTGTCGTTGAGCAACAGGCCTGTGAGGGCGGTCAGCGCCGACAGATCTGAGATGTCGGAGATCGAGTTGTCGTTGAGGTCCAGGCTGGTGAGGGCGGTCAGCGCCGACAGATCTGAGATGTCGGAGATCGAGTTGTCGTTGAGGTCCAGGCTGGTGAGGGCGGTCAGCGCCGACAGATCTGAGATGTCGGAGATCGAGTTGTCGTTGAGCAACAGGCGTGTGAGGGCGGTCAGCCCGGACAGATCTGAGATGTCGGAGATCGAGTTGGAGGCGAGGTCCAGGCGTGTGAGGGCGGTCATCGCCGACAGATCTGAGATGTCGGAGATCGAGTTGTCGTTGAGCAACAGGGTGGTGAGGGCGGTCATCGCCGACAGCGCGGAGATGTCGGAGATCGAGTTGTCGTTGAGCAACAGGGTGGTGAGGGCGGTCAGCCCCGACAGATCTGAGATGTCGGAGATCGAGTTGTCGTTGAGGTCTAGGTGTGTGAGGGCGGTCAGCCCGGACAGATCTGAGATGTCGGAGATCGAGTTGGAGGCGAGGTCTAGGTGTGTGAGGGCGGTCAGCCCGGACAGATCTGAGATGTCGGAGATCGAGTTGTCGTTGAGCAACAGGGTGGTGAGGGCGGTCAGCCCGGACAGATCTGAGATGTCGGAGATCGAGTTGGAGGCGAGGTCTAGGTGTGTGAGGGCGGTCAGCCCGGACAGATCTGAGATGTCGGAGATCGAGTTGTCGTTGAGCAACAGGGTGGTGAGGGCGGTCAGCCCGGACAGCGCGGAGATGTCGGAGATCGAGTTGGAGGCGAGGTCCAGGTGTGTGAGGGCGGTCAGCGCCGACAGCGCGGAGATGTCGGAGATCGAGTTGGAGGCGAGGTCCAGGTGTGTGAGGGCGGTCAGCGCCGACAGCGCGGAGATATCGGAGATCGAGTTGGAGGCGAGGTCCAGGTATGTGAGGGCGGTCAGCCCGGACAGCGCGGAGACGTCGGAGATCGAGTTGGAGGCGAGGTCCAGGTATGTGAGCGCGGTCAGCCCGGACAGATCCGAGACGTCGGAGATCGAGTTGGAGGCGAGGTCCAGGTATGTGAGGGCGGTGGCGTATTTCAAGCCGGTGAGGTCGGCGACGCCCGCGTTGGTCTCGGAGATTTCGGTGAGGGTGGCCATGTCGCCTTCGGTGATGACCGTCCCGCTGGTTGTGCCCAGTTCGGTCTCGATCAACGCCCGCAGCGCGGTGTCCGGTATGGTCACCGCCCGATCAGGGTCATCAGCGGTTACGGTGATGTCGAAGGCGACCGATGCTTCGTCGCCGACAGCGTCGGTGGCGACCAGCGTGTATGCGGTGGCCGTCCGGGCGACCTCGGGAGTGCCCGACAACTGGCGCGTGGCGGCGTCGAATACCAGGCCCGCGGGCGCAGCCGGGCTCAGCGAATAGGCTATCGGCGCTGTGCCCTCGCTCGCCGCGGGCAGCGCCAGAGCCGTGATCGCGGTGTTTTGCGTATAGGACTGATCAGCCACCGACGCCGGCCAGAATGACAGGAGGGTGGTGTCGACTTTGTGGTCCGGGTCGTCGCCGATCGCGATATGCGACAACTCGGCGTTGTCGCCGTCGGTGTCGACGATGGCGCCGGCGTTGAGCGCCAACGCGTCTTGGGCCACCGAGATCCCGTCGGCGTCGGCGTCGCCTGCTGTGACGGTGTAGGTGAACACCAGATCAACCGTCCCCGACCCCGAGGTGTAGGCGGCTTGGCGCACGTCTTCGCCCACATCCAGGGCGATCTGGGGGGTGCCGGTCACCGTCACCGCGCCCCCAAACGTGGCGGTGACCTCGATGACATCGCCTGCGCGGTATGTGTCGTTGCTGCCCGCATCAGAGGTGATCGCTATTGTGACCGCGGCCGCGTCGGTAGTTGTGGCGTCGGACTCGGCTGATACGCCGCCTGCGCCGACGGCGTTGACCGCCTGCACCCGGAACACATAGGAGGCGCCGTGCACCAAATCTGTCACGGTGTAGCCCGACGCGTTGGTGTCGCCCGCAGCGCTGTCGGCCACATCGACCCACCCCCTGAACTCGCCGCTGCCGGCCTTTTGCGAGTACCGCCACCCGGTGATCGCCGATCCGCCGTTCGCGGGCGCCGCCCAGCTCAACGACACCTGCCCATGACCCCCGACCGCACCAGGCTTCGCCGGAGCAGCCGGCTTCGCCGGCGACACCGGATCGTCATCAACGCTCACGCCCCGAGCCACCAAAGCAGGAATATCGGTGCCCGTCGCCGTGGTGCTCAGCGGGTTGCGCTCCAACACCACCGAGTCGCCCGAACCCAACCCCGAATTCGACACCAACGGCCCAACATCCGACACCGCATTGGAGCCGAGGTCCAGGCTTCTGAGGGCGGTCAGCCCGGACAGATCCGAGATGTCGGAGATCGAGTTGTCGTTGAGCAACAGGGTGGTGAGGGCGGTCATCGCCGACAGATCTGAGACGTCCGACACCGAATTAGACCGGAGGTCCAGGTATGTGAGGGCGGTCATCGCCGACAGATCTGAGACGTCCGACACCGAATTAGACCGGAGGTACAGGTGTGTGAGGGCGGTCAGCGCCGACAGCGCGGAGACGTCGGAGATCGAGTTGTCGTTGAGCAACAGGGTGGTGAGGGCGGTCATCGCCGACAGATCTGAGACGTCCGACACCGAATTAGACCGGAGGTCCAGGTATGTGAGGGCGGTCAGCGCCGACAGAGCGGAGACGTCCGACACCGAATTAGACCGGAGGTCCAGGTATGTGAGGGCGGTCATCGCCGACAGCGCGGAGACGTCCGACACCGAATTATTGCCCACAGAATTGCCGATAGAAAAATTGCCGAGGCTCAAGGTGGTGAGGGCGGTCAGCCCCGACAGCGCGGAGACGTCCGACACCAAGTTGTTGTGGAGGTTCAGGTATGTGAGGGCGGTCATCGCCGACAGCGCGGAGACGTCCGACACCCAGTTGTCGTGGAGGTCCAGGTATGTGAGGGCGGTCAGCCCGGACAGATCTGAGATGTCGGAGATCGAGTTGGAGGCGAGGTCCAGGTATGTGAGGGCGGTCAGCCCGGACAGCGCGGAGACGTCGGAGATCGAGTTGGAGGCGAGGTCTAGGTGTGTGAGGGCGGTCAGCCCGGACAGCGCGGAGACGTCGGAGATCGAGTTGGAGGCGAGGTCTAGGTGTGTGAGGGCGGTCAGCCCGGACAGATCCGAGACGTCGGAGATCGAGTTGGAGGCGAGGTCCAGGTGTGTGAGGGTGACCAAGCTGGTGAGCGGGGAGAGGTCGGAGATGGTGCCGCTTCTGAGCTCGAGGGTGGTGAGGGCGGTGGCGTATTTCAAGCCGGTGAGGTCGGCGACGCCCGCGTTGGTCTCGGAGATTTCGGTGAGGGTGGCCATGTCGCCTTCGGTGATGACCGTCCCGCTGGTTGTGCCCAGTTCGGTCTCGATCAACGCCCGCAGCGCGGTGTCCGGTATGGTCACCGCCCGATCAGGGTCATCAGCGGTTACGGTGATGTCGAAGGCGACCGATGCTTCGTCGCCGACAGCGTCGGTGGCGACCAGCGTGTATGCGGTGGCCGTCCGGGCGACCTCGGGGGTGCCCGACAACTGGCGCGTGGCGGCGTCGAATACCAGGCCCGCGGGCGCAGCCGGGCTCAGCGAATAGGCTATCGGCGCTGTGCCCTCGCTCGCGGCGGGCAGCGCCAGAGCCGTGATCGCGGTGTTTTGCGTATAGGACTGATCAGCCACCGACGCCGGCCAGAATGACAGGAGGGTGGTGTCGACTTTGTGGTCCGGGTCGTCGCCGATCGCGATATGCGACAACTCGGCGTTGTCGCCGTCGGCGTCGACGATGGCGCCGGCGTTGAGCGCGAGGGCGTCTTGGGCCACCGAGATCCCGTCGGCGTCGGCGTCGCCTGCTGTGACGGTGTAGGTGAACACCAGATCAACCGTCCCCGACCCCGAGGTGTAGGCGGCTTGGCGCACGTCTTCGCCCACATCCAGGGCGATCTGGGGGGTGCCGGTCACCGTCACCGCGCCCCCAAACGTGGCGGTGACCTCGATGACATCGCCTGCGCGGTATGTGTCGTTGCTGCCCGCATCAGAGGTGATCGCTATTGTGACCGCGGCCGCGTCGGTAGTTGTGGCGTCGGACTCGGCTGATACGCCGCCTGCGCCGACGGCGTTGACCGCCTGCACCCGGAACACATAGGAGGCGCCGTGCACCAAACCTGTCACGGTGTAGCCCGACGCGTTGGTGTCGCCCGCAGCGCTGTCGGCCACATCGACCCACCCCCCGAACTCGCCGCTGCCGGCCTTTTGCGAGTACCGCCACCCGGTGATCGCCGATCCGCCGTTCGCGGGCGCCGCCCAGCTCAACGACACCTGCCCATGACCCCCGACCGCACCAGGCTTCGCCGGAGCAGCCGGCTTCGCCGGCGACACCGGATCGTCATCAACGCTCACGCCCCGAGCCACCAAAGCAGGAATATCGGTGCCCGTCGCCGTGGTGCTCAGCGGGTTGCGCTCCAACACCACCGAGTCGCCCGAACCCAACCCCGAATTCGACACCAACGGCCCAACATCCGACACCGCATTGGAGCCGAGGTCCAGGCTTCTGAGGGCGGTCAGCCCGGACAGATCCGAGATGTCGGAGATCGAGTTGTCGTTGAGGTCCAGGTGTGTGAGGGCGGTCATCGCCGACAGCGCGGAGATGTCGGAGATCGAGTTGTCGTTGAGCAACAGGGTGGTGAGGGCGGTCAGCGCCGACAGATCTGAGATGTCGGAGATCGAGTTGTTGTGGAGGTCCAGGCGTGTGAGGGCGGTCATCGCCGACAGCGCGGAGATGTCGGAGATCGAGTTGTTGTGGAGGTCCAGGTGTGTGAGGGCGGTCAGCCCGGACAGATCTGAGATGTCGGAGATCGAGTTGTCGTCGAGCAACAGGGTGGTGAGGGCGGTCAGCGCCGACAGATCTGAGATGTCGGAGATCGAGTTGTCGTCGAGCAACAGGGTGGTGAGGGCGGTCAGCGCCGACAGAGCGGAGACGTCCGACACCGAATTAGACCGGAGGTCCAGGTATGTGAGGGCGGTCATCGCCGACAGCGCGGAGACGTCCGACACCGAATTATTGCCCACAGAATTGCCGATAGAAAAATTGCCGAGGCTCAAGGTGGTGAGGGCGGTCAGCGCCGACAGCGCGGAGACGTCCGACACCAAGTTGTTGTGGAGGTTCAGGTATGTGAGGGCGGTCATCGCCGACAGCGCGGAGACGTCCGACACCCAGTTGTCGTGGAGGTCCAGGTGTGTGAGGGCGGTCAGCGCCGACAGCGCGGAGATATCGGAGATCGAGTTGGAGCCGAGGTCCAGGTATGTGAGGGCGGTCAGCCCGGACAGCGCGGAGACGTCGGAGATCGAGTTGGAGCCGAGGTCCAGGTATGTGAGCGCGGTCAGCCCGGACAGATCCGAGACGTCGGAGATCGAGTTGTAGGCGAGGTCCAGGTATGTGAGGGCGGTCAGCCCGGACAGATCCGAGACGTCCGACACCGACACCGAATTAAAGGCGAGGTCCAGGTGTGTGAGGGCGGTCAGCCCGGACAGCGCGGAGATGTCGGAGATCGAGTTGGAGGCGAGGTCCAGGTGTGTGAGGGCGGTCATCGCCGACAGCGCGGAGATGTCGGAGATCGAGTTGGAGGCGAGGTCCAGGTGTGTGAGGGCGGTCATCGCCGACAGCGCGGAGATGTCGGAGATCGAGTTGGAGGCGAGGTCCAGGTGTGTGAGGGCGGTCATCGCCGACAGCGCGGAGATGTCGGAGATCGAGTTGGAGGCGAGGTCCAGGTGTGTGAGGGCGGTCATCGCCGACAGCGCGGAGATGTCCGAGATGGTGCCGCCGCCGAGCTCGAGGGTGGTGAGGGCGGTCATCGCCGACAGCGCGGAGATGTCGGAGATCGAGTTGGAGGCGAGGTCCAGGTGTGTGAGGGCGGTCATCGCCGACAGCGCGGAGATGTCGGAGATCGAGTTGGAGGCGAGGTCCAGGCGTGTGAGGGCGGTCATCGCCGACAGCGCGGAGATGTCGGAGATCGAGTTGAAGGCGAGGTCCAGGCGTGTGAGGGCGGTCATCGCCGACAGCGCGGAGATGTCGGAGATCGAGTTGGAGGCGAGGTCCAGGCCTCTGAGGGCGGTCAGCCCGGACAGATCCGAGATGTCGGAGATCGAGTTGGAGGCGAGGTCCAGGCCTCTGAGGGCGGTCAGCCCGGACAGATCCGAGATGTCGGAGATCGAGTTGTCGTTGAGGTCCAGGTGTGTGAGGGCGGTCAGCCCGGACAGATCCGAGATGTCGGAGATCGAGTTGTCGTTGAGGTCCAGGTGTGTGAGGGCGGTCAGCCCGGACAGATCCGAGATGTCGGAGATCGAGTTGTCGTTGAGGTCCAGGTGTGTGAGGGCGGTCATCGCCGACAGCGCGGAGATGTCGGAGATCGAGTTGTCGTTGAGCAACAGGGTGGTGAGGGCGGTCAGCGCCGACAGATCTGAGATGTCGGAGATCGAGTTGTTGTGGAGGTCCAGGCGTGTGAGGGCGGTCATCGCCGACAGCGCGGAGATGTCGGAGATCGAGTTGTTGTGGAGGTCCAGGTGTGTGAGGGCGGTCAGCCCGGACAGATCTGAGATGTCGGAGATCGAGTTGTCGTCGAGCAACAGGGTGGTGAGGGCGGTCAGCGCCGACAGATCTGAGATGTCGGAGATCGAGTTGTCGTCGAGCAACAGGGTGGTGAGGGCGGTCAGCGCCGACAGAGCGGAGACGTCCGACACCGAATTAGACCGGAGGTCCAGGTATGTGAGGGCGGTCATCGCCGACAGCGCGGAGACGTCCGACACCGAATTATTGCCCACAGAATTGCCGATAGAAAAATTGCCGAGGCTCAAGGTGGTGAGGGCGGTCAGCGCCGACAGCGCGGAGACGTCCGACACCAAGTTGTTGTGGAGGTTCAGGTATGTGAGGGCGGTCATCGCCGACAGCGCGGAGACGTCCGACACCCAGTTGTCGTGGAGGTCCAGGTGTGTGAGGGCGGTCAGCGCCGACAGCGCGGAGATATCGGAGATCGAGTTGGAGCCGAGGTCCAGGTATGTGAGGGCGGTCAGCCCGGACAGCGCGGAGACGTCGGAGATCGAGTTGGAGGCGAGGTCCAGGTATGTGAGCGCGGTCAGCCCGGACAGATCCGAGACGTCGGAGATCGAGTTGTAGGCGAGGTCCAGGTATGTGAGGGCGGTCAGCCCGGACAGATCCGAGACGTCCGACACCGACACCGAATTAAAGGCGAGGTCCAGGTGTGTGAGGGCGGTCAGCCCGGACAGCGCGGAGATGTCGGAGATCGAGTTGGAGGCGAGGTCCAGGTGTGTGAGGGCGGTCATCGCCGACAGCGCGGAGATGTCGGAGATCGAGTTGGAGGCGAGGTCCAGGTGTGTGAGGGCGGTCATCGCCGACAGCGCGGAGATGTCGGAGATCGAGTTGGAGGCGAGGTCCAGGTGTGTGAGGGCGGTCATCGCCGACAGCGCGGAGATGTCGGAGATCGAGTTGGAGGCGAGGTCCAGGTGTGTGAGGGCGGTCATCGCCGACAGCGCGGAGATGTCCGAGATGGTGCCGCCGCCGAGCTCGAGGGTGGTGAGGGCGGTCATCGCCGACAGCGCGGAGATGTCGGAGATCGAGTTGGAGGCGAGGTCCAGGTGTGTGAGGGCGGTCATCGCCGACAGCGCGGAGATGTCGGAGATCGAGTTGGAGGCGAGGTCCAGGCGTGTGAGGGCGGTCATCGCCGACAGCGCGGAGATGTCGGAGATCGAGTTGAAGGCGAGGTCCAGGCGTGTGAGGGCGGTCATCGCCGACAGCGCGGAGATGTCGGAGATCGAGTTGGAGGCGAGGTCCAGGCCTCTGAGGGCGGTCAGCCCGGACAGATCCGAGATGTCGGAGATCGAGTTGGAGGCGAGGTCCAGGCCTCTGAGGGCGGTCAGCCCGGACAGATCCGAGATGTCGGAGATCGAGTTGTCGTTGAGGTCCAGGTGTGTGAGGGCGGTCAGCCCGGACAGATCCGAGATGTCGGAGATCGAGTTGTCGTTGAGGTACAGGCCTGTGAGGGCGGTCAGCCCGGACAGATCCGAGATGTCGGAGATCGAGTTGTCGTTGAGGTCCAGGCCTCTGAGGGCGGTCATCGCCGACAGCGCGGAGATGTCGGAGATCGAGTTGTCGTTGAGCAACAGGGTGGTGAGGGCGGTCAGCGCCGACAGATCTGAGATGTCGGAGATCGAGTTGTTGTGGAGGTCCAGGCGTGTGAGGGCGGTCATCGCCGACAGCGCGGAGATGTCGGAGATCGAGTTGTTGTGGAGGTCCAGGTGTGTGAGGGCGGTCAGCCCGGACAGATCTGAGATGTCGGAGATCGAGTTGTCGTCGAGCAACAGGGTGGTGAGGGCGGTCAGCGCCGACAGATCTGAGATGTCGGAGATCGAGTTGTCGTCGAGCAACAGGGTGGTGAGGGCGGTCAGCGCCGACAGAGCGGAGACGTCCGACACCGAATTAGACCGGAGGTCCAGGTATGTGAGGGCGGTCATCGCCGACAGCGCGGAGACGTCCGACACCGAATTATTGCCCACAGAATTGCCGATAGAAAAATTGCCGAGGCTCAAGGTGGTGAGGGCGGTCAGCGCCGACAGCGCGGAGACGTCCGACACCAAGTTGTTGTGGAGGTTCAGGTATGTGAGGGCGGTCATCGCCGACAGCGCGGAGACGTCCGACACCCAGTTGTCGTGGAGGTCCAGGTGTGTGAGGGCGGTCAGCGCCGACAGCGCGGAGATATCGGAGATCGAGTTGGAGCCGAGGTCCAGGTATGTGAGGGCGGTCAGCCCGGACAGCGCGGAGACGTCGGAGATCGAGTTGGAGGCGAGGTCCAGGTATGTGAGCGCGGTCAGCCCGGACAGATCCGAGACGTCGGAGATCGAGTTGTAGGCGAGGTCCAGGTATGTGAGGGCGGTCAGCCCGGACAGATCCGAGACGTCCGACACCGACACCGAATTAAAGGCGAGGTCCAGGTGTGTGAGGGCGGTCAGCCCGGACAGCGCGGAGATGTCGGAGATCGAGTTGGAGGCGAGGTCCAGGTGTGTGAGGGCGGTCATCGCCGACAGCGCGGAGATGTCGGAGATCGAGTTGGAGGCGAGGTCCAGGTGTGTGAGGGCGGTCATCGCCGACAGCGCGGAGATGTCGGAGATCGAGTTGGAGGCGAGGTCCAGGTGTGTGAGGGCGGTCATCGCCGACAGCGCGGAGATGTCGGAGATCGAGTTGGAGGCGAGGTCCAGGTGTGTGAGGGCGGTCATCGCCGACAGCGCGGAGATGTCCGAGATGGTGCCGCCGCCGAGCTCGAGGGTGGTGAGGGCGGTCATCGCCGACAGCGCGGAGATGTCGGAGATCGAGTTGGAGGCGAGGTCCAGGTGTGTGAGGGCGGTCATCGCCGACAGCGCGGAGATGTCGGAGATCGAGTTGGAGGCGAGGTCCAGGCGTGTGAGGGCGGTCATCGCCGACAGCGCGGAGATGTCGGAGATCGAGTTGAAGGCGAGGTCCAGGCGTGTGAGGGCGGTCATCGCCGACAGCGCGGAGATGTCGGAGATCGAGTTGGAGGCGAGGTCCAGGCCTCTGAGGGCGGTCAGCCCGGACAGATCCGAGATGTCGGAGATCGAGTTGGAGGCGAGGTCCAGGCCTCTGAGGGCGGTCAGCCCGGACAGATCCGAGATGTCGGAGATCGAGTTGTCGTTGAGGTCCAGGTGTGTGAGGGCGGTCAGCCCGGACAGATCCGAGATGTCGGAGATCGAGTTGTCGTTGAGGTCCAGGTGTGTGAGGGCGGTCAGCCCGGACAGATCCGAGATGTCGGAGATCGAGTTGTCGTTGAGGTCCAGGCCTCTGAGGGCGGTCATCGCCGACAGCGCGGAGATGTCGGAGATCGAGTTGTCGTTGAGCAACAGGGTGGTGAGGGCGGTCAGCGCCGACAGATCTGAGATGTCGGAGATCGAGTTGTTGTGGAGGTCCAGGCGTGTGAGGGCGGTCATCGCCGACAGCGCGGAGATGTCGGAGATCGAGTTGTTGTGGAGGTCCAGGTGTGTGAGGGCGGTCAGCCCGGACAGATCTGAGATGTCGGAGATCGAGTTGTCGTCGAGCAACAGGGTGGTGAGGGCGGTCAGCGCCGACAGATCTGAGATGTCGGAGATCGAGTTGTCGTCGAGCAACAGGGTGGTGAGGGCGGTCAGCGCCGACAGAGCGGAGACGTCCGACACCGAATTAGACCGGAGGTCCAGGTATGTGAGGGCGGTCATCGCCGACAGCGCGGAGACGTCCGACACCGAATTATTGCCCACAGAATTGCCGATAGAAAAATTGCCGAGGCTCAAGGTGGTGAGGGCGGTCAGCGCCGACAGCGCGGAGACGTCCGACACCAAGTTGTTGTGGAGGTTCAGGTATGTGAGGGCGGTCATCGCCGACAGCGCGGAGACGTCCGACACCCAGTTGTCGTGGAGGTCCAGGTGTGTGAGGGCGGTCAGCGCCGACAGCGCGGAGATATCGGAGATCGAGTTGGAGCCGAGGTCCAGGTATGTGAGGGCGGTCAGCCCGGACAGCGCGGAGACGTCGGAGATCGAGTTGGAGGCGAGGTCCAGGTATGTGAGCGCGGTCAGCCCGGACAGATCCGAGACGTCGGAGATCGAGTTGTAGGCGAGGTCCAGGTATGTGAGGGCGGTGGCGTATTTCAAGCCGGTGAGGTCGGCGACGCCCGCGTTGGTCTCGGAGATTTCGGTGAGGGTGGCCATGTCGCCTTCGGTGATGACCGTCCCGCTGGTTGTGCCCAGTTCGGTCTCGATCAACGCCCGCAGCGCGGTGTCCGGTATGGTCACCGCCCGATCAGGGTCATCAGCGGTTACGGTGATGTCGAAGGCGACCGATGCTTCGTCGCCGACAGCGTCGGTGGCGACCAGCGTGTATGCGGTGGCCGTCCGGGCGACCTCGGGAGTGCCCGACAACTGGCGCGTGGCGGCGTCGAATACCAGGCCCGCGGGCGCAGCCGGGCTCAGCGAATAGGCTATCGGCGCTGTGCCCTCGCTCGCCGCGGGCAGCGCCAGAGCCGTGATCGCGGTGTTTTGCGTATAGGACTGATCAGCCACCGACGCCGGCCAGAATGACAGGAGGGTGGTGTCGACTTTGTGGTCCGGGTCGTCGCCGATCGCGATATGCGACAACTCGGCGTTGTCGCCGTCGGTGTCGACGATGGCGCCGGCGTTGAGCGCGAGGGCGTCTTGGGCCACCGAGATCCCGTCGGCGTCGGCGTCGCCTGCTGTGACGGTGTAGGTGAACACCAGATCAACCGTCCCCGACCCCGAGGTGTAGGCGGCTTGGCGCACGTCTTCGCCCACATCCAGGGCGATCTGGGGGGTGCCGGTCACCGTCACCGCGCCCCCAAACGTGGCGGTGACCTCGATGACATCGCCTGCGCGGTATGTGTCGTTGCTGCCCGCATCAGAGGTGATCGCTATTGTGACCGCGGCCGCGTCGGTAGTTGTGGCGTCGGACTCGGCTGATACGCCGCCTGCGCCGACGGCGTTGACCGCCTGCACCCGGAACACATAGGAGGCGCCGTGCACCAAACCTGTCACGGTGTAGCCCGACGCGTTGGTGTCGCCCGCAGCGCTGTCGGCCACATCGACCCACCCCCCGAACTCGCCGCTGCCGGCCTTTTGCGAGTACCGCCACCCGGTGATCGCCGATCCGCCGTTCGCGGGCGCCGCCCAGCTCAACGACACCTGCCCATGACCCCCGACCGCACCAGGCTTCGCCGGAGCAGCCGGCTTCGCCGGCGACACCGGATCGTCATCAACGCTCACGCCCCGAGCCACCAAAGCAGGAATATCGGTGCCCGTCGCCGTGGTGCTCAGCGGGTTGCGCTCCAACACCACCGAGTCGCCCGAACCCAACCCCGAATTCGACACCAACGGCCCAACATCCGACACCGCATTGGAGCCGAGGTCCAGGCTTCTGAGGGCGGTCAGCCCGGACAGATCCGAGATGTCGGAGATCGAGTTGTCGTTGAGCAACAGGGTGGTGAGGGCGGTCAGCGCCGACAGATCTGAGACGTCGGAGATCGAGTTGGAGGCGAGGTCCAGGGTGGTGAGGGCGGTCAGCGCCGACAGATCTGAGACGTCCGACACCGAATTAGACCGGAGGTACAGGTGTGTGAGGGCGGTCATCGCCGACAGCGCGGAGATGTCGGAGATCGAGTTGTTGTGGAGGTCCAGGTGTGTGAGGGCGGTCAGCCCGGACAGATCTGAGATGTCGGAGATCGAGTTGGAGGCGAGGTCCAGGCGTGTGAGGGCGGTCAGCGCCGACAGATCTGAGATGTCGGAGATCGAGTTGTCGTTGAGCAACAGGGTGGTGAGGGCGGTCATCGCCGACAGCGCGGAGACGTCGGAGATCGAGTTGTCGTTGAGCAACAGGGTGGTGAGGGCGGTCAGCCCCGACAGCGCGGAGACGTCCGACACCGAATTAGACCAGAGGTCCAGGTATGTGAGGGCGGTCATCGCCGACAGCGCGGAGACGTCCGACACCGAATTATTGCCCACAGAATTGCCGATAGAAAAATTGCCGAGGCTCAAGGTGGTGAGGGCGGTCAGCCCCGACAGCGCGGAGACGTCCGACACCAAGTTGTTGTGGAGGTTCAGGTATGTGAGGGCGGTCAGCCCCGACAGCGCGGAGACGTCCGACACCCAGTTGTCGTGGAGGTTCAGGTGTGTGAGCGCGGTCAGCGCCGACAGATCCGAGACGTCGGAGATCGAGTTGGAGCCGAGGTCCAGGTCGGTGAGCGCGGTCAGCGCCGACAGATCCGAGACGTCGGAGATCGAGTTGGAGCCGAGGTCCAGGTCGGTGAGCGCGGTCAGCGCCGACAGATCCGAGACGTCGGAGATCGAGTTGTAGGCGAGGTCCAGGTGTGTGAGGGCGGTCAGCGCCGACAGATCCGAGACGTCCGACACCGACACCGAATTAAAGGCGAGGTCCAGGTGTGTGAGGGCGGTCAGCGCCGACAGATCCGAGACGTCGGAGATCGAGTTGTAGGCGAGGTCCAGGTATGTGAGGGCGGTCAGCCCGGACAGATCCGAGACGTCGGAGATCGAGTTGTAGGCGAGGTCCAGGTGTGTGAGGGCGGTCAGCCCGGACAGATCCGAGACGTCCGATATCGAGTTGGAGGCGAGGCCCAGGGTGGTGAGGGTGACCAAGCTGGTGAGCGGGGAGAGGTCGGAGATGGTGCCGCTGCCGAGCTCGAGGGTGGTGAGGGCGGTGGCGTATTTCAAGCCGGTGAGGTCGGCCACGCCCGCGCTGGTCTCGGTGATTTCGGTGAGGGTAGCCATGTCGGCCTCGGTGATGGTGGCGCCGCTGGTCTTGCCCAGCTCGGTTTCGATCAAGGCCCGCAGCGCGGTGTCCGATATGGTCACCGCCCGATTGGGGTCATCAGCGGTTACGGTGATGTCGAAGGTGGTCGATGCCTCGTCGTCGGCGTCGTCGGTGGCGGTGTAGGTGTATTCGGTGGCTGCTCGGGCGACCTCGGGGGTGCCCGACAACACCCGTGTGGTGGTGTCGAAGGTCAGGCCCGCGGGCAAAGCCGGGCTCAGCGAATAGGCTATCGGTGCTGTGCCCCCGCTCGCCGCTGGCAGCGTCAAAGCCGTGATCGCCGTGTTCTGCGTATAGGACTGATCAGCCACCGACGCCGATCCGAACGACAAGGCGGTGCCGCCTTGTGCGGTGGCTTTGGCTGCTAGTCCGGCGACCAGCAGGAACAAAACGGCCAGCAGCCCCAAAGGTGCTTTGGCCAGCGCGGTTCTGTTCATGGAAGGCAAGCTAACGATCCGCCATGCGCTTGGCAAGACCCACGCCCGCCGGTTCGGCGCGCGCCGTGGGGGGAGCTTGCTGTGGGGGGTGTGGGTTTGTGGGGGTGGCCGTGGTTGTGGGGCGCCGTCGGGCCGGTGGTCACAGGCACAGCTGGGCTTGGGGCTGGTCGGGGAGGCGGGGTCTCTGGGTTTTGGTGGCCGTTCAGGGTCCGGGTTGGCGGGTTCGGGGGCTTCGGCCGGCTCTGCGGCGGTTGGCTGGCAGCAAGCGGCCAGCGCTGCGAACGCTGCGGCCGATGAGTGGGAAGCCCGCTCGCAAACCGGTTGGTAGCCGGGCCGTGCCTGAAGCCCTGCGACACCGAGCCCAACGAGCTCAACAGGGCAAAGAGGAGGATTGAGCATCCCCTTTGGGGGGTCACCTCGATTAGGGGTATCCAGGTCAATGGTGAAGATGGACAAGCTGATTGAGAGGTCTAGGCGGCGATTCACCAAGGAGTTCAAGGCTGTGGCGATGGCATCGGTTTACGGCGGGGGGAGGCCTTAGGAGACACTTAGGGGTCGTGCGGATAGGTGGTCGGGCTTTCGGCGCACTTTGTTCCTATAGCTGTGTTCGCCAGCATATCCGCTGGCCACAATGTCGGGGATGCAGCCGAGACGTCGAGCGTTTCCGCAGGTCAACGCCTATCCGCTAACGCCCTTAGTGCGTAGTGCGGACATCTAGTGCAGCAAATACGGGTTCAATGGGGTCATGGAAGACCTCTTCGATTTTCTTCCCAATCCATTCAAACCTGATTTCGGGCGGAGGAGCGTCGACTTGCCGCCGCAGTCCAACAAGCGGGGAAAACATCGCCTGGACCAAGAAACGGGGTCCGGTCAGAGGTGTTTGCCAGGGTCGGGACACGCAAAGGTGACCAGTAGATTGAAGCTAGTACTTTGAATTTGCGGGGTTTAGTAGTCTGAGATTGTGATTGAGCGAGAGATTGTTCCGCATCTTCTGCATCTGTTCGGGCAGTATCCGATTGTCACGGTTACCGGCCCGCGCCAATCGGGCAAGACGACGTTGTGCCGGAGCGCCTTCGCTGACCTGGCCTACGCCAACCTTGAGGATCCCGAGACCCGCGAGTTCGCCGAGTCGGACCCGCGGCGCTTCTTGGCGCAATTCCCCGGCGGCGCCGTGCTCGACGAGATACAGCGTGTTCCGAGCCTGCTGTCCTATTTGCAGGTCCTCGTCGACGAGGACCGCCGCAACGGGCAATTCGTGCTCACGGGCAGTGAGCAGTTTGGCCTGACGTCGACGATCAGCCAGTCGCTCGCCGGTCGCACAGCATTGCTGCGCCTGTTGCCGTTCACGCTCGCCGAGCGTCGCCTCGCCGGGGCGTCCGACGCCGTCGATGAGATCTTGTACTCGGGAGGCTATCCCCGGATTCACGACCAGGGGCTCAACCCGACGCAAGCGCTCGCCGACTACCTGGTGACCTATGTGGAACGCGATGCGCAGCGGATTGGCGGGATCCGCGATCTCGCCGCTTTTCGCCGGTTCATCCGGTTGTGCGCCGGCCGGGTCGGTCAGCTTGTGAACCTGTCCGGCATCGGCGCTGATGCCGGAGTATCGCAGCCGACAGCTCGCAAGTGGCTGGGTGTCCTCGAAGCGAGTGACATCGTGTTCCGCCTGCCGCCGTACCACACCAATATCCGCAAGCGCCTCACGAAAGCGCCGAAGCTCTACTTCGCCGACGTCGGTCTGGCAAGCTATCTGATCGGCATTCGCAGCGGCGAGCAACTTGCCGTCCACCCGCTGCGCGGCCCGTTGTTCGAAAACGCCGCCATCTGCGAGGCGGTCAAGCACTCGCACAACCACGCCCGCTACGCCGAGCTGTCGTTCTTCCGCACGTCCGACGGCCTCGAGTGCGACCTGTTGTATCCGACTCCGGTCGGCCTCGCCGCCGTCGAGATCAAGTCCGGCGCCACCCTCGCCGGGGCTTGGTTCGCCGGGCTGCGCCGCATCAAGCGCACGGTCCCCGGCATCTCCTCGGCGGCCATCGTCTACGGCGGCGACCAGACTCAGGCTCGCAGCGACGCCACCGCGGTACCCCTTGCCGAGTTCGCCGCCCTCCTCGGCGACCTCGATGCCTAGACGCAGGGGCAGCTCTGGTGGTGGCAAGCCATCGGGCGGGTGGGCGGCGCCCGTCGGCTCAACGGCAACGCCGCTGGTGGGTCACCCATGGCGCAGGTTCTTGCCGTGCCAGGTGCTTCGCAGCTCCTCGGGCGGGGCGGGGAACGAGCCGCGGGCCCACTGGGGCCGGGCGGTGCGGGCGGTGATGAGCCAGCGGTCGCCGAAGCGGGCCACGTCGTCGCAGTAGCGCAGGCCCAACACCAGATCTTCTATGCCGGAGCCCTCCGGGTGCATGTGGTAGGCCACCGCGTAGGTCTCCACGTGGCCCTCGTCGGCGCCCTCGGCCAAGTCGATGTACTGGTTGCCCATGAAGTGCAGGGTGGCGTCGAAGTTGTGCAGCTCTTTTTCCGTCCAGTCCAGGTAGGGGTCGAGCGGGCCGGAGACCACCGTGCCGTAGACCTGGCAGTCGGGGTGGAAATTGGACCGCACCAGGTCGAAATCGATGAGGTCGATGCCCCGGGCGTACCGCTGGGGGAGCTCTTTGATCAGCTCCCGGTCCTTCAGCCACCGCACCGTGGTCTCGATGTCCATCTTGCCTCCTCGGCCCCGCGTCGAAGCGGTCTGTCTCGCGCTACGGTTGCCCCATGAAAGAGCTGATCTATCACCGGCTGTTCTACCCGGCAGTGGAGCGGTACGCCAACAGAGAGGCGGTGGTCGACGGCGGCTACCGGGCCGACTTCGCCACCCATGCCGAGCGGGTCACCCGGCTGGCCAACGCCATGGGGAGCGAGCTGGGGGTAAACAAGGGCGATCGGGTGGCCATCATGGCCCTCAACAGCGCCTCCTATCTGGAGCTGTACCACGCCTGCTATCTGGGCGCCGGCATCGTCAACCCCCTCAACCTGCGGCTGGCCGGCCCCGAACTGGACTACATCGTGCGGGACTCGGGCACCGAGGTGGCTTTTGTCGACCGCTTTTTCGCCGAGCCGTTCGCCAAGGCCATGGAGGCGGCGGGCGACAGCCCCATCCGCACGGTGGTGCTCATCGGGCAGGGCGATGTGCCCCACGACGTGGCCTACGAGGACTTGGTGGCCGCGGGCGACAGCACCCCGCCGCCGGAGCCGGAGGAGGAAGATCCGGTGGTGCTCATGTACACCGGGGGCACCACCGGCCTGCCCAAGGGGGTGCTGGTGCAGCAGCGGGCCGAGATGCTGAACGTGTACCACGTGGCCATCGGTCTGGGCGGCATGTCCGACACCGAGGTGTTCTTGAGCCAGACCCCGCTGTTCCACGCCGCCTCGATGGCCAGCCTGCTGGTGATTCCGGCCACCGGTTCCAAGATGGTGACCATTCCCGCCTTCGACCCCGCCGGCGTGATGAACCTGATCGAGGCCGAGGGCATCACCCAGACGGTGATGGTGCCCACCATGATCGGCATGTGCGTCCAGCACCCCGAGTACCGGCCGGAGAGGCTGGCCTCGATGCGCGACCTCATCTACGGCGCCTCGCCGATGCCCGAGGCCATCTTGGGCCACCTCCTGGAGCACCTGCCCGATGTGAACCTGCTCCAGGGCTACGGGATGACGGAGTGCTCGTCGGTGCTCACCCTGCTGTCCCCCGAAGACCACGTGGCCGGCAGCCCGCGGCTGCGGTCGGTGGGCCAGCCGGTGTTCGGGGTGAACCTGTGCATCCAAGACGAGAACGGCAATGAGCTGGCCGACGGGGAGATCGGCGAGGTGTGCGCCCGGGGCGGCAACTACATGCGGGAGTACTGGAACAAGCCCGAGGCCACCGCCGAGGTGTTCCGGGGCGGCTGGTACCACACCGGCGACGCCGGATACCTCGACGAGGACGGCTACCTGTTCTTGGTGGACCGGGTGAAGGACATGATCGTGACCGGCGGCGAGAACGTGTACTCCTCGGAGGTGGAGAGCGCCATCTCCACCCATCCCGGCGTCGCCCAGGTGGCGGTGATCGGCATCCCCGATCCGGTGTGGGGCGAGGCGGTGCACGCCGTGGTGGTGCCGGTGGCGGGCAGCGAGCTGACCGCCGAAGAGGTCTGCGAGCACGCCCGCCGCTCCATTGCCGGCTACAAGGTGCCCAAGTCGGTGGAGTTCCGGGCAGAGCCGCTGCCCCTGTCGGGGGCCATGAAAGTGCTCAAGCGGGAGCTGCGGGCCCCCTACTGGGAGGGCCGGGACAAGAACGTCGGGTAGACGCTCGAGGACGAAGCCGAACCGTCCCCAATGGGCGGGAGCGGGCGGGTAGGCTCCCCGGCATGCAGGTAGAGATTCGCCATGCCCCCAGCTTCGCGGTCGCCCGGTGCACCCTCGGCGGGGGAGAGCAAGTGAAAGTCGAGGCCGGGGCCATGTCGGCCCACTCCTCGGGGATCTCGCTGGAGGCCAAGATGGAGGGCGGCGTGCTCAAGGGGCTCAAGCGGAGCGTTCTGGGCGGCGAGTCGCTGTTCGTGTCCACCTACACCGCCCCGGCTCAGGGCGGCTGGGTGGATGTGGCCGCCAAGCTGCCCGGCGACCTGCGGGTGATCGAGTTGGACGGCTCGCAGGCGTGGATCATCGAGCGGGGCAACTGGCTGGCCTCCGACGCCTCGGTGGCAATGGACACCAAATGGGGCGGCTTCAAGTCGATGGTCGGCGGCGAAGGCGGGTTCATGGCCCACGCCGAGGGCACCGGCAAGGTGGTGGTGGCCTCCTATGGGGCCATCGACGTGATCTCGCTGGGCGCGGGCGAGACGGTGGTGGTGGACACCAGCCACATGCTGGCCTTCCCCGATACTGTCGGCTACGAGCTGCGCCGGGCTGTGGAGGGACGCTCGATCCAGTCGATGAAGTCGGGCGAGGGCCTGGTGTTCCACTTCACCGGCCCCGGCGACATCTTGACCCAAACCCGCAACCAGCAACAGCTCATCGCTTGGATCAATACCGAGATCGGCGCCCGCGAGTAGCCGCTTGGATCAATACCGAGATCGGCGCCCGCGAGTAGCCGCTTGGACCAATACCGAGATCGCCGCCCGCGAGTAGCCGCTTGGACCAATACCGAGATCGCCGCCCGCGAGTAGCCGCTTGGACCAATACCGAGATCGCCGCCCGCGAGTAGCCCGGACCACTAGCGCAGACAGCAGTCCGCCGGGCAAGGGGCGGGCGGGGGGGCCAGCACGAGGTCGGCAATCATCGTGACGAAGGCGGGATGGGTCCCCACGGTGGGCACCCGGGTCATTCGCAGTCCCAGCAGGTCGGCTCGCTGGCGGGCCTCGGTGTCGAGGTCGTAGATCACTTCCATGTGGTCGGCCACGAAGCCGATGGGCGCCACAATCACCGCCTCGGCCCCATCGGCGGCCACCCGGTCCAGCTCGTCGCCGATGTCGGGCTCCAGCCACGGGACTCGGGGCGGGCCGCTGCGGCTCTGGTAGGCCAGCGACCATTCGCTTGTTCCGGCGCGCGCCGCCACCCGGCGGCAGGCCTCGTTGAGCTGGGCGACATAGGGGGCGGTGGCCGCCATGGAGTGGGGAATGCTGTGGGCGGTGAACACCACCGGGGCGGCCGGCTCAACGAGCCGGGCTTCGGCCAGGTTCTGGGCCATGGCCGACACGAAGCCCTCTTGTTCCCAGAAGGGGGGCAGCTTGTGAACAACCGGCGCTTCGGCGCCGACCGCAGCTCGAGCCTGTTCGATGTCCTCGGCGTATTGGCGGCAGCCCGAGTAGGAGCCGAAGGCCGAGGTGGCGAAGCCGACCGCCCGGGATATCCCGTCATCGCGCATCTGGGCCACGGTGGTTGCCAGCATGGGCGACCAGTTCCGATTGCCCCAGTACACCGGCAGCGCTGCCCCGCGCCCGGCCAACTCGTCGACCAAGGCGGCGATCAGATCGCGGGTGCACTGGTTGATGGGGCTGACGCCGCCGAACAGATGGTAGTGCTCGGCCACCGCGGCCAGACGTTCGCCGCCGATGCCCCGTCCCCGGGTCACGTTGCGGAGAAACGGCATGACGTCGTCGGGTCCCTCTGGTCCGCCGAATGAGACGACCAAGATGGCGTCGATGGCGGAGAGTGACTCAGCGGTTGAAGGGCCAGTGGGCATGGTCGGTAGGTTAAGCGAAGCCGATAGGGGTTTTGCCGCCCCGTCGGGCAGTGCGGTAAACCCGTTTCGAGGGTAGCCGAACGTGGGAGAGAGTTTGCGGGCTCAAGAGCGCAGTCGTTTGACGGTTTTCTTCGTTGTCGTGGTCGCCGCCATGGCGGCGGCCGGTGGAGTCGCGTTCGGACAGGCGGACGGCGGTGGCGAAGCGGCCCAGCCGGTGGCAGTCGAGGCGGCGATGCCCCCGTGGCGCGATCTGGAGCGAGCACAGCAAGACTTGGAGATTGCCATGACGGCACGCGAGACCGTGCAGGCGGCCATGGATCGCACCTTCGACGAGCTGCACCTCGAGTTGGCCCGGTTGGATCAGCTCAGCGATGTGGATACCGGCAAGCAGCTGTTGCAGGAAGAGGCCGAGCGCCTGGTGGTGCAGGAGTACATGTCGGGGGGCGATAGAGAGGACTTGGCCTTCATTCTGGGAGTTTCCGAGGCCACCGACGCGCTCTGGCGCGAAGCCCTGCTGTCGGAGGTGTCCGAGGTGGTCGCCCAGGCTTTGGATGCCAGGCAGAACGTGGCCGGGGAGCGGGAGCGGACCGAGGCCCGCGCCAAGCGTCTCGACGAGGCCCTCCCGTATCTGAGCAGCCGCCTGGTCGACGCCGAGGCGTCGGTGGAAGCGGCCGAGTGGGTGGTGTACATCGCGCAGATAAACGACATGGCCGACCGAGAGCTGGCCGAGAACGGGTTTATCGAGCCCACCGAGCAGCAGTGGCACAACCTCCGATGGTGCGAGTCCCGCAACCGCTACGCCATCGAGAGCTCCAACGGCCTGTTCTACGGGGCCTACCAGTTCGAGCCCCGAACGTGGAGGACGGTGGGCGGCGCCGGCAACCCGGCCCACGCCCCGCCCGAAGAGCAGGATGCCCGCGCCCGCCTGCTCTACAGCCGAAGGGGAGACCAGCCTTGGCCCCGGGAGTACTGCGGTCGGTGGCTCCCTGTGAACTAGCCGGATCGCTGAGACTAAGTTCGTGAGCCGATGAAGCTATGGGTGGCGCTGCTCTTGGCCGACTGCGTGCTGGTCGGCGTCGGCCTCAGCTACCTGACCGGATTGAAGCTCCGCATCGAAGAGCGGGCGGCCTATGGAGCGGTGGTCGGCTTCATGGCGGTCACCCTGGTGGGATATGCCGCGGCATGGGCCGTCGGAGGGCTGAGCGGGCGGGTGGTGGCCGGGGCGGCTCTGGCGGCCACCGCGATTTCGGCCCCTGGCTGGTGGAGGGGCGCCCTACAGATCGGCGCCGAGTGCCGAGATTTCCGGCGCCGCCTGATGCGGCCAGTCTCCCGCCCGGAGAACCCGGCCCCCCTGCTCGTCTTGTCCGCGGTGGCCTGGGCGATCACCGTGTGGATCTTGAACCAGGCGTATTTGCCCGACGGCTCGGGGGGCGTGCTGGCCGGGCACCTCTCGTCGTGGACCGACTGGCAGGCCCACCTCACCTACGCCTCGTCGTTCGCCCACGGGGAGAACTTCCCCCCGGAGCTGCCCACCGCATTCGGGGTCGACCGGCTGCCCTACCACTTCGGAATCGACTTCTTCGCCGCCATGCTCGACCGAGCCGGTCTGAGCGCCTTTGGCGGGCTGGAGGTGTCGTCGGGCTATCTGGCGTTCGCGTTCGTGCCCACCCTGTATCTGGTGGGCGTGAGGCTGTTCTCCAGCCGAGCGGTGGGAGTGGCGGCGGTGCTGGCGTTCACCCTGTTCGGCGGTTTGGGATGGCTCCGCTTCTTCCATGACCGGGCCGACGGCGGCTGGGGAGTCATTTGGGATCTGCCCACCGACTACACCCGCCACCACGCCGGCAACATCTTGATGGAGAACGCGGTCACCGGCAACCTCTTCCCCCAGCGCCCGACCCTGGCCGGCTTCTCCCTGCTTCTGGTCGCGGTGGTGCTCATGCACGAGGCCCACAAGACGGGATCGCGCCGGCTGTTCGCCGCGGCCGGCATGGTCGTCGGGCTGATGCCCGTATTCCACGTGTACTCCTTTGGGGTGGCACTGGGTTTGGGCCTGATCTGGGCGGTTATGGACCGCCGCTGGCAGTGGCTGCTGTTCGCCTTGCCGGCGTTGGCGTTCTCGCTGCCCGCGGCCCTGTGGATCGAGCCTTTGAACACCGAAATAGTGGTGGAGACCTGGGTGAACGGCCCCTGGATGCAGCCCCCCGGCTACTCCGCCGACCCCGACAACCTGCTCACGTTCTGGTGGCGAAACGCCGGGATGTTCCTGCTGTTGATGCTGGTGGCCCAGCTGTGGAGGGGCACGCTGCCCCGAGTCCTGCTGTGGGGGTCCATTCCGGTGTGGCTGTGGCTGATCGTGCCCAACTTCGTGCGAGTGGCCCCGTCCCACCCGTGGAACAACACCCATTGGTTCGTCCCGGTGGTCCTTTTGGGGTCGCTGTTGGTGGCCGCGGTGCTGGTGAGGCTGGCCTCTCTCGGATGGCCCGGGGTGGCGGGGGCGGTGGTGTTGTTCTTCGCCCTCACCTTCGCGGGCGCGCTGGACGTCTGGAAGGCGGTCGATCCCGAGGTGAACGTATGGCCCCACCCCATCACCACCGGTGACGGGGTGGCCGCGGGGGAGTGGGCCCGGGATCAAACGCCGCCCGACAGCGTGTTCTTGATCGGCTTCGAGCACACCCATCCGGTTCCGGCGCTCAGCGGGCGCCAGACGGTGGTGGGATTCGCCGGTTGGATCAACGACCTCGGGGTCATCGACTGGCCGGCGCGCCATCAGCAGGCCCGCACCATGCTGGGCGGTTTCGAGGGAACCGAGGAACTGTTGGATGCTTATGGGGTGGACTATGTGGTGGTCGGGCCGATCGAGCGCCGGGCGGGAGTCAGCGAGGAGTTCTGGGCCGCTCGGGGCGCTCTGGCGTTCGCCCAAGGCGAGTATGCGATCTACAAGGTGGGCTGAGGGTTGCGAGCAATGATCCGGGAACGAGGTGAAGTGGCGGGGAGCTGGAGTCCGGTGGAGTTCTGGCGCCGCCGCCCGGAGACAGCTTTGGCGATTGCCATCGGCGCGATGGCGCTGGCCGGGCTGGTGTTGCGGCTCGTCGAGCTGGCCGAGCGCCCTCTGCACCACGATGAGAGTCTGGACGCCTGGTACTCCTGGAAGTTCCTGGAGGGCACCTACGAGGGGTACGACCCGGTGTACCACGGGCCGTTGCGGTTCTACCTGACGTCGGCGTTCTTCTGGGTGTTCGGGGAGTCCCACACCACCGCCCGCATGGTCGCGGTTCTGGCCGGGGTGGGGTTGATCATCCTGCCGTGGTTCTTGCGCCGATCCCTGGGCTCGGTGGCAACCCTGACCGCCTCCGCGGTGCTGGCCTTCAGCCCCATCGCCGTCTACATGACCCGTTTGGGCCGCGAGGACTCTCTGACCGCGTTCATCACCCTGGCGATGATGGTGGTGATCGTCCGGTTCTTGGACCGCCCTGCGCTGCTGTTGCCCTCGCTCTTCGGCTTCTTATTGGCCGCGGGCTTCGCCGTCAAAGAGTCCGCGTTCATAGTGGTGTTCATCTTCGGGGGCTTCTTTTTGGCCCTGCTGGGCGAACAGGCGGTCCAGCAGAGGCGTGCGGGGAAGAGTGAGGGCCGCCACCGGGGGGCCGCCGGGTGGTCGTGGATGCTGCCCGCGGGGCTGGTGCCCATGGGCATCGCCTTTGCCGTCAGCGCCTACTACGACGTGGAGATCTTCCTCACCTTGGGCGTCTACGGCGTGCTCATGCTGGAGGTCATCGGCTTGCTGGCCAGCCCCCGGTCGATAGGGGATCTGCCGGTGGTGCGGGCCGCTCGGAGCGTCCACTGGTGGGGATGGGCGCTGGCCGCCGCGGTGTTCCTGTTCTTCTTCGCCCTGTGGTTCACGGTTCTCTTCGACAAGCCCGAGGGCTTCATGGACGGCTTCACCGAGGGGCTTTCCTACTGGCGGGGCGAACAGGAGACCAACCGGGGCAACGAGCCGTGGCACTACTACCTGTACACCATCCCGCTGTACGAGTTCTTGGTGTGCGTCCTCGCAGTGATCGGCGCGGTCAACGTGTTCCGCAACCCGACGTTTGTCGGCAAGTTCATGCTGTGGACCGCGGTGGCCAGCTGGTTCTCGTACTCCTGGGCCAGCGAGCGGTTCCCGTGGCTGGCGCTGCACATCTTGGTGCCGATGGGCTTTCTGGCCGGCTATGGGGTGCAAGTGCTGTGGCGGGTCCGGAGAAAATCGTGGATGCTTCCGGTCTGGGTGGTTCTGGCCGGGCTGCTGGCCAGCACGCTGTTCGTCTCCTGGAGATCCAACTACGCGAACCAGCGCGATCCCCGGGAGCTCCTCACCCAGGTCCACACCACCTATGACTATGTGGACACCGTTCACCGCATCGAGGCGCTCAACGAGTACAGCAAATCGATCGGCGAGGGACCGGTGACGGTGGCGGTGGACACCGGCATCTCGGTGCCCAGCCTGTGGTACTTCCGGGACTACGAGGCCCGTTCTTGGATTGACAGCGCTTCGGCGCCATCGCTGTCGGCTGATTTCGTGCTCCACCTCCCCGAAAACGACATCGCCGGCTCGGCGCCCGATCTGGCCGGCCACCAGACCACCCGCATGCCGCTGCGGGACTGGTGGGCGCCACAATTCGAGTCGTATCACGACGGCTGGTTCTCCGGCTGGGGCAACTGGCTGGTGGACCGGGAGGTTTGGAACCCCGGGACCCTGGGCAGCGCCGACTTCGATCTCTCGGTCAGCCCCCGAGCGCTCGATCTTGAAGCCCGGATGGCTTCGGGCTAGCCGCCCTCTGCCGGCCGATCGCCGCCCAGCAGGCGGTTGAGCATCCGGGCCACTGCCCCGGGTTGGGGGGGCTCGTAGCCTTCGGGCACCAGATGGGGGGCGCAGTCGGCCAGGGCGGCCATCACCTGGGCGGGGGCGGGGTTGACCATCGAGGCGCCGCCGACCACCACCGTGGGCACGGTCTCGTTGCCGTTGGCCACCGAGCGGACGAAGGCGGCCGCCGCCGGATCCTCCCAGATGTTGCGCATGTCCATGGGCACCCCGAGCTGGTCCAGCTCACGGTGCAGGTGGGCGCAGAACCCACAGCCGGGACGCCAGTAGAAGGCGATGCCCTGCATCGGGATCCCGGCGCTCACGAAACGTAGGGCAAGGACAGAACCACCCGTTCGCCCAGCTCGCGGTGGCCGTCCACCGCCACCAGGCCTGAGGCCAGCGCGCCGGCGGGATCGGTGCGGCCACAGCACAGCGCGTTGTAGGTGTCGACGTCGGTGGACACGGTCACGGTGGGATCGTGGGCCGGCGCCGACGGCTGGGCCCGCCCGTCGGCCACCGCCACGCCCCGGGGCCCGTCGGCGTCGCCGTCCACGGCGAACACCACGGTGCTGCCGTCGGGGGCGCCGGCCTTTTTGCCCACCACAAAGCCCATGTTGCGGATGTGCCAGTCGAGGCAGTGCTGGACCACCGGGCCGCTCAGATGGCCGGGCATGCCCAGCGCTCGGCGCATGTCCTGCTCGTGGGCCCAGCAGTCGAACACCCGGATGTGCATGAACGTCCGATACGGGGCGTCGCCGATGGGGGTGAAGCCCACCTCGTCCCATTTCTCGTCGGGCAGGGCCCGCAGCATCTCCAGCCGCCGGGCGCAGATGTGGCTCATCTCGGCCAGCACCTCTGCGCCGGGCCGAGATCGGCGGGGGGCGATCTGGCCCTCGTTGAAGGCGGCGATGCCGTCGAGCCCGCCATCGGTGGCAGCGGGCTCGGGCTGTTCTCCGGCCAGCATCCGCTCGAGTCCGACGATGTGGCTCACCTGATCGCGCACCGACCAGCCGGGGCACTCGGTGGGCGTGTCCCACTGCTCATTGCCCAACTCGGCCCCGAGCCGGGCGATCGACGCCCAAACCGACTCCAGAAGATCAACAACTGGATCGCTCATGTCACTAGTCCTCCCGTGAATGAGTCGGTGTCGCCGTCGAGCATCTGGTGAACGGCCCTGGCCACCGGGCCGCGCACGACGCGACGGGTGCCGGCGAAGGCGTCGATCGAGAGGCTCCCGGCCAACCCGGCAGCTTCGGCCAGTGCGGCTTGCTCCAATTCCCCGGCGGGCACCACCCAATCCAGATAGCCCGCGTCAATGGCTGATTGCGGCGAATAGAGCCGGGCCAGCAGAACCGAGGAGTGGACGTGGCGGGGCGACAGCCGGTCGCGGGCCAGCGTGACCACCGATGGGGGGAGCACCATCCCGATGGCGGTCTCGTTGAGCCCGATCTTGGCTTGCACATCAGCCCCGATGCGCACATCGCAGCACATCAGCCAGATGGCCCCAGCGGCCAAGGCGTGGCCGGTGCAGGCGGCCACCACCGGAAGGGGGAACTCGTACAGCCGCAGGAACAAGTCCATGCCTGCCCGGAACAGATTGCCGGCCTCCTGCGGTCCGGCCTGCATCACCTTCAAATCGAAGCCGGCGCTGAACTTGCCGGGTCGGCCGGCCATCACCACCGCCCGGGCCTCTTGCTCGGCTCGGTCGAGCGACTCATGCAAGGCGGAGATGATCTCGTGGGACAAGACATTCACTTTGCCGTCGTCCAGATGGACCACGGCGACGTCTCCGGTCAGCTCATAGCTGACCGAGGGGCTGGTTGTCTCGGTCATGGGCGATGAGAATATCGCGACGGTCGCTTGTACCATCATCGTCTGTGCCGTCTGCCATTTCCGCGAATGGGCTGCGCCGCACTTACGGGGACGTCGTGGCGGTAGACTCGCTCGACCTGGAGGTGGCCGCCGGGGAGGTCTACGGGTTTCTGGGGCCCAACGGCGCGGGCAAGTCCACTGCGGTGAGGGTGCTGTGCACGCTGGCATCGATGACCGCGGGCTCAGCGTCGGTGGCGGGCTTCGACGTGGCCACCCAGAGCGACCAGGTGCGGCTCAGCATCGGCGTGGCCCTTCAGGACGCCGCCCTCGACGGCAAGCTCACCGGCCGGGAGACGCTGATGCTGCAAGGCCGGTACTACGGCCTGGAGCGCGATTCGATCGCCGCCCGCATCGAAGAGCTGGCCCCCCTGCTGGAGATGGGCGCCATCGACCGGCGGGTGTCCACCTATTCGGGAGGCATGAAGCGCCGACTGGATCTGGCCGCCGCGCTGATGCACAACCCCGAGGTGCTGTTCTTGGACGAGCCCACCACCGGGCTCGACCCCATAAGCCGAGCCGTGGTGTGGGATCAGGTGCGCCGGCTGAACCGCGACCTGGGCATGACCATCTTCTTGACCACCCAGTACTTGGAAGAGGCCGACGTGCTGACCCATCGGGTGGGCATCTTGAACGAGGGCCGCCTCGTGGCCGAGGGGGCTCCCGACGAGCTCAAGCGCACGGTGGGCTCCGACGTTGTGGTGGCCCGAGTGGTCGGCGATCCCGAGGCGGCTGCCCGGGCCATCGGCGGGGTGGCGGGGATCAGCCATATCGAGGTCTACGGCAACGAGGTGAGCGCGGTAACCGGTGACGGGGCCTCGGTTGTCAGCCCGGTGGCGGTGGCCCTGTCGGCCGCCGGCGTGGAGGTGGCCGACCTGTCGATTCACCCCACCACGCTCGACGACGTGTTCTTGGAGCTGACGGGGGCCCGAATCGAGGTGGAGGAATGAGCGAGACCGCCCTTTCCGGCCGGCCCGCCGGCGCGGTGATCAGAGCCCGCCCGTCGGGGTTTTTCAGCGACATGGCCTCGGTGTCCAGCCGGGCTCTGCGGCTTTTGCCCCGGGACTTGGAATCGATCATCCCCGCCATGCTGATTCCCCTGTTCTTCTTGGTGGTCACCATCGGCGCCATCCAGAACCTGGCCGATCAGGCCGTGTCGGGCATCGACTACAAGGCCTTCCAGCTGCCGGTGGCGATCATGACCGCGGTCACCGGCATGTCTCGGGCCACATCGCTGGTGATCGACATCTCCGACGGCTATTTCGCCCGGCTGCTGATGACGCCGGTGAACCGCTATGCCCTGCTGCTGGGGCTGATGGTGGCCGATTTCACGCTGTTCGTCGTCATGGCCGTGCCGGTGATCGCGCTGGGTTTCATCATCGGCGTGAGCTTCGGCGCCACCGGGGTGCTGGGCCTTGTGGTGTTCGTGGTGTTCGGGGCGCTGTGGGGGCTGGCCTACACCGGATTTCCCTATGCCATCGCGCTGCGCACCGGGAACCCGGCCGCAGTCAACACCAGCTTCCTGCTGTTCTTCCCCTTCATGTTCCTGACCACTGCCTGGGTGGACCGCGACGTGATGACCGACTGGCTGGCCGCCATCACCTGGTTCAACCCCATGACCTATGCCCTGGAGGGGATGCGCTCGCTGTTCAACGGCTGGGACGGCTGGGCCCTGGGGCGGGCACTGCTGGCCATCGGCGCGGTGGGGGTCTTGGCCCAATCGCTGGCCTTCCGCTCGCTGCGGGGCCGCATCCGCCGAGGCTGATGCCGTATCCGCATCCACGGTTCAGGCCGTGGTGGCGGAGGTCGGGCTCGGGTAGGCTGGTGGCCGTGAGCGAAACTGTCGAAGCCCAACTTTTCGAGGTCACCGAGGCGGCCATTGCCAAGGTGCTCGACATCCGGTCCAACGAGGATGCCCCCGAGGCCCTTGGCCTGCGCATCGAGATCACCGGGGTCAGCGGGGCCGACTACACCTACGATCTGGCGTTCGAGGAGGTGGCCGACTGCGCCGAGGGTCACCGCCACATCGTTTCGGACGGCCTAACCGTGATGATCCCCGAGGAGTCGGTGGAGAATCTGACCGGCGCCACGCTGGATCTGCCCAACAACCCCATGCAGGGCGGTCTGGTGATCCGCAACCCCAACAAGCCCGATTTGCTGGCCGGCGCCGACTTGGAGCTCGCCGGCACGATCCCCGAGAAGCTCCAGCAGCTTTTGGACCAGCACATCAATCCCTCGCTGGCCTCCCACGGGGGATTCGCCAATTTGCTGGGGGTGGAGGGGCACACCGCCTACATCACCATGGGCGGCGGCTGCCAGGGCTGTGCCATGAGCGCGGCCACCCTGCGGGAGGGCATCACCGTGATGATCACCGAGGCCATCCCCGAGATCACCGACGTGGTGGACGCCACCGACCACGAGGCCGGCGATAACCCCTATTTCGCGCGAGCCTGAACTCTTCTCGCATCTGAATCGCCGGCCCTGTGGGCACTGTCGGCGCGGCCTGGCAGAATGGCCCCATGTTTGAACTGCTGATTCGCGGGGGCACGGTTGTCGACGGGACCGGGGCTGCGCCGATGGTGGCCGATGTGGCGGTGTCTGACGGACGAGTGGCCGCCATCGAGAGCCGCATCGACGCCGACGCCGCCGAAGTCATCGACGCCGAGGGCCGCTATGTGACGCCCGGGTTCGTGGACGTCCACACCCACTACGACGGTCAGGCCACCTGGGATCCGATCATGGCCCCCTCGGCGTGGCACGGCGTGACCACGGTGGTGATGGGCAACTGCGGGGTGGGGTTCGCCCCGGCCGATCCCAGCCGCCACGACTGGCTGATCGAGCTGATGGAGGGCGTGGAGGACATTCCCGGCGCGGCCCTGCACGAGGGGATCACCTGGCGGTGGGAGACATTTCCCGAGTATCTCGACGAGCTTGAGCGCCTGGGCCGCACCATCGATGTGGCGGCCCAAGTGCCCCATGGGGCGGTGCGGGCCTATGTGATGGGCGACCGGGGAGCCACTGCCGGCTCGGCCACCGCGGCCGAGCTGGCCGAGATGGCCCGCATCGTGGGCGAGGGGACCCAGGCCGGCGCGGTGGCGTTCTCCACCAACCGGCTGCCGCTGCACACGTCGCTGTCCGGGGTGCCGGTGCCGGGAACGTTCGCCGATCACGGGGAGTTGGCCGCCATCATGGGCGCGCTGGGCGGCCGGTCGCTGGTGGAGGTGGTGCCCGCCGGCTCCATGGGCGAGGATCCCGACGCCCCCATCCGCGAGGTGGAGCTGTACCGGCGCCTCAGCCTGGAGACCGGCCGGGCCATCACCTTCACCATGGTCCAGATCCACGTCAACCCCGGCCAGTGGCGCCGGCAGATGGACATCGTGGAGCGGGCCAACGCCGAGGGGGCCAAGCTGGTGCCCCAGGTGCAGGGCCGCCCCGGCGGACTGCTGGCCGGATGGGACCAGTTCAACCCGTTCGCCAGGCGGACCGCGTATCAGCCGCTCGGCTGCCTGCCGCTGGAGGAGCGGTTGGCGGAGCTGCGCCGCCCCGAAGTGCGGGCGGCCATCTTGGCCGAGGATGTCCCGGGTGATCCGGCCATGGGCATTTTGCGCCATTCCCTGCACGCCACGTTCCCGTTTGACGGCGGACCGGTGTTCGAGCCCGACCCGTCGGAGTCGGTGGCGGCCATGGCCGAGCGGGCAGGGGTCGACGTGCTGGCGCTGGTGTACGACTTGATGTGCGAGCGGGGGATGCTCCAGGTGTTCTTCACCGGCTATCGCCACGGCGACTTGGAGGATCTGCGGGAGATGATGGTGCATCCCATGACGGTGGTCGGGTTGGCCGACGGCGGGGCCCATTGCCGCGTGATCTCCGACGCCAGCCTGCCCACCTACATGCTCCAGCACTGGGTGCGCGACCGCCGGCGGGGGCCGAAGCTGTCGGTCGCCGAGACGGTGAAGATGCTTGCCTGCGAGCCGGCCGAGCTGTACGGCTTCGACGACCGGGGCGTGCTGGCCGTCGGCAAGCGGGCTGACGCCAACGTGATCGATCTCGACGCCATGCGACTCCACCTGCCCGAAGTGGTGGGCGACCTGCCCACCGGCGCCTGCCGCCTGCTGCAAACCGCCGACGGCTACGACGCCACCATCTGCGCCGGCCAGATCACCTTCCGCCACGGCCAGCCCACCGGTGCCCGCCCCGGCGCCCTCGTTCGGAGCTAGAAGCTGGGCCAGTGTGGTGTTGGCCATTGCCATCATCACTTTCTTGCCGTACACTAACCGTACAGTTTTGCCTGAAGGATTGGGAGGGAGCCGTGGTAGCCGATGTGCGACCTCGACGCAGCGAGAGGATTGAGGTTCGAATGACACCCGCTGATCGCGCCCTGATCGATCGTGCGGTGAGCGTGAACGGGACTCAATTGACCGAGTTCGTCTTGACCCACTTGACGATTGCCGCTCGCCGGGTGCTGGCTGACCGCAACGAGTTCACGCTCAGCGCAGAAGCCGTGGATGAGTGGGAGAAAATCAACAGCCGTCCTGCTCAAGACCTCCCCGGCCTGCGAGCGCTGATGGCCCGTCCGTCACCCTTCGTTGTCGAGTAATCCGCAGTACCTACCGCCGGCAATTCTCAAGGCAGAGCATCATCTGGAGAATTTCGAGTGCCGTTCGAGTGAGCAAACCGAATGGCTCCGCCGTCATGCCCGCCAGTCGATGTCGATGGGCGCTACCAAGGTGCTTGTGGTCACCCAGCCTGAGCAGGTTGAGGTGGTTGCGTATTACGCATGGTGCATGGCGCAGATCAATATTGAGGATGGACCTATTCGATTGCGACAGGGTGCTGGCCGCTATCCCCAACCGGTGGCATTGTTGGCCCGTCTCGGGGTCAGCACCGCTTGCGAAGGTCGGGGAATAGGTGCCGGCTTGCTCCAGGACGTGCTCGCCCGCACCATGGCATTGGGGGGCGAAATAGGGTGCCGAGGATTACTGGTCCATTCCGAGAGCACAGAAGCTCGGGACTTCTACCGTCATTTGATCCCGGAGTTCGAGTCCTCGCCCACTGACGACCTGCACCTCATCTTGCTGATGAAGTCAATCCGCAAAGCCCTGGCCGAGTTCAAATGAGAGGGCCGGCAGCGCTGGGGCGGAGCGTGTTGGTGGGGGTGGGGCAAGCGGTGCCGGAGACGTGGGGGGATTGCCGGCGGGTGACGGTTCACACCGGTGAATTCGACCCCGAGGTGGGGCGGGAGTTGAGGCGGGCGTGGATCGAGCGCACGCCGTTGGTGATCGAGCTGGACGGCGACCTGCCGGAGGCCGAGCCGGTGCTGCGGGCGCAGTGGTGGGAGCTGAAACCGGGTTTGACCATGTCGGCAGAGGTGCTTCGCCACTTGTTGACGGCCAACGCGGTGGATTGGCGCGACCCCGAGGCGCCCCGGTTCGAGTTGCGCGAGCGGGCGCTGGCGTTGGGGGCGCGGCTGGCGAGGGCTGACGAGCCGGGCGACGTGATGGCCGAGGGTGGGCCGGTCTGGTGCGACGGGGGGCCGTTCGACGTGTTCGACCCCGAGGCGCTGGGCGCCGGGGTGGTGCCGACGGCGAACTCGGCGGTGGGCAGCCTGGCGGCGATGACCCCGGCCCAGCCCCAGGCCGACCTGGCCGACGACCAGCGGGCCGCGGTCGGCCATCTGGGCGGCGCGGCCTGCATCGTGGCCCCGGCCGGGTCGGGCAAGACCCGGGTGCTCACCGAGCGGGCCCGATACCTGGTGCGCGACCTCGGCGTGGATCCCCGGGCCGTCTGCCTGGTGGCGTTCAACGTGCGGGCCCGGGCCGAGATGCAAGAGCGCACCGTCGATCTGCCCGGCCTCGAGGTGAGAACCTTGAACAGCCTGGCGCTGGCGGTGTGCAACGGCACCGGGCCGTTCGCCCGCCCCCGAGACCGCGGACGGGTGGAGGTGGTGGACGAGCGGGGGGTGCGGGACCTGCTCGACGGGCTGGTGCCCCGCAAGCGTCGGGCCATGACCGACCAGCTTGCCCCTTGGATCGAGGCGCTGGGCGCGTCCCGGCTGGGTTTGCGCGATCCCGCCGAGGTGGAGCGCGACTTCCATCCCGACGTGCCCGATTTCTCCGAGTTCGCGCCCCGGTACGCCGACCTGCTCGACGCCGAGGGGCTGGTGGACTTCGACCACCAGATCATCCGGGCCATCGACATCCTGCTGAGCGACCCGGGCGCCCGGGCCGCCGCCCGGCGCACCTGCGGCATCCTGCTGGTGGACGAGTTCCAAGACCTCACCCCCGCGCACTTGCTGCTGGTGCGGCTGTTGGCCGGACCCCGCTCCGATGTGTTCGGCGTGGGCGACGACGACCAGACCATCTACGGCTACTCGGGGGCGTCTCCGGAGTGGCTGATCGGCTACGACAAGTTCTTCCCCGGCGCCCGGCGCCACGAGCTGCACGTGAACTACCGCTGTCCCCCCGAGGTGGTGGAGGCCGCGACAAACCTGTTGTCCCACAACCGCCGCCGCATCGACAAGCGCATCACCGCGGCCCCGGGCCGAGAACCGCTGGGCGGCAGCGAGCCGGTGCCCGCGGCGGCCAGCGCCGAAGGGCGGCGTGGTGCCGATACTGGCCCGACCCTCGCGGTGGAAGCGGCGCCCGACGGGGCGCCGGGGCTGCGCCGAGCCGTTGAATCGCTGCTGGCCGCGGACGCGCAGCCGGCCGACATCGCCGTGCTGACCCGGGTGAACAGCACGCTGTTGGTCCCCCAGATCGTCCTCGGCGACATGGGAGTGCCGTCCGCCCAGCCCGTGGGCCGCGGGTTCTTGGAGCGCACCGGAGTGGCCGCCGCACTGGCCTGGCTCGACATCGCCACCGCCCCCGAGCGCGCCCTGCCGTCTCGATCCCTGTCGGACGCGGCCCGCCGCCCGCCCCGGGGCATCTCCCCCCGGGTCATCGAGTGGATCGCCGAGCAGCAGAGCACCTCGCAGATCAAGGCTCTGGCTGGCCGCATCAAAGACGAGCGGTCCTCCAAGAAGGTGGATGAGTTCGCCGAAGACGTCGAGATGTTGCGGTCGAAGACGAAGCGGGCCGACGGCGAGATCACCACCCGGCACCTGCTGGAGACGGTGCGCGACGACATGGGACTCGGCGGCAGCCTCGACACCCGGCTGGACGCCTCTCGCCGCTCGGTGGACCGGTCGGCCCACGGCGACGATCTGCGGGCGCTCATCTCGGTGGCCCACCTGCATTCCGATCCCACCGATTTCCGGCGGTGGCTGGCCGACCGGCTGGCCGACAGCTACCAGGGTGACGGCGGCCACGGCGTGCAGCTGGCCACCGTCCACAAGGTGAAGGGCCGCGAATGGCCCCATGTGATCGTCTACGAGGCCTCGAAGGGGCTGATGCCCCACCGTTTGTCGGGCGACCCGGAAGAAGAGCGCCGGGTGTTCCACGTGGCCCTCACCCGGTGCTCGGAATCGGTGACCCTCATCTGCGGCGACCCGCCCACCGACTTCCGCGAGGAGCTTGCTGCCCGCTACCAGCCCCCTCCCGACCCCGAGCCCGCTCCTGAGTCGGCGGTCGGCTTGCTCACCCCTCCGGCCATGGTCGGCTCAGCCTCACCGCCGACACCGCCCACCGCGGCCAAACCGGCCAAACGCCCCCAACCCCAGCCCCCAACCGACCCCCAGGGCGCGGCCGCGTTCGAGGCGCTGAAAGCCTGGCGGCGAGAGCGCAGCCGGGCCGACGATGTGCCCGCCTACATCGTGTTCAGCAACGCCACCCTCATCGAACTGGCCGCTCGCCGCCCCACCACCGACGCTGAACTCCGAGCCGTCCCCGGCATCGGCCCCGCCAAACTGGCCGCCTACGGCGAGGCGGTCAAGGAAATCCTCAGCCAGTTCGCGAAACCTTGACTGCTAGCGCTTGGCGGGCGGCGTCGGCGATGCCGGCGGCGTCGAGGCCGCAATCGGCGAGGATCTGGTCGGGTACTCCCTGGGGGATGTACTGGTTGGGCACGCCCAGCACCCGGATGGCGGGCACCGGCCCCTCGTGGCCAGAATGGGCCAGACGGTCGGCGACGGAGCTGCCCGCGCCGCCTTCCCGCCAGCCGTCCTCGACGGTTACCACCGCCCGATGGCCGGCGGCGTCGCTCAACATGTCCTCGTCGAGGGGCTTGACGCAGCGGACGTCCCACACGGTGGCCGACACGCCGTCGGCCTCCAGCAGCGCGGCGGCTTCCTCCACCGAGGCCAGCATCTTGCCCACCGACAGCAGGCACACGTCGGTGCCGTCTGCCACCTTGCGGCCTTTGAGGCCGTAGCCCACTTGGTTTTCGGGCACCGATGGGGCGGCGGTCTTGGACCACCGCAGGGCCACCGGGCCGGTGGTGATCTCCAGGGCGTCGTGCAGCATCTGCTGAAGATCCTGATATGACGACGGGGCCAGCACGGTCATGCCCGGAATCTTGGTGAGCAGCACCATGTCGAGTACGCCGTGGTGCGACGGCCCGTCGTCGCCGGTGATGCCCGCCCGGTCGAGGCAGAACACCACTGGCTGGTTGTGCAGGCCCACATCGAGGTTCACCTGGTCGATGGCCCGGGTCAAGAATGTGGAGTAGATGGCCACAACCGGGCGGAGCCCGCCCAAGGCCATGCCCGCGGCCGCGGTCACCGCGTGCTGTTCGGCGATGCCCACGTCGAAGCAGCGTTCTGGGAAGCGCTCAGCGAACGGCAGCAGTCCGGTGGAGTCGGGCATGGCCGCGGTGATGGCCACCAACTCAGGCCGGGCCTCGGCCTCTTTGATCAGCGCATTGGTGAACGCCTCGGTGTAGCTGCCCGGCTTGGCGTAGGACATATCGTGCATGTTCTTGACCGGGTCGTTCTCGGCCGGGGCGTGCCCTCGGCCCTTCTGGGTCAGCACATGCACCAGGCAGGGCCCCTCCAGATGGGAAACCCGGCTGAAGACCCGTTCCAGCTTGGCCAGGTCGTGGCCGTCGAACGGGCCGAAGTAGTTGATGCCCAGCTCGTCGAAGAACGTGCGGGGCTCCACCATCTCTCGTACTGCCGCTTTGGTGGCCCCCAGGGTCCGGCCGGCTAGATCACCCACCCAGGGGATGCTGTTGAGCACCTTGCGGAGCTGGTTGTCGGTGCGGACATAGCGGGGGTCCATCCGAACCCGCAGCAGGCTTTCCGACAGCCGGGAGACGGTGGGGGCATACGACCGGCCGTTGTCGTTGAGCACGAGGGTCACGTCGCAGCCCGAGTGCCCGATGTTGTTGAGCCCTTCAAAGGCCACCCCGCCGGTGAGTGATCCATCGCCCACCACCGCGATCACCCGCCGATGCTCGCCCTCGCGGGCCTGTTGGGCCGTGGCCAGACCGTGGGCGTAGCTCAACACGGTGGAGGCGTGGCTGTTCTCGATCCAGTCGTGGGGGGATTCCTCCCGGCTCGGGTAACCCGACAAGCCGCCGGGCTTGCGCAGCGTCTTGAACTGGTCCAGCCGTCCAGTGAGCATCTTGTGGACATAGGCCTGGTGGCCGGTATCCCACAAGATGATGTCTCGGGGAGAGTCGAACACCAGGTGAAGGGCCAGCGTCAGCTCCACCACGCCCAGGTTGGAGCCCAGGTGGCCCCCATGTTCCTGAACCGTCTCGATGATGAACTCGCGGATCTCCTCAGCCAGTTCGGCCAATTCCTCGTCGCCCAGTCGGCGGAGGTCGGCCGGACAGGTGATTTTGGGCAGATGGTTGGCGTCCACGTCCCTCCCCTCGGGATTGGGGGTTAAGGTTACTCGCGGTTGTGCAACTTGTGGTAGCTGCCCGTACCCCGAGGACCGCACAACAGGTAGGCGTGGTTAAGGTTACTCGCGGTTGTGCAACTTGTGGTAGCCCCGGGCCGCGGCCCAGCCCACGCCCAGCGCGCCCAGCCCGCCCGCCGCGTCGATCCAATAGTGGTTGGCCGTCACCACGATGGCGAACAGGGTGAGCCAGGGGTAGGCGGCGATGGCCCATTTTCCGATCGGGTGGACGAGGTGTTTGCGCAGCGCCAGAAAGCACCACATCGCCCAGGCGAAGTGCAGGCTGGGCATGGCGGCGTACTGGTTGGAGAGCGTTTCGGCCGCGCCCGAGGTGAATGACCACAGCCCGCCCAAATCGGTCACCGTGTCGACATATCCGGTGTCGGGCAGGTCGCCGCCGTAGCGGCCGCCCACCGACAGCAATCGGGGGGGCATCAGCGGGAACAGCGCGAATCCCACCAGGGCCGAGCCGGTGGCCACCAGCCCGGTGGTGCGCCAGAACGGGTAGTGCCGGGGGAGGCGCCAGTAGAGCCAGATGAGCGTGAACGCGGTGACCGCGAAGTGGAATAGCCCGTAGAAGAGATTCCAGAACTGGATGAATGCCACCCAGCCGATGAACAGGTCTTGGAGGTCGCGCTCGAAATACAGCCCGATGCTTCGCTCCCAGTCGATTGCCATCTCGGCGTTGGCCTGGGCCTCGGCCGGCGGCACCGCCGCTGACCCGAACTGGTTGCGCACCCAGGAGTAGACGCCGTAGAACGCGCCGATGACGGCCAGCTCCAGGTACCAGCGGGGCCGGGTCCGGCTCTTGGATTTGGAACCCGGCTTCAGAGCGGACAGCTTCATGGCGGCGTGAGGCGGAGATGCCAGCCGGGGTCAGTGCCCATGTCGAGAACGTGTGACCCTCTGCCAGTGGCGGCCGCCGAAGACCAGCGCCGGCAGCCCCACCAGGCTGCCGGCCACGGTGAGGAAGTACAACAGCAGGCCCATGGCGATGGCCCGCTCGTCGTCGAGCACCAAGTCGTGGAGGAACAGCACCAGCGCCCCCTCCCGAAGTCCGAGCCCGCCCAGGGCGATGGGCAGAACCTGGATGATGAGCACCGCGGGTATGAAGGCCATCAGCTCGGTGGGTCCCAGCCCATTGATTCCCACAACTTTGGCGGCACAGCCGGCTGCGGCCAGCATCACCGCCTGATAGGCGAAGGCGGTGAGCAGGATCCGTCCGGTGTCGCGGGGCTTGGCTCGCAGCTCGTCGATGCCGGTGTGCAGCCCGTTCACGAATCGGACCCAGCCGTTGTGCTTCCTGACCCAGCGGCCGAAGCTCTGGTTGCCCACCAATATCAGGATCAGGCCCAGGGACAGCAGCGTGAGGCCGGCGGTGATGGCGGCGACTCGGGAAGGCGCCCCCAGCCCTCGCAGCTCTTCGTTCAGGGCAAGGCCGAGGAGTGAGAACACCGGCAGGGCGATCCAGCCGCTGAGCCGTTCCAACAGCACTGAGGCAAAGCTGTGGGGGCCGTCGTCGGTGTCGTTGGTGAGGCGGGCGATGCGCAGCACGTCGCCGCCCACGGTGGTGGGCACGAAATTGGAGATGAACATCCCCGCCATGTAGTGCGAGAACATGCGCTGGGGCCTGACCTGCATCCCCAGGGCGCGGGCCACTTCGTACCATCGGGCGGTGGCCAGCACCATGCTGGCCATGGTGAGCACCAACGCGCCGATGAGCCAGAAGGGGGTGGCCGAGTTGAAGTCGGGCCACAGCTCGTCGGCGTCGAACGACGGCAACCACCAGATCAACAGGGCAATCAGGGCCACGCTGACGCCTACCCGGAGCGCGATGCTGAGCGCCCGGCGGGCGGTGTGCTTGTCAGTCAAACCACGGCTCGCTGTCGCAGGGCAGCCGGGCTCCCAGGCCCGCGCACACAGCTGGGGCGGCCGTCGGGGTCATTCGGCCAAGGCTATTGTCCCGGCGAGGTTCATTGGAGGTTACGGTGAGGCGAATGTCGGGGAAACCGGTGACGGGCCACGGGGGCGATCAGGTGCTGGCTGCGCTGGCCCCCTTCGGTGTGCAGGAGCTTTTCACCCTGTCGGGGGGCCATATTTTCCCGCTGTATGACGCCGCGGTGCGCCGGGGCGACGTGGTGCTCTACGACGTGCGCCACGAGCAGACGGCGGTGTTCGCGGCCGAGGCCCTGGCCAAGCTGACCCGTCGGCCGGGGGTGGCCGCGGTTACTGCCGGCCCGGGGGTGACCAACTCGGTGAGCGCGGTGACCACCGCCCGGCTCAACGGCGCGCCGCTGGTGGTGCTGGGCGGCCGGGCGCCGGAGGCCCGCTGGGGGTCGGGCTCGCTCCAAGAACTGGACCACGTTCCCATTTTGGCCCCGGTTGCCAAGCAGTCGCTCACCGCCGGGGGCGGCGACGACCTGTCCTTGGCCACCTACCGGGCGGTGCAGGAGGCCATGACCCCCCATCGCGGGCCGGTGTTCGTGGACTACCCCATGGACGTGCTGTTCTCCGAGGGCACCGGGACCGTGCCCGACGAGCCCATGGCGATGGGCGCGGCTCCCGACGCCGACGGGGTGGCCGCAGTGGCCGAGTTATTGGCGGCCGCCCGCCGCCCCGCGTTGCTGGTGGGCAGCGACGTGTACTGGGACGGCGCCTGGGACGGGTTGCGGGCCTGGGTTGAGGCCCAGCGGCTGCCCGCGTTCGCCAATGGGCTGGGCCGGGGATGTCTGCCCGCCGATCACGAGCTGTTCTTCAGCCGCACCCGGCGGATGCTGCGCACCGACGCCGATCTGGTGATCGTGGCCGGGACCCCGCTCGACTTCCGGCTCTCGTTCGGCCGGTTCGGCGATGCCCAGGTGGTGCATCTGACCGACAGCGCCGAGTCGGTGTCGACCCACGCCCAGCCGGCCGCGGCAGTGTCGGGCGATTTGGCCCAGATGCTGGCGGCGCTGGCCGACGGCCCCGCGCCGGCCCACTCCGCGGAGCGCGCCCGATGGGTGGCCCAGCTGCGCGACGCAGAGGATGGCGCTCGGGCCGAGGAAGAGGACCTGCTCGCCACCGCAGCCGATCCGATCTTGCCCGCCCGGGTGTTCGGGGAGCTGCGCCAGGTGCTCGACCGGGATGCGGTGGTGATCGGCGACGGCGGCGACTTCGTCTCCTACGCCGGGCGGTTCGTGGACTCCTACCGGCCGGGCCACTGGCTCGATCCCGGCCCCTACGGCTGCCTGGGCACCGGGCTGGGCTACGCCATGGCTGCCCGGGTGGTTCACCCCGACCGCCAGGTGGTGCTGTTGCTGGGCGACGGGGCGGCCGGGTTCTCGCTGATGGACGCCGACTCGCTGGTGCGCCACAACCTGCCGGTAGCCATCGTGGTGGGCAACAACGGCTGTTGGGGGCTGGAGAAGCACCCCATGCGCCAGATGTACGGCTACGACGTGGCCGCCGACCTCCAACAGGGGTGCCGCTACGACCAGGTGGTGGCCGCCCTCGGCGGGGCCGGGGAGACGGTGGAGCGTCCCGACGACATCGCTCCCGCCCTCAAGCGGGCCCTGAACGCCGGCGTTCCCTACGTGGTGAACATCATCTGCGACCCCGAACACGCCTACCCCCGCCGATCCAACCTGGCCTGAGAACAGGATCGAAGCTCGCAGGAGGCCTAGGTTTTCTACCGGTAGGAAGGGATGGCGAGTCATGCTACATTTGTGGCATGAATCGGCAGCGGATCAGCACGACGGTGGATGGTCAACTGCTTGCCCTTGCGAGAGAGTCGATGCCGGGTATGCGGGATGCTCGTCTGATGGATGAGGCGCTGGCGGCGCTATGCCGTGAGCGCCGCAGCGCCGAGATCGACCGTCACTACGAGGCTTATCGCTCAGTACCCCTTGATGCTCCCGATGCATGGGGTGATATCGAGTCGTTTCTCAGCGCCCGACGCGAGATGTGACGCGGCTTCCCCGCTACGGCGAAGTTTGGTGGTGTGAGACGCCTGATCTGCCGCTGCGCCCTGTGGTTGTGCTGTCGCGTGATGTGGCGGTTCAGCGGCTGCGGCGGGTCATCGTCGCACCGTGCACGACGAACATTCGCGGTCTGCTCACAGAAGTCCTGCTGGAGCCGGGTTTGGATCCGGTACCGCAGGCTTGCTGTGCGCAGCTTGACAGCGTCTTGAATGTGTCTGCGGGCGAGCTCACCGATCGGCTCGGCACGCTGAGCGCTGAGCGCAGCCGGCACGTGTGTGCTGCCTTGAACATCGCGGTGAACTGCATCTGACCGGTGACGCGGTGCTCGTCGCTTCTATTCCAGGTGGCAGTAGGCTGTGGCGTCGAGGCAAGGGAGAAGCTGTGATTGACGAGTCTGTGGTTACGGGCACGCTGTCTGAGGCGCTGCGGACCGGGGGCGAGTTTGCCGAGGTCTTTGTGGAGGACCGGCAGTCGTCGTCGGCGTTGTTGGACGACGGCAAAGTGGAGGAGCTGACCTCAGGTCGCACCCGGGGGGCGGGGATCCGGGTGGTGGTGGGGGAGACCACCGGATTCGCCCACACTTCTGATCTGAGCGAGGCCGGCTTGGCCAAGGCGGCCCGGGCCGCGGCGGCCGCCGCCCGGGGCGGCGGCGGGGGCCGCAAGGCGGCGGCGCTCGACCGGGTGGACGCCCCGGCGCCCCACCAGGTCGAGGTGCTGCCCGAGACGGTGGCCAAGGCGACCAAGGTGGAGCTCTTGGGCCGAGCCGACGACGCCGCCCGGGCAGCCGGGTCGGCCATCTCCCAGGTGTCGGCCCGCTACGCCGACGGGCGTCGCCGTATCCTGGTGGCCAACAGCGACGGCCTGCTGGCCGGGGACGACCAGGTGCGCACTCGGTTTGCGGTGTCGTGCGTGGCGGTGGGCGACACCGGCATGCAGACCGGGTTTGAGAGCGTGGGCCGCCCCATCGGCTTCGAGCTGTTCGACGAGTACGAGGTGGACGCCCTGGCCCGCACCGCGGCCAACCGGGCGCTCACCAAGCTGGCGGCCCAGCCCGCGCCCAGCGGCTCGATGCCGGTGGTGATCGGACCCGGCGGCGGCGGGGTGCTGTTCCACGAGGCCTGCGGCCACGGCCTTGAGGCCGACCTGGTGGCCAAGCAGGCCTCGGTGTTCCGCAACCGGGTGGGCGAGCAGGTGGCCCACCCCGAAGTCACCCTCATCGACGACGGCACCATGGCCCGGGAGTGGGGGGCCTACGCCATCGACGACGAGGGCCGCCCCGCCCAGCGCAACGTGCTCATCGAGGGCGGGGTGCTCACCGACTACATGTGGGATCTGCTGCGGGCCCGCAAACAGGGGCGGGAGAGCTCGGGCAACGGCCGTCGCCAGAGCTATCAGCACCTGCCCATGGTGCGGATGACCAACACCTACCTGGCCAACGGCACCGAGGATCCCGAGGCCATCATCGCGGCCACCGACCGGGGGGTGTACGTGGCCCACCTGGGCGGTGGCCAGGTCAACACCGCCACCGGCGACTTCGTGTTCGGCATGAGCGAGGCCTACCTGATCGTCAACGGCCAGATCGATTCACCGATCCGCGAGGGCAACCTGATCGGCAACGGCCCCGAGGTGCTGGCCGGCATCGAGGCGCTGGGCAACGACTTCGCCATGGGCTCGCCGGGCACCTGCGGCAAAGACGGCCAGGGCGTGCCGGTGGGCGACGGCACGCCCACCCTGCGGGTGGCTTCGATGACCATCGGCGGAACCGCGGCGTGACCCGCTTTCGACCCCGGCCGAGCACCAACAGGATCACTGCATGAACCCCGAAGAGTTGTTGGAGATCGCCGAGCGCATCGTGGGCTGGGGCCGCGGCGGCGAGCAGATCGAGGCGGTGGTCGGCCACAGCAGCGAGACCGAGGTGCGGGTGTATGAGGGGGACATCGAGTCGCTGTCGGTGGCCGAGTCGCAGGGAGTGGGCATCCGGGTGATCGCCGACGGCCGCCAAGGGTTCGCCCACGCCGGCACCCTTGATCCCGACGTGCTGGAAGGGACCCTGTCCGAGGCTCGCGACAACGCGGTGTTCGGCTCTCCCGACGAGTTCTTCGGCCTGGCCGAGCCCGACGGGGTGGCTCCCCCGCAGCTCGATCTCTACAACGAGGCGCTGTTGGAGTTCGGCACCGAGGCCAAGATCGACCTGGCCCTGGAACTGGAGCAGGCGGTGCGGGCGGGCGACCCCCGCATCGTCGGGGTGGAGTCGGCCGACTACGGCGATGCGGTGGGCGCCGACGCTATCGCCACCACCACCGGCATCCGCAGTTCGGGGCGAGACACCTCGTGCTTTCTCACTGCCTACTCGCTGGCGTCCGAGGGCGACGAGACCCAGACCGGCTTCGGCTTCTCTGTGGGTCGAGAGCCCAGCACCCTCAATGTGGCGGAGGCTGCGGCCGACGCGGTGGAGCGGGCCACCCGGATGCTGGGTGCCGTCCAACCCCCCACCGAGCGGGTCACCGTGGTGCTCGACCCGTTCGTCACCGCCCAGTTCCTGGGCATCATCGGCGGCACGCTGTCGGGCGAAGCAGTGCTCAAGGGCCGGTCGCTGTTCGCCGACCGCCTGGGCGATCAGGTGGCCGCCGCTGGTGTCACCTTGGTTGACGATCCCACCAACCCGGAAGCCTTCACCGCCTCCGACGCCGACGGCGAGGGCCTGGCCACCCGGCGCAACCGGTTGCTCGACGGCGGCCGGCTCGAGCGATTCCTGCACAACAGCTACACCGGTCGGCGCTCGGGCGCCGCGTCCACCGGCTCAGCGGTGCGGGGCTATGCCAGCACCCCCGGTGTGGGTTGTCAGGCGCTGTCGCTGGTACCCGGCGACCGCCCGCCCGCTGAGCTCATCGCCGGCATCGCCAACGGGGTGCTGGTGCAGGGGGTTTCGGGCTTGCACTCGGGGGTCAACCCGGTGAGCGGCGATTTCTCCACCGGCGCCGAGGGTCTGCGGATCCGAAATGGCGAGTTGGCCGAGCCGATTCGGGAGATCACCATTGCCTCCACCCTTCAGCGGATGCTGTTGGACGTGGTGGAAGTGGGCTCAGACCTCACCTGGCTGCCAATGAGCTCGGCTGGAGTGTCGCTGGTGGTGGCCGAGGTCACCATGTCCGGGGCCTAGTGGTGTGTCGTGGGTTTATTCGCGCGTGTCCTGCTAGGCATCGACGCCCCTCGCGGCGTTGCCCCTCCTTGCCGTACGCTGGAAGTATGGCTGCGTCGGTGCGCCTTGCGAGGAACGCCGCTGCCGTCGCAATCCACGGCGCTAAACCCACGACACACCACTAGTTACCGGTAGGGGGCCATGTCGGTCCTGTTCAAGCATCCGCTATTGGGAGAGCGCTAGTGGCCGCTAGCCGCCGATAGACCATGTCGGTCCTGCACGCCATCTTGTTGGGCATCGCCCAGGGGCTCACCGAGTTCTTGCCGGTATCGTCCAGCGGGCACTTGCAGATCATCCCCTGGCTGGCCGATTGGGACGATTTCGAGGGCCGCGACGATCTCAAGAAGGCGTTTGACGTAGCCCTCCACCTGGGCACTTCGGTGGGATTGGTGGCCTGTTTGTGGCGAGAGATTTGGGCGCTGGTGCGAGACGGGATCGGTGCAGTGGTCAGGCGCACCGGCCCGATGACGGCCGAGGGCCGGCTGGGGTGGCTGCTGGTGCTGGCCACCGTTCCGGCCGCCGCGGCAGGGGTGGGTCTGCGGTCGGTGATCGACGAGGCCGACGACGAGATCTGGCTCACCGCGGTGATGCTGGCTGTGTTCGGCATCCTGCTCTGGTGGGCCGATCGGCGCCAGGGCCGACGGCATACCGGCGACGTGGGGGTGCGAGACGCGCTGATACTGGGGCTGGCCCAGGCCTGCTCGCTCCAGCCGGGGGTGTCGCGTTCAGGGGTGATCATCACCGCCGGGCGACTGCTCAGCTTCGACCGGGAGGCGGCAGCCCGGTTGGCCATGCTGATGAGCGTGCCGGTGATCGCCGGGGCCGGGGTATACCTGTTCATCGACATCGGCGGGTGGGGCGGAATCCCCGCTGGTGCCCGGGCCGGGTTTGCCTGGGGCACGGCCGCCTCAGCGGTCACCGGATTCGCCGCGGTCAAAGGGCTGCTGGCCCTCGTGCGCACCCGCAGCTTCGGCCCCTTTGCGGTGTACCGGGTGCTGGCAGCCCTGCTGGTGCTCGGCCTGATTGCCTCGTCGGTGCGCTGACGGCCCGCTTCGTCATCCTGGTTGCACCAGGGCCAGGGTGACCGAGCCCTGGATCACCGCAGAGGCCACCGGGAGGAGCTCCTCGTCGGTGACCGCGATCGTGACGGCGTGCTCGGCTTTGTCGGTGACCACCGCGGCGGTCGCCACGGTGAGCGTGGCCTGGGTTTGGGCGCCGTTCTCATCGGGGAAGGGCAGGGTCACCAGCACGTCCACAAGATCGCCGGGGGCCAGCGGGGGCAGGGCGGTGTGGGCGGGGATGGCCACCTCGGTGCGGTCCCCGACGGCCAGCCCGCCGAGACGGGCCGCGGTCACCACGTCTCCGGGATGCAGGGCGGCCGAGGCCACCTCGTCGCCGGCCAGGGCGGCCACCGCACCGGGCGGCAGGGTCAGGGCCGGATACCGGCGGGACTCGGTATTGCCCTCGTTTAGCGGTTGCCCGGCCTTGATGGCCTGAGTGGCCACCACCACTGGGGTGAGCTCGCCCAGCGACGGCCCGCCCCCGGCGAGCCCGGCGATGGCCGCCACCACCAGCCCGGTGAGCGCCGCGGCGGCCGCCACCACCAGCCAGTAGCTGCGCCGCCCCCCCGGCAGCCGGGCAAAAAGAGAGCCCCGCCACGTCAGGGGTTGATCCACAGTCTCAGCAGCTGCGTCCACGGGCGCGCCTCCACCAAGCTCAGCAAAGGGGGAAGCGCCGTTGAGCATAGCTACCGACGGGCCCGACGCAAAGGGTAATTCCGCGGCTATCAGGTGCGCCGCTATCGGGGTGAGGTGCCCTGCGACGGTTGCCGGGAGGCCCAGCGGGAGCGCTACCGCCAGATCAAGCGGTGCGGTGGCTGCGTGGCTGATCTCGGATCAGATATCGTTGTTGTGCGATAATTGCAAATATGCGGTATTGGAAGCCGTGGCTGAAGTCGAAGCCCATGATGAGGTGGCTGAGTGGCTGTCTGGGCTTGGCAAGGCCGATTGGGAGCGGGTCGTCGTGGTGATTGATCGGCTCGCAATGCTGGGTTTTCAGGCCCGGATGCCATTGTCGCGCAGCCTCGGGGAGGGCTTGTTCGAGCTTCGGTTTTCTCCGGGTTCGACTGCCCGGAGAATTACCTACCGCTTTAGCGCAGATGGCCGCATCATCTTGTTGACGACGTTTCGAAAGCAAAAGAGCAGCGAGCGCATGGAGATCGCTCGGGCTCGGAAGGTTGCCGAGGATTGTGCTCGGCTCAATCCATAGGGGGTACACCATGGCGAATCATTCGAGGTGGGAGGACATCAAGCGAGAGCGCGCCAAGCTTTCTGATGATGCTCGTATCGGTGTTGAGCAGGACTTGGCCCTTGGGCAACTGATCTACGACATGCGCATCGCGGCCGACCTGACTCAGCGCGAGTTGGCTGAGCGAATGGGCACTACCCAGTCGGTGATCTCTCGGCTCGAAGAGGGTGGAGGAGCGCGCAATCGCATTGACACGCTGGCTCGGGTGGCCACCGCCTTGGGGCGACATCTGGTGCTGTCGTTTCCGTCGGAGGTGCCCAAGCGCCTCATTGACGCAGTCCAAGTCGCCTGAGTGGTACCTGATTCGACTGAGCTGCGCCGGCTGGCCTGCGATAGGGCAGCGCTCAGGAGGAGGGCAGGGGCGGGTCGATGTCGTTGGTGCGAGCGGAGCAGTCGGGGAGGTTGCCGGACACGGCTCGGATGGCGCCGAAGAGCGCGGCCCGCATCCGGTCGACGTTGTGGGCGAAGAAGGCGAACACCTCGTCTTGGGTTACCGGCTTGATGTCGGGGTCGTCTTCTAGGCCGACGTCGTAGTCGGTGACCAGAGCGGCGGTGGCATAGCAGATGCCCAGCTCGGCGGCCAGAGCGGCCTCGGGATACTGGGTCATTCCCACCACGTCCCAGCCGTTGTCGCGGAACCAGCGGGACTCGGCCCGAGTGGAGAAGCGGGGGCCGGAGATCACCGTCATGGTGCCCCCGTCGTGAGCGGTCATGCCCTCGGCCCGGGCGGCGCCCAGCAGCGCCTGGCGGAGCTCGTCGCAATAGGGGTCGGCCAGAGAGACGTGATTGGTGACGGTGTCGAAGTAGGTGTCGTCTCGGCCCGAGGTGCGGTCGACCAGCTGGTCGCACACCACCACGTGGCCGGGGGCCAGATCGGGGCGCAGCGAGCCGCAGGCGCTGGGGCCGAATATGGCCCGCACTCCGGCCCGGCGCAGGGCCCACAGATTGGCCCGGTAGTTGACTTTGTGGGCCGGAAACCGATGGTCGGAGCCGTGGCGGGCCAAAAAGGCCACCTCGATATCGTCCACCGAGCCGATGGTGAGCGGTCCCGACGGCGAGCCGAACGTGTCGTCGCCCGGCACTTCGACCGCGTCGTCCAGCAGGGAGTAGAGACCGGAGCCGCCGATGACGCCGATCTCGGGCATTTCAGCTAGTCGTCGGAAGAGCCCGAGGCGGCTTTGGCCGGCTCGCGGGTGGAAGACTCCGATGAGCTGCTGTCGGACTTGGATGCGTCGGACTTTGCAGTAGCGGACTTTTCGTCGCCGTTGGAGCTGTCGCCATTGGGCGAGGCGCCGGCCGTGGCGGACGACTTGGCCCCTGAGCGGCTGTCGTTGCGGTAGAAGCCGTCGCCTTTGAAGGTGATGCTGGGAACGCTGAAGACTTTGGACACCTGGCCCTTGCCGGGCTGGGTGCAGGCGGCGGGACTGGCGATCGAGTCGGCCTGGGGGCAGAGGGTGAGAGAGTCTTCGGAGAAGGACTGGATGACTTCGAAGCGGGTGCCGCAGGTCTGGCAGCTGTAGTCGTAGGTGGGCACGGGGCTACAGGATAGAGGTGGGGTTAGTTTCTTGGCTATCTGAGGGTGGGGTCGCGCCCGTTGGGGGGATCTTGTTGCTATTTCAGTATTGTTGGCCCGTGGGCTGGGAATGGGTTTTGGTCCTGGTTGGGTATGCGTGGGGGATGTTTCCCGGCGCGCTGCTGGTGGGGAGGTATACGGGCCACGATCCCACGCGGGAGGGGTCGAACAATCCGGGGGCCAGCAACGTGTACCGGGTGGCGGGGCGGTGGCCGGCGGCGTGGGTCTTGCTCAGCGATGTGGGCAAGGGGGCGATTGCTGCTGGGCTGGGGCTGGGCTTCGGCGACCAGCTGCTGGGGGCGGTGTGCGGGGCGGCCGCGGTGGCGGGCCATATCGCGCCCCTGGGCCGCTACCGCCAAGGCGGCAAGGGGGTGGCCACCTTCGGGGGGATGCTTTTGGTGCTCACCCCGGCAGTGGGGGTGATCCTCATCGGGGTGTGGGCAGTGGCTCTGGCCGCGACCAAACGGGCCGGGGCGGCCTCGCTGGCGGCCACGGCGGCGGCGCCCACCGCGGTGGCCATTCAAGGGTGGCCCGCGCCGGAAGTCGGGGTGGTGATCGGGGTGGCGGTGGTGGTGATCGCCCGCCACCATGAGAATATTCGCCGTATGTGGCGCAGAGAAGAACCGGCGATCTGGTGATGATCCCGTTGGCCGAGGCCCAAGAGCGGGTGCTGGCGGGGTGCGGCGTGCTGGCCGAGGCCGCGGTGGGGGTCGATCACGCTCGGGGGTTGGTGACCACCGAGACGGTGGTGGCCCCCGAGCTGGTGCCCCCGTTCGACAACACGGCGATGGACGGTTTCGCAGTGCGGTCGGCCGATGTGGCCGACGCACCGGTAACCCTGGCCATCGAGGGCACGATCGCCGCGGGGGTGCCGCCCGACATCACAGTGGGTGCCCGACAGGCCGCCCGCATCATGACCGGGGCGGTCATCCCCCCCGGCGCCGACGCGGTGGTGATGGTGGAGCTGACCGAGACCAGCGCCGACCGAACCGAGGTGACTGTGGCCCAGTCGGTGCCCGCGGGCAACCACATTCGCCGAGCCGGTGAGGATCTGACCGTGGGCCAGACGGTGTTCGGGCCGGGCCAGGTGCTCAGCCCCGGGCACTTGGGGGTGCTCACCACCTTGGGTATGTACCAGGTGAAGGTGCGCCCCAGAGCCCGGGTGGGGGTCATGTCCACCGGCGACGAGCTGGTCGAGGGGCCCCAACCGCTGGCCATGGGCCAAATCCGCGACTCCAACCGGCACACGCTGCTGGCCCTGTTGGCCGAGGCCGGGTGCGAACCGGTGGACCTGGGCAGCAAGGCCGACAACGAGGCGGAGATCGCCGCCGGCATCCGGGCCGGTGTGGAGAGGTGCGACGCCCTATTGACCTCGGGCGGAGTGAGCATGGGCGACTACGACTACGTGAAGAAGGTGCTCGACGAGATCGGGGACATGTCCTGGATGCAGGTGGCCATCAAGCCGGCCAAGCCCCTGGCCTTCGGGTTGGTGGACGGCACTCCGGTGTTCGGGCTGCCCGGCAACCCGGTGTCGTCCATGGTGTCGTTCGAGCTGTTCGCCCGGCCCGGGTTGCGCAAGATGATGGGCCACTCTCCCGATACCTGGCATCGCCAGCCGGTAGTGGGCCGAGCAGCCGGGCCTCTGCGCCGCCGCCCCGACGGCAAGACCCACTTTGCCCGAGTGCGGGTGGAGTATGCCGGCGGCCAGTACCGGGCGACCTCGGCCGGCGGCCAGGGGTCGCACCAGCTCTCGGCCATGGCCGCGGCCGATGCCCTGGCTGTGCTGCCCGATGGCGATGGCCTCGACGTCGGCGATCAGGTGTCGCTGCTCATCCTGCGCTAGTTGTCGGCACAAAGGCCGACTGGGCCCGGTTTGGCTTTCCACAGTGTGCTCGACGGTTTGTTCGGCCACAATGGGGGAGTGAGCGTGCCGCTGATCGACAGCTTTGGACGGGTCCACCGGGATCTGCGCATCTCGGTGACCGACCGGTGCAACTTCCGCTGTACGTATTGCATGCCCGCAGAGGGGCTCGATTGGCTGCCCCGCCAAGACCTGCTCACCTTCGAGGAGATCGAGCGGATCGCCGCATTGATGGTGGACCGGTTCGGCATTGACAGCATCCGGCTCACGGGTGGGGAGCCCACCGTTCGGGCCAACGTGGCGGTGCTGGTGGAGAAGCTCGCCGCGCTGGGCGTCGATCTTGCTCTGACCACCAACGGGGCCACCTTGGGCCTTTTGGCCGACAAGCTGGCCGCCGCCGGGTTGCGGAGGATCAACATTTCGCTCGACTCCCTTCGGCCCGACCGGTTCGAGCATCTCACCCGCCGGGCTGATTTGGGCCGGGTGCTCGACGGGATCGACGCCGCCCTAGCCGCCGGATTGAACCCGGTGAAGATCAATGCGGTGATGATGCGGGGCATCAACGACGACGAGATCGTGGATTTTGCCCGGTTCGGACGGGACAAAGGGGTGGAGGTTCGGTTTATCGAGTTCATGCCCTTGGATGCCGACCTGTCGTGGAGCAATGACAAGGTTGTCAGCCTTGACGAGATCGTCGCCGCGGTGGGTGAGGCTTTCCCGCTGGCCCCGGTTGAGCGGTCGCACTCGCCGGCCGCGGTATGGCACTACGCCGACGGACGGGGTTCGTTCGGGGTCATCGCCAGCGTGACCGACGCATTCTGCGGAAGCTGCGACCGAGTGCGGCTCACCGCCGAGGGCATGTTCCGCAACTGCCTGTTCGCCGTGGATGAGCACGACCTCCGGGGCCTGCTTCGCTCGGGGGCGAGCGACGAGGAGGTTGCCGAGGTCATCTCGGGCGTGGTTAAGGACAAGTGGGCCGGGCACGCCATCAACCAGGTCCATTTCATCCGCCCCGGCCGGTCGATGTCGCAGATCGGGGGTTGATATGTCCGATGTCGGGTTCACCCATTTGGACCCTCTGGGCCGAGCCCGCATGGTGGATGTGACGCCCAAGGACCCGTCGCACCGCCGGGCCATCGCCCGGGCCAGGGTATTCATGAGCGCCGACACCGCTTCGGCGGTGGCCCGGGGGGCCATCGGCAAGGGGGATGTGCTGGCGGTGGCCCGGGTGGCGGGCATCCAGGCGGCCAAGCGCACCCCGGAGCTCATCCCGCTGTGCCACCCGCTGCTGGTGGGGGCGGTCTTGGTCAATTTCCGAATCGAGGACACCCACATCGAGATCGAGGCCGAGGTGGAAACGGTCGACCGGACCGGGGTGGAGATGGAGGCCCTCACGGCCTGCTCGGTAGCCGCCCTGACCGTCTACGACATGTGCAAATCGAGGGACAAGGAAATGGTGATCGGCGAGATCGCGCTGTGGGAGAAGTCGGGCGGACGCTCTGGCCATTACCGGCGCTCGGGTGATGCCGATACGGCTTACGACGACTGATGTTCGAGCCGATGCGGCCTGTGGTTGACCGGGTGGCGCGGGGGGACTTTTTGTAGTAGAACCGTAACAAGTGTCAAATCGCTGTAATGTTTGTCGACAGATGGCTACAAGGCGTGCATGCACCCTCCGGAGGGGGTTGGAGCGCGGCCATCCACCAATTAGCGCGTTGTCGCGGCTTACCATTAATTCTGCAAGGGACCTCTGAGATTGGTGACATCGGTGTTGCTTATGATCTTGGCCGCCGCATGGGCTGCCTTTCTGATACCGCCGCTGATCCGCCGGGCGCGCAGCGGTCAGTTGGGCAGCAGGCGGCGGTCGCCGCAGGTGGGCTTTGGCACTCCCATTCGCGCGGTGCGTCCGCGCTTGGCAGAGCGGGGGGCCATGGCAGCGCCAGTGGTGGCCCTTCGGCCCAATATAGGGCTGCCGCCCCGGGTGTACGCTTCGCAGATGGCATCGCACTCGAATCGGGGCGTGCCCCGTACCTCGATCGACGCTCGTTGTCGTCGGCGCCGCATCCTGGTGTCGCTCGTATTCAGCGCGCTGGCCACGTTCGTGCTTTCTGTATATTTCGGCGGCTTCGCCCTTGTGGCCCATCTGCTCATCGACGCACTGCTGTTGGCCTATGCCATGCTGCTGGTTCAGCATCAGCGGACCCGCGAGGAACGACTCAACCCCATCGACGTGGACGCGCCTCAGACCCAGTCTTGGGACGTGGCCTCCGACGGCCAGCGCTAATCTCCGCGTCCTGCTGCACGCCGCTTATGCAATCGTCGCCCGGGAGGGGTTCCCACTAATCTGTGCGGATAACTTTGGGGCTGTAGCTCAGTTGGCTAGAGCGCCTCGTTCGCAACGAGGAGGCCGGCGGTTCGAGTCCGCTCAGCTCCACTCGGCGGCTCGCCGGTAACGTGTCCGGTCGACGGTCAGTGAATTCGACAGCGCGCTGGAGGGGTTCGTCCGGCAGCGCTTGGGGGGCGTGGACGGGCTTCGAGCAGTAGGCGAGGCGCGAGCCACAGGGGGGCAGCCGCGGGAGAACTAGCCGTTCGACGTGTCGCGGCAAGACGGGGAGCAGTCGCACCACCGGCGCCTCTTCTTGCGGCGCGACCCCGTGGGTAGGGTGCTGGAGACAGATCGTCGGGTGGAGTACGAGGTGCTGCGGCGGCTTCACCATGATCGCCAACGGCCGCCTCCCCCGGTACAACCTGGACTAGAGGGTTCTAGGGGGCGTCGGGGAGGTTGGTGAAGCCCCGGCCGTCGGCTCGGCGGTACCAGCCCTGAGCGGTCATGGTGCCGCCGTCCACCGGGATGGTCTGGCCGGTCATGAAACGGGACTGGTCGGAGGCCAAGAACAGGGCCACCTCGGCGAAGTCGTCGGGGTTGCCGAATCGACACAGGGGGATCGATCGGGTCACCTGCTCGAGGGGTCGGCCCCGCAGCATCTGGTCGAGGGGGGTTTGGCGGGTCACAGCCATGTCGGGGGCGATGCAGTTGACCCGGATGCTCTGGTCGGCCATCTCCAGGGCGACGGATCGGGTGAAGGCGATGATGGCGGCGTTGGCCGCCGAATACACCGCGATGCGGGGCATGGCCCGCATCGCCTCCACGGTGGACACGTTCACGATGGTGCCGCCGCCTCCCTCCACCATGGTGGGCATGAACGCGTGGGTGCAGCGCAGCACATGGCGGAAGGTGATGTCGATCTGGGCGTCCCAGTCGGCTTCGGTCGTCCGGATGAATTTGCCCGCACCCGGCCGGTAGTCGCCCACGTTGTTCACCAGCACATCCACCCGGCCGTCGCCGAACTCGACCGCCGTCCGGTGGAATTCGGCCACCACATCGGCATCAGTGATGTCGCCCACCACGGCGATGGCCTTCCCACCGGTACCGGTGATGTCTCCCACTGCGGCGTTGGCCAGGTCGGGGTCGATGTCGTTGACCACCACCGCGGCGCCGGCCTCGGCGAACAGCCGGGATATGCCGCCCCCGATTCCCCCGCCCCCACCGGTGACGGCCGCGGTCTTGTTGGCTAATGGCGTTGCGCTCGGCATTGGTGGTTTCTAGCGCATCCGGTTTCGTGCCGCTCGATTGGGCAGCACAACCGGGCCACCGGGAGCCTGCCCATCTGACCAAAAGCCCTCGCGGGCATACGATGGCCGGATGGAGTTGACGGCCGTCCACCCTGCTCTGGGTGTGGAGGTCACCGGTGTCGACTTGGCCTGTCCCTTGGGATCCGATCAGGTCGAGGAGCTCCAGTCGGCGTTCGCCCAGCGCCATCTGGTGGTGGTGCGCGACCAAGGGCACATTCAGGCGGCCGATCAGGTGAGGTTCGCCGGGCTGTTCGGTCCGGTGATCTGCGACCAACCGGGTTTGGACCACGCCTATGTGTCCAACATCCGCCCCGAGGGGATCATCCGCGACGGCGCGCTCTTGTTCCACAGCGATCTGGCCTTCACCTCATCGCCGGTGCTGGCCATCTCCCTGGCCGCGGTGGACGTCGATCCCGATGGCGGCACGATCACCTGCTATGCCAACGCCCAGCGGGCTCTCAGGCTGCTGTCGCCCCCGCTGCGATCCCAGATCAAAAGAGCGTGGGCCCGGCATCTGTTCGACCTCACCCATCAGGTGGGTGACCAGCGGCTGACCGAGGAAGAGCTCGACCCCGCCGAGCCCCGCCACGAGCACCCCATCGTGTTCCCCAACCCCCACAACGGCGACGACGTGCTCTACGTGAACGACATGCAGACCTGTCAGATCACCGGTATGGATCCAAGTGACAGCGACGCCCTGCTGGGAGAGCTGTTCGAGGTGCTCTACCAGCCGGGCAACATCTACGAGCACCACTGGCGGCCGGGAGACGTCATTGTGTGGGACAACATCGCCCTCCAGCACGCCCGTCCTGACCACGGTCCCACTCCCCGCACCCTGCGCCGAGTAACCCTGGCCCACCACACTGTTCCTGAGCTGGTGGCCGGCTACACCCCTGCCCAGAGAGGAACCTGACCTGCTACTTGCGCCGTCGCCGAGCCCGGTCGAGGTCTTGGTCGGCCAGCTCTTCGGCCAGCTCCAGGTAGCGGCGGAGCCGGCCCGCATCCACGTTGCCCGCCACCGCGCAGTCGGGCTCTCCCTGATGCCAGCAGTCCTCGGCAAATCGGCACTCGTGGTCGAGGGTGCCGATCTCGGCATAGGCCGCGGCCAGTCCCTCCCACGCATCCCACGGCCCGACGGCGCGGATACCCGGTGTGTCCACAATCGATCCGCCTCCCGGCAAGGGGATGAGCCGCCGGGCGATGGTGGTGTGGCGGCCCCGGGCGTCGCCCGCCCGCACCTCCTGGGTGGCCTGGACCTCGCTACCCACCAGTGCGTTGATCAGCGTCGATTTGCCCACCCCCGACGGTCCCAGCAGCGCCAGGGTGCGGTTCCCCTCCAGCAGGGCTGCTACGCGGCCGAGGCCCTCGCCCCGCAACGCCGCGGTGACCACCACCGTCGCCCCTGGCGCCAGCGCGGCGGCCTTGTCGGCGTCTCGGTCGGGATGGCGGCGGAGATCGGCTTTGGCCAGGATCACCGCAACCGCTGCGCCTGATTGCCAGCCCACCACGCAGAATCGCTCCAACTGGGCCGGATTGATGCGTCGGTCGAGGCCGTGCACCACCCCCACCACGTCGGCGTTGGCCACCAGCGTCTGAGCTCGGGCGTGTTCGGCCGGGTCTCTGCGCACCAGCAGCGTGCGGCGCTCCAGCACCTGCTCCACCACGGGGCTGTCGTCGGGGCCGGGGGCGACGGCAACCCAGTCGCCGGTCACCGGGGCCACGTCGCCTTGGGCTCGTTGGGAATCGGACGAGACCCGGATCTGGCCGTCGTCGGTCATCACCTCGCACTCACCTCGGTCCACCTGCACCACGCGGCCCAGAACGCCCGCCTGGTCTTGGGCCAACTCCCGCCAATGATGGTTGGCCCCCAAGGCCTCCAGCGGCGTCATGGGATCACGAGGCCCAGCGCTCCCGGAGAAGGGCGGCGTCGGGCTGCGAACAGGCAGACAAGCGGGTGCCAATCGGCACGAGTTCCATAATCCGACTCCATGTAGCGGGTCTAATAGCCCAAGCAGCGGAAAATCACAATAGCCTTAGTTCCATGCCACCGGATACAGGCACCGGCTTGGGCTACTGACTGATCGGAATGCAGACATGAGCGAGTCCGGATCCACCGCATCAGCTGAACGGCGAGCTGCTATCTCGCCCTTCAGTGCAATAGCCGCGGGCATTGTGGCCGCGGGAGCTGCCCTCGGCCTGAGCGAAATACTCTCCGGGCTGAGCCGCAAGATCCCATCGCTGGTGGTATCGGTGGCCGACATCTTCGTGGACAACACGCCCGGTTCCATAGCCCGCTGGTCCATCGACAAATTGGGCAGCAACCAGAAGCCGGTGTTGGTGTGGGGCATTGTGGTGGTCGCGGTCTTGCTCGGTGCAGTGTTGGGCTGGCTCTCCCGGAAGCGCTGGTGGGTGACGCCCTCAGGGCTGGTGGTGTTCGCCGTGGTGGGCGGGTGGGCGGCGGCCCGCAACCCCTTGTCCAGCGACGGACTGGGATGGATGTCGGGACTGCTGTCGGGTGCCTTTGGCATTGCCGTGTTCATGAGTCTTTACGTGTTGGCCATGGCCGATCTGTCTTCGGGAGATGCCGACGCACCCGACGAAGACTCTCGGGTGCCGATGGTCGGGCGGGGACGGTTCAATGACCGGCGCCGATTCGTCGGAGCGGTAGGCATCATGGCCGGGGCTTCGCTGGCCGGCGGCCTTCTCGGGCGGTGGCTGCGCCGACGCGACACCGTAGAGGGCGCCCGCGAGGGGTTCGCCGCCGAAGCTCTCGAGCGGCGCAGCATCGCCACTCCGGCAGGTACCCCGCAGGCAGTGGAATTGGACGATGGGGCGATCGATGCCTCCCCAGAGTCGACACCCGAGGCCACGCCCGCGGCTGGCGCCACGGCCGATCCCACTGCCGAAGCCACCCCCTCGGTCACAGCCCAGCCGGTGCGGGCGCCCAACTTCGACTACATCGCCGGGATCGCGCCGCTCATCACCCCCAACGAGGACTTCTACCTAATCGACACTGCGCTGTCTTACCCCCAGGTGGACCCCGAAGACTGGTCGCTGCGGATCCACGGCATGGTGGACCGGGAGGTGGAGATCAGCTACGAGGAGCTCTTGGACCTCGGCTTGGTGCAGGAGGACGTGACCCTGTCGTGTGTGTCCAACCGCGTGGGCGGCGACCTTGTGGGCAATGCCACTTGGATCGGGGTTCCCCTGGCCACGGTGCTGGACCAAGCCGGTGTGCAGTCCGGGGCCACCCAGATCGTGGGCCGCTCGGTGGATCGGTGGACCGCTGGGTTCCCCACCGAGGTTGCTCTGGACGGGAGAGTTGCGCTGGTGGCCGTGCAGATGAACGGCGAGCCGCTGCCCATCTCCCACGGCTTCCCGGCCCGCCTGGTGGTAGCCGGACTCTACGGCTACGTGTCGGCCACCAAGTGGCTGTCGGATATCGAGCTGACTACTTGGGAGGCCTTCAACGGCTACTGGATTCCCCGCGGGTGGTCCAAGGAGGGACCGATCAAGACCCAGTCCCGCATCGACGTGCCCCGCCGGGACTCCACTATCGATTCCGGCCCCACGGCGATTGCCGGCGTGGCCTGGGCCCCCAGCCGAGCCATCGAACGGGTGGAGGTGCAGGTGAACGACGAGCCGTGGGTGGAGGCCGAGCTGAGCCGCGAGACCACGACTAACTCCTGGAGGCAGTGGATGGTCACCTGGGAAGCCACTCCCGGCCAGCACCAGGTGCGGGTGCGGGCCACCGACGGCACCGGCGCCACCCAGACCTCGGAGACCAGCAATCCGGCCCCCGACGGAGCCACCGGCTGGCACACCATCCGGGTAAGGGCCGACGAGACCTGATGGGCATGGGCCCCTATTCCTCCACGAATTGATTGGCGGCGTCGCCGGAAAGCACGTGCTTTAGGACTTTGCCGGAGGCGTTGCGGGGGAGGGGGTCGGTGCGGATCTCTACGTGGGCCGGCACTTTGTAGTAGGCCAGCTTCTCTCCGACGAACTGTTGGATCTCGGAGGTGTCCAGCGACGACCCTGGCTGTGGCACCACCACCGCCTTTACCTCTTGGCCCAGCGTTCGGTGGTCCACCCCGATCACCGCTGCCTCACCGATGTCGGGGTGCTCTTCCAACCGGTTTTCGATCTCGATGGGGTACACGTTCTCGCCGCCCCGGATGATCATGTCCCGAATCCGGGAGGCGATGGTCAGCATGTCGCCATGCATGTGGCCGAAATCGCCGGTGCGCAGCCAGTGGCCATCGAAGAAGGCGGCCGCGGTGGCCTCGGGCTGGTTCCAGTAGCCGGGCATCACGTTGGGTCCCCGCACGCACACTTCGCCGACGGCGCCGTCGGGCACCCGATTGCCGTCGCTGTCGCGGATTTGCACCTGCACCGTGGGCAGGGGCGTTCCCGCGCAGGTCGGGTCGTCCCGCAGCATCTGCGAGGTGGCGATGGTGGCCAGTGCCCCGGTCTCGGTGCTGCCGTACCCCACCTGCATCTGGGGGGCGGCGTCGGGCAGCCGCTCCCGGATGGCCCGCTGAAGCTCCGGCGACCACACCGACCCCCCGCCGCCGCAGGCCTTCACGCTGGAGTGGTCGTAGTCGTTCAGCGCAGGGTGCTCCAGTAGCCGCCACACCTGGGTGGTGACCCCGCCCCAGCGGGTGATCCGCTCCTGCTCGGTGAGCTGGAACACCTTTTCCGGATCGAACCGGCCGGTTGTCCACACCGACTTCACGGCGTTGGCCACCATGGCCACTGCGGCCGAGTGAAGCCCCGACACGTGGAACAGGGGACCGCCCACCAGCGAGCACGGCTCGGGGGAATCGGGGTCGGGCGGCCGGTCGGCGCCGCCGGCCAGCATGGCCGAGCGGGCGCCGGAGAATGCGCTGATGCCCAAGAAGGCGATGATGTTGCGGTGGGTGTTGATCGCCCCCTTGGGCCGCCCGGTGGTGCCCGAGGTGAACAGCACCACCGCGGGGTCATCCTCATGGATGGGAGCGTCGGGGAGCGGGGCAGCCAGGTCGAAGCCCGCCAGCTGGTGGTCGAAATCATCCTCCACGACCACTGTGGCCATCGGCGGTTCGGCTCCTTTCAGGCGGGCCAGCCGCTTGTGATCGGCGATGAGCAGCTTGGGCTCGGTCAGCTCCAGCCCGTAGGCGATCTCGTCGCCGGTCCACCAGCCGTTCATCCCCACGGCGATGGCCCCCAGCGAGATCGCCGCCCACATCCCGATGATCCACTCCGGGCTGTTGGCGCCCAGCAGCGCCACCCGGTCGCCGGGGCCTATGCCGAAGCGGTCGGCCATTGCTGTTGCGGTCGATGCCACCAGCCGCTCGTGCTGCGCAAAGGTGTAGCGCCGGCCGTCGTCCCAGATGAACAGCTCCCGGTCGCCGTGGTCCACCGATCGGGCCAGAAGGTCCCGCAGCGAGCGGGCCCGGTTGGCGAACACCTCGTAGATCTCGCCGTTGACGGTCTCGGTGGTGGTCTCGAAGGGGCTTCCCGGAGCGAGCAGGATGTCCTCGGCCTCTTGGAGGGTCATTCCCATAAGCCCCGAACGTTAGCGGTATGTCGCCGAACGGAGCTCGGCCTGGATGGCGGGTCGTCTGGTCGGTCGGCCCGCCGGTAGATTTCCGGCAGATGGATTTCGACCTCAACCCCGCTGAGAGGGATTTCCGCGACGAGGTGCGGACCTGGCTCGAGGAGCACCTGGTGGGAGAGTTCGCCGAGCTGCGGGGCCGGGGCGGGATGGGCCAAGAGGACGTCCCCGTCGAACAGCAGATCGCCTGGGAGCGGGAGCTGGCCGGCGGCGGCTGGCTGGGCATCGACTTCCCGGCCCACCTGGGGGGCCGGGAGTGCAGTCTTTCGGAGCAGGTGCTGTTCCACCAGACCTATGTGGAGGCCCGGGCGCCGGGGCGGCTGCCCAACATGGGGGTCACGCTGTTGGGCCCGACCCTGGTGGCCTACGGCACGCCCGAACACCAGGAGCGGTTCGTGCCCCCGATCTTGTCGGGCGACGAATTCTGGTGCCAGGGCTACTCCGAGCCCAACGCCGGATCGGATCTGGCCAACGTGGGCACCAAGGCGATGCTCGACGGCGACCGCTGGGTGGTCAACGGCCAGAAGATCTGGACCTCGCTGGCCCAGTACTCCGACTGGTGCTTCGCAGTGTGCCGCACCGACCCCGACTCGGCCCGCCACGCCGGGCTCTCCTACTTGCTGGTGCCCATGGACCAGCCGGGCATCGAGATCCGCCCCATCGTGCAGATCACCGGGGGAACCGAGTTCAACGAGGTCTTCTTCGACGATGCGGTGACCGACGCCGACTTGGTGGTGGGCCAGCCCGGCCGGGGCTGGGAAGTGGCTATGGGCACGCTGGCCTTTGAGCGGGGCGCGTCCACGCTGGGCCAGCAGACCTACTTCCGCCAGGAGCTCGACTCGCTTTTGGCCGAGGCCCGGGCCAACGGCGCCGCCGACGACCTGGTGGTCCGCCAGGAGCTGGCCCAGGCCTACGCCACGCTGGAGATCATGCGGTACAACAACCTGCGGATGCTGACCGTGGTGGACGCCGGCGGGGTGCCGGGACCGGAGATGTCCATCGGCAAACTGGTGTGGTCCAACTGGCACCGGTCGCTGGGCGAGTTGATGATGCGGGTGCGGGGGGCGGACGCGCTGGCGGTGGCCGCTGACGACGAGGAGTACTCGCTGGATTCCTGGCAGCGCACCTTCCTCTACAGCCGAGCCCACACCATCTACGCCGGATCCAACGAGATTCAGCGCAACATCATCGGAGAGCGGGTTTTGGGCCTGCCCAGAGAGCCGCGATGATGGGTAGGACTGGACCAAGGAGCAGCTATGGCTGAGGCATACATCATCGACGCAGTCCGCACCCCGGTGGGGCGGCGGGGCGGCAGCCTGTCGCAGATCCACCCGGCCGATCTGGGCGCCCATCCCATCGGTGGGCTACTCGCCCGCTCCGGCATCGACCCGGCCGCAGTCGACGACGTGATGTACGGCTGCGTGGACGCCCTCGGCCCCCAGGCCGGCGACATCGCCCGCACCGCCTGGCTGGCCGCCGGGCTGCCCGAGCACGTGCCCGGCACCACCATCGACCGCCAGTGCGGATCGGCCCAGCAGGCCATCCACTTTGCCGCCCAAGCGGTGATGGCCGGGGTGAACGACATGGTGGTGGCCGGCGGTGTCCAGAACATGAGCATGATCCCCATCGGCGCGGCCATGACCGCAGCCCAGCACGTGGGGGTGACCGATCCCGACCCCTTCACCGGCTCCGACGGCTGGGTCAACCGCTACGGCACCCAGGAGGTGTCGCAGTTCCGGGGAGCGGAGATGATCGCCGAGCACTGGGACATCAGCCGCCGGCAGATGGAGGAGTTTGCGCTGGCCAGCCACGAGCGGGCCGCCACCGCCACCGACGAGGGCCGGTTCGACAATGAAATCCTGCCGCTGGGGGGCTTGGAGGCCGACGAGGGCATCCGCCGGGGCACCACCCTGGAGAAGATGGCCGGTTTGGCCGCGCTGGTCGAGGGGGGACGGTTGACCGCCGCGGTGTCGAGCCAGATCTCCGACGCGGCCTGCGCCATGTTGATCTGTGGCGAGCAGGCCGTGGCCGACCACGGGCTGAAGCCCCGGGCCCGCTTCCACCACATGTCGGTGCGGGGCGCCGACCCCATCTACATGCTCACCGGCCCCATCCCGGCCACCGAGCACGCGCTGGCCCGCGCGGGGATGACCGTGGACGACATCGACCTGTTCGAGTGCAACGAGGCCTTCGCCTCGGTGGTGCTGGCCTGGATGGGCGAGCACGACGTGCCCCACGACAAGGTCAACGTGAACGGCGGGGCCATTGCCTTGGGCCATCCGCTGGGCGCCACCGGGGCCCGGCTGATGACCACCCTGTTGAACGAGCTGGAGCGCACCGGCGGCCGCTATGGCCTGCAAACCATGTGCGAGGGCGGCGGCCAGGCCAACGTCACCATCATCGAGCGCCTGTAAGGCCCGCATGACCGAGCTCGCCGACCGGGTGGTGGTGGTCACCGGCGCCGCCCGGGGGATCGGCCGGGCTACTGCCGCCCAATTCGCCGACGCGGGGGCGGTGGTGGCCGGGGCTGACCGTGACGTAGAGGCCTTGGAGGCCGTGGAGGAGCTGTCGCTTCGGCTGGGCGGCGACGTGGGCGACACCGATGACGCCCATGGAATCATCGACGACACCGTGGCCGCCTTCGGACGTCTCGACGTGCTGGTGAACAACGCCGGGTCGTGGCTGCTCAAACCCACCGCGGAGATCAGCCCCGAGGAATGGGACGATCAGCTCTCCACCAACCTGCGGTCGTTTTTCCTCCTCACCCGTCGGGCCTACCCCGCGCTGGCCGAGACCGGAGGCAATGTGGTGAACGTGGCCTCCATCGCTGCCCTGCGGTTCACCACCCCCCACGTGGCCTACGCCTCGGCTAAGGCCGGAGTAGTCGCCATGACCAGGGATTTGGCCGCCGAATACGCTCCCGACGTGAGGGTCAACGCAGTGGCTCCCGGCCCCATCGACACCATGCACCTCACCGCGTCGATGGTCCCTGAGGAGAGGGCCGACTTCGGCCGCCGCTACCCGCTGGGCCGTATGGGCCAGCCCGATGACGTGGCCCACGCCATCGTCTTTTTGGCCTCCCCCAAAGCCGCCTACATCACCGGTGCCACCCTCCCCGTCACCGGCGGTACCGAACTCGGAGTCCCCAGCCTGTTCTAGCGGGGGTTGATTCGGTCGATAAGGCCCCAGGACAGGGCGGTGGTTGCGTCGATCTCGGTGTTGGTGAGGGCGAAATAGTTGAGGCGCTGGCGGCCGATGCGGCGGGCGATGCTGACGGTGCCGCCCGCGCCAGGCACCAGCCCCATGGCTACTTCGGGCAGGCGGAAGGTGGTGTCGGGGTGGGCGGCCACGTCGTGGGCGTAGGCGGGCAGCTCCACGCCCGCCCCCACGCAGGCGCCGCGGACGATGACCCGGGTCTTGGCGGCCAGGCGGTCGAGCCAGAAGGCGGCGCTGCGCACCGAGCGGACGCGGTGGGCGGTGCCCGGGTCGGGGGTGGTGCCGAACTCGGCCAGGTCGCCGCCGGAGCAGAAGGTGGGCCCGGCGGCGTCGAGCACGATGCCGTCGAGGCTGGGGTCGGCCCACGCGGCCCGGAGCTGCTCGACCAGGCCGTCGCGCATCTCGGCGCTGAAGGCGTTGTGGCGATCGGGCCGGTTGAGGGTGAGCCGCAGGGTAGATCCGTCGCGTTCGGCCAGCACCGCAGGCTCGGGGTTGTCGGGTACCAGCCGGGTGGGCTGGGAGGCCAGCCAAGCTTGGAACTGGGGGCCGGCCTGGAGGGTGGAATAGGCCAGCGACTCGGCTACTAGACCATCGGCGGTGGAGCGGCCCTCGCTCAGTCGAAGGAGTTGCACCAAAGACATCGCAGCCGCGGGCGATGCAATGGCTGCCACCGCGATCTGGTCGATCTCTTCGGCCGGCACGGCCAGGGGCACAGAGAGTTCTCCAGGGGCCAGCACGATGTCGAAGGGTTCGCACAGCTCGACCAGCTTGGGGGCATCGGCGGCGGCGAGTTCGTGGGGCGCGGCAACTGCCAGCACCGCGGGCGTGCTCTTGACCAAATCAGCCAACGCGGCTGGCGGCCTCTGGGCCAGATCGGCGGGGGTCAACTCCACGAGGATCACCGGGCAGTCAGCCAGTCCCAAGTCTTCCCCGACATAGGGATGAGACAGGAGCTCGAGGGCCTCAGCCAGGCCTGTGGTCGGTATCGGCGCAGCCATTGCTAGGTGACCGCAGACTAGTGGCTAGCGCAGGCGGGTATCAGGGAGTTCCGGCGAGTTCATCGCGCAACACCCGGCGCAAGAGCTTGCCGGTTTCGTTGTAGGGCAGCTCGTCGCGCAACTCGATGCGGTCGGGGGTGCGAGACGACCTCATCTGAGCTTTAACGAAATCCTGGAGTTCGGCGACATCCAGCGTCTGGCCCTTGGCGGGCACCACCACGGCGGCCACCGCCTCGCCCCACTGCTCGTCGGGCACGCCGATAGCGGCTGCATCGGCTATGGATTGGTGGCTCAGCAGCACATCTTCGATCTCGCCGGGGGAGATGTTCTCGCCGCCCCGCACGATGATGTCGTCGATGCGGCCCTCCACATAGAGGTAGCCGTCGTCGTCCAGCGAGCCGCCGTCGTTGGTGGGGAACCACCCGTCGGGGGTGACCCGGGAGTTCCGACCCAGGTACTCGCCCGACACCTGCTCGCCCCGCACCCAGATCTCACCGGATGCTCCGGTGGGAACCGGTGTGCCCTCCTCGTCGCGGATGTCCACCTCGATGGCGGGCAGCGGCCGCCCGGCCGAGCCCAGCCGGGCCCGCACGGCCGGGTCGTCGGAGCGGTGGGCCTCCCGGTGCTCCTCGGGTCCGAGCACCGCCACCGTGGAGCTGGTCTCGGTGAGGCCGTAAGCGTTCACGAAGTTGGCATCGGGCAGCACGTCGAGCGCTCGGATGATGACCGGAGCGGGCATCTTGCCTCCGCCATACGACAAGGCCCGAAGCGAGGGAAGCCCGCCCCCGACGTCTTCCAAGTGCTCGACGATGCGGGCCAGCATGGTGGGCACCACCATGGCGTGGGTCACGGCTTCGGCGCGCACCAGATCCACCCAGTCGGCGGCGTCGAAGTTGGGGAGCTGCACGATGCGGCGCCCGGCGTACACCGAGCTCAAGATCACGGCCATCCCGGCCACGTGGTAGGGGGGCACCGAGACCAGGGTGGCCTCGTCCTCGGCCGCACCCATGAACTCCACCGACCCGATGATGTACGACACCAAGTGCTTGTGGCGCAGCACCGCGGCCTTGGGAGCTCCGGTGGTGCCGCTGGTGTACAACAGGATGGCGATTTCGTCGGGGTCGACGTTCCAGTCGCTGTCCGGTGCGCTCCCCTCGGCCCACTGGGCTAGGAAATCGGGCCGGACCACGGCCCGCACGCCGTCGAGGTCTCCGATAGCGGCCCGGGCGTCGTCGTTGCACACCGTGACCGAGGGGGCGACTTCAGCGGCCAGATGGCGCAGCTCGGGCACGGTCAGCCGGTAGTTGAGGGGCACGAACGGGACCCCGGCCCAGGCCGAGCCGAACAAGGCGATGGGCAGGGCCTCGCTGCTGATGTCCACCATGGCGACCCGGTCGATGCCCGCCTCGCGAAAGCGAATGGCGGCGGCGCCGGCCCGTTGGAACAGCTGCTCGTAGGTCAGCCCCTTCGCCTTGGAGCCAACGGCAATGCGCTCGCCGAAACCGCTGGACGCCATCTCCAGCAGCATCATCAAATTCATGGGCTCATTTCGTGCGGCGCGTCACCCGGCGGTTCGGTGCCTGGTTAGTCGGAGGCCGGGAGAGGCTTGGCCTCTTTCAGGCCGAGGGGCGTGCCGCTCAGCGCCAGGGAGCCGTCGCCGGGCTTGGTGCACAGAACCTCGAGGGACTCGTCCTCGTTGACGTAGCGCTTGCCCAGAGCGGTGCCGTCGGCGGCATCGGCGGAAACCTCGCCGTTTCGGCCGGCTTCGGCCGGATCGGCCATCGGCGCGCCGCCGCAGGTGATGTCTGCGTCGCCGCTCGGTGCTTTCACCACGATGAGCTCGGTATCGCATACCGAGCTCTTGAGGCGGCTACCCGGTTTCAGCTCCATTCCTACCTCCCGCGAGACTTCCCCCGACCTCTTCCTTCGACCTCAGTTCACCGACACCTTGGTCTGGAACTGACGATCGGAGATATCCATTGATCTTTTCCCATCAGCGCCAACAGGTACAAACTGCGGTGATGGACTCCACCCACAGCAGCCGTCATCCGGCGCTGGTTTGGGCCGAGTCAGGGCTGATGGGCCTGAGCGGACCTGAGCACGGACCCCCCGCGGTGGCCTCAGGGCGCTGGGTGGAGCGGCTCGACGACGTGGTGAGCGAAATCGCTGAGCTGTCCGCGACAGCGTTGAGAACCGATGCCGCCGGTTTTCTGGGGGAGCGGGCCGAGCTGGTGGGGAGTTTCCGACGAGGATCGGTATCGGTGGGGGGTGCGTGCCGCATGGTGGCTGCGGCCGATGGCGTGCTGGCAGTGTCGCTGGCCCGAACCAGCGACTTCGAAGCGGTTCCCGCCTGGTTGGAGCAAGACGGCCCCGCCGAGGATGACGTGTGGGCCGGGGTGGCTGATGGGGTGCGGGACAGACCGGTGGCCGAGCTGGTGGAGCGGGCCGCTTGGCTGGGCTTGGCGGTGGGAGAGGCGATCCGTCCTTGGCCGCCTGCTGAGCCGCACGCGTTCTCCGAGGCAGGGACGGGGGCATCAGGTCGCCAGCTGGTCTTGGACTTGAGCTCGCTGTGGGCTGGGCCGCTGTGTGCGTCGCTGTTGGGTTGCTTCGGGTTGGAGGTGCTGAAAGTGGAGGGACCCGGGCGCCCCGATGGTGCCCGCTACGGCTCTCCCGCGTTCTACCAGCGGCTGAACCAGGACAAGCAGGAGGCTGCAATAGACCTGGGTTCGGACGACGGCCGCAAGCGATTCTTGGACCTGTGCCGGCAATCGGCGGTAGTCGTGGACGGATTGCGCCCCCGGGTGTGGACCAACTGGGGGATCGACCGGCTGGAAGTGGCCGAGACCTGCGGGCTGTTGTGGGTGTCGATCACCGGCCACGGCGACGACCGGGCCGCCTTCGGCGACGACGCCGCCGTGAGCGGGGGCCTGTGGCTGGCTGATCCGGCGGGCGGGTGCCCGTGGTTTGTGGCCGACGCCGTCGCCGACCCCGTCGCTGGCCTCATTGCCTGTCGGGCCGTCGCGCAGGCGAGGGCCGCGGGCCGGGCTGGGCTGGTCGAAGTGGCGATGAGCCAAGCAGTGAGCTGGGTCCGGGCCGGTGATGATCTGACCGCACCCGACGCCGAGGTATTCCGCCAGGGCGACCGTTGGATGGTGCGGGCCGGTGGCGACGAACAGGTCGTGCTAGCGCCCCGAGGACGGGATTGAGACGTTGCCTGGTCCTTCCGCCGCGCCACGATGAAAGGGCGGTAGGTTGATTCGGTGTTCGCAAGGAAGGCCAGCGGCTCGGGGCATCTCGGCGAGGGGCACCACCGCAATGTGACCCGGGGCGGGTATCGGGCGGCGGTGTTCGGGGTGAGCGACGGCTTGGTGTCCAACGTGGCTCTCATATTGGGCGTGGCCGGGGCCAATTCTGGGCAGGAGCTGGTGCGGGTTGCCGGAGTCGCGGGCCTTATCGCCGGGGCGGTGTCGATGGCCGCCGGGGAATACGTGTCCATGCAGGCCCAGCGGGAGTTGTTGGAGCGGGAGCTGGAGATGGAGCGGCGAGAGCACGTCCGCAACCCGGAGCACGAGGTGGAGGAGTTGGCCGAGATCTACGAATCCCGCGGGGTGGCCCCCGACATGGCTCGGGAGATGGCCACCAACATCATGGAAGACCCCGATAAGGCCCTGGAGGTCCATGCTCGGGAGGAGATGGGCATCGATCCCAACGAACTGGGCAACCCGGTGTTCGCCGCAACGACCTCGTTTTTCTCCTTTGCCCTGGGAGCGGTGCTGCCGCTGTTGCCCTGGTTCTTCGGCGGGGGCAACGGCGCCATTGTGGGATCCATCGTCCTCGGGGTGGTGGGGGCCGTTTTGGTGGGTGGCGCGCTGGCGCTGGCCACCGACCGCTCGATTGTGCGGGGCTCGCTGCGCCAACTTGGGATTGCCGCCGCTGCTGCCGCCATCACGTTCGGAATCGGCTCGGCTGTAGGGGTGGGGGTATGACTGATTGGGAGTGGACTCTGGGCGGCCTCGACAGCGATGTGGATCCCATTTGGGACGACCAAAACGTTTTGAACCCATCCAGCGTGCTGCTCGCCGACAAGGCGGCCATCGTGACTGGCGGCGCTCGGGGGATCGGAGCAGCCACCGCGATGGCCCTGGCCCGGTTCGGCGCAGATCTGGCCATCTGTGATCGAGAAGCCAACGATATGGCCCGCACCGCTGCCGCGGTAGAGGCACTGGGCCGCCGCTGCTTGACCGGGCTGTTCGATGTGCGCCACCCCGAACCCCGCGACGCCTGGCTCCAAGAGGTGGGCGAAGCCTACGGGCGGGTGGACGTGCTGGTCAACAACGCGGGCGGCACATTCAACGCCCCGTTTGCCGACATCAGCCCCAAAGGTGAGGCTGCCCTGATCGCCGAGAACTTCACCCAGGTCACCGGGTTTATTCGGGGCTGCATTCCGCTGATGGGCAACGGGGGGTCGATCATCAACGTCACCTCCATCGAGGCCCATCGGGCCGGTCCCGGTTTCTCCGTCTACTCGGCGATGAAGGCGGCGCAGGCCAACCTGGCCATGAGCCTGTCGCTGGAGTTGGCGCCGGCCGGCATCCGGGTCAACTGCATTGCCCCCGATGTGATCCCCACCGAGGGCGAGAGCATGCTCGGCGACGAGAGCACCGACCAGGAATCGGACCTGGCCCCCCAGCCGTGGCTGGAAGGCGGCTCGGTTCACGACTGTGCTGCCGCGGTGGTGTACCTGGCCGGGGACATGTCCCGGTTCGTGACCGGCACCACCATCCATATCGACGGCGGCAATTTGGCTGCCGCCGGTTGGAAGCGCCGCACCACCAACCCCACCACCACGTAGCAGCCGTTACCGGCACCCGCCCGCCAAGGAGTTGAAATGGACATCGATGTTGATCGGGTAACCGAGTTGGCCGGGGAGGTAGCCACCCACATGGCCGGGGCCACCACCATGGCCATGGTCCACATCGGCGATGAGCTGGGCCTGTATCAGGCGATGGCCGGGGCTGGGCCGATGACCGCGGACGCTTTGGCCGATTCCGTCGGCTGCAATCGCCGTTTGATCATGGAGTGGCTGCGGCAGCAGGCCGCCGTCGGCCTCGTGGTGCTCGACGGCGAGAGCGACGACGACGTTACCTTCGAGCTGACCGACGAGGCTGCCGCGGTGTTGGCCTGGGAGGCAAGCCCCGCATTCTTGGCCGGCGGCATTGGCATGTTCCGGGCGATGTTCGCTGACATGGAGGACGTCTTGAATGCGTTCCGGGGCGACGGCGGGCTGGCCTGGGGGGATCATCACCCCTGCCTGTTCAGCTCCACCGCCCGGTTCTTCCGACCCCAGTACGAGACGTACCTGGCCAACGAGTGGATCCCGGCAGCCGATGGGATCGACGAGCTGCTCCGGGCCGGGGCCACCGCGGCCGACGTGGGCTGCGGCTGCGGCGACTCGGTGCAGATCCTGGCCTCGGCCTATCCCGAGTCGCACTTCACCGGGATCGACTTCCACGGCCCGTCCATCGATCAGGCCATCGAGCTGGCCGCTGAAGCCGGACTGGACAACGCCTCGTTCGAAGTGGCCGACTCGAAGGGCTACCGCGGCACCTACGACGTGATCTTCTTCTTGGACTGCCTGCACGACATGGGCGACCCAGTGGGCATCGCAGCCCACGCCCGCAGCCAACTGGCCGAGGGCGGCTCGGTGCTCATGGTGGAGCCGTTCGCACTCGACAGCCACGTCCGCAACCTGGCCGAGAACCCCATGGCGGCCACGTCTTATGGGGCATCCGCGGTGTTCTGCACCCCCTGCTCGCTGGCCCAGCCGGTGGGCTTGGGGCTGGGCGCCCAGTCAGGAGAGGCAGCCATGCGAGAGGTGTTCGCTCAGGCGGGATTCTCCAGCTTCCAGCGGGTCACCGAGACCAACGCCAACATCATCTACCAAGCCCGCCCCTAGTTTTTCGGATCGCCCAAAACCAGTCCGAGCCGGTACACTGCGGCGTTCCTGCCCCGTTCGTCTAGAGGCCTAGGACGCCAGATTCTCAATCTGGTAACACGGGTTCGAATCCCGTACGGGGTGCTTCTGGCAGTTATCTGCTTTTCTCAGACGGTCCCAGTTGTTCGCTAAAACCCCAGCGTAACAGCGGTATATGTCAGAGTGGAAGGTTATACTGTTCCCACTCATAGCCGTGCTATCCCGCTCCAAGTGTGGGACAGAATGGGGGACAGGATGCCGAGCCTCACCGCCGCCAGAGTCAAAGCAGCAGGACCGGGCAAGCACCAAGACAGGCAAGGTCTGTTCTTGAGGGTGACCGATGCCGGGTCGAAATCCTGGGTGCTTCGGATAACCGTTGACGGGAGACGCCGTGACATCGGCCTGGGAGGCTGGCCGGATGTGGGACTGGCCGACGCTCGGCGCAAGGCCACCGACTACCGGACTGCGGTCGCCGACGGGCGCAACCCGCTTGCCGAGAGGCGTCGGGCTGACACTCCCACCTTCCGCCAGGCCGCACAGGCGGTGTACGACGCCAACCGGCCGCGGTGGCGAAGCGACAGGCACGCCAAGCTGTGGTGGGCATCACTGGAGAACCACGTCTTCCCGGTGATCGGGGAGATGCAGGTGGACCGCATCACCCAGTCCGACGTGCTCCGCTGCATCGAACCGATCTGGACCACCCGCCCCGAAGCAGCCCGAAAAGTCCGCCAGAGAATCCGCACCGCAGTTCGCTGGTGCCAGGCCCACGGCTACGTCCAGTTCAACGTCGCCGGCGAAGCCATCGACGGGGCCCTGCCACCGATGCCGCGGGTGCAGTCTCATTTCCGGTCGCTCCCCTACCAAGATGTTCCCAAGGCCCTCTCCGTTGTGGACGAGTCTGGAGCTTCGGAGGCCGCCAAACTGTGTCTGCGGTTTGTCGTGTTGACCGCGGCCCGATCCGGGGAGGCTCGGAACGCCGTATGGGACGAGGTGGACTTCCCCGCCTGTGAGTGGCGGATTCCAGCAGAGAGGATGAAGGCTGCAAACGAGCATCGAGTGCCGCTGTCTGACGCCGCCCTCGAAGTACTGCAACAGGCCAAGAGCCTCCACGACGGCTCCGACTTTGTATTCCCATCCCCGCTCAAGCCCGGCAAGCCGCTTAGCGACATGACGCTCACGAAGGTCTTGCGCGATGTCGGCCTCGCGGAACGGGCCACCGTCCACGGCTTTCGAGCCTCGTTCAGGACGTGGGCGCTCGAGCAGACAGACACGCCCTGGGCTGTCGCCGAGGCCGCGCTAGCCCACGGCCTGGGCGATGCGGTGCAGCAGGCCTACATCCGAGGTGACGCCTACGTCAAGCGCCGCAAGCTGATGAACGAGTGGGCCCAATTCCTGGAGCGGTCATGAGCCAGCCAACTCTTGACGACAATGCCGACGAACCAATCGAGCGGATCCATCGGAACCTTGAGAATCGTCACAGGGGAGCCCACCTTCGAAGGGCTGGTCCAGTACGTCGGCAAGTTGGCCTCGTCGGGGATGCACGGCCAAAGAAAGACCCGGCCCTCATGGAGCCGGGTGGATACTTTCAAGATACCGCGTCAACTAGCAGTTGACAAGGCATTTGCCGACTCTTGCAGATGTCTTCACCAGCCTGCTGGTTTCGAAGCTGAACCGGCGGGGTCGGGGAGTTGGCACGATTCGTAATCCAACTTCTTGAGTCGATACCACAAATGACCCCAAACGTTGTCGTTCGGCTGACCCTGGAGATCTCCCGCTGTAGGCGTACTAATTGGGTTGACGGTTCCTACAAGCACACGCTTACGGCACTCTCGGATCGAGAAGCGCAGGTGGCTGTCGTTTGGGATCACGATCGCGCCACTCCCTAACCGGCAACCGAGAGCGGGAAAGTCGGCGCACGCGTGGCTGTGTGCGGTTCCGCAGAAGTTGGCTTGAAAAATGCGTCCGGCGATTTAGACTGAGGGAGAACCACCTAGTTCTCCGTCGAGGGGCTAGGCCCAGCAGGAGCCCGCTTCGGCGGGTTTCTGCGCGTCAGGCCTTCCACTCCTGGGGCCTGTGGATCTTGCTGCCCGTCCCGCCCGACTATTCTGGCCAAACGTTAGGTAAATCCGCCGGACAGCCATCGGTGCTATGGAATCTCCCTAGGTCCAGGTCAGCAGAATTCAACAAAAGCCCGACCCAAATCCCGTGGACCACCGATTTGGGTGTGTGCCGTTGGGCAAAGGGGCTTGAAATGGGTCTTCGTCTCAGAACGGATGACCCCGCCACAGCAATCGGAGTTTGCCTCGTCTGAATTGAGGTTCTCCGACTCTTGAGGCGGGGTCATAGCGTCCACCATGCAGCTCTCGGCTGCGGGGTTTGGGGAATGTCTGGCAAACCGAGGCTCTGCTATATGCGCAAAGGCGGTTCGCCTCGTCAAACATTCTACTAGCCCCGGCTCTGCCGATCCAAGGGTTTTGACATGCTGGCGAAGCTCATTCAAGGAATCGCCTTCCATTGGATGCCGAGTAGCCGACCTCCGTGTTGTGCTGTCTTGGGGATGTTCTGCTTGTTTCCCACCCATACGGTGTCGCTTTCGCAGTGTCGGGCGGCTGCGATGAGCTCTGCGATGTAGCGGGAGATGGTGTGGCCGGCTGCGGAGGCCTCGACGATTGCCTGGTTGTAGTGCGATTCAATTTCGGTGGTCTGGAGCAGCGACGCGATAGAGGGGTTGGGATTGAGGATCAGCTGCTGGTCTGGCGTGGGTATCTCGGCGATCCGCCGGGAGATGGCGCCGTGATTAGGTACTGCTAGGTGATCTCGACCGGACAAGAGGGTTTCGTTGGTCCGTGCGAGGCTGTTTTGCAGCCGAGTCATGACCGCGGGGGGTACTGCGATTCTCTGGGAGGTGAGGCTGGGAGGGAGGTCGCCGGCTATCGCGCGAAGAAGGGCGTATTCATCGCCGGCAAACACGTGGACGACGGGATGCTAAAGCGGGGACAGCAGGTCGTCGCTGCACGCCTCGTCTAGGTATTTCCCGAAGGCGTCATCGGCGGTAAGGGCGAGAATCGCGGCGCGCCCTTCAGCGGAAAGGTGTGGATCACCAACAGCTTGCTGCTGTCGCGTCCCGGCGCGGCCCTTGGCAGCCGGAGACGGGTCGTTGCTGTCTCCAGGCAAGGGCTCTGCTGCGAGCGAAGCATCTTCCATGACGTTTACCCTACCTCTCGCAGAGTGCTGTCTGACGGAGCTATTACCTTACGGAGGCCGCTCCAGACGCGTCAACAGAAGCAGCTTGGGCTGGGATGGAAAGGCGAATCTCGGAGTCCGGACCGACGCCCTCTCCAGTGCTGCACCCAAAGTGTGGGACAGACAGAGGGACAGGCCAGCCATAAGGCCATCTATATCGGCTCTACCTGGGGCTTTGTAGCGCCTTCGAATCCCGTACGGGGTGCCATTGCAAGTCTTCGTTGGTGATGTGATGAAGCGCAGGAGCTCTCAGAATCTGAGTACGGGGTTGCGTTCGAGCGGTCGAGTTGAGTCAACGCCACTGTCGGGGAATGGGTCGGGGGGCGGACTGGTCTTCCAGTGGCCAGTATCGGGGTGTTGGGTGACCTGCCAGTTGTCGTCGTGGATGCTGTGGTGGCATTTGTTGCACACCAGAACAAGGTTGGCGAAGTCGGTAGGTCCGCCGTGCCGCCAGAACTGCACATGGTGGGCGAAGCACCGGTGGGCGCTGGCCCCGCAGCCGATGCATTGCTTGTCTCGGTAGATCAGTGCGGCGCGTTGGGCGTCTGAGGCGGTGCGCCGCTTGCGCCCCAGGTTCATTTCCTGGGTAGCGGCCCGAAACACGCCAGGCAAGAGATCGGCGTCACAAGCTAAACGGACCAATTCGTCCATGGGGATGGGGGTGCCGTCGGCCAGGCGGGCGTTGATGAGCTCTTGGTTGATCACGTCGAAATCGGCCACCACTATCAGTGCGGTGCCTTTGGCCTTGCCCTTTTGTGGCTCGAGGATCAGCTCGGCCAGAGCGTCGGCCATCCGCTGTTGGGGCGTGCGTCGGGAGTTGGAGTCCTCGGCATTCCATAGTTCGCGCTCTTTGGCAGCCAGCACGGTGTCGATCTGGGCCCCGGTGGTGGGATCGAACTCGCTGGACAGAACGAACATGCCGGTATCTCGGCTGGTGAACGCCCGCGCTGTGCGGTTGTTCTGCTGGCGGTTGTGGATCGACTGGCCGTCGTCGTCGGACATCTCCTGTTGGTGGCGGCGCATGGTCTTAGCGAATTGGTCGTAGCCCTGTTGCTTGGCCGCCTCCACCAGGAATGTCTGGTCAAGCGGCCCCTCCGACGCAGCTCGGGCAATCAACCGGGCATGGCCTACCGGGATCTCCCCATCGCCCAGCGCCTGAGAGGTTTCCGCCAATTTGGTCAGGCGGTCGGCAGTTTCCACCTCGCGCTGGGCATCTCGCCTCGACGTCTGCAACTCCTCCCGGGCCATCCGCTCCGCGGTCACCGCATTGTGGCGGCGGCTCAACTCGGCCAACACCTGCGACTTCATCGCCCCCAACTTGGACTCGGCCCGCCCAATCACCTTGAGCCGATCCCGCAATCCATCCCCCGACAGCTCGGCCACGTCAACAGCAGCAATGAACACCTCGCCGGGCTGACAGCCGCCAGAACGAGGGCCTATATCGATATGGTCGGAAAGAGACGTGGGTTTCATGACGGTCATCCTACTTGCCACCAGTGACACTTACCCCCCGAAAACAGCCTCTAAGCAGGAAAAACTTCGAAAATGTCTCCATCGCAGGAGTAGTCTCAGAATTCGTGGTTAGAGACCTGCCTATGTTGAGCGTCGTGGCTCTGGGTGCGGTTTGTGAGGTGAGGAAAGACGACGTTACGGCCTATGCAGACCAGCCTGTACACGAGTTCCCCGTGGTCGGGGCTCAGCCTTCGCCATATCATCCCGACCTTCCGATTCGAGAAGATCCAGATGGATCAAAGCCGATGGCGCGAAGTTTCTGTCTGACGGAGTTCGCAGATTTGAGCGATGGCCGACGGGTCATCTTGCGAGATGATGGTGGCTTTAGCGGCGCGCCAATGGCCGTCGACTGGGATCCCGACACTGGCGAAGTACGAGATGCCTCCTGGCAACCCGGCACCAAATTCGAGTCCCTGATCGGCGATCAGTGGCGATTCACTACTGGGCAGAGCCTCACCGGCGACGTGATCGCCACCCTCGACCCAGACGGCCGCCAGGAATGGTACGACTGGGTGGTAGATCGCCTGCGCACCCTGGGCATCGAGGTTGACCCGGGATCGGTCGTGACCGCGCCGTATCAAGTCGAGTTTGGCTCCCGTGTCCTTGAAGAACTGCAAAAGAGAGGCCGCTGAGCGGCTGCTAGTGGTGTGTCGTGGGTTTAGCGCCGTGGATTGCGACGGCAGCGGCGTTCCTCGCAAGGCGCACCGACGCAGCCATACTTCCAGCGTACGGCAAGGAGGGGCAACGCCGCGAGGGGCGTCGATGCCTAGCAGGACACGCGCGAATAAACCCACGACACACCACTAGTCCAGCCAAATGCGGACCTGAGGACCTTCTAAAACTGATGGAGGTTGTTGACAGTCGGGGTCTTTCGTGAGAGGAAGACCTGATGGACGAAAGAGACCAGCAGGAGTCGGCTTCGGCGGGTTTCTGCGCGTCAGGCCCTCCACTCTTTGGGCCTGTGGATCTTGCTGCCCTTCACGCCTATCACCGGGTCGGGGAGCTGGCACTGCACCAGCAGTTTCCGCTTCAGCGTCCGCTTGTCGCCACTCAACAAGCGCCGCGGCTGCTCGGACTGCTTGTGGGGGTTGACCGTGACCACCGCTATACCCTCCCCCTCGGCCATCGTGACCGGAGTTTGGAGGTCGCTGTCGTTGGAGAACACCAACGCCACGTCCATGTTCTTATGGCAGGCATCGCGCACAAGGTGTGCACCAAGGGACACATCTGAGCCCTTCTCCTCGGTGTGCACCACGCGGGCCATCTTGATCTTGCCGGACCGGTATCCGCGTACAGCGCGCCACCCGGTGGCCCTCGCGGTTCAACTGGGCCCATGTCTTCGGTGCCCCGTAGGCCCCGAAGTTCTCGGCGTGAACCCGAGTGATCTGCCTCTTCAACTCGGCGCCTCGCCGTGACCGCGCCGACGGCGCCCGCCGCTTGGCCGACCAATACGTCGACGGGGCGAACTGCGAAGTCCTGTAGATCGGCTCGACCCCGAAACGCTCCCGATGGGTGTTGATGAACTCCACCATCACCCGCGCGGGCGGTCGAGCTCCGCTGCAAAGAAAGCCGACGCCGACTTCAAAATCTCGTTCGCCCGGCGCAGCTCCCAATTCTCCCGCTCCAGCTCGATGAGCCTCTCACGCTCATCAGAACAAAGACCCGGCCGCCGGCCCTCGTCGACCTCCCAGCGGCGCACCCTGCGGCGCACCGTCTGCGCCGTCGGCCCCAGCTTCTCGGCCACCCACAAAACCGCCTCCCACTGCGAACCGCCGCGCCGCTTGGCCTCAAAGACCATCCGCACCGCCCGCTCGCGGAACTCTACCGGGTACCTCCCCGGGCCTCTTGCACTGACATTGCTCGGTGAACTCCACTGGTGGATGCATCAGATCGGCCATGACGGTTGGTGGGCGTCAATTCAGTGGCATGCGAAGCCACAAATTCCTCAGTGAAGCTGGCTCGCTCTGGTGAGAGTGGATGTCTGCACCTATCCAGGAGGAGGGAATCCGTTTACGCTGAGTACGCCCTCGAAAAGACCGACGACGAACTCCGCGGCCACCGGGCCGCTTGGTGTCTTGAACGTGACTTCAACGGAGCTGCTGCGCGCGTCGATGCTGGTCGGCTCGCCAAGCACATACGGTGCACTACATGCAGCCTGTTGACAATAGCCGAAGAATCCGGACTCGGCCGCTGCCTCCCAGTCTGGCCCGTCGATCATGCCGATCAGCTTCCTAGATCTGTCTGACTGGCCGCCTTCGCCGATGTGAATTGCCGCGGCCAGGACATAATCGTCGGCGGCGATCGCGGACAGATACTCGTCAACCCGGCGACTTGCCTCTAGGGCAGGAATCGGCGCATCGATGGTTGACGTCGATGTCTCTTCCGGCGGCGACGTCGATGTCTCGACCGCCGACATAGGTGTCTCGACTGGTGCTGTGGTCGATGTCTCGACCGGGTCGGACAGGGTGGTCAAGGAGCTCGGGGAGATGCTTGTGTCATCAGATCCCACAACGTCGGTCACAGAGCCGCCGTTTGTCGTCGCCCACAGCGTCACTACTACCGCCACAAGCAATACAGAGCACACCGTGACCGTAGCCCAAAGGCGGACACGCGCCCGTTTATGCTGGCGAGCGGCCACCTCAAACACTGCCTAGCCTCCCTGACTGGATCCTATTTTTTGGTCCATGTGGCTGTCAGACGCTCCCTTGTCAACCTACAGGGATTCTACCTGCGGGTTTGTCGAATGTTCGAATCCAGTACGGGGTGTCAGTACTGCGGACAAACTCGTATAGGTATACTTTTAGATATGCCTGAATCGACTACCATCAAGGTCTCGGTGCGGACCCGGGATGCCTTGCGCCAGCTTGCCGATCGCGAGGGTCTCACATTCGACGGGCAGCTTGAGAAGATGATCCGGCGGGAACGTCGTCGCATCATCGGGGCGCAGCTGGCAAGCGCCCCACTCGACGCTGACGACGAGGCCGTGCTCCATACGTCTGCGAGCGATGTCGCTGATGCGGGCGGGTGACGTCGTCCGCTGCGACTTCGGGACGCCGGCGCGGGGCGAGCCGGGGTTCGTCCGACCGGCGATCATCGTCACTTCAGATGATGTTCTCGAGTTCCGGCAACACGCGATCGCAGTCGTACCCTGCACGATCACGAGGCGGGGATGGTTGACCGAAGTTCATGTCACCGGGTTCGGTGACGCCCAGGCGCACCTCCCCACGACGATCAGTGTCGACCGCGTCGTCGAGACGACGGGCACGAACATCGGATCCGTCGCGCTGCAACAGATTCGAGAACTTATCGCCGACCTGCTTGGCCTCTGACCCAGCCGCCCGGTGGCGCAAGTTCACAGAATCCCTATAGCCACCGGTCAGGTCGGAAGGGGATGTCTGAGTCGAAGTAGAGGCGGACTTGGGCCGGTTTCACGCGGCAAGCGGAGTCTTGCGGGACAGTTCGTAGGCCTGCGCCCACTGCACTTCTGCGGGTTCAAGTCCGAACTGTTCTGCAACATCCTCTTCGTCCTCACCACCGTCGAGGTGCTCGACGATTGCCTCCGTGCTTATCCCTTCAATGGACGGCCGTCCGAATCTTCGTTCTGGCAGACAGCGAACTGGAGATGCATCGTCTTGGTGCGGCTTCCAAGCGATTGGCCAACCGTCATCCCACTCGACTCTCTTAAGGAATGATGCAGCAGGGCCGGTCAATAAAGGTGCGGATCTCATGGAGCCTTACGTGCAGTTCGCGTCTGTACTGGCACAGGAGCCCGCTTTCGACGAACTCTGCCCAGGTGAGTGTGAAGTCTCCGGTGGGAGCTGTACGAATGACCGGAGGGTATTTCTTACCGCGGGTGGTTTTCCCTTCGAGCCACCAGCGCAACGTGCTCTCCGGGACGCGCAGGATTTTGGATGCGTCAGCAACTGTGTAGATCTTGCGGTCAAGAAATGTCACTCCCACGGCGTCATTATGCCTTCATCGATGCTGGGATGTGCTCATGGTGGCAGTGTCGGACCGCAAACAGCTGGCAGATCATGGCGGCGGTGCCGTAGGCGAGATAGCCGATTCCCACCGGGGTGACGGTGCCATCCACCGCTCGATCAATGAGGGCGGCCAAGCCGGCGCCGAACAGGGCCATGGTGAAGCCGAGCACGGCTGAGGCGGTGCCGGCCATCTCTCCCATGGGCTCTAGCGCCAAGCTCTGTCCCAACGGGAAGAACGCCACCAGGCAGGCATTGGTCAGGCTGAAAATCGTGATCCAGAGAACAAACGGCGGCGATCCCCCGTTGGCCAGGGCGAGGCCCAGCATGGAGCCGGCCCCTGCCATTTGCAGCACACCCGCGCCCATCGCCAGGCTGCGGGCCCGAAACCAGTGCAGGGCGCGATGGTTGAGCAGCGCCACCAGGCCCATCCCGGCGGCCATGATCGAGAAGTAGGGGACGAACCAGTGCTCTTGGTCGAAGACATCGTCGAAGATCAGCTCGGAGCTGCCCAGAAACGAGAAGAAGGCCCCCGCCGAGAACGTGGTGGCCAGGGTGTAGCCCAGCGTCACCGGGTGGGAGGTCACCGAGCGGAATCCGTCCAGGGTGGTCTGAAACGTCAGCGCCCTTCGATGCTCCGGTTTCAGCGTCTCCTCCAGTCGCAGCGACCACAGGACAATCGCCATGGCGGTGACCACGCTGAAGGCCATCACATAGCGCCACGACCCCAGCGCTACCAGGCCCTTTCCCAGGGGCGGTCCGGCAACCGGGGCCCAGAAGAATACCGTCATGACCAGGGTCATCACTCGAGCCATGGCGTCGCCGGAGTAGTAGTCGCGCACTATGGCCTGGGAGGCGGTGCGGGGTCCGGCCGCGGCGAATCCCCAGATGAAGCGGCTGATGTAGAGCATGCCCAGCGTCAGCGACAAAGTGGCCATCAGCGAAGCCATGGCGTAGAGCACCATGCTTCCCATGAGGATCTTCTTGCGACCGACGGAGTCGGCCAGCGGGCCATAGACCAGATTGCCGATGCCCGACCCCACAAAGAACAGGGTGATGGTCAGCGACAGGTCGGTGGAGTCCTCTGGGAGGTTGAACGCCTCCCGCATGGCGGAGAACGCCGGGAGCAGGGTGTCGATGGCCAGCGCCGACATAGCGCTGACCATGGCGATGAAGATGATGAACTCTCGTTCACCCAGTCGGCGGCCAGTGTGGGTGGATGCGTTGGTGGTCACACCAGCCGACTTCTCATAACGGCGTAGCCTGTCCCTCCTATGGCGAAGATGTCAAAGGGGTTAGAGGGCAAGGTGGCGCTGGTCACCGGGGCAGCTCGGGGACTTGGCGCCGAGATTGTGCGGCGCATGGTGGCGGTCGGGGCCCAGGTGACCGCGGCGGACAAACGGGTGGCCGACGGAGCTGCGGCCGCTGCTGGGGCCGCAGCCCAGTTCATAGAGCTTGATGTGACCGACGCCGACCAATGGGCCGCTGCGGTGGATTTCGCTGCCGAGGCCGGAGGCGGCCGTTTGGACATCTTGGTCAACAATGCGGCGATCACCCGGGTGGCTCCGATCCTGGACTGCGACCCCGCCGAGTTCCGCAAGGTGATCGAGACCAATCTGGTGGGCACCTTCTTGGGCATCCGGGCCGCCGCGCCCAAAATGGCCTCGGGAGGAGGTGGCGCCATCGTCAATCTGGGCTCGCCCAGCGCGTTCGAGGGCACGGTGGGGATGCCGGCCTACTCCGCTTCCAAGTGGGGAATCCGAGGGCTGACCCGAACGGCGGCCCTGGAGCTGGCCGACTCCGGCATTCGGGTCAACTCGGTGGTGCCGGGACCGCTGCGCACGGCCATGACCCGACGACCGGGATGGGAAGACGACGACTACGCCCGCCACTACGGCGCCACCGTGCCGCTTCGGCGCATGGCCGAATTGGGAGAGGTGGCCGACCTAGTGGTGTGGCTGGCCTCCGAGCAGGCCTCCTACTGCACCGGCGGCGACTACTCCGCCGACGGCGGCTTGGGTGCGGGCCCGCCTGCGCCTCACCCCGGTTAGGCGCGCGAGACTGACGCCATCACACCGACGGCACAAGAAAGGCAGCAATCGATGGGTCGTATGGACGGAAAGGTCGCGCTGGTCACCGGGGCGAGCGGGGGGATAGGCACGGCCACGCTGCGCCGGCTGGCTGAAGAGGGCGCCGCCGTGGTGGGCGTCGACTTGGTGGACGAGACGGGCGAGAAGCTGGTGGCCGAGCTGACCGAGGGCGGGGCTCGGGCGGTGTACCAGCACTGCGATGTGGGCTCGCTGGAGGATGTGACCGCCGCGGTGGAGCGGGCGGTTTCGGAGTTCGGCCGCATCGATGTGCTGTTCAACAATGCGGCCACCAGCACCGGGGGCTACATCCCCGAACTCGACCCCGACGGCTGGGATGCCAGCCTGCGGGTGATGCTCACCGCGGCCATGTACGGCATGAAAGCGGCCATCCCCCACATGGCCGCCCTCGGGGGAGGCTCCATCATCAGCACCTCTTCGATCTACGGCGTGGTGGCCTCTCCGGGCAACGCCCCCTACTGCACGGCCAAGGCCGGTCTCATCAACCTGACCCGCACCGCGGCGGTGGAATGGGGGCGCAAGAACATCCGGGTCAACGCCATCTGCCCCGGCGTGGTGGAGACCCCCATGTACGACTCGGTGCTCGGCATCGGCCTCAAGACCCACGAGGAGATCTCCGCGATGCACGCCCTGGGTCGAACCATTCATCCCGATGAGATCGCCAACCTGGTGCTGTTCTTGGCCTCCGACGAGTCCTCGGCGATCACCGGCCAGGCCATCGTCATCGACGGCGGCCTCATCTCCGAGTGCAACCTGACCGGAGTTCCCCCGGCCTAGTGGTGCATCGTTGACGGACGGCTATCCCCGGTAGTCGGGGTTGAACTCGACTTGGCCCTCGACTCGGCGCAGCCAGGGGTAGAGATCTGCGGGGCGACGGGCGATAACGGCCAGTTGGTTGGACTGGCGCTTGAACACGGTGCACAGCGCGGCGAGGGCGGGCTTGGCCATCTGCCCGGCCAGTCGGCGGCGATGACCGGTGGCCTCGGCGGTGGGCAGGCGCAGTCCGTAGCGGAACTCGATCTGCGGCTCGCCGGTGGGATCGTAAGACCGCAGGGTCTTGACCACCTCGGCCTCGGTCCAGCGATACACGTGGTTGGGCACGCTGGTGTTGTCCAGCCCCCCAGTGCGGAACCCCTGATCGGCGACCGCGGCCAGCTCGTAGGCGTCGGCCATCCCCACCCGGACGGCCAGCCGCATCAGCGCGCTGTCGCGGGCTTCGAGGGCCACGATTCCCTTCCGGCACACCCGGTACATCTCCACCAGCGCCCGGTGGGGGGAGCGGCAGTGGTGCAGCCCCTCGGACACGAACACCCAGTCGAAGGAGCGATCCTCGAAGCTCAATGACTGGGCGTTTTGATACGACCATCTCCCGTCGGGCACCAGCGGGGCGAACGCCTCGTCCAGGTTGGACACCACGACATCGGTGAATCCCAGAGAGGCCAACAGCTCCCAGTCTTCGGTGCCGGCGCACACCGCCAGCAGCCGGATGTCGGCGTCGAGGCCCAGGCTGCTCAGGGTGGCAGCGGCAAATTCTCGGTCCAGAATCCCTCTCCCGTCTCGATCGTGTCAGCCATCGTACGGCGACTACTAGGTTGCTGGGGGTGAAGTTCGGGTTCCCGTTCATCTCGCTGCATCCGGGGGCATGGGCAGAGGTGACCCAGGCCGCCGACGAGGCCGGGTTCGAATCGTGCTGGATCGCTGACCACCTGGTGTTCCCGGTTCAGATGCAGGGCACGCTGGGCGACTTCGACCACCCGAACGTTCCGCCCACGGTGCCGGTGTTCGACGCGCCGGCCTACTTGTCGTACCTGGCCGGGCTCACCACCCGCATCAACCTCGGGGTGTACGTGTATTTGGCCGGGCTGCGCCACCCGTTCACCACCGCCCGGGGATTCGCCACCCTGGACCACCTCAGCGGTGGGAGAGCGCTAGTCGGCGTGGGCGCGGGATGGCTGCGCAACGAGTGGACGGCCGCCGGGATGGATCCCCGCACCCGGGGACGCCGCCTCGACGAGGCGCTGCACGTGTGCATACGGCTCTGGACCGAACCGGTGGTGGAGCACCACGGCGAGTTCTACGACTTCGAGCCGGTGGCCTTCGAGCCCAAGCCGGTGCAAGAGCCCCATCCTCCGGTGCTGGTGGGCGGGCTGTCGGACGCCGCGCTGCGCCGGGCCGCCCGCTTCCAAGGGTGGATGGGCATGTCCGACACCTATGAGTCAGTGCGGGCCGCCGCAAATCGGCTGGCTGAGCTGGGCGCGCCCGACATCGAGATCACCGCCCAGGGCCGCTGCGAAACCCTGGAGGATCTGCGCCGGTGGGAGGATGCCGGGGTCCACCGGCTGGTTGTCACCCCGTGGGAGAGCACCAGGGGGGCCATAGATGCCGTCTGGCGGTTTGCGGAGCGGTTCATCACCTGAGACGACGAACTGCAACCAGGTGGAAATGTGCCAAAAAGCCCAGCGGAGGGCGTACAATGGCAGTTCTGCGCAAACAACGTCTGACTAGGGATTGCCATGGGTCGAGGATCAGAGAGCTTTCAAAAGCGACAGCGGGAAAAGAACAAGCGCGAGCGGGCTGCGGCCAAGCAGGCCCGCCGTCACGGCAAGCTTGACGAACTGTTTGAAGACGAGGAACAGGCCCCGTCTTCGAACGGAAAGTCAGAAGCCGAGCTGTACGAGGATTTCCGCCTTTTGAGCGAGAAGTTCCAGTCCGGGGGAATGGACGAGGAGACCTATGAGCAGCGCCGAGCAGAGATCTTCGAGCAACTCGGACTCGAGGTCCACTGACCTCGCAGATCAGCTCCCAGTTCCGGTGAGGATCGGGCGGCTGGTGGGCAGGCCCAGCATGCACGACAACCCTGCCGACTGAAGCCCGCCCTCGCCTCCGGCCACCAGGACCACGAAGTGGTCGGGGGAGAGAACGATCGGCACCCGGTCATTCTCGATGGCCACGCCCAGCTTTTGCAGCCCGTCTCTGGTGGGCTGGCGCCGATACGGGGGGTAGAAGTCGAGCGGCACCCGGGCCTCGGCGAACAGGTGCTCCCGCAACTCCCGCTTGGTGGGCAGCAGGCTGGCCACCATCTCCGCGATGACCGGGCTCATAACCAGCACGGCAGGGAAGGGGTTGGGGGCGTCGTGGCCGCCGCACGGCCCGCTGGTGGCCAGCCCGTGGGTCACATGGTGCAGCACTTGTTCGGGCTCGTGGTGCATGTCGGTGATGGGCCACATCCCGTTGACGGCCAGCACCGTCACCACGTTGGCGTCGGAATCGAACCCTGCTTCGGTGTGATAGGGCGGCCACGGGGAAGCCTCTTCGTTCTCGGCCACGCACAGCGAAGTGGCCTTGCCGGGCCAGCCCAGCGGCGCCTTGTCCACCTCTCCGGGGATGGCTCCGCCGATGTTCACCAGGGCCAGTCGCATCGCCCGTCCCACAGTGGCATTGGTGTAAGACCCCGGCCCGAAGCACCCCGAGCCGAAGTTGAAGCCCAGCTGGTTGCGGATCGGGCCGTTGACCACGAGCATCGGCCCCACCGGGTTGGTGGTGGTCTGGACGCCGTGGGCGTTCATCTGCGGGTCGCAGAAGGCGTCGATGGCGGCGATGAGCACCGGCATCACCTCAGGCGAGCATCCGGCCATCACCGCATTGACTGCGATCTTCTCCACGGTGGCGGGCGCGTTCAGCGGGGGGATGTCGCTCACCACATGATCGGCGGGCAGCCCGGTGGCGGCGACCGCGGCGGCTACCCGCTCAGGGGTGGGGGGTACGATCGGCAGGCCATCGGTCATCCCCCGTTCTCGCAGATAGGCCTCTACTTCGTCGGGGCCGCCATCAACTGCTACCTGTCGGGACATTTCGCCTATGTCTTGCTCCATCGAATGGCGACGCTCTGCGTCATGTCACCAAGGCGTCCACGATCTCTTCGAGGCGGGTTGCGATGTCGGTTCTGATGTCGTCCTCCGACCACTCGTCGTAGCCCGACGGCAGCACGACCAAGGGCTGGTTGTCCACCCGCAGGCCCCGGGCGGTGGCCTCGGCCAAGCCCCGGAACTGCTCGGTGACCAGGCCCACCGCCGGCGTTCCCATGCTCTCCAGGGTGCTGCTGGCGTGGATACACCACGCCGTGCACGAGCCTCAATTGCCCAAGCCGCTGATCACCGCGTCGACTTCTCGGTGGAAGGCCTCCATCTCCTGCTGATACTGCTCGGGGTCGGCGCCGTGCATGGGGCCGCTGGCCCGAACCACCACTCCGGCAGCCCCGGCCCGGTCCACCAGCTGGCGGGACAGCTCGTCGGCCATTATGGCCATAGACCGCCACATGTCGTTGTCGATGATGCCCACCACCGCGCCGGCCAGCGAGTCCTTTCTGATCGCCAGCGGCTGAGCGGGCTCAGCCACCTCGCCGGTGGGCAACAAGATGGTGGTGGTTTCCACGCGCCCCATAAATTCACCCTACCCCGTGTCGTAGTGTGTCGCGATGCGCACAACGACGCTGCCTCGACCGCCGGTCATCATGCAACAGGCGTTGGAGGATCCCAACGTGCTGCTTGGCATCTTGGAGCGGCAGTCACCCCATCCGCTCACCCTGGCGGGCGCGGAATTCGAAGAGAGCCGAGCCTCACTTCGGGCCGGGGCCAAGACCGGTAACGTGCCCCCGTTCGTGCAGGTGGTCGCGGGCGAGCCCCGGGTCCCACCGGTGTTCCGCACTACTTGGGGGGCTGAGGAGCAGTCAGTGGAGGGGGCGGAGACCATCGTCAACAACCCCCGGTTCATCGAAGCCGCCCGACAGCTCTACGACGCCGAAGTGGTGCGGCCCTACTTCACCTATGTGAACATCAACGCTCCCAGCGGCCAGTACGCCCGGCACACCGACATTCCCGCCTTTCGGGGGGTGGGCCGCGACGAGTATCCAACCTGGCTGCTCAATTGCATGATGCACTCGGGGTGCTTCGACCGCTGGCGGGTGCGGATAGCCACCGCAGTGTGCTGGTACTACGAGGGCGTCGGAGGGGAGTTCACCTACTGGCCGGAGGGCTGGGACGGCGACATGGTGACGGTTGACCCGCCCAACAACTACGGGGTGATGGGCGACAACGACTACATGCCCCATCGCGTGGAACCCATCGGCTCGGAGGCCGACTACGCCAAGTACGGCCTCGAGGCCACCATCGCGCTGATCCCCGACCGACAGTGGGTGATCGAGGAGCCCGACCACGAGCCGGTGCGCCACGCCTTCGACGAGGTGCGGGTTTCGCTTTCCTGGAAGGCTTTTGTCTTCGCCGATGCGGCGGAGGCCGAGGTGTACGACCATCGCCTGGACGACCTCGACGAGGCAACACTGATCGCCACGCTGGCCGAGGACTGCGCCCGTCGAGGCGTGGCCGTGCCCGACGGGCCCGACGCGCTCGCTCACCCCGAGTTCGGAGAGCGGGTCAGGGACACCTATCTGTCTCCCGGGCTACGATTCTGACCGTTTTTGGCAGGAGGTTTGTTTCGTGACTGGTTCCTTACCGGGCCTTGAGGGTCTGCGCTGGCGTTGGCTGGCAATCGTCGGCGCGATGGCGCTGGCCGCTTCGGCCTGCGCCATCGCGCCGACGGAAGGCACCGGCGACAGCGCTATCGGACAAGAAGTTGAAGAACCAGTTGGCGATCAAGAACCCGCTGGCTCCGACGAGGGCGCCGCCGCACCCTCGGTGGCGCCAACCCCGCCTGAAGAAGGCGAGAGCACCCCGGAGCCCGAGCTCGACGAGATCTACGGCGGCACATTGGTGTTCGCTTTGGAGTCGGAGACCACGGGGGGATGGAACCCGATCACCACCTCCGCCGCGACGTCGGGACACATTGTGTTGCGGCAAATCTACGATCCGCTGGTCGTCGAGGGGACCGATGGCGAGCCGGTTCCGTTCTTGCTGGAGAGCTTCTCGTCCAATGAGGACTACAGCGAGTGGACGTTCACGCTGCGCCCGGGGATCACGTTCCATGATGGCCTCCCTGTGAACTCGGCTGCCCTTGTCCGCCATTTGGAGGAACTGGGGAAGGGCACACTGTCTCGGCTGGCCATTGAAGAAGCCGCGATACAGAGTTCCGAGGCGATCGACGACTTGAGCGTGAGGATCACGCTGGGAAGATCGTTCGTCGATTTCCCCCTGGGCTTCACCAGCGCTGGTGGTTTTCTGGGCTCGCCGGCCATGTACGACCTCGGCACCGACAGCGCCCGCAACCCGATCGGCACAGGCCCGTTCATGCTGGACGAGTGGGTTGAGCATGAAGTGACCCGCCTGGTTCGCAATCCGAACTACTGGCGCACCGATGCTGAAGGCCGGCAGCTTCCCTACCTCGACGCCATCGAATTCCGTCCCTTTGAAGACGATGAGGCCCGGTTCAACACCCTGCGGTCAGGCGATGTGGATGCCAGCGTCGACAACGGCGGAAGGAGGGTGGAGGAGTACAACGAGGATTTCAAGGCCCACTGGCAGGACGAGCAATTCTCGGCCACCACTTCTGTGCTGATGAACACCTCGAAGCCCCCGTTCGACAACCGGGAGATTCGCCGGGCGCTGGCCCAGTGCACCGACCGCCAGACTCTCAATACCGTGCTTTGGGACGGGCAGCCTCCAGCCACCGGCCCGTTCTCGCCGGGTACGCCCGGCTATCTGGAGGACTCCGGATTTCCCGACTACGACCCTGATGCCGGTCGGTCTGTATTCGAGCGGTTGGGCGCGCCCAGCTTCGACATAACCACCACGGTCACCACATTGGACCTACTGCAAGCCGAGCTGCTCGTCCAGATGTGGGGTGAGTGCGGGTTGGATGTGGGCATCAACCAGATGCTCCAGACCGAGGCGGTTACCAACGCCGTCTTCGGGAACTTCTCGGCGTTTGTGGCTGTCAACCACAGCGGGTACAGCCTGGCGATGGAGCGGTTCTGGTGGCATAGCGGCTATAGCTCCCCACCCCCCGTTCCGGCCATCAATTTCGGGCGCATCGCCGACCCTCGGATCGACGCCGCGCTGGACGAGGCGATTGCCACCGACGACGAGGAGCGGCAGCGGGAACTGGCCGAGGAGGTCAACCGGGCGTTTGCCGAGGGCGTCTACAACATCTGGCTCTACCATTCGCGATGGCTGGTTGCCGCTCACGACTACGTGAACGGTATCGACAGCTTCACGCTCCCCGAGGGGGGAGAGCATCCCAAAGTCCTCCTTGGCCGGGTCTTTTTGGCGGAGACTTGGCTGGACAAGGGGTAGGGAGCGCCCCCTCGCCTGCTGGGGTAACGTTTTGACAACGAGTGACGTGGGGGTTCGTGTCATGGCGGATGTTTGGCGGGTTTCGAAGCCGGCGCGGTGGCGCTGGCTGGCTTTGTTCTGCGCGCTGGCGCTGGTGGCCTCGGCCTGCGGCGGTGGGGATGACGACGAGGCCGACGGTGGTGTAGCCGCCGAGGCCACAACCGCCCCGGCGGCACCCTCTGGTGACGATGACGAGCCTGCCCCCAGTGGCGACGACGGGGGCGACAGCCAGCTGGCCACCGGCGACGGCGACGATCGGGACGGAGAGGCCCCTGAGGCCGCCGCGGCCCCGTCCACTGAGGCCCCAGCAGCCGAAATGGCGCCTCAATACGGGGGCACGCTGGTGTTCGGCCTGGAGGCTGAGACCACCAACGGGCTGAACCCGGTCAACGCCCAGGCGGCGGTGTCGGGGCATATCCTGTTCCGCTCTCTGTACGACACGCTGACCATCGAGGGCGTCGACGGGGAGGCTCTGCCCTATCTGCTGGAGAGCTTCAGCTCCAATGACGATTTCACCGTGTGGGTCTTCACCCTGCGGCCCGACATCGTCTTCCACGATGGAACCCCGGCGGACGCAGCCGCTTTGAAGCGCCACCTCGAAGAGCAGTCCAAGGGAACCCTTACCGGCATCTTCATGGGCGATTTGGAGATCGAGAGCATCGATGAGCTGGATGACGGCCTGAGCGTGCAGATCAACTTGGCCACGCCCCGGGCCACGCTTCCCAACCTTTTCACCACGCATCTCGGCTACTTCGGAGCACCCTCGATGTACGACCTGGGCCAAGAGGGCGCCGCCCGCAATCCCATTGGCACCGGCCCGTTCATGCTGGAGGAGTGGATCCCCAACGAGGTCACCCGCATGGTGCGGAACCCCAACTACTGGCGCACCGATGCAGAGGGTCGCCAGCTTCCCTATTTGGACACGATCGAATTCCGGCCCATTCCCGACAACGATGGCCGGTTCGCAGCCCTCAGGTCTGGTGATCTCGATGCCAGCAGCGACAACACCGGCCTCAGAATCGACGACTACAACGAAGGGTTCAAGACGTTCTGGCAGGACGACAGCTACTCTGAGACCACCTATCTGTTGTTGAACAACTCGAGGCCCCCGTACGACAACGCGGAGTTCCGCCGGGCGCTGGCCCAGTGCACCGACCGCCAGACGTTCAACACCGTGCGTTGGGACGCTCAGACCCCGGCCACCGGCCCGTTCTCACCGGGAACTCCCGGCTACTTGGAAGACTCCGGCTTCCCGGCCTATGACCCAGATGCGGGGAGCGCCACCATTGCCCGATTGGGCGTGTCCAATGTGGAAATCGGAACCACCAACGACTCGGCCAACCTCCTCAACGTCGAGCTGATCGCCGCGATGTGGGACGATTGCGGACTGGACGTTTCCATTACCCAAGTGGATCAGGCGGAGTTGATCACCAACGCCGTATTCGGCCTGTTCACCGCGTTCTTGTGGCGCCAGCATCCGAGCTATGACATCGTGGCAGAGCGGATCTGGTGGCACAGCAAGTTCGGCCTGGGGATCGCCCTGAACTTCGGCCGAATCAACAACCCCCGCATCGACGCCGCATTGGATGCAGCCAGGGACACCGATGACCCAGACCGCAGGCGGGAGTTGGCCGAGGAGATCAACCGGGCGTTCGGCGAGGAGGCCAACTACATCTGGTTCTACCACTCGAACTGGCTGGTGGCCGCCCATGACCACGTGCACGGCATCGACGCGCTGACCCTGCCCGAGGGGGGCGAGCACATCAAGGTGATGGAAGGCCGGGTCTTCTTGGCGGAGACGTGGATCGAGCAGTAGCCGGCGGTTCCGGACACGGAGGGCAGAACTAGCCAGAGGGGACGGGAGAAGCCAGTGCTCCGGTTTATGGGATTGCGCTTGGCCCAGTTGGCCGTGGTCGTGCTGGTAGTCACGCTGCTGTTCTACTGGATGCTGAACTTGCTGCCCGGCAACCCGTGTGTGGCCGCATTCGGCGGAGCGGCCACCCAAGAGCAGATTGCCGAATGCGAGCGGGACCGCAACCTGGACGAGCCTGTGATCGCGCAGTGGGCCAAGTGGGGCGGCGACGTGCTCACCGGCGATTTCGGGAAGTCGTATCTAACCGGGCGGACGTTCGGGGAGGCCGTGTCCAACTCGCTGCCCCGCACCCTTTTGCTGCTGGCCTATTCCCAGATACTGGCTTTGGGTGCGGCCATTCCCCTGGGGTTGTGGACGGGCTACAGGCAAAACAGCGTGAGCGACAAGATGGTGAGCGGCGGCGCGTTCGCACTGCTTTCCTCTCCGGTCTTTGTCGTCGGACTGGTGCTGATTTTGGTGTTCGCGGTGAAGCTGGACTGGTTCGACCTAAGCGGCTATGAGCCTATTTCCGAGGGGCTGGTCGCCCATTTCAAGGTGATGTTCCTTCCGTCGGTGACGCTGGCGTCCGGGCTGCTGCCCATCTATTTGAGGCTGTTGCGCACCGACGTGATCGGCACGCTGCAAGAGGACTTTGTGGGGACTGCCCGGGCCAAGGGCCTGCCGGTCCGCCATGTGCTCATCCGCCACGTGCTGCGCCCCTCGAGCTTCACGCTGCTGACCATCTTCGGCATCCAGGCGGCCCAAGCGGTGAACGGCGCCATCGTGGTGGAGTTCCTGTTCGACCTCGACGGGGTTGGATCGCTGTTGGTGAGCTGGGTGGCCGCCCGGGAGTTTCTACTGGTCCAGACGCTGGTGGCGCTCATCGCCGCGGTGTTTGTGACCGTGACCACGCTGGTCGACCTGCTCTACTCCGTGCTCGACCCCAGAGTGCGTCGAAAATGAGCGACACCGCCGCCACCCTGGCAAAGGCCTTTTCGCCCGATGTCGCTCCTCGCCAGCGTCGTCACAACGTCGCACTGTGGCTGTCGGTGGGATGGCTGGTTTTGGTGATCGCCAGTGCTGTGCTGGCTCCTTGGCTGGGTTTCCTGGACGATCCCCACAAGCCGCTGTCGGGTCAGCCCGAAGAGGGGCCATCATGGTCGAATTGGTTCGGCACCGATCAGCTCGGCCGGGACATGTTTGCCCGCGCGGTGTGGGGCGGTCGGCTGTCGCTGTCCATCGCCGGTCCAGCGGTGGGCATCGGCGTTGTGGTGGGCGGTGTTCTGGGGGTGATGGCCGGTTACTTCGGCAAGTGGATCGACCTTGCGGTCAGCAGCCTGGTCAACGTGGCGCTGGCTCTGCCCGCGCTGGTTTTCGCCCTGTTCATCGTGATTGTGCTGGGCCAGAGCTACACCAACGTCACCCTCGCGGTGACCATCCTGTCGATCCCGGCTATTGCCCGCATCGCCCGGGCCCAAGCACTGCGGTTCGCCGCCCGGGAGTTCGTGACCGTGGCCAACATGATGGGCGCCAAATGGCCCCGGTTGCTGTTCCGGGAGGTGCTGCCCAATGTGGTGCCGGCTTTGGCCTCCATTGCCTTTCTGGCTATGGGGATCGTGATAATCGCCGAGGGAAGCCTGTCGTTCATCGGGGCGAGCGTGGAATCTCCCAGCATCACCTGGGGCAACATTTTGGCCGCCGGACGGGGGAAGCTTGAGGATTCTCCCCACATCGCATTGATCACCGGCGGGGTGATGTTCGCCACGCTCATGGCGTTGAACTTCGTGGGCGACGAGATGCTCCGGCGACTCGACGTGCGCGAAGCCCGGATCTGAGCGGCCGGTTCTTGCTGATGTAGTTGCTCCGGTGCCTTCAGGTGCGCGAAGCCCGGATCTGAGCGGCCTGTCCCTACTGCTGCTGTTGCTGCTGTTGTTGCTCGCGGGTGCGGGGCGCCTTGACGGCGGCCAAGAGCGAGGGCCGTAGGAGCGTGGACGGCTGGCGGCCCGGGTCCATGCGGCGGATCTCCACTGAGGCGTCCACCTCGGGGGTGCCCGGCCCCGAATACACGCCCCGCAAAGGTGGGACATCGTCGTAGTCGCGGCCGTGGCCGATCTTGACGTGCTGGCGGCCTACCGCCAGCCGGTTGGTGGGATCCAGGGGTATCCAGCCCAGGCTGGGGACGGCTGCTTCAAGCCAGGCATGGGTCTGCACCCTCACCAAGTCGCCGTCGATGCTGCCGGTGCGCTCGTTGCTGGAGAACAAAAAGCCGGACACATAGCGGGCCGGGATGCCGATGCTTCGACACAGGGCCACGGCCAGATGGGCATAGTCCTGGCAGACGCCCACCCCTTTGGCCAAGACCTCGGTTATGGGCTCACCGATTTCAGTGGCACCGGTCTCATAGGCCAGCCGGGTTCCGACGAACTCGTTCAGCTCTGTCACCGCGCCCACCACGTCGGACCCGTTGGCCTCGGCCAGCGTTCGGGCTTGCCCGGCCATGGCCTGGTCCCAGTCTGTGTGGCGAGTGGGCTTCAGGAACTCATCGTGCTCGTTGAGAAAGGCCGGATCCCCCAGCGACTCCATTGGAGGGGCGGCCGAGTGGGCTGGCGGGTCTTGGGTTTCCACCGATGCCTCGGCGATCACCTCGAGGCAGGTGTGCGATTCGGCGACGCCGAAATGGTCCACTCGGGTGCCCCAGTAGTCGGTGAACGACAGCATCCTGGCCGACGGTTCCACCGTCACCCGATAGCTCAGGAGCTGTTGGCGCCCGTCGGTGACCGGGCAGGCCCGCAGCTCGTTCTGGGACTCCCGCACCGGGGCGTCGAACGCGAACGCTGTGCGGTAGCAGATGTCCAGCCTCACGACGACGCTCCCGGCTTTATCGCCTGGCTGTGGAGGTCGAAGGCTTCGGCGTTGCGGAAGAAGTAGTCGCTGACCAGTTCGGCCACATCTCGCACCCCTGATTCCAGTGCGGTCAAATGGCTGGGCAGATCGGACACCATGTGGTTGAAGTCGGCGTATTCCAGTTCTGATCGCAGCTGGCCCAGTCGGCGGAGAGGCGGGGGCTTTCCCTGGGGGGCCAGGGATTCGACCTGGGTTTCGCTCAAGCGCAGGCAATAGAGCGCGGATCGGGGGAACAAGTCGTCGACCAGTAGGAACCGGGCCACGTCGGCGGCCAGGGGGGAAGACTGGTGGGCTCGCTGATAGGCCTCCAGTGCGGACACGGACCGCAGGGTGAGCGCCATCTCGTCATACGACGATCCGTCCATCGCGGGGTAGCGGCTTTGGATGAGCCGGCAGGTCATCAGCGCCCGCTCTAGGTTCTGGCCCAACACCAAAAACCGGTAGCCCTCTCCGCGGGACATGGACGACTCGAATGCTCCGTTGAGCGTCTGGCAGCTCACTCGTATGAACTCCAGGGTCTGGAACGGGTCGTGCTCCATGGTTGCGGCGAAGTCGTCTTGGCGAAGCCGCAGATAAAACTGGTTGATCTGCTCCCACAGCTCCGACGGGATCTGGTCTCGCAAGGACCGGAAGTTCTCCCGGGCTCGGCCGATGCAGAACACCACCGATCCGGCCAACGTGGGCAAGGCCACAAGGCGGGAGGCTGCGGCCTGCACATCGATGCTCAGCCCGGCCTCGCTCCGCAGCATCGGCGGAGATTTCGTCAGGTGCTCGGCCATGGACTGCACATCCTCAGAGGGTGTCGGAACTTCTACGCGCAGGGTCCGGATCAGGTTCTGCATCCGGTCGATGGCCTGGACTGGACTCTCGGCCACCGTGCTGAGCAGTGTGGCCCGCACCATCCGAGCGGTGTCCTCGGCCCGCTCCAGGTAGCGGCCGGCCCAGAACATGTCCTCAGCATGTCGGGCCAGCATCAGCGATTGGCCTCTGGTTTGGGCTGGTCGGGGCGGCCAAGAACCCAAGTGTCTTTGGAACCGCCTCCCTGGGAGCTGTTGACAATGAGCGACCCCTCCCGCAGGGCCACTCGGGTGAGCCCGCCGGGAATCACCTCCACCTGCTCGCCGCACAGCACGAAGGGGCGCAGGTCGATATGGCGGGGGGCGAATGCATCCCCCGCCCATGCCGGAAGCCGGGACAGGTTGACCACCTCCTGGGCGATCCAGTTGCGGGGGTCCTGCATGATCTTGTCGCGGGCCTCGGCCAGCTCGGCGTCGGTGGCCGTGGGACCGATCACGATGCCGTATCCCCCCGACTCGGCCACCGGCTTGACCACCAGCTGGTCTAGCCGCTCCAGCACCTCGGCCCGCTGGTCCTCCTCCCACAGCAGATAGGTGTCGGCGTTAGGGATGATCGGCTCCTCGCCCAGGTAGTAGCGGATCATGTCGGGCACATAGGCGTACACCGCCTTATCGTCGCCCACCCCGTTGCCCACCGAATTGGCGATGGACACCGTGCCCGCCCGAGCCGCGGCCATGAGGCCGGGCACCCCCAGAGTGGATTGGGCGTTGAACACCACCGGATCCAAGAAGTGGTCGTCGATGCGGCGGTAGATCACATCCACGCGCTCCAGGCCCCGGGTGGTGCGCATGGCCACGACGTGGTCGTCCACCACCAGATCGCGCCCCTCCACCAGCTCCACGCCCATGCTTCGGGCCAGAAAGGCGTGCTCGAAGTAGGCCGAGTTGAATATGCCCGGGGTGAGCACCGCCACGGTGGGGTCGTCCCCGCAGGCCGGCGGGGCGATGGAGCGCAGGGCCCGCAGCAGCGAGCGGCCGTAGTGATCCACCGAGCGGACGGCCAGGTCGGCGAAAGCCGCGGGCAAAAGCTTGGTCATGGCGGCCCGGTTCTCGATCACATAGGAGATGCCGCTGGGGTTGCGCAGGTTGTCCTCCAGCACTCGGTAGGTGCCGTCGGCACCGCGCACCAAGTCGATGCCGGCCACCAGACAGCGGGCCCCCAGCGGGACGGCCACGTTCATCGCCTCCCGCTCGAAGCCGGTGCACGAGGTGATCAGCCGGCGGGGGACGATGTCGTCATGGAGGATGGCCTGCTCACCGGTGTAGATGTCGTCTAGGAACCGGTTGAGGGCGGTGACCCGCTGGATCAGGCCCCGCTCCAGCATGGCCCACTCCTCGGCGTCGATGACCCGGGGGAAAAGGTCCATGGGCCAAGTCCGCTCGGTGCCCTCGTCGCCGCCGTACACCGTGAACGTGATCCCCTGGCGGCGGAAAGACTCGTTGCGCTGCCCCTCGAGCGCCTTCACCTGCTCCAGCGAAAGCCGGTCGAACCACTCCTGCACCGGCCGATAGTGATCGCGGATGCGCCCCTGTTCATCGACTGCCTCATCGAAGAAGGCGGGGGCGGCGGACATGGCTGCCATTCTAAATGGTCGGGTTTTGCCGATATGACCGCCTGTCGAGTCGGGCTGGCCGGATTTGAACCGGCGACCCCCTGCTCCCAAAGCAGGTGCGCTGACCAAACTGCGCCACAGCCCGTGTTGGAGCCAAGGGTACTCGGCGGCAGGGTGGGGGAGAGAAGCTTGTTTCGCGGTTAGGCGGGATTAGGAGAGGGCTTGCTCGACTCGATCGAGGGCCTCATCCTCGGACACGTTCAGCGAGAAGCTCAGTTCCGACACGAGCACGTTGCGGGCTTTGGTGAACAGGCTCTTCTCGCCGGCGGAAAGACCTTTGTTCTGATCCCGCAGGGCCAGGTTTCGCACCACCTCGGCCACCTGGTAGACATCGCCCGACTTGAGCTTCTCCTGGTGGTTCTTGAACCGGCGGCTCCAGTTGGCCGGCTCCCGCACATCCCGCTTGCGAAGCACCTCAAACAGGTCTTCCACGTCCTCGGTGGAGATGGGCCACCGCATTCCCACCTCTTCGGCTTTGGCAACGGGCACCGACAGCACCATCTCGCCGTGGGCCATGCGCAGCACCAAGTATTCGGACTTCTCCCCGAAGGCCTCCTTCATCTCCTTTTTGACGACAGTTGCCGCCCCGTGGTGGGGGTACACAACCTTGTCACCTTTTTTGAACGTCATCTCACTCCGCAGGGGGCTCAGGGGAACCCCATAAGAATGCCATTATCGGATCCGGTTTCGCATCTTGGGTGCGCTCTTCCTCTTCTGCCTCCCGCTTTCCGGTTGAACTCCATGCACCACGGCAGTTCAGCGGCCAAGATGGGGCGATGGCCACGCTTCGCACCGAGGTGACCGAGATCGTCACCGGACTGGGGATGCTGGGCTTGGCGTCGGTGGATGAGGCGCTGGCGGCCCGTCCCGCAGAGGTGGTGGGGGTGGAGAGCCACCACTACGAAAAGCTGGTTGCAGCTCGGGCCGAGGGGAAGTGCGGATTGCAGTTCGAGGAGGCCTGGGCCAACGGCGTGGCCTTCGCCGCGGCCGAAGACGGGCTGCGTGGGCGGCGGCCAAAGCGAGTGGAGTGGAAGGGGCCGCACCAAGCGCCCTCTTATGAGCAGACGCCGGCTGACCTGCGGATTGACCACGTGTATCTGGTGAGCTGCAAGTACGGGTCGAGTCTGCTGCATAACGTGTCGCCGGGTCATTTGTTCGAGCGGTTGTTGGCGGTGAGGCAAGGGGCGGCGGGGGACTGGTACGCCAAAGTGGCGCTGCCGGAATACCAGGCCCTTTACCAGGCCGCTCGGGAGTATCTGGCTGGCCATGAGGATGGCTTCGACGATCTGCCACGGTCGGTGACTGAGCTGAGCGCCGATCAGCACCGTCGCTTGAAGAGGCCCTTCTCCCGCCGCTGGCCTGAACCGCTGACCGAGCCGGCCCACTGGTTCTCGGTGGCGGTGTCGCAGGCTTCCGCCGAGCGATGGCTGAAGGCTCTGGGTCGCCGAGCCAACCGGCGGGAGGAGGCGCTGTGGCGTTTGCTGCGGCTCCAGCCTGCGCCCTACTTCGTGCTGGGCACCGACCAGCGCCGTCGACCGGTGCGCTATCGGGTGGACACCCCGTGGGACTTCCGGCAGCGGTTCTCATTCAAATCGTTCGACGTGTGGCCGGAGGCCAGGGTGCAGCCGGTGGTGCGCTGGCGGGGTGATCTGATCGTCAAGGCCACCGACACCCCCGTGCATGTGGACGGCCATGTGGAGGTGCGCTGGAGCCATGGACGGTTCCAGGGCTCGCCCGAGGCCAAGGTCTACCTCAAGACCCCTCACTTGGAGACTCCCGGCTACACCGAGTTGTCGTAGAGCTCAGGCCCAGATGGCCATCTGGTAGCCGGTGGCGTCTACCTCGTCTGGTCCCAGGATCATTGCGGTTCCGGCCGCCATTCGCCGGGAGGTCCAGGCCGCGGCGGCGGCGTCGAGCAGGTCGTCGATGGTCGCGCCGGGCCCGGGAGCAGGCACCTCAGCCAAGTTGGAGAATTCCGGCACGAGCACGGCCAAGCGCTCGGCTTGTCCCGGCAGTTGGCGCTTGGACCTTTCCATGGGCTTGCCCGCCAACACAGCGAAGCTGGTCTCCGGGTGGACTTCGGCTGCTTGGGGCCGGGCCCGATGGGCGAGGTCTTTTGGAGTCAGCTCAGCGCGCACCTCTCGCACCTTGGGCAGCAGGTGGAACGCTTGGACAGACAGGCCCCGGCCGGTGTGGGCTCGAGCCCTCCGGTTGGCCTCGGCGTGGTCGGCTGCCCCGAGGACGCATAGGGGCGGAGTCCAAAACAGCGAGGCGCGGCGGGGGCCGAGCAGCTCCCGGGCTTCGGTATCGGAGCGCCGCAGGTCCTTGGCCGGGAGTCCGATGGGCATGTCAACGCCAATGGCCAGCACCTGTTGCGACCGGGCTTCGGCCCACACGTCGGCGAACGATGGCCACAAGGAGAAAACCACTGGCGAGCCGGGTGCGGTGGCGGTGGTGGCCATGACCCATCCGCCTTTGGCCGCATCTATTCCGGCAACCCGCGCGGTCTCATTCAAAGCGGACCTCGAACACCGTGGGCCAGCGCTTGCCGGTGATGAGGAATGTACCGGTGTCAGGTCGGTAGGCGATGCCGTTGAGAACGTTGTTGCTGTCGGCCAACACCGGGTGAGGGCTGATGATCCCGGCCATGTCGGCCTCCGCGATCACTGCGCCGGTGTCCGGGTCGATGACCACGATGCGGTCGGTGAGCCAAACGTTGGCCCACACGTCGTCGCCGATGCACTCCAGCTCGTTGAGCCGGTTGACCGGGCTGCCATCGGCGCGGGTTACCGGCACCGATCCCAGCACCTCGAAGGTCTTCGGGTGGCGGAAGGTGAGCGTGTTCGACCCGTCGCTCATCACCAGGCGGTCGCCGTCGTGGCACAGCCCCCAGCCCTCGCCGGAGTAGGTGAAGCTGCCGGTTTGCTCGAGGGTGTCCCGGTGGTGGACCGTGGCCGTGCCAGCTTGCCAGGTCAACCAGATAAGCCGGTCGTCCACCAGGGCCAAGCCCTCACCGAAGTGATGGGGCTCGCCGGGTGCTTCCTGGAGCACGCGACTGGTGGGCAGCTCCATGATCCGCAGTACGGACTGCCCTCGCAGTCCAGTGCTCTCATACACCAGGCCGTCGAACCACAGCAGCCCTTGGGTGAACGACGAGGTGTCGTGGGGATGGGTGGCCAGCACTTGATAGGTGAGCGCTCCCGACCAAGAGGGGGGCCGGCTTGCGGGGACCGTTGGATCTGGTGTGGCCGGGGCCGCGGGCTCTGGGGTTGGGGTCGAAGGTTGGGCGGTGGGTTCGGGGGTTGTCGGTTGGGCGGTGGGTTCGGCGGTTGTCGGTAGGGCGGTGGGTTGGCGGGCTGCTGGGACAGTGGGATCAGGAGATGTCGAAGGCTCTGGTGATGCCGTCACTTCCGCAGGTGTCGGCGCCTGCGGTGAAACCGCTGGAGGGGACGCGTCGGTGCCGCAAGCCGTCAGAAGGGCAATTGCGGCGAGCAGCCAAAGCGCAGTCCAATAGATACGAATGAGATGCAGAGCGCCATTCTTGCTCAAATGCGCCCCTAGGTCAGAGGAGTGCCACACTGCACAAGTGGATTTCTCCCTGTCAGAGCAGGAGCAGGCGGTCGCCGAGCTGAGCCGTCAGATCTTGGGCGATCAGTCGACCCCGGATCGGCACAGGCAGCTGGAGGCCGATGGCGTAACCCACGATGACCAGGCGTGGCGGGCGCTGGGCGAAGCCGGGCTCGTAGGTGTCTCGTTGCCGGAGGACTGCGGTGGAGGCGGCTTGGGGTTTCTTGCGACCTGCCTGATGCTGGAGGAGATGGGACGCACGACTGCCCGGGTGCCGCTTCTGGCCCCGGTAGGAGCCATGGCGATGGCCGAGTTCAGCCCCGACCACGATCTCCTAGCAGGTATGGCCGACGGATCGGTATTAGTGTCGCCCGCGCTGGTGGAGTCGGGCCGCGACCCCGTTGACCCAAGAGCCTCGGCGTCGGCGACGGGCGATGGCTGGATCGTGACCGGAACCAAGGAGATGGTCCCGTTTGCCGAGCAGGCCGACTGCCTGGTGCTTCCGGCCGCGGCGGGCGACGATATCGGGCTGTTCTTGGTGGACATGGCCGACTCGTCGGTCGAGGTTGTCCCCCAGCAGACCACCTCCGGCCTGGCCGAGGGAGTGGTGATGCTGGCCGATGCGCCGGCTGAGCGGGTGGGTTCCGACGCTGCGGCGGTGGATTGGCTGGCCCAGCGGTGCACGGCCGCGCTGAGTGCGGTGGCTGTGGGGGTGGTGAGCGAGGCGCTGCGCCTGACTGCGGCCTATACCAGCGAGCGGGAGCAGTTCAACCGCCCGATCGCCACCTTCCAGGCCGTGGGCCAGCGGGTGGGCGACGCCTACATCGACACCGAGGCGATCCGGCTGACCGCACTGCAAGCGTGCTGGCGGCTCGACCAGGGGCTGGAGGCCGCCACCGAGGTGGCGGTGGCCAAGTACTGGGCCGCCGATGGAGGACAGCGGGTGGCCAACGCCGCCCAGCATCTCCACGGGGGCATGGGGGTGGACCGCGACTACCCCCTGTGGCGCTACTACGTGTGGGCCAAGCACCTGGAGTTGTCGTTGGGCGGCGCAACTGCTCAACTCCTGCGCATCGGCGACGCCCTGGCCGCCGGCACCGCCTGAGGGCAGCCGGCATTGGGGCGTTATCCTACGCCACCATGAGCGATGCCGAGCGAGATGTCCGGGCCGGCGACGGGCCGTCTCTTCCGATGGCAGTGCGGGCGCTCAACAGCTACGGCCGCACCGTTCGCCGCATTCGCCCCAAACATGGGCAGCTCAGCGCCGATGCCTTGGTGAGCAAAGCCCAGAAGTCGGCCAAGCTCGACGATTTCGGCCGCGACGGCTGGCAAGAGGGATTCGAGGTCCTGGTGAACTCGATCAACGACGAGGGAAATCTGAGCTGGTTGGGGCGGATGATCGTAGGGGGTCTGCTCGGATCCACGCTGGAGTTGCGACTGCGGGTGGTCGATTGGGCCAAACAACACCCCGAGGCAGCCCGAGAGCAGATCACCGCTCCGATCGTGGTGTCCGGTCTGCCCCGCACCGGGACCACCTTGCTCAGCAATCTGCTGGATCTCGACCCACAGAACCGGTCGGTGCTGGCTTGGGAGGCCGCGACGGTGGCCCCTCCGCCCACGCTGTCGAACCATCGGGAGGATCCCCGCATCGCCGCCTCGGCCAAAGGGACGGGACAGCTGGCCAAGCTCGCCCCAAGCGTTCAGGCCATGCACCCGATGGCGGCCACTTTGCCCACCGAGTGCGTGTCGCTGTTGGGCGGGGAGTTCAAGTCGATCCACTTCGAGACCCAGGGAACGTTCGACTCATACGGCGCCTGGTTCGAGAGCTGCGACATGGTCCCGGCCTATGAGTTCCACCGCTTGTGCTTGCAGGTGCTGCAATCCACCATCCCGACTCAGCGGTGGGCACTCAAGACCCCGGGCCACATTTGGCACCTGGACGCCGTATATGCCGTGTATCCCGATGCCCGAGTGGTGTGGACCCACCGCGACCCGTTGAAGGTGGTCGGCTCTGCGGCCAGCCTCACGTCCACACTCCACGCCACCAACACCGACAGGGTGGACTTCGCCGGAGTGGCCCGACGCTGGCGGGACAAGTGCCTCCGCGGCGTAGCCGTGGGCACCGAGTTCCGCGACCGACAGGGATCAGACGACACCGTGTTCGACCTCCAGTACGCCGAGCTGATGGACGACCCCGTGGGCTCAGTAGAGCGCATCTACCGCCACTTCGGCATGGAGCTAGACGATCTAGGCCAACGCAAGATGCAGGCGTGGATGGAGGAAAACCCCCAAGACCGCTTCGGCCGCCACCGCTACACCCTGGACCAGTTCGGATTGGACGCCGATGAGGTCCGCGAGCAGTTCGCCGACTACGTCGAGCGGTACCAGGTGCCGTCTGAGGGATAAATGAAGTCGGGCCTCTTCCCCGAAACTGAGCCGTTTGAAGCAGGCCATTTGGACGTCGGCGACGGCAACCTCGTCTACTGGGAGATCTGCGGCAACCCGGAGGGGAAGCCTGCTGTAGTTGTGCACGGCGGGCCGGGGAGCGGCTGCACCCCTATGCACCGGCGGTTTTTTGATCCGACTCGCTATCGGATCGTGCTGTTCGATCAGCGAGGGGCGGGCCGGAGCACCCCCCATGTCGGTGACTTTGCCACGAGCCTTGAGCACAACACCACCGACCACTTGGTGCGGGACATGGAAGCGCTTCGGTCCCATCTGGGAATCGATCGGTGGCTTCTGTTCGGCAGCAGTTGGGGTTCGACGCTGGCGCTCGTCTATGGCCAGCGGCACCCCGAGCGCGTGTCAGAGATCGTGCTGGTGGCGGTGACCACCACCGATCGTGAGGAGATCCACTGGCTCTATCACGGTGCCGGCCGCATCTTCCCGGAAGCCTGGGAACGGTTTCACGCGGGGGCGGGGGCCAGCGGGCGAGATGAAGATCTCGTCGGTGCCTACTACCGCTTGCTCAACAGCCCCGTTCCCGGTGTTCGCGAACAAGCTGCCGCTGAGTGGTGTCGGTGGGAGGACGCGGTGGTCTCAGGTGCCGAGCCGAATACCAGATATGGCGATCTCCGTTTCCGCATGGGGTTCGCCCGTCTCGTCACCCACTACTTCCACCACGGCGCCTGGCTCGAACCACGTCAGATCATCAGCGATGTCCACCGCCTGCACGACATCCCGGCGGTGTTGATTCATGGCCGGCTCGACAACAGCGCCCCGCTCTCAAATGCGGAGGAGCTTGCCAGCGCTTGGCCGGATAGCGAGCTAGTTGTCGTCGACGGCGGTCACCTTGCCAGCGAGCCGGCCATGATAGAAGCGGCCGTCAACGCTACAAACCGGTTTTGCGGCAAATGAGTCGAATTGGTCTAGGGCCAGTGGGGTCCGGGGTAGGGGGTGGGGTTTTGGGTGGCCCAGTGGTGTAGATGGCGGGCGAGGTGGTGGGCTAGCGCGCCTTTTTGGGGGTGGTCGGCTTTGCGGACCAGCACGACGGGTGTGCAGGGGTAGTCGTTGGCGAGTCGATGGGCGGCGATCGCAGCGAAGTCTGAGAAGTTCTCGGTCACCACCACTCTGCTCTGCTTGAGGGCTTCGGCATAGACCGACTCATCATCGGCTCCGGCGAGCCCGACCGCAGCGACGCCGATGGCGTCGTGGCCTAAGGCGTTCAACTCCTCCGCGGTCGTCGGAGGCAGCATTTCGTCGATCAGCCACATCAAGATGACAGCAAGTTCTCGCGTTCTTCTATCCGGCGGCGGATCTGCTCGGCGGCCCGTTCGTCGGCTTCGATGCGAGCGTCGATCTCCTCGGGGAAGGCGCTGTAGAAATCTGCTGCCAGACTGATCATGCTCGCCGGCAGGTCGAGGTCCCCAGCAAGACGCTCAACGCGCTCCATGCCCCGGCCCGGCCCGTTCCGAAGATCGCGGATCACTTCCCAAACGTCGGGACCGCCCACAAGCCCAGCTCTCCGCCCGGTGGGGCCAGGACGATAGACCACACCGGGAAACTCCCGGGTCTTCAGTCCCTCATCGAGCAGCGAGCTCACAAGAGAAGTAGTCGACATTGAAGCCGCCCGGCTCTCAGCATCGAGCCGGTCTAGCAGTTCTTCCTCAAGCCGGAACGATGTAGGACGGGACATAGCTCACACCTCTCTGGCGTTTAGCCGCTTCAGAGTTACGCTACATCGCACTACATTGCAATACAACTGTAAATCAGAGGTGGGGGAGCACCTCTGATTCGAAGAGGTGGAGGCTTTCCCAAGACAGCTCAGGGTCTAGGCCGCCCATTAGGGGGTGGAACATGAGGGCGTCGAAGTCGCCCATGGCCTTGATCATGTCGATGGCCTCGGGCGGGGTGAGCAGTTGGTGCATGCCCATGGCCCGCAGCGCATCGGCGTCGCTGACCGGCTCGAAGCCGGTGGCTGCGCCCGACTCTGCGGCCCACTGGCCGTAGGCGTTCATCTCGTGGAGGGCGTGGGGGGCGACTTTGGCCCAGGTGGCGTCGGGGTCGTGGGTGATGTGCAGATAGCCGACCCCGCCGGAGGTGGCCGGACCGGGATCGTCACCGCCGAGCTTGACCACCTCGTCGCGGTAGAAGTCCCAGAACTCGGGCATGGTGGGCAGGAATCCGTCGGCGATGCGGGCTGCCCGCCGGGCCGCCTTCTCGCCGCTTCCTCCCAGCCAGATGCCCGGCCGGGGATCCTGATAGGGGGTGGGGGTGACCCGCACGGTGCGGCCCCGGAACTCGAAGGGCTCGCCGGTCCACGCTGCCTTCAGGGTTTCCACCATCTCCACGGTGAGGCGCACCCGGTCGCTTGAGGTGTGGCCGAACATCTCGAACTCCGACGGCACGTAGCCCCCGGCCACCGTGACGCTGATGCGGCCCTTGCTGATGCGGTCCAACACGGCCAGGTCCTCCGCGATCCGAAGCGGGTCGTGCATGGGCGCGATCAGGGCGGCCAGCATGATGTGGATGTTCTCGGTGCGGGCGGCGATGGCCGAGGCCAGCGCAACCAGCGAGGGCAGATAGCCGTCGTCGGAGCCGTGGTGCTCCGACAGGGTCACCGAAACGAAGCCCAGCTTCTCGGCCCACACCGCCTGCTCGATGGCGGCGTGGTACAGCTCCTCCACCGGCACCGGGCAGATGTCCGGGCACCGGAAGTCGTAGCGGATGTTGTGCAGGGCCATGGCCGTCTCCTGTCGTCGACTAGTTCTTCTTGAACTCGGTTGGCGATTTCATTCGCCCACGTCAGCTCTTGAACTCGGGGATCACGTATTTGCCCATGAGCTCGATGGAGGTCATCACATCCTCATGCGACATCTTGTACGGGTTGAGCAGGCAGAACAGCAGATCACAGCCCACTGCCTCGTATCGCTTGGCCACCTCGATGCACCGGTCGGGGTCGCCCACCACCGCGGCGCCTGATTCCCAGATGTAGTCCATGGTGATCTGGCCCAACAGGCCCTCGTCGCGGCTCTGTGCGGCATCGCCGGTGTAGGAGTAGGAGCCCAGCTCGGCCACCTCCAAGTCGGCCAGGTAGTCGGCCACCGAGGCGATGAGGCCGCCCCCGTAGCCCGGATACCACACGAACGACTCCTCGGAGGCGGCCCGGGCCTTCTCGTTGGTCTCGTTGCAGTGCACCATGGTGAAGGTGGCGGCCCGCTCGTTGCGGAACTTGCCCACCGGCTGGCCGCAGTCGGCCTGGCCCTTGCGGAAGGTCTCGATGCGCTCGGCCAAGTCCTCAGGCGGCGAGCCCACCGTGAACGAGCACAGCCCGATGCCCCGCTTGCCGATCTCGTAGTGGCCGGGCACCGAGCTGGTGGCCCCCCAGATGGGCGGGTGCGGGTCTTGGCGGGGCTTGGGCAGCACCCGGCGCTTGGGCATCGACCAGTACTCGCCCTCGAACTCGTACTCGTCGTTGGTCCAGCAGCCCACGATGTGGCGCAGGGCCTCGTCCCACTGGGCCCGGGTCTGGTTGGGGTGGATACCGAAGCCCTCCAGCTCGGCCCGGGTGGACGAGCGGCCGGTGCCGAACTCCACCCGGCCGTTGCTGATGAGATCGAGCACCGCCACCGACTCCGCCGTGCGCACCGGGTGGTTGTAGGGCTTGGGCAGCAGCCGCACGCCATAGCCCAGCCGCATGTTCTCGGTGAGGGCCGCAATGTGGCCGTACAGCACCTCGGGGTTGGAGCAGTGGGAGTACTCCTCCAAGAAGTGGTGCTCCACCGTCCAAAACGAGTGGAAGCCCATCTTGTCGCCCAAAACGGCCTGCTCGATGGTGTTCTGGTAGGCGTTGTACTCGCTGTCGCGATTCCAGGGCCGGGCCACCGGAATCTCGTAGAACATCGCAAACTCCATGCCATTCCCCTTGTGTGTGCGGCGGTGAGTTGTCGGGGCAGATGGTAAACGGCGCGACCCGAGGGCTGCGTATACGGACAACTAGGGTGCGGCCATGGCACTAGATCCGGCGGCGAAGGCCGTGATGGAGATGATGGAAGACAACGGGGTGAGCTTCAAGGGCATCGCCTCGATGACCGCCGTGGAGCTGCGCAGCATGATGCAGACGGGCGAATTGCCGGTGGAGGACGTGGCCCGCACCGAAGACCGCGTGATCCCCGGCGCCGACGGCACCGAGCTGCCGATCCGCATCTACTGGCCCAGCACCTCCGACGAGCCGTTGCCGGTGGTGGTGTTCTTCCACGGCGGGGGCTGGGTGATCGGCGGCATCGACAGCCACGACGGCCAGGTGCGCGAGATGGTGAACCGCACCGCCATGGTGTATGTGTCGGTGGACTACCGGCTGGCCCCCGAGGCCCGGTTCCCGGCCGCGGCCGAAGACTGCTACGCCGCCACCCAGTGGGTGGCTGCCAACGCCGCCTCAATCGGCGCTGATGCCGACCGGCTGGGAGTGGCCGGCGACAGCGCGGGGGGCAACCTGGCCGCGGTGGTGGCTCTGATGGCCCGTGACCGGGGCGGTCCGGCCATCGCCCATCAGCTCCTCATCTACCCCTGCTGCGACATGGACTCCAACGCCTGGCCGTCGCAGACCGAGAACGGCACCGGCTACTTCTTGACCAAGGAGTCGATGGACTGGTTCTACGACCAGTACGCCGACGTCGCCGACCGCAACAACCCCTATGCCTCGCCGATCAAGGCCGCCGACCTCAGCAGCCTGCCCCCGGCCTGTGTGATCACCGCCGAATACGACCCGCTGCGCGACGAGGGAGAGGCCTACGGCGCCCGATTGCAGGAGGCCGGGGTGGCCTGCGAGGTCCACCGCTACGACGGCATGTTCCACGGTTTCTTCGGCATGACCCTGGCCATCCCCGGCGCCGTTGCCGCCCAGGAGACCGCCGCGGCCGCAGTGCAGGCCGGGCTGTCGGCGTGAAAACAGCATCAGTAGGCTGAAGGCCGTGACCGATAGCGCGCAGACGTGGCACAAGACGGCCTGCATGCTGTGCGAGTCGAACTGCGGGGTCGAGGTGCGCCTCGACGGCCGCCGCTTTTCCCGCATCCGGGGCAACAAAGACCACGTCAGCTCCAACGGCTACATCTGTGAGAAGGCACTGCGGCTCGACCACTACCAGAACCACCGCACCCGGCTGACCACGCCGATGCGCCGCCGCGACGATGGTGCCTATGAGCCGGTCTCGTGGGACACGGCCATCGCCGAGGTGGCCGACCGCTTGGCTGCGGTGCGCGATGCCCACGGCGGAGCGTCGATCTTCTGCTACGGCGGCGGCGGGCAGGGCAACCACCTAGGGGGCGTCTACGGCCAAGCCGTGGCCAACGCGCTCGGCGTGCGCTATCGCTCCAACGCCATCGCCCAGGAGAAGACCGGCGAGGCCTTCGTGGAAGGCCGCCTCTACCGGGCCCACACCCGGGGCGACTGGGAGCACACCGAGGTGGCCGTGTTTTTGGGCAAGAACCCCTGGAACAGCCACGGCTTCCCCGAGGCCCGGCGGGTACTGCGCCAGATCGCCAACGACCCCGACCGCTCGTTGGTGGTGATCGATCCCCGGCGCACCAAAACGGCCGAGCTGGCCGACCACTTCTTGGCTGTCCGGCCCGGCACCGACGCCTTCTGCGTGGCCGCCCTCCTCGCCATCATGGTGCGAGACGACCTGGTCGACTGGGACTTCCTGCACGAGCGGGTGGCTGAGATCGAGCCGGTGATCGCCGCCCTGGCCCGGGTGCCCATCGCGGATTTCGCCCAGCGATGCGACATCGCCCTCGAACAGCTCGAAGCCGTGGCGCAGCGGATCGGCCGGGCCCACTCGGTGGCCGTGTATGAGGATCTGGGCATCGAGCAGGGCCCCCACTCCACCTTGGTGTCGTACCTCCAGCGCCTCATCTGGATCCTGCGGGGCAGCTTCGCCAAACCGGGCGGCATCCACCCCCACAGCGCCATCGGGTCGGTCACCGGGGGCGGTTCGGGCCGGGGCCGAGGCGGGCGGCCCAAGGTGACCCCGGTTACCGGCGCGCCGATCATCGCCGGGCTGATCCCGTGCAACTCGATTGCTGAGGAGGTGCTCACCGACCATCTCGACCGGTTCCGGGCCATGATCATCGAGAGCTCGAATCCGGCCCATTCCCTGGCCGACTCACCCCGCTTCCGCGAGGCCATGGCCGCCCTGGAGTTCAGCGTGGTCATCGACGTGACCATGACCGAGACTGCCCGCCTGGCCGATTACGTCCTGCCCGCCGCCAGCCAATTCGAGAAGCCCGAGGCTGTCTTCTTCAACTTCGAGTTCCCCGACAACGTCTTCTATCTCCGCAAGCCGGTTCTCGACCCCGAGCCGGGCACGCTGGCCGAGCCCGAGATCCACACCCGGCTGGTGGAGGCCCTCGGCGCCTACACCAGCGAAGACCTGGCCCCGCTGCACGAGGCCGCGGCCCAGGGACGGGCGGCGTTCGCGGCCGCCTACGGCGAGCTGATGGCTGATCGGCCCGAGCTGGCCGGGGTGGGCGCGGCGGTGCTGTACCGCACGCTCGGCCCCACCCTGCCCGAAGGCCTGGCCGGGGCGGCCGCGCTGTGGTTCGCGTCGCAGATGTGCGCCGCGGCCTATCCCGAAGCGGTGGCCCGGGCCGGCATCGCGCCCGGCGAGGCTGGCCTCGGCGACGGGCTGTTCGATGCCATCTTGGCCAGCGACGACGGGGTGGTGTTCACCCGCCACCTCCACGAGGAGGCCTGGGACCTGCTCCGGGTGGACGACGCCAAGATCCATGCCGCCATTCCCCGCCTGCTCGAAAAACTCGACGCGCTGGGCGACGCCCCGGTGGACCACACCAGCGACGCCTACCCCTACGTGCTGTCGGCCGGAGAGCGGCGCTCGTTCACCGCCAACACCATCTTCCGCGATCCGGGCTGGCGGAAGGCCGACGCCGAGGGCGCCCTGGCCATCAGCCCCGGCGACGCGGCGGCCTTGGGCCTGGAGGACGGCGACCGGGTCCGCCTCACCACCGCCACCGGTGCTGCCGTGCCCTGCGTGCTCATCGACGACGCCATGCGCTCGGGCCACATCAGCCTGCCCAACGGCATGGGCCTCGACTACCCCGACGAGACCGGCGAGCATTTCCGGGTGGGCGTCGCCCCCAACGAGCTCACCGCCCTGGAGTGGAAAGACGACATCGCCGGCACCCCCTGGCACAAGCACGTTCCTGCCCGCCTCGAGCCCCTCAGATGATGTCGCCAATGGGTTTGGCGACGGGGTTGCGGCGATTCGACTGATTGTCTGAGCGCTCTGGTGGCTGCGGCTGACGACCGCTACCGGTTCCGCCTGATGGCGGCCATCGTGCCCGTGCAGTTCGGGGTGAGCATGAGCCTGACGGTGATCGCGGTGGCCGTCGGCGACATCGCCCGCGACCTCGACACCGGAACCGGCGCCGCCAGCTGGGCGGTGACCGGGGCCATATTGGCTTCGGCGGTGTCCACGTCGCTGGGCGGCAAGCTGGGCGACATCTACGGCCACCGCCGGGCCTTTCTCGCGGCCGCGGTGATGCTGGTGGTGGTCACGCCCCTCAGCGGGCTGGCCTGGAACATCGAGAGCCTCATCGGCTTCCGGGTGGCGGCCGGGGTGGCCAACGGGGTGGCCACCGCCGCGGGCACCGCCATGGTGCTGTTGGCATTCCCCATCGCCACCCGCTCCCGGGCCATCGGCTGGTACCAGTCGGCCCTGTCGGGGGCACCGGCGATCGGGCTTATCGTCGGGGGGCAGATCGTCGAGCAGTTCGGCTGGCGGTGGGTGTTCGCCTTCTTCGGGGTGATCGCCGTTGTCGGCCTGGTGACCAGCGCGGCGGTGGTGCGGCCCATGGGGGGCGGCCTGGAGGTGTCCATCGACTACTGGGGCGGCCTCACGCTCTCTGCCGGGGTGGCGCTGGTGCTGGTGGGGCTCACACTTTTGGGTAGCGACGGGGTGGGCACCTCGGTGAGCATCATCCTCATGGGCGGCGGGGTTGTGCTTCTCGGAGCGTTCGCCCGCATCGAACAGCGCGTGCCCGAGCCGATCATCAGCATGGACTATCTGCGCAAGCGCAACTTCTCCATTCCCATCTGGGTGGTCACCCTGGCCAACTTCTCGTTCATGGGCGGCCTGGTGATCACCCCGTTCTTGTTCACCGAGCGGTTGGGCTGGGGCCTCGGGGCGGCCACCCTTTTGTTGGCGGTGCGACCGATCACGTTCAGCTCGTGCGCCTTTGCCGGGGGCTACATCCACCCCCGCTTGGGGCCCCGTTTGACCCCGGTGGTGGGATCATCGCTTCTGGCGGTGGGCATGGTGTTCTTCGCCCTGTCGGCCTGGCAGGCATCGCTGGGCTGGACGGTGGCGGGGCTGTTCGTGGTGGCCATCGGCCACGGCATCCAGCTCCCGTCGCTCACCACCACCGCCTCCGACGCAGTGGAGCCCGAGGACTACGGCGTGGCCTCGGGCATGCGGGGCACCCTCACCCAAGTGGGCGTCACCACCGGCATGCAGACCATGGTCATCATGATCGGCACCAACATCACCGGCAACTCCCTAGCCAACTCCTACCTCCTAGGCGCCGCCGCCGCAGCAGTAGCCGTAGCCCTGTCCCTAGCCATCTCCCCCGGATCAAGGCTTCCCAGGTAATACGCCACGAGGCCCTCAGACGAGTTCCACCAAGTCGCCTGAAGCGATGTTTCGCTCGGCTTCAGCGATGGCGTCCATGGTTGCCTCATCGGCGAGGATGTTCAGCGTTTCGAGAAGCGACTCGTGTTCCTCGAAACTCATAACGACGGCGGCCGATCTGTGTCGCTCCAGCTCTCCATAGGGCCTTCAGTATTCCATTGCGGTTGACCATGCGCTCGGCTACGGTGACCTCGTTCTTCCCCGCTTGGCCTGCGTTGCAGGGCAGGCGGGGGTTTACTTTTTCGGAGCCATGTCCCGTACAAGAGTCGTCGACTTCATCGACTATCAGAACTTCTACTTCAGCGTTCGTGAACTGATCGGCGGGCCCGGCACGGCTCTAGGAAGGGGACAGGAAAGCGGCACCTATGTGCGATCTGAATGACAGTGCAATATATACGATTGACGTACATCGTCAATTTCGATAGGATGCGGTGGAGTGATCCTCGGCTACAAGGACAAGAGGACCGAGATGTTTGCCAATGGGTTTTTTGTTCCAGCGTTTCAAGGGTTTGAGCAGCAGGCAGCGAAGAGGCTGGCAATCCTGAACGCAGCGCCATCCTTGGAGACGCTGAGGGGGTTGCCGAGCAACCGCCTTGAGGCGCTCAAAGGGAAGAGGAATGGGCAGCACTCAATCCGAGTAAACCGCCGGTGGCGGGTCTGCTTTGTCTGGGTGGAGGGTAAGGGGCCGACCGACGTTGAGATTGTGGACTATCACTAGAAGGAAGGGGGATTGGGAATGTTGCGAAGAGTTGTTCATCCAGGGGAGGTGCTGAAGGGCGAGTTGGAGGAATTCGGGATCACTCCGACCGAGTTCGCCCGCCAGATCGCCGTGCCGCCCAATCGCGTGTCTCAGATCATTGCCGGAAAGCGGTCGATCACCGGCGATACGGCGCTTCGGCTCGGCCACTGGTTCGGCGTCGAGCCCCAGTTCTGGATGAATTTGCAGACCCAGCACGACTTGGCGGTTGCCGGCCAGGAAATCGGGGACGCGGTGGAAGCACTGCCCACTGCCCGCCAAATCGCCTGACAGGCACAAACAGCAAATTCAACCCTGCGCAGGCAGGCAAATTGCTGAGTTCGTCCGTGCAAGGTCAATGCTTCCATTCCACAGAAGCAACCCGGCCTACCGTTGAGCGAACCGGGAGGTGAATCGGCTCTTGCAGATAGCCTGATGACAAGAGTGCCGAACCCCCGGGCAGTGACCGCAACGAGGACGATGTCCGCAGTCCCAGGGTGCTGCCAGCAGTCATCGTGAACCGAGGCCTCCTTCCCGACTCATGGGGCATTTTGAGCAGATTGCGCAAAAGGAAAGCAGAAGATCGGCGACCGGCCTCGCCCAGCTAGCTGTTGCGGCCCCAGCGGCGACGTGCAGGATCGGGCAAGTCCCAGTCCTCGAAGTCAAGGGTGTCCAAGTCCAGCACAGCGACTGCCCGGTTGGTGTTGTCGCAGTCGAGGCCTTTGATGGTGATGCCGTTGGGCTCGGTCTCATAGGCGTGGTGCCAGTGGCCGTGTACCACCAGCTTGGGGCAGACCGCCTCGACCACCGGGGCCAAAAGGCGCCTTACCTGAGTGGATGTCCGCTCGTCGGCCTCGGGTATCGGCAATCCCTTCAGCCGGTAGCCCAGAGACGGGTGGTCGTGGCATAACAACACGTCGGCCGGCCCCTGGTTGATCGCCCGCTCGGCGTCTGAGGCAGACGGGACCTCCGGTGCTCGTGGTCCTTGAACCTCCCTAGGGGCCACCAAGAGCCCGCGTGAAACCCGGGGAGGTTCAACATAGGTGATTTAGACGCGATCACCCGCCAAGGCGAGGGGGCGAGGTCAGTCGAACGGCGGTTCGTAGTAGGAATTGTCGCCCTTCTCGACGAAGGTCGGCTCAAACGGCTCAACGTCGTAGAGGGGTGCTTGCTCTGCGGGTTCGGGTGCCTGCTCCGGCGGGGCAAGTGCAGTGTGGTCACGGCCGGGCTGTTCGGGAGTCTGCATCTCTGCATTATAGGTCGCCACAGCGATGCCGAGGAACAGAACGCTGGAAAGGAAGAAGCCCACCATTCGCGATGACCACCTCTTGACGCGGCGGACCCTGTTCTCGTTGGCCCGGAACTCTTTGAGATGGGTTATGACCAGCGCATATTGGAACTTCTCGAGTTCCCATCCCTCGTCCAGCGGGCGCGCCAACAGATTCTGGATCTTCGGACCAGATTGCCACTTTTGGGTTTCCATCACCTTGAGGGCCGCGATCACCCCAAGAACGAACGACACTGCCGCCGCTCCTGTCCAGTAGGGGTTGAATTCGCCCTCAAGCCGCAGTATCCAAAACGTGGCCAGACCCGCGCCGGGCAGGAACACGCTGAAGAACAGCCAGGCGACCCGCCTCTGGTATTCGAGCCGTTCGTCTTGGTCTTTCCTCTGTCGGAGCATCTCCTCGAGGATCACCGGCAGAACCTCGGCACGGTTCTCCGCAAGAGCCTCGGAGCCAGGTTGGGGCGGCTGTGGGTCGCTCACTCCTTGGAGTATCGCACGCAAGTGGACGATCATCTCCAGTCACCCTTCGTCCGCCGCTAGGGGTTTCCCCAGAGAGCGGGTGACGGGGACCTACAACCCCGACCAGCCAGACCTACTTGCTCCCCGACGAGCAAGCGGGGTTCCGCAATCTGGGCAGCGGGTTGGTTGCCCACGCCGCCTGACTCCCACAAACCAGGACCAAAAAACAGGGCACAGATCAGGCGGACCAAACACAGGGGGTCACGCCAAGGTCGACGACCGCCGGAAGCTCAGGGAGCCCATCTGCGTCGCTCCAGCTCTCCGTAGGGCTTCCAGTATTCCATTGTGACTGCCTATGCGCTCGGCTACGGTGACCTCGTACTTCCCCGCCATGGCCTGTTTCACAGGGCATGGCGGGGCTATTTATTGCCAAATCGTCCGAATGAAGATGTAGCCAGACGATGATAATCTGGCTACACTTTCATACATGTCTGCGGAGGCGGTTATCGCCGGTCTGACCGAGGTCTTCACACATGCCGACGCGCGTCGCGCGGGCATTTCCGATCGCGTCCTTTATCAGATGCGTGATTGCGGCGACATTGACCGCATTGCCCGAGGCATCTACGCCCATCCTGGATTTGGGGCTGACCCTGATTTAGTCGAAATCGCCGTCCGCTCGCCGAACGCAACGCTGTGCCTGACATCGGCGCTGGCGCACCACGACCTAACCGACGACATCCCGCCGGCCATCAACGCCGCTCTCCCCCGATCGCAACGGCCGCCCAAGACTGAGACCCCGGTCACCTGGCACCGATTCGACTCCGACACCTTCGACATCGGCCGCACCACGACTCCAATTGCCGGCCGTCTAGCCATAGGCATCTACAGCCCGGCCCGGACAATCGTTGATGCGTACCGCCTGCGACACCTCTACGGAACCGACCAAGCCCTGGGAGCGCTCAAACGCTGGCTGCGAATCAGAGGAAACCAGCCGGCTGCGCTTCTGGAAATGGCAAGTCACTTCCCCAAGGCCGCTCCAGCAATCCAATCGACCCTAGAGATACTGCTGTGACCACCGGACCCTCCCGCGCATAGTTTCACCTGTCTCCGATACCCCGCGACATCACAGCTCGAACTCTGCTCGGGGTACCCCTGATTGGCGGATGATCGACAGCAGCGTCCCGGTGCGCAACTCCCGGTGGTCTGGCACTGGAACCGTTACCGTCCCATCGGGCCCCGCCTTTTGCATAGCAAGGTGGCTGCCCCGGCGTCATACCTCTGAAAAACCGTGAGTAGAAAGAATGCGGCAGACCTCCCGCCCGGAGAGGACGCGCAAACTAGCCAACGGCGACCTCGATCTGGGTCACATAGATCTCCTCGCTCAGCCGCCGCTCGATCTCATCGGTAGACGCGCTCTCGAAAAACAGCGTGAGGGCTTCGGCAAGGTTCTCTCGTGCCTCGGTGACGGTTTCTCCCTGACTTGCAACATCGACCTCCGGGCAGGATGCGATATAGCCGTCGCCCTCGCATTCGACGATCGCAGTCAAGCGCCTGTTCATCTCGCACCTCCTGTTGTAAAGCTACCGGCTGGTGGATTGTGATCGCACGCGTTGGCCGGGACTAGCGGCTAGGTCACGCCTTTGGCGGGGCATATGGAGACGGTTTCTGAGGACAGATTGTTGCCTAGCTAGCTGTTGCGACCTCACCAGCGACGGGCAGGGTCGGGCAGGTCCCAGTCCTCGACCTCGAGGGTGTCCAAGTGCAACACAGCGACTGCCCGGTTGGTGTTGTCGCAGTCGAGGCCCTTGATGGTGATGCCGTGGCGCTCGGTCTCATAGGCGTGGTGCCAGTGGCCGTGTACCACCAGCTTGGGGCAGATCGCCTCGACCACCGGGGCCAAAAGGCGCCTCACCTGCGCGGAGGTCCGCTCGTCGGCCTCGGGTATCGGCAATCCCTTCAGCCGTAGCCCAGAGATGGGTGGTCGTGGCACAACAACACGTCGGCCGGCCCCTTGCTGTCCGCCCGTTGGGAGTTCAGGTGGAGGGTTGCTTGAACAGGAGGCCTGACGGTCGTTTGCCATGCGGGTCGCTGACTGTTACGCCGCCGAGGATCTTGCCGGTGCCGCCCTTGTAGGTGTAGCGGATTTGTTTCAGCGGTGGGGCGTACCTTTGGCGAAGTAAGTCGAGGCGGGGGTGGGTGTGGTGTCCGGTGGGCTGGGTCGCGCAGTACGCTCGGGCGGCCATTGGGAACAAGAGCCCCGATGCGATGATGTCGGCGAGTTGCAGGCCTGCGTGGTTCTCGCTTCGGCCGAATACTGGGGATTCCAGGATGCGGGGCATTTCATCGCCTGAGACCTTGTGTTTGAGTGTGAACACGGAGTGCGCGACTCGGATGTCTTGTCTGTGGTCCCGGCTATCGCACAGGACTAATCCGTGGGAGTTGCGCGTCTCCAGGTAATGGTTGAAGTGCCGGGCGATGTCTTGGACGGCGAACGTGTAGGTGCTGGCGGGGTCGAGGCCCTGGCCAGGTTTCTTGACCCAGATTCTTCCGACCAGCCGACAGTGACGTCGAGCGGCGATGCTTACGACCCCGTCGAGGACGGTCCGGGCGTGCATGCGCTTGCTGCGGTCGGAGCTGCGGATGCGGTTGCGGAGGTCAGAGCCCTTGATCTCGTACAGCAGGTAGTCGAGGTGCTTCCCAGCCTTGTTGGGGTAAAACTGCCTCTTCAGTGCGAGAAGGTCGTCGGTTAGCGGTCCAATCGCTGCGGAGGGAACGATCAAACCGGCGATCACCATCAGCGGTGTCGCCGCTTGCCCCTGGTTCGGTGCTTCGAACCCTCCCGACTCGTCGATGTAACAGAAAAACACGGTAGAAATGGAACTACGGTCGCCATTGGCGACCGTAGTGTGTGGCGTTCGGTTTTTGGCCTAAGCGCCGAAGTTGAATACGCCCTCAATTATATACATCAACGGAATTCAAACAACTCGCGATTGCCTCAGGTGGCCGCTATAGCGAGACCGACGCAAGACCAGTGTCGCGGGACGCTGGACGAAGATGTGGCAGGGGGCAATCTACACCACATGTGCTCAGATCCAGGGCCTCGAATCCGCCGGAAGCAGCCTGCATCCGAAGGTTGTGACTGGAATCAGGAATGAAGCCGAGAAATGAACCAGGGGGAACCGCCCCTGACGGAACGATTCCCCCTTCGTAGATCTTGGGACAGTTTATACGATGCCTCCGGCGTTCGACAGGAAGCTCACGCTGGGGGACGAGGACGGGGCAAGGACCAGTCCTCGACCTCGAGGGTGTCCAAGTGCAACACAGCGACTGCCCGGTTGGTGTTGTCGCAGTCGAGGCCCTTGGTGGTGATGCCGTGGCGCTCGGTCTCATAGGCGTGGTGCCAGTGGCCGTGTACCACCAGTTTGGGGCAGATCGCCTCGACCACCTGGGCCAAAAGGCGCCTTACCTGGGCGGAGGTCCGCTCGTCGGCCTCGAATGTCGGCAATCCCTACAGCCGGTAGCCCAGAGACGGGCGGTCGTGGCGCAACAACACGTCGGCCAGCCCCTGGCTGATCGCTCGCTCGGCATCTGAGGCAGACGGGACCCCGGCGGCTGGGAACCAGTCGCAGCCCGGCGTGCCCGCCATGTGGTCCACGCTAAATGCCCCCAATGCTGTGAAGCTGCTACGGACTGCAGGGAGCGACTGGCGTAGTGGTCACGTATTGGATCAGCCTTTCAGGAAGCATCTGCTCGTCCCGGGAGATCTCGTCTTGCATCAGCATATTTCTGAGGTGATCTGTCGCTTTCAGCAGGCCTTCGACCAGCACGATTGGGCAGCAATGCGCGCGTGCTTGGATGACGAAGTCTTTGTCGACTATTCGTCTTTCCGCGGCACGGAACCATCTCGCGTCCTTGCCGACGAGTATGTCGAACAGAGGCGACGCCAACTGGGCCATCTAGTGATGCAGCACAATCACAGCAACCTCGTGCTCTCATCTGAGTCCGACGAGCGAGCATCGGTGTCATGCAATTTTCAGATCTATAGATTCGAGCGAGACGGCGACCGGTACTTTCATTCGTGGGGAACGTATGAATTTGGATTCGTGCGACGTCCTGCTGAATGGAAGATCTGCTCTATCCTCCAGCATCTCCTCAAGAACCAAGGTGACCCGACCATCCACGGTGCCTTTTAGCCGCCTGCGAAAGGCGCGAACTTCACCCCAAGCAGCGCCGGCATTGCCACACCGATCAGCGATGCTGCTCTATCCCCCGTTTACCGGCGAATGTCATGGCCCTATTCCTGGGTGAACCGGGAGATGAAGCGGAGCACTTGGTCTGGGGTGTTGCCCGGCCAGAAGGCGTGGAGAAGCCAGGTTGCTCCCGCTTCGACGAATGGCGAGGTGTCGATGCTGGGGTGAGCCGAGCAGGCGAAGTCGAACCCGTCGAGCGAGCCTCGCTGTTCGAACACGGCATCGACGATGCGCTTGAAGCCCTCGATGTCGGTGTCGATTGGGTAGATGCCGTCGTATTGCGCTGCTCGTCGAGCCGGGGCCAAGGACCCGTGGGCGCAGCCAAACCAGATGGGGATGTGGCGACGCTGGCCATCGAGGCGGTGGACCTGCACGTCATTGACCACCCAGGCGTCGGTGCGGTGCCGCACTCGCTCTCCGGACCACAGGCGAACCAGCAGCTCAGCCCCCTCGGTCAGCTTCGCCGCTCGCTCGGCCTGATCATCCGGCTCGCCGAAGGCCGAGAGCTCCCGGGCCCGGTCGCTCCCGAGGCCGAGTCCGAGGATCACCCTTCCCCCGCTGAGCTGGTCGAGAGACAGCGTCGCCTGCGAGACGTTGATGAGCCTGCGACGAGGAAGCGGCGTGACCATCGGCCCGACCTTGATCCGCCGGCTGCGGGGTGCCGCGGCAGCCAGAGCAATCCAAGGATCGGCAATCGGCCACTGGCCCTCAACCAGGCTGAGCACGTGGTCCCAAACGAACACACCGTCAAACCCCGCCTCATCGGCAGCCTCAGCGATATCCCCAAACGCCACCAGGTCCGCCAACGCCCCAAACAACGGCACCGTCAAACCATGTCGCACGACTCCCGACCCTAGTTTGCAGATGGTCAAAGACGATTCCGTTGCCAATGACCATGCGCTCGGGTATGGTGATTCCGTTCTTCCCCGCCTGCCCTGCAACGCAGGGCATGGCGGGGTTATTTATTGCTAACCCGTCCGGGTCAATCTTGTTCGTTGGCAGCGAGTAAGGGGTCGGATGTGGTGGCCTCAATCTTCCCCGCTTGGCCTGCGTTGCAGGGCAGGCGGGGGTTTATTTTTTCGGAGCCATGTCCGGCACAAGAGTCGTTGTATTCATCGACTACCAGAACGTGTATCACCGTGCCCGGGGTTCATTCGGCTACGAATCCAACCCCGACCCGAATCTCGGGCACGTCTCACCGTTCAAGGTGGGTGACTTGCTGTGCAGCCTGGGCTACCCCAAAGACCGCAATCGGATCGTCACTGGCGTGCGTGTGTACTGCGGGAAGCCCGATCACCGGAGCGGCACCAGCCTGGTCCGCTTCACCTCAAGGCAAATGGCTGCATGGGAGAGCACCGCTGGCGTCACGGTAAAGGCGAGGCCGCTGGTCTACCACGAAGTCCAAAAGGGAGGGCGCAAGTCGAAGTGGCGGGCGCAGGAAAAGGGGGTTGACGTGATGCTGGCCCTGGATATCTCCATCGGAGCCCGGACCGACGTCTATGACGTAGCTGTCGTATTTTCCGCTGACACTGATCTCACGCCAGCATTGGAGGACGCCGCCAACTTCGGAAAGCGCATCGAGACTTCTACGTGGCGCGGCCCTTTCTCCAATCGCGGCCCACTCAAGGTCACAGGCCACAGCCTGTGGAACCACTATCTCGACCAAGCCCACTTCGATCTCGTCCGCGACGACACCGACTACCTAGCAGCCTAATAGCGGTCACGCCGTGGCCGTGTCGTAGTCGTAGAGGCGTCGGACGAAGATGTGAACTCGCAGAGCCCGAGGTAATTCACCGTGCCCTATTCGGCCAAGCGTTCGAGGATCCGCTGATAGCGCGCCATCGACGCGGCAAGCCGTTCTTGGAACCGCTCGTCGGCCTCGGGTATCGGCAATCCCTACAGCCGGTAGCCCAGAGACGGGTGGTCGTGGCACAACAACACATCCGCCGGCCCCTGGTTGATGGCCCGCTCGGCATCCCCTCCCATTGCCAGGCACAGCCCCGCGGCAAGTACCAGAGGCTGGGAAGCATCTCCACCGGATCGACACGGCCGCGATCGGGACGGCGCAGATCGGCATGGAGCCCGAGGTGTTCGTGGTCTTCGTGGTTGCCGTCGATGAAGCAGACCGTGATCCCACCGGCAACCGCAGCTTCAGACACCTTCTGGGCGAAGCCGGTTTGTGGTCACCACCCGAAATCGCCGAACTGGACATCCATGTCCACATCGCCAGCCGCCAACTCCTCGACCACGCGGCACGTCCACACCGCATTCGCGTGCGTATCGCCCACAAGCGCCACGCGCCTGCCCACCGGACTGGGAAGAACACCAGAAGCCATCAACGAACCCTTCTACCTGACGGCATTTCTACCTGCCGACACCCCGATTCCCACTGAGGGCTTTCCTCAGAGCGGGCGTGTCAGGGCCAATTTTCCGGGGCTTATACCCGATAGTGGCGTGTCGTAATCGCAACTCGGGTACCTGTTCTCAGCGCCTGTCCAGACCACAGAATGCTTGTCGCGCCCCGCACCTCTACGCGCCAAGCGTAGGTGTGCGGGCAGGCAGACATGTGCAATTCAGTCTGTACCATCCTCGTCTTCAACGTCCCCCTCATCTTCTGGGACTGATGACGTTCTCAGGAACTGGATGCGGGACGCGCTGATGATTGCTATGTCGTCGTACCATTCGTAGCGTTCGCCTCGTTCATCCGAGTCCTCCGAAGGCCAATACCAAGGATCGAGGAGGCACAGGTCTCGTTCCTCAGTCTCCTCATAGTCCTCGTTGAAGCTGAGCAGGATACCGGCGACCACCGATCCGTCAGTGAGGTGGCAGTAAACAACTGTGTCGCCTTCTGGGTGCTCCAACCAGTCGCTCCACGAGGAGCGCTGTGTGCGTCCATGTCTGTCCAGCCAGCCGGCTACAGCCCTTCCTCCGAGAAGGGCCAGACCACTGGATATCCCCAAAACCACTGCACACCACCAGAACACGTAGGACAGGTGGTCGCTCAGGTACTGGCCGGGATCGTCTGCGATCAGTCCTATGTCAGGAGTGTGCGAGGGACTGGCTGCTCTTATGAAGGCAAATACGCAGAGTCCGGCAAATGTCGCTACGAAACCCGGGACGATCAGCAACGCTGTCTCTCTGAATCCCAGAGGCCTCTTGGCGGCAAGGCCGGATTGCCTGCCGGATTCCCTACCAATCCTGTAGCTGAAGCCTGGGACTAGGACCAGTCCCAGGGCCAGCACTCCTGTGAATGCGCCGGTCACCTATTGCTGAGTGCGCCTCTGAGCACCGCCTTGGCTCTGTGATCTGGCGTTGTGGGCATCAGCCCGTCTTTGGCGCGATTCGTTGCTGGTCCTGCTCCTGTCCCTCACATGCCGTTGCCCGAAAACCTCGCGCTTTTCGCCCATGTCATCTCCAGTCTGTGAGCCGCACCGTTGACATTAGATTAGCGGTGCTTCCCTGCGAATCAATACCCACGGACGGCTCCCGCACAGATATTCATGAGTCGGACAGACCATTTTGGCTGCTCAGATAGTGTTTTTTGGCGCTCCTGCTGCACGAACAGCCCTTCGGTGAGCTCTTCGGGCGTCGCGTCGAAGTCGAATATCTCTTCCGGGTTGAAGTACTCGCCGTGCCGGGGACGGGGAAGATGGCTTCGGGGTCTTGGAGGGCGACACCGATGACGGGCGGGGAGTAGCCCAGCCGAATTCGTTGATATCTATTGTGGTGAGGTAGTCGATGCCGCGGATTCTCGCGGCGTGCCCACCACCCTTGATCGCTTGCCGATGAGGGCCTCTACAGTCATCAGGGGCGTGCAGCAGCTTGCTCTCGAATTCATGAAGACGCAATGGCTGCAGACGCGTGGCTTCTCAAGGGTGCCTGAAGAGCTCTTCCGCGTGGACCGCCGCCTCGCCTTCATCTTCGAGACCGAAACAGCGGTGACCTTCGTGGGAGGGCGTCCAGTCCATCGCTGAATGGGACGCCACAGAAGACCGAAGAATCGTCTGGCGTGACCCCCTGTGGTTGGTCCACCTGTTGTGAGGGTCCGTTGTCCGGTATTGCTGGATGGAGGAGGATCACGAGTATGGCTGGTCGGAGGAGGCACACGCCCGAGCAGATTGTGCGCAAGCTCCGGGAGGCTGACCGGCTGTTGGCCGAGGGCGCGTCGTTGGCGGATGTGGCCCGGCACCTGGAGGTGTCGGAGGCCACGTTTCATCGGTGGCGCAACCAGTACGGCGGTTTGAAGGCCGACGGCGTGAAGCGGCTCAAGTCGCTGGAGGCCGAGAACGCGCGGCTGAAGCGGATCACAGCCGACAAGGATCTGGAGATCGACGCTTTGCGGGAGATCAGCCGGGCAAAATGGTAGGCCCGCCGCAGCGGCGCAGAGCCGTCGAGCTGCTCCAGGAGCGGCTCGGGGTGTCGCAGCGGCGGGCTTGTCAGATCGTCGGACAGCACCGCTCCACGCAGCGCTACGAGCCGGCTGCGGCGGACCCTGACCGGGCTCTGCGGGCCGAGCTGCGCAGCTTCGCGGGGAACCACTCCCGATGGGGATACCGGCGGGCGCACGCAGTCTTGCAGCGGCGGGGGTGGGCGGTGAACCGCAAGAAAATCCAGCGCATCTGGCGCGAGGAGGGCCTGCGGGTCCCGCCCAAAAAGCGCAAGCGCCAGCGCACGGGCGACTCCGACGCCGGCCTGCTCAAAGCCGAGCGCCCCGACCACGTGTGGGCGCTGGACTTCCAGTTCGACGTCACCGCCGCAGGCCGCAAGATCAAGATCCTGCACGTCCTAGACGAGTTCACCCGCGAGTCGCTCGCCGACGTCGTCGACCACAGCATCGACGCCGACACCACGGTGGCCTGCTTGGACAAGGCCGCCTCCGCCAGGGGCCGGGGCCCGGAGTTCCTCCGGTGCGACAACGGGCCCGAGCTCACCGCGAACGCGCTGCGGGACTGGTGCCGCCTCACCAGCACAAAGACCAGCTACATCGAGCCCGGGTCGCCCTGGCAGAACCCGTGGGTCGAGTCCTACGGCAGCCGAATGCGCGACGAGCTGCTGGCCATCGAGCAATTCGACAGCCTCCTGGAGGCCCAAGTACTTGTCGCCGACTGGCGAGACGACTACAATTACTACCGCCCCCACTCCGCGCTCGGCATGCTCACACCAGCCGAATACGCAGACCAATGGGCGAAAAACAACCCGAACAAACTCTCATAACCAACAGACCAAAAAACGGGGTCCGGTCACTTCGGATGTCTTCGTAGAGCGGTGGTAACCACACGTGCTATCCGAATCGGCCGTTTAGGTGGGGTGAGCCCTGTTGGGGAATGAGGCGATAAATGGCCGGAAAAGGGCGATCCTTGAACGAGTCCTTGGCTGGTCGCCGTTGCGAGTGTTGCTGTGTGGGGCCTTCGCATTTGGTGGTGCACTGTTGTCCGCTGGGAGTCTGCTGCGGTTTGTGAGCTCGTTTACAACTACCGCAAGCTGGGACGATCCCATTCCGATCGACGCTCCCAACAGCCTCCTAATCGTGATGGGTGTCGCAGGTGTTCTATATGCGTTCGCAACCGAGTGGTGGCGCGCATGTGAGAGAGCTAGGCATGGTCGGTGGTGGGCTCTGGGAATTCAGTCCCTCATTGGCACGGTGGTGGTGGTGTGGTTTGCGGTTGTGGTGATTGCTGTTGAAGTGGTGTGATGAGCTGCAACAGATACTTTTCAGCCGACCCGACCGAGAGAAACCGGGAGTGCACCAAAGCCTGCGTTAAACGGTGAAAATGGTTGCTGAGCGAAGACGGGCTGGGTCTTCAAGGTGCGGTGCCAGTCCATCCTGCAATTATTCTTAGCGGTCTTGTTCTTTGAGGGTGGTTGCACAGGTGAGCAGACCGGGGTGTTGACGAGCCGCCTGGCTTGCAGTTGCTCCCGGTGCGGCCGGGCCAGCTACAGCTCCAGGACCCTCCCGTGAGCTCCGAGCAACCTCCTAGCACCACGCCTCCGACAGCGAGACCGTCTCCTGAGCCTCCCTCGCGAGTGATTGGGCACCTCAAACGATTGCGGGACGACATCGCGGCGGTGCTCATTATTCCTCGCTCCTGTATCAATAAAGCCCGGGCCGCCTTTCGAGCCGAGCAAGATCGCGCCGTCCGCGCGCAACTAGCAGCGACACCCCTCCGGGAACTCAAGCGATTCTCTGAGGGCCAGATCCGCTACGGCGCTATCGAAGCCGCCGGCATTCGAACCGTGGGTGCAGTCATCGCGACGAGCGCGTCCCGCCTCGAATCGATCAGAGGCGTCGGGTCGAAGAGCTCTGCGCGAATCCGCACTGCCGCCAAACGGCTCGAGAACGATGCTCGCAGGGGGCTGAGGGTCCGCTTCGACATCGGAAGCCAGCCCAAAGAGCAGACCAAACTGCTGAACGCTCTTCGCGCTCTCGACGAAGCACGCCGAAGCGTCAGGCCGCTGAGGCCCGGACTCGAAGCGACCAAGCTCCGCATCGACGCAGACTTCGCCGACGCCAGCATCGCGGCCAGCAGATTCAGGCGAGTGTTCGCAAGGCCGCGGCGCAAGGAACGCTCAAGAGCAGCGCTCGAACGGATGGTCGAGTTCTTAGACGAGCCAGAAACGGCGGCGCTCGAGTCAGAGATCGCCGACATCAGGCGTCGCCAGGCCAGGTCCCGCAGCGGCCGGGCGGCGATCTGGGACGAATACGCTACGCAAGCCGCGACCTACAACGGGTTGCTTGCCGAGATTGAAGACCTGGAGGCCGGGCCCGGCCGAAGGGAGACTCATAGGGGTCACTCTCGCCGCGAGTCGCTCGCCGGGATTGAAGGCCTCAAGACCGGCCAGGGTCGGCAAAGACGCCGCCGAGCAGAGATCGCTGCGCGCAACGGCGGTCCGACTAGGCCGGACCGCCTCGGCGATCGGCACTTTCTACCAGCGAAAATCGCAGAACGAATCGAGTCGTTCGACCTTGACGTGACGCTGCTCGGCGCCTCCCTCCGCGGCTACCAAGACTTCGGAGCGAAATTCGCTCTGGTCTAAAAGCGGACCATCCTCGGCGACGAGATGGGCCTCGGCAAGACCATCGAAGCTCTGGCGGTGCTGTGCCATCTCCGGTCTCGCGGTGCGACCCACTTCCTTGTCGTCTGCCCTGCCAGCGTGTTGGCGAACTGGGAGAACGAGATCCGGCGACACTCGCAGCTGCCGACCCCGGTGCGGCTCCACGGCCATCAACGGGACAGCCTCCTCCGAATCTGGATACGAGGCGGCGGCGTGGCGATAACGACCTTCGACACCCTCCGCCTGCTCGACATTCCCAATATCGACATTGCCGCCGTCGTCGTCGACGAGGCCCACTACGTCAAGAACCCCGAAGCGCTCCGCACCAGCGCGGTACGCGCCTGCCTCGAGCGCTCGCAACACGCGCTGTTGATGAGCGGCACACCGCTGGAGAACCGCCTGGAAGAGTTCCGGACACTCGTCAACCACGTCCAGCCCAACATCGCCACGAGGCTCCCCACCATCGGGGGACCCAACAGCGCCGACGCCTTCCAGAGAGCGGCCGCGCCCGTGTACCTGCGGCGCAACCAGACCGACGTACTCGATGAGCTCCCCGAAAAGATCGAGACAGCAGACTGGTTGCCGCTCGACGGCGCGGCCGCAGACAGGTACCGAAGAGCCGTTGCCTCGGGGAACTTCATGGAAATGCGCCGAGCCGCGTTCCTCACCGAAAACCCTGCCGATTCGCCCAAACTGACCCGACTGCTAGAGATCGTCGAAGAAGCTACAGACAACGATCGCAAGGTAATTGTGTACTCGTACTTCCGCGACGTGCTCGACCGGGTGCACGCTGCTCTCGGGCCACTCGCCATGGGCCCCCTGACTGGCAGCGTGACAGGACCACGCCGCCAAGAACTCGTGGACGAGTTCTCAAATCGACACGAACCGGCAGTCCTCGTCAGCCAGATCGAAGCCGGAGGCATCGGACTCAACATCCAGGCCGCTTCTGTCGTCATCATCGCCGAACCCCAGTGGAAGCCCTCCACCGAGGAACAGGCCATCGCCAGAAGCCACCGCATGGGGCAGATCCGACCCGTAGAAGTACACCGACTGCTCACCGAGAACAGCGTCGACGAGCACATGCTTGCCATCCTCGCTCGCAAGTCGGCCCTCTTCGCTCGCTACATCCGGCCCAGCGCCATGAAGGACGCCACCCACGCTGCCATCGACAAATCTGCGGCAACCACCTCCCAATCAACCCAGGAGGAACAGATCGTCGAAATTGAGCGGCGCCGCCACGGGATTGCTGCCTAAGCCACACCAAACAAACACCCCGGGATTCAGTGGAGAGTGGGAACGTGATTCAACTGCGTCGGCTGCGCGATACCCGAGGCAGACCAAACCCTGCGTGAAATCCGGGGAGGTTCATTACCGGTCTATCGGAATCTTGAGGTAGTCAACGAGTAGAGACCTGAAGAAGTCAGAGTCTATATCTGTGCCCAATTGGCCCGGTGCAACCCCTTGAGGAGCATTCGGGTGACCGTGAATTGACCACTGCATAGCAGAATCAGGGTCATATGGCCTGTCTCCCCCATAGGGCGACACTAAGACTACTGCCGTGGTACCAAAAGTTGAATTGTCGTCTCGGCGGATTCCCCACAGGTACTTTGAGGCCTCTTGAGCAAGTTCACCTCTCGAGAGCGCCCCCCTATTCTTTGGGTCGAGGATAACCAATCGCGGCCCGTCACGGCTGTTTGCAACTAGGACCACATCAGGTATCAACTCGCTCGAAACACTCCACCAGGTTCGCCCGACCATCTCTTGAGGTTGTCTACCAAACCTGCACGGATGGTATAGCTCGAGTTTCCAGCTTCCTCTAGACCAGCCCGCGCTCACGCGATCCTCGTCGGGGGTATAAGTCGGAGGACCCAAAAGTCGCTTGAGAATGGCGACAGTGCGTTCGACAATCCAGATCTCATATAGACGCCAAATATTGGAGAGAGGCGTCCAACCGATTTCCCGGCCTCCTTGCACCACCATGCCCAACACAGCGTGCGCAGCCACGTATGCCTCAGCAAGTACCGGGGGCCATGACGAGAGCGGTGGATCTTGGAGAGGAATTTCGGGCCGTGCCCTATGGGCAAGCGCTCGTATTGGAGCAATCAATATCTCGGGGGACTCACCAAGTTTCCCCTTTTCCTCCGCAATAGCAACCAAGTGACACACGTGCTCGGCAACCGCGCCAAGAGATCGGCTTCTCCATGGCATGGCACTACCTACACGCCGCACCGTTGCCATTGGTGCGACACGACCTAGTTTGCCTCTTAGAAGGTCGATTTGACTCCCCAGAATGCGTTCAGTGGCGTCAATTACTTCGGTGCCTCGGGAAAGCTCAAGAGGATGTACCGTCATACGCCTATGGTCCCGTGACGGCCATCGTGTGAGGGCGGCAGATGCCGCTGTTGAACACCGGTTAAGTGCTTCCCACACAAGGTTGCTTCTAGAGAAAACTGAGCGAGCCAGCGTTGAGTGAAGGCCGCCAACACTTGCCGGGTAGTCAAGGGCAAGCCTTTGGACAGCAGCTAGCATGGAACGGATGTCTCCCCACCTCCATGGTGGTGGCAACGGAATGTCAAGTGCGCAGAGCCTTATCCGCCCCTGGACCAGTGTTGGGATCGTTAGTCTCCCAACAAAGACACTCGCGGGGCTGTCGGCCTCAAGTAAGACCTCCTTTAATCCACTTCCCACGACACGGGAAAGGACTAGCCCCTCAGGAAGGACCAGCGGAAGAGGTGCACCAGGGACGTCAACCGACACATTGACATGGCCCTCAAACTTGACACGCAGAGGCACTAGGACAACGCAGTCCAAAAGTCGACGGCATACCCCAGCGATACGTCGGCCTTTTCCGGCAGCAGCCTGGCACATCGGCTACGAAGCAGGCTGGGCGGTCCTTCCTCTCTGAAGTGATCCACTGCAGCCAAGAATTGCTGGGGGGTGAGACCAGGCAGCACGAAGTGAAGAACGGCATTTTCTGCGGCTTGCATAAGGACCTCACCCTGTTGGAATCCGGGCACGTACGGAGCAATATCTCTGAAGAATGCCATGTAAAGGAGGCAGCGCTGCTCGTCACGCTTGCTTACTGGGTTGGCCCCGATCGCCGCGCCTAACCGCCGAATCACAGTGTCCAAGCTGTCAGCCAATTCTGTGAGCTCGGGGGTACCGCGAAGAAACGCAAGAGCAGTGCGCGGATCGTGGAGGAGTTCTTCGGGACCCCCCTCTCGGGCGGCTGTACCCTCATTCCACAGGGCATCAATCCCGTCTGCTGCTGCCACGTCGTCAAGCGGCTCAAGAAGAACTACACATGCTCGCCCCGACACCTTCCGTGCTGGGGCAATCGCAGTGTGGTCCACGTTGATCGTTCCAAGAAATCGTGGCCAAGGCCCCAAGATAAGACTCGGAGGAACGTCGGCAGATGCTCCTTCCTCTCCTGAACGCGGAACTGGTGAAGGCATTGGATGCAAGGCCCAGCTTATGGTTTCTCGCGCAGGTGACGAGAGGCCATGAACCACGGGGTTGAGGTAGCCCTCAATCGGTGAGAGGTTTGCTTCTTCCACGACCACGAGAGGCGTTAGTGCGGAGGGGTTCCCCGGCAATGCGTTGGGGTTGTGCACAAGTCTGGCAAGCTCATCCAGCCCTGGTTTCGCAAGGAAATAGCCAGCGAAAGAAGAGTATGAGCCGGTTACGTCTTGCGGCGATTCCCAAGTTCGCTCAACTGTGATTGTCGAGCGACGCTCGACGGGGCTAAAGAACTCTGCCAATGCTGATGCCGCCGTCGACTTCCCTGTTCCGCTCGGTCCAGCAAAGAGAACGAATTGGGAACTGAGCGTGGCTGCCAATAGATCAGCTTTGGTCGCAGACTCGTAAACTAGACCGCGAGCACCAAGATAATTGTCGAAGGCAATGGCCGTCTGCTCAGCGCGGTTAACTGTCATGCGCATTCCCTATCTTTCTTACGGCTCGAATAGCACCGCTGAATGCCGCGGAAGGATCAATTCGTTTAGCCGGTTGGCGTCAAGTGCTCGACCATGACCCTTATTGAAGTAGTCGAGGACGAGCGCCATGTCAGTAGCGCTTGGGAGGATTGACCCATGTGGGTTGGCCTCGTCCAGAACACGGTCTAAGAATCCGGGAGCTAGCAATCTCCTAGAAGATCTCAAATTATCGGGGATCAGCACTCGCGGACTTCCTGGCCCGGGTGTCCCTGCTTCTTTGGATGCACATTGCTTCATCGACAGCCCGCAAGATGCTGTTGGCTTAGCGGCCGGGGGAACGCTCTGGTCTGCGCGTGTGCGTGGAGTAAGGTTCCTCATCCCCCAATGCGGGCACCGTTGACGAGGTGCATTCAGCGTAGCTTCTGCGTTCTCTGCCCCTGCATCGAACAGTTCATCAGCAGGCAGGTAGCACATGAGGCCTTGTTGAGATCCGTAGTCGTTGGAGTGTTTCATCTCCGAAGAAGTACCACCGACATTTCCAATAGATGGCTCAACATTCTCGTCGTTCCAGAGCCATCCTGGGTCAGATATCGGGATGTCAAACCTGCGTCTATTGACAACAACACAGAGTGAGTCAATTTCCGTTGCACGCCCTGGCAGACGAAGAGGGTCGACCACTACTCGCGGCGGCATTCCCAATGCTTCGACAGCACCGCCTTCAAGAGTTCGTAGGACAGTGGACGTGGGAGTTCCGAAGAGTGTATCGATGACCTCATTAACGGCAGTAGTCATCGTGATTTTGGCACCAGTAGGAGGCTCAAGGTACCAATCCATCCACTCCGGTAGTTGGCCGCTTCTTACTAGGACGCTACATACTAGAGCGCTATACCAACGTCTGCACCTCTCGAGATTGAAATAGCGCTCTCGGAGTCTCAACAACGAGTCTTTCAGGTCTTCAGGACTCGCATCAACTATTGGCATTAGATTCACAGTGTAGAGGGGCGCTCTTTGGTGGAGACGCAACGAGTTCGTCGATCTCGATCAGCCCGCGACACCACAACTGAAGCTTCGATGCTGGCTCACCTAGCGGTACTAGTTCATCGGCATCTACAGCAGGTTCCAAGGGAAGATCATTAATCGCGTGCCGAACATGGGGAGATGCTGGCAATCGTTTCAGTGGAATTGAAGGCTGATGGATAGGATGAGATGGAGGGCGAACTGCGTGAGTAGGAACTGGCCATTGAATGCTGCCATCGCGGGATGCCATTACAATCAAACGCCTTCGAAGTTGGGGAACTCCATAGGCTTCAGCATGTAGTAGTGCAATTTCGGTGTTGTAGCCCAGATCGTCCAACTCTTCGGTAAGTTCGTCGAGGAATGGTCGCCCACGCCACATTAGTGCTGGAACGTTCTCCATGATCACGACCGCTGGCTCAGTCAGCCGGACAGCTGCAAGGAAAGTCTGGACGAGACGATTTCTTGGATCACCTACTCTGCAGGGTCCAGCTGTCGAGAATCCTTGGCAAGGCGGTCCACCGATAAGCGAAACTAGTCCGCTTGGCGCTCGCTCTTTGATTCTGGAACTGAATCCACACAACGCATCATCGTCTCTTAGGTCTAAACGCTCCACGACGCCTGGATTAACTGTATTCGAGCGTGCAGAGGCAACAGCATGTCGATCATGATCAGCAGCACCAACCAATTCATGACCTGCGATTTCAAATCCGTACGACATGCCACCAGCGCCGCAGAATAGATCAGCTACAGGCCCTACAGGGATCATTCGTGCAAGGTGATAGGCCAGCAACGGAGGTACGGCGTTACCAATCTGCATCGCGCGGGAACGAAGCGGTCCAGCAAAGGAGGCTGAGTCGGGAAATGTCTGGAGCCGAGCTGCTTCCCTCGCTGTTATCAATCGGTTCGCTTTCGGGTGAATGAAGCAGCCGTTGCCTGGCCGAGTGATGAATGTGTTGATTGTGTAAGAGGGACGGTCCCACCGGAGACGCCCGTAGTAGGTACTTCTACTTCCACCGCCATTTTGGGCTCCTTTTCGGATTTGAGCCACGCGTTGCGATGGAAAGTCTTCTGGCAAGTTTCGCCAGTTCCCACCAGGGGGAACTGTTTCGACAACTTGGCGATCGAGATCACTAAGGGTGCCGCTTATGTGGCTATCAACTTTGTCAATCATGCCGCGACCAGTGCTGAACCAAAGTTGCGCGCTGCTTTAGTCGTGCAGCTCACCAAGTCAATAAGTGAAACCGGCGTAGAGCTGTCCTGGAAGCTCCTAAGCAGCCCCGTAGACTGCCGATCAGCAGCAAGAATCAGTACACGGTCAACTCTATGCTTAGGAGGATGTCGATTGATCGACCCTTTCGAGAGTGGAACCCAACTAAGAAGTTCTGTCGCCAATCCCTGGCCGTTTAGCCAATTGCCGTTACCGCTCGCAAGATCGGGATCAGTGTCCTTGCGGTTGAGCAATGTCGCCAAGATTGACGTACCCCAGACGGCATAAGCCGTTGGATCAGCGTTACGAAGCCGATGTGCCTCAACCTCGGTTGCCGGGAAGCCGCGCAATTGCACTTGCGCAGAACACCCTTGTGTTCGGACCCGAGAGAGGGAGAGGGCGGAGGCGAGCAGGGAGCTATCGCAGAGCTTCCAGGCTCGGCCAAGCCGCTCGGCAGCCACGGCAGCCGTTCCAGAACCGCCGAAGGGGTCAATTACGAGGTCGCCGGGCTCTGTGGTCGACTCGATGATTCGTTCAAGCAGCGCTACAGGCTTTTGAGTTTCGTATCCCGTGCGCTCGATTGCGTGGGCACCAAGCGGATTTATGTCAAGCCAGAGATCCTGTAATCTTGTCCCTTGCCCATCCTCGACATAACGCTTCAGTCTCGGCGTACCGTTTGAGGAATATACAAGCTGCCCTTCTGCCTCCGCCTCTTCCATCTTTTCCCTAGTCCAGGCCCAGTGCCGATTCGGAGGTGGCCAGACCCCCTTCCAGTTGTAGTGGGCACGGGTTCCCGGCCGCGCACCAGGTGCTGTACAAGTAATCAACTGGTAGCGGCCTCGCTCGTCCTCGTTTCGGAAGTACTTCCTTATGTACTCCTCGCTGTACGGAGCGTATAGCTGATTCCATGCATAGGTCGAAGTCCGGCTGTAGAAGAGGATCACATCGTGAACAGGCCCAAAGCGACGAGAACCAGAGTGCGCGTGGGTTCGTTTCCAGATCACCTCGTTACGAAAGTTGTCTGGTCCGAAAACCATGTCGAGAAGAACCTTCAGGTAGTGGGAGCCAGAAGGGTCGCAATGAAGGAAGAGGGCTCCGTCGTCACCCAGCACCCTGTGGACTTCAGCGAGTCGCGGCGCAATCATCACAAGGTAGGCAGCGAGTTCGCACCTGCCGAGAGTGCTTACGACCGTTTCTACCGCTTCAGCGACTTCCCTTTTGACTACCTTCCTCAGACTAGAGAGTTGGCTCTCCGCGTCGTCATCCCATCGCCAGGTGTCCCTAAAGGCTTCGCGTTGGCGATGACCAAGGCCTGAGACACCGAGTAGTGCCTCGTAGGCACGGCCGCTATTGAAAGGCGGATCGAGGTATGCAAGGCGAGCTGTGCCATCGTCTAGCGAACCCAGCATGTCTAGGTTGTCTACTGCCCAGAGTTCGCGCTCCAATTGCTGCACGTCGTTCCCCAGCCTAGGTCCCTGGGATGGCCCCTCGAGGAATTTCGAGGTCCAGAGTTGGATTTGACCCTCGGGCATGTTGGCCCTCATCTCTAGCGGTTCTTGCAGCGGGGAAGGCCACTGAGTATCTCAGTAGGGTGTGACAGTTTGTCTTCAGGCGGATGCTCTTCGACACGCTGGCTTCACTCATCCATGTGTCCCAGACATCTCCATGGATCGCTCGAATCTTGCTCCCAGCACCCGATGGCGAAACCATTGAACTCCATAGGAGAAGAATGCGTCTTGGAGTCCCGTGCGACATCTGCGACGACAAGAATCCCCATTCTTGGCCAAGCTGAATCGGGTGTAGAGCAACCCTCACCACGTCACTAGATGCAACTGCAAATCGTCGCACAGCCAAGTGCTTCGCAGCCTCTCGAGCTTGCGGCTGCTCTGCGATCCAATCACTCATATCATCCCGACTCGATGGCTCGTGTCGCTTCACACGATGGGTCAACGGACGGCATGACCCCTTCGATTCGTGTATCAATCCACTAGGTCGCCGCGCTCCCACAGCAGCTGGTGGCCCCAACTCAACCCGACGAAATGCGGGCAAAGACCTTGTAGCGGCCCCCATACACAGTTACGCAGTCTTGGCGGGCAACGCTGAGCCACGCCGAGGCTTCGACCTCTACGGTCGAGTCGCCGATACCCAACCACGCTGCCATTTTGCCAGTATAGGAAGGTTCAATTGCCAGGTGGGGGATCTGCGGCAAGCACTATTGCTAACCGTTCTCCAACGCTGGAGTCGCTCGCTACCAGTTAGTGATGCACTGCAATGTCGCTGCGCAGGTCTTACCATCTTTGTTTGAACCGTCAGAATTTGCTCAGAGTGGCCTGGGCTCAGATGGTAGGTAAGGTCGCTCTCTCCTGGGTGTATGCCACGTTCACCTAGCGAGACACAAGATCGCCGTACTCGCCGCCGCACTTGTTTCTAGCTGAGAGTTGCACCGACAACAGCCGTTGTAGCCATGACACCTGGGCTCGCAAGTGGGTGCCCTCGCCGAAATCACGTATCACGCTCAGATGCGGCATCAGCCTGCATCCGCCGCTCGGAAGGCCGTCTTCTTCCCTGGCCGCCCTCAAGCAGATCGGCCTCGCAGCCAACGAAACCATCCCTGCCGAAGTGTTCCGAACAGCCTGTTCAGGTCGGTAGCATCGGCATCGTGGGCTACTGGAAGAATCGGTCAATCGAGGAGGGGAATCAGGGTTGGGACTTCACCGACGGGTCCGTTTGTGGTGGGTGTGTCGAAGATGATGCGCTGAGGACCATCTTGAGGGAGAACGAGCATGCTGATCGGCGTTGCGACTTCTGTAGCAGTGCACCCGCGGCTCACCTCGACACGCTGCTGGAGGCCTTCGTTAGCGGACTTCGCAACGAGTACGAGAACGCCCTTGACGGAGTGTGGTGGGACCGTCGCGAGGGTGGCTATCAGTGGAACCCGCAGTGGGATACATGGGACTTGGTTCTTGACTTCGGTTGGGTCTTCTCAAGTCAGGAGCTTCTGGAAGCCGTTGGGGCAGCGTTGCATGACATCACGTGGGTCGAGAAAGACTTCATCACTCGCAGGCGCGATGACGTGCTCTTCGAGGCTTGGGACCGTTTCTGTGAGGCCGTTAAGCACAAGACGCGATTCGTGGTATGGCTCCTACAGCCCGACGAAGATGACCTGGCTCCTGGAGAGATCCCTCCAGCCAAGATTCTTGAGCACATCACGCCGCTTATCGAGCGACTGAACCTCGTGCGGAACCTTCCCGCTGGGCACCGTGTCTGGCGAGCGCGCTCACACTGCTCTTCTCCCATCGAGCACTCAGCATCGGAATTGGGAACGGTACCGAAGGAGTTGGCGTTGAAGGCCAACAGAATGAGCCCGGCTGGTATCCCGATGTTCTACGGGGCTGTCGATGCGGACACCGCGATCACAGAAGTCACATGCGCATCCGACGACACGCACGTGACTTGGTACCAGTTCGAACTCACTTCTGCTCTGCGGGTAGTCGATCTCACGAGGCTGCCTCCCGAGCCGAGCATGTTCGACCCAGAACTGGGATCCATGCGTCGTCAGATCCGGTTCCTCAACATGTTCGTTCAACAACTCAGTGATCGCGTTGAGCCGGATCACGAGCAAATCGACTACGTCCCGACCCAGATCGTCACCGAGTACCTGCTGCACGTTCACGATGGAGGCGAACGAGTCAGGGGGTTGATCTATGAATCCTCTCTTGCTGATGGGGCATGTGTTGCGCTGGATGTCCCCAATGCTCATTGCATAGACCCCAACACTCCCACGGCGTTCAACTCCCCACATCTCCAACTAGTGGCCGACAGCATCAGGTCTGATGCATCCACCGTAGGTCGCAGCGCTCCAGCGGCCAGACAGCGCCCGCATCACCCGCTGTTGCAGCTCTCGTTCAGCTTTCGCCTGGGGACCCCACGACTCGCCGAGGATATTTGAAGTTGGCTATGCCGTGTGGGTCTCAAGAAGGCCGTACACCCCTAGCGGGCGGTCGCGTAACTCCTGAAAGGAGCAGACTCTCCACTGTCCAAGGGCTTCGATATCCGATTGTGAGTAAGCCAAGGTGCTTCAACGATGGCACATCGTTCCAAAAGTTGATGTAGTCACTCCGGGTTCTGCGGGCAGCGGGCCCTGCGTGGGCTCGACGGCGTTACTTCTCCCTGTATGGCGTGGGCCTGATATCGATTGTGCACTCCCCAAAGGTGGGCAGCCTCGGGCCAACGTCCCCGGCTCTCGCTGGGGTTGTTTCTTTGTCGGGGCCGCTACGCGCCGTAGTGGCTAACTGGGTGTCTAGCCTTGGGAGCGGAGCAGGGCGCACTGACGCCTTCGGCTAGGTATGCGAACGTATGGTGATGGACATTGCACTTGGGTTGGTGGCGGTGAGCTATTGGGGCGGAGCAGAATTTTCGTCATGGTGCCGCCTCCACGCCCGTAAACTGAGTGCTGTCGCAGCGATAAGAACCAGGCCACTCCACGGTCCGGCGACAAGCGCAATGACCAGAACGGCAAAGGCGGCGAAAGAGATGGCCCAATAGGTCTTGGAGGTTCGACGCAGAGCCCGCCCTATGGCAGACCATATCGGCAGACGCCCCTCCGGCGGGGGGTCGATCACTTCGCGGCCTAAGTGAAAGACGAAGAGTGCTGGGCGGAGCAAGGCAACGTCGCACAACAGCACCAATGCGGCGAGCCATACAGCGAGTTCGACGATCATCTCATTGGTCCTTAACCTTGACCCCGGAGGGCGATAGCACTGCCTGCTTGTGTCGGCTGGCGCGACTTCCTGCCCTATGCCGGGAGTGATGTTGTTGGGATGTATTTGCTCTGTTGATTGGGCCTGTGTGATTGCCGCCGCTTCCGCACCATTCGCCGGTGGCAAGCCAGAACTCGTAGTGAAGTAGCCACTCACTGATCCAAGGGAGAACGGTCTCGGCGATTGGATCGCCGGGGGACCACTGGTCGGGTTCATGCAGGCAGAGGCTGCCGTCCGGATAGATGTGGGGGAGCTTGCCGTCGGCATCGAAGACGAGCTTTGGGCGACGCACAATGACACGCGGGTAATACGGTGGCGCATAGCGGAGATCTACCAGGTATTGCCGGCTGATCTCGCTGGGTTGGAGTTCACCGATCCATCGCAGCGCTCCAGCCTTCAACGTCGCCTTCCCTTGCGGGTAGTGATCGTTGAGCAGTCGGGCCTCCCCAACGAGTGCGAGGGTGCGTCTACTGGTCTGGGCCATGAAAGTCGTGGGGTGGAATCTTGATGCCGCCTGTTTGGGTTAATCTTCCCTGCTGGACGACGCTGAGGCCGCCGGCAGCTACAAGAGACGAGAGGCCCGCCCCAACCCGCTTGGCTCCCGCCTGCACCGGGGCGGTGCCGAATGCAGCTCCAAGCGACCTGACGGATTCGTCAACGCCGTTGCTGGTGGCCCATCGGTCGGTATCGGCTATCAGTGCCTCAATCCACCGATCGAAGTGTCTCTTACGGTCCAGGTTCGTGTTCCACTTGTCCGCGAAGTTCTCATCCCCATGGGCCGGGTTCGGAACCCAATAGGTGCCGTTACGCCATTCGACGTGGGACGGAAGGTTGCGAGCCACCTTCCGGAATGTTTCGTATAGGTCGCTCTCACCGCCATACGCGTGGGTCGCCAGAGTAGTGATGAGAATGGAGGCCGGCTTGTCTTGGGGGTTGCTCTGGAAGAACGTGTCGCGGTGCAGCTTCAGCAACTGAACTACACGTTGCAGTGTGGTTCTCACTAACCACTGAGGAACGTCTTCGACGTCTCGGTTGAGCGTCGTGGCCAGCTGTGCTCTGCCGACTCCAACGGCCTCCCCCATGGACTTCCAGAACCAGTCGGCGTATCCAATCGGGTTGCTGTGCTGCCACAGGTACATGTCCCGATCTGATAGCAGTACGGCGGTGTCGTCGCCGTCGGGATCGGGTATGACCGGCAGGACGTCCATGTGGAAACGGTCACCCGAATAGATGAGTTCCCAGCAGCGGCCCCTCTCCCTCAGCGCCGGATTTCCGTTGTTGGCTCCGCGAGCGGCGATATATGCCCTCAGCAGCTGGCCAGCCTGGGCGCGGATTTCGTCTTGAGTGATCGACTCCTTGGCCAGGAATCGGAGGAAGACCAAGTCGATGTCGAAGTCCTCGCCACCGGTCGGCCTCAGCACTGTTCCCAGCCGGAACGAGCCTTGCGGGTACACGTCGGGATCGCCGATGCCTTGGTCGACTAGCCATTGGCCGAGATCCGTGTATCGATGCACTGCGAGCTCAAACTGCTGCGATGAGATGTCGAGTTCCTCGACCGTGGCGATTAGCAGTCGCGAGACCATCTGGAGATTGCTATTGGACATGGGTGAGATCCTTTCCATGGAAGGGGATATAAGGAGAGGGGGAGTGCTGGAAGAAGCTGGCCAGCGCAGGCGACCGGGTCCGGCTCTCAGCAAGGGCGCGTCCTATCAGATCCGGGGCGGTCACCGAATCAAGCTTGTGAAGGCCTTCGGGTGTCGGCACGTCCACCCGCACTACGTTGGGTCGCCCAAGAATGAGTTGGGCATGGTTGGTAGCCGCCAGGCATTGGCCCCGAAGCATCACGTCGAGACCATCAGAGCGCCATGCGAACAAGCCCCCGTTGTCGAGGGTGGCACGGCGCTTGCGAATCTCGCTCGTGGTCCCCACATTGAGGACGCGTATGCGGCCTCGCTCACCTTCGAGACGGTCAAAGCACTCCGCCACCCCCACCAGCGTTGGGTTGTTGGCCCACACACCGCCGTCGATCAGACGGTGCGCCTCCATTCGATGGGCGGGGAGGAACATCGGTGCCGCCGCTGTGGCCAAGGCCACATCCACGGCCGGCACTCGCCAGTCGCGTCGCAGGTCCCGATGATGAGGGGTGCGGAACAAATGAACGTGATCCGCGGCCAAGTCGTAACTGGGGATTGCTAACCGGACTCTCGAATCGCCGAGTAGACGATCTTCAAAGCGGTCCTGCAGCACCGATCGCAGCTCGGCGGCGTCATATCGAGGCCGCAGGAGTCGTCGCAACAACCCGGGACTTGATCGCCCCGACCATGGGAAGATGAGTTCGCCGTGATCTACGTAGATCGACAAGACGTCGGCCGGGGACATTCTGAGCCCAAGCGCGAGAGCGATGATGCCACCGGTTGAGGTTCCGACGATGAGATCGAAGTGATCGGCAACCGATGTGTCGAAGTCCTCTTCCCATGCAGCAAGCGTTGCCGCTGTGAAGATCCCGCGCAGGCCACCCCCGTCAAGAGCGAGCACCTGGAGGATCGGACCGCTCGCGCCCAGCGGCCCAGCCATAGCGGACGCGCACTCAGTTGCAACGCCGACCTCGTTATTCCAGGCAGCGTGATGACGGTCATTCGCAGTCTTGTCCTGAACATCCCCTTTACGGTCCATGTTCCGCCTCGTCTCGGCCCCTGGGTCCACCATGTGACTATAGCGACAGCGTAATATAACGTCAAACAGATTCCAATTCGAACGTGTGGAGTTGTAGTTCCCTGTGTCTGATCCACTCTCATCACCGGTGCTGACCTTGTCCGAGCTACGAAGGCGTCTCGGACGATCGCAAGCCGAGACCGCTATCGCGGCGGGCACGACACAGTCCGGTATTTCGCGGATCGAGCACCAGTCTGACATCCATGTGTCGACGCTCGACGAATACGTAGCCGCCCTGGGTGGCCGCCTCCGCCTAGTTGTGGACCACGGCGACGATCGCATCGAGATCGGGGTTCCCTCCCTTCGGCAGGAACAGCCCGATGAGCGCCGAGAATTCCGCGTGATCTGGCAGGACCGGACAACTCGAGGCCTTGAGCACGTTGGTTGGCTCGTGTACACCGGCGACGAATTCACGTTCTCGTATGTCGACGAAGCCAAGTTTCACGAGCGGTTCCAGCCCTTCCCCGCCTTCCCGCGCTTTGAGGAAACCTACAGGTCAATCGATCTCTTTCCGTACTTCGCCCTTCGGCTCATTAACGCTGCCGATCCCAACTACGACGCTGTGCTTGAAGCGCTGGGACTGACACGCGAAGAAGCGACGCCTGTCGAACTGCTGGCACGCTCACCTGAGTCGCCCCACGACACCATTCAGGTGGTTCCCGAGCCCAAGGAGATGCCTGATGGCAGGCTCGTACGCATATTCCTCGTGTCAGGCACGCGCCACGCAGACGAAGGGGCCCCTGACACCGTTAGCCAACTCATTGAAGCCCTACCCGCGGACGCTTCCCTTAACCTTGAGCCCGAACCAGATAACGAGTACAACCCCGAGGCACTTCAGCTCACTACGAATGGCAAGCGGGTCGGCTGGATTCCCAATTACCTGCTTACCGAGGTACACGGCTACATCAACTCAAGCCGCTCAGTATCAGTCACCATTGTTCAAGCAAACGGGCCAGATGCCCCGCCGCATCTGCGCTTACTTTGCCAATTGACTGTAGGCCCGGAACCGCCCCAAGAGGCGAAATGACACGCTTGACCCAGGTAGTTGGCCTTCCGGGCGAGTGTCTCGAGGAAGGACAGCCAGTGGCCGATGTGGCCTGATGCTCTAGAGACGTCCGTTGAAATCCGGCTGTCGCCGCGTTATCTTGCAGGCATTACTTCCCCGCCCGCTGGACGGATCGTCTTGATCCATCCCCGGGCGGGTGTTTTTTGTTATGCGCGCCATTGTGCTGATCGACGGTCAGAATCTCTTCCACCTCGCGAAGAGCGCTTGGGCACCGGCTGCTTTGAGTACTACGTCTCCGTATGCATGGCTGAGTTATGACGTGGAGAGGCTCGCAAGTGCTCTCGTTTCCCGAGTTCCTGGGCGCACCCTTGGCGAAATTCGCTTCTACACCGGTGTGCCGCGCCGGTCTGCCCAGAGCTTTTGGCACGGCTTTTGGACGAACAAGCTCCGATATCTCAGGAACAAGGGCGTATACGTATATGCGGGCAGAGTGGGAACTGGGGGGAGGGAGAAGGGGGTTGACGTCAGTCTGGCCATTGATCTCGTGCAAGCCACCCATGAGCTGCGCTACGAGACCGCGATCCTCGTGAGCCAAGACTGGGACTTTGGTCCCGCTGTGCGACTTGCCAAAGCCATCGCACAGTCTCAAGGAAGGAACCTGGAGTTCGAATCCGCATTCCCGGTTGGCCCAGGAAGTTCGTCAAGAAGGGGCGTACCAGGAACAAACTGGGTCCCAATCGACAAGGTCATCTACGACGCCTGCCGCGATCCGAGGGACTACCGGCCTAAGGGCCGGCAACGAGACGTCTAGCGGCTCTTGTCACCCCAGCGCGATATCGGCGGGGCGGATGGGGATTCTTGGGAGGGGTTGGCCGGTGGCGGCTCTTACGGCGGTGGCTATGGCGGCGGAGGAGGAGACGGTGGGGGTTCGCCGATGCCTTTGGCGCCGTAGGGGGCGCCGGGCTCGGGTTCTTCTACGAAGGCGGCGATTGTCACGTCGGGCATGTCGAGGGTGGTGGGGATCACGTAGTCGGTGAAGGAGGCGTTGCGGACCAGGCCCAGGTCGGGGTCCACATCGACGGTGACCCGATGGGCGGCAGATGAGTATTCGCCGTAGCCCCAGAGACCACGAGGTTCTTGAACCCCACGGCGAAACCCGTTACGGGGGCACGTTCCCATTGACTGTGGAATGGCTGGAGTGACCGGACCTGTGAGTAAAGGAATCAGTCAGAATCTTCCCGGTCTTTCCGCCTGAGCAGTCTTCTGCCGAAAATCGAGATTATGTAACCGAACGTGCTTCCCAGCGCGGTGATCATACCTGTGACATTGTGGCCGAGATGGGCAAGATAGCTTGCAAACGCCAGACATCCGACCACGATGACCGGGACTCCGACCATGAGACTCCTAACGAGATTGTCTCTGCGGTGCTCCCCCTCAATAGTTGCCTCTGAAGCGTTCTCGGCCATCCGCATGATGCGCTCCGGGGCGCTGGGGAGGATCTTGCCGTACTCCTTGAGCTCTTCGGGCGTGGGCAGCGGGGCGCTTCTCTGGTAGCGGTATTCGAACGACGTCCCCGACGCCCCTTGCTGGAGGAACTGGGCCAGGTAAGCGATCAGCTCCTCCGGTGGGGGGAGGGCCGGGGAGCCAGTGTCTGCTTTCTCGATATCGCCGGAGGGGTTCTCGTTTGGTTTCTTCTCCTCGTCGGGTGCGTCCTCGTCAGACTGGGAGTCGGAGTTGCCGGTCATCGGGTTCCCTCTCCTCGGCTTCCCCATGCTGATACTGATTTACTGCGGCGAGGAGTGCCACTGCAAGGTGGTCTAGGACCGTTGCATAGTGGTCTCTGATTTTCTGGTTGTGCCTCAAAACGGGTGCCCAGGGGTCGGTCGGGCTGATTGGCCTGAATGGGCTGCGATCTAGGTGGTCATCGATCAATGACCAGGATTCATCGATGCGATTGAAAGCATCAGCGAGTAACGCCAATGGCCTCTCCTCTCAACAGTGTCGCGCTCCTCAGCGTATCGCTTGGCATATAGCGAGACAATCAGCCATAGAGGCAGCCCGCACCGGGCCAAGGTCCGACAGGGTGACGACTTCCATTCCGCAACCCTATTAGCCTTACGCAATCATTACAACACTAAATATTATATAATATATGGAAACATATTGTTATTTGCTATAGAACCGTTTCACCCCAAAGCGATATCGGCGGGGCGGATGGGGATTCTGGGGAGGGGTTGGCCGGTGGCGGCTCTTACGGCGGCGGCTATGGCGGCGGAGGAGGAGATGGTGGGGGGTTCGCCTATTCCTTTGGCGCCGTAGGGGGCGCCGGGTTCGGGTTCTTCTACGAAGGCGGCGATGGTCACGTCGGGCATGTCCAGGGTGGTGGGGATCACGTAGTCGGTGAAGGAGGCGTTGCGGACTAGGCCGTCGTCCAGCACGATCTCCTCCATCAGGGCCAGCCCCAGGCCTTGGGCGATGCCGCCTTCGATCTGGCCCACGGCCTGGGTGGGGTTGAGGATGCGGCCCACGTCTTGGGCGGTGGTGATGTCTCGCACTCGCACCAGGCCCAGGTCGGGGTCCACGTCCACGGTGGCCCGGTGGGCGGCGCAGGCGAACGACACGTGGGCGTTGCCCTGGCCGTTCTCGTCCAGCGGCTCGGTGGGGGCGTGGTGGTACTCCACGTCGGCCTCGTAGCCGGCCCCGGCGGTCACTTGGGCCAGCAGTGCCTCCTGCTGGCCGTCCAGCGACACCACCAGGCCGTCGCGCAGCACCAGCCCGTCGGGAGACACCCCCCAGTCGGCGGCCATATCGGCCAGGATCTGTGTTCGCACCTCCCGGCAGGCAGCCTGCACCGCCCCGCCCGACATCCAGGTTTGGCGGCTGGCCGACGACGATCCGGCCGAGCCGATGGTGGCGGTCTGGGCCGGGGCCAAGATCACCTCGTCCACCCCGAGCTCGGTGCGGGCGATCTGCTGGGCCAGGGTCACGAACCCCTGGCCCACCTCGGCACAGGCGCAGGTGATGGTGGCCACCCCGTCCGACACCCGGCAGGCGGCCGATGAGTAGTCGTCGTAGCCCTCGGAGAACATCAGGTTCTTGAACCCCACAGCGAAGCCCGTTCCCCGCACGGTGTCGGCGGCATCGGTGGTGCGGCCCGATCCCCCGGGGAGGTCTCGCCGGTCGTCGGAAGGGGGGATCTCAGGTTCGGGGGCATAGGCGCACTGGCGGATCACCTCGGCCGTCGGGAACGTGCCGGTGATGACCTGCCCGGTGACCAGCCGATCGCCGGGCGCTATGGCGTTGAGCAGCCGCAACTCCACCGGGTCCATGTCTAGGGCGGCGGCCAGCTTGTCCATCTGCGACTCGTGGCCGAAGCAGGTCTGCACCGCACCGAAGCCCCGCATGGCCCCGCACGGCGGGTTGTTGGTGCGGGCCGCCAAGCCGACGATGTGGGCGGCGGGCACCTTGTAGGGGCCGGCGGCGAAACAGGAGGCGTTGGCGATGACCGCCGACGAAGTGGAGGCATAGGCCCCGCCGTCGAGCACGATCCGGGCCTCCACCTTCACCAGCCGTCCGCAGCGGTCGGCATGATGGCGGTACCACATCTTGGCCGGATGGCGGTGCACATGGCCGAGGAACGACTCGTCCCGGCTGTAGACCATCTTGACCGGCTTGCCGGTGTGCAGGGCCAGAAGGCACAGGTGGACCTGCAACGACAGGTCCTCGCGGGCGCCGAATGCCCCGCCCACCCCGGCCAGGGTGAGGCGGACCTTTTCCTCGTCGATCCCCAGGCAGGCGGCGATCTGCTCTCGGTCCACATGCAGCCATTGGGTGGACACGAACAGCTCCACGCTGCCGTCCTCATCGGGCAGCGCCATGCCCGACTCCGGGCCCATGAAGGCTTGGTCTTGCATGCCCACCTCGTAGACGCCCTCCACCACCACTTCGCCGGTCACGTCCAAGTCGCCGTGGCGGATGGCTATCTCCCGGAAGATGTTGCCATCGGGGTGGATGGGGTCGGCGGTGGGCGCAGCCTCGGCGTCGGTCACAGGCTCGGTCACCTCGTAGTCCACCACGATGGCCTCGGCCGCCCGCCGGGCGATGTCGGGGTGGTCGGCGGCCACCAGCGCCACCGGCTCGCCCACATACCGAACCTGCCCGTCGGCCAACGCCGGCTGGTCGCCGTGTTCCAGTCCGTAGGTCAGACAGCCGGGCACGTCATCGGCCAGCAGCACGGCGTACACCCCGGCCATGGCCACAGCCGGCCCGATGTCGATGCCGCGGATCAGAGCCGAGGCGTGGGGCGAGCGCAGGGTGTGGCCCCACAAGAAGTCGTCGGCCCACAGGTCGGAGGAGAAGGCGAACCGGCCCTGCACCTTGGGCACCCCGTCGGGGCGGCCCACGTTGGCGCCCACCCCTCGGGTTCCGGCGTCGACGATGGTGTCGGCGCCGGTTCCGGTCGCGGTGCTGCCACCAGCCGCGGTATTGACCGCTTCAGAGGTCATGGCTGGCTCCGCTTGGCCTCGGCCGCAGTGTTGACCGCGGCCAGGATGCGCCCATAGCCGGTGCAGCGGCACAGGTTGCCCGACAGTGCTTCTCGCACATCGCCGTCGCTGGGGTCGGCATTGGCCTCGAGCAGGTCGTGGACGGCCACAATCAGCCCCGGCGTGCAGAACCCGCACTGCACGGCGCCCTCGTCGACAAACGCCTCTTGGACCACCGACAATCCGTCGCGGCCGTTGCTCAGCCCCTCCACGGTGGTGACCTCTTGGCCGGCTGCGGTGGCGGCCAGCACCAGGCACGAGCAGGTGAGCACCCCGTCGATCAGCACCGCGCACGAGCTGCATTCGCCCTCGGTGCAGGCATTCTTGGTACCGGTGAGCCCCAGCCGCTCCCGCAGCACGAACAGCAGGCTCTCGGCCAGATCGGAGTCGGCCACCTCGCAGTCCACCCCGTTCACCCGCAGCGAATAGGGATCAGGCATCAGCAGCCCCTTCTTCTGTGAACGCCCGCTTCAGGGCTCGAGTGGCCAGCACAGCCACCGCGTGCCGCCGGTAAGCCGCGGTGGAGCGATGATCGTCGATGGGGGAGGAGGCCGCGGCCACCCGCTGGCCGAACTCGGCGGCCACTTCATCATCGACCCCCGCGCCGTTGTCCCAGTCGATGCGCTCGGCCACCCAGGCCTCGGCTACGCGGGCCCGGGGAATGCCGGCGGCCACCGCACCCAGCGCGCAGCGCACGGCGCGGGCATCGTGGTCGGCCACCAGGGCCAGCCCGGCCATGGAGATCACCATGGCGTTGCGGGGGCCGATCTTCAAGAACTCCTGGCGGCCCGCCGGCCGGTCCATCTCGGCGCGCACGATCAGCTCGCCCGGTCGCAGCGAGGTCCGCTTCACCCCGACCACGAAATCGTCCAAGGCCATCCGGCGCTCCCCGTCGGGGCCCACCACCACGATCTTGGCGTTGAGCGCGGCCAGCACCGGCAGCGTGTCACCCGCCGGCGAGGCGGTGCCCAGGTTGCCCCCCAGGGTTCCGGCGTTGCGGATGGGCGGGGAGCCCACCGTGCGGGCGGCTTGGGCCAGGGCGGGAGCGGCGTCGGCCAGCGGGGTGGTCATCATCTCGGTGTAGGTAACCCCGCCGCCCACAATCACCCGGTCATCCGCAATGCTCCACTGGCGCAGCTCCGGCACTTGGGCCACTCCCACAACGTGGCTGGGACGGCGCAGGCCCCGGTTGATCTCCACCATGAGATCGGTGCCCCCGGCCAGCACGGTGGCACCGGGATGGTCGGCCAAAGCGCCCTGCGCCTCGTCCAGGCTCCGGGCCACCACCACGTCGCTCATCGTGGTGGCCTTGCCTTTGCCTCTACAGCAGCACAGAAACTGTGCAGGGTTCGCATTCCTTTGAAACTCACAGCAGGTAAAATTTAGGCGTTATGAGCCCAACTCGTTGGGAGAGTTGGCAATTCTGCAGAACTAATGGGTGAAAACTTTGGCAAACTATGTCCTCTGTGGCTACTGAGATCAGCGTTGATGGTCAGGGCCTAAGCGACCGTTTGGCTGCTCTGGCAATGATCGGCGAAATTGAGGGCACCGACGGCGCCTGCCGTTTGGCGCTCACCGATGAAGATCGGGATGGCCGCGATCTCGTTGTGACGTGGATGCGGGATCTGGGCATGGAGATCAGCATCGACGGCATCGGCAACGTGGTGGGGACCATGGCCGGGGCCGAGCCGGGGCCTCCGGTCATGTGCGGCAGCCACATCGACACCGTGCGCACCGGCGGGCGCTACGACGGCAACCTCGGCGTGCTGGCCGGATTGCAGGTGGTGGAGGCGGTGCAGCGGGCGGGCATCACTACCCGGCGGCCCCTCGCCGTGGGTTTCTTCACCGACGAGGAGGGCTCCCGGTTCCCGCCCGACATGCTGGGCAGCCTGGTCTACACCGGCGAGCTCCCCTTAGAGGAGGCCCTCGACATCGTGGGCACCGACGGCGCGGTGGTGGGCGAGGAGCTCGACCGGATCGGCTATCGGGGCCCAGCCCCGTGTCCGTCGCCCCCGCCTCATGCCTTTGTAGAGCTGCATATCGAGCAGGGCCCGATCCTCGACATCGAAGACGTGGTGATCGGCGTGGTCACCGGGGTGCAGGGCATCAGCTGGACCGAGATCACCGTGGCCGGCCAGTCCAACCACGCCGGCACCACCCCGATGGACATGCGCCACGACGCCGGCTGGGTTGCCACCCGAATTGCGGTGTTCGTCCACGAGCTGGCCGAGGAATTCGGCCCCCCGCAGGTCTGCACCGTTGGACGGGTGGAGCTGCACCCCAACCTGGTGAACGTGGTGGCCTCCGATGCGGTGCTGACGGTGGACATGCGCAACACCGACGACGACTTGCTCACCGAGGCCGAGGGCCGGTTGGCCGCCTTCCTGGACAAACTGGCCGCCGAGTCCGGCACTGGGATCACCTCTCGGCGTCTGGCCCGGTTCGCCCCGGTGGAGTTCGACCCGGAGATGATCGACCGGGTGGAGCGGGTGGCCGGCGAGTTGGGCTTCAGCCACCGCCGGCTGTGCTCCGGTGCCGGCCACGATGCCCAGATGTTCGCCGCGGTGTGCCCCACCTCGATGGTGTTCGTGCCCTCTTGGGAGGGCATCAGCCACAATCCGTTCGAGCACACCGAGCCCGAACATCTGGAAGCGGGGGCCAATGTGCTGCTGCGGGTCATGTTGGAACTCGCCGAAATCGCCGAGGCCTCGGAAGTGGAAGAGGCGGCCGGGGTGACGGCATGAGCGCGAGCCAGGACCAGACGCTGAAGACCCACCTAGAGAGCGAAGTCTCCGACGATCGGGTGTCGCGTCTGTCCAGCAACGTCAGAGAGATAACGGTGGGCGCCGCCCAGCTCGGTCCCATCGCCCGGGCCGACACCCGGGCCGACGTGGTGGAGCGGCTGCTGGCACTGCTCCATGAGGGCAGCAAGCGGGGCTGCGACCTGGTGGTGTACCCCGAGTTGGCCCTCACCACGTTCTTCCCCCGGTGGTGGATCGACGACGTCGATGAGCTGAACAGCTTCTATGAGACCGAGATGCCCTCGCCCGAGGTCAAGCCGCTGTTCGACGAGGCCGCCCGCCTGGGGATCGGCTTCTGCCTGGGCTACGCCGAGCTGACCCCCGACGGCCACCGCTACAACACCTATCTGCTGGTGGACGGCGACGGCAATGAGGTGGCCAAGTTCCGCAAGGTCCACATCCCCGGCCATGAGGAATACGAGCCCCAGCGCCCGTTCCAGCACCTGGAACGGGCCTACTTCGTGCCCAGCTCCGAGACGTTCCGCACCTGGACCGCTTTCCGGGGCGAGATCGGCCTGGCCCTGTGCAACGACCGGCGCTGGCCCGAGACCTACCGGGTAATGGGACTAGCCGACGTGGAGATGATCCTGATCGGCTATAACACTCCTATCCACTATTATCCCGATCCGTCCCAGGATTTCCTGGCCGGATTCCACAGCCGCCTGGTCATGCAGGCCGGGGCCTATCAGAACGGCACGTTCGTGGTGGGTGTGGCCAAGGGAGGCGAAGAGGAGGGGGTGGAGAGCCTGGCCGAGAGCTGCATCATCGGCCCCTCCGGCGAGGTGCTGGCCCAGGCGGCCACCGATGGGGACGAATTGGTGGTGGCCACCTGCAACCTGAATTGGTGCGCGGCCTACAAGAACACTCTTTATGACTTCAGCCGCTACCGCCGCCCGGAGATGTACAAGTCGATTGCCGAGGAAATGCCGCTCATTCATGACAAGCCATATGTAGAGGGGACGCCGATAATCGGCGGGGCGTCCTCAACCCAAGGGGGAAAGCCATGACAACACTGACGATCAACGGTCAATCAGTGACCATTCAGGGGGATCACGAGCACTTGCTGGCCGCCCTGCGCGACGAGCTGGGGATCATGTCTCCCAAAGACGGGTGCTCGCCCAGCGGCCAGTGCGGTTGCTGCGCGGTGCTGGTGGACGGCCGCGCCCGGGTGGCCTGCCAGACCTCGCTGGAGCGCTCGGTTGGCACCGAGGTGGTGACCCTCGAAGGGGTATCCGCCGAGGAGCGGGCCCGCATGGCGGATGTGTTCGCGGCCTGCGGTGCCCTCCAGTGCGGTTTCTGCACCCCCGGCATCCTCATCCGCACCAAGTCGTTGGTGGATCGCAAGGGATCGGAGCTGACCCGCGAGGAGGCCTCCCGGCATCTGGGCGGCCACCTCTGCCGCTGCACCGGCTACACCAAGATCCTCGACGCGGTGGAGGCGCTGGCCCAAGGCGAGACGCCCGAGGCCGAGGTGCCCGGCGGCGTGGGCAGCCGGGGCATCAAGTACGAGGCTCGAGAGCTGGCCCTGGGCGACCGGGACTACATCGACGACCTGCGCCCCGAGGGCCTGCTGCACGGCGCGCTGCACCTGTCCGAGCACGCCCGGGCCGACGTGGTGTCCATCGACACCTCAGCGGCTGAGGCCATCGACGGCGTGGTGGCGGTGTTCACCGCAGCCGACGTGCCCGGCGAGCTGCGGGTGGGGATCATCTACACCGACTGGCCGGTGTTCATCCCCGAAGGGGGCCGGACTTCCTATGTGGGCGACGTGCTGGCCATCGTGGTGGCTGAAGACCGGGCCACCGCCCGGCGAGCGGCCGAGGCTGTGCAGGTGACCTATGAGGTGCACACCCCGATCACCGACCCGGTGGCCGCGGTGACCAACGGCTCCGAGGACGCGGTGTGGGAGCTCGACGGCAACGTTTTGTCCCGCTCGGTGTATGCCCGGGGCGACGTGGACGCCGCTTTGGCGGCCAGTGCCCACACCATCCACGAGGTGTTCCAGACCCAGCGCATCGAGCACGCCTTCTTGGAGCCCGAGTCCACCCTGGCGGTGCCCACCGAAGACGGCGGCCTGCACGTGTACTCCGGCGGCCAGGGGGTGTGGGACGACCGCGACCAGATGGCCTCGGTGCTGGGGATCGACCCCCAGAAGATCACCGTGGAGCTGGTGAGCAACGGCGGGGCGTTCGGCGGCAAAGAAGACATGGCCAACCAGGCCCAGACTGCGCTGGCGGCCTGGCTGCTGAACCGCCCGGTGTCGTGCACCGTGTCGCGGGAGGAGTCGCTGCGGATGCATCCCAAGCGCCATCCCATCCGCATCGAGATGTGGGCCGGCTGCGATGCCGACGGCAATCTCACCGCCCTGCGGGCCCGTATGGTGGGCGACTCGGGCCCCTATGCCTCGGTGGGAATGAAGGTGCTGGAGCGGGCCGCGGGTCACGCCAGCGGCCCCTATTCGGTGCCCAACATCGACGTGGAGGCAATCGCGGCTCGCACCAACAACCCGGTGTGCGGCGCCTTCCGGGGATTCGGGGCCAACCAGGCCCAGTTCGCCATGGAGGGCGCCATGGACCGCCTCGCCGAGGCGGTGGGCATCGACGGGTGGGAGATGCGGTCGCGCAACGCGGTGGCCCCCGGCGCCATCTGGGGACCGGGCCAGATCATGGACGACGGATCGCTGGGGGCCCGCGCCTGTTTGGAGGCGGTGAAGCCGGCGTGGGACGAGGCCCGGGCGGCCGGCAAATCGGTGGGCATGGGACTGGGCCTGAAGAACTCCGGGCTGGGCAACGGCTTCAAAGAGATCGCCAAGGCGGTCGTGCGCTTCGACGACGACTACCACGAAGGCGGCGGCGTGGAGGTGCGCCACTGCTGGACGGAGATGGGCCAAGGGGTCCACACCGTGGCCCAGCAGGTGGCGGTGACCGAGCTGGGAGTGAGCGCCGATCGGGTGCGGGTGGTAGTGGACACCACCCACGAGCTGGGCGCCGGCCAGACCACCGGCAGCCGGGGCACGCTGATGGGGGCCGGATCGGTGGCCGACGCCTGCCAGGCCGCTCTGGCCGACGGGTGTCAGCCCGGCGTGGACTATTACGGCGAATACCGGGTGGACTGGACCAACAAGCTGTCCGACGGCGTGGAGAATCCCATCATCCATTCCACCTTCGGCTACGCCGCGCAGATGGTGGTGCTCGACGACGAGGGCACCGTCGAGCGGGTGGTGGCCGCCCACGACGTGGGCAAGGCGGTCAACCCGCTGCTGTGCGAGGGCCAGATCGAGGGGGCGGTGCACATGGGGCTGGGCTATGCCCTCACTGAGGACTTCCCCGCCGATGAGAACGGCTGGCCCACCAACATGACCCTCAAATCGCTGGGAATCCTGCGGCCCAAGGACATGCCCCCGGTGGATGTGATCCTGGTGGAGTCGCCCCAGCCCGGCGCCCCCTACGGCATCAAAGGGGTGGGGGAGATCGGCCTGGTGCCCACCGCCGGTGCGGTGGCCGCTGCCCTGCGGGCCCACAGCGGAACGTGGCACACCAGCCTTCCCATGGGGGAGTGAGCGACCCCGCCTGGGCTGAGCCGCTTATCCTTTACTGCTGATATGGAAACCGGGCACCACACCAGCACCACGCCCGGGCTGGTCTGCGCCCACCATCACCTGTATTCGGCGCTGGCCCGGGGCATGCCCGCCCCGCCCGGAGTTCCCACCGGGTTCACCGACATCCTCAAGCTGGTCTGGTGGCGCCTCGACCGGGCGCTCGACCTCGACACCATCGAGTGGTCGGCCAAGCTGGGGGCGCTGGAGGCCCTGGAAGCGGGCTGCACCGCCATCGTCGACCATCACGAGTCGCCCAACGCCATCGAGGGCTCGCTGGAGACCATCGCCGAGGCCTGCGCCGAGGTGGGGGTGCGAATCAGCTGCGCCTACGGGGTGACCGACCGCCACGGGGCCGACGGGGCCCGCCGGGGCCTGGCCGAGAATGAGCGGTTCTTGCGGGCCGGGGGCCGGGGCATGGTCGGGGTTCACGCCGCCTTCACCTGCTCTGACGACACGCTGGAAGCCGCCGCCGGGCTGGCTGCCGATTTGGGCACCGGCGTCCACATCCACGTGGCCGAGGGGCCGGTTGATGCCCCGGCCGCCGAGCGGCTGGAACGGTGGAGCACCGACGAGTGGCTGCTGATCCACGGAGTACACCTGCCCGATGACCACCAACTGGCCGGCACCCTGGTGCACAACCCCCGGTCCAACATGAACAACGCAGTGGGCTACGCCCGTCCCACCCGCTTCGCCAACCCGGTGGCGCTGGGCACCGACGGCATCGGCGCTGACATGCTCGAGGAGTTCCGGGTGGCCTATGCCCGCCACCGGGAACATGACGTGACCGCCACCCCCGACTCGGCATGGGAATGGCTGGCCCAGGGCTGGGAACTGTTTCCCGAGGCCCGTTCCGATATGGTCCGCTGGTCGTATGAACCCATCGACCCGTGGCGGCTGGCCTTCACCCCCGGAGTGCGGGCGGTGGACGTGACGGTCGACGGTGAGACGCTGCTGGCCAATGGGGTGGCCACCCGGGTGGACCCCGACGAGATCCGGGCCAAGGCCGCCATGGCCGCTGGCCGAATGTTCGCGAAATTGGAGGAGATCGACCCATGAGCTCATACCCAGTGGCCCTTTACCTGCAAGACGCCCACTCCATGGCCGATGCCATCGCCTACGTGCAGTATGCCGAGCAGCGGGGATTCGACGCCGTGTGGCAGGCCGACTCCCGGCTGGTGCGGGAGGCCACCGTGCCCATGGCCGCCTTCGCCGCCTCCACCGACACCATCAAGGTGGGCAGCGGGGTGCTCGACATGTGGACCCGCAACCCGGCCCGGCTGGCGGCCACGTTCTCAACGCTGGACGACCTGGCCCCCGGCCGCATCCTGTGCGGGCTGGGGGCATGGTGGGACCCGCTGGCCAGCAAGGTCGGCGTAGACCGCCGCCGCCCGCTGGGGGCCATGCGGGAGGTGGTCACCGTGGTGCGGGCGCTGTTGGCCGACGAGAACGTGACCTTCGACGGTGACTACGTGCACCTCGAAGACGTGGAGCTCGACTACGTGCATCAGCCCCGCCGTCCCAAGGACGTGCCCATCTACATCGGGGCCACCGGCATGAAGATGATGGAGCTCACCGGCGAGATCGCCGACGGGGTGGTGCTCAACTACTTGGTGTCGCCCGACTACAACCGCCGGGCCATGGACGCCCTGGCCGATGGCGCGGCCCGGGCGGGCCGGACGGTGGACGACCTCGACCGGCCCCAACTGGTGGTGTGCTCGCTGGCCGAGGACCGGGCCGAGGCCCTGGACGCCGCCCGCTTGCTGGTCACCCAGTACCTGGGCCAGCAGCCCCACATCATGGCCGCCTCCGGGGTGCCCGACTCGCTGCTGGACAAGGTCAACGCCGTGCTCACCTGGCCCGCCACCATGGAGCAGGTGGAGGCGGCCTCCAAGCTGGTGCCCGACGAGATCGTGCAGATGCTGTGCGCGGCCGGCACCGCCGAGGAGTGCCGGGCCAAGGTGGACGAATACGTGGCCAACGGGGCCACCTGCCCCATCCTGTATCCCCTCGGCCCCGACGTGGCGGCCATGATCGACGCCTTCTCGCCCTGACGAACCTCCACTACAGGCACGATCAGAACGTAGACAGCCATAGCTGGAAGAGTTAGGACCATGAGCAACCGCGAGGAGTGGAAGCCGTGGCTGGAGGAGCTCGACCGTCGGCGCTCTGTGGGCGCGGCCATGGGCGGCCCCGAGCGGGTCGAGAAGTACATGCACTCCCGGGGCAAGCTGGATGTGCGCCAACGCATCGACCGGCTGTTCGACCCCGGCACCTTCCGGGAGATCGGCCCGCTGGTGGGCACCATGGAGGACATCCCCTCCGACGGATTCGTGTGCGGCTATGGCCGCATCGACGGCCGCACCGTGCTGGCCGGTGCCGAGGACTTCACCGTGCTGGGCGGGTCGATTGGCGCGGGCAACACCGCCAAGCGCTACCGCATCGCCGAGCTGGCCGCCCAGGAGGGCCTCCCGCTGGTGACCATGCTGGAGGGGGCCGGCCACCGTCTCACCGACACCGGGGGCAGCCGCTCGCCCGGCGACCTCCAGGCCTACGCTGATTTGAATGGGCAGGTGCCCATGGTGTGTCTGGTGATGGGGGCCTCCGCCGGCCACGGCGCGTTGGCCGCACCCCTCAGCGACTTCGTGATCATGACGTCGTACGCCTCCATGTTCACCGGCGGACCGCCCCTGGTGAAGGCGGCCACCGGCGAGGACGTGACCAAAGAGGAGCTCGGCGGTGCCCACGTCTGCACCCGTATCGCCGGCTCGGCCCACAACGAGGCCCCCGACGACGAGTCGGCCATCGACATGGCTCGGCTCTACCTGTCGTACTTCCCGTCTCGGGCCGGCCAGCCCGCGCATCGCTTCACCGGCCCCGACACCGAGCCTCGTGTTGTGGAAGAGCTGCTCGACGTGATCCCCCCCAACGACCGCCGCCCTTACGACATGCACGACGTGATCGACCTGATCGTTGACGACGACAGCTTCTTCGAGATCCAGCCCGCCTACGGCCCGGCCATCATCATCGGGCTGGCCCGCTTCGGAGGCCGGCCCAGCATGATCGTGGCCAACAACCCCTCCTATTTGGCCGGCTCGGTGGACTCGGCCGCGGCCATCAAGGCCACCGACTTCTTGGAGGTGATCGGCAACTACGACCACCCGGTGGTGTTCTTGGCCGACAACCCCGGAGTGATGGCCGGCACCAAGGCCGAGCGGGAGGGCATTTTGAAGTGGGGCGGCAAGATGTACAAGGCCGAGCGGCGCCTCACCAACCCCAAGGTCGAGATCACCATGCGCAAGGCGTTCGGCTTCGGCTCGGTGGTGATGGCCCAGAATCCGTTCGACAACCAGACCCAGTCGTTCGCCCTGCCCAGCGTGAACATGGCCGCCATGCCCGCCGAGCCCGGCGGCCGCTCAGCCAAGCTTGACGCCGAGACCCAGGCCCAAGTAGAGCGCGACCAGCGCTCCGGCCCCTACCGCCTGGCCAATCGCCTGGGCAGCGACGACGTGATCGACCCCCGAGACATGCGCAACGCCATCCTCAACTCCCTCCAGCTAGCTGAGAACCGCTAGTCGGGCAGCCGCCGCGCGTTGGCGATCGAGCCCATCGAGAGGTGTACGTATGTATAATACGTACGTGCCGAACAAGACGATCAGCATCCCCGATGACGTTGTGCCGGTCATCGACAGCCTGGACATCCCGTTCTCGAGGTGGGTGACCGAACAACTCCGCCGCCATGCGGCTCAGTCGAACATGTCCTTCGCTCAACAGATCGAGGCAGATGCCGCGTTAGCCACCACCGAGCGAAAGCTGACCAGGGCAGACGCGCTCAAAGCCGGTCAGCGCATGGAGCGATCTGCTCCGTGGTAGCGCGAGGTGCGGTGTACTGGGCTGATCTCGACAAGCGTCGGCCATGCGTCGTGGTGTCTTCGGAGGATGTCCTAGGTGCCGAGGTATGGCAGACCCATGTCGTACCCCTGACGTCGAATCTCGACAGAGCGGGACTCGCGGGCAACGTGCTGCTCAACACCGCTATGACAGGTTTGCCGACGGACTCTGTTGCGGTGCCGCTCGGATTGGAGCTTGTCAATCGCTCGTGGCTGGTGGAAGCGGTGGGGCAACTGCCCGGTGCGCTCATTGACGCCATCGACGACGGCCTGCGAGCTGTTCTCGACCTCTGAGGATTCTCGGAAATAAGCAGCAGCTCTGACGCGTCAGCTCCCGGGCCCTGACGGGGACTTGCTGCTAGTCCCAGAGGCGGCGGGCTCGGTGGGCGAGGTCGGCGTGGGCGGTGGCGAGGTCGCAGCCTAGGAGTTGACCGTCTTGGACCACGGGGTTGCCGGCGACATAGAGGTGGCGGACCCGGCGGTCGGGGCCCAGGACCAATCCGGCCAAGGGATCGACCACGTCGGCGATGTCGTCGCCGGGCCACACGGCCAGGTCGGCGACCATGCCGGGTTCGATCTGGCCCAGTCGGTCGGCCACTCCCAGGCAGCTCGCCCCGCCGGAGGTACCCAGGCGAAGGGCGTCGGCGGGCATGAAGGCACTGGGGTCCTTGGCCCGCAGCCGGGCGGCATACAGCGATTGGCGCAGTTCGGGGAACAGGCCGCCCACCTCGTTGGACGCCACCCCGTCCACCCCCAGCCCCACCGGGACGCCAGCGGCCTCCAGGTCGGTCACCCGGCAGGTGCCCGCGGCCAAACGGGCGTTGGACGAGGGGCAATGGGCCACTCCCACCCCGGCTGAGCCGAGCCGGTTGATCTCCTCGTCGTTGATCCAGATGCCGTGGGCCAGCCACACGTCGTCGCCCACCCAGCCCCAGTCGTCGAGCTGCTCCACCGGCCGGCGGCCGAACCGCTCCAGGCAGTGTTCCTGCTCGTCGATGGTCTCGCACAGGTGAGTATGGAGCCGCAGGCCATGTTGTCGGGCCAGCGCAGCCGACGCCTCCATCAGCTCAGAGCTGACCGAGAACGGGCTGCACGGCGCTACCACCACGTGGACCATGTCGCCGTCGTGGTGTTGGGTGATGACCCGTTCGGTGGAGGCCATGATGGAGTCCAAGTTTTCCACCACATGGTCGGGGGGCAGACCGCCCTGCGATTCGCCCAGGTCCATCGATCCACGGCTGAGGTGCAGCCGGATGCCCACTGTGGCGGCGGCCTCGACGATGGCGTCGAACACTGCGTCGTCGCCGTGGGGCACCAGATAGTGGTGATCGGACGCGGAGGTACACCCGGTAACGGCCAGCTCTCCCAGCCCCACCAGCGCGGCGGCGGCCACGTCATCCACCGTCAGCCGTCCCCAAACTGGATATAGCTCCACCAGCCAGCCGAACAGGTCGCAGCCCACCGCTCGACCTCGGGTCATCCATTGATAGAGGTGATGGTGGGTGTTGGCCAGACCGGCGGTGATGATGTCGCCGTCCACGTTGACCACGGCATCGCCGGGCTGGGCCTCGACGATGCCCGTCTCGACGATGACGCCGTCGGCGATGGCGATGTCGCCGGGCCAGCGGGCCCCCCGCAGCACCGTGCGGGCGGTCATCGCTGGGCTCCGGTGAAGAGCACCGCTGGCTTGGCCTCTGGGGGCGGGTCGTCGCACAGCAGCCCGGCCAAGCCAGCCGAGCCCGTGGGACTGACGTTGATGCCGGTGGCCGATCGGCCCGCCTCGCAGGCCTCGATTACCACCGGCTCGGGCACCACTACGGGGTGGCCGCCGGTGGCCGCCATGGCCTCGGTGACCGCGGCCCAGTCGTAGGTCTCGTCGTCGAGAATGCCAGCGGCCGCGGAGAATGGGGTCGGCGTCCACGGCCACATGACCGCGGCGCGCTGCCGACGGGCTTCGTCCAGCCCACCCAGCTCGGCGGTGCGCTCCCACGCCCGGGCCAACGGAGCACACCCCTCGGTCTGCACGGCAATAACAGATGCGAGGGATCCGGCAGTGGACAGCCCCTGGGCTACCGACGCGGCCAGCGCCCCCCCGCCCACTTGGATGTACACCCGGTCAATGTCTGGAGCCTGTTCTGCCAGCTCATACCCCAGCGTTCGGCCCCCGTCGATGGTGTAGCCGTTGTCCGGCCCCTGGCAGCCAAAAGGAACTGCCCCGGCCCGAACCGCCTCCCGAAAGCGGAGGTAGGAGGGGTCACCCTCCTCCCCGCCGATCCGAGGGCAGAACTCCACCGTCGCATCCAGCTCCCGCAACCGGGCCACCACGACCGCTTCAGCAACCTCAGGCACGTACACAGTGAGAGGCCAGCGCTCAGCGGCAGCCACCACCGCCGCGGCCACCGCGGCATTGCCGCACGAGGCGATAGCCAACATAGGCCGGTCAGCGCCCGCACCGGCCCGACGCTCCCGCACCAGCAAATGCAGCATCAGCCCGAATGTGTGACGAGCCTTGTGCGACCCCGACACATTGTCGGTCTCATCCTTGACGGTGATGCTCCGCCCGCCGATCAGAGCCTCTGAGCAGGGAGTGACCTCGAAGCCATGCCCGTCTACTCCAGCCACCGCGGCATCGAGCTGGCCCACACGATCCACAAACCAAGCGTCATCGTCGGCTTCAACCCACGACCACAGCATCCGCCGATAACGCACAAACGGCTGGGTATTTCCATCGTCCACCGACCACCCCGGCAACGGCAGCCCCAGCACGTGATCCTGGTCATCAACCCCCCTTTTCCCACACGCCCACGCGTCGCCTGCCGCGACCGCCCCACACGAGCAAGTCAGGCCTTGGGCCATTATTGGGCGACGCGGGCGTTGAAGTCGGCGATCAGCTCATCCCACACCGGCACCAGATCCCGAAGCGCCAGCCAGAACGACTGATCGCGCCGGGCGTCGAAGTGGGAGAGGTCCACCCCCTGCTGCTCCACCCAGGTGAAGTACCCCAGGTTGAACACCCGATCTCGATCGCGATCACTGAGCTTCAGCAAATGATCGGTGTCCACGCCGTTGAGCCACCGGCCGGCCACTGCGGCGGCCTCAGAGTCCCCGAAGTCGCCGCCAAACACAGTGGCGATGGTCTTAGCCCGCTCCGAGCCGTACAGGGCGGCCCCATCGGTGGCCACGGTCACGATCACGTCGTCGGGCCCGCAGTCCAGCGCGGCGGCCATCTTGGCCGAGGCCAGCATGTTGCAGATGGACGACAGCCCGAGATTGTCCAGATGGGCGATCACGTCGTCACCCACCCCCCGCTGGGCCAGCAGCGCCCGTCCCTCCGGAGAAGCCAACAGCACCCCCAGCTCATCGGTGGCCTCATCCGACACCGCCACCACCACATCGGTGTTGGTCACGTTGTGGATCAGCGGGACGTGCTTGTCGCCGATGCCCTGGATGTTGTGCTCGCCATAGCCGTTGTACAAAAGCGTGGGGCACTCCAGCGCCTCTACCACTGCGGTGGCCGACCCGTGGCGCTCCTTGAGGGGATCGCCCGCCCCCAGCGTTCCGGCCGAACCCGAGGCGGCCACGAAACCGGCCAACCGGGCCGACGGGTGCCCCGCGGTGTAGTGCTCCAGCACCCGCTCCACCGCGGCGGCGGTGGCGGTCACATGGCCCAGGTGGTTGCCGTACTCGCAGAACTGGTTGAGGATCACGTTGGCCTCGTCGGCGGCCAGTGCGGCGCAAGCGTCGTAGATCTCCTTCACGTTGCTCTCCGAGCCGGGGGTGCGGACCACGTCGGAGGGATCCGAAGTCCACCGGTCGAGCCACTCGAAGCGCTCGGCCGACATGCCCTCGGGCAGCACGGCCACCCCGCGGCATCCCATGATCTTGGAGATGGCGATGCCGCCCCGGGCGTAGTTGCCGGTTGACGGCCACACCGCCCGGTTCTCGATGGGGTCGAACTGCCCGGTGACCAGCCGGGGGGCCAGACAGCTATAGGCGGCCAGCACCTTGTGGGCCCCGATCATGGGGAACCGGTTGCCCAGCAGCAAGATGATGGGCGACTCCACCCCCGACAGCGCCGGGGGAATCACCACGTGCTCGGGCACCGCGGCCCGCCCGGCCCGGGATGCGTCGTTGAACCAGTTGACCCGCCACAGATTGGCCGCGTCGGACGCGTCGGGATCGACGCCGGCAAGCCCGCCATCAGCGGTCGGCGGGTCGGCGAGGTCGGCGAATGTGGGCAGCTTGATGCCCACTTGGCGGCATCGCTCGACCGCCCGGTCGCGAGCAGTGGTGTTGACCACATCGGTTTCGAGGCCGAAGCCCTCGGGGATGCTGGAAAGAGCAGTCACGGCAGAACCTGTCGAATCGAAGTTGTAATGAAGCGGAAACCCAGTTTGGGGCACCCGTGTAAGCGTTACAGGCTACCCTCTTGGGGCTTGTTGTTGAGCCGATCCGAGGAGGGATTGATGGCCAAGAAGTTATTGCTGAAGTTGCTGGTGGTTTTGGCGGCGCTGACGTTGATCGCAGTGGGGTGCGGCAACGACGATGATGACGCGGCTCCAGAGCCAGAGGCCACTCAGGCGCCCGCCCCGGAGCCCACTGAGGCGCCCATGGACGACGAGGTGATAGCCGCGTTCGTCTTCGTGGGTCCCGTAGGTGATGCGGGATGGACATGGGCCCATGATCAGGGCCGTCGTCTTGCGGAGGATCGGACTGGGGCGACGACGCTATTCGTGGAAAACGTCCCCGAGGATGGGCCCGACTTCCGTAATGTCGTCGTGGACTTCATCGAGGACGAGAATGCCAACGTCATTTTCGCCACCTCCTTCGGTTACATGGATGCCATGGAGGAACTGGCTGGTGAATATCCCGACGTGGTATTCGAGCACGCCAGCGGCTACAAGATGAACGACACCAACTTCGGCAACTTCTTCGGCCGCATGTACCAGCCCCGCTACTTATCGGGTATGGCTGCCGGTGCACTGACCGAAACCAACGAGATCGGCTATGTGGCCGCCTTCCCGATTCCCGAGGTGCTGCGAGGCATCAACGCCTTCACCTTGGGCGCCCAGCGGACCAACCCGGATGTGGAAGTCCACGTGACTTGGACATTCACCTGGTTCGACCCGGCGGTTGAAGGCGATAGCGCGGCGGCTCTGTTGGAAGCCGGCGCCGACGTGATCGCCATGCACCAAGACTCCACTGCGCCTGGCCTAGCGGCTCAAGATGCCGGGGCCCGCTGGGTGTCGTACAACTCCGACATGAGCGCCTTCGCACCGGATGCTTTCATTACTGCTCCAGTGTGGAACTGGGGTCCGTACTACGCCCGGATCATTGACGCAGTCGCTGCGGGCACCTATGCACCAGGGGCCTATTGGGGCGGAATGGACGACGGAATCGTCGCCCTCGCTCCGCTGGCCGCCGACGTGCCTGCTGATGTGGCTGCGGAGATCGACGAAGTGGCCGCCCAGCTCACCGACGGGTCGTGGGACGTGTTCACCGGCGAGATCCGGGATCAGGACGGCAACGTAGTTGTGGCCGAAGGCGAAACGATGGAAGACGGCCCGATGCTGGGCATGGAGTTCTTCGTCGAAGGCGTCGTCGGCAGCGCGACTGGTTGAGATTGACCGGGGCTTCCCGGTTTCCAGATGGCATCTGAGAATGCCGACCATGCGGTCTGGCTCCGGGGAATTGAGAAGCAATTCCCCGGAGTGATCGCTTGCGCCGGGGCCGACCTGCGGGTCCGCCCCGGCACCATCCACGCGCTCTTGGGAGAGAACGGCGCGGGCAAGACCACCATGGTCAACGTGTTGGCCGGGATATACCGGCCCGACGCCGGCGAGGTGTGGGTGAACGGCCAACGACGCTCATTCCATTCTCCCGCTGATGCCATCGCCGCCGGGGTGGGCATGGTGTACCAGGAGTTCCGCCTTGTCCCCACCCTGACGGTGGCCGAGAACATCGTGCTGGGCTCTGCTCCCCGGCTGCTGCGAAGCACAGAAATCGAGGAGCGAGTGGCCGAGTTGTCGGCGGCCTACGGTATGGCCGCCGACCCCACTCGCCCGGTCTGGCAGCTGTCGATGGGCGAGCGCCAGCGGGTCGAGATCCTCAAGTCCTTGTGGCGGAATGCCTCGGTGCTGGTCATGGACGAGCCCACCGCGGTGTTGACCCCCGGCGAGGCCGCCGAGTTGGGGGCGGCGCTACGGGCCATGGCCGAAGGGGGTCGCTCAGTCATCTATATCAGTCACAAGCTGGACCAAGTGGTGGCCTTCTGTGATGAGGCCACAGTGTTGCGCCAAGGCAAGACCGTTGCCACCGTCAAAGACCTACAGGATGTGGATTTGACCTCATTGGCCGAGATGATGGTGGGGTCGTCCGAGGGCGGGTATGTGGATCGCCCGCCGGCTGTGGAAGCAGGTCCCGAAGTGCTATCCCTGCAAGGAGTCTGCGCCCTGAACGATCGCGGATTGCCTGCGCTCACCGACATCAACATGACCGTTCATGCCGGTGAGATCGTGGGCATCGTCGGGGTGTCGGGCAATGGCCAAAAGGAGCTGGCCGAGGTCATCAACGGACTGCGCCGACCCACTGAGGGCAGGGTCACGGTCAAAGGGCGGGACGTCACCGGAGCGTCACCGGGAGACCTTTATCGCATGGGCGTGGCCTATGTGCCCGAAGACCGTCTCGGAGTAGGTTTGGCCCCCAAGATGTCGGTCGTGGACAACGCGGTGGTGCGCTCGTACCGGTCTCAGCGGCAGGGCATGTTCTTGTCGATATCCAAGTGCGTCAAGTTCTGCCAGAGTTTGGTCGAGAGGTTTTCGGTGCGGGTGGGCCGGCTGAACGACCCGATAGCAGGACTGTCGGGAGGGAATCTCCAGCGGTTGCTTCTGGGTCGGGAACTGGCCGAACAGCCCTCGGTGTTGGTGGCCGCTCAGCCCTCCAGGGGTTTGGACGTGCAGGGTGTGGCCGCCATTCAAGGTCATCTCGTGGATCAGCGGGCCGCCGGGGTTGGGGTGTTGCTGATCTCAGAGGATCTCGACGAGCTGCTGGCCCTGTCCGACCGCCTCATTGTGATGTTCGAGGGACGGATAATGGGGGAATACGGCCCAGACGTCACCCCGAGGACGATTTTGGGCTCGGCGATGGCGGGGAAGGCGCCCAAATGATCCGACCAGTCTTGGTGAGGCGCGACCGGGTATTGCCTGCCACTCAATCGTTTGGGTTCGTTGTCGGCATCTTGGTGGCGCTGGTGTTGGGGGCCATCTTGTTGTGGGTTTCAGGCAACAGTCCGGCTGAGGTGTATGAGCGGATGTTCGATTCCGCATTTGTGGGCACCGATTCGCTCTCTCGCACGCTGGAGCGGACGACGCCGCTGGCGTTGACCGGCCTATCGGTAGCGGTGGCTGGATCAATGGGACTTTGGAACATTGGTGCTGAAGGCCAGATGATGGCCGGTGCCACCGTCGCCACTGGTGTGGCCATGATGGCCGACGGGCTCTCCGGTCCCGCGCTGATCGCGGTGATGCTGGCCTCGGGCGTGGCGGGGGGAATGCTGCTGATGCTCGGTCCCGCGCTGGCCCGATCCCACCTCGGCGTGAGCGAGATCATCACCACGCTGATGCTGGTCTATGTGGCCATCCGAGTGGTGGAGTGGCTTCAGGTCGGCCCGTGGAAAGACCCTGGGTCGCTCGGGTTTCCGCGTATCGAAGAGGTGCCCGGCCAGGCATCTCTGCCGGGGCTGTTCGGTCGGGTCAACATTGGGGCCCTTATCGCCCTTGGGCTGCTAATCGTGTTCTCGCTAGCCGTGTCCCGCACTGCCTGGGGCTACGAGTTGCGCTTGGCAGGATCTTCGCCCGACACCGCCCGCTATGCCGGCGTTTCCTTGCGGCGCAAAGTGCTGACGGCGCTGCTGCTTTCAGGCGGTATCGCTGGTCTGGCGGGAACGATTCAGCTCACTGGCGCAGAGGTCAGGCTGACTCCGGGGCTTTCAAACGGGTTCGGCTTCTCCGGCATCATCGTGGCTGCCCTTGCCTTGATGCGGCCCTCCGGGGTGGCGGTGGTGGCCTTCGTGTTCGGGGCAGTGCAGGTGGGCGGCCAGAGCATCCAAACCTTGGGGGTGAGCTCGGCCATCTCTGACATCTTGCAGGCCATGATCTTGTTTGGCGCACTGGTGGCCGCGGTCTTCTTCAACTATCGGATTCGCTGGACCGGCCCCTTGGGAGAGTCGTCGGGCGAAGAGATCGAACAACTTGAACCAGCGGTGGAAGAACCCGATGTCTGAAGCGGCAATAGTCGGCCTGTTCGTGGCCACCGTGCAGTTCGGCACGCTGGTGTTCTTAGCCGCGCTGGGCGAGTTGATCGCTGAGCGGGCCGGGGTGCTCAACCTCGGGGTCGAGGGGATGATGACCATGGGCGCGGTGAGCGGGTTCATGGTCGGGCTGGAAACCGGAAGCCCGTGGGCTGCGTTCATTGCCGCTGCCGCGGTCGGCGCATTGGTGGGTGGGCTCCATGCCCTGGTGAGCGTGGTGTTGGGTGCAGATCAAGTGGTGTCAGGCCTAGCCCTCACCATTGGCGGATTGGGGTTGGCCGCCTATGTGGGCCGCAACGTGGTGGGGGAGCGGCCTGAAACCAAGTTCACCGATCTGGGGATTGTCGGGCTGGCAGATATTCCCTGGTTTGGCGATATCTTCTTCAACCAGCCGCCGGTGGTGTATGTGGCCGTGCTGCTGGGGCTGGCCGTTTGGTTCGTGCTAACCCGCACTCGCTGGGGGCTTGCCCTGCGGGCGGTGGGCGAGTCGGCGCCCACCACCGACGCCGTCGGCCATTCGGTGATGGCCCTGCGTTCGGGGGCGGTCATGGTCGGCGGAGCTTTTGCCGGCGCGGGCGGGGCATTCCTATCGCTCTATATGGCCCCAGGCTGGACCGAGGGCATGGTGGCCGGCCGGGGCTGGATCGCAGTGGCCTTGGTGATCTTCGGGGCGTGGCGGCCGGGGCGACTGGCCCTGGGAGCGCTGCTGTTCGGCTTCACCTTGGCGCTGCAACCCCGGTTGCAGTCATTCGACATCGAGTTCTTGGGGGTGGATGTAAACCGGATCTCACCCGCGCTGCTGGGCATCTTGCCCTTCGTGCTCACCGTGGTGGTGTTGGTGATCATCAGCTGGCGCTTCCGCCACCGGCCTTCCCCGGCGCCTGCGGCGTTAGGCCTGCCCTACCGTCGAGAAGAGCGCTGAGTCCATCAGCAGCATTGGGGAGTAGGGTTCCCCGATGGCTGTGAACACCGCACCAGGATCAGCGCGCCAGTTCATGCCCTATTTTGTGGTTACCAGCGCGCTGTCCATGGGCTACGGCTCGGTGTTCACCCTGCTGGCCGAGATCGAAGAGGAGTACGGGGTCAGTGGAATCGAAATTGGTCTGATCGCTGGCGCAGGCCTCTATGCCGGGGTCATTGCCCAGGTTGGGTTGGCTCGCTTCGCCGACAAGGGTCATATCAGATTGCTGGTTCATATGGGGATCATCGTGGCCATGATCTCCATGTTGGGCATGGCGATGGCTGGTCAGGCCTGGCAATTCATCGCGGCTCGCTTCTTCTTCGGTGCAGGTGTCGGGATGGTTGCCCCGGCCGTTCGCCGCATTCTCATCACCCAGGATCCTTCCAATATGGGCAGCAACCTGGGGGCGATGGGGGCATTTGACGTCAGCGGTTTCGTGCTCGGGCCACTAGTGGCCGGGGTATTTGCTCACTTCTTCAATCTGCATGCTCCGTTCTGGTTCTTGGCCGCGGTCTATGCCCTGGTCTATTGCTGGGTGCTGAAACTGGACGTGTCGGCTGGCGGCGCGACTCACATCAAGGTTCCCGTTCGCCGACTGCTGGGAATCAGGCCGATGCTGGCTGGGATTCTGGCCGGTGTTGCCTTCTACACCACCATCGGCGTGTTCGAAGCCTCGTGGGCGTTGTTGCTTGACGACTTGGGGGCCGGCACGCTGCTCATCGCTCTTTCAATCAGCCTTTTTGCCGTGCCCATGATCCCCCTGGCCCCTCTCGGCGGCAAGTATGCCCAGCGCAGGGGCCCGATTCGGGTCATGTCCTTCTCCATAATGGGGGCGGTGGCCTGCATGTTTGTGTACGGCTACGTGGAGTTCCTCTGGGTGCTCATCGCGGTTTCGGCGGCTCACGCCATGTTCGATGCATTCACCTTGCCTGCCGGGCAGCTAGCAGTGGCTATGTCAGCACCCACCGACCAGGCTGCCGCGGCCCAAGGACTCTATGGTGCGATGGGTTTGGCGGTCGCTGGGAGTGCCGCGTTGGCTGCCGGGACGATCTACGACGCCTGGGGTCCTGAAGTGCTGTTCACCGGCTCGTCGGTGGTCATGGTGGTGGCACTGGCAGGTGCGATTGCGCTGGGGGGAGAACTCATGGGCCCGCCTGACAGCCCGGCAAGTGAACCCGCTTCGGCTACTTCGTAGTTACCTAAGGCGCGTCCCCGACCAGGACGGCGCCGACCACCTCGTACATCTCGTCGATCACATGGACGTGCTGGGTGGCGGCGTGGGCGTCTCGGAAGCACTGGTTCAGGGGGTGGTCTTGGTAGAGGACCGACCCGCCGCCCCGGCGGTAGGCCAAAGACGCAACCTCTACGGCGATGTCGGCGGCGTGGGTGGCGGCTGCTCGGGCCCGTTGCACCAGGAAGTCTGTGACTGGCTCGCCCGCGACCGCAGTGGCCCAGAACTCGTCCAGCACTTCCAGCACCAGCGCTCGGGCGGCCCGCAGCTTGGTGTCGGCCTGCCCGAGGTCGCGCTGGAAGGCCGGCCGCTCATCGAGGGGGGCCGTGCTGTGCAGGCGGTCCTTGCCCGCAGCGGCGATGGCGATCTCATCCAAAGCCCGTCGGGCGATGCCCAGGCTCACCCCGCAATGGTCAGGAGTGATCAGCGCGTACATGGGCAGCCCGTGGAGGATCCCGCCCCTAGGCGCAGGCATCGACAAATCGAACAGCCGGCTGTGGGGCACGAAGACCTCGTCGACGCTGTAGTCATGGCTCTGGGTGTCTTCCAGGCCGCTGACCTGCCAGGTTTCGTGGACGGTCACCTGCTCCACCGGGATCACCGCCCACCGCGGCCCCGAATCGGTGGCGCAACCAGCCACAACCCAGGCGGCGTCGGCAATTCCTGAGGCGAATCCCCACCGCCCAGTTACCACCGCGCCGCCGTTGGAAGCAGGCACGGCCCGTCCCGACATGACAAACGTGCCTGCGAACGGCGGCCAGACAACTCCGCCACTTGCGCTGGCCGCCACCTCGGCCAAACCCTCTTCGGGCAGCCGGGCGGCGGCGATGGCTGCGGAGGTGGTGCAGAAGGTCTCATTCCAGCCCGCCGATCCGTCCTTTCGGCTGGCCGCCTCGGTGGCCAGGAATTGGCTCCGCAGGCCGGCTTCGAGCCCGCCCAGTTCTTTGGGCAGCTTCATGGTCAGGAGACTTGAGTCAGAAGTACTCATCTATTGGTCCTCAAACAGAGATCCGATCTTGGGCTAGAGCTAGCGGTACTTGTGCCCGGCTGCGCACTCTTGTCCGGGCGGGGGGAGGGGGTGGTGGCAGGGATCGCCGGAATGAGTAGGGGCACCGCATAGCTGCTCTTGGGGCATTCTCGATTCGATAGGAGTGACGGGAGTTGCGCTGCTGGGCAGGATTTGCTGTTGAATCGCAGAGAGCTCGTTTCGCAATTGATCAGCCAGTTGTGGAACGTGCTCCGCGGCAATCTGCCAGAGACGGTCGTACGAGACGGCTGCGTAGTCGTGAGCGATGATGTTGCGGATTGCTCGAGCTTCACGAATGGGAAGGTCGGCCCGGCGGTTTCTCAACGCAAGGGAGAGATTCCCGGCGGCTTCGCCAATGATCTCGATGAGGCGCTCGGCGCTCCGGCGAGGCTCGAAGTCGGAGTCAAATCGGCTGCGCCCTCTCGATACGAGGATGGCAAGTTCGTCGGCAGCGTGCAGGATGTCGGTGAGGATCTGCTGGTCGGTTTTCACAGTAGCAAGGCATCGTCGAACAGCTGCTCGAAGCCGGGTTTGACGCTGTCGGCTGGGACGATGTCGACCTTGCAGCCGAGGAGGTCTTCGAGATCGCACTGGATGCCGGCTAGGTCGAACAAGGAGGCGCCGTCTTGGAGGTCAACGAGGAAATCGCAATCGCTAGTCTCCGTGTCGGTGCCGCGGGCGGTTGACCCGGTGACGGCGATGGCAGTGGCTTTTCGCTGGGCGGCTGTCTCGCGGATGGTCTCTCGGAGGCTGCCGAGAATGAGGTCGCGCCGGCTCATGCCTCAATGCTACTTCTGGGTCGTGTGGGTCATGCCGGGCTTAACCGAACCGGCAGCCCTGACTGCCAGACCATGCCGGTGAGGGGGTCTACGTCAGATTTGGCTGTAGTGAGGGTGCAGACGTTGGGGTCGGCCCAGCCGTGGGGGATGGACACGGCACCGGGGGCGATCTCGTCGCTGGTTCGGGCTGAGCCCACCAACTCGCCGTGGGCGCTGCGCACCTGCACTAGCTGCCCGTCGGCAATTCCGTGGTCGGGATGGACGAGCACCTCGGGGCCTACTCCACCCAGGTCGCGGAGCTGGCTGTTCATGGTCCGCATCTGGCGGCGGGGCAACAGCACCAGCGGCTCGGGATTGTCGAGGTCGGCCAACTGCGCCACGAGAGGCTCGGGCGCCAACCGCCAGCGGCGGTCGGGCAGCACCCGGTTGAGCACCCAGCCGTGAACCGGGCGGGCCTCGCCCACCAGACCTCGGCGGGCGGCCAGGACGGTGGCGGCGTCGCTGCGGCCCCGCTCGGCGATCAGCGCCAACAGGCCTTCGTCGGCGGCGGTGTCGGGGTCGATTCCCCGGGGCAGCACCCCCACTCCCAGCCGACGGCCCAGCTCGGCAAAAACCTGCCACATGAGCCAGCGGTCGGCGCCGGGCGGAACGACCGCCGGGGTGTAGTGGGTGGCGATGGCGGGCTGGTAGGCGTCGAGCATCCAGGGCAGGTCGGCCCGCTCCAACTGGCCGGCAACGGCCAGCAAATGGGTGGCCAGCTCCGTAGTGTCGGTTTCGACCACGTCGGCCACCGCCAGCACGTCGAGGGAAACCAGTGCGGCCTGGGTGCGATCCCGGTCGGGGAAGGCGATCAGCGGGTTGCCGCCTACCACCACCAGCGCTCGCACGTTGCCGGCCTCAATCTCGTCCACCAACGCGGCACACGGATACTCCCCGAACCGACGGGGCAACTCGGGGCGGCTGGCCGGCCCCGGCTCGGGGTGGCCGTCGGACGGCTGCCAGCTCCGGGTGTCGAGCTGCATCAGATAGCCGGGGTTGAACCACATCCCGCCGGGTTGGTCATAGGAGCCGGTGACCACCGCCAGGGCCCACAGCAGCCACTCGGTCACGTTGGCGTGGCGGCCCATTGATACTCCGGTGCCCGACAGAATCGACAAGCGGCCCGCGGTGCGGACTGCCTCCAAGAGGTCGGGCAAGTCGGCGGGGTCCAGCCCGGTGCCGGCAATCGCCCGGTCGAGGGTGAAAGGGGCCACCACTGCGGCCAGATCTTCGACCCCGATCGCGTGTTCGCCCAGGTAGTCCCAATCGGCGCCGTCGGCCAGCAGCTCTCGTACCAGCCAGCCCAATATCAGGTAGTCGGTGCTGGGCCGGGGGGCCAGATGGCGGTCGGCCAAACGGGCGGTCTCGGTGCGGCGGGGGTCGATCGCCCACACCGGGCCCCGCTCCTGCTGGGCTCGCAGCCGCCGTATAGGGTCGGGCAGGCCATTGCCGTGGCCGTGGGACACCACCGGGTTGGTGCCCACCAGGATGAGCAACCGGGCGGCCTCCTGGTCCCACAGGGGGGTGAGCCCCGACCAGCCTCCCATCAGCTCGGCCACCAGCGGGCGCATGGGGGTGTCGATGGTGGTGGCAGTGTATTTCTGGCGCGAGCCGATGGCGCCGACGAACCGCTCGGCGGCCCGACGGCCGTTGGCGTCGTAGGCCGAGCCGCTGGCCAGGTACATGGCTACTGCGTCGGGCCCGCACTCGGCGATGATGGCGGCCAGGCGGTTGCCCAGGTCGTCGAGACAGCGGTCCCAATCGACAGCCTGGCCTTTGATGCGGGGATGGTCGAGGCGGTGGGGGTGGTGGTGCCAGTCGGGCAGCCCCCGGCCCTTCGCACAGGTGTAGCCCTGGGACAGGGGGTGGGCGTCGTCGCCTCTCACCTTGAGCACCCGATCGCCTTCCACGGTGACGGTGATGCCGCACATGGCGGTGCAGATGCGGCAGAAGGAGTGGATCTCCTGGGCCTCAGGCAAGGCCGCGGGCATGGTCGATGCTCCATCGGTTGGCAGATGGGGAATTGGAGTTGGCCTTGTGGGCGATGTCGGCCATGATTCCCTCCCTTTGGGCTATGCCCACCATGCTCTCCAGCTTTCCGGTATAGGAGATAGGCTGTTGCAGCATCCAGGCAATGCCCTCGGCTGCCACCGAGGTGTCAGCCCAGGTGGAGTGGTCGGCGCCAGGGGAGTTCTTCAGGAAGCCCTCGCTGGCCACCCGGGTGTCGATGCGGTAGCAGTTCACCGCAATCCCGTCGTCGGCCAAGATCGCGGCACTGCATACGGTCAGATGCTCCAAGGCGGCTTTGGACATGCCGTAGGCCATCATCGGTGGGTAGAACGCCAGCGCAGCCGCCGACGAGATGTTGACGATTCGCCCGCCGCGGACGGCCAGATGGGGCCGGCACAACCGGGTGGTCAACAGCGGGGCGGTGGTGTTGACGGCGAAGGTCAGGTCGTAGCGCTTGGGTTCGATTTCCAGATCGCCGGCAAAGGTGACCGCGGCGTTGTTGACCAGGGCGTCGATGCCCTCGAAATGGGCTACCACGGTATTCACCATGGCCTCGATCTGGTCGGGGCGCGACAGGTCGCAGGGCACGGCCAAGGCGTCGCCGCCCACGGCCTCAACCGCCCGGGCGGTCTCGTCTACCGTGCCCGGCAGCTTGAAGCGGGCGGCGTCGGTGGCTCGGGCCACGCAGGCCACCGCAGCCCCCAACTCGCCCAACTGGATGGCCGCGGCCCGGCCCACTCCCCGGCTGGCCCCAGTGACGATCGCCACCTGGCCGGCCAGGGGCTGCTGGGTCACCACGGCCTCACGTCGTCGTCCAAGCCCAAGAACGGCACCCGCCCCGAGCAGATCACGATCTGGTGGCCGGCCAGCGGTCGGCCGTTCACCGTGCCCGCGGCAGGGGCCTCCCGGTGGCCGGGGACGCGGACCTCGCCGGAGGCGAGCACCACGTTCTCGGGATGGGACAGGTCGTAGGTATCGGTCTCGGAGTAGTACTGCCCCCGGTACACGCCCAGGCCGCCACCATCGGTCCAGCCCCAGTCGTAGCCGGTGCCGATCATGGCCCAGTCCCGGTGGATCTGGTTGGTCTCGATCTCGTAGACCTCTCCGGCGGCGTCGGTGAGCTGGGAGCGAACCTGGCGCCAGCGGCGGGTGCCCTCCCAGAAGTCCACCTCGAATTCGGCCGCCGCCACCTCGGTTTCTTCACCGTCGGGCCGTCCGATCACCCCATCGAGATAGTGCTGGCGGCCGTCGCCGGTGCTGTGGACCTGCACATGGCCGCCGAAGTCGGGGCAGGAGAACGGCAGCCAGTAGAACACCGAGCCGTGCTGAGCCCGAGCATCGATGCCGTCTTCTCCGGTGACCGGCTCAGGGCCGGCGGTCTGGGGCCGCACCCCCCAGGAGTGGTCCCGCCCGCCCCACCAGTGGTCCACGGTGTAGGCGGTTCCGTCCAATGTGACCGAGCCGTCCATGTGGCCCACCTGGGTATAGCGGCGGTAGTCCTGCGTGACCCGGCCCCGGACCCGGCTGAAGTGGTGGTCCTCCTCTTTGGGGGGTAGGAAGCTGGTCCAAGTCAGGTCCATGTTGATGGGGTGATCGTCACCGGATGCAGTGAGGCGGGCCTTCTCGAACGGCTCGATGATCTCGATGTCGAGCGGGCCCACCCCCACCCGGTCGACGTCGGGGCGAAGCGCCCGGCTGAAGCGGAAGTTGCGCTGGCTGGCGCCTCCGCCGTCTCGGGGCACCTGGCAGGCCACGAAGCCGTCGAACACGTTCATGTTCATGTACAGCCCCACCCCGATGATCATGGTGAGCGACCCGGCCGGGTCGTAGCAGGAGAACCAATAGCGGTCGAAGAACCGGGGGTCGCTGGTCCCCACATGGTCGAAGGTGGTGGCGATCTGATGGCGCAGCGTCTCGTCGAGTCTGGTCAAAGGCACGGCGACATCCTATGGCTGCGTCGGTGCGCCCTGCGAGGATCGCCGCCGGGCCAGACCACCCCGCCCGTTCGCGGCCAGGCCGCTAGCCGGGAAGCTCAGGCCACGATGCCGCTAGCCCGCAACTCGGCGATCTTCTCGGCGCTGCGGCCCAAATCGGCCAGCACCTCGTCGGTGTGCTCGCCCAGGCCGGGGGCCAGGCTCCGAGGTGACCACGGGGTGCCGTGGAAGTCCACGGGGGTAGCCAGCATGGTGGTACCGCTGGCCCCGTCAGGCACCTCCACCAGCGCGCCCGACGGACCGGTCTGGGGGTCGGCCAGCAGCTCGTCGAGGGTGTTCACCGGCGCCCAGAACATGTCGGGCTCGGTGGCGAAAATCTCGGCCCACTCCTCCAGCGCACGAGCGGCGAATGCTTCGTCCAGCGCGGCGATCAGCTCCACGGCGTTGACCGCCCGGTCCCGGGCGGTGGCGAACCGATCGTCGTCGATCCACTCGGGGTGGCCCACCGCCCGGGCCAGCGGCGGCCAGTGGCGGTCGCCCTCCAGGCCCACCACCCAGAAGCGGCGGTCGTCGCCGGCGGTGTAGTTGTTGATGGCCGGGTTGCCCATCGCCTCCCGGGTGCCCACCGCCATCGACAGCCCCCACATCAACAGCGTGTTGAGGTCGAAGCCGATGGTGTACATGCCCTCACGGAACAGCGACGTGGACACCATCTGGCCCTCGCCGGTGCGCTCCCGATGGAACAGCGCCGCGCTGATAGCCGCCGCGCCAGCCAGGCCCACGTTGTGGTCGCCCATCCCGCCCCGCTGGAAGGGCAGCGCCCCACCCGGCGGGGTGAGCTGGGCGGCGATGCCCGAGCGGGCCCAAAAGGCGGCAATGTCATAGGCCGGGCGGTCGGCGTCAGGCCCCTCGACGCCGTAGCCGGTGATGGCGCAGTACACCAGCGCCGGGTTGCGGGCGGCCAGCGACTGGTAGTTCAGTCCCAGCCGGTTTAGCGCGCTCAGCCGCAGATTGGTGAGGAACACGTCGGCGCCGTCGATGATGTCGGCCGCGATGGCCTGTCCCTCGGGGCGAGCCAGATCGACCACCACCGAGCGCTTCGACCGGTTGTCCAGCTCGAATACCGGATTTGTGGGCATGTCCCCGCCCAGCATCCGCTGGAACGTCCGGGATGGATCGCCGGAGGGGGACTCGATCTTGACCACGTCGGCCCCCCAGTCGCTCAGGATTCCCCCGGCGGCAGGGCCGGCCACCCACACCCCCAACTCGACAACCTTCACGCCATCCATCGGCCCTGCCATGCCCCTGAGCATAGAAAGCAGGCAAGATCAGAGCCTTGCCGTGGGGGGAAGCTCACGTCGCCGCAGACAACGTGTCGGTCCTCTGCCCGTCGAGACCGACCACATTGGGCCGCCCGCACGGCCGCCCACGCGCTTTTGCCGACAGGCCACCACAACCGCAACAACACGTCCTTCGTCACCGCCGACACATCAAGAGGGGGCGTCCCATCAAGATCCTCGTCGGCCAACCAACGACAGAACGCCAACAGCCCGAAACCATAGGCGCGATTGAGTCACGCCGGGTCTGGTAGAGGCTGTTTTTGTTGAGTCAGGGTCTGTCAGGATTTTTGTGTATCGGGCGTGATCTGAGGGTCCGCGGCCGGGTGCTGTGGGCCGGGAAGGATCATGTCTGTGACTGATCATGAAATGCCGGCGGTGCCGGCGAACGAGGCTGCCGATGAGGCGGCGATGCAAGACTGGGCTGAGCTTTTGGTCGAGCGGGCCCGCGCCGAGGGCGTGGAGCTGACCGGCGACGGCGGGCTGTTGACGGGGCTGGTCCGCCAGGTGCTCCAGATCGGGTTGGAGGTCGAGATGGCCGACCATCTGGGCTATGAGCGCCACGCTCCGGAGGGCCGTGGGTCGGGCAATTCCCGCAATGGCTCTTCGCCCAAGCGGGTCAAGACCGAGATCGGCGAGATCGACCTGGCTGTGCCGCGCGATCGCGCCGGGACCTTCGAGCCGGTGACGGTGCCCAAGCACCAGCGCCGCTTGGACGGTTTGTCGGGCAACGTGATCTCGCTGTACGCCAAGGGGCTCACCACCGGTGAGATCCAAGCGCACTTGGCCGAGATCTACGACACCTCGGTGAGCCGGGAGACGATCTCCAAGATCACCGACGAGATCGTCGCCGACATGGCGGCGTGGCAGAACCGCCCCCTCGACGCGGTGTACCCGGTTCTGCTGATCGACGCGATAGTGGTCAAGGTCCGCGACTCCCAGGTGGCCAACCGGCCCGTCTATGTGGCTATCGGCGTGGATCTGGGCGGCGAGCGCGACGTTTTGGGCCTGTGGCTGGGCCCAACGGGCGGCGAGGGCGCCAAGCAGTGGGCGTCGATGCTGGGCGAGCTCCGCAACCGGGGCCTGGCCGACGCGCTGATCGTGTGCTGCGACGGCCTAAGAGGCCTGCCGGAGTCGATCCGTATGACCTGGCCCGACGCGACGGTGCAGACCTGCGTGGTGCACATGGTGCGCAACAGCCTCAGATACGCCTCCAAAAAGCACTGGGGTCCGATCACCAAGGCCATGCGGGCCATCTACACCGCCCCCACCGCAGGGGCCGCCGAAACCCAATTCGAGGCGTTCGCCGAAGACTGGGAAGACACCTACCCGGCCATGATCCGGGCCTGGCGCAACAGCTGGGCCGAGTTCGTGCCCTTCTTGGAGTTCCCCGCAGAGCTGCGCCGGGTGGTCTATACCACCAACGCCGTCGAGAGCCTCAACGCCCGGTTCCGAAGAGCCGTGCGGCACCGAGGGCACTTCCCCAACGAGCAGGCCGCGATGAAGATCCTCTACCTTGTCGCCACCGCCAAGCGCAAAGGCCGCGAGAACCTCACCGGCAAAACCAACGGCTGGAAGGCCATACTGAACACACTGACCGTCCACTACGGCGACCGGATCGCCGACCACATCAAATGAAAACCATCACGGCCGCATACACAGAAAATCTGACAGACCCTTGAGTCACGGCCGGGGTGGCTGTGGTGTTGTTATGGTAGGCGGTTTCGTGGTCGGCGGGGGTGGTGTACGCGTATCGGCCGGGTAGGAGTTGGCTGTGGCTGCGTCGGTGGTTGTACCAGTCGATGTATTCGAGGGTGGCGAACTCGACGTCGCTTTGTCCCCGCCAGGGGCCGCGCGGGTAGATGAGCTCCCATTTGAACAGGCTGTTGAAGCTCTTGATCATGGCGTTGACGCCCCTATAGGTCAGGTTGGTGTTTTTGGGCGCGTCGGGTCCGGCCGGTGTGTCCGGCCGGGTTGGGGTGGTGGGCGCGGGTTCAGGCGGTTCGGGCTCGGTGGTCGAGCATCACGCGCTGGTAGACCTCGCGGGCGACGAAGCGTTTGAGGCAGCGTATGATGTCTTTTTTCGTCAGGCCCTCGGCGGTGCGCCGAGCCGCGTACTCGATGGTGGGCTGGTGGAATCGCATTCGGACGATCACGGTGCGGTATAGCGCGGCGTTGGCCTGGCGGTGTCCGCCTCGATAGAGCCGGTGTTTGTTGGTCAGCCCCGATGATGCCGGGATCGGGCAGGTGCCGCAGAGCTTCGCGAACGCTGCTTCAGACTTGATCCGGTCGGGGTTGTCGCCGAACACGATGAGCATCTCAGCGGCGGTGTCGGGGCCGATGCCATAGCCGTCGCGCAGTGTTGGAGCCGCTTGGGCGGTGAGCTGGTCGAGCAGCCGGTCGTGGCCGGCGATCTCGTCGTCGAGGTCGAGCCACCGCTTCGCGAGCGCCCTTATGGCGTGTTTCGCGGAAGCGGTTGTGTCTTCTACATCGCCGGGCCGGTAGAGCGAGCATCTCTTCAGCAACTGCTTGTCGGTCATGGCTTCAAGCGACTCGCGCAGCTCCGCTGGCGCGTTCACCGCGATCGCCTTCAGCGTGATGATCGCCGTGGTTCGGCCCTTGCGGGCCGTGTCGCGGGCGATCTTGATCTGGCGGATCATTTCCGAGGCGCCATCGGCCGTTTTGGGAATCGTCGTCGCGGTGCCGGCCAGAACCGAACGCGCGGCTGCTTTGGCATCGAGAGTGTCGGACTTGCCGTTCTGGCGACGAGAGCGACGATCGCCCCGGTTGACCTCGACGATGCGATGCCCGCAACGCCGCAGAAAGCCCGTGAGCCCGGCGCCGTAGCTGCCGGTGCCCTCGATCCCGAACCGGTCGACCCGGCCAAGCGCCCGAGCCCACTGCTCGAGCTCGGTGTAACCGCCAGTGTCGGCCGCGACCGATAGATCACCGAGGCGCGCTCCGTGATGATCGAGCGCGACCGCCACATGAATGTGTTTGTGGGTATCGACACCGACGATGACCTTCCGCCGGTCGACCCCAGATGGAATGCTGGACATTGCTGTTCCCATCAAGTTCAGCGCGCCAGCTGGTCGGGCAGGCGGACAGGACTGTGACGGGCCGATCTGTCGGAAACGGGCAGGCCCCTATTCGGTCACTGCCCTCCCGGCCAGCCGGTCACGTAGTGGTTGAAACGCCACCGAGCCGAGCCGACAGATCAACGCAAAGGCACTCAGCGGCCTGTCATAGCAAGAGTCAGACCCAACCCGATGACCCAACCATCCTCATCACAGTCATATGAATCGCCTTTGGAGCCGACCGAGGCGACGATGTCGTTGTCGTCGAGGCGCTGGCTGTAGCGGATGGACACATATTGGCCAGGTTCAACCCGTCGCTGTGGTGGACGGCTTTGTCGATGCTGTGGCCGCAGCGCCGGCGGGCGGCGATGGCCATGTCCAAAGCGTCGAGCGCGAGGTCGGTGCGCAAAGAGCGCGACGCCTGCCAGCCCAGGACCCGGCGGGAGCAGGCGTCGATGACGAACGCCATGTAGACCCAGCCGGAGCGGGTTCGCACCCAGGCGAGGTCCGCGAGCCACAGCCGGTTCGGGGCGTCGGCGCCGAAGTCCCTGTTCACGAGGTCCTCGGGCACGTCGCCGGCGGCGGGGGTGGCGGTGCACGGCTTTTTGCCCCGGCGGGTGCCTGCCAGGCCGATCTGGGCCATCAGCCGCTCGACGGTGCAGCGGGCCACCCCCACGCCCTCGACGCGGTTCAGGTGGTTCCACACCTTGGCCGCGCCGCAGGCGCCGTAGCTCGCCTTGTGCGCCCTGGCGATCACCGGGCGCAGCTGCGCGTCCCGCAACGCACGCGCCGACGGTGCCCGCTTTTTGGCCGCGTAGTAGGTGGACGAAGCGATCCCGACGCCGTGCTCTGTGAGCACCGCGCAGATCGGCTCGACCCCGAACCGGCGCCGGTGGGCGTCGATGAACGCCACTACGACCTCCACTGGCGGTCGAGCTCCGCCCCGAAAAAAGCCGACGCCGCCTTCAATATCTCGTTCGCCCAGCGCAGCTCGCGGTTCTCCCGCTCGAGATCCTTGATCCGGGCACGCTCGGCGGTGGCCACACCCAGACGGGTCCCGCCGTCGATCTCCGCTCGGCGCACCTGCTTGCGCACCGACTCCGCCGACGGGCCCAGCTTGTCGGCAACCGAACAGACCGCCTCCCACCGCGACCCATAAAGCCGCCCGTTGTCCAGCCCCATCCGCACCGCCCGCTCACCCAGCCCGGCCGGACATCTCCCATGATTAGGCATTGCCCCATCCTCCCAAGGAACACAGCCTCCACCGAACCCGGAGTAACTCATTCCCGGCTGCGCCGTCGGTGTCGTGCACCGCCGATGCGGATTCGATCACCTGGTCGTGGCCGGCGGTGACGGGGGCGACGAAATACCGGACCGGCTACCTGTTCTCTGATTGGGTTGAGCAGACCGGCCGGACGAAGACTCTCAGCGACCTGTCCGCTGGCACCACTCAACTCCTATTCGTGCAGGCGGGCAACGCCTCGGGCTGGTCGGACTCGGACTCCGCGCCGTGTACCACGATTCCGGCTGCGCCGTCGGTGTCGTGCACCGCCGATGCGGATTCGATCACCTGGACCTGGCCGGCGGCAACAGGGGCGACGAAATACCGGACTGCCTACTTCTGGGCACCGTGGATTGAGCAGACCGGCCGGACGAAGACTCTCAGCGACCTGTCCGCTGGCACCACTCAACTCCTATTCGTGCAGGCGGGCAACGCGGCGGGCTGGTCGGACTCGGACTCCGCCACCTGCACCACCACCCCGGCTGCACCGGATGTCTCGTGCACGAGCACAGCCTCGTCCATCACCTGGACCTGGCCAGCCGTCACGGGAGCCACGCGGTATCGCACCAGCTACAACGGCTCGACGTGGACCGAGCAGACCACCCGGTCCAAAACCCGCAGCGGCCTCTCATCGGACACCACAAAGACCCTGTACGTGCAGGCCGGCAACACCAGCGGCTGGTCCTCATCAGACTCCGCTGCCTGCACCACCAGCTCCACAGGCAAGTAGGGAAGTTCTGTATGGTTTTCAAGATCAGTATGCGGTTCTCAGCAGGTCGCCCGAAGAAGTTGAGCAAAGGTCGCAACTGCTGGGGTGGTCTGGTGTTGGCCGTGGCCCTGGTGGCTGTGGCCTGCTCGAGTAGTGCTCCTCAAGACAGCGCTGATCCGACTCCATCTGACCGCGTGACCGCAGTTGCCCAACCGGACGCAGCGGATGCTGCGACGCCTGTCGCTCTTCCGGTTTCTTCTCCGACGCCGGAAATGGATCATGGCGGCGAGGCTGGCCCTCTTGCGGCGGCGCCCGCGACTCCAACTCTCGCTCCGGTGCCGTCTGAGGTGCCGTCTGAGGTTGCGACGCCAGAGCCGGTTGCGACGCCGGTGCCCTCGCCGACGGAGGAGCCGTCTGCGGTGCCAGTTGCTTCTGGTGAGTCGGTGTGGGAGGTCGATTTGGAAGGGGTGCCTGCGGGCGGGTTTGAGGCGGTTTCGGCGGGGTGGGATTTCGCGTGCGGGATCAGGGTTGGGGGCGGGGTGGAGTGCTGGGGTGAGCGTTGGCTGGTGGATGGGTATTGGTTTGGCTTCGAGAATGACTTTGGGCAGTTGAATGCGCCGGAAGGGGAGTTCACGGCGATTTCGTCGGGGGCGACGCATTCGTGCGGGATCAAAGTTGATCGCGCGCTTGAGTGTTGGGGGGACTCCTTCTATTCGAGGCTGGAGGCGCCTGGCGGAGAGTTCACAGCGGTGGACGCGAGCAGGTTCCATTCGTGCGCGATTCGGGTTGATCGCACGGTGGTGTGCTGGGGTTTGCGGCGGTATGGGTTGTTGGACGCGCCCCGCGGAGAGTTCACAGCGGTGGACGCGGGCTGGTATCACACCTGCGGGCTAGGGGTTGACGGGGCGGTGGTGTGCTGGGGAGACGCGGTCGGGGAGTGGCATGGGCTTGGGCCTGATGGCGAGTTCATCGTGGTGGATGGGGGCTGGCCGCTGATGTGTGGGCGGCAGGTTGGCGGGGCGATGGTGTGTTGGGGCGATTCGGTGGGGGAGTGGCATGGGGGAGGGCCGACGGGGGAGTTCACCGCGGTTGCTACGAGCCGGGACGGCTGGTGTGGTCTGCACGCTGACGGCTCGGTGGAGTGCTGGGGGATGTACCAGTCCCATTCGGGTGTTGACGACCGCTCTTACGAGGACATCACCGGCGGGGGATATAGATTCTGTGGGACGCGCTCTGACCGTGCTGTGGAGTGCGGGCCCCTTCCCGACACAAGGCGCCAGTACGTCAGCCGATTGGATGGCGAGTTCGAGATGGTGTCGGTGGGAGGTTGGCTGGCGTGCGGGGTGCGCAAAGGCGGCGCTGTTGAGTGTTGGATCGATGTGGACGGCAGGGACGGCGTATCAGTTTCGTTTGATTTGGCGGGGAGTCTCGCGTCGGGCGCATGGTCGGTGGTGTCGGCGGGTGGTTTTCACACCTGTGCGATCAGGACCGACCGCACTGTGGCGTGCTGGGGCGACAATGAGTTCGGCCAATCAGACGCTCCGGACGGCTCGTTCATCTCGGTTTCTGCTGGTGTGGATCACACCTGCACGTGGACGCCTTGGCCCAGCGTTCACTGCTCGGGCGGATACCACTCCTGCGGGGTGCGGGTCGGCGGGGCTGTGGTGTGCTGGGGCGACAACGAACTCGGCCAAACAGACGCTCCCGCAGGCGAGTTCGCGGCCGTTTCAGCCGGTGGCACGCACTCGTGTGGGCTGCGGACCGACCGCGCTGCGGTGTGTTGGGGCGGCAATGAGTTCGGCCAATCAGACGCTCCCGCTGGCGAGTTCATCTCGGTCGCTGCGGGGGGCACGCATTCTTGTGGGGTGCGCGTCGGCGGAGAGCTGGAGTGCTGGGGCAACAACGAGTACGGCCGGGCCAACGCGCCCGCAGGCGAGTTCGCCTCGGTGACAGCGTGGGTAGTGGACACCTGCGCGCACCGCACCGACCGGGCCATCGTATGTTGGCCAACAGATTTGGAGGGCCTCCGCCCGCCAGAGGTGTTGACCGGTTTGGTGGACTACTCCATCGGCTTGCACTGGAGGTGCGGGATCCTCAACGACGGAACACTCGGGTGCAGCCGTTCGGCTGCCTTCCACGAGTACGCCCCCACCGATCCCGCGCCTCCCGGCGTGTTCACCGCTGTGTCCAGGGGCATATTCCACACCTGCGGGCTGCGCCTAAATGAGACACTGGAGTGCTGGGGCGATTTCAGCCGTGGCCAGCTTGATATGCCGTGAGCTGGATTTTCTCTTCGGTTTGGTCCATGAGTTGGAGGTAGGCGGGGGTTTGGCGCAGTTGTTGGTGGGTGAGGTTCTCCCGTGGTCGTGGGGAGGTTGTTTGTGGGGTTTTGGAGTATGGGTTTGTTCGTATTCTATGGGGTTGGTCATGTCGATTGTGGAGTGCGGGCGGCGTTGGTCGCGCCAGGTTGGGTGTCATGTATTTGACTGCTATTTGTCTTGATGTTGCCTCGCGGCCCTGTTTTTGCCGGCAGGTCCGGTTTCAATTCGGAGGGTGGGTTGCCAGCAGATCATAAAGCGGCGGAGACCGCTGTTCGTGTTCTAGGTGAAATGGTGGGTGAGGGTATTTTCGCGGTTGGCGGGCAAATCTGCGTGATTGTAAACGGCGATATCGCAGTCGATGTTGCGATAGGCAAGGCGGGGGGCGGAGGGGCGATGGCGTCGGGGGTTTTGCACAATGTGTACTGCTTGTTCAAGCCGTTGTCGTATATGTTGTTGGGCGGCTGGTCCTCATCAGACTCCGCTGCCTGCACCACAAGCTCAACAGGCAAGTAGGGAAGTTCTGTATGATTTTCAAGATCAGTATGCGGCTCTCAGCAGGTCGCCCGAAGAAGTTGAGCAAAGGTCGCAGCTGTTGGGTCAGGTTGTTGCTGGCTCTTGGTTTGGTGGTGGGGGCGTGTTCCGGCGGCGCTCCTGAAGAGGCTGCTGTTCCGGCTGGGCCTGGCAGCGAGCCTGCGTCGCTCCAACCGACGGAAGTGCCTATGCCGGTTGAGGCAGTGGTTCCTTCTCCGGTGGTATCTGCAACTCCCACATCGGCACCGACGGCGACGGTAGTTCCTACGCCGGTGTCGACTGCGATGCCGGTTGCGACTGTGGTACCGGTGCCGACCGCCACGTCGGTTCCGTCTGTGGTGCTGTTGCCGGAGTCGATTTGGGAAGTGGAGTGGGGGGAGCGTCTGTGGGTGGGGGTTTCGGCGGGATGGGATTTCGCGTGCGGGTTGCGGGAGGGGGGCGAGGTGGAGTGTTGGAGCGAGATTTCCTACGGTAGCCTAAATTATTACGGGCAATTAGATGCGCCTGAGGGCCGATTTTCGGCGGTGTCGTCGGGTGTGACGCATTCGTGTGGTATCAGGGTTGATCGCACTCTTGAGTGCTGGGGCGATTCTTTCTATGGGAAGCTGAAGGCGCCTGACGGGGAGTTCGAAGCGGTGGATGCGGGCAAGGACCATTCGTGTGGGATCAAGGCGGACCGGTCGGTGGTGTGTTGGGGGTTGCCGCGCTATGGGCTGTTGGATGCGCCTGACGGCGAGTTCACAGCAATAGACGCGGGCTGGTCGCACACGTGTGGCCTCAGGGTTGATGGCGCGGTGGTGTGCTGGGGCGACGCAATGGAGGACTGGTATGGGCGGACGCCCGATGGAGAGTTCACCGCGATCGCTTCAAGCCGGGGCGGTTCGTGTGCGTTACAGGCTGATGGGGCGGTGGTGTGTTGGGGCCTGTACCGGTCCTATACCGGTGTTGTCGAGGGCGTGTATGAAGGCGTCGTTGCAGGGGGGTACTATTTCTGCGGGTTGCGGGCGGATCGCCTGGTAAACTGTGAGTTCCCTCAGGCACCATCGCACCAGTACTTTGCCTCTCTGCCCGGTGAGATCGGATTTTCGGCGGTGTCGGTTGGGGGTTGGGTGGTCTGTGGGTTGCGCAAGCATGTCGTGGTGGAGTGTTGGAGCGACCGGGACGGTAGGCCCTTGGATGAGCCGTTGTTGTCGGCGGCGAATTCCGCGTCGGGCACCTGGACGGCGGTGTCGGTGGGCGGCTACCACACCTGCGGGATGAGAACCGATCAAACTGTGGCATGCTGGGGTGACAACGAGTTCGGCCAATCCGAAGCGCCGGACGGCTCGTTCATCTCGGTTTCTGCTGGTGTGGACCCCACCTGCAAGTGGCCACCAGTGCCCGATGTGGAGTGCTCGGGCGGATACCACTCCTGTGGTGTTCGTGTCGGCGGGGTGGTGGTGTGCTGGGGTGACAACACCTACGGGCAGACAGAGTCGCCCGGCGGCGAGTTCGCGTCTGTGTCGGCTGGTGGGGCGCACACTTGCGGGCTGCGCACTGAACGCACTGCGGTGTGCTGGGGTGACAACGAGTTCGGCCAATCCGAAGCGCCGGACGATCAGTTCATCTCGATTGCCGCCGGCGGGTCGCACTCCTGTGGTGTTCGTGTCGGCGGGGCGTTGGAATGCTGGGGTGACAATGAGTTCGGGCAGGCCACCGCGCTCGACGGCGAATTCACATCGGTGTCGGCTGGAGTAGTGGTCAACTGCGCCCAACGGGCCGACCAGGCAATCTTGTGCTGGCCAACAGTAGAACAAGACCAGACGGCCTATGTAGTCAGCGGGCTGTCAGATTATTCAGTCGGGCTGATGTATGGGTGCGGGATGAACCACGACGGAATAGCCAGCTGCGACGATAGCCGTCCCCCCGGCGTGTTCACCGCTGTGTCCACCGGGATTGTCCATGAGTGCGGGCTGCGCCTTGATGAGACACTGGAGTGCTGGGGCGATTTCAGCCGCGGCCAGCTCGACATGCCGTGAGCTAGATTGTGAGGTTCTCCCGTGGTCGTGGGGAGGTTGTTTGTGGGGTTTTGGAGTATGGGTTTGTTCGTATTCTATGGGGTTGGTCATGTCGATTGTGGAGTGCGGGCGGCGTTGGTCGCACCAGGTTGGGTGTCATGTATTTGACTGCTATTTGTCTTGATGTTGCCTCGCGGCCCTGTTTTTGCCGGCAGGTGAGGTTCCCCCCTTTTTGTGGAGACATTGAGGTTCCCCCCTTTGGCCGGCGCATCTGCCGGTTGGGGCGGTTCACCTCGACTGCCCTGATGCCAGCGGCCCCCCAGATAGCGGGCCCAGCCCGGCCCCATAGGAGCCGGCGCCCTCCACCCCGACGCGCGCCACTGTCTCCTGCGACTCCAGCCACCCCAGCAGCTGCTGGTAGCCAGCCGTGTCGGCGGCGAAGGACGCAGCGCCCAACAGGCACCCCGCTGAATCTATGGTCGCTGCCACATGGGCGTGGTTGTGGGTGTCGACCCCGCCAGTGATCTTGGCTGGGATATCTGCCATAATCTGTGAGCCTCCTCTGCTCGACGAGTTGACGAAGGCACCACCGGCCGCGGCGGCGGACAGAACACTCACGGTGTTTCGCACAAGGCTCCTATCAGGTCACATCTGCCCGACCGGTCGGTGCGCGCCCTCCCGCCGGAAACAAGCCGACAAATCAACCTGAAGGCACAAAGCCAGTTATGCGGTAGGTCAGACCCGCCCCCGACGAAAGAACCCAAACAATATGAGCGTTTATGGGGATCGGTGGGGAGCTTGGCGATCTGGTCCGCGACGTGGTGCAACATGAGTATTCTGGCTGCTACCAGGGCTCGACGGTGCTCGAGCACAGCCTTGACCTCAGCGACCAGCGGGTCGTAGACCTCCAGCGCCTGGACAGACCCCCCGGCAACCACAACAATGACACTCGGGTGCTCTGTGTAGGGGGTGGTCTGAGGGTCCGCGATTAGGGGGGAAGCTCAGGGGTCAGGTGGCGAGGGCGAGAGGAACCATGGTGGCCCAGTTGGTGACCACGAAGCCGACGAGCATGAACGTGTGGTGGCGGTTGTACTTCGCCAGGGACGAGTCGATGTAGCCCCGCATCTCGGCGAAACCGGCCTTGGTCTCGGCTTTGTGCTCGGCTAGTTCGGTTCTGAGTCCGGCGAACTCGACCCATATCTTGGCGAACTCGTCTTTGAACTCGCTTCGAAGGGTGGTTTCTAGGGCTTTGAGGTCGTCTTTGGTGGCGAGTTGGCCGCGGCCTTCGGGGAGGATGCACTGCATGAGGGTTTCGGTGCGCTCCTCTCCGAGAACCTCGACGAGGCGGTTGATCAGTTCGGTGCGCTGAATCTCGGTGACCGGCATCGGGTTGTCTTTCGCTCTGGCTGTGTGGGGAACCCTGTGTCCGGGGACGATGCCGGTTCCGACGGCGCACAGCAACCATACCTGTTGAAGGGGCAGCAGACAATCGTCTGCGTGGCGGGGCCCTACACTCTCGCCATCAAGGTTCTGTTCGTCTGCACGGGAAACATCTGCCGATCGCCGATGGCCGAGGTGCTGTTTGCCCATATGGCCCCTGAAGCAGAGGTCAGCTCGGCCGGGACCATGGACTGGAGCGGGCAACCCGCCCACGAGCACGCCATTGCGGCCATGGCCGAGCGGGGGCTGGACCTGTCGGCCCACCGCAGCCGCCGACTCTCCGATTACATGGTGGACGAGGCCGACCTGATCGTGGCCATGACCCGCAACCACGGATGGGCGGTGGCCGCCCGCAGCGAGGCCAAGGCGGCAGCCACTTTCCTGCCCGCCGAGCTGAGCCGGCTGGCTGGCGAAGTGGGAAACCGCAACGGCACGACTGCTGCCGAGTGGGTTTCCCAGTTGGCTGCCCGGCGTGAATCCCAGACCGCCAGCCGGTTCATGGGCCGGGCCGTCGACGAAGTCCCCGACCCCATCGGCGAGTCTTTGCCGTACTTTCGAGCAATTGCCGACCGTTTGGAGCGCGAACTCGCTCCGGCCGCCGTCCGCATGCAGGCGTGAGCGTCCGCTTACCTTGCGACCACCCCCAACAAATACCTAAGGTCTGACAACTTGCGGTCGGCTGAGGCTCGGCTGTTGAAGACAAACCCGAGGGGGTCATGCTCATGAATTCGCGCTCGTTGAGGCTTCTTGCCGTCCTGTTGGCGCTGGCGGTGTTCGCCGTGTCGTGCGGCAACGACGACGACGGTGTTACCGCGGGAACTCCGGCGCAGGAAGCAGATGATGGCGGTGGTGAGCCCGCGGCACCTTCCGATGATCCCGAGGAGGAAGCTCCCGCGGAACAAGCATCTGCTGAGCCGGCGCCCGAGCCCACCGAGGAGATTCAGGTGACCATTGAGGGGTCTGAAGAAGAAGTTTCACAAGGAATCGTGCCCACAGGCAACACTGGACATACCAGTGGCGCCATCCTTCTGACTGAGTGCGCCGACGGGCGGCCCACCGGCGGCACGCTGACCATGGGAATGTTTGGCGAGATCACCGGCTGGGATCCCACTTTGATCCAAGGAGGAGCCTCGCTGGGCGGCACCCAGATGACGGCGATCTACGACGCACTCTTCTATCTGGACCTCACCACCGGGAAGATTGTCCCTGGCCTGGCCGAGAGCATCACCACCGAAGACAGCCAGGTATTCACCCTGACGCTGCGCGAGGGGCTCAATTTCTCCGACGGCACCCCCCTTGATGCTGATGCCTTCATCTGGAATATCGAGCACCACCAAAGGCCAGAAGTCGGTTCACAGTCAGCGGCTCAGGCCAAGCTTGTTGCCGAGATGGAGAAGATTGACGACCACACCATCCGTCTCACTGCGACCAGTGTGAACGCCACCTTCCCGCAGGCTTTCACCAACCGATTGGCGTGGATGATGTCGCCCACCGCCTATGAGGATGGCCAGGATCCCGAAACAGGTCTAAATACAGGCATCAACGTGAATCCGGTCGGCATCGGCGCGGGACCGTTCATTTTCGAGTCTTGGGTCCAAGACGACGAGGCGGTGCTGATCCGCAACCCGGACTACTTCCGGGAGGGCTGTCCCTATCTGGACAAGGTGATCTTCAAGCCCATCACCGAAGCCTCGCCGAGATACAACGCCTTCAAAGCGGGCGACCTGGATATCGCCTTTGACCGTGATCCCATTCATATGAACGACGCCAAGGACAGGGGCGTCAACACCGTTACCCGTACTGACAATCACGGCGGTTACTGGATGCTGAACAACCAAAAGGAGCCGTTCAACGTCCGGGCTTGCCGGGTAGCTGTAGCCCATGCCATCGACTACGACACTGCGAACGAGATTGCCTGGGACGGTCTCAGGTCCATTCCCCGCCAACTCATGCGGGAAGGATCTCCTTGGCATGATCCTGAAGCACTCCTGCCGGGCTACGACCTGGAGGCGGCTGCCGCGGCAGTCGAAGAGTGTGAGGCCGAACTGGGTGGCCCACTGGAGTTCGAGACCTTCTGCACCACTGATCCGGTAAACCGGCTCCTCACCGAGACGTTGATTGCCATGTGGGCGGAAGTGGGCATCTCCGCCACCGCCAACTGCACCGAAGTGGGTGAGATGGTGAGCGCGGTGTTCTCTGGAGAGGCAATAGCCAATCCGTGGGCTGCTCCTGCGGCAGATCCCGACTATATGTACGACCTCTACTACGGTGATTCTCCCGAAGACGGGGTGTGCGGTCCTGCCGTCTCGTCCCGAAACTGGGCCAAGGCCTGCTCCCCCGAGTATGACGCCTCGCTCGCGCTGGGCCGTCAAGGCCTCACCTTCGAAGAGAGGTACGAGGGCTATAGCCGATTCCAGCGCAAGTTCGCTGAGCAAGTGCCGATCATTATCCTGGACAAGCCCGAGACGGGGTACTACTACACCGACGAGGTGTCGGGCATATTCCAATCGGAGACCGGTCTGCTCCTCCTCGCCTTCGTCGCGAAGGGCTAATCGACAACTTCTACTGAGATCAAGGGGGGGTGGGCACGAATCGTGCCCACCCCCCCTTGATCTGTGGGGCATCATGTACGGGTCCGAGTTGAGGCGTCGGGGGAGGTGACGAACATTGAAGACCATCGGGCGCAGCATCATCCGGTTGATCCCCGTGCTGCTCATCGTGAGCTTCTTCACCTCGTCATACGTTGAGTTTCTCAGCGGTGATCCCACCGTGCGGCTGCTTGGTCAGGAGCGGGCCCAAGAGCCGGGTGCACGAGAATTTGTAAACCGAGAGCTGCGCCTCGATGACAACGTTGTGGTCCGCTACGGGAAGTGGCTGGGTGACGTGGTCACCGGGGATCTCGGGGAGTCGGTGAAGACCCCGGGCTTGACGGTTGTTTCTGAGCTGCGCAATCGGCTGCCGGTCACGTTGGAGATTGCCCTAGTCGCCCAGGTCTTCGCCCTGCTCATTTCAATTCCCTTGGGGGTGTATGCCGCCTATCGGGCGGGAGGCCGGATCGATCGAACGTTGAACTCAGCCTCGTTTGCGGCCATTTCGGTACCCCAATTCCTGGTGGGGATTCTGCTCGTCGTCATTTTGTTCACTCAGCTTGATTGGCTGCCCCCCCAAGGATGGACGCGCCTCACTGAATGGGACTGGTGGGACCACATACAACGCATGATCATGCCTGTGGTTGCCCTGTCTCTCACCGAGATCGCGGTATTCCAGCGGTTGTTGCGGGCTGACATGATGGCCACGCTCCAAGACGACTTTGTTCTGACCGCCAAGGCCAAAGGCATGTCTCCCACCCACATTCTATTTCGACATGCCCTGAGGCCGTCGTCGTTCTCGCTCATCACCCTGGCCGGGGTGAGCACGGGTCGCCTTATCGGCGGGGCGGTCATCATCGAGGTGTTGTTCACGATCCCGGGCGTCGGGAGAAAGATGGTCGATTCAATTCTCGGCAACGACTTGGTCATGTTGCAGGGGATGGTGATCGTGGTGGTGGTGGCCTATGTGCTCCTCAATTTGCTAGTGGAGGTCACCTACGCATTGCTAGACCCAAGGATCAGACGTGGCTGATGTCTCTAGCTCGGCGAGCAATTCAGAAGGGGCCCTCATAGTTGATCCCGAACGTAGTCGTCGGACTCGGAACTCGTGGGAGGGCATTGTCCGGATAGTCGTGGGGGTGCCTCTGTTGGTCGTGCAGCTGAATGTGCTGTTTGACCGCGTTGCCTGGTTGCAGGTGATCGTCACCTTGATGGGGTTTTATGCCATCGTTACCGGCTTGGGGTTGCTAATCAAGGGGGTGTTCGGCTCCCATATCGACCCAGCCACGTGGCTGTCGGTGGCGTGGATGGCGATCCTGCTGGTGTTTGTGTTCATGCAGCTTGCTGGGCTGTTCGACGACCTAACGTCCGATTTCAAAAATTTGGAGCAGCCGCCAGAGTTGAGCACTCATGAGCCTTTGGGCACTGACCGAGTCGGCAAAAGCGTGATGGCTCAGGCCATCCAAGGCGCGCGGGTTTCGCTGATCGTGGGGATTGGCGCAGTGGGTATAGGCCTCGTGCTTGGATCAATCGTGGGCTTGGTTGCCGGGTATTTCCGCGGGCCGATCGAGGGGACTTTCAACATCCTCACCGACTCGATCCTGGCGTATCCGGCTCTGATTCTGCTGTTTACCATCGTCGCCATATTTGGCGGCAGCGTGCTTGTCGTGACCTTGGCGCTGTCCATGCTCAGCATTCCCACCATGGCCCGGCTGGCCCGGGCCAATACCCTGACGTTTGCCGCCCGGGAGTTCGTCACCGCAGCCAGGGCCATGGGGGCGTCCAACAGCCGAATTCTGTTCCGAGAGATCATGCCCAACGTCGCTCTCCCATTGGCCTCGTACGCGGTCATCATCGTGGCGGTGGTGATCGTGGCCGAGGCCTCGCTGAGCTTCCTGGGAGTGGGGATCGACCCCATCAGCACTCCAACATGGGGCAATATGATCAGCGAAGGCCGCCAACAAACCGTGTTGCAAGACGCTCCCCACATCGTGTTCGTGCCCGGTGTGCTGATGTTCCTCACCGTGTTGTCGCTGAACCGCATCGGAGAATCCCTCCGAACCATTTGGGACCCCCGCGAAGCCAAGCTCTAAGCCCTGTTGAATCACGCCGGGTTTGGTAGAGGCTGTTTTTGTTGAGTCACGGCCGGGGTGGCTGTGACGTTGTGATGAACCTCCCCGGGTATTGCGCTGTCTCCGTTCGTTGGGAGGATGGAGCCATGTCAGTGCGAAGAGGGCCAGGGAGGTACCCGGTGGATTCAGGCTAAGTTACGGGACGGCCTCGAAAGCCGGTTATGAGCGACGCCATTCAGTACGAGCCGAACGAGCGATGTCCTCCGGCTGTTGCTGCCATCGCGGGATTGCAGGGCATTGTGCTGGCCTTGGCGCCGATCGTGTCGATCGTGGTCATCACTGCTCGGGCTGGGGGCCAAGATGCGGGGTATTTCTCGTGGGCCCTGTTCGGGGCGCTGATCATTGCGGGGGCGCTGACCGCGTTGCAGGCCACCCGATTCCGGCGGTTCGGCGCCGGGCACATCCTGATCATGGGGCCGACCCCGAACTTCATTGCCATCTCGGTGTTGGCGCTGGCCGAGGGCGGTCCAGAGCTATTGGCCAGCCTCACCGTGGTGGCCTCGCTGTTCTACCTTGTTCTGGCCTTCTGGCTGCCGCTTTTGCGCCGGATCGTCACGCCGGTGGTCACTGGCACGGTGCTGATGCTGATTGCAGCCACCATCTTGCCGGTGGCGCTCGACCGGCTCGAAGATGTGCCGGCCGACGCTCCCGAGGCCGCGGGACCGACAGTCGCCTTGGTGACGCTGGTGGTGTCCACCGTGCTCTTCTTGCAGGCTTCGGGGGTTTGGCGCTTGTGGTCGCCGCTCATTGGAATCGTCACCGGCAGCGTGGCGGCGGCGCTGTTCGGTGCCTATGAGATCAGCTCGGTGGGCGACGCGGCCTGGGTCGGCATTCCCGACTCCGGCGGGTTCCCCGGATTCGACCTGACCCCGGGGGCAAGCTTCTGGTCGCTGCTGCCCGCCTTTGTGGTGGTGACGCTGGCCGGCGGAGTCAAAAACGTCAGCGACAGCGTCGCCATCCAGCAGGTCTCGTGGCGCCGGCCGCGGGTTCCCGACTTCCGCCTGGTGCAGGGATCACTCAACACCAACGGGCTCGGCATCCTGGCGTCTGGCATTTTTGGAACTCCTCCCAACTCCGTGTACTCAGGGACCAGCGTGTCGCTCATCGGCTTCACCGGTGTGGCCGCTCGCCGTATCGGGTATGTCATCGGCGGCGCCTTGCTGGCACTGGCCTTTTTGCCAAAGCTGACCGCGTTCCTGCTCACCCTTCCCAGTCCGGTCATGGCCGCCTACCTGCTGACGGCCATTGCGCTGCTCTTTGTGAGCGGCATTCGCACAGTGGTCCAGGATGGTCTCGACGCGCAGAAGGCCCTGGTTGTGGGGCTGGCATTCTCGCTGGGCATGGGACTCGACAACCAGACGATCTTTGCCGATCTGCTGGGCAGGAAGTGGGGTCTCCTGCTCGACAACGGCATGCTGGTCGGCGCAGTAGCTGCGGTGTTGATGACCGTGTTCTTGGATCTGACCAGGCCACAGCGGCGCAGCCGCTTGGAGGTCGAGCTGGGCGTCTCAGCGCTGCCCGAGATCGATCGCTTCCTCCAAGGTCTGGCCGCCGGTGTCGGCTGGAACGAAGCCTCGACCCAGCGGCTGCGCTCTGCCGGTGAAGAGGCGTTGCTGAGCCTGGTGCAGCCCGATGAGCCCGGCGAGGAAATGCTGCTGAGCCTGGTGCCAGCGGACCAGCCTCCCGAACATGAGCCTCGATTGATCATCCAGGCCCGCCCCGACGCCCGAATGGTGGAGATGGAGTTCTTGGCCGTGTTCGATGAGGAGAATCTTGAAGATCGTTTGGCCTGTTTAAGCGAAGAATCCGAGGGCTTGCAGGAGGGGGAGCTGTCACTTCGCCTCCTGAGGCACTTTGCGTCCTCTGTCCACCATCAGAAGTACCACGGCTTGGATATCGTTACGGTGCAGGTCAAAGGAGGGGCTTAGACCTGCCGAAGGAGAAAGCATGACTTCTCGGTCGGGGGAATCGATCGCGGTTGTGGGGATGGCCTGCCGCTTCCCGGGGGCCAGCGACCTACCGGGGTTTTGGCGCCTGCTGGAAGCGGGCGAGAATGCGGTAGCCGAGGGCGTTCCCGGTTCCGGCGTCGGGCGGATTGGAGAGCTGTTCCCCGATGTCGGTGTTCAGAACGATGCCTGTCGCTTTGCCGGGTTCATCGACGGCATCGATCAGTTCGACGCCTCGTTCTTCCGGATCTCGCCGGTTGAGGCCCAGTTCCTGGATCCCCAGCAGCGGTTGATGCTGGAGACGAGCTGGCAGGCTCTGGAAGAAGCGGGAATCGACCCCGATCAGCTCAAGGGCAGCCGCACCGGGGTGTATGCGGGAATCAGCAACAACGACTACCGCGGGCTGATCTTGACCGACAGCGCGACCGCCGAGGCCGCAGTCAGCTTGTACTCGGTGAGCGGCACCTCGTTCAACACCGCCATCGGGCGAGTGGCCTTCGCACTGGGGCTGCAAGGCCCTGCGATCGCGGTGGACACCGCCTGCTCGTCGTCGCTGGCCGCGGTGCACCAAGCGGTGTCCGGGCTCCAGCGAGGCGAAGCCGATCTGGCTCTGGCCGGAGGGGTACACGTCATCTTGTCGGGCCGGCTGTTCGAATTGCGGGGCAACGCCGGGATGCTGGCCCCGGATGGACGGTGCAAGACGTTCGACGCGGCGGCCAACGGGTATGTCCGGGGCGAGGGCTGCGGCATTCTCGTGCTGAAGCGGCTGAGCGAGGCCGAGGCCGACGGTGACCGGATTTGGGGGGTGATCCGGGGTTCGGCGCTGAACCAGGACGGGGCGAGCACCGGGCTGACCGTGCCCAACGGCGAAGCCCAGGAGCGGGTGATCCAAGAGGCGCTGACCAGTGCGGGGATTTCGCCATCGCAGGTGGACTACGTGGAGGCCCACGGGACGGGAACCCCAGTGGGTGATCCCATCGAATTGAGGGCCGCAGCCGCCGCCTACTGCCAAGAGCGAGATGCCGATCAACCGCTGCTGATCGGGTCGGTCAAGACCAACGTCGGCCATCTGGAGCCAGCCGCCGGTGTCGCCGGGTTGGTCAAGGTGATGCTGGCCATGAAGCAAGGGGTGATACCCAAGCACCTCAATTTCCAGGATCCGACCCCGGAGATCGAATGGGATCGGGTGCCGTTGCAGGTGACTGCCGAGCCGACCCCCTGGCCGCGCCATACCGACCGCATGCCCATTGCCGGGGTGAGCGGGTTCGGCTGGTCGGGCACCAACGCCCACATCATCGTGGAGGCCTACGACACGCGGGAGGACGAACCGGCTAAACCCGGTGAGGAGCGGTGGCCGACAGGTGCTCCTCGACCCGTTGCCATCACCTCCCCGGAGCTTGCGGCGGCTCTGCGGGTGGACGGCGCCATCACACCGCGGCCCGCGAGGCTGCTGCCCCTTTCGGCGAAGTCGGAAAAGGCCCTGAGGGAGTTGGCGGGCAGCTACCTCCCCTGGCTAGAAGAACGAGCGGAGGATCTCGATTCCCCAGAAGGCGATCTGCTCTCAGACATGGCCTGGACGGCAGGGGTGGGTCGCAGCCACTTCTCCCACCGAGCCGGAGTGGTATTTCGAGATGCCGAGACGCTGCGGGAGCAGCTCAAGGCGCTGGTTGATTCGGGTGAGGAGGTGTCGAGCGCCCGCACCGCCCCGAAGGTGGCGTTTGCCTACACCGGCCAGGGCAGCCAGTGGGTGGGGATGGGCGAATCGCTCTATCGCAGCGAGCCGGTGGCACGAGCCGTCCTGGACCGCTGCGACGAGGTGTTCCGTGAAGAGCGCGGGGTTTCGCTGCTGGCGGTGATGTCCGGAAAGCCCGATGCAAAGGGGGATCTGGACGATCCGGCGTGGACGCAGCCGGCCGTCTACGCGTTGGAGTGCGCGCTCACCGCCTTGTGGTCGAGCTTGGGGGTTCGGCCCAGTGCGGTAGTCGGGCACAGCCTGGGTGAGGTCGCGGCAGCGCACACCGCTGGAGTTCTCAGCCTGGAAGATGGCCTTCGCTTCGCCGCTGGACGCGGCAAGTTGATGTCGGAGCTGCAAGAGCCCGGTGCGATGGCCGCGGTGTTCGCCCCAACATCCGAAGTGGCGGCGGCGGTAGAGGAGCAGCGCGCGGTTTCCGGCGACTCGAGGCTGGCCAGATCCGCCGACAACGGCGCCCACCTCATGGTGAGCGGACCAACCGCCGATGTCGAGGCGATCCTGGAGCGCTTTGAGTTTGAGGAGGTTCGGGTTCGGCGATTGGAGAAGAGCGCCGGGTACCACAGCGCCATGGTGGAACCGATTTTGGACGGGATCGAAGCGCTTCACTCTGAACTGACGACCACGGCGCCGTCACTCACGCTGGTGAGCAGCATGACCGGCCAAGTGCTCGAAGAGGGCCAAGCGATGGACGGGGCTTACTGGCGTCGCCAGGCCCGACAGCCGGTGGAGTTTCGCAGTTGTGTCGAGACGCTGGCCGATTTGGGAGCGGAGGTGGTCATCGAGGTCGGCCCCGGTGCGGTGCTCGGCCCCATGACGGTTCTGGCTTGGCCGGGCCAGGCCGAAACCACCGAGCCGGTTGTGGTGTCAAGCATGAAGCGGCCGTCCGATCGAACCCCGGTTCCTTTCGACGGCTGCGGGTTCATCGATGCCGTGGCGGGGGTGCACGAAGCGGGGGTCGGTGTTTCCTTTGAGGGCCTGTTCGGCGGCGAGACCCGGCGGCGCATCTCGCTTCCCGGCTACCCGTTCCAACGTCAACGCCACTGGGTGCAAACGCCGAAACGCCGTCGATCGAGCACGGGACACGAATTGCTCGGCATCTGCCATGAATCCCCTCGGGGCGACCTCCTGTTCGAGACGGAGATGGATGCCTCCGATCCGGCGTGGCTGACTGATCACCGGGTTTACGGCCGAGTCATCACGCCCGGCGCGCTGTACGGCGCCATGGCCGCATCGGCGTTGCGGGCCAACGGCGCCGAACGGCCATCGAAAGCTCCGGCCAGCTGGTCGGGGACGCTGGTTGTCGAGGATCTCCAGCTGCACAGCCCGATGATCTTTTCCGAGCCCGACTCGGATGACGATGGCCAGTCTGAGGGGCGCCGAGTGCAGCTGGTGCTGGACGGGGCAGAGCCCAAGGCGCCGTCGCAATTCGAGATCTTCAGCCGAGGCGGTGGTGAGGACGGGTGGACGCTTCACGCCGAGGGCCGGGCGACTCTCGAGGCTGATCGGGCCGATGGTACCGAAGCCGTCGACTTGGATGGCCTGCGAGCTGGCCTCGAGTCGAAAGACGTCTCGGAGTTCTATGGTTCTCGAGCCGGCACCGGGATCGATCTCGGGGCGCGGTTCCGCACCCTGCGGGGCTTGTGGGCCGCCGAGGGCGAGGCGCTCGGCGAGGTGGCCCTCCCCGAAACAGTGGACGGCGGCAGTCTGGAAGCTCACCCCCTGCTGCTGGACGGATGCTTCCAGGTCATGGCCGAGGCGCGTTGTGCAGCCGGCGCAGAAGACGGCATGGCCTACCTGCCCTTGGCATGGGATCGGCTGTGGCTGATCGGGCCGCTGCCGCAGCAGCTGTTCTGTCATGCTCGTTTGCGGGAGGCCGACGGTGAGGCGGAGGAGGCTGAAGAGCAGACGCAGGAGGTTCTGACCGGGGATCTGCTTTTCTATGACCGACGCGGTGCCGCCATAGGCGGATTGAGCGGCTACTCGGTGAAGCGGGCCACCCGGGCCGCACTGCTCTCGGCCGCAAGCGGGGTGGACGGCCTCCTCTATGAGGTGGTCTGGCGCGATCGCCCCCTGGCGCCCGGATTGCTGCCCGCGGATTTCCTGCCCCGCCCAACCGCCATCGCCGACGGCTCGGAGCCATTCTCGCAGTACCTGATGGCGGAGGGCGTTGGGGCTGAGAGCCGAGCCGCGCTGCTGGCCGACCTAGAGCGTCTGGCGTGGTCGTACGCCCGTTTGGCTTTGGACCGGCTTGGGTGGGTGCGTCAAGCGGGCGAAGCGGTGGACCCCGACGGCCTGCGGGAGAACTCGGGGGTTGCCCCCGAGCATGGACGCCTGTTCCGCCGGATGCTCGAGATGATGGCCGAGGGCGGGGTACTGGAAGAGTCCGGCGACGGGTTCGTGGTAAGGGTCGGGTCGGATGACCCCCTGCCCGAGGCGCTGCCCAGCGATCCTTTGGGGCTGGCCGACTGGATGGAGGGCCGATACCCGCACGGGGTTACCGAAATCGGGCTGTTCCGTCGAAGCGGCGGCTCTCTGGCCGATGTGCTGGTGGGCGCCGCCGATCCGCTGACGCTGCTGTTCAGCAGCGGCGAGCCGAGCGCCGCCGATCTGTATCTGAAGGCGCCGGTGGCTCAAGCCGCCAACCGGATGCTGGGAGACGCCGTGGCCGCGCTCGTGGCCGAATTGCCGGAGAGCCGGAGGCTGAGGGTGCTGGAAGTGGGGGCGGGAACCGGATCGGCCACAGCATCGGTGCTACCTGAGCTTCCCGAACAGCGGTATGACTACACCTACACGGACATCTCGGCGGGCTTCTTTGCCGAGGCAGAGTCGCGTTTCGGCGGGGCAGAGGCGTCAATCGACTACCGAGTGCTGGACATTGAAGTCGATCCAATAGAGCAGGGCTTCGACAACCACGGCTACGACCTGGTGATCGCCTCCAACGTCTTGCACGCCACCCGGTACCTGGATGAGACGCTGGACCACTGCCGGCGGCTGCTCGCGCCGTCGGGTTATCTGATTGCGCTGGAGAACCTCCGCGGCCAGGGCTGGCTGGACCTGACCTTCGGGCAGCTCGACGGATGGTGGCGGTTTGCCGACGACTATCGCCCGCACCATGCCCTGGCCAGTCCCGACGTCTGGCAGCAGGCGCTGGGGGACGCCGGCTTCGCGGAGGCAGATGTCCTGGGTGTGGACCGGTCGGACACCGCCCGAGAGCCTGATCGCGGTGTGATCGCGGCCCAGGGGCCGGCGAAGGTGAGCGAGCTGCCCGGCGTGTGGGTTCTGGCATCGGATTCCCTCGGCTCAGCCGAATACCTGGGGCTGGAGCTGGCCGCCCAGAACCAGACGGTGGTGCTAATCAGCGATGGTGAGCCCACCGGCTCGGTGCCGCTGTCGAACGGTCCCGGGGTCATCAGGGCATCTCTGCTGATGAACCAGCGGGAGTCGTGGCAGTCGCTCTTCGAGGATATTCCTTCTGACGCCCCGCTCCGCGGCGTTGTCCATGTTGCGTCTTTGGACGGGCGAGGTGCATTGGTTACCACCGAACAGCTCGCGCAGGACGCAGCCCAGGCGGGGATGAGCGCGTTGGCGCTCATGCAGGGAATGGGAGATGCCGACGCCACGCCAACAAATGGCGTTTGGCTGGTGACCAGGGGTGCGCAGGTGCTGGAACACGAACGCGCCGAGGGCATTGCCAGCTCGCTTCTTTGGGGGTTTGGCAAGGTGGTGGCCCGCGAGGCCCCTCATCTGAACCTCAGAATGATCGACTTGGACCCGGGCAGGGCGGTGCCGCTGTCCGACCTGGCCAACGAACTTCTCCACCCCGACGCGGAAAACCACATTGCCTATCGCTTGGGATTGCGCCAAGCGGCCCGGCTGGATCGCTCCGGCGTCGGATCGGGTCGCCCCAGTCTGCCGGAACCCGCGGGAGAGGCGAACTGGTATCTCGAGCCCGACTCAGACGGCGCCCTTGAAGAGATCCGAGTGGAGGCCTGCTCAGCAGTGCCCCTGACACCTCAAGAGGTGCGGGTGGCCGTCGAAGCAGCCGGGCTCAACTTCTGGGACATGTTCCGCTCTCTGGGCGTCATCGACGAGGGACTGCTGGGCGGAGAGTTCTGCGGCCGGGTCGTGGAGATCGGGTCCGAGGTCTCGTCCGCCTCACCCGGCGACCGGGTGGTGGGCTTGGCGTTCGGCACGTTCGGCTCCAAGGCGGTCACGCGAGAGGAGATGGTGGCCCCGGCACCTCCGGGGATTCCCGCCGCCGCCCTGGCCACAATCCCCACTGCGTTCGTGTCGGCTGCCCTGTCGTTCGACATGGCCGACCTCAATGCGGGCGAGCGGGTGCTGATCCATGCCGGGACCGGTGGTGTGGGGATGGCCGCCGTGCAGTTGGCCCAGGCGGCGGGGGCGGAGGTCTTTGCCACCACCAGCGCCCCGAAGCAGGCCTATCTGCGGTCGCTGGGCGTGAAGCACGTGTTCGACAGCCGCCAGACCAAGTTCGGCGAGGAGATTCTCGAAGCCACCGGCGGCGAAGGGGTTCACATGGTGTTGAACAGCCTGACTGGCCCCGGCTTCATCGATGCCAGCCTGTCCTGTCTGGCCCGCGGTGGTCGGTTCGTGGAGATGGCCCGAGTGGAGATCCTCAGCCCAGAAGAGATGTCGGCCGTGCGTCCCGACGTGGGCTACTGGATCTTGGAGCTCGACGTTCTCAAAGAGAGCGATCCGGCTCGAGCGGGAGATTCCCTCAGGCGTGTGATGGAAGGTGTGGCGACCGGTGATCTGTCACCGCTGGTGCATACCCGGTGGTCGCTGGCCGAGGCGGGTTCGGCGATGAAGTACATGCAGGCTGCCCGGCATATCGGCAAGATCGTATTGGCCGGCGCCCCCCTCGAAACCGGGCGGCTGCGGGACGACCGGACCTATCTGGTGACTGGCGGTTTGGGGGGCATCGGGTGTGTTGTCGCCGGCTGGCTGGCCGACCGGGGCGCAGGGGCCATTGTGCTGAACGGTCGCCGGGCCCCTGATCCCGAGGCTGCTGAAGCGATCGAAGAGCTCCGCCAGCAAGGGGTGGCGGTGGGCGTGGAACTGGCCGATGTGACCGACCCGGCGGCCCTCGACGAGATGCTGGCCCGGATCGACGCAAACCTGCCGCCGCTCGGGGGCGTCGTCCACAGCGTGGGCGTGCTGTCCGACGGGGCGCTCACCAACCAGACCTGGGAGAAGTTCGAGGAGGTGCTGTGGCCGAAGATGCTGGGGGCTTGGCATCTGCACCGGGCTACCGAGGACCGCGATCTGGACCTGTTCGTCTTGTTTTCCAGCGTCGCCGGCGTTATGGGCAATCCGGGGCAGTCCAACCACGCTGCTGCCAATGCCTTCCTCGACCAGCTGGCCGCCCACCGCCGATCGCTGGGCTTTCCCGGGCAGTCCATCGCGTGGGGGGCGTGGTCGGGGCTGGGCGAGGCTGAAGAACAGCGGGAGCGGATCGCCCGGCAGCTAGAAGCCGCTGGCACCGGGTGGATCTCACCTGAACAAGGGCTGAGAGCGTTCGATCATCTGGTTCGACAAGACGTGACCATGGGTATGGTGGCTGCGGTCGACTGGCAGGTGGTTTCTGAGGGCCCCGACGCGCAATCCCCGTTGTTGGAAGGCCTGCTGTCGGCGAGCGGCGGTGCCGCGGCCGGTACCCAGGACTCTTCGGTGGAACTGCTCGACGACCTCCGGAATGTGACCGCCGCGGAGCGCGAGCAACGGTTGATCTCGTTCTTGCAGCGGGAGCTCCAGGCCGTGATGCGTTTGCCGGAAATGCCGGAGACGTCGGCCGTGTTCGCCGATCTGGGCATGGACTCGTTGATGGTGGTGGAGCTGCGCAACCGCTTGAACCGGGCGTTTGCCGGACAGTGCACCGTGTCCAACACCGCGATCTTCAACTATCCGAATATCACCGGCCTCGCCCGACATCTGTCCAAAGAGTTCGGGCAGACGGGCGAGGCGGTCGAGCCATTGGAAGAGGTCGAGCTGCCTCAACCTCGGGTTGTTCAATCTACCGAGGACGGGATCGCCATTGTCGGCATGGCCTGCCGGTTCCCCGGAGCGGAGGATCTGTCGGCCTATTGGCGGCTGTTGGAAGCCGGCGAGAATACGGTCAGCGACGGACGCCAAGACGGCGGCTTTTGGGAAGGAGTTCCCGGAGATCCGACCGCCGCCGATGCCGCCTACCGCAGGGGTTCGTTCATCCCGGGACTGGACTCCTTTGACTCCCAGTTTTTCCGGGTGCCGCCCAAGGAGGTCCGAACGATCGACCCGCTTCAGAGGCTGCTGCTGGAGACCAGCTGGCAGGCCGTCGAAGATGCGGCCATCGACCCCGACCGGCTCAAAGACACTCGCAGCGGGGTGTACGTCGGCGTCGGCGTGAGCGAGTACCGCGGACTGCTCGAGAAGAACGGTCTGAAGGGGGGCCACCTCAATACCGCGGGAAGTGTGACCGTGGGGCGAGTGGCGTTCACGCTGGGCTTTGAAGGCCCGGCGATGCCGCTGGATTTGGCTTGTGCGTCATCGCTCGTTGCCGTACACCAGGCGGTCGAGAGCCTTCGGCGGGGCGAGATAGATCTCGCCCTGGTCGGAGGCGTCAATGCGATCCTCTCCACTGCGGTCACCAAAGCTCTCGCCGATTCGGGATTGTTGTCGTCACAAGGACAGTGCAAGTCGTTCGATGCCTCGGCCGACGGCTATGTGCGGGGTGAGGGATGCGGCGTCGTGGTGTTGAAGCGGCTGAGCGACGCCGAAGCGATTGGCGATCGGATTTGGGCCGTCGTTCGGGGCTCGGCGGTGAGCCAGACGGGATCGGGGCTGGCCCTCACCGTCCCCAGTGGGCGCGCTCAGGAGCGGGTCATGGTGGAGGCGTTGGCCCGGGCTGGCGTCACGCCAAATGAAGTCGACTATGTGGAGGCCCACGGGGCCGGCACCGCAGTGGGCGATGCGGTGGAGGCGAGCGCGGTGTCCGCGATCTATGGCCGAGGACGCGGGGAGGACCGCCCGCTGTGGATCGGTTCGGTGAAGACCAACATCGGCCATTTGGAGAGCGCGTCGGCGATGGCCAGCCTGATCAAAGTCGTGCTGGGGATGAGACAGGATACGGTCCCGAAGCACTTGCACTTCGACAACGCCAGTCCGGAGATCGATTGGGAGCGGATGCCGCTCAGGGTTGCCACCGAAGCGATGAGCTGGCCTCGCTCTCCCGGTCAACAGGCTGTGGCCGCGGTCAACGCGTTCGGCATCTCTGGCGCCAACGCGCACATTGTGGTGCAGGGATATGAATCCCCAGAACCCGAATCCGCTGAGCTCGGAGAGTCGGTGTGGCCTGTGGGGGCGGCGAAGGCGGTGGACACAGCCATAGAGCACGCACCCAGTACCTCCTCTGTCCGCCTGCTTCCCCTCTCGGCGAAGTCGCCGCAAGCACTGGCAGACCTTGCCGGGCGGTATCTCAGCTGGCTTGACCAGCACATCGACCATCTGCCCGAGGCCGGCGCACCAACCGATCCGCTGCTCTCCGACATGGCATGGACCGCGAGCGTCGGGCGCAGTCACTTCTCGCACCGGGCCGCGCTGGTATTCCGCGACGCAGCGTCGCTGCGCCATCAGCTGAGGTTGCTAGCCGATGCTGGTGGGGCTGTGGAGGCCAGTGCAGCGAACTCATCACAGCCTGCAACCGCCGATCCGACTCCTATTGCTGGTGACGGCTTCATCGAGGGTGTCGCCTCAGACTATGAGGAGGGGCGTGCGGTTCCGTTCGAGAGCCTGTTCCAAGGCGAGGAGCGCCGCCGGATTTCCCTGCCCAGCTATCCCTTCCAGCGCCAGCGATTTTGGGCTGATGCCCCCGATAGCCCTCATAGTGCTCCTGGCGATTGACAATCTTTCACACCTTGGTACACTTTGCCCGCCTTCAATCAATCAAAAAGGAGCGGGTAGATGGCTTCGACTGAAGAGAGAATTCGGGCGATCGTTGATCAAACGGTGGAAATTGAGGGAAGAGATTCGGGTCAGCCCTTGGATCTCACCCGCAACGTGGCCGAAGTGGGTGTCTCCTCTTCCGACATCGTGGCGTTCTGGCAAATGGTGAACCAAGAGTTCGGCACGGATATCTCGGCTGAGGAGTTCGCCGAACTGTTGACTCCCCAAGATCTCATCAATCATCTCGAATCTATTGCTGGTTGATCATCGACAAAGATCGCTGGTGGCACCCGTTTAAAAGTGTCGGTGACATTGCCATATACCACGTTGATTTGATTCCTCGTCTGGGCTGCGAAGCCGAAGCCTTAGCGTGGCTTGATGGAGAAGAGGTCTCGCGTTGGCAGCGCTTCCAATCACTGGCCGCTCGGCGGCGCTTTGTCTTATGTCGCGCCGCGCTTCGTGCCATCCTTTGCCGCCAAATCGATTGCACAAACGAGTCTCTGGCATTTGTGAACGCCAAGTATGGCAAGCCTTTTGCCAGAGTAGAAGGCAAACCGGTTGCCACCAGCTTCAACGTCAGCCACAGCGGCAAGCATGGATTGATTGCGGTCGCTCCCAGTGGTCGACTGGGGGTGGATATTGAAGAGCGATCTCCCCGCCGAAATCTTGAGAATCTCATAGAGGGAGTGTTCAGCTCTCAAGAAAAAGCTGAGTTGAAGGTGCTCGATGGTTGTCAGAAACTCCTTCTATTTTTTCGCTTCTGGACAATCAAAGAGGCACTCGTGAAAGCTCATGGAAAAGGACTTTCCCTAGATGTCTCTGAATTGGAGATTCCAGCAGGCATGCGTCATGGAGCTACCAAGAGCAAGTGCAAGTTCACTCAGTTTCCCAATCTGACGTGGCATGTGGAGGACATAAGTACTGATGAATTCGCCGCAGCTATTGCATATGAAGCGGAACCAAGATCGTGACTGATCAAGCAACTACTTGGGAGGTGCCCGATCCTATTTCTGTCCATGAAGTTGAGGTGGACAGCAATACTACGATCCTGCTTCGCCGCCACGGGAATCCAGATGGCATGCGGCTGATACTTAGTCACGGTAATGGCCTAGCTGTAGACCTTTACTATCCGTTTTGGTCAAGACTTCGCAAAGATTTCGACCTGATTATCTACGACTTGAGAAATCACGGGTGGAATACAGTAGGCAATTTGAATGATCACAGTGTCCCAACATTAGTGAACGATCATGACCGCATCATTGAAGAGATCAACAATCAATTTGGTCAGAAATTGCAAGTGGGCGTCTACCACTCGCTAGCGTCACTCACGCCGTTGTTGTCGCCATCCAAAGGCGGTGAATACTCTGCGCTTGTCTTATTTGATCCTCCGATATGCAAGCCAGGAAGGAGTTATTTCGATTTTGAGGAGGCGGCCGTTCGCATGTCGAGGTCGGCGGGCCGACGCACATTTCGCTTCAAGACGAAGAACTCGTTCACTGACCTGTATCGTATATTTCCGACTTTCAAATGGGCAGTGCCCGGGGTAGTCGAACTTCTGGCTGATACCACGCTTCGTGAATCCGCAGATGGTGAGGGGTTTGAGCTGCGGTGCCCTCGCGAATATGAGGCCCAAATCATAGCCTACGCCAGCGTCTACGGAGTGTTCATTGACTTTTCGGAGATTCGCTGCCCCACCAAGGTGGTGGGCGCAGATCCTACGGTGCCCTCTTCGTATCTTCCGTCGCTAAACCTCAGCGATATTTCCAGCATCGACTACGACTTCCTACCTGACGCCACTCACATGCTCCAGGTCGAGCAGCCAGAGGAGTGCGTCGCGGTGATGCGCGAGTTCATCGAGACGACTTTGGGTTAGACGGCTTTATCGGAGGTTTCGGCCGCGACAGGCAGGTCGTGGCGAATAACACGCCCCCAAAGGTGCGCAGGGCTGCGGTCGCCGGTGTCGCAGGGGTCGATCCCCACTGGCGGTTGCCCCCATAGGCCACATTTCCTAGAGTGTCGGAACCAAGTTCCACGAGGGGGAGATTGCCCATGCGTTCATGGTTATTGAAGCTTTTGGCGTTGTTGATGGTTTTCGGCCTGGTGGCCGCGGCGTGCGGCAACGACGATGATGACGGGGTTGCGACCGCCCCAGACGACTCAGCGCCCGCCGAACCCGCCGACGACGGGGACGACGAGCCCGCGCCTGCTGGCGACGATGAAGAGCCCGCCCCGGTGCCTGACGACGACGGCGAAGAGCCGGCCACCACGCCCTCCGATGACGGCGCAGGCGAGGAGGCTCCACCGGAAGAAGAGATGATGGGCGCCTGCGAGGCCACGGTGTCGGGAACCAAGGTCAACTATGCGGTTTACTCTCCCAACGCCAATATGGATCCCACGGCCAGCAGCGGCGCACTGGTGGGCGGAACCCAGTTGGTGAACGTATGGGATGTCATGATGACCTTCGACCCCGAGTCGGGTCTGTACAGCGGCCAAGTGGCGGAGTCGTTGACCCCCAATGGCGATTTCACCGAGTGGACGCTGAAGATCCCCTCGGGCATCACCTACGGCAACGGCGACGAATTGATCGCCCAAGACGTGATCGAACACATGCTGCGATTCCTGGAGGGTCGGGGCAATGGGGTGACCAACCGCTCTGCCGGCTCGGTTGGCCTCGTCGACTTCGAGGCCACCGAAATCCCCGATGACAACACCATTGTCTTCCGGCTTTCTCGTGCTTGGAGCACTTTCCCGTCGTTGTTGAGCGACGAGCCTGGCATGATCGTGAACCCGCGGATCATCGCCCAGCTGCTGGACGAAGAGGCGGCCAACGCCACCGAGGAGACCAGCGCGGAGCGGCTGGTCCGCAACCGGATGGCGGTATCGCCTGACCTGGTCAACGCGGCCAGTGTCGGTCCCTACGAAGTAGCCGAGGTGGAACCCAACGTGCGGACCGTGCTGCGAGCTCGAGACAGCTACTGGGGCGGCCCGGTATGCATCGAGGAGATCGAGTTCACCTGGCCGGGCAGTTCCAAGGCTAACTGGGAGGCATTCCAGGCGGGTGACTTCAATGCCGCCTTCCTGCGCGATCCCCGGGTGTTCGCCGAAGCTCGGGAGGCCGGCACAGTGCTGAGCTCCGAGTTCCAGAACCTCGGCGGCCTATTCCTCTTCAACCACGGAGTCAGGGGCGCCGATAGTATGGGCGCTGACCTGCGGGTCCGTCAGGCCGCTCACTACGCCATCAACCGGGACATCATCAACGAGCGGGCGTTCGAGGGCAAGCTCAACACCACCAATGGCGTGGCTGCTGAGGGCACATTGCTATGGTCGCCTGAATTGCAGGAATGCGCCGATGAGGAACCGGCCTACGACCCCGATGCCGCCGCCGCGCTGGTGGAGGAGGTGAAAGCTGACACCGGCTGGGATGGGTCGCTGTTCTTTGTGCATGCCGATACCGACCCCGGTCCCGAGATCGCTCAGGCGGTTGAGGGAATGTTGGAGGCCGCTGGCTTCGACGTGGAGGTTGCCCTCGGCCCAGTCACCACGGTGCTGATTCCCCGAGTCATCGTCCAGGCCGACTACGAGATGGCCGGATGGGGCTTCAACGCTGATGGCGCCACTTGGGTTGCGTCTCTCAATGACAACCTCAATTCGGCGAGCGGGTCCAACCGGATGGCATTCGCCAGCCCCGACATGGATGCTGCGCTGGAGATGATGTACGGGGCGGCAACCGTGGAAGATCAGCGGGCTGCATTGGCTGCGGTGCAGTGCGTCTGGAAGGACTACCTGCCGGCCATGATCTACTCGGTGACCGAGGAGGGCTTGGCGCTGGCCGACAACATAAAGGGCGTTCAGCGCTCTGCGGCCACCGTGTTCCTGTTCGGCAACGCCTCCATCGAGAACTGATACAAACAACGACAACTCGGAGTCAATAGGGCTCTCGGGGAGAAAGAGCACCGTGCTACGAGCGATCGGCTTGAAGCTGGTCAGGCTCGTGCCGGTGCTCTTCCTCGTTTCCCTGGCCACGTTTTTTCTGATCGACCTGATTCCCGGCGACCCCGCCGCGAACATGTTGGGCACCGATGCCACGATTGAGGACATGGAGGCGATCAGAAAGTCGCTGGGCCTGGACAAGCCCATCACCGACCGCTACACGGACTGGCTGAGCGGTGCGCTGAGCGGCGACTTGGGCCAGTCGTTGAGGCCTCCTAACGAGCCGGTCTCTGACTTGCTTCAACGCAGCGTTGGGCCCACACTGCGATTGTCTGCCATGGCACTGGGCATGTCGTTCACCATCTCCATCTTCTTGGGGGTGTGGTCGGCCCAAGCAGCCGGAACTCGAGTCGACCGGTTGGTGAGCGGCACCATGTTCGGCTTCATCTCGGTTCCGACATTCCTGGCTGGCCTGCTGTTCATCTTCTTTTTCGTGTTCCGGGAGTCCATCCCCCGCTATATGTGGGTAATCGGCGTTGGGCTGATCGTTTTGCGACTGGTCTATCTGGCCATATCCCGATTGCGTGAAGACCGCGCCGATGTCTTCGGATGGGCGGTGTATTTTGTGGCCGCGCTGGCGGTAGCTGGACTAATGCTCTGGGTATTCGTCCAGTGGCCCGACTTCCCCCGGACGGCGTCTCACCGCTACGACGACAATTGGCGAGAGCAGCTTCGCTCCCTGTTCCTGCCCGCACTGGCCTTGGCCTTGAGCGAGATCGCCGTGTTCACCCGCCTGTTGCGAGCTGACATGCTGTCGACCCTGCAAGAGCAGTTCGTATTGTCGTCCCGGGCCAAGGGCATGCCTACGTGGCGGATCTTGTTCCGCGATGCGCTGCGGCCGTCGTCGTTCTCCCTGATCACCGTGGCGGGAATCACTTTGGGCCGGCTCATCGGCGGCACGGTGATCATCGAGACCATCTTCGGGTTGGATGGGCTGGGCAAGCTGATCGTGGGTACCGGCGTGATCCCCAAGGACTACACCATCGTGCAAGGCGGCGTGTTGGTGCTGGCAGTGGGCTATGTGCTGCTGAACGCCATCATCGACATCTCCTATCAGTACCTCGATCCGAGAATCAGGCGGGGTCGTGTCTGAGGCGACGTTCGGCACCATTGCCAAAGGCGAGCCAGAGATCCGGGCTCGCAGCGCCGAGCCTCGGCCATTCTGGCTCTGGCCGCTGCTGCCCATCGGCATTGCGACGATCTTCGTGGGCACCATGGTGCTCAATGATGTGACCGCCGAGATCAGAGTCACGTTGGTATTGCTCGGCATCGTGGCCGGCTATTTCGGCTTAGACGCCCTGTGCCAGAGGCGGTGGGGGGCCAGCTTTGACACCTCGGCGTGGCTGTCGGGGTTCTGGCTGACCCTCATCGGGCTGTCGGCGATCACGGTGGCGTGGCTGCCTTTGCCAGAGTCTAAGTTGGTGAAGAACTCCTTCGGAGAGGGCTTGCGGCTAAGGCCCGACTTGTTCTCCCGGCATCCGTTAGGTACCAACTCCCAGGAGCTCGACATCTTGGGCGGGGTGATGTGGGGGGCCCGCACCTCGCTGATCATCAGCTTGGGGGCGGTGGCCATTGGCTTGTTGATCGGGGGGATAATCGGCATCGCTGCCGGCTACTTCCGAGGGCCGCTGGACAGCGGGGTGGGCATTCTGGCCGACTCCTTGCTGGCCTTTCCCCCGCTGATCCTGCTGGTGGCCATGGCCACGGTGTTCACCCAGAACCAGTGGACCATGGCGCTGGAGCTCTCCCTTCTGGGCATCCCCACCTACATCCGACTATCCCGGGCCAACACGCTGACCTTCGCCCAGCGAGAATTCGTAATGGCGGCCAAGGCCATGGGCTCGGGGGATAGGCGCGTCATCTTCCGGGAGCTGATGCCCAACGTGGCCCTGCCGATGGTGTCGTATGCGTTCTTGGTCACCGCGGTGCTGATCGTGGCCGAGGCCTCGCTCAGCTTTTTGGGCGTGGGCATCCAGCCCCCCGAACCCACGTGGGGCAATATGATCGAGGCGGGACAGGAGAACTACAAAGACCATCCTCACCTGGTGTTCGTCCCCGGCATCGTGATGTTCATGACCGTGTTCGCCCTCAACCGGGTAGGCGACAAAGCCCGCGAGCGCTGGGACCCCCGCGAAGCCCAAATCTGATTCATCTGCTCGCGGTTGGCGCGGACCATTTCCGAACCCTGCTCGCCACAGGACTGTGTTACGTCTGATTTCGCGCGACGGTTCCCCCGCGGTTGAGGAAAACAGCGGCTTACGGCGACTGTTCGCTGTTGTCGGTGAGTTCTTCGGGCTGGTGCTGGTCTGGCTCAGGGCCCCCTGCGAAAAGGGCGGCATACACCTCTCGGGTTTCTTGGGCTGGCAGGCCTGCGCCGAGGTACTGATTGTTGACGTGCAGCTCCCAGTGCAGGTGCGTCGCATCATCGGTTGAACCGGACGCGGCTTGTTGGGTTCCGCTGTTGCCGATGATTCCGAGCGGCTGACCTGCTTCAACGAGCTCGCCGATCCGAACAGTGGGATCAAGCGATTCCAAGTGGGCGTATATCGACACGACATGGCCCACGCCGTCGATAATGCTGTGGTCGAGCACCACGTAGTTGCCGTACAGCATGATGAGGGTGTAGGGAGGTGTGGCCTTGAGCTGCCGGGTTACCTCGAGCACCTCTGTGAGCTCTGCCGAAGAGGGGGTCTGGTAGTCGCCAACGGCCACAATCACTCGACCGTCCATGACCGCTGACGCGTTGTCGTCTCCACCCCAACAGGGAAAGTCGACTCCATGGTGTGTGCCCCACCGGTAGCCACGCGCCGAGTTTGGAAGCAACTCCGGTCGGTCGAGGGGCGGCGGCTGGCAGTCACTGGGCACGACGACATCTGGTGCCAATTTGGCAGCAATGTCGAGAGCCCTCTCAAACGTCATCGGCTCTTCTTGCAACACCGGGACCATCGGTTCAGGTTCCGGCACGTTGGCTGGTTCGGGCGTTGGCCCGGGAGCAGGAGTGCCAATAGGGCCGGGCACCGGCTCAGGCGTGGTGATTGGGACGGCTGTCACAGTGGGGTCGGGAGAATTGGTCGCTAGGGGCAGTACATCTACCGAAGAAAGGCTGGTCGGCGTCGGTGTCGGATCAGGGGAAGGAGAGCTGGCTGGAAACGGGGAAGGACTGGGAATCGGGGTGGCGGCAGCAACTGGCTCTGTATCAACCACGGATGGAAGAGTGGCGGGAGGCGTAGCTGACAACCCAGGTCCCGAAGCACCAGAAAGCGAGATCTCAATGTCGCGGCCTGGTGCCGCAACCTGCGACTGTCCGCACCCGAACAACAAGGCCGAGGCAAGAAAAGCCCCAGCCGCGCTCGCCAGCTTCGGAGCACTCACCACAGCAGTGGAAGGCCCTCGATGGCGGCGGCGGTTGAGAGTTGACGGTCGAAGCATCCGAAAGAGCAGTCACCGACGATGCGGAGTACTTCAAGCGCGGAGGCAAGCTGCACGGCGTGATAGGCGCTCAGCGGGTGACGGGCTACCAAGTCTGCCGCTGTGTGCAGGATGTCGGTACTTGCCTCGATGAGCTGTGTGTCGTGGTGGGAGAACCAATACACAAGGTCAGAGGAGAATTGCTGGCACAGGACGCGGGCTTCTTGAGCAGAAAATTCACCGATCCGGTGTTTGCGCCAAAGCGCGGCTGGTAATTCTACTTTGGCCAGCTCGCTGACAACGACAGTGGTGGCTAGGTCTCTGACGAGGTCGCTGTCTGATTCGTCGGCGTACCGCTTGACCAGAGCCGAGGTATCAAGGAAGGAGGTCACCGGTTGGCGCGGACCAGTTCAGAGAGGGGGGTTCCTTGACCAGCCCGCTTACGGGCCGCAGCCACGGCAGCCTGATCTGGCGGGGGGACGGTGGGAGGAGGCGTCTCAACAAGGAGTCCGGCTAGGCGCAGTCTTGCCCGGACTTCTTCCACTGAGCTCGACGACAGAGAAGGGTCGGTGGCTGCCCTTACGATTTGAGTCAGATACTCGTTCATGGAGAGATCCAGGTGTTTTGCGGTCAGCTTGACCCGGGTTACGAGATCGTTGTCTGCTCGCCAGGTTACTTGCTGCATGACTGTATGATAGCAGTCATGATTGCAAAACTCGCCCATCAGGGTGTTGTTCCTGATCAGGGCGATGCGCTGAGGGTGGAGATGCGGGTGCAGGCCGACCACTAGTTGTGGTCGGCGGGGAGGTAGTGGAAGCCGCGACCTCTTTTTCTGGGGCGACTACCGGTGAGGAGTCCGTCCTCGGCAAGAGAGGAGAGCAGTCTCCCCGTGTGGGATACCGTGAGTCCGGTCAGGTCTGCTGCCTCAGTAGAGGAGATTCGACCCCGGGACTGCGCCCAGTCGATGATGAGGGATTCACGGCACTCGGGTGTGTTGCGAGGCTTGAGACGATGGTCCAGCCGTCTCCGGGAGTGGTCGGAGAGGCGGTAGGCGAACGGCTGGTTGTTTGGGGTGCTGCGTACTCGGTCAATGATCGGAAGGCCGTCAACGGTCATTTCGCTGACTTGGTGAAGCACATGGTCGACTTCTTCGGCGCCGATGCCCTCACGCTCAGCGAGCCGCAGTCGTGCCAAGGCTTCGGCCAGGCTGCGGTATCGAGGCACAGCCGGATGGGAGATGATGTTCGAGGGCATGACCCCGCCGATGAACCCGCCCGGTGAGGTCACGGTCAGCGTGTCCCCTATGTGCTCAACGGTTGAGCTGTGTACCGATCACCGCACCGTCGTCGGCGACTCCTAGGATGATGGCGCCTCCACCGGGCGTGTTCGCCATGCAGGCCATCTCTCTGGCGAGGTAGTTGGCCGACTGCTCATTCTCGGCGTAGCCGGGGGTGATGCCCCCTCTGTTGGTTCGACGTCCCCGCTCCTCCTTGAAATCCACTTGGGTTGTCTCGATCAGGTTCGGAGGCTGTCCGCTCTTGAGTGCGGACAGTGCCTGCTCGATCTGGTCCCAGAGCGGGTTCAACCCCAAAATGCGCGGTGTCATGGCCCAGCCTTTGAGTCCTATTTTTTGAACAAAATAGGACTTTGGAGAAAACATCGGGTTTGATGCATATATTCCCGGTCAAGGAGCTAGGCGAGAGCGGAATTTCTCGATGTTGGCCAGTTTGATTTCCTCGTAGCCGCGGACGAGGTCGGCGGTTTCGGCTATGGCTGTGGCGCGGTGCAGGTCCTCGGGGGTGGTGGCGCCTTCAACCGCGTGGCGGAGGGCGGCGAGGTATTCGTCGGGGAGGAGGCGCTCCTGTCGGCGGACGTGGGCCCGGCCGAAGGGGTCGAACGGCGTGCCCCGAAGGCGCTTGCCCTTGGCCAGCAGGCCGACCAGCGGTCGCCAGCGCCTCACCGACAGGGCGATCTTGTTCTTGCGGCCCAATGCCCGCAGGGTGGGCGGATGCAGCCGCCAGGCCAGTCGGTCGCCGGGCTCAGCGACTGCGATTGCCGGGGCATGGCCGTCGGGGTCGAGCATCAGGCGGGCCACTTCGTATTCGTCTTTGTAGGCCATGAGCTTGAACAGGCCCGCAGCCACCGCCGCAGTCAACGCAGCCGAGCCGGGGTTCGCCCGGCGCTCGACGGCGGCGAATTCGGCTACCCCGCCCAGATAGCGGGCGGCTAGCGCTCGGTTCTGGAATCTCACTATCTCGGCGGCGAGCATCTCCACAGCAGAGGCCAACACCGAGTCGCCGTCGGCCAATTCGGCGATGCGGTCGCTCAGTTTCTGTCCGAGCACGGCCTGGTTGCTGCGGTCGGCTGACAGCCCTGATGGCGGGGCGTCGTCGGGGGCAGTCGCCGGGAGGCGGGCCGCGGTCTCCTCCACCATGGGCTGGTCGGCTACCCACCAGCGGCCCCAGCGGAATGCGGCAGTGTTCAATTCCACGGCCACCCCATTGAGCCCGATGGCGGTTTCCAGGGCCTCGGGCGACACCGGCAGCAGCCCAGACTGCACCGCCATGCCCACAACGAACACGTTGGCGCCCACGGTGTCGCCTACCAGCGCTTGGGCCAGATCGGATGCGCTGGCCCAGAACTGGGCGTCGGATCGAGTCTCGGCCTGCACCCGCTCCAGCAGTTCGGCGGCGGTGGGCATCTCGATCTCTGGATGAGCGGTCTTGGATCCCGGAGGCACGAGGTCCAGCGATCCCACGACTGAGGTGCGGGACGAGTCGGCCGCCCCCAGGCCGGTGGGCGACGCCGCTACCAGCAGATCGAAGGCCAGCAACAGATCGGCCTGGCGATCGCCGAGCCGGTTGCTGCCCGAGCGGCCGTTCTGGGTGATGCGAAGATCGCTGACCACCGGTCCGGCCTTCTGCGACAGTCCGATCTGGTCCAGCCCGTGAGCTCCGGATCCGTCCAGCATGGCCGCGGTGCCGATGAGTTGTCCGGTGGTCACCACCCCGGTGCCGCCGATGCCGGTGATATGGATCTTCACTTCGTCCCGAGAAGACTTCGGCGGGGCGGGGATAGAAGCTGGCGGCACGGGCAGGCTGGTGGCCTCTGATGGCAAGGACCTGCGACGCCGGGATCGCTTGGGCCGGGTGATGGTGATGAACGCCGGGCAGTCTCCCTCCAGGCAGGACAAGTCCACGTTGCAGCTGTCCTGGTCGATGGTGGTCTTGCGGCCGAACGGGGTGTCGAAAGGCTGCACTGACAGGCAGTTGGAGACCTCGGCGCAGTGACCGCATCCCTCGCACACCCGGTGGTTGATCACCACCCGGGTCCGGGGTTGGCCGATCCGGCCCCGCTTTCGGTCTCGGCGCAGCTCGGCGGCGCACCGCTGGTCGTGGATGAGCACGGTTACCCCGGCCACGGCGGCCAATTCCTTTTGGGCTTCGGCCAGCTCGGTGCGGTCTTTGACCACCACCTCGGCGGGGAGGTCGAGGCGGCGAGTGCGGGCCGGATCGTCGGAGGTTATGACAATGCGGGCCACACCTTGGGCCAAAAGCGACCGGCATACTCGGTCGAGGGGGATGCCGCCGGTGGGATTCTGTCCCCCGGTCATGGCCACCGCGCCGTTCCACAGCAGTTTGTAGGTGATGTTCACCCCGGCGGCGACGGCCGCGGTCATGGCCAGCTGTCCGGAGTGGAAGAATGTTCCATCGCCCATGTTCTGAATCAAATGGGGGGTCTCCACGAACGGAGCCATGCCGATCCACTGGGTGCCCTCGCTTCCCATGCAGGTGAGACCGGCGATGTCTCCATACCGGGATTCGTCCCCCAGCAGGATCATGGTGTGGCAGCCGATGCCCGCGCCTACCACGGTGCCGGGGTCGGTCACCGTGCTGCGGTTGTGGGGGCACCCCGAACAGAAGTAGGGGGTGCGGTTCACCGAAAGGGCGATGCGCTCCCGCTTCGGGGGCTCAGGCGCCAGGCGGTCAGCCAGTCGGGACAGGCGGCTGCGCAGCGGCCCGGCCAGATCGTCGGCGTGGAGGGCGCCATAGCTTTTCACCAGGCGGCGGTCGTGCTCATCGAACTCGCCCACGATCCGAGGATGATGGGAGGTGTTGTAGAGGGCGTCTTTGACCCTCGACTCCACATTGGGGGTCTTCTCCTCTATGACGAAAATCTCCTCTAATCCGGCGGCGAATTTCCGGATGGTGGAGGCGTTGAACGGGATGGGCAAGCCCATGCGGAAAAGGCGGATCCCGGAGTCGGCGATCTTGGCGTCTTCATCCAGCCCGATTGCCGCCAGCGCCTCGCGCACCTCCCAGTAGGTGATGCCCGAGGCGATGATCCCGATCCAAGCGTCGGGGGAGTCCACCGCCACACGGTTGAGGTGGTTCAGCTCGGCATACTCGAGGGCAAGATTGGTGCGGACCTCCACGATCTCCCGCTCGAAGTCCAGCGTGTAGGGGGTGAGCAGACGGGGGTCGGGACGATGCTGGTAGGGCGCGTCCTCGTGAAGGGGGATGACTGGGTTGACCAGGTTGGGGTCGAGGCTCACGTTGGCCGATCCATCGGCCACGTTGGCCACGATCTTCATGCCCACCCACAGGCCGGTGGCCCGACTCATGGCGATGGCGTGGCGGCCCAGCTCCAGCACGTCGCCGGGATCGCCGGGATAGAGGACGGGGATGTGCAGATCAGCCAGCACCCCGGCCGAAGTGGACGGCAGCGTGGAGGACTTGGCGTTGGGGTCGTCACCGGCCAGCAGGATCACGCCGCCTTTGGGGTCAGCACCGGCGAACACCGCGTGGCGAATGGCGTCGGAGGCCCGGTCGACGCCGGGGGCTTTGCCGTACCAAATCCCGACGACGCCGTCGTAGCGGGCATCGGGCCTCGATCCGGCGAGCTGGCTGCCCATCACCGCGGTGGCGGCATGCTCCTCGTTGACCGACGGCCGCAGCGCAACGGCGCTTTCCCCCGATTCTCGGACGGCCCGGGCCAACGCGGAGTCGAGTCCGCCCAACGGCGAGCCGGGGTAGCCGGCGGCGAACGCGGCGGTGTTCAGTCCCGCAGCCCGATCGGCTCGGAGCTGCTCCAGCGGCAGGCGGGCCATGGCCTGAATGCCGGTAAGGAAGACCGTTCCGTAATCGTTGGTGAAACGATCGGAGAGCCGGTAGCTGCGATTCGACTCGGTGGCCGTCATGTGGAAGTCAGTCTAGGAGCAAGGATGGGAGATGGCGTCGTGCAATTCGTCCGTCAACTCGAAGATCCGACAGCAGGGCTGACCGGCGCGAATGCCGGGCGGGTGCCGATGATTTGAACGGCCTCGAGGCGGGCCAGCTCGCTATCGTCCACTCCGAGCAGGCCGCCCAGCACCTCGGCGTTGTGCTCTCCAAGGGTGGGGGCGGGGCGGGTGAACCAGCGATCGGGCTGACGGCCGAATCGCGCCGGGAAGGCCGGGAAGCGGTGGGTGCCGGCCAGGCGATGCTCTACCGCTTCGTAGAAGCCGCGGGCGTTCACCTGGGGGTTGCGATCGCCCCCACGGCTCATCTCCAACTCCGCGGCGGGAACGCCGAACGAGATGAGGAGTTCGACGACATCGGTGGACGCGTGGTCGCCACACCATCGGCTAAGCCGCTCATCGAAGACATGGCGGGCGGCGAAGCGGTCGGCCAGAGCCGCTGAGTCCGGTACCTGGTCAAGCTCCAGATCGGGCACGGCTGCCAGCAGTCCCTCCCAGTGCTCACCTGTCTCCACCGACAGAGCGATGTGCTGACCGTTGGAGCAGGCGTACACCCCTTGGGGGCAGGCATACGGGTGGTGGTTGGCTTCCCGCGACATGAGATGGCCGGTCGCCGAATACTCCACAACCTGCTCGGCCGCGGCGTTGAGCGCGGTCTCAACCATGGTGGCCTCCACGAAGCTGCCCTTACCGGTGCGCTCCCGGGCGTGCAGGCCGCAGATCACCGCGTAGGCGGCGTGCAACCCGGCAAGGGGATCAGATGGGCCTCGAGCCAGCTGGGGCCCGGTGTCGGGGTAGCCGCTCAGCCAGCACATGCCGCTGATCTGCTCCATGGTCTGGGCGAAGCCCACCCGATCTCGCCACGGCCCGTCTAGACCGAAGGCCGGCATCCGCACCATTACCAGCCGGGGATTCAGTGTGCTGACCGTTTCCCAGTCCAGTCCGAACTGGTCGATGACCCGGGGGGAGAAGTTCTCCACCAAAGCGTCGGAGACTTCGATGAGCCGATGCAGCAGCTCCATGCCCTCGGGCCGGGTCAAATCCAGGGTCACCGATCGCTTGCCCACGTTGGCGTGCTGAAAGGTTGGACCGAACTCCCACCACTGGTCGTCGGCTGGGGTGCGGGCCGAACCGAATCTCATGCCGTCGGGCCGCTGCACCGACTCGACATGGATGACGTCGGCCCCCAGGGAGGCCAGCACCATCGTCCCGTAAGGCCCGGCCCAGAATGCGGTCATGTCCACTACTCGGATCCCGTCCAGGGGGAGGGCGTCGGCCGAAGCCGCCGGATCGGTGCCCGAGCCCCGTGCGGAGATGCTCGAGTCGGCATCGGCCTCTCGTTGTCCCAACACCTCCTCGGTGTGCTGCCCCAGGCGTGGGGCGGTTCGAAAGGCGACCGACGGATGGGTGGTGTTGCGATAGGGCACCCGGGGTTGGAGAAATCCACCGCCTGGGTTGGGCACATACACCCCCCGCTGGGCGAATTGTTCGAACTCCGGCAGGTTGGCGCCGTTGCCGATAGGAGCGACCGGGATGCGCAGCAAGATGGCCTCGTTCACCACCTCTTCGGTGGTGCGGGCCGAGGTCCACTCTCGAATGGCCCCGGCGATGGATTCCCCGGCGGCGATGCGCCCGCCCAAGGCGGCCAGCTGGGGATCGTCGGCCCACTCCGGTTGGCCGACCAGCACGGTGAAGTCCTGCCACTGCTGGCCGGTGAACACACAGAACCCCACGTAGCCGTCCCGGGTGGGCTCCACTGAAGGCACCTCCAGCAGGGCTTTGGTGTCGTAGTCGCCGGTGAACGAACCCCACAGGGTCTGCACGTTGGTGCAGGTGGGTGCAATGGTCTCCAGCAGGGAGAGGTCCACATGATCGCCTTTCCCGGTGCGCCGGGCCCGGCGCAGAGCGGCGGTGGCCGCCACCGCGGCGGTCAACCCGCCCATCCATTCCCCAATGCGCCCGCCGGCGTTGAACGGGATCCGTCCCGGCTGGCCCCGGGTGGAGGTCGATCCGGCGATGGCCATGAGCGTGAACTCGGTGGCCGGCCGCTGGCTCCAGGGGCCGCCTCGCCCGAAGTTGGACACCGAGACCATGGTGGCGTCGGGTCGCCGGTCGGCCAGTGCCTCCCAGCCCACGCCCAAGGCCTCGAGCTCGCCGGGCTCGGACCGCTCCACGACGAGTTCGGCGGTGGCGTACAAGTCCAACAGCCGGTCGCGTCCCTCGGCCGTCCGGTAGTCGAGCGCCACCGATCGCTTGGTGGTGTTCAAGAACCCGAACAGCGGCCCGTGGTCGTCGACGGGAGAGAACGAGGCGGAATAGCCCCGGAGCGGGTCGCCGCCGGGTAGCTCCACTTTCACCACATCGGCCCCCGCGTCGGCCAGCAGCTTGGTGCCATAGCCCCCGGCGATGCCCCAACCAAGATCGACAACTCGAACCCTGTCCAGCGCCGGCCGTCCAACCATATGGCCCGAATGCTACATCCTCGTCGAATCCCGCCGAGTCTCAGTCGCGGCGGACAAAGGACTACCGTCATGGCCGATGGGCGACGACAAAGCGGGCATGGTGGACCAGCCTCGGATCGAGGCCGCAGTGCGGGAGATCCTGGCCGCCATCGGCGAGGATCCCGACCGAGACGGTCTGTTGGACACACCCGGACGGGTGGCGCGCATGTACGCCAAGATCTGCGAGGGGCTGCACCGCGATCCCGCATCCCACCTGACCCGCCAGTTCGAGGCCGACCATGACGAGATGATCCTGGTGCGGGACATCCCCCTGTATTCGCTGTGCGAGCACCACCTGATCCCGTTTCTGGGCAAGGCCCATGTGGGCTATATCCCCAACAAGGACGGCTGCATCACCGGGCTGTCCAAGCTAGCCCGAGTGGTGGAGGGGTACGCCCGGAAGCCCCAGGTGCAGGAGCGGCTCACCACTCAGATTGCCGATGCCATTGAAGTTGCCCTCAACCCGCGGGGAGTCCTCGTAGTGGTGGAGGCCGAGCACCTCTGCATGTCGATGCGGGGCATCCGCAAGCCGGGGGCCAATACGGTTACTTCCGCGGTTCGAGGCCTGTTCCGGACCGATATCGCCACCCGAGCCGAGGCGATGCGGTTCATCGACCGATGAAATCCTCTCTTCGGGGTTACTTGGCATAGGGGAGTCCAAAGACACAGGGGTACTCTGAGGCGGTGCAGTCAGCGACAGCAGGGCCGATGGTCATGGGCATCGTCAATGTGACCCCCGACTCATTTTCTGACGGCGCCTGCTTTCTGGAGCCCGAGGCGGCGGTGACCCGAGGTCGTCAGCTATTCGATGAGGGCGCCGCCGTGGTGGACGTGGGCGGCGAGTCCACTCGTCCTGGCGCCGAGCCGGTGCCGGTTGGCGATGAGATGGCCCGAGTGGTGGATGTGGTGGCCGGTTTGGCCCCGCACGGAAGGGTGTCTATCGACACCACCAAGCCCGATGTGGCCCGCGCCGCGGTGGCTGCGGGCGCTGACATCCTCAACGACGTCTCGGCGACATTGCACGAGGTGGCCGCTGAGTTGAACGTGACCTGGATCGCCGTCCACCGCCAGGGCAAGCCGGCCACCATGCAGATCGCCCCCCACTACACCGACGTGGTCACCGAAGTGGGCGACTACTTGGCGGCGGCCGCGGAGCGGGGGCTGGTCGCAGGAGTGCCCGAGGTGTGGATCGATCCGGGGATCGGCTTCGGCAAGACCACCGACCACAACCTGGAGCTGCTGGCCAACTTGCGGCAGCTCACCGCGGGGGGAGCACCCGTGGTAGTGGGGGCCAGCCGCAAGCGCTTCATCGGGGAGCTGCATGCCTGTAGCGACGGCTGCTCGCTGGATGAGGTGTCGACCGACGACCGGTTTGAGGGATCGCTGGCCGCCGCGGCTTGGGCGTTTGCCCAGGGGACGGCGGTCGTCCGAGCTCACGATGTCGCAGCCACGGTGGGGGCCATGAAGGTGGTGGTGGCATGAAGGGCAAGTGGGCGGCAGGCATTTGCCCGCGGAATTTCTACTGGATCATGAAGGACCGACTCGCGATCTGCGAGCGACCGGGAGGGCGGGGGGACAGCCATCGCCGAGTCCGACGCACTGAGGAGATCAACTGGATTCGCCAGCAGGGGTTCACTCGGGTCGTGTCGTTGATCCCGTCAACCCACAACCTCCACAACTACAGCGAGCAGAACATCGCCTGGAGTCACTGGCCCATTGCCGACAACGAGGACTACTCCCCCCGACTCGGCCCGCTGTTCACCGAATTGCAATCACTGCTGGCCAAGAGGGAGAAGCTGCTGGTCCACCGTCGGGGACTGGGGGACCAGGTGTGCGGGTTCATGGCGGGATATTTAGTGTGGACTGGAATGGTTCCCAGCGAGTCTCAGGCGGTGGTGGTGGTGGAGAAGATGACCGAGCGCCCCATCGGCTCGGTGGGCCGCCGCATTGTGAACGCTGCCGCTGCGTTGCCCAAACCGGAAGTGCAGCTCTCTCTCGTACAAAAGCTCGAAGAACAACCCGATGAGCTCCCCGGAGATGACTGAAGATCGACTGCTGCTTTGCGGACTTCGGGTTATGGCCCTATGCGGGGCGCTTCCCGAGGAGAGGGCCCGACCCCAGCCGTTCGAGCTGGATGTGGACATCGGCGCGGATCTGGCATTGGCGGGACGCTCAGACGACTTGGACGACACCGTCGACTACGGCGCGGTATGCGCGGCGGCCTGTGCCGCGGCGGAGGGTGAGCAGTTCACTCTCATGGAGGCCTTGGCCCAGAGGGTGGCCGAGTTTTGCCTGGGTGCCGACCACCGGGTGCAGTGGGTGACGGTGGAGGTTCGCAAGCTGCGTCCTCCGGTGCCCCATCACTTGTCAACCAGCGGGGTTCGGATCACCCGCCACCGTCAATGACTCGGGCCTTTCTGGGACTTGGATCCAACCTGGGTGATCGATTGGGCTACCTCAAAGCCGCAGTGGCCGCCATCGGCGACTGCGGCGCCGTCTCTGGGGTATACGAGACCGATCCCGTAGGCGGCCCTGACCAGGGCCAGTACCTGAATGTCGTGGTCGAGTTGGACACCAGCTGCTCGGCTCGGGACCTCTTGGTGCTATGTCAGGCATTGGAGGAATCGGCCGAGCGAGTGCGGGAAGTCCGCTGGGGCCCTCGCACTTTGGATGTCGATGTCTTGTGGGTGGACGGGGAGACGGTGGACGAGCCCGACCTGGTGGTGCCTCATCCCCGCATGTTCGAGCGGGCATTCGTGATGAGACCCCTGGGGGAGCTGGCGCCCGATCTGGCCGAGGGGTGGGCTGATCCCGAGACGGGCGATTGTCGTCGCCTGGGGGACTGGGACCAGATCACATTTCTCGCGAACGAGGGTGCCTTGTGAGCACCGTCAAGGAAATTCCGCTGGTAGAGCAGGCCTCTGAGCTGTGGACGGCAGTGAATGCTGTCCGCCGACGAGGCGGCACTGTCGGCCTGGTGCCCACCATGGGCTATCTCCACGAGGGCCATGGATCGCTGGTGGCCCGCTCGGCGGCCGAGAACGACCTGACGGTGGTGAGCATCTTCGTGAACCCGCTTCAATTCGCAGAGGGCGAGGACCACGGCACCTATCCCCGGGACTTGGACAGGGACCGGGAGATGAGCGCGGGCGCGGGCGCCGGGTTGGTGTTCGCTCCTTGCACCGAGGAGATGTACCCGCAGGCCCCAATCACCTCGGTGGCGGTCAAAGGGCTCAATGCCGTGCTGGAGGGCCGTTATCGGCCCACCCACTTCGACGGAGTCACCACCGTGGTCGCCAAGCTGTTCTCGTTGCTGGGGCCGGGCCGGGCCTATTTCGGGGAGAAGGACTACCAGCAGTTGGCGATTATCCGCCGGATGGCCTCCGACCTGTCGTTGCCGGTGGAAGTGGTGGGCTGCCCCACCGTCCGGGAGCCCGACGGTCTGGCCATGTCCAGTCGCAACGTGTACCTGTCCGCCGACGAGCGGCCCGCAGCCACCGTGCTGTGGCGGTCGCTGCAAGCAGGCCGGGATGCGGTGGTCGAGGGCAGCCGGAACCCCGACGAAGTGGAGGCGGTTATGGCCGCGGTGCTGGCTGCTGAGCCCAAGGCGTCCCCCGACTACACCGCGGTGGTCGATGCCGCCACGCTGGATCGGCCCGATGTGCTGGACGGCGAGTTGCGCTTGCTGGTGGCCGCCCGCATCGGCCGAGCCCGCCTGATCGACAATATGGGTGTGAGCTGTGACCGGATTTGACCCCCTGATCGACAATATGGGTGTGAGCTGTGGCCGGATTTGACCCCCCGAACGACACAGTCCGGGCCGCAGTTCACCAGGCCTTGGCCGAGGATGTGGGACCGCTGGGCGATCTCACCTCGTCGCTTCTGCCCCCTGCGGGGATCACCGCGCGGGTGGTGGCCCGGGTCGCCGGCCGTCTGGCCGGGAGAGCCTGTGCCACCGAGGCATTCCGCCAAGTGGATCCGTCGGTGACCGTGGAGTGGCAGGCCGCCGATGGCGATCCGGTGAGTTCTGGCCAGACCCTGGCAGTGGTTTCCGGGCCCCGGGCCTCGGTGCTGACCGCAGAGCGCACTGCGTTGAACTTCTTGAGCCATCTGTCGGGCATCGCCACCGAGGTGTCCCGGTACGCGGCCGCGGCCGCGTCGGCCGGCCCGGGCAGCGCCCGCATCCGCGACACCCGCAAAACCACCCCCGGTCTGCGAATGCTGGAGAAGGCGGCGGTGCGGGCCGGGGGCGGAGACAACCACCGTTCGGGGCTCTCCGACTGGGTCATGTTCAAGGACAACCACCTGGCCGGCATCAGCATCGCCGACGGGGTGGCGGCCGCCCGCCGGTACTGGCCGGGCCGCATCGTGTACGTCGAGTGCGACCGCATCGGGCAGGTGGACGAGGCCCTGGCCGCGAGCGCCGATGCCCTGCTGCTGGACAACATGACCCCCGCGCAGGTGCGGGCCTGCGTGACCCGGGCCGCCGGGCACAGCTGCCTGCTGGAGGTGAGCGGGGGGATCACCCTGGATGCGGTGGCCCAGTACGCCGCCACTGGGGTGGACTTCATTTCGGTGGGCCGTATCACCAACTCTGCTCCAGCGTTGGACATTGCCCTTGACTTCGTAGATCATCCAACCGAGATCGAGGATAGGTGAACAGGAGTTCCCATGTTGTTGGCCCTTGATATCGGCAATACCCAGACCGTGGTCGGCCTGTACGAGGCCGACCGCGCCGAGGACTGCCGGGCTGACCACGGGATGATCGAGCACTGGCGGCTGTCTACCGTGCACGAGCGCACTCCCGACGAGGTGGCCGTTCTGCTGCGGAGCCTCCTGGACAGCATCGATGTGGCCATGGAAGACGAGCTGACCGGAGTCGCGGTGTGCTCCGGGGTGCCCCGCATGCGCGAGAGCGTGCGGATGATGGTGCAGCGCTACTTCGATTTCGACCCGGTGGTAATCGAGCCCGGTACTCGCAGCGGCATCCCCATCTTGTATGACAACCCCCGCGAGGTGGGGGCTGACCGCATCGCCAATGCGGTGGCCGCCCACCACCTGTACGGTGGACCAGCGGTGATTGTCGACTTCGGTACCACCAACAACTTCGACGTGATCTCCGAGGCCGGCGAGTTCTTGGGCGGAGCCATCGGGCCGGGCATCGAGGTCAGCTTGGATGCCATGGTGGGCCGGGCGGCCGCGTTGGGGCCGGTGGCGCTCACCGAGCCCCGCAACGTGATCGGCAAGACCACCATGGAGTCGATCCAGTCGGGGGTCATCTACGGATTCGTGTCTCAGATCGACGGTATGGTGAACCGGTTCTCCGCCGAATTGGATAGCGAGGCAATCGTCATCGCCACCGGTGGTCTGGCCCATCTGATCGCACCGCTGTCGCAGACCATACAGTTCATCGAGCCCTATCTGACCCTCCACGGTCTGTGGCTTGTCCACCGGCGCAACCAATAGGGGCAAACGGTGAATCCTCCCTACCGGTTCGAGACCACGGCTACCGCGGCCGAGTGCCTGGCGCGCCACGGTGATATAGAGCCGGGCACCGAGACCGGCCAGACGGTGTCGGTGGCGGGTCGGATCATGCTCCGGAGGGTGCAGGGCCGGTTGGCCTTCGCCACCCTTCAAGATGCCACCGGGCGCATTCAGCTGTTTGCCCCCTCCAAGGCGACCTCCGACTACGACGGGTTCTGCAATCTGTCTCTGGGCGATTGGGTCGGGGTGAGCGGCGAGGTGATGAAGACCCGAAAGGGAGAGCTGTCGGTGAAGGTCGAGCGGTGGGAGCTGCTGGCCGAAGCCCGCCGGAGCTTTCCCGACAAATGGCGCGGTCTGTCTGACCCCGACACTCGTTTTCGCCAGCGCTATGTCGACTTGTGGGTGACTGAGGAAGCCCGCCAGACCTTTCGGTTGCGGTCTGAGATGATGTCGCTCACCCGCCGATGGCTGGAAGGCCGTGGGTTCATCGAGGTGGAGACGCCGGTGTTCCACCCGGTGCCCGGGGGTGCACTGGCCCGGCCGTTCAGCACCCATCACAACGCGCTGGACATGGAGCTCTTCTTGAGGATCGCGCCTGAGCTGTATTTGAAGCGCCTGGTTGTGGGGGGGCTGGAAAGGGTGTACGAGATTGCCCGAGTGTTCCGCAACGAGGGCATCTCCACCCGCCACAATCCCGAATTCACCATGCTGGAGCTCTACTGGGCCTACGCTGACTACGGCGACATTATGGAGCTCGTGGAGCATCTGGTGGCCCATTTGGCCGTGGAGCTGAAGGGAACCACCCTCCTCAGCTACGGCGGTCGGGATCTTGACTTGACGCCGCCCTGGCCCAGGGCCCGGTTCACCGACTTGCTGGCCGAGCACAGCGGTTTGGAGGTGGGCCTCGACACCCCGCTGGCCGAGCTGCGATCGCACTGCGCGGCCAGGGAGATCCCGGTGGAAGCCCGCTGGGGGCCGGGCAAGCTCCTGTTGGAGCTCTACGAGAAGACCACCGAGGCCGAGCTGTGGGGGCCGGTGTTCGTGTGCGACTACCCCAAGGAGGTGTCGCCGCTGGCCCGAGAGCACCGCGAGCATCCCGGCTGGGTGGAGCGCTTCGAGGCCATCGTGGCCGGCCGGGAGCTGGCCAACGCCTTCAGCGAACTGACCGATCCCGACGAGCAGCGGTCCCGATTCCAAGACCAGGCCGCCGACCGTGATGCGGGCGATGCCGAGGCCATGGCGGTGGACTGGGACTACCTGCGGGCGCTGGAGTTCGGACTGCCCCCCACCGGCGGTCTGGGAGTGGGCATGGACCGGCTGGCCATGCTGCTGGCCGACGTGCCCAGCATCCGCGACGTGATCTTGTTCCCCACGCTGCGCCCCGAGCCACCGGAACGCTAGCGGAGTCGGTTCTCGTGGTCGCCCAGGGGGATGCGGGCCCGGTCGATGAGATGGTCGGTGGCTACCTGTAGGGCGGCGGTCGCCTTGGTCGGGGGGAGAGACTCCAGGCTTGAAGAGGCCTGATGGACATAGTGCCGGGCGACGTTCAGCGCCTCCTCTACTCCGCCGCTGGTCCGCACCAATTGCAGGGCCGACCGGACGGTTGCGTCCGACACCGTCCCGCCCAACAGTTCTATGAGTTGAGGACCGCAGTCGGAGCCCAGCGCCCGGATCACCGGCAGGGTGTAGATCCCCTCGTGCAGGTCGTTGCCCGACGGCTTTCCCAGGTGCTCGTCGGTGGCCACGATGTCCAAGATGTCGTCCACTACCTGGAAGGCCAGCCCGTAGTAGCGGCCGAACTGGGTGAGGGTGTCTACCGTCGGGCGGTCCAAACCGGCGACCAGGCCGCCTATGCGGCACGAGGTGGCCAGCAAGGAGGCGGTCTTGCCCTCGATGGAGTCGGTGTAGGAGGTCTCGGTGCGGTAGGGGTTGCCGGTGTCCTGCAACTCCCGCACCTGGCCTTCGCACAATCTCCCAATGGTGGCGGCCAGCAGCCCGGCCACCTCGGTACCGAGCGAAGCGGCCAGCTCTGAGGCCCGGGCCAGCAGGAAATCTCCGGCCAGGATGGCTCGCAGGTTCCCCCACTTGGCGTTCACACTGGCCACGTTTCGCCGCACCTGGGCTTCGTCCATCACGTCGTCGTGGTACAGAGATCCCAAATGAACCAGCTCCACCGCCGCGCCGCCGGTGAGCACATCGACTTCGGCAGGCGCCGGCTGGTTCTGGGCGATGGCCGCCGACGCGATCACAAACCCCGGTCGAACCCGCTTGCCCCCGGCCCGTATAAGATGGCCGGCCACCTCGGTGAGGAATGGATCTTGGGTCTGCACAGAATTTTCCAGCCGCGACTCCAGCCGATCCAGGTCGCGCCCCATGGTGGGAATCAAGTCGAGGGGGCTGCGAACCACATAGTCAGCGTAGTGGGACGATCCTCATTTTCCCCCATCGAGATCCGGTTGCGGCCTGATCAGCGGCGCCGGGGTGCGGGTGGTTGAGGTTCCAGGGACGAAATTGGGGGGTGGGATGGTTACACTTCGAGTCGAGGCCCCTATCGGGAGATTGCCGTGTTCGAGAGATTCACAGATCGAGCTCGCCGGGTTGTTGTGCTGGCCCAGGAGGAGGCGCGCCTGCTCCACCACAACTACATCGGCACCGAGCACATCCTTTTGGGCTTGATCCACGAGGGCGAGGGAGTGGCGGCCAAGTCGCTGGAATCACTGGGAATCTCTCTGGAGGCGGTGCGCAACCAGGTTGAGGAGATCATCGGCCAGGGCGGGTCTTCCCCATCGGGGCACATCCCGTTCACCCCCCGGGCGAAGAAGGTGCTGGAGCTGTCTCTGCGGGAGGCGTTGCAGCTGGGCCACAACTACATCGGCACCGAGCACATCCTTTTGGGCTTGATCCGAGAGGGCGAGGGGGTGGCGGCGCAGGTGTTGGTGAAGCTGGGCGCTGATCTGTCCCGAGTCCGCCAGCAGGTAATCCAGCTCTTGTCGGGCTACGGCGGTCCGCAGGGATCGGGGTCCCCGGAGAAGGCCACCACCTCTCCCGGCGGCAGCGGCGAGGGCGGTGCCTCGGGATCGCTGGTGCTCGACCAGTTCGGCCGCAACCTCACCAAGCTGGCCAAAGACAGCGGCCTCGACCCGGTAATAGGCCGGCAAAGGGAGACCGAGCGGGTCATGCAGGTGTTGTCCCGGCGCACCAAGAACAACCCGGTTCTGGTGGGTGAGCCCGGCGTGGGCAAGACCGCCATCGTGGAGGGCCTGGCCCAAAAAATCGCGACCGACGACGTGCCCGAGACCATCCGCAACAAACAGCTCTACACCCTTGACCTGGGCGCGCTGGTGGCCGGATCCCGCTATCGGGGTGATTTCGAGGAACGCCTCAAGAAGGTGCTCAAGGAGATCAAGACGCGGGGCGACATCATCTTGTTCATCGACGAGCTGCATACTCTGGTGGGCGCGGGCGCGGCCGAGGGAGCCATTGACGCTGCTTCAATTCTCAAGCCCATGCTGGCTCGGGGCGAGCTCCAGACCATTGGGGCCACCACCCTCGACGAGTACCGCAAGCACTTGGAGAAAGACTCCGCGTTGGAGCGGCGGTTCCAGCCGGTCAAGGTGGAGGAGCCCACCATCGCCCACACCATCGAGATCCTCAAGGGGCTGAGAGATCGCTATGAGTCCCATCACCGGGTCACCATCACCGATCAGGCGTTGGTGGCATCGGCCAACCTGGCCGATCGCTACATCTCCGACCGCCACCTTCCCGACAAGGCCATCGACCTCATCGATGAGGCCGGCTCCCGCTTGCGCATCAAGCGGATGGGCACCCCGAACGACTACAAAGACTTTGAGAACGAGCTTTCTCAGGTCGTCGCCCGTAAGAAGAGCGCAGTAGAGCAGCAGGACTTTGAAGAGGCCGGGCGGCTGCGAGACGAGGAGAAGGAACTGCTGGCCGGCAAGGAGTTGATGGACGAGGAGATCCGGGCCAAAGGCGTGGACCTCTTCGATGAGGTGGACGAGGAGGCGGTGGCCGAGGTTCTGTCCATCTGGACCGGAATTCCCGTCTACAAGCTCACCGAGGAGGAGACGGCCAAGCTCCTGCGCATGGAAGACGAGCTGCACAAGCGGGTCGTTGGCCAGGAGGACTCCATCAAGGCGGTGTCGCAGGCCATCCGCCGCACCCGGGCCGGCCTCAAGGATCCCAAGCGGCCCAGCGGGTCGTTCATTTTCCTGGGCCCTTCAGGCGTCGGCAAGACCGAGCTGGCCAAAACGCTGGCCGAGTTCCTGTTCGGCGACGAGCAGGCTCTCATCGCACTGGACATGTCTGAGTACATGGAGAAGCACACGGTCAGCCGCCTGGTGGGCTCGCCGCCGGGCTACGTCGGCTATGAGGAGGGTGGGCAGCTCACCGAGGCCGTGCGTCGCAAACCGTTCTCGGTGGTCCTGTTCGACGAAATCGAAAAGGCCCATCCCGACGTGTTCAACACCCTCCTGCAAATCTTGGAGGAGGGTCGCTTGACCGACAGCCAAGGGCGATCGGTGGACTTTCGAAATACCGTGCTCATCATGACCTCCAACCTGGGCACCCAGAACCTGCGCAAGGCCAATCTGGGCTTCACCAGGGCCGATGAGGCCATCACCTACGAGCGCATGAAGGAGAAGGTCACCGAAGCGCTCAAAGACCACTTCCGTCCCGAGTTCCTGAACCGCATCGATGAGGTCATCGTGTTCCACGAGCTGACGCGGGAAGAAGTGACTCGGATCGTTGATTTGATGATCAAGCGGTTGCAGAACCAGCTTGAGTCCCAGGGCATCGGGTTGGAGCTCACTGAATCGGCAAAGGTGCTGCTGGCTCTGCGGGGCTACGACCCCACGCTGGGGGCCCGCCCGCTGCGCCGGGCGATTCAGCGGCTGGTAGAGGATCCGCTCTCGGAGCGGCTCTTGTGGAAGGAGTTCCGAGCCGGCGAGACGATTCTGGTTGACGCGGAGGACGATCCCGACGAATCCGGCTCTGAGCGGATCAGCTTCCGGGCGATCGAGGGCTTCGAACCGCCCCCGGTGGAAGAACTGGCCGGCGCATAGTCGAATGCCGGCAGTGGTTCGCAGGGGGGCCGCGAGGCAACGGGCTGGCGTGTTCACAGTGGCCCGCAGGGGGGCGATCCTCCTTGTGCTGGTACTGGGTCTGGCCGCCTGCCAAGTGGAGATCGAGGTGGGCATCGACTTCAACGAAGACGGTTCCGGGCTGGTCACAGTTGACGTGGCCTTGGACCAGGAGGCGGTGGCGCTTGCGCCCGAAATCACCTCTCTTCTGTTGACCGAAGACATTGAAGACCCGGAGTCGGGTTGGTCATACAACGACCCCCGCATCGATGACCAAGGTCGTACCAGCTTCTCTGCTTCCAAACCGTTTGCTTCTCCCCAGCAGCTCGAGTCGGTGCTGGCCGAGATCTTCGGTTCCGCGGAGGTGTTTCGGGACTTCACCTTTGAGCGCGAAACCTCTTTCGCCCAGACCGAATATCGGGTGAACGGCGTAGTCGACCTGTCGGGCGGACTGGACCTGTTCACTGACCCCGAGCTCACAGAGCGCCTGGGCGGCAATCCCTTCGGCGAGTCAACCCCTGACGCGGAGGGTTTGTTGGAGGGGGTCACCATGCGCGTGGTGTTGGATCTGCCGGTAGGCCCGGAGCGGGAAGAAATTCTGGAATTCGGGGCAGATCAAGCCACACGGCTGGAAATGACCGCCCAAGACGAGAGCGGCACGGCGGTGACCCTCCGGTGGGTGGCCTGGGCGGCGTTTGTGCTGGTGGGTCTGTCGGTGCTGATCGCCATTGCCGGGTATCTGCTGGAGCGCCGGGCCCGCGACCGCAGTACCGACCCGACCGTTTCCCAGAACTCGCTGGCCCGGGCGGCAGGCTCCACCGCGGCGCAGCCTCCGTCCCGACGGTTGCGGCTGGTGGTGCTGAACCCGCTCGGGGTGCTTTTCGATCCGGCCGATGAGCCGGCCAGCCTTCTGGCGGCCTTCGCTGATCAGCGCGGCTGCGAGGTTGATGAGGAGAACGTGCAACAGCTTCATCACCAGGCAGTCTTAGGCCGCATCACCCCCGGGGAGCTGTGGGCCGGACTCGGAATGGACGACGATCCTGCTGAGCTGACCGAGCAGTTCTTGGCCCAGTACAACGTGCGGTCTGGGGCTCGGGACTTCGTGGCCGAGATGTCTCGTCGGGAGCTTCCGGTGGCCTGCCTGTCAAACGACATCTCCTCGTGGTCGTCGGCTCTGCGGGAACGGCTGGAGATCACCGGCGTGGACACCTGGATCGTGAGCAGCGATGTGGGCGTCTGCATGCCCGCGCCCGGCGTCTATGAAGCCCTGCGGCGGACCACGTCGGTTCCCTATGAGAACACTCTGCTCATAGACGTGGTCGCCGACCATCTCGATGCCGCCCAGGCCCTGGGGATGTCCACTGCGTTGTTGGCTGAGGCTCGCCCCCAAGATGGCGAGGCCCCCGGCCATGCGGTGGTGACCAGTTTCTCCGACTTCTTCCGACGCCGGCCCCGCTCCTGAGTCGCGGCTACGAGAGAAGCCGAGCGGCCTGCCCGGCGAAGTAGGTGAGAATGACGTCTGCTCCGGCTCGGCGGATGCCACCGAGGGTCTCGATGATAACGGCCTGCTCGTCGAGCCAGCCCGACGCCGCGGCTGCTTTGATCATCAAGTACTCACCGCTCACTTGGTAGGCGGCCACCGGCACCACTGAGGTTTCGGCGAACCGCCTCACCACGTCCAGGTACGGCCCGGCCGGCTTCACCATGACCATGTCGGCGCCCTCGGCGATGTCCAGTTCTAGCTCCCGCAGGGCCTCGCGGCTGTTGGCCGGATCCATTTGGTAGGTCTTCTTGTCGCCGGAGCGAGGGGCCGAGTCCAGCGCTCCCCGGAACGGCCCGAAGAACGCCGACGCGTACTTGGCGGTATAGGCGCAGATGCCCACCTCGGTGCGCCCGTGGTGGTCGAGCGTCTCACGGATGGCCCCCACCCGGCCGTCCATCATGTCGCTGGGGGCCACAATGTCGGCCCCGGCGTCGGCATGGGTCAGGGCTTGGCGGCACAGCACCTCGACGGTCTCATCGTTCACGATGGTGCCGTCGGGGGCCACGATGCCGTCGTGGCCGTCGCTGTTGTAGGGGTCGAGGGCCACATCGGTCATCACCACCGTGTCGGAATGGGCGGCCTTGATGGCCCTGATGGTCTGGGGAATCAGTCCGTCGGGATTCCAGGCCTCGTCACCAGTCGGGGTCTTCAGCTCTTCGGGGGCGGCTTCGAACAGGACCACGGCCCGAACCCCGAGATCGGCGGCTCGGCCTACCTCGTCCACGAGTCCACTCACGCTCCAGCGATTCACACCGGGCATCGAGTCGATGGACTCGTCCGGACCTCGGTGTACGAATAGGGGCAGCACGAGATGCGCGGGGCTGAGCTCGGTCTCGCGCACCATGTCACGAATGGCTGGGGTGCGCCGGTTGCGCCGGGGCCGGGCAGTGAGCTCCAAGTGAGGATGAGCCATGCCCTAATGCTCCCACCTGTGCTCCCGTTGTGCACCCTTGGTGGGCTAAACAAGGGCCATGCGCATCGAGTTGTCGACGGGAACGCCGGCTGAGTTGGCCAGGGTCGAGGGCGCCGACCGGGGACTGGTGCTGATCCCGGACCTGATGGGCCTGCGGCCCCTGTTCGACGATCACGTGGCCCGGCTTGCTGCCGAGCAAGGATGGACGGTGTGCGCTCCCCAAGTATTTCCTGGTCGAGAGGACCTGGCGGCTGAAGAGCGGATGGCCGCGGTCTGCGAGCTGATCGACGAGCAGGTGCTGGCCGATGTGTCGGCCGCGGCCGGTGCCACCGAATGCGAAACGGTGGTGATCACCGGCTTCTGCATGGGCGGCATGTACACAATCAAGGCGGCGGCCACCGGGCAGTTCCACCGGGCGGCCTCCTTCTACGGGATGATCCGGCTGCCCGAGCACTGGAGAGGCCCCGGCCAGGGCGAGCCGCTGGAGCTGTTGGCCGCGGGCGATCCGTGTCCGCTATTGGCCATCATCGGCACTGAAGATCCGTTCACCCCGGCCGATGACGTGGCTGCATTGGAGGCGGCCGGCGCGGCAATAGTGTCTTACGAGGGCGCCGATCACGGTTTCGTTCATGATCCCGACCGCCCCGCCCACCGCCCGGACGACGCGGCCGATGCCTGGGCCCGGGTCATCGAGTTCCTGAGCGCGTAGAGGCGATGGTCACCCAACCCTCGGTGTGGACGGTGATCGTGGCCGCCGGCTCGGGCACCCGCTTCGGAGGCGCCAAGCAGTATCTGGAATTGGCCGGCAGCCGGGTGGTGGACCGCAGCGTGGCGGTGGCCGCCCAGGTGAGCGACGGTGTGGTGGTGGTGGTGCCGCCTTTGGATGTGGAGGCTGAGTCGGCTCGATTGGATGCTGCCGCAGTAGTGGCAGGCGGACCGAGCCGGGCCGCGTCAGTGCGCAATGGTCTGGGCGCCGTGCCCGATGACGCCGACATCATTTGCGTCCACGACGCGGCCCGTCCACTGGCCGGAGCTGATGTTTATGACAGGGTCATCGACGAGGTGCGATCGGGTGCCGCCGGAGCGGTGCCGGTGGTGCCGGTGACCGATACCATCCGGAGGGTGGACGGGGGAGTGGTGGATCGCAGCACGCTGCAAGCGGTGCAGACCCCGCAGGCGTTTCGAGCTGAGTTGCTGCGAGCGGCCCACGCCAGTGCCGACGACGCCACCGACGATGCCGGCTTGGTAGAGGCGGCCGGGTATTCCGTGGTTGCGGTGGAGGGCCATTCCCGCAACGTCAAGATCACCCACCCCGACGATCTGGCTGCTGCCGAGGCATGGTTGGCGCCATGAATGGGGAGATTCGAATAGGCCACGGGTTCGACACACACCGATTCAGCGGAGACTCCGACCGGCCTCTCATCCTGGGCGGTGTCAGGTTCGAAGACTCGCCAGGATTGGTGGGCCATAGCGATGGCGACGCGGTGGCCCATGCGGTGACCGACGCCCTGTTGAGCGCGGCGGGATTGGGTGACATCGGCGTGCTGTTCCCCGACACCGACGACGCATGGGCCGGTGCCGACAGCCTCGTGTTGTTGGCCGACGCGGTGGCTCATTTGGCAGAGGCGGGTTGGAGGGTGGTTAACGCCGACTGCACGGTGGTGGCCGAGGCTCCTCGTATCGCCCCCAAACGAGGTGAAATGGAAGCCCGGCTCAGCGGCGTGGTCGGCGCTCCGGTCACGGTTAAGGGAAAGCGGGCCGAAGCTCTGGGCGCATTGGGCCGAGGCGAGGGCCTGGCCTGCTGGTCGGTGGCGCTGATCGAACGCCCATGAGCTCTCGGAGCCGCAAGCCAGGGCGAGGGCAAGGCGAGAATCGGGGCCAAGGCGGGAACCAGAGGCGGGGCGGAACCGGGAACCGGGGCCAGGCCGGGAGCAGAGGCAAAGGCCGTCAACCCGGCGACCACCAAGAGCGCCGCCGTCGTCCAGCGGGGCTGGGCGGTGATCGGGTGGAGGGCCGCCAGGCAGTGCGGGAGTTGCTCTTGGCCGGAGTTCGCCCTACTCACGAAGTGGTGATCGCCGCCGGCCAGAACCAAACCGGATTGTTGGCTCAGATCGTGGAACTGGCCGCAGAGCTTCGGGTACCGCTGAAAGAAGTGGCCAAGGGCAAGTTCGAGTCGATGGCCGTCACCGAGGCCCCACAGGGGGTGATGGCTCGGGCCGCGCCCCTGCGCGAGCACGATTTGGAAGAATTGGCCCGCCCCTCCGACGGACGCCCCCCGTTCTTGCTGGTGCTGGATGGGATCACTGATCCGGGCAACGTCGGGGCGGCCCTGCGAACCGCCGAATGCGCCGGGGTCACCGGCGCGGTGCTGGGAAAGCACCGGGCCGCCCACATCACCCCCGCCGCGGCCAAAGCCGCCGCCGGAGCGGCAGAACACGTGCCTATGGCGTTGGTGCCGGGCATCCCCAACGCGCTGGCCCGCCTGGCCGAGTTGGGGGTGTGGTCGGTAGGGCTCGACGTGACCGCGCCCACATCGGTGTACGACATGAGCGTGGCCGACGACGCAGTGGCCCTGGTGGTGGGCAGTGAAGGCCGGGGACTGTCCCGCCTGGCCCGCCAGCGCTGCGACATGGTGGCCACCATCCCCCTGGCCGGTAGCCTCAGCTCCCTAAACGCCGCCGCCGCGGTGGCCATCGGCTGCTTCGAAGTCGCCCGCCACCGACAGCGTGCCGAAGGCTGAGAGCTGAAATTCAGCAGGACCTGGTATCCCGTCCTTGGTTGTGACGGGATACGGCTACCGTTAGGGTTGGACTGCAGTCGGAGTTGGCTTCAAAGGGCTCCCTTCCCAGATCATGACCTGTTGGTCTTGAAAGGCAAAGGAGCATCAAGGTGACGATGAGCAAGACCAGACGCACGGAATCCCGTAGCGATGATGCAATGTCGGCAATCATTGAGATTCAGCGGGCGATACTTGTTCTTCCCGAAGTCGAGTTTGCGCAGATGAAAGAGTGGATCAGCGAATTGGACTGGGAGAAGTGGGATAGGCAGATCCAAGCCGATTCGGATGAGGGGGCGTTGGATTTCTTAATTCATGAGGCCCTCGAGGCCAAGGAGGACGGCGCACTTCAGGAGTTCTAGGTGCATCGGACAACGCCTCAGTTCCGGATGCAGTTCGAGCGGCTTCCGGAGCCAGCCCAGAAAATCGCCAAGAGGAACTTTCGCTTGCTGACTGGCCCCAGCTCCGTCGCGTAGAGCCCCTTTTGAGGGCGTTGGCGCAGCAGTTTTTGGCGGCCGATGATGGCATTTTCTTATGCCTTGTAGCCGTGGTGCTCAGGGTTTGGCTGCGTATGCCCGAGATAGCCCCCTGGCTATCACGATTAAGTCTGGGGTGGGGCGAGGGTGTCGGTGATCAGGGTTTGGACTACGGCGTGGAGGGCTTCTTGGTCGGTGGCGCCTTCGGCTTGTGCCTCCTGGTACACGGCCAGTTGGCGGTCGGCTGAGGTGCCGCGTTGGCAGATGGTGCGGGCGTGTTCAACCTCGGTCACGCAGCCCAGGGCCTCGGCGTCGGGCCGGACCATCTCGATGATCTCTTCCACCAGGTCGGGCAGCGGCACCATCTCTCCTTTGCCGAAGTCGATCAGGCGGTCGCTGATCCCGTATCGCTCGGCCCGCCACAGGTTCTCCGAAACGAGGAAGTTGGCGTAGCTGCGCCACCGGCGGTTTTCCAGCTTGAGCCGCCACAGCATCCGCAGCAGGCACACGTACAGGGCGGCGACGGTGATGGTATCCTCCATCCTGGTGGGCAGGTCGGTGACCCGCATCTCCAGGGTGGGGTAGCGCTCCGACGGGCGGATGTCCCACCACACTTCGGTGGAGTCCTCGATGACCCCAGCCCGCACCAGCACGTCCACATGGCGCCGGAACTCCGACCACGAGTCGAATTTCTCCGGCAGCCCGGTGCGGGGCAGCGTCCGGAACACCGCCATGCGGTAGCTCTTGAGGCCGGTGTCGCGTCCCTCCCAGAACGGCGACGAGGTGGACAGGGCCAGCAGATGGGGCAGGAAGTAGGCGACCTGGCCCATCAGGTCCACCCGGAGGTCGGGGTCTTCGATGCCGACGTGGACGTGCAGGCCGGAGATCACCAGCCGGCGGGTCACGCCTTGGAGATCCTCGGCCAGAGCCTGGTAGCGCTCTCCTTCGGTCACCTTCTGCTGTTGCAGACTGGCGAATGGGTGGGAAGAGGCTGCTATCGGCGCCAGCCCGTAGTCGTCGGCCGCCTCGGTGACCGCGAGGCGCAGTAGTCCGATGTCGGCCCGCAGATGCTTGAAGTCGGTGCAGATGCCGGTGCCGATCTCGAGCTGCGAGCTGAACAGCTCCCTAGCCACGAGGCCATGGTGCAAGTCGGCCACTTTCTCCAGGATTCCGGACGGCTGCTCGGTGATGAGGGCTCCGCTCTCCCGCTCCACCAGGAGGTACTCCTCCTCGATCCCCATCGACCAGGCTGGTTCGTCTGCCACGGGGGCTCCTTTCATCGTGGTGTCTCTGGACACGCTAGATCAGAGCCCCCGGCAGTGTGGTGGTTCAGGACATCGGAAACCCATGTCGCGAGACATCGGAAACTCTGGTGGTTTGCCGTGCGGGTGATTGTAGGGGGTGTCGAAGGCTCGAGCGATCATCATGTCCGTCGTTTTGGAGGGCCGGTCCCAGACCGAGACAGCCAGGCTCTATGAGGTGTCCAAGGGCTGGGTCTCCAAGCTGGTGGCCCGCTACAAAGCCGAGGGCGAAGCGGCGTTCGAGGCCCGGTCGCGCCGCCCCCGCACCACCCCTGCGGCGATCCCCGCCGAGACAGTCGAGCTGGTCGTGAACCTGCGCTCAGAGCTCGCCGAACTGGGGCTCGACGCGGGGCCCCACACCATCTGCTGGCACCTCGCCCAGCGCCACCAGATCACCGTGTCGCCGTCCACTGTGCGCCGCCGCCTGGCCGAGCGGGGCCTCGTCGAGCCCAACCCCAAAAAACGGCCGAAGTCGTCCTATGTCCGGTTCGAGGCCGATCTGCCCAACCAGATGTGGCAGTCCGACTTCTGCCACTGGAACCTCGCCGACGGCTCCACAGCCGAGGTCATCACCTGGCTCGACGACCATTCCCGCTACGCCCTCTCGGTCACCGCGCACCGCCGCATAACCGGCCCCATAGTCGTCGACACCTTCGACCAAACCTGCTGTGAGCACGGCTTTCCCGCGTCGGTGCTCACCGACAACGCCATGGTCTACACCACCCGCTTCTCCGGCGGCCGCGGCGGGCGCAACGCGCTGGAGACCCGCCTCGCGGCCCTGGACATCGAACAGAAGAACTCCTCCCCCAACCACCCCACCACCTGCGGAAAGGTCGAGAGGTTCCAACAAACCCTCAAGAAATGGCTCAGAGCCCGAACCCCCGCCAACAACCTCAACTCCCTCCAGGGCCTCATCGACGAATTCGCCGACACCTACAACCACCACCGCCCCCACCGATCCCTCGGCCGGACCACACCAGCCGCCGCCTACCAGCGCATCCCCAAAGCCGAACCCGCCCGACACGGCGACAGAACCCACTTCAGAGTCCGACACGACCGCATCGACAAATCAGGAACCGTCACCCTGCGCCACAACGGCAAACTCCACCACATCGGCATCGGACGCAAACACAAACGAACCCCAGTGCTCCTGCTCATCGCCGGCACCCACATCAGAGTCATCGACACCCAAACCGGTGAACTCCTACGCCAACTCCAACTCGACCCAACCCGCGACTACCAACCCCGAAACAAAACCTGAAAACCCGCCCCCGCGCAGGTTCACAAGTTTCCTATGTCTTGACACATCACACAGAGCCCGAGACAGGAATCGAACCTGCGACCTGCTGTTTACAAGACAGCTGCTCTGCCGACTGAGCTACTCGGGCATCTATTGAGAAAAGAGCATAAGGGGTGTGGTTTGGGGAGGGTGCTTGAATAAGGCCTTGGCGTGGGTAACGCTTGTGGAATGGCTCTCACGAGACGAGATCAGGAGATCTTGGACTTTGAGCGCACCTGGTGGCAGGAGACAGGGTCGAAGGAAGCGGCAATTCGCGAGCGCTTCGAGTTGTCCACCACCCGGTACTATCAACTGCTTAACGAACTATTGGAAGAGACGGATGCAATGGCGTACGACCCGATGGTCGTACGCCGTCTGCGCCGTCTGCGCGATCGGCGCAGACGGTCGAAGTTCGGCCACACCTCGGTTGGCCGGCAGCCGTCGAGATAACGGCCCGAAATCAGAGGCACTATGGAGTCGAATCGAGTACCCAACAACCAGATGGCCCTCAAGGGGGTGGTGCTGGTTCTCGCCCTGATCGCGGCGGGCGCGTTCGTCCTGGCCCGCGGCCTTGACGACGACGATTCCACAACGGCGACCACCCCGCCCACCGTCGAGGCGACGGTGGAGGCCGAGGTGACCCCCGATCCGGTCGAGACCCCGTCGGAAAACGGCAGCGAAGCGGCGGCAACCCCCGCTCCCGCTCCCGAGGGAACCCAGGAGACCACCAGCGCCCCCGAGGAGACCGAGCCTGCTGCTCCTGACCCGGAGGAGGAGTTGGAGTGCCGGGATCCATCCACCATTGGCGTGCTGGTGGCCAATGGCACCGACGTGTCCGGGGCAGCCGGTCGGCTTTCGGGTGAGTTGAATGCCGCCAACTATGTGACGCTGCCCCCGGTGAACGCGAGTGCCCAGACGGGCTCGGCCTTCTACTACCGGGCTGGATATGAGATCGACGCCCAGTGCGTCGCCAGACTGTTGGGCGAAAGCGAAAAACCGCGGTGGCCGATGCCCGATCCTCCTCCCGGGGGCATCACGCTCGATACGTTGGGCAACGCCTACGTCCTCGTTTTGATCGGACCCGACAGCCTGGCGCAGCGAACTGGCTAGATGCGCATTGTTGCCGCCCCCGACAAGTTCCGGGGCACGGCCACGGCCACCCAAGTTGCCGAAGCCATAGTTCTCGCCGCTGAGCACGCCGGCGCGACCGCCGTTGCCGCCCCGATGGCCGATGGGGGAGAGGGCACGCTAGACGTTGTAGGCGGGGCCAATCGCACCACTACCGTGACTGGCCCCTTGGGCGATCCGGTAGAGGCCATGTGGCGCCTTCATCGCCATACCGCGGTCATTGAGATGGCCCGGGCCTCGGGATTGGTGCTGGCTGGCGGGGCCGAGGCCAACGATCCCCTGGGAGCCACTACCTACGGCACCGGAGAGTTGATTGACGCGGCAATTGAGCGGGGCGCCCGACGCGTGCTGGTGGGGGTTGGGGGCTCGGCCACCACCGACGGAGGTCTGGGCGCGCTGCGCGCGCTGTACCCAACGCAACGGCTCAAGGGGGTCGAGCTGGCTGTGGCCTGCGACGTGAGGACGCGCTTTGTGGACGCCGCCGAGGTGTTCGGGCCCCAGAAGGGGGCAAGTCCACCGCAAGTGGAGCTGTTGCGCCGACGATTGGAGCGGCTGAGCCAGGTGTACGCCGAAACCTATGGCATCGAAGTGGCCGATATGGAGGGCTCCGGGGCGGCCGGTGGGCTGGCCGGCGGCTTGGCGTGCGCGGGTGCCGAGCTTTGCAACGGATTCGAGCTGTTGTCTGAAGAGGTAGATCTATACGGCCTTATCGAGGGCGCCGATCTGGTGGTGACCGGTGAGGGCGCCTTGGATTCCACGTCGTTTGAGGGGAAGGTTGTGGGAGGAGTGGGGGAGATGGCGGCCGCCGCCCGGGTGCCCGTACTCACGGTCGTGGGCCGGATCGACGGCGCCACCGCGCCGGCCTGTGGTGATCTGATCAGCCTGAGCGACCGATTTGGCCCCGAGCTGGCCATGGCCGACACCGTCCGGCTGATCGGCAACGTGGTTATGGGTTATCTGGAGTCTTAGCCAGGCTCCCTTTTCAAAGAGCTTGGCGGAGTTAGCTGGAGACCTCAATCAGGGGAGGGCGCTCCTGCATCGTGATCTCGGAATCGGCGAAGCCGGGACGGCGCAGCGTGATCGCCGTGTTCACCAGGGTGCGATCAGCTCGATGAAGGGCTACTTGCATGACCTCGATGGCCTGGCGCGACAATTCGTGCAGGGGTCGGTTGCGGTGGATGCGAATGCCCAGATCCACTTGGGCGATGGCGTCGTAGCCTGCCAACCGCCATACGTCGATGAGCAGCCCCATCTCAACTCCGTACCCCTGGACGAACGGCAGCCGCTCCAGTAGTTCCCGACGCCCGGCGTACTCCCCGGCCAGCGGCTGGGCGATGTCGCCCAATTCGGGAAACAGCAGAGCGATGAGCGGCCGGGCCACCAGCTCGGTGGTCCGCCCCCCGCCCCGCTGGTCGGCCCCCACGGGACGGTGGTAGAAGCCCTTGCAGTATCCGATGGAATCGTCGGCCAACAAAGGCCCCAGCAGACCGGAGATGAAGTGGGGGCCGAAGCTGGCCACGTCGCTGTCGCACCACACCACGATGTCGCCAGTGGACGCGTACAACGATTTCCACAGCGCCTCACCTTTGCCGGGCTGGTTTCCTAGGTGGGCAAGCACGTCGGAGCAAGCCACCACAGTGGCCCCGGCGGCCTCGGCCACCGCCGCGGTGCGATCGGTGGAGTGGTCGTCCATCACAATCAGCTCATCTACCAGGCCCAGCTTGTCCATGAGCTCGGCGCGCACCACCTGCACGATGGTCCCCACGGTGGCTTCCTCGTTGCGGGCGGGCAGGCAAACTGACACCGTCGTCGCCCCTTTGCGGTCGACGAGATCGGTGGCCGAGAACTCCCCCGAGGCAAATTTCCGCCTCCTGTTCAACCCGGCCCTCGGTCTACGAGTCGTCTCCAGCAGTTCATCCGAATAGCATCATGGCCCATGAGCGTGACCGTTCGGATACCGACCACCCTTCGACCCCTCTCTGGCGGGGCCAGCGAGGTCACCGTCGAGGGCGAGACCGCCCGCGACGTGATCGCCTCGCTGGACGCCAGCCATCCCGGTTTCATGGACCGCCTCATAGACGAGTCGGGCGGTCTCCACCGATACGTCAACGTATTTGTGGACGACGACGATGTCCGATTCGCAGGCGGCTTGGGCACGTCGGTTCCCGACGGCGGGACGGTGGCCATCGTGCCCGCAGTGGCCGGCGGTTGATTTCGCCACTTGAGTTTGGCGTTCTGCCGAGCCCTCGGTAGTCTTTAGCAGTCTCATACTGAGAGTGCTAAAAGCCGGCGAATAGCCGAGAGTGCAAAAAGGAGTGTTCGAGGATGCCCAAGATCATTTCATTCGATGAGCAGGCCCGTCGCGCGCTGGAGTCGGGAATGAACCAGCTAGCCGACGCCGTACGGGTCACGCTTGGCCCCAAGGGCCGAAACGTCGTTCTGGAAAAGAAGTGGGGTGCCCCCACGATCACCAACGACGGCGTGTCCATCGCCAAAGAGATCGAGTTGGAGGACCCCTACGAGAAGATCGGCGCCGAGCTGGTCAAAGAGGTGGCCAAGAAGACCGATGACGTGGCTGGTGACGGAACCACTACCGCCACCGTGTTGGCCTGGTCGATGGTGCGCGAGGGACTGCGGAACGTGGCCGCCGGGGCCAACCCCATGTCCATCAAGAAGGGCATCGAAGCCGGGGTGGAGGCCGCAGTGGAGGCCATCCAATCCCAGTCGGTGGACGTGTCCTCCGACAAGGACCAGATTTCCAACGTGGCGGCTATCTCGGCCGCCGACGCCGAGATCGGCGAGCTGATTTCCGAGGCCATCGACAAGGTGGGCAAAGACGGTGTGGTCACTGTGGAAGAGTCGCAGACCTTCGGCTTGGAGTTGGACTTCACCGAGGGCATGCGCTTCGACAAGGGCTATATCTCCCCCTACTTCGTGACCGATGCCGAGCGCATGGAAGCGGTGCTCGACGATCCCTACATCTTGTTCGTGGGATCGAAGATCACCGCGGTGCGCGACGTCGTGCCGGTGCTCGAGAAGGTGATGCAGGCAGGCAAGCCGCTGCTGATCATCGCTGAAGATGTTGAGGGTGAAGCCCTCGCCACTTTGGTGGTGAACAAGATCCGGGGCACCTTCAACTCCACTGCGGTGAAGGCCCCGGGCTTCGGAGACCGCCGCAAGGCCATGCTCCAGGACATGGCGATCTTGACTGCCGGCCAGGTCATCAGCGAAGAGGTGGGCCTCAAGTTGGAGAACACCACGCTGGATCTGCTGGGCCGGGCCCGCAAGGTGGTCATCACCAAAGACGAGACCACGGTCGTGGAAGGAGCGGGCGATCGCGGCGACGTAGAGGGCCGCATCTCCCAGATCAAGGGCGAGATCGACAACACCGACTCCGACTACGACCGGGAGAAGCTGCAAGAGCGCCTGGCCAAGCTGTCGGGCGGCGTTGCCGTGCTCAAGGTGGGCGCGGCCACCGAGGTAGAGCTCAAGGAGAAGAAGCACCGCATCGAGGACGCGGTCAGCACCACCAAAGCGGCCATCGAAGAAGGTGTGGTCGCAGGCGGGGGTGTCACCCTGCTGCGGGCCCAAGAAGCGGTGGACAAGGCCGCGGGGAGCCTGTCGGGCGACGATGAGGCCACCGGTGCCCGCATTGTGGCCAAGGCGCTGGAGGGTCCGCTGACCCAGATTGCGGTCAACGCCGGCCTTGAGGGCGGCGTGGCCGTGGAGCGGGTCCGCAATCTGGAGGGCAACTCCGGGCTGAATGCGGCCACCGGCGACTATGAGGACTTGATGTCCGCTGGGATCATCGATGCGGCCAAGGTCACCCGCTCGGCGCTTCAGAACGCCGGCTCCATCGCCGGTCTGTTCTTGACTACTGAGGCAGTGATAGCCGACAAGCCCGAAGAGGGCGGCGGCATGCCCGGCGGCATGCCCGACATGGACTTCTAGATCCTGATCCTCCTCAGGCCAATTGAAACGGGCCGCTTGTGCCCGCTGTTGAATCTTGGCTTGTCGGGCCGTTTCTGTCGTCCGCGGCGGTAGCGTCGCGGTATGGCCGAGCTTCATTCGGTATGTAGGCCACTGGCGTTTCTGCTGGGAACATGGCAGGGCACCGGCACGGGGGCTTACCCCACAATCGAGGACTTCTCATATGCCGAGGAGATTTCCTTCACCCATGTGGGCAAGCCTTTCGTGGCCTATGTGCAAAAGACCCGGGAAGTCGGCACCGGCCTGCCTCTGCACGCTGAGGCCGGATATCTGCGTCCCCAGGGAGACGGGCGGATAGAGCTGGTGCTGGCGCAGCCGTCGGGAATCGCCGAGATGCTCGAGGGCACAGTGGAGGGCCGCGACATCCAGTTGGCGTCGACCGCGTTGCTGGGCACCGCCTCTGCCAAGCCGATTGTTGCCACCGAGCGGCGCTTTTGGGCTGACGGCGAGGTATTGCACTCATCGGTGGCCATGGCGGCCATGGGATTGGAGCTTCAGCACCATGTGGTCTCCGAGCTTTACCGGGTGTCATGACTCGGGGGCGGTCCCAGCGGGTGCTGGTGCGTCATTGGGATGGGTGTGACGAGCACCGGCGCCCCGATTACCTGGTGGTGGAGGAGCCGCTCACCATCCGGCTTGACGATGTGACCGTCACCACCACGATGCGCACGCCAGGACACGACTTCGAGCTGGCCGCCGGTTTCTGCTTCACCGAGGGGCTATTGGAAGACGCTTCGGTCACCTCCATTCGCTACTGCGCCACCGAACCGGCTGCCGACACCGAATACAACCTGGTGACGGTGGAGACCAACGGTGCGCCCCCGGCCACTCCCCGTCTGGGGCTCACCACCTCGGCCTGCGGGCTGTGCGGAGCTGAGAGTATCGAGGCGCTGGCAGAGCGCTTGCGTCCGCTGCCCAATGGAGCAACGCCGATATCCGCCGGAGTTCTGGCCGCGGTGCCCGATCGGGTTCGGGTGTCCCAAGACCTCTTCGGCACGACCGGAGGTGTTCACGCTGCGGCTGCTTTCACCGCGAAGGGCGAGCCCACCCTGATCCGAGAAGACATCGGCCGTCACAACGCGGTGGACAAAGTGGTGGGGCGCATGCTGTTGGACGGCCGAATGCCTGCCCACGGCCAGGGCCTGTTCGTGAGCGGCCGGGCGTCATTCGAGATGGTGCAGAAGGCGTGGGCTGCGGGATTTGCCGCGGTTGTGGCGGTCAGCGCCCCGTCGGCGTTGGCGGTGGAGACCGCCCAGGCCGCCGGCTTGTGCCTGGCAGGCTTTGCTCGAAACGGCCAGCTCAACTTCTACTCCCCTGGGCACTGAGGCGAACCTCAACTTCTACTCCCCTGGGCACTGAGGCGATCGTCTTGTTTCTCTGCTGCTTTGGCTAGGTAACGTAAGGCCTGTCGTGCGCCCACTTCCCAAGCTCACCCCGGAGAACGAGTTCTTCTGGACGTCTGGCTCGGAGGGAGTGCTGCGGTTCCAGCACTGCGAGAACTGTGACCGATTTCTCCACCCTCCCGGCGTTGCCTGCTCTCGGTGTGGGGGCATTCCCGCGGTGAAGGACGTGTCGGGCAGGGGAACGGTGGTGGGCGTTACCGTCAATTGCCAGCCGTGGCTGCCCGACATGGAGGTTCCCTACGTGATCGGGCTGGTGGCTATCGAGGACGACCCCCTGGTGCGGCTCACCACCTTGATTGTGGATGCCGAACCCGACGACGTGGTCATTGGAATGCCGGTGGCAGTGCAGTTCGAGCAGCACAAGGACGTGTGGCTGCCGGTGTTCGCTCCCACCGGCGAGCCGGTATCGGAGGAGGTCGAATACCCCGAGCCCCGCCCCGCGCCGGTGCGTCCCATGCCGACATCGGAGAAGTTCGAAGCCCGGGTGGCGATTACCGGCACCGGCCTGTCGCAGGTGGGTCGCCGCTTGGGCCGCGATCCAATGAGTCTGGCCGTTGAAGCCTGTCGGACCGCGGTGGCCGACGCCGGGCTGACCATGGGCGACATCGACGGCCTGTCCACCTACCCCGGCGGGGGGGCCAAAGCCGGCGGCCACTCCGAGGGCGGCATCTACCCGGTGGCCGATGCCTTGGGGATCGCCCCCACGTGGTTCTGCGGCACCATGGAGACTCCCGGCCAGAGCGGCGCGATTGTGAATGCCATGCTGGCAGTGGCCTCGGGGCTGTGCCGCCACGTGCTGTGCTTTCGTACCGTGTGGGAGACCACGTCGATCGCTTGGGGCAATCGCCAGAACACGGGTGTGGGTGGCGGTTCTCGAATTTCAGGGGAGATGGAGTGGCGGCTGCCCTACGGAGCGATGTCGGCGGGCAACTGGATTGCGCTCATGGCCAGCCACTACTTCCACCGATACGGCGCCACCCGGGAGCAGCTGGGGTGGATCCCGGTGACCGAGCGGGCCGGGGCGGCCCACAACCCAGTGGCCATCTACCAAGAGCCAATGACCATCGACGACTACTTGGACGCCCGGATGATCACTACTCCGTTCGGTCTCTTCGACTGCGACGTGCCCTGCGACGGCTCGACTGCCCTGGTGGTGTCGGCGGTGGATTGCGCCTACGACGGCCCCCACCGCCCGGTGCTGGTGGAGGCAGTGGGCACCCAGATGCGGGAGCGGATGTCGTGGGACCAGGGAACGCTGCTGCACGAGCCCATGGTGGACGGCCCCTCGGCTCACTTGTGGAGCCGCACAGACCTCAAGCCGTCCGACGTGGACGTGGCCCTGCTCTACGACGGGTTCAGCTTCAACGCCCTGTCGTGGCTGGAAGGCCTGGGCTTTTGCGGCAAAGGAGAGGGCGCTTCGTTCGTGGAGGGGGGCACCCGCATCGCCCGCGACGGCGAGATCCCGCTCAACCCCCACGGGGGCCAGCTATCGGCTGGACGGCTCCACGGCTATGGATTCCTGCACGAGGCGGTGACCCAGCTCCGAGGCCACGGCGGTGGACGACAGGTGGACGGGGCCGAGGTGGTGGTGGTCAGCACCGGCGGCGGCCATCCCGGCGGCGCGTTTCTTTTTGTTCGGGGATGACTCGGCCTCTTCGTCCGGGGTTGATCCCGTCTGCTAGAAGTGAGTTATGGCTGCTTACATCATCGTCAACTATCAGGTGGACAACCCCGAGCTTTACGGGGAGTACATGCAGGGTGCCGCGGGCGCTCTGGGCATCGGCGACGGCGCCGAACTGGTCGCATTCGACACTGAGTCAGAGGTGATCGAGGGTGACACCGCTGGCCACCAGACCGTGGTGATCAAGTTCGACTCCAAGGAAAAGGCCCGCGAGGTGTGGGAATCTGACGCTTACACGGCAGTAGTGGGCAAGCGCCACGACGCCACCAGCCGCCACTTCGCGGTGCTGGTGAACGGCTTCGGCGACTGACCATGCTCAGTTCAGGGCGATGAGAAGTGGGCTGGTCAGGTCTGCTGCCTTCGTCCTGGCTGCGGCGGCGGATCAGACAGAACCAGCGAACAGAGCGCCACGGCTGAGCCAACACAGGCGCCGCAGTCCGACGGCGCGTCTGAAATTCAGGCCGACGCTCCTGAGCTTGTGATCGGCACGGTGCTGCCGGAGACCGGAGCGCTCAGCTACCTGCACCTGCCGGAGATTTCCGGAGTGAAGCTGGCGGTGGAGGACATCGGAGCCGCGGGCGGCAAGGTGAGAATCCTGGAGGGCGACTCGGGCACCGACCCCGACATTGCTGTGGAGACGGTGAATCGACTTTTGGGGGAAGGCGCCCAGGTCATCGTGGGAGCTGCTGCGTCCGGAGTGTCGCAGTCGATCATCCAAACCCTCTACGAGACCCAGATAGTCCAGTGTGCGGCATCCAACACGTCGCCGTCTTTCAGCACCCAGGAGAATGCCGAGTACTACTTCCGAACCGTGGTCACCGCGGAGGCCGACGCACTGGTCATGGCCAACAACATCGCCAGAGGCGGCGGGACCAACGTCGCCATCTTGGCCCGGTCCGACGACTGGGGGAGGTCATTGTCGGTTCTGCTGGAAGCGAGCTTGCAAGAACTGGGTATCGCGTCCAAGATCGTGCCGTTTTCCCAAGACGCCCCCAGTTTTGACGACATCGCCCAGTCGGTAGGTCAGATGGGCGCTGACACCGTGGCCGTTCTTGCCTTTTCCGAAGGAGCCCAGATCCTCCGCAGCTTGTTGGAGATCAATGTGCCACCCGGCGCCATTCACGCCGGTGCGGGCATGTTCGACCTCGAGTTGCCCTCGCTGGTGTGTCCCGGCAATCCGGCGGATTTGGACGGACTCACCGTCTACGGCGCATCGGGAGGGGACGAGTTCAACGAGAGGCTGTCTGAGACCGTTGGCGGGAACATCATCTTCGGCGGCCAGGCCTACGACTGCGTGATGGTTTTGGCATTGGCCACCCTGGCCGCGGGTACTCATACCGGGCCTGAGCTGATCGCAGTGGGTCCCGACATCACCCGTGGGGGCCAAAAGTGCACGACCTACCGAGTATGTGCGGCTCACTTGGCCGACGGGGTGGACATCGACTACGACGGTGCCTCGGGTCCGGTGGAGCTCGATGAAGTGGGCGACACCACAGTTGGGCGCGACGCCGTCGCCAATGTGCGCGGCGGCACCCTCGAGGTGGTCAAGATCGAGGATGTCGTCCTTGGGCCGTAGTATCAGCGGTGATGAGCGACTTGGATAGCGACGTGGCAGGGCCGGTCGAGCCGTCGATCGGCATCGGCGTTCTCCACCTCTTTGGCAAACTCGGGCCGGCGGTGGATCCCGATGCCATTGCCACTGCGGTCAAAGAGGCCGAAGGCCAGGGTGTGCAAGTCGTGGTAGTGGCCGTGCTCGGTCACAAGGCCGACATCGGGCTTATGGCGTTGCACCGCGATCTGTGGCGGCTGCGGAACTTTCAGACCACAGTGAGCCAGGGCGGGCTCGACATCGTGGACTCGTACGTGTCGCTTACCGAGCTGTCGGAGTACGCCGCCGGGCTGCCGGAGGAGACCAAGCAGGCCCGTCTGTATCCCCAGCTCCCTCCCGAGGGCAAGACGGCGTGGTGCTTTTACCCCATGTCGAAGCGCCGCAACCCCGACCAGAACTGGTACGAACTGCCCTTCGAGCGTCGCCGAGAGCTTATGTATGAGCATGGGGCCACCGGCCGCACCTTCGCCGGCCGGGTGCTCCAACTCATCACCGGCTCCACCGGCATCGACGACTACGAATGGGGAGTGACGCTGTTCTGCGAGCACCCCGACGACCTCAAAGAGGTGGTGTACACCATGCGCTACGACGTGGCGTCGGCCCGCTACGCCGAGTTCGGCCCCTTCTATGTCGGCATGGTAGCCCCGATTGACACGGTGCTTGACCGGCTGATGTAGCAAGTTGTGCAAAGTTCTTTCTATGCGGAAGAAGCGTTTGCACGGGGCCGCAGCGCTGGGTGGCGGTGACTGAGGGCTCTACCGGGGTTCCGACTAGCTGTTGTACGCCGTCTCGGCGTGGAGCGATTGGTCGAGCCCTACGCTCTCGTCCTCGGCGGAGGCCCGGATCCCCATGGTGCTGTGGAGCACCCAGGTGATGATGTAGGTGGCCACGAAGCTGTAGGCCATGACCGCCACGATGGAGATGATCTGGTTGCCCAGCAGCTCGCCGCCGCCGAAGAAAATGCCGTCGATGAAGTCGGCCCCTTCGATGGCCCCCGAATCGGCGAAGAACCCGATCAGCACTCCGCCGACGATGCCGCCGAACATGTGGATTCCCACCACGTCGAGGCTGTCGTCGTACTTGTAGCGCAGTTTGAGCCCGATGGCCAAAAAGCACAGCACGCCGGCTGCGGCGCCGATCACGATGGACGACATCGCCCCCACGAAGCCGGCCGCCGGGGTGATGGCCACCAGGGCGGCCACAATGCCCGAGGCCATGCCCAGTGCGGTGGGCTTGCCGTCTTTGATGGTCTCGGCCAGCATCCACGAGCACAGCCCGGCAGCCGCGGCCAAGAACGTGGTCAAAAAGGCGTGGGAGGCCGTGATGTCGGAGGCCAGCGCCGAGCCGGCGTTGAATCCGAACCAGCCGAACCACAGGATCCCTGCCCCCAGCAGCACGAGAGGCAGATTGTGGGGGAAGTCCACATCGCGGGGCCAGCCCTTGCGGGGGCCAAGTATCAGCACAACAGCCAAGGCCGCGGCGCCGGCGTTGATGTGGATGGCGGTGCCGCCGGCGAAGTCGTGGGCCGGCAACTGGAAGATCCAGCCTTCACCGCCATAGATCCAATAGACCACCGGCGAGTACACCAAAAACGACCAGACGGGAACGAAGATGGCCCAGGCGGAGAACTTCATGCGCCCGGCCACCGCACCGGAGATGAGCGCAGGGGTGATGGCCGCAAAAGTCATCCCGAAGACGAATTCTCTCTTGGCCACCATGTCGTCCACGCCGTTGAGCCAGAAAGCGTCGAAATCTCCGAACAGCGGGAAGCTCCAGTCTCCGGAGGCGAATCCGTAGCCGGCCACCGCCCACAGCAGGGGGACGATGCCCAGGCAGTAGAGGTTCATGTTCATCATGTTGAGCACGTTCTTCGTGCCGACCATGCCCCCGTAGAACAGAGCCAGGCCTGGCACCATGAACAGCACGAGTGCGGCACATATGAGTACCCACGCGGTATCAGCGTCCATCACTACTCCCCTTGAATTGACGACTATTCCGCCTGTTGGCACCGCCAGTATGTCAGGTTTGGCGCATTCATCTCCGAACTGGCTTCATCCTGGTCAGAGGTGGCGTCGGCGATGCACGAATGCCTTGGCTGCCCCCCATGTCAGGCCAGGCGATTGCAGGTCGGGGTGGATGTCGCCGAATGACGCCGGGGTCAGGTCGAAGATGTCGTCGGGGAACCGGTCGATGGCGAAATCGTCCCGCTCAACTGGGACCGCGCCGGCGTCGATCAGCACTTCGGTGGGATAGCGCACCGCCTGGCGCAAAACAGCCAGGGGGTTTTCCCGCTGGTCGTCGATGTCGGCGGCCAGCAGCCGGGCCACCTCACCCCCGATCTCAGCCGCAGCAGCCGCTCCCGCGGCCTCAGCTGCCTCTCGAACCCCCGGGCTCATTGCGAGAAGCCGGCTCTCCACCGCCGACATCACCCACCCGGGCAGGGCTTGGGTGATCCCCTCCGACAGCTCCCTAGCGCACTCGGCTAGCTGCTGTTCGCCAGCCCGCAGTTCGCGGTCGGTCAAGGCCGCTGGACCGAGGGGCCGAGGCCTAGGGCGGCATTCAGGTTGCCGGAGCGGAGGCCCTCCAAATCCAGCGTTACGTACCGATAGCCGGCTTCGCGCACCGCCTCGACCACCGTGGCCCGCTGGGCCACGACGTCGGCCAAGCGCTCGTCGGGCACCTCTATGCGGGCTACGTCCCCATAGTGGCGGACCCGTAGCTCGGCAAAGCCCAAGCGCCGCAGGGCGGCTTCGGCATCGCCCACGGAAGCCAGCGCCCCGAGCGTCACCGGCGTGCCGTAGGGGATCCGGGAGGCTAGGCACGGGGCGGCTGGCTTGTCCCAGGTGCGCAGCCCCAGCCGCTGCGACCACTCCCGTACGTCGGCCTTGGAGAACCCGGCGTCCACCAAGGGAAAGACCGCGCCACGCTCGGCAGCTGCCCGCTGACCCGGACGGTGATCGCCCAGGTCGTCGATGTTCACCCCCAATGCCACTGTCGACGAGGTGGCCTCGGCCAGCGGGGCCACTGCCTCCATCAGCGCGTCCTTGCACCAGTAGCACCGGTCGCCGTCGTTGGACACATAGGCGGCCCGCTCCATCTCGGCGGTAAGCACTTCGCTCCACTGCAATCCCCACTCGGCGGCCAGCAACGCGCAGTCTTCGCGCTCAGCTTCAGCCAAGGACGGCGACACCGCGGTGACAGCATGGGCTCGGTCGCCCAGCACATCGTGAGCCACCCAAGCCAGGAACGAAGAATCGACGCCGCCGCTGAAGGCCACCATCAACCTGTCCAGCTCAGCCAGATCGTTCCGCAGCCGGTCCCAGTCGCCCACGCCCCCATTGTGGTCGCAATTCGGTTACTCATGAAACGGGGAGCAGGAATAATCGCCCGCTTCTGGTTGCTCCCCAAGACAGTCAGTACCAGCCAGTAGCGTGAAAATGGATGCGGAGGCTTCTCGCGCTCGCTGGCCTCGTGCTCTGTTTGATGCTGGCTTGGGTTGTTCCCACGGCGGCCTAGACTGGAGGCGAAGCCGACAGCTCTCAGCCCACGGTGTTGGAGGGCACGCTTCGACTGGGATTTGACCAGTTTTTCGCCGGTGTCAAGATCACGGTGGCCGATCAGTCTGGCGGCGGGATCGGGCAGGCGATCACCGACACCGATGGCCATTGGGCGGTGGAGGTGCCTGGGGCGGGCACATATCTGGTCACCTTGGATGAATCCACCCTGCCTAGCGGAATGAGCTTGCGCGAGGGCTACGAATCCACCTCCGAAGTGACTGTTGCTGCCGGGACGCCTCGAGCAGTGGTGTTCGCAGTGGGTGAAGCCCCCAAAGGAACTCCGTTCGGGGAGCGGGCGGCGCAAACGGTGTTCAATGGCCTGAAGTTCGGCTTGATCATCGCCATGAGCGCCATCGGCCTGTCGCTCATCTACGGGACTACCGGCCTGGTCAACTTCGCCCATGGAGAGCTGGTGGCCTTCGGCGCGGTCATCGCCTGGTATTTCAACAGCTCGTGGGGAGGGCTGAACCTGATAGTGGCCGCCATCATGACCATGGTCGTGTGCGGGATGCTGGGTGCGGGGTTGGAAACCGGATTGTTCCGCCCGCTGCGCCACAGGCGGCTGGGCATCTTCCAGCTTGTGGTGGTCACCATCGGCCTCTCGCTGCTCGGCCGCCAGCTGATTCAGCTGTTCTTTGGGGCTGAGCCCCTTCCCTACACCGCTCAGCGTGAGCTTTGGCGCCGGGGCCTTCTATGACCTGAATCCCTATCCTGACGGCCCCCATGACCGCTACGGCGTTGGCACGTTTGAATTCACCGGCCAGCAGTTATGGGTCATCACGGTGGGCTGGGTGTTGGTGGCGCTGGTCAGCCTGGGAGTGTTCCTAGTGGTGCGCAGCCCATGGGGCCGGGTGTTGAAATCGATCCGAGAAGACGAGGACGCGGCCCGCAGCCTGGGCAAGAACGTCTTCTCGTACAAGATGCAGGCCCTGATCATCGGCGGCATGATCGGCGGTATGGGCGGGGTGGTTGACGCCATCAAGACCTCGGGGGCCGACCCCAACGGCTTCCGCCCCCAGGTCACCTTCTTCGCCTACACCGCGCTGTTGCTGGGCGGCGCAGCCACCTACTTGGGGCCGGTGCTCGGCGCAATATTGTTCTGGTTCCTGCGGGAGTGGATTGAATCGTTCCTGCGCCAGCTGACAGCTGAGGCGTGGCTGCCGGACGCGGTGGCCGACTTCCTCGACGGGGCGGAGGGGGTCATCAGCGTGGGCATGGTCGGCCTGGCCTTGGTGCTGCTCATGCTGTTCCGCCCCCAGGGCATTGCTGGCAATCGCATAGAAATGCAGTTGGATGCCAGATGAGCTAACGCCCGCCCCCGAGTCCCGGCTCCCTGGGAGTGAGATCGAGCCAATCTTGACTGTGCCCCCGGTGGTGGGTGCGCCCAAGCCCAACCCGATCTTGGCGGTGGACAACCTGACCCGGAGTTTCGGCGGACTGCGGGCGGTAGACGTCGACCACTTGGAATTGGAGCGAGGGGTGGTCACTGCCCTCATCGGTCCGAATGGCGCGGGCAAGACCACCCTGTTCAATCTGCTGACCGGGTTTGATCGGGCCGATTCCGGGCGCTGGTCGTTCGACGGGCAGCCGGTGTCGTCGCCGTCGCCCGATCTGCTGGCCCGGAAGGGCATGATCCGCACCTTCCAGCTAACCAAATCTCTGCCAAGCTGACAGTGCTGGACAACGTGCTTCTAGGTGCTCCCGACCAAGCGGGGGAGCAGTTGTGGACTGCCCCGTTCCAGTCGCGATGGCGAGACCAGGAGCAGGCCAATACCGAGCGGGCCGAGGAGCTCTTGGAGCAGTTCAATCTGGCCCATATGCGCGATGAGCTGGCCGGCACCCTGTCGGGGGGCCAGCGCAAGTTGCTGGAGGTGGCCCGGGCGCTGATGGCCGACCCGGTGCTGATCATGCTGGATGAGCCTATGGCCGGGGTGAACCCCGCCTTGGCCCAGTCGCTGATGCGCCATATAACGCAGCTGGCTTACGAGGGGCTGAGCGTGGTGTTCATCGAGCACGCCATGGACGTGGTTACCGGGATCAGCGATTGGGTAGTGGTGCTGGCTCAAGGGCGGGTCATCGCCGAGGGGCCGCCGTGGAAGGTCATCCACGATGAGGAGGTCATCGACGCCTATCTGGGCCGCCGTAGAGGAGGGGGAGGATCATGAGCGAATCAGGCCCCTTGATTCAGGTCGACGACGTGGTAGCCGGGTACCTGCCCGGGGTCGACATCTTGAACGGCTGCTCACTGGAACTGCACACCGGTGAGGTCATCGGGATCATCGGCCCCAACGGTGCGGGCAAATCCACCTTGCTGAAAGCCATGTTCGGGCTGGTGGACATCCGATCGGGGACCGTCCGCTTGGGCAACGAGGACATCACCGGCCTGCGCCCTCATGAGCTGGTCTCCCGGGGCATCGGCTTCGTGCCCCAGACTGAGAACGTTTTTCCCCGGCTGACCATCCAAGAGAACCTGGAGATGGGGGCATTTCAGAAGCCTGCCATCTTCGAACCGCGCTTCGAGGTGGTCGCCGAGCTGTTCCCCCTGCTGGCCGAACGCCGGGACCAGCGGGCCGACGGCCTGTCCGGAGGGCAGCGCCAGATGATGGCCATTGGGCGGGCACTGATGATGGATCCCCAGGTTGTGCTGCTGGATGAGCCCTCGGCCGAGCTTTCGCCCGCGTACCAAGACCAGGTGTTCGAGCAGGTCAACCGCATAGCCCAGCATGGGCTGTCGCTGATCATGGTGGAGCAGAACGCCCGGCGCTGCCTGGAGATCCGCGATCGGGGCTATGTGCTGGACCAGGGCACCAACGCCTACACCGGCACCGGCCAGCAGCTCCTCGACGACCCCAAGGTGGTCAGCCTCTACCTGGGCACGCTCATGGGGTCGTAGCCCTCGTCATTCCGGTCAAGGCGTTCGTCCATCTCGGCGGTGGGCTACTAGCCTCGACGGGCAGTGGCGATAGGCGAGGCCAGAATAGGCGCACTGCGCCGTGAAGAGCTGCTGGCTGATCGCGCCATGGTGGGGACGGTTCTATGCCGCGCGCTGGCCCGGCGGACAGACGAGTGGCTCCTGGGCATCTTCTCCGATGAAGTGGCCGACAGCGAGGGCATCGCGCTGGTGGCGGTGGGCGGGTACGGCCGATCCGAGCTTTGCCCCTACAGCGATATAGACCTGCTGCTGTTGCACCGCGACCGCCCTGACATCGGCGAGATCGCCCCCCGGCTGTGGTATCCCATCTGGGACGAGGGGCTGAAGCTCGGCCATTCGGTGCGAACCCCCCGGGAAACCCGGGACTTGGCCAAGACCGACCTGGAAACGGCCACGTCGCTGCTGGATGCCCGCCACATTGCCGGCGACACCGACTTGACCGGGGACCTGACCGCCGACAACGCCAATCAGTGGCGGCGCAGCGGACGAAGGTGGCTCCCCCTGCTGGCCCAGCGGGTGGCCGAGCGCCATCGGCGCAGCGGCGAGGTGGCGTACAAGCTGGAGCCCGACCTCAAACAGGGCCGGGGAGGGCTGCGAGATGTCCACGCGCTGCGGTGGGCGGAAGCGGCCGTGTTCGAGATGGACGAGGCCGACAGCCGCAAGCTGTGGGCCGACTACGAGGTGATTCTGGCTGCTCGGGTGGAGCTGCATCGCACCACCGGCCGTGCTGGCGACCAGCTCCTGCTCCAAGAACAGGACGGCGTGGCCGCAGCGCTGGACTATGCCGACGCCGATGAGCTGATGGGGGCCATCGCCGGCTCGGCTCGGTCGATCGCTTGGCGCAGCGACGAGATCTGGGCTTGGCTGCGGGACTCCGAGCTGCCCCCCGAGTGGCGTCGGAGGCTGCGGCGCCGGAACAGCCGGAACAACACTGCGCTGGCCGACGGTGTGGTGGCCGTTGAGGGCCGGGCGGTACTGCCCGACGATGCCGATGCCGCCGACCCCTGTGGGGCGCTGCGCCTGGCCCGGGCCGCCTCGTCCCACGGGCTGCGCATGGATCGCAACAGCTTGGAGCGGCTCCGGGAGCACATGCGTCCCATGCCCGACCAGTGGCCCGACGAAGCCCGCAAGTTGTTCGTGGACCTGCTGATGACCGGTACCGCCGCGCCGCCGGTGATCGAGGCGCTGGACCAGATGGACCTGTTCGTACGCATTCTGCCCGAGTGGGCTCCTAGTCGCAGCCGCCCCCAGCGCAACGCCTACCACCAATTCACCGTGGACCGGCACCTGTGCGAGGCCGCGGCATTGGCCGCCGATCTGGTCGAGCGGGTGGATCGCCCCGACCTGCTGGTGCTGGGGGCACTGCTCCACGACATCGGCAAGGGCTATCCCGGCGACCATACCGAGGTGGGCATGGTGCTGGTGGCCGACATCGCCCACCGGATGGGATACCCCCCCACCGACGTGGACGTCTTGGTGGCGATGGTGGAGCACCATCTGCTGTTGCCCGATGTGGCCACTCGGCGCGATCTGGAAGACCCCGACACCATCGCTGAGGTGGCTCGGCAGGCCGGAACGGTGGAAACCCTGCGCCTGCTGGGCGCGCTGACCGAGGCCGACTCGGTGGCCACCGGCCCCTCGGCATGGAGCACTTGGAAGGCCAGCCTGGTCCGAGAGCTGGTTGCTCGCTGCGCTCACGTGATGGAGGGCGGCGACATCGACGAGATCACGTCGAGGTTCCCCACCCCCGAGCAGCGGGTGATGATGGAGGCCGGCGAGCGCCTTGTGCTGGGCGAGGGCGACACCTTGTTGTTGATCGCCCCCGATCAACACGGCATGTTCTCCCGAGTAGCCGGGGCGCTGGCGCTGAGCGGTCTCCGGGTGCTTTTGGCCGCAGCCCATTCCGAGTACGGCATGGCGCTGGAGCGGTTCCATGTGGAGAGCACCTTGGGCCTGGAGATCGACTGGCCCCAGGTCACGGCCTATGTAGAGCAGGCTTTGGCCGGAAGGCTGGCCATTGAGGCCCGGTTGGCCGAGCGGATCAGCACCTATGAGGCCGAGCCCGACTTCACTCCCCGGCCAGTGATCGCCCCCAAGGTGACCGTGGACAATGATTCCTCCTCCACCGCCACCATCATCGAGTTGGCCGCTCAGGCCCGCATCGGCCTGCTGAGCCGGATCACCAGTGCGCTGTCGCAGCTTGGACTGAATATTCTCAGCGCCAAGGTGCAAGACCTCGGTGGGGATGTGGTGCACGCCTATTACGTGCGTGACGGCGAGGGCAACAAGGTGACCGATCAAGACCACCTGCACGAGATCAAACTGGCGCTCCAGCACGCCATCGATTCCCGCTCCACTCGCGTATGACCGCGATGGGGGCCACTTTGTGGCGATGAGCGACGAGGGCCGGGCCGTAGCAGGCGAGGGCGACTTGCGGCGTTGGTCGGAGGCCCTGGCCGGGATCGCCCGCACCGGGTTGGCCTTCACCGACAACCAGTATGAGCAAGAGCGATTCGAGGAGGTGCTGCACGTGGCCGCCGACATGGCTGCCACGCTGAGCGCGGGATGGTCGCCGGACGAATTCGTGGCCGAGTGGATGAAGTCGGTGGGCGACGGTGTGCCCGGGTACGTCACCCCCAAAGTGGCGGTGGGTGCGGTGGTGGGCAACGACGACGGTGAGATCCTTCTGGTGCAGCGGGCCGACTCCGGGGTGTGGCTATATCCCACCGGCTGGGCCGATGTGGGCTATTCCCCCTCCGAGGTGGTGGTCAAGGAAGTGCTGGAGGAGACCGGCATCGTCTGCGAGGTGGAGCGGCCCATCGCCATCCACGACGGCCTGCGCCGGGGGTTCACCACCGTGCCGATGTACTCGATGGTGTTCCTGTGCCGGGCCGTGGGCGGCGAGCTGGCCCCCCATCCCCTGGAGTGCCGCGACGTCGGCTTCTACGGCCCCGACAACCTGCCCGACGGCATGCGGGGCAGCGACTGGTGGCTGTCGCACTCCTTCGCCGCCATCCGCGGCGACCCCATCGAATTCCTCTTCGACCGCCCCCGCACTCCACCCTGGCGACCCGGCTAGAGCCCCAGGCCCTCCTCGCCAAGCTGTCACCGGCCATGAGTAGGGTGACTACTCGAATTCGGCGCGAGGTGGCCCCCAAATACCTCAGAAGCCGTAACACCAATGTTACGGTTGGATTCGGATGGAGTCGAACTTGTTATTGAAGGAATTGGACGATGCTCGCCGGAGGGCGGGGTTGTCCAAGACGGAGCTGGCTCGGCTGGCCGGCACCCAGCCGGCGTCGGTCCGGCGGCTGTTCTCGGGGAACGGCCATAATCCGCAGGTTTCCACTCTGGCTGCGCTGGCAGAGGTTCTCGGGCATGAGATTCGTGTCATGCCCAAGTCGAGGGAAGAGCTGGCGGCGGCCGCCGAGAGGGCGACCGGGGCAGTGTCGGCCGCTGACGATCTCCGAAGCGTGGAGGGCGGGCCGTTTTCGACGATCCTGGCCGATCCGCCGTGGCGGTTCATGAATCGCACGGGGAAGGTGGCACCCGAGCATCGGCGGCTCTCGCGGTACGACACAATGACCACCGCTGAGATCCGTGCATTGCCCATTCCCGAGGTTGTGACTGACAACGCCCACCTCTACCTGTGGGTGCCGAATGCGCTCATCTCCGATGGGCTCCGGGTCTTGGAGTCTTGGGGATTCACCTACAAGTCGAACATCGTGTGGGCCAAGCGGCGCAAGGACGGAGGACCTGACGGGCGAGGTGTGGGTTTCTACTTCCGCAACGTGACGGAGTTGATTCTGTTCGGGGTGCGAGGCAGCATGAGGACACTTCCCCCCGGCCGCCGCCAGGTGAACATGATCGAAACCCGCAAGCGGGAGCACTCCCGCAAGCCCGACGAGCAGTACGACATCATCGAAGACTGCTCTCCTGACCCCTATCTTGAACTCTTTGCCCGCTACTCGAGACCCGGTTGGGTGTCCTGGGGTCTTGAGGCCGACGAAGATGTGACGCCACAAGGGCGGCTCTATCCTGCTTACAGCAGAGTTAGCGACAATTCGAAAGGCTACTCGCTTGCGACGGGCGGCATCAGCGCAAATGCCTCTCTCCTGAGCTCGTCATAGTCAGGCTTCGCTTCATTCCAGCTCGAATACGCATCACGCCAAGTGGCTTTTAGAACTTCAGCCTCATCCAGCATATCTCGGACTTTATAGGCCAGTTTGATGCCTTCAATTCTCTCGGGGCGGATCCCTATGAGCAGCAGCGGGGATTCTCCGCCGCCGCCCAAGTTGACTCTCGGGACCAGCTTGTCCCAGTGGGTGGTAGACGTCGGGCATCATGTTCCCGTCGAACCCAATGCCCTTGTCGATGGTGATGTTCTGCTTCCCCCAGACGGCTTTCTCTTCTTCGAGCTGCTCACCTAATGACTCGTCGAACCGTCGGACGAAAACGGTCCTTCCTCCGCCCCCTGATCGGAGTTCATCAAGGGTGGGCTCGAATTGCTCAAGTGCTTTTGTCAGATCTCTGAATCGGTTGGAGAACGCCTCTTTCAGAATGACGTCCGCGTAGCGGGTTGCTTTGTAGTCATAGCCATCGGGGAGTCCACTGACTGTGATATCTCGGACTTGGCCAGCGAGGTCAACGATGCCCTCAGCCTCAGTAACAGTTTCATCGTGGTGTTCCACAGCGGCGATGGTACTCAGCTGCGCTGGTCGCGGAGGAACTGCTCGATCTGGTCGACGAACTCTCCGGGGTCGGTGGAGCGCATCTCCTCTATCTCGCCGTTCTCAGCGGCTTCCTGGTCGTAGGCGCTCTCTAGCTGGGAGATGTACTCGGAGGTCTCGTCGGCCTGGTCGGCCAACTCGGACACATGGCGCTCGTAGCCCTCGGCCATCTCCTCGAGCTCGGAGGTGTCGAGGGAGATGTCCAGCAGGGTTCCCAGTCTCCGCACCAGGGCGAGAGACGCCTTGGGCGCGGGGATCTCCGAGGCGTAGCCCGGTACTGCGGCCCATAGGGAGGCAGTGTGCAGGCCGGCGGTGGCGCAGGCGTTGTGGAGTACCCCCACGATGCCGGTGGGACCCTCGTAGCTGGAGGGGGTGAGTCCCAGTTGGGCGGCCATTTCCGGATCCTCGCTGCTGCCGTAAATCGGGGTGGGCCGGGTGTGGGGGACGTCGGCCAACAGCGCCCCCAGGGTTACCACCAGCGGGCTGTCGAGCCGCTGGGCCATGTCCACGATCTGCTGGGCGAAAGTCCGCCATTTGAGCTGGGGCTCGGTGCCCACCAGCAGGGCCAGCTCGGTCTCGGCGCCATCGGGCGTCTCGGCACCGGTGATGGTGGCCGCGATCAAGTCGTTGCTGGGCCAGATCAGCGATCGAGAGCCGTCGTCCTCAAGGCGAAGCCGGGGGCGGGTGTCGGCGAAGTCGTAGAACGGCTCGGGATCCAGGGTGGCCACCTCGGTGGTCTCCCAGCGGCTGGCCAGCCAGGCCAGCGCCCCAGAGGCCGCATCTCCGGCGTCGTTCCACCCGGTGAAGGCGGCCACCAACGCCGGTCGCTTGCGGGGGGACTCATCCACCCAGGTGATCATCGTCACTTGATCAACCTATCGCCCCGCTCGGAGGAACCTCGTCTCGCGCCGATAGTCTCGCCCCATGGCGGTTGAGATCACCGAGGCCACCGAGGCCACCGCGGAGCTGGTGGAGGCATTCGAGCGCCTCACCCCCCAGCTCTCGTCGTCCAACCCGCCGCCGTCAGCCCAGGCCCTGGAAGCCATCGCCACCTCAGGCGCCACCCGGCTGCTGGTCGCCCGGGTCCACGGCGCCATCGTCGGCAGCCTCACCCTGGTGCTGGTGCGCATCCCCACCGGGCTGCGGGCCAGCATCGAGGACGTGGTGGTGGACGAGCAGGTTCGAGGCCAGGGCGTGGGCCGGGCGCTCAACGAGGCCGCGTTGGATCTGGCCCGTGACGCCGGGGCGGCAACCGTGGACTTGACCTCTCGCCCGTCGAGACAAGCGGCCAACCGCCTCTACCTTCGCCTCGGCTTCGTGATCCGCGACACCAATGTGTACCGCTACACGCTGTGACTTCCTAACATGGCTCTAGGTGTTGCCAAACCTCCCCCTGAGCTTCCCCCTAATCGAGGTGACCGGCCAAAGGGGGGATGCTCAGTGTGCGGACATCGAGGACATAATCCGCTCCAAACGCGCGGCAAACAGGGAAAAGGACAGAAGCGCCGTGGACGAACTGGCGGCCCAGATCGCCATCGGAGCAAACATCGAAAGAGAGCAGGGAGAGGGGCCAGGTCTCGACGCGGGCCTGTAACAGGCGCGTGGTTGGACATCGGAATGACGGGCTGGCTGCTCGCCGGGTTCGCATGGCGGCCGGCGGCCATTTCTGTGGTGCTGGCGGTGCAGGATCCTCCACACTCCCGAGCTGGGTGAGGTCCTCGGCCATTGCCGCGAGCCGAAAACCCCAGACCGTTGAGAATACATATTATGTAAAGTAGTGTTGCAGGGGAGGGGCGCTGAGAACACAACGCCCCACCAGAGGCAGCGTGACCCCGCAACGAGGATTTCGAAACTCGATTACACGAACGATTAACGAAGCCTGCGCGCTACCCGGTGAGGTTCAGGACCACCACCGACAACGACCAGGCCAAGCCGCATAGACCAAGTGACCGAACATCGGGGGGAAGCCCAACCAGCTCAACGATGACCAAGAAGCCAATGGGCTATGCCAGCTTCTCACGCACGCTCTTTCCGAATTCCACCTGCCACACAGCCGTACAAGCTGTTTCCGGGTTGACGGTGATCCCCTGGGCGAGCAGTCGGCTGGCAACCTCCCGTTCCTGTTCTTCGGGGGTGTCGTATTCGAGGGCTGCGAGCACGCTGCGTTCTAGGCTTTCAGTGGTTTCGTACAGCCACGGGTCGATCTCGGGGACGGCATATTTGCCGGTGAGCATGTTGGCCATGGTGAGCGGCCCGGATGAGAGGCCGCGGTCGCCGCGCAACAGGATGCGGCGTCCGTCGTCCAACATGGCGTACTCGGTGAAGTCGAAATGCAGAGTGGTGCCGCCACCCTGGCCGGGAGTCTCCTTGGCCAGTTCGCAGACCGCGGTCAGGGCGACGACTTTCAGCATTGCTTCCGCTAGTCGAAGTACCGGCAGTTGATGTCCACGGCGTCCGTGTACTGCTTGTTGGGCGAGTCCGGCATGTCGACCAGGTCGACGTCGATCTCGCTCCGCCAGGCGGTGGCATCGGTCGAGTGGCAGGGTGTGCGCCCGTTGACCCAGTTGGCGCTTCCCCCTCCTTCTCTCACTCGCCTTTTACTGGAGTGCCCTGCGTCGTCCCAGTAGCAGATGCCAAGGTTCTCATAGCACATCAGCTGTTGAAGCTGGATGGTGACATCGGCATATTCGGGGCACCAACCCCAGAATTCCTCCCACCATGCGTGTCCCGACGCGTCGAGTTGGCTGATATGCGAATAGTTCGTGGATACGTGCACCTCGTCGCCCTTGCCGGTGGACAGGCACACCCACCTGACGGACCTGCCCGATTTCCGATCCGGTTCCGGGTTGGGTTCGATGATGGTCATCCCCTCCACAGCAGTTCAAGAGCCATTCGCCGGTCGCTCAGCCTGGGCTTTCGCTGAGAGATCCCTGGTCCAAGTGGCGGGGCCGCGAGTGGCGCTAGGCCCCGTCGCCGTTGACGCTGACGGGGACCTCGTTGGGGAAGTGGCAGGCCACATAGTGGTTGGGGGAGATCTCCCGGAGCACGGGCTCCTCTTCTGAGCAGAGGTCTTGCACCTTGTCGCACCGGGTGCGGAACCGGCACCCCGACGGGGGGTTGATGGGCGACGGCAGCTCGCCGGTGATCTGGCGGTCGGACACCGGGTGGTCGGGATCGGGCTCTGGAATGGAGGCCAATAGCACGTCGGTGTAGGGGTGGGCGGGATGGGCGTAGAGGGCGTCGGGTCCGGCTACCTCGCACACCTTGCCCAGATACATCACCACCACGCGGTCGGAGACGTTCTTGACCACGGCCAAGTCGTGGGCGATGAACACCAGGGTCAGGCCATAGCGTTCCTTCATCTCCTCCAGCAGATTCAGGATCTGGGCCTGCACCGACACATCCAGAGCCGACACCGGCTCGTCGCAGATGATCACCTTGGGGTCGAGCACCAGGGCCCGGGCGATGCAGATGCGCTGGCACTGGCCCCCGGAGAACTGATGGGGGCGGCGGTCGGAGACCACCTCGGGGTCCAGTCCCACCGCGTCGAGCACCTCGTTCACCTTCTGGGTGGACTGTTTCCCTGCGTCGCCGTGCCAGATGGACAGGCCCTCGGCCACGATGTCCTTCACCTTGCGCCGGGGATTCAGCGACGAGATCGGGTCTTGGAAGATCATCTGCATCCGGGTGCGGGTGCGGCGCAAATCCTCCTTGGACAGCTCGGTCATCTCCACGCCGTCGAATCGCACCGATCCCGCGGTGGGCGAGGGCAGCTGCATCATGGCCCGTCCGGTGGTGGACTTTCCACAGCCCGACTCGCCGACCAAGCCCAGGGTCTCGCCTTCGAGGATGTCGAAGCTGATGCCCGACACGGCGTGCACCACCGCCCGTCGACCGGCGGGGAACTCCATCACCAAGTCCTCGACGGTAACCAGGGCCTCTTCGCCTCTCATGTGGGCCTTGCCTGTACCTGCCATTCGTGAGTCCTCCTCGAATTCGCGATCGCCGGGCTAGGAGACCGCAGCGGCGGTCAAGTCGAGACCGGCGGCGGTGATCCCGCTTGCCTGGTTGGAGGCCAGTGCCTCCGCGCTTTCCGACGACCCCACCGGGTAGAAGCAAGCTTGGCGGTGTCCGGGTTGGCCGGTGTCGAACAGATCAGGCTCTTCGGCGAGGCACTGCTCCTGGGCGTAGCGGCACCGAGGGGCGAACCGGCATCCCACCAGGTCGAGCACCATGTCGGGCGGCCGGCCGCTGATGGCGTCCAGCCGGGTATGGCTCTGGTGCTCTACCCGGGGGATCGACTTGAACAGCGCCTCGGTGTAGGGGTGGTTCATGTGGTGGAACAGCGTGGTGGTGTCGGCGGTCTCCACCATCTTTCCGGCGTACATCACCCCGATGCGCCGGGCCCGGCCGGCCACCACGCCCAGGTCGTGGGTGATGAGGATCATGGCCATGTCCAACTCCTCTTGGAGCGATGCCAACAGGTCGAGGATCTGCTTTTGCACGGTCACGTCCAGCGCGGTGGTGGGCTCGTCCGCGATCAGCAGCTTGGGGTTGCAGGCCAACGCGATGGCGATGGTGACCCGCTGGCGCATCCCGCCGGAGAGCTGGTGGGGATACTCCTTGAGCCGCTTGCGGGGCTCGGGTATGCCCACCTGCACCATGAGCTCGAGAGCCCGCTGCATGGCCTCCTGCTTGGACGCTCCGAGGTGGTAGCGGATGGACTCGGTGATCTGGATGCCCACCTTTTTCACCGGATTCAACGAGGTCATCGGGTCTTGGAAGATCATCGCCATCTGGGTGCCCCAGAAGTGCTTGGCCTCGCTCCGGCTCAAGTTGCGGGTGTCCTTGCCGTCGAAGAACACCTCGGAGCCATCGGGAATGATGGCGTTGCTGGTCAAGATGTTCATGATCGAGCGCACCAGCACCGACTTGCCCGAGCCCGACTCGCCCACGATGCCGATGGTCTCACCTTTGTCCAACGTGAAGCTCACCCCGTCGACTGCCTTCAAGATCCCTCTTGGTGTGTCGAAATAGGTGCGGAGGTTCTCCACCTCCAAAAGCGGACGCTCAGCTTCCACGGCGTTTCCCTCTTCGTCTATGGGCCGACCTTGATGTGGCTCACATGGTAAGCGAATCACCGCCTCGCAGGGAATCCCGCTGTCGACTGCGACCCCTCGGGCCCCTGTCGCCAAAGCGCCCTCCCGAGCTGCCCAGGCCGCCGAACAATCCCGTTAGCCCGTATTTCTGCCGAATCTGGGCCCGCACCGACATCGGCTGCCCGAACTCATCCAGCACTTCATCGAGGTCCCCTTCGGAATCTTCCTTGTCGCGGTCGTAGGCGATGACTGTGGTTCCAGCCAGCCAGTCGGACACCGTGCGGCGGCGGCGGTCGGCGGGGACGGTCACATAGGTGGCGGCGTTCACCACCAGCCCGCCCAGCACCACCGGAGGCAAGATCCACGACGCCCCGCCCACCAGCCAGCGGGCCGCGCACCGGCTGAGACCGAGGTGGCTGCCGTCTTTGGTGCGCACCGCCCGGAGATTCAACAGGTCCATGGCCGGAGTCTGGCCCTCGTTCCAGCGCAGGAACACCATCGTGTACACGAAGTGGAAGAAGACATAAGCCAGCACCGCGGCCGTGGCCCGCCCCCAGGGGTCGGGCTGCCACCGGGTGGACACGTCGTCCATGAACCACAGCAACTGGATGACGGTGAGCATCCACTGGATGAAGAACACCGTGATGGCGTCGATCAGCCGGGCCAGCGCCCGCCGCCACACCGCGGCCACCGGATACGGCTTGCCATCCGGGCCGTCCACGATCGTCTTGTCCTCGGGGAGCTCTCCGGTGCCGATTGGGCTTTTCCGCGGTTTTGAGCGCCTCGACGAGGAGTGACTTCGTGATTTGGCCTCAGCTTGAGACATGCCGCTCTCAAGCAGGCGGCCCCCCCTCATAGAAGCTCTTCCACCAACTCGGATGGCCGGGCGATCACTGCTCGGTCGCCCCGAACCACCACCGGGCGCTGCATCAGCTTGGGGTGCTCCATAAGCAGGTCGATCACCGCGTCGGAGCTCTGGTAGTCGCCGATATCGAGCCCGAGCTGCTTGAAGTGGTTGTCCTCCCGCACCAGCTCAGCGGGCTCGCCCGGCAGCATCTCCAGGAACCGCTCCAAGTCGGACCGGCTCAGCGGGGTCTTGAGGTATTGGACCACGTCGAACTCGACGCCGAGCGACTCGAGGATCTCGAGCGCGCCCCGGGACTTTCCTCAACCGGGGTTGTGGTACATGACAATGTCGGTCATCCCTTGACGTTATCGCAGGGCTTGGGAGTGTTCTGTTCCGACCCCTTTTGCTGTCCGGCGGATCAGCGTCGGGGGGGTGTATGGCTCTAGCATGGCTTCATGCACGACCTCGTGATCAAGGGCGGTTTGATAGTGGACGGCACGGGGGGTGAGCCGTTCGCGGGGGATGTGGCCATCGACGGGGACCGGATCGCCGGGGTATATCCGGGCGGCCACCCCGAACTGGAGGGCGAGGAGGTCATCGACGCCACCGGTCTGTTGGTGACCCCCGGTTTTGTGGACTGCCACACCCACTACGACGGCCAGGTGACCTGGGACCCGATTCTGGAGCCGTCGGCCCACCACGGGGTGACCACGGTGATGATGGGCAATTGCGGGGTGGGGTTCGCTCCGGTGCGGGCCGGAAAAGAGGAGTGGCTCATCCAGCTCATGGAGGGGGTGGAGGACATCCCCGGCGCCGCCCTGTCGGAGGGGATTACCTGGGAGTGGGAGACCTTCCCCGAGTACCTCGACGCCTTGGAGCGCAAGCCCCTGTCCCTCGACATCGGCTGCCAGGTTCCTCATGGCGCGGTGCGGGCCTATGTGATGGGGGAGCGGGGGGCCCGCAACGAGCCGGCCAACGCGGAGGACATCGCCCAGATGCGCGAGATCGTGGCCGACGCCCTGCGGGCCGGTGCTTTCGGCTTTTCCACGTCGCGCACCATCGCCCATATGGCTATCGACGGAGAGCCAGTGCCGGGAACTTTCGCCGCAGAGGACGAGTTGTTCGGCATTGGCGAGGCGCTGGCTGAAGTGGGCCATGGCCTCTACGAGTTGGCCCCGGCCGGGGTGATCGGCGAGGACTTGGCTGCGCCGGCCAAAGAGGTCGACTGGATGCGCCGCCTGTCGGCCGCCACCGGCCGCCCGGTCACTTTCGCCCTGGTGCAGATCGACGCTGCACCCGAGATGTGGCGGGAAATCATGGACATGTCAGCCGAAGCCGTTGCCGAGGGCGCCCAGCTCCATCCTCAGGTGGCCCCCCGGTGCAACGGCATTTTGATCGGGCTTCAGACCAACCACGCTTTCAGCAGTCGCCCCAGCTTTGCCGAGATCGCCGATCTTCCCCTCGAAGAGTTGGTGGCCGAATTGAGCCGCCCCGAGCGCAAGGCGGCCATCCTCTCGGAGGAGAGCTCGTTCGCCAACCAGTTCGCCGAGTACATGGGCACCCAGCTCCACCGGATCTACGTGCTGGGCGACCCGCCCGATTATGAGCCCGGTCCCGAGCGGTCGGTGGCCGCCATCGCCCAAGCCCAAGGGCTCGATACCGAGGATCTTCTCTACGACCTGCTGTTGGAGGACGGCGGCCGGGCGCTGCTGCTGTTCCCGTTCCTCAACTACAGCGACGGCAACGCCGACGCGGTGCGAGAGATGTTCTTGCACCCCTCTGGAGTTTCGGGGCTGTCGGACGGCGGGGCCCACTGCGGCGCCATCTGCGACGCATCCATGCCCACCTGGCTGCTCACCTTCTGGGCCCGCGACCGCCAGCGGGGCGAGCGGCTCCCGCTGGAGTTCGTGGTGCGAAAGCAGGCCCGCGACACCGCCCGTCTGTTCGGTCTCACCGACCGGGGCACGCTGGAGCCGGGCATGAAGGCCGACATCAACGTGATCGATCACGAGCAGCTCACCCTGCACCCCCCGAAGCTGGTGGCCGATCTCCCCGCCGGGGGACGGCGGTTCGATCAGAAGGCCACCGGATACGTGGCCACGCTGGTGAGCGGGGTGGTGACCCGCCGCCACGGCGCTGACACCGGGGCCCGCCCCGGCAAGCTGCTCCGAGCCGGCGTGTAGTAGACAACGCAAAGAGCAAGACAGTGAGGTAAGGCCATGCTGGATCTGGTCATCGCCAGTGGCACCATCGTGGACGGCACCGGTGCCGACCGGTTCACGGGCCACATCGGCGTCGTCGACGGCAAAGTGGCGGTGGTGGACCGCAGCGGTGGGCCCGCCCCCGAGGCGGCCGAGACCATCGATGCCGCCGGGCTGCTGGTGACCCCCGGGTTCGTGGACTGCCACACCCACTACGACGGGCAGGTCACCTGGGACGACAAGCTCCAACCGTCGTCCAACCACGGGGTGACCACCGTGGTGATGGGGAACTGCGGGGTGGGGTTCGCCCCAGTGCGGCCAGGCCAAGAGGACTGGCTCATCCAGCTCATGGAAGGCGTGGAGGACATCCCCGGCGCGGCCCTTTCAGAGGGCATCTCATGGGGGTGGGAGAGCTTCCCCGAGTACCTCGACGCGGTGGGCCAGCGCCAGCTGTCGATCGACGTAGCCGCCCAGGTGGCCCACGGCGCGGTGCGGGGCTATGTCATGGGCGATCGGGGGGCCCGAAACGAACCGGCCACCCCGGAGGACATCGAGGCCATGTACGCCATCGTGCGCGAGGCCATCGAGGCTGGGGCGCTGGGGGTTTCCACCTCCCGCACGCTGGGCCACCGGGCCATCGACGGCGAGCCAGTGCCGGGCACCTTCGCCGCTGAGGACGAGCTTTTCGGGCTGGGCCAGGCGCTGGCCGATGCCGGTTCCGGCGTTTTCGAGCTGGCGCCCGCGGGCGCCGCCGGGCTGGACCTGTTGGCCCCGCCCAAGGAGATGGACTGGATGCGGCGGCTGTCGGCCCGCTTCGACGTGCCGGTTTCGTTTGCCCTGCTGCAAATTGAGGCGGCACCTGATCTGTGGCGGGAGATGATGGACGAGTCGCTTCGGGCGGTTGACGAGGGCGCCCGGGTGTATCCCCAGATCGCCGGGCGTCCGTTCGGGATGCTCATCGGATTGCAGACCAACCACGCCTTCGCCAAGCGTCCCACGTTCGCCTCGCTGGCCCATCTGCCCTTCGATGAGCTGGTGGCTGAGCTCCAAAGGCCGTCGGTCAGGTCTGCCGTTTTGGGCGAGGACGACCTTCCCCCCGACCCGACCGTGCTGTTCGACCAGATGCCCAACATGGTGCAGTCGATGATCCACAAGCTGTATGTGATCGGCGACCCGCCCGACTACGAGCCCACCAATGACCGGACGGTGGCGGCCATGGCCGAGGCCCGGGGAGTGGATCCGCTGGAGATGCTGTACGACCTCTGCTTGACCGAAGACGGCCACGCGCTGATGATGCTGCCCATGTTCAACTACGTCGAGGAGAACCACGACGTGATCCGGGAGCAGTTGCTGCATCCCGCCGGGGTATCGGGGCTGTCGGACGGCGGAGCCCACTGCGGCATGATCTGCGACGCCTCCATCCCCACCTTTATGATCACCCACTGGACCAGGGACCGCAGCCGAGGCGAGCAGCTCCCCCTGGAGTGGGTGGTGAAGAAGCAGACCAACGACACCGCCTCCCTTTATGGGCTGGGCGACCGGGGCACCCTGGAGGTGGGCAAGCGGGCCGACATGAACGTGATCGACCACCAGGCCCTGACCCTGCGCTCCCCCCGAGTGGTCCACGATCTGCCCGCCGGAGGCCGCCGCCTAGATCAGGAGGCAGTCGGCTATGTGGCTACCGTCGTGGCTGGGGAGGCAACCCGAAGCAACGGGACCGACACCGGGGCCCGACCCGGCCGGTTGGTGCGCGGCACCCGATAGTCGCCGACACGCTATGAGCATCAACGTGGACAGTTACCGGATCCGCCCCGGCATGTGCTGCGTGCAGTGGGTATAGGCATGGATTTCGACCGCTATTGCCTACGCTTGGGGGAAGGGGACGGAACCCCGGCCCGGTTGCCCAAGGGGCGCTATCTGCGGGAGGAGTACGCCGAGCTGGAGCGGCAGCGGTTGTGGTCGTCCACTTGGCAGCTGGCCTGTTTGACCAGCGATGTGGCCGAGCCCGGCGACTGGTTCGAATATCGCATCGGCGAACAGAGCTATCTGGTGGTGCGGGGCCAAGACGGCGAGTTGCGGGCCTTCCACAATGCGTGCCGCCACCGAGGGTTCCGCCTGTGCGAGGGCAAGGGCAATGCCGATGAGTTGCGCTGCGGGTTCCACGACTGGTGCTACGGCCTGGACGGCTCGCTGCGGGAGATCGTGTACCGAAAGCACTTCGGCGCGGTCGCCAACGAAAACCTGTCGTTGTCCCCGGTGCGGCTGGGCACCTGGAACCAGATGGTGTTCATCAACCCGGCCCACGACGGCCCCGGCCTCGACGAGTTTCTCGACCCGGTTCCGGACACGCTGGCCCCGTTCAAGCTGGGTGAGCGAACCCTTACGGCGTGCTGGACCATCCCGCTGGCCGGCAACTGGAAGACCACGGTGGACGCATTCAATGAGGCCTACCACCTGGAGGGTCTGCACCCCGGCCTTCGGGGCTTCATGGACGCGCTGAACACCACCTACGAGCTGTGGGACCGGGGCCATTCCATGATGAAGATTCCCCTGGGGGTCGGCTCGTCCCGGTTTCCCGAGGCCGATCAAAACCAGGTGGCCCGAGCCTTTGTGGACAACTACAGCACGATGTTGGGACTCCAGCCGGGCGACTCGGTGGACTTGGCCGGACAAAGCGCCCGGGACTGGGCGGTGGGCTTGGTGCGGGACAGGGCCGCGGCCGAAGGCGTGGACTTCAGCCACTACGACGACGAGCAGATTCTCGACGACTACCACTACCTGGTGTTCCCCAACGTGGTGCTGAACGTGCACAGCGACCTGTTCACCGTCTTTCGGGCCAGGCCCGGCGACCAGGCCGGGCACTCGCACTTCGACTTCTGGCTGTTCCACCGGCTCGGTGACCGGGCGGGGTCCGCCGAGATGATCCACTTCCCCGAGGGGACGGTTATCGCCGAAGTGGTGAATCAAGATCTCGACGGCATCGGCCGGGTCCAGGCCGGCATGGCCTCCGACGGGATCGACGAGCTCGTGTTGGGGGACTTCGACTGCCGGCTCGTCAACATGCACACCGAGCTCGACCGGAAATTGGCTCCTGCCAGTACCGGCTCGCACGGGTAGCGATCCCCTCCCAACCCCACTGCCACAAAATCGACTCTGGCGGACGCTGGTTCCCGTAGGCAATAATCAGAGGTTTATCCCTTAGGTGAGCGTCATCGAGCGTCCAATCCTCGATGACGCCGCAGGAGAGCTCGGGAGGCGCCCCATGTCGGATGTTGTCAGGGCCGCAATCGTGCAAGCCGCGTGGACCGGTGACCAGGAGTCCATGGTCGAGCAGCACGAGAAATATGTGGCCGAGGCGGCCGCGGCTGGTACCCAGGTGATGTGCTTCCAGGAGCTCTTCAACGGCCCTTACTTCTGCCAGGTGCAAGAGCCCGAGTACTACAGCTACGCCGAGGCCATCCCCGATGGCCCCACCACCAAGCGATTCCAGGAGATCGCCGAGAGGCACGGGATGGTGTTGGTGCTGCCGATGTATGAGGAGGAGCAGCCGGGATTCCTCTACAACACCGCGGCGGTCATCGATGCTGACGGTTCCTATTTGGGCAAGTACCGCAAAACCCACATTCCCCAAGTGAAGGGCTTTTGGGAGAAGTTCTACTTCCGTCCCGGCAACCTGGGCTATCCGGTGTTCGACACCGCCGTGGGCCGGGTCGGGGTCTACATCTGCTATGACCGCCATTTCCCCGAGGGCTGGCGTGCCCTCGGTCTCAATGGCGCCCAGATGGTGTTCAACCCCTCAGCGACCAGCCGGGGGCTGTCGGCGTATCTGTGGAAGCTCGAGCAGACGGCGTCGGCGGCGGCCAATATGTACTTCGTCGGGGCCATCAATCGGGTGGGCATCGAGCCGCTGGGCGAGAACGACTTCTACGGCACTTCCTACTTCGCCAATCCCCGGGGCCAGTTTGTCGAGGAGCCGGCGTCAGACCATGAAGAAGAGCTGGTGATCCGCGATCTCGATTTGGCCATGGTCGACGAGATTCGGGCTCTTTGGGCCTTCTACCGCGATCGCCGTCCCGACATGTACGGGCCGCTTACCGAGGCATGAGTCAAGAGTTGTGACCACCAACGCCGAGCTCCACCAGCGCTACCAGGCGGTTCTCCCCTCGTACGTCAAGCCGCTGTATGCCGAGCCCATCAGCATCGAGCGCGGCCAGGGGAGCTACGTCTGGGACGTCGAGGGCAACCGGTACCTCGACTTCTTCGGCGGCGTGCTCACCACGATGGTGGGGCACAACAACCCCGCGGTCACCGCGGCTATCCAGGATCAGGCCACCAAGGTTCTGCACACATCCACTCTCTATCTCTGCGAGCCCATGATCGAGCTGGCCGAGGAGATCGCGGCAATCAGCGGCATTCCCGACGCCCGAGTGTTCTTCACCACTTCCGGTAGTGAGGCCAACGACACGGCCATCCTGTTGGCCACCAGCTACCGCAAGTCGAATGAGGTGCTGGCCATGCGCAACAGCTACCACGGTCGATCTTTCACGGCTCAGGCCATCACCTCGCACTCGTCGTGGTCGTCCACCGCGCTGTCAGGGCTGTCGGTGAACTTCGTTCATGGGGCCTATCAGCTGCGCAGCCCATTCCGGCACTTGGACGACGACGAGTTCACCGAGGCCTGCACCGATGACCTCCGTCAGGTGATCGACATGATGACGACCGGAGAGGCAGCTTGCCTTATCGCCGAGCCCATCCAGGGGGTCGGCGGGTTTGCCACGCCTCCTGACGGCTTCTTCGGGTCGATGCACAAGGTGCTGGCCAATCGGGGGATCCTGTTCGTGACCGACGAGGTGCAAACCGGGTGGGGGCGTACCGGCGAGCACTTCTGGGGCTACCAGGCCCACGACATCGTGCCCGACATGCTCACCTTCGCCAAGGGCGTGGGAAACGGGATCACGTTGGCGGGCATCGTGGCCCGAGCCGAGATCATGGACACCATCACTGCCCTGAGTTTCTCGACGTTTGGCGGAAACCCGCTGTCGACTGCCGCCGGGCTGGCCACGCTGAATTATGTGCGGGACAACGATCTCCAGGGCAACGCCATGCGCATGGGCAAGAAGCTGGCCGACGCGTTGCAGCCGGTGGTTGATCGCACACCGTGGATCGTCGAACTGCGGGGCAAGGGTCTGATGCAGGCGATCGAGATTGTGGAGCCAGGCACCATTCAGCCCGACGCGGGCCGGGCTGGCGTACTGCTCGAGGGATGCAAGCAGCGGGGGCTGCTGGTGGGCAAGGGGGGTCTATACGGCAACGCCCTTCGAATCACCCCGATGCTGGATGTGGCCGAGGCTGAGATCGACGTAGGGATCGCCGCCATTCTCGAGACCATTGAGGAAATAGACAGGGAGGGTTAGTGCTGTGACAACGCTCATCAAGAACGGAACGGTGGTGAGCTCGACGGGGGCTGATCCGGCCGAGGTCCTGATCGACGGCGAGATCATCGTCGCGGTGCTGCAACCGGGATCCGACCTCGCCACCTCAGCGGAGAACGGGGCTGACCGGGTGATCGACGCCCGCGGCAAGCTCGTTGTGCCCGGCGGGGTTGATGTGCACACCCACATGGAGCTGCCCTTCGGGGGCACCATTGCGTCCGACGACTTCGAGACCGGCACCCGCGCCGCGGCTTGGGGAGGTACCACCACCATCGTGGACTTCGCCACCCAGAGTTACGGGCTCGACGTCCGTGAGTGCTTCGACGCCCGTATGGCGCAGGCCGAGGGCCGGTGCGCCATCGACTACGGCTTCCACATGATCATCGGCGACGTCACTGACGCGGCCTTGAAGGAGATGGACCTGCTGGTCAACGAGGGGGTCACCAGCTTCAAGCTCTTCATGGCCTACCCCGGCGTGTTCTACAGCGACGACGGCAAGATCTTGCGGGCCATGCAGCAGTGCGCCGGCAACGGCGGGCTCATGATGATGCACGCTGAAAATGGGATCGCCATCGATGTGCTGGCCGAACAGGCATTCGAGCGGGGCGAGACCGACCCGGTGAACCACGGGTACGTGCGGCGGGCTGAGTTTGAGTCGGAAGCCACCCATCGGGCCATCCAGTTGGCCAAGGTGGGTGCCGCCCCGCTCTATATCGTGCATCTCTCCGCCAAGCAGGCGTTGGAGCAGGTGGCCATCGCCCGCGACAACGGCGCCAACGTGTTCGCCGAGACCTGTCCTCAGTACCTGTACTTCAGCCTCGAAGAGCACCTCGATCAGGGTTGGGACGGCGCTGCGTATGTCTGTTCGACGCCGATTCGCGCCCGGCACGATCACCATCAAGACGAGCTGTGGAAGGGGTTGCGCACCAACGATTTGGCGGTGGTGTCCACCGACCACTGCCCGTTCTGCATGAAGGAGCAGAAGGAGTTGGGCGTCGGCGACTTCCGGGCTATCCCCAACGGCCTCGGAACGGTCGAGCACCGGATGGACCTGATCTATCAGGGGGTCGTGGCCGGGGAGATCACCCTGCCCCGGTGGGTGGAGCTGTGCTCCACGACACCGGCCCGGATGATGGGCCTCTACCCCCGCAAGGGCACCATACAGCCCGGCGCTGATGCCGACGTGGTGATCTATGACCCCCGGGCAACCTGGACCATCAGCGTCGACAACCACCACATGAACATCGACCACTCGGCATACGAGGGGATCGAGGTGGGGGGCCATGTGGACACCGTGCTGTCGAGGGGCCGGATCATCATCGACGACAACCAGTACCTGGGTTCGATGGGCGACGGGCAATACCTGCGCCGCGGTCTCAGCTCCTATCTGATCTAGAACCTGGACTTTCGGAGGGCGAATGCGTGAAATCCATCATTTGATCGACGGCCAGCAATTTGTTGGTACTTCGGGCCGGACATCGCCGGTGTTCAACCCGGCTACCGGTGAGCAGACCGGACAGCTCTCGCTGGCCTCGGCCGAGGAGGTTGATGCCGCGGTGGCCTCGGCCAAGGCCGCGTTCGAGGAGTGGGGCCATGTCTCCGTTGCCCGGCGCACAGCTTTGATGTTCGCCTTCCGGAACTTGGTGGTGGAGAACGCCGAGGAGATCGCCAATCGCCTCACTGCCGAGCACGGAAAGGTTCATGGCGATGCTCGGGGCGAGGTGGCCCGGGCCATCGACAACATCGAGTTCGCCTGCGGGCTGGCCGAGCAGCTCAAGGGAAACCACAACGAAGCGGCGTCCACCGGGATCGACGTCTACACCGTGCGCCGCCCCCTCGGGGTGGTGGCCGGAATCACCCCCTTCAACTTCCCGGCAATGGTCCCGATGTGGATGGCGCCCAACGCCATCGCCTGCGGGAACACCTTTGTGCTCAAGCCTTCCGAGCGCGACCCGTCGGCCCCGATGTTCATCGCCGAGTTGTTTCAGCAGGCGGGCTTCCCACCGGGGGTGCTGAACCTGGTGAACGGGGACAAGGTGGCCGTGGACCGGCTGCTGGAGCATCCCGACGTGAAGGCGGCCAGTTTTGTGGGGTCGACGCCGATTGCCCGATACGTGTACACCACGGGTACCGCGCACGGAAAGCGGGTGCAGGCACTGGGCGGAGCCAAGAACCATATGGTGGTGCTGCCCGATGCCGACGTGGAGCTGGCGGCCGACTCGGCGGTGTCGGCGGCCTACGGCTCGGCGGGAGAGCGCTGCATGGCGATCTCGGTGGTGGCCGTGGTGGGCGAGGTGGCCGACGCCCTGGTGGAGGCCATCAAGCTCCGCATGGAGAAGCTGGTCATCGGCGAAGGCACCGATCCGGCATCGGACATGGGGCCTCTGATCACCCGCGAGCACCGCGATCGGGTTGCCGGCTACGTCGGCTCCGCCGCCGAGCAGGGAGCAACCGTGGTGGTCGACGGCCGTGAAACCCGGTTTGTCGGTGACGGCTTCTTTCTCGGCGTGTCGTTGCTCGACAACGTCACCACCGACATGGACGCCTACAAGGACGAGATCTTCGGTCCCGTCCTCAGCGTGGTGCGGTGCGACACCTATGGCGAGGCGGTACAGCTCATTGCCGACAATCCATGGGGCAACGGTGCTGCCATTTTCACCCGAGACGGTGGGGCAGCCCGTCAGTTCCAAACCGACGCCGATGCGGGAATGGTGGGCATCAACGTCCCAATACCCGTACCGGTCGGCTACCACTCGTTCGGAGGATGGAAGGACTCGCTCTTTGGCGACACCACGATGTACGGCCCCGAGGGAATCCGCTTCTATACCAAGCCCAAGGTGATGACCACCCGGTGGCCGGATCCCGCGACCAGTTCAGTCGACCTGGGTTTTCCGACCAATGAGTGAGGCCGTGCTGCGATAGCAGGCGGGTCGTTCGGATGAGGGGATAGACATGGAATTCGGCGTCGTTCTTCAGACCGATCCTCCGGCATGGAGGGTGGTCGAGTTGGCCAAGCGGGCTGAGTCGCTTGGCTTTACCTACGGCTGGACCTTCGACAGCCATGTTCTGTGGCAAGAGCCCTTTGTGATCTACAGCCAAATGCTCTCTGCCACCAGCCGCATGACTGTCGGGCCCATGGTCACCAACCCCGGGACGAGGGACTGGACGGTCACCGCGTCGATGTTCGCCACCTTGAATGAGATGTTCGGAAACCGCACCGTCTGCGGCATCGGCCGAGGTGATTCCGCCATGCGGGTGATCGGCCACAAGCCCCGCAGCCTGGCCACATTGAGCGAGTCGATGCGGGTGATCAAGGATCTCGCCGAGGGCCGGGAGACCACCTATAACGACACCCGGCAGCACTTTCCGTGGGCGGGTGAGACCGAGCTCAAGATGCTGATGGCGGCCTACGGTCCCAGGGCGCTGCACCTGTGCGGAAGCGAGACGGATGGCTTCATCCTCCAGTTGGCCGACCCGGCCATCGCCGAATGGACCATTGGCGCCGTCCGCCAGGCCGCCGAGGAGGCGGACCGCGATCCCGACAGCTTGTACATCTGCGTGGCCGCTCCCGCCTATGTGGGCAACGACATCAACCACCAGCGAGAGCAGTGTCGTTGGTTCGGGGGGATGGTGGGCAACCACGTGGCCGACCTGGTGGCCCGCTACGGCAACCAGGGCGTAGGCGTGCCCCAGGCGCTTACCGACTACATCGCGGGCCGCGAGGGCTATGACTACAGCGGACACGGCAAAGCGGGCCATGACCACACCGACTTCGTGCCCGACGAGATTATTGACCGCTTCTGCCTCCTTGGAGACGAGGACGCCCATCTGGCCCGTCTGCGCGAGCTCGAGTCCCTGGGTGTCGATCAATTCGCCATCTACCTCATGCACGACCAGAAAGAAGAGACCCTCAACGCGTACGGACAGCAGATCATCCCGGCGATGAGCGGCTAGAGAGAACGCAATGCCGGCGACCGACACCATGGCCGAGACGGAAGATCCTCTCGTTCGCCAGCACCGACTCAGGCAGCAAGCGGCCCACGAGTTGCGCCGGGACGCCACTGTGCGCATCATCCGCCAGACGGTGACTTTCGTGGTGTTCATGGGCCTGCTCGCCGCGTTGTACGCCGGCTACAAGGAGGTCGGCCAGGCTATCGACGACCGGCAACACGACTGGCCCGTGGTGGGGTCGGTTCTGCCCCGCACCGACGACCTGACCATGCCTCCGATTGGCAAGATCATTGGCCAGTTCGGCGAGACGCCCGGGGGCGAGGACCAGATCTACGTGCTCATCCTGCTTGATGAGGCGTTGTTCACGCTGCGGGAGGCCTTCGCTGGGTTCATGGTGGGCCTGGTGATCGGCATGGCCATCGCGCTGGCCTTGGCACAATGGCGGCGGCTTGAACAGGGTCTTCTCCCGTTCGTGATCGCCAGCCAGACCATTCCGCTCATCGCCATCGCCCCCATCATCGTGATCTGGGGGCGCAAGAACTTCGACGTCTTTCCTTGGGAGTGGCAGGACTGGATGTCGGTCTCCATCATCGCCACCTACCTCACCTTCTTCCCCGTGGCGGTCAACGGTCTGCGGGGGCTGCAATCGCCGCGGCCCGAGAACCAAGAACTGATGGAGTCGTATGCCGCCAACTGGTCTCAGACGTTGTGGCGACTGCGCCTCCCGGCATCGCTGCCGTATCTGTTTGCTGCGCTCAAGATCGCAGCGACGGCCAGCATTGTGGGCGCCATCGTGGGGGAGATCTCTTCGGGGGTCGTAGGCGGACTCGGACGGAGGATCTGGCGCGAGGCATTCAACTACACGACGGGTCCTGATCGCCTGTTCGCCAGCGTGCTGGGTGCAGCCGCCTTGGGGATATTCGTGTACCTGGTGGTGACGGGGCTGGAGCGGCTCGTCGTTGGTCGTCAAGACAAGGGAGCGACCGCATGAATGTGATCGATATCCGGGGGGCAACCAAGGTGTTCAATCCGGGCAAGGGCAACCAGGTGGAGGCCTTGGCCGAGATCGATTTGGTCGTAGAACCTGGAGAATTCGTGACGCTCATCGGCCCTTCAGGGTGCGGAAAGAGCACCTTGCTGCGGTTGATCGCCGCCCTCATCGCGCCGACCACGGGGTTGGTGGAGGTGAACGCCAAGCCGGCGGAGCAGGCCCGCCTCGACCGGGACTACGGGATGGCCTTCCAGACGGCCGGACTCTTCGATTGGCGCACGGTGTCCAAGAACATCGAACTCCCGCTCGAGCTGATGGGTTGGACCAAGGGCGATCGGCGGCGCAGAGCCAAAGAGATGCTGGAGCTGGTGAAGCTCGGCGAGTTCGCCACCCATCATCCGTCCGAATTGTCAGGCGGCATGCAGCAGCGAGTGGCCATTGCCCGGGCCCTGTCGTTCAGTCCGGCGCTGCTCCTCATGGACGAGCCGTTCGGGGCGCTTGATGAGATGACCCGCGAGCACATGCAAGATGAGCTGCTGCGGATTTGGAAGGAGACCGAGACCACGGTGGTCTTCGTCACCCACTCGATTCCCGAGGCGGTTTATCTGTCTACCCGCGTGGTGGTGATGTCGCCCCGTCCGGGGAAAATCGCCTCAGTCATCGAAGTTGACCTCGGCGAACGCCAAGCTTTGGTGCGCGATGACCCCGCATTCCACACCAAGGTGACCGAGGTGCGGGTTGCCCTGAGGAAGGTGGAGGAATGAGCACTCTGAAGGGGTTTTCCGCACCCATCATGACCGGGGTTGTCCTCTTCGGATTGTGGGAGGGCGTGCTCGCTCTCTTCAACCCCCAGGGGTTTGTGCTGCCCGCGCCGAGCGAGATCGCAGGAGCGCTGATCGACAACTGGGACGACGTATTCCAGGGTGCCCGCATCACCGGCTATGTAGTGGTTTCCGGGCTCTTGGCGGGCATCGTCCTCGGCGTTCTGGCTGCGCTGTTGGTGACTCGATTCCGGACTGCGAACGAGACCATCACGCCACTGGCCGTGGCCATCAACGCCATTCCCATCATCGCCTTGGCCCCGATCTTCAACAACTGGTTCGGACTCACATCAGCACGCTCCAACCAGGCCATAGTCGTGGCGCTCGTTTTCTTCCCCATTTTCATCAACACCACCAGGGGTCTCACTCTGGTGGACCGGAGCCAGGTCGAGCTTATGGAGTCCTATGCGGCCAGCCGGTCGCGCATCTCCCGCGAAGTTCGGATCCCCAACGCCATGCCGTTCTTTTTCACTGCGCTGAAGCTGTCGACATCGCTGGCCGTCATCGCGGCGATCGTCGCCGAGTATTTCGGCGGACGACAAGACGCCCTGGGCCCGTTGATCACGCAATCGGCGGGCCTCACCCGTTACGACGATGCGTGGGCCGCGGTGCTGGCCGGCACCACCATAGGGGTCGTGTTGTACATAGCCGTCACAGTGCTCGAGCGCGTGGTCATGCCCTGGCACTCATTGATTCGTTCCCATCGGGAAGAAACATGAAAGGAAAAGACATGAACATACGAAGAATTTGGCGCCTGCTTGCGGTCTTGCTTGTCTTCGGCCTCGTTGCCGCGAGCTGCGGCAACGACGATGATGACGAGTTCCAAGAAATCCAGGATGTGTCGCTTCAGCTTCAATGGGTCCCGCAGTCGCAGTTCGCCGGCTATTTTGCCGCCCGCGACCTCGGGTTCTATGAAGACGTCGGCCTAAACGTCACCATCATCGACGGCGCTGTCGACATCGTGCCGGCCACTGTTCTCGATTCCGGGGGGGCGGACTTCGCCATCTCCTGGGTTCCGCGCGGGCTCGTGCCCCGTGAGGAGGGTCTGAACATCACCAACATCGCCCAGGTATTCCAGCGCAGCGGCACCTTGCAGGTGTCGTTCGTGGACGCCGGCATCGCCGGCCCTGCCGACCTCGAAGGCAAGCTGGTGGGCAACTGGGGCTTCGGCAACGAGTTCGAGCTCTTCGCCGGCCTCAACAGCGTGGGCCTCGACCCGCAGTCAGATGTGACCCTGGTCCAACAGGACTTCAACATGACCGCGCTCATCCTCGGGGACATCGACGCCGCCCAGGCGATGATCTACAACGAGTACGCCCAGGTGCTAGAGACCATCAATCCCGATACCGGTGAACTGTTCCAGCCCGAGGACTTCTCGGTCATCGATTGGAACGACGTGGGCACAGCCATGTTGCAGGACGCCATCTGGGCCGATGCCGACAAGCTCGAGACCGATGCGGAGTACCGCGACATAGCGGTGCGCTTTGTGGAGGCGTCGCTGCGTGGTTGGATCCATTGCCGCGACAACTTCCAGGAATGCGTCGACATCGTGGTGGCTGCCTCTCCGCCCTTCGGCGGGCCGGCGCACCAGGCGTGGATGATGAACGAGATCAACGCCCTCATCTGGCCATCGCCAGGAGGGGTCGGGGTCATGGATCAGGCGCTGTATGACCAGACCATCGATGTGGCCACGACTCAGGGCATCCTGGCTGAGGCGCCCGACGCCGGTGCGTTCCGCACCGATATCGCGGCAGAGGCCATCGCCAACCTTGAAGCCGCGGGCCATGACGTGTACGGCAACGACTTCGCCCGCCGCACCGTCGAGGTCAAAGAGGGCGGCAATTGATCAACTGACCGGGCCATCGAGAAGACTGGGGGAGTGAAGTTCAGTTTCGGCTTTCCCCTGATGGCCCATCCGCAGAACCCCGAATTCCTCACCGCCTCGGCCGTTTCCGAGTTCGCTCGGGCGGCCGAGGCGGCCGGTTTCGACTCCTGCTCGCTCACCGAGCACCCGCTGCCCAGCGACCCCTGGCTGGCCAGCGGCGGCCATGATGCCCTAGATCCCTTTGTGGCACTGGCGGTGGCCGCTGGCGCCACCACCCGGCTGCGGCTGCTCACCAACCTGACTCCGCTGCCCTACCGCAACCCGGCCATCTTGGCCAAGACGGTGGCCACGCTGGACCGGCTCAGCGGTGGCCGGGTCATACTCGGCGCCGGAGTGGGCTATCTCCTGTCGGAGTTCGAGGCGGTGGGCGTGGATTTCGAGCAGCGCAATGCCCTGTTTGACGAGTGCCTTGAGGTCATGCGGTTGATCTGGACCGGAGAGACGGTTAACTACCAGGGGCTGAACTTCACCATCGCCGACAGCACCGGCCTTCCCGCGCCGGTGCAATCGCCGGTGCCGGTGTGGATCGGAGGCAACTCCAAGCTCTCCCGACGCCGCGTGGCCGAGAAAGCCCAAGGGTGGATGCCCATGCCCAACCCGGCTGCACTGGCCTCCCGCCGTCGCTCAGCCCACCTGGAAACCCTGGACGAGTTGGCCGAGATGGTCGCCTACGTGCACAACCACGCCGAGGCGGTGGGTCGCACCGAGTCCATCGACATCAAGTACATGGATCTCGAAGTCGGAGCAGTGGGCACCACTGGTTGGAACGCCGAGCGCCATCGGGAGAACATCGCTGTGCAGGCATCCATCGGCGTCACTGCCATGGCCGCCCCCATCGCCGGCGACACCCGTTCGCAGGTTGTCGAGGCACTGCATCAATACGGCGACGAGATCATCGCCTATCGTTAGCACCATGTTGAGATTCGTCGAGGGAACTATGTGCAGTCGCCGCGCAGAGGCCGAAAGGGGATTCCCATGTTGAGATTTGTCGAGGAAATCCTCTTGTTGCTTCTGCGCGACGACGACGGGAAGTTCACCAGCATCCCCCAGTCCTCCATGGACCGGGCCATCGCCGGGTCGGTGCTGATGGAGTTGGCCATGGAGAACCGGATTGACACCGACTTGGAGCATCTGATCCTGGTCGACGCCACGCCGGTGGGCGACAGCCTGTTGGATCCGACGCTGGCCATGATTGTCGAGGGCGAGGGGCAGCAGCACGATGCCCGGCACTGGGTGGAGCAGATCTCCCGACAGGCGCCGGACATCCGGGAGAAGGCGCTGGATCGCCTGGTGGACCGGGGCATCCTCGAGCAGGAGGACGATCGCTTTTTGTGGGTGTTCCGCTCTCGCCGCTACCCGATGATCGACGGGCACGCCGAGCGGGAGGTGAAGCTGCGGATCATGGGAGTGCTGTTCAGCAACGAGATCCCCAGCCCTCGCGACGTGGTGATCATCTGTCTGGCCCACGCCTGCGGCATCTTCGGGGAGCTGCTCTCGAAGCGGGAGCTGGAGCAGGCCACTGCCCGCATCGAGCAGGTGCGCAAGCTGGATCTCATCGGCCAGGCCATGACCCAGTCGATCCAGGACTTCGAGATGTGGCTGGCCAACGCCGCCGTCCAGGGACGCGGATTCTTCTAAGGAACCGCGCATGACTGCTTGGAGAGTGGAGCCGATCGGCGGGGTGCTCGGCGCCCGGGTGCGTGACATCGACTTGCGGGGGCCGCTGGGCGACGGCGAGCGGAAAGAGCTCTATGAGCTGCTGCTGGAGCACTTGGTGCTGGTGTTTCCCGGGCAGGACATCGAGGACCACCATCAGATGGATTTGCTGTCGTCGTGGGGTCGGCCCTACATCCACCCCATCGGCCGGACCGCCGGTGTCGTGGAGGCCAAGGTGGAGCGCATCGTCGACGACGAAGACCGTCCTCCCTATCAGGACAAATGGCACACCGACGTCACCTGGGACCCCGATGCCCCGATTGTGGGCAGCCTGCGGGCCATTGAGATGCCGGCCCGGGGCGGCGACACCATCTTTGCCAGCATGTACGCCGCGTACGACGGGCTGTCAGAGGCGTTGCGGGAGCGGTTGGAAGGTCTGACCGCTTGGCACGACATGGGGCCGGGCCAGTCGTTCATCTCCAAAGCCGGGGCCGAGCTCGTGGACCGCACCCGAGAGCAATTCCCCGGATCCGAGCGCCCGGTGATCGCCGTCCACCCTGATACCGGCCGTCGCCATCTCAACGTCAACCAGAACTTCACCAGCCATCTGGCGGGGTTCGACCGGGCCGAGAGCGATGCCGTGCTCGACTATCTCTACGAGCACGCCACCCAGCCCAACTACACCATCCGCTACGAGTGGACCGAGGGCGATGTAGTCGTGTGGGACGAGCGCTGCACCCAGCACTTCGCCGTGGCCGACCACTACCCCCGCCGCCGAGAAATGGCCCGCCTCACCGTCGCCGCCCCCGTCTGAGCGTTTCTGAGCGGATCCGTTCCGGGCTACTACGCTGCGGCGGTGATGTTCGACGATTCGAAGTTCGACGTAGAGGCGGCGGCTGCCGGGGCATGGGCCCCCAGTCGATATGGGCCCGACGACGTGCTGGGAACGTACAACGAGGTCACCGAGCAGAAGCGGGCCGGCGCCTTGGGGATGCTGGACCTGGCCAGGCCGATCCGCACCTATTCGATGGGTGACGGCATTTGGCCGGGCTATCCCGCCTACAGCAGCCGGGAGTTTGCTCAGAAGCTGGTAATTGCCGGATACGACCCCGGCGAGGGGTTCGAGGGGGAGATCATCGGCGGCACTGAGGGGATGGGGCCGTCAAAGATGAGCTACTCCGAGGAGCGGGTGTCGTACACCTTCAACATGAGCACCAAGATCAACGGCTTCACCCATGCCGCGGTGGACGGCACCTTCTACAACGGCCACCAGGGCGCTGACTTGGCCCGCACCGAGGGGGTGACCGCAATGGACGTTCCCTCCTGGGGGGCGCCGCTGCTCACCCGGGGCCTGATGATCGACGTGGCCACCCAGGTGGCCGCCACCTCCGGCGACGTGGAGGCGAACCAGGCCGGGTTGCCCCGGCTCATGGACCGCCACCGCATCACCGTCGAGCAGATCGAGGGGGCCTGCGAGCGCCAGGGCCTGCCCGTTCCCGAGCCGGGCGACGCCCTCTGTCTGCGCACCGGATGGATCAGCCTTACCCGGGAAGACCCCGAGCGGTTCCTTGCCGGTTCGCCTGGTCCGTGGATCGCGGAGAACAAGTGGCTGGCCTCCCACCGCCCGGCGCTGGTGTCCACCGACAGTTGGATGTGGGGGGTTCACGACTTTGCGGCCACCGGGGGATGGATGTCGGTGGGCCACCAGCTCATGCTGGCAAAAGAGGGCATCCGCTTGGGCGAGTCGCTGAGCTGCGAGGAGGTCGCGGCCGCAGGGGTGGACAGATTCGTGTTCTGCCATTCACCGTTTCGGGCCAAGGGATCCACATCGTGTTCATCGCCGCCCATGGCCATCGCCAACCCACCGGAGGAAGCTTCATGAGCCTGTTCGACGGATTGCCCTTGGCCGGAAGGGTGGCCCTCGTCACCGGGGCCAGCCGGGGCATCGGCAAAGGCTGTGCCCTTGAGCTGGCCGCCGCCGGGGCCGCGGTCTACATCACGGGACGAACCACCGGCCCCGGCCAGCACCCGCTGCCCGGCACAGTGGGGGCCACCGCGCAGGAGATCACCTCTGAGGGCGGCACTGCGACTGCGGTGGCCTGCGACCACCGTGACGACGATGCGGTGCGGGGGGTGTTCGATCGGATTGCCGCCGATCACGGCCGATTGGACGTGGTGGTGAACAACGCCTTCGCCATCCCCGACGAGATGACCTCCGGTCTGCCCTTCTGGGAGGTGCCCATCTCCAACTGGGACGACATCATCGACGTGGGGACCCGCTCAGCCTATGTGGCCTCGGTGCTGGCCGCTCCGGCGATGATCGGCCAAGGCGACGGACTGATCGCCAACATCAGCTCCTCGGGGGCCACCGAGTACGCCTGGCATGTGGCCTATGGGGTGGGCAAGTGCGCCCTCGACCGCATGACCGCCGACTGCGCCCGGGAGCTCCAGGGCACCGGGGTGTCGATGGTGTCGGTGTGGCCCGGCTTCGTGCGCACCGAGCGCATCGACGTTGCTGTTGAGGCGGGAGTAGAACTGCCCCCCAGCCTGAATGTGTCGGTGGCCGAGTCGCCCCGGTTCACCGGCCGGGCGGTGACTGTCTTGGCCGTCGATCCCAACCGGTCCCGCTGCACCGGCCAAGCGGTCTCGGCCCGGGACTTGGCCGATACCTATGGGTTCACCGACGTCGACGGCCGCCTGCCCCCCGGCCCCCTCCACGACCGCACCGGATGACTTCAAGGAGCCAAACATGAGCGCAGTTGAGCCGTTTGCCATCGAAGTGCCCGATGAGGTGCTCGACGACCTGCACCGCCGCTTGGACGCCACCCGGTGGTTCGATCCGCTGCCCGGGGCCGGGTGGGACGAGGGCACCGACCTGGACTACCTCAAAGAGCTATGCCGCTATTGGCGCCACGACTACGACTGGCGGGCTGTTGAGGCCCAGCTCAACAGATTTCCCCAGTACACCACCACCATCGACAATCAGCAGATCCACTTCGTCCACGCCCGCAGCCGCAATCCCGACGCCATGGCCCTGGTGATCCACCACGGGTGGCCGGGCTCGATCACCGAGTTCGCCAAGGTGATCGAGCCGCTGCGGGAGCGGTTCCACGTGGTGTGCCCGTCGTTGCCCGGCTACGGCTTCTCCGGCCCCACCTCGGAGGCGGGCTGGACGCCCCGGCGCATGGCCGCGGCCTCGTTGGAGCTGATGAGCTGCTTGGGCTATGAGCGGTTCGGCGCCCAGGGCGGGGATTGGGGGGCGATGGTCACCACCCAGATGGCCCTTCAGGCGCCCGAGCGGCTGGCCGGCATCCACTTGAACCTGGTGATTGCCCCTGAGCCCCCGCCGGGAGCGGTGCGCGATCTCACCGATGAGGAGCGGGCCGACCGGGCCGAGGGCCGGGCCAGCAACCGGGTGGAGCGGGGTTACCGGGAGCAGCAGGCCACCCGCCCGCAATCGCTGTCGGTGGGGCTGAACGATTCCCCGGCCGGGCTGGCCGCGTGGATCATCGAGAAGTTCCTGGTGTGGAGCGACATCGGCCCCGCCAACGACATCGAAGCCAGCTTCACCAAAGACGAGCTGCTCACCAACGTGATGGTCTACTGGGTGACCGGCACCATCGCCTCGGCCAACCGGCTCTACTACGAGACCCGGGTGGGCGGTCGCGGCTCCTCGGCCCCCGACCGACGGGTGGAGGCGCCCACCGCCTACGCCCGCTTCCCCGGCGACGGCATCCGCCCGGCCCGGCCGTGGGTGGAGTACTGGTACAACATCGTCCGCTGGACCGAGATGCCCCGCGGCGGCCACTTCGCCTCCCTGGAGGCCCCCGACCTGTACATCGCCGACGTGATTGCCACGTTTGCCGACAGGGACCAGTTTTGAACACATTGTTTCGAAAATATGGCAGATTTGTGGGCCACCGGCCATGGACGGCTTTGGCCTTGCTGCTGGCCCTCACCGTGGTCGCGGCCTACGGCTACACGCTGACCGCCGACATAGCCGATGACCAGGAGGCGTTTTTGCCCGATGGCAGCGAGCTGGTCGCGGCCATGGACAAATTGGCTGCGAGCTTCCCCGAATCGTCCGAGCTGGAGGCGGTGCAAGTGGTGCTGCGGGGCGATGTGATGAGTCCCGGCGGGGCGGCTGACGCCATAGCCGCTACCCGGGCAGCGGCGGGCCATCCAGACCTTTCCCGGTATCTGTTCGCCGGGCGGCCCCCCACGTCGCCGGGGCACGTCCTGTCGGCCATGATCGCCGGTGCTGGGGGCGACCCCAGGGCGGTCGACCTGGCCGCGGTGTCGCAGGCCGACATTGATGCGGCCCTGGCCGACGAGGCCAACGTCGAGCTGGTTCCGCTGCTCGACGAGATGGTGGCCCGCAACGAGGACGGTGCGGTGGTGGGCGGAATCGGCGTGGTGACGGTGAACGCCGGCGGCGACCTAGAGGGTCTGGCCGAAGCCCAGCTGGCGGCCGATGATGGGGTGCAAGCCGTGGATTTGGCCGAACTCGATTCGGCCCGAACCTTGTCGTCGGGCAAGATCGGCAAGGAGTCCGACGACTCCTCGGCTTCCTCGCTGGCAATCCTGATGCTGCTGGCCTTCGCAGTCATCGCCGTTTTGCTCGTGCTGTTCTACCGCCAGGTCGGCGACGTGCTCTTGACTTTGGGCGGGCTGATCCTCACTGTCGTGTGGGCGCTGGGGTTCCAGGGCTTGCTGGGCCCCGACGGGTTGGGCCTCATTGGAGCGCCCAGCGTGCTGGCCCAAATGGTGCCGGTCATGCTCATTGGCCTGTGCGTGGACTACGGCATTCAGGGCACGTCCCGCTACCGCGAGGTGAGGGCGGAGGGCGCTGAAGTGTCCGAGGGGATCTCGAAGTCGGTTTCGAGCGTCATGCTGCCACTGGGTTTGGCCGGGGCAACCACCATCATCAGCTTTTTCACCAACCTGTTCGGCGACATCTCAGGGCTGGCCGACTTCGGCGTGGTGGCCGGCGTGGGAGTGGCCTGCGGGCTGGTGGTGTTTCTCACCGGGGTTCCCGCTGCACGCGTGCTGATAGACCGCCGAGCCCAGGCCAAGGGCAAAAGGCCGTCGATTCGACGCATTGACCAGGCCATTCCCGGCGCGGGACGTGTGGTGGAGGCCATCGCCAAGGCCACGGTGAAGAATCCGGCGGCTATCTTGGTGCTGGCCGGGGCAGTGACGTTGTTCTTCGGGGTGATGACCACTGGTTTGAGCACGTCGTTCAACACATCGGACTTCTTGCCCGGCGGCACCGAGAGCAAAGAAGACGTTGACTTCCTCTCCGATCACTTGGGTGGGAACACCGAGCCCGTTACCGTGCTGGTGGAATCCGATCTGGCCGACGACCGCACAATCCGCAACCTGTTGGATTTCGGCTTCGCCGTCGAAGACCCCTTGCAGAAACCGGAGGCGGTCAGCAGCGGGATCACCCTGTCGCTGGGGACGTACTACAACTCGTTGCCTTCCGACGTGACCGCGCAGATCATCAGGGAGATCGAGTCGAGCAGGATCAACCCGCTGATTGTGGACAACGCGGCCATCGACCGGGCCCTGGCCCTGATGCGGGAATACGATCCGGCCGCCTTCGACTCGGTGGTGGACCTAGATCCTGACGGCGAGCACGACCGCACGATCCTCCAGTTCAACGCCTTTACCGGCGACTCCGATCGAACCCGCGATCTCTTTGCCGATGTGGACGGCCTGTGGCTGGGCGACGACGAGGACATAACCCCGATTGCCAGCGAGATCACATCGTTGGAGGTAACCGACAGCCTCACCGACAGCCAGGCGACCTCCATCGCGTTGACCATCGTGGCTGCGCTGGTGGTGCTGGTGCTGTTCTTCTGGTTCACCGAGTTCCGCCCCATGCTGGCCATCCTCGCGGTGCTTCCCATCCTGCTGGTACTGGTTTGGGTGTTGGGCACCATGACGCTGCTCGGCTTCAGCTACAACGTGATCACCGCCCTCATCACCGCCCTGTCCATCGGCATCGGGGTGGACTACACCATCCACATCACCCACCGGTTCATCGAGGAGCGCGAGCACCGCGGGAAGTCAATCCGCCAGGCCATCAACAGCACGATGCGCACTACCGGCGGGGCGCTCATCGGCTCAGCGCTGACTACCGCCTTGGGCTTTGCGGTACTGGTCTTCAGTCCCATCCCGCCGATGGGCCAGTTCGGTCTGCTCACTGCGATCACGGTTTCATACTCGCTGATCGCCGCGGTGGTGGTATTGCCCCCCATGCTGGTGACTTGGGCCGCCTACCACCACTGGCGCAAATCCAGCCAGGCCGGCACCTGAACTGGTTGAGCTCGCCAAAGGCCGGCTGAGCCTGCTTTGACCACTGCGGGGCTAATGCCGGTCTGGTTTGGGGCGCCTGTGGGGCGGACAGCCGGTTTGCTTTGGGGCCGGCGCTGGGCGTGTGGTGAACTTGCCGCCGTGCCCCAGCTGCATGATGTCGACTACACCCTCGAGTATCCCTACACCCGCACCACCGGGCCGGTCATCGGCCCGTTTCTGACCGGCCTGCGCGACGGCCGCATCCTCGGCCAGCGGTGCGGCGACCGGGTGCTGTGCCCGCCCATGGAGTTCGATCCGGACACCTTCGCCACCCTGGATCCCGACCTGGTGGAGGTGGGCCCCGGCGGGGAGGTGGTGAACTGGACGTGGGTGGCCGAGCCCTCGGCCAAGCACCCCTTCGACCGCCCCTTCGGCTTCGCGTTCATCAAGCTGGACGGGGCCGACACCGCCCTGGTGCACGCGGTGGACACCGGGGGCGACCCCGAGGCCATGGGCACCGCCATGAGGGTGCGGGCCCAATTCCGCCCAGAGCGCCACGGCTCCATTGCCGATGTGTGCTTCGTGCCCGAGGCCGATGCCGCCGAGCAGGCGATCGAGCCGGGCGAGGAGCCGGTGGCCATCACCGAGCACCTCATCGGCCTGCGCATCAGCGAGCCGCTGTACCCCCATCGGGCCCGGTTCGCCCAGGGGCTGCTGGACGGCAAGATCATCGGCCAGCGAAGCCCGGTCACCGGCAAGGTGTACGTGCCCGGCCGGGGCTACGACAACATGTCCCGGGTGCTGATGAGCGAAGCCGACGAGGTGGAGGTGTCCGACGTCGGCACCGTGGTGGCGTTCACCGAGCTGAACCCGGTGCAGTACTACGGCCAGACCGAGACCGAGCCCTACGTGCGGTGCTCCATCCTGTTCGACGGGACCGACCAGCCGGTGATCGGCATCGACATCCGCGACATGACGGTGGACGAGATGCGGGTGGGGATGAGGATGCGCTGCGTCTGGCGCGACCCCGAGGACCGGTCGGTGGCCGACATCGACAACCGCTTCGGCAACATTCCCGAGACGGTGTACGCCCGGTTCGAGCCCACCGGCGAACCCGATGTGCTCGCCGACGACCTCAAGGACCACTCATGGTAAGCCTGGCCGAAGACGTGGCCATCGTCGCGTTTGAGCAGACCCCATCCCACGCCCGCTTCAACGACAGCGAGCAGGCCATGATCATGCCGTGCGTGAACTCGGTGATCGAGCAGGTGGGGATGGACCGCCACGACATCGACTTCACCATCGCGGGGAGCTGCGACTACCTGTCGGGGATGCCGTTCGCCTTCGTCATGAACATCGACGCGGTGGGGGCGTGGCCGCCGGTATACGAGAGCCACGTGGAGATGGACGGCGCTTGGGCTCTGTTCGAGGGCTTCGTGCGGCTTCAGTCGGGCGATATCGACACGGTGCTGGTCTCCGGCTCGGGCAAGTGCTCGCCGGGCAGCTACCGGGAGGCGTTCTCACTCCAGACCGACCCCTACGTCCACGCCCCCCTGGGGTTGGACCCCCGGACGCAGGCTGGGTTCCAAGCCCAGGCTCTCATCGCCGCGGGCAAAGCCACCGAGCGGGACTTCGCCGAGGTGGTGGTCCGCAGCCATGCCAACGCCAAGAACAACCCCTATGCCCAGCTCAGCGGCGACCTGTCGGTGGACGAGCTGTTGGCCGAGCCCTACGTGCAGCAGCCGCTGCGCCGCCTCGACTGCCCGCCGACCAGCGACGGGGCCGCGGCCATGGTCATCGCCCGAGCCGACAAGGCCCGCGAGCTTTGCGACAACCCCGTGTGGATCCGGGGTATCGACCACCGCATCGAGTCGCACCACCCCACGCTGCGGGATTTGACCGACTCGCCCTCGGTGCGCATCGCCGCTGAGCGGGTGGGCCTCCATGACGGGCCGGTGGACGTCGCCGAGCTGACCGTCACCTACAGTCCCGAGGAGATCGTCTTGCGCGACTCCCTGAGCCTTAACGGCGACACCGATGTGAACCTCTCGGGCGGGCCGCTCACCGGCAGCCCGTTCATGGCGGTGGGGCTCACCCGGGTCATCGAGCTGGCCCGGAGCATCCGCAACGGCCGGGGACGCCGGGGCGTGGCCCATGCCTCCAGCGGCCCGGCGCTGCAACAGAATCTGCTCTGCGTATTGGAAGGAGACAGCTGATGCTCTCGAGGAAGACGCAGGGTCACAGCACGGACAGGACGATCTGATGGCCCCTCGACCATGTGCTGTACTGGGCATCGGCCAGACCAAGTACAAGCGGCGGCGCGATGAGCTGACCTTGGATGGTCTGGTGCGCGAGGCCGTGCTGCGGGCCTTGGAAGACGCCGGGGCCACCTTCGAGGACATCGACGCCATCGTCATCGGCAAAGCGCCCGATGCCCTCGAAGGTGTCATGATGCCGCTTTTGAGCCTGGCGGACGCTTTGGGCGCGGTGGGCAAGCCCATCCACCGAGTCCACACCGCCGGGTCGGTGGGGGCTTCCACCGCCATCTCCGCGGTCAACCTGGTGGAGTCGGGCATGTACGACACCGTCTTGACCGTCGCCTATGAGAAGCAGTCGGAGGGCAACGCCACTTGGGCGCTGTCGGGCGGCAAGAGCGGTGGCCAGGGCGCCGGGGGCACCTTCGCCCCGTGGATCCGCAACTACATCGCCCGGTCGAAGGCCCCCGAGCACATCGGCTGGATGGTGGCGGTGAAGGACCGCCTCAACGCGCTCAAGAACGAGTACGCCCACCTGCACTTGCCTGACATCTCCATTGAAAAGGTGCGGGAGTCGCCCATGTTGTGGGATCCGCTCCACTTCTTGGAGTCGTGCCCCTCGTCGGACGGGGCCGCGGCCATGGTGCTGGGCAACGACGATGTGGCTAGGAAGTCGGGCCGGCCGCCGGCGTGGGTCATCTCCCATGCCAAGCGCACTGAGTTCGGCCAGTTCCCCGGACGGGACACGGTGCGGCCCCGAGCCGGGGTGGAGTGCTCGGAGGTCCTCTACCGCAAGGCGGGCATCACCAACCCTCGCGAGCAGATCGACTGCGCCGAGCTGTACGTGCCGTTCTCGTGGTACGAGCCCATGTGGCTTGAGGGCCATCTCATCGCCCCCGAGGGCGAGGGATGGAAGATGACCGATGACGGCGACACCGAGTTGGGCGGGTCGTTCCCGGTTAACATGTCGGGCGGCGTGCTGTCGTCCAACCCCATCGGGGCGTCGGGCATGATCCGATGCCTGGAGGCGGCCAGCCAGGTGCGGGGCACCGCCGGGGAGTACCAGGTGCCGGGGGCCAGGATCGCCATCGGCCACGCCTATGGCGGCGCCGCCCAGTACTACGCCATGTGGATGGTGTCGTCCGAGCTGAACCCCGAGCTATAGGAGCAAGCCAGATGGGTGGAATCGCCGAGGGCCGAGTGGTGGCGATCACCGGCGCGGCTCGGGGATTGGGCCGGGCCCACGCCCTGGAGTTCGCCGCCGAGGGGGCCAGAGTGCTGGTCAACGACCTGGGAGTGGAGCGCGACGGCTCGGGCGGGGCTTCGGAGCCCGCCCAGGAGGTGGTGGCCGAGATCCGGGCCATGGGGGGCGAAGCCGAGGCAAATGCCGCCGATGTGGCCGACTGGGACCAGGCCGAGGCCATGATCGCCCAGGCGATGCAGACGTGGGGGCGCCTTGACACGCTGGTGTGCAACGCCGGCTTCTTGCGCGACCGGATGCTGGCCAACATGAGCGAGCCGGAGTGGGACGCCATCATGCGGGTCCACCTCAAGGGCCACTTCGCCCCTGCCCGCCACGCGGCGGCCCACTGGCGGGACCGGTCCAAAGCCGGTGAGGACGTGCGGGGCCGGCTCATCAACACCAGCTCTGGAGCCGGTCTTCTCGGGTCCATCGGCCAGGGCAACTACGCCGCGGCCAAGGCCGGGGTGGCCGCGCTGGCCATCCAGCAGGCCGCCGAGTGGGGACGCTACGGGGTGTTGGTGAATGCCATCGCCCCCGATGCCCGAACCCGCATGACCGCGGGGATCATGTACACCGAAGACGCCCCCGAGGGATGGGACGACAAAGACCCGGCCAACGCCTCACCGCTGGTGGTGTGGCTGGGCTCTGACGCCTGCGACGTGACCGGGCGGGTGTTCGAGATCGCCGGCGGGGCGCTCAACGTGTGCGACGGCTGGCAGCACGGCCATGTAGTGGATGTGGGGCGCAAGTTCGCCGCTGCTGAGGTCGGCGACGCGGTCCACGCGTCCATTGAGGCCTCGCCTGATCCGGCCCCGGTCTACGGCGCGAGCTGAGTCTTGGGTTAGCCGGGGATATCCCGGAAGGGCACGCCCTTGTCCACCCGGATGTCGGGGGGCAGGCCCAGCACCTTCTCGCCGATGGTGTTGCGCTGGATGTTGTCGGTGCCGCCGCCGATACGCGACGCCCACTGGCTCAAGAACTCGTATTGCCAGCGGCCTCCGTCTCGGGCGCTGTCCCCGTGGAGCATTCCGGCCGCACCGTTCATGGCCATCACCAAGTCGCCCATCTCCCCGAAGTGCAGTGAGATGGCCAGCTTCATGGTTGAGCTCTCCGGTCCGGGCAGCTCCCCCCGGCTGGCCGCGGTCCGAACCCGGTACCCCTGATACTTCATGATTTCCATGCGGGTGTAGGCCTTGGCCAGCTTTTGGCGCAGGACCGGGTCGCGGTCGGCGCCGGTCTGCTGGGCCAGCTTGGCCAACTCCTTGAATCGGGTCCGGGCGTTGGAGCCGCCGATCAGGGCCCGCTCGTTGGCCAGCGTGGTCATGATCGGCCCCCAGCCGGTGTTGACCCCGCCGAGGATGTTCTCGTGGGGGACCCGCACATCCGACAAGAACACCTCGTTGAAGTGGGCCGCGCCGGTGATCTGCACCAGCGGGCGCACCTCGATGCCCGGTGTGTTCATGTCCACCAGGAAATAGGTGATGCCCCGGTGCTTGGGCTGGTCGGGGTCGGTGCGCGTCAACAAGATGGCCCAGTCGCTGTATTGGGCGCCCGAGGTCCACACCTTCTGGCCGTTCACCACCCACTCATCGCCGTCGCGCACCGCGGTGGTCCGCAGCCCGCCGAGATCGGAGCCGGCTACCGGCTCGGAGAACAGCTGGCACCACACCTCGTCGCCCTTGAGCATGGCGGGGAGGTACCGCTCTTTTTGGGTGTCGGTGCCGTGGGCGATGATGGTGGGGCCCGTCATGCCGATGCCCACCGCGAACACCCCGGTGGCCGACACCCGCTTGGCCTCCTCCTCCTTGAAGATGCCCTCCTGGATGCCGCCTAGACCCTTGCCGCCGTACTCGATGGGCCAGGTGATGGATCCCCAGCCACCGTCATATTTGGTGCGCTGCCAGGACTTGCACCGGTTCACATAGGCCGTCTCGACATCGGGGTCGGTGATGGTCACGGCCGTCTGGTCGCGGGGTCCGCCGCCATCGGGGGGCAGGTTGGCGTCCAGCCACTCAATGCACTCGGCTCGAAAGGCCGCTTCCTGGGGGGTCTCGTCGAAATCCATGCCGCGTCGATGGTAGCTAGAGGGCTCCCGGCAGGCCCCACCGGACGGGGCACAACCGAGGGCGTATTCGCCTCCATTCGGGTTTGGAGGATGGTGGATGCTTCAATGATGGCCGTGAAATTTTCCATGATCTTCGAAGCCCAGATGGCCGACACGTCCCGCGAGACCGAGCAGCAGGTCATCCGCGACTGCGTGGACCAGGCGGTCTTGGCCGAGGCGGTGGGCTTCGACCGGGTGTGGGCGGTGGAGCACCACTGCTTGAAGTGGTACGCCCACATGAGCGCCCCGGAGATCTTCTTGACCTGGGTGGCGGCCCGGACGTCTCGCATCCGCATCGGCCACGGGGTGGTGTGCATGCCGTTCGGCTACAACCACCCGCTGCGGGCCGCCGAGCGCATCGCCATGCTGGACGTGCTGTCGGGCGGGCGGTTGGACGTGGGCGCGGGCCGGGGGGCCACCCTCCAGGAGATGTCGGCGTTCGGGGTCAAGCCCGAGGACACCTACGCCCAGGTGGAGGAGTCGCTGCGGATCATCTCCAGCTGCTGGCGCGACGAGGAGTTCGAGTGGGAGGGCCTGCTCGACATCTCGCCGCACCCGATTCTGCCCCGCCCGGTGCAAGATCCCCATCCGCCGCTGTATCTGGCCTGCACCAAAGTGGACACCGTGCGGCTGGCCGCCGAGCTGGGCATCGGCGCCCTGGTGCTGGGGTTCGCCGGCGCCGATGAGATCCGGCTGATGAAGGAGACCTACGACGAGGCGATCGCCACCCGCACCGGCGAGCGGTTTGTGAGCGACCATCCCAACAACTGGTTCTCGGCGCTGTGTCCCACCACGATCCTCGACGACCGGGAAGAGGCCTTTCGCATCGGGGCTCGGGGCCAGCGGTTCTTCGCCGAGGCCATCATGCACTGGAACCTGGGCACGCCCCCGCCGAGGGCCGGATCAGCCGACGAGGACACCGCCGCGGCCATCGACGAGGCGGTGGGCAACGTCCACGCCAAGATCAGCGAGATGAACATCCCGCTCAGCCCCAACGCCACCAGCACGTTCAACATCGAGCACGCCTACGGCAACTACACCGACGCCATCCGCTACGTGAGCGAGCTTGAGGCCATCGGCTGCGACGAGATCATGTGCATAATCCAGATGGGCACCATCCCCCAAGAGGTCATGCTCGAGACCATCCGCCAATTCGGCCACCACGTGATTCCGCATTTCCGGGCCAAGGAGGAAGCGGCGGTACCGGCGTAGCCACTCTCCCCGGTATCCTCGTCCCATGGCGACTCTGGTTGTCGACAAAGCACCGACGCTCGATGATGCCGCCCGCGGCGCTGAGGCGATAGCCGCGGCCGATCCGCACATTGTCCGAATCGTGGTCTTCGGGTCGGTGGCAAAGAGCACCCAGCAGCCCGGCTCCGATATCGACATCATCGTCGTCACCGGTACATCTCGGCCGTCAGCCGAGGATCGCCGGGCGACCAAGTCCGCCCTGCGCCAAGCGGCTGAAGCCGCCTGCGGGATCAAATGCGAGGTGGTCCTCGCCACTATCGGCGAATGGGAGTGGAGCTTGGAGCATGCCCGGTCCTCCGTTTTCGGAGAAGCGAACGCCCACGGCATCACCCTCATGCAGCGCCCCTGTCCACCTTCGGCCCCACGTGCCGAGGAGATCGCTGTGCTGCGAGACGACTGGGGCCTCGCCCTCATAGACCTTGAAGAGGCCCACCGCAAGAACCTGGAACTCGTTCGAATCCTCGAGTCCATCCCTAGCGAAGCAACTGCGGGTAAATGGTTACCTGCCGACCGCGGGTACACCTATGAATCTGCGCTCGAATCCGCCCACATGAGCATTGAGAAGAGCCTGACCGCGCTGGGCCGGCTCCACCTTCGCCGACATCTCGACAGCCATCACGACATCGACGCCATGGCTGGCAAGCTCCAACCCACCCCGTCCGGCCCTTTTGTCGATAGCGTGCTAGAGGCGCTCGGCACCGCCGAGCCCGACGGCACCCACACCAACTGGAGGTTCGCCCCCTATCTGGGGCAATCGGATTCATTCCAGCAGATGATCACCCCCGAGAACGCCGCCGCCCACATACGCGCCGCCGCCAATCTCCTCGAGCACGCTCTTGCCACCACCGCCAAATCGCCCCTGCGCCCCATCCCCATCCCTACCGACGACGCCACCACCCTCAACCGCTTTGCGGAGCCCATCGACTACCTCCGCCATCACGCCACCCCCGACTTCCCGCAAACCGGAATTCCTCCATGTCCTTGATAGTGCTGAGCTTCCCCCTTCTTGTGGAGACATGGTGGTGATTATCAGAGCGAGCCTCGGGGGGCGACCCATTCCACCGGCTGGCCGGTGTACGCGGCGATCCGGTCGAAGCCGGAGTCGTAGTGGATGACGGTCAAGTGGTTGACCTCGGCAATCGCGGCGATCAGCAGGTCCGGGAGGGGAACCCGGTGCTGGCCCCGCCGGGCAAGTCCGTGCTGGACTTCGATTGCTCGGTCGGTGACCGTTTCGGTGATCGGATATGAGGGCAGGGCGCGCCTTTCGTCAAGTATCTGCTCGTAGTCGGCAAAGGAGCGGGCGCTGTAGAGCACTTCGAGGTCGATGATCGGGCAAGTCGCCACGTATCCGTCGATCAGCAGCGGGCCGAGCCGCTGGGCGATTTCGGGGGTGTTCATGCGCGTGAGCGCGCTCTTGTCTGCGAGGTAGTGGGGGGTCAGCGCCACGCGGCGGCCATGATGTCATCGTCGGCGAGGTCAGTGCCGTCAAGATTGGCGAGCCTCTGGGCGTGCCGCAGCCTCAGATCGGCTTTGACGGTATGCAGCAAGGCCGAGTTCACCGTTTCCTTCATGGTTGTGGCTCCGGTGACCTCACGGGCCCGTTCAAGCAGCGCGTCGTCGATATCGATCAGGCGTTTCGTCATGGACACGAGTATATCCACTCCGTGCATCCGGTATATACCCGGCTGCCACTACGCGCCAGGCCGATGGTGTCTGCTTAGCGTGTCTTGGGTCCGATCTGGATTGGGATGACAGTTTCTTCCTCGTCGCCTTCAAAAACGGCGGAAATCCGCAGTGTGGCGCCAAGTCCCTGTACGTAGTTGTCGAGGGTGGAGATCAAGATGTCGTCGCTGCGCTCAAACTGGGAAACGGCAGATTGCGAGATTCCCATGGCCTCGGCCAGATCAGTCTGCGACAGCTTGAGGACTCCTCGGATTTCTTGGAGTTCAATCTCGGCCAAGGTCTCCTTGCGGAGTTCGGCGAGTCGCTCGATGGCACCGGTTCGGGCGATGACCTGCTTGTGCAGTTGGCGATAGCTTTTGGTAGATGGCATGGGGGTGGTTCCTTTGAGTAGCGGTTGCGGTGGCTAGTCGGAGTGTGGCTCGTCCAAGAGTCCTTCCTCACTTAGTTCTTTGAGGTATGCGTCGTACAGGTCGTCGGCCTAGGGGACTGCCCATCGGTACCACTCGTCCCACTGGCCGGACTTGTTCCCGCCAAGTAACAAGATCGCATGTCGCCGCGGGTCGAAAGCGAACAGCACGCGAAGGGAACCTCTCTTCGAGTGGCGTGACCCCCTGTGTTTGGTCCGGCCAACTGCTTTTCAACAGTCGGCCAATGCATCATCCCCATTTCCGGGACAAGAAAGCGGGCCGCGGTCCCGATTCAGGTTGCTTTAGAGCCAAACGGCAATTCTTGCTCGGACGCGAAATCGACGTGGATCCCCATTGGTTCAGCAACCTCGGGGCTGTCGTTGGACGCGGAGTTGACGGCGGTCGAGACCTCGTAGGCCTTCATGGCGTCGGCGGGGTGGGGGGCCAGAAGCTCCGTCAGCGGGAAGTAGCGGTCATAGGGGGCGTCCAGCCATAGGGCTTCCAACTCTTCGGGCAGGATGGCCGGCATCCGGTGGTGGATCGGGCGGAGAAGATCATTGGCGGTGGTAGTGACAATGGCGCACGACTCAATGCGGCTGCCTGCCGGGTCTTTCCACACCGACCAGATTCCGGCAAAGGCAAAGGGTTCGCCGGTTCGCATGACGATTCGCATGGGGCGCTTGGCGCCGCCCGTCTTCTGCCACTCGTAGAAGCCGTCGGCGAGGACGAGGCAGCGGCGACGCATCAGCGCATCGCGGAACGCTGGCTTTTCGGCCACCGTCTCCGCCCGTGCGTTGATCATGCGGCTGCCGATGGACGCGTCCTTGGCCCATGGTGGGATCAGGCCCCAGCGCATAAAGCTAGCCCGGCGGACTTCGCCGCTGACGACGGTCAAAACCTGCTGGGTGGGAGCGATGTTGAATCTCTGCTGGACGGCTTCTCTACCGCTTTCGAACTCGAATTCGAACCGCTGGGCAAGCTCTGTCGAGCTGTCAGTCAGGCTGTATCTTCCGCACATCTCGTCCTCATTATGAACCTGATGGAGGCACAGGCGTGGCCGCTACCCCGAGCGGTCGGGGCCGGCGCGTTGGATGTGGAAGCGCACCAGGCAGCGCTGGTCGGCGGCCATGGCTTGGCGGTACTCGTTCCAGTCGGGGTGCTCGCCCCGCAGGGTGCGGTAGTACTCCACCAGCGGCTCCAGCGCCGACGGCCCGGAGACGATCTCGGCTCGGCACTCGATCTGCACCCAGTCGCCGAACCAGTTCCGGGGGAACACGCACAGCCAGCTGCGGGGGTCGCGCCGAAGGTTCTTGGTCTTGTAGGCCGTCTCCCGGGTGCTCATCACCACGGTGTCGTCCACCACCGCCAGGGTAACCGGCGACATCTGGGGGGTGCCGTCCTTGCGCATGGTGGCCAGCACCGCGTTGGCGTTCTCCCGGATGTAGTCCAAGGCCTTCGCAGGGTCCATAGAGGCATCCTATGGGGTTGCTCGGCCGGTCCTACCAGCGGTTCCAGCGGGTGACCAGCTCGAGGGGCTCCCGGCGGGCGGGGCGGAAGTCGGCGCCGATGGTGTGGGCGAAGGGGATGAGCGCCAGCTGCATCACCTCGTCGTAGGGGATGCCCAGCAGATCGGCCGCCTCTTGCTCGTAGCAGAGGTGGATGGTGGTCCACACTGTGCCGATGCCCCGCTCCCGGGCGGCCAGCATGAACGACCACGCCGCTTGGATCACCGACCCCACATGGGAGGCCACCGTTACCGGAGGGTGATCCCAAACCCGTCCCACCAGACACGGGATCAGCATGCCCGGCACCTCGTGGAGGTGCTCGGACAGGTGGCCGGCCGAGGCGTACATCTTCTCGTTGGCGGCTTCCAGCCGGGCGTGGTCGGGCGGCTCAAGCCGGGGGAGCACCCCCAGGTAGTCGCCGGCCACTTCGCCGGCTCGGCGGTACAGGCCGGCCAGCGCGGCGATCAGGTCGGGCTCGGTGACCACCATGAACCGCCAGTTCTGCCGGTTCGACCCGGTAGGGGCCTGCACGGCGATCTCCAGGCACTCGGTGATCAGCTCCGGCGCCACCGGCCTGGAGGTATCCAGCCGCCGACGCACCGCACGGGTAGTGGTGAGCACCTCATCAGCGCTCAAGTTCAGATGGGCCATGCCCCTGTTCTAGCTGCTGGTCGCTTCAGCGGCCGACAGCTCGGGCATTTCGAGGTCGAAGAGCCAGGATTCGACCAGTGAGACGGCATCGGCTCCGGCGAGGTCGTCGACAATTCCGAGGAAGAGATCGGTGTTGGTGGTGCCCCCGGCGGTTTGGTCGTAGTGGGTGCGCAGGATGTCGAAGAACAGAACGTCGCCGACCAGTGCGTGCAGAGCGTGGAGCGTCAGCGCCCCCCGGCGGTACACGGTGTTGAAGTCGAACATCTCGTGGATGTCGATGTCTCCCGGAGGCGAGCTTCCGCCCAGGACAAGATCGCTGTGCTCGTCGGCCATGATGGTCTCGATGTCCGCACCGTTGAAATCGGCGAGGAACATGAGCCCCAAGTAGTGGGCGAAGCCCTCGTGGAGCCAGATCTGGCTCCAATCGTCGACGGTCGCCGAGTCGCCCATCCACTGGTGAACCACCTCGTGGGCGATGACATAGGGGTAGATGGTGCTGGGGCCGTGAAGCGACAGCGTTTGATTCTCCAAGGCGAAACCGATGGGGAACGGCATCACGATTGTTCCGTAGGCGTCGAATGGGTACGGCCCCAAAATCTCCTCGAAGAAGTGGATGGCCTGGGGGGCAACCGCCAGATCGTCGAGCATCGAGGGATCAGCGTCGCGGGGAACGTAGTCGCGGATCAACAAGCCGTCGTCCAATCGCTGCTCGTGGCGCTCGAAGTCGCCGATGTACACCGCGGCCAGGTAGGTGGCCATGGGGTCTTCCATCTGCCAGGTGGTCGTGGTCATGCCGCCTTCGGAGGCCTCCTCAGCGAGTAGGCCGGTGGCCGCCGCGGTCACACCGTCGGGGACCGTGATACGGAACGTGAACGTGGCCTTGTCGGTGGGGTGGTTGTTGTTGGGAAACCACGTCATCGCCCCCGAGGGCTGGCTGGCTGTGTAGATCACACCGTCGACCCAGTGCCATCCCAACGGGGTGAACGACAGACCAGGATCGTCGATGGTCTGGGGTGTTCCCGAATAGGAGACCGCGACCGTGAACGGCGCGCCGGATGAGATCGCAGCGGCTGGCCGAATCGTCATCTCCGGGCCATCGCGGGAGAACTGGGCCTCGACCTCATTGACCGACACCGCTCCCACTGCCAGTCCAGAGAAGTCGATGTTGAATATGGCCAGGTCATCGGTCGCGACCGCGGTCAGGGTGGTGACCGCGTCAATGGTGTTGGTGCTGGGTGCCACGTCGAGGTCGATGTCGTAGTGGAGAACGTCGTAGCCGCCGTTGCCCAGCAGCGGGTAGAAGCTGTCGCCCACTCCGGCCGAGGGATCAACCGGGTCGGGCGCGGTTGTCAGCGCGGGCGCGGGGGTTGGGGCAGGGGTGAGCGGTGGGTCGGGCGCGGGGGTTGGGGCAGGGGTGAGCGGTGGGTCGGGCGCGGGGGTTGGGGCAGGGGTGAGCGGTGGAGTCGGCGCGGGGGTTGGGGCAGGGGTGAGCGGTGGAGTCGGCGCGGGGGTTGGGGTGGCAGCAGCGGTTGCAGCAGGGGTCGGGACGGTGGTGCCATCGGCTTCGGCAGCGCCGTCGGGCAGGCTCGTTGCAGTGGCCTCAGGAGCGACTGCCGACTGCTCTTGGTTGATGGCCGGGCTGTCGCTGCATCCGGCGGCCAGCGCAAGCAGAGAAGCCGAGCAGATAAATAGTTTTCTGGCGGTCATCCGATCAGCCTACGGATATCATCACGCGATGGCGTTACGGCTCGATCGCTATCCCGGCGTCACCTACGACGCCGCTCCCCCCGAGATCACCGACCTGGAGGAGCTGCGGCTGCTGCGCAAATGGGAGGCGGCTATCGGCTACCGCATCTTCGCCGCCATGCGCTGGGGGCAGATCGGCGACGGCCATATCACCGCCCGCGACCCGATCCTCACCGACCACTTCTGGGTGTTGGGCTACGGCATCCGCTTCGGCGATGCCACCGTCGACAACCTCATCCTGGTGGGCCCCGATGGCCAGGGCGTGGACGGCCCCCTCGACAATGGGGTGAACTTCGCGGCTTACCACATCCACTGGCCGATCCTGAACGCCCGCCCCGATCTGGCGTCGGCGGCCCACACCCACACCCCCTACGGCACTTCGTGGTCGGCCAACGTCGAGCCGTTTCGGGCCATCAGCCAGGAGTCGTGCGCCTTGGTGTTCGACCAGTCGCTCTATGGCGGCGAGAACCTCGAGGTGAACGACGTCGCCGGCGGTGAGGCCATTGCCCGGGCCATGGGCAACAGCCGGGTGTGCATCCTCCGCAATCACGGCCTGCTCACCGGCGGGCGCTCGCCCGGCGAGGCCGTCGGCTGGTTTGTGGCCGCCGAACGGGTGGCCGAGGTGCATGTGAAGGCACCCGACGCCAAGCCCATCAGCGAGGAGGCCGCCAAGGAGGTGGATGCCTCGCTCTGCTCGGTGGACATGGGTTGGCGCATGTTCCAGTGGCTGGCCCGCGACTTGGTGCCCGACCCCTCGGTGGTCTTGGGCTGATTCTCTGGCCGCTTGAGGGGGGCTATTCAGTGCTGAGGTTAGGGTCGGCGCGCCCCGCGAAAGCGGTTTCCACCGCCATCATGGCTGCCTGCTGGTCGACCCCGAGGCGGTCGGCCGCCTCTGCGAATGCCGCGGCGGCGTCGGCCAGCTGGCGCTCCACCACCGAGAATGCCACTGGAGGCTCGTCGACCACGAACGTGCCCGCCCGGCCACGGCCCTCCAAGATGCCGGCCCACTCCAGTTCCCGATAGGCCCGGGCCACCGTTCCCGGGGCCAAGCTCAGCTCCGCGGCGAGCGAGCGGATAGGCGGAAGCCGTTCCCGGGGCTTGAGCCGGCCCGACGAGACCATCAGCCGGAGTTGGGCCCGCAGCTGTTCATAGGGAGGGATCCGGGCGCTTTCGTCTATCCAGATCCGCATCGCAATATTGTATCAATGTAGTGATGCATACAGCACAAAATAGCGGAAAACTCCCGCGCTTTGGGCGGTTGTTGCCTCTTTTGTATTGACCTGATAGCGTCCCATCGGCGACCAGGAAGGACGGCATCCATGAAGCTCATCACTGCGGTGGTCAAGCCGCATCAGGTCGAAGACATCAAAGAGGCGTTGGCCGGGGTCGGCGTCCAGGGCATGACCGTGAGCGAGGCTCAGGGCTTCGGTCGCCAAGGCGGTCACACCGAGACCTACCGGGGTACCGAGTACAAGGTGTCGTTCACGCCCAAGTCCCGCATCGAGGTCGTGGTGGACGATTCCTCGCTGGCTGCGGCCACCGAGGCCATCGCCGGCGCCGCTCGCACCGGCAAGATCGGCGATGGCAAGATATGGACCTCCTCGGTGGAGGGCCTGACCCGCATACGCACCGGCGAGCAGGGCGCTGACGCTCTCTAACCTCCCGCCAGATCAGACGCTGCGCAGGGCGGTACGGCACCGCCGACGTTGCTAGCGTCTCGGCTCGGTGCATCTCGATTACACAGACGAACAGCGCGCGCTCAGCACTGAGCTGAGGGCGTACTTCGCCGACCTGATGACCGATGAGGTCCGCGAAGCACTCCAGGGCGCCCATGAGACCAGCCCGGTCCGGCGGGAGATCTTCCGCCGCCTGGGACGAGACGGGATGCTGGGCATCGGGTGGCCCAAGGCCTACGGCGGCCAGGGGCGGTCGGCCATCGACCAGTTCATCTTCTTCGACGAGGCCCAGCGGTCCGGGTGCCCCATGCCTTTCGTCACCCTCAACACCGTGGGGCCCACGCTGATGGCCCACGGCTCCGAGGAGCACAAAGCGGCCTATTTGCCCGGCATTTTGACCGGCGACGCCTTGTTTGCCATCGGCTACAGCGAGGCCGGGGCGGGCACCGACTTGGCGTCGCTTACCACCCGGGCAGTGCGGGACGGCGACGAGTGGGTGGTCGACGGCCAGAAGATGTGGACCTCCAGCGCCGACGAGGTGGACTACATCTGGCTGGCGTGCCGCACCAACCCCGATGCTCCCAAGCACAAGGGCATCTCCATCATCATCGTGCCCACCGACACCCCCGGCTTCTCCTTCACCCCCATCGTGACCGTGGGAAACGCCACCACTACCGCCACCTACTACGACGAGGTGCGGGTGCCGGCCGCCAACCTGGTGGGGGCCGAGAACGAGGGGTGGAAGCTCATCACCAGCCAGCTCAACCACGAGCGGGTGGGGCTGGCCGCGGTGGGGGCGCTGTCGTTCCAGCTCTACGAGGAGGTGGTTGCCTGGGCTTGCGAAACCCCGGCTGGCGGCGGGAGCGACGCCACGGTGCTGGACCAGGGGTGGGTGCAGATGGACCTGGCCCGGTGCCACGCCAAGCTGGAGGCCATGAAGCTGCTCAACTGGCAGATGGCCGCGGCGGTGGCCGCCGACTCGCTGCCCCCGGCCCGGGCGTCGGCGGCGAAGGTGTACGGCACCGAGGCGGTGAGCGATGTCTACCACCTGCTGCTGGGAGTGCTGGGAGCGGGCGCCCACTTCCGGGAGGGGAGCCCGGGCGCTTTGTTGGCGGGCCGGGTGGAGGCCGCGGCCCGCACCGCCCAGATCAACACGTTCGGCGGCGGGGTCAACGAGGTCCAGCGGGAGATAGTGGCTTGGACCGGGCTCAAAATGACCAGGGGCAGCCGGCGATGATCTTCGATTTCAGCGAGTCGCAGGGGAGTTGCTCTCGATGATCTTCGGTTTCAGCGACTCTCAGGGGGGTTGCTCTCGATGAACTTCGAGTTAAGCGAGTCGCAGCAAGCAGTGGCCGCGCTGGCCGAACAGGTACTCTCCGGCTCTGCGGGGGCTGATCGGGTGGGCGAGGTGGAGCGCACCGCTGATCGGTTCGACCGGGAGCTGTGGGCCGCGCTGGCCGCCTCCGATCTGCTGGGAGTCAATATCGGCGAGGAGCACGGTGGGCTCGGCCTCGGCATGGTCGAGACCGTCCTGGTGCTGCGGGAGCAGGGCCGACGAGTGGCGCCGGTGCCGCTGTGGCCCACGCTGGTGCTGGGGGCCATGCCCATCGCCGAGTTCGGCGCCCCGCAACTGCAAGACCGCTGGCTAGAGCCGGTGGTTTCCGGACGGGCGGTGCTCACCGGCGCATTCTCCGAGTGGGGGGCCGACAACGCGCTATCCCCGTCGGTGACTGCTGCTCGCCGCGACGACGGCAGCTGGGTGCTGAACGGGTGCAAGCCCGCGGTGCCTGCCGCCGGGGTGGCCGACGCAGCAGTGGTGCCCGCCCGAGTCGACGGCGATGACGGCAGCCTGGCGGTCTTCGTGGTGGAACTCGATGCCGAGGGGGTAGAGGTGCTGCTGAGCGAGACCACCAACCGAGAGTTCCACGGCGAGCTCACGCTGCGGTCTGCGGTGGTCGCAGACGAGGCGGTGTTGGGCGGGGCCGACGGCCGGTCGATTGTGGAGTGGACGCTGGCCCGGGCCCAGGTGGCGGTGGCCGCGGCAGCGCTGGGGTGCTGCGAGGAGGCCACCGCCATGGCCGCGGCCTACACGTCCCAGCGGGAGCAGTTCGGCCGTCCCCTGTCCACCAACCAGGGGGTGGCCATGAGGGCAGCAGACTGCTACATCGACACCGACTGCATGAGGGTCACCTTGCTCCAGGCCGCCTGGCTCATCGACGAGGGCCGCCCGGCCGCCGAGATCGCCGACGCCGCCGCAGTGGCCAAATGGTGGTCGGCCGAGGCCGGCCAGCGAGTGGTGCATGCCACCCAACACCTGCACGGGGGCATGGGAGCCGACATCGACTACCCCGTGCACCGCTACTTCCTGTGGGTCAAGCAGCTGGAGAACACCTTCGGCGGCGGCAGCCGCCAGCTGGCGGCCATCGGCCGAAGTCTGGCCGGAGGGGGCTAGTGGTGTGTCGTGGGTTTATTCGCGCGTGTCCTGCTAGGCATCGACGCCCCTCGCGGCGTTGCCCCTCCTTGCCGTACGCTGGAAGTATGGCTGCGTCGGTGCGCCTTGCGAGGAACGCCGCTGCCGTCGCAATCCACGGCGCTAAACCCACGACACACCACTAGCTACCAGCCCTGCCAGTCGGGGTCGCGCCGCTCCTTGAAGGCATCGACCCCCTCCATAGCGTCCTCGCCGGCCATCAGCAGGTCTTGGGCCCAGGCCTCCATCTCGAACATGGTCTGGCGGCTGGTCTCGAAGCTGCGGTTCACCAGCAGTTTGCTCATGGTCAGGCTCTTGGTGGGCTGGGAGGCCAGTCTCTCAGCCCAGGCTCGGGCAGTGGGCATCAGCTCGTCGGGGGGCACCACCCGGTTCACCAGCCCCATGGAGGCGGCATCGGCCGCGCTCACGTCGTCGCCGAAGAACATCAGCTCTTTGGCCTTTTGAGGGCCGATGAGGCGGGGCAGCAGATACACGCCGCCGGCATCGGGCACCAGTCCCCGGCGCACGAACACCTCGATGAACCGGACTCCCTCAGCCGCGATCACCAGATCGCAGGCCACCGCCATGTGCACGCCCATGCCCGCGGCGGTGCCGTTGACCGCGGCGATCACCGGCTTCTCGCAGTCCAAGATGGCCCCGATCAGCTTCTGGGCCCCGGTCTTGATGCCTCGAGCGCCGTCCAAGATGGCCCGGGTGGGGGCGCCCGGAGGCCGCACCGGATCGGGCCGGGCCACCCTCAGGTCGGCCCCGGTGCAGAACCCCTTGCCCACCGCGGTGAAGATCACGGCTCGAACCGCCAAGTCCTCGCTGGCCCGGGCAAACTCGTCGGCCAGGAAGTTCCGCTGGTCGGGGGTGATGGCGTTGTGGGCGCCAGGCCGGTTCAGGGTGAGGGTGAGCACGCCGCCATTTTGGGCCACCAGGATGTCGCCGCTGAGAACCTCGGTGACGGTGTCTTCTGCGCTCTCGCTGCTCATGGTTGTGATCCCTCATTTAGTGTGGCCGGTCGTGCCGGTGAACTCCGCCCACCCCTGGGTGAAAACTAGATGACTTCACAGGCGGCGCCCCAACCGATCACCCGCCATCCGGCGATAGGGCTGACCGCGTTGGTCACCGCCGCCTCGTTGACCGGTATCGGCCTGTCGATCATGACGGTGGGCTACCCGGCCCTCGGCGATGCCTTCCCCGGCGTCTCCGACCCGACGTTGTCGTGGGTCACCAATATCTTCACCATCGTTGGAGCGGCCACCCTGGTGCCCGCCGGTGCGCTGGCCGACCGGCTGGGACGACGCCGGATGCTGCTGATCGGCACGCTTGTATTCCTGACGGGCTCGGTGGTGGGCGGGCTGGCCCCTTCAGTGGGAGTACTAATTGGGGCTCGGGCGGTGTTGGCGGTGGCCTCCTCCATCATCAACACCGCCGCGGTGGCGCTGCTGTTGGCCACCATGCCCGCCAACCGTCTGCCGCTGGCTGTGGGCATCTGGGCGGTGGCGGGCGGGACTTCCTCGGCCATCGGCCCTCCGGTGGGCGGGCTGGTCATCGAGTGGCAGGGGTGGGAGTGGATGTTCTGGCTGAATGTCCCGTTTTGTCTGTTCGTTTTGGTGGTGGTTCCCTCGGTCTACGGCGAGTCGCGCAGCTCCGACACGCGGGCTCTGCCCGACCCCGTGGGCGGAGTGATGGTGGCGGTAGCCACTTCGCTGGTCACCCTGGGCATCGTGCAGAGCGACCCGTGGGGTTGGTTCGACTGGAAGGTGGGGGGCAGCATCGTTGGAGGTCTGGCCGTGTTCGGGGTGTTCGTGCAGCGGTCGTGGAGCCATCCCAATCCACTGGTGGAGCTGCGGATGTTCCGCATCCCCAACGTCCGCCGGAGCAATCTGGCCATGCTGATATTCGCGTCGTCGTGGTTCGGGATGTTCTTCGGCTTCACCGTGATCGTCATCCGCTCCTGGGGGTGGACTCCGATCCAGGGCGGATGCGCCATTGCGCCGCTGGCATTGTTCGCCGGGCTGGTCGGCGTGCTCATCGGCCGGATCGCCCACCGCACCGGCCATCGCATGTTCATCCTCCCCGGCACCGCGATCTACGTCGGGGCCACTCTCGTGCTTTGGATTGTGCTGGGAGACGAGCCCAACGTGGCGGCGTTCGTCATCGGCATGGCTGTGATCGGGGTGGCCACCGGCATGGTGTTCCCATCGCTGATCGCCGCCGCGGTCCACGACGTGCCGCCCCACCAGCACTCCCTGGCCACCGGCATCAACTTCACCGCCCAGCGGGTGTCCACCACCATCGGCGTGGCCCTCGGGCTCACCTTCGCCACCACCGCAGCCTCGGCATCGGAGGCCATCGACCTGCTCATGGGCATGGTGGTGGTCACCGCCTTGCTATCGCTGCCGTTCAGCGCCCGCATCGACACCCGACACCTCTGAGGGCCAAGCTGGGGCCATGTTCATCGCCATTGCCGACACCATCACTCTCGAAGATGCCGGCAACTTCCGGGAGTTCCATGTGGCAGTCGACGGCGACGTGGCCGCTGCGGTGGCCGCCTTCGCAGGGCGGGCCTCAGCGTCGCAGCGGGACAACCACCTGTGGATCGACATCGCCTTCGTGCGGGAGCTGGCCGCCGGTGCCGCCGACGCCCAGTGGCAGGCCCAGTTCGACGGCATGCTGGCCTACGCCGACTCCAAAGGCTGGATCGACGAGCCCGCCAATCGAGTAGAGGCCCACATTCAACCCCCGGGCTGATTCGGCCCGCCCACCGACGCTTCAATTTCCATTGTCACTCCTATCCGTAAGCTGGTGTGAGGCCCGGTGATCCACCACTTTTGACGTCTAGACGTCTACGGTTGTTCTGTGGTCGTAGCTTCCCCCTCAAAACGGAACCGTCTTAGGCCTGGTCAGGTGCGTGACGCCGTCAGTGATGCCCTAACCAGTGCTGGAGGTCCGATGAGCGTGAAAGAAATCCATGCCGCAGTTGAAGCTCGACTTGGAACTACGGTCGCAGAGTCATCCGTTCGTAGCTACCTCAACCTCAACACAGGGCCTGCCAAGCAGTTCAGGAGAATCCAACGTGGCGTCTACCAGCTCGGCTGAAGCTGCCTTCAGTCCGGTATGGACCCCTGCCTTCCAGGTGGGGCGGGCGTCTGTGTTCTATGGCGACTGCTTGGGCTGGTTGGCTGACCAGCCCGCCAATTCGATTCACGGCGTTGTCACCGACCCTCCCTACGGTCTGTTGGAGTATCGGCCAGATCAACAGCGAAAACTCCGTCGAGGACGGGGTGGCGTTTGGCGCATTCCACCGGCATTCGACGGCCATCAGAGATCACCAGTGCCGAGGTTCACCACGCTCACGGTAGCGGATCTTGATGCTTTGGACCGATTCTTTGCGGCGTGGGCTGATGCTCTCTTTCCCGTGTTGATACCTGGGGCGCACGTACTGGTTGCCTCAAATCCCCTGCTCTCACACCGTGTGGCCCTTTCGGTGTGTCGTTCAGGTCTCGAGCGGCGGGGAGAGGTCGTCAGGCTGGTAATGACAATGCGAGGTGGAGACCGGCCAAAGAACGCTCATGAGGAGTTTTCGGACGTCACGGTCATGCCAAGGTCCAAATGGGAGCCATGGCTCTTGTTTCGCAAACCTTTAGACGGACGGGTACAGGACAACCTTCGGAAGTGGGGGACAGGGGGATTGAGACGTGTCTCTTCAGAGCGCCCGTTTGCCGATGTGATTGCCTCTTCTCCCACACGGCCCGACGAACGTCGTCTTGCTCCGCACCCAAGCCTCAAACCACAGGCATTTCTGCGCCAAGTAGTCAGGGCGATCCTGCCGCTGGGAGAGGGGATCGTGCTCGATCCGTTTGCCGGATCGGGCTCGACCATCGCAGCCGCCGAGCACATCGGCTATAAGAGTATCGGCGTGGAGTCCGACCCGGAGTATCTGCAAATAGCTCAGTCAGCTATTCCGCTGCTGACAGACTACGAGACTTCCCCAGACTCGGTATCAAGAACATCTTGCATTGCCGACGCGACATCACTGATCAGCCCCTGAGGGCGGCGAACAGCTCGGCAACCAGGGGTTGGGGGGCGCCGTGGAGGGAGAGGTAGATGCGGTCGGCCAGGCCGCCGAAGCGGTTGCGGATCTCGGAGGCGGCCTCGGTCGGGGTGCCCTGGACGCTGAGGGTGTGGACCATGTCGGCATCCCAGACATCGCCGATCTCGGCCCAGCGCCCCTGCTTGGTCAGCAGGTTCAGCTCGTCTTGGAGCTCGCCCCAGCCGTGAGCGTCGAGCACCACCCGGTAGGCCGGGGTGGAGCCGTAGAAGCCCAGGTTGGATCGGCAGCGCTGCTCCACGGCCAGCACCTCGGCATCGTCGGCATCGTCGCCGTAGAGGCCGACGATCACCCCCACGCCGACGGTGAAGTCGTCTCCGGTGCGCCCGGCGGCGGCCAGGCCCGCCTCCACCGCGGGCTTGGCTTTGGTCCGCAGGAAGTGCTCGGAGCAGAACGGGTGGATCAGGAGGCCATCGGCGGTCTCGGCTGTCATCTGGGTCATCTTGGGCCCCAGCGCCCCGGCCCAGATGGGCGGCGCCCCCCACTCCAGCGGTCCGGGCTCGAAGATCGGGGTGGTCAGGGTGAAGGTGTAGTAGTCGCCCCGGAAGTCGAGCCGCTCGCCGTCCTGCCAGCAGGCGAAGATGGCCTTGGTGGCGGCCATCAGCTCCCGCATCTGGGCCACCGGTCGGTCCCACACCGCGCTGTAGCGCTTGGTGATGTGGGGCTTGATCTGCGATCCCAGGCCCAGAGCGAACTTCCCGCCCGACAGGCGGTGCAGGTCGAACGACTGGTAGGCCAGGTGCATCGGGCTTCGGGGCAGGGCGATGGCCACGTTGGTGTAGAGATCAAGGCCGGTGTGCTCGGCGGCGGCCACCAGGGGGAAGAACACGTCGCGCTGGCCCTCGAAGGTGAACACCCCGTCGACCCCCATGGCCTCGTAGGCCACGGCCTGGGCCCGGATTCCCTCCAGCTCGCCCGAGAGCGCCATGTCGAACTTCACTGGCTGCTCCTCACGGGTTTGTCTGCCATGTCGAACTTCATGGGTTCAGGCCCCTTCTATTCGGGGGAACATCGGGAAGGGGATCTCCTCGGCGCCTTCTTGCTCGGGCAGGCCGCCGGCGAATATGGGCCACACCGTCTCGGCGGTGTGGGGGTGGGGAATCGACCAGTCGAATTCGTCGTCGATGCCCAGCATGTTGGTGAACGGCCACATCAGGCCCCGGAAGTACACATAGGTGCCGTTGCGGACCTTGTCCTCGAAGCTCCAGGTGTTCATCAGCCGGTAGGCGCCGGCCTGGGCCTTCTTGACGGCCGCCAGGATGTCGGGCATCTCCTCTGGGTCCACCGGCACGAGCTGGCCGCCGGGCTGGGGGTCGAACACCGACATGGCCTCCAGCCAGGCCAGGTTGTCGGCCGGCACCGAGAACGTGGTGGACAGGTCGCTCACCCGGTTGTGGACCCCGGGCCGGAACACCAGCCCCACCAGCAGGTTCTGGTAGGGCATATCGGCGGCCACGTGGCTCCACGGGATCCAGCTCTGGGCCAGCGATGAGAACTCCCGCACGATCATGTGGCGGCCGTTGGGCAATGGATACGGACCGGTGTCGCCGGTGCCCATCCGGGTGTCCAGATACAGCAGGAACAGATACTGCTGGAGCCCGGCTGTGAATCGCCGGGCCGTCCGATTCTCGCCGGCCCCCTCCACCGGCCACGCGGCCTGATACAGGGTGTCGATGATGTCGGGGTCGCAGGTCCGCAGCGTGTCGGCCGCGTCCCAGCAGGAGCGGAACCCGTCGCCCCGCCACGGCTCCACCCACCGCATCCAGTAGTCGATGAGGAATCTCACCCGGTCTTCGGTGTCGTCCACTTGGGTGGTGAGGCCCATGGCCGAGAGCTCCTCCAGCGCCCGCCAGCCGCCGAAGGGGATGCAGGCCAGCGCGAACGGGTGGGCGTTGGTGGTCTGCGTGCCCGGGCCCCGCATCTTGGCCCCCAGCTCGGACGCCTCCATCACCTCGTCGCAGCGGGCCAGGATGTCGGGCCACCGCAGCCAGGCCTCCATGCCCGAGTAGCCGGTGTACTCCCGCACCGGGATCAGCCCCGACGTGAGGCCGGTGCGCTTCTTGGAGTTCTCCGAGACCAGGATGTCCCAGAATTCGACCTGGAGGTTCAGCTCATCGACGTCCAGCGGCATGGTCTGCGGCATGGCTGACGAGGCTAGCCATCCGCCTGGCCGTTAGGTGTGTCGTGGAGCACAGGCACGGCCTACGATCCTTGGATGCTTGCGGCGATTATGCGAGAAGTGGGCGATGTCAACCTGGACGTGTGCGACGACGTCGAGATGTTGGACTTGGGCCCTGATGATGTGGCTATCGACATCACCCACACCGGGGTGTGCCACTCCGATGTGTCGGCCATGAACGGGACCATTCCCCAGGCGCCTCCGGCGGTGCTCGGCCACGAGGGTGCGGGGATCATCGAGGAAGTGGGCGCCAATGTGGATGGCTTGGCTCCCGGCGACCATGTGATCGTGGTGTGGTCGCCGCCGTGCGGGGCCTGTGTCTATTGCACCGGCCGCAATCAGCCCAATCTGTGCTCCAACATCACCTTCGGCTCCATGGCCCGAACGAAGTTCACCCAGGGAGGCCAGGAGATCGGCGGCATGGCCGGGGCGGGCACCTTCGCGGAGAAGATGCTCATGCCCCGCCAGGGCGTGGTGAAGATCGATCCCGACATCCCCTTGGACGTGGCCGCTCTCATCGGCTGTGGCGTGATGACCGGCGTTGGCGCCTCCCTCAACACTGCCAAGATCACTCCCGGCTCGTCGGTGATGGTTATCGGCGCCGGCGGCGTGGGCGTGGCCGCCATCCAGGGGGCCAGGATTGCCGGGGCAGCCGAGATCGTGGTCGTGGACAAGAACCCGGCCAAGCTGGACGAGGTCATCTCCTTCGGGGCCACCCACGCGGTGCTGCCCGAAGACCTGGAGGGGGCCAAGAACGAGGTCACCGGGGGCGAGGGATTCGACTACACCCTGGAGTGCGTCGGCGTTCCCGCGCTGATGCGCACCGCCTATGACATGACCCGGCGGGGCGGCACCTGCTGCATCGTGGGCGTGGGCCGCATGGAGGAGATGGTGTCGTTCAGCGCCTTCGAGCTGTTCTACAACGAGAAGACCCTGGTGGGCTCCTACTACGGCGGCACCGACGTGCGCACCGACTTCCACCGGTTGCTGCGGCTGTGGAAGAACGGCAAGCTCGACCTGGAGAGCATGATCACCCGGCGCATCACCATCGACGAGATCAACCCGGCCCTCGAGGCGGTGCGAAACGGCGAGGTTGTGCGCCAAGTCATCGAGTTCTGATGGAGGAGACGCTGCTCGTGGGAGTCGAGTTCTGATGGGCGGTGTTGTGGGCCGGGGAAGCCCGGTATTCTCCGGAGTCAACGGCCAGGGAGCGCTGATGCGCTTCGAGACCCCCGACGACGTGATCGCGATGCTCGACGCCGGCGATGACATCGCCTCTGAGACGGTGGCGCTGGTGAAGGACGCCGGAGCCACGTTCTTGGCCCCCATCGAGGCCGACCTGGCCGGGATCCTGTGCCGGTCGGGCGACATCGAGAGCCATTTGGCCATCATCAGCCGGGATTTCCAGATCCCCTGCCTGATGGGGGTGGAGTTCAGCGTCGACGAGCCGCCCGACGGGACCGAGGTGGTCATCGACACCGACGCCGGCACCATTTCCATCGACGGAGCCGGATAAGCCGATGGCGGAGCGGCTTCGGGCCGACTTGGTGCTGGAGTACCCGTTCACCCGGACCACCGGTCCGGTGATCGGCGCCTTTTTGACCGGGCTGCGGGAGGGAATCATCCTCGGCATCCGCCGCCCGGATGGGACGGTGCTGTGCCCGCCCACCGAGTACGACCCGGAGACCTCCGAACCGCTGACCGAGTTGGTTGAGGTGGGCCCGCAAGGCGAGCTGGAGAGCTGGACCTGGGTTGACCCGCCCCGTTCCCAGTCCCCATGGGACCAGCCCCACGGACTGGGCTTGATCCGGCTGGACGGCGCCGACACCCCCATGATCCACGGGCTGCTGGTGGACCATCCTGGCGAGTTGTTCAGCGGGATGCGGGTGGTGGCCCAATGGCGGTCAGAGCGTGGGGGCCACATCGCCGACTTGGAGGGGTTTTCGCCCCAAGAATCTCCGGGGACAGGGCAGTGAGCGCCGATCCGAGCGTTCCTCCCGCGGCGCTGTCGGGCGAAGTGCGCATGCCCGAGAAGCTGGCCGACGTGGAGCCGGTGCGGTCGGTGCGCACTCCCATTCGCCTGGAATACGACTTTGTTCCCGGCGAAGCCTCGGCCGGGTATCTGAACGCCTTCGCCGACCGCAAGATCCTCGGCCAGCGCTCGCCGGTGGACGGCGCGGTGCTCGTGCCTCCTCGGGGGGTGGATCCCCGCCATGGCGCCGCCACCCCCGAATATGTGGAGTTGCCCGACACCGGCCACGTGGGGGGATTCTGCGTGACCCGCCTGCCCATTCCCGGCCGAGACGACCTGGAGATCCCCTACGTGAGCGCCTGGATCCACCTCGACGGCGCCGACATCGGCTTCCTCGGCCTGGTGGCCGGGATTGCCACCTCTGAAGTGCGCATGGGGATGCGGGTGCGGGCGGTGTGGAAGCCTGACGAACAGCTGGGCCGCACTGCGGAGAACATCTTGTACTGGGCGCCCACCGGAGAGCCCGATATCCCGGTCACCGCCGCCGGTACCAATGCCTGGCACGCCAAGCAGGCGGCCAAGGAGCAGGGTTGATGCGCGATATCGCCGTCGTGTCGGTGGCCCAGCACCAGCAGAAGGCGCTCACCGACACCACCGAGGTGGAGCTGATGGTGCCGCTCATCAACCGGGCTCGCGGCGCCGTGGGCCTGACCCAGGACGACATCGGCTTCACCTGCTCGGGGAGCAGCGATTTTTTGGCCGGGCAGGCGTTCTCGTTCGTCCACACCCTGGATGCAGTGGGCGCGGTCCCGCCCATAAGCGAGAGCCATGTGGAGATGGACGGTGCGTGGGCCTTGTACGAGGCGTGGGTGAAGCTCCAGATCGGCGGGGTCGACATTGCGCTGGTGTACAGCTACGGCAAGTCGTCGCCCGGGTCGCTGCGAGACGTGCTGTCCACCCAGCTCGATCCCTACTACTTGGGACCGCTGTGGCCCGATGCCTTCTCCTTAGCCGCCCTCCAGGCTCGGCTCATGTTGGAGTCGGGCACCGTGAGCGAGCAGCGGCTGGCCGAGATCGCCGTTCGCAGCCTGAACGGCGCGGCCGACAACCCGCTGGCCGTGCGATCATCCGCTGGAGCCACCATTGACAGCGTGCTGGCCGAGGCGCCCATCGCCGATCCGCTGCGGCCCAGCGACTGCGCCGCCTCAGCCGACGGGGGCGCGGCCGTGGTACTGGCCGCCGGAGATCGGGCTCGGGAGCTGTGCGAGCGACCCGCGTGGATCAAGGGCATCGACCACCGCATCGACCCCCACCAGCCGGGTGTGCGCGACCTCACCCGGGCACCCAGCGCCCGCAAAGCCGCAGCTCAGGCCGGAGCGGGCGACGACCGCCTGGACGCCGCCGAGCTGGCCGCTCCGTTCTCCACCCAAGAGCACATCTTGGAGGTCGAGCTGGGTCTGGGGCCCCATACTCCGGTCAACGCCAGCGGCGGGGCGCTCGCCGGCCACACCATGATGGCCGCCGGTCTCATGCGCATTGCCGACGCCGCTCAGCAGATCCACGACGGCCGAGCTGATCGGGTGCTGAGCCACGCCGCCTCGGGCCTGTACCTCCAGCAGAACCTGGTATGCGTGATGGAGGGGGAGTAATGGCCGAGCGCACCGCGGTCTTGGGGGTCGGCCAGACCAAGTACCAGACCACCCGGGGCGACGTTTCCCTGCCCGGCCTGGTGCGGGAGGCCGCCTACCGGGCCTTGGAGGACGCCGAGCTGGGCTGGGACGACATCGACGCGGTGGTAGTGGGCAAGGCCCCCGACTTCTTTGAAGGGGTCATGCAGCCCGAGCTGTTCTTGGCCGAGGCGCTCGGGGCGGTGGGCAAGCCGCTGCTGCGGGTCCACACTGCGGGATCGGTGGGCGGGTCTACCGCGGTGGTGGCCGCCTCGCTGGTGCAGGCCGGTGTCCACCGCCGGGTGCTCACCTTGGGGTTCGAGAAGCAGTCGGAGTCCAACGCCACTTGGGCATTGTCGCTGCCCCAGCCGTTTTCGGTGTCGATCAACGCCGGCGCTGGCGGCTACTTCTCGCCCATCATCCGCCAGTACATGGCCCGCACTGATGCCCCCGAGCTGATCGGCTGCATGGTGGCGTTCAAAGACCGCCAGCATGCGCTGCGCAACCCCTATGCCCACCTTCAGCAGAAGGAACTGACCTTCGACCAGGTGGTGGAGTCACCCATGCTGTGGGAGCCGATTCGGTTTTCTGAGACCTGCCCGTCTTCGGACGGCGCCTGCGCGCTGGTGCTGGGCGATGAGGCCGCCGGAGATGTCTCGACCAAGCCGGTGGCCTGGGTCCACGGCACCGCCTTGCGCAGCGAGGCCAACAACTTCCCCGGGCGCGACGAAGTCAACCCCCGGGCCAGTCGGGACTGCGCCGACGACGTGTTCGCCCAGGCGGGGATCACCGACCGGCGGGCCGAGATCGACGTGGTGGAGATGTACGTGCCGTTCTCGTGGTATGAGCCCATGTGGCTGGAGAGCCTGGGGTTCTGCGAGATCGGCGACGGCTGGAAGCTGGTGGAGCAAGGCGCCACCCATCTCGACGGCGGCGACTTGCCGGTGAACTGCTCAGGCGGGGTGCTGTCGTCCAATCCGATCGGGGCGTCGGGGATGATCCGATTCGCCGAGGCCGCCCTCCAGATTCGGGGCATGGCCGGCGCCCACCAAGTGGACGGCGCCCGCAAGGCCTTCGGCCACGCCTACGGCGGCGGCGCCCAGTACTACGCCATGTGGATCGTGGGCGCCGACAAGCCTGAATGAATCCACGCACCGCCCTCGGTGGTTACTGTCATTGGTGTATGCGGGGCTTGTCGCTTTTGCTGGTGCTGTTGTTGGGGGCAGTTGCATGCGGCGGCGAGGAAAAGGGTGACATCGTGGCGTTCTGCGAGCTGGCTGAAGATGGGGTGGGGATGCGGCCGGCGGAAGGCGAGGAGGGCTTGGCCCAGTTGGACGCCCTTGAGGTTGCCGCCCCGCCTGACATCCATGACGCGGCCACCACCGTGGCCAACGCCTCCCGGGAGATCGACGAGATCGAAGACCTCCGCGAATTGTTCCGCCGAGCCTTCGACCTCGAAGAAGCCGTCGCCCAAGCCCGCCAAGAAATCCGTACCTACACCCAACACCACTGCCTGTAGCCGTTTTCGAGGGTGAACCCCCTTGTGTTGGGTTCAGTGATTGCGGGCGGGGAGCAGACAGCCAGTCGCATTCGGTCACTGACTGGGTAAAGTGGGATCCGGTGTTCACCTCGGAGGACTGCTGATGGCTCTTACAAGCTTGCGTCATTGGTTGCCTTCGAGCCGAAAGCAGCGCAGAGAATCGCAGCCCGATGCGCTCACGGTGGCTGATATTGACACCGACACCGGTAAGGGGCCTGCCGCCGACCTCTCTGATAGCACATTTCATGCCAGCTCCGAAGACTTTCTGGCTGCTGTCGACGCGCATCTGAACGACGCAGCCCCTGACTAGCATCACACGCTCCATTTGCGGTGCCCGCATACGCGATGAAGCCGGCGTTCCGGCGCGGGCTGAGAAATCTTGACCAAGCTCAAGCTGCCCAGCTCAGGAGCAGCTTGAGGGCCTTCGTTGCCGACCTTCGGGAGATTGAAGAAGGCTATCTCGACTGGTTCCGCCCTGGTCTACGGGCCAAGAAGGTGGTGGGCGCATCCGATGTCTACGAAATGTCTTGGGCGCCCAATGGGCGAGCCACATTCGCCTGGGGGTCGGAGCAGATCTCTGGCAAGCGGCATGTGGTTTGGCTGCAAGTGGGCGGTCACGACATCCTCCCCTGAGCATTCCCGCCTTGTTCACTAGCTCGATGGTGACGGGGTGGGGGCTGGTTGGGTAGGGTCGGGGTGTCTTTTTGGGAGATGGGAGGATCCGATGGGTTACCAGGTGGTCGTGGACTACGACCTGTGCGAGAGCAACGCCATTTGCATGCAGGTCGCTCCTGACATTTTCGAGGTGCGCGACGACGACTTCTTGTACCTGCTGGACGAGACCCCGGGAGATGACGCCCGGGAGCGAGTGAACGAGGCAGTCCAGCGCTGCCCCAAGCAGGCCATCGCCGTCGCCGAGGAGTAGCCGCCTGCTGCGTTCTCTAGCAATCGTCGGAGCGTCGCTGGCCGGGACCCGGGCAGCGGAGACGCTGCGGCGAGACGGATTCGACGGGACCATCACCATCGTCGGTGATGAGCCCCACCAGCCCTACGACCGGCCTCCCCTGTCCAAGCAGCTTCTCGCCGGAGACTGGGAGCCAGGCCGCATCGCGCTGTCCGACGACGATGCACTCCAGGATTTGGACGCCGACTGGCGGTTGGGCCGTCGGGCGGTAGGGCTTGACGTCGCCCGCCGCACCGTCACCCTTGACGACGGATCCGCGGTCACTGCCGACGGCGTCCTCATCGCCACCGGGGCCCGCTGCCGGGAGTTGCCCAGCGGCGGACTCGACGGCATCTACACCTTGCGGGGCTTGGACGACTGCCTGGCCATACGCGCCGAGCTGGAGGCTTCCCCCCAGCGGGTGGCGGTGGTGGGCGCCGGGTTTATTGGTGCCGAGGTGGCGGCCACTGCCCGAGGCTGGGGTTTGGAAGTGACGGTTGTCGAGGCCCTGCCGGTGCCTTTGGGCCGCGTCCTGGGAACAGAGGTCGGCACGGTGTGTGCTGACGTCCACCGGGACAACGGGGTGGATCTGCGGCTCGGAGTGGGCGTCGACGGATTCGACGGCCACGGCCGGGTGGAGCGGGTGAACTTGAGCGACGGAACGACGGTGGATGCCGACGTGGTGGTGGTGGGCATCGGGGTTATCCCCAACACCGAGTGGCTGGAAGGCTCGGGATTGGAGTTGGACAGCGGCGTGGTGTGCGACGAGACCTGCTTGGCCGCCCCCGGCATCGCCGCTGCCGGTGACGTGGCCCGGTGGCCCAACCGCCTGTTCGGCGAGACCATGCGGGTCGAGCACTGGGACAACGCCATCGAGCAGGGCCAGCACGCGGTGCGCCGCTTGCTGGTCTCCGACGACGAGGCCCAGCCCTACAGCCCGGTGCCGTGGTTCTGGAGCGACCAGTACGACCGCAAGATTCAACTTGCCGGCCGGGCCCGGCCCGACGACGAGGTGCGCATCATCACCGGATCGACCGAGGACCGGCGGTTCGCCGCCCTCTACGGCCGGGCCGGCCGCCTGGTCGGTGTGCTCGGCTTCAACCGGCCCCGCCACGTGATGAAGTACCGCAACCTCATCGAGCAGGGCACAAGCTTCGACGAGGCGATCAAAATTGCCGAGGAAGAATAGGGGCTTTCTTGGATTCGCGGACGCGATTTCCTCGGCGCGCTGGCGTAGAGCAGCCCAGCGAATAAGAGTGGAGGCATGGGCGCTCCCGGCGAGTTCCCCATCAGCGAGCTGATCGCCCGCACCGGTGTGCCGGCTGCCTCCATCCACCACTACCGGCGGATGGGTCTTTTGCCCGCGCCCCGCCGAGCCGCGGCCAACCGTTTTCTGTACAGCCAGCGCCACGCCGAAGCGGTGGAGCGGATAAGGGATCTGCGAGAGCGACACCGCCTGCCGCTGCGCCACATTGCCCAGATCATGGACGCCGAGAATCCCGACCACGCCGACGTGGCCAACTTGACCGACAGCAGCGAGCAGTTGCGGGACGTGGCTATCCAGGAGTTCGCCTTGAGGGGCTACACAGAGGTGAGCGTGGCCGATATCTGCGCTCAAGCTGGTGTGGCCAAGGGAACCTTCTATCGCTATTTCCGCTCAAAGCAAGACCTGTTCTTTCAGGCGGTGGAAGCGGTGGTGGACAGCACGGCCGAGAACTTCGCGGCCGCGATCGACGGCCAAATCGGCCTGAGCCGGGAGGAGCTCACCCGTCGTCTGGCCCAGACCCTGCTTCCCGGCCTGCCCATCATGCTTGAAGTGGCCAAACGCTCGGTGCAGGGCCAAGTGGAGCACGCCGCGGCCGCCCAACGGGTGTTCTGGCGACTAGCCGAGCGTCTCGGCGAGGCCTTGTCCGACGATCCCCGGGGCCACCGACTCGCCGGCGCCCTTATCATGGACGCCATCGCCCACATTTTTGCCGAGGGTCTCATGGGTCGTTTCGCCGATCGTCCCAACTTCGACGATCCCGATGCCGTCAATGCCTTGACAGCCCCGGATTGAGCGCGTACAAAAAGATGACCCAATGGTCACTTTATTGTTCGCAAAAAAGTGACCACTGGTCACAGCAAAGTTTAGAATGCCGCGACCAGCCCGCTGACCAGTGGGTTAGCCCTGGCAATCGAGCCACAGCGGGGGGCGTTGTGCAGACCGACATCGGGTTCGATTTGAATTCGATCATGGCCCAGAGCCGAAGCGAGAACTTCCCGGTTGCGATGAGGGCTCTACCGGCGCGTCCCCGCGCCCATCTGCTGGCCGTCTACGGGTTCGCCCGACTGGTGGACGATATCGGAGACGAATATGGCGGCGACCGCTTGGCCGCGTTGGACTGGATTGAGACCGAGCTCGGCCGAGCCCGCACCGGTCATGCCACCCACCCGGTGATGATCCAGCTCACGTCCATCCTCGCCGAGCTGGATCTCGACGATGAGCCGTTTCTGGCGCTCATCGGGGCCAACCGGCTCGATCAGCGCAAGCACCGCTATCGGACACAGGCCGAATTGGCCGAGTACTGCGCGCTCTCGGCCAACCCAGTGGGACGTCTGGTGCTGGCGGTGTTCGATGCCGCCACCCCCGAGCGCATCGCCCTCAGCGATGCGGTATGCACTGGCCTGCAACTAGTCGAGCACCTTCAGGACATTGGCGAGGACTACACCGAGAAGGACCGCATATATCTCCCCGCCGACGAGATGACCCGCTTCGGCGTGGCGGAGGAAGATCTTGGGGCGCACCGGGCGTCTGGGCAGCTCCGCAGGCTGGTGGCCCACCAGTGCGACACCGCCCGCGGGCTGCTGAGCCGGGGCGACCCGCTGGTGGCCTCGCTCAACGGGTGGGCCAAGGTGATGGTGGCCGGCTACGCCGCCGGGGGATTTGCCGCGTTGGATGCCATTGCCGGGGCCGGCTACGACGTGCTGAGAAAGCTGCGGACCCCCACAAAGGTCCGAACCGCGGCTCATGCGGTTCGGCTGGTCGCCCCTCGCCAGGTGACCGAGGCCAAAGCGGTTCGAGCCGCGCGGAACGCCGCGGCCCGATGGAGGAGAGGATGAGGGCAGTCGACGCCTACCAGCGGTGCGAGGAGATCACCCGGAGCGAGGCCCGCAACTTCTCCTACGGCATCCGGCTGCTGCCCAAGCCGAAGCGCCTGGCCATGTCCGCGTTGTATGCCATGGCCCGGCGCATCGACGACGTGGGCGACGGCCCGCTTCCGCGAGACGAGAAGCTTGTCCGACTGGCCGAGTTGCGGGCCGACATCGACACCCTGGCCGACGGCGGCCTGAGCGATTCTGAAGATCCGGTGCTGGTAGGGCTGCGCCACGCCATCGACCGATTCCCCATCCCGGTGGCCGCGCTGAACGAGATCGTCGACGGATGCGAGCAGGACGCGGTGGGGAAGGTGTACGCCACCATCGAAGACACCGAGCAGTATTGCCGGCTGGTGGCCGGATCGGTGGGCCGCCTGTCTTTGGGAGTGTTCGGTACCACCGGCGATGCCGAAGAGGCCGGCGAGCTGGCCGATGTGCTGGGCGTTGGCCTTCAGCTCACCAACATCCTGCGCGACATCGTGGAGGACCGGGGCATGGGCCGGGTCTACCTGCCCGCCGCCGACATCGAGCAGTTTGGCTGCTCTCCCGACCTGACCGGGCCGATCGATGCGGTGGGCGCTCTGGTGTTGTTCGAGGCGGAGCGGGCTGAGCGGCGCTTTGCCGAGGGGCTGAATCTGCTCAAGATGCTGGATCACCGCAGCAGGGCCTGTACCGGGGCGATGGCCGGGATCTACCACCGGCTGCTGGCCCGTATCGTGGCTGCGCCCACAGCTGTGCTCGAGGGTCGATTGTCGCTTTCCACCAGGGAAAAGGCCTGGGTGGCCATCCGCAGCCTGGTTGGAGTTGCCCCATGATCTCTGCGGTATCCGACAAGACGACCGATGCCGGTGCGATGCCGAAGATCACAGTGGTCGGAGGAGGTTTGGCCGGTTTGGCCGCGGCGGTAGCCGCGGCCGACGGCGGAGCGCAGGTGACGCTGTATGAGCGGGCCCCCCGGTTGGGCGGGGCCACCTGGTCGTTCCAGCGCAACGGACGCTGGTACGACAACGGCCAGCACGTGTTCATGCGGTGCTGCGCCGAGTACCGGGCCTTTCTGGATCGCTTGGGCGTGGCCCACCATGTAGCCGAGCAGCCCCGGCTGTCGGTACCGGTGATGCGTCCCGGCCGCCGCCCGGCGCGCCTCTCTCGCACCGGCGCGCCGGCCCCCCTGCATCTGGCCCGGTCGCTTCTGCGCTACAGCCCGCTCTCGCTGGCCGATCGCCTGCGGGCGGTTCGCACCGCGCTGGCCCTGCGCCGCCTTGATCCCGACGACTCGGACACCGACGAGACGAGCTTCGGGGGGTGGCTTCGATTCCGGGGCGAGACCGATCAGGCCATTGCCGGTCTTTGGGACTTGATCTGCTTGCCCACCGTGAACCTGAGGGCCGACGACGCCTCTTTGAGCCTGGCGGCAAGGGTGTTCCGCACCGGGCTCTTGGACGATGCCGATTCCGCCGATCTGGGCTGGGCTCGGGTTCCGCTGTCGGCCCTCCACGGCGATGCCGCCGCCGCGGTGATCACCGCCCAGGGCGGCAGCATCCGGCTCCAAGCCCAAGTGGAAGCCGTGGGCCACGGCCCTTCGCTGGCCGCCGGCGGACAGCGGATGGATGCCGGCGCGGTGATCCTCGCCGTGCCTCACGATGTCGTGGGCGATCTGGTGCCGCCTGACACCGTGGCCCGGCAGTCCGAGCTGGCCGACCTGGGAATTTCACCCATCCTCAACGTGCATTTCGTGTTCGACCGCCAGATCATGGACGTGCCGTTCACCGCAGCTCTTGACTCGCCGGTGCAGTTCGTGTTCGACCGCACCGAGGCCGCCCACTGGGCCGGGGGAAAGCCCAGTGGTGCCAACAACGGGGACGAGCAGGTTGTGGCCGTGTCGCAGTCAGCGGCCTTCGACGAGATCGGCGACCGTCCTGCTGAGATAATCGAGCGCTATCGGTCGGCGCTCGCCGACCTTTTCCCGCTCTCCGCCGAAGCCGAATTGCTGGATGCCGTGGTTACCCGAGAGCACCGGGCAACCTTCGCCGGCCGTCCCGGCACCCGGCGGCTTCGTCCCGGTCCGACCACCGCCATCGACGGTCTGTTCTTGGCCGGAGCGTGGACCGATACCGGGTGGCCGGCGACCATGGAGGGCGCCGTCCGCTCCGGCACACAGGCGGCCCGCCTCGCGCTGGATCACTGCCGCGGTGCCGGCGCGAGAGCGCCCGAATTGCAAGATCAATCAGAAAGGACGATCGCATGAGCGGTGGACCGCCGGCTCCGGCCATTCTTGAGCGAGCCAGAGATTTGGTCGACCCTGTTATCGCCGCCGCTCTGGGCGGGCTGTGTGACGAGCTTAGGGTTCCCGCCCAATACCACTTCCAAGGCCGGGGCAAGGGTACCCGTCCCGCGCTGGCAATATTGTCGGCCGAAGCCGTCGGTGCTCCCCCGCAGACCGGGGTGCCCGGAGCAGCGGCCATCGAACTGATCCACGACTTCTCACTGATCCACGATGACATCATCGACAATGATGCCGAGCGCCGGCACCGGGCCACAGTGTGGGCCAAGTTCGGCGTCGGCGTCGGCGTCGTGGTGGGAGATGCCCTGCACGCTCTGGCCTTCGAGGCTTTGATATCCGACCCCACACCGCCCAGGGTCAAAGCGGCCAAGCATCTGGCCAAGGCGGTTTCGGAAATGATCGCCGGCCAGAGCATGGACATGGCCTTCGAGGACAGGCCCAGCGTCACCCTGGAGGACTGCCTTGCCATGGAACAGGGCAAGACAGGAGCACTTTTGTCTTACGCCGCTTCGGTGGGGGCCATCTTGGCTGGGGCCGACGACGAGGTCATACATGGTTTGGCCGAATACGGCGCCCATATGGGGGTTGCGTTTCAGGCGGTGGACGATCTGCTGGGCATATGGGGCGACCCTGAGCGCACCGGGAAACCCAAGGGAGCTGATCTGCGGGAGCGCAAGAAGTCGGTGCCGGTGGTGATCGCCCTCAACAGCGGCACATCAGTTGCCGACGACTTGGCTGAACTCTATGCCCGTCCCCAATTGGAAGCCGGAGATGTGGACGCGGCCCGAGCTCTGGTGGATGTGGGAGGCGGCCGGGAAGGCACTCAGGCGCTGGCCCGGACCCACTACGGGTTGGCGATGTCGGCCCTCGATTCCATCTCGGACAACGAGTCGGTTGTGGCCGAGGTGGTGGGCGAGATGCGATCACTGGCCGAATTCATCGTTGGAAGGGATTTCTGATGGGTGCAGAGCAATGCCTGTCCCGGGCTCGTGACCGGCTCCTGAGCCTCCAAGACACCGAGGGATGGTGGAAGGACGAATTGGAGACCAACGTTTCCATCGAGGCTGAGGATCTGTTTCTGCGGGAGTTCTTGGGCATCGCCGACCCGGAGATCACCCGCCAGACCGCCAACTGGATCCGCCACAGTCAGCGGGCCGACGGCACCTGGTCGACCTACTATCAGGGGCCGGCCGACTTGTCGGTCACTGTCGAGGCCTATTGGGCGCTGCGCTATGCCGGCGACCCCGTCAACGCCGACCACATGGCCAAGGCGGCCGCGTACATACGCGGCGAGGGAGGCCTGGAGCAAAGCCGGGTTTTCACCCGGATATGGATGGCGCTGTTCGGTCTGTGGCGGTGGGAGGACCTGCCCGCGCTGCCGCCCGAGGTGATCCTTTTGCCCAAGAGGGTGCCGCTGAACATCTACGACTTCGCCTGCTGGGCCCGTCAGACTGTGGTCGCGCTTACCGTGGTGGGTGCCTACCGCCCAGTGCGGTCCATGGGCATCAGCCTGGACGAGATCCGCACAGGGGGCACTCCCGCAGAGAGACGGCTCGCCCCGAACGGCACTGTGGCCCGGCGATTCCAGCGTATAGACCGGGCGCTTCATCACTATGAGCAGAGGCCGTACCAGCGGCTGCGGCAGTGGGCGCTGAGCCGGGCCGAGCAGTGGATCGTGGCCCGCCAGGAGGCCGACGGCTGCTGGGGCGGCATCCAGCCTCCGTGGGTGTACTCGCTGTTGGCCCTGTACGTGCGGGGCTATTCCCTGAAGCATCCCATCTTGGCCAAAGGGCTGGAGGGGTTCGACGCTTGGACCATCGTCGAAGACGACATGCGGCGGCTGGAGTGCTGCCAGTCGCCGGTGTGGGACTCCTGTCTGGCACTGGTGGCGCTGGCCGACGCCGGCGTGGCGCCAGACGACCCGAAGATGGAAGCCGGGGCCCGTTGGCTGCTGGATCAGGAGGTCCGTGTCGTCGGCGACTGGGCCGAGCAGCGCCCCCATTTGGCACCCGGCGGATGGGCGTTCGAATTCGAGAACAGCTTTTACCCCGACCTGGACGACACCGCCGAGGTGGCCCTGGCCTTGCGCCGCATCCACCACCCCGACGCCAAGTCGGTGCAAAAGGCGCTGGAGCGAGCGGTGGTGTGGACCCAAGGCATGCAGTGCTCTGACGGCGGCTGGGCGGCCTTCGACGCCGACAACTGCTCCCCGCTGGTGGCCGATCTGCCCTTCTGCGACTTCGGAGAGGTCATCGACCCGCCGTCGTCCGATGTGACCGCTCACGTGGTGGAGATGCTGTGCGAGCTTGACGCCGACGGGCTGGGCCTGCCGGTGGAGCGTCGGGCAGTGGACCGCGGGGTTGAGTGGCTGAGCGCCGAACAGGAGGCCGACGGATCCTGGTACGGGCGATGGGGGGCCAACCACATCTACGGCACCGGCGCGGCAGTCCCCGCACTTATCAGCGCAGGCGTGCCGACCGACGACGACCGGGTGGTGCGGGCCTTGCGGTGGCTGGAGTCGGTGCAGAACTCCGATGGCGGCTGGGGCGAGGATATGCGCTCCTATGTCGACCACAACTGGCGGGGTCGCGGGGAGTCCACCCCGTCGCAGACAGCGTGGGCGCTGCTGGCGTTGATCGCAGCCGGTCGAGCTGGCGGGGATGCGGCTCGGCGAGGAGTGGCCTGGTTGGTGGACAACCAGCGCGCTGACGGCGACTGGGACGAGCCTTGGTACACCGGGACCGGCTTCTCCGGGGATTTCTACATCCGGTACCACCTGTACCGCCTGGTTTTCCCGGTGATGGCCTTGGGCCGCTGGGTGCAAGCGACGAGCGGTTCAGAGTGAGCCTGATGCTGCTTTGTCCGTTGGCCATGGAGGCCCGTGCAGCACGAAGGGGCATCCGCCGGGATGGCAGCGGGGCGACAGTTGTGTGCACCGGTATGGGCCCCAAGTCGAGCCGCCGAGTCGAGCCTAACCGCGGGCCAGTGGCGGTGGTGGGTATGGCCGGGGCAGTGGTAGACGGGATCGAGCCGGGTGATGTGGTGGTAGCCACTGAAGTGTCGGCCACCGATGTGGCACCGATCAGCCTGCACCAAACTGAGGCATTGGCCATGAGCTTGGTACAAGCAGGGTTCACCGTACACACCGGTCCGGTTGCCTGCGTCCCCAAGCTGGCGGTTGGCCCGCGCCGACAGGAGCTGGCCGATCGGGGCGCGGTGGCGGTCGATATGGAGTCGGCGTGGCTTTTGGAGCATCATTGCGGTCGGGCGGCGGTGGTGCGGGTGGTGACCGACACCCCCACCCACGAGCTTCGGACCGCTGTGGCCCCCGCGAGGATCTATCGAGCACTGCGCACCATTCGCCGGTTGACGCCAGTGCTAACCAAGGAGGTTTGCTGATATGCCCATCCCGGTTCGCCAAGCAGCGAGGGTTGGCGCCTACGTCTTCAAGAACAAGCTGCGCCGCCGCGAGAAGTACCCGCTGATCGTGGAGTTGGAGCCGCTGTTCGCCTGCAACCTGGAGTGCCCCGGCTGCGGCAAGATCCAGTACCCCACCGAGGTTCTGCGCAAGCGGGTCAGCGTGGATGAGGCGGTGGCAGCCATGGAGGAGTGCGGCGCCCCGATGGTGTCCATCGCCGGGGGCGAGCCGCTGCTGCACCCCCAGATCGGCGAGATGGTGGCCGAGCTCATCAAGCGCAAGCGGTTCGTGTACCTGTGCACCAACGCGGTGCTGCTCCGGCGCAAGATGGACAAGTTCAAGCCGTCGCCCTACTTCTCCTTCGTGGTCCATGTGGACGGGCTTCAGGAGCGCCACGACCTCGCCGTGGCCCGTGACGGAGTCTTCGACGAGGTGGTGGATGCCGTCGCCGAGGCCAAAGAAAAGGGGTTCCGGGTCACCACCAACAGCACCTTCTTCAGCACCGACAGCCCCGACGACGTGCGCAGCGTGCTCGACTTCTTGAACGACGACCTGGAAGTCGACTCCATGATGATCTCGCCCGGCTATGCCTATGAGAAGGCTCCCGACCAAGAGCACTTCTTGCCGGTGGAGCAGACCAAGCGCCTTTTCCATGACGCCTTCTCGGAGGGCAAGCGCAAGAAGTGGCGGCTGAACCACACGCCGCTGTTCTTGGACTTCCTGGAGGGGAAGGTGGAGTACGAGTGCACCGCCTGGGGGATCCCCAGCTACTCGGTGTTCGGCTGGCAGCGGCCCTGCTACCTGATGTCCGACGGCTACACCGAGACCTACCAGGAGCTGATCGACACCACCGACTGGGACAGCTATGGCCGGGGGAAGGATCCCCGGTGCGAGAACTGCATGGCCCACTGCGGCTACGAGCCCACCGCGGTATTCGCCACCATGGGCTCCTTGAAAGAGTCGATTCGGGCCGCGATCGGCACCAACTAGCCCAGGACGCTCACCACTCGGGATCGCAGTCGGACGTTGACCTCGAGTCGCTCGAGGTGTTGGGCGACGATCAGGGGCCCTTGGGGGACAGGGTGGGCTTCTAGGAAGGCCTGCACTTCGGTGGCCAACTCGGGTGTGGACAGGGCGCAGATGCCGCCCAGCATTCGGGGGACGATGGCGGAGGGGAGCCGCTGGTTGATCTCATCCCAGTTGCCGGCGATGAAAGCCCAGGCCTGCGGACCGAGGTCGCGGTTGTCCAGGCAGCCCCGCAGCACGAACCCGGCATCCTGACTGCGCACCGTGCCGTCGAGGGCGGCGGCCAGGGTGCGGTCCATGAGCGCTGAGCCATTGAAGGTGGTGAGCGCCATCAGATATCGCAGCTCAAGCTGTGGGGTGGGGGCGTTCTCGAAGCGCTGGCGGATCTCGGTGTAGTCAGCCTCGTCGCCGGTGGCGGCCACGACGGCGATGGCGGCCGCAGCCAGGGCGGGGTCCACGCCCTTGGACTCCACTAGCTGTCGGCACCAGGCGACGGCCTCGGCGTCGTTGCCGCCCAGGGCCAGGGTGCGGACCAACACACCTCTCAGCTCGCCGGTGCGATCGTCCTCGCCGCGGGTTGGCTCCCACCCCACCCGGCCCCAAGCCGGTCCGACCAGATTCCGTACTCGGGATTGAAGCCCGGCCCGCCCATCGTCGGATATCAGGTGGTCGAGGGTCACTAGCGTTCCGGCCAGTCTCCGCCACACGGCCAGATCGTCTTCGGCGGCAGCGACGCGCTCGGCGAACCGCAGGTATCCGGCCACGTCCAACCGTCCGCCCACTGTCAGCGCCCACTGGTCGTCCACCAGCACGTATCGCTGGAGCGGATCCAGTTCGGGGCCGCCGTCCAGCAGCCGGTCCAACAGATCGCCCTCGTAGGCAACCCGGTAGAAGCCGTCGGCCGTGGGGTTGACCATCACCCACGCTGAGCCGCCGTCGTCCATCACCGCCGGGCCTTCCAGCAACAGCCGTTGGGTGCGCTCACCGGCATCGGTACCCGCTGCGACCACCACCGGCACCTGCCAGTGGGCATCATCGGGCTGCCCGTCGTAGCGGAACCGCTCTTGGCTCAGGGTGATCGCGCCGGCGTCGTCGGCCGCGGCGGTTACCACCGGATGGCCGCCCTGGAAGATCCACGAATCCATCACGTCTCGGGCGGGTTCGCCGGTGGACTCGGTGAGGGCATCCCAAAGGTCGTGGGTCTCGGTATTGGCGTAGGAGTGGCGCTGGAGGTAGTGGCGCACCCCGTCGCGAAAGGCCTCGGCACCCAGGTACTGCTCCAGCATCCGCACCGCGGCGGCCCCCTTCTCGTAGGTGAGCAGGTCGTACATGCCCTCGGCATCGGCGGGGGAGACCACCGGGTATTCGATGGGCCGGGTGGCGGCCAGAGCGTCCACGTCGAAGGCCGCGGCCCGAGAAAGCCCGAACGCCAGCCACCGCTTCCAGTCGGGCCGGTAGGCGTCCACCGCCAGCATCTCGCAGAACGTGGCGAACGCCTCCTTCAGCCAGATGCCGTTCCACCATTTCATGGTCACCAGGTTCCCGAACCACATGTGGGCCAGTTCGTGGGCGATGACGTCCACCGCGGTCTGCCGCTCCTGCTGGGTGGAGCTGTCGGGGTCGATGAGAAGCAGGATCTCCCGGAACGTGACGCACCCCATGTTCTCCATGGCCCCGAAAGCGAAATCGGGGACGGCCACCAAGTCGAGCTTGTCGCCGGGATAGCCGATGGCGAAGTAGTCCTCGAAGAAGCTGAGGCAAAACGCCCCGGCGTCGAGAGCGAACTCGGTGAGGTGGCCCTTGCCGACGGGATGCACGACGCGCAGCGGCGTTCCGTTCACGTCCACCGGGTCGGTGGCCTCCAGTGGGCCGACAATGAACGCCAGCAGATAGGTGGGCATCTCCATGGTGGGGGCGAACGACACTGTCCGCCGACCATCGCCGAGGGGTTGGGAGTCCACTTCGGCCCCAGAGGACACCGCCATCAGGTCGTCGGGCACCACCAGGGTCACCTCGAACACCGCCTTCAGATCGGGCTCGTCCCAGCACGGGAACGCCCGCCGGGCGTTGGTGGACTCGAACTGGGTGGTGGCGATCACCCGCTCATCGCCGCTGTCATCGGTGAACGCGGACCGGTAGAACCCCCGCAGCTGGTCGTTGAGCGTGCCGGTGAAGCTGAGGTTCAGCCGAGCCGGGCCTCGCGCAACGGGCTCGGCCAGCGTGAGCACAGCCCGCTCGTGCTCGGTGTCATAGACGATTCCCGCCAGCCCAGTCCCGTTGAGGTCCCCGCCGCTGATCTCCAGCTCAGCCGCATTGAGCACAATCTCGCCAACCGGCTCCAGCACCTCGACGTCCACCGCCACCGCTCCCGCAAACGCGAACCCCTCCAGATCAGGCGCCAACCGCAGCTCATACCGCCGCGGCACCACCGTCCTGGGCAGCCGATAGGGATTCGAAGAGGCGTTGGCCATCGGCTGAGACTAGATGACCCGATGGCGTGGTTCGTCGCGGAAAGTCTCCCACAGCTGCGCTGTGGCATTATCAGACAGGGTCATCGGTGTGTCCTCCTCGATGGGTGGGTGAGTCTTCTCACCGAGGATCACACCGCTGGCCCCCTAGTAGCGGACCCCCACGGCTAACCCAAACCCCACCACATGAAGGGACGCCCCCCTAGCTGCCGCCCCCGGCCCCAGCTGTCCGATCACTGTTGTACCGAGCTGACGTAGAACCGAGAGCCGCCATCGCCCCATCTGTTGGGTGGGGGCCTGCTAGAACCGGGGGGTGGCGAACTTTGTGCTGGTTCATGGGGCGGCTCATGGGGCGTGGTGTTGGGAGCGGCTGATACCGATTCTTGAAGGGAGCTCCCAGGTTGAGCAGGTGATTGCCATCGACTTGGTGGGGCACGGGGGACGGCTCGAGGAGAAGCCGCTGGATCAGATCTGCCTGGGTGACTACGCCGATGACGTGGTCCGGGAGATCGAGAGCCGCGATCTCCAAGATGTGGTGTTGGTGGGGCACTCCTTGGCTGGGATCACGCTTCCACTGGCCGCTCACCGCCTGGTGGGCCGACTGCGGCGAGTGGTGTGTCTGTCCACTGCCAACCCTCCGGTCGGGCAGTCAGTGGAGGATCGGATGAACGACCCGTTGTCGCCAATCTCCCGGGAAGTGGATTTCGAGACGATGTTCTGCAACGACCTCGATGCCGAGACATCAACCTGGCTCCTGTCCCGACTGGGGCCCGAACCTCCCGGTCCAATGGCCGAGAAGATCACGGTGGCCACTGGGCCTCCCGGCGTCCCCTCCACCTACATCTTGTTGGAGAAAGACGAGGCCCTCCCGCCTGCCTTCCAGCGCGAGCAGGCCCGCACTGTCCAAGCCGATGAGATCGTCACCCTCGACGCCGGTCACAGCGCCTTCGCCTCCCGCCCCCAGGAGTTGACTGAACTGCTAATCCGCTGCTCCCGCCTCTAGTGGTCGACCCCAAGCTCAGTGGTAGTCGCTGTATTGGCGTGCCCGGTAGTCTCGCATCGCGCTGGGACCAGGGAGGCAAGTGTGGGCGACGCAGACGACATTCGATTCGGCATGGTCGGACACGGCCACATAACCGGGCAGTTTCTCGGCGCCATGGACGTTGTGGAGGACGCCCACGTAGCTGCGGTGGCCGGGAGGAACGCGGACCGGGCCCGCGCCTTTGCTGAGTCGCGCGGCATTGCGTCTTCCTACGGGTCGGTGGGCGAGATGCTGTCTGCCGAACAGCTCGATGCGGTGTATATCTGCACACCGCACCCGTCCCATGAGGAGGCGGCCGTAGCCTGCATTGATGCTGGCTTGTCGGTGCTGGTGGAAAAGCCCATCGCTCCCAATCTGGCGGGCGCGACCCGAATTGTGGAAGCGGCCCAGGCTGCTGGCGTGTTCGCCATGGAGGCGATGTGGACGCGGTTTCTGCCCATCTATGGGGTGGTGCGCCGCTGGATTGACGAGGGCCGCATCGGCGATGTGCGGCTGGTGACGGCCGCGTTCGGCTTTGCCGCTCCGGTGATGCCGGATCACCGGTTGTTCGACCCCAAACAAGCAGGGGGAAGCTTGCTTGACGTGGGGGTTTACCCATTGACCATCGCCCATTGGCTCTACGGGTCCCATCCTGTCGAATACGGGGCTCTTGCCCGAGTGGGGGAGACAAACGTGGATGAGGTCGTGTCCATTGCTGCGTCTTATCCGGGTGGCGGGCTGGCCCAGCTCGGCTGTGCGACGGTGGCCAACCTCGAGAGCAGTGCGGTGATTGCTGGCACGGCCGGCTCGATTGAGATCCCCGTGTTTTGGGCCGCAGATCGGGCCATCCTGCGAGCCGGGGGCGAAGAGGAGATCGAGACGACGCCCCATCGGGCCAACGGGTTTGAATACGAGATCGAAGAGGTGGTGGACTGCGTTCGCCGCGGGCGGACCGAGAGCAATCGCATGCCGTTGAGCCTGTCGCTGGAGATGGCCGGACTGTGCGATGAGATCCGGAGCCGCCTCGGTGTGGTGTACCCCTTCGAAGAAGGCGGCGTCTGATGCAGTACATCGAATTCCCCGGAGTTGGAGCGCCGGTCAGCCGGGTGGTCCAGGGGGCGATCAGCCTGTTCGCTCTTGACGACGCGTCCCGCTTTGCCCTGCTTGATGCCGCGGTTGACACGGGGATCAATACGTTCGACACCGCGGTCAATTACGCCACGCCTGACGACAGCGTGGACGCCATTCTGGGCCGATGGATCCGCCATCGGGGGGGCCGAGAGGGCATCGTCATCTCGGCCAAGGGCTGCCATCCCGAACTCCCCGATCGGGACCCTCGGGTGAATCCCGAGGCCATCGACGAGGACATCAATAGGTCGCGACAGCAGATCGGCGTTGACCAACTCGACCTGTGGCTGTACCACCGCGACGACCCTTCTGTTGAGATCGGCAGTCTTGTTGAGGCGGTCAACGTCGCCATCGACCGGGGCCATATCGGGGCGTGGGGGGTGTCGAACTGGTCGAGATCCAGGATCGAGTCGGCCGTTGACTATGCCGACGCCCATGACCTGAGGGGACCGGTGGCCAACAGCGCCCATTACAGCCTTGTCGACCAACTCGACGAGCCTTGGGACGATGTGGTCACCCTCACCGGCCCCGACCGGGCCGCCGATCGGGCGTGGCATCGAGAGCGAGAGGTGGCGGTAGTGGCCTGGTCGCCGCTGGCCGGGGGATTTCTGAGCGAGCGAATCGCCCGGCAGGAGCTTGAAGGTGCCACCGAGGGCCACTTGGCCGACACCGCCCGCTGCTATCTCAGCGACGACAACTGGGCTCGTCGGGAGCGGGCCGCCGAGGTGGGCCGCCGGCTCGGCCTGAGCCTGAGCCAGGTTGCGCTGGCCTGGGCTCTGCACGCCGACTTCAACCCTCTGGTCATCGTGGCCAACGCCACAAATGACGAAGTGGCGGAGAATGTGGCCGCGGAACGCACGGTCTTGACCGAGGCCGACCTCGATTACATTTTCTCCGGCTAAAGGCAAAGGAGGGCTGAGTGGGCGAAATGGATGTAGTGGGGATCGGCAACGCCATTGTTGATGTGATCAGCACCGAGGATCACGAGTTCATCGACGCCCACGGCCTGGTCAAGGGGGCCATGACGCTGATCGACGCCGACCGAGCCGCGGAGCTGTATGGCGCCATGGCGCCGGCCATCGAGACGTCGGGGGGGTCGGCGGCCAACACGGTGGCCGGGGTGGCCTCGTTCGGCGGGCAGGTGGGGTACATCGGCAAGGTGCGCGACGACCAGCTCGGCGAGGTGTTCGCCCACGACATCCGAGCCCTGGGAGTGCGCTTCGAGGTGGCCCCGGCCACCGACGGACCGCCCACCGCCCGGTGCCTCATCGTCGTGACCCCCGATGCGGCCCGCACCATGAACACCTACTTGGGGGCCAGCACCGAACTGCACCCCGACGACATCGACCCCGACCTGGTGGGCGCGTCCCGGGTGCTCTACTGCGAGGGCTACATCTGGGATGTGGACATCACCAAAGAGGCCATCCGCAAGGCCATCTCGATCTGCTCGGCCGCCGGGGGAACGATCTCGTTCACGCTGTCGGACAGCTTCTGCGTGGAGCGCCACCACCAGGAGTGGCTCGACTTGGTGGACGGCCCCATCGACCTGCTGTTCGGCAACGAGCATGAGATCTGCACGCTGTATGAGACGGGTGACGACTTCGACGCCGCGGTGGCCGCCGTGCAGGGGCGGTGCGCGGTGGCCGCGCTGACCCGGGGAGCTCGCGGTTCGGTGCTGGTCACCCCCACCGAGATCATCGACGTGCCGGCCGCGCCGACGGCCAAGGTGGTGGACACCACCGGGGCAGGGGATCTGTACGCCTCGGGCTTCCTCTACGGCTGGACCCGCGGGATGGAGCTGGCCCAGTGCGGACGGCTGGGCTCTTTGGCCGCCACCGAGACCATCAGCCAGTTCGGCGCCCGCCCTTCGGGGTCGCTGGCCCATCTGGCTTCGTGGCCCGTGCGGGAAGCGTCACCGGATCCTCCTACCATCGAGATATGAATCCATTCGAACGGGCTTCAAAGGCCGGGGCCGAGCTGGTCGAACAGCTCGGCGGAGGTTTCGACGCCACTGTGGTGCTGGGATCTGGCTGGGCTGAGGTAGCCGAGGGACTGGGCTCGGTGACAGGCGAGGTGGCCGCCGAGGCCATCACCGGATTTCACCCACCGTCGGTCCCCGGGCACGGGGGAACTCTGCAAGCGGTCACCGTGGGAGACCGTCGGGTGCTGGTATTGGCCGGCCGGGTTCACCTCTATGAGGGCCACCCCCCAGCCGACGTGGTCCATGGAGTACGGGCCGCAGTGGCCGCCGGATGCGGCACCGTAGTGCTGACCAACGCGGCCGGCTCGTTGAATCCCGAATTGGAGGTGGGCCAGCCCGTTCTGATCAGCGACCACATCAATCTCACCGGGCAGTCGCCGCTGTCGGGTCCGGCCCCGCCCGACGGCTATGCCATCCGGTTCACTGATTTGACCGACCTGTACTCGGCCCGCATCCGGGACGCGGTCCGACAGGTTGACCCGTCGGTGGGCGAGGGGGTCTACGCCGGGCTGGTAGGTCCTCACTTCGAGACCCCGGCGGAGATCTCTATGCTGGCTCGAATGGGGGCCGATCTGGTGGGCATGTCCACAGTGCTGGAGGCTATCGCCGTCCGCCATGTGGGAGTCGAAGTGGCCGGCGTGTCGCTGGTTACCAACGCGGCCGCCGGCATGGGCGGCGCGCTCGACCACCAAGAAGTGCTCCACGCCGGCCAAGCCGCCCTGAGCCGGGTCACCGACGTGCTGAGCACCGTCATCAGAGTGCTGTGAGCCCTCAAGCCCCCACGCCCCAGGAGTGGCTGGCCGCCGATCCCGATCCGGCGACCCGAGCCGAGTTGGAGTCGCTCATCGACGCAGGCGACCAGGAGGGGATCGACGACCGGTTCGGCGACCGCCTCCGCTTCGGCACCGCCGGCATCCGGGGCCCAATGGGGGCGGGGCCCAACCGCATGAACCGGGTGGTGGTCCGCCAGTTCGCCCTTGCGCTGGCCGATTGGGTCCCGGAGGGGGAGGCGGTGGTGATCGGATTCGATGCTCGCCAGAACTCCGATGTGTTCGCCTACGACATCGCTGGGGTGCTGGCTTTGGCTGGCCGCACACCGATGCTGCTGCCCCCCTTTTCGCCCACCCCGGTGGTATCGCTTACTACTATTGCCCTCTATGCCGGGGCCGGGGTAATGGTCACCGCCAGCCACAATCCTGTTGGCGACAACGGCCTGAAGTTGTACATGCCAGACGGCGCCCAGATCATTCCGCCCCACGACCGGGCCATCGAAGCAGCCATGGCCGCTCAGTCCTTGCCTCCTCGAGACCTTCGATTCAATGAATCGGCCTTTGAATGGCCGGAGGCGCCGGAATTTGTGGACCACTATTTGGCAACCATCTTGTCCAATGTGTCCATTCAGGGGCCGTTTCATCCGGTGGCCTACACCCCGCTTCAAGGTGTCGGTCTGCCCCTGCTGAGCCGGGCCCTCGAACACATCGACAACGGCCGCCCGTATGTGGTGGAAGACGAGGCTGAGCCCGATCCGCTGTTTCGCAACGTGGTCTCTCCCAATCCCGAGCACCACGACACCCTGGGCAAGGTCATCCGCCGGGCCGAGCAGATCGACACCCCGCTGGCCCTGGCCACCGATCCCGACGCCGACCGTTTGGCCGCGGCAGTGTGGGCCTACGGCAATGAATGGCGCATTTTGACCGGCGACGAGATCGGCGCCCTGCTGTGCGACTGGATGCTGCGGACCACCCCCGGCGGCACCGAGCGGGTGGTGGCCAACAGCATCGTGTCCGGCCGGCTGGTGGGGCGAATCGCCGAAGCCCGGGGGGCCACCCACGTGGAGACGCTGACCGGGTTCAAGTGGATCGCCCGGGCGGCCGACACTCTCGGTCCCCGAGTTGACGGGCTGGAGTGGAAGCTGGTGTTCGGCTACGAGGAGGCCTTGGGATTTGCCTGCAACGACGCGGTCAGGGACAAAGACGGCATCAGCGCGGCTGTGCAGTTCACGGCCTTGTGCCGAGCGCTGGCTATGGAGGACGGCCGAACCCCCATACAGCGGCTGGGAGAGCTGATGGACGAGTTCGGCCGCCACCGCACCGATCGGATAACGGTGGAGCTGGACGGCCGTTCCGGTTCAGAGATCATGGCGGCACTTCGCCAAGCCCTGCCCGACCGCCTCGGCGAGGCGCCAGTGGCTGAGGTCACCGACTTCCAAGATGGCGCCGGCGGTATGCATCCCGCCGACGTGCTCCGTTTCGACCTCGCGGACGGCAGCCGGGTGTCTTTGCGCCCCAGCGGCACCGAGCCCCTGATCAAGGGCTACCTGGAAGTCGTCGGCGCCGTCCAAATCCCCGACCCGCTCATCACGCTGAGCGAGGCGGTACGAGAGTTACTAGGAAGCCAGGGCCGCGATCTCTGAACGCTGATCGGGGGACATTGCCCAACTGGCCGCAGTCACGTTGGAGGCCACTTGGGAGGGCTTGGTGGCACCGCAGATGACGGTGGCCACCGCCGGGTTGGACACCAGCCACCCGATGGCCAGTTCCAAAATGCTGTGGTCCTGGGCGGCGGCATAGCTGGTGAGGCGGTCTACCGCGGCCAAGTTGTCCTCGCTCAAGAACATGTCCCGCATCTCGCCTTTCCACATCGAAAGGCGCGTCCCCTCGGGGGGAGTCAACCCGGAGTACTTGCCGGTGAGCAACCCGGACTCCAAGGGGAAGTAGGGCACCACCGTCATGGCGGTGCGCTCGCAGGCGTCGGTCACTCCTTCTTCCTCCACGCTCCGGGTCAACACCGAGTAGTGGTTCTGCACGCTGGAGTAATTGCCCGCACCGGACTGCGCGGCGGCGCCGGCCGCTTCGTCGATTTGGTCGGCGCTGAAGTTGGAGCAGCCGATCTCCAGCACCTTCCCCTCGTCCACCAGTTCTTGGAGTGCGCCCAATGTCTCTGTTTGGGGGGTGTCGGGGTCGGGCATGTGCAGTTGGTAGTGGTCGATGCGGTCGGTGCTCAGCCGGGCGAGGCTGGCCTCCACGGCTTGTCGGATCCAGGCCGGATCGCCGCCCCTCTGCCCCTCAGGCAGGGCGCCGGGATGGCCGAACTTGGTGCCGATGACCACGTGGTCTCGCCGGCTGCCCAGCGCGGCACCGAGGAACTCCTCGGACTTGCCCCGGCCGTACAGGTCGGCGGTGTCGAAGTAGTTGACACCGGCGTCGATGGCCGCATCCACCACGGTCTGTGTGGCGTCTGCGTCGATGGTCATACCGAAGTTGTTGCACCCCAGCCCGACCACCGAAACCGACAAGCTTCCAATGCTGCGCATCTCCATGCGCTTGGACACTACAGCGGGTAGCGGTGAGCGGCTTGCTCGTAGACGTCGGGAGCGAGATCGCCTTGGGGCCGCCCCAGACGGACCGCGGCTACCTCGTCCACCGCTACGGTGGCGTTTCGCAAGCAACAGGCTATGCCAACGGTGGTGTAGTCGCCGGTGGCGATCACCACATGGCCATAGCGGTCGGCAACCCCGAAGGAGGCGGCGAATCCCGGCTCGAATAGGGCCGGTGGTCGGGGGCTGTCCATCCACAGCATGCCGATCTCCACGGCATCGAGGCGGTAGGCCGCCGGGTTGCCCATCGATGCCAGGTGAGCTCGGACGGCCTCGGTTTCGCTCTGCGGGCCCTCGATGCTCACCATTCGGCCGCCATCGAAGGTCAAGACCACCGTCGAGCGGACATACCATCGCATTGGCAGCCAGATGTCGCCGGGGGACATCACGATCGTGCCCTTGGCGGTTCCCGCGGCCGGCGCCGATCCGATCATTCCCCGGGGCCACTCGGCAATCTTGCCCGGAATGGCCGCCAGCCCGTCGTGCATCCACCGGCGGGCACCTTTCAGCCCGATCCGCAAGTCGGTGCCATGGTCGTCGCCCACGTGCAGTTCCTGTCCGGCTTCCAGCAGGTCCAAGCCCCGCTTCACCCGGCGGCCCAGCCCGGTGTGAGGCACCACCCCTCGTAGATCGCCGGTGCTGTGGGCGACCACCGACAGCACCCGGGCGTTGGGTGAAACCAAAGACTCCTCCGCATCCGAGTAGTCGTTGAGAAGGTCCACGACGATGTCAGGCGGCATGTGCTCGGCGTCTGCGCCGCCCTCAGGCAGATCGTCGACCGACACCGCTTTCGACAGGGCGCCGATCTGTTCGAGCGCATGGATACAAGTGTTCACCAAAGCGGGGTCGGAGGCACCGTCCATCAGCACCGTTGCTGGTCGGCCCGGGGTCGCCCGGCACAGCTCCAGTTGGCGGGCCAGTACCTCGACTGCCCGTCGATCGACTGCTTCAGATTTCATTCCTTCACCTATCTACAATGATTGGGCACGACATTGCAACCGGGGGTATCCGCCAATCTTCGCGTTGGCGGGGGTAATTTCCCCTCTATGTCGGCAAAGTTTTGTGCGCGTGCCACCTGCGGCGAACGTGCTTCAGCGCTCCTGTTGATCAATGCCCGGGAGCTGTCGGCCCACTTGGTGGACATCCGTGGAGAGGCCGGCATCGCCGGTGTGCCGCTATGCCGGGTCCATGCCGATGCGGTGGTTGTGCCGTTGGGATGGACGCAGGCTGATTCGCGTTCCCCGGCTGAGGAGGCCGAGTTCGAGCCCGAGCTGGTGCTGATCAACGATGCTGGTTCCAAATCGTCGGGATATCCCGGCGCCCTCCGGCTCCCCGACATGGAGGAAGCGGACGAGGAGGATATGGAAGAGTCAGCGGTGGGAGAGATTCCCCCGTTGCTCAGCCGGGCGTTCCGGGCAGCCGGCCTGGACTGAAGAGCCCAGTCGCCGCTGTCCGCCCACAAAACTGGGGTTGAAAAGGCCGGGCATTCACGATGGTCACTAGGCTTCGGCCATGACCATCGTCGACATTCACGAGAGGCCCAGTGATCGGCTGCTTCCCGACCCCGAGCCTCAGCACATTCGTTATACGCTCATTTCGGTTGACGACCATCTTGTGGAGCCTCCCTGGCTGTTCGAAGGCCGGATGCCGAGCCGCTTCGCTGATCGGGCCCCGAGGGTTGTCGAAGGCGACGACGGTGGCCAGCACTGGGAATTCGACGGGCAGATCTATGCCCAGCTTGGTCTGAACGCCCTGGTAGGCCGGGCCGACCGCAATGACTTCACCATAGAGCCAGCCCGCTTTTCCGACATGCGTCGAGGATCCTGGGATATCAAGGCCCGCATCCATGACATGGAGCTTGGCGGCATCTGGGCGTCGATCTGCTTCCCCAGCCAGATCACCGGATTCTGCGGTCGGGTCTACTCCGACTGCTCTGATCCCGAACTGGGCCTGGCGGTCACCAGGGCGTTCAACGACTGGGTGTACGAGGAGTGGTGGGGCTCATACCCGGAGCGCATCATCCCCATGGGGATCACGTGGCTCAAAGACGCCGATCTGGCTGCGGCTGAGATCCGGCGCAACGCCGAGCGGGGCTTTGTGGCCGTCACCCTGCCCGAGATTCCCCATAACCTGGGATTGGCTTCCATCCACAGCGACTGGTGGGACCCGGTGTGGCAGGCATGCGAGGAGACCGACACGGTGATCTGCCTTCATGTGGCATCGTCAGGCCACATCATGCCCAAAGACCCCGGCGGCCCGCCGCTGGGAGTGGGAGCCACCATGTTCCAGATGCACGCCTACATGGCGGCGGCCGATTGGGTGTGGTCTGGCATTCCGGTGCGATATCCCAACATCAAGATCGCCATGTCGGAGGGAGGGTGCGGCTGGCTGCCCATCATGTACGACCGGCTCAAGCACCAGATAGAGATCTCGGGTCACGGCCGCGACATATGGCCCGGCGGGACCGAGATCGGCCCCCACGAGGTGCTTTTGCGGAACTTCTACTACTGCACCATCAACGACCCGTCGTCCATAGACGCGGTGATCGCTCTCAATCTGGACAACACCATGGTGGAGACCGACTATCCCCATGCCGACTCCACCTGGCCCGAGTGCCAGGACACCCTGGAGTCGAAACTGGGGCACCTGAGCGACGATGTGATCCGCAAGCTGACCCACGAGAACGCGGCTCGTCTGTTCCGCCACCCGCTGCCCGACGTCTGCCTCCCCTAGCGGGCCGCCTCGTTGCTGTGACACGGAGACAGAAGTGCTCCGATTCGGCGGGGACTTCCGGGCCTTCGTGTTCGACAACCCGTTTCGGATGTTTACGGCTATCAATCCCGATTTCTTTGCCGGTACCGTGTTACCCGGTTATGGCGTTTGAGCTTCCCCCCCTTCCCTACAGCCAACGCGCGCTCGAGCCCTACGTGAGCGCGGACACCCTGAGCTTCCACTACGACCGCCACCACGCCGGGTACGTGGCCAATCTCAACCGTTTGACCGCCGGCACCCAATGGGAGGGTGCCGAGTTGGACGCGGCGGCGCAAGGGGCCGAGGGCCCAATCTTCAACAACGCGGCCCAGATCTGGAACCACACCTTTTACTGGCGGTCGATGAGCCCGGACGGGGGCGGCTCTCCATCGGGTGGGCTTCGGGAGGCCATCGCCGCGGCATTCGGTTCAATCGATGAGTTCCGCCGCAAGTTTGCCGATGCCGCGGTGGGGCTGTTCGGCTCGGGCTGGACCTGGCTGGTGGCCGACGACAACGGCCTCGACATCATGCAGACAGCCAACGCCGATCTGCCGCTGCGGCACGGCCGGCGGGCCCTGCTGGTGGTGGATGTGTGGGAGCACGCCTACTACCTCGACTACCAGAACGCTCGAGCCGCCTATGTGGAGGCGTTCTTAGACCATTTGGTCAATTGGGAATTCGCGGCCCAGAACTTCGCTGCCCGCTGAAAAAGACTGGCCGACAGCGGGCCGCTATCCTCCCTGCTCATGACGATTGCTGAGCTTGACCAGACCGTCGATCTGCTGGACGGTTACATGTACGCCCACGATGCCGGGCCGGTTTATGCCTGGCTGCGGGAAAATCATCCGTTGTATTGGGACGCCAAGAACGAGATCTGGGGAGTGTCCCGCCACGCCGATGTGCTGGCGGTGGAGAAGAACACCGACCTGTACAGCTCGGCCTCCGGCAGCCGCCCCAAGATCGAGATGGCGGACTCCATGATCAACATGGACGACCCCGACCACCAGCGCCAGCGGATGCTGGTGGCCCGGGAGTTCACCCCTCGGGCGGTGCGCAAGCTGGAGGACAAGATCCGGGCGGTGGTCACCGAGCTCGTCGACCGGGTTGCCCCCCGAGGATGGTGCGACGTGGTCTACGACCTGGCCGCCCCGCTGCCGGCCTACATGATCGGCGAGAAGCTGGGCTATCCCCCTGAGATGTGGTCCCGGGTCATGTACTGGTCGGAGGCCACCATGCAGGGCGGCGGCGGTCCCGCCTTCCACACCGTGCAGGGCGAGCGGGCCATCGAGGAGTGGGCCGGCGTGACCTACGAGCTGATTCAAAAGCGCAAGGCCGACCCCCAAGACGACCTCATCTCCATGTGGGCCCACAAAGAACTGGACGGCCAGCCGCTGAGCGACGAGGACATCATGCACGAGGTGCTCTTGGTGCTGGACGGCGGGGCTGAGACCACCCGTACCGTGATCGGCACCACCTGTCTGGCGCTGATGGAGAACCCCGACCAGCGCCAAGTCCTCATCGACGAGCCTGAGGTGATCGGCGAGACCGCGGTGGAGGAGTTCATCCGCTATGTGTCGCCCGTCTTGAACATGCGCCGCACGGTGACCTCCACCCACGAGCTGCACGGCAATACCCTCAACGTGGGCGATGAGGTGCTGCTCATGTACGCCTCGGCCAACCGCGATCCGAGGGCTTTCGAGAACCCCGACCAGCTGGCCGTGCGGCGCGACGCCCGCCATCACCTTTCATTCGGCTTCGGCACCCATTTCTGTCTCGGCGCCTCGCTGGCCCGGCTGGAGCTGAAGATCATGTTCGAGGAGATCACCCGGCGGTTGCCCGACATGAGGATGGAGCCTTTCTATGAGCCCCGGTTCCGCCCGGGCGCGTTCACCCGGGGCCTGGAGGGGCTGTATGTGGAGTTCGCTCGCAGCGAGCCCGAGGGCGACGGCGCATTGGGGATGTTTCCGGTCACGGTGCAGTAGTGGGTGCGGCAGCGGTCGAATCGGCCATTGAGATCCCGCCCATCATCTCGGTGGACGACCATGTGATCGAGCCGCCTCACGTGTGGCAGTCGCGGCTGCCGGCCCGCTACGCCGACATCGGCCCCCGGGTGGTGACCGCCCCGGCCGAGATCTCCTACGCGGGGGGCGTGTTCTCATGGACCGAGGGCACAGGCCGGCCCACCGCGTGGTGGTACTACGAGGATCTCCACTATCCGATGGTCCGCACCCACTCGGCGGTGGCCTTCCCCCGGGACCAGCTCCAGATGGTGGGCATCACCTTCGAGGAGATGCAGCCCGGCGCCTGGCAGGTGGCGCCTCGGTTGGCCGACATGGACATGGGCCACGTGGATGCCTCGCTGTGCTTTCCGTCGTTCCCCCGATTCTGCGGGCAGGCCTTCGCCGAGGCCTCTGACATGGACTTGGCCCTTTTGTGCGTGCAGGCCTACAACGATTGGATGGTGGACGAGTGGTGCGGCCCTTCAAACGGGCGGTTGATCCCGCTGTGCCTCATTCCGCTGTGGGATGTGCAGCTGGCTGCGGCCGAGGTCCGGCGCAACGCCGAGCGGGGTGTGCGGGCGGTGTGTTTCTCGGAGATACCGCCCAACCTGGGCCTGCCCTCAATCCACTCCGGGTACTGGGATCCGTTTTTCGCCGCCTGCGAGGAGACGGCCACCGTGGTGTGCATGCACATCGGGTCGTCCTCGAAGATGGTGTCCACCTCGGCCGACGCTCCCGGCGCGGTGGGCTCGGCGCTGGTCCACTCCAACGCAACCTACTCCCTGGTGGACTTTCTGATGTCGGGGGTGTTCGTGCGCTACCCCGGCCTCAAGGTGGCCTACTCAGAGGGTCAGATGGGCTGGCTGCCCTACATCTTGGACCGGGTGGACGTGGTGTGGAAGGAGAACGCCGCCTGGGGCGGGGTTGCCGACAAGGTTCCCGAGCCGCCGTCCACCTACTTCCGAGACCACGTGTTTGTGTGCTTCTTCGACGACAAGGTGGGGCTGGCCAACATCGACGCCATCGGATTGGAGGCCATCACCACCGAGACCGACTACCCCCACTCCGATTCCACGTGGCCGCACTCCAAGGAGCTGCTGGCCTCGCAGATGGGGCATCTGACCCAGGCCGAGGTGGACGCCATCTGCCGGGACAACGCCATCCGGATGCTGGGCTTGGAATTGCCCACCGCCGCCCAGCTGCGGGGCTGAGCGAGGCAGGCGGCGGCATGTCGGCCGCGGTGAGCCCGGAATTCGAGGAGTTGGCCGCCGAACTGGGCCAGCGCATCGCCGAGGCCGGGCTTCGAGGACTGGTGCTGCGATTCGGCGACGACACCCGGATCGTGGGAGTAGCCGACCGGATGCCCCCGGCGGCCACGCTCGAAGCGCCCCTCGACGAGCTTCGCGCTGCGCTGTCGGGGTTGCGGAGCGCCGATGAGCTGCGGGATCTGCGGTGGATCGGCAACCCTGAGCCCTATATCCCCCTGCTTGTCTCGGAGTAGTCTCAGCTCTCGCCGGAAAGAGCGCCCAGCAGGGCTTCGGTGCGGGACCGGGATCGTTCGTCGGTGTCGTAGACGAAGGCCACGAGGTCGGTGACCCCGGCATCGCGGACGACCTCCAGCTGGGCGGACACCGCGGCCTCGTCTCCGGTGATAGCCAGGTCTTCCACACCGGGCTTGCCCTCCCGGTCGAGCATGCCCCGGTAGGAGGGGATGTCCTTGTAGTGGGCGAACGTCCGGGCCGCGGCCTCATAGCCGGCTTCGGCGCTGTCGGTCACGGAGATCGGGAAACCGGCGGCCACTCTCGGCTCGGGACGCCCGGCTTCGTTGGCGGCGGCGCCGATGGTGGGCACCACGTAGTCGGCCAGCGTGTTGGGGCCGGTGGCCCACACGAAGGTGCCGCGGGCCAGGCGGCCGGCGTGGCCCAGCATGATCGGCCCCATGGCGGCCACGATGATCTCGGTGGTGGGCGCATGCGAGAGGCCCCGCCACCGGGTGGTGTAGACGTCGCCCTGGTAGCTCATGGCTTGGCCTTGGAGCATCGGCCCGGTGATCTCCAAGTACTCCTTCATTTGGCGGGCCGGGCGGGCGTAGGACAGGCCCATCAGGTTCTCCACCATTCCCCGGTGGCACAGGCCGACGCCCAGGGTGAAGCGCCCGCCGCAGGCGGCCTGGGCAGTGGCGGCCTGCTGGGCCAGGGCGAAGGGGTGGCGCATGGGGGTGGGGGTCACCCCGGTGGCGATCTCAATGCGGCTGGTGGCGGTGCCCGCCACCGCCGAGGCGGTGACCGCATCGATCTCGATGTTGGCGATCCACGCTGTGTCCAGGCCCAGCGCCTCGAATCGCTGGACGTTCTCGACGATCTCGTCCAACCCGGGTGGCCCGCTCATACCCGGAACCGGCGGATCACCCGTGCCCTCGGCCGCCATGGCCCCGATTCTCATACCTCGCATTCGCTGTCTCCCTTCACGGCTCGAGCGAGACGATGGTATCGGTTGATGGCGGGGCCAGAGCAGGTGGGGTCACCGCCCGGCTAGGACGACCGGAATGGCGCGGTGCAGGCCGGCCACGGTCCCCATCCCGATTCGCCGTAGAGGGCATGGGCCATGCGGTGTTGGTCGGCGGGGGCGGCGTCGCGGGGGTTGATTCCGTCTAGGTTCGGATAGTGGCGGCGGGCCACGCCGTTCCAGGTGCTCTGGAGGAATTGGAAGGCGCCCAGGTATGGCCCAGCGGGATTGTAGGCCCGGTAGTTGCCGCCCGACTCGCATTGGATGAGATGGTCCCACTGCGCCTGTGTGGTGCCTGCGGGGATCGCGGGGAATTCGGTTGAGTCCGCCGGAGTGGTGTCTTCTGGCAAGGGCGTTGGCCGAGACGGGTCGCAGGCCGGCCACGGTGCCCATCCCCGCTCTTCATAGAGGGCGTAGGCCATGCGGTCTTGGTCTGCGGGGGCGGCGTCGCGGGGGTTCACACCCTCCAGATGGGGATAGTGGCGGCGGGCGAGGTCGTCCCAGCTGGTTCGTCTGAACTCGTAGGCGCCGACATTGACTCCGTTGGGGTTGGCGTGCTGGTAGTTGCCGTTGGCGTTGCACTGGCGGAGTTGCTCCCACTGCTCCTCGGTGGTGCCGTCGGGGATTGCCGGGTCACCGGTCTGGTCTTCAGGGGTTGGAGTCGAAGTGGCTGTTGGGGTTGGTGTGGCCGTTGCCGTTGGGGTTGGTGTGGCCGTACCCGTTGGAGTCGGGGTGGGCGCAGCGGTGGGCGTGGGCCGGGTTTGTTCGGGGCAGCCGTTGGGAACCAGCTGAGTGTCGATAGCAAACAGGCATCGGTAGTCGTTCAGCAGTGCTTCTTGGGCCACGATCAAGGTCTGTTGGTCAGTGATGAGCATTTGCTGACGGGCGATCACTGCATCCCGCTCATCGGGGGCTTGTCCGCCTGCTGAGGAGCCAACTGCCCCAAACGCGAGTAAAACAGCGGCCAGCGCAGCAGAACGGCACCAGGGCAGATGTCTGGTCATGGTCGTGGTCCTTTTAGATCGGGTTCTCCGGTTGCAAGCAGCCAGAGTCTGTTAAATTGTACGAGTCAAGGAGGTTCTGACGGAGGATTCCTAGTTCCGCAGGTAAAGCGCCGAGGTGGTTTGGCGGAGGCAGGGTCTCCTACGACTTCTTTTCCGATCCCACAGATGGGTCAGCGGGTAATTCGTGTCTCGATTCAACGCAGGAGCCATGGGCGAGAAGGCCTATGGGTACCCGTTCGTTTCATGCACGCCAGAGGTTGAGCAGGGCGGTGGCGGCGAACCAGTGGCGGTTGCGGCCTGGACTGAGGGTATCTAGTTCGACGGGGGACAGGATTTCGAAGTCGGCGAGTGCAGCCAGGGCGGTGCGGGCGCTGCGTTCGCTGATGCCGAGAAGATCGGCGACGTCCCCCGCGCTGAGTAGGGGGTGGGCGGGCAGGTGAGGGAGCAGGGCATGTGCTGAGTGGTCGGATCGCAGCCCGAGGGTTGCCTCCCCCCATCGGGCCATGAGGGTGGCGGCCTGGTCGATGATCTGATTGGTTGTTGACGCGGCCCTCTCGGCGATCTCCGCGAACCATGTGACCCACGGGTCGATCATTCCCTGCTCGAAGAGGCGAAGGCCGGCGAGGTAGCCGCCGAGATCTCGGGCAATGGCCATGCTGATGGGGACGGTGGCTCGGGAGGCCACCCCCCAACGTCGAAGCGTTCGGCTGATCAGCACCCGCCCGAGGCGTCCGTTGCCATCGCCATAGGGATGGATGGCCTCGAATTGGGCGTGGATCAACGCGGCGTGAGATACCGGGTCTAGGTCTTCGGGGTTGTCGTTGGCGAAAGCGATCAGATCGTCAGTTAGCCGTGGTATTTCCGAAGGCGGCGGGGGAATGTAGGACGCGTCGAGCGGTGAACTGCCGCCTACCCATCCCAGTGCCGGGCGGAACACTCCGATCATCTCGGGGGAAAGTGTTCCGTGTTGCATGAGCTGTCGGTGCCAGCGGTGCAGGGTGTTGACCGCGAGGGGCTCGTGGGCAGTGTCTAGCGCCCAATCGATTACCACCAGATTGTCGGCAACCCAGCCCGCGGTGCCCCCCAGGCCGGTTCGCCCGGCGATCAGTACAGACTCGATGGGTTCGCGCAGCCCTTCGATGCCAGACGACGCCACTCCCTCGTTGCGCAGAAGGAGGCGGGCTAGGGGCTCCCAGTGGGGGGGCAATCGGGCATCGGCGAGCCGCAAAGCGGCGCAGGCCCGTTCCCCAGCTCGTGCGGTTGATATTGACAAGTTGAAGCGACGCTCCCGCAGGGGGGCTGGGACCCATGTCTGTACCGGTCGTCCGTTCCACTCTGCTTCCACGGTGCGCCCCGGCACACCTTCCGAATCTGGGATCATTTCGGAAGAATACTCTAACAGTCATCTGAATTATGGACTATTTCAGAAGATTATCCAATTAATCTTCTGAAATAGAGGGCATTTCGGAAGGCTGTGAGGTGCTCTCCGGGAAGGGCGAGGTGACCACCAGCTTATTTCGGCTTTATTCGAGGGCTTCGACGGCGGCTTCCCAGCGGGCAAGGAGGGCGGCGGCTCGTTGGGCGGCGGCTTCGTGGGCGGCGGCTAGGGCGTGGACCTCCTCGGGGCGGTCGTAGATCCCGGGGTCGCTGAGCTGGCGCAGCAGGTCGTCTACCTCGGCATTGGCCGCCTCGTAGTCGCGTTCCAGCCGGGCCAACTGCTTTTGTTGCCTGCTGGTGGATTGCCGCTGCTGGGCGCTGGCCCGGCGGAGTTCACTGCGGGCGTTCCCGGCTCGGGCCGCAGGGCTATGGCCGGCGGGGTTCACCGCGGCGGGTCTGGGCGGTCCCGTCGGGGGTGGGGCCAGCACTGTCTCGTCCACGCCGTGATGCCATACCGCCCGCCCGCTGCGGACCTCGATGATCGCGTCGGCCACCGACCGGATGAGGTGGCGGTCGTGGGTCACCAGCAGCACGGTGCCGGGATAGGCCAACAGCGCGTCTTCAAGCACGTCGCAGCTGGGCAGGTCGAGGTGATTGGTGGGCTCGTCGAGCACGATGAGGTTGACCGGCTCGATCATCGTGCGGGCCAGCGCCAGGCGGGTGCGCTCACCGCCGGAAAGCTCGGATACCCGCCGGTCGGCCGCATCGCCTGCGAAGCCAAAGGCTCCCAGCACGGTTCTCAAGTTCCGCCGGCCGGGGTCGATGCCGGCTGAGAACACCTCGATGGCCCGCTTCGAACCGTCCAGCTCGTCGGCCTGATGCTGGTGGAACGCGGCCACCTTCACATTGGCGCCGAGCTGGGCCTTTCCCTGATCGGGGTCCAACTCGCCGAGGATGAGGCGCAGCAGCGTGGTCTTGCCCGCGCCGTTCGGCCCGACCAGGGCGACGGTCTGGCCCCGCTCCACCGCCAGGGTCGCCCCCGAGACCACCGGTTCAGCGCCGGGGTTGTAGCCGATGGTGGCATCGGCCAATTCAACCACCACCCGGCTGGACCGGGGCGGTTCGGCGAAGGCAAAGCGGGCGGTCAGCTCGGCGCGGCTGGGGGCGGCGACGCGGTCCAGCTTCTCCAAGGTCTTCACCCTGCTCTGCACCTGCCGGGCCTTGGTGGCCTTGTACCGGAAGCGCTCGACGAACCTCTCCACTCGGGCCACCTCGCGGGCTTGGCGGGCGGCGGCGGCCTCGATACGGGCCAAGCGCTCCTCGCGGGCCACTACGAACTCGGCAAACCCGCCGGTGTAGGACAGAGCCGTGCCCTCGGCCAGCTCCATAACCCGGTTGGCCACTGTGTCGATGAAGTCCCGGTCGTGGCTCACGAACAAGAGCGCGCCTGGCCAGGTGGCCAGGCGCTGCTCCAGCCAGGCCACCGAGTCGACGTCGAGGTGGTTGGTGGGCTCGTCGAGGATCAGCACATCGGGTTGGGCCACCATCAGCCGGGCGAGGGCCACCCGCATCCGCCAGCCCCCTGACATCTCTCCCACCGGTCGGTGGGAATCGGCCGCGGAGAAGCCCAGCCCGGCCAGCACTTTGGCGGCCTCGGCTTCCAGGGCGTAGCCGCCGAGCTGTTCGAATCGGGCTTGCGTCTCCCCATAGTCGGCCAGCACGGCGTGGTGGTCATCTCCCAGCTCGCCGAGCCGGCGCTCCAGGTCGGCGAGCCGTTCGGCCAGACGAGCCACGACCCCGGCACCGGCCATGACCTGCTCGATGACCGTGCCGCTGGCCGAGTCGACGAGATCTTGAGGCAGATAACCGATCTCGGCGTGTTGGGGGCGCACAACGGTGCCCTCATCGGAATCGGTGATGCCGACCAGCACCTCCAGCAGCGTGGTCTTGCCGGTCCCGTTGCCGCCAACCAGCGCTACCCGAAGCCCCGGGGAGAGCTGCACCGCGACATCGGCGAAGAGCCGACGGTCGCCGAAGGACTTGGCCAGCCCTGATGCGGTGAGCGCGTTCAAAACAGGCGGGATGGGCGGCTGGGGACCGCGAAAATCAGGCGAATCGGGTCAGATGCCGTCACGAACGAGAAGGGAAGGGACAACTAGGCGACTTGGCGGGGGTCGGTATGGCCGAGGATGTTGACGTGGCGGAGCTCGCGGACCTGTTTGGGGGGGAAGGCCTCGCGCTGGTGCATGGTCTGGGTGTTGAGCCAGAACACGGACTCGCCGACGGACCAGTTGTGCTCGTAGACGTAGCGGTCTTGGGTGCAGTGGGCGAACAGCTCGGCCAACAGCTCAGCGCCCTCGTCGGCGCCGAGGCCCTCGACGTCGGCGGCGAAGTCGGGGCCGGTGTTGGGCCAAACGCTGCGGCGGCCGTTGCGGGGGTTGGTCTGGACCAACGAGATGCAGGTGCGGTCGGCCAGCAGCGCCGCGCCGTCGGTGGCCTTGAAGTACCCGCCGAAGTCCAGCCCGTCGCGCAGCCGGTAGACCACCCCCACATCGTCGATGCGGGCTTTGGTGTCGACATCCAGATCTTGGTAGGCGGCCACCAGGTTCAGCCACTTGGTGGCCCCCCCTGACGACGGCAGGGCCACTGCATCCAAATACAGGTACTCGATGAGCGGCGGATTGAAGCTGAGATCGGAGTGGTAGGTGACCACATCGCAGCCCCCGGTGCCGACCACCCCGTCGACGTTGACGTTGGACACCCGGTTGATGCCGGGAAAGCCGGGAAGGCGGGACTTGTCGGCCAAGGTGGGCCGCAGGGGGCCGAACGACTCGCAGAATCCGGTGACCTGCTCGGGGGTGGGCGGCTCGGGGTTGCGGAACAGGAGCAGGAGGTGCTCGTCCACCGCGCCCCGCAGTCGGGCGGTGGTCTCTGGGTCGGGGGGAGAGGCAAAGTCGAATCCGGCGACCTGGGCGCCCAGCGGGGCATCCAGCGGGGTGATTTGGAGGCTCATCGGGGATTGTCCATCAGCTTGGCCCGCTCAACTTGGGGGTAGCCCTCCACCCAGGTGGACGGGTCGTCCCACCGGCCCAGCGGGGGTGGGTGCTCTTCGGGGTCGAGCTTGTCGTAGGGGCCGAGGCTGAAGAAGAGGTACTCGCAGCCGTCGGGCCCCGACCGCTCCGGCCCGTAGGCGAAACCGCCCCGCACCCAGCGCAGGTCGCCCTTTTGGTATGGTTCCTCGCCCTCCACAATGAACTGGCCCTTGGTAACCAAATACACCGTGTCAGACAGGTGCCAGTGGGCCGCCGCGTTGCGGTCCGCCCACGACTTCACGTGCATGACCCGGTTGCCCGAGTCTGGATCGACCAGCCAGCGCACGAACGGCCCTGGCGCCCGGTCGGGTTCGTCGGGGTCGCAGTAGTCCTCCCATTCAATGTCAGCGATTCGGATCGGCCGCCGCTCGCCAATGGGACTTTCGCTCACAGACCCAACGTTAGTGTTCGGCTTCATTCGGCCCTGTGGCGGAGGAGACGAGCTGGAGGATCCGGCTGGGGGGAAGGTACTGCTCGGTGATCTTGGCGTTCCAGGGGGCGAGGGCGTCTTCGATGGCATTGCACACCGCGGCGGGGGAGCCGATGGCGCCGCCCTCACCCACCCCCCGCCAGGGCACATCTCCCTGTGGCGGCCCCTCGAGGTGCTCGATATCGATGCGGGGGATCTCAGCTGCGGTGGGCAGCAAGTAGTCCATGAAGGTGGACGTGGTGCACTGCCCGCTGTCGTCATAGACGATCTTCTCCAACAGCACGCTGCCAATCCCCTGAGCCACCCCGCCCCGGATCTGTCCCTCCACTACCGCGGGGTTGATCATCTCTCCGCAGTCCTCCACCACCAGGTAACGGGGCACGGTCACCAGCCCGGTGCCGGGGTCGAGTTCCACCCAGCACACATGGGTGGACTGGGTCCACCCGCCGGCCGGGGTCTCGAAGTCGAACGATGCGTCGAACCCGTCGCCCAGGGCCCCGCCCAGGGTGAACGGGGCCGTGTAGGAGAGCCGGGCCACCTCGGCCACCGTCTTGCACTGGTCGGGCGAACCCCGCACGGCCACCACCCCGTCGGCGATCTCCAGGTCGTCGGGATTGGCCTCAAGCAGGGCAGCCACTACCGCCAGCAGCTTGTGGCGCACGATGCGGGCTGCACCCTGGGCGGCACCGGCCCCCAGGGTGGCCGCCCGGCTCCCGCCGGTGCCCACCATGTTGAACGGCACCTGGTCGGTGTCGCCGCACACCACCCGCACGTCGTCGAGGTCCACGCCCAGCTCGTCGGCCACCACTTGGGACAGGGTGGTCTCGTGGCTCTGGCCGTGGGGCTGTTGGCTGGTGAACACCGTCACCGAGCCGTCGGGCTCCAACTTCACCCGAGCCCGTTGCATCGAGCGCTGCTCGTAGGTGAAGCCCAGAGCCTGCCCGTAGTCGGTGGGACCGGGGCCGGGCTCCAGGTAGGTGCAAAGGCCGATGCCCAGATGCCGCCCCTCGGCTCGGGCCTCGGCCTGGGCGGCGCGAAAGCCCTGATAGTCAGCCAACTCCACCGCCCGGTCGAGTGTCTGGTTGATGGTCATGAAATCCAGGGTGGGGCCGGTGAGCATGGCGCCGGGGAACTGGTCGTCGCCCATGTAGTTGCGGCGCCGCACCTCCAGTGGGTCGAGCCCGAGCCGGCGGGCGATGAGGTCCATGAGCCGCTCCCGCACCCAGCACTCGATCTCCCACGGCCCCCGATAGGCCACGAAAGACGCCTTGTTGGTGGCCACCACCGATCCCCGGAACCGGTAGTGGCGCACCCGCAGCGTGCCGGGCAGCAGCACCTTGATGATGTTGGCGAACAGCGACAGCGGCAGGTTGAGGAACGGGTAGGCCCCGTGGTCTATCACCAGGTCGGCCCGCAAGCCGATCACCACCCCGTCTTCGTCGAGCGCGGCCTCCACGCTCACTTGCTCCTCGCGGGCGTGGCCCCCGGCCACCAGGTTCTCGGCCCGATCCTCCACCCAGCGCACCGGCCGGCCCAGCAGCCGGGCGGCGGCGCACACCGCCACGTCCTCCCTGGTGGGATTGGACTTCAGACCGAACGATCCGCCGATGCTGTCGCAGGTCACCCGAATTCGGGCGGCGGGCATTCCCAGAATGGCGGCCAAATGCACCCGCAGCGCGTGGGGGTTCTGGTGGGAGACCTCGTAGTGAAGGCTGCCGCTGATGGGATCGTATTCGGCCACTCCGCCCCGGGTCTCCAGGGGAACGCAGGTATGACGGTGCTGGGTGAGCGTCTCTGAGATGACATGGGCGGCGGAGGCGAAGGCCTCGTCGGGGTCGCCCCACACCTCCTCGCCGGACCAGAGCACGTTGTCGGGGGCTTCATCCCACACGGCGGCGCCATCGCCCCCCGCAGCGGCACTTATCACCGGGGGCAGCGGGTCGATGTCGACTTCCACCGCGTCGGCGCCGTCCTCGGCGGCGGCCCGGCTGGTGGCAATGACCACAGCAATCGGATCGCCGGCGAAACGAACCCGGTCGTCGGCCAGGGGGAGATGGGCGGGCACGATCAGCGGACCAGTCGCTCCCCAGCCCATGGGGGAGCAGCATTGGACGAGATCCTCGGCGGTCAGGACGGCCATTACGCCATCGGTGGCCCTGGCACCACCGGCCTCGACCGCTATCAGCCGCCCGTGGGCCACCGGACTGCGCACAAACGCAGCCTCCAGTAGGCCGGGCTTATCGATGTCGTCCACAAATCGTCCCGCACCGGCTAACAGGCGCGGGTCCTCCCGCCGAGGGACGCTGGCGCCGGTGAACCGCATGGCCGCTGAGCGTACATATTCCCGGCCTCGGAAGGGCAATGTTCACCCGGCTGCCACCCGGGCGAAATGTCGGGTAACTCGTGTGTTTCACAAGGCCACCTAACTTTTTGGGCGGTGGTGAAAGCCCCAACAACACGACGCAGGTGCTAAATCCCTCCGGCACGGCGTCAAACTGAACCTTGGCGGGGTGCATGTGAAACCCCTCCATCTGCACCCTGCCGAGGTTCCCAGTTTCTCTATGACAGTTCCGCCGACCATCCTGTAGTCATGAAGTTCCAGGCATGCTGACGCGAAAATTGGTGGCTGAAGCCGTCGGCACGGCGCTGCTGCTGATCGGCGTGGTGGGGTCGGGCATCATGGCCGAGCGGCTGTCGCCCACCGATGTGGGATTGCAGCTGTTCCAGAATGCGGCGGCCACCGCCGCGGTGCTGTTCGCCATCATCTTGATGTTCGGCCCGGTGTCAGGGGCCCATTTCAATCCGGCGGTGACGCTGGCCGACTGGGCGCTGGGGGGCTTTCCCCGCCGCCACATCGCGCCCTACATCGCCGCCCAGGTTGCCGGCGCGGTGGCCGGTACGGTGCTGGCCAACCTGATGTTCGACCTGGACGCAGTGGACTGGTCGACCAAGGACCGCTCGGCCGGCCACCTGTGGTTGGGCGAGGTGATCGCTACCGCTGGACTGGTGGCTTTGATCTTCGCACTGGTGCGCACCGACCGCATCCGGTTTGTGGCCGGCGCAGTGGCGGCCTACATCGGCGGGGCCTACTACTTCACCTCGTCCACCAGCTTCGCCAACCCGGCGGTGACCGTGGGGCGAATGTTCTCCGACACCTTCGCGGGCATCGAGCCGTCGTCGGCGCCCATGTTCATCGTGATGCAGATCGTCGGTCTGGTGGCTGCGGTGGCATTGATCCGCTTCCTGTACCCCCCGAGCAATCCAGCAGGGCAGCCCGTCTCCTAATCTCAGCCCGTGGAGATAGTGCTAGACGGCCCGGTGCTGGCCGTGGACATCGGTGGTACAAAGGTGGCCGTCGGCGTTGTCGCCCCTGATGGGCAAGTGCTCTGCCAGCGGCGGGGACCTTCTCAAGCTGCTGACGAGGAGGCGCTGTTCTCCCTGATCGTGGAGTTGGCCCGGGAGGTTCTCGAAGAACACGGCCAGCCGGTGAGCGTCTGCGGCGTGGGCAGCGGAGGGCCGTCGCGAGACAATCATCGGCTCCTATCGCCCCTCAACATCGCCGTATGGCGAGACTTCCCCCTTCGAGACCGACTGTCCGAGGCCCTTGGACTACCCGTGGCGGTGGACAACGACGCCAAAGCCCTGGCCCTGGCTGAGGGTTGGGTAGGAGGGGCTGTCGGGGTGGACAACTACCTGGCCATGGTGGTGTCCACCGGGATAGGGGGCGGCATCGTGCTGAACGGCCGACTGCTGGACGGCGCCGACGGCAACGCCGGACACATCGGGCACATCTTCGTGGCGGAGGACGGACGGGCCGATGCCGCCGGGGCGGTGGGCCTGTTGGAGGGCCAGGCCTCGGGCACCGCCATCGCCGATCTGTTGGACGGCGTGGCTCCCGCCGATGCTCCCAAGGAGATGCGCCGCCGGGTGGGGACCCTGGTGGGGCGGGGAGTCGGCTCGGTGGCCAATCTGCTGGATCTGCGCTTGGCCGTGGCCGGGGGATCGGTGGCCCTGGGATACGGCCACGATTTCTTCGACGCGGCCCAAGCCGAGATGGACCGCCTTTGCTGCCTGGTCCACTCCCAGGGGGCCCGCATCATCCCCAGCCCCTTGGGCGCCGACGGCGGCCTCATCGGCGCGGCCGCGGTTGCGGCTCGCGACCACCACTAGCCGTCAGTCCCGGAAGGTCTGAATGCGCAGGTGGCGGGCCATGGCTGAGCCCGCGGGGCCGAGGAGCATCTGAGCCCGCAGGTTCCGCTTGTGGAAGATCTTCACCAAGTCCTCGTCGTAGCGGGAGGTGTCGTCGTTGGCCAGCACGAACTGCTCGAGTTCGGCCTCGCCCTCCAGCCATGACGCCGGGCGATGGCCCAGCAGCTCGTGAAGGTCGTCTAAGTCGGCCGCAGAGACGGCGTCGCCGATCTCGTCGATCCGGGAGGCGTGGCGGGCCATGCGGAACATGGTGCGCAGCTTGTAGCGCACATACTCGTCGTCGATCTGCAATGTGCGCAGGTTGCGCACTAGGTGGTTGAGCACCACCTCGGCTCGGGACTCCCGGGGTTCGGGCATCTCCACGGTGGGCAGTTCCACGTCGAGGATCTCGGCCAGGGCCTCGGTGGCGAACAGGTTGGTCTCGTAGCACCACTGGAGGTTGGTCATCAGATCGGAGTCGGGGGCCGGTTCCCTCAGCGCCGCACTGAAGGGGAGCTGGTTGGAGAGCGTGAACATGAAGTGGTGGCGCTGGATGGCGTCCAAGTCCACCGGCTCGCCCGCTAATTCGCCGTAGCGGTCGTACAGCTTGGCGAAGTTGCCGAACCCGAGCACCGTGTCCCGCTGCCGCCACGCGGCCAAGTCCATCATCGGGTCGCCGATGTGGCCGATCTCCACGTCCAAGACGGCCAACACCCGCCCGTCTTGATGGTGGAACTGCCCGGTGTCCCACACGATGGCCGACTCCCGGCCTCGGGAAAACGGGGGGTTGCGCCGCAGCCAGCCCAAGCTGAACTCGAGGAACGGGTCGGGGAGCGTCTTCACACTGCGGTACAGGGCCTCGTAGCGCCTCAACCCCAACAGTCCGGATTCCTCGGGTCGGTCGGCCCGCATGATTCCCGCATCGACGAACGGTCCGATGTCCAGGGCGTGCATGCGGGCCAGGATGTGCAGATAGTCGTCCACCACTGCGTCCCGCTCGGCATCGGTGCAGTTCTCGAAGTGGTTCTCGCCCGGCACCCGGTCCATGACGTAAGCCGTGGGGTCGTCTATCCATCCGTGCACCTGTGCCACGGGAATGCCGTGATCGCCGAGCACCTTTTGCAGGCGCATCTCGTGGTCGAGCGGGAATACCAAGGGCATGTCGGTGCGGTCCCCCCGCACGCACAACTCGAGCCGCTCGCCGTCGCGCTCCACATCGGCGAACCACACCGGCCGCCAGCGGGCCTGACGGGCGATGTGGGTGACCGTGCCCCCCAAATTGTCCTCGAGCCAGGCCACCACTTTCTCGGTGGCGGCATCAGCGTCGATGGGGTCTTTGGTTACGGTCATATTGGACTACTCCCTGGCTAGCTTGAGGCGGTTGGAGATGTTGTTTCGCTGGATGGCGGAAGAGCCGCCGATGATGGGCATGACCAGCACGTCGTGCACATACCGCTCCATGTCGAAGTCCTCGACGTAGCCGTAGGCCCCCATCACCTGCTGCATCGACAAGACGATCTCTTTGGCGGTGTCGCACACGAACAGCTTGGCCATCGAAGTCTCCACCGACGCTGACTCCTCGTCATCCAGCAATTTGGCCGCGTGATACGTCATCAGCCGGGCGGCCAGCAGGCGAGTGCGGGCCTCGGAGAGCATGTGGCGGATGGACTGGTGGCTGCTTATGGGCTTGCCGAACTGAACCCGCTCTTGGGCGTAGCCCCAGGCGTCTTCGACTGCCCCGGTGGCGATGCCCAGAGCCATGGCGGCTACCTCGATCTTCTCCACGTCAAGGCCGGGTCCTGCCAGCTTGGCCCATCCCTGGTTCCATCCCTCGTCGCCGCCCACGATGTAGTCGGCGGGCACCTCCACATCGCTGAAGGTGACGTCGGTGGTCATCGACCCTTTGAGGCCCATGGCGTGCTGGGGCTCGATGGTCACCCCCGGCGATGAGGGCGGAATCAGCACGAACGACAGGTTGTGGTAGCGCTCCCCGCCGGGATTGCTGTTGACCAGTGCGTAGATGTAGTCGGTGTAGGTGGTGCCCGAGCAGAACCGCTTGGCCCCGTTGATCCGCACCACATCGCCGTCGCGGATCGCGGTGGTGGCCACGCTGGCCAGATCGGAGCCCACGTCGGGCTCGGTCAGCCCGTAGGAGAACAGCATCTCGCCGCGGGCCACCTGGGGTAGCCACTCTTGGCGTTGGGCCTCGCTGGCCGTCTCCACCAGGTTCATCCCCGCGTAGCAGGCGCCGTAGATGTAGCCGCTGCCCACCGCGGTGCTGCGGCGGCACAACTCCTCGATCACGATCATGGTGGCGGTGATGTCCCGTCCCGACCCGCCGTATTGCTCGGAGATGGTGATGCCGAACAGCCCCAGATCGGCCAGTTTGTACAGCACACCCCGGTCGAACTCGTTCTCGCGGTCCCACTGGCGGACCAGCTCCCGGGGCATCTCCGCCTCGACGAAGCGCCGAACGGTCTCCCGCAGCAGGGCGTGGTGCTCGGCTTCGGAGGGGTAGTCCATGGCGGTTTCTAGCGGCCGATGAACTCGGGGGGCTCTTTGGCCATGAAGGCGTCGAGGGCGATCACGAAGTCCTCGGTCATCATGGTGAGACCCTCGGTGGACGCAGCCCGGTCGACCACCGCATTGGCCACTTGGCGCAGCCCGGCGTTGATGGACGCTTTGGTGAATTTGATGGCAATGCGGGCGCCATCGCGCATCCGCTCGGCCATGGCCTGCACGGTGTCGTCGAGGTCGTCGCCGGGAACGCACTCGGTGATGAGGCCGATCTCAGCCGCCTCTGGGGCCTTGATCAGATCGCCGGTCAGCAAGTAGCGCCGGGCCCGGGCATAGCCCACCAACTGTGGCCACAGCAGAGCGCCCCCGTCGCCGGCCACCAGTCCCACTGACACATGCGGGTCGCCGAAAACGGACCGCTCCGAGGCGTACACGAAGTCGCAATACAGCGCTAGCGAGCAGCCCAGCCCCACCGCCGGGCCGTCCACCCTGGCCAAGATGGGCTTTTCCAGGGTGAGCGCCGATTCGGTGATGCGCCGGTCGGCCCGGATCACCCGCTCCACCTCAGAGACGTTCCCCGCCAGGCTGCGCAGCCAGGGAATGTCCCCGCCAGCGCAGAACGATCCGCCCGCCCCGGTGAGGATGGCCACGTCGGTGTCGGGGTCCTGGTCCAGGTCGGTGAACACCCTGGTCAGGTCGTCGTGCAGCGTCGGATTGATGGCGTTTCGGGCCTCGGGCCGGTTGAGCACCACCGTGGTTATGCGATCGACGGTGGACACTTCCAAAGCGCCGTAGTCGTCGGGGTTCATGGTTTACCTCCAGTGGCTATTGGTGATCCCGAATTTTTCCGCTCCAAGATGCATCAGCGCAGCAATAGTGCCAGACTTCGCTAGAAGTCGACGTTTTCAAGGAGGAGAGGCGAATGGCGACCTGCCAGCCGGCAATTTTCAACGATATGGGCAAGTACCAGTGGTACGTCCACCTCAGCCGTGGCGACGGCGCTGACTTGGGTGCAATCAAGTCGGCGATCTCCGATTGCCGCAGCAACTGCGACGCTCTGGGAATCAACCTGGTAATCGGGCTCGGCCCCACCCTGTTGGCCGACTTAACCGATGACATTCCCGACGACTTCCAGCCGTACCACACGGTGGAGTCCATCGACGGCAGCGGCCGCGAGGCCAAGGGCACCCAGGAAGAACTGCTCCTGTGGATGACCCACGACGAGAAGGATCTGGTGTGGAAGGCCCAGTGGGATGCCCGCATGGCCCTGATCGCCGGGGGTATGAGCGTGGCCCGGGAGACCCCCACCTTCATCTACGGCGAGAGCCTGGACATGACTGGTTTCATCGACGGCACCGGCAACCCTGAGGACGAGGATCAGCCCGCCGTGGCCATCATCCCCGACGGCGAGGCCGGTGCGGGCGGCAGTTTTATCATCGCCCAGCGCTGGGTGCATGACTTGGTGGCCTGGGAGAAGCAGGACGTGCCCACCCAAGAGGTGAACTTCGGTCGCACCAAGGCCGATTCCACCCGCTTGGACGAGCAGGCTCCCCACTCGCACCTCTCCCACGTGGAGCTGCGCGAGGGCGAGACCGCCGATGCTTCCAAGCCCAAGCGAGACGAGATCGCCCGTCGGTCCACTCCTTACGCCTTCCACGATGGCACCGTGGGCCTGTACTTCATGGCATTCTGCAAGACCCAGGCCCCGTTCCGGGAGCGCATGGATGCGATGTACGGCCGCAACGGCCAGGTGCGCGACATGCTCACCGACTTCTCGAATCCGGCCTCGGGCAGCTACTACTTCGCTCCCTCCGTGGAGTGCCTCGACGCCAGCCTGGCCTAGCCAGAGTCAAGGTCAACCACAGTGATCGTGGTTGACGCTATGAATGTGATTGGGAGTCGGCCTGATGGGTGGTGGGCTGACCGGGATGGTGCGCTGATTCGGCTGGTTGAAGACATCAGCGATGCTGGTGTGCCGGCCTTGGTGGTCGCTGACGGTCGTCCGGTGCGTGACCTGCCTGCTGGTCAACACGGACCTGTGGAGCTGGCTTATGCCTCCCGCCGCGGTCCCAACGCGGCTGACGACCGCATCGCCCAAGAAGTGGCGGACATGGCCGATCCGTCGGAGGCCACCGTGGTCACCTCCGACCGCGAGTTGGCCCGCAGAGTCCGCCGCCACGGCGCAGTGGTAGTGGGTGCCCGCGCCTTTCGCGACCGGTTGGATCGCCGTCTTCGTTGATAGGAATCCCCTGGTGGAGGCTGGTCGCGAGTTCCAGCATTTCTTCGGCTAAACCGCGGTCATCGACGTGGATTCGTCGAGTCGCTGTTCTAGGGCACCACGGATGAACTCAGAGAGGGATATTCCCAGTTCATCGGCGGCGGCGATCGCTCGGTCAAGTTCTCTGGTGGGTAGTTGGAACGAGACCACGTTCCCGACTGGCTTGTTCACCACCATCTTTATGGGCTCATCTTCCCACTCGTCGGGATCGTCACGGTGCTTGTGGAGTTCTGCGATCTCTTCGTCTGTCATCTGAAACTCCTTCCTGTCTTGCTGTGCCATGCGATCTCTGCGGGGGAAGAAGGCCATCCTGTGACCGCTCTCCACGTTCCACCGCCGGTCTCAACGATACACACTGTCCACCACTTCCCCCCGTCGTCTCGTCCGACCATCTGCATGGTCGCAGCACGATTCCTTCTGTTGCGGCGCAGCCTGGGGTCGTTCTCAGCAACTTGCTGCACCGCACGAGGCGTGATCCCGTGGCGCGCTAGGTGAGCAAGGTTCCGCTCGTCCCATTCCCATTCGGAAAGCACAATGCGAATGATACTAGGAAGACTGAAATATCATGAAACATATTTATAATCTGATAATAGGGTGCGCTATGGCCTCCTGCCAGACCCAGGTGCCCTTCCGGGACCGCATGGATGCGATGTATGGCCGCAATGGCCAGGTGCGCGACATGCTCACCGACTTCTCCAACCCGGCCTCGGGCAGCTACTACTTCGCTCTCTCCGTGGAGAGTGCCTCGACGCCGGCCTGGCCTTGAAGGGGTCAACCACCGTGATTGTGGTTGACGCCATGAACGTGATCGAGTGTCGTCCCGCATGACGATCCGTCTACGGCCACCGTGGTCACCTCCGACCGCGAGCTGGCCCGCCGAGTGCGCCGCCACGGCGCAGTGGTAGTGGGTGCCCGAGCCTTCCGCGACCGGTTGGATCGCCGCTTGGGGTGAGCCTGAGACGAACTCGTTCACCTCTTCAGCGGGGGGTTTGGTCTGAGGGGTAGGGTGGCGGCAGCAATCGATGCTCAGGGAGGAGGGCTGTGTTCCCTTCACGATTCGACTTAGTCGTGGCCCAGACCGTTGGGGAAGCGGTGGAGGCCAAGGCAGCCGCGGGGGAGGGTGGCCGGTTCCTTGCCGGGGGCCAGAGCCTGATCCCCATGATGAAGATGCGGGTGGCGTTTCCCGACACGCTGATTGACATCAACCGCATCGCCGGCTTGGACGCCATCGAGCGGGACAACGGGCACCTCCACGTTGGGGCGCTGGTCCGCCACGCCGATGTGGTGGCCTCTGGTATCACGTTCGGGGCCATTGCCTCCGCTGCCCCATGGGTGGCTGATCCCCTGGTGCGCAACCGGGGGACCATGTGCGGTTCGGTAGCCCACTGCGATCCGGAGGGAGACTGGAACTCGGTGCTGTTGGCCACCGGCGCCGACGTGGTGGCCCAGGGGCCCAACGGCGAGCGGTCCGTCCCCATTGCCGACTTCATCGACGGGGCGTTCACCTCTACGTTGGGCGAAGACGAACTGGTGGTCGGGCTCCGCATCCCCGTCCCGTCGGGTCGCTCCGGTGGGGCCTACCTCAAGCTGGAGCGCAAAGTCGGCGACTACGCCACCGTGGCGGTGGCCTCCCACTTGGAGCTGGACGATTCCGGTGCCATCTCCGGCGCTGGCTTAGCCCTCACCTCGGTGAACCCGATCAACACCAAGGTGGCCGACGCCGAAGCTGTGCTGGTGGGCCAACAGCCCTCAGCCGAGCTTTTCGCCGAGGCCGCCGAGCTGGCCGCGGTGGCCGCTGAACCCCGTGACGATGTCCGGGGTACCGCCGCCTGGAAGCGCCAGGTGGTCCGCACCTATACCAAGCGGGGGCTGGCTGCCGCCGCCCAACAGGCCGAAGGGAGCTGACCATGGAGATCACCGTCACCATCAACGGATCCGACCACGCCAGCGACGTGGAGCCCCGCACCCTGCTGGTGGACCACATCCGCCGCACGGTCGGGCTCACCGGCACCCATGTGGGATGCGACACCACCAGCTGCGGTGCTTGCACCGTGCTGATGGACGGCAAGCCGGTCAAGGCCTGCACCGTGTTGGCCGCTCAGGCCGACGGCGCGGAGGTCACCACCGTGGAGGGTCTCAAGACCGCTGACGGGCTGCACCCCATCCAGTCGGCGTTCACCGACGACCACGGCCTCCAGTGCGGCTTCTGCACGCCGGGAATGATGCTGGTGGGCGCATCGTTCATCGCCGAGAACCCCGACCCTTCCGACGACGAGGTGCGCTGGGCCATCTCGGGGAACCTGTGCCGGTGCACCGGCTACATGAACATCGTCAAAGCCATCCAAACGGCGGCCGCCCGGGTCGCCGAGTCGTCCAACGGAAGCTGAGGAGCAATCATGGCTGCACCAACAACTCCCGCTGAGATCGGCGGTATCGGCCACAGTGTCCAGCGCAAAGAGGACGCCCGGCTGATCGAGGGCCAGGGCAACTTCCTCGACGACATCGAGCTGCCCAACACCCTGCACATGGCCATCCTGCGCTCGCCGCTGGCCCACGCCCGCATCAACGGCATCGACTTCTCGGCGGCCACCGACCTCGACGGCGTGGTGGCCGTGGTCACCGGCGATCTGATGGACCAGCACGGGCTGGCGTGGATGCCCACCCTGTCGGGCGACACCCAGGCCGTTTTGGCCACTGACAAGGTGCGATACCAGGGCCAAGAGGTGGCCGCGGTGATCGCCACCGATCCCTACATTGCTACCGACGCCCTGGAGCTGATCGAGGTCGATTACGAGGATCTGCCCCCCATCACCACGCCTCAGCAGTCCCTGGAGGACGGGGCGGCGCTGATCCGGGATGAGAAGGAGGGCCAGACCGACAACCTGGTCTACACCTGGGAGACGGGCGACAAGGGCGCCACCGAGGAAGCCTTCGCCCAGGCCGACCGGGTGGTCACTTTGGAGACCCACTACCCCCGGTCGCATCCCGCTCCTCTGGAGACGTGCGGCATTTTGGCCGACGTCAACTCGGTGACCGGGCAGGCCACCATCTACATGACCTCTCAGGCCCCTCACGCCCATCGGACGCTGTTCGCCATGGTGGCCGGGCTTCCGGAGCAGAACATCCGCATCGTCAGCCCCGACATCGGCGGCGGCTTCGGCAACAAGGTGCCCATCTATCCCGGCTATGTGGTGGCCACCGCGGCCTCGCTGCTCATCGGCCAGCCGGTGAAGTGGGTGGAGAGCCGCACCGAGAACCTCATCTCCACCGGCTTTGCCCGCGACTACTACATGAAGGGCGAGCTGGCCGTCACCGACGAGGGCCGCATTCTGGGCCTGCGGGTCAACATGCTGTCGGACCAGGGGGCGTTCTACTCCGACGCCCAGCCCACTCAGTTCCGGGCCGGGCTGTTCCACGTGGTCACCGGTAGCTACGACTTCCCCGCTGCCCACATCGACTGCAAGGGCGCGTTCACCAACAAGGCCCCTGGCGGGGTGGCCTACCGGTGCTCGTTCCGCATCACCGAGGCCTCGTATCTCATCGAGCGCCTGGTGCAGAACGCGGCCTACGAGGTGGGCATCGACCCGGCCGAGATGCGGCTGCGCAACTTCATCCAGCCCGAGCAGTTCCCTTATGAGACAGCCACCGGCTTCGTCTACGACTCCGGCGACTATCCCACGGCCCTGCGCACCGCTCTGGAGGAGGTGGGCTACGAGGACCTGCGCCGGGAGCAGGCCGAGGCCCGGGCCGAGGGACGGCTCATCGGCATCGGCATCGCCCACTTCACCGAGGCGGTGGGGGCGGGGCCGTCGCACACCTACGACATCGCTGGTCTGAAGATGATCGACTCGGCCGAGTTGCGGGTCCACCCCACCGGCAAGGCCATCTTGAAGCTGGGGGTGAAGACCCAGGGCCAAGGCCACGAGACCACATTCGCCCAGATCGTGGCCGAGGTGCTGGGCATTCCCGCCAACGACATCAAGGTGGAGCACGGCGACACCGACCACACTCCCTACGGGCTGGGCACCTACGCGTCCCGTTCCACCCCGGTGGGCGGCGCAGCTACCGCGGTGGTGGCCCGCAAGCTGGCCGACAAGGCGAAGAAGATCGCCGCCCACCTGCTGGAAGCGGCCGAAGAGGACATCGAGCTGGCCTCGGGAGTGCTCTCGGTGGCGGGCAGCCCCGACCGGTCGGTCACCATCCAAGACATTGCCCTGGCCGCCTACACCAACCTGCCCGAGGGCATGGAGTACGGCCTGGAAGACGTCACCTATTACGACCCGCCCAACCTCACCTACCCCTACGGCAGCTACATCGTGGTGGTGGAGGTGGACCCCGACACCGGGGTGTGGCAGGTGCAGCGCATGGTGGCGTTGGACGACTGCGGGGTGCGGATCAACCCGATGATCGTGGAAGGCCAGATCTGCGGTGGCCTCACCGAGGGATTCGCCATGTCGGCCATGCAGTGGATCACTTTCGACGACGACGGCAACTGCATCGGGGCCAACTTCATGGACTACCTGGTGCCAACCGCCTGGGAGACTCCCCGGTTCGAGCTGCTGGCCACCGAAGTGCCCTCGCCCCATCACCCCATCGGAGCCAAGGGGGTGGGCGAGTCGGCCACCGTGGGGTCGCCGGCGGCGTTCGTGAACGCGGTGATCGACGCGGTGGCCCATCTTGGCGTCCGCAACATCGACATGCCGGTGCTTCCCGACCGGGTGTGGGCGGCCATCGACGAAGCGAGCTGATTTGGTGCCCTTGCCATGAACGTCGAGGTCATGGCCCGGGCGGTGGAACTGCGCCAGCGGCGCCAGCCCTTCGTGCTGGCCTCGGTGATCTGGCGTCGGGCGCCGTCGTCGGGCCAGCAGGGGTCGCAAGCGGTGATTTTGCCTGACGGCGCGGTGAAGGGTTGGCTGGGCGGGGCGTGCGCCGAGCCAGCGGTGATCGTGGAGGCCTTGGCCTGCTTGGGCCACGGGGAGCCCCGGCTGCTGTGCTTGGGGCCTTCGGAGAGCCGGGACCACCACCGGGACCCTGGTCAGGGCCAAGCCGGAGATCAAAGCGACGGGCTGCGCACGATTGCCATGGCGTGCGATTCGGAGGGAGCAATGGAGATCTACCTGGAGCCGAGCCTGCCCGCCCCCCAAGTGGTGGTGATCGGCCGCACGCCGGCGGTGGACGCCATCGCTGCGGTGGCCTCGGCCATCGGCTGGGACGCGGCGATTGTCGACGACGGCGGCCAGCCCGACGACCACGAGCACCCCGAGCTGGTGCGAACCACCCTTGATCTTGGCGATCTGACCATCGACCAGGCCACTGCGGTGTTGGTGGCCACCCAGGGGCACTACGACGATGTGGCGCTGGCGGCTGCCCTGGGCACCGACGCCGGCTACATCGGCCTGGTGGCCTCAGCCAAGCGGGCCGAGGCGATGCGCGACTACCTACGGAGCCAGGGGTTTGGCGACAACGACTTGGCCCGCATACACGCCCCTGCCGGCATGGACCTGGGGCGAATTCCCAACCGGGAGATCGCCGCCGCGGTCATGGCCGACCTAGTAGCCCGCCGGGCTGAGGGACAGCTCGCTGCCGAGACCGCTTCTGGCCGCGGAGAGCGTCTTGAAGACGCCATCGACCCCGTATGCGGCATGACCGTGCTGGTGGCCGATGCCCGCTACCACACCGTCCACGACGGCATCGACTACTACTTCTGCGCCGCCGGCTGCCAGCAGCGCTTTGAATCTGAGCCGGAGGTGTTCGCCTCCTAGAGCGCTCAGGCTCGGCGGTCAGGCGGCGGGGTGGAGGACTACGTCGAGGCTGGTGGGGGAGCGGAGCACGATGCCGGTGTCGGGGGGCACGTCGCCGGTGAATTCGAAATGGTCGAACCGGTCGAGCAGGTATTCAAGGGTGCGCTCCATCTCCAGTTTGGCCAAGAGCGAGCCGGTGCAGGTGTGGGGGCCGCCGCCGAAGGCCCTCACTGGGCCGATCGGGGTGTAGTTGGGGCGCTCCTCGCCCTGGAAGCGGCCCACATCGAACACATCCGGGTCGTCGAACCGGGAGGTGTCGTGGTTGGCGCTGGACACGAAGGACATCACCTTGCTTCCCCCGGGGATGGTGGTGCCCTCCACCGCCAGGTCGTGTTTGGCCATGCGGATGGTGACGTGCACCGGGGGCCGGTACCGGAGGATCTCGGTGACCGCGGAGCTGACCAGCTCGGGGTTATCCTTGAGCCGTTCCCACTGCTCAGGCTGCAAGATGAGGTGCTTGACCAGGTTGGCCAGCGCTCGGTCGGTGGTCTCGATCCCGGCTGAGAGCAAGAACGCGGTAAAGCTGCGGACCTCGTCGTCGGACAGCCGTTCGCCCTCGTACTCCATCGAGCACAAGTCCGACAGCAGCTCGTCGCCAGGGCAGGTGCGGCGCTCGTCGATGCTCGGGGTGACGAAGTCGTAGAGCTCGTCGCGGGCGGCCTCTCCCTGAGCGTGGACCACCGGATCGCGGGTCACGTTCGAGGTTCCGGCGGCGACGATGTCGTTGTACCAGTTCCGGAAGTTGCTGGCCTCGCCCATGTCCATCAGCTCGGCAATGGCACCCAGCGGCACCGGTTCGGTCAGCCCGGTGCGCAAGTCGGCGGTCTCGGGGGCCACCGGCAACTGCTCGCCGTACTCGTGGACCAGCCCCGAGACGATGTCCTCGATGGTCGAGCCCAGATACCGGGGGCCCCGCAGGCGCTTGGCGATGATGGCGTCTTTGCGGCGGTGCTCGTCACCCGACATCTGCAAGATGGCTCGGCCGAAGATGCTGGACGTGCCCGGCTGGTTCATCAGCGGGCCGTATTTGTCGCCGTCCTCCAGCATCGAGGTGATGTCATCCCACCGGGTCAGCACCCACGCTTGGAGCGGCTCAACCCACAAAGCGGGGGCCTCTTCCCGCATCCGGCGAAAGACCGGAAAGGGGTCGGCCCCCACGTTGTCGGCCAGATAGGCCGTGAATTCTTCAGCGACCGAACTGGAGTCCGACAACGTGGGGGCCTTTCGATTAGGCGATTCGGCTAACCGATCTCGATTCCGTACTCGCCGTCGAAGCTGTCGGCATAGAACGAGAACGGGTTGGCCGCAACCATGCCGCCGCTGGCAGCGTCGAGCGAGAAGGCGGCACCGCACTGGCTGTGGTGCGGGAAGGCCGACCAGTCGATCGGACAGGTGATGCCCATGGTGTCGAAGCTGCCCTTGAGGGCCTCGGTCAGGCTCTCACGGCTGAGTTCGCCGGTTTCGGCGGCCCGCTCCACGGCCTGGTGGAACACGTAGCCGTTGAGGAAGCCGTGAGCGAAGTTCAGGTTGAGGTGCTCGCCGTCGTAGCCGGCCAGCGATGCGCACTCTTCCATCAGGGCCGAAGCTTCGATGTTGTTGTTGGCGGTCAAAAACGAATGGATTCCGAAGGTCTCGTCGCTCACCTCGGGCGGACCCTCGGTCCAGATCGAGTTGGCCGCGATGCCGTGGATGCCGATGATGGGAACGTCGGTGATGCCCACGTCAGCCATGCCCTGCATGACCACCAGGCCAGCGCCCGGCGAGCCGTGGAGGGTCACGTAGTTCACGCCCTGATCGTCGATGGCTGATTGCAGCTCAACCATCTGAGCAGTGACCTCGGTGGCGCCCGGCGCCACGTAGAGGGTGTTGACGTAGGTGCCACCACCCTTGATTACCGACTGCTCGACATAAGCGGCGAACTCGGTGCCGGAGGGGACCTCAAGGCTGATGCCCATGACCACGGCGTTCTCGATGCCGCCGACGGTGGCGCCAATGTGTCCGGCGGCCAGGTCGGCCTGGTCGCCGTAGTGGGCCAAGTTGTTGAAGTACTGGTCGCCCTCAAGCTGGATGTCGATGGTCTGGGGTGGGCCAATCACCGGCAGGTTCAGGGTCTCGATGTCAGGCTGGAGCTGGGTGCTGATATGCGACCCGCCCAGGCCGACCAGGGCGAGGATCTTGTTGTCCTCGGTGAGCTTGGTGAAGTTGATCGCCGCATTGTCGGCGTTGAACTGGTCGTCCTCGGGGAGATACTCGAACATCCGCCCCAAAGTGCCGCCGTCCCGGTTGGCGCACTCGAAGTACGCCTCGCTGCCGTGGCTGTTGAACTGCTGCGACGAGGCCGTCGGACCAGTCAAGTCGCCCATCCAGCCGACCTTGATGGAGTCGGAGGTAACCCCGTTGTCCGGGTTGTCGGGCACCATCATCTCGTCGGGAGCCTCTTCCTCAGCAGGAGCTGGGGCCTCGGTGGCCTCTGGTTCTGGTGCCGGTGCCTCTGTCGGGGCAGCAGTCGGTTCCGGTGCCGCCGGAGCATCGTCGTCATCGTTGCCGCACGCCGCTGCGATCAGCGCGAACGCAAAGAGCACGACTGCCAGTTTGAGCCAGCGATTCAACATGTGGGGTCCCCCTCCATCAATTGCTGTTTAACACTTCGCGCTCTGGGAAAGACGCGAACCAGCCGACACCCTACCTACTGCGCCGCCTATACGTGCAATTCCGAATGTTGGGGGCTAGACAAAAAATTTCGGAGTCAAGGAACCGAGGTGCGGCTCACACCTCGACTTCGGTACCCAGATAGGCGGCGATCACCCGCTCGTCTCTTTGCATCTCTGCGGGGGTTCCCTCGGCGATCTTCTGGCCGAAGTCGAGCACCATCACGTGATCGGCGATCGACATCACTACACCCATGTCGTGCTCGATGAGGAACACCGTCATGTCCAGCTCATCCTGGGCGGAATAGATGTAACGGATCATGTCCTGCTTCTCGTCCACGCTCATGCCGGCCATGGGCTCATCCAGCATCAGGAGCTCTGGCTCCATGGCCAGCACCCGGCCGAACTCCACCCGCTTTTGCACGCCGTAGGGCAGGTCGCCCACCTGCTCTCGGCGGAATGCGCCCAAGTCCAGCAAGTCGACCACCCGTTCGATGGCCGCTCGGGCAGCCAGTTCACGCTTGACTGCCCGCCGGGTGAACAAGCCGCCCTCGATGAGGCGGGTGTGCTCGTGGATGTAACGGCCCAGCAGCAGGTTGGTGAGCACGTTCTCTCCCATGAACAGCCCCAGGTTTTGGAATGTCCGGGCCACTCCCAGGCGGGCGACCTGATAGGGGCGGTAGGCCAGCAAGTCCTCAATGGACTTGCCAACGGGGTGGAATTGCACTTGGGCGCCGGGCTGCGGCTTGTAGACGCCCGACACTGCGTTGACCAGGGTGGTCTTGCCGGCGCCATTGGGACCGATGAGTGCGAACAAGGACCCCCGCTCCACACTGCCGCTGATCGAGTCGCACGCCCGAACCCCCCCGAACTGCACGGTCAAGTCGTCGAAGCTGAGGATCGGATCGCTCATGATTCCGCCACCGGTGGCCTTTGGCCGTGTTCCAGGGGCCTGCTGCGACCGGGCCGCTCAATAGCTGCATAAGACGTGTGGGCCTCTCCGCCGCCCCCCAAATAGAGCTCTTGCACCATTGGATTGCCTCGAAGCTCGGCGGCTGTCCCCTCCATCAGCACCCTGCCCAGCTCAAGTACGTAGGCGTCGTTGGCGTGCTGCAACGCCAGGCTGGCGTTCTGCTCGATGACCAGTATCGAGGTGCCCCGGGTCTCGTTGATCTCGGTGAGCAATTCGAACAATCGGTGAACGATCTTGGGGGCTAGCCCCAACGACAGCTCGTCGCAGATGAGCAAGGCCGGCTGAGACATCAAGGCTCGGCCCACCGCCACCATCTGCTGTTCGCCTCCCGACAGCAGACCGGCGGTCTGGTTGAGAAGCGGACGAAGTTGGGAGAACAGCTCCAAGTTCTGTTCCAGCGACTCGTCGATGCCGCTGATGTCTTTGCGGCTCGCAGCCCCGCAAAGCAGGTTCTCTTTCACCGTCAAGTTGGGGAAGAGCTTCCGTCCCTCGGGCACTTGGGCCACTCCGGCCTTGACGATGTCGGGGCCCTTCTTACCCAGGATGGACTTTCCTCCCAGCTCGATGCCGCCCCGGCGCACCCGGCCTTTGTGAAGGTAGAGCAGGCTGGTGATCGACCGAACCAAGGTGGTCTTGCCCGCGCCATTTGCTCCCAGAACCGAGACAAAGCCGCCTGAGGGCACGGTGATGTGCACATCGTTCAGCGCCGTGACGCCCCCGTACACTACGGTCAGGCCTTGGATCTTGAGGTCGAGTCCAGTAATGCTCATGGGTTGTTCCTCGCCAGCCGGCGGCCAAGCCAGCTCTTGAAGTCCCTCCACATGCCGGCCAGGCCATCGGGCTTGAACATCAAGATGATGACCACCAAGAACCCCTTGATGGCCAAGTCGATCTCGCTGGGATAGTCGCTGAGGAAGTCGATATCTCGCACGAACCACAGCTCTTCGCGGGCCCATTTGAACCACTCGGGCAGGAACCAGAAGAAGGCTGAGCCGAAGATGGCTCCCTGGATGCTGGAGAACCCGCCGACCACGATGATGATGGCGTAGTTCAACACGGTTTGGACGTTGAAGCTGTCCTCACCCCGAGAGCCGATATAGAACGAGGCCAAAACACCCGACATGGCCACCACCGCGGAAGACAACGCGAAAGCCATGAGCTTGGACCGGGCCACGTTTATCCCCAGCAGAGATGCGGAGACATCCCGGTCTCGCACGGCGGCAAAGGCTCGTCCCTCACGGGTCCGGATCACGTTCACCATGAACAGGATCGACAACACCGTGATGGGCATGAGCACCCAGTACCACCGGAATTGGCCGGTGATGATGAACTCGCCGTTCTCGTCGGGATCGATGCCGGGCAGCCAGTGCAGCCAGGAGGCGATCCGCGGGGAGTTCACACCCTTGAAGCGGATTCCGACGAAACCGAAGTACTCCTGGAGGTACTCGCGCCAGACCAGCATCATTACAAAGTGGAAGCCGAAGGTGGCCAGCAACAGATAGAGGTGCTTGAGCCGCAGGGCGGGCAGGCCGGAGATCGCGCCTACCACCGCCCCAGCGAGGGCCGCGGCCGGCAGGGCCAGCCACATGTTTCCGCCGCTCCACTGCACGCCGACGATGCCGCCGACGATGCTTCCCAAGGCCAAGAACGCCACGTGGGCCAGGCTGATCTGGCCGGAATAGCCCACCAGCAGGTTGAAGGCGGCCGCCCCCATGGCGAAGATGAGCACCAGGTTGACCACTGCGAACCAGGTGGCCCAGGGAAAGTCCATGGGGGGCGTGAAGTCTGAGGCCAGGATGAAAGGCAGCACCAACAGCCCGAACATGGTCAATGCGGCCCAAGATCGGTCGCTGGGAGTGCGCCAAAGCCGCATGTCCTCGCGATGGGTGAGCTCGCCCCGCGGCGTCCATCGCCAGGCCAGCCGGGCGACCAGCGCCAAGATGGCTACCGTGATCGCCGCCTTCCACCAGAAGTTCAAGTCATTGGTGGTGGCCCCCAGGATGAACGGGACGACTGCGGCGATGACGAAGGGCAGGAACCGTTGAAGGGTCGAAGGGCGGTAGGTGTTCGATGCTTGCTGAGTGGCGGGGTTTTCCGTGGCGGTCATCGGTTGTCACGCCAGTGTGAGTGTTCTGCTATCCGGCTCATACCCGCTCCAGGTCCTTGCGGCCCCACAGGCCGGTCGGGCGCACCAGCAGCACAACGAACATCACCGAGAACGCCACCGGCTCTCGCCACTTGGTTCCCAGGTGGCCATTGGCAAACTGCTCGATTACGCCTACTACCAGGCCGCCGACGATGGAGCCGCCCAGCGAAGTGAGCCCGCCGACCACCGCCGCGGGGAAGGCCCGCAGCCCGATGGCCTCGATGCTGCGGTCGATGGCGCCGGTTACGTGGCCGAACAGCAGCCCCCCGACGCCGGCCATGACCATGGCCGCGGCCCAGGTCATGGCGTACACCTTGTCGGGGTCGATGCCCATGGCCGCCGCAGCCTCGATGTCGTCGGCCACCGCTCGCATGTGCAGCCCCAGGCGGGTGTATTTGAAGAACAAGAAGAACAGCAGCACGCAGAGGGCCACCACGGCGAAGATGATGAGGTCTACGTACCTCACCGTGGCGCCGCCGATCTCGAAGCTGCCCTGGGGAAGCAAGTCGAGGCGGGCCCGCTCGGTCGGGCCGTAGAAGATCAGCAGAAGGGCGCGGATGATCGTGGCGATGCCCAGGGTGATCAAAACAATGGCGAAGAACCCCTGCCCCACCATTCGTCTCATGATGCCGTAGTGGACCAATAGGCCAAACACCAGCATCACCAGCAGCAACACGAATACGCCCAAGAAGAAGTTGAGGTTTTCGGAAATCAAGAACGTCAGCGCGAAGTAGGCCCCGAGCATCAGGAATTCCCCGTGGGCCAAGTTCAAGACGTCGGTGCTCTTATAGACCAGAACGAAGCCGAGGGCGACAACGGCATAGATGGCACCCAGGGCTAACCCGCCGATTAACAATTGCAGGTTGACGCTTGGATCAGCCGTGAAGTTGCCGAAAGCTAGAAGCATGGCCCCCCTAGGTTTGACCGGGCGTTGCCGGTCAACAGAGGGCGACGGTAGTTTCGCTGGCTGAAGCCGACAAATCCCTGAGGTGCCAAATATCGGGCATCCAAGGTTATATGACTGAGAGGCAAATGGAATGTCTGGTGCAAATGATGGCCTGTCCGATCGCATTGCCCGGTTGGAGGCGCTAGAGGAAATACGCGATCTGGTGGCCCGCTACGGGATGGTGGTAGACGACCGGGACATCGAAGGTTTGGCCGACATGTTCACCTCCGATGCGAAGTTCGGCCTGGCCGATGGCATGGTGGCCAACCAGGGTCGCCAGGCGGTCATCGACTTCTACACCGAGCGCATGGCCGCGTTCGGCGCCACCTACCACTACCCCCACAGCCACGTCATCGAGTTGGATCCCGACCGCCCCAGCCACGCCACCGGCACGGTAAACGCCCACGCCGAGTTGGGCCTCGACGGCCGGACGCTGGTGACTGCGCTGCGCTACTTCGACGAGTACAAAGTGGAGGACGGGCGCTGGTGTTTCGTGGAGCGGAGGGTGGCCATGATCTATTACATGGACATGGCCGATTTGGCCGACGGCGGGCTTTGCGACGACGACCGCAAGCGCTATTTCGGCACGGTCGGCCCCGCAGAGATTCCCGAGAGCCTCGATACCTGGAAGAAGTTCTTCGCCACCGTCGGCTGAGCGGTTGGCGGCTGAGCTCCCCGAACAATCAGGCGGCCGACATGCCGCCGTCGATGACGATGGCGGTGCCGGTGGTCCACGACGACTCATCGGAGGCCAGGTGGAGGGCGAGTTGGGCGACGTCGGTGGTGCTGCCCAAGCGACCGATGGGATGGCGAACCACGGCAGCTTCGATCATCTCGTCGACGGTGGCATCGGGGGCGACGTTGGCCGTGGCCGAGAACCCGCCCCGCTTCTCATAGGTGGCTCGCACCAGGGGGGTGGGCACTGTGCCGGGGCAAATGGCGTTCACCCGGATGTTGTCGGGGCCGTAGTCCACCGCCATCTGCCGCGCCAGGCCGATCACCCCGGCCTTGGCTGCGGAGTAAGCGGCGATGCCCGGTACTCCGATCACACCGCCGACGCTGGCCTGGAGCACCAGCGATCCGCCGCCGGCTTCGATGAGGTGGGGAATGGCGAACTTGACCGACAGCCACTTCCCGGTGAGGTTCACCCCGATGACCCGGTTCCATTCCTCGAGGCTGAGGTCGCCGGCCCGGCCCGGTCCGTCAACACCGGCGTTGGCGTAGACCGCGTCGAGGCCTCCGAAGGTGGACACGGCCTGCTCGGTCATGGCCTGGCAGTCGCCGGGCTGGGTCACATCGACCCGCAGGCTGATGGCCGAATCTCCGATTTCTGCTGCGGTGGCCGCAGCAGCGTCGCCGTTGATATCGGCGCACATGACTTGGGCGCCCTCGGCGGCGTACAGCTGCGCTGCGGCCTTGCCGATTCCCGAGCCCGCTCCGGTCACGATCGTCCGCTTGCCTGCCAGTCTTCCGGTCACGGCGGGGAACCCTACTAGTTTCGCCGTATGGCGACCGCCAGGTTTGGGCGGCTTGCCCGGATTGGCGATTGCCCGATTTGAGGAGGTTGACAGGATGGCTCAGGAGTTGGTGCTCGGTGAGGCAGACGTCCAAGAGGAGTTCTTCGAGCGGGGATGGACTGACGGGCTCCCGGTGGTTCCCCCCACTCCGGAGCGAGTCCAGGCCATGCTCGACCACGCCGGCGTGGGGGCGGGCGACATCGTGGGCAACGTGCCGGAGCGGTCCCGGGAGGTGACCGCGGAGAAGGCCGCGGTCAACGCGGTGATGGCCGGCTGCCGACCCGAGTACTTTTCGGTGGTTCTGGCCGGGTTGTCGGCTGTGTTCGATCCCCGGTTCGGGTGCCACACCGTGGTGACCAGCACCGGCGGCGCTGCGCTGTGTGCGGTGGTGAGCGGGCCACTGGTGGCCGAACTGGGTTTCAACTCCTTGAGGAATGCGTTGGGGCCGGGCTACCGGGCCAACGCCACGGTGGGCCGGGCCCTGCGGCTGGTGGCCATGAACGTGCTGGGGGCCCGGTCCGACAGCCTCGACGGCTCGTCGCTGGGCCATCCCGGAAAGTTCACCATGCTGGTGGCCGAGGAGCCCCCGCCCGAGGGGTGGCCGCCGCTGCGGGTGGAGCTGGGCTACGGCGAGGCCGATACCACGGTGACGATGTTCCCCTCTGAGGGCCCGCACCAGATGGCCAACCACCTCAACGGCGACCCGGAGGGGATCTTGTTGACGTTTGCCGCGGCCATGACCAACCCGGCTACCTACGCAGTGGCCAAGAAACACCAGGTGCTGCTGGTAATTGGCCATGAGCACCGCCAGATTCTGGCCGAGGCCGGATGGGCCAAGCAGATGGTGCGAGAGTTCTTGGCCGAGCACACCAGGGTGACCCCCGAGCACTTGATTTCCAACGGAGTTTTGCTGGAGTACACCGCCCAAAACGACATGACCCCCGATGCCGACGGCAAGCTCAACACGGTGGGGGGGCCCGACGACATCTTCCTGGTAACCGCAGGCAGCGCCGGGGCGGGCTGGTCGGCCTACATTCCCAACTGGGCCCCGACAGTGCACTCGGAGGCCGTCACCCGAAAAGTGGCCGCTCCCGGCGATGGACTACCCTTGGGGTGAGGGAGGAGACCCCATGCCGTCAGTAGCCGTTCTGTCGCCGGTGTACGAGGAAGCCCACGTCGATGAGGTGGCGATGGCCCCCCGGCGCACCCCCAGCGAGCCGGTGGTGATCGGGGTTATCGAGAACGCCAAGAACAACGCCAAAGAGCTGCTCACCTATGTGGCCGAGGGACTTCGGGATCGCCTCCCGGTGGCCGACATCGTGGTCCACTCCAAATCGGCTGCCGGCAAGCCCATCGACGCCGACGACGCCGAGATGCTGGCCGCCCGCTCCCACCTCGTCATCTCCGGGTTGGGCGATTGAGGCGCCTGCACGGCGTGCAGTCTGCACGACGCCGTCCACATGGAATCCCGGGGCATCCCCTCGATGCTGGTGATCACCGAGCCGTTTGAGCCGGTGGTCGAGTCCTTCGCCCCCACCGTGGGCATGGCCGCCTACCCCGCGGTCACCGTCCCCCACCCCGTCTCCACCCTCGACGACGAGTCCCTCCAGAAGCTGGCCACCACCATCATCGACGAGGCCGTCAGCCGTTTGACCGCTTGAACCGTCCGACCGCTTGAACCGTCCGACCGCGCCGCCGCCGGGAACCGGCCGCCTAGGCGAACTGTTGCACCAGCAGGGTGGCCCAGATGGTGATCATGAATCCGACCATGGTGGCAAAGCCGCCGAGGAGCAGGCGAGTCTGCTTGGCCGACGCCGAATCGATGCACCCGCGCAGGTTGGCCTCGAGGACTCTCAAGTCGTCCTTTGATGCGACTTGATCTCGCCCGTCGGGGATTACGCACTTCATGAGAGTCTCAGTAGGCCCTTCGCCGATGGTGTCTACCAACCGGTTGACCAGCTCTGTCCGCTCAATCTCGGTCACAATCACGCCGGGTTCCTCCATCCAATCTTCTGGTTTGGGGGAACCCTTCTCGCCATAGACAGGGCCAGCTCCGACTGCTCCGCCCACCATAGCAGCGGCATCGCTCCTCCACAACGACATACTTGCCCCCGCTGACCTCCTCTTTTCGATTCGCCGGTGGCTACTTCCAGGGGTCGCGGAGGAAGGCTTCGAACTGGGTGGCGAGGTCGTCGCCGGTGGGGAGGAGGTCGTCGGCCTCGTCGATCTGGCGCTCGAGCTGGGCGACGTAGTTCTTGAGGTCGTCGTCGCCTGCTACCGCGGCGTCGACCCGCTCGCGCCAGGCGGCCGCAGCCTCGTCTAGCTCCGCATGGTCGGTGATGATGCCGGTTATCAGCTCGAACCTCTTGAGCAGCGACCGGGTGGCTTCGGGGTTGGGCGGTCCGGGCACATAGTGGGGCACCGACACCCGTAGGGAGATGACCGGGATGCCGGCCTGGTCCAGTGCTTCGTGGAGCGCACCCACCAGGCCGGTGGGGCCCTCATAGGTGGGTCGGCCCAATCCGAACATGCGGGCCAACTCGGCGTTCGTGGAGCTGCCCACCACCCCCAGCGGCCGGGTGTGGGGGGCGAGGCCGACCATGGCGCCGAGGGTGACCACCAGCCCGGCCCGGCACTCGGTGGCTACTTCCACCAGGTATTCGGCGAAGGTCCGCCACCGCAGGTGGGGTTCCACTCCGTCCACCACGACCAGGGGGTGTTTGGCGCCGTAGCGCTCAACCCCGTTCACCTCGGTTGCCGGCCAGTCGATGACTCGATTGCCGTTGTCGTCCAAACGGACTTCGGGGCGGCGATCCTGGAAGTTGAAGAACCCCTCAGGGTCGATTCGGGCCAGGGGCTCCACGCCGTTGGCGCTTTCCTTCATCAGCCGGACCCCGGTGGTGGCCGCGTCGGCCGCGTCGAACAGGCCCTCCAAGGCCACCACCATGACCGGGTTGGATTGGGTGGGTTGGTCCACCAGCCATTCCAGTTCCGCCGCCATGGCCCAAGACTCGCACCGGCGCAGCGGTGGGGCAAGCCGGACAGGAGTGAGACAAACTGGGTTGATGGACGGGCTCGGGGTGTTCGATCTGAGCGGACGAGTGGCGTGCATCACCGGTGGGGCCAGTGGCATCGGGGAGGCAGCCGCGGAGACGCTGGCCGCGGCGGGGGCCGCGGTGGTGCTGGGCGATATCGATGGCGACGGCGCGGCCCGCACTCGGGATCGCATCGTGGCTGATGGCGGGCGGGCGGTGGCCCTGTCGGCGGACACCACCCGGGCCGAACAGGTGAGCGCCCTGGTAGACGCCGCAGTGGACGAGTTCGGGCGACTGGACGCGATGGCCAACGTGGCCGGGGTGGGCAGTTACGGAGACGTCGTTGACGTGACCGAGGCTGAACTCGACCGAGTGCTGGCCATCAACTTCAAAGGGGTCTTCTTCGGGTGCCAAGCGGCGATGCGGGTCATGGCCCCCCAAGGGTCGGGCTCCATCGTGAACGTGTCGGCCACCGCCATCAACACCCCCGTGGGGGGCCTGTCGGTGTACGCGGCCACCAAGGCGGCAGTGGCCATGCTCACCCAGTCGCTGGCAGTGGAGGCCGGGTCGAGCGGGGTGCGGGTCAACACCATTGCCCCCGGCTTCACGCTGACCAATTTCGTCGGCGGCCATCTGCGCGACGCTGAAGGCCAGGTGGATCCCGCCGAGATGGACAGCTATCTCAAGCTGATGCGGGACCGCTCCCCGCTGGGGGAGGTGTGCGAGGCGTCGGACCAGGCCAATCTGATCTGGTTCTTGGCCTCCGACGCATCCCGCTACGTGACCGGCCAGATCCTGCGGGCCAATGCCGGCCAGAGCATCGGCTGGTAATCGGCGGCGATGAGCCCCACTCGCATCATTCAGCTTCAGGCCAACGGAGTCGACTGCGCCGCCGAGGTGGAGACCCGCACCACTCTGGCCGACTTCCTGCGCCGCCAATGCGGGCTGACCGGCACCCACCTGGGATGCGAGCACGGAGTGTGCGGAACCTGCACGCTCCTGGTGGACGGCGCCGCGGTGCGGTCGTGCCTCATGCTGGCGGTACAGGCCGACGGCAGCGAGGTGACCACCATCGAGGGCCTGGTGGACACGACCGACCCAGGCAACCCGGTGCTGGGACCAGTGCAGCAGGCGTTCGCCGACGCCATGAGCTTCCAATGCGGCTTCTGCACACCGGGCATCCTCATGTCCACCACAGCCTGGCTGGCCCAGCGGCCAGCCAATGCGGCCGAGCCCACCGACAAAGAGATCCGGGAGTTCCTGGCCGGCACCCTGTGCCGCTGCACCGGCTATACCAGCATCGTCGAAGGCGTACGCCTCGCCGCTCAGCGCACCGCATCGGGCGGGCCGTAGCCGCCTCCGCCGGGGGTGGAGACCTCGAGCACGTCGCCGGGGTGTACCTCGGCGCGGAAGACGCCGGGATGGGTCTCGACGGTGCCGTCAGCTCGCAGGACGCGGTTGACTCCCACTTCGCCGGGCGAGCCGCCTTTGATGCCGTAGGGGGCGACAACCCGCCGGGAAGAAAGGACGTTGAGGCTCATGGCCTCGTCGAAGCGGATGCGCCGCACCACGCCGTCGCCGCCCCGATGTTGGCCCGAGCCCCCGCTGCCCCGGCGGATGGAGAAGTCCTCCACCACCACCGGGTGGCGCTGCTCCAGCACCTCGGGGTCGGTGAGCCGGGCGTTGGTCATGCCGGTGTGTACGGCGTCGCAGCCGTCCCGCTGGGCGGTGGCTCCCGCGCCGCCGCAAACGGTCTCGTAGTACTGGTGGCGCTGGTTGCCCCACACCACGTTGTTCATGGTCCCCTGAGAGGCGGCCACCGTGTCCACCGCACCGAACAAGGCGTCCACGATGTGTTGAGAAGTCTCCACATTTCCCGCAAAAACCGCGGCGGGCTCGACCGGGCTGATCATGCTGGGCGAGGGCATGATCAACTCCACCGGTGCCAGGCAACCGCTGTTGAGCGGGATGTTGTCGTCCACCAGGCAGCGCAATACGTACAACACCGCGGCCCGGCACACCGGTTGGGGGGCGTTGAAGTTCCCAGGATGCTGGTCGCTGGTCCCGGTGAAGTCGACGGTGAGCGTCCGGCGGCCGCGATTCACCCGCAAGGCCACCGACACTTGGGCGCCGTCGTCGAAGCCAGCGGTGAATGCTGCGTCTTCCAGACGATCGATCAGGCGGCGGACTGACTCGGCGGCGTTGGCTCTCACATGGTCCATGTAGGCATGGACCGTGACCAAGCTGTAGTAGTCGATCACCTCGTCCAGGGAGGCAGCCCCCTTCTGACAGGCGGCCAGCTGGGCTTTGATATCGGCGATGTTGACGGCGGGGTTGCGGGCAGGCCACTCGGCGCCGGTGAGCATGGCCCGGATCTCTGCCTCCTGGAACCGCCCGCCCCGGGCCAGAACCTCGCCATCGAACAGCACGCCCTCCTCGGAGATGTGCGACGCGTCCGCAGGAGCTGAGCCGGGGACTGTGCCGCCGATGTCGGCGTGGTGGCCGCGGGACGCGGTGAAGAACAGGATCTCACCGCCGTCGGCGTCGAATACCGGCATGATCACGGTCACGTCGGGCAAGTGGGTGCCGCCGTTGTAGGGGGCGTTGGTGATGAACGCGTCGCCCGGCGCCATGTGGGGATGGCGGGCGATGACCGCCTTGACCGCCATGTCCATCGAACCCAGATGCACCGGCATGTGGGGGGCGTTGGCAATGAGCTCGCCGTCGGGGTCGAACACGGCGCAGGAGAAGTCCAGGCGCTCCTTGATGTTCACCGAGGCAGCGGTGTTCTCCAGCGCCACCCCCATCTGCTCGGCCACGTTCATGAACAGGTTGTTGAAGATCTCCAGCATCACCGGGTCGGCTTCGGTGCCAACTGCTGCGCCGGGGCGGGGCGAGTTCCTGCTCAGCACCAGTTCGCCGGCGGGGGCCACCGCGGCGGCCCATCCCGGCTCGACCACCGTGGTGGAGTGGGGGTCGACGACGACCGCAGGGCCGTCCACGGCGGCACCCGGGCCCAGATCGGCTCGGTCGTAAAAGGCGGTATCGAGGGCCTGCCCCTCGAAGCTGGCCGGGTGGTGGGCGAGGGGAGTGGGGTTGGGCAATGACCGGCCAGGAGGTTTCTCGGCCACGGTCTCCGAGAGGCTGCTGCGGCCGATGGCCTCCACTTGGATCGACTCCAGCACGATGGGTGTTTCCGGGGAGGCGAACCCGAAACGGGTCCGGTGGAGGTCTTCAAAGGCCGCCTTCAGCGGCGAGTAATCGTCGGCGGTGATCTCCAGCGAGGTGTCGGAACCCTCATAGCGCAAGAAGAAGCCGGCCTCGATGTGGATGTGGGAGTGGGCCAGATCGGCGGCTGCTTCGGTGTAGGCCGCGGCAGCCATCTTGCCGATGTCGGGGGCGATGGCGCCCAGCAGTTCCTCGGTGAGCGGATGGCCCACCGCCCGCTCGGCCACCGAGCGAACGTCGGCCAGGCCGATGCCCACTGCGGAGAGCACCCCGGCGTGGGGATGGATCAGCACGGTGGACATGCCCAACTCGTCGGCCACCCGGCAAGCGTGCTGGCCTCCGGCACCGCCGAAGCAGGCCAGTGTGTAGGCGCTCACATCGCGACCCCGCTGTACTGAGAGGGTCTTGATGGCGTTGGCCATGTTCTGCACCGCCACCGACAAGAACCCTTCAGCGGCTTTTTCTGGCGACCACGACTGGCCGGTGGCTTCGGTGATCTCGCGGGCGAGTTCGGCGAAGGCTGTCCGGGACGCGGCGGCGTCGAGGGGCTGATCGCCGCGGGGGCCGAACACCGCCGGAAAGTGGTCGGGGTGCAACCGCCCCAGCACAACGTTGGCGTCGGTCACGGTGAGCGGGCCGCCGTTGCCGTAGCAGGCCGGACCAGGCTCGGCGCCGGCGGAGTCGGGTCCCACTCGAAAGCGACTGCCGTCGAAGGCGAGGATCGATCCCCCGCCAGCAGCCACGGTGTGGATCAAGATCATCGGTGCTCGCACCCGGACCCCGGCGACCACCGCGTCTGCGGTGCGCTCGAAGCGGCCGTCGTAGTGGGACACGTCGGTGGAGGTGCCGCCCATGTCGAACCCGATCAGGCGGTGTTGCCCGGCGGACTCACCGGTGCGGGCCATGCCCACCACGCCTCCGGCCGGGCCGGACAACAGCGCGTCCTTGCCCCGGAAGTTGTCGGGGTGGGCCAGGCCGCCGTTGGACTGCATGAACAACAGCGAGGTGTCGAGCTGTTCCTCGACGGTATGGATATGGCGGCGCAGCACCGGCGTCAGATAGGCGTCGGCCACGGTGGTGTCTCCCCGGGGCACCAGGCGGATAAGCGGGTTCACCCGGTGGCTGGCCGAGACGTGCTCGAAGCCCACGTCGGCGGCTATTTCGGCCAAACGGGCCTCGTGGTCGGGGTAGCGATAGCCGTGCACCAGCACGATGGCCGCCGACCGCAATCCACCCTGGAGGGCCGCGGCCAATTGCCGCCGGGCATCGTCCTCATCCAAGGATCGCTCAACGGTGCCGTCGGCCCGCACCCGCTCGTCCACGGTGATCACCCCGCTGTACACCATGTCGGGCAGAACGATGTCGAGGGCGAACAGGTCGGGCCGGGTCTGGTAGCCGATTCGGAGGGCGTCGGCGAATCCCTTGGTGGTGACCAGCACGGTGGGCTCGCCCTGGCGCTCCAGCAGGGCGTTGGTGGCCACGGTGGTGCCCATCTTCACCTCGGCCACGTCTTGCGGCGGGATCGGATCGCCGGGGGCCAGCTCCAGCAGCGAGCGGATGGCCTCCACCGCGGCATCTCGGTATCGGGGGCTCTCCGACAGCAGCTTGGCGGTGGTGATCTGTCCGTCGGGGCGTCGGGCCACAACGTCGGTGAAGGTGCCGCCCCGGTCGATCCAGAAGCACCAGCCTTGGGATACCGCCTCGGCCATGGCTGGCTAGCCAGCGAGCTCGACGGCCACTTGGTTGGCTACCGCCATGGCGTCGGCGATGGCCTCGTCCTGGTTGATGTAGCGGTAGGTGGCCAGTCGCCCGGCGAAGTACACCGGGATGTCGAAACGGGCGGTGATCTTCTCGGCCAGCTCGCCGTTTCGGCGCTCGTTGGCCCCGTCAACGGTCAGCACTGGATAGTGGCGTCGGGGGGCGCCGGGCATCTCCTCGCTGACCACCGTGCCGCCGATCGGCTGTCCGGTGGCGTGCTTGGTCTCCACCGTGCGGGTGTAGGGCACTCGGGCCGATGGGCGATTGGTGACGTAGGCCGGGGTCAGCACCCCGCCCGGCACATCGGTGGGGGAGTATTGGGACTGCATCTCGATCCCCCGCCACTCCAGCTCTCCGGGACAGCGGGCGAAGTCGTCCAGCGCAGCGGTGACGATCACCGCGTCGTAGGACTGGGCCAGCTCATCAGCGTCATCCACGGTGATCTCGGTGTGCAGGGTGATCGCCACGGTGGACAGCACCGACTCGATCACCTCGTTGATGCCGTTGGGCGGGAAGTACTGCCAGCGGTCTCGGAACAGTCCTCGCCGCCCGTCGTGGCGCAGTTCCACCCGCTTGGGGGCGAAGCGGGCCGACAGCTCGGCTGCCGGGCGGCCCCACTGCTTGGCGGTGTAGTCCTTGATGAAGAGGTCATACAGGGTGCGGCCCATCATCGACACCACGTAGTCCTCGAAGTTGTCCCCGGTGGGCTTGGGCGGCAGGGAGGCCAGCTCTCGCTCCACTGTGGGCCACACCGGCAGTTCCTTCAGCTCGCCCACCTGGGGAGGCCACGACAACAAGTGGCTCTCGTCGTCGTCATCGTCGGGCGACAGGTAGACCTCGGTGAGCACTTTGTGGTCGTAGGGCCGGGTGAGGCCGTGGGCGTTCACGAACTCGTTCACCGCTTCATTGGAAGTGTGGAAGATGTGCGCGCCGTTGGGCTCATACACCACCCCGTTCATGGTCTCGGCCCGGGAGTGCCCGCCCACCACGTCGGTTTTCTCCATCACCTCGACCGCGAAGCCGGCCTCGGTGAGCAGCCGCCCGGCCACCGCCCCGGTCCATCCGGCGCCCACGATGGCGATCCGGCGTCTCATAGGGCGTCCCTCATGGGGCATGGCGGCATCGGGAACTCCAGTCGACCAACTTGGGTACGGTTAGGGGGTTGGACGGAAACCCAGAAAACGACGATAGCGCAGGGGTAGGACGATGTTGGACTGCTTGATTCGGGGCGGACTGGTGGTGGATGGCACCGGAGCGCCGGGTCGGGTGGTCGATCTGGGGGTAAGGGACGGGCGCATTGTGTGTATCGGGCGGTCGGACGAGCCCGCCCGCCAGGTCATCGACGCCGATGGGCTGGCGGTGGCCCCGGGATTCATCGACGTCCACACCCACTACGACGCCCAGGTGCTGTGGGATCCCCATCTGACCCCGTCGTCGCTGCACGGCGTCACCACCGCCATCGGGGGCAACTGCGGCTTCACCATCGCCCCGATGGTGCCCGGCGAGGCCGACTACGTGATGCGGATGCTGGCCCGGGTGGAGGGCATGCCCACCGAGTCGCTGGAGGCCGGGCTGGACTTCGGGTGGTCTTCGTTCGGATCGTGGCTGGATCGGCTGGAGGGAAACGGACTGGGGGTCAACGCCGGGTTCCTGGTGGGCCACAGCACGGTGCGCCGGCTGGTCATGGGGTCGGCCGCGGTGGGCGAGACTGCCTCTGAGCAGCAACTGGAGGCCATGAAGACGCTGCTGGCCCAGAGCTTGGCCGAGGGCGGGCTGGGGTTCTCCTCCACCAAGGCCACTGCCCACAACGACCACCATGGCGATCCCGTGCCGTCTCGGGCTGCTACCAATGACGAACTGGTGGCGCTGGCCGGAGTCTGCCGGGACTACCCCGGCACGACTTTGGAGGTCATCCCCAGCATCGACCCCATCTGGTCACCGGAAACCTATGAGCTGATGACCGCCATGGTGCTGGCCGCCGACCGGCCCCTGAACTGGAACCTGTTCAACGTGCGGCCCGGCGAGGACGCCTATTTGGAGAACCGACTGGGCTCTGCCGACCACGCCCGGCAGCGGGGTGCCACGGTGGTGGGGCTCATGTTGCCCGACGTGATGCGGATGCGGCTGAACTTCGCCGCCGGAGTGCTGTTCGACACCCTGCCCGACTGGGCCGAGATCATGCACTTGGACCATGCGGCCAAAGCCGGCGCCTTGGCCCGGCCCGCAGTGCGCCAGCGGCTGGTGGACGGCGCGGCCCAGGCCCCCCACCGCAGTTGGGGCCGGTGGGCCGACACCACGGTGGTGGACGTCTCCTCACCGTCTTTGCAGCCCCTGGTGGGGCGCCGCATCGGCGACCTGGCCGGCGAGCGGGGCCAGGCGCCGTTCGACGTGATGTGCGACATCGCCCTCGCAGATGATCTGCTCACCGGGTTCGGCCCCCCGGTGGTGGGCGACGACGACGAGTCGTGGAAGAAGCGGGCTGAGATGCTCTGTGACCCCCGGGTGCTGGCTGGCGGCTCCGACGCCGGCGCCCATCTGGACATGGTCATGACCTGGGGGTGCACGTCAGCACTGGTGGGCGACGCGGTGCGCGACCGGGGGCTGCTCAGCCTGGAGCAGGCGGTGAACCTGGTGACCGACCGCCCGGCCCGCCACTACGGCCTGCGGGGGCGGGGGCGGCTGGCCGAGGGCTGGTGCGCCGACATCGTGGTGTTCGACCCCGCCCGCCTGACCAAGGCCCCGGTGACCACCGCCTGGGACATGCCCGGCGGGGCCTGGCGCCTCACCGGCGGCGCCGAGGGCATCGAGCACGTGCTGGTCAACGGCGTGGAGACCCAGCGGGCCGGCGCCCTCACCGACGCCCGCCCCGGCCAGGTCATCCGCTCTGGCCGCGACACCGACACGGTGACTGCGGCCGGTCCCTGATTTTCCGCAGACCTTCCAGATGACGGCCGGGCGGTGGGCCCCATGCTGGGCGGATGGCTCATCCAGTTCTGGGGTCCGGCTGCGGCCTTCTGGTTCAACGCGGCCAGCTTCACCATCCTCATCATCGGGCTGAGCCGCCCGCCGCCCCGGCCACCGCCGACTACTCCGTCGGGCCTGGGGTTCATCGCCGATTTCCTGTCGGGACTCCACTACGCCCGCAGCACCGTCGGCATCCGCTGGGCGCTGGTCGTCACCGCCATGGTTCAGGCCGTCTACCTGGCCGGGCAGCTTGCCCGTCGCCGCCTGCGCGACCTCGACGTCGCGGAGTGAGAAGAGTTACAGGAGGATTCCGTTGGGGCGGGGGATGCCCTGCTCCTCGCAGTAGCGGTAGTACATCTCTAGGTTGGTATGGGCGTTGGAGATGTACTCCACGTTGCCGTCGGGGTCGAGGTATTCCACGTCGCCGTAGATGGCTGACACCAGCTCGGTCGGCTCGGTGTTGTCCCCGGGGACGAACAGGGTGTGAATGGAGCCCGCGGGCTCGTAGAGGTAGCTGCGGCCCCGGTTCATGAAGTCGTTCTCCCGGTAGCCCCAGGCGCCGCTCAGGGTGAAGGCCAGCACCGGCCCCTGGTGGTGGTGGGTCTGCACCGTCAAGCCCGCGGGCATAAACCCGTGCAATACGTACAGGCCGTCGTCAGGGTTGACCTGGAGCAGGCGCATCCGAGCGCCCACCGAGGTGTTGTCCACAAACGGCACGTCGTCGATCCCCACATGGCGAGCCGATGGGATCACCTGGTCTAAGAGGCTCATGTTCTCAGGCTAGTGGTGTGTCGTGGGTTTAGCGCCGTGGATTGCGACGGCAGCGGCGTTCCTCGCAAGGCGCACCGACGCAGCCATACTTCCAGCGTACGGCAAGGAGGGGCAACGCCGCGAGGGGCGTCGATGCCTAGCAGGACACGCGCGAATAAACCCACGACACACCACTAGTTGTCGGCGCTCTCCAAGATTTCGGCCAGCCAGGCGTCGGTCCGGTCGTTGGCGGCTTGGGTTATCTTGGTGGGAAACACGGTGAACCCGTGGGGCGAGGCCGGAAATATGGCCAGCTCGGCGGGATTGTCCGCCGCTCGCCACCGGGCCGCCATGAACAACGAGTCGTCGTAGAGATAGTCGAGGGTGCCCACAGTGAACAGCGCGGGGCACAGGTCGTTCAGATCGGCATACAGCGGGGAGATGTCGGGGTGCTTGCGGCCTTCGGTGTCGTGGTCGCCCACGTACAGGTCCCGGAAACCGGTGTTGCCCAGCAGGATTTGCGACGGGGTGCCGCTCAGGTCGTATACCCCGAACACCAGGTTGGCCCCGATGAACTCCCCGGCGGCGTGGTGGCGGTCGCGCAGCCTCACCAGCGTGGTGGCGGCCAGGTTGGCACCGGCCGAGCCTCCGCCGATGAGCAGGGGCACCGACCCGAATTCGTCGCGCCCCAGACCCAGCACCCAGAGCGCGGCGGCTTCGCAGTCGTCGGGTCCTGAGGGCCAGGGATGCTCGGGGGCCAGCCGGTACTGGGCGCTGACCACTGCGATCTGATGGGTGCGGGCCATGGCCCGGTTGCGCGCGTCGCCCATCTTGGGGTGACCCATGAAGAACCCGCCCCCGTGGATGTCGAGGTACAGCGCCCGGGCTGGGCCATCGGGGGTGAACACCCGCAGCTCCAGCTCGTCGCCCGCCGCACCGGTGTAGGTGCGGATGTCCGCGTCGTCCACCACAGCGGAGGCGAGGATGCCGCCGCCCAGCGAGTCGAGATCACGGGCCTGGGACAGTCCCTCGGGGGTTGACAGGTCGTTGACCATCGAGTCGAACGAGAACTTCGACAAGAACTCCAAGGCTTCCGGCACGTATTCGTCGAGTGCGGGGTCGTAAAGCTGGCTCAAATCCACGGGCTAGTTCTAACATCTGCCCGTCTCCCATCGACAAAAAGGGGAAAGCCGTGTCGAGTTCTGGTTCGATTCTGGGAAATTCTGTGGTCCGCCTTGAGGATCCGGGGCTGTTGACCGGCGCGGAGCGCTACTACGACGACTTCACCCCCGAGGGCACTGCCTACGTCACGTTCGTGCGCTCGCCGGTGGCCCATGCCGCCATCACCGAGGTCGATGTGCTTGAGGCCCAGGCCATGGACGGCGTGCTGGCGGTGTACACCGGTGAGAACATCGGCCTGCCGGCCACCGCCGGGTTCCCCATGCTCCCGGTGTTCGAGCGCCCGCAGATCGCCGGTGAGCGGGTGCTGTTCGTGGGCGACATCGTGGCTGCGGTGGTGACCGAGACCCGGGAGCAGGGCATGGACGCCGCCGAGGCGGTGTTCGTGGACTACGACCCGCTGCCGGCCAACGCCGACCCCGAGAAAGCCCTGGCCGAGGGCGCCGAGGTGCTCTGGCCCCAGAACGAGGGCGGCAACCTGGCCTTCCACACCGAGCTGGGCGAAGACGACGGCTTGGCCGAGGCCGCCCATGTGGCCGAGGTGAAGATGGAGAGCCAGCGGCTGGCCGCGGTGCCCATGGAGCCCAACGGGATTCTGGTGGAGCCCGGCACACCTGAAGGCGGCATGACGGTGACCTTTCCCAGCCAGGCCCCCATCGGCCTCAAGGACGGGTTCGCCGGACTGTTCGGCCTCGACGGCGACAGTGTGCGGCTGATCGCCCCCGCAGTGGGCGGCGGTTTCGGAGCCAAGACCGGCCTGTATCCCGAGTACCTGGTGGCGGCCAAAGCGGCCTTGGAGCTGGGCCGTCCGGTGAAGTGGACCGAGTCGCGCTCCGAGGACATGGTGTCGCTGGTGCATGGCCGGGGCCACATCCTCACCGCCAAGATGGGGTTCGACAGCGACGGCCGCATCACCGGCTTGAGCGTGCACTGTCTGGCCGACTCCGGGGCCTATCCGGCCATCGGCAGCTTCTTGCCCATCCTCACCCAGACCATGGCCCAGGGCGTGTACCAGATCCCCAAGGTCAGGTTCGTCGGCGACGCGGTGGTGACCAACACCACCCAGGTTGCCGCGTACCGCGGGGCGGGCCGTCCCGAGGCCACCCAGATCCTCGAGCGGGTGCTCGATGTGGGCGCCGACGAGTTGGGCATCGACCCGGCGGAGATCCGGCGGCGCAACTTCATCGGCGCCGACCAGTTCCCCTATACCACCGTCACCGGGGCAAATTACGACTCCGGCGAGTACGAGAAGGCGCTGGACGCCGCCCTCGAAGCCTCTGGCTACGGCGACCTGCGGGCCGAGCAGGCCGCCCGGCGGGACTCGGGCGACTCCAAGCTGCTGGGCGTCGGCGTGTCGGCCTACGTGGAGATCACCGCCCCGCTGGGCCTGCACACCGAGTACGGCCGAGTGGACGTGTTGGGCGACGGCACTGCGGAGATCCGGGTGGGCACCAGCGCCCACGGCCAGGGCCACGAGACCGCTTTCTCGATGATCGTCAGCGATCTGTTGGGCGTGCCCATGGAGAGCATCAAGCTCATCCAGTCGGACACCGCCGAGATCCCCCGGGGCGCGGGCACCCTGGGATCGCGCTCGCTTCAAACCGCGGGCAGCGCGGTGTACAAGGCCAGCGAAGAGGTGCTGGCCCAGGCCAAGGAGTTGGCCGCCCAGCAGCTGGAGGCCAGCGCGGACGACATCGTGGTGGGCGAGGGCGGCCTGCACGTGGCCGGCGTTCCCGCCCAGGCGGCATCGTGGGCCGATCTGGCCTCCGCCGCCGAGGGCGGGGTGATCACCCACGAGCTCGACTTCGACCAGGGCGGGGCCAGCTTCCCGTTCGGGGCCCACGTGGCCGTGGTCGAGGTGGACACCGAGACCGGCGGGGTGGAGCTCCTGCGCCACGTGGCGGTGGACGACTGCGGCACCATCTTGAACCCGCTTTTGGTGGCCGGCCAGCAGCACGGCGGCGTGGCCCAGGGGGCGGCCCAGGCGCTGTTCGAGTGGGTTCAGTACGACGAGGACGCCAACCCCCGCACCGCCAACCTGGCCGACTACCTCATGCCCTCAGCGGCCGAGCTGCCCTCGTTCGAGGTGAGCAACACCGAGACGGCCAGCCCGCTGAACCCGCTGGGGGCCAAGGGAATCGGCGAGTCGGGCACCATCGGCTCCACCCCCGCCATCCACAACGCAGTGGTCGACGCGGTGTCGCACTTGGGCGTGGCCCACATCGACATGCCCACGACCCCCGAGCGCATCTGGCAGGCCCTGGCCGCCAGCTAGTGGTGTGTCGTGGGTTTATTCGCGCGTGTCCTGCTAGGCATCGACGCCCCTCGCGGCGTTGCCCCTCCTTGCCGTACGCTGGAAGTATGGCTGCGTCGGTGCGCCTTGCGAGGAACGCCGCTGCCGTCGCAATCCACGGCGCTAAACCCACGACACACCACTAGCCCGCTCCGGCCTCAGGCCGGGACTATTCGAAGTCGAGGTCCAGAAGCTTGATGGCGTTGCCGCGGGCGATCTTGTAGACCGACTCGGGGTCGAGGTGGCCGAATAGGCGGGTAGCCACCTCCTGGGTGTTGGGCCAGGTGCCATCGGCGTGGGGGTAGTCGGTCTCGAAGGTGATGTTGTCGACGCCGACCCGGTCGAGCAGGTCGATGCCCACGCTGTCTTTGAAGAAGCAGCCGTACACCTGGCGGTAGTAGTAGAACGACGGCGGCTCACTGATGTTGCGCCGGGCCTGGCTCCATCCCTGGTGGGTCACCCATACGTCGTCGGCCCGCTCCAGGGCGTAGGGGATCCACCCGATCTGGGCCTCGGCGTACATGAGCTTGAGGTCGGGGTAGCGGTGCAGCACCCCGGAGAACAAGAAGTCGACCATCGAGGCCGCGCTGTTGCAGAAGATGAGCGAGGCGGTCACCGCGTCGGGGGCATCGTCGGCGGTCGAAACCGTGCGGGTGCCCGACCCGATGTGCATGCACACCACCGTGGCGGTCTCGGCGCAGGCGGCGAAGAACGGGTCCCAGTAGCCCGAGTGGATGCTGGGCAGGCCCAGCCAGGTGGGCAGTTCGCTGAACGCCACCGCCCGAACGCCCCGCTCGGCGTTGCGGCGGATCTCGGCAGCGGCCAGCTCGGCGTCCCACAGCGGCACCAGGCACAGCGGGATGAGCCGTCCCCCGGAGTCGCCGCACCACTCATCGACCATCCAGTCGTTGTAGACCTGCACGCACAAAAGCGAGAGATCCTTGTCCTTGCGCTCGTTGAAGAGCTGGCCGCAGAACCGGGGGTAGTTGGGGAAGCACAGCGAGGCGTCGGTGTGGTTCGCCTCCATGTCGGCGATGCGGGCCTGGGGCTGCCAGCAGCCGGGGCGCATCTCGTCGTAGGTGATCCCATCGGTGGACAGCTCGTCGTAGGGATAGCCGGCCGCCGCGATGAGCCGCTTCACCGAGTAGGTGTGGTCCTCATACAGCCACCAGGCCACGTTGCGGCCCTCGGTGCCGGGGCGTTCCCGGTAGGTGCCGCCGTCGAGCACCACCTCGCCCTGGGGCAGGTACTCGATGCGGGGGCCGATGTCTCGGTATTTGGCTGGCAACCGGCTCGACCACAAGTGCGGGGGCTCCACCACATGGTCGTCCACGCTGATGATGCGGGGTATCTCGGTGGCTGCTGGAGCATCGGCGGCCATGGTCATGCCGTTGCTCCTGCCGGCTCCGGGGCTCCCACCGCGGCCAGCACACTGTCGACAAACTCAGGGACCAGCACGTCGAGCTGTGTCTTGTTGAATGCCCGGCGATGGATGACGTTGGCGCCCTTGTAGGCCAGCAGGTCGGCGATCTGGTCGATGCAGTTGCCCGGATACCACTTGAAGGTGGCGAAGGCGGCCACCTGCTTGTGGTGTAGCGACGGCAGCGTCATCAGCTTGGCCGTGCCCCCCGGCCGGTGGCCGAACAGAACAAGCCCGTCCACCCAGGTGCCCACCGCCAACAGGTCGGCTTCGGCGATCTCGGTGAGCTTCAACCCGTGTACCGGCCGCACCGATACCTCATAGCCGGCGCTGCGCAGCTCCCCGCCGATCATCTCCGCCGCCCGCCGGGTGTTCCCCGTGCGGCTCTCAAAGATCACCACTGCTTTCATCGTTCGAACCTCACGGCTTGACTTCTAGCATTTGCGCTGCCCAAGTGCCACGATCCCCGCAGTTGGAGAACGGAAATCAGACCTTACCAGCCCCGTGTATCTCATATTGTGATACATTTTTCTCATGGCCCATGCTGTCTCGGTCCGGCTCGATGAAGAGGCGGTCGGTGCCCTGAATCGGCTCACCTCCACCGGGATAAGCCAGTCAGAGGCGATCCGAAGTGCCCTAGTTGAAGCGGCGAATCGCTTGTACGACATGGACTCCCTTGCCGCTGAGGCCAAGGCGCTTGAGGCCGACGAATTCGACCGGGCCGAGATGCTGGCTGTCGCAGAAATGATGGAGAGTCTGCGTGCAGAGAGGTGATGTCTACCGGCTTCGACTCCCTAAGGGAATCGGCCATGAACAGCAAGGGGAGAGGTTCGGCGTAATTGTGCAATCGGATGCCATATTGCCCCGGTTAGTCGTCCTGGTAGCGCCGACGTCTACCAGCGCCCACCCAGCTTCTTTTCGCCCTGAAGTCCACGTAGCCGGATCAGCTACCAAGGTATTGGTCGAGCAAGTTGGCGCCGTGGACGCCGGCCGACTCGGTGATCTCGTCGGTCGGCTTACGCCTGAAGAGCAGTGGGGTGTAGACACAGCTCTGACGGTCGTTTTGGGTCTCCACTAGACGGCAACGCGCTCGCTGGCCCTTGTTCCCGCCAAGTGCCACGATGGTGGGATGGGCAAGTACGGGTATTACGTGATCGACTCCGATGGCCACGGGGGAGAGCCTCCCCAGTGGCGCCACGGGATCAGTGCCGAGTGGCGGCCGAAGATGGTGGAGTACGTGGCCAAGATGAAGGAGATCTACGGCGACCTTCCGGGGGCCGGATCGCCGGTGCACACCGAGGACCAGCAGAACTACGGCGAGTACGCCGCCGGCGAGCTGGACTTCGAGACGCCGCTACAGCGGGAGGGCATGGCCGTGCCCGGCCCGCGGATGACCGACATGGACCTCGAGGGCATCGACGTGACCATCATGTTCCCGCCGGGATCAGGGGAAGAGTGGGCGCTGGGCGACCCGGGTTTTTCCGCCGAGTTGTGCCGGCTGCTGAACGACGCCCGGGCTGCCTACGCGGCTTACGACCCCACCCGCCTGAAGCTGGTGGCCAAGCTGCCCCTGATCGATCCGGAGCGGGCGGCCGCCGAGCTAGATCGGTGCTTCACCCAGTACCCCGACCTGTTCGTGGGCATGGTGACCGCCCAGCACGTGTTGGACCGCAACCTGAACCACCCGGCTCTCGACGTGGTGTGGGAAGTGGCCGACCACCACGGGGCTGCGGTGTGCGTGCACGGCGGGGGCCAGGCACCCGACCAGGTGCCCATCGTTTTGGACCGCTACAACACCCGGCTGGAAAAGCACGCTGTCACCCACCCGTTCGGGGCCATGCTGGCCACGATGAACTTCACCGTTGGCGGTCTCCTGCACAGGTTCCCCAACTTGCGGTTGGGCATCATGGAGGCCGGCTGCGGCTGGCTGCCGTTCTGGCTGGAGCGACTGGACGAGGAGTACGAGCTGATGCCCGACCAGGCCCCCATCTTGGATCGCAAACCCTCAGAGTATTTCCTTTCAGGGCGGTGTTTCGTGGGCGTGGAGTCCACTGAGTCGGCCCTGCCCTATGTGATGGACCAGGTGGGCGAAGACATCCTGTGCTACTCCTCGGACTACTGCCACTGGGACTGCGACTTCCCCCACTCGGTGAAGCTGCTGGTTGAGCGCGACGATCTCAGCGACGACCGCAAGCGCAAGATCCTGACCGACAACCCAGCCAGGCTGTTCGGGGTCCCGGTTCCGGCTTAGTCGGTCCTGGGGCCGAACCAGTCGGGGAGGTCAAGTGGGGGGTGGGGGAGTTCGGTGATGCCGCGCTCTTCGAGGATGGAGGCGTACTCGGCTTTGTCGGCGGGGGCGGGGCGGGAGTCGCCGAAGTAGATCTCTAGGATTTCGGCGCCCTGGTCGCCCACCTTGATGGGGCCGAAGGTGGCCAGGTGGGGGAGCTTGATGAGGGATCCAGCCCGGCACAGCTCTTCGTCGAAGGTGACCTCGCCGTCGATGACGAAGATGAAGTGGTCGCTGTTGTGGCCGTGGCGCTCGAGCACCAGGCCGGGGTCGTAGCGGGTGTGGTAGACGGCCCGCTCCTGGGTCAGCTCCATCAGCTTCAGCCACACCGACACCCGGCGGCCGTCGGCGTGCTGCTGGCTCTTCACCTCGGCGAAGTCCATGTCCTCGGCGTGGATGTACGACACCTGGAGCTGTGGTTCGGTCATCGCAGTGCTCCTTTGAGGGCTGTCACCGGAACATCTTCAGCGCCCGGCTGTCCGAGGTGTCCTCGGGCCGCTCGTCGGCCGCCTCCTCAATGGGGTTCAGCTCATCGGGCGGGGTGAGAGCCAGGCTCACCGGGGTGTCCAGCTCCATGGGGTCGTGCAGGCCGAGTTCATCGCCGATGTCCCGCAGCGCGGGCAGCACCTCGGTGCCCATCAGCTCGATGCACCGCAGGGAGTCGTCGTGGCTGACGCCGCCGTCGTTGCCCCACAGCATGAGGATCGACGGACGGCAGGTTTCCAGCACCACTCGCAGCTCGGCGATCACCTCATCGGGGGTACCGGCCACGATTTCCCGGGCGGCCAACTGCTTCTCAAAGCGGGATGCCCGTGAGCCCCGCACCTCGGAGTTGGCCAGCTTGGCATAGTCCAGGCGGCGGGCCGACGACCCGTAGCCCGACGGGCTTACCCAATAGGGGTGGCCGATGCCGGTGAACTCGCCCTGCATCCACATGAACTCCCGGGCGTTCTCCCGAGCCTTGTCGCCATCTTCTTGCACGTGGACCCGCAGCAGGTAGCCCCGATTCTCCGGTCCGGGCTCATAGCCGCAGGCCCGAGCGGCCTGGTCGTAGATCTGCCACAGATCGCCGGTGAGGTGCAGAGGAGTGTTGAGCGAGATGTAGGGGTAGCGGTGCTGAGCGGCCCAGCGGATGGTCTCGGCGCTGAACACGCCGGGCACCCAGATGCGGGGATGGGGCTTTTGCAGCACCCGGGCCCATGGGTTGACCACCCGGTACTGGAAGTGCTCGCCCTCCCAGGAGAACGGGCCGTCGTCGGTCATGGTCTTGACCAGCAGGTCGTGGGCCTCGTTGAACCGCTCCCGGTTGTAGGCCGGGTTGGCGTTGAGGCACACCGACTCCTGGCCCGCGCCCCGCACGATGCCCGAGATGAGCCGGCCCTTGGAGATCATGTCGATCATGGCGATCTCCTCGGCGAACATCAGCGGGCTGTCGTAGGTGGGCAGCGGGTTGCCGAGCTGCACGATCTTGGCCCGGTCGGTGATGGCGGCCAGGATGCTCGACATCACGGTGATGCGGGCCTGCATGCAGAACGGGGCGTTGTGGTGCTCGTTCACCATGATCCCGTCGAAGCCCACCTGCTCGGCCAGCTTGTACTCCTCGATGCGCTCGTTGAACAGGCGGCTGCCCTCAACCGGGTCGTAGTACTTGTTGGAGAACATCACCGAGGTGAAGCCCTCCTTCAAGCCCTCATCGGCCGGATAGGCGCTCATGGGCTGCTCGGTGAAATACGACAGGAACATCAGCTATTTCCTCCGGTGATGATGGCGGCGAGCGCTTCAGGGGCTTCCAGATCTACGGCGTGGCCGCAGTCGGGGACGATCACCAGACGGGCGTCGGGCAGGGCCTCGACGTAGGTGTGGGCGCACTCGATGGGCACCACGGCGTCGCTGTCGCCCCACACCACCAGGGCAGGGACGGTCACGCCGCCGAGCAGGGGCCGGAGGCGGCGGTTGTACATGTAGGGCTTCCACGCCACCCGGGTGGTCATCTCCCGGTTCATGTCCCACACCACCAGGGTGTCGTCGCCGAGAGGGTGCTCGTCGGGGTCGTCGCCGTTGCTGTGGAAGATGGCCTCGTAGGCGTCTTGGCTTGAGAAGGCGGCCTGCACATAGTTGGAGTGCGACACCAAGAACTGGTCGTAGATGCGGCCCTGCTCGGGCAGCAGCCCGGCCGCCCCCACCAGTATGAGCCGCTTGATCAGCTCCGGGGCCATGGTGGCCAGCTCAGCGGCCACCCAGCCGCCGAATCCGCAGCCCACCAGCTCAGCCAGCCCAAAGCCTTTGGCCCGCAGCCACTGGCCCACAATGAGGGCCAAATCCCGGGGATGACGAGCCCAGTCGGGCTGCTCCGATCCCTCGGGCCCCCCGTAGCCCGGCAAATCCAGCGCATGAACGGTGTAGTGCTCAGCCAGGGCCTCGTGAATCGGCATCCACCCCGGGTTCCCAAACGAGTGGTGCAACATAACCAGCGGATCCCCCGACCCCCCGGTGAACTCCCGCATCCCCAACCCAGCCACACTGGTCGTCACAGTTTGCATCGCCACGACGCTATACCGGCCTCTGGGCTCAGTGCAGGCTGTGTGGTGAAGGCTGGGCGAGCCTCAGCGAACAGCGATGTGGAGTCAGTCTGCTGGTCAGGTCAGGCCCACGGCCAGAATGGTGCCCAAGATCGGGAATGCCAACCCCAGCATGGTGAACACCATCGTCCGGGTCTGCTTGGCGAACTGAAGGGCCATCTCGCCCCGAAACTTGGCGAACTCGGCGTTGACCTTGGCGAACTCGGCGTTGACCTTGGCGAACTCGGCATGCATCTCCGCGGTAAGCGCAACGAATTTCCCGTTCATCTCCGCAAATTTGCCGTTCATCTCGGTGCGGAGCCGGTCTTCGCTGGCTCTGACGTCGTCTTTGGTGGCGAGGTCGTGCCAGTGGACGGCGGGCAGGCTCTCCATCAGAGTTCTTCCCTCTTCTTCTCCCAGTACCTCGCACAAGCGGCTCAAGAGAGCCAAGCGCTGGCCCTCGCTGATTGGTCCACTCGCTGGCATAGCCGGCCTCCATGTTGAATTTGGCGGAGGACTGGTCCACGTCCCCGAGTGGTTGAGGCCAAACCTACCGTTGAACACAGAGTGTTTCAACCACCGTTGCCCTTCTACAGTGGGAGTTCGCATGTTGGCGATGGCAAAACAGCGTGTCCAGATCGGCGTTGTGGTGGCGGTGGCGCTGGTGGTGGCTGTGCTGGGGGCAGCAGGGCCAACGGTTTCGGCGCAGTCGGTTTCTGATATGGAGCAACGGGATCGGCTGATCGCCGATCAGGAGAATCTGTTGAACACCTACCGGTGCTTGTTCGGTGTGGACGTGGCCGGACCCCGTTTTTTGGTCATCTGATCTGTCCACCTTTTTTCGGTCTTGGTATGTGAGAGTGGCGGTGTTCCGTGCTGGGAGGTGCAGGGATGCCGTTTTCGTATTCGTCGGAGTTCCGGGAGATGGTGCTGGTCTCCGATGACAGTCGCGGGTCGCCACCGACGAGAGATTCCTCCGTCGGGCCGTGCGCAGCGTGGGCTCGATTGCTGTTGCCGGGTTCTGCCTTGTGGGTGAAGCCCGGCATTGCGTCGCCCACAAGATCACCCTATCTTTTCTGGGTTTCAGTTAGGGGGAAGGATCTAAACGTTATCTGTCGTTCTGGCTCTGGACTACCAGAATTCAAACGCCGAGGCGAGCGCTAGCCGAGTTCAAAGCAAGAAGGCGGCGCGGATAAATCTGAGGCAGCGCTGTGCCTGCGGGCCGTTGCCGATATGGGCCAACCCCATATAGTGCTATGTGGAGGTAGAGCGAGAAATGTCCCCGACCTATAGCGATGTGACCGCCGAGCGCCGTGCAAGGCTTGGCGATGATGCTGAGGCCCAGCGAGACGTCTTCGAGCAGGCCTACGACATCGCCATGCAGGTTGTGAGACTGCGTGAGGGGCTTGGCCTGACGCAGGCGGAGTTGGCAGAGCGCTGCGGGGTCGACCAGGGAGATATCAGCCGCATCGAGCGAGGGTCGGTCAGCCCCACCGCCCGAACCTTGCAGCGGAGCGCCGAAGCGTTAGAAACCCGACTGCTGCTCGCCCACTCGTAGCCCTCACCGACGTAGGCGCTCGCTTTGGCCTTCGACGCCGCCCCGGCCAGGTAGTATCTGCCGAGCTGCCGCTGTAGTCTCAGTTGTTCTGACTCCAGGTCGCCGCGCCTTCAGCTGGCGAGGCAGGGCCGACGAGCGGAACCACCGCCACAGCAGCGGCGAGACCAGCAGCTGCCGACGCGGACTTCCGACGCCGTGCCTTTCCTGTCTCCCTCCTCGTAGTGGTGGAATGTCCCATCATCACCCTCTTTGGAACCGGGTAGTTGATCAGAATTCGGCCAGTTACAGATCGTACCACTCGAGGCGGAAGGCATTCGCGTTCGACACGTTCACGACGACAGCCTCTCTGGTCTGGTCCCAGCGAGCACCCGCGGGAAAGACGTCCTGTTCGATAGTGGGCATCGGCAATAGGTGCACCCCGGTCACGTCTCCCGCTGCGTCGATGCTCGCAACGAGCGTGAAGCTCGAAGCGTCGTTGGTCGCTACCATTGCAACCACATGGCCGCCGTCGGCTCGTTCCGCATCAAAGAAGAGCGAGCCAAGTCGCCAGCCGTCAGGCATGGAGTACGCCGATGCTGCGCCGTCCAGAGCGACCAGCAATCTGTTGTTGCTGAGCGAAGCCCTAATCACACCCGCTTCAGCATCGAGGGCCAGTCGTTGACGATAATCGGTGACGCCTGCGCTATTTGGGTCTGCGGTGACTCTCGTGCTCGGGCCAACTACGACGGAGACGCCATCAGCACCCGGCTCGGTATCGATGCGGTAGGCGACCCCGAACGGCACCACATCGGAGTGAGTCACGACGCCGCTGTCGTCGACAACCAATACCTCGGCATCGAGTCCCAGCGTTGCCACGAAAGTGCGGCCTGCTGCCCGTGCTAGGTCGTAGGGCCGCTCGACGCCCGTTCGCTGCTCCCCGATGACTTTGCCGTCCGAGACGATCAGGTTCCGGCCGTGCAGCCAGTCGGCTATATAGACCGCGCCGCCATCGTCAATCACGAACGATGACGGGCCTAGAGCCGCTCGACCCTCACCCGCAACTCGACCGACCTCGTCCGGACCGTCACCGTATGAAAGCTCGACTGCTTTGTCGGCAGCCCGAACGCCACCGTTTAGACGGGCCTCATCGACGAGCATCGCATTACCGGATCTGCTGAACACGCTCAGACTCAGCGAGTCGTTGCCAGGTGGATAGCGGTACGTATCGCCAGCGACCGTAGCGATGTCGAGCGAAATGGCGTATTCATTCGCAGCATCTACTTGGAACAGCGCTCCAAACTCGCCACTGTCGGCGACCCCAAGCAGCACCTGTCGCACTGCCTGCTCAGCATCGACCGGCCAGACGCTCATCTCGACTTGAGACACCTCACACACGCCGGGCAGAAGACCCTCCTCCATCTCCCGCGACGGACCCAGACAGTGCAGCGAGCCCCGGATGTAAGACTTCTCACCGGCCAAGATCGCGTCTTGTTTCGCGATTAGAACTTCGAACGGCTGCTCGCCGCGGTCAGTCAGCCCGTGGAATAGCTCGCCCGGAAGAAGCTCCTGCGCCGCTTTCGGAATCGCGCTCGTACCTCGATCATCGACCATCTCGGGTGGAGCTTTTCCGGTCGAGATCGGCGGGGGCGGTTCGGTGGATGTCGTATCGGACGTCGGTTCGGGGCTACTCGTGGTAGAAGGCGACGTCGAGGAAGACGTGGCTGCGGTCGGCGACGAGGTCACCTGGGTGTCCAAGCTACTCGTGGTAGAAGGCGACGTTGAGGACCACGTGTCTTGAGCAGAGTCCGTGGAGGCGTTGTTGGCGCACGCCGTCACGCACGCGCACAGCAACACCAACGACCACAGATGCCGCACGAGGGTCACGGCAGAACTCCTGACACGAGGAGCGAAGCAGGGCGAAGCCGGACAGGAGAACGATCGATCGAGCGCTCCAGCGCCGTCATGGTCACCGCAAAGCCGCGACGAGATCACCAAAGGTTTCGACCCGGGTGAGATCGTCGTCGAGGATGTTGCCGCTATCCTCCAGGACGAGTACCAGCTCAAATTTTTCCAGGGAATCGAGCTCGGCTTCGTCGAGGCGGCATCTCGGGTCGGGGATCCGGAAATCCCAATTCACTGTTCGCTGAACTCGTTCCATGAAGTCGGCGTAGTCAAGCATCATCTGGTCCTTCGCTGGTCGCCTTCTCACTCGGAGGCCGCCAGCGCTCAGCGCTAAAATGTTAGCGGAAGTAGGCGACATCAGCCTCAGAACGCAGGTCTGCTGCGAAGTTGTCATCGAGAGTCCACGGCGCGATCCGGTCAAGTTCGACGAGGGCTTCGAAGACCTCAAGCTGTGTCAAGGGACGCTCGTTGGGCATCGTCTCCTCCTTGAAACTCCGCGGCCAAGAGCGTTCGCCGCCGATTCTGCGTGGCCCGGATGTCCGCCCACTGGTCGGCGTAGATAGCGATCGTGATCCAGTCGCGGTAACCACCGTGCACGAGAACGTGTTTGCAGAGTCGGCCTTTCTCTGCGAAGTAGGCACCGAAGCCTGCTGTGATCTGGTCAAACGCGAGGTCGGGCCCCTCGCCGTACAGCTTTCGGAACCGAAACGTCTCGAACAGTTAGTCAACGAAGAGACCACCGGCCTCAAGCGGCCATACGGAGAGCCGCCCTGGCTCACTGAGTATGAAGCCGATGTAGCCGTACCCGCTGCGGAAGTCCGCTCCGTAGCACCCGGCGAGGCCGACAGGGTCTCCCTTAGCGTTTTCGACGATGAATTGGGCGAGCACGTCTGCCCAAAGCGTCCGGTCGAATTCCTCGGGTGACGGAGGCGCGCTGTAGAACCGCCAGGTACCGCGTAGTGCTGACTCGACGGAAAGATCGTAGAGGAACGCGTAGTCCTTTGGCTTGACCGGTCGGAGCCGCGAGTGTCTCCCCCCAAACCTTGACCTGGGCAAGAAACCTTGACCCGGTACACGACTTGTGCGGCCAAGATTACTTCGATCATTTCTCGGCCTAGAACCTGTCGCGGGTCAAGGTTTTTGAGATAGGTAGTGGTTTGGTGCTGATCTGAAGGAGAGGCTTGCAAAAAGATCAATTGCTGTTTGGAGCATCCCACCAGCACATCCCTCACCCGCCGGGGTTGGCGGGGAGGTGGTCGAATTTCCCTGTGGGGCGGGTGCGGGCGTATTCGGTGACGATGGGGTGGAGTTGGGCGGGGCTGGCGCCGTGGAGGATGACGCCGTCGCAGCCTAAGTCGAACTGGCCGCGGATTTTCTCGACGCATTGGGCGGAGGTGCCGGTGGCGGCGGGGGCGAGCCACTCGTCGGGGATGAGGGTGGCGATGTGCTCGAGCTGCTCGGTGGTGGCTGCTTGGTCGATGGCGCCTTGGAAGTCGGCCACCAGCTCGTCGGCTAGGAACCGCTCCAGCGCGGCTTGGTCCCAGTTGTTGGTGCGGGCCATGAGCTCGGGGTAGCCCTGGAGGTAGGTGGCCATGCGGCCCACCGTCTTTTTGAGCCTCACGTCTTCGGGGAGGTGGTCGCCGATGGTAGCGAAGCACGACCACACCTTCACCGAGGCCGGATCGCGATCTGCTTGTTCTGCGGCCTGCTTGACCTCGCTAACCACCCGAGCGGTGGTCTCGTCGGTGAAGAAGGTGTGCAGCACCACCGCGTCGAAGCAGCGTCCGCCCAGGGCCAGGGAGTTGGGACCGAAGGCGGTGAGGGCCATGGGGATGTGCTCGCTGCTGGCCCCCATGAGGGTCAGCACCGGGTAGCTGCCGATCGGGCCTTCGTGGTTGAAGATGGCCTCGCCCTGCCACAGCCGGCGCATGATGCCCGCGAAGTCCTCCATCTGGGCGGTGGTGATGGGGGGCAGTCCGAACGCCTGGGACAAGCGGTCGACTCCCCGGCCGAGGCCGAGGCAGAAGCGACCGCCGGTGAGCTTGTGCATGGTCATGGCGTAGGCCGCGGTCACCACGGGATGGCGGGTGTGGTGGTTGGTGGCCGCGGTGGCGATGCCCATGCTCTCGGCCGCCACGCCGACCGCCCCCGACAGGGTGGCCGCCTCTTTGATGTTGAACCGCTCGCTGATGAACACGTTGCCGATGCCCAGCTCCTCGGCCTGGCGGACCTCGTCGATCAACTCCCGAGGCGACTCCGGCGCCCCCGCCAAGGTGTAGAAACCGAGTTCGTTCATCTGGCGCATGGAGAGCCTCCTCGTCGTTCTTCGGGCCGGTTGGAGGTTAGGTCAACCCGCGGTTGGTAGGCGTTACCGGAAACTGTCAGTGGGGGTTCATAGGATGGCGGGCCTATGGAGATTGTTCTTCTCATCGTTGTCTTGGTCTTGGTGCTTGCCCTGGCCGTTGTGGTGTGGAGAATGCGCCATGCTGAGGGTGGCGCGGGTGCCGATGCCGCAAGTGAGCTAAGGACTCGGCTTGACGAGCGCGATCAGCAGCTCAGCGAGGCGCGGGCCGAGCGCGATGCGGCCCGGGCCGAGCGGGATGAGATGCGGGCCGAGCGGGAGGCCGCGCTGCGTGAGTTGGACAGAGTCAAAGCCGATCATCAGGCTCGTAACGAGGAGTTGGCCAAGGCCCGCGAGGAGCTGGAGACCCAGTTCAAGGGGATCGCCGATGACGTGACCAAGGCCAACAGCGAGGCGTTCCTCAGGCAGGCCAAAGAGCAGTTGGATGCGCAGCGAAAGCTCAACGCCAGCGATCTGGAGAAGCGCCAGCAGGCCATCGACGAGCTGGTCAAACCGGTCAGGGAGAACTTGGAGAAGTTCGAAAAGCAGGTCGTCGAGATGGAGAAAGACCGCAAGGGGGCCTACGACGTCTTGCGAAACCAAGTGGGCCAACTTCGGGTCACGGCCCAGGGCCTTAGCGAGGCCTTGCGTTCCCCGCAGATCCGGGGTCAATGGGGGGAGCAGCAGCTCAGGAACATTCTGGAGTTGTCGGGGCTTAGCGAGCGCATCGACTTCGTCGAACAGGAGACCATCGATTTGGGCGAAAGCCGCGGGCGGCCCGACGCGGTGGTCCACATTCCGGGGGGCCTGAAAGTGGTGATCGACGCCAAGACGCCGCTGAGCTCCTACCTCGACGCGCACCACGCCGACGACGAGCAACGCCAAGTCGAATTGCTGGACAGCCATGCCAACTCGCTCATGGGCCATGCCAAGACTCTGGGGGATCGCGACTATGCCGATGCGGTTGAGGGGTCTCCCGATTTCGTGGTGATGTTCGTGCCCGCCGATCCCATCCTGGACACCGCCATGGACGTGAAGCCCACGCTGTGGGAGGACGCCTGGCAGAGGCATCGAGTGCTCATCGCCACCCCTGGCCTGCTGCTGGCATTTCTGCGGACGGTGGCAGTGGCATGGCAGCAGCAGGACCTTCAGGAAAACGCCCAGCAGATTGCCGATGGGGCCGCCGATCTGTACGCCAGCTTGAAGACCTACGCCGGCCACGTGGATGGTGTAGGCAAAGGGTTGAAGCGGGCGGTTGATGCCTACAACAAGAGTATCGGCTCCCTGGAAGGCCGGGTGCTGCCCCGGGCCCGCAAGTTCGAAGACTGGGGCGTGGTCGCGGGAGGCCAGCAGATCGAGTCGACTGGCACGGTGGAGGCTTATCCCCGGATGGTGGCCGCGGCCGAGTTGGTTGAGGCCACAGCCGAGCCGACCGTGCCGGAGTTGACTGAGGCCAGTGATCCTGAGGACGACTAGCGGTCAGTCAGCAGGCGTGAGGGGATGAGCCATTCCAGCCGGCCGGAGTTGTCGGGGTTGAGACTCACCCGGGCCAGGGCTCCGGTGGGCATGCGCAGGTTGGTGCCGGTCATCTGTTTCAGGGCGTCTGACATGGTTGGCTCGTGGCCAACCAGCATGACTACCGGTACCCGCCGCTGGCAGGCCAGAGCAACCAACTGGTCGACCGTCCCGTAGTACAGCTCGTCGGCCGTCTCCGCCGGGCAGTTCCAATCCCCGGCGGCCATGGCCAGATTGAGGGTCTCGCGGGCTCGGGTCGCCGGTGAGCACAGCACCAGGTCGGGCACGTGTCCGCCCTCGGCGAGAAAGGCGCCGACAGCGGCAGCGGCCCGGTGTCCTCTATCGGCCAGCGGCCGGTTGAGGTCGTCGGTCGCGCCCGAGTTCCAGTCGGATTTGGCGTGCCTCAAGAGGATGACCGAGGACATATCGCAATACGCTAGGCCGGTGGAGCGCTCCGTGTACGACTTGGCGGGAGGACAGGCGTTTTTCGACCAGTTGGTGGACCGCTTCTACGACGGAGTGGCCGACGACCCGGTGCTGCGCCCCCTGTATCCCGACGATTTGGGCCCGTCTCGGAGCCATCTGGCCGGATTCTTGGCCCAGTACTGGGGCGGGCCGCCCCACTACAGCGCCGAGCGGGGCCACCCCCGGCTGCGGATGCGCCATGCGCCGTTCCAGATCGGTGTCGCCGAGCGGGATGCCTGGATGGGCCACATGCGGGCCGCATTGGGCGAGACCGAGATGCCCGACGACATCTGTACCGCCATGCTGGACTACTTCGAGTCGGCCGCCACCCACCTCATCAACAAGCAGCCTCCCGCGCCGCCGTCTGATTCCCGACGGCTGCCGCTCAGTTAGGCGTTGGTGCCGTGGCGACCTGGTTGGCGATGACCGGAGACGGCTGGCTCACTGCTTCCAAGTCGATGTGGTACAGCTCGGCCACGTTGGTGAGGGTCAGCTTGCAGCGGTCGTCTTCGCTCACCCCCGTGTCATCGAATTCCTGGGTGATCAGCTCATAGGAGCGAGGCCAGGTGGCGGCACCGTGGGGGTAGTCGCTCGACCACATGAAGTGGTCGCTGCCGGTGAACCGCAGGTTGTTCAGCCCGATCGGGTCTTCGATGTAGGTGAGGTACACGTTGCGGCGGAAGTACTCCGACGGCTTCATGGTCAACCGGTCGTCGATCCGACTCCAGGCGCCGCTATAGGTCAGGTCGAGCCTCTGCTCCAGCCGGGCGGCGTAGTCGATGCCCCCCTCGGCGGCCACGATCCGCAGGTCGGGATGGCGCTCGAACACACCGGCGGCGATCATCTCGGACACGGTGTGGGCCAGCTCATCGCGCGACGTGATGCCGAAGTAGTAGGTGCCCTCCACGGTCACCCCGTATTGGCCGATGCCCTTGGTCTGGTGGCCGGCCAGGATGTGGATGGAGATCGGCATCGACCGCTCGGCGGCGGTGGTCCACAGCATCTCGTACCGGTCGGAGAAGAAGCTGTAGTCCCGGGCGGCGGGCGGGGAGCTCCAGATGATGGCGCCCCGCAGCCCCATGTCGCCGCAGCGGTTGAGTTCAGCCACGCCCACCTCGATGTCCCAGGTGGGGACCATGGCGATGCCGATGATCCGGTCGGGGTCGGCGGCGCAGAATTCGGCCAGCCAGTCGTTGTACACCTGGACGCAGGCCAGCTGGAGCTCGACGTCGTCGTATTGCAGAAGCGAAAGGCCGGCGGTGGGGTAAACGACGTCGGCCACCGTGCCGTCAACCCACAAGTCGGCCAGCCGGGTTGCTGGATCGTGCCCGCCGGTCGCCCCCACCCAGGCATCGGGGTCGGTGGCCAGCAAGGCATCTACCTCGCTCTGGGTCATCCCGGCGGTACGCGACAGGGTGAGGTTCACCCCCCGGCCCATCTCCGGAGCCTCGAAGTACCAGTAGTGGTTGCCGGGATCCTGCACCGCGCGGGGCGCCCGGTCCCGCAGGTGCCTGGGCAAGCGCTCCAACCACAAGTCGCCGGGTTCGACCACATGGGAGTCCGAAGAGATCAACACGCCGAAAACAGTACCGGCTTTGCGGTTTCGGTCGCCTCAGGAGGCGGGCAGGTGGGACGTGGCCCCCCGACCCAGCACCCGCAGGAACACGCCGGAGCGGGGCTTGGGGGCGAAGAAGCTCGACTTGGGCGGCATGAGCCCGTTCTCATCGGCCACCGCCATCAGCTCGCGTACCGACAAGGGGTACAGTGCGAACCCCACCCGGTTTTCCTCATCGCAGCGGCGGGCCAGCTCATCAAAGCCCGCGGCAGCTGGCAGATAGTCCACCGCCCCCTGCTGGCTGAGCTCGTCGGCGCCCAGAACGGGACCGAGGATGGATCGGCGCAGCCGCTCCACGTCCAGCCTGCTCACTGCGCCGTTGCCAATAGCTGGCGGCAGCTCCAACCGGTGCCATGATCCCCCCAGATAGAGGCCAGCGATTCCCGGGCCGCTGGGGCGGGCAGCAAACGAAGAAAAAACCGAGCTAACCTCGGCCTCTTCCGACAGCGCTTCCAGGCAGTCCTCCGCCCGGCGGTCGTGCTGGTCGGTCGCCAGCCGGTGGAAAGACTGCACATGGAGCTGTTCGTCCGGGAAGATCACGGCCAATGTCCGAGCCAGAGTCGGATCGTGCGGCTCCGCTTCCAGCGCACGCACTGCCGCGGCCGACCGGTGGTGTCCGTCGGTGACGTAGAGCACCTGGTCGTCGAAGGCCGCGGCCAGCGAGTCGGTGCAGTCCTCCGGCACGGTCCAAACCTGATGGCGGACTGCGGTGGACCCGAACTCGATGTCGGCGGGGACGGTCGAGGTGATGTCCAGCAGCGGGCGGTACAACTCGGCCGTGGACCGTACCGCCATGGCCACCGGGCTGGAAGTGGCGCCCACACCCCGGAGATGCGCAGTGAGCAAAGATGCCCGATCGTCGTGGACGTTCTCGTGGATGCGGATGCGGCCGTCGCCAAAGCCTCGTACCGGTACGGTGCACACCACTCCGGTTTGCACACCCTGGTTGTGGGACAGGCGATACAGATACAATGCCGGCCGGCCGGTTGGGGCAAAAGCGTCGGCGTTGAGGAGTCGGGTGAGGGCGGCGGCGCCTTCACCCACCAAACCATCAGGAGACAAGTCGGCGTTGTCGAAGAGATCCTCTCGGCTCCGGGTCACGTTCATATAGCTGTACGGGTTGGCCACTACCAGCGCTCGGCGCTGTTGGGGCGAGAGGTTGTCGTAGGCCCGGCTGATGACCCGCTCAGCCCAGTCGGGGTGCACGAGCCAGCCGCCGAAGGGCGCGACCAGAGGTTCGCCCAAAGAGCTTTGCTCTATCGCTGGGCGCGTATCGGTCATTGGGCCGCCGTTGGGTCTGTGTCCAGCACAGAAGCGCAGATCACATGCTCGATGGCGCCGAGAGTGTCTAGTAGCTCGTCGTCGATGGTGCCGGCTATCTCGATAGTGGCCACCGCCGCCTCCGAGCCGGAGAAGATCCGATTCTGCATGTTGGCCACGTTGAGGTGGAGCCGGCTCAGCTCTTGCAGGACACAGGCCAGCACACCCACCCGGTCGTGGTGGCGGATGCTCAGCGTGGCGGTGCGGTTGGGCACCCGCTCCAGGTTGACGCAGTCCAGCACCACGCCGTGGCGGTAGGCCTCGATCACTTCGGCGGTGCCCTCCGCTACCGCCAACTGGGCCTGTTCGGTAGAGGCCCCGATGTGATGGGTGGCCGTGACCTTGGGATGGCGGCCCAGCTGGGAGCTGATCTGTCCGACTCCTCCCGACGGCTCGTTGGCGAACACGTCGAGACCGGCCCGCAGGTCGGTGGAATCCAGCGCGGCCAGCAGAGCGACCTCGTTCACCACCTCGCCCCGACTGGTATTGATGAGCACCGCATCGGGCTTCATGGCCCCCAGGAACTCGGCGTCCACCATCCCCACAGTGTCTTCGCCGCCGGGGACGTGCAGCGACACGATGTCGCTGGTGGCCAGCAGCGCTGGCCTATCGGGCACTTCCACAACCCCGATGTCGGCCATGCGGCGCCCCCCGTCGCGGGTGCGGTCATTGCGGAACTCGGTGATGACTTTCAAGCCGCAGGCACTGGCCCGCTGGGCCACTTCGATGCCGATGGCGCCCATGCCGATGATGCCCAAGGTGGAGCCAAACAGGCCCCGGGCCCTGCTGTAGGTCTGCTTGTTCCAGGCGCCGGCCCGGAGATCGGCGGTGGCGGGGGCGATATGGCGGTCGATGGCGAACATCAGCCCGATGGCCAGCTCGGCTACCGCGATGGCGTTGCGCCCCGGTACGTTGCACACGAATATGCCCAGCTCGGCGGCCCGATCGGCGTCGATGGTGTTGGTTCCGGCCCCAGCCCGCACCACCAGTCCGAGCTGGTCGGCGGCGTCTAGGGCGGCCGCGGTCACCCTGGTGCTGCGCACCACCAGCGCGTCGAACCCGGAAATGCGCTCCGGCAGGTCCTCCGCCGTCAGGGATGGCTCGACCACGCAGACGTCGCCCCCCGTCCGCAGCCGATCGACCGCGCTCTCGGCCAGGCTGTCAGCAAAGAGGATTCGCATGGCTGGGACTCCGTGATGGTTCTGCGGGAGGGTGGTTGCGGCCCAGACCAGTGACAGTCTTTGTACCGCATAGCGGAACTGTTCCGCTTCATGATACACTTTTTGCCCTGTTGCCGATAGGGGAAACCGAAGAGATACTTGTAGGTAATGTCACCCTTGTAGGTAGAATGTTGATATTCCCCTAGTCGCTTCGGTGGCTGGGTGCAGGGCTCGCTTCGGCGAGCCCTTGCGTTTTTCTACCAGGCACTGGGTTTGCCGATGACGCCCTGGCTGGTCTGGATGGACGGTGGCAGTTGGACATGGGCAAGAACGTTGTGTCGAAGCTGCTTGAAAAAGGTTCCCTGGAGTCGTCGCGACCGATACCTCGGCTTATGGGGGTTGATGATGCCAACTTTGAGGCCGATCTCTGTTCGCGCAACTCGAATTGGTTCGGCGAGATCGGAGTCGTTGCTGATGATCACCGCGGTATCGCAACGCTTCTGGAAAGCGTCGAGGAGCAGATAGGTCGCGATATTGACATCGGAGCCCTTCTCTTCTGTCTTCCAAACTTTGACGGTTCGAGGACCATTGGCTGGGGGATTCACAAGCGTCATCCGAGTGGGCCGGGTTACAAAATGTCCTTGGTGGATTTCAATGAGGGGGAAGGTACCAAGAGCTCGGAGAAACGTTTCTTGGCGGGCAGCTTGCTGAGGATCGTCGGGGCGGGAGCTGATCCGCGCGGTGAAATAGCGGATTTTGGTGATCTGGTCTTTCGGAAGGAGACGCCGACACAGAGCTTCAAAGTCGAGCCACTTGTACGGAGTGTCTTTAACGGCCCCGTAGTAGAAGTTGAAGCCGTCTATGTAGACGATGGTGGCCACCCGAGGATGATACCGACTGTAATTTGCCATCAGAGGTGTATGTAGAAGCAGCTTGACCGGTATTTTCGGCGGCGTGGCAGACGGGCGTGGTCGGGGAGCGGTGCCCCGGCGGGGACGGCTGGGGCGCACGGCCAAGATAGCCGGGCTGGGTGCCCGTAGCGGCGGACGATGGGCGAAGGCCAAAGCGCGTCAGGCATTTGCAGACGCCCAGCGGGCCGAGGCCCTCGACGCCGAGCGGGAGCTGCGCACCGCGGCCGACGTGGTGGAGGTGCTGGGCAACATGAAGGGCGCGCTGATGAAGGTCGGCCAGATGGCCAGCTACCTGGATGTGGGCCTGCCCGAGGCCACGAGGGCATCGCTGGCCCAACTTCAGGCCAACGCCCCGCCGATGAGCCCGGCTCTCGCCGAGTCGGTGGTCGCCGCCGAGCTGGGCGCCCCGCCCGGTGAGCTGTTCGAGCAATGGGATCCGGTGCCGATCGCGGCGGCGTCTATCGGCCAGGTCCACCGGGCCATCACCGCCGACGGCCGGGCCTGCGCCGTCAAGGTCCAGTACCCCGGTGTGGCCGAGGCCATCGCCACCGACCTGGGATCGGCCCGGATGGTGTTCCGGGCGCTCTCGGTGCTGTTCCCCGGCCTCGATACCGCCCCCATCACCGAGGAGCTGCGCCAGCGGCTCACCGAGGAGCTGGACTACGAGCACGAAGCGTCCAACCAGCGCTTGTTCGCCGACCACTACCGGGGCCACCCCTATATCGCCGTTCCCGACGTGTACGACGATTTGAGCTCGGCCCGGGTGCTGACCACCGAGCTGGCGGTGGGGGCGACCTTTGAGCAAGTGCTGGGCTGGCCCCCAGAACAGCGCAACCGGGTGGCTGAGACCATCTACCGGTTCTCGTTCGGGTCGATTTACCGCTTGTGGGCGTTCAACGGCGATCCCCACCCCGGGAACTACCTCTTCGGTACCGACGGCTCGGTCGTCTTCTTGGACTTCGGCCTCGTCAAGCGATTCACCGCCGACGAGACCGCCCAGTTCGAGCGGATGCTCACCGCCATGGTGATCGACCGCGACATTTCCCGATTCAGGGCCGAGCAGGTGGCCGCTGGCCTGTTGCCGGCCGACGCGCCGTTCAGCGACAACGAGGTGGAGGAGTTCTTCACCCAATTCTACGAGTTCGTGCTCACCGACGAGACCCGGACCTTTACCCCCGAGTACGCCGCCGCGGGGGTAAGGGCCATCTTCGGTGCCTCCGGCGATCACGCCGAGCTGAAAAAAGTGCTGAACGTACCGCCCTCGCTGGTGGTGCTCCAGCGGATCAACCTCGGGCTGATCTCGCTGTTCGCCCAACTCGGCGCCACCGCCAACTGGCGCAGCATCGCCGAGGAGCTGTGGCCGTTCACCGACCGGCCCCCTTCCACTCCCATGGGCCAAGACGCCCACGCCTGGCGAATGTCTCTCTAATGAGAGCCTGATTGGTTGGTCGCCTACCCTGCGGCCATGAGCATATTGGGCAACGAAGTGAGGCGGGTGGAAGACCCCCGGATGCTGACCGGCGGGGGGACGTACGTGGCCGACATCCCGGTAGAGGGGGCGGCCCATGTGGTGTTCGTGCGGTCGCCTATCGCCCACGCCCGGCTGCTGTCGGTTGAGACCGGCGATGCCCGATCCATGCCCGGGGTCATCGACGTGGTCGCCGGCGACGACCTGGACTTGGCCGCCCGACCGCCGATGATGGGCGACGCCGCCATGTCCCGCACCCTGCTGGCCACCGACAGGGTGCGCTTCGTCGGCGAGCCCATCGCCGCAGTGGTGGCCGAGACCGTCGCCCAGGCTGCCGATGCTGCCGAGGCTGTGTGGGCCGACTACGACCCGCTGCCCCCGGTGGTCGACGCCGAGGCTGCCGCCGACGGCCCCAAACTATTCGAGGACGCTGAGTCCAACGTGGCGATCTTTTTTCCCCCGGCGGCTGATCTGGATTTCAGCCGGTGTGATGTGGTGGTCACCCACCGCATCGTGAACTCCAAGATCTACGCCAGCCCCATCGAAGGCCGGGTGGCTGTCGCCGCATGGGCCGACGACGGGCGCCTCACCTGCTGGTCGAGCACCCAAGGCGCCCACCCCGCTCAAAGAGCCATTGCCGGCGCGCTGGGCCTAGACCCGTCGCAGGTGCGTGTGATCATCCCCGATGTGGGCGGCGGCTTCGGGACCAAGGCTGCCCCCGGGGCCGAGGAGTGCCTGCTGGGGTGGCTGGCCCGCCGGGTGAGCCACCCGGTGCGCTGGGCCGAGAACCGTACCGAGAGCCTCCAGTCGCTGGGCCACAGTCGGGCCCAGTTTCAGACCGTGACTCTGGGGGGCACTGCCGATGGCCGTCTCACCCACTACCGTCTGGACATCCTGGCCGACGCCGGTGCCTATCCCGCGGTGGGGGCGCTGCTGCCCACATTCACCGGGCTCATGGCGCCGGGCAACTACGACATCGAGAATGTGGCCTGGTCGGCCACTGCGGTGGCCACCAACACCGCCCCGATGCAGGCATTCCGAGGTGCCGGTCGACCCGAGGCCACCGCGGCCATCGAGCGGGCCGTGGACCTGTTCGCCGCGGAGATCGGCATGGATCCTGCCGAAGTGCGCCGCCGCAACTTTCTGCGGCCCGACGCCTTCCCCCTCACCACCCCAACCGGAGCGGCCTACGACTCCGGGGACTACCGGGCCACTCTGGAAGCCGCCTTGGAGGCGGCCGGCTACGACGGGCTGCGGGCCGAGCAGGCCGCCCGCCGGGGGCAGAGCGATCACCGGCTGCTGGGCATCGGAGTGTCCTCTTATGTGGAGGTGACCTCGCCGATGGGTCCTGTCTGCACGGAGACGGGAAGCGTGGAGCTTCGGCCTGACGGCACTGTGCTGGCCCGCACCGGGGCCACTCCCTTCGGCCAGGGCCATGTGACCACCTTGGCGATGGTGGTGGCCGACACCCTGGGCATTGACATGGACCGCATCGAGGTGGTCCACGGCGACACCGACGAGATCCCCTCCAGCGACATCACCGGAGGGTCTCGCACGGCCCAGATCGCCGGTTCGGCCCTGTTCGACGCCTCCGAGAAGTTGGTCGAGGCAGCCCGCCCGCTGGCCGCTGACATCCTGGAGGCCGCGCCCGCCGACGTGGTGCTGGATTCCGAGACCGGCCAGTTCCACGTGGTGGGCACACCGGCCCGGACTACGGGCTGGGCCGAGGTGGCCGCCGCGGCCGACCAGCCGCTGTTCGTGGAGAACGACTTCGAACAGCACGGCGCCACGTTCCCGTTCGGCAGCCATGTGGCCGTGGTGGAGGTTGACTCCGACACCGGCGAGGTGAGGCTGGAGCGGCTGGTGGCAGTGGACGACGCCGGCACTCTCTTGAATCCTCTGCTGGCCCGCGGCCAGATCCACGGCGGGTTGGCCGCCGGAGCGGCCCAAGCCCTGATCGAAGAGATCCGTTACGACCCCGACGGCAACCTGCTCACCTCCAACTTCGCCGACTACGGGGTGATCTCCACCACCGAGCTGCCCAGTTTCGAGGTATTCGAGTCGGTCACCCCCACGCCGCTGAACCCGTTGGGGGCCAAGGGCATCGGCGAGTCGGGCACCGTGGGCGCCACCCCCGCGGTGCAGAACGCCGTGGTGGACGCCCTCTCCCATCTCGGCATCCGCCACCTCGACATGCCCGCCTCCCCCGAACGCGTCTGGTCCGCCATGGAGTCAAACCGCTAGCGGTTGTCCTACTGTTACGGGCCATGAAGTTTGGCATCGGTTTTGCGAACATCCTCCACTGGACCACTGCTCAAGGCGCAGTGGAATTCGGACAAGCGGCCGAGGCCGCCGGATTCGACTCGGTGTGGACGGTGGAGCACGTGGTGTATCCCGACGAGTATGCCTCGCAGTACCCCTACGATCCCTCGGGCAAGATGGCGATGGCTCCCGATTCCCCGTTGCCCGACCCGCTCATCTGGCTGACGTGGGTGGCCTCGGCAACCACCAGCCTGCGACTGGGCACGGGGATCTTGATCCTGCCCCAGCGCAACCCGGTGGTGCTGGCCAAATCGCTGGGCACGCTGGACTCCATGTCAGGCGGCCGAGTCACCCTGGGGGTGGGCGTGGGCTGGCTCAAAGAGGAGTTCGAGGCGCTGGGCATCCCGTGGGACCGACGGGGCCAGCGCACCGACGATTACATCGGGGCCATGCGAGCACTATGGGATGCAGACAGCGCCTCGTTCCACAGCGACCACGCTTCTTTCTCGGGGGTCAGCGTGAATCCCAAGCCGGCCAACGGGCGGGTGCCCATCGTGATCGGCGGTCACTCCAAGGCCGCCGCCCGCCGGGCCGGTCGGCTGGGCGACGGCTTCTGGCCCGGACCGCGGGAAGGGGTGTCCATCGCCGAGCTCATCGATGTGATGCACCAGGAGGCAGCGGCCGCCGGCCGGGACCCAGAGGCAATCGAGGTCACCGTTGGGCTGCCCAACACCCCCATGGATGATCCTGCGGGGCTAGTACAGGAGACTGCCGACTTGGGGGCTCACCGCCTGATCGTCCCGTCGTTCTTGTTTTTCGCCGACACGGCCGAGACGATGGCCGCCTTCGGGGAGCAGCTCAACACCGCGGCCCAATGAGCAACATCGAGCAGTGCCCTGGGGATGTTCAGTAAGCAACATCGAGCAGTGCCCTGGGGATGTTCAATGAGCAACATCGAGCAGTGCCCTGGGGATGTTCAATGAGCAACATCGAGCAGTGCCCTGGGGATGTTCAATGAGCAACATCGAGCAGTGCCCGGGGGATGTTCAATGAGCAACATCGAGCACTGCTCTAGGGATGTTCAATGAGCAACATCGAGCAATTCCACGATGCGGCCATTGAGCGGACCGGGCTGAGCGACTTCGGCCGCGATGACTATCTCGACGCTTTGGCCGTGCTCGAGGAATCGCTGGAGGCCGAAGCGGGAATGACGGACATCGGCCGATTCGCCATAGGCGAGATCATCACCGGGGCCCTCATGGGACGCCTCAAAGCCGAATCCGGCCTGAAGGCCCGGCCTGAGGCGGCCAACGTCAATGTCGAGCGGCCTTTGGTCATTGTCGGCTTGCCCCGCACCGGCACCACCGCCTTGCACCAGCTGATGGCGGCCAGCCCCCACTTCCAAGGGTTGGAGCTGTGGCTGGCCGATATGCCCCAGCCCCGCCCACCTCGCGACCAATGGGAGGAGATAGACGACTATGTCACCTGCAAGGCCAAGATGGAAGCCATGGCGGAGATGAATCCCGATCAGTCAACCATCCACTTCCAGTCGGCCGAGCTTGTAGATGAGTGCTGGAACTTGTTCCGCCACTCGTTCGCCAGCGTCACGTTCGAGTGTCTGTTCCGCATACCTGCCTATTCGGCTTGGTGGGCAGGCTGCGACATGGGCCCGGCCTACGCCCGGCACCGCCGCAGCATCGGCCTGATCGGTGTGGACGAGCCCGACACCTGCTGGCTATTGAAAGACCCCAGCCACCTGTTCGCCCCCGAAGCGCTGTTCGCCGCCTACCCCGACGCCAACGTGGTGATGACCCACCGCGACCCCCTGAAAGCGGTGGCCTCGGTGTGCAGCCTCACCGCGGTGAGCCGCCAGGGCTTCGAGCAGCACCCCGACGACATCGCCCACGGCGCTGAGCAGACCGAGCTGTGGGCCCGGGGCATCGAGCGGATGCTGGCCGCCCGGGCCGGGAGGGAGGACCGGTTCTACGACCTGCACTTCGCCGACTTCCAGTCCGACCCGCTGGGCTGCGTGGCCGCCATCTGCGACCGGTTCGGCTACCAGTTCGACGCCGCCGCCGAACAGGCTGTGGCCCAGTGGGCCGCCGGCCACCCCAAGGGAGAGCACGGCGTCCACGACTACAGCCCCGACCAGTACGGGCTCAGGGCCGAGATCCTCCATGAGCGCTATGGCGACTACATCGAGGCCTGTGGGGTGGCGGTGGAATGAGCGAGATCGATCTGGGCAATTCCTGGGAGGACTTCTGCGACGCCCTGCGAGACGCAGGCCGCCAGGTGCTCGACGCCGCCCCCGACGATGACTTCGACCGGGCTGAGGGGTTGCGCTATGTCACCCGCCTCGCCGCCAACTTCCTGAAAGCCAATCTGGAGGAGTCCGATCCGGCCCGGGCCCTGCTCAACCAGTCGGGGGTCAAGATCGGCCTGGACAACCCCGACTACGCCTACGGAGGCGCGCGGCTGTCGCCTCGCTTTGACTACCGGCTGAGAGGTGCCCTCAACGATGCCCACTCGATTCGCATGGGGGCGTTCAGCGGCGGGCTGGGCACGCCCGAAGGGCTGATCCGGGACAGCTACCTGGTCACTGAAGACCTCGCGCTGGATGCCGACGGCTGCTTCAAGGTGGCTATCAGCACCGAGCCCCAGCCCGGCCCGTGGCTGGCCATGAAAGAAGGCACCAACTCGCTGACCATCCGCCAGACCCTGTTGGACCGGCCCAATCAGACCCCCGCTGAGCTGACCCTGGAGCGGACCGATGCCGGCAGCCCTCCCCAGCCGATGGATCCAGAGCGGCTGGCGGCAGCGCTGGGCCGGGCCGGTTTCACCGTGGTCGCAGCGGTGGGCCAGTTTCTGGGCTGGACGGCCAGCTTCGCCGCCCATCCCCACCAGGTCCGGCCCATCGACCCCCGGCTTTCGGCCTTCGCCCAGGGCGATCCCGACACGTCGTACAACTACGGGTACTACGACTTAGGCCCCGACCAGGCTTGGATCATCGAGTTCGAGCCCCCTGATTGCGAGTACTGGAACATCCAGCTCGGCAACCACTGGCTGGAGTCGCTGGACTTCGAGTACTACCGAACGAGCCTCAACCACCACACAGCCGCGGTCGAAGACGACGGCTCGGTGCGGGTGGTGGTGGCCCGGCACGACCCCGGCCACCCCAACTGGCTGGACACCGCGGGCCATTCCCGAGGCGGGCTCGCTCTTCGCTGGGTGGGAGCAGAATTCGAGCCCCAAGTCCGCTGCCGGGTTGAAGAGCTTTAGATCTCGTTGCTAGGCCTGCCGGGGCCTTCGGCGGGGTTTCCGCTCATGTCGGCGTTCAGCTGGGCCTTGGCCATGAGATCGGCCACCACCGGGTGGAGGGTGGTGGGGTCTTGGGACTCGAGGGGGACATTGGGGCCGAGGGCCCAGCCTTCCGCGATGCCCAGCCGGCCGTTGCCCACAACCCAGACTCGACCGGTCACGTTGGCCGCCTCGGGGCTGCACAGCCAGGTGACGATCGGGGCGATCCATGCAGGCGACATCGCCTCCTGCATCTCGTCTGACACATCATCGCCGCCCATCAGAAAAGCGGTGAGCCGGGTCAGGGCGCTGGGGGCGATGCAGTTCACCGTGATCCCGTAGCGGATCAGCTCCATGGCCGAGATCACCGTGAAGGCGGCGATGCCCGCTTTGGCCGCGCCGTAGTTGGTTTGGCCAACGTTGCCGAAGATGCCCGACGGGGAGGCGGTGTTGATGATCCGGGCGTCGAAGCTGCGACCGGCCTTGGTCTGCTCCCGCCACCAGGCGGCGGCGTGGTGGACCGGGGCGAAGGTGCCCTTGAGGTGGACCTGCACGACTGCGTCCCAGTCGGTCTCGCTCATGGAGAACACCATGCGGTCCCGCAGGATGCCGGCGTTGTTGATGAGGATGTCCAGCGTCCCGAACGTATCGATGGCCTGGTGGATCATGTCTTTGGCCGCGTCGAAGTCGCTGACGTCGGCGCCGTTGACCACTGCCTCGCCGCCCATGGCCCGGATCTCTTCGACCACCTCACCAGCGGGACCGGCGTCGCCGCCCCGGCCGTCGGGGTCGGCGCCCAAGTCGTTGACCACCACCTTGGCGCCGTGCTCGGCCAGCATCAGGGCGTACTCCCGTCCGATGCCCCGTCCCGCTCCGGTGATGACCGCGACCCGTCCTTCACAAAGCTTGCTCATGGTTTTGACCCCTCGTGCTGTCGGAACTACTCCGCCGACGAACTATAGAAGGGCATCAGCGAGGGTTCGCCATTGGGCCAGGGGCAGCTCGCCGCGGGGGGTGAGCACCTGCACGGCCACGTGGTCGGCGCCGGCGTCGTGGTGGGCCTGTATGCGGGCGCGGATGGCGTCCAGATCGCCCCAGGCCACGATGGCGTCGACCAGCCGGTCGGACTGCTCGGCCACGTCGGTCTCGGTGAAGCCCAGCCGGTAAAGGTTGTTCACGTAGTTGGGGAGTCCCAGATACAGGGCCATATTCTCCCGGGCCAACCCCCGAGCCGCATCGGGATCGGTTTCCAGGCACACCTTCTGCTCGGGGGCCAGCAAGGCGTCGGGCCCCATGGTCTCCCGGGCGAGGGCGGTGTGCTCGGGGGGCACGAAATAGGGGTGGGCGCCCGCGGTGCGCTCGGCGGCCAGCGCCAGCATCTTGGGGCCCAGCGCGGCCAGCACTATCGGCGGGTCTTCCTCGGGACCAAGCGCCATGTACATGGCCGCTTCCATCTCGTTGAGGTACTCCACCATGAAGGAGTAGGGCTTGGAGTAGTCCAGCTTGCGGATGCCCTCGATGAACGGGCCGTGGCTGACGCCGATGCCGAGCAGGAACCGGCTGTCGAATGCTTCGGCCACCGTTTTTTGGGCCGCGGCAGTGGTCATGGGATGGCGGGCGTGGATCTGCGCGATGCCGGTGGCGATCTTCAGCGTGCTGGTGGCCCCCAGCATGACCGACGCTGACACGAACGGATCGCGGCCCACGGCCTCGGGGATCCACAACGTGGGCCAGCCCATCTCCTCAAGCTCGGCCACGATCTCCCTCACCTGGCTTGAGGGCTGCTGGTCGAGAACGCCCTGCCACAATCCGATTTTTCCGATATCCATTATTTCCTCCGCTTCCCCGAGCTCAGTGAACACGCCATGGGCGGCGACTCTAGTTCTGCCGTTCTATGAGGTCGCATTATGCGAGCCATGGTTCGGGTTGCCGGGCCAGGGGAGTGGGACGCCCGGTGGGAGGACTACGCTTCGGGCCGTGCCCAGCTATGAGAACTTGCTGTATGAGGAGTCCGACGGGGTGGCGGTGATCACGTTGAATCGTCCCGAGCGGCTCAACGCCATGGACAACACCTCCTGCGAAGAGCTTCGGGCGGTGTGGGGCCACCTCCGCTACAACGACGAAGTGCGCTGCGTGATCCTCACCGCCTCGGGAGATCGGGCCTTCAGCACCGGGGTGGACATCACCGGGTCGTGGAGGCAGCCGGCCTCGCCGTTCATGGTCGACGACCCCATCTCCACCGTTGGCCCCAAGTCCAACGACTACTGGCGCCCGGTGATCGCCGCGGTCAACGGCATGGCTGCCGGGGGGGCGTTCTACCTGTTGGGGGAGGTGGAGTTCATCATCGCCTCCGACAACGCCACTTTCTTCGATCCCCACGTGAGCCACGGGATGCCCGCGGTCAACGAGCCCATGTTCATGCTTCAGCGGATGCCGCTGGGCGAGGTCATGCGTATGTCGCTGCTCGGCCGCCACGAGCGCATGTCGGCCCAGCGGGCCTTCCAGATCGGGTTGGTACAGGAACTGGTCCCGCTGGACGAGCTGATGGACGCGGCCCGCTGGTGCGCCGAGGCCATCGTGTCCGCTCCCGAACGACTGGCCGTCGAAGCCACCATGAAGGGGCTGTGGACCGCCCAATGCACAACGCTGGCCAATGCGGTGAACAGCGGGGTGGCTTTTTTGAGCTTGGCCGGGGCCGAGGAGGAGATCACCGAGAAGGCCCGGGGCATCAAAGAGCAGACCCGCATCGAGCCTCGAATCCGATGAGCTCCTCCATGAACATGGGCTCTGGCGCGCTGAGCGGGTTGCGGGTGGTGGACCGCACCGACATGCGAGGGGCGCTGTGCGCTCGAGTGCTCGGCGACCTCGGCGCCGAAGTGATCCGCATACCACCGGTTCCCGATCCAGTGGGGCTTGCCCACGCCCACCGCAACGCCAACAAGGCAGCTGGCGATCCCGCCGATCTGGAATCGCTGATTGCCGGCGCCGACCTGCTCATCGACAACACCGGCCTGGACCTGGACGAGCTGACCGACCGCCATTCCACTCTTGTGGTGGTGGCGCTGACCGACATGGGCCTCACCGGTCCCCGCTCAGGGTGGAGGCTGGAGCCGCTGGCGGCGTTCGCCTCTTCCGGCGGGCACTTCCCGTCGGGCTTCAGGGACAAGTCCCCCTGCTGGCACCCCGGCTATGTGGCCCATGACTGCGCATCGGTGTTCGGCGCCCTCGGCGGGCTGGCTGCGGTGATGGACCGCCGTCGTCACGGTCAGGGCCAGGTAGTGGAGATCAGCGTGCAGGAGGCCGCCCTGTCGGGGCTGAATCCGTGGTCGGTGCTGATCCCCGACTATGTGCGCCACTTCCCCGAGCTGCCCGCAGAGGGCCGTCGCAGCGCCGATGGGAACTACTGGATCTTTCCGGCCCGCGACGGCTGGGTGCGCACGGTGATCGGCACCCCCTACCAGTGGACCGGCTTCGTGGAATTGCTGGGCAACCCCGACGCCCTGACCGGCCCGGAGTGGGCCGACGGCGTCTTCCGGGGGAGAAACCGGGATGTCATCCACGTGGTGGCTGATGCGATCATGTCGCAGCGAGACCGGTCCGATCTGTTCGAGCACGGCCTGGCCGCGGGCACCACCATCGGGATGATCCAATCGCCGCGCGAGTTCGCCGCCCATCCGCAAGTTGTCGGACGGGGCTTCTTCCGCTACGACGTGGACGGTTCTGAGGGGCTGCCGGTGCCCGATGCCCCCTGGCGGTTGTCGAGCACACCCGCCGGAGTGAGAAAGCGCGCTCCGACGGCAGGGGATGATCCCGCCCGGTTCCGCGACCGCCTCGCCGACAGTCCGTGGGCACCATGCCCCTCCAACGGCTCAGGCGACAACAGCCAATTGCTGGCCGGAGTGCGGGTGGTGGAGTTCGGGATGGCCGCAGTGGTTCCCGAGGGCACCTGGATGCTGTCGGAATTGGGGGCCGATGTCATCAAGATCGAGTCGGTCGCCCACCCCGACTCGCTGCGCTTCGCGGGCCGGGGCGACCTCAACAAGGCCTTCCCGTTCAACGCCGAGAGCCGAGGACGGCGTTCGGTGGCCCTGGATATGACCACCGAGCGGGGCCGTGAGCTGGCCCTGGAACTGTTCATGGCCGCCGACGTGGTGGCGGAGAACCTGCGGGGCGGATCGCTGGACAAGCTCGGGCTGGGGTGGGACGACATGTCGGCCAGGCGGCCCGACCTGGTGTACGTGTGCTCGCAGGGCTACGGCCGGGGCGGGCCGATGGGGAAGATGCCGGCCTACGGTCCGCTCAACGCCAGCTTCGCCGGAGCCCACTGGCTGTGGAACCACGCCGATGTGCCGTATCCGTGCGGCACCACGCTGAACCATCCCGACCACATCGCCGGCAAGCTGCTGGCCGTGGCGGTGCTGGCCGCCCTCGACCACAAACAGCGCACTGGACAGGGCCAGCTCATCGACATGGCCCAAACCGAGGCCGCTGCCTACCTCATCGGCGATGTGTACATGGCCGCGGCCGAAGCAGGGACCGACCCGGTGCCCCGCGGCAACCGCTCGGAGGAGGTCGCCCCCCACGACGTGTACCGGGCGGGTGGCGACGACGACTGGGTGGCGCTGGCCTGCCACGACGACGAGTCGTGGCAGCGGTGCTGCCAAGTCATAGGTGTGGAGAATCGCTGGCCCGCCAACGCCGACCGGCTCGCCGATGTGGAAGCAGTTGACGCCGCGGTATCAGCCTGGATGGCCCAAGGCCTGGCCGCCGAGCGGGCCGAGCGGTTGCAGGCCGCCGGAGTGTCGGCCATGGCGGTGATGGGCCCCTTCGACCACCTGGGCGACGAGCATCTGGCCGCCCGCGACGCCCTCGACGTGTTGGAGCACCCGGTGGTGGGCAAGGAAACCCATGTGGCCAACCCCATCCGCTTCAGCCGCCTGACCAAGCGCACCGCCGGACCGTCTCCGCTGCTCGGCGTCGATACCGCCGAGGTGCTCGGCGAAGTCCTCGGGATCCCACCCGACGAAGTAGAAGCCCTAGCCGAAGCCGGCGTGTGCCGCTGAGGTCGATTCAAGCAACAAGGGAGCACCAATGAAGGTCTTGGTGATGGGCGGGAGCCAGTTCAACGGGTACTCGCTGGTCATGGAATTGGTAAAGCACGGCCATGAGGTCACGGTGTTGAACCGGGGGCGCACGGCGGTGGACTTTCCCCAGTCGGTGCGCCGATTGGTGGCCGACCGCACCGACCGCGATCAGGTGCGGGCGGTGCTCGGCGGTGAGAGCTTCGACGCCGTCCAGGACATGAGCGCCTACCACCCGGCCGATGTGGAGTTGATGATCGAGGTGTTCGGGGGGCGCATCGGCCACTACATCTTCGCCTCGTCCACGGTCATCTATGCCCCCAGCGACATCCTGCCCATCACCGAGGACCACCCCGTCGACCGCGGTCCCAACCAGATCGAGTACGGGTTGCACAAGCTGCTGTGCGAGGACATCCTCGTCGACGCTTGGCGCAGCCGGGGGTTTCCGGCCTCCATCGTGCCGTTCTCCATGGTGTTCGGCCCCCGCAACATTCTGGCCGACCGGGAGCAGCGGATGATCCTGCGGCTGCTGCGAGGTCGCCCGGTGCTGATCCCCGGCGACGGAACCACCGTGGGCCAGGTGGGCCAGGTGGACGATCAGTCCCGCGCCCTGCGGATGATGATGCTGAAGCCCCAGACCTTCGGCAAGCGCTACAACCTCACCGGCGGGACGTACCACTCCGACGAGGGCTACGTGGACACCTTCGCCGACGTGCTGGGAGCGAAGGCCGACAAGGTGTTCGTCCCCGCCCCGGTGATGGACGACCTGTGGGACGGCGCCTTGGTGTTCGAGGAGGGTCGGGACTCGCCGGTGCTTATCGACATCCGCAGCTCCGGTGCCGGCCAAGCCAGTGCCGAGCGCACTCGCCGGCTGTTCAGGCTGAGCCACCTTGTCCAGCGACTGGCCCCCAACCTGCACCGCTGGAACCGCAGTGTGGTGTTCTCCATCGACCGGCTGCGTACCGACATCGGCTGGGAACCCGAGTACACCCTGGCCGCTATGGTCGACCACGTCCACCGTTGGATGGTCGCCGAAGGCCTCGAGCACAACCTCGACCTCGACTTCACCCTCGAAGACCAGATTTTGGCCCATCTGCAAGACGGCGCCTGAACCGGCTGACGTATCGGCGGCGAACCCCTAGGGCGAGGCGCGCAGATTCTGGCGGAGGCGCCAGATGAGGGTGCCAGCGGCAAGGACAGCTAGGCCGGTGAGCACGGAAGTGCCGGGGAGGGTGACGGCCAGGGTGACGCAGCCGATGAAGCCGAGGGCGCTGAGGGCTCGGGGCCAGCGTCGCTGGGAGGCCGACAGAGTCCAGGCCGAGGCGTTGGTGACGGCGTAGTAGAACAGCACGCAGAATGAGCTGAAGCCAAGCACGCTGCGGAAGTCGGTGAGCGACACCAGCACGATCACCACCGCGGCGGTGGCCAGTTCGGCGGAGTGGGGCACCTTGTAGGTGGGGTGGACTTTGGCCAGGAACCGGGGCAAGTCGCCTTCGGACGACATGGCGAACGTGGTGCGGCCCACCCCGGCGATGAGGGCGAGCAGCGCTCCCGCCGAGGCGATGGCCGCGCCCACGCGGACCACGGGAGTGAGCCCGCTCAACGACCCGTTGTCGGTGGCCGCGGCCAGGGGAGCGGTGGCATCGGCCAGGAGCTCGGGGCCGACGGCTAGCAGGGCGGTGACGGCGACCGTGGCGTACACCATCAGGGTGATGCCCAGTGCGGCGGGGATGGCCCGGGGGATGGTGCGGGCTGGATCCTTGATCTCCTCGCCCAGGGTGGCGATGCGGGCGTAGCCGGCGAAGGCGAAGAACAACAGCCCAGCGGCTTCCAGGATCCCGTCGGCCCCGCCGCTGCCCCAGTCGGCCAGGTGGTCGGCATCGGTGGTGCCCCCGCCCACCGCCGCGGCCACCACCAGCCCGAGGGCGATCAGCACCAGCGTGACGGTGACTCGGGTGGCCGCCGCGGTGCGGGTGATGCCCCGGAGGTTGATGGCCGTCACCACCGCTACGGCGGCGATGCCCGCCAGCCGGGGCTGTGACGGCCAGGTGTAGGCCCCGAACGTGAGCGCAGTCACCGACAAGGTGGCCGACTTGCCGATCACGAACCCCCAACCAGCACAGAAGCCGGCCTGATGCCCCAGCCGCTGGCGCCCGTAGACATAGGTGCCCCCCGAGGCCGGATACAGGGCGGCAAGCTGCGCCGAGGAGGTGGCGTTGCAGAACGCCACCACGCCGGCCACCACCAGCCCGATCATCAGCCCCGACCCGGCGGCGGCCGCCGCCGGCCCGATGGCCGCGAAGACGCTGGCCCCGATCATCGACCCCAGCCCCATCACGATGGCGTCCCCGGTGCCCAGTCTCCGGACCAAACGGGTCGGCGGGCTGTTCACAGCCCAGCAGATTAGAGGGGTGGGGGAGGGGCTTGGCTCACTGTGCGACGAGATCATCGGTCGTCAGGCAGGATTGGGGGCATGGCTGATGACCAGGTGACCTATGCGGCGGACGATGCGGTGGCGAAGATCACCTTGAACCGGCCGGATGTGTTCAACGCGCTGACCGATGAGATGTTCGATGAGATTGTGGCTTTCGTGCGCCAGGCCGAGGCCGATGACCACGTGAAGTGCATCGTGTTGGCCGGGGCGGGGCGGGGGTTCACCGCCGGGTTCGACCTGTCCAGCCCCGACGACTTCTACGGCGGGGCCGAGACCAAGGGCGGGCGGTTCGCCATCGCCGGACTGCGCCGCCGGGCGTGGGTGATGCGCGACCTGCTGTATTCGGCCAAGCCCATCGTGGCCCGGGTACACGGGCCGTGCATCGGCGCGGGGCTGTACTTGGTGCTGGTGTGCGATTTTGCCGTGGTGTCGGACGACGCAACTTTCGGCCTGCCCGAGGAGCGCTTCGGCTCGGCGGGCACCTCGTGGCTGTACCCCATGCTGGCCTCTCAGATCGGGTTGAAGCGGGCCAACGAGCTGGTGGTTACCGGGCGCAAGTTCGACGCTGTCGAAGCCGAGCGGCTCGGCCTGGTCAACCGGGTGGTGCCCGTCGACCAACTCGATGAAGCGGTGGCCCAGCTCACCGGGGCGCTGGCCAGCCTGCCCCGCGACGGCATCGCCACCGGCCGAACGGTGGCCCACCTGGCCTATGACATGCTGGGAATCGGCCAGGCGTTCACCCCCCACTACGGAGTCCACCCCCTGTTCGTGATGGGCACCCGCCGCAGCCCCGACGAGTTCGACTTCCACGAAACGTCCCGCGAGAAGGGCATGAAGGGCGCGCTGGCCGAGCGCGACGAGCGCTTCGGCGGGGACTACTGGGGCTGGTAGGCGGCCTTGGGCTCGTAGGGCACCGAGGGGTCGAAGTAGGGGCGGTCGCCGTCCACGGTGCAGCGGCGCACCTCCCGGACCTGGGGATAGTGATCCGACACGCCCCGGTGGTTGGTGGACCGCTCGTCCCAGATGGCCAGATCGCCCTCGGTCCACGACCACCGGCAGTGGAAGCGGGGCTGGTTGATGTGGCGCAATAGGAAGTCGAGCAGGGCCGTGCTCTCATCCTCCGTCAGGCCCACCACGTACTGCTGGAAATTGGTGGCCACATACAGCGCACGTCGCCCGGTCTCGGGATGGGTGCGCACTAGAGGGTGCTCAACGCCGGGATAGGCCTCCCGCAACAGGGGCACCAGATCCCAGCTCCCCGACTTCTCGGCCATGCTGGTGCAGAACTGGGGATAGTTGGAGTGGTGCACCTCCAGCCCGTCGATCATGGCCCGCATCGGCTCCGACAGGGCGTCGTAGGCCGAGGTGATGCTGCACCACATGGTGTCACCGCCGTAGGGAGGAACGACGGTGGCTTGGAGCAGGGCGACCTTAGGGGGCACCTCGATCCAGGTCACGTCGGTGTGCCAATTGTCGGTGGTGGGCAGGCTGTCGGCGTCGTCGCGGATGACTGATGTAGACGGCTCGGTGGCCCCCAACACCGCCGATAGCGGGAAGATGCTGGGCTGGCCCCAGCGGGAGGCGAACTTCAGTTGGTCCTCGGCGCTCATGGGCACGTTGCGGAAGAAAATCACCTCGTGGCGGAGCAGCGCCTCGTGAACCTCGGCGAACTGCTGGTCGGTCAGGCCGTCTCGGGGGTCCACGCCGGAGACCACCGCGCCCAGCGAGCCGCCGATCCGATCCACCTGAATGGTTTCGAATGACTCTTCAGCGTCGATGCCGGGGGTGAGGGTCATGGTCATGGGGCTATTGTGCCATCTCGTCAGCGACCAAGCCGATGAGGAGGCACCCGATGCGAACGATCTTGGACGGGCTCAACTTCTCCGAGGGACCCCGGTGGCGCGACGGCGCGCTGTGGTTCTCCGACATGCACGCCCATCGGGTGGTGCGCACCGACCTCGACGGCAACGCCGAGACGATGGCGGTGGTGGACTGGGACGACCCGTCGGGGCTGGGCTGGCTGCCCGACGGCCGGCTGCTGGTGGTGGCCATGTCCACCCAGAAGCTGCTGCGCCAAGAGCCCGACGGTTCGATGGTGGAGCACGCTGACCTGTCGCCGCTGGCCATCGGCGACATCAACGACATGATCGTGCGCTCCGATGGCACCGCCTACATCGGCGACATGGGGCAGAAGATCCACGCAGGGGGCGAGCGGCGCACCGGCCAGACCTTCAGGGTGACTCCCGACGGTTCGGTGAGCGTGGGCGCCGACGGGATGGAAGCCCCCAACGGCCACATTCTGACCCCCGATGAGGAAACGCTGATTGTGGCTGAGAGCGCGGCCTTCCGGCTCACCGCGTTTGACGTGGCCCCTGATGGCACCCTGTCCAACCGAAGGGTCTACGCCGAGCTGGCTCCCGAATCGGACAGGGCACCGGTGGCCCCGCCCGACGGAATCTGCCTCGACGCTGAGGGCGCGGTGTGGGTGGCCGACCCGCTTGGCCTGCGGGTGTTCCGGGTGCTGCCCGGCGGAGAGGTGACCGACTCCTACGACATGGCCCCCAAAGTGCCCGTGGCCTGCGTGCTGGGCGGCGACGACCGCCGCACGCTCCTGATCTGCGCGGCCGACGACTGGAAGAAAGAAGTGGTGACCGCCGCGGCTACCGGTTCCATCTACGCCACCGAATCCGTCGTTCCCGGCGTGGGCAAGCCCTGAACGACCGAAGTCAATCGTTCAGGAGTTCGGCTAGATCTTCCTGGACGCCGAGCTCGGCTGCCCATCTCCGCATATAGCTGATGTCGAGGTCATTGATTGCCGCGATCTCTACGCAGTCTCGCCACTGGGTCTCGGAGCGGGATTCGAGGCGCCATCGGAGCTTGGCCAGCACAACGTCTTCAGGTGTGGCGATCCATGCCTCTACTCCGAGGACCTCGGCGCGAACTCTCCGGGCTATTCGGGATCGGGTAAACGGATCGGAGGCGGGAATGGCAAACACGTCCACCTTTCCGCCGCTTTGCGGGTGGAGGATGTTGAATGAACCTCCGGACTCAACCGCTTGACGGGCGTCTGACTCTGGGAAGTAGACCTCGCCCGCCCGGAGTGCCTGGAGCAGGGCCTCTCCAGACTCGGGGGCCAAGAGAACTACGACATCCACGTCGCGTGTCATTCGGGCGACCCCCCAAGCGGCGGCGGCCGTCGAGCCGACCACGATGTAGTCCACGCCCGCGGATTCAAGAGCGCGAATGGTGCGCTCCAGCGCGGCGGTCAGCTCTATCAGGGTTCTATTCCCACAGAGTCAGGCCACACCTCATGGGCAAGCTCTTTCCCATAGCGGGCAACGACCAACGCCAAGAAGACCTCATGATCGTTGTATTCAGGGTGGCGATTGCGCACCGCCGTTTCCTCCATAATCGCTCCGGCTTCGTTGAGTTGACGCCATTCTTCAAGGCGCTCCGACACCGTGCGGGCGCGGATCGAGTCCATCTGGCGCCGCCAAATGTATTGGGGCGTGTCTGCGGGACATCCGAGAGGATTGCGGCGCTCCATGGCAGCCCAAATCGTAGTGAACCCCGGTGACGGTTACTTGCGTGCGTCTACAGCTGTCGCAGATTCAGCGATACGCCGGAGTCGGGGTCGAGGGTGACGAGCACTGCGGCGGGCTCCCCTTCGAGGGACTCGGCGGTGGCGCCGGAGTAGGCGATCACCGAGGGGGATTCGCGGATTATCTGGTGGCGATGGATGTGGCCGAGGGCCACATAGTCCCAGTCGATGGCGTCAAGGTGGCTGGGGTAGATGGGCGACGAGCGATACGACGGCGTCTCATCGGGCATCACCAGGCCGTGGCCCATGGCGATGCACCAGCCGTATTCCGGGCGAGGCGGGAGCCCGTCGAGGGGGTGGAATCCGGGGTGGTGGTCGTCCATCGACTTGCCCCAGACGGTGAGGTCCAACTCCGCCAGGTGAGTCGTCGAGCCTTCGAGGTCGTCGAGAATAGTGATCGGGAACTCCTGGATGTGGGGGCCGAATCGGTGGAGCACCGACGACTCGGGATGGGCGTCGTGGTTGCCGGCGATCATCACCACCGGGCACGAGAGCCGAGCCAACTGGTCGGCGGCCCAACTCAGCACGTCATCGCCAACCCGGTTGTGGTCGAACAGGTCGCCAGAGATCATGACCAAGTCCACTGCCTCGGCGATGGCCAGGTCGACGGCGGCGGCAAAAGCTGCCTCCTGTCGTCGGGCCGGACCAGTTCCCAGGTGGCAGTCCGATGTATGCAGCAGCGAGAGGGCTCGACGTCGAATGGGTTTGTTGTCGGACACTAAGCCCTCGGATCTATGGGTTGGCGTAGGCTCGCAAAGGATTCCACTCGGGAAGGCAAGGCTATGGCAGAACGGGCCACCGACGGCAAGGTTGCGCTGGTTACCGGCGCGAGCAAGGGGGGCACCGGCACGGCTATCGCGCTGCGATTGGCCGCCGAGGGCGCCCGAGTGGCCATCACCGCCCGCGATGAGCAGGGTTTAGCCGCCACCAAGAGCCGCATCGAGTCTTTCGGCGGGGAGTGCCTGGTGCTTCCGTCTGATCTCAGCGATCCGACGGGAGCACGCATGGAGTTGGTGCCCAAGACAGAGGAGGCGTTCGGCCCCATCGACATCCTGGTCAACAACGCCGCTTTCGGCGGCTACCACCCGTTCGAGGAGGTAACGCCCAAGCAACTCGAGCTGAGCCTGCAAGTCAACCTGTGGGCGCCTTGGGAGCTGATGAAGGCCGTCGTAGGCGGCATGCGCCAGCGGGGGAGAGGGGCGATCTTGAACCTCACCACTTTCTCCGCCGAACTGCCTCCTGGACCTCCGTTCCCCGCGAGCAAACCCTCGAAAGCCGGCTTCGTCTACGGGGCGCCCAAGGCGGCGCTGAACAAGTTGACCGTCTCGGCGGCCAGCGAGTGCGAAGGGCAGGGGGTGGCGGTGAACGCCCTCACTCCCCAAGCGGCCATCGCCACCCCGGCGTTGGTAGAGGCTGGCTGGATCGACGAGGACATGTTCGAACCGCTGGAGACCATGGCCGAAGCCGCCCTCGCACTGCTTACTGGCGACCCCGACGTGCTCACTGGGCGCATTGCCTTCAGCCTGCAACTCTTGGCGGAGCTAAATCGACCGGTGCGCGATCTCATGGGCCAAGCTCTGGTCGAGGGCTGGCAGCCGACTGATATCCCCGCGGCCATCGCCCGCCAAGAGGCCAACCTCGCCGAGCGGGGTTGGCCCGACGCCTACACCTTTGGCCGCGTCAACAGTCCCCGCCCGTGAGCGACGAGCTGTTCCTGCGGATCGTCACCGATCCCGAGGTGTACGCCGATCCCTATGCGCTTTTGGCGGAGCTGCGGGAGACGTCGCCGGTACACAAGCTGGGCTTTGCCGACTATTGGGCCCTCACCCGCTATGAGGATTGCCGGTCGGTGTTGCGGGATCCCCGGATGGGCAACCCCGAACCGGGCGACCAGGTGCCGACGATTGCCGGCAACGCGGTGCGCACGCCGAAAGAGGAGCGCACGCTGCTGTTCTTGAATCCGCCCGACCACACCCGCCTGCGGTCGCTGGTCAGCCGGGCCTTCACGCCCCGGCGGGTGGAGGGGCTTCGGGGCTCGGTGGAGGCCATGACCGCTGAGCTGCTCGATCCGCTGGTTCCCGCCTGCGAGGTAGACCTGATCGACCAGCTGGCCTTCCCGCTGCCGGCCAATGTCATCAGCGAGCTGGTGGGTGTTCCCCGGGCCGACCGCGACTGGCTTCGGCCGCTGGTGTCCGACTTGGCCGGCACTTTGGAGCCGAATCGCAGCCCGGAGGACATGGAGCGGGCTGAGGTCTCCGGGGCGAAGGTGGCGGCGTACTTCGACGAGCTGATCGACCGGCGGCGGGCCGAGCCCGGCGGCGACCTGCTGTCGGCGCTGATCGCGGCCAGCGACGGTGAGGATCGGCTCACCCAAAGCGAGATCGGGCTCACCTTGTCTCTCATTTATGCCGCCGGGTTCGAGACCACCACCAACCTCTTTGGCAACATGGTCCACACGCTGATGCGCCATCCCGACCAACTGGCCCGGCTGCGAGCCGACCGGTCGCTGGTGCCCGGTGCGGTCGACGAGGTGCTGCGCTATGAGCCCCCGGTGCAAGTGGACGCCCGCTACACGTTTGAAGATGTGGAGATCGGGGGCCACTCCGTCGCCCAGGGCAGCATGGTGCTGACCCTGCTGGCCGCGGCCAACCGCGACCCCGCGGTGATCGACGATCCCGACCGGTTCGACATCACCCGCCAAGACACGCCGCTGCTGTCGTTCGGCTCGGGCATCCACTACTGCCTGGGCGCATCGCTGGCCCGCCTCGAAGGCCAAGTGGTTCTGGCCGGCCTGCTTGACCGTTTCCCAACGTGGACCCCGCTAGAAGAAAACCCTCCCTGGAAGCCTCGGCTCACCTTGCGAGGGCTGGCCCGATTGCCAGTGGCCTTGGCTCAGAAAACGATCGGCACCGAGGCGTAGCCCTGCTGGAATGAGCCGGGCAGGCGGACCACCTCGTCGGCGAGGACGTCGAAATCGGGGATGCGGGCCAGGGCCTCCTCGATGATCACCCGGCCCTCCAAGCGGGCCAAATGGGCGCCGATGCAATAGTGCAGGCCGTGGCCGAAGCCGAGCTGGCGGGGCGGGCGGCGGTGGAGGTCGAAGCTCTCAGAGTCGGGGCCGAACTCCCGCTCGTCCCGGTTGGCCGACTGGTACAGCAGAAACACCCGGTCGCCGGGGGCCATCTCCTGGCCGCCGATAACGGTGGGACGGCACACCGTGCGGCCCAGATGCTGGATGGGCACCTCCAGGCGCAGCATCTCCTCGAAGGCGCCCCCGCTGAGCGATGGGTCCTGGGCCAGGGCGGCCCGCTGGCCGCCGTCGGCGGCCAGGTGGATGAAGCCGCCGCCCATCACCTTGGGGGTGGTCTCCACGCCGCCCGTGAACAGGGTGGAGAGTTGGATGGCGGCGTCCTGGTCGCCGAAGGGATGGCCCATCACATCCACTCCCAGCAGGGCATCGATGTACTCGGGGCAGTCACCGGACCGCTGGTCGGCCACGAAACCGCACAGATATTCATGGATCTTGGCCCGGGCCGCGGGGGCGCGGTCGTCGTAGCGCATGGTCTGGTTGGCGTAGTCCACCAGCTTCTCCCCGTCGGCAAAGGGGAATCCCAGCACCAGCGAGGTTCCCGCCACCGACACCGGCGAGGCCAACTCGGTCACCACGTCCAACCGCCCCCGCTCCAGACCGGCTTCCACGCAATCGGCGGCCACCCGGCGCATTTCGGCCTCCAGCTCGGCTACTGGCCGCGGGCGCAGCGGGGGATAGAGGATCTTGCGGATCTGGGTGTGGGCCGGCGGGTCCATCTGGGAGAAACTAAGGAACGTCCCGACCGGCAACGGCCCCAGCTCGACCGACGCTGGCTGAAGCACCTGGTCCCGCAGGAAAACCGGCCCTTCCACAATGGTGAACGACTCCCGGTCGCAGCTCACCTCCCACAACTCGGCGAACCGGGGCAGCGCCCACCCGTAGTACTGCTCCAGTCGATGGACCCCGCCCGCCGCCCGCAACTCCCTATAGATCGGGAGCGGATCAGTGGCCACCTCAAGGGAGAACGGGTCGTATCCGGTCATTGTGATAGAGACTGCCTTATGGGATTGAGTGATCGCACGCCGCCGACTGCTGAAGAGTACGCCGCTTATCGGGAGCGGTTCTGCAACTGGGGCCGTTGGGGGGACGAAGACGAGTTGGGCACCCTCAACCTCATCACCCCCGAGGCCCGCCGAGCGGCGGCTGCGCTGGTGCAGACCGGGGAGGCGGTGTCGATGAGCCGGCCCATCGACACCCATGCCGGTCCGGCCAATCCTTATCCGGCTCACCACTTCGTGGGCGCCGGCGACTCCGGGGCGATGGCTGACTACTTTGGGATGTTCATCCACGGGTTCGTGCAGACCCACATCGACGCCCTGTGCCACCTGCCGGTGGACGGCGGGGGCAAGTTCTGGAACAACAAGGAGCTCGCCAAGCCCCCTATGCCCGCAGAGCACACCGGCACCATTGACTACTGGCGCGACGGCATCGTCACTCGGGGGGTGCTCTACGATGTGCCCCGATTCCGGGGCACCGACTACGTGGCACCGGGCGAGCCGGTCCACGGCTGGGAACTGGCTGATGTGGCCGCGGCCCAGGGCATCGAGCCCCGCCCCGGCGATGCGGTGTGCATCCGCAGCGGCATGGACGTGTACTTCGAGAAGACCGGCACATCCCAGGCAATGGGGTCCAACGCCGGAGTCCACGCCTCGGCCATCGAGTTCCTCTACGAGACCGACGCCTCTTGTCTGACCTGGGACTTTCAGGACGCCCCCCAGGACGACCAGGGCATCCCCAACCCGATCCCTATCCGCATCGCGCTGCACGTCCACCACATCCTGTTGCCGTACATGGGGATGCCCATTATCGACAACGCCGACTTCGAGGCCGCCGCCGCCCGCTGCGCCGAATTGGGCCGCTGGGAATTCCAGTACGTATGTGCTCCGCTGGTGTTACGCTACGGCACCGGTTCGCCGGTGAATCCCCTGGCAATTTTGTAGCGCAAGACCATATTCACCACCCACTGCGAGGCCAGGGCTTCGGAACATCCGCAGACAACCTTGTAGCACTGGAGCGCTTATGAGGTGTGATGGCTGATCTCGGCGATCGGGCCCAGGTGGTGATCGTCGGTGGTGGGATCGTCGGCTGTTCTATCGCGTACCACCTCACCCGCCGCGGGGTGACCGATGTTCTGCTCATCGAGCAGGGGCAGCTCACCAGCGGCACAACCTGGCACGCCGCCGGGCTGGTCAGCCAGCTCAAATCCAGTCACAGCCTCACCCGGCTGGCCACCTACTCGGCCCAGCTTTTCGAAGACCTCGAAGCCGAGACCGGCCAGGCCACCGGCTACCGAGCGCCGGGATCCATCTCGGTGGCCGCCGACCATGAGCGCTGGGAGGAGCTGCTGCGAGGCATGTCCATGGCCCGCACCGTGGGGGTGGACATACGCGAGATCGAGCTCGACGAGGCGCTCGAGCTGTGCCCGCTGCTCAACATCGACGACCTGGTGGGCGCGCTGTTCATTCCCCGAGACGGGATCACCTCGCCGGTGGACACCACCATGGCTTTGGCCAAGGGGGCGCGGGCCCGGGGTGCCCGGATCGTGCAGGGCACCGCGGTCACCGGACTGGTCGTGGAGGATGGCAGGGCGGTGGGGGTGGACACCGAGGCCGGCCGGATTGAGGCCGAGACCGTGGTGCTGGCCGCCGGCATCTGGACCCGCCAACTAGCCGCCACCGCGGGGGTGAGCGTGCCGGTGCAGGCCTGCGAGCACTTCTATATCGTCACCGAACCCATCGAGGGCGTGCAGCCCAATATGCCCACGGTGCGCGACCCGTCCAACTACACCTATTTCAAAGAGGAAACCGGCAAGGTCATGGCCGGCTTCTTCGAGCCCCGGGGCAAGGTTTGGAACCTCGACGGCATCCCCCGAGACCTCCAGTTCAAGACCCTGCCCGAAGATTGGGACCACGTAGGGCCGATCTTCGAGCGGGCCATCCACCGCATGCCGGTGCTGGGGGAGGCGGGCTTGCAGCTTTTCTTCAACGGCCCCGAGGCCTTCACCCCCGACGGGGTGTACTACCTGGGCGAATCACCGGAGGTAGACGGCTGCTTCGTGGCCGCCGGGTTCAACTCGGTGGGCATCCAGTCGGCGGGTGGGGTGGGCTGGGCGTTGGCCGACTGGATCGTCGACGACCACCCGCCCATGGATCTCTCGGCGGTGGACATCCGCCGCTCGTTCGGTTTCCAGTGCGAGCCTGCCTACCTGGATGCCCGCATTCCCGAGAGCCTGGGTCTGCTGTATGCCATGCACTGGCCGTTTCGGCAGTATGAGACCGCTCGGGGCATCCGGATATCCCCGCTGCACGACCGCATCGACGCCGCCGGTGCGGTGTTTGGCGAGGTTGGGGGCTGGGAGCGGCCCAACTGGTTTGCCGACTCCGGCCAGGAACGGGAATACCAATACAGCTGGGGGCCGCAGAACTGGTTCAAGGCCAGCGGGGTCGAGTGCGAGGCGGTGCGCAACGCGGTGGGCCTGTTCGACCAGACCTCGTTCGCCAAGTTCACCGTGGAGGGCCCCGACGCCATGGCCCTGCTCAACTGGATCAGCGGCAACGAAGTGGACGTAACCGCAGGCCGGTCGGTGTATTCCCAGTGGCTCAACGACCACGGAGGCATCGAGGCCGACCTCACCATGACCCGCCGGGGCGAGAACTCCTATTGGGTGGTCACCTCGGCGGGTTCGGCAACCCGCGACTGGGCCTGGCTCAGGCGAGCCGCCCGGGGCCGCAACGTGGCCATCAGAGACGTCACTGACCATTACGCGGTGCTCGGGCTCATGGGGCCGAACTCGCGGGCGGTGCTCAGCCAGATCTGCGACACCGACCTCGGCAACGACGGCTTCCCGTTCGGCACCGCCCAAGACCTGAGCGTGGCCGGCGCCGACGTGCTGGCGCTCCGCATGACCTATGTGGGCGAACTGGGCTGGGAGCTCTACGTGCCCGCCGATCAGGCGGTCGCCCTGTACGATGCCCTGGTCGACGCGGGAACTCCCCTGGGGCTGCGCCCGACCGGCTATCACGCCATGAACTCACTCCGTATGGAGGCGGGCTACTGCCACTGGGGCCACGACATCACCGATGAGGACACGCCCCTGGAGGCCGGTCTGGGGTTCGCGGTGGCGTGGGACAAGGTCGGCGGCTTCCGGGGCCGAGATGCGCTGGCCGCCCAGCGGGAGCCGCCCCGCACCAAGCGTCTCATCAAGTTCCGGCTGGAAGACCCCGAGTGGCTGCTGTACCACGACGAGCCCATCTACCGGGACGGCCAGATGGTGGGCCGCACCAGCAGCGGCATGTGGAGCTACACCGAGGGCCGAGCCCTGGCCATGGGCTACGTGGAGTGCCCCGACGGCGTGACCAAAGACTGGCTGGAGGCCGGTCGCTTCGAGATAGAGGTGGCCGGTCGTCGGATCGCCGCCACGCCGTCTATTCGTTCGTTCTACGATCCCCGCAAAGAGCGGGTTCGGCTCTGACACATGGGGAGCGGCCGGCCAATGCGCGATGAAGCCCAGGTTGTGGTCATCGGCGGAGGGGCTATGGGCGCGGGCCTGTTCTACCACCTGGCCCATGAGGGCTGGACCGATACGGTGTTGGTGGAGAAGGGCGAGCTGTCGTCGGGATCCACCTGGCACGCCGCCGGACTCATTCCCCACTTCATCGGCAGCCTGAACATGGCCAAGTGCCATGCAGTGGCCCCCGACCTCTACGCCCGCATCGAGGAAGAGACGGGACTGGCCAGCGGCTGGCACGGCACCGGCGCCATCCGCTTGGCGCTCGATCGCCACCAGGTGGACTGGTTCCGCTACGTCAGCGGGATGCTCGACCTGGTCGGGATCGAGAACCATCTGATCGCCCCGGAGGAGATCCTCGACCACTGGCCGTTCATGGACGTGTCCGACGTGCTGCTGGGCTGCTGGACCCCCCACGACGGCTGGACCGACCCCTCCAGCGTCACCGCCGCCATGGTCAAGGGCGCCCGCCAGTTGGGCGGCGAGGTCTACCGGCACACGCTGGTCACCGCCATGAACCAGCTTCCCGACCACCGCTGGGAGGTGGTCTGCGAGGTCAAGGGCGAGACCCATCGCATCATTGCCGAGCACGTGGTGAACGCGGCCGGGTGCTACGCCCCCCAGCTCGGCGCCATGGTGGGCCTCGACGTGCCCATCGTGTCGGTGATCCACCAGTACCTCATCACCGAGGCCATGGCCGAGATGAAGGAGCTGGGCGACTTCGACCCGCCGGTGATCCGCGACCCCCGGGCGTCGGCCTACTACCGCCGGGAGATCGACTCGCTGTTGGTCGGACCCTACGAGCGGGCCAACGCCCAGGCCTACGGGTTGGAGGGCATCGATTGGGACAAGCACTTCTACCTGACCCCGCCCGACCTCGACCGGCTCATGCCCTGGCTGATCGAAGCCGGCAAGCGGATCCCTGCCTTCGCCGACACCGGGATCAAGACCGTGGTCAGCGGGCCGATCACCCACACCCCCGACTCGGGCTACATCATGGGACCGGCGCCCGGCCTGCGGAATTACTGGATGTGCGCCGGGGCGTCCATCGGGATCACCCAGGGTCCGGGCGCAGGCAAGTACCTGGCCCAGTGGATGGTGCACGGCCAGACCGAGATCAATGTGGCCGAGATGGACCCCCGCCGCTTCGGCGACCACTGCGGCCCCACCGGGCGGTACGCCATTGAGAAGGCCATCGACGAGTTCCACGAGATGTACGCCACCCGCCTCCCCGGCGAGCAGCGGTTCGCCGGCCGCCCCCAGAAGGCCGACCCCATCTACGGCCGCCTCGACGCCCGGCAAGCCCAGTGGATGGAGATCTTCGGCTGGGAGCGCCCCCAGTACTTCGGCGAGCCCGAAGCCCACACCTTCCGGCACTCCAACGCCTTCGACATCGTGGGCGCTGAGTGCCGGGCCACCCGGGAGCGGGCCGGCATCGCCGACCTCACCGCCTTCTCCAAGTTCGAGGTGACCGGGGCCGATGCGGAAGCGCTGCTCGACCGGCTGACCGCCAACCGGATGCCGGCCAAAGACGGCGGAATGCGCCTCACCCACTTCTTGACCACCCTCGGGGGCATCGAAACCGAGATGACCATCACCCGGCTGGCCCCCGACCGGTTCTACCTCAACTCCGCCGTGGTCGGTCAGTTCCACGACCGCGACTGGCTGACTCACCACGTGCAACCCGGCGAGGACGTCACCGTGGTCGACCGCACCGATGACATGGGCATCCTGGCGGTGTCGGGTCCTCTGTCCCGCCAGATCCTGGCCCCGCTCACCGACGCCGAGTTGGAGGCCCCCGGGTTTCGCTGGCTCACCGGTCAGGAGATCAAGGTGGCCGGAGTGCCGTGTCTTGCTCTGCGGGTGTCGTATGTGGGCGAGCTGGGCTGGGAGCTGCACCACTCCCAGGGGCACACCGCCGACCTCTACGACGCCCTGGTGGAGGCGGGTGAGCCGTTGGGCATGGTCCACTACGGCGCCTACGCCATGAACACCATGCGCATCGAGAAGGCCTACAAGGCGATGGGCTTCGAGCTCACCACCGAGATCACCCCGGTGGAGGCCGACCTGGGCCGGTTCGTGGACTGGTCGGGCGAGTTCCAGGGCAAGGAGGCCTCTGAAGAGCGGCTGGCCATGGGCGACGACATCGAGATGATCCTCGTGTACTGCGAGGTGGACACCACCGACAACGACTGCCGGGGCAACGAGCCGGTGTACGACGGCGAAGAGCTCATCGGGCTGACCACCTCGGGCACATGGGGCCACACCGTGGGGCGCGGCTTGGCCTTCGCCTACGTGAAACCCCAGTACAAAGCGCCGGGCACCCGATTCGAGGTGCAGTTGATGAGCGACCGACGACCGGCGATGGTGCTCGACGGCCCTGCTTATGACCCCGCCAACGAGAAACCGAGGGCTTGATATGGCGCGACGTGCAGGAGGCAGGGCTGCTCGGGTGGCCATGCGGGAGGCTCCGCCCGCCGAAGATGCCCGGGCCGTGTGGCCGGGCATGCTCGGCGGGGCCTACAAGCCGCTGTCCGAAGGGCAGTGCGATGACGTCTTCGGGGCCGCCCTCGGGCTTTTGGCCGATTTGGGCATGGGGCAGGCCACCCCGGAGATCATCGAGGCGGTCACCGCCAACGGGGGCCGGATGGGCGACGATGATCGCCTGCGGTTCCCGCCTGATCTCGTCAAGCGGATAGTGGACCAGGCGCGCAAGGAGTTCACCCTGTACGGATTCGACCCCGACCGGGGGGTGGAGATCGGCGGCAACCGGGTGCACTTCTGCACTAGCGGGGCCGCGGTGATGATGCTCGACCATGGCACGAAGCGCTTCCGGCCGAGCGCCCTGGCCGACCTCTACGACGTGGCCCGCATCGTCGACACTCTCGACAACATCCACGTATTCGTGCGGACCCTGGTGGCCCGCGACATGGAGACCGCCCGGGAGTTGGACATCAACACCGCCTACGCCATCCTGGCCGGCACCACCAAGCCTCTGGGCACGGCTATGTTCCAACCCGAACACGTTCACGAATGCGTGGACCTGTTCGACATGGCGCTGGGCAGCGAGGGGGAGTTCGCCCGCCGCCCCTTCTGCATCGCCAACAACACCTTTGTGGTGCCGCCCCTGCGCTTCGCCGAAGACTCGGCCCTGTGCCTGATCGAACAGGCCCGACGGGGCATGCCGATCAACCTGCTATCGGCCGGGCAGGCCGGGGCCACCTCGCCGGCTGCACTGGCCGGCTCGCTGGTGCAGGCCCTGGCCGAATGCCTGGCCGGCCTCACTGCGGTGAACCTGATCGTGCCTGGCCATCCCTGTGTGATGGGCATGTGGCCGTTCGTGTCCGACCTGCGCACCGGGGCCATGAGCGGGGGAAGCGGCGAGGAAGCAATCATCAACGCGGCGGCCGCCCAAGTGGTCAACTATCTGGGCCTGCCGTCGGGGGTGGCCGCAGGCATGGCCGATTCCAAGCTGCCCGACAACCAGGCCGGTGCCGAGAAGGCCAACGCCATCACCCTGGCCGCCAACGCCGGGGCCAACATGATCAATGAGACGGCCGGGATGCTGGCCAGCATCATGGCCTGCTCGCTGGAGACCCTGGTGATAGACAACGACATGCTGGGATCCATCAACCGCACCGTGCGGGGCATCGAGATCACCCCCGACACCCTGTCGGCCCAGGTGATCGCCGACGTGGTGCACGGCGAAGGCCACTTCCTGGGCCAACCCCAGACGCTGTCACTGATGCAAACCGAGTACGTCTACCCCCTGATCGGCGACCGCCTCAGCCCCGACGACTGGGTGGACGCCGGTGCCCGGCTGATGGACGACGTCGCCCACGACTACGTGACCGAAGTGCTCAACCGCCCCAAACCCGACCACATCACCCCCGAAGCCGACGCCCGCATCCGCGAAGCCTTCCCCATCCACCTCGCCCCCATCCGCTGACGAAAGCCGGCCGAGGATGCATGCCGGTAGCCTCTTGAATAGTGGGGACGAGGGATAAGAGAACTACTTCATCCCTCATCATCAGCTTTTGCCTTCTCGTTTTCGGATGCACAGGCGGAGATCCCAGCCCCGCGTCACGGGATGCAGCAATCTCGGGGGTGCTGCCCAATGGACTCCAATATCTTGTGCGGTCCCAGCCAGCGCTCGATGACACCGTCGAGGGAGTCCACGGGGCGATCATCATCGACTTGGACGATGGAGAGGTTCCGATAGAGGGACCGGTCGTGGGCATCGCGGGTTTCTACTCCGATGTCGAGGTTGTGCAGGGCCTCTCCTTCGCCGAAGGTGTTTATGTCGGCGTCATTTCCGGGGATTGGTACATGCATCTCGCCGTTTACGATCACGTCGTCGCCGAGCTGGGAGCATCAACGGAGTCAATCTTCTTGGACTCGATCATCGCTCGTGACCCGCCCCACGATTCTGGATTGCCGGCGTTTGAACTCCTGCCACCGTTGCGGTGGGCCGACGATTACGAGATCCCATTGCAGATGATGGTGTCATACCGCGATTTCGTAGTGCGCAGGGGATGTAGCGACCTCGCCGTCGCTTGTAGCCCTGACGATTCTGTCGAAGTTGTTCCCAGCGACCGAGTCGTATCACCCCACCCCGCCTGGCCTGGCAAAATCGTAGAGATCACCACGTCCTGAGGCGCTTGGGGTGGGCAAGCAAGCCAGTATTTTGGGTGATGACTACCCAATATATTGGGCTATGCTATTGTTGTGAGTCTGGAGAATGCAGAGTCATACTTACCGCGACTGCTCGACGACAAGCTGCGCGACACCTTGCGGTACTCGCCTGCGATCGTTATCGAAGGTCTGCGGGGGTGCGGCAAGACCACAACGGGTAGTCAGGCGGCATCGTCGCTGTTGGCGATGGACGAGGTGGAGGTTGTCGACGGGTCGCCGGGGGCGCTGCGAGGTTTGCTGGATCAGACTCCACCGCTGCTGGTTGACGAATGGCAGGTGGCCCCGGCGTTGTGGAACGCAGTACGGCGGGAGTGCGATCGGCGCGGAGGTGCACCCGGCCAGTTCATCCTGACCGGATCATCGACGCTGCCTGACAATCCGATACGCCATTCGGGTGCAGGCAGGCTTGCACCGCTGCGCCTGCGGACGTTCTCTTTCTTCGAGAGTGGCACGTCCAACGGTGCGGTGTCGTTGGGCGCATTGCTGCGCGGGGAGCCAGTGGACGCGGCAACCGAGTTGACACTGTCGCGGCTGGAGTTGGCCGAGGCGATCTGCCGAGGAGGTTGGCCGGCTTCACTGCAGATGCCGTTGGAGCAGGCCCTGCAATACGTAGAAACCTATGTGGACGCCATGTGCGGCGTAGATATTCGGCGCAGCGCCGACACGCCTCCTTACCGCAGCACCGAAACCGCCCGGCGAGTGCTGCGGTCTCTCGCCCGCAACATCGGCACCACCGCTTCGGTGAGCGCGCTGGCCCGCGACACGGCCGCTGGCGAACCGGTTTCCCCGCTTGACCGCAAGACGCTCCCAGCATTCTTGGACGCGTTCGAGAGAGTCTTCCTGCGCGAAGACTGCTGGCCGTGGGGATTCCAGCCCGCCTCCAAACAGGCCATGCGGGCTACACCCAAGCGCTTCCTGGCCGACCCGTCGGCCGCTACTGCAGTGCTACGGGTTGGTCCCCGCCGACTGGTGGAGGAGCCCGACTTCATGGGTGGTGCATTTGAGGCGCTCGTCATGCGCGACCTACGGGCCTATGCAGATGCCAACGATGCCGAGGTGCGCTACTACGCGGAGAGCGGATTCGAGGTCGACGCGGTAGTGGAGGATCGGGACGGGGCGTGGGTAGCCGTGGAGATAAAACTGACCCGCAGCGAAATCACGCTCGACAAGTCGAAGCGGGCCTTGAAGTTGCTCGCCCAGCGCACGCAGGAAGCCGCCAAGCGACCACCCTCCAAGCTGGTGGCGGTATTCGGGGTGAACGCGCCCGGCGAGCACACCGGCCTGCGCATCGCCCGAGAGGAAGACGGCGTCGCTCTCGTACCGGTCGCAGCACTTGGGCCTTGACTACAGGGGGAGCAACGTCGAGCCCAAAGTGAAAAAGGAGTCAAGGAATAGACCGAACGATCATGACGGGCAAGAGTTCTTGCAGTATTCGCAACTTTCACCAAATGGAGTTTCATAATGTATCAGACTGGGCTTACCATCAAAGAAACTCTAGACGACATCCATAGTCACAAACTGGTACTACCAGCCATTCAGAGGGAATTTGTGTGGCACTCCGACCAAATTTCCAAATTGTTCGATAGCATAATGCAAGGCTATCCCTTTGGGACGTTTCTGTACTGGGTCGTTGCTCCTGAAAGTAGCAGCAAGTTCAAGTTTTATGACTTTGTGCGTAATTATCATCAACGAGACAATCCTCATTGTCCCCAGTTATCTGATATGCATGGTAAGGAACTGACTGCCGTGCTTGACGGACAACAACGTCTCACGGCATTCAATATTGGCTTGAAGGAAGCTATAGCTCGTAAGCTTCCCCACAAATGGTGGAAGAGCTCAGATGCTTTCCCTGTGACAAAGTTATACTTGGACTTGCTTTAGAAGCCGGACAACGACGATGAAGAGGGAGTACAGTATAACTTCAAGTTTTTGACTGAAGAAAAAGTTCGTGAAGCGTCTGATATTACATTTTGGTTTCCAGTTGGCCAAGTGTTGGAAATGACCGACTCTGGCCCTACTATGGTCAGGTGGTTGAACGAGAGATTATCGCAAGAAAAGGTGGATGACGCCTATTCTGCCCTACACAGACTTCATGAAGTTGTACACAAGAGTCATCTGATAACTTACTACATAGAGAGAAGCCAAGAACTAGTGGTGTGTCGTGGGTTTAGCGCCGTCGCAATCCACGGCGCTAAACCCACGACACACCACTAGCAAGCGCCGGCGCTACCGACCGTAGCGGTGCCCCGTAGGGACTGAGACAGGAGGGCGGGGTAGGGTCGGAGGATGGCCTGGGATTTTTCTACTGACCCTGAATTTCAAGATCATCTGGACTGGCTCACCGAGCTGATGCGCACGGATATCGAGCCGCTGGATCACTACTTCCGGGGGCGGTCGCCGTTTGACAAGACCGACGAGGAGGTGCAGTCGCAACTGCGCCGCATCCAGGAGAAGGTGAGGGACCGGGGGCTGTGGGCCTGCCACCTCAAGCCCGAGATGGGGGGCATGGGGTTCGGCCAGGTGCAGTTGGCGCTGATGAACGAGATTTTGGGCCGCTCCTCGTTCGGACCCTCGGCGTTCGGCAGCCAGGCGCCCGACTCGGGTAATGCCGAGATATTGGCTCACTACGGCAACGACGAGCAGAAGGAGAAGTACCTCAAGCCGCTGCTGGCCGGGGAGATCTCCACCTGCTACTCCATGACCGAGCCCCAGGGCGGGTCTGATCCCAACCACTTCACCTGCACCGCCCATCGCGACGGCGACGAGTGGGTGATCAACGGGGAGAAGTGGTTTGCGTCCAACTACCCGCGGGCCGAGTTCTTGATCGTCATGCTCATCACCAACCCTGACGTGTCGGTGTACCGGGGATCGTCGATGATGCTGGTGCCTCACGACGCCCCCGGCTTGGAGCTGGTCCGCAACGTCGGGGTGGGCAGCGAGCGCCGCGACCACGGCTCCCACAGCTACCTGAGGTTCAACGAGTGCCGCGTCCCGGCCGAGAACCTCATGGGCGAGGAGGGGGCCGGGTTCAAGATCGCCCAGACCCGCCTCGGCGGGGGCCGGGTACACCACGCCATGCGGTCGGTGGGCACAGCCAAGAAGGCGTTTGACATGATGTGCGAGCGGGCCCTCAGCCGGGAGACCAAGGGGTCGCTGTTGGCCGAGAAGCAGGCGGTGCAGCACATGATCGCCGACTCTTGGATCCAGGTAGAGCAGTTCCGCTTGCAGGTGCTGCACGCCGCGTGGCAGATCGACCAGTCCGACACCTCCAAGGCCAGGCTCTACATCGCCGGGGTGAAGGTGGCCACCCCCCGGGTGCTGATGGACGTGGTCTTCCGATCGATGCAGATCCACGGCTCGTTGGGCATGTCCAACGAGACTCCGCTCGCCAACATGTGGATGATGGCCCCCACCTTCGGCGTGGCCGACGGCCCCACCGAGGTCCACAAAGACACCATCGCCAAGCAGGTTCTGAAGGACTACCGGCCGTCTGAGGGCCTGTTCCCCACCGAGCACCTGCCCGCCAAGTTCGAGTGGGCCCAACAAGTGATGGCCGAGCGCATCGAAGGGGAACTGTTGAACGCCTGAGCTTGACATTCCGAATAATCTCCCGGAGCGCTGTCCCGTGGATGATCTGTGTAAGACTTTATTTCATAAGATGAGCGAGCGAGAAGGATGATCATCACTCATGAAACCGCAATGTGCAGAAACAGGGCAAAACACTGACATTAAGGTTTCGTGGAAAGACAGAGTAAGGGCAAGGCCACAAACCGAATATCTCCCGCCACCAAAAGACTATGGCTGGTGCAAACGAATCATTTGGTACCATTTGTCGCACGGCATGAAAAACGCTCCCAGTAAAGTTAAGATTACTTCTAGCGTGTTTCTTTTTGTTGGACCGTTCGCTGGAAGCTTCGCGGGAACTGGAGTAGGAGCCATCCTCTTTAAGCCAAATTTTGAATCGTACGACTGGTTGATAGCTTTTGTGTTCATATCCCCAGCTTTTTTGCTTGTAATATATTTGAGCTACTTGATTATTTTTGTGAGAAGAAAGATAGGAATACGCGAACGAATACGAGCTACTGCAATCATGACCAGCGAAGAAATTCAGATTAGCTAGACACAAGCAGTCTCATTGTCCACAAATTGCCAACGCTCCACCACTGTACTCTTGCCTCATATTGTTTAGCCGTTTTGGTGGTTAGAATGCGTCGGGATTGATGTCCAATAAGTGTGTAAGGCCGCTGTGTTCACATTGAATACGGATAGCTTCATTTTCGATCGACAAGAATCGACCAAGATCGCTCAGCGGGAGAGCAGGTCGGCGACTCGCCAGGAGTTGGCCATGATTGACAGCACGGGGTTGACGCCACCGTTGGTGACGTGCAGGGAGGAGTCGGTCACATAGGTCCGCTCGCAGCCCCACACCTTCCCCCGGGGGTCGACGGCACCTCCCGAGGGCGTGTCTGACATGCGGGCGGTGCCGGCTTGGTGCTGGCCGCCGGACAATATCTGGAACCCCATGGAGCCCCCGGTGACGTCGTGGGCTCCGGTGGCAGTTATCCACTCCTTGGCCCGGTCGCCCAGGAATTCCGCGGTGCGGAGGTCCTCCTCGTGCTGAACGCCGAAGAAGCGGGCCACCGGCAGGTCCCACTTGTCTCTCACCACGGCCGAAAGGTCCAGTCCGGCCGAGCGGGTGGGGATCTCCTGGATCGGGCCCATGATCATGATCGTGCGGCGGTAGGTGTCCCGCAGGGCTTGGCGGGCCGATGCGCCCGTGGGACGGCCGTACTCGTCGATCTCACCGGCGGCCTCGGCCGCCCGCTGGTGCTCGGGCCTAAACCACGACCCCATCACCCAGTGCTGCGCTGGTGACACCGCGTACTCGTCGGCGATCATGCCCCCGCCGATGATCCCGTCGTTGTGGTGGCAGTGCTCCCGGGTGGCCATGGCGAGGCCGGGGCCGACGCCGTCGCTGAGCGGGGTGTCGGTGTCGACGTGGCCGTGGGCCAACACGTAGGTGTGGCCCTGAAGGCAACGCCCCACCCAGTCGTTGCCCAGCCCGCTCAACATCAGCAGCCGGGCGGTTTCCACCGCCCCCGCGGCCAGCACGATCCGGTCGGCCCGTACCGTGCGCTGGCCTTGCTCGGTGCGCAGTTCCACCTCGCCTCGGCCGTCGTCCACCCGTACGGCCTGGGAATCGCACAGTATGTGGGCACCGGCCGCGGTAGCCCGGGGGAGCAGGGTGTTGTGGACCCCGTTCTTGGCGTCTACCGGACAGGGGTGGCCCACGCACTGGCTGCAACCCGCGCATGCGGGGCGTCCTCCGTAAGGCCGAGAGTTCACCAGCAGGGGAACGGGCGCGGTGGTCCAGCCCAGGCCAGCGGCGGCCTCGGCCAGTATCTCTCCTCCGCGGTCGGGCGGGAACGGGGGGAGCGGGTAGCCCCGGGACCGGGGTCCGTCGCCGGTGTGGCCAGCGGCGCCGGCCACTCCTACCTCCCACTCCACCAGGTCGTAGTAGGGCTCGAGATCGTCGTAGGTGATCGGCCAGTCGGCCAGCGCCGATCCCTCGGGCACGCCGTACTCGCTGGCCATGCAGAACGTCTCCGGCGCGAACCGCCACCCTTGGCAGCCATACAGCCGGGGGCCGCCGCCCAGCACCACGGCGTTGTTGTGGTAGCGGAAGTTATGGGGCTCGACGGCCTGCTCGCCATCCCCATCCCTGACCGCTCGGGGGTTCCCGACCGGTGTTACGCCTTCGCCGAACCCGAACACGGCCGTGCGGTGGTTGCGCACCGGGTCCCAGCCGATCTCCGTTGACCTATAGGGGCGGCCCCGCTCTACCACCAGCACCGAGCATCCGGCCGCGGCCAGCACGTGGGCGGCCACTCCACCGCCGGCTCCGCTGCCGATCACCACTGCGTCGTAGTGGTCCCGCACCTCGTCCCAACCGATCACCGGCGGCACGGTGTCGACCAGTTCCGGCTCGCCGAGGGGGAACCGCCGGTAGCCCAGCTCTTCCCAGCACCCCGATTCGGGATCGGTCAGCCAGCGAAGGGTCTCTTGGTCCATCTGCTCAGCTTTCGCTCACGGTGAGTCGGCAGGTAGCGGGGGCGAGGCCGTCGGCGGTGAATTCGACATCGACCGTTCCTGGGCCGGTGGGGCGGATCACGGCCAGAGCTTGGCCGTCGTAGGTGGTGCAGGTGGGCGATCCGAAGGGCTCGGTGGACTGGTGGTCGTCGCTGGCGAAACCTTGAACCACTCCAGGGCCTTCCACGGAGACTTCCACCGGCCGGTTCGCCGTCGGGTTCACGATGCCGTCGGCATCAACCAGGCGCACAGCGACGTAGGCCAAGTCGGTGTCGCCTTCGGTGAGCTCGGTGCGGTCGGGCTCGGCCACCAGACTCAGCGGGCCAGTGGCGGTTCGCAAGGCAGTGCGGGCCGTTTCGTGGCCGTCGGTGTAGGCGATGGCCACCAGCTCGCCGGGCTCATAGGCGGCCGTGAACTTGGCGCGGAATTCGTCGGTGGGCTGGCGACCAAGCGACTGGCCGTTGAGCACCAGCTCGACCTCATCGTCGGCCGAGTACACCTCGACGTCCACCGCGGTGCCCTCGTGTCCGTCCCACGACCAGCTGTCGATGGTGTCGCTCCACGACCACGGGCCGGAGTAGGCGATCTGCTTGTGCGCGTGGGTCGGCCGCTGCACGGCGATGAAGGGCTCTTGGCGCAGGCCAAAGACGATCTCCCGGAAGTAGGAGGCCGGCCGCCGAACCCCGGTGATGTGGATGTCGCCGGTGTGGGAGACGATCCAAGGAAACGGTGCGACCACACCGGGAACGCCCTCGTCCACCGGATCTTCGTCGTCATAGCCGATGCGGCCGATGCCCACCTCGCCGAGGTAGTCCCAGCCGGTCCAGGTGAAATCGCCGACCAGATGGGGGTGGGCGCAGATGATGGGCCAGTCACGGCCCAGGTCGGTCACGTTGGTCTCCGAACCGACGATCACCCGGTTGGGATACAGCTCGTGGTCGATGAGATAGCGGTTGGAGACGTAGTTGTAGCCCACCACGTCCAGCGAGGCGCTCACCTCCTCGAGGCCCTCCGCGATGATCGGGGACTGCATGATCTGATCCTTCACCATGGACCACATGGCCATCTGGGTGTTGACTCCCTGCGGCTCGGCCTCTTCAGCTGAGGGCGGGGGTGGGGCCTCGTCGGATGGGTCGGGGGTTTCCATCAGCCCGAGGATCTCGGGGATCTTGGCGATCAGCCCCCTTATGGCCAGCATCGGCTGCACCCCGGTAGTGACGTAGCGGTGGGGGTCGAGCGAGCGGACTTGCTCGGCGATGTCTCGGGCTCGGGCCGCGCCGAGGGGCGAGCCGACCTCGGGGATCTCGTTGCCGGTGGAGTAGAGCACCACGCTGGGATGGTTGCGGTCTTTGCGCACCAGGGTGGCGACGTCGGTGCGCCACCGATCCTCAAACCGCAGGGCGAAGTCGCGGTTCACCTTGTTCTCGGTCCACATGTCCCAGGTCTCGTCCATCACGATCACACCGTGACGGTCGCAGGCGTCGAGCATGGCCCGGCTCATCGGGTTGTGGGCGCTGCGCAGGGCATTGAACCCGGCGGCTTTTAGCAACTCCACCCGGCGCTCCTCGGCCCTGCTGATGGTGGCGGCGCCGATGGGCCCGTTGTCGTGGTGGACGCAGGCGCCCCGCAGCTTCACCGACTCCCCGTTGATGCGCAGACCGTGGGCGGGGTCGAGTTGGAGCGAGCGGATGCCGAAGGCGGTGACGTCTCGGTCCAACTCCGTCCCATCTTCGGCCACCGTGGTGGTGCAGGAGTAGAGGTGGGGCTGGTCGGGGCGCCAACGGGCCGGATCGGCCACCGCCAGCCGTTGGCGGGCGATGGCAGTGGTGTGGGGGCGCAGGGTCACCGGGATATTCCCCGAGGCCACCGCCTCGCCGGCGGAGTCGCGCACCTCGCACGCCATTCGCACCGTCACCGTGTGGGCGGTGTCGTTCTGCACCTCGGCGGCCACCTCCACCAGTGCGCCGTGGTCGTCGATCTCCGGGGTGGTGATCCACACACCGTCAATGGCCAGGTGTACCGGGTTTTTCACCCACAGGTGCACGGGCCGGTAGATCCCGGCGCCGGAATACCACCGGGAGTCCTCGCTGGCCCGGCAATCCACCTTGATGGTGTTCTCCTCGCCGTAGCGCAGGAACGGGTCGAGGTCGACGATGAACTCGGCGTAGCCGTTGGGCTCGGAAGCGGCGAAGTCGTCGTTCACGTAGACCATGGCGTCGCGGTAGACACCCTCGAACTGAAGGGCGACCTGTCGGTCCCGCCACTCGGCTGGGACTTCAAACGCCTTGGTGTACTCCCACACCCCGCCGGGGAAATAGGCGATGTCGTGGGAAGCGGAGGGGTCGCGTTGGGTGCCGATCATGGCGTCGTGGGGCAGCGACACCGGCTCTGGTGTGCTCTTTGCACCGGTCAACTCCGAGAAGGGGTTTTGCTTGGGTCGTACTGCCCAGCCCGCGTTGAACGACGATCTCATCGGCACCTCCAGTCGGCACAGAGTAGGGGAATGGCCTTCAACAGCCCTTGTCGCGGTAGCGTCCGGCCATGACCGTTCGATGGGGAATTGCCGGACCAGGGGGCATTGCCGTTGGGTTTGCCAACGGGCTCCAGTTGCTGGACGACGCCGAGATCTACGCCATTGGGTCGCGCTCAGCCGACCGGGCCGCAGAATTCGCCGCCAAATACGGGGCGTCGACATCTTATGGCAGCTACGAGGATCTGGCCGCCGATCCGGACGTGGACGCGGTGTATGTGGCCACGCCCCAGTCCCGCCACGAGCAGGACACGCTGATGTTCCTGGAAGCGGGCAAGCCCGTGTTGTGCGAGAAGCCGTTTGCCCTCAACCAGGCCCAGAGCCAGCGGATGATAGATGCCGCCCGGGAGCGGGGACTGTTGCTGATGGAGGCGATGTGGAGCCGCTTTCTCCCCGCCTATCGGGTGCTGGCCGAATTGCTGGCCGAGCAGGCCATAGGCCAGCCCCAACTGGTGGAGGCCGATTTCGGATTCCACCAGCCGTTCGATCCCGACCATCGGCTGTACGACCCCGAACGGGGCGGCGGCGGGCTCCTCGACCTGGGGGTTTATCCCGTTCAGTTCGCCTCGCTGGTTTTGGGCCCGCCGACCAGCGTGGCGGCCCAGGGCCGTATCGGTCAGTCCGGAGTGGACGAGCAGGTGGCCGCCGTTCTCGGCCACGCCGGTGGCGAGTTGGCCGTGGTCAAGGCGGCCATCGCCACCAACTTGGGCTGCACCGCCCGCATCGCCGGCACCGAGGGAACCATCGAGGTTCCCGCATTCATGCACTGCCCGGGGTCGTTGACGGTTGTTCGCGGGTTTGAGCGGGAGGAGATCGACGGCTCCTGGGAAGGCGACGGCCTCCGCTTCCAAGTAGAGGAGTTCCACCGCTGCCTGGCCGCCGGCGAGATGGAGAGCCCGGTCATCTCCCACGCCGAGACCCTGTCGATAATGGGCACCCTCGACCAGATCCGCGACCAGATCGGCCTGCGCTTCCCCGGCGAGTAAGCGGCTTCGCGCTCCGCGGGAGGCTATTTGATGGCGATGGGGTTGAGGGGCGAGCCCACTGCGCCGGGGATGTTGAGCGGCGGGGCGACCAGCATGAACTCGTAACGGCCGTCGTCGGCGCAGTCGGCGGCGAGGTCGTCGAGCACCCAGAACTCGCCCAGGGGCAGCCCCCGGTCCACCAGTGCCCCGCAGTGGACAGGGTGCTTGCGGGCCTCGGAATCTTCGGGCACCAGCACCTCAACGGCGATGGTGTCGGAGGCCACTGCGGAGATGTCGTTGGCGTCGCACCAGTTGAGCGCGTCCACTCCGAATCCCGGCGAGCCGCCGAAGTACCCTCCCTGCTGGTCGGGGGTGAAGCTCGGCTCCCACAAGGCCATGTAGCCGGTGCGGATCAAGGCGATGTCGCCGGGCTCGACGGCGGTCCCCTGGTGCTCGACGCAGCGATCCAGCATCGCCGAGTCGATCACCGTGGCTAGCGCCAGCGGGTCACAGCCCTCGGCGCGGGCCAGGTCCAACAGCACCGCTCGACCCACGAAGCTCTCCCGGTGATTCTCGATGCCCAGCACCGATGCGCCCCCGAAGGCAGTGACGTTGCCCGCCCAGTAGCCGTTGTACATCGTGTCCCGGTAGATCACGTGGGCGAAGCCATCCCACTGGGTGGAGCCCTGGAGGGGCATCTGGAACATGTCGTCGTTCCATTGAAAGTCAGGATCGGCGGCGCTGTAGGGGGAGCCCACCACCTGGTCGGACCCCGACATCATGAACCAGTGCAGCGGGGCCGGGCGGGTATGGAACCGGGGGCCGTCGGCGTCGATGGGCAGGGCCAAAGAGAATACCTTGCCCGACTGCACCAGTGAGGCGGCCCGGATGCGCTGGTCGGGGCCGATGAGGTTCTGGGTGCCGCGCTGGTCGTCGTCGCCCCAACGCCCCCAGTTGTTGGACCCCTCGGGCACATAGCCGCCCACCACTTTGCCGTTGTCGTCCACGGTGTAGTCGGGCGCCGACCAGTGCTTTGCGTAGCTGGCGTAGTCGTCTCGACCCATGGGTCCTCCTAGTGGTCAGAGCTGGATGAGGCGGGGGGCGCTGTCCTGCGACAGCAGTTTGTTTCCGATTTCGATGGGGAGCGAGCCGGCCGAGCCGAACAGGGTGTCGATCACCAGAGTCCGCTTCATCCAGCGGTGGAACTGGTGTTCGGCGGTGAAGCCGATTCCGGCCAGCACTTGCTGGGCGTGGGTCGCAGTGGTGAGGGCGGCTTGGCCGGCCAGCGACTTGGCCAGCGCGGCCAAAAGCGGATCGGGATCGTGAAGGCAACCTTGGGCTACCGACTCCGCTCCCTCGATCAGCACCAGCGATTCGGCCAGCTTGTGACGAATGGCTTGGAACGACGCCACCGCGCGTCCGAACTGCACCCGGTCGATGGCGTGCTGGCGGGCCTCGGCCAGCATCCACCGGGCCTCGCCGAGGAGCTGGTGGGCCAGCGCCACTTGGGCGGCGGCCACTGCGGAATCCCAGGTGCCCTGGTTCGCCATCAGCGAAATGGCGTCGGCCGGGATCTCCGCGGTTACCCGGCGAAAGGCACCCCCGGGGTCGACTCCACCGGCGGCGGAGCCTTGGAGCAGAGTGGCATCGATGGTAGCGAGGCCGACACTGCCTTCGGCTTCGCTGGCCAGCACTGCGGTGGCTGCGCTCTCCACTCGGGCCGACACCAGCCCATCGACCACCACAGCATTCCCGTGGCGGCAGGCCGGGGGGATGGTCTGGTGGGGGGCCGGGAAAACTACGCAGAGGGCCAGGGAGATATCCATGCCCAGCGCATGGGCCACCACGTCGTCGAGCAAGCTGGCGGCCGAATTGGTTTTACCCAGGGCGCTGAATGCGATGGCCGCCCCTTGGGTAGGGGCCGCGTCGAGCAGATCGGCCCACCCGAGGTCGTAGAGCGCTTGGTCGGCCTCGCCCGGGTCGGGTGCTTCGGCCATGGCAGCCTCGAACCCGTTGGCCAGCAGCGCTAGGTCGGCTGCCTCGACGAGTTCGCTCATGACTCCGGCCCCAGATCGAGCAATCGCCGGGCGACGATGTTGCGCTGGATTTCGGCGGTGCCCCCGTAGATAGGGGCTGCCTTGGAGTAGAGGTAGTCGGTGCGCCACATGGCGGCGGCGAGATCGTCGTCGAACTCCACCACGCCTCCGAGCAGGTCGCGGACCGCCTTGAACAGATCCAGTTCAGCCGAAGTGATGAGGATCTTGTCGATCGAAGTCTCCACGCCCAGTTGCTGGCCGCCGGCTAAGCGATGCTGGGTGTCTCGGGATCGGCTGCGGAATGCGACCAGCGACTGGAACGCCTGGCCGAGGGCCCTGGCCGCGGTGTCACTGCGATCGCCCGATGCCGCCACCTGGGCCACCAGGTCGGAGAAGCGCCGGTGCAGCAGGGCTCCCCGGTGCCAGAACGTGGTGGACCGCTCGTAGGGGAGGATGTCCATGGCCACCTGCCAGCCCCCGTTCTCCTCGCCGATGAGCCGTTCGTCAGGTACGAACACCTCGTCGTAGTGGACCTCGGCGAAGTCATGCCGTCCGTGCATGGTCTCGATCGGGCTATAGGAGACGCCCGGGGAGTCGACATCCACCAGCAAGGCAGTGATGCCCCGGTGGGCGCTGCCCGGCTCTCCCGTGCGGACCAACAGCACGCAGCGCCGGGCGTACTGGATGAAGCTGGTCCAGATCTTCTGGCCGCTCACCGCCCAGCCACCGTCGGTCTTGTCCGCCCGGCACGATATGGAGGCCAGGTCGCTGCCCGCATCGGGCTCGGAGAATCCCTGGCACCACATCTCGTCGCCTCGAATGAACGGCGGTACCAGGCGGGCGGCAATCTCGGGCCGGGCGAAGTCGATGACGGTGGGGGCCAGCACTTCGATCATCGTCCAGGGGCTGGGGTCGGCCAGCCCCCGCAGGTTGATCTCCTCGCCGACGATGGCCCGCAGCAGCGGTGAGCCTCCCAACCCGTTGACCGATTCCGGCCATCCGTAGCGGCCGAAACCGGAGTCGTAGAGGGCTCGTTTCACAAGGGAGTAGTGGGCTATCTGCTCGTCCATCGATCCGGCGCCCTCATAGGGCGGGGACAGCTCTTCGTCGTTGGCGTCGAGCCATGCCTCCAAGTCGCGGCGAAAGGTCTCAGGATCCATCGTTGCCAAGGCGACTGACGTTACAGGGGCGGCAGGCGGACCGTCTCCAGGAGGCCAAGCGCTTTTCGTGGTGCTCCCGCCAGGCATCGAGGGCCCAATCGGCAAAGGGAGCCAGGTCGGCGAAATCGGCGGGAAGCCTTGCCGCGTCGTTCATCATCACCCCCGTTGGCCGGCACCGGGGCCGGCATCCTCGGATAGCTCTTCGCACGGCCGCCGGGTTGCGCATCGCTGATCCTCCCCGAAGGGTCGGAACGTGTTTGCAACAATAGGGGGATCTCATTCCCTGCCCATCTTTGGCTCAAATCCCCCCTGAGGAGGTGTCTATGGCGTTTGACCCCGAGGAACTGACCCTCATCAGCGTCGATGACCACATCATCGAGCCTCCCGACCTGCTTGACGCCCATTTGCCGAAGCGGTTCAAGCCCGATGCGCGCCGAATCGTCTGCTGCGACGACGGGGCCGATTTGTGGCGATTCGGCGAGATCAAGGCGCCCAACGTGGTTTTGAATGCGGTGGCCGGACGGCCCAAGGAGGAATACGGCGTCGAGCCCCAATCGCTGGAGGAGATCCGTCCAGGCTGCTTCATCTCCGACCACACCGGGGTGTATCTGGGCAACCAGATCGGCATCGACAACATCGGCTGCGAGTGCGACTACCCCCATAGCGACTCGGCTTGGCCCGATGCACCCGAAGAGTTGGCCCAGCTGATGGCCGAGGCCAGGGTGACCGAGGCGGAGGCGGCCAAGATCACCTATGAGAATGCCATGCGGTGGTACTCATTCGATCCCTTTGCCCAGTGGCTGTTGGTGGACCATCCCGAGGAGGTCTGGCAGTTCTGCCTCCAAGCCATCGTCCCCGATCACAAGCTGTCGTAGTCGACCACCACATTGCAGTCGGGGATCGACTGACAGGTAAGGATGAAGCCGTCTTCCACTTCGTCGGGCTCCAGCGCCTCGTTGGCCCGCATGGTGACGCTGCCCTCCTGGAGAAAGGCCATGCAGGTCGCGCAGTTGCCGGCCTCGCAGGAGAAAGGCGGGCTGAGCCCGACCCGCCGGGCGGATTCGAGCACCGTGTCGCCCTCGACGTAGACCGACGTCCGGCGCTTGCCCCGGAAAATGATCGTCAAGCTGATGGGGTCGCTCATCGCGGTCGCCGAAGAGGTAAGAGGTAACTTGAGACTGGAGAGGCCAATTTATCCCGCTGACGGCTCGGGGAGGCCGACCACCGCACAGGTCTCGGCCCAGTACTTGCCCGCTTGAAGGCAGGTCAAAAGGACGAACCGGCCATCTCTGGTCCGGTAGGGGTTGCGAATCCGCATGTACTTGGGGCGGCCCCGCATAGCGTCGCCCCGCTTCACATGCTTGATCTTGACCACCTCCGCGCCCTACTCGGCGAGCAAGGCCGAAGCAGCGGGCACGAAGGTGTGCTCGGCTACTTCGAGGAAGCGGACACCTTGCATGACGTCGGTCATCGGGCCCTCCAGTTCAGATCGGTGCGGGGTTGGGAGTCAGCCCTGCTGCTGGGCGAGATGGCGGGCATGGGCGTAGACGCCCTGGTCGTAGGAGAACTCCACCATGTTCCCGTCGGGGTCGGCCAGCATGCAGATGTAGCCGATGGGGGGCGGCATGTCGGTGGGCGGCATGGCCAGGCACCCCCCGTCGTTGCCCTTGGCCGCGGTCTTCTCGACCGCCTCCCGGCTGGTCAGCTCGATGCCCAGGTGGGCGAAGGGGGCCAGCTTGGCCATGGGAGAGCCCTTGAACGGGTCGGTCTCGGGGAAGAACTGGGCCAGCACCAAGATGAACGGCGAATCGGGGGAGTCGCCGTGGCCCAGCCAGGCCCCGTAGCCCATGTGGTCTTCGCGCCGGTCCAACAGCCGCATCGGGGTGTAGGTGGTGTACCAGTCGATGGTGGCGTCCATGTCGGCCACCCGCAGGGCGATGTGAGTCCAGCGGGCGGCCGGGGGGTGGACGTCGTAGACGGGATCTTGGTCTGTCACGGCAGGCTTACTCGTCGGTCCAGCCGTCGGGGATCTGCGGGTCGTCGCCGCCCTTGGTCCACAAGATCAGCGTGTTGCCCCAGGGGTCCTTGAAGGCGGCGTTGAACCCGTTGAACTCGGCCCAGTAGTGGTCGCGCCACAGCTCGGTGGCCCCTCGGGCCACGGCCCGTTCCATGATGGCGTCGGAGTCGTCGTCGTCGCTGACCAAGACCCAGATCCGCACGGTGCGGCCGTCTTGGGAAAGGCCGCGGGGCTCGACGCCGGCAGGGTCGGGGTGGGGGCGGGCGTTGGCCGCGTTGTGGATGCCCATGTGCAGGTTGCCGATCTCGCTCTGGGAGCCGTCGTCCAGCTGGAAGTTCTGGCCGGGGACGATCCGGTGGAACACGCCAGCGGGGCGGGGCTCCACCTCCCAGCCGAATACCTCGTGGTAGAAGGCGGCTGACGCCTCAGGGTCATCGGAGGGGAAGTCAACGAAGATAAGAGTGTTTGGATAGGTCATCGGCCCTATTTCTAGTTCATCCTCGGGGTCATCGCAGGGGCCAGAGCGAGCGCGGTTGGATACCGGATCGCTCGATGAGGGATCCGGCCGCTAAACGGGCCTCGGCTTGCAGAGAGTCGAGGTCCACCGTGGTGCAGCGGCCGTCGGCCACCACTAATCGGCCGTCGATCAGAACGTCGGTGACTGAGCGGCCTCCGCTCGCCCACACCAGTTGCAGGATCGGGTCGGGGCTAGGCGGCTGCCACTGGATTCCCGAGCGGTCGATCACCACGATGTCGGCGGCCTTGCCCGCCTCCAGGGAGCCGATCCGGTCGGCCATGCCCACTGCTTCAGCCCCGGCAATGGTCAGCAGCTCAAAGGCGTGGTGGGCGCCGAACGCGGTGGGGTCGGAGGAGGTGTCCTTGGCCAGCCCGGCGAAGAGAGCGGCGGCCCGCAGACCGTCAATGGCGTCGCTGGCGTTCTCGGTGTCGCAGCCCAGCGCCAGCCGGCCGCCCCGTCGCCACAGGTCCAGGTGGGCGAATTGCTTGGTGAGCCCTTGGCCCAGCCGGAGATAGGCCCACGGGCAGGAGGCCACCGCGGTGCCGGTGGCCACCAGGGCTTCCAACTCGGTGTCGTCGATGTGGACAGCGTGGCCCACCAGCACATTCGAGCCGAGTACCCCCAAGCGGTCGAGGTGTATCAGTGGACGGTGGCCGGTGCGCTCCAAGTAGCTGGTGGCGTCGTCGGGAGTGGGGGAGAGGTGAAAGCTCAGCCGCCGCCCGGTCGAGCGGGCCAGATCGGCGGCCGCGACGATCAATTCGTCGGACATCAGGTCATGGCCCACCAGGGTCACCGACGCCTCCACCAGGCCGCCGGGCGGATACCGCTCCAACAGATCCCGTTGGGCGTCGATCACCTCGTCGACCCGGCCTGATTGGGGCAGACCGTCGGCATCCGACCCCCAGCGCCCGATGGCGCCCCGCACGCCCACCGCGGCCATGGCCTGGGCCACCCGGTCGGGGTGGGCCACCGTGCCCGCGTCGATGGTGGTGGTGATGCCGTTGGTGGCTGCCTCAATCAGCCCCAGGGTGGCGGACAGCTCATCGTCGTCGCCGGTGACATGCTCGTGGACGGGGACGATCCACTCGAAGATGGCCGCGCCGGGGGGCAGGTCGTCGGGGATGGCCGAGGCCACCAGCCGGTCGGCGGTCAGGTGCTGATGGGCGTTGACGAACCCGGGAGTGACCAGCGTTCCCGGAGAGCCCCGCTCCGGCGAGTTCGGGAATTGCCGCCGGATGTCGTCGGCCTTGCCCACTGCGGCGATTGACGTGCCAGTTACCGCCACTGCGCCGTCCGCAACGATGGTGCGCTCGGCGTCCATGGTCACGATGTCGCCGGTGATAACCCAGTCAGCCGTGGCCACGGCCATCGACCCTACTGGCGCATTGATGTGGGAACACGAAATGGGCGGCGGGGGTATCATCGGCCCATGAAGGGGAACGGCGATTCTGGAGAGCTCGTCGGTCAGCCGGCACTGGATCACCAGTGGTATCCGATAGCCCTTGTCGAGGACATCGCGCCGGGGCCGGTGGGGATTCAGGTGCTAGGTCGTCGCTACGTGTTGTGGCGCTCGGAGGATGGGTCGCTCACCGCGGCGCCCGACCGCTGCCCTCACCGGGAGTCTCCGCTGTCAGAGGGCCGCATGGTGGACGGCTGTGTGGAGTGCCCCTATCACGGGTGGCGGTTCGGGGCCGGGGGCCGGTGTGAGCTAGTGCCGTCGTCGCCGCCGGGCACCCCGGTGCCGCCCAAGGCCCATCTCAACACCGTCTCTGTGGAGGAGCGCTACGGCCTGGTGTGGCTGTGTCCGGGCAAGCCGCTGGGGCGGATTCCCGAGATTCCCCAGGAGGCCAATCCGTCGTTCCGGCGGCTCAATACCCCCTTCCAGCAGTGGGCGGTGTCGGCCACCCGGATCACCGACAACTTCATGGACTTCTCCCACTTCCCGTTCGTCCACACCGCCACGTTCGGCCTCGCCCAGGAGACGGTGATTCCCCCGCTGGAGATGGGCGAGTTGCCCGACGGCTACCGGGGATACGTGTATGAGGTGAACGCCAACAACACCAGCGACGCCGGCCAGACCGTCACCGGCCAAGAAGACGACGTGCTGCACCGCCGGATGACCACCGGATACGTGCTGCCGTTCTCGGTGCGCAGCACCATCGCCTACGAGTCCGGCCTGGAGCACATCTTGTTGCTGCTGACCACCCCGATGGACGACGTGAACTCGCTGTTCAACTTCGTGGTGTGGCGCAACGACGACTTCTCAGTGCCCGCCGAGGAGATCATGCAGTTCGACCTGGCCATCGGCGCCGAGGACAAAGCCATGCTGGAGAAGCTCGAAGGCGTCCTCCCCATGGACGTAGGTGCCACCGTCAGCGTCCAATCCGACCGCCCGTCGGTCGAATGGCGCCGCAGCCTCGCCGCCCTACTAGCCGAAGGCGGCGCTGCGTGACCGTACCCTGATTGCAATTCCACGGGTTATGGGCCGAGGGTGGTGAGGGGGATGACGGCCACTCCGTCGGGGCGCATATGGGCGGTTCTGGTGGCAGTGACCACTGCCATTAACGCGAGCTGATTGGCGCGCCGCTTGTGGGCTTTGGCCCTCAGTCTCTTCAGGGCGGTAGCGGCTTCCTCGATTTGCCGGGGGCCCGAGTTCAGCTTGACCTCGAATGCCGCCCAGGTGCCGTCCAAGCCCTGTATCACGATGTCGGTTTCCAGATCGTCTGAGTCGTGGTAGTGGAACGTGTCGAATCCCAGCGGCTGGGTGTACACCCGCAAATCCCGCACGGCCAGCGACTCAAACAGGCTGCCGAACATGGAGAAGTCGGTCATCAGGCCGTCTGGCGACGCTCCGACCAGAGCGGCGGCGAGCGACGGGTCCACGAGATGCCGCTTCGGGGCTTTCCGCACGGTGGCTTTCGACCGCAATTCCGGTGACCAGGCAGGGAGGTCTTCCAATACGAAGATGCGGTGCAGCGCGTCCAGGTATGAGGCAAGGGTCTGGGTGGCGGGAGGCGACGCCGGGTTCATGTCTCTTCCCAATTTGGCGGCTGAAACCGATGAGGCCAGGCTGTGGGCGATGAGCCGCAGGAGGCTTTCGAGGGCGTCGGGGTTGTGGCGGACTCCCACGGCGTCTTCGATGTCGGTTCGGACAGCTTCTTGGACGTAGTCGCGCACTGCGGCCACTGCTGCGGTTTGAGGGAGGTCAAGGCTGGCTGGCCACCCGCCCCGGCAGACGGCGTTGGCCACGTCCAGCAATGTGGCGCGACTCTCTGCCGCAGGCCTTGTGTTCCCGGATAGCACTTCGCGCAGAGACACCTCTCCGGTGGACACTCCCGTCTCATACAGCGTCATCGGCCTCATCCTCAACCGCGTGATGCGTCCGGTGCCGGTGTGGCGAGTGATGCTGTCTGTGGGACGGGCGGAGCCGGTGAGAATGAAATGGCCGGTGCCGGGCCGGTCGTCACACGCACGGCGTATGCGGTTCCACAAGGCGGGGGCGTGCTGCCACTCGTCAATCAGGAGTGGAGGGGGCCGGGACAATAGGTGTTCGGGGTCGGTCTCGGCCAGAGCCAGCATGTCGGGATCGTCGAGCCGCACCTCTGAGCAGGCGTGATCGCGGGACGTCCATGTCTTTCCGGTGCCCCTTGCCCCTTGAATCAGCACCGCGCCTCGACGTTGCAAGGCAGCCTCGACTTCGGCTCCAGCTACTCTCTCCCGGTAGCCGGGCATCGACAGGGTGTTTGCCCCTCCCATATGTCTATCTTAGTAATTAGGGGAGATTTATCTTCTAATTTATGAAAATTTTATCTTAGATAATAAGGATATTTTATCTTCGGTTTTGGGGATTTAGGGGCGATTAGGTGGAGGGGCGTTGTCAGCCGTGGATTAGGGCTTGTTGCCAGGCGGCGGTGGGCTCGACCTGGTTGAAGGTGAAGATGTGAAGGCTGACGATGCCGAGTGGAGTGAGCTGGCTGCTGAGGGCATCCAGCAGGTCGGAGGGGTCGTGGGCCGATGAGCCGAGCAGCTTGGCCACCGAGCGGCGGTTCTTGCGGAGATAGCGCAGCGACTGGCCGACGCCGAGGCGGGCACCGATGGTGAGCAGCCTGGTCCGCTCCACTGCGCCGGGGATGCCCAGGTGTACCGGAAGGGTCAGCCCGTCGCTCCGCTCGGCCTTGAGCCAGGCGATGATCCTGGCCGGGTCGAAGCACATCTGGGTGCTGCAATAGCCTTGCAGCCCGGCCTCGGCCAGAAGATCCTGCTTGGCAAACAGGGCTTGGCGGCGCACGTCCTCGCTGATGAGGGGATGGCCGTCGGGATAGGCTGCCACGCCGACCGTGCTCAACCCGTGGTCGTGGTCGAACAGGTCCTGCATGAAGCCGAGGGCGTCGGGGTAGGCCCCCGGGTCGGTGGCGTCGCCGCCGATCACAAAGGCTGTGGTCACCTCGTTGTCCTTGGCCCAGGCGGCCAGGTCTTTGACTTGGCCGCGGTCTCTCATCAACCGGGCCGAGAAATGGGGGATGGCGTAGTGGCCGCGATCAATAAGCAGTTCGGCCAATTCCAGCGTGGCATCTTGCCCCTTGGAGGCCGATGCGGTGACCGAAACCCTTGATTTCTCGGGCAGCGCGTCGATGGCCTCAATGGCGTTGTTCAGGGGAATTATCTCGAAAACCGCGCTCCGAATGAGCTCTTGGACATCCAGATTAGGACCGGTCGGTTTTGGGTCTTCCCACTGCGTTAGACTGGCCGAGTCGTTCCGCATGACGGAACTGTACCATAATACGGACCAGAAGTGCAACGCTTGCTGTCGCGAAGCACTACCATTTAGGAGCTGGCTGGGCATCATGATGGAGGCAGGACATGGCTGAGGTCCCAGAGAAGGCCAAGTGCGTAGTAATCGGTGCGGGAATCGTGGGCAACTGCCTGGTCGGGCACCTGAGCAAGCTGGGGTGGACCGATCTGGTATTGCTGGACAAGGGCCCGCTGCCCAACCCCGGCGGGTCCACCGGCCACGCCTCCAACTTCATCTTCCCGGTGGACCACAACAAGGAGATGTGCCTGCTGGGGGTGCAAAGCGCCAACCAGTATCGCGACCTGGGGCTTTCCGTTGACTCCGGCGGCATCGAGGTGGCCCGGACCCGAGAGCGCGTCGACGAGCTCAAGCGGCGCATGACATCGGCCACCGCCTGGGGGGTGGAGGCCCACATTTTGACTCCCGAAGAGGTAAAGGAGCTGGTGCCGTTCGTCAACACCGACATCGTTTTGCAGGGCTTCTACTGCCCCACGGTGTCGGTGGTGGACTCGCTGGAGACCGGCACCCAGATGCGCAATGTCGCGGTGAACGGCGGCTGCCATGTGGCGGCCAACACCGAGGTCCTCGACATAGTCACCGAAGACGGTCCCAACCCCGGTGACCGCACCGTCAAGGCGGTGGTCACCGACAAGGGCACCATCGAAACCGAGTATGTGGTGATCGCCTGCGGGGTGTGGTCGAACCGGGTGGCCAACATGGCCGACGCCTACATCCCGCTGGTGCCCGCGGTGCACCAGATGGTGGACGTCGGCCCGCTCGACATCCTGGCCGAGACCAACAACGAGATCGGCTATCCCATCGTTAGGGACATGGACACCTTCTGCTACGAGCGCCAGTCGGCCGGGTCGATGGAGGTGGGGTCGTACGCCCACCGGCCCATCTTCCACCACCCAGACGAGATCCCCTCCAACGAGGAGGCCGCCCTTTCGCCCACCGAGATGCCGTTCACCGACGACGACTTCGACCTTCAGATGGAGCAGGCCATCGACCTGATCGACATGCTGGGCGACGCCGAGATCAAGTACGCCATCAATGGACTGTTGTCGCTCACCCCCGACGCCATGCCGTGTCTGGGCGAGCTGCCCGAGGTCCGCAACCTGTGGTCGGCCGCGGCCATCTGGGTCAAGGAGGGGCCGGGCATGGCCCAGGTGGTGGCCGAGTGGATGACCTTCGGCTACCCCAGGGTGATCGACGTCCACGGCGCCGACGTGTCCCGCTTCTACGCCGAGGAGCGGGGCGACGATCACATCTGGGCCCGCTCCGCGGAGCACTTCAACAAGACCTACGGCATCGTGCATCCCCAAGAGCAGTGGGAGAGCCGCCGCAACCTCCGGGTCAGCCCCTACTTCTCCCGACAGCAGGAGTTGGCGGCCGAGTTCTTCCAGGCCCGCACCTGGGAGCGGCCCCAGTGGTTCGAGTCGAACGCCGATCTGGTGGACCGCTACGAGGTGGAGGGCCGGGAGGTGGAGTGGGACGCCCGGTGGTGGAGCCCCATCACCGTGGCCGAGCACCTCAACCTGCGGGAGAATTGCGGGATGGTGGACCTGAGCGCCTTTCAGATCTTCGAGCTGAGCGGGCCGAGCGCGGTGGCCTACGCCGACTATCTGGCGGTCAACAAGGTGGACGTGGCAGTGGGCCGTTCCATTTACACCCCGTGGCTGACCCCCGACGGCGGGTTCCACTCCGATTTGACCATGATGCGGATGGGCACCGAGCGGGTGCGCATTGTCACCGGCGTGTTCGACGGCGGACGCGACGAGTTCTGGGCCCGCCGCCACCTGCCGGTCGACGGCTCGGTGAGCTTCGCCAACATCACCGACCAGATCACCACCCTCGGGGTGTGGGGCCCCAACGCCCCCCATGTGATCGGCGCGCTGACCAGCCAAGACCTCAGCCAGGACGGGTCACCCTACGGCTCGCTGGTCGACGTGGAGCTGAACTGCGGGGGTCGCACCATTGAGGCCACGCTGTTTCGCATCTCCTATGTGGGCGACACCGGCTGGGAGATTTACGCCGCCTGGGACGACGGACCCGCGCTGTGGGATGCGCTCATGACGGTGGGCGCCGAATACGGGCTGCGCCCCACCGGCGGCGGGGTGTACGGCACGTCGGGCCGGCTGGAGAAGGGCTACCGGCTCATGGGTGCCGAGTTGGAGAGCGAATACAACCCGCTGGAGGCCGGCCTGGCCCGGCCCAAGGTGAAGGCCGCGCCTTTCATCGGCAAGGAGGCCTACCTGGCTGCCCGAGAGTTGGGCGATCCCGAGGTTTCCATGTGCGTTCTCACCGTGGAGGACTTGATCGACGCCCAGGGCCGCAAGCGCTACATGCAGGGGGGCAACGAGCCGATCCTGACCCAGGACGGCCAGCGGATCACCGACTCCCACGGGCGGGTGTCGCGGGTGACCACTGCGGGGCCGGGGCCTTCGGTGGGCAAGCACCTGCTGATGGCCTATCTCCCAGCCGAGCTGGCCCAGCCGGGCACCGACCTCCAGGTGATGTACATGAACGAGCTCTTCCCGGTGAGAGTGGCCGGCACTGGAGCGGTGTTCGATCCCGAAGACAGCCGGATGAGGGGTTAGCGGAGCCGATGCCATGAGGATCTTGTGCTGTGTGAAGCGGGTGGCGGCGCCCGGCGCCAAGATCAACGTGACTGCCGACGGCCTCGCGGTAGACGCCACCCACTTGGGGTTCGCCACCAGCCCCCATGAGGAGTGCGGGGTGGAGGAGGCCGTGCAGCTCACCGAGCGCCACGGCGGGGAGGTGACCGTGCTGACGCTGGGACCGCCGGAGGCGGCCGACCAGCTGCGCTATGCCGCCTCGGTGGGCGCCCACCACGGGGTGCTGGTGGCCACCGACGGCTCAGCCTGGGATCCCCAGCGCACCGCCGCCGCGCTCACCGAGGCCATCCAAGACTTGGAGGCCGCCGACGGCCCCTTCGACCTGCTGGTGTTCGGCAACGAGTCGGCCGACTCCGGGGGCTTCCAGGTAGGGGTGCGGGTGGCCTATGCCCTGGGCCGCCCCATCGTCAACGGCATCAAGGGCATCGAGGTGGTTTCCGAGACCGATGGCGGGGTGGTTAGGGCCCGCCGGGAGATCGACGGCGGTTTCGAGGTATACGAGCTGCCCATGCCGGCCGCGGTCGGGGTCAAAGAGGGCCTCAACCTGCCCCGGTACCCCACGATGCGAGGGAGGCTGGCATCCAAGAAGCTGGAGGTCGCCGAGGTGGCCTCTGGGGCAGAGCCCGGCGGGCAATCGCTGGTTCGGCTGCACCGGCCCCGCGAGGCGGTCACCGAGACGGTGGTCTTGGGGAACGGCCCCGAAGCCGCCCCTGCCGTGGTAGACGTGCTCGAAGAACTGGGAGTGGTGTGATGCTGCTTGTGGTGCTGGAGCACGACCGAGGCTCCATGGATGAGGCCGCCCGGGAGGCGCTGACCTTCGGTCGGGGGCTGGCAGCCCAGATGGGGGCGCCGCTGCATGCCGCGCTGATTGCCACCGACGACGCCCAGATGGTGGGCGAGGCCGGAGCCTACGGAGCCGAGGCGGTGTACACCGTTGTCGATGACGTGCTGGCCGATTTCAGCCCCGAGGCCTGGGGCGAGGCCGCAGCCCAGCTGATTCGACGGCTCAATCCGGAGGCGGTGCTGGCCGGGGGCAGCGAGCGGGGCAACGAGATCATGGCCCAAGTTGCCGCCCGACTCGATCTGCCCTTGGTGGCCAACTGCATCGAGGTGCAGCCCGACAACGGAGCAGGGGAGTGGACCATGACCCGCCAGCAATGGGGCGGGTCGCTGTTGGAGGACGCTCGGTTGGATTCCGAGCGGCCCATTCTGACCACCGGCCTACACGCGGTGGCCGCCGAGCGGGCCGAGTCGCCTGTGGAACCCGCCGTGGAGCAGGTCGAGGTCGACTTGGACCCGTCGCTGGCCCGCACCATGGTCAAAGATCGGGTGGTGCTGGAGGCCGGGGTCACACTGTCGACCGCGCCGGTGGTGATCAGCGGCGGCCGGGGAGTGGGATCGGCTGAGGCCTTCGCCCCGCTTGAGGAATTGGCCGCCATGCTGGGTGGCCGGGTGGGTTGCAGCCGGGCAGTGACCAACAACGGCTGGCGGCCCCACTCCGATCAGGTGGGCCAAACCGGCACCCGCATCACCCCCGAGATCTACATCGCCTCGGGCATCTCCGGCGCCATCCAGCACTGGGTGGGCGCCAAAGCCAGCAAGCACATCTTGGCCATCAACATCGACCCCGAAGCCAACATGGTGGTCAAAGCCGACTGGGCCGTAATCGCCGACCTCCACGAGGTAATCCCCGCCATCACCGAGGAGATCAAGCGCCGAAGGGCCTGATCATTCTGGTGAGCATGTTTCCGTGCCTATCACTCGGAATTCAAAAACTCAGTATCGCAGTGGTGCCGCACCCAACCGACCGCCCATGTGGTCCATATGAGCGAGAACTGCGTTGTGACACTCTTTCCGTCTGCGTCGGTAGCGATGACCCTTAGATTGCCGCCGTCGGCAGCGATCAGGTGGTCAAGGAATTCGCCCCGGTGCGGGTCAGGGTGAACAGCTGTGACGGTACTGCCATTGTCGTCGGCAAACCAGAGGTCAGATGTCGTGATGTTGCCCGCAGTGTAGGAGATGTGGATCACGGACCTCTCGATTGTCAGTCCCTGTTCTTCGAATTGGATCTTCCTTGTTGTCAGCTTCTGGCCGCTGAATCGGATTCGGGGGACTATGACCCCCTGTTGGCAGTCCAACGACAGCGACGAGCCGTTTCTGATGGCAGGTATGTAGCCGCCGTGATTCGCAAGGCCAAAGTTGCTCTGTCGGATGTCATCGAGTCCGTAGAAGGTCCAGGCGGTCGGGAGGAATATGGGTGGTTGGAACTTGCCAGGGCATCCCTGTTCGACGAGTTCGAGATCGATGCTGATCAGGCATCGGTACGCGTCGAGTAGGTTCTCCTGGGCTGCGATCAACTCGTCCTTGCCATCGTTGGCGACCGCGGCTCCTGGGAGGACGAGGAGGGCCGCAATGAGCAATGCGGTGACTATCTTCATAGGCCAATATTCTCATGGGTAGCCGCAATTGGCGAACATCGGAATGATCGGCTCAGCAGCCCTTGTAGTTCAAGATGGCGGTGAGGCGGTGTTCGATGTTCACCAAGTCTTGCTGGGCTTGCATCACCGCGGCGATGGAGCGGTAGGCGCCGGGGGCCTCGTCGGTCAGCTTGTCGGCCTGGTTGGCCTGCCATGTTCGCCCGGCCATCAGCTTGGTGAGCTGCTCGGGCGTGATCTCCCGCTTGGCCCGAGTGCGGCTCATCAGCCGCCCCGCGCCGTGCGACGCTGAGTGGTAAGACTGGGAGCATCCCCGTCCCGACACGATGTAAGTGTCGTCTCCCATGCTGCCGGGAATGACTCCCCGGTCGCCCTCGCGGGCCCGGATGGCCCCCTTGCGCGTCACCCATACCACCGCACCGCGGTGGGTTTCCTTCTCGGCGTAGTTGTGGTGGCAGTCGATGGTGTCGTCCGGGGTGAATTCAAGCCCGATGGCGGCGCGCAGCGCACCCAGCACGGCCTCGGTCATCAGCGCCCGGTTGGCTCGGGCGTAGTCCTGGGCCCACAGCATGTCGGCTACGTAGGCGTCGAACCCGTCGTCGCCTTCGATCAGGTAGGCCAGGTCGAGGTCTTCCAGTTCCCGGCCCGCCTTCCGGCAGGTCTTCTGCGCAGCCTTGATGTGCATTTTGGCCAGGGCGTTGCCCACGCCCCGCGATCCGGAGTGCAGCACCACCCAAACGCCGTCGTCAGCGTCCAGGCTCATCTCGACGAAATGGTTTCCGCCACCCAGGGTCCCGAGCTGGGCGCCCATCTTGGCCTTGACTTTGTTGTGAACAGCCGCCTTGTTGGGGAGCTGACGATTTCGCAGCCAATGGCGCGCCTCCGTTGTGGCCTCTGGGTGGGCGGTGAATCCCGAGGGCACCGCGGCGGCAACTGCGTCAAGGGCTCCGTTTAGGTTGTCCGGCAGCTGCGACGCGGTATGCGAAGTGCGGACCGCGGTCATCCCGCAGCCCAAGTCCACCCCCACCGCGGCGGGGATGATGGCCGCTTCGGTGGGGATCACCGATCCGATGGTGGCCCCCATGCCCACATGGGCATCGGCCATCAGCGCCACCGGCCCCGACACCGCCGGGCTGCGGGCCGTCCGCTGAGCCTGCACCAAGGTTTCCGCTTCCGCGTCGAACGCCCAGCTCACCACCGAGCGTCCCGCCCCAGCTTCCACTGTCACCGGCCCGTTCCCGCTCATCGCCCCATTCTTTAGGATTTCAGGCACCGCGCCCCAGTGATTTACCCGTCTGTAACTCTTAGCCCTTCGAGTTCCGCTGCTTCTGACAGGCGGCGGTCCAAGCACATGAACGACAGAGGCCGTCCGTCTAGCTGCTCATTGACCAACAAGGCCGCACCAAGCTGTCCCGCGTCTGCGGCCCTCAAGGGGTGCCGGGCCAGGAGCAAACTGGCACGCGACCTCACTGCCAAGACCTCGGTGACCTCATCCCAGGTGTCTGCGAAGGTGTCCAACCGCTCAAGCACCTGTCGCCGACCTCGACGCGAAACCGCACCCTCTCGGGCCTGCCGCTCGATTGCACTGGCAATTTCCACACGTGTCCACGCCCACGTAACGATTTCGCTGTCCTCGGCGAGCCAGGTTCGGGCCAGTTCGGTGCTCGGTTCCGAGACGACCAGAGGGACAAGCGCTGACGCGTCCCAGTACCTCACAAGCGGTCGGCGCGGTCTTGATCCAGAGCTTCGGAGATGCTGGTTTGCAGCATTGGAGGCGACTGTTCCAGGATCGCGGCCGAATCTCCTTGGCCGGGGCGCAGAACCCCCGTGCTGATCAGCCGCTCCCTGTGGCTATCGCCGGAGAGGGCCGGGGGCACCAGCCGGGCGACCGGCTTTCCCCGGTCAAGAATTTGAATCTCGCCACCACGCCGAACCTCACGAAGGTGGCGTGACAAGTTCGCCTTCAACTCAGAGACCGATACTGAACTCATCTTGACTAGTCTAGTCTTTTGAACTTGACTATCAAGGGCTGATAACAAGTCTCAGGCGGTGAGCTGGGCGGCGAGGCGGTTGGCGGCGGCTACTAGGGCGAGGCCGTGGTCGTGGGCTATGTCGGGGTCGGGGTAACGGTAGGCGGGGCCGTGGACGTGGAGGGCGGCCAGTGGGAGACCGTCTTCGCCCAACACGGGGGCGGCCACCGCATTGATGCCCTCGGCGAATTCCTCGTAGCCCCAGGCGTAGCCCAGGCTGCGGGCTTGGGTCAAGCGGTCCCGAAGGATGTCGGGATCGAGGTTGGTCCACGGGGTGCACTGCTCCAGCGGATGGGCCAGATAGGCCTCCTGCTCGTCGGAGGGAAGGTGGGCCAGCATGACCACCCCGGACGACACCGAGTGGAGCGGGACGTACTCGCCGGTCCAGTCCCGCATCTGCACATCCGACGACGACTCGGTGTGGTCGAGGTAGTAGATCTGGCCGTTTTCGATGATCGACAGGCCGGCCACCTCTCCCAGCGACTCCGCCAGCTCCAGCAGATGGGGCCGGGCGGCGGCGATGAGGCTGCGGCCTGCGGGCACTGCGCCGGCGATATCGATCACGCCATCTCCGATCCGGTAGGGCCCTCCAGCCTCGACCTGCTCCACTGCGCCCTCAGACTCCAGCGCAGCCAACAGCCGGGCCACCGTGCTCTTGGGCAGCTCAACCCGATCGGCTAGATCGGTTACTCCCAACGGCCCTTGGGCCAGCGTGCGCAGCAGCAAAAACGCCCGCTCAACCGATTGCACCGCCATCCACTCAGGATACCGAGGCTTTGAGACCGTTCCGCAATGCGGAACAGGATTTGTCGACCTATTTTGGCTGTTCGCGGGCGTGAATCTCGATATCTGTGTCGAGCCTGTGATAATCGGAGGAGTCGTCGGCGTAGATGGCCAACTCAGTGCACAGCCCGGTAGGCGGATCGAGAGTGCCTGCCCAGATCTCTATGGTGTTCAGCTTGTCCTGCCGTTCTCCCGGCGGCACGGCCACCACCCTCCAAAACAGCGAGCTGCCACACCGCTGGCAGAAGCCGTAGGCCACATCGGGCCATTCCTCGGGGTGATACCACTCCAGAGTGTCGTCGGTGATCAAGCGAAAGTGGTCGCGCTGGCAGCTGGTGGCGGCGGTGAAGTGACCCGTCCAGCGCCGACACCGGACGCAATGGCAGTTCCACACATCCCGGGCCGGCCCGTCAATCACATACCTCACAGCCCCGCACATGCACTGCCCGCTCAACTGATCGGTCATTGGGAACTCCGATGGAATCGAAACAGATTGGGAACTAGCCAACGTATCACTCAGACGGACTGATTCCTGTTCGAGGCAACGAGCACGCAGCCCAGCACAATTGCTGGATTTGTGGAGCGCCAGCTATTGGCGCACTAGCATTACAAACGTGGCGGACGATCGGCAGACTCACCTTGTAATGATTCAGGGGGTCATCAACCGGCTTGCCAGAAACTCCTTCATGCTGAAGGGATGGAGTGTTTTGCTTGTCTCGGCGCTATTGGCATACGCAGCCAATACATCCGAAGACCTAATTCTATTTGTAGCATTTCTCCCGGCATTTTCGTTTTGGGTCCTAGATGGATTTTATCTATGGAAGGAGCGTCTATACCGCTATCTATACGACGAAGTCCGGCCATTGAGAGAAGATCAAATTGACTATCGGCTTGATGTCAATAATATTCCTTGCGATGGATTTAAGAAAACGTGGCTGGGAGCGGCCCTTGCGCCAGCAACTTCCATATTCTATCTTATGATTTGTGCAACCATTTGTTCGGTGATAATATATAGCAGTTGTTAACAAAATTAGGCGAAAGGGTGACTCTTGGTAGTCGTTGGAAGCAGGCAAAGTAAACTCCAGGCTCGTGCAGACATTCAAGCTAAACGGTCCAGTGACGCCACTAGGCATAAGTGCTTTATTTCATATCATGTCGCCGACATGGATGAGGTGGAAACTTTCATTGATGACTATGGGTCTGCATTTATTGCTCGGTGCCTAGGGGTTACCGAAGATGATGATTTTGTCGACAGCACTGACGAGGATTACATCAAGAGACGTATCCGTGAGGATTATCTGACAGACTCAACAGTTACCGTCGTCCTACTAGGAAAATGTACCTGGTCTCGCAAGTTCATTGATTGGGAAATCTCGTCATCTCTTCGAGATGACTCAAAGAATAAACGCAGTGGTCTCTTGGTCATTCCACTGCCTTCAATGAAAAACACGGCAACACTGCCCAATCGTGTCAGTGACAATTGGGTAAAGGATGACACCGCGAAATCTTATGCGCTCTACATGTCATATCCCACTTCAAGTCAGGGACTAAAGCGCTTGATTGAGTCTGCCTTTGATTCTAGGACGACTAAGGGGGATAAAGTCGACAATTCCCGAAGTCTTCGCAAACGCAACTCATCTTGTTGAAGCGTCCTTTGGCGGGTCGCCAACAATTGCAAACAATCCTACCGAGGTAAGACGGCCATCCAGCAGACGACGCCGATGTCTTCTTCGGTGATCTCGAGGGGTGGGGCGGAGGGGTCGATGTAGCGCAGGCCGTAGAACTCCACTAAGTCGATGATTTGCTGGGCTGCCTCGGTTGGGGTTATAGCCTCGCGGTCGAGTTCGCGTCTGATGCTCCCGAGGGCTTGCCGGATTTGGCTGCCTCGTTCGATTTCCAAAGCGTCGTAGGCGGCGCGGGCAGCGGGTAGGGAGGATACGTCGGGGTGGTCCAGCACTTCGCGGGCCCACTGCTGGATTGGTCCCAGGGAGCGTCCCGTGAGGTGGCGGGCGGCGTCGTTGTGCTCTTGGATGATCGAATCAGCCGTGGCCGACCACGCTGCTTCCAAGTCGATGGGCGGGCCGCTGACTCCAGGTGCCCGTCCGGGGTTGATGCGGCGCAAGATAACCGGCGGTGCTGAGGCCATGTCACCTTCGGCGGAGATGTAGCGCCAGTGCCTTTCGCCGTCGCGAGTACGGCAGGCGAAAAAAACGCCCGGCGGTCCGACTGATGGGACATCGGGTCCTTGGGAGAATGCTGCACCCACGCCCCAGGGCAGCTCTTGCACCCTGTTCAGTTCACCTTCGGAGCCGGCTCGGCGAAGTTCGGCTCTCAACAATTCCGCGCTAAGGGCCTGAGGCACGTCTGCTGCGTCGGGTTCGTCAATAAGCGAGACATCGCCATCAGCCAATCGACGGGCATACGACTGGATCTCTTCGTCGACATCCCCCTCCATCACCTCGATCTCCATCCCGTAGGGGCGGGCGGCCACAATCTTGCGGCGGATGGCGGCTTCGAGCCGAAGAAGCCTTTCCAAGTCGCCTTGTTCAGGCAGCATGGTGATAAGCGACACTTCCCGATGAGGGCTCTTCAGCCGAACTACGCGGCCATAACGCTGCACTACCCGTTGCGGGTTCCAGGGCATGTCGTAGCTGATCACGGCCGCAGCCTGCTGAAGGTTTTGCCCCTCGGACAGAACGTCGTTGCCCAGCATCAGATCGACTTCGCCGTTGGCTGGCTCATAGCCGGGACGAACCACCGTCTCAGGGCAGAAGCGAGCCAGCAGGTCGGTACGTTCGTCGGGGTTGGTATCGGCACCGATCACCGTCACCCGGTGGCGTCCGTCTACTGGATCGGGCAGTTGATCGTCGAGATAGCGCACTGTGTCGGCGAACGCGGAAAAGACCACCACCTTCTGTGATGGGACTTGCTCCAGCAGTCGTCGAAGCAAAGCGAGCTTGGGATCGCCAGCGGCTTTGAGAGAGCGCAACGCCACCGCAGCTGCTTCTAGGCGGACGCGGTCGGCGGCCACATCATTGCGGTACTCGGGCCTGAATCTGCTTATCGGATCGGCATCAGTCTCGTCCAAGGTCTCAGACACCCACTCGCTCAACCCAGTCTCGTCAAGTTCAAGCACAGCCGCCTCCCGCAGTGCGTTCCCGCTGAGCACCCGCCCTTGATCCCAGGCGTCGAGGAACACATTGTGGGCGGCGATCATGCGTTCGAGAGTGAGCAGACAAGCTTGCCAACATGACTCAAACCGTTTGAGAACCGCGGATTGCAGTAGCGCGCTAAGGACTGTCTCCTGTCCAGCTTCCTGGTCGCCGAGCCGATAGGAACTGGGCCTGTAGCGGGCCATGTTCAAGTGCTCGATATGGTAGGTGATGGTTTGGACCAGGCCTGGGTAGGCCGCATCCAGGTCATAACGCTCGGTGGACAGAACCGGGGTGGGGAACGACACGGGGGTTCCGTCGGGGAAGGTCTCGTCGCTGTAGTGCCGTTCGATGAATCGGCGGTCTCGTCGGACGCTCACCCTGTCCGCCAGGGAGAACAGCACGTCGGGATTGAGGTTCTCGGGGTCGCGCTCATTGGCCCCGGCCCGCAGGAACAGCCGGCGCAGTGACGGGATGCCATGGGAGGCAAACGCCCGATCGTGGTGGGCAAAGGCCATGACTAGGTGGTAGAGGTCCCACAATCCGTTGTTGATGGGGGTGGCGGTGAGCAGAGCTAAGTCCTTTTGCTGGCCGCCTAGGAGCCGCGTCGCGGCCCGGTACCAGGTGGTGTCAGGGGTGCGAAGTGCGTGCCCCTCGTCCATCACCACTAGCCGGTAGACGTCCTTGTCGCTGTGCAGGTGGCGGCGGGCGTTGGCGGTGCCTGCCCTCACCAACTGTTCATCGGCGGCAAGCTGGTGGTAGCTGACCACTTGGGCGGGAAGCCGAGTTTGTCCCAATCGCTCCTGCCAATAGCTCACGAGTTGGGCAGGTGCCACCACTAGGGCGTGGGTGCCCCGGTGCAGCGCGTATTCCTCGATGAGGGCGAGGCCGATCTCGGTCTTGCCCGTACCCACGCCGTCGGCGTAGATCACCCCGTGATGTTCCTTGATGATCTGTAGCGCCCGATGAAACCCGTCGCGCTGGAAGGCGGTCAGCTCCACGGCAGTGGGCGTCGGCCCTTCGGGCTGGTCGTCGTCGAGACCCAGCAGCTCCAACAACGCCCGCAAGTAGATGTCGCGAGGGTCGAGCAGTCCGACTTCGGGGAAGAGCAAGCCCCGCAAATCGGCTTTGAATTCTTGGGCTTCGTTCCACAGCCGGTCGAACCAGGCCACGGCTTGCTTGGCCACCGGGGGGTCGTACTGCACCAGCCCCAACTCCAGGTTGGCGAACAGGCCGCCGCCGGTGAGGTTGGCTGAAGTGACCAGCGCGGCCCGGGCATCGTCTTTGTTGCCAAACAGATAGGCCTTGCCGTGGAGGAATTTGTCGGTGTAACGCCGCACCTCTACCTCGGGCCGCTCAAGCCAGACGTCGAGGTCAACCAGCTTGGCCGCAGCTCGGCTGGGCGGAAACCGGGCCAGGTTGCGATCGGCTCGCAGCCCTTCCAAGGCCAACTCGAAGCGGGATACCGGCACTTGGGTGCCCAAACCCGGTGCCGGGGCCACTCCGAGTAGCAATCGGGCCCTTCTGCCGTCCACCACCGCAGTGGCCACATGGTGCAGGCCTCCCAAATTCACATAGCCGGTGGCGACAGATAGCTGGTGACCGGCAGCAATATCGTCGAGCAGGTAGGAGAGCGCGTCGGCGTGCCGGTTGCCGTCGTTCAGATTGTCAATCAGATAGGGGCGACCGGACATCAGCCCAGCTCGCGGAAGCGTCGGACCAGGGCTTCTCGATAAGCAGGAGGTACCGCATCTGTGGTGAAGTCCTCGAACATGGTTTCCAGGTCGGCATCGGTGAGTTGCCAGGCCCGTGCTATCCGAAGGTCGATGTCTACCCGCAGGCGTTGCCGTTCATCAGGCATCAGGGGGCCGCAATCGACTCCGGCGGCTGCAGCAAATTCGGCAAAGCGCTCATCGATTGCCGATAGCCGGGCAGCGATTCGGGCAATCTCATTATATTCTTGGTCACTGATATCGGGGACTACCAGCGCTTCTAGGATGAAGAAATTGAGATTTCTTCCGATGAAACGGCGAGCTTGCCAGTCGAACGGCAAGCTGTTCATGATGCCCAAGCAGGCAGCCTGAGTTCGCTCATCTCCCCCCATAAAGGCCAGGTAGGGGGCTTTGTTGGTCAAGAATACTTCGGGGGGTACCAGGCAGGCCCGAACTGTCCGGCTGTCATCGGATCGTGAGACGTCACGAAACACCACTCGTGCACGATCCAGTTCGGCCAGGACGGCTTGACGGCGGTCCTTTACTAGAGTGAATTCAGCAAGGATTGACTTCAACCCTGGCCGAGGTTTACGGACCTTCTTCCAAACCTTGTCGTCGGTCGGACACCAGCGGGCCTCTGCACCATGGGGGTTGTATTGGTCGAAGCTCTTGCCTTTCCAGAGTGGCAGCCCGCTGCTTGCGTTTCGCCAGAAGTGTTTGTCGTTCTTCTCATCGAGTTCTCGAACCGGAAAGCACTGCCACTGTCCGCTGGCGCCTAGCGGGAACGGTGGTCCAACCCGGAGTTTGGCCAGCAGGTCGGCTTCTTCCTGTGACTTGAGTGTTGGGGTCATCCACCCGGCACCAAATGAAGAGGGAGATACAAGTATGCCTGGCGATTGTGACTGGGCTTCCCAAGCTTGGTCAGAGTTGGCGACTCCGGCGATGGCCACTAGATGGCTATCGCCAGCCATGCGCCTGTCGGCCATTACCAAGACCACGCCATCGCGCGACTCGCCGCTAAACATCCAATGACCCCTGTTGACGAGAAAGTCGATCCGGCGGGCTGTCATCTGGGTGTAGAGCCAGTTTCGGAAGCCCTCCGACCCTTTGTTTATGAATGCTTCGCGGGGCAGCACCACGCCGATTGCTCCGTCTACGCGGACCAGCGTGCGGTAACGCTGGCAGAAGTACTTGTACAGATTAGGGTCGCCTGCGGTGGATTCGTACTCGCCGGTTGACAGTGCTTCCCGTTCGGCATCGGTCCGCTCTTGTTCGGCATTCAGCATGACGGCGAGTTCGGGACGCTTGGCCAAAAGATCGGCCACCGCAGCGTCGCGTTCACCATCCGGCAGCCCATGCAACCCAGGAAGGTGCAATCCATACAGCGACAAGTTTTCCACCGTCACCTCCTCCCAGGGAGGGTTGCCCACCACTACGTCGAAGCCAGGGCGGTCGCGGGAGAATGCCCGGGGGAACTGGAGAGGCCAGTGAAGGAAGGCGTGCGTGCTGCCGAGTTCGGCGGCTTTACGCACGATCTCCCGCCCACTGTGGCCGTTTGTGCCAGCGATCACGTCCTGGCCGTGTAGCTCGGCATGGGCCCGAGCGCCGACCAGGCCGAACCCCTCTGCGGTCCACAGGTCGAAGAGCCGTTGCAGACCCTCGGTGGCCTGGCGGGCTTCGAGATCAGCAGCCTTGCTGGCTTTCACCTCAGCAGGGGTGAGGTCGTCGATGTCGGCCAGCCGGGCGGAGGCCTCAGCGGCATCGGCCAGAGCGGATTGTAGAGAGCCGGCTTGGAACGTCCCCTCTCGGATCACCGTATTGGAGTTGGCCACCCCTATTAGGGAGTCTCCAACCAACACGTTGCGGTCCAAATAGGCCAGTGACAGCCCTGGCACGAACGACGCCAGCCACAGCGACAAGGTGGCGATCTCCGCGCCCATGGGGCTGCGATCCACTCCGAACACGCAGTGCTTGAGCACTAGTCGGCGCAGCAGGGCTACATCGGTGACTGCTGAACCCATCAAGGTGCTGTCGCGGAGCCGGTTCAGCGCCTCTCGCACCGCAGGGAGCGGATGAGCGGCCAGAAAGGCCACCGTCTGATCGGCCAGTTCCTCGGTGACTTGCACCAAAAAATGGGCACTGCCGCAGGCCGGATCCAGCACCGCGAAATCAAACAGATCGCGGGCTGCCTGCTCCGGGTCGGTGTTGATCTGCCGGCGTACCTGTTCTAGATGCTTCTGAAAGGCGGGACGCACTGTGTGGCGCACCAGGTGTTCAACTAACGAGATCGGGGTGTAGTAGACGCCCCCTGCCTTGCGGCCTCCCTCGTTAGTCAGCCACAGAAGCGACCCGGCGGCAACCCCGGATTGATCCCCGTTTTCACCGTGGTCCACTGATTGGCTGCCAGTCTGTGGTTGGTCTTGGTCGGGTACGTAGCGGTCTGCCTTCGCGTCGTAGCGCAGCGGCCGGTCAGCCACCGACAGCCGCAGACTTAGTAGGGCTTCGTAGATATGGCCCAAGTGGCCGACCTCCAACGACGAGTAATCGATGCCGCGCCCGGTGGCGGTGTCGCGCCCCACGGCCATCAGCACTCTTGCGAAGTAAGGGTCGGCCAGCTCCAAGTGCTCCAACAGCTCGGCCCCCTCGAAATCGGTCGCCGCGAACAGGGCCCCGTTGTAGGCGGGCACCCCCCAGGCCGGGTTGCCGTCGCGCAAGGCACCCACCAGGATCATGAAGCTCTTCCACAGAGCCGTTGATTCCAGGCTCAATCTGCTCTTGGTCTTGTGAGCTTCGGCCACCAGCTCGGTGAGTGAGTGGCGCCGGTAGGTCTCGTTGTCCACCGGTAAAAAGTGGGAGCTCTCGGCGTAGAGCACGAATAGCAACCGGAACAGTAGGGTCAACGCCGCCCGTTCCAACTCCAGCCGCTGCCGGTTGTCGCTGGCATCGAGGCCGCTCTGTCGGGTCCAATGATCGAGGCCCTCGGCCAGGGCGGGCAAGGCTTCTTGGCGGATGGTGTGGTCGAGCCGCTTGCGCAGCTCGATGCCGAAGGCTTGGGCTTCGGCTTGGAGTTCGGCCAGTCCGCCCTCAGCCAGATAGCGGGGGGAGAGCAGGGCCAGGTAGGGCCGGTTCTCTTGGCCGAGAAGGTCGGCGTCGAGGTCGAGCCACTCACCGGTGGTAGCGGACGGGTCGCAGTCGAACAGCCGGTATTGGTTGCGACACGCCATGATGCCGTAGCGGACGCCGTGCTGGTGGCAATCCGAGGCCAAAAGGCCCTCAGCGGGACGGCCCATTTCGTCGACACGGACGAAATGCTCAGGCTCGGCCCATGGGTGGACCATGGCCACCGGCCGGCCGTCAAATCGGGCCAGGTAGCCCCGTTGGGGGAGCATCTCAATTTCGTAACCCATCCCATGGAGCAGCGTCTTCCAGTCGCCGATGACTGACAGCCTCAGGGTGATCTCGCTCGCGTCTACCCATCGGTCGGGATGATCGCGGAACCGAGCCTCCAGCGTGTGATGAGTGAGCAGACCGTGGACCACCTTGCCCCGACCGGCCAGCCGGACGACCTCACCGGCCAAGTGGCGGACTGCGTCGAGGCTGTGCATTGAGGCGGTGCCCTCGATGGCCGCGGACAGCTTTGCGCAGTCCACTGAGCGGATGGGCTCGTTGAAAGTACGGGGGCCGAGGGTGCGGACGCTGTCGAGCCGCTCGGGATCGTCGATCACCAGCAAATAGCGGAAGTCCATCTTGTCGGCGTGCTCTCGCCAGCGGGCCCGCAGGCTGCGCTCTTCCGGCTTCTCGGCGATGGCCACCTCAATCTTGTTGACCCGCACCGACCGTCTGATGCCGGACCGGTTGGGCATCTCGCGAGCGATCCCCAGCCCCATCAGCCGGTTAAGCAGGTCGTCGGCATTCACCGACCTCAACTGTACGCGGCGTTGTTCAAGGACAACGGTGTTTGCCGCCATTGCTTCCCACTTAGCCAGATAGATGCTTGGGGGAAGTTAGATATACTGTAATTACTGGAAAATCATCAGTCAAGAGACCTGAGTTAGGTCACATGATGGCTCAAGCATCAGCGTTGAGCGTTGCGCCGACTTCGTTCTCTTGCAACTTGGCGCTCAACGCCTGTGGTGTTCCACCGGTATTGCGCCATTTTCCTAGTCACCCCAAATTTTCTTGCGATCTGCTCGATTGCTGCGTCTTCTCGAGCATGTTGGAGAAGGAGCTTTCGAGGTAGGAGCAAGGTCCCACCAAGGGCCGTGGCTTCCTCTTCTTGCCCTGGCTGGCAGGTGCGGAACGGGACTCCGTCCAGATACTGAATTTCTGCAAGTTCATGGTCGAGGATGATGTGTGCCAATTCGTGTGCGATGTCGCTGGCTTGCCGTCCAGCGCTCATGAGGGGATTAAACACAATGACGTGTCGTTCGTTGATCTCAAATGTGCAGGCCGAGAACGCATAAGTTTGAATGCGCTCGATCTCTTGAAGCCGCTCCAGCGGTACAAGATCGGCTGCTGAGATGACCTGTACATCTAGTTGCTCAGCCACCGCCGTGAGGTTTAGGGGTTTGGAGTTGGTAGCTCCGACCCTTGCTCGGAGCTCCTCAGCGATGCGCTCTGCTTGAGTCTTGAATCCGCGCGGAAGTGTCACTCACAGGACTCCATCGGCATCGAGTGCGTTGAGCTCGGAGCGCATTTCCTGGAGAAGGGCGCCGAGGCGGTCAGCAACCCCTGGCCGAAGAACAGAAGCAGCGCGCAAGTGGCATGCGACTGTTGGAGGATGCGAAGGCTCACGCGCCAGGGCTTCGTACATGTCCCGTACGACCGACGCAATCCTTGAAGCGGCATCTTGCTCAAGCCTGGGGTCGGTCAGAAGATGCTGCAAGACGAGGTCTGGGGTCTCCGACTTGCGGGGGGCTGCCGAGATAAAGAACGTCTCAGGCGGAAGGTGAAGCCAAGCGCACAGCCTCAGGAAGGTTCTGAGGTCCGGCTGGGATCCCGCTTCGACGCGTGACCACGTCATGAAGCTGACCTCCGCGGTTTCAGCAGCTCTCCGCATCGATAGCCCAGCTGATGTTCGTCGTTCTCGTAGCATCTCTCCTAGAGCTGCTACGTCAAGGTGGGCAACGTCTTGGGCTCCGGAAGCGGTGTCGCTCGGACCTGACCCCGAAGAGGGCTTTGACGGCGGCACAGGTTCACCGTAACAGCAGGCAGCCAGTGATACTTGGATGGGCTGCTATGGCACCTGCATCACTCACTGGGCATTGCCCCTTTACTGTGTCACCCATCTGTTAGGGTGATGGCGCGTCTGGCCTCGTGGCGCGAAGCACGAATACAGGTATCGCAACCACTCGGACGCGATTTTCGAGAAAGGCAAATTCATGATTGCAAAGAAGAAGCGATTCTTGGGGAACACCAACACGTTGGAGGTGCATGACACCTACAACGAGAAGAACGGGTGCCGGCTTGACGAGATCAAGTTGGAACACCGCCGGTGGTACGACACCCTCGCCGAGGCGAAGCGTGATAGGCGCTACGACAACTGTCACTGGTGCCTCGGTGGGAGCACGCGGTAACTAAGTCGTATCTACTTTCGAATTGAGGAAGGAGGTGAGAAAATGGCAAAGCCAAAGAAGCACCGCTCGGCAGTCACGGGTCGTTATGTTAAGCCTTCGACTGCGAAGCGCCATCCCCGGACGACTGTGTCTGAGACTGCCAAGCGGCGCAAGTGAACAAGGGTTGGTGCAGCAGGAGAAATCTTGCTGCACCAATCGTCTTGTCGCTGCGTCGAGTTTTAGCAATGTAGAACTGCCATTGCAGAACATCGTCCCCCAAGGGGTTAGATTTTGTTTGCTTTATCCCTCGTGTGGTCTGGAAAGGCATGACTGGAAGAGAGCGGTGCATCTTCAGTGTTGTCTTGGAACTGAAAACTGCAATTGATGCTACGCTTGCGTTAAATTGCACATGAAAGGATGTGGAATGATCGATTTTCAAATTAAAATGTCTCCATCTGGAATGGCGCTAGTAACGATACACCTTACCATAGCGATTGGATTATACAGAAGCGATCAAGTTCTGTTTGATGGTATGGAGTGGGTGTTTTTTGTATCCTCTATCGTATTTGCTGCAATCTCGATATGGTCATACATATCACTTCGAAATACAGATTCATCAAATGACTCACCAGAACTCACCTTCAAGAGAGAAAATGTAAGAGTGTTGTCTCTATTTTTTCTGACAGCAACATTTCCTCTCTTGCTCGCTGGCGTATTGGGAATTACTGGCTCCCCTGAGCGTTTGACTTTTGGTCTGTTTGTCCTGTATCTGTTATCTGGGGTGATTGCACTAGTGGCTCTAGTGTATATGGTAGCAACTGATCCAAGCAGCAAGGAGGAAGTCGATGCTTCCAATGGTCTAGGTGAAGGTGAACAGAATCGAAATATGTGATCAGACTTGATGGTTCTCTTTAGCTGCGAATTTCTACGAGAATGTCGTCACGCTTGAACGGCGCAGCGACGGGATCTATCCGAGGCCAGTGTGCCTTGCCAGCCCGCCCGAAGTATCTTGGATGAGGTAATGCCGCGAACAATGCAGGAAATACTGGACCAGGCTGAAGAACTGGCTACACGGTTCGAGCAGCACGAGCCCGTTGAGGCCAACCTAGAAGACGCCACGGCGCTCAGGACGGTTCACGCCGCATTTCAAGCACGGGCCGATGCCGAGCGGCAGCTTTCCGAAGCAGTGGCCGGCGCCCGACAAGTTGGGCATTCTTGGGCTGCCATTGGCACCATGTTGGGTACTTCAGGCGAAGCTGCTCGCCAACGCTACGGATGCGCTGCGGCGTCCAATGTTGTTGAAGAAGCGGCGTCCACAGTCAACGCCCGACAATTGGGATAGTTCGCTGGATCACCCCGGCGGGTTGGCTAGTTCGGTTTTGCGGCGGGCGATGAAGTCGCGCAGCTCGGCGTCTATGGCGTCGTCGAGGGGGGGTGGCTGGTAGTCGGCCAGCAGCTCTTTCCAGCGGGCGTTGGCCCGCTGCGCCGCGGTGAGCGAGCCCTCCTCGGACCACTGCTCGAAGCTGTTGTTGTCGGCCACCTCGGAGCGCCAAAAGGCGGTCTCGAAGTTGACCAGGGTGTGGGCGTTGCCCAAGAAATGGTCGCCGTGGGCGTTGGTGCGGAACGCCTCCATGGCCTGGCCGTTGTCGCTGAGGTCCACCCCCCGGGCGTGGACCTCCATGGCGCCGAGCTGGTCGGCGTCCATGATGAGCTTCTCGTAGCCCAAGCTCAGGCCCCCCTCCAGCCACCCGGCGGCGTGGAGCACGAAGTTGACCCCGGCCTGCACGGTGGGCAAAAGGGTGTGGGCCGACTCGTAGGCCGCCTGGGCGTCGGGGGCCTTGGAGGCGGTGAGCTGGCCGCCGGAGCGGAACGGCACCCCGCAGCGCCGGGCCAGCGCGGCCATGACGTAGATGGCCTGGCCGGCCTCGGGGGTGCCGAACGTAGGGGCACCGGTAGCCATCGACATCGATGAAGCGAAGGTGCCGAAGACAACGGGCGATCCGGGCCGCACGAGTTGCAGGTAGGCCATGCCCGACAGAGCCTCGGCCAGGGCCTGGGCGGCCAGGCCGGCCACCGTCACCGGCGACATGGCCCCGGCCAGGATGAACGGGCTGATGATGCTGGCCTGGTTGGCCCGGGCGTAGGTGGTGGCTGCGCCCAGCATGGTGGCGTCCCAGCGCATGGGGGAGGAGGCGTTGATCAGCGAGGTCATCACCGTGCGGTCGGCCAGGTCGCCCCCGAAGGCGATGCGGGCCAGCTCCACCGAGTCGGCGGCCCGCTCGGCGCTGGTCACCGAGCCCATGAACGGCTTGTCGCTCCAGCGCAGGTGGGCGTACACCATGTCGAGGTGGCGCACGTCCACCGGCACGTCCACCGGCTCGCACACCGTGCCCCCGCTGTGGTGCAGGTGGGGGAGCCGGTAGGCCAGCTTCACCACGTTCTCGAAGTCGGCCAGGGTGGCGTAGCGCCGGCCCTGGTCCAAGTCGGTGACGAACGGCGAGCCGTAGTTGGGGACGAACACCGTGGTGTTGCCGCCGATGCTCACGCTGCGCTCAGGATTGCGGGCGTGTTGGAGGTAGGCCGCGGGGGCGCTTTCGGTCACGATCTGGCGGCACATCCCCCGGGGGAACCGCACCAGTTCTCCGTGGACATCGGCGCCTGCGTTTCGCCATAGGTCCAGGGCGTCGGGATAGTCCTGGAAGGCGATGCCCACCTCCGACAAGATGGTCTCGGCATTCTCCTCGATCTGGGCCAGGCCGGCTTCGTCGATGATCTCCACCGGCGGCAGGCGCCTCTCCAGCACGGGGGCGGCCAACACCTGGCTGGCTGCCCGAGCAGCTTGGCGACCGGCCCGTCCACCGCCGCGCCTTCCCTGTCGTTCGCTCATTGCCGCTCCTGCATTTCTCGTCGCTCCCGGCTCGACCGCCGCCGCTTGGTTCCGGCAGCTTCGCTATCGGCTGCCGGACGCGGGGGCAAATCCACAGCCTGCTCCAGGTGGGGGGTGGGGGCGGTGTTATGAGGCAGCGACATGGCGGCCACGAACAGCTCTTGGAAACGGGCCTCGGTGGCAGTCTCGATCTTGACCACCGCCCGGGCGGCCTGCTCGGCCTCGGCCCGCTGGATCCCCGACACCAGCATCCGAGCCGCTCCCGCGCCCGAGGCATTGCCCACTGCCTTGACCCCGTCCACCGGTCCATCGGGCACGAGCCCCAGCACCATGGCATGGACTGGGCTGATGTGGGTGCCGAACGCGCCGGCCAGCCGAACGTCGGCCACTTCGTCGATACCGGCGCGCCCGGTTAGCAGATCGATCCCGGCTCGCAGGGCGGCCTTGGCCAGCTGCACCTCCTGCACATCTTTCTGGGTCACCTTCAGAAGTACCGGCTCGGTCTGGAGCACATAGGCATACGCCCGGCGGAAGGGGGAGATGCGATAGTTGCGCTCGGCCAGTTCGCCCCGGATGAACCCCCGATCGTCGATGATCCCGACGAGGAACATCTCAGCGATCAACTCGATGATGCCCGACCCGCACACTCCGGACACCTCCAGCGATCCCAGCGAGTCGGCAAAGCCGGGGTCGTCGGACCACAGATCGCAGCCGATCACCTTGAAACGGGGCTCCAGCGTGGCGGGGTCGATCCGCACCCGCTCGATTGCTCCGGCAGTGGCCCGCTGTCCGCAGCTGATCTGGGCCCCTTCGAAAGCTGGTCCGGTGGGGCTGGAGGCGGCCCACACCTGGTGGCCGTCGCCGAGGATGATCTCGGCGTTGGTGCCCACATCCACCAGCAGTTGGGGGCTCTCCGACCGGTGCGGCCCCTCGGCCAACATGGCGGCCACTGCGTCGGCCCCCACATGGCCGGCGATGCACGGCCCCACGTAGAGGGCGGTGCCGGGCAGGTCCACGCCGATGTCGGCGGCCATGGCCCACACCCCGTCGCGCACCGCCAGGGTGAACGGTGCTACTCCCAGCGGGGTCGGGTCGATGCCCAGCACCAAGTGGTGCATGATCGGGTTTCCCACCACGACCACATCGCAGACGCCGCCCTGGTCGACGCCGGCGGAATCGCACAGCTCACCGATCAGCTCGTTGATGGTCGCTCGCACCGCCCTGGTCAGCTCGGCCGTGCCCCCGGGGTTGAGCATGGCGAAGGACACCCGGCTCATCAGGTCTTCGCCAAACCGAATCTGCGGGTTCATGCGACCTGCGGTGGCGGCCACCTCGCCGGTGGCCAGATCCAGCAGGTAACCGGCCACGGTGGTGGAGCCCACGTCTACCGCCACGCCGTAGGCCTCGTCGAAGTAGCCCGGTCGCACGGTGAGCACCTGTCGTTGCACGACCGCGGTGTCGTTGTCGGCCTCTGGGCCCCACAGCCGGGTGTGAACCACCGCGGTGACCGCCCCTTTCCCCTCGGCGATGGCCCAAGACAGCGCGGCCAGGGCAGTGACCGGAACCGCCACGCCACACAGCCCCCAATCGGCGGCCAAGGCCTCGACCACCCGCTCCGCGTCGGAGATCTCATCGCCCAACTCGGCGGTGGCCAGCTCCAGATAGTGGAGGGTCACCACCGGGTCGACGGTGATCTCCCCCAGGTCGATGGCCTTGCGCACCACCGGGCTGTGCACCTGGCTCTGGGCGGGAACATCGATCACCGCGTCGCCCAACACGGCGGCCTGGCAGCTCAGCCGATGACCGAGCCCCAGCGGCCGCCGGCCCCGGTAGTCGAGTTCGGTGGGACCGGGCGGCGACAGGGCCTCATCGGAGCTGGTCAACCCCCACTTGGCGAACTGGCCGGTGCTGGGGACGATCTGGCAGCGGCCGCACAGCCCCCGGCCCCCGCACACCGAGTCGATATCCACCCCGGCGCCACGGGCGGCGTCGAGCACCGTCGATCCCTCAGGGGCGTCCGCCTCGATGCCGCTGGGGGTGAACACCACTCGGTGTTCTAGGCTCATACTGCAGCCCGGCGGCGTCCCCCTCGACGGCGGGCAGCCCCCTCCCCGGTGGCGGTCGGGTCCCGATTCTCGGCAATCCATGCCATGCAGTCCTGATCGTGTCCGGCCAGCACATCGGCGGCCATCACCGCCTGCTTCACCTCGGCGTGCAGCGGGTTCATGATGGCAGAGGTCATCCCCGCGCCGATGGCCATGGCCAAAAAGGTGCCGGTTATCGAGTGGCGGTTGGGCAGGCCGAAGCTCACGTTGCTGGCTCCGCAGGTGGTGTTCACCCCGAGTTCCTCGCGAATTCGCCGGACCAGGCGGAACACTTGCTGGCCGGCGGTTCCCATGGCCCCGATGGGCATGACCAAGGGATCGACCACCACGTCGGAGCGGGGGATGCCGTGGTCGGCGGCCCGCTCCACGATCTTGCGGGCCACCTCGAAGCGGACGTCGGGATCCTCGCTGATGCCGGTCTCGTCGTTGGAGATGGCCACCACCGCGGCGCCGTGGCGGGCCACCAGCGGCAGCACCCGCTCCAGCACCTCGTCCTCCCCGGTAACCGAGTTGATCAGTGGCTTGCCGTCGTACACGGCGATGCCCGCCTCCAGCGCCTCGGTGATCGACGAGTCGATGGAAAGAGGCACGTCGGTCACCGACTGCACCAGCTTGATCGCCCGGGCCAAAAGAGCGGGCTCATCGGCCAGAGGGATGCCGGCGTTCACGTCCAGCATGTGGGCGCCGGCGGCCACCTGGGCCAGAGCGTCGGCCTCCACCCGGCTGAAGTCACCGATTTTCATCTCCTCGGTCAGCAGCTTGCGCCCGGTGGGGTTGATCCGCTCGCCGACCATCACGAACGGGCGGCCGAACCCGATCACCACCTCTTTGGTCGCCGAGCTGATCACGGTTTCGGTCACGTTGCCGCCTCCTGGGGACTCACGGTTGCGGAATGGTCGTTTGCGCTGGCCGTATCTGATGGCTCGATGCGCTCAGGTGCCGGCTCGCCAGTCTCTGGATCCCAGCCGCCGGTGGCCACGAAGGTATCGAGCCGCTCCAGCGGGAACGCGGCTTCGATCTCCTCGGCCGCCCGCAGGGCGGCGCTCTCGGGATCGGCGGGATCGCCGGGTATCAATCTCCGACGCCATTCGCCCACATACTCTGATGCCTGGGTCTTGCCGGCCACCATGGCGGCCCGGTCGATGGCCCGTTGGAAGCGGCGGGGGAGGATGCGCTGGATTTTTGAAGATCCCGAGCCGGCGTTTACCTGAGCGGGGATGTCCCGCCAACAGATCACCACTAGGTTGCCGTTACTCCCCCGCCGCCGACTCACGCGGCTCGCTCCCGGATCTCTACCAGCGCATCGACCAAACCTCCATAGCCGGTGGCCACCCTCTCGAAGCGCAGCCCCAGGCGGTCGGCCGCTCGTCGGGCCAATCGATCCAGTTCGGGGTCGGGCGCCTGTGACAGGTGCACCAGCCGGGTGTAGTTGTTGAAATAGATCTCTTGAAGTTCGGGATGGTCCGAGATGCCTAGCCCCTCCAATATCAGGCGCTCGAAGTGCCGCACCAGATAGTCGGTCAAATACAGCGTTCCCAGCTCCTGCGCGTGTAGCTGGGCGAAGGTCTCGGCCCCGGCGTAGAGCTCATAGCAGTGGGGGCCGGGGAGGCGCTCCACTCCCTCCTCTTGGCACACTTTGTCGAGCAGGCCCCCGGTGCCGCAGTCGGCGTAGCCCACCAAGACGGAGCGGTAGCGGCCGCGGGCGGCCCGAACCCGCTCCCGCACCGCCTCGGGAATCAGCTCGGGACGGTTGTGCAGCTTGGCCGGCAGGCACTCCAGGTCGATGGCGGAGCTGTTGTTGCGGTCGAGGGCTGTGATGAGGTGGCGGAACTCCTTGGCCAACGCTCCGCAGCCCACCACCAGCACCCGGTTCATGATCAGACCGCGGCTCGGCGGGCGGCTACCAGTTCCTTGGCGGTCTCCGCGGCGACTGCCGCGTCGCGGCAGTAGGCGTCGGCGCCGATCGCCTCGCCGAACTCCTCGTTGAGGGGAGCGCCGCCCACCAAAACGATGTAGTCCTCCCGCAGGCTCTTGTCCACCAGGGTGTCGATGACCACCTTCATGTAGGGCATGGTGGTGGTGAGCAGGGCCGACATGCCCAAGATGTCGGGCTGGTGCTCGTCGAGCGCCGCGATGAACTCCTCCACGTCGGTGTTGATGCCCAGGTCGGTCACCTCGAACCCCGCGCCCTCCAGCATCATGGCCACCAGGTTCTTGCCGATGTCGTGGATGTCGCCCTTGACCGTGCCGATCACCACGCTGCCGATGGGCTTGGCCCCGGTCTCGGCCAGAAGCGGGCGCAAGATGGCCATGCCCGCCTTCATGGCGTTGGCAGCCAGCAGCACCTCGGGCACGAACAAGATGCCGTCGCGGAAGTCGATGCCCACGATGCCCATGCCCTCCACCAGCGCCTTGTCCAGCACCTCGTCGGCCGGCCAGCCCCGCCCCAGCAAGATGTTGGTGCCTTCCGCGATCTCGTCGGCGAGACCGTCGTAGAGGTCGTCGTGCATCTGCGCGCACAGGTCTTCGTCGTTCAGACTCGACAGATCGATGTCGTCGATCTCGGGCGTGTCAGCCATTCGACACACTCCTTCTGTGGTGCTGGATCCCAAGGCGGGTTCCATACTGTGGACCAGTACCGCAATGCGGAACAGTGTCACTGTAGCACGAAGAAATGGCGATTGCCTGCGTTGAATCCAAACCAGGGTCGGCCGTCCGGTTTGAGGACCCCGTCGGGGTAGAGTGAGGAACCGAGTTGACTCTGGAGGACAGGCAATGGCTGTCTTGCATCTAAAGCGCTGGCTTCGTTCGGCCCGCAACCAGCGCAAAGATACGCAGCCCGAGAACCTGTCACTCGCAGATATCGACGCCGACACTGGTATTGGGCCCGCAGCCGATCTTGACGAGGGCGAGTTTCACGCCAGCACCGAGGACTTCATCGCCGCAATGCGAGCGCGGCGAAACGGGTCCTCTCAATAGCTGACACCAGAACCCCGTACACGTGCCGACTCACTTTGAGAGCCCCTCCTTCCTGCGCAATCTCAAACGGCTGACCCTGGCACAGGTCTCTCTCTTCGAAGTCCGGTTGCAGCATTTCGTAGCCGACCTGGCCGATATGGAAGAAGGACATCTCAGATGGTTCCGTTCAGGCTTGCGCGTCAAGAAACTGAAGGGCGTTTCCGGTGTCTAAGAAATGACATGGGCCCCAGACGGCCGGGCGACCTTTGCATGGGGCCCTCAGCAGACTCATGGCAAGCGCCATGTCGTGTGGCTGCGAATTGGCAATCACAACATCCTCCCGTGAGAAGGCATGTCATCGAGTACCCCCCCTGGGACTTGAACCCAGAACCTGCGGATTAAGAGTCCGTTGCTCTGCCAATTGAGCTAGAGGGGCTTGCTGGGCGGACCGAGGGGATTTGAACCCCCGACCTCCGGGACCACAACCCGGCGCTCTAACCTAACTGAGCTACGGCCCGCATGGCCTGGTCAGTCTAGAGCGAGAGTCCGAAGACGGGGAAACCGTTTGGCGACGGTATCAGCCCAGCCACGCGGTGATGGCATGGGCCAGCGCGGGGCCCTGATCTTCTTGGATGAAGTGGCTGGCCGGGCGGAACTGGGCGTGGGGCTGGCCCGCGGCGCCGGGGATGCGCCCGGCCAGAGTGTCCTGCACGGCGCCCAGCACGGGGTCGTCGGGGGCCCACAAGGTGAGAACCGGCTTGTCCCACTGTTCCAGCACCTCCCAGGCCGCCTGGTTGGCCGGGACCGCGGGGTCGTCGGGGTAGACCGGCACCAGCAAGGGGAAGTGGCGGGCCCCGGCCATGTAGAGCTCTTCGGGAAACGGTGCCCGGTAGGCGTCTTGAGCTGTCTCGCTCAACTCGGTGGCGGTGGCGTTGTCCACCAGCCGGCCGCAGTCGAGGAACTCCACGTCTTGGCTGAACTGGCGCCAGAAGTCGAAGCCCGGGCCGCCGCCCTGGCCCTCGGGCAAGAAGGTGTTGGCCAAAACCAGCCGGTCGAATACGTCGGGGTTCTCCGCCGCGACTCGCAAGCCGATGAGCCCTCCCCAGTCCTGGCCGAACAAGTGCAATGGCCCGGTGCCCCGCTCGCCAGCAGTGGCGGCCAGGAACTCCCGCATCCACTCCACATGGCCCTCATAGGTGTAGGCCGAGCGCTCCACCGGCTTGTCCGAGCGTCCGAACCCGATCAGATCAGGCACCACCGCCCGATATCCGGCCGCCACAAGCGGCGAGATCATCTTTCGGTACAAGTACCCCCACGTCGGCTCCCCGTGCAGCAGCAGAAACGTGGCAGTGTTGTCATCCGCGCCATCCGGCTCCACCACCACGTACCCCATCCGCAGCCCATCAACATCGACATAGCGCGGCTCATGCGAATAGCCCTCAAGCCCGCCAAACCGCTCCTCCGGAGTACGAACAAACTCAACCCCACCCGCCGCAGTCAAAACCTCAACATCACCCATGGCCCGACGCTACCCCCACTTGCAGTACGTGCAAGGAATTCAGAATCGGCGTCACCTTAGTTTGCTTGAGTTGCTGATTCGTCGATGAAACCAACACGTTCATCTCAACCAGCCGAATACAACCCGGCGCTGGCGCCACCATCATTCGCTGCACCCGAGGCCTCGACCGACGTGACTGGGAGGTGAAAAACGGTTTCGCCGTCACAACTGTGAGTAGCACAGCTACAGGACTTCTCGACGCTCACGCTGACGGAGGACATGTCGGACGGTTCCTCGGCGACGCCCTAAGGGTCGGAGCTGTCACAATCGACGAGCTTGCTGATCGTATGGAACTCACCCGAGAGGCCGTGGAAGCTCTCGTAGCCCAAGGCGAACCACTCTCCTCGGAGGCGGCCGATGACTAGGCCAACCGGCGGAGCGCTGCCATACCGCACGTCAGTAGTGGCAGGCTTGTCCGGTGTCGATGATCCAACCGCTGTCTTGTAACTGCGTGGCGTATACCAAGATCTGAGCGTTTCCTCTGGCATCACGGAACGCTACGGAATTGTCTTGGCTGGGGTGTTGGGTCAGGTCTTCTGCGCTGATGCTGGATGTGCCATCTCGGCTGTGCCACCATCGGGCTTCGGATTCGTTCTGCCACCAATGAGTCGCGGCTTCGTCCGGTGTGGGGAATCCGACTACGTCGCCAGTAAAAAAGTCGTAGTGCCAGCTCTGGCTGTACTCTCCGTAGCAGGCCAATCCCGATGAATGTAGATAGAGCGTTGGCTCAGGGGTAGGTGTGTCAGCGGGAATTGTCGCGGTCGGAGCGGCGACGGTGGGAATGGGAGTGTCTGGCGAAGGCTCGGCAGTCACCTGGGCAGCGGTGACAGTGGCCTCGAGAGGTACGGAGGTCGGATCGGGTATGGCGGTGTCGTCGCTGGCACCACAAGCGACGGCGATCAACGCGGCGGTAACGAGGCAGGTGAGAGCTCTCACCGTCGAAGGCATAATAGGTAAAGTACACAGTTAAGCTTGCTCAACCCTCCAGCCCAGCAATGGGTGGCCTGGTACACCCCCGTCCAAACCCGCCGCGACCCCGAACCCGCCGCGCAATACACTCAAAATGACTGGCGATTGCGCTGGCCCGCCCCTGTAGCTCAGTCCGGACAGAGCAGATGACTTCTAATCATCAGGTCGCAGGTTCGAATCCTGCCGGGGGCGCGGTGTGATGTGTCAAGACATAGGAAACTTGTGAACCTGCGCGGGGGCGGGTTTTCAGGTTTTGTTTCGGGGTTGGTAGTCGCGGGTTGGGTCGAGTTGGAGTTGGCGTAGGAGTTCACCGGTTTGGGTGTCGATGACTCTGATGTGGGTGCCGGCGATGAGCAGGAGCACTGGGGTTCGTTTGTGTTTGCGTCCGATGCCGATGTGGTGGAGTTTGCCGTTGTGGCGCAGGGTGACGGTTCCTGATTTGTCGATGCGGTCGTGTCGGACTCTGAAGTGGGTTCTGTCGCCGTGTCGGGCGGGTTCGGCTTTGGGGATGCGCTGGTAGGCGGCGGCTGGTGTGGTCCGGCCGAGGGATCGGTGGGGGCGGTGGTGGTTGTAGGTGTCGGCGAATTCGTCGATGAGGCCCTGGAGGGAGTTGAGGTTGTTGGCGGGGGTTCGGGCTCTGAGCCATTTCTTGAGGGTTTGTTGGAACCTCTCGACCTTTCCGCAGGTGGTGGGGTGGTTGGGGGAGGAGTTCTTCTGTTCGATGTCCAGGGCCGCGAGGCGGGTCTCCAGCGCGTTGCGCCCGCCGCGGCCGCCGGAGAAGCGGGTGGTGTAGACCATGGCGTTGTCGGTGAGCACCGACGCGGGAAAGCCGTGCTCACAGCAGGTTTGGTCGAAGGTGTCGACGACTATGGGGCCGGTTATGCGGCGGTGCGCGGTGACCGAGAGGGCGTAGCGGGAATGGTCGTCGAGCCAGGTGATGACCTCGGCTGTGGAGCCGTCGGCGAGGTTCCAGTGGCAGAAGTCGGACTGCCACATCTGGTTGGGCAGATCGGCCTCGAACCGGACATAGGACGACTTCGGCCGTTTTTTGGGGTTGGGCTCGACGAGGCCCCGCTCGGCCAGGCGGCGGCGCACAGTGGACGGCGACACGGTGATCTGGTGGCGCTGGGCGAGGTGCCAGCAGATGGTGTGGGGCCCCGCGTCGAGCCCCAGTTCGGCGAGCTCTGAGCGCAGGTTCACGACCAGCTCGACTGTCTCGGCGGGGATCGCCGCAGGGGTGGTGCGGGGGCGGCGCGACCGGGCCTCGAACGCCGCTTCGCCCTCGGCTTTGTAGCGGGCCACCAGCTTGGAGACCCAGCCCTTGGACACCTCATAGAGCCTGGCTGTCTCGGTCTGGGACCGGCCCTCCAAAACGACGGACATGATGATCGCTCGAGCCTTCGACACCCCCTACAATCACCCGCACGGCAAACCACCAGAGTTTCCGATGTCTCGCGACATGGGTTTCCGATGTCCTGAACCACCACACTGCCGGGGGCGCGGTGTGATGTCGCGAGACATTGGAACCTTGTGAACCCACGGGTTGGGGTTTTCAGGGTTGGTTTCGGGGTTGGTAGTCGCGGGTTGGGTCGAGTTGGAGTTGGCGTAGGAGTTCTCCGGTTTGGGTGTCGATGACGCGTATGTCGAGGTCGGCTACGAGGAGTGCGACGGGGGTGTGTTTGTGGGCTCGGCCGATGCCGATGTGGTGGAGTTTGCCGTTGTGTCGGAGGGTGACGGTGCCTGATTTGTCGATGCGGTCGTGGCGGACTCTGTGGTGGGTTCCGGGGCCTGTTTGGCCGGGTTGGGCTTTGGGGAGTCGCTGGTAGGCGGTGGCGGGTGTGGCGCGGTCGAGGGATCGGTGGGGGCGGTGGTGGTTGTAGGTGCGGGTGAATTGGTCGAGCTGGGCTTGGAGGGCGCCGAGGTTGTGGGCGCTGGGTTGGGCTTTGAGCCATTTCTTGAGGGTTTGTTGGAACCTCTCGACTTTTCCGCAGGTGGTGGGGCGGTTGGGCGCGGAGTGCTTCTGGGCGATGCCGAGGTCGGCCAATAGGGTTTCGAGGGCGTTGCGGCCGCCTTTGCCGCCAGAGAAGCGTGTGGTGTAGACCATGGCGTTGTCGGTGAGCACCGAGGCGGGAAAGCCGTGGTCAGCGCCGGTTTGGTTGAAGGTGTCGACGACTATGGGGCCGGTTATGCGCCGGTGGGCGGTGACCGACAGCGCGTAGCGGGAGCAGTCGTCGAGCCAGGTCAAGATCTCGGTGGTGGCGCCGTCGGCGAGGCGCCAGTGGGTGAAGTCCGATTGCCACATCTGGTTGGGGAGGTCTGCTTGGAAGCGGACATAGGACGACTTCGGCCGCTTCTTGGGGTTCGCGTCGACGAGGCCGGCGGCCGCCAGGCGGCGCCAGACCGTCGAAGCGGACACGGCGATGCCGTGGCGGTGGGCGAGGTGCCAGGAGATGGTGTGCGCGCCGGCGTCGAGGCCCTGGCTCTCCAGGTCGGCGCGCAGGCTCACGATCAGCTCGACTGTCTCGGCGGCGATGGCGGCCGGCGATGTGAGCGGCCGGCGGGACCGCGGCTCGAACGCAGATTCGCCCTCAGCCCGCCAGCGGGCCACCAGCTTGGTCACCTGCGACCTCGAAAGGCCGTACTCGGCGGCCACTTCGGCGTGGGTTCGCCCCTCCACGACGACAGCGGTGACAACAAGGCGGGCCCTCGACATCCCCCACCCTGGACCAGCGCCGCGATGTTCCCATGTCTCGCGACATGGGTTTCCGATGTCCTGAACCACCACACCGCCGGGGGCGCTTTCTAAAACTGACGGAGGTCGTCCAGGGGCGCTTGGAACTCAAAGGGAGCGGGTGACGAGAATCGAACTCGCGTCATCAGCTTGGAAGGCTGGGGTTCTGCCACTGAACTACACCCGCGGGGCTGGCTCGGAATGATATCTGCCCTGTGCGGCCATCGGCTACGACACGAGGATTCGGGGGGTCGCCGGTAAACTGCCACATCTGTGAGGAGCACCATCGAGGCTTTGGAGGGCAACCGGGTCAAGGTGTCGGTGGACATCGAGGCTGAGGAATTCGAGGAGAAGCTTGACGAGGCCTTCCGCAAGCTCGCCCACCAGATTCGCCTGCCCGGCTTCCGCCCCGGAAAAGCCCCCCGCCGAGTGCTGGAGGCCCGGCTGGGCCCGCAAGCGGCTCGGGGAGAGGCTCTCGGCGACGCGGTGCCCGAGTATTACGCCCAAGCCGTGCTCGACCACGACGTAGACGTGATCGCACCGCCGGAGATCGACATCACCAGCGGGGCGGAGGAAGGCCCGATCAGCTTCGACGCGGTCGTGGAGGTCCGTCCCCTGATCACCGTGACCGGCTACGACCAGATCAAAGCCGAGGTGCCCAGTCCCGAGCCCACCACCGAGGAGATCAGCCAGCAGGTCGACCAGCTCCGCAAGCAGTTCGGCGAACTGGCCCCCGCGGCCCGCCCGGCAATCGACGGCGACAACGTGACCATGGACATCTACGGGTCGTACAACGGCGAGGAGGTCGAGGGCCTCACCGTGGACGACTACCAATATGAGGTGGGGCAAGGGGCGGTGGTGCCGGAGATCGACGAGCAGCTCCAAGGATCCAAGGCCGGCGACATCTTGGAATTCAACGCCCAGCACCCCGATCCCGACGAAGACGGGCTCCTGCGGTTCCGCATCCTGGTCAAAGATGTGCAGGAGACGGTGCTGCCCGATTTCGACGACGAATTCGCCCGAGAGGCCTCCGAGTTCGACACCGTTGACGAGCTGCGGGCCGACATCTCCGAGAACATCGCCCGGGCCAAGCGGGCCAGCGCCTTGAACTCCATGGGCCTCCAAGTGGGAGAACAGCTCGCCGGGCTCGTGTCCGACGACATCCCCGAGGCCCTGGTGGACGCTGAAGTCCAGCACCGCCTGCGGACGCTCCAGATGCGTTTGGGCAGCCAGGGCATCGAGATGGACGCCTATCTTCAAGCCATCGGCCAGACCCCCGACGAGTTGGTCGAAGCGCTGCGCGAGCCCGCGCTCCAAGAGGCGAAAACCGACTTGGCGCTGCGGGCGGTGGCCGCCGCAGAGTCCATCGCGGCCACCGACGAGGACGTGGAGTTCGAGTTGGCCATGCTGGCCGCCCAGGTGGGCCAGACCGTCGACGAGCTCAAGTCGTCGGTATTTGCTGACGATGAAAGCCGTCTCAAGGGGGTACGATTAGACGCACAGATGCGCAAGACCCGGGAATGGGTTTTGGAGCGAGTTGAGATCGCTGATCCCGACGGAAACCCTATCGAACGGTCTAGCCTGGACCCAGATGACAACGACAACGAGCTTCCCCCCACCACCATCGAGAGCCAAACCACATGAACCCGCAACACGAATGCGACGAGTCTGAGCTTCTCCCCACCACCATCGAGAGCCAAACCACATGAACCCTCAGAACTACATGGTGCCCGTCGTGGTCGAGCAGACCAACCGGGGCGAGCGCTCGTTCGACCTCTATTCCCGCCTGCTCAAGGAGAACATCATCTTTTTGGGCACTCCCATCGACGACACGGTGGCCAACCTCATCTGCGCCCAGCTGCTGCACTTGGAGTCGGAGAACCCCGACAAGGACATCAACCTCTACATCAACAGTCCGGGCGGTGACATCAACGCCATGTTCGCCATCTACGACACCATGCAGTACCTGAAGCCCGACATCACCACCATCTGCTTCGGGCAGGCGGCCTCGGCCGCCGCAGTGCTGCTGGCCGCGGGGGCTTCTGGCAAGCGCCTGGCCCTGCCCCACTCCCGGATGCTCATCCACCAGCCCTATGCCGGGGCGTCCGGGCAGGTGTCCGACATCGAGATCGCCTCGCGGGAGATTCAGCGGCTCAAGGACCAGTTGGAACAGCTCCTGGCCTGCCATACCGGCCAGGAGCTTGAGAAGATCCAGCAGGACACCGACCGCGACTACGTGATGACCGCCGAGGACGCCAAAGAGTACGGGCTCATCGACGAGGTCATCTCGTCGCGTGACGCCGTCGAAAGCGCTGGCCCGATAACGGCCATCCGGTAGGGGGATCTGAGACGTGGCTAAGCGTGACTGGCTGACCGTTGCAGGCCGAATGAGCCGGGGGAGCTGAGACTATGGCCAAATTCGGAGAGGGCGGCGAGCTTTTGAAGTGCAGCTTCTGCGGCAAGACCCAGAAGCAGGTCAAGAAGATGATCGCCGGCCCGGGGGTCTACATCTGCGACGAGTGCATCGACCTCTGCAACGAGATCATCGAGGAGGAGCTAGCCGAGGGCACCGACGTCGGGTTCAAGGAGCTCCCCAAACCCCAGGAGATCTACTCCTTTTTGAACGACTACATCATCGGCCAGGAGCACGCCAAGCGGATTCTGTCGGTGGCGGTCTACAACCACTACAAGCGGGTCCAGATGGGCTCGTCCGACCCCGAGGTGGAGCTGTCCAAGTCGAACATCTTGCTGCTCGGACCCACCGGGTGCGGCAAGACGCTCATGGCCCAGACCCTGGCCCGGATGCTCAACGTGCCCTTCGCCATCGCGGATGCCACCGCGCTCACCGAGGCCGGGTACGTGGGCGAGGACGTGGAGAACATCCTCCTCAAGCTCATCCAAGCCGCCGACTACGACGTCAAAAAGGCCGAGACCGGCATCATCTACATCGACGAGATCGACAAGATCTCCCGCAAGAGCGAGAACCCGTCGATCACCCGGGACGTGTCCGGCGAAGGCGTGCAGCAGGCCCTGTTGAAGATTCTCGAGGGCACCACCGCGTCGGTGCCACCCCAGGGCGGGCGCAAGCACCCCCACCAGGAATTCATCCAGATCGACACCACCAACGTGCTGTTCATCGTGGGCGGCGCCTTCGCCGGGCTGGAGCAGATCATCGAGAACCGGGTGGGCAACGTGGGGGTGGGATTCGGCGCCGACATCCGCACCGAATCCGAGCGGGACCACGGAGAGCTCTTCAACCAGGTCCAACCCGAGGATCTGATCAAGTTCGGCCTCATCCCCGAATTCATCGGCCGATTGCCGGTGGTCGGCGTGGTCTCCCATCTGGAGCGGGACATGCTGGTGCGGATCCTGGTCGAGCCCAAGAACGCCTTGGTGAAGCAGTACTGCAAGTTCTTCGAGTTCGAGAACGTGGAGCTGGTGATCACCGAGGACGCGCTGGACGAGGTGGCCGAGCTGGCCCTCAGCCGCAATACCGGGGCTCGCGGGCTGCGGGCCATCTTGGAGGAGGTCCTGCTCGACGTGATGTACGACCTGCCCAGCCGAGATGACGTGGTCCAATGCGTGGTCAGCGCCGAAACCGTTCTCGGCGAGGAGGGCCCCCAGCTGCTCAATGCGGCCAAAGCCCGGTCAATCGACCGGGCCCGGCGCCAGGCCAGCTGACCTGTTGTCGCTGGCCGAGACCCGGTCGTGGCTGGACGGCCACATCAACCTGGAGGCGACCGCTGGCGACACCCACAGCCTTTCACTGGCACCGATGCGCGAGCTTTTGGCCGCGCTGGGCGACCCCCAGTCCGACTTCCCGGCAGTCCACATAACCGGTACCAACGGCAAGGGCTCGGTTGCCGCGATGGTCGCCGCGCTGGCCGGGGCGTGGGGGATGAGCGTTGGGGTCTACTCCAGCCCCCACGTCGAGCGCATCAACGAGCGCATGGTCGTGGGCGGCGAACCCATCGGCGATCTGGAGCTGGCCGAGATCTTGGGCCATCTGCGGCTGGTGGAGGACCATCTGGCCTCTGGACGGGCCGGTGTGCTGTCCTCGTGGTTCGAGCTGGTCACGGCGGCCGCCCTGCGCTGGTTCGCCGACGCAGCCGTGGACCTGGCAGTGGTGGAAGTGGGCAAGCTGGGACGCTTCGACGCCACGAACGTGGTGAACAGCCGGGTGGCGGTCATCACCAACATCGGCCATGACCACACTGACGGCCGCGTCGGCTGGGAGAAGGAGGTGATGGGGGAGAAGGCGGGCATCCTTCATTCTGAGGCTGCCGCGGTGCTGGGGGTCATGGCACCCGAACTGGTGGCCATGGCCGCTGAGGAGTCGCCCGGTGAGCTGCTGGTCGCGGGCCGGCACTTCGATCTGGAGGAGAACCTGCCGGCGGTGGGAGGCCGGATGGTCACCGTCCGCACCTCCAAAGCCCGCTATGACGACGTCTACGTCAGTTTGTTCGGCGCCCACCAGGGACAGAACGCCGCGCTGGCCATCGCCGCGTTCGAGGCCCTGGTTGGACAAGAGTTGGATGCCCCGATCCTGGACGCATTGGGCGAGGTGGCTGTCGCGGCCCGATTCGAGGTGGTGGCCAACCAGCCCCTCGTTGTGATCGACGGGGCCCACAACCCCGACGGCCTCGCCGCGGCGGCGGCCACCCTGCACGAACAGTTCCGCGTGCCGGGCACAGTCACCTGGGTGGTCGGCATGATGCGGGACAAGGATCCTGACGAGATGCTGGCCGCCATCGACGCCTCGGGTGCCCGCTGCGACCTCGTTTTGTGCTGCTCCCCCGACTGGCCGCGCGCCCTGCCGGCTGCCGATCTGGCAATCGCAGCCCATAACCGCGGGATCGAAGCCGAGATCGCCGACGACGTGGCCGAGGCCGTGAACAGAGCCCTGGCGCTGGCTGCTGAGGAGGATGCTGTAGTCATCACCGGCTCCTTGTACACCGCCGGTGCGGCCCGCCTTCACATGGCAGCTCGCGATCGGTAGGGTTCCCCCGGTGACGGACGGCAGCTCGCGATCGGTAGGGTTCCCCCGGTGAGTCGGACACTCGTTTTGTGCAAGCCCGATGCGGTGGAGCGTGGCCTGGTGGGGGCCATCCTGTCCCGTTTCGAGGCTCGGGGCCTTCAAATTGCGGCCATGCGCATGCTCACCATCGACGCCGAATTGGCTGCCCGCCACTACGCCGAGCATGTGCACCGCCCGTTCTACCCCGACTTGGTGGCGTTCATCGGCCGTTCGCCGTCGGTGGCCTTGGTGATCGAAGGCCCCGATGACGTGTACGCCGTCGTCCGCTCCATGATGGGCGCCACCAACCCCTTGGAATCCCCTCTGGGCACGATCCGAGGCGACTACGGGCTGGAGGTCACCGAGAACCTCGTCCACGGCTCCGACAGCAACGCCTCCGCCGAGCGGGAGATCGCCATTTTCTTTCCCAATCTGTGATGCGCTCTTTTGTGGCCGGCACCGGTGTGCGATTTGGGATCGACTGCTCTAACCTGGCGACATGGTGAAGCGGCGGTTCTCCTCCGGTAGCGGCTTGGTGGGCCGCGATGTCGCGATCGACCTCGGCACCGCCAATACCCTGGTGTATGTTCGGGGCGAGGGCATCTTGATCAACGAGCCCTCGGTGGTGGCGGTCACCACTGAAGGCATGCCCTTGGCGGTGGGTTCTGAGGCCAAGAGAATGCTGGGGCGCACGCCCGCGCATATCCAGGCCATCCGCCCGCTCAAAGACGGGGTCATCGCCAATTTCGACATCTGCGAGAAGATGCTTCGGTACTTCATCCAGAAGGTGTCACCTGGGCGGTTCATAAGACCCCGAATGGTGATCTGCGTTCCCTCCGGCATAACCCCGGTGGAGCAGCGGGCCGTTCAGGAAGCCGCGATTTCTGCCGGGGCGAAGAAGCCGGTCTACATCATCGAAGAGCCCATGGCCGCGGCCATCGGTGCCGGTTTGCCGGTGCAGGAGGCCTCGGGCAGCATGATCGTGGACATCGGCGGGGGCACAACTGAGGTGGCCATGATCTCGCTGGGCGGGGTTGTCACCGGCCAGTCAATCCGAATGGGCGGCGACCGGATGGACGAGGACATCATCGCCTACCTGAAGAAGGAGCACAGCCTCACCATCGGCAGCCGCACCGCCGAAGAGGTCAAGATGGTGTTGGGATCGGCGTGGGCCGGCAGCGAGGACCGCTATGCCGAGGTCCGGGGCCAGGACATGATCACCGGCTTGCCCAAGACCGTGGTGACCTCCACCTCCGAGATCCGCGAGGCGATCTCCGAGGTAGTGCGGTCGTTCGTCGACGCGGTCAAGGTCACGCTGGACGACACTCCTCCCGAGCTGGCCGCCGACATAATGCAGGCGGGGATCGTATTGGCTGGCGGCGGGGCCCTGTTGAACGGCCTGCCCTCTCGGATCGAGGAAGAGACGGGGATGCCGGTCCGGCTGGCGCCCAATCCCCTCCACGCGGTGGCCATCGGCTCGGGCCAGTCGCTGGAGGAGTTCGACGCGCTTGAGGGACTCCTCTTCTCGTCGTCGTACGACTGATCGCTCGGTTCGGCCCCGTGGCAGCGGGCACCCGCACAGGACGGTCGCGATTCACTCTCATCTTCCTCCTGCTCAGCTCTGCGACCCTGGTCACCCTGGACGCCCGTGATTTCGAGCCTCTCCAGCGAACAGAGGAGACCCTCACCGATTTGATCTCGCCGCTGCGATCGGGGGCGGATCGGCTGTTCGGGCCGGTCGGAGACGCCTGGGCCGGGGTCACCGGCTATGACGAGCTTGAGGCCGAGAACCGGGAGCTGCGAGAAGAGCTGCAACAGCTCGAGGCACAGCAAATCCTGGACTCGGACGCGGCCATTCGCCTGGAGTTGCTGCTCGATGAGCTGGGACTGCCCTATGTGCAGGACATCCCCAATGTCGTGGCGGAGGTTGTGACCGCCAATGTGGGGAACTTCGACCGCTACTCCGTGCAGATCAACCGGGGGGCCGAAGACGGGATCCGCAACGGGATGCCGGTGGTCACCAGGGGCGGGCTGATCGGGCGGATCGACGGCGACCCCGGCCGGGGACACTCCCGGGTGACGCTGCTCACCGACCCCAGCTTTGAGGTCGGCGTGCTGGCGGTGGGCACCGATGACGTGGCCCTGGCCTCGGGCAGCGGCCACGGGGGGCCGCTGATGGTGAGAAAGGGGCTGGAGATCGACACTGAAGTGGCCGTCGGACAAGAGGTTGTCACCAGCGGGGTGGACCGCAGCCGCTATCCCCCCGGCATACCCATCGGCACCGTTACCGAAATCGACTACGACGAAGCGCGTCTGTTGCAGCTCCTCACCGTGGAGCCCTCGGCCAATACCGACAACCTGAGCTTCGTGACCGTTTTGCTCTACGACCCCCTGGCGGAGGAGTCATGACCATGGCCAGCGCATATAGCCGCAGCGCCCTGTTCTTGCTCACTGCGCTGGTGCTCCACATGGCGCTGTTCTCCGATCTGCGGATTCTCGGGGTCGCTCCCGAAATCCCTCTGGCCATCGCGGTCACCGCCGGTCTGGTCGGCGGGCCGGAGCGGGGAGCGGTGGCCGGTTTCGCCATCGGGTTGGGTATCGATCTGTATCTGCCCACGCTCTTCGGCCTCTCCGCCCTCATCTACACCGTCTGGGGCTACTCGGTGGGCTTGTTGGAAGAGCGGATCTTTCGCAGCGCCTGGTGGATAAATGTACTGGTCACCGCAGCAGCCACCGCCGGCGGGCTGCTGGTGTACGCCGTGCTCGGCGAACTGCTGGGCGAGGCCAACCTCTACACCGACCGCCTGTACGTGGTGATGGGCGTGGCAGCCGTCTACAACCTGGTGCTGAGCCTCCCATTGCTGGGCCTGTGGCGCTGGTCGTGGCCAAGCCTTCTGGGCGAAGAGCATTGAGCCCCGAATCGCTTCGTCTGCGACTCAGCTTCCTGGCCCTTTTGGCCTTGCTTGCCTTCGGGGTGCTGGCTGCCCGCCTTTGGTACCTCCAAGTGATGAGCTCAGAGGAGTTCGAGGACATCGCCATGGCCAACACTGTCCGGGTGGTCTATGAGCCCGCCCCCCGCGGGCGCGTCTTCGACCGCAACGGCAACGTGCTGGTCGACAACCGAGAATCTCTGGTTGTGACCGTGGACCGGTTCACCTACGACACCGAGTTCGATGAAGAAGCGCAAGAGGAGCTGGTGCTGCGTCTGGCCACCGAGATCAGCCGAGCCGGTCGGCTCACCAAGGTGTTCGAGATCAACGGCGCGCTCGACGACCCCCGCTATGGCCCCCTCGACGCGGTGCCGGTTGCCGACGACGTCACCGAGAACTTTGAGATCGTTCTGGCCGAGCGGGCCGATGAGTTTCCCGGAGTGGGCACCGTCATCCGCAGTGTCCGCGCCTATCCGTACGGCGATCTGGCCGCCCATGTACTGGGCTATGTCTCCCTGCTCAGTGAGGAGCAGTACGAGTTGGTAGCCGACGATCCGAAGACCTATCGACGCAATGACGAGATCGGACAGACCGGGGTGGAGGCCTCCTTCGAGTCGGTGCTGAGGGGCACTCCCGGCTTCACCAGGCTGGAAGTGGACAATGTCGGCGACCCGGTGGCGGTGCTGGAGCAGGTCGATCCGGTTGCCGGCGCCGATGTCCACCTCGCCTTGGACATCGACATCCAGGCCCTGGCCGAAAAAGAGCTCTTGGCCGGCCTGGCCGAGGCTCGCCAGCGGGAGCCCGATGAGCCGGAGGATCCGCCGTTCAAAGCTCCCGGCGGCGCTCTGGTGGTGCTGGATCCCAACGGCTCCGAGGTCTTGGCCATGGCATCATTTCCCACGTACTCGCCAAGCGAATTCGTCAACGGCTTCACCGACGACCGGTGGGCCCAGCTCCAAGATCCCAACAACCATCAACCGCTGCACAACCGGGCGCTGGCCGGCATTTATCCCCCGGGGTCCACATTCAAGCTGTTCACCGCCTATGCCGCGATGAACAGCGGCGTGATAGGCCCGCGGGGGGTGCTGGACGTTCGCACCCTCTATGAGGACGCCGGCGTCTATGTGGTGCCATCCTGCGAAGAGGAAGTGATCGCCTCGTGCACGTTCAGGAACGCACGGGAGGCCATTTACGGGCCGGTCGATCTGATCCGGGCCATCACCGTGTCGTCCGACGTGTACTTCTACTACTTGGGCGACATCATGGACCGCGCTGACCGTTTTGACCGGGAGGGTATCCAGCGGGCTGCCCAGCTGTTCGGCTTCGGTGCCCCGTCCGGCATCGCGCTGGCCGGCGAGGGAGGCGGCAGGGTGCCGTCGCCGTCGGCAGCCGAGGCCGCCGGTGAGCCATGGCGGACCGGTGACTCCATCGTTTTGGCCATCGGGCAGGGCGTGCTGGGAGCCACTCCGTTGCAGCTGGCCAACGGCTATGCCGCGTTTGCCAACGGGGGCAAGCTGTATGCCCCCAAGATGGTGGACAGGATAGAGAATCCGGTAACGGGTGAAGTGGTGCAGGATTTCGCCGACCGGGTGCTCAACCAGGTCTACCTGCCCCGCTCCATCCGCCAGCCGATACTCGAAGGGCTGCTCGGGGTCACCGCGGAGTTGGAGGGCACCGCGCATTCGGCCTTCTTCGGCTTCCCCCACGAGCAGTGGCCGGTAGCCGGAAAGACCGGCACGGCCGAGGTGGTGGGTCAAGCCGACAACTCGCTGTTCGCCGCCTTCGGCCCCAATCCCAACCCCGAATATGTCGTCGTGGCGATCATGGAAGAGTCGGGGTTCGGGGCGTCGGTGGCCGCTCCTGCGGTGCGCCGCGTGCTGGAGCCCATCGCCACCGACTCGGTTCCTGCGGTGCGGACCATCGACGATCTCGCCGAGCTGAGCGAGCCGATTGCCGATGACGGGGCCGAGTCGGGGAGTGCAACCTGATGGCAGTCATCTCATTGGAGGAGCGCCGCCATCGGGAACGGGAGATGAACCCGCGGAGCAGCCCCTATGCGCTGTGGATGCACATCGACGTGCTGATGGTGCTGGCTGCCGCCGGGCTGGCTGCCATCGGGATCGCGGCCATCTACAGCACCACCCGGGGCCGCGACCCAGAGACCTTCGACTCCTTCTTCTTGGAGCGGCAGTCGTTGTTCGCCGTCGCCGGCGGGCTTTTCATGGTGTTCGCGGCCTGGTTCCCGTATCGGGAGCTGAACAAGTTCGCGGTGGCCATTTACGGTGTGGGGATTCTGTCGTTGATCGTGGTGCTGGGACCGCTGGGCGAGGAAGTCAACGGCGCCCGATCGTGGTTCCGGTTCGGCGACTTCCAACTCCAGCCCTCTGAGTTCCAGAAGATCGCGGTGATCGTCGCGGTGGCGGCCTTTTTGTCCCGCTACGAAGACCATATGAACGCGCCCCGGGTGTTCTTGGCCGTGGGCATCGTGGCGTGGCCGGGGCTGCTGGTGCTTCTACAGCCGGATGTGGGCACGGCGCTGATCTACGTGTTCATCGGGTTCGTCTTGTTGCTGATCGGCGGGATTCGCTTCCGCCAGGTCATCGGCATCGCATTGATCGCCACCACTGTGGTGGCGCTGATGATCAACTCCAACATGCTGGACGAGTACCAGACCAACCGGCTCCGCACCTTCGTCGACCCCTCAACCGAGATCACCGGGGCCGCCTTCCAGCAGCGCCAAGCCCAAATCGCCATCGGCAACGGCGGGGTGGGCGGCAAGGGCTACGGCGAGGGCTCCCAGACGCTGAGCGGCTTGGTACCCCAGCAGCACACCGACTTCATCTTCACCGTCATCGGAGAGGAGTTCGGATTCGTCGGCTCGGCCACCACCCTGGGGCTCTACGCCATCTTGCTGTTGCGTATCCTCCAGGCTGCCCGGTTGGCCCGAGACCGGTTCGGCGCGCTGATCTGCTCGGGGGTCTTCGCCATGATCTTGTTCCAGATGTTCGAGGCGGTGGGCATGACTCTGGGCATCACTCCCATCACCGGCATCCCCCTTCCCCTGGTGTCCTACGGCGGTTCTTCGGCCATCGTCACCCTCATCGGCCTCGGCCTGGTTTTGAACGTCCGCATGCGCCGGTTCACTTGATTTGGTTCTGCCCTTTCAACCTCCAAGGGTAGATTGGTGCTGATGTCGCTTTGGCCGGAATTGGAGTTGGTGCTGCCCGAGGTGTCGAAGCCGGCGCGCTACATAGGCGGAGAGGGCGGGATGGTGGAGCCGGAGCACCATCGGTCGAAGGTGGCGTGGCTGTTGGCCTATCCCGACACCTATGAGATCGGCTTGCCCAACCAGGGCCTTCAGATTCTCTATGAGATCCTCAATGAACGGGATGACGCGGTGGCCGAGCGGGCCTATGCGCCGTGGGTGGACATGGAGGCCGAGATGCGGGCCGCGGGTTTGCCGCTGTTCTCGGTGGACACCCATCGGCGGGCGGGGGATTTCGACGTGCTGGGATTCAACCTGTCGGCCGAGCTGATCTACACCAATCTGCTCAACTGCATAGATCTGGCCGGGGTGCCGGTGAGGGCCGAGAACCGGGCCGACGCCGACCTTTTGATCGGCGCGGGCGGGCACTGCACCTACAATCCTGAGCCGCTGGCCGATTTCGTCGACTTCTTCGTGTTGGGCGACGGCGAGGAGGCGGTCTCCGATATCAACGCGGTGGTCCGAGACTGGAAGCGGGGCGGCAAGAAGTCGCGTCAGGCGGTGCTGCGGGAACTGGCCGCAGTCGAGGGCGTGTACGTGCCATCTCTGTACGACGTGGCCTACGACGGTCCGGCGCTGGTGTCGATCACCCCCCGGTTCGCCGATGTGCCCGCCGTGGTGCAAAAGCGCACGGTGGCTGATCTGGCCGCCTGGCCCTATCCCAAGAACCAACTGGTGCCGCTTACCGAGGTGGTTCACGATCGGCTGAACGTGGAGGTTTTCCGGGGCTGTACCCGGGGATGCCGGTTCTGCCAGGCGGGGATGATCACCCGACCGGTCCGGGAGCGGCCCGCCAAGCAAGTCCGCACCATGGTGGCCGACGGCTTGGCCCGCTCCGGCTATGACGAGGTGGCGCTGACCTCGCTTTCCACCGCCGATTTCAGCGGGATCGAAGAGGTGGTGTCGGCCACTATGGACTGCGGTGCCGGCGAGGTGTCGGTATCGCTGCCCAGTTTGCGGGTGGACGCCTTTACCGTGGGGCTGGCCGCCCAGATCCAGCGGGCCCGGCGCACCGGCTTGACCTTCGCCCCCGAGGCCGGGTCGTGGCGGATGCGCCAGGTGATCAACAAGCTCATCGACGAGCGGGACCTTTACGGCGCGGTGGAGTCGGCCTTCTCCCAGGGGTGGCGGCGCATGAAGCTCTACTTCTTGACCGGGCTCCCCACCGAGACCGATGTGGACACCCTGGCTATCGGGGAGTTGGCCCGCAACTGTGTGGAACTGGGCCGGGGCCACACCAAGAACCCGTCGGTAACGGTGTCGCTGGGCGGGTTTGTGCCCAAGCCGTTCACCCCCTTCCAGTGGTTCGGCCAGAACACGGTGTCCGAGCTTCAGCGCAAGATCTTCTTGCTGCGCGACGACATCAAGCGGAACCGGGGCGTGCAGATGAAGTGGCACGATCCCAAGGCCAGCATGGTGGAGGGCATCGCCAGCCGGGGCGACCGCCGCATCGGGCGGGTGATCGAGGACGTGTGGCGACAGGGCGGCACCTTCCAAGAGTGGTCCGAGCACTTCGACTACGACCGCTGGACGCAGGCCATGGCCCGAAATGGGCTGTCGGTGGATTGGTATGTGCACCGGCACCGCGCCGAAGACGAGGTCCTGCCCTGGGACCACCTGTCGGCGGGCTTGCACAAGGACTTCTTGTGGCAAGACTGGCGGGATGCCCTCAACGAGGTGGGTTTGGAGGATTGCCGCTGGACACCGTGCTATGACTGCGGGGCCTGCACCGGCTACAGCATCGAGCATATCGTGGCCTCCGCCACTCCGCCGGCTGGGGGCAGCCAGGGTACCGGCCAGGTGCCCACCGGCTACCGGCCGACTGGGGCGGTGGCCGTGCAGCTCGCTGGAGCGGGGTCAAGAGCCTCGTCGTGAACCCGAACCAGGCACCGCGCACGCGGATCCGGTTGCAGTACAGCAAAGCCGGGCGGATCCGGTTCACCAGCCATCGGGATATGGCCCGCATCTGGGAGCGCTCGCTGCGGCGCACCGGGCTGCCGGTGGCCCAGACCGAGGGGTTCTCGCCCCGGGCGAAATTGCACTTCGGACTGGCATTGGCCACCAGCTATGAGTCGGATGCCGAGTATCTCGATGTCGACTTCAAGCGTGGCGACGTCGCCGTCGACGAGGTGCTGGAAGCTCTGGTTGGAGTGTTGCCCGCGGGGATCGCTGTCAGCGGGGGAGCAGTGCTGGCCCCCGGCACGATGTCGTTGCAGCAGGCGGTGACCTGCTGCGATTGGGATATCGAGCTGCTGGATGTGACGGCCGGTGATCTCGTCCAATGGGTGGATCGGGTGCTCGGGGCGACTACGCTAGTGATTACGCGAGAACGCAAGGGCCAACAGATCACCGACGACCTAGCCCCTCAGGTGCGTGCACTGGAGGTCGGAGAACCGACAAGCCGGGGGGTACGCCTCCTGGCCACTCTGGGCACCCAGCCACGGGCAGCACGCCCGTCGGAGCTTTTGACCGCTCTCGAACCCGTGTACCGCCCGGTACTCGTTCGGCGAACTCGTCAATGGATTGAGCAGGATGGCGCCCGCTTGGAGCCCCTTGAGGTCGGCGCAGCCCCTGCTCAGCACACCCTGGTAGGTGTGCAATGAGAAAGGACTACACCAATGAGCGACTCGACAGAGCGGACCGCCAAGCGGACCGCCGGCGGAACCAGGCAGGCTGACTCCGCCAAGCGGTCCGACGACGACCATAGCGAGACCGGCCCCAGAGTCGGGGATTCTCGCCCCGCGCCGAAAACCGGCCCCAATATCGGGGATTCCCGCCCCGCCCCGGCGAAATCGGGCGACCGCCCCAAGGTCGGCGATTCCCGCCCCGCACCCGGCGGAAACGGTTCGGGTTCGGGCAGGGGTTCGGGCTCGGGCAGGGGTTCGGGTTCGGGCGGGGGTTCGGGTTCGGGCGGGGGTTCGGGTTCGGGTTCGGGTTCGGGTTCGGGCAGGGGTTCGGGTTCGGGCGGGGGTTCGGGCTCGGGCAGCAGCGGTTCCGGCTCTGGTCGCAAGCGCCGCCGTCGGGGAGGGCGGGGCCGCGGGGGCGGAAATCGCCCGGTTCAGCCAGTAGAGCACAAGGTGTCCGACGGCCCGGTGGAGCTGGACGAGAAAACCCTGGAGCGTCGTCGGGGCCGCCGCCGCAAGGGCCGCCCGGTCGGACGCTACATGATGCTGGTACAGGTCCGCCCCGAAGCCACCCAGATCGCGGTAGTGGAGGGCCGGGCGCTGATCGAGCACTACGTGTCCCGCCCGGCCGACGATGCGGGCGAGATTCACGGCAACATCTATAGGGGTCGGGTCCAAAACGTGCTTCCCGGCATGGAAGCCGCCTTTGTGGACATCGGCACCCCCAAGAATGCGGTGCTGTACCGGGGCGATGTGGTGTTCGACCCCGATGATGTGGAGACCTCTGGCGGCTCGCCCCGGATCGAGAACCTGTTGGAGGCCCGTCAGACCATCATGTGCCAGGTCACCAAGAATCCCATCGCCCACAAGGGTGCCCGGCTCACCCAGGAGGTGTCGCTGCCGGGCCGTTTCGTGGTGCTGGTGCCCAACTCCAAGACCTACGGCATCTCCAAGCGGCTCCCCGACAAAGAGCGCAAGCGGCTCCGCAAGGTGCTCGACCGGTGCAAGCCGGACGAGCACGGCATCATCGTCCGCACCGCGGCCGAGAAGATCACCGCCGAAGAGCTGGAGCGCGACGTGAAGCGGCTGGTGTCGCAATGGGAGCAGATCGACTCCTTGACCAAGAGGGTCAAAGTGCCCGGGCTGCTCTACCGGGAGCCGGAGATGGCGGTTCGGGTGATCCGGGAGGAGTTCAACCAGGACTTCCGCTCGGTGCATATCGATGACCGCCGCCTGTTCGAGGAGGTGCACGACTACGTGTCCAGCGTGGCTCCCGAGCTGGTCGAGAGGCTCGAATACTACGATGCCGAGACCGAGCGTCTGAGCCTGATGGAGCGCCACCACGTGCACGAGCAGTTCGTCAAGGCTCTGGACAAAAAAGTGTGGCTGCCCGGCGGCGGATCGCTGATCATCGAGAGCACCGAGGCCCTCACGGTCATAGACGTGAACACCGGCAAGAACGTCGGCGACTCCAATCTGGAGGAGACCGTGTTCCGCAACAACTTGGAGGCAGCCCAGGAGATTCCCCGGCAGCTTCGGCTGCGAGACATCGGCGGGATCATCGTGATCGACTTCGTGGACATGGAGAAGCGGGGCAACCGCGATGAGGTCATGAAGGCCTTCCGGGAATCCCTGGCCTGGGACAAGACCCGCACCCAGGTGCTGGACATCTCCGATCTGGGATTGGTGGAGATGACCCGCAAGCGCATTGGCGAGGGCCTGCTGGAATCGTGCTCGTCGGTCTGCCCGACCTGCGAGGGTCGGGGGCTCGAGCTGGATCGCCAGCTCACGGCCAAGAAATGAGCGCTGACAGTTCCCACTGTCGGGGGTAGTGCTAACGGTTGGGGTTGGCGCCCGGTGGTTGGTCTAGAATTGCCCTTCGGTCCTGCCAGCAAGTAGTGAGCGAGGCGCAAGCAGGTGTATGCCGTCATCCGCACAGGCGGAAAGCAGTACAAAGTGGAACAGGGCCAGATCCTCGATGTGGAGCTCTTGGGCGAGCCCGGCGCCGAAGTGGAGCTGACCCCGGTGCTCTTGGTGGACGGCGAGTCGGTGACTGCGGCCCCCGAACAACTCGGCAAGGCCAAGGTCACTGCCACGGTGGTGGACTCGGTCAAAGACCGCAAGATCGACGGTTTCACCTACAAGAACAAGAGCAACCAGCGCCGGCGGTGGGGACACCGCCAGCACAAGTCCCGCATTCGGATCACGGCCATCAAGGCCTAGCCCGAGCGCTGAGGGGAGCGAGAGATGTCCAAGACCAAAGGCGGCGGTTCAACCCGGAACGGCCGTGATTCCAATCCCCAGTATCTTGGGGTGAAGGTGTTCGACGGCACCGAGGTGACCGCGGGGTCGATCATTGTCCGCCAGCGGGGTACCCGCATCCATCCCGGCGAGAACGTGAAGCGCGGCCGCGACGACACGTTGTTCGCCACCGCCGACGGGCGGGTCAAATTCGGCCATCGGCGGCGCCGCAAGCTCGTCGACGTCATCACCGGCTGATCGCCCGCCGGCGGTTGGATGCCGCTCGGTTCAGGCGAATGCGGAATGGCACACGATGACCCAGTTCGTAGACGAGTGCGGCCTCAATGTGCGGGGCGGGGACGGCGGTGCCGGATGCGTCTCTTTTCGCCGTGAGGCCCATGTGGCCAAAGGCGGCCCCAACGGCGGCGACGGCGGCGACGGCGGCAGTGTCTGGCTGGTGGCCGACCACAATGTGGCCTCGCTGATCGCATTCAAGGACCACCCCCATCGCCGGGCGGGCAACGGCGCCCATGGGCAGGGCAAGCGCCGCCACGGCGCAGCCGGCGATGACGCGGTGGTCCGGGTTCCGGTGGGCACTTCGGTGAAAGACCAGGGCGGGGAACTGCTCGCTGATCTCGCGGCCGACGGGGTCCGATGGCTGGCCGCCGCCGGGGGCCAGGGGGGCCAGGGCAACTCCCGGTTCTCCACCCATCAAAACCGGGCGCCGGCGTTCGCCGAGCAGGGCGAGGCGGGTGAGCAGCGCTGGCTGAGGCTCGAGCTGAAGCTGCTGGCCGATGTGGCGTTGATCGGCTTTCCCAATGCGGGCAAGAGCACGCTGATCTCCCGAATCTCCGCGGCCCGCCCCAAGATCGCCGACTACCCGTTCACCACCCTCGAGCCCAACTTGGGAGTGGTCCGCACCGACGACGACTTGGAGATGGTGGTGGCCGACATTCCCGGCCTCATTGCCGGGGCCAGCGATGGCCGCGGTCTCGGTCATCGCTTCTTGCGCCACACCGAGCGGGCTCGGGTTATGGTGGTTTTGGTGGATCTGGCCTCGGTGGAGGAGAGCTCCCCCGCCGAGCAGCAGCGGGTGCTGCTGGAGGAGTTGAGCGCCTACCGCCCCGAGCTGTTGGAGCGGCCCCGGATCGTGGTGGGGTCGAAAGCCGATGTTGGCCACTTGGATCCTCCGCCGGGGGCCTTTTGCCTGTCCGCGGTGACCGGGGCGGGCCTGCCTGAGCTGGTCAGGGTCATGGCCGATGCAGTGCGGGAGGCCCGAGCCCAAGGCAGCTTGGCCCAGGGCGCGGGGCGCTCAGAAGAAGTGGTGGTCCACCGGCCCATTCCCGAGGGGATCAGGGTGGAGCGGGCCGATGACGGCGCGTACGTCGTGGTGGGCCGGGCGGCCGAGCGCACGGTGGCATTGTCCGACATCAACGCCCCCGGCGCGTGGGAATTCGCCCGCCGCCGCCTAGAGAAGCTGGGGGTGGATCGGGCCTTGGCCCGGGCCGGAATCAAATCGGGCGACACCGCGCGGATCGGCGCCTTCGAGTTCGAGTATCACGATGGCGACGAGTTCTACAGCGAAGGGGTGACGTCGTGATCGTCGTGGTGAAGATCGGCACGTCCTCAATCACCGAGGCCGATGGATCCATCAAGGCCGGGGCGGTGGCCAAGCTGGGCGCCGAGGTGGCTGCCGCGGTGGACGACGGCCATCAGGCGGTGGTGGTCAGCTCTGGGGCGATCGGCGCCGGGCTGCCGGTGCTGGGCTTCGAGCAGGGCCGCCCCCGTGATCCGGTTACCCTCCAGGCGTTGTCCGCGGTGGGCCAGAGCAGGCTGATGGCCATGTACCAGGAGTGCTTGGACGGCTATGGCTTGATTTGCGGCCAAGTGCTGCTGGCCCCCCGGGACTTTCTGGAGCGCACCCAGTATCTGCACGCCCAGCGCACGCTCAGCCGGCTGCTGAAGCTGGGAGTGGTCCCCATCGTGAACGAAAACGACGCGGTGGCCGACGACGCCATCCGCTGGGGGGACAACGACCGCATCGCAGCCCTGGTGGCCCACATGGTGGATGCCGAGCTGCTGGTGCTCTTGACCGACACGGAGGGAGTCCACACTGCCGATCCCCGCTCGAGCGAAGAGGCCCGGATCGTGGAGGAGATCACCGATCTGAGCGCGCTTGACGAACTGGCCGCCGCCGCGGGCGGGGCGGGAACCGACCGGGGCAGCGGGGGCATGGCCTCGAAGCTGGCCGCGGCCCGGATTGCCAGCTTGTCGGGGGTCCGGACCGTGATCGGGGCTGCCCACCGCAACCAGGTGGTTGCCGATGCGCTGGCCCACCGGCCGGGCGCCGGGTCGACGGTGGCCGCCCAGCCCCAGCGACTGAGCGCCCGCAAGCTGTGGATCGGGCTCGCCATGGTGCCCTCGGGCACGGTGTGGGTAGATGCGGGCGCCCGCGGGGCAGTGGTGGAGCGGGGGGCCTCGCTTCTGGCCATCGGCATCACCGGACACGACGGGGTATTCCAACCCGGCGATGCGGTGGATGTGCGAGGGCCCGACGATCAGGTCTTCGCCCGGGGACTGGTAGAGGTGTCCTCAGACGATATGGGCTCGGTGGTCGGCTTGCGCTCCGATGCGATGCCCCCCGGCGCGCCCGACGAGGTCATCCACCGCGACTCCTTGACCGTGCTGCCCTAGTTATGCGGGCCAGGGCCTGCTCCAACAAGCCCGCGGCCTCTTCGGCGGCGGCCACCCCCGAGCCCCGCCCCAACACCACGTACACCACCCCGATCACCAGCAGCGAGAACGGTGCAGCCACCAGCAGCGGCAGGGGATCGAGGCCCCAGGCCAGCACTGCGCCCAGCACTGCGGCGGACAGGGCGGCAATGGCCAGGCGTCCGGTGGGACCCCGCACCGGCTGTCGGCGGCGAAGCAGGTGTCGGACCCGGTGGCGGAGGATGCCGTACTCCACCCAAGCCGCCACCGTGCTGCCCAAAGCCAGGCCCACCGCCCCCAGCCGCACCGCCCCGTCGGCCCGTTCTGCGGCCGACAGCACAGACAGCACCTGGAAATCACCCAGGCGCTCCACGCTGCCGTTGACCACGGCGTACGAGTCGAAGCTGAACATGAGCACAACCCCCACTGCGGCGGCCAGCACCACCCGCACCACGGCCACCCGGGCCGGGCCTTTGGCGTCGCCCGCCGCGAAGCAGGCGTTTTGCAGCAGGCGGGCCGATGCCGAGGCCACCAGCCCCAGGCTGTAGGCCGCCAAGATCCACCACACCTGCACGGTTTGGTCACCGTTGAACTGCCCCCGTTCCAAGAGCGCGCCGGTGATCAGGCCGCCCAGGGTTATGAACGCCACCGCGGAGAACAGGACATAGAACCCGATGCGGTCCAGCCCTGTTTGCAGGCGCCGCAGCAGCGCCCCGGGGTCATCCTGCTCGCGGGACATCTCCGGCAGGTCGCTGGCGGCCACGCTCATGGCGAACAGGCTGATGGGCAGGAAATAGATCACCTGGGCGAACCCCAAGGCGGCAATTGCCCCTCCTGCCAGCAGCCCGGCCAACATCAAGTCCACATAGGCCGATACCTGCACCACGCCCCGTCCGATCAGAGCCGGCCCGAACCGGTTGAGCACAATCCGCACGTCGGGGCGCCGCCAGTTCAGGCTGAGCCGCAGCGTTGGGACCAGCCGGAGCACCAGCGGCACCTGCACCACGAACTGGAGGCCCCCGCCCAACACCACCCCCCAGGCGGCCATCCTGGCCACGTCGGAGGCCCGGGTCGCGGGCTCCACGTTGTGCCACACGAGCCAGGCCCCCACCATGAACGCCACCTGGACGGCGTTCCAGATCACCGGGGCGGCATAGGACAAGAAGAACCGGCGGTGGGCGGTCAGCACTCCCAGAGCCCACGCGGCCAGCACGATGAAGCCGATCCCGGCGAACATGACCCGAACCAGCTCGGCAGTCAGATCGGCGGTATCGTCCGACAGCCGCCACAGAAGCAGCGACACCACCGGTTCGGCCAACACCCATCCGGCCAGAACCAGCAGTCCGGTGACCACGGACAGGAGTCCGAAGACCGCTCCGGCCAGGCGACCGGCGTCCTTGCGCCGCCCCTGCTCGACCAGTTGCGAGTAGATCGGGATGAACGAGGCCGACAGGACCCCCTCGCCCAGCAGGTTTTGCAGCAGGCGGGGGATGGTCAGGGCAGCCCGATAGGCGTCGCCGATAGGGCCCGCACCGATGAACGCGGCCACTGCCACCTCGCGGCCGATGCCGGCGATGCGGGACAGGAAGATCCCCGCGCCCACCAGGACCGCTCCCTTGCCGCTGGGGCGCGGGGCTTCTTCGGGGCCGTCGATTCGTTGCTCAACCGGTGGAATGCCAAAACACGCTACCGGAGCAGGCGGGGCAGTCGGGTACGCTCGCGCGGTGACCGCCGACACACCCATGGCCGAGTTGGCCGACCGGGCCAAGGCCGCGGCCCGGGAACTGGTCACCGCCGACACCGAGATCAAGAACCATGCGCTGCTGCTGGCCGCCGACCAGCTGGAGCAGGCCCGCGATGATCTGCTGGAGGCCAACCGGGCCGACATAGAGGCGGCCACTGCGTCGGGCATGAGCGCCACGCTGGTCGACCGCCTCCGACTGACCGATTCCCGGCTTGGGGGAATGGCCGGGGGATTGCGGAAGGTGGCTGGCCTGCCCGACCCGGTGGGAGAGGTCGTCGGCGGCTGGGTGGTGCCGTCCGGTCTGCGGATCAGCCAGGTGAGGGTGCCGCTGGGGGTGGTGGCCATCGTGTACGAGAGCCGCCCCAACGTGACCAGCGATGCCGCCGGGCTGTGCCTCAAGTCGGGCAATGCTGCCTTCTTGCGAGGGTCGTCCAGTGCGCTGGAATCCAACTTGGCCATTGCCGGAGTGATGCGTGATGCCTATGAGAAGGCCGGTCTGCCCAGCGATGCCCTGGTGCTGGTGTCCGACACCAGCCATGCGGCGGCCGCCGAGTTCATGCAGCTCCGAGACAGCATCGACTGCCTCATCCCCCGAGGCGGCCCCGGTCTGATTGCCTCCATTTTGGAGAACGCCACCGTGCCTTACGTGATCGACGGCGACGGCAACTGCCATGTGTACGTCGACGCCTCAGCCGATTTGGACATGGCCCGGCGGATCGTGGTGAACGCCAAGACCCAGCGCCCGTCGGTATGCAATGCCGCGGAGTCGTTGGTGGTGCACCGGTCGGTGGCCGCTGAGCTGTTGCCGCCGCTGGCCGACGACCTGGCCGGAGTCGAGCTGGTGGGCGACGAGTCGGCTCGGGCCATCTTGGGGACGAACCGCATTGGAGAGGCGACCGAGGACGACTATTTCACCGAGTTCTTGGACCTGAAGCTGTCGGTCAAGGTGGTGGACGACCTGGACGAGGCCATCTCCCACGTGAACGACACCGGCAGCGGCCACAGCGAGGCCATCGTCACCGCCGACCTGGAGGCCGCCGACCGCTTCTGCACCGAGGTAGACGCCGCCGCGGTGCTGGTCAACGCCTCCACCCGGTTTGTGGACGGCGAGGAGTTCGGTTTTGGCGCCGAGATCGGCATCAGCACCCAAAAGCTGCATGCTCGGGGGCCGATGGGTCTGCGCCAGCTCACCACCACCAAGTACGTGGTGCGGGGCGACGGACAGGTGCGCGGCTAGCTGAGTGCTGATTTCGGGGCTTGAACGGGCTGGGCATACCCTTCAACCATGAGTTTCTCCTTTGCCGACGTCGACTCGGTGCGCAAGGGCCTGAGCAATGTGCAGTATCTAGCCGACGAGGGCATAGCCGGGGTGGTCTATCTGGCCGAGCGTCTGCAAAAGCCAGTGCTGGTGGAGGGTCCGGCGGGCACGGGCAAGACCCAGCTGGCCAAGAGCGTGGCCGAGGCCACCAGGGCTCGCCTGATCCGCCTCCAGTGTTATGAGGGCCTTGACGAGTCCAAGGCGCTGTACGAGTGGAACTACAAGAAGCAGCTCCTGCGCATTCAGGCCGAGCGTCAGGGTGGGGACGACCAGGGCGAGGGCATGTGGCAGCAGATTGAGGACGATCTGTTCTCCGAGGAGTTCCTATTGACCCGGCCGCTGCTGGAGGCCATACGCTCGTCCGACCCGGTGGTGCTGCTCATCGACGAGGTCGACCGGGTGGAGATAGAGACCGAAGCGCTGTTGCTGGAGATCCTGTCCGACTACCAAGTGTCCATCCCTGAGTTGGGCACGGTGGCCGCTAGCCAGATCCCGCTGGTGTTCCTCACCTCCAACAACACCCGGGAGCTATCGGAGGCCCTCAAGCGTCGGTGCCTGTTCTTGCACATCGACTATCCCGACCTTGACCGGGAGAAGGAGATCGTGCTGGCCAAGGTTCCCGGCGTGGGCGAGAGCCTGGCCGACCAGGTGGCCCGCATCGTGCGCTCGGTCCGCCAGATCGAGCTGAAGAAGGCCCCGTCGGTGTCGGAGACCCTGGACTGGGCCCGCACGCTGGTGCTGTTGGGGGTGGAGCACATCGACGCCGACACCGCGGCCGAGACGGTGAACATCCTGTTGAAGTACCGCAGCGACATCGAAAAGGCGCTCAAGGAGTTCGCCTCGGCCGACGAGCATTTTGAACCTGCAACCGCTGGGTAGCGGTGCGAGGTTGATCGCATGAGGATCGAACCCGCCACCTCTCCGCTGCTGGCGCTTTTGGCCGGGTTCATCTCCGAACTGCGCGCGGCCGGGTTGCCGGTCAGCCTTACCGAGAACCTGGACGCCATGGAGGCCATCCAGCACATCCCTATCGAGGACCGGGATGCATTCAAGTACGCCCTGGCCGCAACGCTGGTGAAGAACCACGCCCACTGGCGGGCGTTCGAGACAGTGTTCGAGGTGTACTTCTCGCTGCGAGGGGTTGAATACGACCTGGTGGATGGGGAGTGGCCAGAAGGCATGGACCTGTCCGACTTTGTGGACGGGATGGATGGCCAGCAGCGCCGCCAAGGCGGTGGAGGCGGCGAGGCCATGTCGGCCGAGCAGCTGGCCGAGATGCTGTTCCATGCCTTGATGCGGGGCGACGACGCCCTGATGCGGGCCATCGCCCGACAGGCTGTGCAGCGCTACGCCGGCATGGAGCCCGGCCGCCCCGTGGGGGGCACCTACTACCTGTACCGCACACTGCGGAACCTGGACTTGGACGGGGTGCTGGAGCGCCTGATGGATCAGGCCCGCCAGGATGCGCCCGAGCAGCTGACCCCGCTGGAGGAGCGGCTGGAGCGAGATGAGTTCGAGGCCCGAGTCGAGCAGCTTCGCAAGGAGGTGGAGGCTGAGATCCGCCGCCGGCTGGTGGCCGACCGGGGCGTGGAGGCCATGGCCAAAACACTCCGCAAGCCGCTGCCCGAAGACGTCGACTTCATGCACGCCAGCCGGGAGGAGATGATGGCCCTGCGCCGGGCCATCTATCCGCTCACCCGCAAGCTGGCTGTGCGGCTGGCCCGCAAGCGCCGCCACGGCCGCAAGGGGCCGCTGGACTTCCGCAATACCATGCGCCACTCGCTGTCCTACGGAGGAGTGCCGGCTGAGCCCAAGTTCCGCTATCCCCGCCCGGCCAAGCCCGAGATCATGGTGGTGGCCGACGTGAGCGGGTCGGTAGCCGCCTTCGCCCGGTTCACCCTGCACCTGGTGTACGCCATCAGCAACCAGTTCTCCAAGGTGCGCTCGTTCGTGTTCATCGACGGCCTCGACGAGGTGACCAGCTTCTTCGAGGGGGTGGACGACATCGGCGAGGCCGTCCACCGGGTGAACGCCGATGCCGACGTGGTGTGGGTGGACGGCCACTCCGACTACGGCCACGCCTTCGAGGTGTTCTGGGAGAAATACGGGCGAGATGTCGGCCCCAAGACCACGGTGATGATCTTGGGCGACGCCCGCAACAACTACCACGCCTCCCAGGCCTGGATCGTCAAGGAGATCGAGCACCGGGCCCGCAAGGTGTTCTGGCTCAACCCCGAGCCCGGCGCCTACTGGGACACCGGCGACTCCATTGTCTCCGAGTACGGCGTCCACTGCGACGGCGTCTTCGAAGTCCGCAACCTCCGCCAACTCGAGGCCTTCGTCGAGAACCTGGTGTAGGGCGGCGAGGTCCAGGCGTACTGGCTGCCTGTCCCGGTTCACCTTTCAAAGCGCGTGTTCCGGTCGGGCGGCCATTGCTCTTCGGCCGAGGGATCCAGTCAAGGTTGCCGCGGGCATTGCCGGGTGCCCCATCGCAGATCCAGTTCAGCTCAATAGCAGGAGATTGTGTTGAAGGAGGCGAAATATACATAGACTGACCCGTCACCGCCATAGTGATACCTCTTAGACAACTCATGTTAAAAGCACCACTACTCGTTGTTGTGTTACTCGCCAACTTTCCCGCGCCCGTCAACTCGCAAACGGGCCCCCGTCAGGTCGACTCACCTGCACGCGTCGAAGTAGCGGTGACCGCGCTCGTGAGCAACACTGGCCAATCCGCCGCTGACCCTACTCTCCCCCCCGTCACTATGAGCAGGCCCAGGCTTTCACGACTGGCAACAGTCCGTCAGGATATGCCCTGGACAGCATTGAATTGGACCTGGCTGCCGCTCCTGGAAGCGGCAGCCTGTCGGTGACGTTGAGGGCCGATAATTCGGGCAACCCGGGCGACACGGTCTTGCACACCCTGGCCAACCCCAATCCCGTCGGAGCGGGACTCCAGACGTTCAACGCGCCTGACGGCGTGATTCTGGATGCAGATACCACCTACTTCGTGCACACGGTCTTCGGTGGCCGCGAGGATCCACCTGAACTGAACACCGTGTCAGCCGATGCTGAAGATCCCGGGGCATCGCCAGGATGGAGCATTGGCGACGACCGCCACTATCGCGACAGCAACTCGGAATGGACGACTGCTGTGTCCGAATGGAAAATCACAATCAGCGGGCGGGCGCTAGCTCCGGTGACCCCGGCGAACAGCGACCCGGTGGCGGCGGATGACGCTTTCACGGTGGCGGAGAACTCCGAGGCCTCATTCTTGGACGTAGTGGCCAACGACTCCGACCCGGACGGTGACGCCCTTTTTGTGACCGCGGTCACTCAGCCCGCCAACGGCACGGTCGCCATCGCGCCGGGCAGCATGACTGAAGTTGTCTACACCCCGAACCCGGACACCAGCGGCTCGGACTCCTTCACCTACACGGTGAGCGACGGCAACGGCGGCACAGCCGCGGCCACGGTGAACATGTCTTTGACGGCAGCCCCGCCAGCCCTCGCCGCCACCATAGAGCCGATTGCCGACGCGGCGGCCGGATTGAGCGTTTCGACGACGAACCCGTATGTGCCCGTGTACGTCAGCAACATCGGCCAGCCTACCGCCACCGGTGTTGGTGCGGACGCCGATGTGGCCCTCGACCAGGCTCAGCAATTCCGCACTGGCACAGATGGGAATGGCTATGTGCTAGGCAGTATCGACCTGCACTTTCAAAGTGCTCCAGGTGACGGGGACCTGACGGTGACGGTGAGGGCCGATGATTCGGGCGACCCGAGCGACACGGTCTTGCTCACCTTGGCGAATCCAACCACCATACAGCCGGGAATCGTGCGGTTCACCGCCCCTGACAACACCCAGTTGGCTGCCGAAACCTGGTACTTCGTACACGTGAGTTTCAGCGGCGATGGAACTCCGCCCGGATTGAAAACAACGACATCCGAAGATCAGGATTCCGGCAAGGCCCCTGGGTGGGAAATAGCTGACTTCCGCCACTATTTCAGTGCCGGATATCAAAGCTGGTTTTATCAGTCCCACATCTTGAAGATCAGCATAAACGACGAAGAACTCGAGCCCCCGAATGCCCCGGCCAATCTCGAGTCCACAGTGGGCGACGGCCATGTGGTGCTTTCCTGGGACGACCCGCAAGACGACTACATCACCAAATATCAATATCGCACCGACGGCGGCGCGAGCTACACCAACATCGCTCTCACCGAAATCGACTCCAGTGAAACGGGCAGGTTCAAACACACCGTTGGGAATCTAGCCAACGGCACGACCTACACATTTGAGGTGCGCGCGGTCAACGATGCCGGCGACGGTCTGGCATCCACCCAGACCGTGGTGATGTTGCCGGGCGCTCCGACGGGGTTCACGGCCACGGCGCGCGACCAGCGGGTCGAACTTTCCTGGGGAGACCCCGGCAACGCCACCATAGAGAAGTATCAGCTATGGCAGCATTTCGAAGGTGGGAAGCTCACCGGTGGCAACGGCGATGCCCTGGGAGATTCCGTGGCGGTGGTCGGCGACACGGCGGTGGTCGGCATGCCCGACGACGACGACATCGCCGAGGACTCCGGCGCTGTGCTCGTGTACGCTCGCGATTCCAACGGGGACTGGACCCAGACAGCCAAGCTCAAAGCCAGCGATGCCGCCCAAGACGACGAGTTCGGGAGTTCGGTGGCCTTCGACGGCGACACCATCGTGGTTGGGGCGTTTCGCGACGACGACAATGGCGATAATTCCGGTTCGGCCTACGTGTTCGCCAAGTCCGGCGATGAGTGGGGCAGCGCTCCAGCTTCGGGAGATCACAGAATAGAGACTGCCAAGCTCACCGGCTCCGACGGGGTCGCAGATGACGAATTCGGCCGGAATGCGGTTGCGGTTGACGGTGACACCGTTGCAGTCGGGGCGCACAACCACGACGGCGCGAAGGGTGCTGCTTACGTGTTCATAAAGCCCAGCACGGGCTGGGTCAATAGCAGAGAGACGGCCAAACTCACCGCCTCCAGCGCCGCGGCTGGCGACAGCCTCGGGATATCAGTCGCGGCTGACGGCGACACCATCGTGGTCGGGGCCAGGGGTGCCGACAATGATGCGGGTGCGGCGTTCGTGTTCGTCAAGCCCGAAACGGTCTGGGCCAGCGGCAATGAGACGGCCGAGCTCACCGCCTCCACCCGCGCGGACCTGGAGTACTTCGGTCGTTCCGTGGCGATAGACGGCGACATCATCGTGGTCGGGGCCAGGGGTGCCGACAATGATGCGGGTGCGGCGTTCGTGTTCGTCAAGCCCGAAACGGTCTGGGCCAGTGGCAATGAGACGGCCGAGCTCACCGCCTCCGACCGCGACGGCAGCGACTTCTTCGGGTATTCCGTCGCAGTGGACGACGGCATCGTGGCGGTCGGGGCCTATGGCAATGACGACTCCGGCTCCGACTCCGGCTCGGCATACGTTTTCATCGAACCCGGCGGCGGCTGGGTCGACACCAACGAGGAGGTCAAGCTGGGCGCGTCCGATGGCGCGGCACAAGACAGACTCGGTAGCGCCGTTGCGGTGAACGGCGACCGGATCGTGGTCGGCGCGCCCAATGCCGATACGGCCTATGTGTTCGACATAGAGCGGTGGGCCGACACCAGCGACAGCGGAGCGACGACCACGTCCCACCAGATAACCGGTCTGGCCAATTTCCAGGAGTACTGGTTCCGAGCACGGGCGGTGAACTCTTCCGGCGCTGGCCCGGCATCCACCGCGTCGGCCACGCCCATGCCCGTGCCGGACGCCCCGGCGAGCCTGTCGGCCACGCCGGGCGACGGCCGGGTTGTGCTCATGTGGCTCGATCCGCAAGACCCCGCAATCACCGGCTACGAGTTCAGCACCGATGGCGGCACCAACTTCAACTCTGTCGAAGCCAGCAATACGACCACAACAGCTTACACCGTCACCGGCCTGTCCAACGGCACAACCCACACACTGGCGTTGCGCGCGGTGAGCCCCTACGGCGACGGCTTGGCATCCACTCTGGACGTCTTGATGGTTCCCGCCGCTGTTGACCTTTCGGCCGCGCCGGGCGACGGCCAGGCTGGGCTCTTCTGGAACTATCCCGACAACGCGACAATCGATGAGTACCAGTTGCGGCGGCTGGAGCTGGGCAAGCTGACCCGCTTTGGCGGCCCGCCGGACGGCCAACTCGGGCAATCCGTGGCGGTGGACGGCAATACCGCCGTCGTCGGGGCGCCTGGGGACAACGGAGGCAAAGGGGCTGCTTACGTATTCACCAGGGCCTCGGTATCCGGCGCCTGGGCCGGGCAGGTCAGGCTGACCGCCTCAGATGGCGCGGACAATGACAACTTCGGGAAGTCCGTGGCAGTGTCCGGCAACACCGTCGTGGTCGGGGCATACCGCGACGACGACAATGGCGACGAGTCCGGTTCGGCGTACGTGTTCACCAGGTCCAACGGCGAGTGGGGCAACCTTGCGCCCTCCGGAGACCACAGGATAGAGACCGCCAAGTTGATCCCCGGCGACGGGGCGGAGGACGACTGGTTCGGGTTCTCGGTAGCGGTGGACGGCGACACCGCGGTCATCGGGGCGAGACAAGACACCCTCAATATCGGCGGCGTCGACAGAGCAGATGCCGGTTCGGCCTACGTGTTCACCAGGGTCGGCGGTGTGTGGAGCGATGCCGCCAAACTCACCGCCTCCGACGGCAGCACAAACCACACCTTCGGAACCTCGGTGGCAATAGACGGCGAAATCGTGGTGGCGGGGGCGGAGTCGGGCCTGGACGGCGCGGACGTTATGACTGGCGCGGCTTACCTGTTCACCAGGCCCCCAGGGGGCTGGGACGACGCCACCGAGACCGCCAAGCTGACCCCCTCCGACGGCGTGCAATTCGACTTTTTTGGGCGCACCGTGGCGGTGGGCGGCAATACCGTCGCGATCGGGTCGTATGCCCATCCGACGGATGGCAAGCTTAGGTCCGGTGCGGCCTACCTGTTCACGAGACCCGCAGGGGGCTGGGACGACGCCACCGAGACCGCCAAGCTGGCTGCCTCCGATGGCGAAGCGAGCGACTATTTCGGATCATCGGTCGCGGTGGACGGCGACCTGGCCCTGATAGCGGCTGCCGAAGACGGAGACAACGGCTATGCGTCCGGCGCGGCTTACCTGTTCACGAGGGAATCCGGTGCTTGGAGCGAGACGGCCAAGCTCATTGCGCCGGACGGCGCGAGGAGCGACTATTTCGGATGGTCGGCGGCCCTGGACGGGAATACGGCGGTGTTGGGGGCGTACCTGGCCGACGACCCTGCCAGCCAATCCGGTGCGGCCTATGCGCTGGACATCGGCGACTGGTCCGACATATCCCAAAGCGGAGCGGCGACCACGTCCCACACGGCGACTGGCCTGACCAACTACCACGGGTATTGGTTCCGGGTCCGTGCGGTGAACGAGCCCGGCGCCGGGCCGAGGTCCAACAGCGCCCGCGTCATCCCCAGACCCGGGAAGCCGGCCAAGCCGACTGGGCTGTTGGCGCAGGCGGGCGATGCTCAAGTGAAGCTGAGCTGGGACGATCCCAACGATTCGACCATAGAGAAATATCAGATATCCGAGGTGATCCCAGAGGACTTTCTCACTGCCTCCGATGGATCTGCCGGCGGACACTTCGGGATCGCCATAGCAATCGACGGTGACACTGCCGTGGTCGGGGCGGACCGGGTAAAAAACAGGCGGGGTTCGGCCTACATCTTCGACAGGAACTCCAGCGGTGTCTGGAGCCAGGCGGCCAAGTTCGACGGCGAGAATACGGGCGACCAGTTCGGATGGTCCGTCGCGGTGGACGGAGACACCGTGGTTGTTGGAGCCCACGCGTACGACGGCTCAGACGCCAACGGGACTACCGTTACAAATTCCGGTGCGGTCTATATCTTCACCAAGTCCAGCAACGGGTGGAGCAAGGCGGCCACGCTGACTGCCACCACCCCCGATGCGTATTCCCTGTTCGGAGGTTCCGTGGATCTGGACGGCAGCACCCTGGTGATCGGGTCTCGCCTCGCCGACGTCAGGGGCAGTACGAGTGCGGGTGCGGCCTATGTCTTCACCAGATCCAACAACGCGTGGAGCCAGAAGGCCAGGCTCACCGCCTCCGACCCCTTTTCGCTGGCATGGTTGGGTTACTCGGTAGCGGTGGACAACGACACCGTATTGGCCGGGGCTTTCGGGTCGTCTCAACAATTCGGTCAGACAGGAAACGGTTCGGCCTACCTATTCGAAAAGCCGGTCGAAGGCTGGAGCGACGGAACCGAGACGGTTAAGCTGAACGCCTCGGACCTCCAGCCGAGCGACTACTTCGGGTTTTCCGTGGCGCTGGACAGCGACACCGCGGTCATTGGAGCAAGGCAGCACAGCGACCCCGGGATCGGTGCCGGTTCGGGCGCGGCCTACGTCTTCACCAGGGAATCGGGGGTATGGGGCGAGAAGTCCAAGCTCACCGCCTCCGACGCCGCAGCCGGAGACAACTTCGGAGTGTCGGTGTCGGTAGATGGCGACACCGTGGTGGTCGGGTCGTGGCAAGACGACGACAATGGCCGCGATTCCGGCTCGGCGTATGTTTTCACCCGGCCTGACTTGGGCTGGGCCAGAACTTTCGAAACCCTCAAGCTCACCGCCCCTGAAGGCGCGACCAGCGATAGGTTCGGATGGTCGGTGGCAGTGGACGAAGATGCCCGACGGGGTGCTCTCACGCTCGTCGGGGCGTACAGCGACGACCATGACGCCAACGGCAACGGCTCCTTGGACGCCGACGCCGGCTCGGTCCACGTGCTGGGCATCCCGGACTGGGTGGACATAGGCTCCAGCGACTCGGGCACCGTCTCACATGTGGTCACCGCCGATCTCGACGATCCTGATGCCGTCCTGGCCAACGGAATGGAATACAGCTTCCAGGTCCGTGCGATCAACGAAAGCGGCGCTGGCCCCGCCTCGGACGGTGTCAGCGCCACTCCGCTGGGCCTGCCAGCCGCACCGGTCGGGTTGTCGGCGGCCAATGGGGACACCCAGGTAGCGCTGAGTTGGACAGCGGCCACCGCCAGCTCTGGTACCGGCACCATCACACACTACGAGTACAGCACCGACGGCGGGACGGAATTCATGAGCATTCCGGACAGCGGGCCGGACACCGACGGATACACGGTGCTTGGCCTCAGCAACGGCACCGCATACACGTTTGCGATACGGGCGGTGAACGTGATCGGGCACGGCCCCCCGACCACGATCAATGGCACGCCCGCAAGCACGAAACCGGCCGCGCCAACCCTCACCGCACTGGCAGGCGACACTCAGGTGCGGCTTAGCTGGCCCGACCCAAGTGACTCTTCGATCGACGGGTGGCAATACCGGCAACGCGCGAGGTTGGACCCCGATAGCTGGGACAGCTGGGGCATCTGGGTTGCTATGAGCGTCCTAACACGGGACACGACCCTGGGACACACGGTGACCGGACTCGCCAACGACACAGAGTACGAGTTTGTGGTCCGCGCTCTGGATGTTCTGAACGGAACCACAGAGGAAGGCACGCCCTCAAACGCTGTGTCTGCCACGCCTACCGGTGTTGAACTCGATATGAACGGTACTCCTGTGCCGATAGCGCCAAGCCCGCCGACTGATCTCACAGCAACGGGGCGGCACCAGGAAATAGAGTTGAACTGGGAGAACCCCGACGACTCCTCGATCGACAAATACCAATACCAGCAACTCAAGGCGGACACCGATGGCAACTTCAGCGTCTGGCCAACGGATTGGGCGGACATCGCCCTCGGCGACACCGCAGACATCAGCCAATTCACCATCGGCTACACGGTTACCGGCCTGACTGACGGCGATACGTACAAGTTCCGAATCCGGGCGGTGGACCTGGTGGGCCAAGGGACCGCTGATGACGAATATAGCGCTGAGTCCAACGAGGTCGACGCGGTGCCCCTACCGGCCAAACCCAGAGCGCCGACCGACCTCGAAGTGACAGAACTAGATGGGAAGGTGAGGCTGACCTGGAAGGCTCCCGCAGACTCTGTGGTCGCGCATTACGAGGTCTTGCGTTTCCAGGCCAGTGAGCTCACCCCCTCCAATGTCGCAGAGGACGACAAGTTTGGCTATTCGGTAGCCGTGGATGGCGACATCGCGGTAGTGGGCGCTTATCGGGACGACTCCAATGGGGTTGACTCCGGCGCCGCTTACGTCTTCACCAGGAGTGGCGGCGTGGTGTGGGACCAGGGGGTCGAGCTCACCGCCTTCGGCGGCGAGGCCTACGACAACTTTGGGATATCGGTGGCAGTGGACGGCGAGACTGTGGTGATCGGGGCGTCCGGGGACGACGACAACGGCGTCGATTCCGGCTCGGCCTATGTGTTCACCAGGGCTAGCGGCATATGGAGCCAGGTGGCCAAGCTGACCGCCTCCGACGGCAAGGCGCTCGACTACTTCGGACATTCGGTGGTGGTGAGCGGTGACACGGCGCTGGTGGGGGCGTACGGAGACGACGATGAGGACAACTATTTGGAAGATTCCGGTTCGGTCTACGTCTTCACCAAGTCCAACGGTGAGTGGGGCAACGCTCCATCCTCGGGAGTCCACAGAACGCAGACAGACAAGCTCACCGCCTCCGGTGCCGCCCATGACGACTACTTCGGGACGTCCGTAGCCCTGGACGGCGACACGGCGGCAATAGGGGAGCCCGGGGACGACACCAGGGGCATTGACGCCGGTTCGGTTCACATATTCACCAGGGACAGCCAAGGCAACTGGGACGTCGGTACGGAGATGACCACTGACGACGGGAATCCAGGTGACTCCTTCGGCGTCTCCGTCGGGGTTGACGGCAACTTCTTCGTGGTTGGGGCCTACCTGGATGACCGTGAGGACGACGAAACGACTACCGATGTTGACGAGAGTGCCGTTGATGCCGGTTCAGTGTACGTATTCTTCAAGGACTCCTCCGGCACCTGGAGCAGGGAGGACAAGCTCGTAGCGCCGGACGGTCAGGCAGAGGATGGGTTCGGGTATTCGGTGGCGGTCGACGGCAAAACTGCCCTAATCGGAGCGTTCGGAGACGACGACAACGGCTTGAATTCAGGTTCGGCATACGTGTTCACCAGAGAATGCTCTGCCGATCCGATCTGGTGGAGCTTGTCGAACAAGCTGATCGAGGAAGCAGGCCAGGCGGGCGGCCACTTCGGCTATTCCGTAGCGCTGGACGCCGAATCTCACACCGCATTGATAGGCGCCGGTTCGGCCCACACGATGGACATCCATGACTGGGCAGAGGTAGAGGGCGGATCGGGGGCCAGAACCCACGAGTTCACGGAGTTGACCAATAACCGTAGATACGATTTACAGGTCCGGGCGGTGAACATCGTCGGCGCCGGTGCCGAGGCAGACGCGGAGGCCGAGCCTCAGGCCAACACCACGGCTACGCCTACGCCTACGGCCACGCCTACGCCTACGGCCACGCCTACGCCTACGGCCACGCCTACGCCTACGGCCACGCCTACGCCTACGGCCACGCCTACGCCTACGGCCACGCCTACGCCTACGGCCACGCCTACGCCTACGGCCACGCCTACGCCTACGGCCACGCCTACGCCTACGGCCACGCCTACGCCTACGGCCACGCCTACGCCTACGGCCACGCCTACGCCTACGGCCACGCCTACGCCTACGGCCACGCCTACGCCTAGACCCACGCCGGTTCCCATCCGAGTTCCCACGCCTACACCCACGCCGGTTCCGACGAATACGCCCACGATCACGCCCACGCCGGTTCCCACGCCGGTTCCGACGATCACGCCCACGCCAAGTCCCACGAATACACCCACGATCACGCCCACGCCGGTTCCGACGAATACGCCCACGCCAAGTCCCACGAATACACCCACGATCACGCCCACGCCGGTTCCCACGCCGGTTCCGACAATCACGCCCACGCCGGTTCCGACGATCACGCCCACGCCGGTTCCGACGATCACGCCCACGCCGGAATCCGCGTCCACGCCCGCGCCGGATCCCGCGAAGACGCCCATGCCGGAGCCTACGGCTGAACCAACTCCGAGTTCTGCACCTACGCCGACGCCGGAGCTTGGGGCTACTTCAACGCCGAGAACGGTGCCCAGGGCGACGCCAGCACCGGCGCCGGTGCCCACCTATGAGACGGTGCCCGAACCCACGGCCACAGCGGAGCCAGCGCAGCCTGAGGCCGAAAGCGGAGGGCGAGCGGTCCCCTGGTGGCTCTTCTTGTTGGCATTTATTGGGATAGTCGCCGGTGTATTTCTCATCGCTGTAGTGCGGCGTCGCACGAGAAGATAAGAGGGGAGGCTGCCGGCTGGCCGGCGCCACAGCATTCCCACGGTCTCTACCTCGCCGAGGACAGTGTTGCCGCCACGCTAGATCGGGTGTTGCAGCAGTCTCCAGTGTGGATTTCGGTTGAGAATTCAATTCCTGGTGCTTGGTTTAACAACCGCTGATTCCCTGTCGTCAGCAGCGGCCTTCCAGGTTTCGAGCACCGGGCAAATATGGCCGGGGAACGCCAGTTTGTCGGGCAGCTCCGAGCGCTGGAAGTAGCGTGCCTCGCACACCTCTGATGAGTTGATTTCAAGATGATCAGGATGCGTTGCGCAGGCCATATAGTAGATGTTCAGCGTTGACTCGACAGGCCGCTCGCCGTTGGACCATAGTTGCCTGCGTCGGGCAGCCTCGCTGGTTGCTCACGCAGTTGCTGCTAAGCCTGCTCCGGCGGTCTGGCTGCCTCCTTCCAGATCTTGCGGTTCGTCACCACACCGAGGAACTCGTAGTAACACGGCCAGGGGATGGCCCATGCTCGAATATGGGTAAGCAATATTTGGGGTCTGAACTGCCCAGTCTCAGCCCCGAGTGCCGACCACCTCGTTTTGGAAGATTTCGCTGTTGCCGGTGCGGACGTACCATTCCCAGGCGGTGCCGTCGGGGTCGGTGACCCAGGTTTCGGTCTTCTCGGCGAAGCAGCACTGGGTGTCGTCCACTCCGGTGGTTTCCAGCCCCGAAACCCTTAGGCGGCGCTCGGCGTCGAGCACCTCATCGGTGGTTTCAACCTCCACTCCAAGATGGTTGATGGTGCCGCCGGCGCCGTCGAAGCATCCGTCGTCGTTGCAATCGTGGCCGGCCTCGAACAGGACCAGCTTGAGGGGTGGCTGGTCGATGGCGAAGTTGGCGTACCCCGGTCGGCGCCGGGCCGGTTCCACGCCGAATAGGCGGGAGTAGAACTCCACCGCTTGATCCAGGTCCGACACGTTCAGCGCAAGCTGCAATCTCATCACGCCTCCTTTCCCATGAACTCTAAGCGGTTCCCGAACGGGTCGTAGAAGTACACCTGCTCGGTTCCATCGGCCTGGTCCTCGACGACCTCATAGCCATGTGATCGAGCCATCTCGGCCAGTTCAGCCACGTCGGCGGCCAGAAAAGCCACATGCGCCTTCTTGGCCGGACGGAATTCCATGTCAACTCCCAAGTGCAGTTGCCCGCACGTGCCCTCCGGCAGCTTGAACCAGCAGCCGCCCCGCTTGGCCAGCTCCGGCGGTTTGGCGACTTCAGTCAGCCCCAGCAGGCCGCCGTAAAACGCCCGCGCCTCCTCCTCGCCGCTTTCCGGAATGGCAATCTGCACATGGATGATTTTCTTGACCTGTGGTTTCATTTCTCCACCCGCGGATCAGTCTTCGAGGGGGATGTTGTGGCAGGCGATGTAGTCGGAGAAATGGGCGCGGATGGTGGACTCGTCCAGGCCGAGGGCGACCGGATCGTAGACGTGCTTGCCGAACTTGTCCTTTGGTTTTTCGGCCAGATAGGCGGGGATGGTGTCGGCCAACGCGTCGGAGAACTCCAAGCCGAGGCGGTCGTAGGCGGATCGCACCGCGGCTACCGGGTCGCTCATCAGGTCGCGGAACAACAGGTCGGCGATCTGGTCGCCGGGGATCTCTCCTGAGGCCCGCTGGCCCATGACCATGTCCATCATCAGCTGGTAGATGGACAACATCTTCGGGCCGTTTTCACTCGGAGTTACCGCATCGCTTCTCAACCAATGCAGGGTGGTGGTGATGTTGACCGCCGAGCCGATGAACCTGATCGGGTCGCGGTGGGTGAGGATCACCCGGGCGTCGGGGTAGGCGGCAAAGAGGGACGGCAACGTCCCCATATGGGCTGGCGACTTCAAAAGGAACTGAGCCGGTGTGCCGTCGATGTGCTGCAAGGTCCGTAGAAACGACTGGTGCCACCGGTACACGGCGTCGAAGTCAAGAGGCACGCCTCGAACGGATAGGTCGCCGATGGCGTGCATCATCGGCCAGTGCCAGCTGCGAAATTCCGGTTGGCAGAAGTGGACGCACTCCACGGGCAGGTCGCTGCGCAGCTCGTGCATGGTCATGAACTCGGGCTGGATGTCGGCCCAGAACTCCTGTTCGGGCTCGCTGCACGCCAGCGGGTCGGCCCCGGTGCCCGGCAGCGTGCCCAGCGGGAAGTGGGCCTCGTATCCCCGCACCGGCCGCAAGTTGGGGTCCAGCGCCAACAGCTCCAGCAAGATGGAGGTCCCGGTGCGGGGCGGCCCGGAGATGACCACGGGCTTGGCAATCTCGGCCTTCAGGGCTTCGGGGTTTGCCTGCCAGTAGTGAACGAGGCGAAGCCGGGTTTGCAGATTGCGAGTGATCTCGGCCCGGGCGCTGAGCCGCCCGACCACATTGAGGTGGGCATCCTCATTCAGGGCAGCGCACAGAGCCCGATAGCCGGCATCCCAACCCGGTTCGTCTCCGAAATCCGAAAGCCCCACCGACTCGGCGGCCACCGCCAGCATCTCGTCGGCATCCAAGCCCACCAAGCGGGCCGGGTCGCCCACCGCGGTCCCGAACAGGTTCAGACGCCGCACCCAGTTGGGGCGCTTCAGGTGGCCGGTGTGATCCGTGGCATTGCCGGTCTTATGCATGTTGCCTCCTGGCTGAATCATCCAGTCCGAGTTCCTTGATGGAGGTCTCCCGCATCAGGTACTTCTGGATCTTTCCGGTGATGGTCATGGGGAACTCGTCGGTGAGTTTCACATAGCGGGGGATCTTGTAGTGGGCTATCTGGCCCCGGCAGAACGCCTTGACGTCGTCGGCATCTAGTTCGGCACCATCTTGGACCTGGATCCAGGCCATGACCTCCTCGCCGTTTCTGTCATCGGGAACGCCGATCACCTGCACTTCCATCACGTCGGGATGGCGGTAGAGGAACTCCTCTATCTCCCGGGGATAGACGTTCTCCCCGCCCCGGACGATCATGTCCTTGATGCGCCCAACGATGTTGATGTAGCCGTCGTCATCCATCACCGCGAGGTCGCCGGTGTGCATCCAGCCCTGGTCGTCGATGGCCTCGGCGGTGTGGATGTCGTCGTCCCAATAGCCCAGCATCACCGAATAGCCCCGAGTCATGAACTCTCCTGCCTGGCCACGGGGAACGGTGACGCCCGTCTCCGGATCGGCAACGCGAATCTCGACATGGGGGTGAGCTCGGCCCACAGTGGAGACCCGCTTGTCGAGCGACTCGTAGGCCGATGTCTGGGTGGACACCGGCGAGGTCTCGGTCATGCCGTAGGCGATGGTCACCTCGCCCATGTTCATGCGGTCCACCACCTGCTTCATCACCTCGACCGGGCACGGCGAGCCGGCCATGATCCCCGTCCGCAGCGATGACAGGTCGTAGTCGTCGAGGTCGGGCTCGCCCAACTCCGCGATGAACATGGTCGGCACCCCGTAGAGGCTGGTGCAGCGCTCCTGCTCACAGGCCCGTAGCGTGGCTGCCGCGTTGAATCCTGCCGCGGGAATCACCATGGCCGCGCCGTGGGTGGTGCAGGCCAGATTGCCCAGCACCATGCCGAAACAGTGGTACAAGGGGACGGGAATGCACACTCGATCAACGGGGGTGTAATCGCAGGCCTCGCCCACGAAGAAGCCGTTGTTCAAGATATTGCGGTGGCTCAGTGTGGCCCCCTTGGGGAACCCCGTGGTGCCGCTGGTGTATTGGATGTTGATGGGATCATCCGGGCAAAGCCCCGTGGAGCGCTCCTCAAGTTGATCGGCGGAAATTGTTTCGCCTCCGGCCAAGAGTTCCTCCCAATCTGGGGTCTGGAGATACACGGCCTGACAGGTGGGCACCCGGTCCCAGGCCTGCTCGATCATGCCCCGGTAGTCGCTGAGGGAGGACGACTCCGCCGCCACCAGCACGCTGATGCCCGACTGGTTGAGGACGTACTCCAACTCGGCAACCCGGTAAGCCGGATTGATGGTCACCAAAATTGCCCCTATACGGGCGGTGGCGTACTGCACCAGCACCCATTCGGCGCAGTTTGGACTCCAGATCCCCACCCGGTCGCCGACTTGGGCGCCCATGGCCATCAGCCCAGTGGCCACCTCGTCTACCGCAGCAGCAAACTCCCGATAGCTATACCGCAAGCCCTGGGCGACAGAGATCAATGCATCGCGATCACCCTGGACAGCCACCGTGCGAGCCAAGTTGGTCGAGATGGTCTCATCCAACAGGGGGGTGGTGGTGGGCCCGGAAGCAGACGACAGTTTCACGATAGCCACAGAGGATGCCAGCCCAGCCTCAGTCGTGGCTGGTGACGCCGCCGTCGACGATGAGGGTGGTGCCGGTCACGAATCCGGCCTCATCGGACATGAGAAAGCGCACGGCCTTGGCGATGTCGGCGGGGGTGCCCACCCGGCCTAGCGGGGCCTTTTCCACACAGGCGGCTTTGCTCGGAGGGTCGTCCATCATCGGGGCCGTCATCGGAGTTTCGATGTAGCCGGGGCACACGGCGTTCACCCGGATGCCGTCGGGGCCCAAGTGGTTGGCCAGCGATTTGGTGAGACCCACCACGCCGTGCTTGGAGGCGGTGTACGACGGGATCAGCGCGTTGCCCACCACTGACATGATCGAGCCGATTCCCACGATGGCCGACCCCTCATGGCTGCGGAGGTCGCCTAGCAGGGCTTGCACAACGAAAACCTCGGCTCGCAGGTTCACCCCCAGCACTGAGTCCCAAATCTCCTCGGTGAGGTTGTCGATGTCCATCGCCGCGACGATGCCCGCGGCGTGGACCAGTCCGCCTATGGTGCCCAGCGCCTCTCGGGCCGCAGCCACCGCATTGTCCACCGCGGCGCGGTCAGTCACGTCCAAGCCCAGGGAGTGAGCGGCCACCTCGCAGTCGGCCGCAATAGAAGCCGCCGCTTTCTCCGCGCCTTGGCCGTTGAGGTCCCACAGCGATACCGGTCGCCCCACCTCAGCCAGCGCCCGAGCACAAGCCCGCCCTATTCCCGAACCACCCCCGGTTACTACCACTCCAGTACCGGGCGACATTTCCAAATTAGACATGGCGGTCACCCTACGCGCTGGTGGGCAAAAAGGTGATCTCGCTCGACTGTCAGGCCGGGGCTAGTGGTGCAGGCCGCACTCGGTTTTGTCGGTGCCGGCCCAGCGGCCCGAGCGGGGGTCGTCGCCGGGGGCTACCGGCTTGGTGCAGGGCATGCAGCCGATGGAGGGGTAGCCCCGCTCCAACAAGGGGTTTAACGGCACCCGATGCTCGGCGACGTAGTCGGCCACCTGCTCATCGGTCCAGGTGGCGATGGGGTTCAGCTTCACCAGGCCCCGCAGGTCGCGCACCACGATGGGGGCCGACGCCCGGGTCGCGGCCTCAACCCGGCGCAGGCCGCTCATCCACGCCGCCTTGCCGGCCAACGCCCGGTCGAGCTGTCCGGCCTTGACCGCCGAGCAGCAGTTCTCCGGGTCCATGTTCCACAACTCGAGATTGTGTCGGGCCACGGTCATAAGCCGCAGGTTCAGCCCGTAGTGGCGGCGCACTCGCTCCACCGTCTCCAGCGTCTCGGGGAAGTGGAAGCCGGTGTCGATGAACACCACCTCGATGGCCGGATCCACCTTCACGGCCAAGTCGATCATCACCGCGTCGGTCATCGACGCGGCCAGCGACAGATGGGGGGAGAAGTTGTCCACCCCCCACTGGATGATCTTCTCTGCGGGGAGGTGCTCGAACTCCTCGTTCAGGGCGGCCAACTCGGTATCGGAGTAGGCCGGGATGGTCAGGTTGCGCATTCAGAGTCGCCGATCACGGCTTCGTAGGGGCCGGTCTCGTCGTAGTCGACGTAGTACTCGGGCCCGTCTTCGAAGGCGGGGAATTCGTCCAGGTCGGCGAGGCCCTTGCCCACTTCTCGGGATCCGCCCCGGCGTTCCAGCCAGTGGCGGAACTCCTCACCGGCCTCCCGCTCGGCGGTGAACTGGCGTACCACCCGCACCACCGCTTCGGGAGCGTTGCGGGCAGGAAGGCGAAGGGCCTTGGTGCCGAAGTTGATCTGGGCGTCGCCCACGTAGCCACCCAGCAGCATCTGGTAGCCCGGCGCGGAGCGGCCGTGGGCCCGGCGCTCGGCGCCGAAGAACCCGATGTCAGAGGCGTGGTGCTGACCGCAGGAGTTTGTGCAGCCAGAGATGTTGATCCGCAGGCCGCCCACCTCGGCCAGCCCCTCCTCGTCGAGGCGGTGGCCGATGGCGTCGGCCAGCCCTCGCGATTGGGTGACCGCCAAGTTGCAGGTGTCGGCGCCGGGACAGGCCACCACGTCGCGCAAAAGCTCCGCACCGGGCTCGGCCATGCCGATGGCCGACAGAGCCTCGAACAGCCGGGGGAGCTGCCCTTCGGTCAGGTCGCGGAAGACGATGTTCTGGCGGTTGGTCACCCGGCACTCGGCGCCCAGCTCTCGCTGGATGTCGGCCAGGGCATCGAATTGGTCGGCGGTGATGTCCCCCAGGCGAGCCCAGGCGTAGGCCGAGACCGTGCCTTTGGCCGCGCCTCGCACCACGTTGGCCTGCTCCCACCGCTGGTACGGTGCCCGGCCGCCGATGGATACGGAGACTCCCTGGCCCACCGGCGTGGCCTTGATCTCGGCGTGGCGCCCCGCGGGGGCGTCGCCGTGGATGTTGACCAGGTCGGGGATCCCGCCCGGCCAGCTGGACGAGGCCAACAGGAACTTGCGCTCCCGGAAGATGCGGCGCTGGAGTTCCTCGAAGCCCAGCTTCTCCACCAGCCACTTCATGCGGGCCCGGAGCTTGTTGTCCCGGTAGCCATCGTGGTCGAACACCCGGAGGCAGGCCTCGATGGTGGGCAGCAGATCTTCGCGGGAGGTGAACTCCTCCAGGGCCAGCGCGGGATGGGGCGTGGCCCCCAGGCCGCCGGCTATGTACACCCGGAACCCGGCCTCGACGCCGCCGTCCACCTCCCGGGTGGCCGCGATGATGCCCACGTCGTTGAACATGGCCTGACCGCAGTCGGTGGCGCACCCCGAGAAGTTGATCTTGAACTTGCGGGGCAGGCGCTGGGCGTAGGGGTGGCGGAGGAAGTGCAGGGCAGTGGCCCGGGCCCAGGCGGTGATGTCCAGCACCTCGTGGGGGCAGGCGCCGGCCAAGTGGCAGCCCTGCACGTTGCGGACGGTGTCGCCGCAGGCCTCCCGGGTGGTGAGCCCGACCGAGGCCAGGATCCGCATGACGTCGGGGATGTCGTCGAGCTCCACGAAGTGGAATTGGATGTTCTGGCGAGTGGTGATGTGACCCCAGCCCCGGGAATAGGTCCGAGAGATATGAGCCAGAGCCTCGAAGTGCTCGGAGTGGATGATTCCGGCGGGGATCTTGATCCGCACCATCTGGCGGGTGCCTCCCTGGCGCTGGCCGTAGACACCGTTGTTCAGCCTGAACACCCGCATGACGTCCTCGGGTATCTCACCGGCTTTGTAGCGGACCAGCATCCGCTCGAACTTGTCGATATCGGCCTGCTGAGCGGGGTCGATCACCGCGGTGTTGTCGATTTGGACCGTGACCATCGGACCTTCTTGGGGTGTTGGAGCTGGAGTGGGCTTCAGGTGGAAATCAAATCGGACTACTTTGATCTGATTACTTGTTTATCAGGATAGCGGCCTGAAATCAATTCCGAGTGATTTGGTCCGAAAAAGAGGTGGAACCCGTGGTCGATAGCTGAGTCGCTCAGCCATTCGAAATGCGAGAACGCTTAGATCAGACGCTGAGCCGCTCGGCGACTCGGAAAGCCAGCTCCAAGCTCTGGGCGCCGTTGAGGCGGGGGTCGCACATGGTCTCGTAGCGCCGTTCCAGATCGTCATCGCTGATGGCCTCGGCACCGCCCACGCACTCGGTCACATCGTCGCCGGTGATCTCCAGGTGAACTCCGCCCGGCCAAGTCCCCGCCTCGGAATGGGCGCTGAAGTAGCCGTCGATCTCCTTCACCACGTCTTCGAAGTGGCGGGTCTTGCGACCGCCATCGGTGGTGTAGGTGTTGCCGTGCATGGGATCGCACTCCCACAGCACCGGATGGCCGGCGTCGCGCGCCGCGGCCAACAGAGGAGGTAGGGTCTCGGGCACCTTGTCGGCGCCCATGCGGCTGATGAGGGTGAGCCGGCCGGGAATGCCGTCGGGGTTGAGGATCTCGCACAGCTCAAGAACCTCAGCCGGCGACGCAGAGGGTCCGAGCTTGCAGCCCAGAGGGTTCTTGATGCCCCGCATGAACTCCACATGGGCACCGTCCCGCTGGCGGGTTCGCTCGCCGATCCACAGCATGTGGGCCGAGCAGTCGTACCACTGACCAGTTATGGAGTCCTGCCGGGTGAGGGCCTCCTCATAGTCGAGCACCAGCGCCTCGTGGCTGGTGTAGAAGTCCACCTGGTGCAGTTCAGGGGCATCGGTGGAGATCCCGCAGGCAGCCATGAACCGCAATGCGGAGTCGATCCCATCGGCCACCTTCTCGTATCGCTGCCCCTCGGGGCTGGCGGCGATGAACTCTTGATTCCACAAGTGCACCTGACGAAGATCGGCGTAGCCGCCCTTGGTGAAAGCCCGGAGAAGGTTGAGGGTGGACGCCGACTGGTGGTACGCCCGCACCAGGCGCTCGGCGTCGGCAGTGCGAGAGTGCTCGGAGAAGTTGATGTCGTTGACCATGTGTCCCCGGAATGAGGGCAGCTCCACATTGCCTACCACCTCGGTGGAAGACGACCGGGGCTTGGCGAACTGCCCGGCGATGCGGCCGATCTTGACCGTGGGCACACCAGCCGAGAAAGCCATCACCACCGCCATTTGCAGGATTACCTTGAGCTTGTCCCGGATGCTGTCGGCGGTGACTCCGTCAAAAGACTCGGCGCAGTCACCGGCCTGGAGGACAAATGCCCGGCCCTCGCAGGCCTCCGCCAGCCGGCTTTGGAGCTGGCGGGCCTCCCCGGCGAAAACGAGCGGGGGTAGCTCGGCCAGGGTCTTGCGCACTTGCTCCAGAGATGCCTGGTCGGGCCACTGCGGCTGCTGGGTAGCCAGCCGATCACGCCACGACGAGGGATGCCAGGCGGTCCCGGTTGCGCTGGCCGCTTCGACTGAGGCCGTACTCATAGCAAAATGGTCGCTTGTCATCGAGTATCGGGCAAACCAATTGTTGGGGGGCGGCTAGGCGGCGTCGCTGTCCAGCAGCTCGGCCCGAGCTCGCACCGAGTCGAGCGACCGCCCGATCATTCGGCGGATGGCCTCTGAAGTGAGGCCCAGGACCTCGCCTATCTCCCGGTAGCTGTGTCTTTGACCGTCGATGAGCCCATAGCGCATCTCCAGAGCGAACCGCGACCGGTCGTCTAGCACTTCGAGCAGTTCGCCCAGCGTTTCCAACTGATCGGCAGCCAGCGCCAGATCTTCGGGGCCAGGGCTGCTGTCGGGTTGCAGGTCCATCAACTCGCTGTTGTTGTCGTTGCCCACCGTGGCGTTCAGCGAGGTCACCGAGGTGAGCCGATGGAGAAGGGCGTGCTCGGAGTCCAGTTCCTCGCCACCTCCGGTGGATTGGCGCACCGCAGCCCGCAAACTGGCTGCCCGCTCGCCCGGGAGCCGGATCAGGTTGGCCTTCTGATCAAGTGCCCGACCGATGGACTGGCGGATCCAGAACGTGGCGTAGGTGGAGAACTTGAAACCCTTGCGCCAGTCGAATTTCTCCACTGCTCGATCCAGACCCAGGTTTCCTTCCTGGACCAGATCCAGCAGTTCCATGCCGGTGGGCAGGGGGTACTTCTTGGCCACGCTCACCACCAAGCGGAGGTTGGCTCGAATGAAGCGCTCCTTGGCCTTGGCCGCAACACGAACCTGGGAGTTCAGCCGGGGACTGCTTTCTCCGGCGTCCAACCGGGCTTGGGCTTCGCGGCCTCGCTCGATCGTCTGAGCAAGTGTTCTTTCGTCGTCTTTGGCGAGGAGCGGCACCAAGCCGATTGCGTTGAGGTACTGGCCCGTTGAATCGTCCATTTGTTCCTTGTCTTGTCGTCTCTACTGGGTTGCAACCTCTCCGCCCCCTGTTTTGTTCCCAGGTGCAGCCTGTTGCTACGTCCTGAACCTACCGACGTATTTCGCCGAAGTCGCCTGAATTTCCATCAGTGATCCGGCCCGGCGGCGGTCCCCTCGTATTGCACAACATGTCCTGTCGGCTTCAGCAGCGGTTGCGGGGAGGCACAGAATCGGAAGCTCCATTTCGTACACTGCGGACAGTGAGTCGCATCGGGATATTCGGGGGAACGTTCGACCCCGTCCACGTCGGCCACCTCGCGATTGCCGTGTGGGTGCGAGATGCCCTGAAGCTCGACAGGGTTGAGCTGGTGGTGGCCAATGAGCCATGGCAGAAGTTGGATCGGCCCCAGCTCAGCCCGGCGCAGGACCGTCTGTCCATGGTGGAGGCCGCCGTAGACGGGATCGACGGGGTGGTGGCCTCGTCGGCCGAGATCGACCGAGGCGGCCTTACCTACACGGTGGACACCTTGGAGTCAGCCCGGGCTGACAACCCCGAAAGCTCGCTATTCCTTATTTTGGGCAGCGATGCCGCCGGGGGCTTGGATACCTGGCACCGCTATGAGCAGATCGCCGAAATGTCCGAAGTGGTGGTGGTGGACCGGCCCGGCGCCGTGGGACGGCGACCGCCGGTAGCCCACCGGGTGGTGGACTGCCCGCTGCTCGACTTGTCCAGCACCCAAGTGCGGGAGTGGGCCGATGCCGGTCGGCCTCTCGATGGCCTGGTGCCTCCGGCTGCGCTGGCCTACTGCCGTCAAAGGGGTCTGTATGGGTGATTCCGCGCCGAGTGCTGACGGTGCCGTTTTGCCTGTTGACCACCGGCGCTGGTGGCATTGGGGATGGCCGCTGATTTTGCTGGCTCTGGCCGCCGCCGTGCCGCTGTTGGCGTGGTTCGGATGGTCGGCCATCTCCGGCAGCAGCGACGGCACGGAGGTAAGGGCTCCAGTCGATCCCTCAGCGCCTGGATATCGGGCATTCGTGGAGCCGACGCCCACGTTGCTGCTGGTTCACGCCGAGGGCGACCGTCTTCATGGGGTAACGCTGCTGGCGCTGACCGACGCCGGGACTGAGGGGGCGGTGCTGTTCATCGCTCCTGAGACCATGACCCCCTCTGGGCTGCTCAAGGAGCGCTGGACCGAGTCGGGGAGCGCGGGGATAGCCGACTCGATGGCCGAGCTGTTAGGCATTCGTCCCGGCGAGTCCCAGGTGGTTGGCGACGCCGGTTGGGCTGCGATAGCGGCTGCGGTTGCCCCCATTGCCCTCGACAATCCCGATTCGCTGGTGTCGCCCAACGGAGAGTCCCGATTCGAGTCCGGGGCGCTGAACCTGGCCGCGGCCGATGTGGGGCCGTATCTGGGGTGGCGCAATCCCGGCGAGTCGCCGATTGCGGCCCTTTTCCGCCAAGGGTTGTTCTGGGAGGCCTGGCTGGAGCAGGTGGCTTCGTCGTCAGCACCTGAGGTGATCCCCGGTGAGACCGACCGGGGGGTGGGCCTATTCGGGCGGGCTTTGGCCATGGGCAGGGTCTGGCTGAAGGCAGTGCCCGGTACGGTGGATGCCAGTGGGGCGGTGGTCTTGGATGTGCCTGCAATTGGCGAGTTGGTGAACGAGGCGATCCCGTTCCCGATCTCCGCGTCGGGCGGGGGCTCGCCCAAGGTCCGTCTTCTGAACGGCGTCGGCGACCTCGGTCTCACCGAGACCGCGGCCCGAGCGCTCAGCCGAGCAGGCGCCCGGATCACGCTCATTGGCAATGCCGACGAGTTCGGCTGGGAGACCACGAGGATCGCCTACCACGACACCGGATTCGCCTCCCACGCCGAAATCTATCGAGACGCCATCGGCGCGGGCTCGGTGATCGCCGAAGAGCTGGCCGATTCCTCCATCGATATCACGGTGACGCTCGGTGCGGATTTCTCCCACCTGACGGCGGATGATGGGTAGAGTTGCCGCAGTGATGGCCGCATGAGCGCAGATCCAACCCCATGAGACTTGCGGGCAGTGACATGATCGCCCTATGAGCATCGGCATCTCTGACACAACGGTGGTGTGGGATTGGGTGAAGGCCGCAGCGGCCGCGGCAGAAGAGGGCCCTGGCGTTGACACCATCATCATCGATGTGGGCGACGTGCTGGCGATCACCGATCATTTCATTGTCACCAGCGGCGCAAACAGGCGGGCGGTGCGGGCGCTGGCCGAGCGGATCGAAGAAGCGGTGGACGCCTGCGGAGGTCCCAAGCCCATCTGCCTTGAGGGCCTCTCCGATTGCGAGTGGGTGCTAATGGACTACGGCGACTTCGTGGCTCACATTTTCACGGCCTCGGCCCGGGGCTACTACGCCCTCGACCTGCTCTGGAAGGACTGCCCGACTCTGGCCGCCAACCCGTTGTCGTTGTAGACACGGGATCGAGACACGGGGTTTACGGGTCGCGCAGCAGGCGGCCGGGGGAGGTGCCGGTTTCTTTGTCTTCTCGGATGGTTACTTCGCCGTTGACCAGCACGTAGTGGTAGCCCGAGGCCCGCTGCACTCGACGCCACTCTCCGGCGGGCATGTCGTGCACTTTCTCGCTCGCCCCGATGGCCAGGCTGTCGAGGTCGTAGACGATCACATCGGCCGCCTTGCCCGGCGAAAGCGTTCCCCGGTCGGTGAAGCCGGCGCACTGGGCGGGGAGTCCGGCCATGCGCCAGTGGGCGTCCTCCAGCGAGATGATCGCGCGGTCGCGGACCCCGTTGATGAGCAACTCGGTGGGCCACCGGCCTGCGGTTAGGAAACGGGTGTGGGCGCCGCCGTCGGACACGCCGGGCAGAGCCCACTGATAGTCCAACAGGTCCACCAGATGGGCGGGGTTGCTGAATGCGCCCATGGCGTAGAACGTTGCTTCCAGGTTGTCGGCCACCGCGATGTCGAGCATGGCGTCCACCGGATGGACGCCCAGGTCGGCGGCGATGTCGCCCACTCTGGTCTCGGCATAGCGCTGGTACTGCGGGCTTGAGGTGTCCAGCAGCACGATGTCGGCGATCGGGCAGGTGACCGCCAGTGTTTCCGAGTCCCGCAAGGCCGGGCGGCGGGCCGGGTCGGCCAGCTTGGCCATGCGCTCCTCGACGGTGCCCAGCGTGGCCTCCCGCCAGGCATCCATGTCGTCCCACAGGTTCCACTCCTCGAAGGTGAAGGCCAGCCCGACGTCGGTGGTGACGGCCTGGCCGTAGATCGGCAGGCCCTGGAGGCGGCACTCCTCCACCCAGGCGATCTGCTTCAAGTGCAGCTCGGGATTCTGGGAGTTGGGAGTTATCACGTTGAAAAGCACCGGCCGGCCGCTGATGTCGGCCAAGCGCTCATAGGTGCGGCGGTGCTCGGTATGGGTCTCGTCAGCAGGGTCGGGAGCGAAGGTGGCCTGGATGAACCCCTGGTTGCGCTCGGCCAGCACCTCGGCCAGCTGGAACAGCGTCTCGTTGGGCATCACGTCGGTGTTCATCGGGTTGCCGTCGTGGTCTCGCTGCACGTTGGAGACCCGCAGCCGCTGAACCGACCAGCCCCCGGCGCCGGCATCCATGGCCTCGTGCAAAAGCGCCCGAAGCTGGGCGTGCTCTTCGTCGGTGGGCATCTCGCCGGCCCTGGCCCGGTCATAGCCCAGCACCCAGTTGAGCGCGGGGTTCAGCGGGAAGAACGACCGCATGTTGACCGCCTTGGGGGTGCGGTCCACCGCGTCCAGGAACTCGGGGTAGGTGACCCAGTCCCAGGGCATGCCGGCGGCCATAGCGTCGAACGGGATGGCCTCGGTGCGGGTCATGGTGAGCATGGCCCGCTCCCGGTCCTCAGGGGCCACCGGCGCGAAACCGAAGCCGCAGTTGCCGATGACGACCGAGGTCACGCCGTGCCAGCCCGAGAGCGTGCAGTACGGGTCCCAGAAGAGCTGGGCGTCGTAGTGGGTGTGAAGGTCGATATGGCCGGGGGCGACGATCATCCCGTCGGCGTCCAGCACCTCGTCGGCATCGGCGGTCCGCAGTCGGCCGATCCTGGCGATCTTGCCGTCATTTATGCCCACATCGGCCCGGAGCCGTTGGGCCCGGGTCCCGTCGATCACCATGCCGCCGGCAATGACCGTGTCGTACGTCGCCATCTGCTCCCCCTCGTTTCCCGGTGATCCTCAGCATACTCAAGCGGCAACGCCCCGCTTCACAGTCGGACCACTAGCGTGACTCCGATGGAGGTCCCTCTATGGTTGAGCCGGTAGAGCGCCGCTCGTGGCTGGCCTTGGGGGCGGCCACCGCGGCGGCGTTCATGGTGGTGGTGGACGTCTCCATCGTCAACGTGGCCTTTCCGTCGATCCAGCAATCCCTGGGAGCGTCCAACGCCGCGCTGTCGTGGATTGTGAGCGGCTACTCCATCACGGTGGGATCGTTCCTGCTGCTGTCGGGGCGTCTGGCCGACCGGCAGGGCCGGCGGCGGATGTTCAATCTCGGCTTGGCGGTCTTCGCCGCCGGATCACTGCTCTGCGGGGTGGCCCCCCGGGTGGAGATGCTGGTCGCAGCCCGGGTGGTGCAGGCGATGGGCGGGTCGCTGATCATGCCGTCGTCGCTGGCCATGGTGCTGCCGGAGTTCCCGGTGTCGCGCCGGTCGGCGGCCATCGGCATGTGGGGGGCGATGGGGGCATTGGGAGCGGCGTTCGGCCCGTCCATCGGCGCGCTGTTGATCAACGGGCTGGGCTGGCGGTGGATCTTCTACGTCAACCTGCCCATCGCCGCACTGGTTTTCGCGGCTTCCCTTCGATTGGTGAGGGAGTCACGCGGCGAAGCCGCGGGAGGTCGACTCGATGTGGTCGGGGTGCCGATGGGCACCCTGGCCTTGGCGCTCATTATGGCGGCCATCGTCCAGGGCGAGGGGTGGGGCTATGGCGATTCGCGCGTCCTTGCACTTGCTGCGGTGGGCGCAGTCCTGCTGCCCTTCGTCGTTTGGCGGTCGCGGTCCCACCCCAATCCGCTGCTCGATCTGACCCTGTTCAGCTATCGGTCGTTCTGGTCGGCAACCGCCTCTTTCGGCTTGTACGCGCTGGCATTCGTTCCCGGTTTCTTGATGAGCTCACTGTTGTTGCAAGACCTGTGGGGGCTCTCGGTTCTGGAGGCCGGGCTCGGGCTCACGCCGGGGCCGATCATGGCTTCGCTGCTGTCGATACCTGCCGGGCGGCAGGCCGACCGCTGGGGGCACCGATGGCTGCTGACGTCGGGGGTGGCGCTATGCGGCTTGTCGTATGTGTGGCTGCTGTTGATGGCGGGGGAGTCATCGGCCTACTTCGCGGTTTTCTTGCCCGCCAACATTGCGTTGGGAATAGGTGTGGGACTGTCTATTGCCACGTTCGTCAGCGCGGCCATGTGCGACATCTCGCCGTCGCGCTTTGCCATCGCCAACGCCACCACCCGCACTGTTCAGCAGGTGTGTTTCGCGCTGGGCATCGCGGTGGTGGTCGCGCTGTTCAGCTCCGCGCCCAGCAGCGACCTGCTGAGCGGATACCAGAGGGCCTGGGTCTGGGTCATCGCCGCGTTTGCGGCCTCAGCGGTGCTGTTTGCGCTGGCCTTCCCCTCGGGCAACGCCATTCGCCGCGCCCGGTAGGACTGATGGCCGGGCGATCCGGTGTGAGACCCTAAGCCCATGTCGAATTCGACCGAGAATCGCCTCGCGGCACTGAGCACCGAGGAAAAGGCCGATCTGGTGGCCGGCGACGGCATTTGGACCACCAAGAGCCTCGAGCAAGCAGGCATTCCCGCCATTGGGGTGACCGATGGTCCCAACGGTGCTCGCGGCGCTGGCCTGCTGGGCACCGGGACCGCCACGGCCTGCATTCCGGCCGGGGCGGTGCTGGGCGCCACGTGGAATCCCGAGCTGGTTGAGCGGCTGGCCGGGGTGTTGGGCGACGAGGCCCGAGCCAAGGGATGCCGGGTGCTGTTGGCCCCCACCATCAACCTGCACCGCAACCCACTCGGGGGGCGCAACTTCGAGTGCTACAGCGAGGATCCGATTCTCTCTGGTCGGGTGGCCGCCGCGTTCGTGCGGGGGGTGCAGTCCCGAGGCGTGGCCACCACCCCCAAGCACTTCGTGGCCAACGACTCCGAGTTCGAGCGCAACACCATCGACTCCCAGGTGGATGAGCGCGCGCTGCGAGAGCTGTACCTGGTGCCGTTCGAGCACGCGGTGCTCGAAGGCGGCACTTGGGGGATCATGAGCGCCTACAACCGGCTCAACGGAACCTTCTGCTCCGAGAACGAGTGGTTGCTAACCCAGGTGCTGCGCCAGGAGTGGGGCTTTGACGGGCTCGTGATCTCCGACTGGTTCGCGGTCCGGTCCACCGCGGCGTCGGCCCGAGCCGGGTTGAGCCTGGAGATGCCCGGACCGGGCCAGTGGTACGGGAGCGGGCCGATCGGGGAGGCCTTGGCCGCCGGGGAGATGAACGAGGGCCATCTCGACCGCATCACCGGCGATGTGCTGCGCCTGCTGGAGCGCACCGGGGCCTTCGACGGCGACGACGGGTGCGGGCCCGGTCAGGAGAACAAGCTGGATCGCCCCGAGGATCGAGCGCTGATCCGGGAGGCGGCCGCTGCGGGCACTGTCATGGTGGCCAACAACGGGGTGCTGCCATTGGATTCGGCCATGTCGGGATCGTTGGCGGTGATCGGCCCCAGCGCCCGCAAGGCCCAGATCATGGGCGGGGGATCGGCCACCGTGCAGGCGTATCGCAACGTGAGCCTCATGGATGCCCTGGAAGACGAGCACGGCCACCTCGATGTGAGCTACGCCCAGGGCTGCGACATCGAGCGCTCGCTGGTGGCGCTGGCCGCCCCGATGCTTCGGGGCAAGCTCCGCCTGGAGTACTTCAACGGCCACGACTGGTCGGGGCCGGTGGTACATACCAATGAGTCAGGTTCGGCCGAGCTGGTGTTCTTCGGCGAACCGGGGCCGGGGGTGAACCCCGAGGCATTCTCGGTGCGGGCAACGGGTGTGCTGGTGGCCGAGGACACCGGTGAGCACACCCTGGGGCTGGTGCAGCTCGGACGCTGCCGGGTTCTGCTTGATGCAGAGGCGGTGCTGGATGCCACTGAAGGGGACTACCACCGGGGCGATGACTTCTTCGGGATGGGCTCAGAGGTCATCTACGCGCCCGTGCAGCTTATCGCAGGCCGCGAGACGCCCATCGTCATCGAGTACTCCAGCCGGGACAGCTTCATGCTGTGCGGGGTGCGGGTGGGACTGAAGTCGCAGGTGGAGCGGGATCTGATCGCCGAGGCGGTGGAAGCTGCCGCGGCCGCCGAAGCCGTCGTGGTGGTGGTGGGAACCAACGCCGACTGGGAGACCGAGGGGCGCGACCGGGATTCCTTCGACCTGCCCGGCGACCAGCCCGAGCTCATCCGGCGGGTGGCGGCGGTCAACCCCAACACCGTGGTGGTGGTCAACACCGGCGGAGCGTGCAATCTCGACTGGGCCGACGAGGTGACCGGGGTGCTGGTGGCCGGGTTCGGTGGCCAGGAGATGGGCTACGCGGTGGCCGACGTGCTGTTCGGCCAGGCCGACCCCGGCGGGCGGATGACAATGACCGTGCCGGCCCGCTACGAGCACAGCCCGGCGTACCTGAACTATCCGGGGGAGAACGGCGTGGTGCGCTACGGCGAGGGCCTCTACATCGGCCACCGCTGGTTCGACGCCCGGGCCATCGAGCCAGCGGTTCCCTTCGGCCACGGCCTGTCGTATGCCACGTTCGAGTGGTCGCCGCCCCGAGTGTCGGGAGGGGGCGGCGCCGAGGTGGCCGACCCGGTGGTCATGGAGGTGGACGTGGTCAACACCAGCGATCGGCCGGGCAGCGATGTTGTGCAGGTCTACATTGAGCCGCCGACGTCACTGCTGCACCGCCCGGTGCGGGAGCTGAAGGGCTTCGCCAAGGTCCATCTGGCCCCTGGCGAGCGCACCACGGCCCGCATCGTGCTCAACCGCCGGGCCTTCGCCTACTGCGACCCCGGCGACCAGTCCCCGCTCGGACTCGAAATAGGCAGCCCCGTGCCCGCCGGCGAATCAGAGAAGCGAACCGATCCCGGCTGGTACGTCGATCCCGGCACCTACACCATTTGGACCGCCCGCTCCAGCGCCAACCTGGTCCACGCCGTTGAGATGAACCTCGACGCTTCCCAATGGGGATTCAACAAAGCAACACCCGCGCAACCATGAGAGGGGCAGGCTCTACCGGCAAGGTGTTGTCTGCCGCGGCCATCGGGGTCGCACTGGCGCTGTGGGGTTTGGCCTGTGCCAACTCTAGTCCAGTGACGGGTCTTGAAGGTCCTGGCGAGACCAGTGAAGCGGTGGTGCGGGAGGATCCTGGAGACGACGCCACGGTGGCAACGGTTCCTGGCGAGACGAGCGAAGCGGTGGTGCGGGAGGATCCTGGAGACGACGCCACGGTGGCAACGGTTCCTGGCGAGACGAGCGAAGCGGTGGCGCCGGAGGATTTTGGTGACGACGCGACGATTGAAGAGGCTCAGATCCGCGGTGTCTTGGAGGAGTTTGTGGAGAGCGGGCACAGCATCGGCGTCGTGGTCGGCATCGTGCGCGATGGTGAGCGTGTCGTCGTCGGTGCCGGCCGGCTGGCGGACGGAGGTCCCGGGCCGCCTGACGGCGATACCGTCTTCGAGATCGGCTCGATTACCAAGGTGTTCACGTCGATCGCGCTGGCCGATCTGGACAAGAGTCTGGGCCTTGGGCTTGACACGCCGGTGCAGAGCCTCCTCGGCGACCAAGTGCGGATGCCGGTGCGGGGCGGCACCGAGATCACGCTCGGACACCTGGCAACCCACAGTTCCGGGTTGCCTCGGCTGCCCGACAACCTGGCTCCGGCCGATTGGGCCAACCCGTACGCCGACTACAACGCCGAGCGTCTCTATGAGTTCTTGGCGGACCACGACTTGGCCCGGGGTGTTGGCGAGACCGTCGAGTACTCGAATCTCGGCTACGGCCTTTTGGGCCATGCTCTAGCGCTCTCAGACGGCACTGACTACGAGGCTTTCATTGCGCAGCGAATCCTTGAACCGCTGGAGATGTCGGACACCGCGGTGAACTTGACGCCGCCATTGCAGGCGCGTTTGGCCACTGGGCACGACGAGCGGCTCCAACCAGTCGCCAATTGGGATTTCGCCGCCCTCGCCGGCGCGGGCGCCCTGCGTTCGACCGTGAACGACCTTGCGATCTTCTTAGAAGCGAACCTCGGGTTGAGGGAGACGTTGCTGCGGGAGGCGATGCAGCGCACCCACGTCGCGCGGGACGCGGATCCTGCGATGGGAATGGACCTCGGGCTGGGGTGGCTAATCGCCGACATCGAGGACCGCCGATTTGTGTGGCACAACGGCGCCACCGGCGGTTACAGCTCGTTCATCGGCTTCGATCCGGAGGCCCGCGAGGGCATCGTCATCTTGTCGAACTCGGTGATCAGCGTCGACGGTCTCGCCCAACGCTTGGTGACCCACGATTTCGACGGGTGAGCCGCCTGCTCCAGCGCCAACCTCGTCCACGCCACCGTGCTCCAGTTTTGTGGTGTTACAATATAAATTATGTAATTTTATTGATTGACGAGTTGGATTGCGGTGGATTAGCGTTCCGGTATGGGGATGCTTGCTGTGCAAATCCAGATCTCGGGCATGGATGGAGGGGAGGCCAAGGAGGTCGAGGCGATAGTGGACACCGGCTCGGCCTACACCATGTTGCCCGGCCGCTTGCTGCGCGAGTTAGGCGTGGCGCCCATCGGCACGCGGCGGCTACTGCTGGCGGACGGGCGACTGGCAGACATGTACTACGGGCGGGCGTGGGTGACGGTGGAAGGCGAGAGCGAGGTGACCTTGGTGGTGTTTGGCGAGGACCACGGTCCTGCGCTGTTGGGCGCCTACACCCTGGAGGGCTTGGCCCTGGCCGTCGATCCGGTCAAACAGCGTCTGGTTCCCACCGAGCTCATCATGTACCGGATAGCCAGCTAAACATCCCACCGAGGCTCAGCGGCAGGCCGATCTGCGCCGACAGGCGGTGGAGCTGATGGTGTGTGGTGGAGCTGATGGGACTCGAACCCACGACCTCTTGCATGCCATGCAAGCGCTCTAGCCAACTGAGCTACAGCCCCGCGAGCAGAAAACTCTAACAGCCGTCGAAGTGCCGGCCCACATGGGATAACAGTTATTGGCCCTGCCACGAGGCTCGGTAGATTGAGCGGCCATGGACGGCTACGACCCAGCAGCCATCGAGCCCAAATGGCAGCAGCGCTGGATCGACGACGCCACCTACGACATCGACAATGACGATCCCCGGCCGCCCTACTACGTGCTGTCGATGTACCCGTACCCCAGCGGTCCGGCCCATATCGGCCATGTCCGCAACTACACCTTCGGCGATCTGCTGGTGCGTTACCGCACCATGCAGGGCGACGGCGTGCTATCGCCCATCGGCTTCGACAGCTTTGGACTGCCCGCGGAGAACGCCGCCATCAAGACCGGCACCCACCCCCGAGTCCACACCGACGCCAACATTGAGCGGCTGTCGTCGTCGCTGCGCCGCATCGGCGCGGTGTACGACTGGCGTCGCACGCTCAGCAGCCACGATCCCGACTACATCCGCTTCACCCAGTGGATTTTCCTCAAGTTCTACGAGGCCGGGCTGGTGTATCGGGCCACCGCCCCGGTGAACTGGTGCCCCGGCTGCCAGACGGTGCTGGCCAACGAGCAGGTGCTGGCCGACGGCACCTGCGAGCGCTCCGGCGACATGGCCCAGGTACGCGAGCTGGAGCAGTGGTTCTACCGCATCACCGCCTACGCCGAGGAGTTGCTGGACGGCCTCGACGGCCTCGACTGGCCCAACCGGGTCAAGACCATGCAGCGCAACTGGATCGGCCGCTCCGAAGGCGCCGAGTTCACCCTGCCCATCGCCGACGAGAACGGCCAGCCCCGCCACGACATCGGCGGCATCCCGGTATTCACCACCAGGCCCGACACCAGCTTCGGCATGACCTTCGCGGTCATGTCCCCCGAACACACCCGGGTGTCAGAGTTGACCGCCGACCATCGTCGCGCCGAGGTGGAGGCGTTCATCGACGCGGTCGCCGAGCGCAGCGAGATCGAGCGACTGTCAGCGGGTGGACCGGCCGACAAGCGGGGAGTGGACACCGGCACCCGGGTGGTCAACCCATTCTCCGGCGAGGCGATCCCGCTGTTCTTGGCCGACTATGTGCTCACCACCTACGGCACCGGGGCGATCATGGCCGTGCCCGGCGAGGACCAGCGCGACTGGGACTTCGCCATTGCCTACGGTTTGCCCATCATTCGCACCGTTCAGCCCCCCGACGACTTCGACGGCGAGGCCTACACCGGCGACGGGCCGTCCATCAACAGCGATTGGCTGAACGGTCTGTTGATGGACGAGGCCAAGGCCGCTTCCATCAACTGGCTCGAAGAACAGGGCATCGGCGAGCGCAAGACCAACTACCGGCTGCGCGACTGGTTGCTGTCTCGCCAGCGCTATTGGGGATGCCCCATCCCCGTGGTGTACTGCGAGTCGTGCGGGACGGTGCCGTTGCCCTACGACGACCTGCCGGTGGGCCTGCCTGACGATGTGGCCTTCATGCCTACCGGGCGCTCCCCGCTGGTGGACCATCCCGGATTCCTGCACACCGAGTGTCCCGGCTGCGGCGGTCCAGCCCGGCGGGAAACCGACACCATGGACACCTTTGTGGACTCCTCCTGGTACTTCCTGCGCTTCGCCGACCCCCGCAACCAAGAGCTGCCGTTCAGCCAGGAGGCACTGGAGCGGTGGTTGCCGGTGGATCAGTACATCGGCGGGGTGGAGCACGCCATCTTGCACTTGATGTATGCCCGTTTCTTTACCCGGGCGCTGTCTGATCTAGGCGTGGCTCCCACGGGGCTGCGAGAGCCCTTCCAGCGGCTGTTCACCCAGGGCATGGTGCGGATGGGCGGGGGCAAGATGTCTAAGTCTCGGGGCAATCTGGTGGCCCCCGAGAACATCATCGAGGCCCACGGCGCCGACGCGCTGCGCTTGTCGATCTTGCAGGTGAAGCCCCCAGCCGAGGATGTGGACTGGGAGGACTTCGGCCTCGAGGGCTGCGCCCGGTTCTTGGGGCGGCTGTGGCGGCTGGCCGCCGGAACCGCCGAGCGGGCCAACCCGGCTCGTTCCGGCCCAGCGACCGAGGCCGATCACGCCATCGACGCGGCCACCCATCGACTCATCGATCGCATCACCTCGGAGTTCGACCGCTGGTCGTACAACACCGCAGTGGCCGGCTGCATGGAGTTCACCAACGAGCTGTATCGCTATATGCAGGCCGACGACGGCCCCCACCACGACACGCTGGCGTTCGCCATCGACACGCTGCTGCTGGTGATGGCTCCCATGGTGCCCCACATCTGCGCCGAGCTCTGGGAGGTGCGGCGAGGCGAGAACATCCACGCTGAGCAGTGGCCCACGGCCGATGAGGCCAAGCTGGTCTTAGACACGGTGACGATGGTGGTGCAGGTGAACGGCAAGGTGCGCGACCGCATCGAGGTGGCCGCCGACATCGCCGACGCCGAAGCCGAGGCGCTGGCCCTAGCGTCAGCAAGGGTGCAGGCCCACCTCGACGGTGATGCACCCCGTCGGGTGATCGCCCGCCCGCCCAAGCTGGTCAACGTGGTGGTGTAGCGGAGAAAACCCAGGAGGTTGCACTCACCTTCTACTCGTCATCGCGTCGTCTGCTGCACGCGGCACCAAGTGCCATGCCCAGGGCGACTCCTATTGACACGCCGAGAGCGACGTCTCCCAGCGCCGCGCCTAAGCCTGCGCCACCCCCGGCGCCGATCGCGACACCCAATCCGATTCTGGTCCCGGCGTCTGATCGTTTCTTCATGTGATTAAGCGTAACGCTAGACATCCCAGACCGCGTGAAGCTCTTCGGGGCCGCGGAACGCCACCCCCCGGATGAGTGGGGGATCGGTGTCGGGGTCGAGGCGCAGGCCACCGAGCCGCTCGAGAATGGTTCGCAGGGCCACCCGCAGCTCGAGGCGGGCCAAGTGCATACCCAAGCACAGGTGCCGGCCCCAGCCGAACGCCATGTGGGGCACAGGCTGCTCCCGATCGGGGTCCCATCTGTCGCCATCGGAGTACACCCTTTCGTCCCGGTTGGCCGACGTCATGGTCATCATCAGCCGGGTGCCGGCCGGGATGGGACAGCCGTCCACCTCGGTGTCCACGGTGGCCTCCCGGGTGGCCAGCGGCGCTGAGCTCTCCCACCGCAGGGTCTCCTCGATCACTTGGTCGAGCAGCGACCAGTCGGCCTTGAGCCGGTCGAGCCAGCCGTCGTGGGTCAACAGCACGGTCAACGCGATGCCCAACTCCCGGGAAGTGGTCTCGGCCCCGGCGGGCATCAACAGCAGCAGGAATCCGTAAATGTGCTCGTCGTCGAGGCGTTGTCCGTCGATCTCGGCATGGATGATGTCGCTGATGAGATCGTCTTGGGGGTTGGCCTTGCGGTTCTCCACGAAGGGATGGAGGTAGTCCCGCATGGCCTGGGAGGCGGCGTGGCCTGCCTCTGGATACAGAGGCCCGGCGCTCACCTGTTCGGACCACAGGCGGAACTGATCGGCGTCGTCCAACGGCACGCCCATGATCCCCGCGATCACCCGAGTGGGGAACCGCTGCGTCAGCTCGGCCACCAGATCAGCCCGCCCCTGAGGGGCGATGCCGTCGAGCAGCTCGTTGACGATGGGCGCCACCAGCTCGGCCTCCCAGCGGGCTAGCGCGGAAGATCGGAACGCCCCAGACACCAGCCCCCGGTAGGCGGTGTGCTCGTCGCCGTCCATACCCAGCATGAGCGGCCCCATGAACGGGGCCATCGACTCGGCCACCACCCGGGTGGAGAACACCGTGCTGTTCCGCAGTACCGCCTCGGTGTGGTCGCGGCGGTACAGGTTCAAGATGCGCCCGCCGAAGCCGTCATCGCGCACCCCCGGAGGCTCGGCTCGGCCCCGGTCCCACTCCTTGTGGGGGTTGATGGCGGCCTTCTCGGCCTGGGCCAGCCCCTCGTGGTAGTCCGCCGGCTCATTTGCATTCATGGCTGTTTCCTATTCCGGTGACCGTCCCGGAATGGCCCGGAGGGCCTCGCGCACTTCGGCCCAGGGTCCGTCGGGACGGAGGCCCTGGCCGAACGTCAGGCGGTCGATCAGCCCTCCGACGCTGGCCGCCACTCCCTCAGCCAGGCGGTCGGGCTCAGCCACCACTGCAAAGGCATTGAGCATGCCGTCGTCGATCACATCGGCCATCTCCGCCCACCGCCCCTGTTTCGACAGGCGGTTCAGCTCGTCTTGGGCATCGCCCCAGCCGTGGTGCTCCAGCACCGGACGGTAGGAGGGTGTGGAGCCGTAGAACGATAGTTGGCGCTTGGCAGCCGCGGCGGCGGCGGCCATCTCCTCCTCGGTGGTCCCGGTCACAATGAACAGGGAAATCGACACCTGAACCGATCGCGGATCCCGTCCGGCTCGGGCCGCTCCTCGGGCCAGAGCGGGCAGGGACACGTCCCTCAGGTAGTCGGGGGTGGTGAAACTGTGGCTGATCCAGCCGTCGGCCAACTCGCCGGTCACCTCGGTCATGTGGTTGCCCACCGCGGCCAGATGGATCGGCGGCGGACCGTACGGATTGGGACCGGGGCTGAACATGGGGGTCATCAGCGTGTGGGTGTAGAACTCGCCCCGGAACGACAGCCGCTCGCCCGTTTCCCACGACTCCCAGATTGCCCTTATGGCGGCGATCATCTCGCTCATCCGGGCCGCAGGCTGAGACCACGGCATGGAGAACCGCTTGGTGATATGGGGCTTGATCTGGGAGCCCAAGCCCAGGATGAATCGGCCCTGCGACCACACCTGGAGATCCCAGCCAGTGTTGGCCAGCGTCATCGGGTTGCGGGCGAACGCCACTGCGATGGCGGTTCCCAGCTCAATCGACTCAGTATGCTCGGCGGCCAGCACCAGCGGAAGGAACGGATCGTGAGCCAGCTCCGCGGTCCATGCCCCGGTGTAGCCGGCGGCCTCCAAAGCGACAGCATCGGCGGCCGCTTTTTCCAGCGAAGCGGCAAGCCGGCCATCTGCGAAGTACATCCCTATGCCGCCGTCTAGCTTCATCCTCTGTCCTTTCAGGTTGGCGTCTCGGTCACTTGGACTCGTCCTGGTCGCGCAGGAAGCGTTCCAGCTCTTCGGCCAGCTCGTCCCCGGTGGGGATCTGGGCGTCTTGTTCTCCCACGCTGGCGTCGTAGGCGCTCTCCAGACGACCTAGGAGCCGCTGGTGGCCCGCATTCTGGGCGATCATTGCATCCAGCCGCCGGGACACTTCCAGCCCCTGGGCGATCAGCGGCGCGGGGTCGAACCGCAGGCCGGTGACGGCGAGCAAACCCTGGAATAGGGAGGCGGTGGCGGCTGGGTACGGCGAGCCGGACGCGTAGTGGGGTACCTGGGCCCATACCGACACGGTTTCCAGGCCTGCGGCCTCGAATCTCTTGGCCAATGCTGCGCTGATCCCGGCGGGAACCTCCAGGGTTCCTTGAGGAGATCCGAACCGCTCGATCAGATCCGGGGAGGTGCCGGTGGCCGACAACCGTACTGGTCGGGTGTGAGGCACCGCCGCGGGGTACGCCCCTATTGACACGATCCGGGCCACCCCCAACTGTTTCACGAGATCGTCGACCGAGGTGCAGAATGCCTGCCAGCGGAAGTCGGGTTCAGGGCCGTGGAGCATCAAGAACTCCTGTTGGTCGAGATCGCGAACCACCTGGATGCTGATGGTCGGCCAGCTGATCTCGTCCACCAGGCCGTCTCGTACGGTCATCGTGGGGCGGCGGGCCCGGTGGTCCACCAGCAAATCGGCGTCGAAGCTGGCCACTAAATCGACTTGGTCATCCGGCGCCATGATCTCGGCGGCATTGCGCATGCCGTAACCGGCGTCCACCCATCCGTCCAGGGCGATCACCAACACAGGATCGATCAGATCGGGCGCCTGATAGAAGATGGTCAACTCGCCGCTCATGCCACCTGCTCCGCGGCCGAAGTGGCCATCTCGGTGAGAGCGTCAACTCGGGCCGCGAAGCTGTCTGCGCCCTGGGGCGGGGCCTTGTCGCCCATAGCCCCGCCGACGTAGCGGCTGTACACCCCTTCCAGGATGCAGGCCACTTTCCAGTAGGCGAAGGCCAGATAGAACTCGAAGTTGTCCAGTTCGCGCCCCGATGCTTGTTGGTAGCGGTCCCGCAGCTCCGACCGGTTGGCAAATCCCGGCATCGCGGTGGGGGGGCTGTCCAGCGCAAAGTCGGGGTCGTTGGGTTCGGCCCAATAAACCAGGAGCTGGGCGACATCGGCGTTGCGGTCGCCCAGGGTGCACAGCTCCCAGTCGAGCACGGCCAGTACCTGGCCCTCCTCGCTCAAGATGCAGTTGTCCAGGCGGTAGTCGCCGTGGACGATTCCCGCTGGCCCCTGGTTGGGGATGCGGTCCACCAGATGATCGTGGACCTCTTGGATCTCGGGCCGCTCCCTGGTCTTGGACTCCTCGAATTGGCGTAGCCAGCGCCGAAGCTGGCGGGCAATGTAGTCCTCTTTGCGGCCCAGATCGCCCAATCCCACCTGGGCGACGTCCACGGTGTGGATGCGGGCCAGGATGTCGGCGATCGACCGGGAGGATTCCCGACGCAGCTTGGGGGAAAGCTGGGCGGCCTGCTCTTGGGTACGCACCACCCGTCCGTCCACAAATTCCATGACGTAGAACGGGCGCTCGTTGACAGCCTCGTCCTCGCACAGTCCGAAGGCTCGGGGCACCGGCACGTCGGTGTCGGCCAGCGCAGCGATGACCTTGTGCTCCCGGCCCATGTCGTGGGCGGTGGCCAGCACCTGGCGCAACGGGGGCCGGCGCAGCACATAGGCCTGGCCGTCGGCCCCGGTGGCTTTGAAGGTGAGGTTGGAGTGCCCGCCGGCGATCAGCTCGAACGTCAGCGGCAGGACCGCTCCGGGCACATTGGCCTCGAACCACGCGCTGACCGCTTCGTGTTGTATGCCTCGGATATGGTCCATGCGAAGGGTCACGCTAGCTTTCCCAAGGGGTTGGAGGCGATCCCCTGAGAGGTAACCGATGGCTGATGTGACCGATGCGATGTTTGCGACCGCGGTAGTTGAGCGGTCGCACACCGTACCCGTGGTGGTGGACCTGTGGGCGCCGTGGTGCGGGCCATGCAAGACGCTCGGACCGATTCTGGAGCAGGCGGTAGCGGCCACCGGAGGCGCAGTGGAGCTGGTCAAGGTCAACGTAGACGACAACCCCCAGACCGCTCAGGCATTCCAGGTGCAGGGGATACCCGCGGTATACGCCATGCGAGACGGCAAGGTGGCAGACGGCTTCATCGGCGCCCAGGGCGAGGCCGCGGTGGCCGAGTTCGTGCAGCGGCTGCTGCCCACCGAGCTGGAGAGCGAGGTGGAGACGCTGGTGGCCGCCGGAGACGAGGCCTCTCTGCGGCGGGCATTGGAGCTTGACGCCGACCACGAGGGCGCCGTGGTGGGGTTGGCCGACCTGCTGGTGGCCCACGACCGCGGCGAGGAAGCCCTGGAGCTGTTGGAGCGGATCCCCGAGACGGCCGAAGTCCGCCGGGTAGCCGCGTTGGCCCGCACCGGCGGTGGGGCCGGCAACGGCGACATCGAGGCGCGGTTGGAAGACCTGCTGGGCCGGGTGAAAGGCGATCCTGACGCCCGCCAGGAGTTCGTGGATCTGTTGGAGCTCATGGGGCCCGACGATCCCCGCACCTCCGTGTACCGGCGTCGTCTCACCACCCAGCTCTACTGACCAGAAGCGGGCTGCTTCGGCCAATTGCCCCACCGTCAGCCCCTGTCGGTGTCCGGTCTTCGGCTGATACCCTGATCCTGCTTCCCCCGCCACCGGCATGGCGCGGCGCGCCCGGAAGCGGCCATGGAAGATTCCTCGTTGCCCCCTCCCCGGCTCACCCCGGCGGAGCGGGTCCGGGAGATATGGGATGACTACCGCCACCTGATCACCGGACCCCGGCTGCTGATGGCGGGCGCCGGGCTTCTGGTCGCCATCGGGGTGGCGGCCTACCTCATGGTTGGGGCCGGCGGAGCCCCTCGGCCCGAGACCATCATCCCCATGGCCACGCCGCGGCCTGCTCTGCCGACCACCACGGCCGAGCCGACGCCGATCCTGGTCCACGCCGCCGGTGCGGTCCAAGCCCCGGGGGTGTACCTGTTTCGGGGTGAAGCCCGCGTGCTCGACCTAGTCGAAGCGGCTGGCGGGCTCGCCCCCGACGCCGACTACGACCGGGTGAACCTGGCCGACACGCTGTTCGACGGGCAGTGGGTGTACTTCCCCCGGGTCGGCCAGGCCGAAATCCCCGCCCCCATCAATGGAACCGGGTCAGCCGGCGAAGGGGCAGCCGCCCGATCTGGACCCCTCAACCTCAACAATGCTACCGCCCAGCAGCTTGAGTCTCTGCCCGGCGTGGGGCCGGCCATTGCGGCGGCCATAATCGAGCACCGTCAGCGCATCGGCGGGTTTGGCTCGGTGGACGGGCTGCTGGCGGTGTCGGGCATCGGTCCCGCCAAGTTGGCGGTGATCCGCGCCTTGGTCGCCGTGTGAGCGACCGCCACACCGTGGCTTTGGCCGTTGCTGGCATCGTCGGCGCCTGGTGGTCGGCGGCCGTTCCGCTGATTCCGGCGATTGCCCTGGGAGTTGTCGCCTTAGCCGTTCGCAAGCCGTGGCTGCTGGTGGCCGCAGTCGCGCTGATGAGCTCTTCGCTGGGAGAGCGGGCCTGGGCCGGCCTCGACCCGGTGGCGCCCGGGGTCTTCCAGGGCGAGGCAACCCTGGTGGCCGATCCCGTCCCAGCCGGCGAGGGGATGCGGGCGCCTGTGCGGGCGCAAGGGCGTCGCTACGAGGCATGGGCCTATGGCCGGGCTGCCCGCGACCTGGGCGGGCGACTGGCCGGGGACCGCATCGTCATCAGCGGCAGCGTCCGCCCGATCCAACCGCTGCCCGACTACCAAGCGGCCCGCCACATCGCCAACCGTTTGAGCATCGACCGCATCAACAGCCATCGTGAAGGGTCGCCGCCCTATCGGTTGGCCAATTGGCTGCGCCGTACCATCGCCAGCGGTGCTGAGTCGCTCGACGACGATCGCCACTCCCTGTTGACCGGGCTGTCGTATGGCGACGATCGCTATCAGTCGCCGGTGTTGTCCGACGACTTCCGGGCCGCGGGCCTCACCCACCTGCTGGCCGTGTCGGGCCAGAACGTGGCCTTCGTGCTCATCTTGGCCCGCCCCCTGATCAAGCGATTCGACTACCGGGGCCGGTGGGTGCTCACCTTGGGGGTGATCGGCTTCTTCGCCCTGGTCACCCGGTTCGAGCCGTCGGTGTTGCGGGCCACTGCGATGGCGGCCATCGCGGCCACCGCCACACTGCTGGGCCGCGACGCGTCCAGCCGCCGGGTGCTGGCCCTGGCCGTGGCCCTGTTGGTACTGATCGATCCGCTGCTGGTTCACTCGGTGGCTTTCCGGCTGTCGGTGGCCGCCTCGGCGGGCATCATCTTGTGGGCGCCCCGCCTGGCCGAACGCCTGCCCGGTCCGCGGATGTTGGCCGAAGCGCTGGCAGTGACCGTCTCGGCCCAGCTGGCCGTGGCGCCGCTGTTGATCGCTACCTTCGGCGGGGTGCCGGTGGCCTCCTTGCCGGCCAACCTGCTGGCCGCTCCGGTGGCCGGGCCGATCATGATGTGGAGCCTGTCGGCTGGGGTTGTTGCCGGGCTGATGGGGGGTCCGCTGGCCCACGCGATCCACTGGCCCACCGGCGTGGGCGTCGGTTGGATCGAGGCGGTGGCCGACTGGGCGGCCTCGGCCCGACTGGGCGAGCTGCGGGCACCGCACCTGGTGGCTGTGCTCATCGGCGCCGGGATCTGGTGGCTGGGCCGACGCCGGCTGCTGCGGGCGGCAGCCACCGCAGGGCTGGCCATGGTGCTGCTGTTGCCGGCGGTGGCTCTGCGCATCTCCGACCCGCCGTTTCACACTGTGCTCGACACCGGCATCGAGGTGTGGAGGGATCGCCACACGGTGGTGGTGGTGCTGGGACCCAGCCGGTCGACCGAGAGACTGCTCGAAGATCTGCGCCGGGCCGGAGTCGGCGCGGTGGATCTGGCGGTGGCCGACCGGGGAACCCGAGCCCAGCGCGATCAGATCCGGTCCCTGCGAGAGCGGATGTGGGTGGGAGCAGTCGTTGCTCCACCCGGCCACCGCGTGGGTGGAGCCAGCACCATCCGCACCGGCCAGCGGGTGCTCGTTGGAGGTCTGGAAGCAGAGGTGGTGTCCCACGATCCCCGCCTGGTGGTGACGATCACCCCGAAAAGGGGTGTAGCGTCGCCCTCGTGATTGTGGAGCTGGGGCCCCACCGCTATGACGTGACGACCCGGGCTCTGGTCATGGGGATCTTGAATCGCACGCCCGACTCGTTTTACGACGCCGGTCAGTATTGGGATTTCGACGACTTTTTGACCAAAGCCGAGAAGCTGGTGGCCGAAGGGGCCGATGTCTTGGATGTGGGCGGGGTGAAGGCCGGTCCCGGCCCGGAGGTGACCGAGGCCGAGGAGATGGACCGGGTGGTGCCGGCCATCGAGGCGCTGAAAAAGCGCTTCGACCTGCCCATCTCGGTGGACACCTGGCGGGCTTCGGTGGCCAGGGAGAGCTACGGCGTCGGAGCAGCGGTGGGCAACGACATCAGCGGATTTGCCGATCCCAACTTTCTCCACGAAGCCGTGGAAGCCGGAGCTTCGGTGGTGGCCTGCCATGTGCGCTTGGCCCCGCGGGTGGCTGATCCCGAACCGGAATACGACGACCTGATGGGCGAGGTGAGCCGGTTCCTGTCGGAGAGGGCCCGGTGGGCAGTCGACGCAGGGATTCTCCCCCGGCGGATCATGCTCGACGCCGGCCATGATCTGGGCAAGACCCCCCAGATGTCGGCCGAGCTGCTGCGCCGGTCCGACGAGCTTGCTGACTTGGGCTATCCGGTGTTCCTGTCGGCATCCAACAAGGGCTTTTTGGGGGCGCTGACCGGCGCCGAGGTGGGGGATCGGCGGGAAGCCACGCTGGCGGCCCACGCCCTTGGCATCGGACTGGGCTGTCGAGTTCTGCGAGTCCACGATGTGGCTGGAACCCGCCGGGTGGCCGACTTTATGAGCGCGGTCCTGCAACACCAGCGAGACACTCCGTGAGCGCAAACCCCCTTCTCCCAGAGGAAGCCAAATGAGCGCCACAGTGGCCCTGCTTCACGGCGACGACCAGGTGCTGCTGGCCAACGCAGTGCGAGACCGAGTGGCCGGTCTGGTGGGCGACGGTGACCGGTCGCTGATGGTGGCCGAGCTGATCGAGGCTGCTTATCTGGCGGGAGAGGAATACGAGATAGCCCCATTGGTGGACGCCGCCCAGACCCCGCCGTTCCTCACCCCTCGGCGGGTGGTGGTGGGCCGGGAGCTGGGCCGCTTCTCCACCATCGACTCGCTCGGCCCCCTACTCGGCTATTTGGAGAACCCGCTGGACACCACCGATCTGGTGCTGGTGTGGGAAAAGGGGCCCGGGCTCCAGAAGTTGGGCGCGGTGCCCAAGCGCTTGTCGGAAGCGGTGAAGGAGGCCGGTGGCGAGGTAGTCGGCACCGGGGTTCCCCGGAGCCGGGATGGATCCTCCAAGTGGATGGACACCCAGATTGCCGCCGCGGGCCTGCGCCTGCGACCGGGGGCCAAGCGGCTGCTGGCCGATCATCTTGGGGAGGACTTGAGCCGCTTGCCAGCGGTGCTTACCACGTTGAGCTCGGCCTACGGCCCGGATCGGGCGCTGGAAGCCGATGACGTGGCCCCCTTCATCTGGGAGGCTGGATCGGTACCCCCCTGGGAGCTGACCGACGCGGTGGAATCGGGCGACATCGCCCAAGCGCTGGACAAGCTGCGCCGCATGCTCCATGCCGGGGGTCGAAACGAGATGCAGGTGCTGTCCACGCTCTACAGCCACCACAACCGGCTGCTGCGCCTCGATGGCGCCGATGCGGCCGACGAGAAGGAGGCGGCCGAGCTGCTGGGCATCAAGGGATCTACCTTCCCGGCTCGCAAAGCGCTGCGCCAGGCCCGAAAGCTGGGATCGAAGCGGATCGCCCGGTCGGTAGAACTGCTGGCCCAAGCCGATTTGGATCTCCGAGGGGCAACCGCGGTGCCCTCGGAGGGCGTGCTGGAGGTGCTGGTGGCCCGCCTGACCCAGCTCAACCGCTAGAGGTCACTGGTACGGTCTAGTCGGTCTGGAGCCGGGCCAGCCGCTTCATCAAGCGGGACTTTTTCCTGGCGGCGGTGTTGGGGTGCAGCACGCCATTGCTGGCGGCCTTGTCGATGCGCTTGATGGCCAAACGGGCGGCCTCGGCGGTCTCCTCGGCATCGCCGTTTTCTGCGGCGGCCTCCGCGTTCCGGGTACGGGTGTTGATCTCCGAGCGCACCGCACGATTGCGCAAGCGGTGCTTGTCGTTTTGGCGGTTGCGCTTTATCTGGCTCTTGATGTTTGCCACAGAAAGACAACACTACCGTTCACCAACCCCGGGCAGCCACATGGGAACCGCGACTTGTCGGCTCAAACCGAACACCTGATTGCCAACTCCCAGCACCGGCAACCACATGGGAACCCGGTGAAAAAGAAGGGTAGCGTTTCCAGTTGTCGTGTCCCTAGACATCTCTCGAATCCGCAACACCTCGATTATCGCCCACATCGACCACGGCAAATCCACGCTGGCCGATCGCGTGCTGGAGATTTGCGGGGCGGTCGACCCCCGGGAGATGCGCGCCCAATATCTCGATTCCATGGACCTGGAGCGGGAGCGGGGTATCACGATCAAGCTCCAGAGCGTCCGCCTCGACCACGATGGCCACGTGATAAATCTCATCGACACCCCCGGCCACGTGGACTTCGGCTATGAGGTGAGCCGCTCCTTGGCCGCCTGCGAGTCGGTGATCCTGTTGGTGGACGCGGCCCAAGGGATCGAAGCCCAGACGCTGGCCAACTGCTATCTGGCCATGGAGAACGAGCTGGAGGTTGTGGCCGTCCTCAACAAGATCGACTTGCCCGCGGCCGAGCCCGAGCGCCGGGCGGAGGAGATCGAGCAGGTGCTGGGCATTGCCGCCGAAGACGTGCTGCACATCAGCGCTAAAACCGGCGAGGGGGTTCAGGAGCTGCTCGACGCGGTGGTGGCCCGCACTCCGCCCCCAGTCGGCGATCTCGACGGCCCGCTCCAGGCGCTGATCTTCGATTCCCACTTCGACCAGTACCGGGGCGTGGTCAGCTCGGTTCGGGTGATGCACGGGCGGTTGCGCGCGGGGGCCAAGATCCGGTTCATGCAGGCCCGCGCCGATCGGGAGGCCGACGAGGTCGGGGTGTGGCGGCCCCAGCCCGCACCGATCGACGAGTTGGGGCCTGGCGAGGTGGGCTATCTCATCGCGGGCATGAAGAACGTGGCCGAGGCCCGCTCGGGCGAGACCGTCACCACTGCCCGCCACGGCGCAGCTGAACCCTTGGCCGGATACCAGGAGCCCAAGTCGATGGTCTTTTGCGGCCTGTATCCCATCGACGGCGACGAGTTCGCCGCGCTGCGAGACTCGCTGGAGCGGCTGCGGGTGAGTGATTCCAGCTTCAACTACCAGCCGGAGTCTTCGGGCGCGCTGGGTTTCGGCTTCCGCTGCGGCTTCCTCGGACTCCTCCATATGGAGATCGTGCGGGAACGCCTCGAGCGGGAGTTCGGCCTCAGCCTCATCGCCACCGCCCCATCGGTGGCCTACCGGGTAGCCATGGCCGGCGGTGAAGAGGTGGAGGTGGACAATCCGTCGGCCATGCCCCCGGCCGCCGAGGTGCAGGGCATCCAAGAGCCCATGTTGGCCGCAACCATCATTGCCCCCGCCGACTACACCGGTACGCTCATGGAGCTCTGCCAGGCCCGTCGGGGGGAGATGAAGAAGCTGGAGTACCTGTCGCCCGAGCGGGTGGAGCTGGCCTACCGGTTGCCGCTGGCCGAGGTGGTGGTGGACTTCTTCGACCAGCTCAAGAGCCGCACCCAGGGCTATGCCAGCCTCGACTACGAGCCCGACGGCTACACCGCCGCCGACCTCACCAAGGTGGACATCCTGCTCCAGCACATGCCGGTGGACGCCTTCAGCTCCATCGTCCACCGGGAGGCGGCCTATTCCTACGGGCGGCGCATGACCGAGAAGCTGAAAGAGCTGATTCCTCGCCAGCAGTTCGACGTTCCCATTCAGGCCGCCATCGGCGGAAAGATCATCGCCCGTGAGACGGTGAAGGCCTACCGAAAAGATGTCACCGCCAAGCTGTACGGCGGCGATGTCACCCGCAAGCGCAAGCTGTTGGAGAACCAGAAGGCAGGCAAGAAGAAGATGAAGGCGATCGGCCGGGTGGACGTGCCCCAGGAGGCGTTCATATCCGCGCTTCGGCTCGAGGACTGAGGGCTGGTTGGTTCGACGGAGGACGGGCTTGGGCGGGCCAGTAGTATCAAGGCTTCAATGAGGACAGGCAGCGAGACGCTCTCGGCCCGCAAGGCCGCGGTGTTGCGGGCCGTGGTGGAGGGGTACATCTCCACCACCCAGCCCGTTGGGTCCACCCATGTCTCGGAGATGGCCGATTTGGCCGTGTCCCCGGCCACCGTCCGCAACGAGATGCTGGCCCTGGAGCAGGCCGGATACTTGAGCCAGCCCCACACCAGCGCGGGTCGCATACCCACTGAGAAGGGCTACCGCCACTTCGTGGACTCGCTTACCGATGTGTCCGGCACCTTGGGCCGCAGCGAGCACCGACAGGTTCGGGCCTTTTTCGACACAACCCGCAGCGAGCTGGAGCAGATGCTGGCCGACACCAGCGCGCTGTTGGCCGACCTCACGGCATATGCCGCACTGGTGGTGGCCCCCCAGCATTCCAGCGCCACCATCCGGTCGGTGAACCTGGTGGACTTGTCGGAGCGGCTGGTGCTGGCCCTGGTGGTCTATGAGAACGGGTCGGTGGACAAGCGCACCATCGAGATGGACCAGCCCGTCGACTCCGTGGAGCTCGCCCGGGCCGCCACTACGCTCACCGAGTTCTTGGACGGGAGGCCGGCCACCGCGTTGCGAGATCGCGGCGCTGCGAGCCGGCTTGCTCCGCTGGCAGCCCAAATCATGGGGTCATTGGCCGATCTGAGCGATGTCGATGAGCAGCTCTACGTGGGAGGGGCGGCCAGCGTGGCCGGTCTTTTCGACGCCGCCGACACAGTGCGGTCGGTTCTGGGAATACTGGAGAAGCAGTTGGTGGTTGTGTCTTTGGTGAGAGACATCCTGGACCGGGGCCTCACCGTGGCCATCGGCTCGGAAACCGGAGTCGCCCCCCTGGCGGAGTGCTCGCTGATCGTCGCCCCCTACGAGGTTGCCGGCCAGCCGGTGGGATCGATCGGAGTATTGGGCCCCACCCGCATGAACTATCCCCAAGCTCTGGCCGCGGTAGCAGTGGTGAGCCAGAAGCTGGGCGATCGGCTGTCGTACACCTAGACCATGGCTGCCGACTTCTACGATCTGCTCGGCGTGGGCCGAGATGCAACCGAGGACGACCTCAAGAAGGCGTTCCGCAGGCTGGCCCGTCAGTATCATCCAGACGCCAACCCCGACGACGCCGAGGCGGAGGCCCGATTCAAGGAGATTGCCCTGGCCTATGAGACGCTGAGCGACCCCCAGAAGCGGGCCCACTACGACCGCTTCGGGACCGCGCCGGGAGCCGCAGGCGGCAGCGATCCGTTCTCGGGCATGAACCTGGGCGACATCTTCGACGCCTTCTTCGGGGGTGCCAGCCCATTTGGGGGAAGCCCGTTCGGAAGCGCTGCCGAGAGAGCTAGGACCGGTCCTCGGCGGGGTTCCGACCTGGAGGCGGTCCTGACCCTCGATTTCACCGATGCCGTGTTGGGTGCCGACGCCGAGGTGACGGTGCGCACCGCCACGGTGTGCGAGTCGTGCGAAGGCCGGGGAGCGGCCGAGGGGACCAAGCCGATCACCTGTGGGACATGCGATGGCATGGGCCAGGTGCAGCGGGTTCGCCAGTCGATCCTCGGTCAGATGGTCACCCGTGCGGTGTGCGACACCTGCTCCGGCTCAGGCGAGTTGATCTCCGACCCGTGCCGCCAATGCCAGGGCGACGGCCGTGTGGTGGGCGATCGCGACTACACAATCACCGTTCCCGCCGGTGTGGGCCATGGGTCCACACTGCGAGTGGCTCGCCGGGGTGCGGCCGGGCCTTGGGGCGGCCCCCCAGGGGATCTGTACGTGCACATCGAGGTGCGTCCCCACCCCCGCTTCGAGCGCGAGGGCGACCATTTGGTTGACCAGCTCCATCTGACCATGGTCCAGGCCGCCCTCGGGGCGAATGTCAAGTACGAAACACTGGACAGCGTGGAGGATCTAGACATCCCCGCCGGCACCCAGACCGGTCAGGTGTTGCGCATCAGAGGCCGGGGCGTGCCCCGATTGGAGGGCCGAGGCCGGGGTGATCTCTTGGTGCAGGCGGTGGTGGAGACGCCCACCGGGCTGAGCGACGACGAGATCGACCTGCTGCACCAGCTGGCTGAGCTACGGGGCGAAGAGGTGGCGCCAACCACGAGGAAACGACGCCGTGAAGCCCGGCGGAAGTGACGGCCCCCGCGTCTTTGTCGATGGCCTGGAGCGCGTCGAGCTGCGCGACGAGGACCGCCATCACCTGACCCGCTCGCTGCGGCTGCGGCCGGGCGAGGCCTTCACCGCCTCCGACGGCGCGGGTTCATGGCGAGCGTGCCGCCTGGGATCGGGTCCGGATTTCGAGGCCGAGCCTGACGGCGACGTGGTATTTGTGGAGGCCCCCCGCCCCCGGCTCACCATCGGCTTCGCCCTTATCAAGGGAGGCCGCCCCGAACTGGTGGTGCAAAAGCTCACCGAGCTGGGAGTGGACGCCATCGTCCCGTTCACCGCCGAGCACAGTGTGGTGCGCTGGGACTCCGACCGAGCCGCTCGCCACACCGAGCGCCTGCGCCGGGTGGCCCGCGAGGCCGCCATGCAGAGCCGCCAGGTGCGCCTTCCCGATATCGGCGAGGTTGCCGAATTTGCCGACCTGGCCGCCCGGCCCGGCGCCATCCGAGCCGACATCAGCGGCACCCCGCCGTCTTTAGACCACCCAACCGTGTTGATCGGACCTGAAGGCGGCTGGTCTGACGCCGAGCGTCGCCAACTCGGTGCCATCCGCATCAGCTCCTCGGTGTTGCGGTCCGAGACTGCTGCCATCAGTGCCGCTGCCCTCCTCACCGCCCTCCGCGACGGGGTTACGGCGAGACGGTGAAGGACTGGCGGCGGTTGGGGCCGAACCGGTAGATGCGGAAGTCGTTGTCGAGGGAGATTGCCTGGTGAATTCCGAGTCTTTCCATAATGGCCCAACTCGTCCGGTCTGACAGGGAGAAATCCTGGTCGGCGAATACTGCGCCTGGTGGCGGCCATACCTATGGGCCGCCAACGCCAAGATCAAAGCCGTCAAGCGCTCAGCCGGAGGCTTCCGCAACCTGCACAACTACCGGCTCCGAATCCTGCTCGCCGCCGGACGACACCCACGCGAAACTCAACCCGTCACAAAATCAGAGCTGGACGTCCCAGCTTCGATGCGTAGAGCCCGTTATGAGTGGATTCTCCCTGTAGAAGTCCTATAGGAGTGATGTCTCTTGTGACACGAGAGGGTCAGCGCTCGGAGACGGGGATGTAGTCGCGCTGGGCGGAGCCGGTGTAGACCTGGCGGGGGCGGGCGATGCGGCTTTCCTGCTCCAGGAGCTCTACCCAGTGGGCCAGCCAGCCGGCGGTGCGGGCGATGGCGAACAGCACGGTGAACATCTCGGTGGGGAAGCCCATCGACTGGTAGATGAGCCCGGAGTAGAAGTCCACGTTGGGGTAGAGCCGCCGGCTCACGAAATAGTCGTCGGCCAGGGCAACCTCTTCCAGCTTCAGGGCGATGTCGAGCAGCGGGTTGGAGCCGGTGACCTCGAACACGTCGTAGGCCGCCTGCTTGATGATCCGGGCCCGGGGGTCGTAGTTCTTGTACACCCGGTGGCCGAATCCCATCAGTCGGGTCTCGCCGGCCTTGACCGCTCTGATGAACGGGTCGATGTTCTCGTAGCTGCCGATCTCGTTGAGCATCTCCATGACGGCCTGGTTGGCTCCCCCGTGGCGGGGCCCGTACAGGGCGCTGGCCGCGGCGGCGATTACCGAGTAGGGGTCGGTGTGGGCGCTGCCCACCACTCGGGCCGCGCTGGTGGAGCAGTTCTGCCCATGATCGGCATGGGTGATGAGCAGGAGATCCAGCGCCCGGCGGAAGGTTGGCTCGCATTGGTAGGTGGGCTCGGCGATTTTGAACATCATCGACAAGAAGTTGGTGGCGAAGTCCAGGTCGTTGTCGGGGTAGACGAACGGCATGCCGGTGTTGAAGCGGGCCCCGGCGGCAGCCACAGTGGGCACCTTGGCGATGAGTCGCACGATCTGGTGCATCCGGTTGTCAGGATCCTCTATGTCTTTGGCCTCGGGATAGAAGGTGGACAGGGCGGCGATGGTGGACACGAACATGCCCATCGGGTGGGCGTCGTGGAGAAACGACTCCATGAACCGCTTGCGGAAGCGCTCGTGGATAAAGGTGTGGTGGGTGATCTCGCTCACCCAGCGGTCGTACTCGGCCGGGTTGGGCAGTTCGCCGTACAACAGCAGGTAGGCTACCTCCAGATAGGTGGAGTGCTCGGCCAGCTGCTCGATGGGATAGCCCCGGTAGCGCAGGATCCCGTTCTCGCCGTCCACCTCGCTGACCGCGCTGGTGGTGGCTGCGGTGGTGCTGAAGGACGGGTCCAGGAACCAGACGTTGGGCAAGAGCTTGCGCCAGGCTGAAGCATCCACACCGCCGTCGACAATCGGAACCTCTGTGGACTCACCGGTCCGATTGTCGGTGATCGTTATGGACTCAGGCACAGATGCTCCTCTCGTGCTCCCTCCTCGCGGCAGCCGCTGAGCTTAGCCGAGGGCGGCCCTTCCGTCACGAGCGGGCGGGCTGCGGTGCTGGCTGGCAGCGGCCGGTCAGCGAAGGTCAAAGCTCTCCTGCAGCGAGCATCTGGGCCTCGATGGCCACTGCCCGGGGGCTCATGGCCAGCCCGAAGTTCTGCACATCGTGGCGGGAGGTATCCCACAACTCTCGTGTGAATAGCCAGTTCGCCCATCCGCTGACCAAGCCGGTGTTGTAGGAGGTCTCCTGCGGTCGCCACAGATCCCGATACGGTGCTCGCTCTATCCGGTGCTGCGGGAACAAACTCTCAATGATCTGGCTCGGATATCTTTCAATTATCTCACCTGAGTCCTGGTCGACGGCGAGATCGGTATCAACCCAGATGATCAAGTCGCATGGACACTGGTCGTCAACCAATTCGGTGATTTCCAGGAAGCCCGCGTACTCAGATGAAAAACCGGAGTAGCGTGAGCTTATATAGTCTCGGAAGTACCAGAGAGCTGGTTGAATTTCAAAGTGGTCAATAGTTAGATAAAGAGGACTTTCATCAGATTCAACACTGTAGTCGATAAGCTTCGTAATCCTCTCCACCGCTGTTTCGTATTCTTCGGTTTGCTCGAGCTGCGTGACCATCTCCAGTGGACTCCTTTGGTCAACATAATTCATCGTGAAGGAGCGATACAAAGTGGTGGACACCAATATGGCGAGTACCAATACAATTAGTGGCATGTATTGCTTCCGTCGCAAATCCCACAATGATAGAGCGCCGAATCCAGCCAAAATGCTCATGGGGACCATCGGATGCAGCATGAGCCAAGGGAATCGCTCGTCGGCCCAAGAATAACTAATGAGAGTGGCAAGCGCAGTCCAAACAAAGAACTTACCGGCAAAGCTGGGTTTTCGGAATATTCTAATGCTGCCAATGACAGCAAGCAATGTGACGAAATATTCGTTCAGAATGATCATGTACAAGTAGTAGTGCCAGTTTTGATCATCCCGGTTTCTACCTTGTGCGCCAGCCCAGTGTGTAAAACCTTCGGTGAAGACGTCGAAGAAATCACCGGGAGCGTTGAACCATACGGTGAAGCACAATCCCAATACGAACAAGAACACTACGACAGCCAATGCCCATACCCATGCGGGGATGCGGCGGACTATTTGCATGACCGGCAAATTCCATACTTGTCTTATAGAGGTGTATCGCAAGATCGCAAACACAAGAAAGATGCCGTAGAAGCCAAGAGGGATGAAGACTGAGACATGGGTGCCGATGATGAACGCAACCAGCATGGGCACCAAACCGGCAGGCAGCATCCATCCCCACTTCAAGCCATCGCCGCGCTCGTTGACCTGCACGCGCCATCCCAGCACATTGGCGTGACGCCTTTTTGGCGTAGAACGCTGTTTGGCCGAGCGCTTCTGAGAGCGGGATGGCGCCGCCGCCGAGCGGGCGACGGCCTGCTCGGCCAGCAAAGCCAAGAAGAATGAGCCGAATATGAACACCGAGATGAACAGGGTTTCTTTCACGGCCAAGCCCGCGGCGAACAAGAAGGCGAACAGCAGCGGCAGCAGCATCCGGGGCCGGTCCATGAACCGGATTACCACCACCATGATGGCCAGGGTTATGAACATGGTGGGAGCGTCTTCTCGGCCCAGCCTGGTCATATACAAGATGGAGGGGCTGAACGCCAGAATCGAGCAGGCTATCAGGGTGACCCCGCGGCCGAACTGGGACCGCAGGAACCAGGGGAGCACGATCGTAGCGGTGCCGGCCAGCACGGCCAGCAGGCGGGCGGTGGCGTTCGACTCTCCGAAGAGCCAGTAGATTACCGCGGTGAAATAGAACCGCAGTGGCCCGTGGTACACGGGGTCGTACCCCTCGAACACCCCGTTGAGCACCTTCCACGAGAAGATGGCATCCCACCCCTCGTCGGCGTGCATGGGGCGCTCGCCCAGCTCCACCAGCCGGATGAGGAATCCAACCACCGCGATGACCGCGACGGCCAGGCCGAAGGCGGCCTCAGGGTGGCGCCGATAGAACGCTATCGGGGAGAGAGCTCGCATCTCGTCGCCGATGATAATGGGGTCGGTTGGAGGGCTTTGGTGTCAGAGGGGGGTGTTGTCATGGCGTCGGCGGGGGAGGGACTCCCGCTTGGAGTCCAACAGCTCCAAGGCGGCGGCCACTTCGGCCCGAGTCTCGGACGGGTCGATCACCGTGTCGATTGAGCCTCGCTCGGCTGCGATATAGGGGTTGAGGTAGCGCTCCTCGTAGGCCGACTCCAGCTCGGCCCGCTCTTCGGAGCTGGCCCGGCGGTGGACGATCTCCACTGCACCTCGGGCGCCCATCACCGCGATTTCCGCCGAGGGCCAGGCCAGGGCGATGTCGTTGCCCATGTGTCGGGAGTCCATCACTATGTAGGCCCCGCCGTAGGACTTGCGCAGGGTCACGTTCACCCGGCCCACCGTGGCCCGGGCATACGCGAAGGCCAGCTGGGCGCCGTGGCGGATAATGCCCCGCCACTCCAGGTCTTTGCCCGGCTGGAAGCCCGAGGTGTCCACGAAGGTGACCAGCGACAGGTTGAAGGCGTCGCAGAACGAGACGAACCGGGCCCCCTTCTGGCTGCATGCGATGTCGAGGGTTCCGGCCAGGCTCTGGGGCTGGTTGGCCAGAATCCCCACAGGCCGCCCGGCCACGGTGGCGAAGGCACACACCAAGTTGGTGGCCCAGTCGGCCTTGTACTCCAGCAGGTCGCCGTCGTCGGCCACCGCCCGGGCCACGTTCCTCACGTCGTAGCTGCCGAGCGGCGAGTCGGGCAGCAGGTCGCTCAGTTCCGGGGTGCGGCGATCGGGGGGGTCGTCGACCGCCCATCGGGGAGGCAGCTCATCCGCGTGGGCAGGCAGCAGGCTCAACAATGCGCCTACCAAATCTGAGGCGGCGTCTGTGTCCTCTACCAAGAAGGCGGCCACCCCGCTGCGCCGGGAGAGCTGGTCGGCCCCGCCCAGGGTCTGGCTGCTGATGACCTCTCCGGTGTACTGGGCCACCATGCGGGGGCCGGTCACAAAGGCATAGCTGTCCTCGGTGGCGATGGCGATGTCGGCCAAACCCAGTAGCAGGGCCGGCCCCGATACTGCCGGGCCAGTGGCACAGAAGATGACGGGCACCTGGCCTGAGCATTTCACTACCGCTTTGGCCACCCGGCCCCAGCCCATAGTGGCAGCGATGCCCGAGTCGATGTCGGCCCCCGACGAGGCGAGGAATCCCACCAGGGGTATCTGGCGCACAAGAGCTTCCTGGGCGGCCCGCTCCAGCGTCTTGCTGTCGGCCGGGCTGAGCGCCCCTCGGTCGGTGTCGTTGTCCTCCACCTCGAAGGCCACGCAATCCCGCCCGTCGTAGGAGTCCAGCCAGGCGCGGGCCGACCCCGGAGACCCGGCCCGCAGCGGAACCCGGCCTGGTCGGTTGCCAGCAGCAGTCATGGCTTCAGACATGAAGGGGGCCAGTTTCGCGCGCCGGGATCAACTGGGGTAGACCCCGGCCTGGTCGTGGCCGTGGTTGCCCACCACCTCGAAGATCACGTCGCACACCGACCGAGTGACCGCCGATGGGGCCACCCGCCGGCTGACGATCAAGCCCACCGACCGCCGGACCAGCCCGGTGATGGGGATGCGTCGCCACGGACCGTCTTCGGGAGCCACGGTGGCTGGCAGGATGGCGGCGCCAAACCCGGTCAGCACCAGGGTGGCGATCATTCGCATGCCGTCGATCTCAGCCCGAGTGGTGAGTTCCACCCCCTGGTTTTTGAGTTCCGAGTCGATTTCGTCCCGGAAGACGGTGCCGGCTGGGGGCAGCAGCAGTTCGTGGCGGCTCAGCTCGGCCGGGGTGACCGATGACTTGCGGGCCAAGGGGTGGTCGGGAGGGGCGATGAGGAGGCGATCTTCCTCGAACAGCTCCTCGGCTCGGATCTCGGAGTCGCGCAGGGGCAGGTTCACTACTGCGCTGTGCAGGTTGCCGGCCACCACTTGGGGGACCAGGCTGGTGGTGGTGGCGGTCAGGATTTCGAGCCGCACATTGGGGTACTTGGCCTCCAGCGCGGGCAGCACGATGGGGATCAGCCATCGGGCGGTTGAGTCGATGATGCCCAGGCGGGTGACGCCGGATGTGTCGTCCCGCATAGCGGCCATGTCGTGTTCGATGGCGTCGGTCTCGGCCCGTATGCGCCGGGCCCGAGCGACCACCGCCTCTCCCTCCTCGGTTAGGGTGCCGGCGTCGCGGTCAACGAGCCGAGCGCCCAGTTCCTCCTCCAGACGGGCGATGTGCTTGGAGACGTTCGATTGCACGGTATGCAGCGACCGGGCCGCGCTGGAAAAGGTCTTGTGCTCGGCGATGGCCAACAGGGCGTCGAGCTGGCGGATGTCCATAGCGGCTCGTAGTGGCCCCTCAGCCCTTGGTTCGCCGGCGGATCAGATTCAGTGCGCCGCCCGCCCGGAACCACTCGATCTGGTCGTGCGACAGGGTGTGCTCGGCGGTGATCTCGACGATGGTCCCGTCGGGTTTGGCGGCCTGCACCCGCACCGGCGCACCGGGGAACAAGTCGGCCAGGCCCAGAATCGAGATGCGGTCGTCCTCGCCGATGCGGTCGTAGTCGTCGGGGTCGGCGAAGGCCAGGGCCAGCACGCCCTGCTTTTTCAGGTTGGTCTCGTGAATTCGGGCGAACGATCGGGCGATCACCGCCGCGCACCCCCGAAAGCGGGGCTCCATGGCGGCGTGCTCGCGCGACGAGCCCTCGCCGATGTTGCGGTCGCCCACCACGACCCAGCGCTGATCCGCCGCGTGATAGGCGGAGGCGACCTCGGGGAACGACCCGATGGAGCCGTCGAGTTGGTTTTTGCCCTCGCCGGTTGCGCCGGTGAAGGCGTTCACCGCACCCAGGTACAGGTTGCCCGAGATGTTCTCCAAGTGGCCCCGGTAGCGCAGCCACGGCCCAGCCATGGAGATGTGGTCGGTGGTGCACTTGCCCTGGGCCTTGAGAAGCACCGGCAAGCGATGGAAGTCCTCGCCGTCCCAAGCGGCGAACGGCTCGAGCAGTTGCAGCCGCTCGGAGTCGGGCGACACTCGGACGTCCACTTCACTGCCGTCGGTGGGCGGGGCGACGAACCCGCTGGCGCCGGGGTCGAATCCCTGGTCGGGGAGCTCGGTGCCCGGGCCGACCATGAGCGCCACCTCGGTGCCGTCGGCGGCGGCGATGGTGTCGCTGGCCGGGTCGAAATCCAGCGTGCCGGCCAGAGCCAGGGCCACCACCGTCTCGGGCGAGGTTACGAAGGCGTTGGTGGAGGCGTAGCCGTCGTTGCGTTTGGGGAAGTTTCGGTTGTAGCTGGTGACGATGCTGTTGGGGGTGCCGTCGGCCACGTCGTCGCGGCTCCATTGGCCGATGCACGGCCCGCAGGCGTTGGCCAAAACGGTGGCTCCGATGGCCTCCAGATCGGCCAGCAGTCCGTCGCGCTCGATGGTGGCCCGCACCTGCTCGGAGCCAGGGGTGACCATGAGGGGCGATTTGGCAATGAGCCCGTGGGCGGCGGCGTGGCGGGCGATGCTGGCTGCCCGGGTGATGTCCTCGTAGCTGGAGTTGGTGCACGACCCCACTAGCGCGGCGCTCACCTCCAGGGGCCAGCCGTTCAGCTTGGCCTCGGCCCCCAGCTCGGCCACCGAGCGGGCCCGGTCGGGGGTATGGGGGCCGTTGATGAGCGGTCCCAGCTCGGACAGGTCGATCTCCACCACCCGGTCGAAGTAACCGCCGGGGTCGGCCAGCACGGCATCGTCGGCCCGCAAGTTGTGGGCGGCGGCGTTGGCCGCATCGGCTATGTCTTCCCGGGCGGTGGCCTTGAGGTAGCGGGCGATGGCGTCGTCGTAGGCGAACAGCGAGGTTGTGGCGCCGATCTCGGCACCCATGTTGCAGATGGTGGCCTTGCCGGTGGCCGACAGCGAGTGCGCTCCCGGCCCGAAGTACTCCACGATGGCCCCGGTGCCCCCGGCCACCGTCAGGATCTCGGCCACCTTCAATATCACGTCTTTGGGGGCGGCCCAGCCGTCGAGCTCGCCGGTGAGGTGCACGCCGATGAGCTTGGGCCACCGCACGTTCCAGGCGAAGCCGGTCATCACATCCACCGCGTCGGCGCCGCCCACGCCCACCGCCACCATGGCCAGCCCGCCGGCGTTGGGGGTGTGGCTGTCGGTGCCGATCATCATGCCGCCGGGGAAGGCATACTGCTCCAGCACTACCTGGTGGATGATGCCCGAGCCCGGCTTCCAGAAACCGGCGCCGTAGCGGGCGCACACCGACTCCAAGAAGTCGTACACTTCCTCGTTGTTGTCCAGCGCGGCGGCCAGGTCGCTCTGGGCGTCGACCCGGGCCGAGATCAGGTGGTCGCAGTGCGTCGTGGTTGGCACCTGCACCTCGTCGAGCCCGGCGGTCATGAACTGGAGCCACGCCATCTGGGCGGTGGCGTCCTGCATGGCCACCCGGTCGGGCCGCAGGTCTACATAGGACACGCCCCGTTCGGGGGTATCGTCCTGGTCGTCATGGTGGTTGACCAGGATCTTCTCGGCCAGCGTGAGGTCGCGCCCGAAGCGCTCGCGGGCAGCGGCGACCCGCTCGTCCAGGGTGGCGTACACGTTTTTGATCAGCTCAATCGGGGTGGAAGCGGCAACCGGCATACCCCCGATTCTACGGGCTGATCGGTGATATGGCCTTGTCGCGGAATGGGGTCAGAGGAGGTGTCTTTGTGGTGGGGACTAGGGCCAGCGGCGGTGTTGGCGGCGGGAGCGGGGGGAGCGGTCGCCGAGGGCCCAGGCGCGGCGCCAGGGGGAGATGTTGGGGCCGGTGAGGCCGGGGGTGGAGCCGGCGTGGGCCCGGCGTCGGGCCTGGTACCAATCGGTGGCGCACTCGTCGGCCAGGGTGGCCACGGCCACCTCGATGCGGGCCGCGAACCGCCGGGCGTTGTCCTCTTCGGAGGGAACCAGGGTATCGCCGAAGGTGATCGTGGTAGCCGACACCTTGGGCACGTTGCGGCCCTTGGGCAGGATGCGGTCGGTGCCCTCCACGTGAACTGGCACCACCGGCACGCCGCAGCGCACTGCCAGATAGCCGGCCCCGCCCAGAAAGGGCTGGCCCCAGCCGTCGGGGCTGCGGCCGCCCTCGGGGAAGATGAGCAGGCTCCAGCCGTCTTCTATGAGCGATGCGGCCAGGCGGGCCGAGCGCCGCCCCACCTTGGACCGCTCGATGGGAATGGCCCCGATCACCAGCGCCGAGGCCGCCGACTTGAGTGCCCCGGTGAAGAAGTAGTCAGACGCCGCCCCCACCACCAGTCGGTGGCGCCACCGGGGTGGGATAGAAGTGAACAGCAGGGGGGTGTCGATGTGGCTGTGGTGGTTGGCGGCGAAGATCACCGGGCCGCCGAGGTGCTCCAGCCGGTCGAGCCCTTGGCGGCGGGGACGGGCCAGGACGGACATCGCCGGCTGCATGATGGCTTCGGTGATGGCCCGCCGGGCCGCTCGGGCTACCGGCTTGCGGGCCCAGTCGGTGTCGTAGTCGGCCCCTCGGTTCTTGGCTTGGGGCGCGGGCGGGACCCCCACGGGTGGTCGGCCCGCCCGATAGGGGAAGTCCAGCTTCGAGATCATTCGCCTAGCTGACATCGGCCATCAAGATGGGGGGGTTGTGCAGGTGGGTGACGGTGGGCTGGCGACCCACGGTGTCGCTGGCGATCTCCAGGGCGTCTTGGAGGGTGGACGCGGGGCGGAAGCCCATGCGCTGCACTGCTCGGGTGTCGCCGCCCACGATGATGACCTCGCCCAGGTGTTGGAGGGCGTGCGCCCCCCAGTACCACATGTAGAAGGGGTGGACCCCGTGGTAGGCGTACGAGGTGCGGTATAGGTGGATGTACCACTCGTCTTCCGCGAACTGGCGCTCGTAGCGGGCCTCGATCTCCACCGGGTCGGTGGTATCGGCCAGCACCTGCTCGAAGAAATCGATGTAGCTGGGGTGGTGCACCGGATGGAACTCCCAGCGGGTGGGGTGGCCCATGATCACCACGCCGCCCTCTCGCACCAGCGGGCGGCCCCGATAGAGGTTGAAGAAGTAGCCCAGGCCCAAGCACATGACCAGGATCGGGTTCATCACCGAGTTCACGTTGTAAGGGCAGATGTAGGGCAGGCCCATGGTCAAGATGTCGGTCTGGCCCTCCACCGGCACCAGGTGCTGGGCGTACACGTTGTCGGTGGTCACCTTGTGCACACCCTCCACCGCCCCAGCCTGCACCGATGTGAGCTGATAGGGCGCCCGCCACGACTGGAAAATCTGGCGGGCCATGCGGGGCGGGGTGCGCTTCAGGCCCGTGGTCATGGCCACGAACGCGGCCCGGTCTTTGGCCGTCCACTCCCACTCTCGCTTTTGGAGCATGGCCAGCGGCCCGTACACCCCGAAGGTGTTGTTGTTGACCGTGGTCTCGATCTGGAAGATCTTCACCCCGGCGTCGCGCAGCACCTTGCCCATGCGCCAGTTGGAGGCATGCAGCTCGGAGCGGTGCTGGTCCATGAACGAGCGGGACTCCTGCATGGTCTTGACGTTGTGGTGGTGGCGCAGCCCCTGATAGCCGGCGAGGCCGGTGGCGGTGCTCTTGTGGCCGCCGTCCATGGCCACCAGGTTGATGTTCACGTACACCACCAGATCGCTGTCTGCGGCCCGCTTGCTGAACTGCACCTCCTCGCCGTGGGGGGTGGTGCCCAGCAAAACCATGCCGTCGGGATCCTCGGCGTCGTGGTTGTACAAGCAGCCCGAGGGGGCGAAGGCGTCGTAGACCCGGTCGCCCACTGCGTGGCGCAGCTCGGCCTCGGTCATGCGCCGGTGCAGGGCCAGCGCGGCGATGACGTGCACGTCATCCACCCCGACAGCCGCCGCCATCTCCAGCACCTGCTCGATCACCATCTGGCGGATGTCGGGGCGGCGCATAGGGGGCAGCGGCAGGGAGATGTCGTCGAACGCGATGGTGAGCTTCATGCCTGGCCGGAGCTGGGCGGGGAGCGGGTCTTGGTCGATGGGGTTGAGCAGCGCCCGGCGGATGGCACCCTCGGGATCGGCCAAGCCCAGAAGCGGCTCGGCCGGATAGATCACCCGGCTGCGCCCGGCGGGGAGCTTCTCGGTGCGGAATCCCTCTCCGTGGTGGAACAGGATCGGCGGGGTGGATCGGTCAACTTCCAGCACCAACCCTGGACGGGGAGTGGGTCTGACTCGGTCCTTCATGATGCCTTTCGGGATCCGACGGGCAGCAGCTTGCGGGGCCCGCCGGGCGCCTTTTCGAAGTTCTCAATGAGCCAGCCCCGCTTGCGGGCCAGCATGGCCAGCTTGGGCTCGGGGTTCACTGCCACCGGGTAGCCCACTGCCTCCAGCAGGGCCAGGTCGCTGGCTGAGTCGGCGTAGGCCACCGACTCCGACAGAAGCAGACCCTCCGCCCGGGCGAAGTCCCGCAGCACTTCGGCCCGAGACTCGCTGGTAGGCGGCACCTCAGCCAGCTGGCCGGTGTAGAGGCCGTGGGACTGGCCCAGCTCGGCGCACACGATGTGGTCGAACAGGGGGCGGAGGGGCTCCACGATGAAATCCAGCGCGCCGGTAATGAGCACGGTGGTATGGCCGGCGGCTCGGTGTTGGCGCACCCGGCGGATGGCCGCGGGGAATGCCTGGGTCAGGATCAGGTCGCTGAACATCTCGCTGGAGTCCTCGGCCATCTGCTCCACCGGCGCGCCCTCGTAGCGCCGATAGAAGTGGCGGAGGAAGTCGCTGCGGTCCCGGTGGTCCAGCGCCAACAGCGACGGGGCCTCCACCAGGATCTTGGCCAACAGCCGGGCCCGGTCGTCCAGGGGCAGCCGCCGGGTGGCCAGCCAGCCGTAGGCTATGACCACGTTGGCGGCGATGACGGTGTTCTCCAGGTCGAATGCCGCCATGTGCCGGTCGGGGGAGAGCACCTGGGATCGCTGGCGGTCTTTGCGAGATGGTCCCGACCTTCTGGAAGGGGCCGTCTTGACCCGCCCCTGGGACACCACGGTGGGCAAGTGGATATCGGTCACATAGTGGGGCCAGTCGATGATCCGGGGGTCGAAGCAGAACGCGTCCTGATCGTCGTCTTCCAGGCTGTCCCACAGCTCCAGGAGCCGGTCCAATCCGAACAGGGCCTCGCACTCGGTGTAGGCCCCGTACAGCTCCACATAGCCCAGGGCCCGCTCCACCTGGTCGCGGCGCTCGTCCAGGTCGGCGGTGATCTCGGCTTGGCGTCCTCGGATGGGCAGACGCCCCAGCACCCGCTCGCTGACGTCCAGTCCCCGGCGCAGCCGTTTGAGATGGCGGACCACCCGGCCCCGACCCGGGTAGGTCCAGTTGGGCGGGGGAATGGGCTGGTCCCGATCGTCGTAGATGGGGTTCTCGCTGAACCAACCGTGGGCTAGATCGGCCAGCTGGTTGAGCCGGAACGGATTTACCGCTCCCGAAGCCACTTGGATGACCGGCCGCTCGGGGTCGTGGCCCCGGGCGGCCACCGCGCAGATAGCTGCGGCCACCAGGTCTACCGGGATCACGTCCAGCACCCCCTGGGGAATGCCGGGGAAGTCGGTGAGCAGCCCCCGCCCGTAACCGATGATGATGGGCTCGGCCATGCGGAACCCCCGGATCCACCCGGGGAAGGGCTCGGAGTAGGCCGACTCGATGATCGACGGCCTCACGGTGGAAACCTTCAGATCGCCCTTGATCTCGGCCACCGCGGTCTCGGCCAGTGCCTTGGTGAAGGCGTAGGCATCGGGGAAACCCAGCGAAGAGGCCCGCGACCGGCCAGCTTCCACCATGTGGTCGTGGACCCATCGGCTGCGGAGCTGCTCGGTCTTGGCGGCCAGGGCCGGGGTGCCGGCCGCGCCCAGCTCGTGGCGGGCCCGGCTGCGGAATTCGTCCAAGCGGCTGGGGTCGCGGCTCTCGGTCTCGGTGGTGATTCGCCGGCGGCGGCTGGCCTCGGCCTCCTCCTGCCACGAAACCGGCACATACATAGGGCCGTCGGCCAGCATCTCCTCGGGGGCGTTGCCCCGGCGGCTTCCGGCCACATAGCAGGTGGACACCGCGATGAAGTGGGGAGACGCCCCCATCTCGTTGAGCATCTCCACCAGGCGCACCGGCCCTAGGAGGTTGACCTCCACCGCGGTGTCCAGCGGATTGTCGAAGGCCACCGCGGCGGCCGAGTGGATGACGATGTCGCTGCCGGCGATCAGCTCCCGGCCGGCGTCATCCAGGCCTATGCCGTCGATTGCCACGTCTCCGGCCACCCCGGTGATCCGCTCTTGGCACAGCCGTTCGAACTCGTCGTTGCCCAGGTCGTCGCGCAGCCGGTCGAACACGTCGTTGTGGATGATCTCCCGGCGGATGCGCTGCTCCACGCCCCGGCGGGCAGGGCGCACCAGCAGCACCAGCTCCACCTCGGGCACGCACCGCAGCAGCCGCTCCACCAGCGCGGTGCCGAGGAACCCGGTCGTGCCGGTGATCGCCAGCCGCTTGCCGGCCAGCGCGTCAGAGATCATCGCAGTGTTCTACCAAACCCAGGGGGTATTACCCGAATGCGCATGGGCAGTCCCGGCTCCTGGGCGGTCCGGCGCTCAGCGGTCGGTGCGGCGGTGCTGGCGGCGGCGCTCGAAGCGCTCGACGGCCAGGGCGACCAGCGCCTCGATGAGCTGCGGGTAGGGGAGGCCCGATGCCTCCCACAGTTTGGGGTACATGCTGATGGGGGTGAAGCCGGGGATGGTGTTGACTTCACTGATCAGCATGCCCCGTCCTCCGGGTTCATAGAGGAAGTCCACTCGGGCCATGCCCTCGCACCGCAGCGCCTGGTGGGCGGCCACGGCCAAGTGCTTTGCTTGTTGGGCTGCGGCCTCTGGGATCGGGGCGGGTACCAGTAGTTCGGCGCCGTCGGTGAGGTACTTGTCGGCGTAGTCGTAGAACTCGGCACCCGGCACGACTTCGCCGGGGACCGATGCCTCGGGGTCTTGGTTGCCCAGCACGGCCACCTCGATCTCGTGGCCGGTAACCGCCTCCTCAAAGAGCAGGGTTTGGTCATACTGGGCGGCTGCCTCCAGAGCCTTAACCGTCTCGAAATCGGTGGTGGCCCGGCTCACCCCTACTGACGAGCCCATATTGGCCGGCTTCACGAACAGCGGCAGTCCCAGCTCGGCAATGGCCTCTCGGGCGTTGGCCTCAGCGGCGTTGCCGGCCGATGCCGTTTTGTACCGACATTGGGGCAGTCCATGCTGGGCACACACCAGCTTCGCCATGGCTTTGTCCATGCACACCGCCGAGGCCAGCACTCCCGACCCCACATAGGGGACATCGGCCACCTCAAGCAGCCCCTGAAGGGTGCCGTCCTCGCCCATGGGGCCGTGCACGAGGGGGAATACCACCGTGTCGGCCTCTGCGAAGAGCTCCGCTGGGGCTACTCGGGGCCCGTCAGCGTCCAGCCGGTCGAGAAGGGGATCGGGAAGATCGGCCAGTCGCCACTGCCCCGCCCGGGTAATGCCCACCGGGATCACCTCGAAGCGGTCTCTGTCGGCCGCCGCGGCCACGTGGTGGGCCGATACGCAAGACACGTCGTGCTCAGCCGAGCGGCCACCGAACAGCAAGACCAAACGGGTGCGGGCTCCCACGAACCGACGGTACCCCAACACGTCACCCGATAGTGGGAGGCTAAGTGAATGCAACTGATGGCGTCGGAGGTGGCCCGGGTAGTGGGCGGCCGATTGGTCGGCCCCGACATCACACTGTCAGGAGCTTCCATCGATTCCCGCACAGTGGTGCCCGGCGAGCTGTTCGTGCCGGTGGTGGCAGAACGAGACGGTCACGATTTCATCGACCACGCTCTGGCCGCAGGGGCCGCCGCCTATCTGACCTCTCAGCCCCCTCGAGGGGCTGTCGCGGTGGAGGTGGCTGACACCGCCACGGCGCTGGCCGAGCTGGGCCGCCACGCCCGCAGCCGGTTCAACGGACCGGTGGTAGGCATCACTGGATCGGTGGGCAAGACCTCGGTGAAGGACATGGCCGCCGCGGCCATCGGCGCCGACCGACCGACTCATGCCAGCCCGATGTCGTTCAACAACGAGCTGGGGGTGCCGCTGACGCTGGTGAACCGCCCGGATAGCGCCGAGGCGGTTGTGGTGGAGATGGGCGCCCGGGGCAGGGGCCACATTTCCTGGCTGTGCTCATTGGGCCGGCCCACTGTCGGCGTGGTGACCGCCGTGGGAGCGGCCCACACCGAGCTGTTCGGCACGGTGGAGGCAGTGGCCGAGGCCAAGGGCGAGCTGGTGGAATCCCTGGATTCCTCCGATGTGGCGGTGCTCAATGCCGACCAGCCGCTGGTGGCGGCCATGGCCGGGCGAACCGAGGCCCAAGTGCTGTCCTTTGGCCGGGCGGGAGGGGACATGCGGGCCGCCGAGGTGAGTCTGGACTGCGGCTTGCGGGCTCGGTTCCGGTTGGACACCCCGATCGGGAAGGCCGAGGTGGCCCTGGCGGCATGCGGCGAGCACATGGTGGACAACGCATTGGCGGCGGCCGCCGCCGCGCTGGCCGTAGGAGTGGGGCTGGATGAGATCGCCGCCGGGTTGGGCTCGGCCCGGCTGTCGCCGTGGCGCATGGAGGTGACCGAGTTGGCCTCGGGGGCCGTCCTCATCAACGACGCCTACAACGCCAACCCCATGTCCATGGCCGCCGGTCTGCGTTCGCTGGCCGCAGTGGACCGCCGTCGTCGGCTGGCGGTGCTGGGGATCATGGCCGAACTGGGGGACCGGGCCGCGGCCGAGCATGCGGCCATCGGTGTATTGGCCCGAGAACTGGGCATCGAGGTCATCCCAGTGGCGACTGCCGACTACGGGCTGGCCCCGGTGGACGATGCCGCTGCCGCGGTGGCCGCCCTCGGCCTGGTCGACGGCGACACCGCCGTGTTGGTCAAAGCCAGCCGAGCCGCCGGGTTGGAGGCGGTGGCTGCTGGATTGGCCGGCCAGTAGCTATCTCAGCATCTGCCTGTACTGTCGGGGATTCAGCGACGGAGGAGACGCAGATGGACTTTCGTGAGCGGTCGGTGCAGGAGTGGGCCGCGGCGGTCCAGAGCCGGGAGGTGTCGGCTCGGGAGATGGTCGAGGCCTCGTTGGCAGCCATCGACGCCCAAGAGGCGCTGAACGCCTTTGTGACCACCGATCCTGAGCGGTCGCTGGCCGAGGCCGACGAGGTCGACGCTCGGTTGGCCGCGGGGGAGGAGGTCGGGCCGTTGGCTGGCATCCCGTTCGGGGTCAAAGACCTGGAGGACGCCGCTGGTTACGTGACCACCCAGGGTTCGAAGCTGCATGCCGACGACCCGCCCGCGCTCGCCGACAGTGTGTTGGTGGAGCGGCTGCGGGCCGCGGGTTGCGTGGTGATGGGCAAGACCAACACGCCCGAGTTCGGCTGGACCGGCGACACCTACAACCCCCTGTTCGGCCCTACCGGAAACCCCTGGAACCCGAAGCGCTCGCCCGGGGGGTCGTCGGGGGGCACTGCGGCGGCGCTGACTGCCGGTTTGGTGCCGTTGTGCACCGGCTCGGATGGGGGCGGGTCCATCCGCATTCCGGCGGCGGCCTGCGGCTTCTCAGGATTCAAAGCCAGCCTGGGCCGGATACCGGTGGAGGGGCCGTCGCGGCTGTGGCCCATATCGGTCCACGGCCCGATGGCGCTGCGGGTGGCCGACGTCGCCTTCGTGTCGGATCTGGTATTGGGGCCGTCGCCTCGCGACCTCAACTCGTTGCCCCGTCCCGACCAGTCGTGGCGGGAGGCCCTGGACGAGGGCTGGCAGCCTCGGAAAGCGGTGTGGTGCCCGTCGCCCGACGGCAAGCCCACCGACTCGGAAATCGCCACCGTATGCGAGGCTGCGATTGCCGAGATGGAGTCGGTCGGTATGGCGGTGGAGGTTCGAGACGAGGCCCTGTTCGACGACCCCATCTGGGAGTACGTGCTGCTGTCGGCCAACGCGGTATCGGGGGAGTTCGCCGAATTGGCCCAAGAGCAGATGGATCAGATCACCCCCGGTCTGCGCTATTACCTGGGCTTGTCCACCGGTCCCAAGGTGGCCGATTTCAATCAGGCGCTGGACACCTTCTACGCCATGGCTGAGACGCTGGCCGGGGTGTTGGCTGGCGCCGACTTGCTGCTCACCCCAACCGTGGCCGGACACTTTCCCGAGAGCGGGGGCAAGGGCCTCGTGAACGGCCACCACACCGACGCTTGGATCCGCCACACCTACCCCTACAACCTGATCCGCCTGCCGGCGGGCAGCGTCCGGGCTGGATTCGCGTCCGACGGCATGCCGGTGGGGCTTCAGTTGGTCGGCCCCCAACTCGGCGATGTGCGGGTACTCCAGGCCATGTCCTACTGCGAGCAACTCTTCGCTCCCCCCGCCTGGCCTGCGCTATCCTGAACGGCCCCCGGACCGTTAGCTCAGTTGGCCAGAGCGCTCGCCTCACACGCGAGAGGTCACTGGTTCAAGTCCAGTACGGTCCACCACTGATGGGCTTCTGGGAGGAGATCGAGGTCAACGGCTGGGCATTGTTGCTGGAGGCCGTGAACAAGTCGCGGGTCTCAGTCGCCTCCCAAGGGGCCTACGTCGCCGCCTTGGCCTGGATGCGGGGCCGTCTGGCCATCCGGTTGCAGCCGATGCCTGCCCTGGTACAGTGGGCTCGTTCACTTCCCCCTCTCCAACCCTCTTTGAGGGAGTCTTGAATGAACACGGCAATTCTGAGTTCGACCATCGGCGGGGCTGCCATCTTGGTCGCATCGGTGATGGGTGCCTTGATGAGCCATTTCTTTGCAGTGCTGCGCCAGACCCAGGCCAAGATCGAATCGGGTTTCGAGCAGGTGAACGCCTCGATCCACACCTTGGACACCAAGTTCACCGGCCAGATCAAAGCCTTGGACACCAAGTTCACCGGCCAGATCAAAGATCTCGAGTTCAGGTTCACCGGCCAGATCAAAGCCTTGGACACCAAGTTCACCGGCCAGATCAAAGATCTCGAGTTCAGGCTCACCGGCCAGATCAAAGCCTTGGACACCAAGTTCACCGGCCAGATCAAAGATCTCGAGTTCAGGCTCACCGATAAGTTCACCGGCCATCTCAACGACCTTCGCAAGGAAGTGCACGATGGCTTCGGTGCCCATAGCGAGCGCTTGGCCCGGATCGAGGCTGAGTTGAAGATTGAGCCGCCCCCTGCCGAAGCCGCCTAGCCTGCCGCAGCCGCCCCCTGCCGAAGCCGCCTAGCCTGCCGAAGCCGTGTCTCTGAGGTGCCATGACCGCTTCGGCACTCAGCGCTAACCCCCCATGAGGGGGCTTTCGGCCATCGACTCTATGGAGGAGACGGCCATGATGCTGTGGTCGGCGTCGAGCGTCTCGAACAGCACGCCGGTGGGGGAGTGGAGGTTGAACAACACGATGGCCCCGTCGGGTCCGCCCCGCTCCATGTGGACCTCCCCGCCGGGGCTCTGACCGTAGGTGCCGGCGGACTTGATTTTGTGGATGGTCTCGCCGTTGGGCTCGATGTCAAACACGTGGTGCTCGCCTTGGAGCACCAGGGTGCGGGTATCGGCCACATGGCGGTGGAAGTGGCAGTGGGAGTTGGGGGCGAAGCGCACTAGGAGGTCGAGGGAGCCGTTTTCCGGCTGCGTGCCGAGCACGGCCACGTCGTATTCGATGGGATAGTCGAACTCCGGGCCCCCTTCCATGTGGGTCCAATGCACATTGCTCAGGTCGAATCGGGCCTCGAACGTCATGAGTTCTATCGTAGTGAGTTATGACCGACACCCTCTCTTCGGCCGCCACTGAATTGGAATTCGACGCCGAGGCCCTCCGCGAGAAGTACCGGCAGGAGCGGGACAAGCGCCTTCGGCTCGACGGCAATGACCAGTACATCGCTATGGACGGGGAGTTGTCCCGGTATCTGGACGACCCGTCGGAGGCCGGCATCACCCGAGAGCCGCTGACCGACCAGCTGGACGTGGCCATCATCGGCGCCGGGTTCAGCGGGCTGTTGGCCGGGGCTCGGCTGCGCCAGTACGGCGTGGAGAGCATCAGGATGATCGAGACCGGAGCCGAGTTCGGCGGCACCTGGTACTGGAACCAGTACCCCGGCGTGCAATGCGACATCGAGTCGTACATCTACCTGCCCCTGCTGGAAGAGATGGGGTATATGCCCAAAGAGAAGTACTCCTACGGCCCCGAGATCCTGGAGCACTGCAAGGCGCTGGGCCGCCACTTCGACTTGTACCGGGACGTCTGCTTCGGCACTCGGGTGCACGAGATGCACTGGGACGATGCCGACAACCGGTGGGTGCTGCACACCAACCATGGGGATCGGATGCGGGCCCGCTTTGTGATCATGGCCATCGGACCGCTGAGCCGGCCCAAGCTGCCCGGAATCCCCGGCGTCGAGACCTTCAAGGGCCACTCCTTCCATACCAGCCGGTGGGATTACGACTACACCGGGGGCAACACCAGCGGGGGCTTGACCAAGCTGTCCGACAAGGTGGTCGGGGTGATCGGCACCGGGGCCACCGCAGTGCAGTGCATCCCCCATGTGGGCGAGGCGGCCCAGCACCTGTACGTGTTCCAGCGGACCCCGTCGTCCATCGACGTGCGAGGCAACCGACCCACTGATCCGGAGTGGGCCATGTCACTGGAACCCGGCTGGCAGCAGCACCGCATCGAGAACTTCGGCAACATCGTGGCCGGTGCCATGCAGGAGGAAGACCTGGTCAGCGACGGCTGGACCGACATTCTGCGGAATCTCACCGCGCTGGGCGAGAGTGCCCGCCTCGGCACCCCCGAGGAGATCGCCGAGGCCATGGAGATGGCCGACTTCCAGAAGATGGAGCAGATCCGTCGCCGGGTGGACGAACTGATCGAAGACTCGAACATCGCCGAGGCGCTGAAGCCCTACTACCGGCAGTTCTGCAAGCGGCCTTGCTTCCACGACGACTACCTGCCCACCTTCAACCGCCCCAACGTGACATTGGTGGACACCGGCGGCCAGGGCGTGGAGCGCATCACCCCCCGGGGTGTGGTGGTGGCCGGCAGGGAGTACGAGCTGGACTGCCTGATCTTCGCCACCGGGTTCGAGGTAGGCACCGACTACTCCCATCGGGCCGGCTGCGAGATCTACGGCCGGGCCGGGGTGACACTGAGCGAGCGGTGGCAAGACGGCATGTCCACCTTCCACGGGGTGGTCACCCGGGGATATCCCAACCTGCTGCACATGGGCGGTATCCAGTCGGGGGTGTCCCCCAACTTCACCGAACTGTACAACGAGCAGAGCCAGCACGTGGCCTACATCATCGAACAGGGACTGTCGGCCGGCGCCGAGGTGGTTGAGCCCACCGAGCAGGCCGAGGCCGACTGGGTGCGGCTGATCATGGAGTCCGCCTATCGCCGAGCCGGCTTCTTGGAGTCGTGCACCCCCGGCTACTACAACAACGAGGGCAAGCCTGACGATGGCCCCGGCTGGTTCGGCGGCACCTACGGCGGCGGTGCCCAGGAGTTCTTCAAGCTCCTGAAAGCCTGGCGCGGCGAGGGCACCCTTGAGGGCCTCGAGCTGAGTTGATGACCGTCAAATTCGCCTATCGAAGCGGGGCAACGTGGGCCGAGCCGTGGGACGACTACCGGGCCCTGCGAAATGACGATCCGGTGCACGAGGTGGGCAACGGCGAGTTCTGGGTTCTGTCCCGGTTCGAAGACGTCTTCGCCGCAGCCCGCGACACCGCCACCTACTCGTCGGCCAACGGCCTGACCACCGCCCCCGGCGACATGGCCAATTTCGACGACAAGGCCCGGCCCATCGTGATGATGGACCCGCCAGAGCACACCGCCATGCGCCGACTGGTCAGCCGGCCCATGACCCCTCGTCGGGTTGCCCCCGTGGAGGATCAAGTACGGGCGTTTGTCACCGACAAGCTCGACGCGGTGGTCGAGGCCGGAGAGACCGACATCGTCCAGGCTCTGTTCAAGCCCTTGCCCAGCTATTTGGTTGCGCTCTATTTGGGGGTTCCCCCCGAAGACCGGGTGCTGTTCGACCGGTGGACTGAGCGCATCGTGCAGGCCACGGCCGAATCCACTGCCGAATACGGGCAGGACGCAGGGGCGTTTCTTGAGCTGTTCGAATACGCCAGCGGGCTGATCGAGCGGCGCAAGACAGACCCCGGCTACGACCTGGTGACCGGTCTGGTCCAGGCAGGCGAAGACGTCGCCTCGGCCATGTGGATCGTGGGGTTCATCTTCACCATGATCACCGGCGGCAACGACACCGTCACCGGCATGCTCGGCGGCTCGACGGTCTTGCTCGACCGCCACCGAGACCAGCGCCAGGTGCTGATCGGCGAACCGTCGGCGATCCCCAACGGTGTAGAGGAACTGCTGCGGCTGACGTCCCCGGTGCAGAACCTGGCCCGCACGGTGACCCGCGATGTGACCTTGCACGGCGTCACGATTCCAGAGGGCAAAAAGGTGCTGCTGCTCTTTGCGTCGGCCAACCGTGACGAGCGGGAGTTCGGGCCCACCGCCGCCGATCTCGACGTCATGCGCAAGATCGACAAGATCGTTGCCCTGGGCTACGGCGCCCACCACTGCCTTGGCGCGTCGGTGGCCCGGCTCCAGTGCCGGGTAGTCCTCGAAGAGCTGCTGCGGAGGTTCCCGGACTATTCGGTCGATGAGGAGACCGCCCGCTTCGCCGGGGGATGGTCGACCCGCCGCTACGAGTACCTGCCCTTCTCGACCAACTGAGCGCTAAATCTGGTCCAAGCGCTCCAGCAATGTGTTTGGGGCGCCCACATACCGGGCAATCTCGTTCGCCGGGACTATCTCACTCCAGCACCCGTCGTCGTTGCGCAGGATCGCGGGCAGGCCGGATGCGGCGGCGAGCTGCTCTGAGGTGGCCTCATTTCGGTGAACGAGGTCGATTTGGATGTCTGAGACCTCACAGGCTTGCTTCCAGCTCCGGGATCCCATCGGGTTCCAACCGTGGGTGATGTCGCACAGCGCGCACTTCCGCTGGCCGAGAATCTTGCCCGCCGCATACCGCAGCTCGCCGACGAGCCCCCCGTCAGCGTCGTAAATGCCCACGAACGACACGCTCAAGGGTACCGGTTGAGGTTCCGACTTCTAGGGCTGGCAGGCCCATTGCGACCATGGGTCATGGTCGGTTTCATCTTCGAAGAACCGGATGAACTTGGCGGCTTGCAGGTTGGTGGCCGGATCGGTGAGGTCGACGCGCTGCCCGTTGTGGGAGAGGATCGACCACTCCGGTCGGCTCCAGCCGGTCAGCCAGCCCTCGTTGATCTGCATAAGCCCCACCGACTCCACGCCCCATTCCTCCATGTAGCGGGTGTTCGGATTGCCACCCGACTCGCAGACCATCACCGAGAGGACGTCGTCCACCTCGTCGGGCGGGAAAATCTCGGCGGCCAGCGGTCGCCACTGCTCCACATCATGGCCGTCGAAGCCGTCGATGCGGCCCACGGCGACGCTCAGGGCGAAGCCGAGCAGGGCGATAAAGCAGATCAAGCGGAATTGGCGCATATCTTGGGCATGGGACGGCCACACTGGCAGGCATCGAGGGGCGGTCGAAACGGTCGACCGATTGGCGCGGAGCTAGGCGGTGAGTTCGCCTAGAAGATCTCTCAGACAGAATTGCCCTGACGTTGACTGTGGCGTCTGGTTCCTTTCAGAGATTTCGGCCCCGGCCCTTGCCGAGGGCCCCCCTGATCAATTTCCTGGATTTCAACGGGGCAAATTACAAGCAGTTTGTTGGAAATGCAAGAACCCGAGCCCAAGGGGCGCGGCTCAATCCGCCTGTCGCCCTCGCCGCATCGGCAGGATCCGTAGAGTGCGGACATGGAGGGCAGCGAGATGCGGCGGCGGGTAGAGGGGGCCCGATCGGGAGTGCTCAGTACGGTCACCCCCGATGGCCACCCCCATGCGGTGCCTTGCTGCTTCGTGTTGGACGGCGACGCGGTGTACTCGGCGGTAGACGCCAAGCCGAAGTCCACCCTGGCGCTGCGTCGCTTGGACAACCTGGTTGCCAACCCGGCGGCCTGCCTGCTGGTAGACCGCTACGATGACGACTGGTCGCAGCTGTGGTGGATCCGGGTTGACGGTACGGGCCGGGTGCTGGCCGACGGTGGTGAGCGCGACCACGCCCTCGACCTGTTGGCCGCCAAATACCCCCAATACCGAGCCTCTCGCCCGCCCGGCCCGGTCATTGCCCTCGACATCACCGCTTGGCGCTCGTGGCCGTGAATGGCTGTGGGCGCGGCATCTACAGAGGCGGCTCGGCGGCGGCGTTGCGGCCCGCGACTCGGCCGAAAGCCAAGGCGTCACCGATGTGGAAACCGCCGTCTTTGCACCAGCTATAGGTGGAGCTGACGGTACCGGCGGCGTAGAGGCGGGCGATTACCTCGCCGAAGGGATCGAGCACCTGGGCCTTCTCGTTGCGGCGGGGGCCGCCGTTGGTCCATCCCAGCAGCGGTGCAGAGGTGAACCCGTAGTAGGGGGGAGTCTCCAGCGGGGTGAGGGTGGGCTCGGGACGTCCCAGCGGGTCATGTCCCGCTGCGCAGGCCTCGTTCCACGAGGCCACCGACGCCTCCAGGGCGTCGGGATCAGTCCCCAATTTCTCGGCCAGCTCGGCGGGGGTATCGCCCTTTTGAATCCATCCCTTCTCGATCTCGGCCGAGTTGTCGACGCTCCACTCGTAGCCCTCCATGAGCAGGTTCCACCCCACCGGAAGGATCTCCTTGGGCGGGGAGATGGGACCAGCCAGTCGGGCGGCCTCGTCGAACACCACGTGGAGGGGCCGCCGCTGGAACAGCTCGTAGTCTCCCTCGATCAGTCCGTGGCCGTGGCCTTGGGGCGGGATCTCGTTGTGGGGCCGCCGCCCGTCGTTGCCGACGCAGATGAAGCCCTGGGAGAAGATGAACATGACGTACATGCCCGCCTCGAATCCGTCGGCGGCCAGGCCGAGGGTGGCCATCATGTTGTCCATGTGCCACAGATCAGCCCCTGCCTTCTGGGCCATCTTGATGCCGTCTCCGGTGCCCGCGGGTGAGCCCCACACCGGGGAGCCGGGCAGCCGCAGGTAGTCGCGCACCATCTCCGGGTTGTTCTCGAATCCACCGGTAGCCAGCACCACCCCCCGACGAGCCTCCACCCGCAGCGGCTGGCCGCCGGAGGAGGCCACTACCCCGGTGACCACGCCGTCGCTGTCGGTGACCAGCTCTTTGGCCGGGGTGTCCAACAAAACTTCCACGCCCCGGTCCCGCACCGCGGCCGACAGAGCCTTCCATAGCAGCTGCTGGCCCATCTCTCCTTTGACCCCCAGATAGCCGCCGTAGAACTCGGCGCCGGGAAGCTCGGGATATTCGGGCTTGTAGTCGGCGTGGACGCCGGGGGTCACCCCCAGGCTCTCCAGCCACTCGGTGTTCTTGTAGGTCTCTTCGGCCCAAACCTGCACGATTCCTTCGGGAAGGGCGTAGGGGCCGCACAGCGACCGCAGATAGACAGCCATCCCGTTGGGGTCGAGGCTGTTGTACCAGATGCCCCCGGAGATGCGGGTGTTGCCCCCTTCTCGGCCCTCGGGCATCTTCTCCAGCAAGATGACCGACGCTCCCGCATCGGTTGCCGCGATGGCCGCCGCGCACCCCGCCGCCCCCATCCCCAGCACCACCACGTCTGCCTTTCGGTTCCATTTGTCGCTCATGGCTGGAATCTAGGCGGGCGACTCCACTCGGTACAGTTTCTCGGCGTTGCCCCAGAGGAGTTGGTGGCGGGCTTCGGGGGGCAGATGGCCGATGCTGGCCGTGATCTTCTCCTCCACGTTGTCGTACAGACAGGTGGGGTGGGGGAAGTCGGTCTCGAACATCACGTTGCCCAGCGGGATGCGCTCGCCCAACATGTCCTGAGGGGCGGACTCCTCGAACCAGAAGGTGGTGTACACCTGTCCGGTGAAGTACTCGCTGGGCAGTTTCTCGAATTCAGGCCGGTCGTTCATGCCGCCGCCCTCGGTGAACTGGTTGTCCAGCGCCTCCAGCATGAACGGCAGCCAGCCGATGCCGGACTCCACCGACACCACCTTGAGCTTCGGGAAGCGGGGCAGCACCCCCGATAGCAACAAGTCGCACACCTGGATGCCGTTCTTGGTGAACAGGTCCACCGATTGCAGGGCGTAGGCCTCGGCGAAGCCCCGGCGCTCCACCCGGGTTTGGTCCCAGCTGAACGCGCCGCTGCCGATGTGGAACGACACCACCATGTCGCAGTCGCACACCGCCGACCAGAACGGGTCCCAGTGGGGCTCGCCCAAATAGGGCAGGCCGAACACCTGGGGCTCGCCGGTGAAGTTCACCGACCGGTAGCCCAGTGCCGCGCACCGCTGCACTTCAGCCACCGCGTGGTCCACGTCCCAGAACGGGGTGGCCATCGACGGAATGAGCCGACGGTCATCTGCGCTGCACCATTCCGAGAGGAAGTCGTTGTAGGCCCGAACGCACTCGTACTTGAGCTCGGCGTCGTCGATGGACAAAAAGCGCTGGGCGCCGAACCCGCCCACGTTGGGGTACAACACCTCGGCCCACACCCCCCGCTGGTCCATGAGCTCGAGGCGGGATTGGGCGTCATAGGCTGCTGGATGAACGTCGTCGTAGCCCGCCGGCGAGTCGGGCATCGGCTTCGACCACCCGGCCGGGGCGGTGGGACCGACCGCGCCGATGCGGTCATCGCCCAGCAGCCAGATCTGACGGCCGTCGATCACCTCCACCCGGGGAACGAGGTCGCGGTGGCGGGCGGACACTCGGCTGATCCAGGTGTCAGCCGGCTCGGTGATGTGGGTGTCGACGTCGATGATCGAATAGGCCATGTTCAAGTTTCGCGCTCTCGCCCTCCACAATGCGTTGCCGTTGAGTTCAAAATCGGTCAAGGATGTGGTTGTGAGCAGCGCCGGGAGCACGGAGGGCGATGAGCCCGGCGAGCGCAGCGACTTCATCCGCAGCCTGATCCGCCAGGACATCGCCGACGGTGTCTACGGCGGTCGGGTGCAGACCCGGTTCCCGCCCGAGCCCAACGGCTACCTCCACATCGGCCACGCCAAGTCGATCTGTCTGAACTTCGACCTTGCTGACGAGTTCGGCGGCACCTGCAACCTCCGGTTCGACGACACCAACCCCGAGACCGAGCGGTCCGACTTCGTGGCCGCCATCGAGGAGGACATCGCCTGGCTGGGCTACGAATCCGACCGGGGCACCCTGTATGCCTCCGACTACTTCGAGCAGCTCTACCAGTGGGCCGAAGACTTGGTCCGGGCCGGGCTGGCCTACGTGGACGACCAGGACGCCGAGGCCATCTCCGAGAATCGGGGCGGCTTTACCGAGCCGGGCACCGACAGCCCGTGGCGCAACCGCACACCTGAGGAAAACCTCGACCTGTTCCGGCGGATGCGGGCGGGGGAGTTTGCCGACGGAGAGCGGGTGCTGCGGGCCCGCATCGACATGGCCCACGAGAACATGCTGATGCGCGACCCGGTTCTGTACCGCATCCGCCACGCCAGCCACCACCGCACCGGTGACCAGTGGTGCATCTACCCCACCTACGACTGGGCCCACGGCCAGAGCGACGCGGTGGAAGGGGTGACCAACTCGATCTGCACCCTGGAGTTCGACGCTCACCGCCCGCTGTACGACTGGTTCTTGGACCATCTCAACCTGCCCGGCGACCGCCCCCGCCAGACCGAGTTCGCCCGCTTGAACGTCACCCACGCCGTGTTGTCCAAGCGCCGGCTACTGGAGCTGGTGGACGATGGCCATGTCGACGGCTGGGATGACCCCCGCATGCCCACCTTGCAAGGCCTTCGCCGCCGGGGCTTTCCCCCCAAGGCCATCCGGGAGTTCTGCCGCCACGTCGGCGTGGCCCGGGTGGATGGAACTGTGGAGGTGGAACTGCTGGAATCCTTCGTCCGCCGGGAGCTCAATGCCGCTGCGCTGCGCCGGATGGCGGTGCTCAACCCGCTGCGGCTGGTGATCGAGAACTACCCCGAGGGCCAGGTGGAGATGCGGGAGGCGAACAACAACCCCGAGGATCCATCGGCCGGGGCTCGGCAGGTGCCCTTCTCGAGGGAGCTCTACATCGAGCAAGACGACTTCATGCTCGATCCTCCCCCCAAGTTCTATCGGCTGGCCCCGGGGCGGGAGGTGCGGCTGCGGTCGGGCTATTTCGTGACCTGCACCGGGGTGGACACCGACGCCGACGGCAACGTGACCGAGGTGCGCTGCACCTACGACTCCGAGACCGGATCGGGCAAGGCGCCTGACGGCCGCAAGGTAAAGGCCACCATCCACTGGGTGTCGGCCGCCCACGCCGTCGATGCTCAAGCCGTGCTCTATGAGCGCCTATTCACCGACCCCTACCCCGGCGCCGAAGGCACCGACCCCATGGCCTCGCTCGATCCCGACTCCGCCCAACTAGTCAAAGGCACGAAATTCGAGCCGGCCATGGCCGACATCGCCCCCGGCCAAGTAGTCCAGTTCGAACGCCTCGGCTACTTCGCCCGCGACCCCGAAACCCCCGACCTGTTCCACCGCACCGTTGGCCTCCGAGACGAGTGGGCCCGCATCCAAAAACGCCAGTCGGCGAGAAAATAGGCTCCCGGCGGAAATATCCCAGGGCGCCACTTCTTCAGTGGGCTCCTGCTGTTGTTCGTCGTCGTCGTCGTAGTCGTCGTAGTCATCGTCATCGTGTCGCGGCGTGGCGGTGGGCCGTGCGGTAGGGGTCGCCTCAGCGGTGGGCCGTGCCGTAGGGGTCGCCTCGGGTTGGAAGTCTTGAGTCTTGGTGTCGGTGAGTGTCCCCCCGTTTCGCGGAGAGGTGGTTGCTGATATTGCGGGCTGAGGGTTTGAGTCAGTGTGGTTGTTATCGATTGGTGGAGCGTTGCTCCCGCCTCCGTCGTTCCCATTGTCTGTTCCCGGCGGTGTGTTCGCGCCACCGCTGTCGTCAAACACTTGGATCCTCTCGGGAGTCTCACCGTCATTGACGAGGGCTCGTACTCCGAAGATGCTGGCGGCGAGCACGGCGAGCACGGCCATGCTGGCGCCCAGTCGCTGGTTACGCTGTCGCCGTCGGGCGCGTACTCGGATGTCGCGAAGCGCGGGCGGGTCGAGGCGGATCCCCCCGGCCTTTCGGTCGAGATGGTTTCTCAATTCCTCTTTTTCAAATCCCATAGGACTCCTCCAGAAGATCCTCTAGGCGGTTCAAGGCGCGGTTGAGCCGGCTCTTGACCGTTCCCGGAGCGATGTTCAGTGCCTCCGCGATCTGGCGCTCCGACCAATCGAGGTAATAGCGGAGCACCACTGCTGAACGCTGGCCGACGGGGAGCTGTGCCAAAGCAGCGTCGAGTAGGTTGACGACCCCTAGAGCGATGTCGTCGGTGTGCACCGGCTGGGGAGCGGGTTTGCGCAGAATCCTGCGGAGCCGGGAGCGAGCCCAGTTGAGACCTACCCGGTACACCCAGCCGGAGGGGTTCTGGTACTTGCCCACCGCGTTCCAGCGTTGGTAGGCCCTAGTCATCGCCTCGGCGACGGCATCCTGGGCCAGCTCCACGTCGTTCAGCGTCAGAGCCAGAGCCCGGCAGACGCCGGCATGATGCTGGCGATAAAACAAATCGAAGTCGGCGACAGCCGCCCGCGGGATATCAGAGATCAGAATCTCATCTGCCTCGAAATCTTCGTTTGGTCGCTCAGCCGACACGCATCTATCCACTGCAACTTAAACACAGCAGCCCTGCGTTTGGTTCCATTGCCGCTTGGGAAGCGCGAGACATCTAGTCCAAGGTTGGCCAGCGGTCGGCGGTGGTGTTGGTGGCGGGCCAGGCGTCGGCGTTGAGGGCGGCGTCGCTGCCGCCGTCCATGAATACCACCGAGCCGCAGAAGAGACTGGCGTCGGGTGACAGAAGGAAGGCCAGCAGGTTGGCCACCTCCGCAGCCCGCCCTGGTCGCCCAATGGGGATGGGGTAGACGTCGCCCAGATTCATGATCATGTCCATGTTGTCGGCCACCAGCGGAGTGTCGATGAGGCCGGGAGCCACGCCGTTCAGTCGGATTCCCGAGCCGATCCATTCAGTCCCGGTGGCGGTGCGCCGAACCCAGCGGGCCAGGGCCAGCTTGCTGGTGGCATAGGCCGTGCTCGGATCGGCACCGGCCAGCTCCCGGGCTTGGGCTTCGTTGTCGTCCAGGCAGGCCTCCACCAATCCATCGGGCAATTCGACCAGCGTGGTGCAGGAGTTGGAGCTGATGGCCACTGCCGAAGAGTCGGTGCCCTGGGCCAGCAGCGGGCGCAGCCCCTCGACGGTGGCCACCGCCCCGAAGTAGTTGATCGACACCACCTGCTTGGGATCGGGGCCAGTGATGCCCGCGCCGGCCACCAGTCCGTCGATGCGTCCTCCAGTGGCTGTGGCTACCGCGCCGATCATCTCGGTGCGTCCTTCGGGGGTGGACAGGTCAGCGATGACCTCGGCGTCGCGCATGTCGACCCCGATCACTTCATGGCCGTCTCGCGCCAGCCGCTCCCTGGTGGCCAGGCCGATTCCGCCCGCTGATCCGGTGATGACAATCGTTCCCATGAGTACTTATCCTTAGCAGGCTCCTGCGGTGCCTTCCATATTTTCATTTTCCTGGTGAATAAATTGTATTCACCATATAAATAGATATGATTTCCCTATGGACGGCACTGCTTTACCCCGTCTTGCCACATCGAGTCTGGCCGCTCGGCTGCGGGTCATGCCCGCGGTGGTGGTTACCGGCGCGCGCCAATCGGGAAAGAGCACTCTTGTCCGAGAGCTGATTCCGGGCACGCGGCGCTATCTCACCCTTGATGACCTCGATGTGGTCGACATGGTCCGCAGCGATCCCTCCGCTTTGGTGGGAGGCGACCAGTCGACGGCGATAGATGAGGTGCAACGTGCGCCCGAAATGCTCCATGAGGTCAAGCGAGCCATCGACCAGGACCGCAAGCCGGGACAGTACTTGCTGACCAGCTCAGCCAACCTGCTGTTGATGAGCCGGGTCTCGGAGTCTCTGGCCGGACGGGCCAGCTACCTGACTCTGTGGCCGATGACCCGACGGGAGCAAATGGGCTTGGGTCGGGGTGGTATCTGGGAGGAGCTGCTCGCCACTTCTGGTGATGAATGGCTCGAGCTGGTGGTTGCACAGCCCGACAGCCGTGAGGATTGGCGCGCCTTGTGCCGGCGGGGCGGATTTCCCCAGCCGGCGGTGCATCTGGGAACGGCCGAAGAGCGGGCCATCTGGTTTGACGGCTACGTGAGAACCTATCTGGAGCGCGACCTACGAGACCTCTCATCGATATCGTCGCTGCCCGACTTCCGCCGATTGATGCGGGCCGCCTGCCACCGTGTGGGCCAGATCCTCAACCAGGTGGAATTGGGCCGAGACGTCGCGCTGTCCCAGTCGACGGCTCACCGGTACCTCAACCTGCTGGAGACTTCGTACCTGCTCGTACGGCTTCCGGCGTTCGCGGTGAACCGGACCAAGAGGCTCGTCAAGTCGCCCAAGCTGTATTGGGGAGACACCGGGCTGGCGCTGCACCTGGCCCAGATGTCCGAGCCCCAAGGCGCCCATCTGGAGAACTTGGTGCTCTGCGACGTGCTGGCCTGGCGCGACGCCCGGATCAACCAGGCCGACGTGTTCTATTGGCGCACGAGGACGGGAGAGGAGGTGGACTTGGTGATCGAGGCTGCCGACCGACTCCTACCCATCGAGATCAAAGCCGCCGACCGCCCCCGCCTCAGCGACGCCGCCCACCTGCGAGCGTTCCGAAAAGAATACGGCGACCGGGCTGGCCCCGGCCTGCTTCTCCACACCGGCTCCACCGTCGAATGGCTGACTCCCGACGTGCTCGCCGCCCCCTGGTGGAAGGTGATGTAGCCGGCTGTGATGGTTCTCATTTGGTGTGGGCGGTGAGCTGGTCGTGTTCGGTGAGGAGTTGGGTGGCGCTGACGGCGGTGATGTGGTGGGTGAGGGGGAAGTTGTGAGGTCCGGCGTGTACGACGTACAGGTGGTCGAGGTTCAGGTCGGCCAGGGCACTGTGCATCGACTTCGAGGCTGCTGGCCGGGTGGTGCGCTTTATCTCGAATCCCAGGACTCGTCCGTCGATTTCCAACCGTAGGTCGAGTTCGGCGCCGCCGTGGGTTGACCAGTAGGCGGGGTGGGCCGGGGCGAATCTGGTAAGGAACTGTTCGAGGATCATGCCCTCCCAGCTGGCGCCGAGCACCGGCGAGCGCTCGAGGTCGACCATGGTGGTGATGCCCAACAGCGAGTGCAAAAGGCCCGAGTCGCGGATGTAGACCCGGGGCGATTTGACCTGGCGCTTTGAGATGTTGGCGAACCAGGGAGGCAGCTGGCGGACGACCAGGGCGTCGGTGAGCGCGTCGATGTAGCGCCTTACGGTGGACTCCGACACGTCGATCGACCGGGCGATTCGGGCGCCGTTCCAGGTCTGCCCGTGGAAGTGGGCCAACATTGTCCAGAATCTCCGCATCGTCGTGGCCGGAAACCGGAAGCCGAGGTTGGCGAGGTCGCGCTCGAGGAACGTCGAGACGTAGTCGTCGCGCCAGCGGGTCGACGCCTCGTCGGTCGAGGCGACAACGGACTCGGGCAGCCCGCCCCGTAGCCAGAGGTCGTCGAGACGGTGTCCGCCGACGTCTGAGAGCCGCAGGCCTCCCAACTCCACGAAGGCGACTCGACCGGCCAATGACTCCGATCCCAGTCCGGTGAGGTCGGGCGACGCGCTGCCGAGCACGACGAAGCGGCCCGGCCGGCGATTCTCGTCGACGAGGACCCGCAGCGTCGGGAACAGGTCGGGCATTCGCTGGGCCTCGTCGATGACGATCGTCTCGCCGGCGTCGCGCAGCGCCAGAGTCGGCTCGGACAGTCGAGCGAGATCGCGATGGTCCTCAAGGTCGAAAAACGCCGGCGGCGACGATGCGATGGACTGGCGGGCCAGGGTGGACTTGCCCGCTTGGCGAGGACCGGTAAGCAACGTCACCGGCGCGCGCGATACCGCCTCGCGCAAGTTCTGGGCATCCAGCGGCCGGTCGATCAGTGCCATCTGCCCATCTTATCCTTGAAAATCCGCCATGAAATACGAGAATTGGCATGCAATTCAATGCTCAACGCCGCTTCGTAGGCTACTGAGGGCCGGATGGGAACGTGTCTGGCCTAAATCGGGTCGAGGGGGGCCCATTGGGGCTCGCGTTTTTCGGCGAAGGCGGCGGGGCCTTCGCCCTGGTCGGGGTGGCCCCATATGCCGGTCATGTGGAAGGCGCCGGTTTTGCTGGCGTCGGTGAGGCCGTGCTCCATGGCTTCCCACAGGGCCTTCTTGGTGGCGGCCATGGCTGAGGGGGAGTTGCGGGCGATGGCCTCGGCGATCTCGCCGGCTCGCTCCCGCAAGCGCTCGGGCGGATCGACGATCTCGCTGATCATGCCCAGCTCGTGGGCCCGCTGAGGGCCCATCCGCTCATGCGCTCCCATCAGCGCCATCCGCATCACTGCCTCGGCCGGCATCTTCTTCAGCAGGGCGATGGCCTCAAGAGCCACCACTTGTCCCACCGATACATGGGGGTCGAAGAACTGGGCGTCGGACGCGGCGATCACGATGTCGGCGTCGGCCACCCAGTGGAACCCGCCCCCGCAGCAGATGCCGTTGACCGCGGTGATCACCGGCTTGCGCACCTTCTGGTGCCACGACGTGAAGTGCAGGTCGAAGTTCTCCACCGACTCCCGGTAGCGCTCCATGCCCTGCCCGTCGGTGGCCAGCTCCATAACGTCCACTCCGGTTTGGAAAGCCCGACCCTCCCCGGTGTGGACGATCACCCGCACCTCTGGATCCCGATCCAGCTCCAGCCAGGCTTCGGCGAATTCCTCGCGCATCTGGGAGTTCATGGCGTTGAGCTGATCGGGCCGGTTGTTGATCAGCCACCCCACTCGGCCCTTGCGCTCCACGATCAGCGTCTCGTAGCCCATCTCGCCAGTCTGTCGCGCCCCCTTCAACAATGCCCGGTTGTCGGGTATGCCACCTGTGGGGGATTTCTCCCGTACATTGGGTGGTATGAAACGGCTGATATCCCGCTTGTGGGGATGGTTGAAGGCATTGTCGGTCCGAGCCAAGGTGCTGGTCGCCGTGGTGCTTGCAGCCCTGTTGGGATTCTTGATCTGGGCTGTGTTCTTCTGGTTCGCGTTCCAGACCTACTTCATTGACGACAAAGTGGATGAGGCCGGCCCCGTGTTCGACAGCGGTGCGGTGGCTGGCACCCCGCTTGCCGAGCCGGCCGCTTCCGAGCCAACGCCAGATGAAGCCGGCCCCCCGACTTCGGCAGCAACTGCCCCAGCGCCCGAGGCGACTGCACCGGCCCCCGAACCCGGCACCCCACCTCCCACGACGGCAGTGGGCGCCATGCCGGGCGACGAGTTGTCGGAGGAGCTCATCGCCGAGATGGACGAGGTGATGGAGGAACTCGGCATGCCCGAGGAGGATCCGGTGGCCGAGACCATGCCTGATATGCCCCAAGTGCGGGTGGATGCGTCAGGCTCGTTCATCAGCCGCAGCCACCCCACAGGGGGCCGGGCGGAAGTGCTGGGCGACGGCACCGGCCAGCGGTTCTTGCGGTTCGAGGACTTCAGAACCGACAACGGCCCCGACCTGAACGTCTATCTGAGTGCGGCACCCCCAGATGCCCCCGCCGGCCAGTTCACCGACGACTACGTGGACCTCGGCGATCTGAAGGGGAACGTGGGCACCCAGAATTACGAAATCCCCCGGGGCCTCGACCTCGACCGCTATTCCACGGTAGTTGTCTGGTGCGTGAGATTCTCGGTGGCATTCGGCGCTGCTGAGCTTGCTCCTGCATAAGGACCACTAGCGTGGGCCGGGCATGAAGCCCTACCCCTCGCCGCCTGATGGTCTGCACGTCGTCTCGGCGCCGCCGCTGCTGACCCTCACCCTCGATCGCCCCCAGCGCCGCAACTCGCTGACCGACGACATCGTGCTGGCCCTGATCGACACCCTGGAGGCGGCCAGCGCCGACGAGGAGATACGCGCGGTTCTGCTCAACGCAGTGGGAGAGAACTTTTGCAGCGGCTTCGACTTGGCGGGCCGGGCCGCCGGAGGTTCCCGTCCCCGGCCGGGCAGCATCTCCCGGCGCATGCCCTATCTGGTGAACCGGCTCATCCCGGTGATGCTGGAGGTGCAGGTCCCCATCGTGTGCGCGGTAAGGGGGTGGGCCGTGGGACTGGGCCTCAGCCTGGTGTTGGCCTCTGACTTCGCGGTGGTTGCCGACGGTGCCCGATTGCGGGCCCCGTTCACCTCGATGGGCATCACCCCCGACAGCGGGTCGTCGTGGCTGCTGCCTCGCCTGGCCGGTGTGGCCCGGGCCAAGCAGATGCTCATGCTGGGCGAAGAGATCTCCGGGGCCGACGCCGCCGCCTGGGGGCTGATCCACCAGGCGGTCGCGGCTGACCAAGTCGATGCCGAGGCCGCCGCGCTGGCCGCCCGATTGGCCGCCTCGGCCACCGTGGCCGTCGGCTTGGCCAAGACCCTTATCCACCGCAGCTCCGGCCGCAGCCTGGAGGCCCACCTGGGCGACGAGGCCTTCGCCATGGAGCTGTCGTCCCGGTCGGCCGACTTCCGGGAGTGGGCCGAATCCCGCCAGCAAGGCCGCCCCCCTGATTTCACCGGCAGGTAGCGGATTTCAAACCTGCCTTGCCGGTAGTCTGCGGGCATGTTGGTATTGGATCCGACGGCTGTTCCGCCGGCGGTAGATCCGGATCGGGGGCCCGATGCCGGCCCTCTGACCGGCAAGCGAGTGGGCATCCGCTACGATCTCACCTGGCGCTCCTTCTTGTGGGCCACCGACGAGTGGACCCGCAAGCTGGAGGCCGCCGGGGCCGAAGTGGTGCCGTGGTGCTCGGAATCCCGCCAGGACGTCAAGCTTGAGGAAGCGGTGCTGGAGGAGTTGGAGAGTTTCGCCACCGACGTGGACATCGCCATCGTCGGGCTCGGCAATTGAGGCAGCTGCACGTCCTGGACCGTCCACGACGCAGTTGCGGTGGCGGCCCAGGACAAGACGGCGGTCGCCGTCGTAACCGAAGAATTCGTGCCGCTGGCCGAGATCATGGCCCGCAACATGGAGCGGCCCGGCCTGCGGCTTTGTGTGCTGCCCTATCCGCTGGACACCCGACCGGAGCCAGAGGTGCGCCAGATCGCCCACGACTTCTGGGGGTCGCTGCTGGACTCCCTGGGAGTGCCTGCGTAAATGGCCCCTGACGGCGGTGCCATCCCCGACGGGCGGGTCGAGGTCCCCGACGATCCGGCGGAGTTCATGGCCTGGGCCACGGCTCGGGGCTGGGGCGACGGCCTCCCCCTGATCCCGCCCACGCCCGAGCGGGTGGCCCGGTTCACCGCCGCTGCCGGCCGCCCGGCCGATTCGGTGCTGTTGGAGGTGCCGCCGGCCAACGCCTGGTGCACGGTGGAGAAGCTGGCCGTCAACGCCTGCATGGCCGGTGCTGCCCCCGAGGCCATGCCGCTGATGATGGCCGCGCTGGAGGCCATGGCCGAGCGCCCCTTCGACCTGTTCGCCCTCAGCACCACCACCAGCTCGGTAGTGCCCTGTCTGCTCGTGAACGGCCCGGCCCGCGACCGGCTGGATGTGCCCTACGAGGCCGGGTGCTTCGGCGGCGCCGCCGGGGCGGGGCCGGCCATCGGGCGGGCCATCCGGCTGGTTATGCGCAATGTCGGCGGCCAGGTGGCCGGGGAGACGTCCAAGTGCGTGCTGGGCCAGCCGGCCCGGGTGGTGGGGCTGGTGGTGGGGGAGTGGGAGGAGCGCTCCCCGTGGCCGCCGTTGGCCAAGCGCCGGGGGGTGAGCGGCGACGCAGTCACCGTCTACGGCACCATCGGGACCATGGACATTGCCGACATCGCGGCCGACGACGGTCGCTCGCTGGCCTGGGTCATCGGCCAGTCGCTGGCCTATGTGGGCACCAATGCCTACATCTCCCACTGGGGTGCCGAGGTCATGGTGGTGGTGCCCCCGCCTTGGGCCGACATGCTGGCCGCCGCCTACCCGACCATCGAAGACGTGCAAGAAGCCCTGTGGGTCAACGCTGGCCATAAGGTCGACCAGTTTCCCGAGACCCATAGGAAGTGGCTGGCCGAACGCGACCGGATCAGCCCCGATGGCACTGCTTACATCGTGGAGCAGCCCTCCGACGTCATTGTGATGTGCGCCGGCGGCCTCGGCAACCTCCACGCCGGCGGCCTCCACAACTTCGGCCCCACCCGGGCCATCACCCGGTCGTTCTAGTGGCCCGGTCGCCAGAGTCGGGGTCGGCCGCAGCCACCGTTGTTGTGGTGGCCGGCGGCGACTCCCCGACCCCGGCCGAGATCGCCCGCCTCCCCGCCAACTCCGTAGTGGTGGCCGCCGACGCCGGCCTCGACCACGCGCTGGCCGCCGGGCTGACGCCAGCAGTAGCAGTGGGCGACATGGACTCGGTGTCGCCCGAAGCCCTGGTGGCCGCTGAGCAGGCCGGTACCCGAATCGAGCGCCATCCCGCCGACAAAGACCAGACCGACTTGGAGCTGGCCCTGGAACTGGCCGCCCGACTCGCCGACCGCGTGATTGTCATCGGTGCCGCTGGCGGCCGCTTGGATCATCTCATCGGCAACCTGGCCGTCCTGGCTTCTCCCCGATGGGCCGGGGTTGAGATAGAGGCCTGGCTGGGCAATGCCCGAGCCGTGGTAGTCCACGGCCAGCGCACTCTGGAAACCGAACCCGGTGCCGCCGTGTCCCTCTTCGCCCTCGGCGCCCCCGCCCGCCTAACCACCACCGGCCTCGCCTGGCCCCTCAACGACGAGGTGCTCGAACCCCTTGCCAGCCGAGGCGTGAGCAATCGCGCCACCACCGCCACACCCGAGCTTTCTGTGACCGAAGGCGTGGTTGTGGTGATAATCCTTAACGGGTAGGGGTATGGGGGCGCCGTCGCACTAAGGGTTGTACTACACCACCGGTTCCAGGGTATTCGGGCATTCGCCGCTCTGGGTGCCCCCATTGTGGGGCTAGTGCGCGTCGCGGCTGTGGCCGTTTCGGCGGCTCCTCAAGCAGCGATCCAACCCCTGCGCCTGTGTACGTGCCTGTCTACATTCCCGTGCCAGTGCCTGGCCCTGCCCGGCGGCCTGTCCTTTTCCATCACATTCATGGTTACCTCCTAATCGAGGTGACCGGCCAAAGGGGGGATACCCAGGGTGCGGAGTGGCACCGCAGTCTGACCCGGTCCGCCCCTGCACCAGGCCGCCGTAGGTGACAGGGCTCGCCGACCCCGGTGGATGGTCAGCCGGGCCGCTCCTTCGGGAACACCCGATTCCCCTCGACCTCGACCCGCTGTCGGCGCAGCAAGAGTGTGGCGATCCGCCACTGGCCGTCGTCGCCCTTGCGGTAGGTCTCCTCGTACCAGCCGGTGCCCCACATCTGGCCCACGCCACTCTCCGGCGGCCAGTCCAGGTGGTCCTCCATCGACCACACCGCGGAGGCGGTGTCGGGCCCGTCGATGCTGATCTCGCTCATGTGGCCGTGATGGGCGGTGATGATCGGGGCCAAGATGGGCTCCAGGTACACCCGGAAAGCCCTGTTGCCGTGGATGTCCGAGCCCTCCCCGGTGTCGTCGGGAGTGGAGATCACCACATCGTCGCAGAACACGTTCTCCCACTCGTCCCACCGCTTCTGGTCCATCAACCGGAAATACCGGGCCTTGAGCTGGCGAATGGCCTCGATTTCCACCAAATCCTCAGGAGTCATGGCTGCGACGCTAGTTCTAGCCGTCGCCGGGCGACATGCTCACGAGCTGTTTGCCGATGTTGCGGCCCTCGAACAGGCGGGCCAGTGCTTGGGGGGCGTTCTCGATGCCGTCCACCACATCCACCCGGTAGGCGATGCGCCCCTGGCGGACCCACTCGGCCATGATGGGCGGGGCCTCGACCAGCGGCTCATCACCGCAGCCAACCAGCTATCCTACGGCGACACGTTCGCCATCGTGTTCATCTTGGCCCTGATCGCGCTGACCATGAACGGCGGGATCGGCTTCGCCGAGCGCAAAGCCCTGCGCTGGCAAGCCACCCAGCAAGGCGACCAAGTCATCTCGCTGTAAGGGATAACAACGGCTCAGCGGCTACGAGGCCTTCGTTCTACTCCAAAACGGTGCTAGTTGAGCCCTATGCGGCTTCGGCGGGAGGATCGATGTCCAGATTGGTTTCGATACGGGCCAAGCGCTCACCGTGGGTCTTGAGCTCGCCGCTGAGGTTGTCGACCTTCGACTCGATGCGATCGAGCCTGGTGCCCATCATCCTCATGAACTGGAATAACAAGGAGATGAACCCGGTGCCCAATACTCCGATGAGCGTTGCGATGGCAGCTTGCATGATCTTTCCTCTACCAAAACAGGTCACGGGGGAAGATTCCTCAGCAGCCTACCTCTGCCTCCGTTCACCGACAACCGATTCGACGCACGGTCCCGCGCCCGCCAATTCGGCGAGACGGGCGACGTCGCCGGAGTCGAGCATCCCGATCACCTTGTAGACCGGCTTGTCCGGGCCAGTGACCGCTAGGAGCGCTCGTTGACCGGAGCTGTTGGCGGCTGGCCGGTCGGTGGTCAACAGCACCAGCGGGGCGGCAACGCCGGACGAATGCAACACCGAAGCTTTGCCCACTGCCTTCCACAGCGTGTCGGTGCGGCGCAGCCCAGGACGCTGGGTGACGGTGAAGGCGCCTGAGACATCGAATAGCCAACGGTTGCCCTGCTGGTCGATGGCCTCAAAGTTCACCTCCACGCCGCAGGAGAACTTGACCTTCTCCTGGATATTGCAGAATCCACTCTGCTCGAGAACGACTCGGGCCATTTCCTGGGCCTTGCGGCCTTGTTGTCCGGCCCGAACCTGGAAGTCGTCGCTCCACTCGGGTTCGGCACTGTTGGCCGATGGAGCGACGGTGACGCGCCACTGCGGCTCCTCTGTAGGCTGTTCGAGCCGGTCCCGCTCATCGGCGATGCGCTGTTCGGCCAAGGCGATGTAGTCGGCGTCGGTGTCGAAGCCGACATAGTGGCGTCCGGTGCGGACTGCGGCCACCCCAGTGGTCCCCGCGCCCATGAACGGGTCGAGCACCAGATCACCCCGATAGGTGTAGAGGTCGATCAGCCGCTGGGGCAGTTCCACCGGGAACGGCGCAGGATGGCCCACCCGGGTAGCCGACTCGGTGGGTATCTCCCACACGTCGGTGGTGGCCTCCATGAACTCATCCACATGGGCGGTACCCTCTGACGGCAGCCCCCGCTCGGAACGCTCGGCGGCGGGCACGGCCCGGTCGAAGCGCCCTTTTGAGGCGATGACGACTCTCTCGGTGAGATCTCGCAATACCGGGTTGCCTGGTCGCTGGAAACTGCCCCATGCGCAGCTACCTCCCGCGCCGCGGGCCTTTTGCCAAATCACCTCACCCCTCAGCAGCAGCCCCAGGCGATCTTGGAGTATGGCAATCACATCTGCCGACAAGGAGCGGTATGGGCGGCGCCCCAAGTTGGCCACATTCACCGCGATGCGCCCACCAGGCTCAAGTTTGCGCACGCACTGGGCGAACACCTCTTCGAGCATCGTGAGGAAGTCCACATAATCGGCGGGAATGTGGCCCTTGCCCACTGCCGCCTCGTACTCCTTGCCCACGAAATAGGGCGGGGAGGTGACCACGAGGGCCACGGAGTTGTCGGCGACCTGCCCGTAGAGATCCATCTTGCGGGCATCACCGGTCCACAGCCGGTCACGACAAGCCGGTTCCGCTACCTCAGAGTCGTCGCTGATCTCTGGCACCGGAAACCGGCCGTAGAACGCGGAGGAATCATGTCCCTCCCGCCGGCTCACCCCGAAATGAGAGGTGGTCGTCGGTTGCCGTCGCCGGGCAGACTCCACCCTTTGAAACTACATCGTGGTAATGACAGTTTCGGGGAAGGTTCGCCCGTCGCGGGCCACAGCTACTGGGAAGTGTCGGGTCTTGGCTCGAAGACTCCGACTCGGCCTTCTAGCCGGCCCACTCTCCGGCACAGGTCCATGACGATGTCAGTGAGCTTGTCGAGCCGGTTGTGAACCTGCTTGAGGCCGTCTTGCATTTCCTGTCGGATTTGGGCGTTGCCGTTGCTCATCTCTTTGCGGATTTGGGCGTTGCCGTCGCTCATCTCTTTGCGGATTTGGGCGTTGCCGTTGCTCATCTCTTTGCGGATTTGGGCGTTGCCGTCGCTCATGTCATTTCGGATCATAGCGTCGTCGGCGCGGCGGCCGCGGTCCAGGTAGAGCATCAGGGTGATGATGATCCCCAGCATGGCGAGGATTGCTTGTTCCACAAGTCCTCCTCAGAGGGCTCTATGCACGGGGGAAGCAGAGGCCAGCATAGCACCCGGCAAGTTCTACCGGGCTTGGCCGGCACGGCTCAAACTGATCTGCCATCAGTTCTGGCCGAGCCAGTATTGATCCGCTTGCAGGCGGGGGCGCGCGTCGAGGGAATCTGTCATCGACCCCCCCTAGGATTGCGACATGAGAACCGATGACTACATCTGGACCCTCGCCTCGGCGGTCGGCTCTTCGAGCGCCTCGGTCTACTCGTTTGAGGTGCCGGGGAATGCGCCATGAGCGCTTCGGAGCTGTTGTGGCCACCACCAAGCAGCGAGGTCTGTGAAGATGGGATGATTGCATTCACCTGGGAGTTCGACCGAGACACCGGTGCTCGGATTGCTGCGGCGCTTTCGGCGAAAGAGGAAGAACTGTGGCGCAACGAAGACCCCGATGCCCCGCGCACGCCACAACAGCGAAGGGCCGATGCGTTGGTTGAGTTGATCCTGGAATCATGCGAAGACGAGAACGATCTGACCAGGTAGCGGGGAACGCCCGAGCCTCTTTGCGCCGGTGGCTATTGGGCGGGCTTGGGGGGAGTCGGGGGGTGTTCGATGCGGTGGCGCATGGCGACCAGCTCGGCCTCGGCTTCTCGAGCCCGGGTTTCGGCGGCCCTAGCCCAGCTCTCAGCGGCATCGGCGCGGGCGGCTTCGTCCTCGTGGTCTCGCAGCCAGGTGGCAGTGGTGGGGTCGTAGAGGCGCAGCTTGGGAGGGGCCCAGCACAGGTCGAGGCCGAGGGCGTCGCTGTGGCCTCGGAGTTCTATCCGATCATCTCCCGGTGCTTCGGGGGTGATGGCGATGGGTTCCCATTGGCCATTTTGCCAGCGTTCGCCGGCCAGCGGGGTGCCGAGCAAATCGCCGCCGGTGGGGTCTAAGCGCCAGTACTCCGATACGCCGAGGTCGGCGAACTTGGCGGGCTTGTCGCAAAGGTCCACTTTGTAGGTTTTCGGGGAGGCGATCTCCAGCACGAAGGACGGGATGGCACCAGCTTCCCATACTTTGTAGGTGCCCTTGTTCTCCACGGCGGACTTGTCCACGCCGAAGGCAACAGCCAAATCGGGCGCTACAACGACGCGTGCATCGCCTTCGCGGTAGTAGATGTTGATGTCGCAGCACACCCAGGCCTCGGAGTGGTTTTCGGATACCCAGCTGCGCAGCGCGACGGCCAGTTCGACTCGACGGCGCATTTGCATGTCGCCTTCGGGCACTTGTGGTCCTTCCGGATAGTAGACCTCAGCTCCCGGTAGGCGGTCCGCCAACATGCTCATCGGAGCGACTCTCCGAACACGCCGTCCACCCTACCGGCGCTCTGGGGGAAGCACAAGCCAAAACTCACTACATTGCATGAAAGTTATCTAAATCCGCATCGCTGGTTGACGTAGAGCCAGTGGTCGCGCCGACCGGCCAAGAGACTGTCCGCTAACGGGCTTGGGAGTGCCAGCGGCCGTTGCGGTGCTCGAGGGAGAGGGGGAGGCCGAAGCAGTCCGACAGGGATTCGGAGGTCAGCGTTTCTTCTAGGGGGCCCTGGGCCAGTATCCGGCCATTGCGCAGGAGCAGGGCGTGGGTGAAGCCGGCGGGGACCTCCTCGGTGCGGTGGGTGACCATCACCAGGGGAGGGGCGGCGGGGTCGGCGGCCAGGCGGGTCAGGTCGGCCATCAGCATCTCCCGGCCGCCCAAGTCGAGGGTGGAGGCGGGTTCGTCCAGCAGCACCAGGCCGGGGTCGGCCATTAGGCTGCGGGCGATCTGCACCCGCTGGCGCTCGCCCGAGGACAGGGTGGCGATGGTGCGGTGGCCCATCCCAGCCGCTCCCACTTGCTCCAGCAGCTTTTCTGCTCGCTCTCGATCAGCGTCGGTGTAGTCGTGCCACCACGGTTCCAGCGCGCCGTGGCGGGCGGTCATCACCACCTCGGCCGTGCTCAGGTGGGGGCGCAGCATCTGGGCCAGCGCGGGCGACGCGAAACCCACCCGATGCCGCAATCGGCGCACATCCACCCGGCCCAGGCGTTGGCCCAGCACCTCCACCGTGCCGGTGGTCGGGTGCTCGTAGAGCGCGGCGATCCGCAGCAGGGTGGTCTTGCCGCAGCCGTTGGCCCCCAAAACCACCCACCGCTGGCCATCGGACACCTCCCAGTCCACGTCGGCGAGGATCGGTCGCTGGTCACGGATGAAACCCACCCCGGCCAGATGCAGCGCGGTCATCAGTTGGTGTGGGCCATCCAGGTGGCATACATGTCGGCGTAGTGGCCGCCTAGGGCCACCAACTCGTCGTGGGTGCCGATCTCGGTGATCTGGCCGTCCTCCACCACCGCGATCCGGTCGGCCCGCATGGCGGTGGCCAACCGGTGGGCGATGATGATGGCTGTGCGCCCTTCCAGCACCACATCCAAGGCGGTTTCGATCTTGGACTCCGATCGCAAGTCCAGATTGGAGGTGGCCTCGTCCAGCACCAGAACCCGGGGACGGGCCAGAAACGCCCGGGCCAGCGCCAATAGCTGCCGCTCACCAGCTGATAGCGAAGCCCCCCGCTCGTGAACTTGGGAATTCACGTCATCGGGCAGCCGTTCCAACAGCTCGGTCAGGCCCACGGCTCGACAGGCCTCCAGCACCTCGTCCATGGACGCGTCGGGCCGGGCGAAGGCCACGTTGTCCCGGATGGAGCCGTAGAACAAGAACGGCTCTTGGGGGACCACCCCCAGCTGGCGGCGCAGAGAGGCCAGCGTCACCGTCCGCAAATCGCAGCCGTCGATACACACCGTTCCCTGCTGGGGGTCGTAGAACCGGACGATCAGCTTGGCCACCGTGGACTTGCCCGCCCCGGTGGGCCCGACCACCGCCAGGCTCTCGCCCGGCGCCAGCCGCAGGCTCACGTCGTGGAGCACGGGCGTATTGTCGTCGTAGCCGAAGCTCACCCGGTCCAAGGTGATCTCCCCCTCGATGGGGGGCAGGTCCACCGCGTCGGGGGTTTCCGGCACCGAGGGCTCGTTTTCCAGCACCTCGCGCAGCTTCTTGGCCGAGGCCTGTCCCTGCTGGTAGCCATTGTAGAGCTGCACCAGCTGCTGGATGGGGGCGAAGAAGAACGTCAGATAGAGCACGAAGGCGGTCAGCTCGCCGGGGGTGAGGCTGCCGTTGATCACCATCGTTCCGCCGATCACCAGCAAGATGGCCTGGCCGACGATGACGATGGCCTCGGTGGTGGGGGCGTAGATGGACGCCGCCCGCACACCGGCCAAGTTGGCGTCTTTGTGCCTTCCGACCACGTTGGTGTGGTTGACCACGTTGTGCCGGCGGCGATTGTGGGCGGTGATCACCCGGATGCCGGCCAAGCTCTCCTGCAAGTCGGCCAGCACCTCGGCGATACGGTCCCGGACCAGTCCGTAGTACAGGTCGGACACCTTCCGGAACCAGATGCTGAGCAGGAATGTGCCCGGCACCACGATCACCAGGGTCAGCACGGCCAGCAGCGGGTTCAGATAGAACAGCACGGCGGTGATCACCGTGAGAGCCAAACCCTGCACAGCGAAGTTCACCAAGCCCTCTTGGAACAGCACGGTCAGGGCCTCGATGTCGCTGGTCATGCGGGTCATCAGCACGCCCGCCTTCTCCTCGGTGAAGAACTTCAGCGACAGCCGCTGGTAATGGGAGAACACCCGCATCCTCAAGGCGTACATGAGGCGCTCGCCCAGTTTGCCGGTGTAGCGAATGCGCAGGGAGGAGCTCAGCGCATGGGCAGCCACGGTGCCGAGGAAGACGGCGGCCACCACCAGCAGCACCCGCACATTGCCGGAGCTGACGCCGTGGTCGATGCCCAGCTGGGCCAGCAGCGGCCCCGACTGCATCATCGCCGACTCCATCACCACCAGCAGCAGCGCCACCGCCAGCTGTCGGCGGAAGGGCCACAGAAGGGAGCGCAGCGTTAGCGGCGGATCAGCCGGTTGGCGGTGGCTGAAGTCCACCTCCACCGGGGGATACTCTGGCTCGGTCCTCAGCACCTCTTCGACTTGGGCTCGCAGGTTGCCGGGCACGCCGGCATGGGGGAGTCCGGCGTCGCGCGCCGCGCTCTGGGCCTGGGGCCCGCCGAAAAACCCTCCCCAGCCCACTACCAGCCGTTCTCAGAGAACCGGGCGCCGGCTCCTGGGTCGCCGCCGCCGTTGCCCGACACGTTGACCAGCACATCGCCCATCGCGTTGTCCGACGCATGGTCCGACACGTCGTCGCTGTGGCGGGCCAGGATCTCCACATAGTGGGGATCGGTGGCCAGCAGCTCGGCGTGGGTGCCCATGTTGGCCACTCGGCCTTGGTCCAGCACCACCACCCGCTCTGCCAGGCTGATGGTGGACAGGCGGTGGGCGATGATGATGGTGGTGCGGTTGGCCATGAGTTCTTGCAGCGCATTGTGGATGGCCTCTTCAACGGTCACGTCAATGGCGCTGGTGGCGTCGTCCAGCACCAGCACCTTGGGGTTGGCCAGCAAGGTCCGGGCGATGGCGATGCGCTGGCGCTGGCCGCCCGACAAGGTGTAGCCCCGCTCGCCGACCACGGTGTCGAAGCCGTCGGCCAGCTCGCTGATGAACCCGCGGGCCTGAGCTGCTTCGGCTGCGATCCCCACCTCGGCGCGGGAGGCGCCGGGACGGCCGTAGGCGATGTTGTCGTGGACCGACGCCGAGAACAGGAATGGCTCATCCAGCACCAATCCCACCGTGTGGCGCAGGCTGCGCAGGGTCACATCCCGCACGTCGATGCCGTCGATGCGAACCGATCCGCCGTCGACGTCATAGAACCGGTCCAGCAGCCGGGCCACGGTGGACTTGCCGCTTCCCGTGCTGCCCACGATGGCCACCCGCTCCCCAGGCTCGATGCGCAGGGTGAACCCGTTTAGCACCGGGGTGTCGGGGTTGTAGCCGAAGTGGACTTCCTCGAAGTCCACCAGCCCGTGGGGCTCGATCATGTCGACCGCGGTGGGGGAGTCGGTGATCTCGGGTACCTCATCGAGAATCTCGTAGATCCGCTGGGCGGCGGCACCGGCTCGCTGGCCCTGCATGAGCACGAACCCGGCCATGCGGAAGGGCACTTGCAGCATGATCACATAAGCGCTGAAGGCCAGCAGCGTGCCGATGGACACCACGCCCTCGATGGCCAGCCAGCCGCCGTAGAGCACCACCATGGCGGTGCCCAGTCGGGGCAGCGACTCGATGAGGGGGTTCCAGCGGGACCGGCTCTTGGCGATCTCCACGTTGGCCCATTGGATGCGCTGGGCCGACCGTCCCAGCAGGGCGATCTGGCGCTCCTCGGCGGCGAACGACTTTACCACCCGAGTGCCGTTCACATTCTCGTCCACGATGGTGGCCAAGTCGGCCATGCGGGCCTGGGTCACCCACGACAGCGGGAACACCTGGTTGCGGAACCTGAGGCCGAACCAGTAGACCCCGGGCAACGGGGCCAGCGCCACCAGCGCCAGCCAGGGGTGGATGTACACCATGAACCCCAGGGCCATCACGAACATCAGCACGTTCATGCTGATGAGCGGCCCGAATGCGAGCAGAAGCTGCACCGACCGGATATCGCTGTTGGCCCGGGAGATGACCTGCCCCGACTGGGTGCGGTCGTAGTAGGAAAACGACAGCCGGGTGAGGTGTTCGTACATGATGGCCCGCAAATCGGTCTCCACGTTCCAGCCCAGCTTGAACAGCTGAAAGCGGTACACGCCGCCGAAAACCAGCCGACCGACACCGAATACGGCGATGAGTATCGCCACAACCCACAGTGCTTGGCGATCACCGGTGATGGCCGCGTCCACGGCCGAACGGCCCGCAGCCGGCACAGCAACTTGGGTGGCCAGCGCGAAGACACCGGTGACCACGCCGGTCACCAGGGTCCGCCGGTGGGCCCGGACCAGCGGCATCAGCCGCTTCATCCACCCCTTGGTTTGGTCGGGGTCGATCCCTGCGGTCGGCGGCGCGTACTGGGCTGAAACCCCGATTGGCTCGAATTCGGGGACGTCGGACTGGGCCTCCGCCTGGTCGGGTCCGAACTCCCGGATACCGACAGGTCCGGTGTCGGTCGCGGTCACTTCTGTGCTTCCCGCGAGCCGCGAGCCCGAGTGAGCGCCTCATTCCAGAGGGCCAGTCCCTCGAGTGCTTGATCGGCCTGGTCGGCGCCGAGATGGGCGGCAATCCCGGTGATCTGCTCGGCCACCGCCAAGTCGGCTGCGGCCAGTGTTTCCCGCCCGGCATCGGTCAGCTCGTGGGCTACCTTTCGGCGGTCGGCCGGATCGGACTTGCGCTGGAGCAAGCCCCGCTTTTCCAACCCGTCGGCCAGCGCCGTCACACTGGGCCGGCTCACGGCCAGCCGCCCGGCTACCGCCGAAGCAGCCGCGTTGCCTTCCGATAAGAACAACAGCAGGCGATACTGTGAGGGTGAGAGGTCCAAGTCTCCCAGAGCCAGTGCCACTTGGCGGGCGAGCCGGGTCGCCGCCTGAGCTGCTTCCAATGCGACTCGTGACGGCGATTGTTTGAGACTCACATGGTTAGTTTCCCTAAAGAATATTGCCGATGCCAAGCCCTGGGTCAGCGACGATGAGCTGGACCACCACTCTCGGTCTGGCGGCCGCCGCAATTCTGGTGGCGGCCAATGCCGTGTTCGTGGCCATCGAATTTGCTCTGGTCGCGGTAGACCGGATTCGCATCGAGCGTTTGGCCGCCGAGGGTCGACGCGCCGCCCGGACCACCTTGTCGCTGCTCAAGTCCCTCTCCTTCCAGCTCTCGGGGGCGCAATTCGGTATCACCGCCACCTCCCTGGCTCTGGGATTCATCGCCCGGCCCTCCATTGCATCGGCGCTGGAGCCGATTGCCGATCGCGTTGCCGGTGGCGCCGCCACCGGGGTCTCCATCGCCGCCGCGCTGGCTATCGCGGTGGTTGTCCAGATGGTGCTGGGAGAGTTGGTCCCCAAGACGCTGGCCATTGCCCGCCCGCTGCCCACAGCCATGCGCCTGGCCGCGCCCATGAGGGGATTTGCTGCTCTGGCCAGACCGTTCATCCGCCTGTTGGACGGATCGGCCAATTGGGTCGTGACCCGGTTGGGGATTGAGCCCGCTGAAGAGCTGAGCGAGGCCCGCTCCCGCGAGGAGTTGGCCTGGCTGGTCCGCTCCTCGGGCCAGGAGGGGGCGATGCGGCCGGCCACGGCCCGCCTGTTGACCCGGGCAATCCGTTTCGCAGAAAGAGACGCCGCCGATGTGCTGGTTCCCCGGGTGTCGGTAAGCGCCGTCGAGCACCACCAGTCGGTGGCCGATCTGGTGACGCTGTCGAGCCAGACCGGGTTCTCCCGCCTCCCGGTGATCGGCGCCGACATCGACGATGTGGTGGGCGTGGCCTTGGTCAAGAACGTGTACGAGGTGCCGGCGGAGCGATGGGCCGCCACCCCGGTCACCGCGATCATGCGACCGCCTCTTGTCGTCCCCGAGACTCGGGATTTGCGCTCCCTGCTGCTGGATATGAGGTCCCGGCGCAGCCCCCTGGCCGTGGTCTTGGACGAGCACGGCGGCACCGCGGGCATCGTCACCCAGGAGGACCTCGTGGAGGAGATCGTGGGCGAGATCGCCGACGAGCACGACGACACCGAGCCCCCGGCCGTTGCCCGCGATGCCGGTGAGCTGGTGGTGCAAGCCGGGATCCATCCCGACGAGCTGGAGGACATGACCGGGCTTCGGGTGCCCGACGGCGACTACGAGACCCTGGCCGGCTTCATCTTGGACCATCTTCAGCGCATCCCGATTGCCAGCGAGGTATTCCGCTATCAGGGTTGGGAGTTCCTGATCGAGTCGGTGGACCGGCACCGAATCGACACCGTCCGCTTGCGACAGGTGGTCAGCAGTGGTCCGTCTTGGCCAAGTCGAGCAGGCCGATGACTGGCTTGTTCATCGGCGTGGCGGTGGTGCTCTTGGCGGCCAATGCCGGTTTTGTGGCCGTGGAGTTCGCGCTCATCGCCGCCCGGCGATCCCGCCTGGAGCCGCTGGCCGAAGCCGGCAATCGCCGGGCCCGGCTCGCATTGGCGGCGATGAGCGACCTCAACCGGCAGTTGGCCGGCGCCCAACTCGGCATCACCATGACGTCGCTGGGACTGGGCTTCATGGCCGAACCGGCGGTGGCCCGCGTCATCGAGAGAGCGGTGGAGTCGTTTGCCGAGTTGCCCTCGGGGGTGCTGCACACCATTTCCTTTGGGGTTTCGCTGGCCTTGGTGGTGTACCTGCACATGGTTTTGGGGGAGATGGTGCCCAAGAACATCGCCTTGGCCGGGGCCGAGCGCACCGCCATGTGGCTTGCTCCGGCAAACCGCCTGTACGCCCTGGTGTTCGGTCCGCTCATCGGACTGCTGAACCGCCTCAGTGCCGGACTGGTGAGGCTGTGCGGCGTGGAGCCCATCGACCAGCTGCCCACCACCCACACCGCCCAGGAGATCGCCGCTCTCGTGGAGCTTTCGGCTGCCGAGGGTTTCTTGGACGACTTCGACCGCACGCTGCTGTCCAGCGCGCTGGAGCTGGCCGGCCGCCCGGTCCGAGCGGTGATGGTGCCCCGCGACCAGATCGTGGCGGTGGAGCGGGAGGCCACCGTGGCCGAGGTGCTCGATATCATGAATGCCAGCGGCCACTCTCGGATTGTCGTCCAGAGCGGCTCGGTTGACCGAGTGGTCGGGTTCGTCCACGCCAAGGACCTCCTCGACGTGACCAGCGCCCGGGCATCTCTGCCCCTTGGCGATCAGTTGATCCGGGTCGTGCCCGCCATCGAGGAGGAGACTTCGCTGGAAGGAGCCCTGGCGCTGATGCAGGGCAGCCGTCGCCACCTGGCCGTCGTCCGCCAGGGCGCCCGCCGTCGCACCGTCGGCCTGGTCACTTTGGAGGATGTGCTGGAGGTGCTGGTCGGTGATCTCTTCGACGAGACCGACCGCGCCCACGGGCCATAATGGGCGACATGAAATTCTGGTGTGTGACCGCGTTCATGAAGAGCACCGAGCTGGTGCCCATTGCCCGGATGGTGGATGAAGCCGGATACCACGGGATGCTGCTGTCGGATCACATCTTCTATCCCCAAGACCTCAAGAGCCCGTACCCGTACTCGCCGTATGAGGACGGCCGGCCCATCTGGGATCCAGAGACGTCGTGGCCCGACAGCTGGGTGACCATCGGGGCCATGATCGGCGCCACCCGGCAGCTCCACTTCTCCAACAACATCTTCATCGCCCCCAACCGCCCGATTCTGTCGGTGGCCAAGCAGGTGTCCACCGCAGCGGTTATCTCCGGCAACCGGGTGGCGCTGGGGATGGCCGCGGGCTGGATGCGCGAGGAGTTCGAGCAGATGGGCCAGGACTTCAACAACCGCGGCCCTCGCACCAACGAGATGATCGAGGCGCTGCGCGAGCTGTGGAAACCGGGCTGGGTCGAGTTCCACGGCGAGTTCTACGACGTCCCGGCCATGATGATGGGCCCGGCGCCCGACCGACCCATCCCCATCTACACCGGGGGCCATTCCGGACCGGCCCTGCGCCGGGCCGCTCGCCACGCCAACGGCTGGATCGGCAACGCCTACGACTGGGACAGCTTGGCTGACCATGTTGCCCGCCTCCGCGCCATGCTGGCCGAGGAGGGGCGGGCCGACGAGCCGTTCGAGATCATCACCGGCTTCTACGAGCCCCCCTCGCTGGATCTTTATCGCCGGGCCGAGGAGGAGTTGGGCGTCACCGGCCTGTTCGCCCTGCCCTGGGCCGCCCTCATCGATGTCAGCACCGACCACCGCGACGGGCTCCTGGCGAACGCCACGGCCTATCGGGACGCCATCAACCGATTCGCCGACGACTTCGTCCACCCCATGGCGGACTAGCTCGAAGCCTTCAGGCGCCTACGGCGTGATAGCCGCCGTCCACATGGAGCATCTCGCCGGTGGTCATGGGGAACCAGTCGGACAGCAGCGCCACCGCGGCTTTGGCCACCGAAGAGCTGTCCTTGACGTCCCAGCCCAGAGGGGCCCGATCAGCCCAGGAGTCCTCGAACACCTCGAAACCGGGGATGGAGCGGGCGGCCATGGTGCGCACCGGACCGGCCGCCACCAGGTTCACCCGGATGCCCTGGTCGCCCAAGGAGCGGGCCAGGTAGCGAGCAGTGGACTCGAAGGCCGCTTTGGCCACCCCCATCCAGTTGTAGGCCGGCCAGGCCACGGTGGCATCGAAGTCCAGTCCCACGATTGAACCGCCGTCGTCCATCAGCGGGACCACCACCTCGGCCAGGGTCTTGAGCGAGTAGGCCGAGATCTCGATGGCCACCTTCACGTCGTCCCATCCGGCGGCCATAAAGTCGTCGCCCAGACACACCTCGGGGGCGAAGCCGATGGCATGCAGGGCGCCGTCCACCGATCCCCACCGGCCGGCCAGCGCTTCGCGGAGGGCGGCGGGGTGGTCGGGATCGGTCACGTCGAAGGCCAGCACCGGCGGCGAGCCCGGCAACTTGTGGGCGGTGCGCTCGGTGAGGCTGAGGCCCCGCCCGGCGCCGGTCAGCACCAGCTCGGCACCCTCTTCGCAGGCAAGTGAGGCGATTCCGAAGGCCAGCGAGGCGTCGGTCAGCACCCCGGTGACCAGAATCCGTTTCCCGTCGAGGAGTCCCATGGTCGTTGGAGGCTACTCGTCATCGAACCCAGTGGTAGCTCTATGCGGCTAGGTGAGGAGTCCCATGGTCGTTGGAGGCAGCTCGCCTGAGCCGGGGCAACGGCTGTATGTGAGTTCGGGAGTGATCCTCCTATACCGTTGGATCGATGCGGATCGGCATTCTCGGAGGGACGGGACCGGCGGGCGGCGCGTTGGCCGTCCGATTGGCTTCGGTGGGATTCGACACCGTGGTGGGGTCGCGTTCCGCGGCGCGAGCCGCTGAAGTCTGCGACCGCTTGAGAGGCCAATGGCCTGATCACGACCTCACCCTGTCGGGCGCGGCCAACAACGGCGCCGCCTCCTGCGAAGTGGTTGTCGTGGCCACTCCATGGGATGCCGCCGCGACCACGGCTGCTTCGGTGGCTGACGATCTGGCCGGCAAGGTGACCATCAGCATGGCCAACGCCTTGGTCAAGATGGGCCGGGAGTTCCAGCCACTGGCGCCGCCCCGGGGCTCGGTGGCGGCGTCGGTGCAGGCCGCCGTGCCCGAGGCCCTGGTGTCGGCCGCTCTCCACCATGTGCCGGCGCACGATTTGGGCGACCTGACTCGGCCGGTGGACAGCGACGTGCTGGTTTGCTCTGACCATCCCGGGGCCACCGATGCCACCATGGAGATCGTGGGCCAGATGCCCGGAGTGCGGGCTCTCGACGCGGGGCCGCTGTCGATCGCCACGCCGGTGGAGGCCTTCACCGCGGTGCTGTTGCAACTCAACGTCCGCTACAAGACCCGGGTGGCGGTCCGCTTCACCGGGTCGGGTCTCGAAGGCGGCTGAGTCTGCCGGTCATGCCCTCCCCGCTTTCTGCCGCATCCTCAGCAGAGCCGATGCGCCTCTACGACACCGCTCGCCAAGCGGTGGTCCCTTTCGAGCCGGGACCGGTGGTGGCCATGTACACCTGTGGCATCACCCCCTACGACGCCACCCACCTGGGTCACGCCGCCACCTATGTGGCCTACGACGTGCTCCAGCGGCGGCTGCGCGACCGGGATCACGAAACTCGCTGCGTGCGCAACATCACCGATGTGGACGACGACATACTCCGCAAGGCCCGGGAGATCGGCGTCCACTACCTGGATTTGGCCGCGGCCGAGACCGCCCGATTCGACTCCGACATGGAGGCCCTGGGCATGCTGCCGTGCTGGTCAGAGCCTCGGGCCACATCGGCCATCGCCGACATCCGCAAGATGATCGGGCTCGTGCTCGACCGGGGCAACGCCTATCAGTCGGGCGGATCGGTGTACTTCGACATCTCCACCTTTGAACGCTTCGGCCAAATCAGCCACTTTCACCGCGACACGATGCTCAGCCTGGCCGCCGAGCACGGGGGCAACCCCGACGACCCCAACAAACGCGACCCCCTGGATTTCGTGCTGTGGCAGAAGTCGGCCCCCGACGAGCCTGCCTGGGACTCCAAATGGGGTTCGGGCCGACCTGGCTGGCACATCGAGTGCTCGGCGCTGGCCATGCGGGAGTTGGGCGACACCGTCGATCTGCACGGGGGCGGGACCGATCTGATCTACCCCCACCACGAGTGCGAAACGGCCCAGTCGGAGGTGGTTACCGGCAAGCGATTTGTGCGCCACTGGATGCACCAGGCGATGGTGCGGATGGACGGCGCCAAGATGTCCAAGTCGCTGGGCAATCTGGTGTTCGTCTCCGACCTGCTCAAGGAGTACGACCCCCGGGCGATTCGTTTGGGCATTGTGGCCCACCACTACCGGGATTCCTGGGAGTGGGACGACTCGGTCATGCCTGCGGCCGCGGCGCGACTCGAAGCATGGTTGGCCGCACCCAAGGCAAGCCAGGACACAGCCAACCCGGTCCTCGATCGGGTGCGGGCTTGCCTGGACGACGATCTGGACACACCCTCAGCGGTTGCGGCCATCGACGAAGCCGCCTCGACGAGCGCTATCGAGCCCGCAGCCGCCTTGCTGGGCGTTCAGATCTAGCACCGATAATGGAACAGGCTGAGGCAGGTCGAATGGTTAAATTGGCTTGTCATGGCTGACATCAGCGTCATTCTCCCGGATGGAAGCACGCGCTCGCTTCCCCTCGGCGCCACCGCGGGCGACTTGGCCGCCGACATCGGCCCGGGGCTGGCCAAAGCCGCCCTCATCGCCACCGTGGACGACGTCGAGGTGGACTTGAGCGCTTCGTTGGCCGACGGCCAGCAGGTGTCGATCATCACTGCTGCAAGCGACGCGGGCCTGGAAACGCTGCGCCATTCCACCGCCCATGTGCTGGCCCAAGCCGTGTTGGAGATGTACCCCGGCGCCACTTACGCCGTCGGCCCTCCCATTCAAGACGGTTTCTACTACGACTTCGATCTGCCCGACGGAGCCACCATCAGCGATGACGACCTCGAGGCCATAGAAGCCCGGATGCAGGAGATCATCGCGGCCGACCAGCCCTTCGAGCGCCATGAGGTGTCGGCGGCTGAAGGGCTCGATTTGTTTGCCGACCACCCCTACAAGCGGGAGATCATCGAAACGGTGGCCATGGCCTCCACAGCCGGCGGGAAGGGGGATTCGGCCGACGAGCTGGCCGACGAGGTATCGGGCGACGGCCGGATCAGCTACTACCGCAACTCTGACACCTTCATCGACCTATGCCGCGGCCCCCACGTGCCGTCCACCGGCCGGCTGGGGCATTTCAAGCTGATGAGCGTGGCCGGGGCCTATTGGCGGCGCGACGCCGGCCGCCCCTCCTTGCAGCGCGTCTACGGCACCGCCTGGGCTTCGCGCAAAGACTTGGCCGCCCACCTGCACCGGCTGGCCGAAGCCGAAAAGCGCGACCACCGCCGACTGGCCCGCGACCTGGACCTGTTGTCGTGGCCCACCGAGCTGGGTCCGGGGCTGGCGGTGTGGCACCCCAAAGGGGCAGCAGTGCGCCGCATCATCGAGGACTACAGCCGCGACCGGCACGACGATGGCGGCTACCAGTTCGTGTACTCGCCCCACATCGCCCGCTCCGAGCTGTGGGAGACCAGCGGCCACCTGGACTTCTATCGGGAGAGCATGTACCCGGCTATGGAGATGGACGGCGCCTCCTACCTCCCCAAGCCGATGAACTGCCCCTTCCACGTGCTGATCTACAAGAGCAGCCAGCGCTCCTACCGCCACCTGCCCATTCGCATGTTCGAACTGGGCACGGTGTACCGCTACGAGCTGTCGGGGGCGGTCCACGGGCTGATGCGCTCCCGGGGATTCACCCAAGACGACAGTCACATTTTCGCCACCCGGGAGCAAGCCCCCGCCGAGATCGCCTCCTTGTTGGCGTTCGTGCTCTCGGTGCTTCGGGCGTTCGGATTCGAGTCGTTCGACGCCCGCCTGGCCACCAGGCCCCAGGAGAAGTCAGTGGGCGAAGACGCCGAGTGGGATCTCGCCACTGAGGCTCTCCGGGAAGCGCTGACAGCCGCGGAGCTGGACTATGCGGTCGATGAGGGCGGGGGCGCTTTCTACGGACCCAAGATCGATGTGGATGTGCGCGACGCCATCGGCCGGAGTTGGCAGCTCTCCACCATCCAAGTGGACTTCCAGCTCCCCGAGCGCTTCGGCCTGGAGTACGTGGGCGCCGACGGCGGCCGCCACCGCCCGGTGATGATCCACCGGGCGCTGATGGGGTCGATCGAGCGTTTCTTCGGGGTGTTGCTTGAGCACTATGGCGGCGCGTTCCCCGCCTGGCTGGCCCCCGTCCAAGCCGCAGTCTTGCCGGTGGCCGCCTCCCATGGCGACTACGCCGCCGAAGCGCAGGCCCGCCTGAGCCGAGCCGGCTTCAGAGTGGAAGTGTCCGACGCGCAGGAGCCGTTGGGCCGGCGCATCCGAGCAGCCAAGCTCCAAAAGCTGCCCTATGTGCTGGTGGTGGGCGACGACGACGTGGCCCACGGCACGGTGGGGGTGAACGCCCGGGGGAGCGATGGCGACGAGCGGGGCGTGCCGTTGGAAGACTTCGCGGCCCGTTTGGGCGATGAAGTGGACGCTCACCGCTGATGCTCGAGCGATTGTGGGCCCCGTGGCGCAGCCGCTATGTGTCCGGTATCCCCAAGTCGGATTCGACGCCCACCCAGGGCACCCTCTTCGAGCGCCTATTGGCGGCGCCCGAACCTGATGAGGAGACGGGGATCTTGTGGCGGGGAGAAACCTGCTTCGCGGTGCTCAACGCCTATCCCTATGGCAGCGGCCACCTGATGGTTGCCCCCAATCGGGCGGTGGCTGATCTGGGCGATCTCAGCGATGCCGAGAGCGATGAGCTGTGGGTCGCAGTCCGGGCGGCGGTGGCGGCCATTCATCGGGCCTACAGCCCCGAAGGAGTGAACGTGGGCCTCAACTTGGGGGCGGCCGCGGGGGCCGGCGTGCCCGATCACCTCCACGTTCACTGCCTGCCCCGCTGGCGGGGCGATACCAACTTCATGACCACCATGGCCGAAACCAGGGTGCTCCCCGAATCCCTCGCGGAATCATGGTCCAAGCTGAGAAACGCCTGGGAAGGTGGGTAGCCTCCGGTTGTGTCTGACGCCGAGATGAGCTTCTCCAGGAGTTGAGCAATGTCTGACGCCGAGATCACCGATGAGCTTCCCCAAGAGCTGAACCTCAGCGAATACGTCGGCCCCTACCTGTTCCCCAACAACAGCCGCCGCCGGATTCCGGCCATCATCTACCTGTCGGCCGCGGTGGTCTGCACGGTGGTATGGGTCGTTGCCTCCGGGAGTCCGCTGGTCAACGGGGGGATCCTGGCCGCCGCCATCGCTCTGGCTGTCTTCGCCGTCTACGGATTCGTCTGCGGGAAGGATCTGAAGGTCGACGAATCGGAAGCGTTGGTGATCGCCATCGGCGCGGTGGGCTTTCCCGTGGGCCATGCATCGGCACAAATGGGGTGGCGGGGCTGGTTAAGCCGCCCCACGTGGCGAATCTTGCTCTATTCCAACGAGCCCCAGCCCGACCGGCGGGGGCTGGTCTTCGTGGACGGCATCACCGGCGAGCTGATCGACCAACTCGTTGAGCCCAATCCCGAGGACTGGGCTGACCTCCGTTCAAACTGACTGTTAGAGACAAGTAGAGTAGGGGTCGCATGTTCGACGGCAATTGGCGCTCGGCGGTCAATCGAGGGCTTGATCCCATCGGTGCTGTCCTCTGCCGGATGGGTGTCAGCGCAGATGCGGTCACCCTCGTCGGCATCGCCATGGCCGCGGTGGCCGCAGTGGTCATAGGACGCGGCCAGCTGATCCTCGGCCTGGTCTTTTTGATCCTCACCGGGCTTCCCGACGCCCTTGACGGACCCATCGCCAAAGCAGCTGGCACCAGTTCGGTACGGGGTGCCTTCTTCGATTCGGTCAGCGACCGGGTGTGCGATGCGCTGCTGTTCGGCGGCGTTGCCTGGTACCTGGGCTCCAACGAGCCCGGCCGGATCTTCATGCTGCCGGTGGCGCTCATGGCCGCGGCCATGCTGGTCTCCTATCAGCGGGCCAAGGCAGAGTCGCTGGGACTCGACGCCAAGGGCGGCCTCATGGAGCGGGCCGAGCGGTTTGTCGTGCTCGGGGCCGGGCTGGCCTTCAGCTTCGTCCTGATCCCGGTGCTTTGGGCGATGCTGGCGCTCACTGCGGCCACCGCCGTGCATCGGTTTGTCAAGGTCTGGCGCCAAGCTGACATCCCTTCTGCCCGCCGACCGGTGGCGCGTCGGGTCCGCCGCCCCCCTCGCGGGGAGCGTCGGCAGCCCAACGAGGGATGGCGTGCCTCTCACCGGGCCCGTCGCGCCAATCGTCGCGAGACTCGCCGCCCGCCGCGCCGGCTTCGGCACTGACCAGACCGCTGACATGGCCGACATCTCCGAGAGCGCGACTCCAAGTGGCCGAACCCGTCGTCTTTCCGCAGACGCAGTCCTCTACCGCAGCGGTGCTGCTTTGGCCCGCCGCCTGCCCCAGCCGGTGGGGGCAGCTTTGACCCGGGCCATCAGCCGGAGCGCATACCGGCTGCTGCCCGAGCGCCGTTTCATCACCGAGCGTCGTTTGCAACGGGTGTGCGGCCCCGACTTGAAAGATGAGGCGCTGGCGCAGGCCGTGCAGGCGTCTTTCGAGTCGTATGCCCGGTACTGGTTCGACGGAGCTCGGCTCTACAATCTGGACGATGCCGCGGTCGATGCCGGATTCAGCCATCAGGGTTTTCACAATATCGAGGAGGCGATGGACACCGGCACGGCGCCGATTTTGGCCCTTCCTCATCTCGGGGGCTGGGAATGGGCCGGAACATGGATGGCCCGGATTCCCGGGTACCCGGTGATTTCCGTGGTCGAGCCGCTGAGAACGGCTTGGCTGTTCGACTGGATGGTGAAAGAGCGCCGCCGCATGGGCATCGATATTGTGCCGTTGGGCCCAGATGCCGTCTCGGTGCTCATCAAATCGCTGCGGGCTGGACAAGTGGTATGCCTCCTGGCCGATCGCCAGGTGGGCCGCGGGGGGGTGGAGGTGGAGTTCTTCGGGGAGCGCACGCTGTTGCCCGGAGGCCCGGCCGCCCTGGCCCTGCGGACCGGTGCCGCGATTCTGCCCACCGCGGTCTACCAGGACGGGCCCAGCCATCGGGGCGTGGTGCTGCCCCCGGTTCCCGCCGAACGACAAGGCCGCCTGAGGTCAGATGTTGTCCGGATCACCCAGGATCTGGCCTTCGCGCTGGAAGAACTGATCCGCGCCGCCCCGGAACAGTGGCACCTCATGCAGCCCAACTGGCCCAGCGACGAGGAGGCCATCCGTCTGTTCTTCGAGGAACGAAAGGGCATCGACCGCCAGCCTCATCGCGTTGAAGGCTCCTCCCAAGAGAGGGTTCCCGGATGAGGGTCGGGCTGGTTTGCCCCTACAGTCTCACCATCCCCGGCGGTGTGCAGGGACAGGTCATGGGTTTGGCCCGCTCTCTGCGCCGAATGGGGGTGGAAGCCCGGGTGCTGGCGCCCTGTGACGGCCCCCCACCCGACGAATCGGTGACACCGTTGGGCAACAGCCTGCCCACCGCGGCCAACGGTTCTATCGCCCCCCTGGCACCCGACCCCCCGGCCCAGCTCCGCACAATCCGGGTATTGCGCGACGAGCATTTCGACGTGCTCCACCTTCACGAGCCCCTGGCCCCCGGCCCCACCAACACTGCGGCGGTGTTGAAATCGGCACCGCTGCTCGGCACCTTCCACCGGGCCGGCTATAGCCCCGCCTACCGCTATTTGCGCCCGATAGCGCAGTTGGTGGCCAACCGCCTGGACTATCGCTGCGCGGTCTCCGAGGACGCTCGCCGCTCGGTCGAAGAGCAGCTGGGCGGACGATACGAGTTGGTGTTCAACGGGGTGGAGTTGGACGCCCCTTCATCCGAGACGATTGAGGCGTCTCGTCCCACCATCTTCTTTGTGGGCCGCCACGAGCCTCGCAAGGGACTGGCCATCTTGATCGACGCCCTCCAGTACTTGCCCGATGATGTGCTGCTGTGGGTGGGAGGTGACGGTCCCGAGACGGAGGCCTTGACGGCGTATACCCGCGACGACCCCAGGGTGGAGTGGTTGGGCCGAATCTCCGACACAGAGAAGCAGGCCCGCATGCGGGGGGCCGATGTCTTTTGCGCTCCATCGCTGTTCGGTGAGTCTTTCGGAGTGGTGCTGCTGGAGGCCATGGCCGCCCGTACTCCGATCGTGGCCTCCGGTCTGGACGCCTACGCCATCGTGGCCCGGCCCGGGCGAGACGCGCTGCTGTCCGAGCCTGGCGACGCCGCGGCACTGGCCGCATCCTTGAAGCGGGTGTTGTTCGACGAGGACACTGCGCACTCCCTGGTGGAATCGGGGCTGGGCCGAGCCCAGCAGTTCTCAATGGACACCCTGGCCAGCCGCTATGCCGAGATCTATGCCGATTTGGCGGTCCACCGCCGGGTCCGCACTCCCAGACACTTGTTGCATGACACAGGCCAGAGCGAGGAGGGAATATGAGCGCAGGCCGACGTCGAACCGCAGTTGTCCTCAGCACTCTGGGCGCGGTGGCCGGCGCGGTGGTCTTGGCGGTGCTCGTCTTGGTCGGCCTCCCCTGGCTCGTCGGGGCAGTCGCCGGCATCGTTGTCGGCGCACTGGCCGTAGTCGGGCTGCGGCTGACTGCGTGGCGCCTCCTGGTACGGCTCACCCGCGGCTCAGCTCCCCGTGGTGTTGATCAGGAGATCCTTGAGAACGTGCTGGAGGGCCTGTGCGTCAGCCACGGCATTCCCACCCCCGATATTCGGGTCATTCACTCCGATTCCATCAACGCCCTGGCCGCGGCCCGCACCCCCGCCCATTCGGCCATCGTGATCACCACCGGGGCAGTGGAGCAGCTCGAGCGCATCGAGCTGGAAGGACTGCTGGCCCATCACTTGTGCCGCATCCGTCGAGGCGACGCCGCATTCGAGACACTGGCCGGAGTGCTCCTGGCCTGGCCTCTGGGGGCAGTCGGCTGGCTGCGTCGCCTGGTGATGGGTCGGGTCTTGCCCGCAGGCCGCAGTCTGGAGGCCGACTTCGAGGCCGTGTCGCTGACCCGCTATCCCCCCGGCCTGCTATCTGCGCTGATGACGCTTTCTGCCCAAACCTCTCAGGTACCATCGCCAACGGTGGCAGCGCTGCACATGTGGATCGATGAGCCCGATTGGGGGACCGACGACACCATCCGCCATCCCCGGCTGGAATCTCGAATTGCCGCGCTGAACGAGCTCTGATGGGAATCACCTATGCCGCTCGGCGCGGGTGGTGGAGCGGGAGAACAGCCGCTGTGCTGTTGGCCACCGCTCTTTTGGTCGCGGCGTGCGGCGGCTCGAATGGAAGCGACAACAGAAATAGCGACAACAGAAATGAGGCCGTGGAGACGGGAACGGCCGCGCCTACCTCGGGGGCAACCAGCAGTCCGACTGTCAGTGGTGCTCCCGAAAACCCCGAGGTCACAGCGACTCGGCCGGCCACCGTGGATCCAGGCGACCCTGTCGATCACGATTCCGATACCGATCCTGGTGATCCCGCCGGCCAACAGCCTGAGACCGCTCCGGCCACGCCCACCCCAACCCCAGGGCCCATCGAGCCGCTGACCGGCGAGCCTCTGGTCGATCCGTCCATCATGGATCGGCCCGCACTGGCGGTAAAGATCGGCACCAGCAGCTTGGGGCGTCCGCAGACTGGCATCAACCAAGCCGACATGCTCCTCGAGTTCAGAGTGGAGACGATCACCCGCCTCATGGCAGTTTTCCACAGCCAGGGAGCCGAGTCTTTGGGCCCAGTCCGGTCGGCTCGAAGCTCCGATGCCGACATCCTGGCCAACTTCGGCCAACCGATTTACGGACACTCCGGGGCCAACCCGGGAGTCCTTCAGGAGATATCCCAAGCACAATCTGCTGGCAAGCTCTATGAGCTGCGCTGGGACCGACTACCTGCTGACTACTGGCGGATTGCCGATCGTGTGATCCCGTGGAACTTGTACACCACCACCTCGAATATCTGGGATGCCGCTCCCAGCGAGCTTAAAGCGCCCGGACCCCTTTTCGAATACCGCAGAGAGGGCGAGGGCCTTCCTTCGGGAGCTGAACCCGCGCCCGGTGTGGAGATCCGCTACCTCGGCGGAACGATTGCCCACTTTGCTTGGGATGCAGAGGTTGGCGGCTGGGCCCGATGGCAAGACGGAACTCCTCATGTAGACCAGGCTCGCCATCCCGACGGCACCCCCAACCCCTCGGTCGATCCGGTACAAGTGGCCCCGGCCAACGTCGTGGTGCTTCAAACCGAATACACCAGCAGCACCTACTGCAACTACTGTCCGGAGGCGATCACCGTCGATTCTGAGGGCGGGCTAGCCCTGGTGTTCACCGACGGCCATCTGATCCGAGGCCGGTGGACTCGGCCGTCGGCCAGTCAGCCATGGCAGGTAACCGACAACAACGGCAACCCGGTGCGGCTCACCCCTGGCCAGACGTTCATTGCCCTGCCCGGGGGAGATGTACTGGTGATGGTCGAGGCTTTCGCCGAGGATCTGCTCAAGAACCGGTAGTTGGTGACACCGCTGAAAACCGACACCGCGTTTTGCATGCCGGAAGCCATAGACTGCAACCATGGCTGTTGAGTCGATGTCGGGCCGCGAGACGGGGACCACTTTGGTGAAGCGAGGGCTTGCCGAGATGCTCAAAAGCGGGGTCATCATGGATGTGGTCACCCCCGAACAGGCAAAGATCGCTGAGGATGCCGGAGCGGTGGCGGTCATGGCCTTGGAACGGGTTCCCGCCGACATCCGCAGCGACGGCGGAGTGGCCCGCATGAGCGACCCCGAGATGATCACTGGAATCCAGGAGGCGGTGACCATCCCGGTGATGGCCAAGGCCCGGATCGGCCACTTCGTCGAGGCTCAGATACTGGAAGCCCTGGATGTGGACTACATCGACGAGAGCGAGGTGCTGACCCCGGCCGACGAGGCTCATCACATCGACAAGTGGGCGTTCACCGTGCCATTCGTGTGCGGTGCCACCAGCTTGGGAGAGGCTCTGAGGCGCATCTCCGAGGGGGCGTGCATGATCCGGTCGAAAGGCGAGGCTGGCACCGGCAACATTGTGGAGGCCGTCCGCCATCTCCGGTCGATCATCGGCGACGTCCGCCGGGTCACCCAGGCCGACTCCGCTGAGCTGTTCGAGTGGGCCAAACAGCTCCAGGCCCCTCTGCCCCTGGTCCGAGAGGTCGCCGAGACCGGCTGGCTGCCGGTTCCCCTGTTCTGCGCCGGGGGCATATCGACTCCGGCTGATGCCGGATTGGTCATGCAGCTCGGGGCTGAGGCCGTATTTGTGGGCTCGGGGATCTTCAAGTCCTCCGACCCGGCGCCCCGGGCCAAGGCCATCGTGGAGGCGGCCACGAACTACCGCGACGGCCACATTCTGGCCAAGGTGAGCCGCGGCCTGGGCGAGCCCATGCCCGGCCTGGAGATTGACGGCCTCGACACCCGGCTGGCCGACCGCGGCTGGTAGCAGGGCTGAGCGTGCAGCAGATCGAGACGTCGCCCCGAGACCCGGAGCCCCCGGGTGAAGGTCGGCATACTGGCCCTTCAGGGCGCTTTCGGGCTACATGAGCGGGTTCTGAGCCGGCTGGGGGTGGCCCCAGTCCAGGTCCGCACTCCCGATGAACTCGCCGAAGTCGACCGCCTGGTCATTCCCGGCGGCGAGTCCACCGCCATCTCCAAGCTGTTGGATGCCAACGGCTTGGCCGATCCGCTGGATGATCGCCTGGCCGACGGCTTGCCGGTGCTCGGGACTTGCGCCGGGATGATCCTTCTAGCCCATAAAGTGGTGGACGGGTATCCCGGCCAGCGCTGCTTCGGGGCCATCGACGTGGCGGTGATCCGCAATGGCTACGGCCGCCAGTCCGACTCGTTCAGCGCGCCGATAGCCATCGACGGCTGGGACTCGGCATTCCCCGGTGTGTTCATCCGGGCCCCGGTGGTCGAGTCGGCGGGGGCTGATGTGGAGGTCTTGGCCAAACTGGACGGTGTGCCGGTGCTGTGCCGCCAAGGCTCGGTGTCGGTGTCGTCGTTCCATCCCGAGCTGGCCGACGACGATCGAGTCCACCGCTGGTTTGTGGAGCAGGAATAGGAAGGGCGTACATGTCAGGACATTCCAAGTGGGCCACCATCAAACACCGCAAGGGTGCAGCCGATAAGCGGCGGGGCAAGCTGTTCGCCAAGCTCATCCGCCAAGTGGAAGTAGCCGCCCGCGAGGGAGGCGGCGACATCGACGCCAACCCCACGCTGCGCACCATGTTCCAGAAGGCCAGGGACAACTCGGTGCCGCTGGACACCATAGAGCGGGCCATCAAGCGGGGGACGGGCGAGTTGGAGGGGGTTTCCTATGAGTCGGTGTTCTATGAGGGGTACGCCCCCGGCGGTGTGGCCCTGTACGTGGAAACGCTTACCGACAACCGCAATCGCACCAGCTCGGAGGTGCGGGCGCTGTTCACCCGCAACGGCGGGTCGCTGGCCGAGCCCGGCGCGGTGGCCTGGCAGTTCGAGCGCAAAGGGGTGGTGATCTTGGACCGCGCCGTCGCTGAGGACGAGCTGATGATGGCCGCCCTCGACGCCGGCGGCGAGGATTTGGCCGACGAGGGCGACACTTGGCGGCTCACCTGCGACCCCTCTGGCCTATCGGCCATGCGCGATGCCTTGGCTGAAGTGGAAATCGCCTTCATGTCAGCGTCTTCCACCATGCTGCCCACTTCCGTGGTGGGCGTCGACAGCGCCGAAGCCGCCCGGGCTGTCCTCCGCCTTATCGACGCCCTCGACGACCACGACGACGTCCAAGACGTCTACGCCAACTTCGACATCCCCGACGACATCCTTCAAGCAGCGGTGGGCTAGGTCAGTCGAAGAGGTTGGACTGATCTGCGGCGTTGGCTGGTAGGGCCAGACCCAGGTGGTGCCAGGCCGTGGCGGTGGCCACACGACCTCGGGGGGTGCGCATGAGCAGCCCCTGCTGGATGAGGAAAGGCTCGTACACGTCTTCCACCGTTTCCGTCGGCTCGCTCACGCTGATGGCCAGCGTGGAGAGTCCTACCGGCCCGCCCCCGAACCGCTCGCAGAGGGCCGACAGAATGGCCCGGTCGATCTTGTCCAGCCCGGCTTGGTCGACGCCGAACAGGTTCAACCCTGCGGCCGCCACGGCCTGGTCGACGGCGCCGTCGGCCCGCACCTCGGCGTAGTCCCGCACCCGGCGCAGGAGCCGGTTGGCGATGCGGGGGGTGCCCCGGGCCCGATGGGCGATCTCGGCCGCCCCAGCCTGGTCTACCCGGATGTCGAGGATGCCCGCCGCCCGGGCCACGATGGCCTCCAATTCGGCGGTGGTGTAGTAGTCGAGCCGCGACACCAGCCCGAACCGGTCCCGCAGCGGTCCGGTGATGAGGCCGGTGCGGGTGGTAGCCCCCACCAGGGTGAAGTTGGCCAGATCGAGGCGGACCGACTGGGCCGCCGGCCCCTTGCCCAGCACGATGTCGACGTTGAAGTCCTCCATGGCCGGGTACATCACCTCTTCGACAATGCGGGGCAGTCGGTGGATCTCGTCGATGAACAGCACGTCGCCGTCCTCCAGCTTGGAGAGGATGGCGGCCAGATCGCCGGCCCGCTCCAGCGCCGGCCCCGAGGTGACGTGCAGCCCGGCGTCCATCTCCCGGGCGACGATGTGAGCCAGTGTGGTCTTGCCCAATCCGGGGGGTCCCGCGAACAGCAGATGGTCGGCCGGCTGCGATCGGCCCCGAGCCGCGCCCAAGATGATGTGAAGATGCTCCTTCAGCTCCGACTGGCCCACAAACTCGTCCAGCCGGGCAGGTCGCAGCCCGGGCTCGGCCGCGGCGTCTTCGGGCAGCGGGGTGCCCGCCAGCAGTTCCTCCCTGTTGCTCATGGCTTGCTCACGACCCGGAGGCCAGGTGCCGGAGGGCCGCTTTGAGCAAGGCGGAAGAGTCGCCGTCCGGGGGTAGGGCGGCGACAGCGCCGCGGATCTCCTCGGTGCTGTAGCCCAGCTCCCCCAGCGCCTGGCGGACCACGCTGCGGGCATCGGCTGGCTGCTCGCCCGCCGGCCGGCCCGATGCCACCGCAGTGGTCACGTCGCCGATGTCGAGTCGGGATTTGAGCTCCACCAGCAGCCGGGCCGCGGTCTTCTTGCCCACCCCGGGTATCAGGCACAGGGCGTCGATGTCGTCGGTGGCCAGAATCCCGGCCAGCTCCGAGGGCCCGTATGCCGCCAAGATGGCCATGCCCATCGACGGCCCCACGCCGTGAGCTGAGATGAGCCCCTCGAAGACCCGGCGCTTGTCGGGGGTGTCGAACCCGTAAAGGGTTTGGGCGTCTTCTCGGATGTGGTGGTGGATGTGCAGCAGCACCTCTCGCCCCAGCTCGCCCAGCGCGGCCGACGTGTCCGGCGAGACGGTTACTCGATAGCCGATGCCTGCGGTCTCCACGATCACCTCGTCGGAGTCCCGCAGGGCCAGCGTGCCCCGGAGCAGCCCGATCACGTCGCCGCCTGGATCCGGGATGCGGCCGGGCGGTGGGCCAGATGGCAGAGCGCGACCGCCACCGCGTCGGCGGCGTCCACCGGTTTCAGGGGGTGGTTCAGGCCCAGCAGGGTCTGCACCATCCGTCCCATCTGGTCTTTGTCGGCGTTGCCCCAGCCGGCTACCGCCTTTTTGATCTGCGTGGGCGAGTACTCGAACACCTCGGCGCCCGCCCCCGCGGCTGCCGCCATAGCCACCCCGCTGGCCTGGCCCACCCCCATAGCGGTACGAACGTTCACTTGGAACAGCACCTGCTCGATGGCCACCGCGTTCGGTTGGCAGGAGTCCATCAGATCGGCCAGCTCGATTTGAAGCTCGTACAGCCGTTGAGGGGTGGCGTCGTCTTTGTCGGTGCGGATAACCCCAGCGGCCACTGCCTCGGTGACGCGGCCCTTTTGGCGGACGACGCCGTAGCCGCAGCGAGACAGGCCGGGATCGATCCCCATCACCAGCATTGGCCCCAAACTATCGGGCAAGCACGACAATATTCGGGATACGCGCGCCAGTCGGGTAGAAACTCCCCATGCGGACCGAGGAGCTGGACTATGAACTGCCCGAAGCCGCCATCGCCCAGCAGCCAACCGAGCCTCGGGACAGCTCGCGGCTGCTGGTGGACCGAGGGCCGGTTGTGCCGCCCGATCACCGCCTCGCCCGCGATCTGCCCGATCTTCTTGGCCCCGGCGACGTCGTTGTGGTCAATGACAGCCGGGTCATGCCTGCCCGGCTGCGGCTCCGCAAAGCCACCGGGGGCAGAGTCGAGGTCTTATTGCTGGAATCGGGCGCCGACGGGTGGTGGAGTGCGCTGGTGCGTCCCGGCCGCCGGGTGCCGCCGGGCACCGAGCTGTGGTTCGACAGGGGCCCGGTGTTGGAGGTAGGGGAGCGAATCAGCGACGACGGCCGGCGTTGGGTGAGGCCAGCGGGCGATGCCAGCGCCCTCATGGACGTGGCCGGGGAAGTGCCGCTGCCCCCATACATCACTGAGGAACTGGCCGACGTCGAGCGCTATCAGACGGTGTACGCCGACCGATCGGTGTCGGCTGCGGCCCCAACCGCCGGCCTCCACCTCACCGAGTCGGTGTTGGACCGCTGTCGGGCGGCCGGGGCAGCGGTGTGCGCGTTGGAGCTAGCCGTGGGCACAGCCACATTCACTCCGGTGACTGCTGGCGATCTCGACGACCATGTCATGCACACCGAGTCGTATCGGATTCCCGAGGCCACACTGGCTGCGTGCGGCCGGGCGGAGCGGGTGGTGGCGGTGGGAACCACGGTGGTGCGGGCGCTGGAGTCGGCTGCGGCCACTGGATCAGCCAGTGGGTCGACCAATCTGTTCATCAAGCCAGGGCACCGATTCGCGGTGGTAGACGCCCTGCTCACCAACTTCCATCTGCCCCGGTCCAGCCTCTTGGCTTTGCTGGCTGCGTTTGTCGGTCCCCGCTGGCGAGATCTCTATGGCACCGCCTTGGCCGAGGGTTACCGTTTTCTTTCTCTGGGGGATGCCATGTTCTGCACCAGAAATCCAGGGCGATGACCCTTCGGTTCGAAGTGCTGGCCCGGGACGGGTTGGCCCGCAAAGGCCGCATCACCACTCCGAGAGGCTCGTTCACCACCCCGTGCTTCATGCCGGTGGGCACTCGGGCCGCGGTCCGCACCCTCGACACCGCCGACCTCGAGGCCCTCAACCCCTCGGTGGTGCTGGCCAACACCTACCACTTGATGATGAGGCCCGGACCCGAGGTGGTGCAGCGCCTGGGCGGAGTCCACGGGTTCACCGGCTGGTCCGGCCATGTGCTCACCGACTCGGGGGGCTACCAGGTGTTCTCCCTCGATCCCAAGGTGGACGACGACGGCGCGGTCTTCAAATCCACCTATGACGGCTCCGCCCATCGTTTCACCGCCGAGCGGGTGGTGGACGTGCAGCTCCAGCTCGGCTCCGATATCCAAATGGCTCTCGATGTGTGCCCTCCTTCCGAGGCGCCCGCGCCCGTCCAGCGCCTGGCGGTGGATCGCACCGCCGCTTGGGCGGCCCGGGCCCGCCGCCGCTTTCTGGAGCGAGGCGGGCCCGACGCGGGCGCCGCCCAATTCGGCATCGTCCAGGGTGGCATCGACCCCGCCCTGCGGGCTGAGAGCGCGGTCCGAACCGTCGAGGTGGGCTTCGAGGGCTACGCGGTGGGCGGGCTCTCCGTGGGGGAGCCCCGAGACCAGATGATGGCCGCGCTGGTGGCCACCACTCCGCACCTGCCCGACGGCCAGCCCCGCTACTTCATGGGGTTGGGCGATCCCATCGGGCTGGTGGAGTGTGTGGCGCTGGGCGTGGACCTGTTCGACTGCGTGCTGCCCACCCGGCTGGCCCGCCACGGCACCGCCCTCACCTGGGAGGGACGCCTCAACATCGCCAACTCGCCGTTCGCCGCCGACGACCGCCCCATCGACCCCGCTTTCCCAGCCAGCCCGGTGGCCCGCTATCCCCGGGCCTATCTCCGCCACCTGTTCAACGTGGACGAGCCGTCGGCAGCCCGGCTGCTCACCCTCCACAACGTGGCCTGGCTGCTGGCCCTCATGGACGCCGCCCAAGAAGCCATCGCCGCCGGATCGCTGGACCAGCTGCGGGCCGAGGTGGCCGATGCGTGGGCCCGGCCCGCCGAGTCGTCTCCCCGGTAGGTCTTCCGGTAGAGTTCAGAACCTTGGAGATCCTCCCGCTTCTTCTGCTCATGTTCGTCGCCATGTACTTCTTCATGGTGCGCCCCCAGCAGCGCAAGGCGCGCGAACAACGAGCGCTGCTCGACTCCCTGGACGTGGGCGACGAGGTGATCACCGCCTCGGGCCTCTACGGGATGATCACCGATTTCGACGGCGGCACTGTGTTCATCGAGATATCTGATGGTGTCGAGATCAAGATCAGCCGCGAGACCATCGCCAACAAGATCGTGTACTCCGACGTCGATGGCGACGACGCTGACGCCTAGCCCCTCTTTCCAGCGTCAATGAGCCGCCGTTCGCTGGTTTCCCTCGTCCTCATCGTGGCCGTGGCCGCGGGGCTGCTGGCGGCATCGCTGGCCGTGGGGAACCGACCCCTCCTGGGTCTTGATCTCAAGGGCGGGGTCGAGGTGGTGTTGGTGCCGGTGGACGATGCCGATCGGCCGGTGGCCATAACCGAGGGCGACCTGGAGACCGCGGTCAACATCATCCGCGACCGCATAGACGGCCTCGGCGTGGCCGAGCCCGATGTGACCCGACAAGGCGGGCGGGTGGTGGTCCAGCTTCCCGGCATCAGCGATCAGCAGCGGGCCATCGACGTGGTGGGCCAGACCGCCGAGCTGCGCTTCCGCCCGGTGTGCGCCGAGCTCCTCGCTGAGCCGTTTCTCTTGTCCGACCCCGAATCCGGTGCTGAAGGTCCGCCGCCGGTGCTGCCCGATCCCGAGTTGGACGAGCGGGGTTTGGCTCCGTGCCCCAGCGAGGTCGACTACAACGGCTTGGAGACCTCGACGTCGGCCGAAGACGTGCTGGAGCGCTTTGTGGTACTGCCTCAGCGTGACGACAACGGCGAGGTGGTCGGGCGGCTCCTGCTCGGGCCGTCCGCACTCACCGGCGCCGGCCTGAGCAGCGCCGACAGCTCGTTTCGGAACGAGTTCGTGGTGGACGCCACCTTCAAGGGGGGAGTTGAGGGGGCCAACAAGTTCGACGAGATGGCCGTCGAGTGCTATTCCGGCACTCCCTACTGCCCGCCCGGGAGTGCGGGACTCGGCCGCCTGGCCATCGTGGTGGACGGCAACGTGCAGTCGGCGCCGAGCGTGCAGACCCCGAATTTCGACGGCCAAGTGGTCATCTCCGGCGGCTTCTCCGAGCAAGAGGCCGACGACCTGGCCCTGGTGCTGCGCTATGGCGCACTGCCCATCGAGTTCCAAGACCCCACCGATCCCCAAAGCGACAGCACGAGCCGAGCTGTCTCGGCCTCTATCGGGGGCGACTCCCTGCGAGCCGGGGTGATAGCCGGCATTGTCGGGCTGGCGCTGGTGTTCTTGTTCATGGTCGGCATGTACCGCCTGCTGGGCCTGGTCGCCATGTTGAGCCTGGGGGTGTCGGCCACCTTGTTGTGGGTGATCGTGGCCTGGCTGGGCGAGACCCAGGATCTGGCCCTGACCCTGGCCGGGGTCACCGGTCTCATCGTGTCGATCGGCGTGTCGCTGGACTCCAACGTTGTCTACTTCGAGCACCTCAAAGAAGACGTGGCCACCGGCCGGACGCTGCGGTCGTCGCTGGAGCAGTCCTTCTCGGCCGCGTTCCGGACCATCTTCAGGGCCAACTTCGCCTCGCTCATTGCCGCGGTCATTCTGTACTGGCTCTCGGCCGGGTCGGTTCGGGGCTTCGCCCTCATGCTGGGCCTGGCCTCGGTGCTTGACTTGGTGGCCACCTACTACTTTCTGAGGCCCTGTGCACATCTGATATCCCGGTCACCGAGCTTGATAGCCCATCCTCACCGCCTTGGCTTGCCCACCGCAGAAGAGGCCGTTCCTTCGGGAGGAGGCGGGCGATGAGCCGGCTCCAGCGCCTGTGGCGCAACCAGACCCGGGTGGACTTCCCCGAGCTGTGGAAGAAGGCCCTCCGGGTGTCGGCCGCCCTGATCCTGATCAGCGTCGTGGCCCTTTTGGTGAGGGGCGTCAACTTGGGCATCGAGTTCGAGGGGGGCACGGTATGGGAGGCGACGGCGCCTGATGTCTCCACCGCCGAGGTGCGCGACGCCCTGCGGGGCGTAGACCAGGCCGACGCCAAGATCCAGTTCGTGGGCGGCGACGTGCTGCGGGTTCGAGCCGAGTTGGACGCCACCGACGCCTCCAGCGTGGCCGAGGTGTCGTTGGCCCTGGCCAATCTCACCGGCCAGGGCCTCGACGACATCAGCTTCAACTCCATCAGCTCGTCGTGGGGCGGCGAGATCACCACCAAGGCCATCCGGGCGCTGATCGTGTTCTTCATCGTGGTGGCCTTCTACATCACGCTGACGCTGGAGTGGAGAATGGCCTTGGCCGCCCTTGTGGCGGTGGCCCACGACATTGTCATCACCGTCGGCATCTATGCCCTGTTCCAATTCGAGGTGACCCCGGCCACCGTCATCGCCTTCCTCACCATCATGGGGTACTCCCTGTACGACACCCTGGTGGTGTTCGACAAGAACCGCGACTACCAGCGGCGCTCTGCCCTGGTCGGGCGGGCCACCTACACCCGGATCATGAACTCGGCGCTCAACACCGTCTTGATGCGCTCGGTGAACACCACCATCACCTCGGTCCTGCCGGTGCTTTCGATGCTGATAATCGGCACTTTGATTCTGGGGGCGGTCACCCTGGCCGAGTTCGCGGTGGCTCTGATCATCGGCTTGCTGGTCGGCACCTACTCGTCGCTGTTCGTAGCCGCCCCGGCGGTCACCTGGCTGAAGGAGCGCCAACCCGAGTTTGCTGAGCTGCGGGAGCGCTTGGAGGCCCGAGCCCAGTCCCGGGGCACCTCGGTGCATGGGGTGGAGGATGCTCAGGTAGGACCGTCACCGTCGCGCTCTGCTGCTCCGCCAGCCGGGTCGCCTCGGCGCCCCCCGCAGTCTGGGACCGCCATCCCCCCTCGTCCCCGCAAGCGCAAGCGCCGCTGACGGTATTGGGGCCTCTGGCGGAGGACGGCGCCTCTGCTTGATTCGAATGCTCTTGATATTTTCATGCAAATTACGCTTCTAAATTTGAGATTCATATACTCGCAATTTGAGATTCATCTATTCAGGGTTTTTTCATGAAGCGTGTAGCAGCTGTTGTCGCGGTGTTTGTTGTGGTATTGGCTGGTTTGGCCGTGCCTGTGGGGGCGCAGCCAGAGGGGGCAGTTGGCTCAGGCGAATCCACGCCGATCCCTGTTGATGGGGAGCAGGGAGCGCCGCCTGCTGAAGGCCAGTACTTGGATGGCTCTGGCAGATTGCCAGACGGCGAGGTGCCGGTGCCGGTGAAGGCGGTTGCGGGTCCTGGTCCGGATGGTGTTGGTGTGGTGCCGGTGCCGGTGAAGGCGGTTGCGGGTCCTGGTCCGGATGGTGTTGGTGTGGTGCCGGTGTCGGTGAAGGCGGTTGCGGGTCCTGGTCCGGATGGTGTTGGTGTGGTGCCGGTGTCGGTGAAGGCGGTTGCGGGTCCTGGTCCGGATGGTGTTGGTGTGGTGCCGGTGTCGGTGAAGGCGGTTGCGGGTCCTGGTCCGGATGGTGTTGGTGTGGTGCCGGTGTCGGTGAAGGCGGTTGCGGGTCCTGGTCCGGATGGTGTTGGTGTGGTGCCGGTGTCGGTGAAGGCGGTTGCGGGTCCTGGTCCGGATGGTGTTGGTGTGGTGCCGGTGTCGGTGAAGGCGGTTGCGGGTCCTGGTCCGGATGGTGTTGGTGTGGTGCCGGTGTCGGTGAAGGCGGTTGCGGGTCCTGGTCCGGATGGTGTTGGTGTGGTGCCGGTGTCGGTGAAGGCGGTTGCGGGTCCTGGTCCGGATGGTGTTGGTGTGGTGCCGGTGTCGGTGAAGGCGGTTGCGGGTCCTGGTCCGGATGGTGTTGGTGTGGTGCCGGTGTCGGTGAAGGCGGTTGCGGGTCCTGGTCCGGATGGTGTTGGTGTGGTGCCGGTGTCGGTGAAGGCGGTTGCGGGTCCTGGTCCGGATGGTGTTGGTGTGGTGCCGGTGCCGGTGAAGGCGGTTGCGGGTCCTGGTCCGGATGGTATTAGTGTGAAGCCCGTGCCGGTGAAGGCGGTTGCGGGGCCGCCACCTCAGCCGCTTCCCGATTCCGGGAGATCGAAGCCGTGTCTGCCGAGCTTTCCTTGTGGGGCATCGGTGTTGCCTGCGCCGACGGGTTTGGCGTGTTCGGTGACGTCGTCCAGCATCGTGTTCTCGTGGAATGCGGTGACGGGGGCGACGGATTACACGGCGAAGGTGCAGTTGGCGGTGGCGGGCAGCCAGCAGACCGAGCAGACCACGACGGGCACGTCGGTGACGTTTTCGGGGCTGTCGGCGAATACCACCTATTTTGTGAGCGTTCATTCCAACGTAGACGGTGTCGCGCAGCACTGGGCGGGGGTGAATTGCACGACATTGGTGGCGGCGCCGACGGGTTTGGCGTGTTCGGTGACGTCGAGCAGCATTGTGTTCTCGTGGGATGCGGTGTCGGGGGCGACGAGGTATCGGGTGAGCCGGGGTAGCGGGTGGGCTACGACGACGACCGGCACGTCGCACACGTTCACCGATCTCGCGTCGGGGACCTCGTACGTGATGATCGTGCAGGCGGGCACCGCTTCCACATGGGGCGGGTACAACTGGAAATATTGCACGACATTGGTGGCGGCGCCGACGGGTTTGGCGTGTTCGGTGACGTCGAGCAGCATTGTGTTCTCGTGGGATGCGGTGTCGGGGGCGACGAGGTATCGGGTGAGCCGGGGTAGCGGGTGGACTACGACGACCGGCACGTCGCACACGTTCACCAATCTCGCGTCGGGGACCTCGTATCTGGTGATCGTGCAGGCGGGCACCGCTTCCGCTTGGGGCGGGTACAATTGGAGATATTGCTCGACGGTGTTGGCGGCGCCGGAGGGTTTGGCGTGTTCGGTGACGTCGTCGAGCATTGTGTTTTCGTGGGATGCGGTGACGGGGGCGACGGGTTACACGGCGAAGGTGCAGTTGGCGGTGGCGGGCAGCGAGCAGACCGAGCAGACCACGACGGGCACGTCGGTGACGTTTTCGGGGCTGGCCGCGGGCACGACGTATTATGTGAGCGTTCATTCCAATGTGGACGGCGTCGCCCAGGAGTGGGCGGGGGTGAACTGCTCGACGGTGTTGGCGGCGCCGGAGGGTTTGGCGTGTTCGGTGACGTCTTCGAGCATTGTGTTTTCGTGGGATGCGGTTGTGGGGGCGACGGGTTACACGGCGAAGGTGCAGTTGGCGGTGGCGGGCAGCGAGCAGACCGAGCAGACCACGACGGGCACGTCGGTGACGTTTTCGGGGCTGGCCGCGGGCACGACGTATTTTGTGAGCGTTCATTCCAATGTGGACGGTGTCGCCCAGGAGTGGGCGGGGGTGGACTGCACGACATTGGTGGCGGCGCCGACGGGGTTGGCGTGTTCGGTGACGTCGAGCAGCATTGTGTTCTCGTGGGATGCGGTGTCGGGGGCGACGAGGTATCAGGTGAGCCGGGGTAGCGGGTGGACTACGAAGACCGGCACGTCGCACACGTTCACCAATCTCGCGTCGGGGACCTCGTATCTGGTGATCGTGCAGGCGGGCACCGCTTCCGCTTGGGGCGGGTACAATTGGAGATATTGCTCGACGGTGTTGGCGGCGCCGGAGGGTTTGGGTTGTGCGGTGACGTCGTCGAGCATTGTGTTTTCGTGGGATGCGGTTGTGGGGGCGACGGGTTACACGGCGAAGGTGCAGTTGGCGGTGGCGGGCAGCGAGCAGACCGAGCAGACCACGACGGGCATGTCGGCGACGTCGGTGACGTTTTCGGGGCTGGCCGCGGGCACGACGTATTTTGTGAGCGTTCATTCCAATGTGGACGGTGTCGCCCAGGAGTGGGCGGGGGTGGATTGCTCGACGGTGTTGGCGGCGCCGGAGGGTTTGGGTTGTGCGGTGACGTCGTCGAGCATTGTGTTTTCGTGGGATGCGGTTGTGGGGGCGACGGGTTACACGGCGAAGGTGCAGTTGGCGGTGGCGGGCAGCGAGCAGACCGAGCAGACCACGACGGGCATGTCGGCGACGTCGGTGACGTTTTCGGGGCTGGCCGCGGGCACGACGTATTTTGTGAGCGTTCATTCCAATGTGGACGGTGTCGCCCAGGAGTGGGCGGGGGTGGATTGCTCGACGGTGTTGGCGGCGCCGGAGGGTTTGGGTTGTGCGGTGACGTCGTCGAGCATTGTGTTTTCGTGGGATGCGGTTGTGGGGGCGACGGGTTACACGGCGAAGGTGCAGTTGGCGGTGGCGGGCAGCGAGCAGACCGAGCAGACCACGACGGGCATGTCGGCGACGTCGGTGACGTTTTCGGGGCTGGCCGCGGGCACGACGTATTTTGTGAGCGTTCATTCCAATGTGGACGGTGTCGCCCAGGAGTGGGCGGGGGTGGATTGCTCGACGGTGTTGGCGGCGCCGGAGGGTTTGGGTTGTGCGGTGACGTCGTCGAGCATTGTGTTTTCGTGGGATGCGGTTGTGGGGGCGACGGGTTACACGGCGAAGGTGCAGTTGGCGGTGGCGGGCAGCGAGCAGACCGAGCAGACCACGACGGGCATGTCGGCGACGTCGGTGACGTTTTCGGGGCTGGCCGCGGACACGACGTATTTTGTGAGCGTTCATTCCAATGTGGACGGTGTCGCCCAGGAGTGGGCGGGGGTGGATTGCTCGACGGTGTTGGCGGCGCCGGAGGGTTTGGGTTGTGCGGTGACGTCGTCGAGCATTGTGTTTTCGTGGGATGCGGTTGTGGGGGCGACGGGTTACACGGCGAAGGTGCAGTTGGCGGTGGCGGGCAGCGAGCAGACCGAGCAGACCACGACGGGCATGTCGGCGACGTCGGTGACGTTTTCGGGGCTGGCCGCGGACACGACGTATTTTGTGAGCGTCCACGCCAACAAAGACGGTGACCCCCAGGAGTGGGCGGGGGTGGATTGCACGACGTTGTTGGCGGCGCCGGATGGTTTGGGTTGTGCGGTGACGTCGTCGAGCATTGCGTTCTCGTGGAATCCGGTGACGGGGGCGACGGGTTACACGGCGAAGGTGCAGTTGGCGGTGGCGGGCAGCGAGCAGACCGAGCAGACCACGACGGGCACGTCGGTGACGTTTTCGGGGCTGGCCGCGGACACGACGTATTTTGTGAGCGTCCACGCCAACAAAGACGGTGACCCCCAGGAGTGGGCGGGGGTGGATTGCACGACGTTGTTGGTGCCGCCGGATGGTTTGGCGTGTTCGGCGACGTCGTCGAGCATTGCGTTCTCGTGGAATCCGGTGACGGGGGCGACGGGTTACACGGCGAAGGTGCAGTTGGCGGTGGCGGGCAGCGAGCAGACCGAGCAGACCACGACGGGCACGTCGGTGACGTTTTCGGGGCTGGCCGCGGACACGACGTATTTTGTGAGCGTCCACGCCAACAAAGACGGTGACCCCCAGGAGTGGGCGGGGGTGTATTGCGCGACGTTGGTTCGGTTCGGCGCGCCGGTTGTCTCGTGTTCGGCCACTGCCGACAGCATTACTGTGTCGTGGGAGGAGGTGGAGGGGGCAACGCGGTACCAGGTGTGGCTCGGCGGAAAGCGGGCAGTCGTTGTCGGCACCGAATTCACTTTCGGGGGTCTGGGCGCCTCGACTTCATATGAGGTTGAGGTTCAAGCTGGCGATGGCTCCCATTGGGGTGAAACCGCGGTTGAGACCTGTGCCACTGCTGGCGGGGTTGGTTTGGTGTTGGATTGCGTTGTGGGCACGAGCACGTTTGTTGCTGTGTGGGGTGAGTTGGAGGACACGTCGAGGCACCGGGTCCGGCGCAGTGTGGGTCCCGGGGTTGGGGATTGGACGGCTTGGGACGAGATCGATGGTGCTATAGCTGTTTTCGGCGGTCTGGCTTACAGCACTGCGTACACCGTGGAGGTTCAAAAGGAGGTCGAGGTTCAGGCGGGGGGCGCCAAGGGGTGGTCTGCTGGGGTGACCCGGGTTTGCGAGACGGTTGAGCCGTTGCCGTTGCCCGATTCGTGTGATGTGCCCGAAGGCTTGACGTTTTGCGTTGCCGAGGACGAGCTGATGGATGTGCCCGAAGGCGGCGCGGGGGACGCGCCCGGCGGCGGCATCGGGACCAAGCAGTACTTCTCCCCCCAGGTGAAGCGCATCTATTCTGACCGCGACCGGGTCAAGGTGGACCACGATGGGAACTTGGTCCTGGTGAGAAAGGGCGACCCGGGCGGCGGGATGGCCGATTCGGCCAGCTTGGCCGACGACGCCTGGGTGGCCGGCGACGCCTGGGTGGCCGGAAATGCCGTCGTGAGGGGCAACGCTTTTGTCTACGGCAACGCTTGGGTGTACGGCGACGCCGTGGTGGAGGGCAACGCCTTCGTCTACGACCACGCCAGGGTCTCCGGCCGCGTCACCGTCACGGGCTCGGTGTACGGCGAGGCCTTCGTGGACGGCGAGGGGGCCGTGGTGTCCGGCGACACCGAAACCTATAATTTTACCTATTATAAGGATGCGGCGTTCCCGACGACGCTGGGCCGGCTGCCGTTGCATCGCGATGAGCGGGCCAAGGTGTACGGCAACGCCTGGGTGTCGGGGCGGGCCGAGGTGTACGACAGGGCGAAGGTGTACGGCCGCGCCCGGGTGTCGGAGCAGGCGAAGGTGTACGACAGGGCGAAGGTGTACGGCGACGCCTCGGTGTCGGGCAAGGCCAAGGTGTACGGCAAGGCCGAGGTGTGCGGCGGGGCTGTGGTGCGCGGCGAAGAGGTCGAGGTGTACGGCGACGCCAAGGTTTGCAGCGACGAGAAGCCCAAAGGCGGGCCCTCGGTGCTAGGCAAGGCCAAGGTGCACGGCAAGGCCAAGGTGTACGACCGGGCCACGGTGACCGGCCAGGCCGAGGTGTACGGCGACGAGGTCGAGGTGTACGGCGACGCCCAGGTGAGCGGCACAGCCGAGGTTTTCAACTATGCCAAGGTGCACGGCCGCGCCCGGGTGTCCGGGTCGGTGCTGGTGGGCAGCGGGGCCGAGGTGTACGACGATGCCCACGTGTTCAGCGCTGGCAGGACGCTCAATGCCCTGGCTGAGAACAGCGACGACGACGACTTTTTGGCCAGCTACTACGGGGTCGTGATTGCGGGTGCAGCCCTGGTGTACGGCGACGCCATCGTCAAAGACGGAGCGGTGGTGGAGGGCACCCACTTCCCCGAAAACCGTGCCGACCGCACCGAAGTGTACGGAAATGCCCGCGTGTCGCAGCGGGCCAAAGTGGTCGCCGCCGCCCCTCGCGATCCCAACGCCGTGTTCCACTACTCTCCGCGGGTCTACGGCGACGCCAAAGTGTCTGGCAATGCCACCGTGTCCGAGAACGCCCGGGTGTTCGGCAAAGCAGAAGTGTACGAAACAGCCACGGTAACCGGGCACGCCAAAGTGTTCGGCTCGGCCAAAATCTTCGGCGAAGAAACCAAAATCCACGGCAACGCGCAAGTGTTCGACGGCGCCGAAGTGTACGGCAACGCCGAAGTATACGGTCACGCCATGGTGTTCGACTTTTCCAACTCGCAGTATTGGATTGGAGAAGACGCCAACGGCAATACCCTCAAACGGGATGTATTCGACAACAAAGACCCCGCCCGCGTACTGTGGACAAACTCACGAGTTATCATACCCGATCAAAATTTTCCAGATTATCCTGATGATATGGACTGGGTTGAATCTCTGAGCAATATTGTGGATAAGGTAGATGAGCTATTCGACCCGCTTGTTCCACCAATCTTAGACGAATGGGATGATACCATTTCGATACTTCCGTATCAGCCTACCGACGTGTTCGGCGATGCTGTTGTTTATGGCCACGCGAGAGTGTGGGGTGGGTCACATGTGTTTGGCGGACAGGTACGTCAAAGCGGGCGTATATCCGCCCAAACGAATATGAGCGGTGGACAAGTGTGCGATGACGTCTGGCTAAACGCAATCGGAACGTTTGGAATTGCTTCGGAATGTGCTGGTTCTGGTGGTCTCTCTTGGACTACACTGGCATGTTATGGCGCGGGGTTAGTTACTTTTGCCGCGGGTGCGAGCTTCGCCGGTGTCGCTATTAGCACGGCTTGTTTCGCCAAGCAGGTGGCAACTGCCTCTATGGGTATTGCATCTAGCAAAGCCTCTAGTCGTGCTTAGCGCGGTGTGGGGTTTCGCGGGCTGTTCGGCGGGGCGGCCGGTTTGGCGGGGGTGGGGTGGCGGCCGGGTTGTCGTGGCGGTGGTGGTTGTGGGGTTGGTGTTGGGGGGGTGCGGGTCGGGTGGTTCGGGCGGGGTTGTGCCGGAGTCGTGTGTGGTGCCCGACGGTGTTGTGGATGCGAAGTACTGCGTCGACGTGGCCCGCAGCGTGGCCGCGCCGGTATCAGACGGCGGGGTTGCGGGGGGCGGTGTGGGGTGTGTTCACGGGGGCCGGGCGGGGCTGTGCCGGGTTGTGGCGCTGCGCGACGTGGTTGCGGAGCTGCCCGACGGGGAGAAGGTCGCAAGGGCCAAGCGGGGCGATGTGGGCGGCTGGATACAAGGCGGGCGCAACCTCGCCCACGAGGGTGCGGCGTGGGTCGGCGGCGATGCCCGGGTGTTCGACGGCGCCGTGGTGTCCGGCGACGCGTTGGTGTCGGGCGATGCGGCGGTGTTCGGCAACGCTGAGGTGTCTGGCAGCGCTCGGGTGGGCGGGGAGGCGCAGGTGTTCGACTCGGCGCGGGTTTATGGCCGGGCACAAGTGAGCGGCCAGGCAATGGTGTTCGACTTGTCAGAGTCCCGGTATTATGCGGGTGAGGACCAGACAGGTGCACTGGTGTTCGCTCCAGTGTTTGCACAAGGCGACCCTGCCCGCATGATATGGACAAACTCGCCCGCGGTCATACCCGATGAAAATTTCCCAAGTTTTCCAGATCAAATGGAGTGGGTGTCATCTTTGAGCGAAGTAGCAGAAAGGCTCGGCGAGCTGGGCGAGACGCTTGTTCCGGCAAATCGGGAAGAGTGGGACGACGGCGTTGTTGTATTTCCGTATCGCCCTACTGCTGTGTACGGCGATGCTGTTGTCCACGGGCGGGCGAGAGTGTGGGGCGGGTCATACGTGTTCGGCCCAGCCAGGGTTCACCAGGACGGGCGCATCTCCGGCCAAACAATATTGGGCGGCGGAAAAGTGTGCAGTGATGCCTGGGTGCACTCAGTTCCTTATGGTGGTTCTATAAAGTGTGCGGATTCTGGCGGCTTTTCTTGGGTTTGGGTTTGGGTTTTTGTGGGGTTGTTGCTGGTAGTTGTGGCGGGGTGGCGGTTTCGGCGTTCTGGGCGGTCTGGGCTCGGCTTTGGTTGATGGCCGCGGGTGAGGTGGCAACTGCCTATGGCAAAGCCGCTGGTCGTGCGTAGCGCGGTCCGAGGCTTCGCGGGCTGTTCGGCGGTGGTTCCGGTTCGGCGGTGGCCGGGTGGCGGCCGGGTTTTGGCGGTGGTGTTTCTGGGTTTGGTGTTGGGGGGTTGCGGGTCGGGCGGTTCGGGCGGGGCTGTGCCGGAGTCGTGTGCGGTGCCCGACGGTGTTGCGGACGCGAAGTACTGCGTCGATGTGGCCCACAGCGTGGCCGCTCCGGTCTCAGACGGCGGGGTTGCGGGGGGCGGTTTTGGGTGTGTTCACGGCGGCCGGGCGGGGCTGTGCCGGGTTGTGGCGTTGCGCGACGTGGTCGCGGAGCTGCCCGACGGAGGGGAAGTAGTGAGGGCCAAGCGGGGCGATGTGGGCGGCTGGATACAAACCGGGCGCAACCTCGCCCACGAGGGCGCCGCGTGGGTCGGCGGAGACGCCCGGGTGTTCGACGACGCCGCAGTGTCGGACGACGCGTTGGTGTCCGGAAACGCGGCGGTGTTCGACGACGCCGCAGTGTCCGGCGACGCAGTAGTAGACGGCAACGCGGCGGTATTCGGCAGCGCTGAGGTCTATGGCAGCGCTGTGGTGGGTGGCGAGGCGCAGGTGTTCGACTCGGCGCGGATCTACGGACGGGCACAAGTGGGCGGCCAGGCAATGGTGTTCGACTCGTCCCACTCGCAGCACTGGAACGGAGAAGACGCCGACGGCAATATCCTCTACAGCCCCGTGTTCGACAACGACGACCCCGCCCGCAAACTGTGGACAAACTCCCTGGTCTTCATAGCTTATGAGTATACCCCAGGTGAGAAAATCACTTTGCAGTGGCATAGGAGTTTGAGTAGAATTGAGGAAGCAGTTGACGAGTTGTTGGAAATAGTTGATCCGCAATTCCAAAACGAGTGGGGTGACGACGTTCTGGCGACTTCGTATCGGCCTACTGCTGTGTTTGGCGATGCTGCCGTCTACGGCCAGGCAAGAGTGTGGGGCGGTTCACAGGTGTTCGGCGGAGCCGAAGTGTACCAGGACGGGCGAATCTCCGGCCAAACAGATATGGACGGCGGAGACGTGTGCGGTGATTTCTGGGTGCACTCACTCCGAGCTTATGTTGGTTTTGCAAAGTGTGCGGGTTCTGGCGGTTTTTCTTGGGTTTGGGTTTGGGTTTTTGCGGGGTTGTTGTTGGTTGTTGTGGCGGGGTGGCGGTTTCGGCGTTCTGGGCGGTCTGGGCTCGGCTTTGGTTGAGGGCCGCGGGGTGAAGATGGCGACTGCCTATGGCAAAGTCCCCTGGTTGAGCTTCCCCCCTAATCGTGGAGAGGTTGTTTTGTCCACCGTGGGCGGTGTGTCCCAGGAGTGGGCGGGGGTGTATTGCGCGACGTTGGTTCAGCTCGACGCGCCGGTTGTCTCGTGTTCGGCCACTGCCGACAGCATTACTGTGTCGTGGGAGGAGGTGGAGGGGGCAACGCGGTACCAGGTGTCGCTTGGCGGTAAGCGGGCTGTCGTTGTCGGCACCGAATTCACTTTCGGGGGTCTGGGCGCCTCGACTTCATATGAGGTTGAGGTTCAAGCTGGCGATGGCTCCCATTGGGGTGAAACCGCGGTTGAGACCTGTGCCACTGCTGGCGGGGTTGGTTTGGTGTTGGATTGCGTTGTGGGCACGAGCACGTTTGTTGCTGTGTGGGGTGAGTTGGGGGACACGTCGAGGCACCGGGTCCGGCGCAGTGTGGGTTCCGGGGTTGGGGATTGGACGGCTTGGGACGTGATCGATGGCGCTTTGGCTGTTTTCGGCGGTCTGGCTTATAGCACTGCGTACACCGTGGAGGTTCAAAAAGAGGTCGAGGTTCAGGCGGGGGGCGCCAAGGGGTGGTCTGCTGGGGTGACCCGGGTTTGCGAGACGGTTGAGCCGTTGGCGTTGCCCGATTCGTGTGATGTGCCCGAAGGCTTGACGTTTTGCGTTGACGAGGACGAGCTGATGGATGTGCCCGAAGGCGGCGCGGGGGACGCGCCCGGCGGCGGTATTGGGACCAAGGGTGTCTTTTCGCCCCCGATGATGCGCATCTATTCTGACCGCGACCGGCTCAAGATGGACCACGAGGGTAATTTGGTCCTGGTGAGAGAGGGCGAACCGGGCGGCTGGGTGGCCAATTCGGCCAGCTTGGCCGACGACGCCTGGGTGGCCGACAGCGCTTGGGTGGGTGTAAATGCCGTCGTGGGGGGCAACGCTTTTGTCTATGGCAGCGCTGGGGTGTTCGGCAACGCCACCGTGGAGGGCAACGCTTTTGTCTACGACCAGGCCTTGGTGTACGGCCGCGCCACCGTTACGGGCTCGGTGTACGGCGATGCCAGAGTGTTCGGCGAGGAAGCCGTCGTGTCCGGCGACACCGAAACCTATAGCCCGCACCCGTATTTGCTGGAGCTGATGGGGGATCCGTTGCAGTTGGCCTCGTCGCAGCTGCCGTTGAATCTGGATGAGCGGGCCAAGGTGCACGGCAACGCCTGGGTGTCGGGCAAGGCCAAGGTGTACGACAAAGCCGAGGTGTGCGGCGGGGCTGTGGTGAGCGGCGATGAGGTCGAGGTGTACGGCGACGCCTGGGTTTGCAGCAGCGAGAAGCGCGGCGGCGGGCCCTGGGTGTCGCAGCAGGCGAAGGTGTACGGCAAGGCCAAGGTGTACGACCGGGCCACGGTGACCGGCCAAGCCGAGGTGTACGGCGAAGAGGCGTGGGTGTACGACGACGCCCAGGTGAGCGGCACAGCCGAGGTCCGCCACCGCGCCAAGGTGTACGACGACGCCCGGGTGGGCGGAAACGCGGTGGTGGAGTCCGACGCCCGAGTGTACGAGCGCGCCAGGGTGACCGATTACACGCTGGTGACCAGCTCGGCCGAGGTGTACGACGATGCCAAGGTGTTCAGCGACGGCAGCACGCTCAATGCCCTGGCCGAGAACAGCGACGACGACTTCTTGGCCAGCTACTACGGGGTCGTGATTGCGGGTGCAGCCCTGGTGTACGGCGACGCCATCGTCAAAGACGGAGCGGTGGTGGAGGGCACCCACTTCCCCGACAACCGTGACGACCGCACCGAAGTGTACGGAAATGCCCGCGTGTCGCAGCGGGCCAAAGTGGTCGCCGCCGCCCCTCGCGATCCCAACGCCGTGTTCCACTACTCTCCGCGGGTCTACGGCGACGCCAAAGTGTCTGGCAATGCCACCGTGTCCGAGAACGCCCGGGTGTTCGGCGACGCCGAGGTGTACGGCACAGCCACGGTAACCGGGCACGCCAAAGTGTTCGGCTCGGCCAAAATCTTCGGCGAAGAAACCAAAGTCCACGGCAACGCACAAGTGTTCGACGGCGCCGAAGTGTACGGCAACGCCGAAGTGTACGGTCACGCCATGGTGTTCGACTTTTCCAACTCGCAGTATTGGATTGGAGAAGACGCCAACGGCAATACCCTCAAACGGGATGTATTCGAAGACGGCGACCCCGCCCGCGTGCTGTGGACAAACTCACGAGTCACAATACCTGATGAGAACAACCCAGGTGTTCAAAAAACTGTGACGTGGACTCGGAGTTTGAGTTCAGTTGAGGAAGCACTTGACGATTTGTTGGAAACCGTGGATTCGCCCCAAGACCAGTGGGATAAAGACATTCGCATAACTAAGTATCGGCCTACTGCTGTGTTCGGTGATGCTGTTGTCTATGGCCGGGCGAGAGTGTGGGGCGGGTCATATGTGGGCGGCGGAGCCAAGGTGCTCCAGGACGGGCGCATATCCGCCCACACGGCTATGGGTAGTGGAAAAGTGTGCAGTGATCTCTGGGTACACTCAAACATTGACTATGCCGGTAATGAAGAATGTGCGGGATCTGGCGGTTTCCCCTGGAATTCGCTGGCATGTTTCGCCGCGCCGGCAGTCCTTTCCGGCGCCATTGGCTTCACTAGCGCCATTGGCTTCACTATTGGCGCGGCTTGTTTCGCCTATGAGGTGGCAAATGTCTATGGCAAAGCCCCTGGCCGTGCTTAGCGCGGTCACGGGTTCGGCGGGGCTGCCGGTTCGGCGGCCGGGTTTTGGGCCGGTTTTGGCGGTGGTGGTGGTTGTGGGGTTGGTGTTGGGGGGTTGCGGGTCGGGCGGTTCGGGCGGGGCTGTGCCGGAGTCGTGTGTGGTGCCCGACGGTGTTGCGGACGCGAAGTACTGCGTCGACGTGGCCCGCAGCGTGGCCGCGCCGGTAACAGACGCCGGGGTTGCGGGGGGCGGTTTCGGGTGTGTTCACGGGGGCCGGGCGGGGCTGTGCCGGGTTGTGGCGCTGCGCGACGTGGTTGCGGAGCTGCCCGACGGAGGGGAAGTAGTGAGGGCCGAGCGCGGCGATGTGGGCGGCTGGATACAAACCGGGCGCAACCTCGCCCACGAGGGCGCCGCATGGGTCGGCGGCGACGCCCGGGTGTTCGACGGCGCCGCAGTGTCCGGCGACGCGTTGGTGTCCGGAAACGCGGCGGTGTTCGGCGACGCTGAGGTCTATGGCACCGCTGTGGTGGATGGCGAGGCGCAGGTGTTCGACGCGGCGCGGATCTACGGACGGGCACAAGTGGGCGGCCAGGCAATGGTGTTCGACTCGTCCCACTCGCAGCACTGGAACGGAGAAGACCCCTACGGCAATATCCTCTACAGCCCCGTGTTCGAAGACGACGACCCCGCCCGCAAACTCTGGACAGACTCACGAGTCACAGTACCTGACGAGAATAACCCAGGTGCTCCAGATACTGTGCAGTGGCATAGGAGTCTGAGTAGAATTGAGGAAGCAGTTGACGAGTTGTTGGAAATAGTTGATCCGCAATTCCAAAACGAGTGGGGTGACGACGTTCTGGCGACTTCGTATCGGCCTACTGCTGTGTACGGCGATGCTGTTGTCTACGGGCGGGCAAAAGTGTGGGGCGGGTCACACGTGTTCGGCCCAGCCAGGGTTCACCAGGACGGGCGCATATCTGGCCAAACGAATATGGGCGGCGGAGACGTGTGCGGTGATCTCTGGGTGCACTCACTCGGAGCTTATGTTGGTTTTGCAAAGTGTGCGGGTTCTGGTGGTTTTTCTTGGGTTTGGGTTTGGGTTTTTGCGGGGTTGTTGTTGGTTGTTGTGGCGGGGTGGCGGTTTCGGCGTTCTGGGCGGTCTGGGCTCGGCTTTGGTTGATGGCCGCGGGTGAGGTGGCAACTGCCTATGGCAAAGCCGCCGGCCGTGCTTAGCGCGGTCCGGGGCTTCGCGGGCTGTTGGGCGGGGCGGCCGGGCGGCGGGGGCTGTTTTCGGCGGGGGCCGGGCTTTGGGCCGGTTTTGGCGGTGGTGGTTGTGGGTTTGGTGTTGGGGGGGTGCGGGTCGGGTGGTTCGGGCGGGGCTGTGCCGGAGTCGTGTGTGGTGCCCGACGGTGTTGTGGATGCGAAGTACTGCGTCGATGTGGCCCGCAGCGTGGCCGCGCCGGGCGGGGTTGCGGGGGGCGGTGTGGGGTGTGTTCACGGCGGCCGGGCGGGGCTGTGCCGGGTTGTGGCGCTGCGCGACGTGGTTGCGGAGCTGCCCGACGGAGGGGAAGTAGTGAGGGCCGAGCGCGGCGATGTGGGCGGCTGGATACAAACCGGGCGCAACCTCGCCCACGAAGGCGCCGCGTGGGTCGGCGGCGACGCCCGGGTGTTCGGCGACGCCGCAGTGTCGGGCGACGCGTTGGTGTCCGGAAACGCGGCGGTGTTCGGCAGCGCTGAGGTCTATGGCACCGCTGTGGTGGGCGGCGAGGCGCAGGTGTTCGACTCGGCGCGGATCTACGGACGGGCACAAGTAAGCGGCCAGGCCATGGTGTTCGACTCGTCCCACTCGCAGCACTGGAACGGAGAAAGCGCCGACAGCAATGCCCTCTACAGCCCCGTATTCGACAACAACGACCTCGCCCGCAAACTGTGGACAAACTCACGAGTATTGGTACCTGATGAGAATAACCCAGGTGTTCCAGCTCCTGTGCAGTGGCATTGGCCTTTGAGTGCAGTTGAGGAAGCAGTCGGCGAGTTGTCGGGAACGGTTGCTCCGGCGAGCCGGGAAGAGTGGGATGACGACGTTTTGGCGGCTTCGTATCGGCCTACTGCTGTGTTCGGCGAGGCTGTTGTCTCCGGTCGGGCAAGAGTGTGGGGCGGGTCATATGTGTTCGGCCTAGCCAGGGTTCACCAGGACGGGCGCATATCTGGCCAAACGGATATTGATGCTGGAGAAGTTTGCGGTGATCTCTGGGTGCACTCAGTCCAAGCTTATGGTGGTCCTGGAGGGTGTGCGGGTTCTGGCGGTTTTTCTTGGGTTTGGGTTTGGGTTTTTGTGGGGTTGTTGTTGGTTGTTGTGGCGGGGTGGCGGTTTCGGCGTTCTGGGCGGTCTGGGCTCGGCTTTGGTTGATGGCCGCGGGTGAGGTGGCAACTGCCTATGACAAAGCCGCTGGCCGTGCGTAGCGCGGTCCGAGGCTTCGCGGGCTGTTGGGCGGGGGTTCCGGTTCGGCGGTGGCCGGGTGGCGGCCGGGTTTTGGCGGTGGTGTTTCTGGGTTTGGTGTTGGGGGGTTGCGGGTCGGGTGGTTCGGACGGGGCTGTGCCGGAGTCGTGTGTGGTGCCCGACGGTGTTGCGGACGCGAAGTACTGCGTCGATGTGGCCCGCAGCGTGGCCGCGCCGGTAACAGACGGCGGGGCCGGGGTTGCGGGGGGCGGTGTCGGGTGTGTTCACGGCAGCCGGGCGGGGCTGTGCCGGGTTGTGGCTCTGCGCGACGTGGTCGCGGAGCTGCCCGACGGAGGGGAAGTAGTGAGGGCCGAGCGCGGCGATGTGGGCGGCTGGATACAAACCGGGCGCAACCTCGCCCACGAGGGCGGCGCATGGGTCGGCGGCAACGCCCGGGTGTTCGACAGCGCCGCAGTGTCGGGCGATGCAGTAGTAGACGGCAACGCCGCAGTGTTCGGCGATGCTGAGGTCTATGGCAGCGCTGTGGTGGGCGGCGAGGCGCAGGTGTTCGACGCGGCGCGGATCTACGGACGGGCACAAGTGCGCGGCCAGGCCATGGTGTTCGACTCGTCCCACTCGCAGCACTGGAACGGAGAAGACGCCGACGGCAATATCCTCTACAGCCCCGCGTTCGACAACGATGACCCCGCCCGCAAACTCTGGACAGACTCACTAGTCACAATACCTTATGAGAATAACCCAGGTGTTCAAGTTCCTGTGCTGTGGCATAGGAGTCTGAGTAGAATTGAGGAAGCAGTTGACGAGTTGTTGGAAATAGTTGATCCGCAATTCCAAAACGAGTGGGGTGACGACGTTCTGGCGACTTCGTATCGGCCTACTGCTGTGTTCGGCGATGCTGTTGTCTACGGGCGGGCGAGAGTGTGGGGCGGGTCACACGTGTTCGGCCCAGCCAGGGTTCACCAGGACGGGCGCATATCTGGCCAAACGAATATGGGCGGCGGAGACGTGTGCGGTGATCTCTGGGTGCACTCACTCGGAGCTTATGTTGGTTTTGCAAAGTGTGCGGGTTCTGGCGGTTTTTCTTGGGTTTGGGTTTGGGTTTTTGCGGGGTTGTTGTTGCTTGTTGTGCTGGGGTGGCGGATTCGGCGTTCTGGGCGGTCTGGGCTCGGATTTGGTTGAGGGCCGCGGGGTGAGGTGGCAACTGCCTATGACAAAGCCCCTGGTCGTGCTTAGCGCGGTCCGGGGCTTCGCGGGCTGTTGGGCGGGGCGGCCGGGCGGTGGCCGGATTGCGGTTGTGGTGGTTGTGGGGTTGGTGTTGGGGGGTTGCGGGTCGGGTGGTTCGGGCGGGGCTGTGCCTGAGTCGTGTGTGGTGCCCGACGGTGTTGTTGATGCGAAGTACTGCGTCGATGTGGCCCGCAGCGTGGCCGCGCCGGTAACAGACGGCGGGGCCGGGGTTGCGGGGGGCGGTGTGGGGTGTGTTCACGGCGGCCGGGCGGGGCTGTGCCGGGTTGTGGCGCTGCGCGACGTGGTTGCGGAGCTGCCCGACGGAGGGAAAGTACTGAGGGCCAAGCGCGGCGATGTGGGCGGCTGGATACAAGCCGGACACAACCTCGCCCACGAGGGCGGCGCGTGGGTCGGCGGCGACGCCCGGGTGTTCGGCGCCGCCGCGGTGTCGGGCGACGCAGTAGTAGACGGCAACGCCGCAGTGTTCGGCAATGCTGAGGTGTCTGGCAGCGCTCGGGTGTCCGGCGACGCGCAGGTGTTCGACGCGGCGCGGATCCACGGGCGGGCACAAGTAAGCGGCCAGGCCATGGTGTTCGACTCGTCCCACTCGCAGCACTGGAACGGAGAAGACCCCGACGGCAATCCCCTTTACCGGCCCGTGTTCGAAGACGACGACCCCGCCCGCAAACTCTGGACAGACTCACTAGTCACAATACCTTATGAGAATAACCCAGGTGTTCAAGTTCCTGTGCTTTGGGCTCGGCATTTGAGCAGCCTTGAGGATTCACTCAGGTTGTCGGAGTTGGAAATGCTTGTTCCGGCGAGCCGGGACGAGTGGGGTGACGACGTTCTGGCGACTTCGTATCGGCCTACTGCTGTGTACGGCGATGCTGTTGTCTACGGGCGGGCAAAAGTGTGGGGCGGGTCATACGTGTTCGGCCCAGCCAGGGTTCACCAGGACGGGCGCATATCCGCCCATTCAAATGTGGGTGGGGGAGAAGTATGCAGTGATGCCTGGGTGCACTCAGTCCAAGCTTATGGTGGTTTTGTAAAGTGTGCGGGTTCTGGTGGTTTTTCTTGGGTTTGGGTTTGGGCTCTTGCGGGGTTGTTATTGATTGTTGTGCTGGGGTGGCGGTTTCGGCGTTCTGGGCGGTCTGGGCTCGGCTTTGGTTGATGGCCGCGGGTGAGGTGGCGACTGCTTATGGCAAAGCCGCTGGTCGTGCTTAGCGCGGTCCGGGGCTTCGCGGGCTGTTCGGCGGTGGTTCCGGTTCGGCGGGGGCCGGATAGCGGCTGGGTTGCGGTGGTGGTGGTTGTGGGGTTGGTGTTGGGGGGTTGCGGGTCGGGTGGTTCGGGCGGGGCTGTGCCGGAGTCGTGTGTGGTTCCCGAGGGTGTTGTTGATGCGAAGTACTGCGTCGATGTGGCCCGCAGCGTGGCCGCGCCGGTATCAGATAGCGGGGCCGGGGTTGCGGGGGGCGGTGTCGGGTGTGTTCACGGGGGCCGGGCGGGGCTGTGCCGGGTTGTGGCGCTGCGCGACGTGGTTGCGGAGCTGCCCGACGGTGGGGAAGTAGTGAGGGCCAAGAGGGGCGATGTGGGCGGCTGGATACAAACCGGGCGCAACCTCGCCCACGAGGGCGGCGCGTGGGTCAGCGGCAACGCCCGGGTGTTCGACAGCGCAGTAGTGTCGGGCGACGCGTTGGTGTCGGGCGACGCGGCGGTGTTCGGCAGCGCTGAGGTCTATGGCACCGCTGAGGTGGGCGGCGAGGCGCAGGTGTTCGACGCGGCGCGGATCCACGGGCGGGCACAAGTAAACGGCCAGGCCATGGTGTTCGACTCGTCCCACTCGCAGTATTGGGTTGGAGAGGGAGCTGAGGGAAACCCCGTGTACCGGTCGGTGTTCGACAACGACGACCCCGCCCGCAAACTGTGGACAGACACACCCGTATTCACGCCTTATGAGAATTCCCCAGGTATTTCACTTGATATGGAGTGGGTTGAGTATTTGGGTAGAATTGAGGAAGCAGTCGAGTTGTCGGTAACGCTTGTTCCGGCGAGTCGGGACGAGTGGGACGACGACATTTCGGCAGCCCCGTATCGGCCTACTGCTGTGTTCGGCGATGCTGTTGTCTACGGACAGGCAAAAGTATGGGGCGGATCACACGTGTTCGGCGGAGCCGAAGTTCACCAGGACGGGCGCGTGTCCGGCCAAACGAATTTGGGCGGCGGAAGAGTGTGCAGTGATGCATGGTTACACTCAGTCCTAGGTTATGGCGGTTCTGTAAGGTGTGCGGGTTCTGGCGGTTTTTCTTGGGTTTGGGTTTGGGTTTTTGCGGGGTTGTTGTTGGTTGTGGTGGCGGGGTGGCGGTTTCGGCGTTCTGCGCGGTCTGGGCTCGGCTTTGGTTGATGGCCGCGGGTGAGGTGGCGACTGCCTATGGCAATGCCGCTGGCCGTGCTTAGCGCGGTCCGGGGCTTCGCGGGCTGTTCGGCGGTGGTTCCGGTTCGGCGGTGGCTGGGTGGCGGCCGGGTTTTGGCGGTGGTGGTGGTTGTGGGTTTGGTGTTGGGGGGTTGCGGGTCGGGTGGTTCGGGCGGGGTTGTGCCGGAGTCGTGTGTGGTTCCCGACGGTGTTGTTGATGCGAAGTACTGCGTCGATGTGGCCCGCAGCGTGGCCGGGCCGGTCTCAGACGGCGGGGTTGTGGGAGGCGGTTTCGGGTGTGTTCACGGCGGCCGGGAGGGGCTGTGCCGGGTTGTGGCGCTGCGCGACGTGGTTGCGGAGTTGCCCGACGGAGGGGAGGTAGTGAGGGCCGAGCGGGGCGATGTGGGCGGCTGGATACAAACCGGGCGCAACCTCGCCCACGAGGGCGGCGCGTGGGTCGGCGGCGACGCTCGGGTGTTCGGCGGCGCCGCAGTGTCCGGCGACGCGTTGGTGTCCGGAAACGCGGCGGTGTTCGGCGACGCTGAGGTCTATGGCACCGCTGAGGTGTCCGGCGAGGCGCAGGTGTTCGACTCGGCGCGGATCTACGGGCGGGCACAAGTGCGCGGCCAGGCCATGGTGTTCGACTCGTCCCACTCGCAGCACTGGAACGGAGAAAGCCCAGAGGGAAACCCCGCGTATGGGCCCGTGTTCGAACAAGACGATCCCGCGCGTAAATTGTGGACGGATACACCGGTTTTAGTGCCCAACGAAAATTCTCATAGTGCTCCAGATGAAATGGAGTGGTTTTCATCTTTGAGTGGAGTTGTGAAAAGAGTTGGCGAGTGGTGGGGAACGCTTGTTCCGGCGAGTCGGGAACAGTGGGACGACGGCGTTGTTGCATATCCGTATCGGCCTACTGTTGTGTTCGGCGATGCTGTTGTCTACGGGCGGGCGAGAGTGTGGGGCGGGTCACATGTGTTCGGCGGAGCCGCAGTGCACCAGGACGGGCGCGTGTCCGGCCAAACGAATATGAGCGGCGGAGATGTGTGCGGTGATTTCTGGGTGCACTCAGCCCTAAGATTTGCTGGTCCTGAAACGTGTGCGGGTTCTGGTGGTTTTTCTTGGGTTTGGGTTTGGGTTTTTGGGGGGTTGTTGTTGGTTGTTGTGGCGGGGTGGCGGTTTCGGCGTTCTGGGCGGTCTGGGCTCGGCTTTGGTTGATGGCCGCGGGGTGAAGGTGGCAACTGCCTATGGCAAGGCCGCTGGCCGTGCGTAGCGCGGTCCGGGGCTTCGCGGGCTGTTGGGCGGGGGTGCCGGTTCGGCGGTGGCTGGGTGGCGGCCGGGTTTTGGCGGTGGTGGTGGTTGTGGGGTTGGTGTTGGGGGGTTGCGGGTCGGGCGGGTCGGGCGGGGCTGTGCCGGAGTCGTGTGTGGTCCCCGACGGTGTTGCGGACGCGAAGTACTGCGTCGATGTGGCCCGCAGCGTGGCCGCGCCGGTATCAGACGGCGGGGCCGGGGTTGCGGGGGGCGGTGTGGGGTGTGTTCACGGGGGCCGGGCGGGGCTGTGCCGGGTTGTGGCGCTGCACGACGTGGTTGCGGAGCTGCCCGACGGAGGGGAAGTACTGAGGGCCAAGCGGGGCGATGTGGGCGGCTGGATACAAACCGGGCGCAACCTCGCCCACGAGGGCGCCGCGTGGGTCGGCGGCGACGCCCGGGTGTTCGGCGGCGCCGCGGTGTCCGGCGACGCGTTGGTGTCCGGAAATTCGGCGGTGTTCGGCGACGCTGAGGTCTATGGCACCGCTGTGGTGGGCGGCGAGGCGCAGGTGTTCGACTCGGCGCGGATCTACGAGCGGGCACAAGTGGGCGGCCAGGCAATGGTGTTCGACTCGTCCCACTCGCAGCACTTGACCGGAGAAAGCGCCGACAGCAATGTCCTCAAACGGCCTGTGTTCGACAACGTCGACCTCGCCCGCAAACTCTGGACAAACTCACTAGTCACGATACCTTATAAGAATAACCCAGGTGTTCAAGTTCCTGTGCAGTGGACTCTGCCTTTGAGTTCAGTTGAGGAAGCACTTGACGATTTGTTGGAAACCGTTGATCTGCAAATCCAAGACAAGTGGGATGACGACATTCGCATAACTAAGTATCGGCCTACTGCTGTGTTCGGCGATGCTGTTGTCTATGGCCAGGCGAGGGTGTGGGGCGGGTCATACGTGTTCGGCCCAGCCAGGGTTCACCAGGACGGGCGCATATCTGGCCAAACGAATATGGGTGGCGGAGACGTGTGCGGTGATCTCTGGGTGCACTCAGTCCAAGCTTATGTTGGCAGTGGAGGGTGTGCGGGTTCTGGCGGTTTTGTTTGGGTTTGGGTTTGGGTTCTTGCGGGGTTGTTGCTGGTAGTTGTGGCGGGGTGGTGGTTTCGGCGTTCTAGGCGGTCTGGGCTCGGCTTTGGTTGATGGCCGCGGGTGAGGTGGCAACTGCCTATGGCAAAGCCGCTGGTCGTGCGTAGCGCGGTCCGGGGCTTCGCGGGCTGTTGGGCGGGGGTTCCGGTTCGGCGGTGGCCGGGTGGCGGCCGGGTTTTGACGGTGGTGGTTGTGGGGTTGGTGTTGGGGGGTTGCGGGTCGGGCGGTTCGGGTGGGGTTGTGCCGGAGTCGTGTGTGGTGCCCGAGGGTGTTGTGGATGCGAAGTACTGCGTCGATGCGGCCCGCAGCGTGGCCGCTCCGGTATCAGGCGGCGGGGTTGTGGGGGGCGGTGTGGGGTGTGTTCACGGGGGCCGGTCGGGGCTGTGCCGGGTTGTGGCGCTGCGCGACGTGGTTGCGGAGCTGCCCGACGGTGGGGAAGTAGTGAGGGCCAAGCGGGGCGATGTGGGCGGCTGGATACAAGCCGGACACAACCTCGCCCACGAGGGCGGCGCGTGGGTCGGCGGCGACGCCCGGGTGTTCGGCAACGCCGCAGTGTCGGGCGACGCGTTGGTGTCCGGAAACGCGGCGGTGTTCGGCAGCGCTGAGGTCTATGGCACCGCTGTGGTGGGCGGCAAGGCGCAGGTGTTCGACTCGGCGCGGATCTACGGACGGGCACAAGTAAGCGGCCAGGCCATGGTGTTCGACTCGTCCCACTCGCAGCACTGGAACGGAGAAGACACCGACGGCAATTCCCTTTACCGGCCCGTGTTCGAAGACGACGACCCCGCCCGCGTACTGTGGACAAACTCCCTGGTCTCGATACCTTACGAGTATGGCCCAGGTACTAACATCACTTGGACGTGGGTTCGGCCTTTGAGCAGCCTTGAGGATTCACTCAGGTTGTCGGAGTTGGAGATGCTTGTTCCGGCGAGCCGGGACGAGTGGGATGACGACGTTTCGGCAGCCCCGTATCGGCCTACTGCTGTGTACGGCGATGCTGTTGTCTATGGGCGGGCGAGAGTGTGGGGCGGGTCATACGTGTTCGGCCCAGCCAGGGTTCACCAGGACGGGCGAATCTCCGGCCAAACAATATTGGGCGGCGGAAGAGTGTGCAGTGATGCATGGTTACACTCATCCCTAGGTTATGGCGGTTTTGTAAAGTGTGCGGGTTCTGGCGGTTTTTCTTGGGTTTGGGTTTGGGTTCTTGCGGGGTTGGTGTTGGTTGTGGTGGTGGGGTGGCGGTTTCGGCGTTCTGGGCGGTCTGGGCTCGGCTTTGGTTGATGGCCGCGGGTGAGGTGGCAACTGCCTATGGCAAAGCCCCTGGCCGTGCTTAGCGCGGTCCGGGGCTTCGCGGGCTGTTGGGCGGGGCGGCCGGGCGGCGGGGGCTGTTTTCGGCGGGGGCCGGGCTTTGGGCCGGTTTTGGCGGTGGTGGTTGTGGGTTTGGTGTTGGGGGGGTGCGGGTCGGGTGGTTCGGGCGGGGCTGTGCCGGAGTCGTGTGTGGTGCCCGACGGTGTTGTGGATGCGAAGTACTGCGTCGATGTGGCCCGCAGCGTGGCCGCCCCGATCTCAGACGGCGGGGTTGCGGGGGGCGGTGTCGGGTGTGTTCACGGCGGCCGGGCGGGGCTGTGCCGGATTGTGGCGCTGCGCGACGTGGTTGCGGAGCTGCCCGACGGAGGGGAGGTAGTGAGGGCCGAGCGGGGCGATGTGGGCGGCTGGATACAAACCGGGCGCAACCTCGCCCACGAAGGCGCCGCGTGGGTCGGCGGCGACGCCCGGGTGTTCGGCGCCGCCGCAGTGTCCGGCGACGCAGTAGTAGACGGCAACGCGGCGGTGTTCGGCGGCGCCGAGGTCTATGGCAGCGCTGAGGTGGGCGGCGAGGCACAGGTGTTCGACGCGGCGCGGATCTACGACCGGGCACAACTGGGCGGCCAGGCAATGGTGTTCGACTCGTCCCACTCGCAGCACTGGAACGGAGAAGACCCCGACGGCAATATCCTCTACAGCCCCGTGTTCGACAACGACGACCCCGCCCGCAAACTCTGGACAGACTCACGAGTCACAGTACCTTATGAGAATAACCCAGGTGTTCAAGCTACTGTGCAGTGGCATAGGAGTCTGAGTAGAATTGAGGAAGCAGTTGACGAGTTGTTGGAAATAGTTGATCCGCAATTCCAAAACGAGTGGGGTGACGACGTTCTAGCGACTTCGTATCGGCCTACTGCTGTGTACGGCGATGCTGTTGTCTACGGGCGGGCAAAAGTGTGGGGCGGGTCACACGTGTTCGGCCTAGCCAGGGTTCACCAGGACGGGCGCATATCTGGCCAAACGAATATGGGCGGCGGAGACGTGTGCGGTGATCTCTGGGTGCACTCACTTGGAGCTTATGTTGGTTTTGCAAAGTGTGCGGGTTCTGGTGGTTTTTCTTGGGTTTGGGTTTGGGTTTTTGTGGGGTTGTTGTTGGTTGTTGTGGCGGGGTGGCGGTTTCGGCGTTCTGGGCTCGGCTTTGGTTGATGGCCGCGGGGTGAGGTGGTAACTGCCTATGGCAAAGCCGCTGGCCGTGCTTAGCGCGGTCCGGGGCTTCGCGGGGCGGCCAGATCGGCAGGGGCCGAGCAGCGGCTGGATTGCGGTGGTGGTGGTTGTGGGGTTGGTGTTGGGGGGTTGCGGGTCGGGCGGGTCGGGCGGGGCTGTGCCGGAGTCGTGTGTGGTCCCCGACGGTGTTGCGGACGCGAAGTACTGCGTCGATGTGGCCCGCAGCGTGGCCGCCCCGATCTCAGACGGCGGGGTTGCGGGGGGCGGTGTGGGGTGTGTTCACGGCGGCCGGGCCGGGCTGTGCCGGGTTGTGGCGCTGCGCGACGTGGTTGCGGAGCTGCCCGACGGAGGGAAAGTACTGAGGGCCAAGCGCGGCGATGTGGGCGGCTGGATACAAACCGGGCGCAACCTCGCCCACGAGGGCGCCGCGTGGGTCGGCGGCAACGCCCGGGTGTTCGACGACGCCGCAGTGTCGGACGACGCGTTGGTGTCCGGAAACGCGGCGGTGTTCGGCAATGCTGAGGTGTCCGGCAGCGCTGAGGTGGGCGGCGAGGCGCAGGTGTTCGACTCGGCGCGGATCTACGGACGGGCACAAGTGCGCGGCCAGGCCATGGTGTTCGACTCGTCCCACTCGCAGCACTGGAACGGAGAAGACGCCGACGGTAATGCCCTCTACAGCCCCGTATTCGACAACAACGACCTCGCCCGCAAACTGTGGACAAACTCACGAGTTACAGTACCTGACGAAAGCACCCCAGGTGTTCCAGTTGTTGTGACGTGGACTCGGAGTTTGAGTTCGGTTGAGGAAGCAGTTGACGAGTTGTTGGGGACCGTTGCTCCGCCACTACAAGATGAATGGGATGATACTGTATTGATAGCTCCGTATCGGCCTACTGCTGTGTTCGGCGATGCCGTAGTCCACGGACAGGCAAAAGTATGGGGCGGATCACACGTGTTCGGCGGAGCCGAAGTGCACCAAAGCGGGCGCATATCCGCTTATACAGGTATGGGTGATGGAGAGGTGTGCAGTGATCTCTGGGTACACTCATACATAGACTATGCCGGTAATGAACAATGTGCGGGTTCTGGTGGTTTTTCTTGGGCTTGGGTTTGGGTTTTTGCGGGGTTGTTATTGGTTGTTGTACTGGGGTGGCGGTTTCGGCGTTCTGGGCGGTCTGGGCTCGATTTTGTCGAACCCTCTTCGCGGACTAGACACAGCTCCTCCTCATAGAGCATGCCTCCACAAAAAGGGGGGAACCTCAGGTGCGTCCGGGTGTGCAGTGTCGAGTTGCACGGTGATCGGCGAGTAGGCACTCTTGTCAGCGGCTTAGGTGGCTGATGCGAAGCTGACCTGGACGGTTGGAGGGGCAGCGTCGGAGAAGCTGACGGTGGTTTGGACAGGGGCACCCGACCACTCGAGGGAGACATCGGCGGGAAGGGGAGTTCCGAATGAGACCTCAACTCCCTCGCCGAATTCGTCGTCGCTGTCATCGTTGACTGGGATGGCTATGGTTTTGGTGGTCTCGTTGGGGCCGAAAGTGACACTGGCTGGCAGTGTTCCCACATCGGAGGCTGTCGCCCCACCCTGGAAGGTGTAGGTCAGCGGGATGGTCAGGGTGCGGAACGGGACGGTGTCTAGTTCCACGGTAACCTGCGCAGACGTTCCCTCTTCGACGGCGTAAGTGCTTAATTCAAAGCTGATATTGACAGGTGGGGGAGGCGATGAGCATTCCTCTCGCACGACGGGCCAGCCCAATGCCTCGCGGTCAACGCAATCGACGTAGAGTCCATTGAATATATTCGAAAACTGCATTGCCTTGTCCAAGTGGATAGTCGGGCACTTGTCGTTTCTTGTGTATCCTCTGCCCATAATCGAGCAGCCCGGAGGGTGGCGAAGATCATACACCGAATGTCCAAGCTCGTGACCGATCACGAATAAGTAGTTCCAGTAAATTATATATCGACAGCTTATGTAGGAAGCAATATAACCATAACTTGATTGGAGGTTAGGTAGAATATTGCCAGGCTGTTCTCGTATCCGATGTGGGATATCACCGTCGTTACTGCAAAAATACGAGCTTTCATATTGTGATTCCACAGTCGATACCACGGCCATACCCACACTTTCTCTCAAATTTGGAACGTAGAAATATGGCGATCCAAAGGCACCCTGCTTGCCTGGAATCATGTCTACCAGAAACAGAAATTGTTGGTAATCACCTGGTAGTTGGGCGTCGTAAAAGCACTCGCGTATACCCGTATGGTTCGGATCCCACAACCTTTCCCCTATTTCGCCGGCGATGGTTGAATTGTTCCAATCAAGATCGGGTGTGACGATGCCGCTGGGTAAGAATCTCAAAGTCGAGAGTCCTGACGACTCCCTCGCATAAAACTCACCGACTATTTCATTCATCAAGTCGGTTTCATAAATTAAATCGGCCTGATTGTAGCCCCGACTCTCAGATGCGCAGTAGAACACACTCACGTCAATCACTGATCGAGCAGGGGTCGGAACACCAGTGTCAGCGATATTGATGATGGTTTGGCCGGGTGCATCGGTAGTGACTTTGTCGGGTAGGGTTTGGCCAATGGCGAGCTTGATTGATTCGCCTGGATCGCTTTGTTGGTCGTCGGTGACGGTGAACGACACGGCTTGGATGGTTTCGTCGGCTGCGAACGTTACAAACCCCGGCAGCGTGTCGAAGTCAGCCGGTGTGGCGCCGCCGTGGAATGTGGTGGTGAGCGGGATGACGACAGTGCGGTTGGGTGCTCTGTCGAGCTCCACTCCCACCCAGGCGGTGGCGCCCTCTGCGACTGTGTAAGCGGCGGAACTGAAGCTGACTTCCACTGGTGGTGTGGTGGGGTCGTCTTGGGGGGCAGCCGTGCCAGTGGTGGTGTCAGTTTCAGGCTCTGGTTCGGATTGGGCCGGCATTCCGCTATGGCAGCCGCCGGGAACCACCTGGGTGTCGATGTCGAACATGCAGCGGTACGCGTTGAGCAGCGATTCCTGGGTGTCTATCAGCAAGTCGCGGATCGCGATGCCTTGCTGGTTTGGAGTGCCCGAGAATGAGCCTGGATTGGCTCTGCCCCGGGAGGGTCTTCCTTCGATGCAGCCGCCGGGGACCACCTGGGTGTCGACGTTGAACAGGCAGCGGTACGCGTTGAGCAGCGATTCTTGGTCTGCGATGAGGTTGTCGCGGATCTGGACGTCTTCCCTCGCGACTCCATTGGCGGACGAATCTTGAGCGGCAGCCTCGCCTAAATCGGCAACGAACAGGCCGCAGATCACAGCGGCAGCAACAAAAACCGCGATTGTCGGCGCCGCCGTCCACGAGCTGAGTCGACCCCCTCCAATTCTTGGAGTGCGATCGCAATGCTTCCCAATGGCCGCCTTCATTTCTGCTGCCTTCATCCGAGACACCCCCCAGCAATCACGAAAGCAACGCATGAAAAGTCGATTTGGTTCCATGCCTTCCTCCCCGGGAGGGTCGGTCACAAGCTAGTGCCGCGCCGAGCAGGAATCATCCTAGTGGTGTGTAAGTGGTCTTTGGTGGTGGTGGGCGGCCGGTTGCGGTGGTTGTGGAACGCCGAGGGCGCCACTCCCAGCACTCTGCATGCGACCGTGTGAGCCACGCTGTGGCCGGTCCTTTGGGAGGCGATGAACTCCGCGGTCACCGCGTCACCTCGTCAACCCGAACGACTGCGGATCGTTTGAGCACATCACGCTCCATCGGCAAAGCCGCGTTCTCCTCGCGCAGCCGCACCAGCCCGGCCCGCTCATCACCACACAGCCCCCGGCCTGCTCGGCGCGGTCCTTTCTGACCCAGTTGCCCAAAGCGCCCTCGCCCGCACCCAAGCCCCGGGCCACCCGGGCCACCGGCCGGCCGGTCTCTTTGACGATCCGGACAGCCCCATCACAGAACTCCCCGTCGAACTCTCTTCGTGGACTAGACATAGCTCCTCCTTATAGAGCATGCCTCCACAAAAAGGGGGGAACCTCAGGGGAAGCTCAGGTCGTTGCGTCGGTTCGGGGAGGTGGTCAGCAGGTAGCAGTGAACAGCACGGCTGGTCCAGCGGGTGTTGGGGTTACGCCGCGGGATTCGATGTGGTTGAAGCCGTTTTCTGTGAAGCAGCGGATCAGTTCGTCGTGGTAGAGCCAGATGGCCTCTTGGGCAACGCCGCCGCAGTAGTTCCGATACTCGTTGCGGGCATCGCCGTAGTCCATCCGCCGGCCTCGGTAGCCGTCGACTTCGGCGGGGACTGCGTCGGGCGGGTAGGCCTCGTCTGCGACATGGGTCCACACCATTGCGGTCTTGGTGAGTTTGCTGAGTCCAGCGATAAGCGCTGGGGGGTCTAGTTGGTGGTAGAGGACTCCGCAGGCCAGCACTGCGTCGAATGGGGGGCCGTGGTAGTCGGCGACATAGTGGTTGAAGTCCCCGTATATGAACCGAGCTCGTTCGAGGTTGAAGATCTCCTTGATCACCAGGCAATGAAGCCATGATGCCCGGAATCCCTCGACTGCCACCACCGACGCTGCGCCTGCATCGCAGAGCATCTTGGTGTGGGCTCCCTCGAGCGGTCCGAGCTCCAGCAGCCTTTTGCGCTTGACCCCCCCGATGGAATCCATCAGCCACTCGATGCGCTCGTCAGTGGACAGGCCGACCGCCCCTCCGACTTTCTCTCCATTGATCTCAAACTGGCTGACCCACCCATCGAGAACATTGAAGGAGGCAAGCGGCGAAGGAGCCGGTGTGGGGGGTTCTGCGTACTCGTGGCCCTCACCGCTCAGCCGAGGCGTCAAGTGGAGTTGTTTCGGTATTTCAGCTCCGAAGCGGTCATCAGCGTCGACGTCTAGCCCCAGGCGTTGAAGTTCTTGACGGGCCCGGTCAAGGGCCTCATGCAGCCGCTGAGTCTCGTTGGTTGGTTTGGTTGCTTCGATCTGGTGCAGCAGCGAGGAGTAAGTCCTGTCGCGAATGATATGAATGGGCCCAAACTTCATCGCGCAAACGTAGATGACAGTCCATAGGGGCGCGGAATCCAGGCTGTGAGGCTCCCCTCGTTTCGTGGAGGCATTTGCTGCTCACCCCAGCTTCTTCTGCCACCTCCCTCGGGGTCGCGGTCCCACCCCTTCTGGACATTGCCCATGACCACTCATAACCATTGGAATTTTCCCTCAGGAGACAATTCAGCATTCGTCTACCAACGCCTCCAGCGCCGGCCGACGGTCCGCTGGGCTTGCCCCGCCGAGCCGACACTGCTTCGAGCCTTCGATGGGGTATGGAAGACCAGGTAGAATGGAGCGCAGTGGAGTCTGCCTGGCCTGAGGGCCTTATCAGGGATGTCCCCGACTTTCCCACCGAGGGGATCATCTTCAAAGACATCACCCCGCTGCTCGACGACGGCGATGCCCTCCGGTGGGCGGCTGACGCGCTGGCCGACCGCTTTAGCGATACTCAGGCAGACCGGGTGGTGGGAGTCGAGGCCCGGGGGTTCATCCTGGGGGCGGCAGTGGCCTACCGGCTGGGCCTGGGCTTTGTGCCCTTCCGCAAGCCGGGCAAACTCCCCTACAACACCCTGTCGGTCGACTATCAGCTTGAGTACGGCACGGCTTCGCTGGAGGCCCATACCGACGCTTTGTCCCCCGGACAGCGCGCGCTCATTGTGGACGACGTCTTGGCCACCGGGGGCACGGCGGCCGCGGCGGTGGAGCTGGTCGATTCGGCGGGCGCCGAGGTGGTCGGGGTGGGCTTCCTCGTCGAGTTGGGCTTTCTGGGCGGTCGGGCCAAACTGGGCGACGGCTGCCCGGTGATCTCGCTGATCTGCTTTGGCGGTGATGAATGACGCTTGCTGAACGGTCATTGCCCTGGATGGATCAGCCGGGCCAAGACGTGGGTCCGCTGCTTGCCGCCTATCTCGAGCGCCACCCCAGCGCCACCGCCGACCGCATCGACACGGCCTATCGCCTTGCACTGAAGGCCCATGCTGGACAGATGCGCAAGTCCGGTGAGCCCTACGTCAGCCACCCGCTGGCCGTGGCCCACATCGTGGTGGAGCTGGGGTTGGACGACGTGTCGGTCATCGCCGCGCTGTTGCACGACGCCATAGAGGACACCGCCATGGACTTGTCCGAAGTCGAGCAGCACTTCGGCGGCGAAGTGGCCTCGATCGTGGACAGCGTCACCCGGCTGGACCGGCTCAAGTTCAACACCCAAGAGGAGGAGCAGGCCGCCTCGATGCGCAAGATGCTGGTGGCCATTGCCAAGGATCTGCGGGTGCTGGTGGTGAAGCTCTCCGACCGGCTGCACAACATGCGGACCCTGGCCGCACTTCCTTTGGCCAAACAGCACCGCGTGGCCCGCGAGACGATGGACATCTACGCCCCGCTGGCCAACCGGCTGGGCATGCAGGACATGAAGCTCCAGCTCGAAGACCTGGCGTTCGCCGCCCTGCATCCCAAGCGGTATGCCGAGATCGATCGCATGGTGGCCACCCGGGCGCCGGAGCGCGACCTGTATCTCACCCAGGTGCTGTCCAGCGTGGACGCAAGATTGGCCGAGCTGGGGATCCAGGCCCAGGTCACCGGCCGTCCCAAGCACCTTTGGAGCATCTACGAGAAGATGATGACCAAAGAGCGCAGCTTCGACGATATCCACGACTTGGTGGGCATCCGGGTGATCGTCGACTCGGTGCGGGACTGCTACGCCGCGCTGGGCTCCATCCACGCCACCTGGAAGCCGGTGCAGGGGCGGTTCAAGGACTACATCGCCATGCCCAAGTTCAACCTCTACCAATCGCTTCACACCACGGTGGTCGGACCGGGGGGCAAGTCTTTGGAGGTTCAGCTCCGCACCAACGAGATGCACGCCCGAGCCGAACAGGGGGTGGCCGCCCACTACAGCTACAAGGAGGGAACGACGATCGACGATCTGGCCTGGTTGAGCCGGATCATCGACTGGCAGCAGGAGACCTCCGACGCCGTCGAGTTCTTGAGCAACCTCAAGACCGATCTAGACCACGACGAGGTGCAGGTGTTCACGCCCAAGGGCGAGGTGGTGTCGCTGCCCATGGGGGCGATTCCCATCGATTTCGCCTACTCCATCCACACCGAGGTGGGCCACGCCTGCATCGGGGCCCGGGTCAACGGCCAGCTCGTCCCGCTGGACCGCGAGCTGCGGCCCGGCGACATGGTGGAGATCTTCACCTCCAAGGTGGCCGACAAGGGGCCGTCGCGCGACTGGCTCGGCTTGGTGGCCTCCCACCGGGCCCGTAACAAGATCCGCCAGTGGTTCGCCCAGGCTCGGCGGGAAGACGCCATCAAGGCCGGCCGCGACGCGGTGGCCGCCGCATTGCGCCGCGAGCGTCTGCCGGTGGCGAAGATTCTGTCGGGCGACGAGCTGGTGCACGCCGCCCAGGACATGAACTACCGCGACCTCGACACGTTGTTCGCCGCAGTAGGAGAGCGCCACGTGTCGGCCAAGGCGGTGGCCGAGCGGGTGGCCGGCATGAGGGTGGAGCCGTCTTCAGAGGGCGGTGGGGAGGGGGAACTGGCCGCCGTCCCGTCGCCTGCGGCGCTGCCCCGCAAGACCGAGCAGCCGGTGGAGGTGGAGGGACTCGACGATGTGCTGGCCAGCCTGGCCCGCTGCTGCAAGCCGGTCCCCCCCGACGAGATCATCGGTTTCGTCACCCGGGGCCGGGGGGTGTCGGTCCACCGCACGGAGTGCGCCAATGCGGTGTCGCTGTCGTTCGAGCAGGGCGACCGGCTCATCGACGTGGACTGGAGCGCCGAGCGCAGCGGCGCCTACTGCGTGACCATCGAGGTGAAGGCGTTCGACCGCACCCGCCTGCTGCGAGACGTGGCCAACGCCCTGTCCACCGGATCGGTGAACATCCTGGCCTGCGAGACCCGCACCGGCGCCGACCAGATCTCGGTCATGCGGTTCGACTTCGAGCTGATCGACAGCACCCACCTCGATGCCCTCCTCCGCACCATCCGGGGCATCGAGTCGGTCTACAGCGCCTATCGGGTGCTCCCCACCGCCTCTGGTTGACCAATTGTTGTAGTCACATAAAAGTTGTATTGTGACTACATGGAAGTCGGCGTGCGGGAATTGAAGGCCAAGTTGTCGGAGTTCATCGGACGGGCCGCCAAAGGCGAGCTAGTCGTCGTGACCGATCGCGGCCGTCCAGTGGCCCAGATCGGGCCGTTGACCGGATATTCAGCACTGGAGCGGGGGATGGAGGAGGGTTGGATCCAGCCCCCCAAGCGTGTGGGGCTGGTCCCGGCTCAGCGGTTTTTGGCTGATCAGTCGGTTCTCGACGTGCTCGACGATGACCGCTCGTGACGTTGTACGTGGACACCAGCGCGCTGTTGAAGCGCTACGTGGCCGAGCACGACTCTGATGCCGCCGAGCAGTTCATGGCGGCTGATCCGGTGCTGGTGACGTCGAGGCTCACCGAGGTCGAGGTCAGGCGGAGTCTCTCCCGCCTGTTGAACTCCTCCGATGCCCCCGCCGCCAAGCGGCAGTTCCTCAACGATCTGGACTCGTTCGCGCTGGTGAGCCTGGATGGGGCCACCTGCAACGAAGCAGCCAGGATCGCCGAGCAGACCCTGTGCCGCTCACTGGACGCGCTGCACCTTGCCGCCGCCGTCCGCACCGGACCCTCGACCACGCTCTTGACATTCGACAACCGCCAAGCCCAAGCCGCCAGATCACTGGGCCTCGCGGTGATCGGCACATGACCCGTAGACCAAGAACAAGGGCTTGAGCTTCCCCCCTGATCGTGGAGAGGTTGTTTTTGAGGATCAGGGGTGTGGGCTTGTTCGTATTCTACCGGTGGGACCATTCCGATTGCTGAGTGCAGCCGGATATGACCCAACCATGACGACGTGCTCGCTCAGCGTGCGGTTATCTGCCAGTGATTTTGAATCTCCTGGTGCGGGGGGAGATTCCGAGCCATCCGGCATGACTGCGGCATAAGGGAAGCAAGGCAGTTTGGATGCGACCCCTGCGGGGCGGACTGCGGCTTGCCGTCTTATAGACAGGGGAACGGTCGCAGGGTGCCGGTAGCATCGGGCGTCGTGGCTGAGTTGTTCCAAGCTCCCAAGGGGACTCGAGACGTCCTGCCCCCGGAGTCGGACCGCTGGCAGCGGCTGGTCGCCGTGTTCGCCGGGGTGATGGGGCGAGCCGCCTATGGGCTGGTGCAGAGCCCAATGTTCGAGGACATCGGGGTGTTCCAGCGCTTGGGCGAGGGCACCGAGGTGGTGCGCAAGGAGATGTACGACTTCTACGACAAGGGCGACCGCCGCCTGGCCTTGCGCCCCGAGGGCACCGCGTCGGTGGTGAGGGCGTTCAACCAGCACCGGCCCACCGTTCCTTGGAAGGTGTGGTACCTCACCCCTTGTTTCCGGTACGAGGAGCCCCAGGCCGGGCGGTTCCGCCAACACCACCAGGTGGGGGCCGAGGCCATCGGCTCGGCCGATCCCGACCTCGACATAGAGGTCATCGCCCTTCAACACGACTTCTACCGGGCGCTCGGCCTGAGCCATCTGTCTCTGCGGCTCAACTCCATGGGCAGCCCCGGCGACCGGCAGGCCTATGCCGAGCGGTTGGCCACTTGGCTGGGCCAGCGGCTGGGCGACTTGGATGAGGCCGACCGGGCCAACGTCGCCGACCACCCACTGCGGGTGCTGGACTCCAAGCGGGAGCGCACGGTGGCCGTGGTCGCCGATGCCCCCCGCATCACCGACCACCTCTCCGATGAGGCCGCCGCCCACTTCGCTCGGGTGCAAGCCGGTTTGGACGCCCTCGGGGTGGCCTACGAGATCGACTCCCGCCTCGTGCGGGGACTGGACTACTACACCCACTCCACCTGGGAGTTCGCGGCCGGGGCCCTGACCTCGGCCCAGAACGCAGTGGGCGGCGGAGGACGCTATGACGGGCTGGCCGAGTCCTTGGGGGGCAAGCCCGCCCCCGGCGTGGGATTCGGTGCCGGCATCGAGCGCATTCTGCTGGCCGCCGACGCCGAAGAAGCCCTGCTCGACACAGCAGCCTCGGTGGACGTGTTTGTGGTGGACGTAACCGGGGGCGGCGCCGGGAGGAATCTCACTTTTGAGCTGCGCCGCAACGGCATCTCGGCCGACAGGGCCTTCGATGCGCGCTCCATGAAAGCCCAGATGAAGGTGGCCGATCGCTCGGGTGCCCGGCTGGCCTTATTGGTAGGAGAAGAAGAGCTGGCCGCAGGCACGGTCACCCTGCGCGACCTGCGCTCGGGCGGGAGCCAGACTGCCCTGGCGCGGGGCGATGTGGTGCACGAGGTGGCCGCGAGGCTGGCTCGGTAGTCGATCGACGGGGCGTCCCATCAAGTGATGCGCTTTGAATTGTTGTGTTGTGACTATTGTGAGTGTGGTTGCTTCATTTAACATAATTATCAACTATTTTTCATTATTTTTCACTAAATCAGAGGGATATTGTCACTGGCCTTGGTAGACTACAGGCATGGAGTTCTCATCTGCACTCGCCGGACAAGCCGGGGGCGGGACTGCGGTTGATGGCGGTTGCGGGGCTGCGGTTTGCGTGTCGCGGGTGGATGTGGCCGGGCTGTCGGATGCGGGGCTGCGCCGGCGATTGGGGGTGTTGGGCGAAGCCGAGTCGCAGCTGGAGGCGTTGAAAGCGCAGGCATTGGCTCAGCTGGCTCGCCGCCATGACACAGCCGGGGCCAAAAGGGTGGCCCGCGAGGTGCTGCGGTCATCTCCCTCCAAGGCTCATCACGATGTGAAGACTGCCGAGCGGCTAGGCGCGCTGGCGGAGACGTCTGAGGCTTTGGCGTCGGGGGAGATTCCGGGTGATCATGCCCGCCTGATCGCCCGGGCGTCGTCGGAGGGGCCGATCTCGGAGCAAGAGCTGGTTGAGGCAGCGCGGACTCAGAGCTATGACGAGTTTTCCAGGACGGTGAAGTGCCAGCAACATGAGCTGTCGGGTGATGGCGGAGAGTCGCTGATGGGCCGGCAGAAGAAAAGGCGTTCGACAAGGCTGTTCAAGAGCAACGACACAGGCATGTACGTGCTCAACGCCGAGTTTGATCCCCTAATTGGGGCGCATATCGCCGGGGCTTTGGCGGACAAAGAGCGCGAGTTCTGGAGCCGAGAAGACCCGAAACAGCGGCGATCGCCTCTTCAGCGCGCCGCTGACGCGTTGGCAGAGCTGATCTTGCACCCTGAGAAAGGCAAAGCGACAGGCATCGCCTTGGTGCTGGTAGCCGACTACGACGCAACCCATGAGGAGTTGGTGAACGCCCGCATCTCCGACGGCACCCCGCTTCCTGGCAAGGAGTTGGTGCGCTTGGCGTGTGAGGCGGACATCTTCCCGGCCGTGTTCAACGCCAGAACCCAGGATCTCTGGTTGGGACGGCGGCGCCGTTGTGCCAGCGACGCCCAGAGAATTGCGTTGATGGTCAGGGACAAGGCGTGCGTGGGCTGCGGGGCGGATGCGAATCGCAGCTTCTCCCACCACGTCAAGCACTGGAAAAATGGCGGCAAGACCGATTATCCCAATCTGGTCACGGTGTGCAACGACTGCCACCATGACATCCACGACCGCCACCATCAGGTAAAGCACAACCGGCGAACCGGCAAACACAGCGTGGTGCCGCCGCCCGACGCGTTCCCCGACTCCGGAACTGCCACTTGGCAGCCCAAGCAACTAGACCCTGTGCTCAGGAACTGAGAGCTCCCCCTGCGCGGCTAAGAGAACTAGGGATGGAGAACTATGGGATAGGGAGCAGTTGCATGGCGGCGGTAGCATCGGGGGTCGTGGCCGCATTGCTCCAATTGCCCAAGGGTATGAGACAACCACGATGACAACCGACTATCGCTATGGGGGCGAACCGCGCCATGAGAACTGACTATTGCGGGGAGCTGCGCGCCGATGACATCGGCCGTGAGGTGTCGGTGTGCGGCTGGGTGGACCGTCGGCGGGAGCACGGGGAGAACCTGGCGTTCATCGACCTGCGGGATCGCACCGGCGTGATCCAGTGCGTGGTCGACGAGCGCCACGATCTGCGCTCGGAGTATGTGGTCCGCATCAGCGGCACCGTGCGGCACCGGCCCGAGGGCACCGTCAACCCCAAGCTGGATACCGGCGAGGTGGAGATCGGCGACTGCCAAGTGGAAGTCCTCTCGGTTGCGGAGCCTCCGCCGTTCCCGCTCCACTCCCGCACCGAGGTGGACGAGAACGTGCGCTTGCGCTACCGCTACGTCGACCTGCGGGGGGAGCGACTCCAGCGCAACCTGTCGTTGCGGGCGAAGGTGAACAGCGCCATCCGCCGCTCCATGGAGGCTCAGCGCTTCACCGAGATCGAAACCCCGATGCTGGTGGCCTCCACCCCCGAGGGGGCCCGCGACTTCGTGGTGCCGTCTCGGCTTCACCCTGGCCGGTTCTACGCCCTGCCCCAATCACCCCAGATCTTCAAGCAGCTCTGCATGGTGGGCGGCCTCGACCGCTACTACCAGATCGCCCGCTGCCTGCGCGACGAGGATCTCCGGGCCGACCGGCAATTCGAGTTCATGCAGCTCGACGCCGAGGCCAGCTTCGCGAGCCAAGACGACGTGATGGCCTTTATCACCGAGGCTGTGGCCGCCGCGGTGGAGGCGGTCACCGGCACCCGTCCCGATGCTCCGATTTTCATGACCTGGACCGATGCCATGGAGCGCTACGGCTCCGACAAGCCCGACGTGCGCTTCGGCATGGAGTTGGTCGAGCTGACCGAGCTGTTCGAGGACACCGAGGCCAAGGTCTTCCAGGTGGAATGCGTCAAGGGCATCAACTACAAGGGCGGCGGGCAGAGCCTGGGTCGCAATGCCATCGACGAGCTGACCCACAAGTGCCAGCAGTGGGGGGCCAAGGGCCTGGCCTGGTTCCGGGTGGGCGACGACGGTGCCCTCGACGGCGCCCTGACCAAGTTCATGGCTGATAGAGAGCAGGCCACCCTCGGCCCGGCCATGGGCGCCGAGCCCGGCGACCTGCTGCTGTTGATCGCCGATCGCCGCCAGAAAGTGCGCGACATCCTCGGCCTGCTCCGCGTGGAGCTGGGCCGTCCGCCCATCACCGAGGGAGGGCTGAACTTCATCTGGGTCACCGAGTTTCCGCTGTTCGAGTCCATCGACGACCAGGGTCGGCCGATCGCCGCCCACCACCCGTTCACCATGCCCCACCCCGACGATGTGGGCCTCTTGCAAGGCTCGGGATCAGAGCTGCTGGCGGTGCGCTCTCAGGCCTACGACCTGGTGCTCAACGGCTGGGAGCTGGGCTCGGGAAGCGTGCGGATCCACCGCCCCGACATCCAGCGGGCGGTGTTCCGAGCACTGGGCATCAGCGATGCCGAGGCCGAGGAGAGATTCGGATTTCTGCTGGACGCCTTCCGCTACGGCGCGCCGCCCCACGCCGGTTTCGCCTTCGGCATCGACCGGTTGGTGGCCCTCTTGGCTGGAGAAGAGAACATCCGCGAGGTAATCGCCTTCCCCAAGACCCAGTCAGGCGCCGATCCGCTGTCCAACTCTCCCACCTCCATCGCCGACCGCCACCTGGATGAGCTCGGCCTGCGCGTTCTCCCCCCTCCCGCGGCCGGGTAGGCGGGTGCCGCAGTGAGCGACGATGATGGGCATCGGCGGCTGAAATGAGTACCGGGTGAGCGGTCCAGCGGGTTCGCAGTGAGCGACGACCTGTTTGCTGCTGCCGCAGCGGAGCGCCTGTCCCAGACAGCTCCGCTGGCCGATCGGCTTCGCCCCCGCACCTTGGATGAGCTTGTTGGCCAGCAGCACCTGCTCGGCCCGGGCAAGCCGCTCCGCAGCCTGATCGAATCCGACCGCCTGTCATCGGCCATCTTGTGGGGACCGCCGGGCACCGGCAAGACCACCATCGCCCGGCTGGTGGCCCGCTCCACGGCCCGGGCCTACATCCAGCTCTCAGCGGTGACCGCCACGGTCAAAGACGTGCGGGAGGTGATCGCCTCGGCCCGCGACCGCTTGGGCCAGCACGACCAGGGCACCATCTTGTTCCTTGACGAGGTCCACCGGTTCAACCGAGCCCAACAGGACGCCCTTCTGCCCGCGGTGGAGTCCGGGCTCGTCACGCTGATCGGGGCGACCACCGAGAACCCGTACTTCGAAGTCAACCCGCCGCTGCGATCTCGCTCCACCCTGTTCCGACTCGAGCCCCTTGAAGCCGATGAGCTGGCTGAGCTGCTGCGCCGAGGGATGCGAGCCGAGGGCGCGGTGGCCGACGACGATGCCCTGGCCCATTTGTCCACCCAGGCCGCCGGCGATGGCCGCCAAGCCCTGACCAGTCTGGAGGTGGCTGTGGCCCTGGCGTCGGCCCGCCCCGAAGACCCGCCCCGGATCACCCTGGCCGATGCCGAGAACGCCTTGGGGGCCAGCGCGGTCCGCTATGGACGCGACGAGCACTACGACATCATCAGCGCCTTCATCAAGGGTTTGCGGGGGTCCGACCCCGATGCCGGCCTGTACTGGCTTTCCCGCATGCTGGAGGCAGGAGAGGACCCCCGGTTCATAGCCCGCCGCATGGTGATTCTGGCCTCTGAGGATATCGGCATGGCCGACTCCCAGGCCTTGGTGGTGGCCGACGCCGCCGCCCGAGCGGTGGAGTTCGTCGGCTTGCCCGAGGCGCAGCTCAACTTGGCCCACGCCGTGGTGTATCTGGCCACTGCTCCCAAGTCCAACACGGTCACCACCGCACTGGGCAGGGCTCGGGCCGACGCGGGCGACGGCAGCGGCGAGGTGCCCGCCCACTTGCGTGACGCCCACTATCAGGGGGCGGCCGGCCTAGGGCATGGCGCAGGCTACGTGTATCCTCATGATGATCCCCAGGGCTGGGTGAGCCAGCAATATCGCCCCGACCGCTTCGACGATCGGCGCTATTACCATCCCTCCCAACACGGTGCCGAGAAGGAGATCCACCAACAAATGATGCGCCGTCGAGACGACAAGCCCGAGAGCGAGACCGGCTGATGCCCAAGCGACTTGTGAAACCCGAGAGCGAGACCGGCTGATGCCCAAGCGACTTGTGAAACCCGAGAGCGAGACCGGCTGATGCCCAAGCGGCTCGTGTGGTTCACCGCGGGCGCGGGCGCGGGCGCAGCCGGGGCTACCTACCTGCGCCGCAAGCTGCGCCAGGCTACTCAGAAAGCGGCGCCCGTCAGGGCGGGCACCAACGCCGGCGCCCGAGTCAAGGCGGCCGCGTCCGAGGCTCGGGCCGCGCTGGCCGAGGGTACTGCCGCGGTCCGCCGCTACCGGGCCGAGGTCGCTCGCCGGGCTCTCGACGATCCCCCCGATCGATGAGGATGGTCCCTTGACCCCCAAGCGAGCCCAGGAGATCCGAAACGCGTTCACCTCCTTTTTCGGCGAGCGGGACCATGCCGTTTTGCCATCGGCCAGCTTGATCCCCCGCGATCCCACGGTGCTGTTCACAGTGGCCGGAATGGTGCCGTTCAAGCCCTACTTCCTGGGTGAGGAGGCGTCTCCCCATCCCCGGGCGGCCACCGTCCAGAAGTGCGTGCGGGCGGGGGGCAAGCACAACGATTTGGATGAAATCGGGCGCACCCGTCGCCATCTCACCTTCTTCGAGATGCTGGGCAATTTCAGCTTCGGCGACTACTTCAAAACCGAGGCCATCGACTGGGCCTGGGAGTTCGTAACCGAGGGCCTGGGTTTCGACCCCGACCGACTGTGGGTGACCGTCCACCTCAGCGACGACGAGGCCGCCGAGATCTGGCGGGAGGTGGCCGGAGTGTCGCCCGACCGGATCCAGCGGATGGACGAGGACAACTACTGGCGCATGGCCGACACCGGCCCGTGCGGACCGTGCTCGGAGATCTTCTTCGACAAGGGGCCGGAATTCGGCCCCGACGGCGGTCCGGCCCACGGCGGGGACGAGCGGTTCTTGGAGTTCTGGAACCTGGTCTTCATGCAGTTCGACCAGCAGCCCGGCGGCCTGGTCCCGCTGCCCAAGCCCAGCATCGACACCGGGGCCGGCCTGGAGCGAATCCTCACCCTGATCCAAGGAGTGGAGTCGGTGTTCGACATCGACGAGATGGCCGATCTGGTGGGCGAGGCCTCCGCGGTCGCCGGGGTGAAGCTGGGCGCGGCCGAGCACAGCGATCTCACCCTTCGGATCATGGCCGAACATGCCCGCACCATGACCTTCCTCATTTCCGACGGGGTGTTCCCCTCCAATGAGGATCGGGGCTATGTTCTGCGCCGCATCATGCGCAGGGCCATCCGCCGGGCCTACATGCTTGGGGTCACCGACGTGGTCACCCCCCGCCTGGTCGACAAAGTGGTGGACATCATGGGCCCCGACTACCCCGACATCGCCGCCAACCACAGCTTCGTCCGGGAGGTGGTCGCCCGGGAGGAGGAAGGCTTCCGGTCCACTCTGGCCCAGGGATCCCAGATCCTCGACGGCGCCATCGACCGCCTGAGCGCCGGGCAGGAGCTGGCCGGCGACCTGGCCTTCTTGCTGCACGACACCTACGGCTTTCCCTACGAGGTGACCGAGGAGACGGCCCGCGAGCGAGCGGTGGCGGTGGACCGGGCCGGCTTCGACCAGCACATGGAGGTCCAGCGCTCCCGGGCTCGGGAGGACTTCGATGCCCGGCACGCCACTTCGGCCGATGTCTCGGCTTATTTTGCGCTTGTCTCTGAGCACGGCCCCACCGATTTCGTAGGCCGAGAATTCGAGACCGCCGAGGCCGTGGTGCTGGCCGTCACCGACGACGGGATCATCTTGGACCGGACCCCGTTCTATGCCGAGTCTGGTGGCCAGGTGGGCGACACCGGCACCATCACTTCGCCCACCGGCTCGGCCCAGGTCACCGATACCACGTATGCAGTGCCCGACCTGCACTTGCATCACGCGACGGACGTCGAAGGCGAGATCGCCGTGGGCCAGACGGCCATTGCGGCCATCGACGCCAACCGGCGGACTGCCATTCGGCGCAACCACACCGCCACGCACCTGCTGCACTGGGCGCTGAAGGAAACGCTGGGCGACCACGTCAAACAGCAGGGCTCGCTGGTAGCCGACGACCGGCTGCGCTTCGACTTCACCCACTTTGAAGCCCTCACCGCCGACCAGATCGCCGAGATCGAGCGGTTGGCCAACGCCGACATCTTGGACAACCCCGCGACCCGCAATTACGAGACGTCCATGGCCGAGGCCACTGAGGCCGGGGCCATCGCCTTCTTCGGCGACAAGTACGGCGAAAGGGTCCGAGTGCTGGAAGCCGGCCCGCACTCCATCGAGCTGTGCGGCGGCACCCACGTGCGAGCCCTGGGCGACATCGGTCCTGTGAAGATCGTCTCGGAGGGCTCGATCGGGGCCAATGTCCGCCGCATCGAGGCAGTGAGCGGCACCCGCCCGGTGGAGCTGTTGACCGAGCGGGAGCAAGTGCTGGCTCAGGCGGCCGAGCGCTTGGGCGTCCCAGCTGAGCAGCTACTGGTGGGCGCCGACAAGCGCATGGCCGAGATCAAGGGCCTCCGGGCCGAGTTGGCCGGGCTGCGCCAGGCGGCCTCGGCCGACCAGTCCGGGGTCTTGGCCCAACAGGCGGTAGACGGGGTTGTGGTGGCCGAAGTCGAGGGAGTGGACCGGGGCCAGCTGCGCGACCTGGCCATCGCCACCCGAGACCGACCCGGCGTGGCCGCAGTGGTGCTGGGGGTGGCACCCGACGGGGGTGGCGCGGCCCTAGTGGCGGCGGTGGCCGCCGACTGCGATCTGAACGCCGGCAAGCTGATCGCCCAAGCGGCCGCCACCATCGGGGGCGGCGGTGGCCGAGACGCCAAGCTGGCCATCGCCGGAGGCCGGGACCCGGCTCGCTTGGAGGAAGCTCTGAACCAGGTGCGAGCTGCTGCTGGCATCGGGAGCTGATGTCGGCCCGAGCGCTGGGCATCGATCTCGGTGAGCGCCGCATCGGAGTGGCGGTCTCCGACGGCGAGGGCCGGGTGGCCACCCCGCTGACCGTGATCGAGCGCAGTGGCAGCCGCGGGCGCGACCACCAGCAGATCGCCGAGTTGGTGAGCGAATACGAGGCCGAGGTGGTGGTAGTGGGCCTGCCCCTGTCGTTGGACGGCAGCTCGGGTCCGGCCGCCCGCGGCGCCGGGAACGAGGCCCAGGAGCTGGAGGCGGCGCTGGGTGTTCCGGTCTTGACCCATGACGAGCGTTTGACCACCGTCATCGCCGAGCGGGCCCTGGCCGAGTCAGGCCTCAGCGGCCGGGCCCGCCGCCAACGAGTCGACATGGTGGCCGCGTCGGTCATCCTCCAGGGTTGGCTGGATGCCACCGGCCGGGAGTCGCGGCCATGACGGGCGATTCGGGGCCGCGATACCAGCCGCCGGTCACTTTGTCTGGGGGCGACGATCCCCAAGATTGGGACTGGCTGCCTCGCAGAACCTCCACTCTCACCCGGGCGGTCATCATCTTGGCTTCTCTGGGAGTTGTTCTGCTGATCGCCTCGCTGTGGGTGAAGAGCTGGATCGACGACCGCCTCGACCCCCCCGGCGACGAGGGTTCGGAGCTAGTGGTCAACATTCCCCAGGGAGCGTCCACCAACGACATTGCCCGCATTCTCGAAGAACAGGGGGTGGTGGCCAACTCCACGGTGTTCCGCTACTACCTGCGCTACAAGGACTCCGGCGATTTCCAAGCGGGCAACTACGTCCTGAACGAGGACATGTCGGTGTGGCGGGCCAAAGACGTGCTGCTGGCCGGTCCCGCCCCCGGCCCGACGGATGATGCCCTGAGGGTGGTGCTGCCCGAGGGCCTCACGCTGGTCCAGATCCGAGCGCAGCTGTTGGAGCAGCTTCCCACGTTCAACGGCGAAGACTTGGCTCGAGCCCTGGCCTTCCCCCCCAGGCGGTCGGCCTACCAGCCGGCCAACAGCACGTTGGAGGGGATGCTGTTCCCCGACACCTACCTTCTCGACTCGGCCACATCCGAGGATGAGGCCGCTCTGGTTGTCCGCCTGATCAACCAATTCGATGCGGTGGCCTCCGAGGTGGGATTGGAGGCCGCCCCCGACACGGTGGGCGTGACCCCCTACGAAGCGGTCATCGTTGCGTCGCTGATCGAGAAAGAGGCCCTCATCGACGAGGATCGGGCCAAGATTGCCCGAGTGATCTACAACCGACTGGTCCTGGGTTGGCCGCTCCAGATCGACGCCGCGGTGCGCTACGCGGTGAACAAGCCCTCCGACCCGCTGACCCTTTCCGACCTGGATGTGGACAATCCCTACAATGTCTACAACCGAACCGGCCTGCCGCCCGGCCCCATAGCCGCACCCGGTCGAGACTCGCTGGTGGCTGCGTTGAACCCCGCAGAGGGTTTCTGGATGTTCTACGCCCGCACCGACGATCCGGTGCCCGGCGCCCACACCTTCAGCGCCAATGCCCAAGAACACGAGGCCGCAGTGGCCATCTGCCGAGAGAGGAATCTGGGATGCTGATGCCAGCCATCTGCCGAGAGAGGAACCTGGGATGCTGATGCCAGCCATCTGCCGAGAGAGGAACCTGGGATGCTGATTCCCATCGGGGTGCCCTCCGACACCGAGGTGGCTGCCGGGGTTATCGGCTTTCCCGTGCGGCATTCCCTTTCTCCGGCCATCTGCCAGGCCGCGTTCGACGAGCTGGGATTGGATTGGACCTACGCCGCTTTCGAAGTGGCGCCGGGAGACGCCGACCAAGCGCTGTACCACATGCGGGACCGGGGCATGGCCGGGTTGTCGGTGACCATGCCCCACAAAGCCGACGTAGCTGCTGCGGTTGACGAGCTGAGCCCCGCGGCCGCGGTCTTGGGGGCGGTGAACTGCGTGGCCCGCGGCGGCGATCGGCTCGTCGGCCACAACACCGACGGGGCCGGTTTCTGCGACGCCCTCATAGCCGACGGGTTGGAGCTCGCCGGTATCGGCTGCGCCGTTGTAGGCGCCGGCGGCGCCGCTCGGGCGGTGGCGGCCGAGCTGGCTCGCCGGGGCGCGGCCGAAGTGGCGGTGATCGCCCGCCGGCCGGAACGGGCGGCGTCGGCCGCTGAGCTGGCCGGATCGGGGGGTACGACGGCCAGCCTTGGCGACATCGGCCAGTTCCGCCTGGTGGTGAACGCCACCCCGCTGGGGATGGCCGAAACCGAGGGGGCCGGCAACCTGCCCCTCGACCCCGACCTCCTCCACGCTGGGCAGCATGTGGCCGAACTGGTCTACAACCCGCTTCAGACCCCGCTGCTGGCCGAATGCAGCCGCCGAGGCGTGCCCTCGTCCACCGGAGTGGGGATGCTGGTGCACCAAGCCGCCCACGCCGTTCGGATCTGGACCGGGGCCGAGCCGCCCATCGACGCCATGACCGCCGCGGCCACCGCCGCGCTGAACAGGAGATGAGCGGAATACCCAGTGGTTCAGGAGTCGGGCCATGAGCCAGGCCGCCATGGTCATTGCCGGGGTGGCCATCGGAACCGTCGCCGGCCGCGGCCTGCTGCCGCTGATGTGGGGCTTCGGGGTGCGCGACAGCCGGTCGCTGCGGGTGCTGGTCCCGTTGTCCACTGCCATTGCGCTGGGAACCGCCGGCGGTGTTTTGGGCGCCACCTGGGATGTTCTCCCCGTGTGGGTCCTATTTGTTGCCCTGGTCGGGGTAACCACCGTGGATCTGTTCCACTACCGCATACCCAACGCCATCGTGTTTCCCACGGTAGCGGTGCTGCTGTCGCTTATGACCATCATCACCCTGCTGCGAGACCGGCCGGGGGCCATCGGACAAGCAGTCGCTGCCGCCGGCCTCTATGGAGCCACTATGTCGGTGCTGCATGTGCTCTCAGGCGGCAGCCTCGGTTTGGGCGACGTAAAGCTGGCCTTGCCGGTCGGTCTCGTGCTCGGCTGGGTGGCTTCGGGCTACGGTGAGTCGCTGCTGGCCGTGTTCCTGGCCTTCATGCTGGCCTCGTTCTTGGGCGCGACCATGGGTCTCACCGTGTGGGGTATGCGGAAGTGGGGCAACGAAGTTCTGCCCGACCCCCTGGCCGACCCCGCCAACCCCCGTCCCACCGTCTTCCCCTTCGCCCCCTCAATGGCCGCCGCCGCCGCGGCCATCGTCTTGGCCCTACCCGCCACCACCTGAGTTGTCCTCCTGCACAAAAGTCATTGAAATTTGCCCCAACAGGAACCATGACTCCGGTCCCGCTTGGTGTGCGATTGGCGAACTGGGAGATGCCGGCTATTACGCGGGGGCTGATACCCGCGAGGAACTAGTGGCCATGATCCAGGAAGCAGCCGACATGGAAGGGGTAATTCCTCAAATCTCAGTGGCTGATGCCACCGCCACAAATCTTCAAGACAACTAACTGCCATCTGAGCGCCCACCTCCCCCCGGTAGGATCGCGGCGTGGACAGTCAGCCGCATGTGGCCCTCATCGGGATGATGGGCTCGGGAAAATCGACGGTGGGCTTTTGGCTGGCCCGGTCCGAGGGGCTGCGGTTCGTGGATCTCGACGCGGCCATTGAGGGGCGCCAGGGCCGGCCAATCCCTGAGATATTCGAGGCCGACGGCGAGGAGCGCTTCCGCGACCTTGAACAGGCGGAGCTGACCGAATGCCTGACATCGGTGCAGCCGCTGGTGATCTCCTGCGGCGGAGGAGCGGTGCTGCGGGCCGAGAACCGGGCGATGCTGCGAGACCGGGCCTGGGCGTGCTGGCTCCGAGCCACCATCGAGACCCTGGGCCAGCGGGTCCGAGCGGGCGAGAATCGCCCGCTTCTGGGCAACGACCCGGCTGTCGCCCTGGCTGCCATCAGCGCCGCTCGGTCGGGGCTCTACGCCGAGACGGCCCACGAGGTCGTCGACGTGGACGGCTTGGAGGCCGAACAGGTTGCCGGGCACATCAGTCGAATCTGGCCCTTGTCGCATTCGACAACAGGAGAGGTCGGCTGAATGAGCCTCACCCTTGTCGCCGAGAGCTGGCCTCGGCCAATGCCGGCCCGATGAGCGCCGAAACCGTCTTGGACGGCGCGATCCGGGTCCCGGTTGAGCTGGGGGAGCGGGCCTACGACGTCTGGGTTGGCGCCGGGGTCCGCCATGGGCTGGCTGAGGTCATTCCCCGCGAGGTGAAGCGGGTTGCGGTGGTTACCCAGGCGGCTGTGGCCGACGCGGGCATCACCGTGGATCCGGGGGTTGAGCACCGGGTGTTCATCACTGACAACGACGAGCACATCAAGAAGCTGGGCGCGGTCGAGGAATTGTGCCGGGAGTTCGCCCAGTGGGGGCTCACCCGCCGCGACGCCGTGGTGGCCGTGGGCGGGGGAGCAGTCACCGACTTGGGCGGTTTCACCGCATCCGTCTACCACCGGGGTATCCGGGTGGTGTACGTGTCCACCACCCTGCTGGGCCAGATCGACGCCTCCGTCGGCGGCAAGACCGGGGTCAACCTCCCCGAGGGCAAGAACTTGGTGGGCGCCTTCTGGCAGCCGTCTGCTGTGTTGTGCGACACCGAGACGCTCGACACGCTGCCTGTCGAGGAGATGCGCTCGGGGTTGGGGGAGATGGCAAAATACCACTTCATCGCCGACGCCGATCTGGGCTCTCTGAATCTGGTCGAGCGCATCGCCCGCTGCGTGGAGATCAAGGCCGAGGTGGTGGCGGCCGATGAGCGCGAGTCGGGCCGACGGGCGGTGCTCAACTACGGCCACACCCTGGCCCACGCCCTCGAAGCCCACGGAGGCTACGGCCTCCGCCACGGCGAGGCAGTGGCGATCGGGCTCATCTACGCCGCTGAGCTGGCCCATCGCGCCGGACGCATTGACGCCCCCCGGGTGGAGGAGCATCGCCAGGTGGTTGGCGGCTACGAGCTGCCCACCGGTTTGCCCGCCGGAGCCGACCCCGACGCCCTTGTCCGGCTGTTCAGCCGGGACAAGAAAGCGGTGGACGGGGTTACCTTCATGCTGGACGGCCCCGACGGCATCCAGCCGGTCACCGGCCTCGACCCCGCCCTCATCCACGAGTCCCTGGAGGCCATCAGATGAGCTGCATCCTCAACCACCTCTCGGAGGCCATCAGATGAGCTGCATCCTCAACCACCTCTCGGAGGCCATTAGATGAGCCAGACGATCCTCCTCTTGTCGGGGCCCAACTTGAACCTGCTGGGCGACCGGGAGCCCGAGGTTTACGGCACCGACACTCTGGACGACCATGTGTCCACTGCGGCCGATGCCGCCGAGCGCCGCGGGCTGGTCGTCGAGCACCACCAATCCAACGACGAGGCCGCGCTCATCGACCACATCCACCAGGCTCGAGACCGGTGCGCGGCTATCATCATCAACCCCGGCGCGTTTACCCACTACTCCTGGGCCATCCACGACGCCTTGGCCGCTTTCGCAGGCCCAGTGGTGGAGTTGCACCTGTCCAACCCCAACGCCCGGGAGCCGTGGCGCCACACTTCGGTGGTAAGTCCGGTGGCCACCGGCACCATCGTCGGCTTCGGCGGCCACGGCTATGAGTTGGCCGTCGAAGCGGTCGCCCGCCTGCTCGCACCGACATGAGCGGGTCTGAGTTTACCCGACCCCTCGTCCCCATGGATGTGGCGGGACGGGCGGAGCGGGTTCGGGCCGCGGCCGCCGAGGCTGGCTGCGACGCCTTGGTGGTCGTCAACCTCGTCAATGTCCGCTATCTCACCGGGTTCACCGGCTCAGCCGGGTTGGCCTGGCTGGCATCGGACGAGATCGTGCTGATCACCGACCGCCGCTACGCCGGGCAATCCGAGGCCGAGACCAGCCAAGCCGGGGTGGACGTCCGGATCGAGATCACCAACTTGGCGCCCAAGGAGATCTTGGCCGCGGCGGCGTCTGAGGTGGGTCGCATCGGCCTGGAGGCGGCCTCGGTGAACTGGGCCGACCAGCGAAAGTACGCCGAGTGGTTCGAGGGGGCCGAGCTGGTGCCGACAACTGGCGTGGTGGAGCAGTGCCGCCAGGTCAAAGATGAGGGCGAGATCGACCGCATGGCCGCCGCCGCGGCCATCGCCGATGGCGCTTTGGCCGAGGTGCGCCCGATGCTGGCCGAAGGCCCCACCGAGAAGGAGGCGGCATTGGCGTTGGACACTGCCATTCGCCGTTTGGGGGCCGACAGCAGCGCCTTTGCCACCATCGTGGCCTCGGGCCCCAACGCCGCCCTGCCCCACAAACGGCCTTCCGACCGCCCCATCGGTCCCGGAGAGCTGGTGATCGTGGACATGGGCGCAGTGGTGGACGGCTACCGCTCCGACATGACTCGGACAATGGCGGTGGGCGAGCCCGATCCCAAGGCCCGCAAGGTGTTCGAAACCGTTCGGGACGCCCAGCGACTCGGCGTGGAGCAGGTAGTGCCGGGAAGCCCCATCTCGGAAGTGGACAAAGCCTGCCGAGATTGCATCGACGCCGCCGGCTGGGCTGACGCTTTTGTCCACGGCACCGGCCATGGCGTGGGACTCGACATCCACGAGATGCCATGGGTGCGGAGCACGGCTGGCGAGCCTTTGCAAGTTGGCCAGGTGATCACCGTGGAGCCCGGCGTGTACCTGCCGGGTTTCTGCGGCGCCCGCGTGGAGGACACCGTGGTGGTAACCGAAGACGGCGCCCGGCGCTTGACCCATTCCCCCAAGGCGCTGGCTGTGACCTGACAATGCTGGTTGCTGTGGTTGCTGTCCGCTGTGGTCAACAAGGGCATCGTGGGCCAGACTTAGGCCATGGCCACGATCACCACCAACGATCTCAAAAACGGCATGGCGTTGAATCTGGACGACGGGCTGTTCAACGTGGTCGGATTTCAACACGTCAAGCCGGGCAAGGGCGGGGCGTTCGTGCGCACCACCCTCAAGAATGCCCGCACTGGCGCTGTGCTGGATCGCACGTTCAGGGCTGGGGAGAAGGTGGAGCGGGCCAATATCGACCGCCGGGAGATGCAGTACCTGTACGCCGACGGCGACGGCTACGTGTTCATGGACAGCGAGACCTACGAGCAGCTTCACGTGAGCGCCGAAGTGCTGGGCGATGCGGTCAACTACCTGGTGGAGAACAATTCCGTCATCCTCGGCATGTTCGGCGCCGAGATCGTGGGCACCGACCTGCCGGCTGCCGTGGAACTCGACATCGTCCAAACCGAGCCCGGTGTCCAGGGCGACCGGGTGTCGGGGGCGACCAAGCCGGCCACCTGCCAGACCGGCCTGGTAGTCCAGGTGCCGTTGTTCTTGAACCCGGGCGAGCGCATCAAGGTGGACACCCGCAGCGGTGAGTACATCAGCCGGGCCTGACCGCACCCCACTAGCGAGCAAGGCCCCACCAGTGAGATGAATATGCCGGATCCGCTGGTCTCCGGATCCCAGCGTCGCCAGGTAAGGGAGCGGGCCTTGGGCCTGCTCTATGAGGCCGAGGTCAAAGGCGAGGAGATGGACGAGCTGATAGCTGCCCAAGACCTGCCCCTGGACCCCTACGCCCACACCCTGGTCACCGGGACCGCCTATCACCTGGATGACATCGACACCCGCCTGGAAGAGCTGTCCGATAACTGGCCGGTGGCCCGGATGCCGGCACTCGACCGGGCCATCCTGCGCATGGCCAGCTTCGAGCTCACCCACAGCACCGACATCTCCGTAGCGGTGGTCATCAACGAGGCGGTGGAGCTGGCCCACGAGTACTCCACCCCAGCCTCCGCCGGATTCATCAACGGCCTGCTGTCGCAGGTGGCTTCCATCGTCCGACCAGCTCAGGACGGATAGGCAAATGCCATCACCGATCCGCACATCGGCGGGTGTATAGTTCCCGAAACACCCGTGAAGTGGGTCCGGCGAGGCCCATACGGATATGGAGGAACCCGAGTTTGGCTGAACGCGAGCGCCGAAGAACGCCCCCGTACGGGGGCGTTTTCATTGCCCGCACCCGGGTGATGGAAACCGAGGACATCAAACGGGCGACATGGCGCATGGCCCACGAGATCATCGAGCGCAATCACGGCCTTGATGGTGTCGTGCTCGTGGGGCTGCAAACCGGCGGGGTGTGGCTGGCCACCGATATTGCCCGCGCCCTGCACGAAATTGATGGGACCGAGCCTCCTCTGGGAACCCTGGACGTGGCCTTTCACCGCGACGACATCGGACTGCGACCCCTGCTGCCGGAGGCGCCCACCCGCATCCCGGTCAACCTGGACGGCCAAGCAGTGGTGATGGTCGACGACGTGCTCTACACCGGTCGCACCATCCGGGCGGCCCTGGACGCGCTGAACACCTATGGGCGGCCCCGGGCGGTGCAACTGGCGGTGATGGTGGACCGGGGCCACCGGGAGTTGCCCATCCGACCCGACTATGTGGGCAAGAACCTGCCCACCCGCCGCAATGAGATGGTGGACGCCCATCGGGAGGGTGTGGACATCGGGGAGGTTGTCAAGTGAAGCATCTCTTGTCGATCAATGATCTCGGTGCAGAGGGCATCGACGAGGTGTGCCGTCTGGCCGACCATTTCACCGAAGTGTCGCAGCGACCCATCCCCAAGGTTCCCGCCTTGCGGGGCAAGACGGTGGCGATGCTGTTCTACGAGGATTCCACCCGGACCCGGCTCTCATTCGAGGTGGCCGCCCGGCGCTTATCGGCCGACGTGATGGGCTTCGGCGTGTCCAGCTCGTCGGTCAACAAGGGGGAGTCGGTGCGAGACACGGTGAACACCATCTCCGCCATGGGGCCCGATGCCCTCGTGGTCCGCCACCGCTCGGCCGGGGTGCCCCACCAGGTGGCCGGCTGGACCAATGCCAGTGTCATCAATGCCGGGGACGGCTGGCACGAGCATCCCACCCAGGCACTGCTCGACTGCTACACCATCCGCGACCGGCTCGGCTCGGTGGCCGGTCGGCGCATCGTCATCGTGGGCGACATCAAGCACTCCCGGGTGGCCCGATCCTGTGTAATGGCGTTCACTGCACAGGGGGCGAAGGTCACGCTGGTGGCGCCTCCTACGCTGTTGCCCCCGGCCTTGGACTCCTGGCCGGTAGATATCAGCTTCAGCCTCGATGCGGTGCTCAGTGACTGCGACGTGGTGTACGGGCTGCGGGTGCAAATGGAGCGCCAGTCTGAGGCCCTGCTGCCGTCTCTGCGGGAGTACACCGCCCGATGGGGGCTCACCGCGGCCCGGGCTGCCCGCATGAACCCCGGCGCGCTGGTCATGCACCCCGGTCCGGTGAACCGTGGTGTGGAGATCGCCCCCGAGGTGCTGGATCGGCCCAACGCCACCCTCAACGAGCAGGTCCGTCACGGGGTGGCGGTGCGCATGGCCATCCTCTACCTCCTGCTGGGCGCCGATCCCCAGCCGCGCCCCGAAAGGGATCAGGCATGAGCACCGTGATCAAAGGAGGCCTGGTCATCGACCAGACCGGAGAGCGCACCGCCGATGTGGTGGTCGATGATGGCCGAATTGTTGCCGTCGGCCCCGACTTGTCGGGCGACCAGGTATTGGACGCCTCCGGCTGTGTGGTGTCCCCTGGATTCGTAGACCTGCACACCCATCTGCGCCAGCCCGGCGCCGAGGAGGCCGAGACCATCGAGACTGGGGGGTGGGCCGCAGTGCGGGGCGGGTTCAGCGCGGTGGTGGCCATGCCCAACACCAACCCGGCCATCGACTGCGCGGCGGTGGTGCAAGAAGTGCTGCTGCTGGGCAGCCAAGCGCCCTGCGACGTGTACACCTCCGGGGCCATCACCGTGGGCCGCAAGGGAGAGCAGCTGGCCCCGATGGCCGAGATGGCTGGGTTGGGCGTGCGCCTGTTCACCGACGACGGCAACGGGGTCCAAGACGCCGGGCTCATGCGCCGAGCCATGGAGTACGCCGCCGGGCTGGGAGTGGTGCTGGCCCAGCACTGCGAAGTCGATTCTTTGGCCGCAGGAGGCCAGATGCACGAGGGGGAGTGGTCCAGCCTCCTGGGCATTCCCGGTGTGCCCGCGGAGGCCGAGGAGTTGATGGTCATGCGGGATATCGCCCTCAGCCGCTTCACCGGTGCCCCCGTCCACTTCCAGCACTTGTCCACGGGGGGCTCTATCGCCATGGTCCGGGCTGCCCGCGAGGCCGGACTGGCCGTTACCGCTGAGGTTGCCACCCATCACTTCACCCTCACCGACGAGGCCTGCGCCTCCTACAACCCGGTGTTCAAGGTCAATCCGCCCCTGCGCCCGGCTGACGATCGGGAAGCGGTGCGGGAGGGCTTGGCCGACGGGGCGGTCGACGCTATCGCCACCGACCACGCCCCCCATTCTCCCGATGCCAAGGAGATGCCCTTCGACCAGGCCCCGCCGGGAATGCTCGGCCTGGAGACCGCCTTGGCTCTGGCGTTGACCGAGCTCAACCTGCCCATCGCCGAGGTGGTGGGGCTGCTCAGCTGGCGCCCCGCGGCTATCGCCGGGCTGAACGGGACCCATGGCGGGCCGATCGCGCCCGACGCGCCGGCCAACCTGTGCGTGTTCGACCCCGACGAGGAGTGGACGGTCGACCCCGATGACCTGGCCAGCCGCTCTCGCAACACCCCCTATGCCGGACGCCGTGTCCGCGGCCGGGTTCGCCACACCGTCGTCGGCAGCCGCCCGGTTGTGGTTGACCGGGAGATGCGGCCATGAACGGCAAGCTAGCTACAGCAGTGGCTGCCACGGAGAGGCGGCCATGATCCGCCCCGCAGCGTTGGTGCTCAGCGACGGCGAGGTGTTCGAGGGGGAGGCCATCGGCGCGGAGCCGCCCGGTGGGGTCACCTCCGGCGAGGTGGTGTTCAACACCGTGCTCACCGGCTATCAAGAGGTGATCACCGATCCGTCCTACGCCGGGCAGGTCATCACCTTCACTTATCCCCATATCGGCAACTACGGCGTCACCCCGGCCGACCACGAGAGCCGCCGCCCGTTCTGCCGGGGGGTGATCGTGAGAGAGATGGCCCGCCGCCGCTCCAACTGGCGCGCCACCGGAGATTTGGAGGCTTTTCTGGTCGAACAGGGCATCGCCGGCCTGGCCGGGGTGGACACCCGGCGGCTCACCAGCCACATCCGCGATGCCGGCGCCATGCCCGGCGCTTTCGGCACCGCGGCCGAGTCCGACCTGCGGGCCGCTGCCAGCGCCGAGCCCGGCACCGACGGAATTGACCTGGTGGCTGCCGTGACCCGACCTGAGCTTGAGCATTTCTCCACCACCCGCCACGACGGTCAATCGCCCCACCGGGTGGTGGCCCTCGATTTTGGGCTGAAGGCCACCATCATCAGCCACCTCCGGACCATGGCCGAAGTGGACGTGGTGCCGGCCGGTACCTCTGCCGGTGACATTTTGGCCCGACGGCCCGACGGGGTGTTCTTGTCCAACGGCCCCGGTGACCCCGAGGCGGTGGTGGGCGCGGTCGGCACTATTTCGGCCCTGTTGGGCGAGGTCCCGATCTTCGGCATCTGCCTGGGCCATCAGCTCTTGGCCGCGGCGTTGGGAGGGGAGACCTACAAGCTCCCCTTCGGCCATCACGGCGGCAATCACCCGGTGCGCAACCTGGCTACCGGCGCGGTGGAGATCACCAGCCAGAACCACAACTTCTGCGTGGCCGACAGCTCCATTCCCGGCGCCGACATCACCCACATCAACCTCAACGACCACACCGTGGAGGGCCTGCGCTGCCGCGACCTCCCCGCGTTCAGCGTGCAATACCACCCTGAAGCGGGACCTGGCCCCCATGACTCCCGCTATCTCTTCCGGCTCTTCGACGAGCTCATGGGCGGCCCAGTTGCCTAAGCGTTTCGGCTTTCGCGTCGCTGCGTGGCGGGTAGATGTGAAGTGGGGCCATCATGCCTAGGCGAATTGGCTTTCGCGCCGCCGCGTGGCGGGTAGATGTGAAGTGGGGTCATCGTGCCTAAGCGGACCGATATCGAGTCGATCCTGCTCATCGGGTCGGGGCCCATCGTCATCGGCCAGGCCTGCGAGTTCGACTATTCCGGCACCCAGGCTTGCCGGGTGCTGCGCGACGAGGGCTACCGGGTGGTGCTGGCCAACTCCAACCCGGCCACCATCATGACCGACCCGGAGTTCGCCGACGCCACCTATGTCGAGCCGCTCAGCTTGGAGGTGCTCACCAGCATCATCGGTCGGGAGCAGCCCGATGTGCTGCTGCCCACCCTGGGCGGGCAGACGGCGCTGAACCTGGCCATGGAGCTGATCGAGTCGGGGGTGGTCGACGAGTACGGGGTTGAGGTGATCGGGGCCAACCAATCCGCCATCTCCACCGCTGAGGACCGGGCCAAGTTCCGCCAGGCCATGATCGACATCGGGCTGCCCGTGCCCCCCTCGGCCACCGCCAACACCCTTCCCGAAGCGATGGAGATCATGGAGCGCATCGGGCTGCCGGTGATCATTCGGCCGGCCTACATCCTGGGCGGCACCGGCACCGGCATCGCCCACACCCCCGAGCAGGGCCGGGAGATGGCGGCCCACGGGCTGGCCGCCAGTCCCATCAGCGAGATCCTCATCGAGCAGTCGATCGCCGGCTGGAAGGAATACGAGCTCGAGGTGATGCGCGACCGGGCCGACAACTGCGTGGTGGTGTGCACCATCGAGAATCTCGATCCGATGGGCGTCCACACCGGCGACTCCATCACCGTGGCTCCGGCCCAGACCCTGTCCGATGTGGAATACCAGGTGCTGCGGGATGCCGCCTTCGCCTGCATTCGCCGGGTGGGGGTGGAAACCGGCGGCTCCAACATCCAGTTTGCGGTGAACCCCGACAACGGCGAGTTCGTGATCATCGAGATGAACCCGAGGGTGTCCCGGTCATCGGCGCTGGCCTCCAAGGCCACCGGCTTCCCCATCGCCAAGATCGCGGCCCGTTTGGCGGTGGGCTACACCCTCGACGAGATACCCAACGACATCACCGAGAAAACCCCGGCCTGCTTCGAGCCGGTCATCGACTACGTGGTCACCAAGGTGCCCCGGTGGGCGTTCGAGAAGTTCTCCGGGGTGTCTGGGGTGCTCAACACCCAGATGCAGTCGGTCGGGGAGGTCATGGCCATTGCCCGGACCTTCACCGAGTCGCTTCAGAAGGGGCTGCGCTCCCTGGAGCTGGGCCGCCATGGGCTCAACGCCGATCCGGGCGAGGCCGCCTGCGAGCTGCTCGCCGACGACGAGCTGTTGGCCGCGGCCGCGGTACCTACCCCCGAACGGATCTTCCAGCTCGAGGCCCTGCTGCGCCGGGGGTTCACCGTGGCGCAGCTCTACGACGCCACCAAGGTGGACCCGTGGTTCTGCGACCAAATTCTCCAGATCACGCAAGAGCGGGCTGCTCTGGAGGAGTGCGGTTTCGACGCTATGACCCCCCGGGCGTGGAAGCGGGCCAAGCAGTTCGGGTTCTCCGACGAGCAGATCGGCTATCTCTGGGGAATGCCGGCTGCCGAAGTGCGGGCGGCCCGCATCACCGCCGGTGTGGAAGCCACCTTCAAAACGGTGGACACCTGCTCGGCCGAGTTCGAGGCCGAGACCCCGTACCACTACTCCACCTACGAGGACGTGGGCGAGGTGGCCCCCTCTGACCAGGCCAAGGTCATCATTTTGGGGTCGGGGCCGAACCGCATCGGCCAGGGGGTCGAATTCGACTACTGCTGCGTCCACGCGGCGTTCGCGCTCTCCGATGCCGGCTACGAGACCATCATGGTCAACTGCAACCCGGAGACGGTGTCCACCGACTACGACACCAGCGACCGGCTGTATTTCGAGCCGCTCACCGAAGAAGACGTGCGCAATGTGATCGATGCCGAGCTGCGGTCGTCGCAGGCGGCGGGCGGCCCGGGCATTGCCGGGATCGTGGTGTCGCTCGGGGGACAGACGCCGCTCAAGCTGGCCGGCGTGCTGCCCGCCGGTTTGGTGGTGGGCACCAGTCCCGAGAGCATCGACTTGGCCGAGGACCGGGAGCGGTGGAATGCCCTGTGTGCCCGCCTCGATATCCCCCAGCCGGCCGGGAGCATCGCGACCACCGTGGAGGATGCCCTGGCGGTGGCCGACCGCATCGGCTACCCCGTGTTGGTGCGGCCCTCCTATGTGCTGGGGGGACGGGCCATGGTCATCGTCTATGCCGACGACGACCTGCGACACGCCATGGCCGAGATGGCCGCTTCCGGCTCGCTGGGCCGGGAGGGCGGACTGTCGGCCGAGCGGCCGGTGCTGATCGATCGATTCTTGGAGGACGCCACCGAAGTGGATGTGGACGCCATCCGGGACATGTATGGGGAGGTGCTCATCGGCGGGGTGATGGAGCATGTGGAGGAGGCCGGAGTCCACTCTGGCGACAGCGCCTGCATGTTGCCGCCGGTGCACTTGTCGGAGGCCACCGTGGCCCTGTTGGAGCGCCATGTGAAGGACATTGCCCGCGCGCTGGACGTGGTCGGGCTCATCAACGTGCAGTTCGCGGTCAAGCAGTACGGCACCGGCGCGGCCGACCAGGTGTTCGTGCTGGAGGCCAATCCCCGGGCGTCGCGCACCGTGCCCTTTGTGGCCAAAGCAACTGGGGTGCCCCTGGTGAAGGTGGCCACCCGGGTGATGATGGGTGCCAGCCTGGCTGAGCTGCGCCAAGAGGGGCTGCTCGGGCGCCGAGCAAACGGCGACCACATTTCGGTGAAGGAGGCGGTGCTGCCGTTCAGCCGATTCCCCGAGGCCGATGCCATTTTGGGCCCGGAGATGAAGTCCACCGGCGAGGTCATGGGCATCGACCTGCGCCCTGGCTTGGCCTTCGCCAAGAGCCAGATCGCCGCCGGGGCGCCTCTGCCCGCCAGCGGCACGGTGCTTATGTCACTGGCTGACCGGGACAAGGCCAGCGGGGTGGAGATGGCCCGGATCTTTACCGGATTGGGCCTTTCCATCGCGGCCACTTCCGGCACCGCAGCCGCATTGACCGACGCCGGCGTTCCCGTGGCCGATGCGGTGGCCAAGGTGGGTGAGGGAGGCGCCGACGTGGTGGAGCTGATCGACAGCGGCCGCGTGCATCTGGTTGTCAACACGCCGAGGGGACGGGGATCGCGGGCCGACGGCGATCACATTCGCCGGGCGGCCAGCCGCAATCGGGTGCCGTTGCTGACCACCGCTTCAGCCGGTTTGGCCGCGGCCGACGGCATGGCCGACTGGTCCCGCCACCAGCTGCGGGTCCGGACCCTCCAGGAATACCACCGCGGGGTTACCAGTGATCAGCTGGCCTTCGAACTGTGAGGCGCTAGTGGCCCGCGGCCAGGAACCGGAGATGGAGTGAGCCCATGACGCGCGGCGGCCAGGAACCGGAGATGGAGTGAGCCCATGACGCGCGGCGGCCAGGAACCGGAGATGGAGTGAGCCCATGACGCGCGGCGGCCAGGAACCGGAGATGGACACCGCCATTGGCTCGGTGCGTTTGCCCAATCCGATTATGACTGCATCAGGCACAGTGGGCCACGGCGCCGAGTTGGCCCGCTATCTGGACTATTCCAAACTGGGAGCAGTGGTGGTCAAGTCGCTGGCGCCCTACGAGTGGCCCGGCAACCCCCCGCCTCGAGTCCATCCCGTTTCCGCAGGGATGATCAACAGCGTGGGTTTGCAAGGCCCGGGCCTGCCCCGCTGGCTGGCCGAGGAGCTTCCGGTGCTCACCGCAGCCGGCGCCCGGGTGGTGGTTTCGATCTGGGGGCGCACCGTGGACGACTACGCCGCTGCGGCCGACCTTCTGGCCGCAGCCGACAGCCAAGCCCGGAGCGCCGTGGTCGCGGTTGAGGTCAACGTCTCGTGTCCCAATCGGGAAGACCGGGGCCGCATGTTCTCCCATTCCGCGGCAATGACCGAAGCCGCGCTGGCCGCCACCGCAAGCTGTGGCCTTCCCCGGTGGGCCAAGCTCAGCGCCACCGGTGACCTCATCGATGTTGCCGCCGCTGCGGTTGAGGGGGGCGCCGGCGCCCTCACCCTGATCAACACCCTGTTGGGCATGGTCATAGACGTCGAGGCCCGCCAGCCGCTGCTGGGCGGCGGCGGGGGAGGGGTGTCGGGCCGGGCTATGGGCCCGGTGGCGGTGAGAGCGGTCTACGACGTGCACGCCGCCCTGCCCGACGTGCCCATCATCGGAGTGGGCGGGATCGCCTCCGGCGCCGATGCCGTGGAGATGATCCTGGCCGGGGCCAGTGCCGTGCAGGTGGGAACTGCGACGTTCGCCGATCCCCGGGCCCCGGCCAATGTCCTGCGGGAATTGGCCCGCTGGTGTGCTGCCCGCGGTGTCAGTTGTGTCGACGAGTTGATTGGAGCAGCCCATGAGTGAGACCGAGCCCGCAAGGCCCGAACCCCGGTTGGCCATCGTCTTGGACGTGGATGATCTGGACTTTGCCTGCTCGATGGCCGATGCCGTCGCTCCTTGGATGGGGGTGGCCAAGGTGGGCCTCGAGCTGTTTGCCGCCGCTGGTCCCGCGGCGGTCAGGGCCATGACCGACCGGGGCTTTGAGGTGTTCGCCGACCTCAAGTTCATTGATATCCCCACCCAAGTAGGGAGGGCGGCTGCCCAAATGGGCCGAACTGGGGCCCGCTGGCTGACTATCCACACCTTTGGGGGGGCCGACATGCTGCGGGCCGGGGTAGAAGGTTTGGCCGAGGGCAGTGGCGGGGTGGCCCAGGTTTTGGGCGTGACGATTTTGACCAGCGATCGGGACCGGTCCCGAAGCGTGCTCGAGCAGCGAGTGGAGTTGGCCCTTGAAGCCGGCTGCGGTGGGGTTATCTGCTCGGCGGCTGATATCGAAGTGGTGAAAAAGGTCGCCCCCGAGTTGGCCCGCGTGGTCCCCGGTATCCGCATGCCAGGCTCAAGTCACAACGATCAGGCCTCAGTGGCCACACCCGAGGCAGCCATCGCGGCGGGAGCATCCATATTGGTCGTCGGCCGAACGGTGACCGCCGACGTGCAAGCGCTGTCTGCCGAGTCGCCACAGCTGGAGAATGGCCTGGCCAACATGGCTGACAGGGCTCGGCTGATCGCTGCCAGCATCAGCGATCTCTAGCCAACACGAGCCCCATACATCAGGGATTGCACAAAATCCCCCACAAGACTTGAAGTGTAAACTACAATGGTGTAATGGCAGGACCCCCACAACTGACAGCAGAGCAGCGCCAAGCGGCGCTGGCCAAGGCTGGCGAAGTGCGTCGCAAGCGTGCCGAAGTCAAGGCCAAGCTCAAGATGAGGTCGATTTCGCTCTCCGACCTGCTGGAACAAGCGGAAACCGACGAAGTGGTCGCCGGCACCAAAGTGCTCGCCGTCTTGGAGTCTCTTCCAGGCATGGGCAAGGTCCGGGCCCGCAAGATGATGGACGAGATCGGCATTGCCGATAGCCGTCGCATTCGCGGGCTGGGCGACCAGCAACGAGCCTCATTGCTCGCGCGCTGCGGCGACTAGATAGACCACTGATAATTGTGCTGTCCGGCCCCGGCGGGGTCGGCAAAGGCACAATCGCGGCTGCCCTCGTGGCGGCTGACCCCACATTGTGGCTCAGTCGCTCGTGGACCACCCGCGTTCGTCGCCCTGGCGAGCCAGAAGCCGCCTATGTGTTTGCCACAGAGCTCGAGTTCCGCAAGCAAGCCGCTGACGGCGGATTCGTGGAATGGGCCGAGATCGCCGGCAACCTCTACGGAACGCCGCAACCCGATCCGCCTGCCGGCTTCGACGTCCTATTGGAAATCGATGTTCAGGGAGCGGCCCAAGTGCGAGAGAGCCGCCCCGAAGCCCTGTGCATTTTCGTCGAGGCGCCTTCGCCTGAGGAGCAGGAATCCCGCCTGCGGGGCCGGGGGGATCCTGAGAGTCACATCGCCAAACGGCTGGCTCTGGCCGACTCCGAGCGGATTTTGGCCTATGAGCTCAACGCCATCCACGTGGTGAACGACGCTCTGGAAGAGACAGTGGCGGCGATCGCTTCTCTTATCGACGAAGCTCGCCAGGAGCGATCTGGCAATGACGGTTTTGTCAGTCCCATTTGATATCATTTAGCCGCTCTCGCAAGTACCTGTGTGCAGAGGGCTGCTCGTTGGAAGAAGGCCGAACTGATGACTGAACAGCACGAAACCATGATGTATCCGACTATTGAAGAGCTCTTGGGCCGCACCGACTCCAAGTTCCGGTTGGTAACGCTCGGAGCGCTTCGCGCCTGCCAGATCAACTCCTACTTCGGCCAACTCGGCGAGGGCTTGGGAGCGATGGTTCCACCCCAGGTGCTGACCATGTCCCGCAAGCCTCTATCCATAGCCTTCGAGGAGATCGCGGTAGACAAGATCATCGCCACCGATCCCCCGGAGGCCACCGAAGAGGCTGTTTTGCCCGACTCCATGATCCCCACCGGCGATGCCAATCTGGACGATGCCGATCTAGACGATGCCGGTCTAGGCGACACTGATCTGGACTCTGCGTCCTGACAAAACCATGACTTCGGTCGTTGGCAAGGGCATCGGTCTCGCAGGCTCATGATTTCGGTTGCCGACAAGAAGATCGTGCTCGGTGTGAGCGGGGGGATCGCGGCGTACAAGGCGGTGGAGATCTGCCGTCGGCTGATGGACGCCGGTGCCCACGTCATCCCGGTGCTCACCAAGAGCGCCACCCGCTTTGTGGGCCGCGCCACCTTCGATGCGCTGGCCTCTGAACGGGTTCAAATGAGCTTGTTCGACGAAGATGATCCCATTCCCCACACCACTCTGGGCCAAACCGCCGACTGCGTTCTGGTCGCCCCGGCCACTGCCCGGTTGATCGGCGCCTATGCCGCCGGGATCAGCTCCGACCTGTTGACCGCCACCCTCATCGCCACCCGGGCCCCGGTGGTGGTCTGCCCGGCTATGCACACCGAGATGTGGGAGCACCCAGCGGTCATCGACAACATCGCCATCCTGGCCGAGCGGGGCGTCCACATCGTGGGGCCGGAGTCGGGCCGATTGGCGGGGGGCGATGAGGGCGCCGGACGCCTCAGCCCTCCGGCCGACATCGTGGCTGCGGTGGGCCGAGTTCTCTCTGAGGCAGGAGCCGAGGGTCAGCCTATGGACATGACGGGGCTGTCGGTGGTGGTCACCGCCGGCGGAACCCGGGAGCCGATCGATCCGGTGCGCTACATCGGCAACCGGTCCTCCGGCAAGCAGGGCTATGCATTCGCCGAAGAAGCCGTCCATCGGGGAGCCAGGGTGACCATCGTCTCCACCGTGGAGCGGCCCCACCCTCCAGACGCCACCGTGGTGAAGGTCGACACCGCAGAGGAGATGGCCTCGGCCACCGCGATGGCCGCCAAGGAGGCCGATGTGGTGATCATGGCGGCGGCGGTGGCTGATTTCCGCCCGGTCGATCCTGCCGGAGTGAAGCTCAAAAAACGCGACGGGGTCCCCGCCATCGAGCTGGAGCCCACCCCCGACGTCTTGGCCTCTTTGGGAGCGTCCAAGCCGGAGGGACAAACCTTGGTGGGGTTTGCCGCCGAAACCTGCGATGTGGCGGGCAATGCCGCCGCCAAGCTGAGCGGCAAGGGCGCCGACTACATCGTGGCCAACGACGTGACCGCGGAAAGCGCTGGTTTTGCCTACGACACCAACCAGGTGCTGGTGCTAGCTTCCGATGGCCGGGTCCACCCTGTCGGGCTGCGATCCAAGCGCCAGGTGGCCCAGGCCGTTCTCGACTTGGTGGTCGCCGATCGAACCAGCCGAGCCGATACTCAGGAGAAGCAATGAGCCAAGGTTCCAATAGCCGGTACCGATTCACATCGGAGTCGGTTACCGGCGGCCATCCCGACAAGATCGCCGACCAGATTTCCGACGGCGTGCTCGATGCCCTGCTCGAGGTGGACATCGGCAGCCGGGTGGCCTGCGAGACCCTGGTGACCACCGGGCTGGTGGTGGTGGCCGGAGAGATCTCCACCGAGGGCTATATCGACATCCCCCGGGTGGTGCGCGACACCATAATCGGGATCGGCTACGACCGGGAGGACTTCGGCTTCGACGGGAACACCTGCGGGGTGATGGTGTCCATCGACGACCAGTCTCCCGACATCACCCAGGGGGTGGACAGGCTTGATCCGCTGGAGCAGGGCGCCGGCGACCAGGGGATGATGTTCGGGTTCGCCTGCAACGAGACCCCCGAGCTGATGCCGCTGCCCATCCACATCGCCCACCGGATGGTGGAGCGCCTGACCGAAGTCCGTCGAGCTGGCGTGGTGCCCTATCTGAGGCCTGACGGCAAGAGCCAGGTGACGTTCGAGTACGAGGGGACCAGGGCGGTGGGCCTGAGCACCGTGCTGATGTCGGCGCACCACCGCGACGGCACCGACCTCAATGAGATGAAAGACGATCTCAAAGAGCAGGTCATCGACCCGGTGGTTCCCGAGAACTTTCGCGATGACAACTACGAGGTGCTGGTCAACCCCACCGGCCGGTTCGTGAGGGGTGGCCCGGTGGCCGATGCCGGGCTGACCGGGCGCAAGATCATCGTGGACACCTACGGTGGCATGGCCCGCCACGGCGGGGGTGCCTTCTCGGGCAAGGATCCCAGCAAGGTCGACCGCTCGGCGGCGTATGCGGCTCGCTGGGTGGCCAAGAACGTGGTGGCCTCCGGTGCTGCCTCCCGCTGCGAGGTGCAGGTGTCCTATGCCATTGGCATCGCCCGGCCGGTGTCGGTGATGGTGGAGACCTTCGGCACCGAGACCGTGGACCCGGCCAAGATCGGCCACCAGGTAACCGAGCTCTTCGATCTGCGGCCCGCGGCCATCATCCGGGATTTGGAGCTGCTGCGGCCGATCTACCGGAGAACGGCCGCCTACGGCCACTTCGGACGCAGTCCCGAGAGCACGTTCACCTGGGAGCGCACTGATCGAGTGGACGACCTCCGCTCAGCACTGGGCCTGTCGTAGTTGCACGTCCGGGTTCTTCCCGACGTTGTCGCAATAGACCGCGAGTTCACCTACACGGTTCCTGAGCGCTGGGTCGACGACCCCCGTTTCGGCGTAGGGGCGATGGTCCGGGTGGTGCTTCATGGTCGAAGGGTGGGCGGCTGGATCACTGCAATGGGCGTGGAGCCCCCAGAAGGGGTGGAGCTCGCGCCGCTGGCCAAGCTGAGCAGCCTGGGACCTGGCCGCGAGCTCATCGAACTGAGCGAATGGGCCGCTTGGCGCTGGGCCGGTCGGCGGGTCCACTTCCTGCGGACCGCCTCGCCTCCTCGAATGGTGGCTGCCCTTCCCCGGCCCCAGGGCACTCGGCTGGTGCCCTCGGGGGACCATGCCGAATTGTTCGATGATGAGGGCTGCACCCTGCGCCTCGGGCCTTCAGACGACGCGCTGCCCGTAGCCATCGCCGCGGCCGCCCGAGGCCAGGCGCTGATCCTGGTGCCTGACCATGACCGGGCTGATGAGCTGACCAGGCGGTTGGGAAGGAATGGAGTGTGGGCAGCCCGCTATCCGGACGGTTGGGCCGCAGCTCTCGCGGGCGCCACCGTGGTGGGCACCCTGTCGGCGGTGTGGGCTCCGGCCCCTGAGTTGGCCGCGGTATTGGTGATCGATGAGCACGACGAGTCGTACCGCTCGGAGTCCTCACCCACGTGGAGCGGCCGGGATGTGGCCATCGAGCGAGCCCGTCGAGCGGGCGTGCCCTGTGTGCTGCTGTCACCGGTGCCCAGCTTGGAAGCACTGCGGTCCCGCCCGGTACTCCGTCCCTCGCGGGGGATAGAACGCGACGGCTGGCCTCAGGTGGATGTGGTGGACCGCCGGAGCGAGGATCCAGCACGGGCCGGACTCTATTCTCCGGCGCTGGTGCGGGCGCTGCGCGAGGGCGGAAGGGTGGCGTGTGTGTTGAACCGCCTGGGACGCTCCCTCTTGCTGGCCTGCCGGGTGTGCGGCGAGCTGGCTGTCTGCACCGAGTGCGGATCATCCATGCGCCAGGGCGACGACGGGCGATTGCAGTGCCGGGCCCGAGACCACACCCGCCCGCTGGTGTGCGCCGACTGCGGCAGCACCGGGATGCGAAACCTGCGGGCCGGGATCAAACGGGTCCGCGAAGAGATTGAGGCGCTGATCCGGACCCCGGTGGCCGAGGTCACCGGAAGCGGCCATGTGGGCCCGGCCACTGCCAGAGTCGTGGTCGGCACCGAAGCAGTGCTGCACCTGGGCCGCCCTTTTGACGTGGTTGCCTTCTTGGAGTTCGACCAGGAGCTGCTGGCCCCCCGATTCCGGGCCCGCGAGCAAGCCCTGGCCCTCATTGCCCGGGCCGCCCGGATCACCGGCCCCCGCACCACCGGCGGGCGCATCCTGCTTCAGACCCGCCTTCCCGACGACCCCGCGGTGATGGCCGCGCTCCGGGCCGACCCGGCGCTTCTGGCCCGTTCCGAGCGAGATCGCCGCCAAGAGCTGGGCCTGCCCCCCTATGGCGCCATGGCGGTCGTGTCCGGCCCCGTCGCCGGGGAGTTCATGGCGCGCCTCGGCACCCCCCTGGGCGTCCGCATCGCCCCCGACCCCGGCGGCCAGTTCTTCCTGCGGGCCCCCGACTACAAAACCCTCTGCGCCGCCCTAGCCGCCGTCGAGCGCCCCCCCGGCCGCCTCCGCATCGACGTGGATCCCATCAGGGCGATCTAGCACCAACCTCCAAAATTCGATAGCCCCGGCGCGAGCTGAGCCGGGTGGTGGGCCATCCCTGCTGGTTGAGCCAGCGGGCCAGTGAGTCGGAGCCCAGGTTCTTGTTCACCACCAGGTAGGCCCGCCCCTCGTCGGCCAGTCGGACCAGCCACCTGCCCAGCATCTCGTGGAGGGCGGCTTTGCCGATGCGGATGGGGGGGTTGGAGTAGATGGCGGCAAAGCGCGCATCGGGGGGCACGTCGTCGGGGTGGCATACCGCGGCATCGCGGCCACCGAGTCGATCCAGGTTGGCCCGGCACAGCTCCAGGGCCCGGGGGTTCACGTCCACGGCCCACAGCGGTGTCTGTGGTGCCCACCTGCTCAACGCCACTGCGATTGGCCCGTACCCGCAGCCCAGGTCCAGCAGCGACCCGTCTTGGGGTGGGCGGGGGGCCTCGGCCAGCAGGTACCGCGTGCCCCAGTCCAGCTCATCGGCGGCGAAGACTCCCCGGTCGGTGGCCAGCTTCACCGCCAGGTCACCCACCCGCAGTTCAACAGCGCCTGCCCGCCGCTTGCCCCCCGGCGAGGCGCTGAAATAGTGCGAGTCGCCCACAAGACGACGGTACCCGGTTTGCCTGTTTCCTTGGCGACCTGGGTGAGAGTCGACGGCCAGATGGCAGTATCCTGATTTCGTGGCCTCTTTGCGGATACGGGTGTACGGCGACCCGGTGCTGCGGCGCGTGGCCGATGATGTGACCGACATCGACGGGGCAATGGCCAATCTGTGCCAGGACATGTTCGCCGCCATGTACGAGGCCCCCGGCATCGGGCTGGCCGCACCCCAAGTGGGGGTTTCGCAGCGGTTCTTCGTGTATGACTTCGGCGATGGCCCCGGCATCCTGGTCAATCCTGAGATCACCGACAGTGACGGCGAATGGACCTACAACGAGGGCTGCCTGTCGGTGCCCGAGCTGACGTGGGAGATCGTGCGCCCCCGCAGCATCCACCTGAAGGCCTACGACTTGGACGGCAACGAGGTGAGTATCGAGGCTGAGGATCTCCAGGCCCGCCTGTTCCAGCACGAGCTGGACCACCTGGAGGGCAGGATTCTGCTCGACTACCTGGACGATGACCAGCGCCGGGAGGCCAAGCGCATCCTGCGCCAGCGGGCGATGAACGGTCAGGGCCCTCCCGCCGGCACTGGCGAAGGCCTGTCGCTGCCGTGATGGACCCGCCGGCTGAAGTTGGCCGGCTGGTCTTCCTGGGCACTCCTCCAGAGGCGGTGCCCTTTCTGGAAGCGCTGGCCACAGCCGGTTTCGACGTGGCTCTGGCCGTGACCCGGCCCGACAAGCGCCGAGGACGGCGGGCTGCTCCCACTCCCAGCCCGGTGAAGGCCGCCGCCCAAAGCCACAGCATCCCGGTCTCCTCACATGTGGACGATGCCCTCGATGCCAACGCCGACCTCGGCGTGGTGGTGGCCTTCGGGCAGACAATCAAGCCTCATGTGCTCGACCGCCTGGCCATGGTCAACGTCCACTTCTCGCTGCTGCCCCGCTGGCGGGGGGCGGCCCCGGTGGAGCGGGCCATCCTGGCCGGAGACCAGACCACCGGGGTGTGCCTCATGGAGGTGGCCGAGGGGCTCGACACCGGCCGGATCTACCGCCGGGTCGAAGTGCCCATCGCCCCCAACGCCACCGCGGCATCGCTGCGGGTCGAGATGGTGGACATCGCGGTTCCGATGCTGGTCGAAGCCCTGGGAGACGGCCTTGGCCCGGCCGAGCCCCAGCACGGCGAGCCGGTCTATGCGGCCAAGGTCACCCGGGACGAGCTTCGCATCGATTGGCGACAGAAGGCGGAGCATGTGCACCGGCAGGTGCGCGTCGGCGGGGCATGGACCACCTGGAGGGGCACAACGCTCAAGGTTTGGTCGGCTCATCCAGTCGACGGATCTCTTCCACCGGGTGGGCTCGACGGCGCCTTCGTCGGCACCGGCGACGGGCAGCTTCGACTGGTAGAGGTGCAGGCCGAGGGCAGGTCCCGGCAGGCCGCTGAGGACTGGTTGCGAGGCGCCCGAGCGATGTTCGGCGACCAGCTCGGGTCGTGAGCAGCGCCGCCAAAGGCCTCAGTGCCCGTGCCGTGGCCGCCTCGCTCTTGGACCGGGTTGAGGGTGATGGCGCCTACGCCAACTTGGTGCTGGCCTCAGCCCATCTGCCCCCGCGCGACGCGCCCCTCATCACCGAGTTGGTCTATGGGGTCACCCGTATGCGCCGGGCCTTGGATCACCTCATCGACGGCTTTGTGTCCGACCCGCCCGACCTCACCACCCGCAACCTGCTGCGTATCGGGGCCTATCAGCTCCACATGATGGCCACCCCGGCCTACGCCGCGGTGAGTGAGACCGTTCAAGCCGCCCCCCGCCGCCAGCGGGGCTTCGTCAACGCTGTGTTGCGCCGGGTGGCCGACCTGGAACCGGCCTGGCCCACCCAGGCGCTCAGGCTGAGCTACCCAGACTGGATCGTTGAGCAGTTGGAGCGAGCTCTCGGCGCGGTCGACGCCCGTGCTGCTTTGGAGCAGATGAACCGGCCGTCGCCGGTTACCACTCGGCCCGACGGCTACACCCAGGATCAGGCATCGCAGTGGGTGGCTGAGTTGGTCGGCGCTCAGTCGGGAGAGCGGGTGCTGGACATGTGCGCCGGCCCGGGGGGCAAGGCCACTGCCTTGGCCCAAGATTCGACAACAGTGGTGGCGGCTGACCGCCGCAGACATCGGGCGTCGCTGGTGGCGGCCAACGCCGCCCGCACCGGCGCCGTCCTGGGCGGCGTGGTGGCCGCCGACGGCCTCCATGCGCCATTTCGCCCCGGCTCCTTCCACCGGGTGCTGGTGGACGCCCCTTGTTCCGGGCTGGGAGTGCTGGGGCGCAGGGCCGACGCCCGTTGGCGGGTGGGCCCCGGCGACATCGCCGATCTGGCCCTCCTCCAATCCGAACTGGTGCGGGCTGCGTTCGGCCTGGTCTGCCCGGGGGGAGCGGTGGTCTACAGCGTCTGCACCATGACCGCAGCGGAGACGACGGGCATCGACGATACAGTGGTCCAAGAGTTCCCCGAAGCCATGGCCGCCCCCATCACCGATCCCCGATGGCGGCCCCATGCCCGGGGCGCCCTCATCCTCCCCCAAGACCACAACACTGATGGGATGTTCGTCGCCATCTACAAATCCCCCGGTGGGTAGTGTGGCCGGCAATGGCTGACTATGAGACCGCGGGCTTGACCGCAAAAGTTCTTACCGTCTCCGACGGGGTGATCGCCGGCACTCGCCAAGACGGCTCCGGTGATGCCCTGGTGGAGCTGCTCGCCAGCGGGGGCTACCGGGTAGCCGAACGCCGAGCGGTGGAAGACGGCGTCGAATCGGTCCGCGACGCCCTGCTGGACATGTCCGACGGGTTCGCCGGCCTCATCGCCACCACCGGGGGAACCGGCTTCGGCCCCCGGGACCTCACTCCTGAGGGCACTGCCGCGGTGCTGGAGCGCCGGGCCGACGGCTTGGCCGAGGCCGCTCGGCTGGTAAGCCCGTTCGGCCGCCTGTCCCGAGCCATAGCCGGCACCCGGGGCACGGCGCTGATCGTGAACTTGCCGGGCTCGCCCAACGGGTCGGTGGAGTGCCTGGGTGCGGTGCTCGACATCATTCCCCACGCCCTGCGCCTGCTGGCCGACGAGCCGACCGAGCATTGACATCGAACCCCGGCCGGTCGGGCCAGATGATGGATCTGGCCTTGGAGGCAGCCCGATCCTGCCGGCTGGTGACCTCGCCCAACCCGTGGGTGGGATGCGTGATCGACGCCGGGGAGAATCAGTACACAGGGGCAACCTCGCCACCGGGCGGCAACCACGCCGAGATCAACGCCCTGGCCGCGGCGGGCCGGCGTGCTTTGGGCGCCGGCCTCTACACCACGTTGGAACCCTGCAACCACCACGGCCGCACCGGGCCGTGCACCGACGCCATCATCGCCGCGGGCGTCGCCCGGGTGGTGGTTGCCATCGAGGATCCCGACCCTGCCGTTTCCGGACAGGGCATCGCTGCTCTCCGAGAGGCCGGGGTAGCAGTGGACACAGGGGTGAGGGCGACCGAGGCCGCGGATCTGCTCGCCCCCTATCTGAAACACCGCCGAACCGGACTCCCCTGGGTGGTGTTGAAGCTGGCCGCCTCGCTGGACGGTCGCATCGCCGCCCCCGATGCCACCAGCCAGTGGATTACCGGAACCGAGGCCCGGGTCGACGCCCATCGGCTGAGAGCCGAAAGCGATGCGGTGCTGGTGGGGGCGGCCACTGTCCGAGCCGACGATCCCGCCCTGACGGTGCGCGACTGGCAGCCCCCCCCTGGCGCGACCCCCCGCCAGGGCCAGCCCCAGCGGGTGGTGCTCGGCGCCGTCCCGCCCGACGCCCGCGTCCTCCCCGCGCTGGAGATGCACGGACCGCTGGAGCAGGTGCTTGCCGAGCTGGGGGAGCGGGGCGTGGTCCAGCTCTTGGTGGAGGGGGGAGCGGCCACCGCGGCCGCATTCCATCGAGCGGGCCTGGTCGACCACTACACCGTGTACCTGGCCCCGGCCCTGTTCGGCGGCGATGACGGCCGTTCGATGTTCGCCGGCCCGGGCGCGGCCACTGTCTCTGACGTGTGGCGGGGGGAGATCACCGGCGTCTGTCCACTGGGGCCAGATCTGCGCATCGACTTGCGCCCCTCTCAACCGGGTATTGATACCGGCCCCGCACCCTCAGACCGGTAGCGTCTGGGGCATGCTCTCGTTGGTGCTGCCCAAGGGATCGTTGGAAAAGGCGACCTTGGAGCTGTTCGACGCCGCCGACATACCCGTGCGTCGCGGTTCGGACGTGGCCTACAAGGGGACGATCAACGATCCCCGCATCGACCAAGTCCGCATCCTGCGACCCCAGGAGATTCCCCGATATGTGGCCGACGGAATGTTCGATCTGGGCATCACCGGTCGGGATTGGGTGGTCGAGACCGGCAGCGAGGTGGTGTCGCTGGGCGAGCTCCAGTACTCCAAGAACACCTCCCAGCCGATTCGGATGGTGCTGGCGGTCCCCGGCGACTCGCCATGGCGTACCGCTGAAGACCTGCCCCAGGGGGTGAAGATCTCAACCGAGTATCCCGGCCTGACCAAGCAGTTCTTCGAGGAACTGGGCATCGAGGCCGACATCGCCCTGTCGTACGGGGCCACCGAGGCCAAAGCCCCCGACATCGTGGACGCGGTGGTGGAGATCACCGAGACCGGTCGGGCGCTGCGGGCCGCCGGGCTCAAGATCATCCACACCGTCCTCACTTCCTACACCGAGTTGGTGGCCAACCCGGCCAGCTACGCCGACCCCGATCGCCGTCATGCCATGCAGCAGATCCACACCCTGTTGAGCGGGGTGCTGGAGGCCAGGGGCAAGGTGCTGGTGAAGATGAACGTGCCGGCTGGGAGCTTGGACAAGGTGATCGACCTGCTGCCGTCCATGAAAGCGCCCACGGTCAATGAGCTGTTCGGGGGCCACGGCTATGCGGTGGAGACCGTCGTTCCCAAAGCCGACATAAATATCTTGATCCCCGACCTGCGCGACTCCGGGGCCAGCGACATCATCGAGCTGCCGCTGGCCAAGATCGTCCATTGAGCCTGTCCGACCCAGGGGCGGTGCTAACCGGCCGCGTGGCGACCTTCGACGATGCAGCCGGCTGGGGGGTGGTCGCCGCCGAGAGCGGCGCGGTCTATCCCTTCCACTGCACGGCCATCGTCGGCGGGACCCGCACCGTCGAGGCAGGGACGCCGGTCGTGTTCCAGCTCGCTCCCGGCCACCGGGGCGAATGGGAGGCGGCTGGGGTCACTCCTCGCTAGCCCCGTCAGCTTCGTCGACAGCCCTCGACACCTGCACGAACGCCATTCGGATCTGATGGAGGGCTTCATTCAGCGTGGCCTCGTGCTCGCCTAGACGGCCCTCCAGGCCCTCTACCAGCGCACCGAGGGCGTCGATGGCCAGTCGGGCCTCATCCAGGTTGGGCGGCTGCTGACTGAGGTGGATAGCCCCCAGTTCGTACAGGCCCATGGCATGGTTTCCCACTACCACCGATCCCGGCGTGTTGGCGATCTGCTCCCGGGCCTCGGCGAGCTGCTGGGCCATCACCTCAGCCTGAGCCCGCTCCTCGTCGCTCAGCCCGGCCAGCGGGTCGCCAGTTTGCTCGGGAGCGTCTTGCGGTGGCGGGGCCGCCGACCTCCTCCTGCCGTCGTCAACGGGTACCTCGCCGCCCGGCGTCCATAGTGTGCTCATGTCTTTCCTCAATTCCTTTTCGCCTTGCCTGGCGTTTTTGTCTCCCAACGCTGATACTGTTACCCCGCAACTTCGGCGCGCAAGCGGGGTGAAGAGTATCCCAGCGTGCCGTTCCCAATAGCCGAGAGAGAGGAACATGCGCATTGCAGAGCGGTGATCGGCCATAGCTTCGGCAGATGCTGAGCCCCGGATCAACGACCGGATCAGAGCTCGAGAGGTACGGCTCGTAGATCAGGACGGACAGCAAATAGGCATTCGCCTGCTTCCTGAGGCGTTGGATATGGCCCGTGACGTCGGCTTGGACTTGGTGGAGGTAGCTGAGAAGGCGAGTCCCCCGGTGTGCCGGATCATGGACTACGGCAAGTACAAGTACGAGGCTGCCCAACGGGCCAAAGAGTCCCGGCGAAACAGCACCAACATCGTTGTCAAGGAGATGAAGTACCGGCCCAAGATCGGGCCCGGCGACTTTGATACCAAGACCCGCAAGGTGCGGGGTTTCTTGGAGGAGGGCTCCAAAGTCAAGGTCACAATCATGTTCCGCGGCCGCGAGGTGCAACATCCCGAGTTGGGGCGGCGCATTCTCGATGACATTGCTGCCCAGGTGGAAGAAGTGGCCAAGATCGAGGTCTACCCGAGGCTGGACGGCCGCAACATGGTCATGGTTCTGGGACCGGTGAAGAAGAAGTCCCGCAAGCAGGCCGCCCGGTCTGCTCGCCCACCGGCCCAAGAGACCGCGGCAAACGATACTGCTCCCCAAAGCGCAGACAACTGAAATGCCCAAGATGAAAACCCACCGAGGAGCGGCCAAGCGGTTCAAGACCACTGGCACCGGCAAGATCCGCCGCCGCCGCGCCTACAAGAACCACATCCTCGAGAAGAAGGCCCCGAAGCGCAAGCGCCAGCTGCGCGGCCCGGCCCAGGTATCCTCGGCCGACGCGCCGGCGGTCAAGCGCCAGTTGGGCCTCTAGGTCTGAAGCGACAAGTCTGAGTTCAAGGAGAAGACGACGATGGCCAGAGTCAAGCGGGCCGTTCCTGCCCGCAAGCGCCGCAAGGCAGTCCTGAAGCGGGCCAAGGGGTACTACGGCAACAAGAGCCGCACGTTCCGGGGCGCCAACGAGCAGCTGATGCACAGCGGCCAATATGCCTTTCGGGATCGCCGCGCCCGCAAGGGAGAATTCCGCCGCCTGTGGATTCAGCGCATCAACGCCGCCTGCCGCCAGAACGGCACCACCTACAGCCGGTTTGTCAACGGCTTGAAGCGGGCCGAGGTGGAGGTCGACCGCAAGATCTTGGCCGAGTTGGCCGTCAACGATCCGACGGCTTTTGCAGGCTTGGTAGAAGTTGCCAAGGCTGCGGCTGATCAAGAGTCCGCCTCGGTGGGGTAGCACTGCCCGTCAGTAGGCCGCTGAGTGCCCGAAACCCTCGGGTGGCAGAGCTTCGCCGCCTCGTCAACCGCCGCCGAGACCGCACCTCGTCCGGCAAATTCGTTCTGGAAGGCCCTCGGCTGCTCGCCGAGGCAGTGGTCGCAGGCGTCGAGCTGGTGGATGTTTTCGTGGTGCCCGAGACCGATCTTGGAGTCCCTGTGGATGCCCCAGTCTGGACTGTGGGCGACGGCGTCTTGGCCAGAGTCGGCTCGGTGGTAACACCTCAGGGAGTCATGGCCACCGCCCGCATTCCCGATCCAGCACCTTTGGCTGACGGCGACTTCGTCGTTGAGCTGGCCGGAGTGGCCGATCCCGGCAACGCCGGTACCATCCTGCGCAGCGCGGTGGCCGCCGGCGCTCAAGCGGTGGTGTTCAGCCCCGGCTCGGTGGATCCCTGGAACCCCAAAACAGTGCGAGCATCAGCCGGCGCGCTCTTTCGAGTCCCATTGACCGTTGCGGCGCCCGTCGGGGAGCGCGTCGGCGCCGACCCCCATCAGGGCGACCCCTGCGATCAGGTTGACTTCACCGGCCCTCTCACCCTGGTGGTAGGCAACGAGGCCCACGGCCTCGATCAGGCCGCGGCAGTAGACCGCTGGGTGTCGATCCCCATGGCTGAGTCGGTCGAATCCCTCAACGCGGCCGCCGCAGCCACCGTCCTCTGCTTCGAAGTCGCCCGCCAACGCAGGACCTAAGAAAACTAGTGTGTTAGTGAACTAACACACTAGTTGACTAACACAATAGCCTCTATATAGTTGCATCATGGCACCCATACCGCTGATCGACCGGGAAGCTGAGGCGGCCAAGCTGAGGAGTCTGCTTGACCGGGGCAAGCCGGCATTGGCGCTGGTCCACGGGCGTCGCCGAGTGGGCAAGACCTTTTTGTTGTCCCGTCTCTGGCCTACTGAGCAGGCGCTGTATTACTCGGCTTCGTCCACCGCCCCGGCAATCAACCGGCATGCGCTGTTGGAAGCAGCGGCCCATTGGTCGGGCCAAGAGCTTCTGGTCGAAGACCATCCCACCTGGCGCACGGTCTTCCGCGCCCTGTTCGGCCTCCGCCCCAGCGAGCCCACCGTCATCGTCTTGGACGAGTTTCAGCATCTGGCCGACGGTGAGAGCGGGCGGCGCGAGGTCGCCTCAGAGCTGAACGCGGTATGGGAGTCAGGCCTGTCCCGTTCCGCAGGTCTGCTGGTGGTGCTGTGCGGGTCGGCGGTGCGAACGCTGGAGGCCCTGGCCTCGGGCGGCTCGCCGCTCTACGGGCGGGTCGACGCCCAGCTTTCGCTCGAGCCGTTTGACTACTACGACGCCGGCCAGATGGTGGTCCGCTACTCGCCTCGCGACCGGGTTCGGGCCTACGCGGCATTCGGGGGGTTGCCCGCCAATCTGGCCGTGGTGGACGACACCCGCCCGGTGGGGGAGAACATCGCCGGGCTGCTCTTGTCTCCCCATGGCGTGGTCCGCACTCGCCTGCTGACCGAGATCGACCAGGAGGAGGGGTTGCGAAACACCTCTCGCTACCGTGCTGTGCTGGCCAGCATCGGGCTGGGGGCCCGCACTGTCGGGGAGATCGCAGCCAAGATGGGCCAGCAGGCAGACACGCCCCTCAAGCGGATGATCGACCAGCTCGAGGACATGTCGTATCTGGTGCGAGAGGTCAACTTCGGCGCGTCGCCTAAGCGGGGGGTGCGGTACCGGCTGGCCGACCCGGCAGCCCGCTTCCACTACGGGATTGGGCTGCCGGCCGAATCGGCGGTGGCCGTGCTGGGGCCGGAAGCCGCCTGGCGGGTCCGGATCGAGTCCGAGGCATTCCCCGCCTATGTAGGCCGCCATGCCTTCGAGGACGTGGCCCGTCAAGCCTGTCGTCGTTGGGGACCCGAATTGGGTCTGCCTGCGGTGGCCGAGTGGAGCAGATGGGCCGGCCGAGACCGCTTCCGCCGCGAAGTGGAGATCGACCTGGCCGGCCGAAACCTCGACGACGGGGTGGTCACCGGCTCAGTCAAGTTCCGCACCCGCCCCGCCGACGCCAAGACATATCTCGACCACGTAGCCGCCCTCGAACGCCTAGCCGACAGCGGCCTCGGGTGGGCCCAGGAGGCCCTAGCCCTGGAGTCGCCCTTCTGGTTCGTCTCCGCCGCCGGCTACGCCCCCTCATTCCACGAAGTCGCCGACCCCACCCGCGAGGTCATCTGCTGGACCATGGACGACCTCTATCCGACATGATTGAAACTCTGTTCGGTTCGATCACTGCGGTGGGCTTTGCTTCGGGGCATCGGTTCGTGGTCGGGCATTGGGAGAGCAGCCCCATTGGGCCGTTCACCGATGTGATGTGGGCCGGCCCCGAGGGGTGGAGGATCCTGGTGGCCTCGCCGACAGCGGCGGAGTTTGTGACGTCGGTCTATCCCTTCGAGGAAGTGCGCTCCTGGGAAGTTGGCGTTGAGACCAATGTTCGACAAGCCATCGTTCGCGCCGGAGACCTCAGCCTGTGCTATTCGCTCAGCAGATGGGCCATACTCTTTCCCCCTCGACCCCGATGGATCACTGCAACAGCCGAGAATTGGATCTCTCGACGCCTCCTGGGCGTTCAGACCTATGGGATGAGCCCTACCGGAGCCGCCGAGTGGTACCGCACCCGCTCGCTGCGATGGGTCACGTCAGCCTCGGCATCGTTCAACGGCACCGATCTCGGCCCGACGTCTCAGGTCGATCGTCCCTTGGGCTTCGGCTTCACCGATCCGCCCCGCCGCCCCTCGCAGGTCAAGCTCCGCGTGGACCTCAGAATCTGACCGCCCAGCGCCGGCACACATCGCTCAGCATGCTCACACCCGTCGAGTTCGAAGCTCGACATCAACAATCACCGGCAGCGTGAATCCAACATCACGCCTCCACCAAACAGTGAAGATGTGGGCGGGGAGCCCCAGAGACTGCGCAAAACCCGGGGGGATTCAGTCAGGGGCGTCGAGCCGGTTGTCGTCGCTTTTTCCCCAGCAGACCGCAGCGCAGACGGCACCAAGGAGAGACTTCGGAACGCAGTATTTGATGGCCCAGAGTATCCCTCAGCCGATGACGGGGCCGATGGCGGGGGGCTGGGCGCGCAGGGTTTCGATTTCGGCAACGGCCTCGGGTGAGAGTTCGCTGATGCCGATGAATTCTTCCAGGTTGTAGTGGAGGTTGATGATCCGCATCTCCTCGCGGCTCAACACGATGTGATCCAGGCCGGGCTGGTGCAGGCCCCGCTGGGCCCGCTGGAGGTTGGACAGATCCTGATCGAACACCAGGTTCATGGAGGCGTCCTCAGCGGGGATGGTGGCCTGCATCGGCGAGGTCCGTTCGCTGCCCGGCGGGTGCCGGTCGAGGTGCAGCACGTCCATGAAGGCGTCGTCGGGGGTGGCGCCGGGCCGAGACCGCAGCACAGTGATGCTGTCGCACATGACGATCACCGTGATGTTGGGGAACAGGTTGAACTGGAACAGATCCAGCATCTGCGACTGGTCGAAGCTGTCCAGATTGAGGCCCTTTTGGGCGGTCTGGGCCCGAACCAGCTCCTCGAGCACGTCCCGCACGCTGCCCCCGTCGGGAACCGGCGGGCACTTCCCGGGATTCTCGGAGTCCTGGCCGTAGCGGGCGCCCTGGGTGACGACGATGGACTCCCAGATTTCCTGGTCGGTGGCCCCGTTGCGCAGTCGGGGGCTGGGCACCCCGTAGGGTTGGTGCAGCGATCCGTGCCGGCCGTAGAGGCGGTTCACCGAGTTGACGTCGTCGCAGCTGGGCAGCATCTCCCGGTGTATGCCCTGCACGTGATAGGTCTCGCTGAACGCCTCGATGAGGGTCTTCCAGTTGCAGGGAAGCGGCACGGTGAGGTCGTAGGCGCAGGCGTACTCGTCCATGCGGGCCCACTTCAAAAGGCCGGGGATGGCCTCCAGGTACTCGTCCAGCGGCTCAGCGTCCATGTCCAAGTTCACGAACACCAGCGGCCCCCAAGCGCCCACCTGCACACCGAACAGCGGGTAGTCGTCGTTGAGCAGTGCCCCGAAACCCCGGCGCGACGGCACCTCCCGCAGCTTGCCGTCCAGGGTCCAGCTCCACCTGTGGTAGATGCAGCGCAGCTCGGTCAGCCCCGACCCCGACCCGGTGCACAGCACATTGCCCCGGTGGCGGCACACGTTCTGGAACCCCCGCAGCACCCCGTCGTCGCCCCGCACCACGAGTACCGACAGATTGCCCACCGAGTACTCGAACCAGTCGCCCGGCTCCGCCACGTGATCCACCGTGCAGGCCAGTTGCCAGGCCCGGGGCCACACATGGGTCATCTCCAACTCGGCCCACTCTGGAGAGATATACCGGTGGGTGGGGACCTCCACCGGGATGCGCCGGGGAGGTACCGCCCCGATCGCAGTTCCCACAGGAGCGTCATTGGTGAGCTCAGGGCCGATCTGGATTCTCGCCATAGCTAAAGCGTAGGCGGGTTGACCGAGGTGGCTTCAGCAGTCCCGTAGTCTTTATCCCGTATGAATCCGGCAGAAGGGATCGTGTTCGCCGTAGGGGCCCTGATCGCCCTGGGCACACTGTTGGTCGCCATTCAGACGGTGGTGGTGCCCCGAGCCGAGCGAAGCCTGTTAATTCGGTTTGTTTATGTGGGCATGGGGGTGTTGTTCTCGGTGATCGCCCGGCGCCGCAAGACCTACGAGGCCCGTGATGCGCTGCTGGCCCGCTACGCCCCCACCACGCTCATGTTGCTGCCTATGGTGTGGGCCACCGGGGTCATCTACGGATTCTCGCTGATGTTCTGGGCGCTGGACGTGCGCCCCTATCGGGAGGCTCTGGTGCTGAGCGGCTGGTCGCTTACCACCTTGGGCTATTGGGTGGCCACTGACCTGTTCACCCAGGTTCTGGTGGTGGCCGAGGCGCTCATCGGCCTGGGCATCGTTGCGCTTTTGATCAGCTTCTTGCCTCTCATGCACAGCGCGTTCAGCGCCCGGGAGGCGGCAGTGGCCCGCTTGGAGATTCGGGCCGGGAACCCGCCAACGCCAGAAGCCATGATCATCTTGGCTCACGAGACTGGCGGCCTCGAAGACATGGGGGAGACCTGGACCGAGTGGGAGCACTGGTTCATCCACATCGAGGGAACCCACCAGACCTATCCGGCGCTGGCCTTCTTCCGGTCGGTGCGCTCCGACCGGTCGTGGGTGACCGCCGCGGGCTGCATTCTCGATACCGCGGCCGTCATGTTGTCGACGGTGGCGGTGCCCCATTCGCCGGCGGCGCCGTTCATGATCCGATCGGGCTATGTGGCGCTGCGTAACATCGCCGACTTCTTCGCCATCGACTATGACCCCGACCCGTCGCCAACATCGCCGATCACCGTGCGCCGCCACGAGTTCTACGAGGCTTACGAGACCCTCAAGAGTGCCGGGGTCCCCGTGGTGGAGGATCGCGAACAGGCATGGCGGGACTACGCCGGATGGCGCGTGAACTACGACAACTGCCTGGTGGGGCTGGCTTCCATCACATCGGCGCCGCCGGGCAAGTGGAGCACCGACCGGCCTTCTCCCTACCAGCGGCTGCCGCTGTTCTACCGACCCCTGCACCGCCCGCTGCCCCCGCTGCTGCGTCAGCTCCGGCGCCGGGGGCTCGGCCCTGGGCGGCGAAAGTGATTAGTGCCGGTCGGGTCGCATCACGATGGCGGCTTGAGCTGGTGCCGGCTTGGTCTTGGATTTCTCGGCCAGTGCTCGTACCGGTGAGGCTGGCGCCATGAGAACCCGGATCACCGAGCTGTTGGGCATCGACATCCCCGTGGTGCAGGCCCCCATGGGCTACATCGCCCGAGCCCAGCTGGCGTCTGCGGTGTCAAACGCCGGCGCCATGGGCATTGTCGAGACCTCCTCGGGCCAGCTCGACGACATCAAGGTGGAGATCGCCAAGATGCGCGATCTCACCGACCGCCCGTGGGGCGTGAACATCGCCCAGCTGCTGGTGCCCGACGCCACTGTTATCGATTTCGTTATCGAACATGAGGTGGGGTTTGTGACCACCTCGGCGGGCGACCCCAACCGGTTCACCGCCATGCTGAAAGACGCCGGGATCACGGTTTTCCACGTGGTGCCCACCTTGCGGGGGGCTCTCAAGGCAGTGGACGCCGGGGTCGATGGCCTTATCGTCGAAGGCGTGGAGGGCGGCGGGTTCAAGAACCCCCACGGGTCGTCCACCATGGTGCTCACTCCGCTGGTTGTGGCCGCGGTCGACGTCCCGGTTGTCGCCGCAGGCGGGATCTGCGACGGCGTGTCCATGGCGGCTGCTTTGGCGCTGGGCGCCGACGGGGTGCAGATGGGCACCCGGATGTTGTCAGCCGCCGAGTCTCCGGTGCACGACAACTGGAAGCAGGCGGTGGTCGATGCCGCCGAGACCGACACAGTGCTGTTGAACCGGTTCGGCCGGCCCGGGATGCGGGCGCTGCGCACTGAGCTGACCGCCGAGATGGAGCGTCAAGATCAGGTGCTGATGCCCGGCCTCGACCGGCTCATGGACCAGTACTTCGGCGGGCAGATGGATGTGGCCGTCCCCTTCGGCGGCCAGGTGATGGGTCGCATCGACCAGGTGCGCCCGGCGGCCGACATCTTGCGCGAGGCCTGGGAAGACTGCCGGTTGCGTCTGCGCCGACTGGGCCAGGCCGCGGCGGAATAGCAAGAGGGGTACCGGGGAATGCGGCGCGGTACCCCTTCCATCGCAGCACTATCACCACGCAGGGCCAGGCCATGAGGCTCTTCGGCTTCTCCGGCGTTCGGCATCCGCAGCTCCGGCTGCCCCGGGTGTGGCTGCTCGGCCCCGATCCCCGGGGCGTGCGCCAGTCGCTGGGGGCGTTGTGCATCCTGGCGGTGACCAGCGTGGTCGCCGGTGTGGTGTTGGGCCGTAGCCACGAGCGATTGGCCGAGCTGCCCGGACTGCTGCTTCTGGTGCCGGCGGCCATCGCCCTGCCGGGAAAGATCTTCGGGGCGCTGGGCAGCCGGCTGGGCACCGCCATCCACACCGGCACCTTCCGCCTGTCGCTGCGGTCGTCCAGCGTTGTGGGCCAAAATGTGTGGGCCTCCATGGTGTTGACCCTGGTGCTGTCGTTGGTGCTGGCCCTGCTGGCCTCGGCGGTGGCGTCGAATCTGGGAGTGGAGAACGCCGTCGGCGTGGCCGACTACGTGGTCATCTCGGTGGTGGGAGGCGCGCTGGCCTCGGTCTTCGTGATGTTGGTGACGCTGGGCATGGCTACCGCATCGGTTCGCTGGGACCTCGATCCCGACAACGTGACCGCCCCCATGGTGACCGCAGCCGGCGACGTGCTGGCCCTGCCCGCGCTCATTTTGGCGTCCTATCTGGTGCGCCACGACGTGGTCACCCCGGTGGTCGCGGGGGTGGTGGCCGCAGCCACCATGGGATCGCTGGTGGCGGCCATCCGGTCCCAAGCCCCGCTGTTGCGAACCGTGCTGCGGGAGTCGATGCCGGTGCTGGTGCTGGCCGGGTTCTTGTCGCTCATGGCCGGGGTCACCGTGGAGAACCGGTTCGACGTGTTCTCCGACCGCCCGGTGTTGTTGGTGCTGATACCCGGCTTTTTGGCCACCGCTGGCGCGCTGGGGGGCATCTTGGCCAATCGGCTGTCGAGCAAACTGCACCTGGGCTTGATCGGCCCCTCGGTTGTGCCCCAGCGGCGGGCCCGCAGCGATGTGGGCGTGACCGTGGGGTTGGCGCTTCCGGTGTTCGCCTTTTTGGCCCTGGTCTCCCAGGGGGCGGGATCGCTGGTGGACCTGGCCGGGCCGGGGTTGGGCCGACTGGTGGGGATCGCGCTGGTCGGCGGAGTCCTGGCCTTGGTAGTGGTGGTGGCCGTGGCCTATTACGGAACCATCGCCGCGGTTCGCTTCGGGGTCGACCCCGACTCCGTGGGCATCCCGACGGTGACCGCGGTGCTCGATCTGGTGGGGGCCCTCACCCTGGTGTTCGCCATCGAGGCGATAGGGGCAGGGTGAGCGGCCGATGCTTAGTGGCTATCGTGGAGAGACCTGACAATGGACGATAAACCCCGCAATCTTCGGGCCATGCTCGCCGAGGCCAAGGATCTCTCCGAGCTGATGGTGGATCTCGCCTATGCCGCCCTGTACTTCGGCGACCCGGACATGGCCACCGAGGTCGACGAGCTCGAGATCAAGATGACCGAGTTGGTGCAGGGCATGCGGGCGGTGTGCATCATGGCCGTTCGCCACCCCCGGGAGGCCGACGGCATGTCGTCGGTGCTCCAGGTGATCAGCGCCATCGAGCGGATCGCCAACGATGCGGTGGACATCTCCCGGATCGTGACCCGCCGCCTGGGAATCCCCGCTGAGCTGGTGGCCGACATGACCAGTGCCGAGGAGATATCGCACCGCTTGGTGGTGCACGAGGGATCCCACATGGTGCGCCGTCCCCTCGGCGACCTGGAACTGCCCGTGGTAGCCGGGATGCGGGTCATGGCCATCCGCCGGGACCGCAGCTGGATCACCGATGTGGGCGGCAACCAGCTCATGATGCCCGGCGATGTGCTGTTCTTGCGGGGCTCGCCGGCGGGCATCATGCGGCTGCACCAGCTGGCGGCCGCGCCCATGTGGGAGGAGCCGATGGCCCCTGAGGATCCGTGGATCTCAGATCTGGATCGGGCGGTGGACGTGCTGGTGGAGATGAAGGACCTCTCGGAGGCCGCGGTGGGGCTGGCCTACTCGGCGCTGGTTCTCAACGACCGGGGCTTGGCTGCCCAGGTGCGGCTGTTGGAGGGTCGCCTCGACGAGATGAACCACCAACTGGAGCTGTGGGTGCTGCGGGCCGCGGCCAACAACATCGACCCCGCCCCCCTGCGGGGGCTGCTGCATCTGGGCCAAGCCGCCGAGGACATCGGCGATCAGGCCCGCCAGATGATCTCGTTGGTGGAACAGGGCGAAGAGGTCCACCCCATTTTGGAGATCGCCCTCGGCGACTCCGACGAGGTGGTGGTAGACCTGCCGGTGGGGTCGGGCAGCGGAGCCGACGGCGCCTCGCTGAAGCAGTTGGCCCTCAACATCGAGCCCGGCTTCACCGTGCTGGCCATCCGCCGGGCCGGCCGCTACATGTACCGCCCCCGGGGCAGCGCCGTGCTGTTCGCCGGCGACGAGATCATCGCCAGCGGCCCCGACGAGGGCCGCGAGGCCCTAGCCGAGCGCTTTGGCTGGAACCTGGTCAGAGAAGAAGAAGGCCTAGAAGACGAGCTCCAGCCCATGGGGCTGTGCTAATTGAAGTTGGCTGAAAATTGATGAAAAGCACTTGTCAAGCGATGCCGCTAAAGGCATACTTATCGGGTGGTAACACCGTTGCTGGTGCGGTTCAGCAAGAAGCAGGTCGAGGCGATCGACCGCTTGATGGCCGAAGGCGTGGGGGAGCCCCGGTCTGAGGTGATCTGCCGAGCGGTGGAGAGCCTGGATGAGGCCATTTGCCGGACACGGACCAAACTGGAGATCGAACAATCCAACCGGGATAAGCCACGGCTAGGACTTGAGGAGATCCCGGCTATGGCCGTGGAAATCGCCCTAGCCGGACGCGAGCGGTGGGTGTGGACTGAGGACGGTCGGTGCATCCCGGAACAGGAAGCCGAAGATCAGGGAATCCCCATTGGCCAATGCCCACCCCTGAGGATGTCGTTGACGCAATCTGCCGCGGCGGATGGCCTCGGCACCTCAACAAGCCGGTCGCACAGGCCCAGCTCTTGCTTCGCAATTACCTCGGCGAGATATGCCGCGCCGACATTTCCTCAGTCGACGGCGTGGTGCGCGATCCCATCGGGGTTGAACGGCTCACAGCCTCCGCCAGCCGGAATATCGCCACCATGGCCTCATTCACGAAATTGGCCAAAGAGGCCTCGGGCGAGCGGGGCCTCAACCGCACGACGGCGACAGAGTATGTCCGCTCATTGGAGCGTCTGTTCATCGTGGAGGACTTGCCTCATTGGTCTACCCATCTCCGGTCTCGGGCGACGCTTCTCCGCTCCCCCAAGCGGCACTTTGCAGATCCCTCTTTGGCCGCTGCGGCCACCGGCGCAACGACACACCACTAGGGGATCTGAATACCCTCGGGTTTCTGTTCGAATCACTGGTGGTGCGCGACCTGCGCATCTATGGCCAACGCAACGATGCCACCGTCTACCACTACCACGACAGCGACAAGCTCGAGGCTGATGTGATCGTTGAGGCCCGTGATGGTCGGTGGATGGCCGTTGAAGCCAAGCTCGGCGGCGAGGAGTGGATCGAAGAGGCTGCCAGCTCTCTGCTCAGACTCAGCCAGAAGGTGGACACCGAGAAGATTGGCGCGCCTTCCAAGCTGCTCATCATCACCGCAACCGGCTACGGCTACGACCGCACGGACGGGACGACCGTTCTTCCCATCACCGCGCTGGCGCCCTGACCGCTGCGGGCCTCAGGGGCGGATCACCTCGGGGGCCCAGTTGGACTCGAAGCCGATGCCCGACAGCCAGGTCTCCACCAGCTTGCCGTTCTCGGCCCGGAAGGCCTGCACCCAGTCCCACTGGTTGCCGTCCACCCTCCAGGAGCCGATGGCCACCACGTGGTCGTCCTCGGCGATGAGCCGGTAGCGCAGGTCGGTGAACTCAGCCTGGCTGCACAGCGCGGCCACCTGCTGCTGATACTCCTCGGCGGTTACCGAGCGGGTGCCGCCCATCTCGTGGCGGACATAGACCGGCCCGGCCAGCTCGGGCACCAAATCCGGGTTCTGCGCCCCCCACATCTCGTCGTACCACCGCCGCAGCACGGCTTTGGTCTCCTCGGCAGTCCCTAAATCAGACATGGCGCAAACCTACGCCAGCAGGGTGACAAGTGCCGCGTCGAACGCCTGAGGCCATTACCGTCGCAGCGTGAGCGACGTCGGTCCCCCCTCGACAACCGGGGTGTTCGCGTCGCTGTCCAATCGGGCTTACGCCATGTTGTGGTGGTCGGGGCTGGTGGCGTTCCTCGCGGTGGGCATGCAGATCTTGGCCCGGGGCTGGTTGGCCATCCAGCTCACCGACAGCAATTCCAGCTTCGCGTTGGTGCTGCTGGCCTTTGGCGTCGGCATGGTCACCGTAACCCCGTTCGGAGGCGTGGCCGCCGACCGGTTCTCCCGCCGAGCCCTCATCCTCGGCTCCCATGTCTCGCTCACCCTCAGCGCTCTGTGGCTCGGGATCATGGTGGTGCTGGGCCTGGAGCAATTCTGGATGCTCTTGCTGGCGTCGCTCATCCAGGGGTCGTCGTTCGCGTTCATGGGACCGGCTCGGATGGCCATGACCGGCGAAGTGGTGGAGCGCGAGCTCTTGTCCAACGCCATCTCGCTCACCCAGCTGACCGTGGCCAGCACCCAGACGGTCGGGCCGGCCTTGGCCGGCTTGCTGGCCGACACGCCCAATTTCGGGCTGGCCGGGGTGTACCTGCTGAGCGCGGGCCTTACCGCGGTGGGGACCCTCCCGGTGCTGCTGCTGCCGGCGTCGCGTCCTGAGCGGCTCGAGACCTACAGCCCCTTCGAAGAGATAGCCGAGGGTGTGGCCTACGTGGCCCGGAGTCCCTATCTGAAGGTAGTGGTGTTCTCCACCGCCCTCATGCTGCTGGTGGCCATGCCCTACCTGGCCTTTCTCCCCAAGTACACCGAAAGCGTGTTCGGGGTGGGAGCGCTGTGGCTGGGCGTTCTCCAGGGGGCCAACGCCCTCGGGGGCACCGTCACCGCCCTTCAAGTGGCCCGGATGCGCGACAACACCCAGCTTTGGCGGCTGCGGATCACCAGCTTGATCGTGGTGGCCGCCGGGGTGGCCGCCTTGGCCATCACCCCCAATCACCTGGTGGCGCTGCCGGTGCTGTTCTTCCTGGGGGGCGCGGCCACCACCTTCCAAACTACCAACATGTCGATGTCGCTGCTGTTGGCCGAGCCGGTGTACCACGGCCGGGTGCAGAGCCTGGTCATGGTCTCATTCAGCGCCCAGAGCCTGATCGCCTTCCCCCTTGGAGCCCTGGCCGACCAGATCGGGCTTCGGGAGATGCACGGCTACATGGCCGCAGCCACCGTGCTCGTTGTGGTGTGGTCGGTGATCGCAGGCCGCAGCGCCCGCCGCCAGACAGAGGCGTCCAGAAGCCAGATGCAATCTGCCAGGGGCTAAGTCCCGACCAAGTAGTCGGTGTCGTCACGGACCAGTTCGAAGAGACTCCTATCGAGTTGGTGATTCCAAGTCCTAAGCCCCTCGATCCGAAGTGGGCGGCGCTGTGAACCGGGAGACCACCATGTGGCGGTTTCGACCCGTTTGCCAGCCGCCACAGCTTCTTGCATCGCCGGGACAAGATCAGTATCAGCGGAGACGACAACCGCGACGTCGCAGATGTCCTTGATCGCGCCAATGGCGATGGCCAACGCCATCATCACGTCCACGCCCGTTTCTTCGCCTCTCCACGCCATGGGTTTTCCGAATGACCAGGCTGTGGGCCGATACCTCAGCGGTCTGGTGGACACCCCGACACCAGGTGTCCCATTCCACTCTGCTATCTGCCGGTCGAATGCGCGGCGGAGCTTCTCAGAGCTCTTCGGCCCTGGTTTGCCGCGGTACACCTTGACGCCGGAGAGCACTCTTTGAAGATCGACTGAACTGCCGAGATGGACAAGCAACTCACCAAGTTGGTGGAGATAGATGTGCCCGAACATCGGGGGATCGTCTTCGGCGGCGAACAGATCACGCGCACAGTGGTAGGTGTTCTGGTAGTCGATGAAGACGACGACTCTCGTCTCAGTCATATCCCAATAGAAGCCCCGAAAAAGATAAGCCCCGCATGCCCTGCAATGCAGGCCAGGCGGGGAAGAATGGTGCCAGGTTAGCGGGGATGTGGGGTATAGCCAACCTTTTCGGGCTGGGTCATGGCCAGAGCGAGTTGGTCCTATCCGAGTGCGGTTAGGCCCGGGCGCTGACTAGCCAGGCGGCGCCGCCCATAGTGATGCCGTCGGGGGTGCGGCGGCGCTCGACCATGGCGCCGAGGGCGGCTTTGACCCGGTCGATCACGTGCACTTCGGCGTTCTCGGGGATGGCCGTGGCGGGCAGAAGATCCAAGTAGTAGCGGACCAGCTCATCGGTGGCCCCGATGCCGATGCTCAGCGGCAGGTCATGGGGGGTGATGTCGATGTCCACCAGCCCGGCCTCGGTGAGGATCGAGCTGATCCGATCGGCCGAGGCCAAAGAGAACGGCCCGGGGGCATCGGGGTCCATCGGCGCAGGTGGGCCCAGCACCTCGGCTACAGCCTGCCCCGGCTCGGTGACCCAGGAGTTCTCGCTCGGAGAGCGCCAGCAGACGAAGCTCAACCGCCCGCCGGGCCGCAGCGCCCGCCTCAGGTTGGCGAATCCGGCCACCGGCTCGGCGAAGAACATGATCCCCATCCGGGAGAAGGCACCGTCATAGTGGCGGGGCTCGAACTGGTGGGCCCCCGCATCGGCCACCACGAACGAGGTGTTGTCCAAACCGGCGTCGGCGGCCCGGCGGCGGGCCTCATCGAGCATGGGGGCCGATACATCCACCCCGATCACGTGGCCGCTTGCGCCTACCAGGCGGGCCAGCTCCAGGCTGGTGGTGCCGGTGCCACAGCCGATGTCCAGCACGTGCTCGCCGGGGTCGGGATGCAGCCGGGCAACGGCGGCCTCCCCGAGGGGGGCTAGCATGCCGTCCAGCCTCTCCCGATACTCGACCCACACCGGTCCCCGGTCGTTCCAATAGCTGCGGAGTTCCTCGGCTACGTTGGTCACTACCTCAGTCTTTCAGATCACCTGTCCAGTCGGTCTTCTGGAATTGCCGCAGCCGCTTGCCTGCGAGTCTGTTCACCAGTCGGGCTACAGTCCTCGGCGGTGAAACCTGCTCCTTTTGAATACCACGCTCCCGAGACGGTGGCCGACGTGGTTGGGCTGTTGGCCGAGCACGGAGACGATGCCAAGCCCCTGGCCGGCGGCCAGAGCCTGGTGCCCCTGCTGGCTATGCGCCTTACCCGCTTCGAGCACATCGTGGACTTGAACCGGGTGGATGAGCTGTTCGGTGTGTCGCTCGACAACGGTGGCATCAGCATTGGCGCCATGACTCGACAAGCAGCTGTGGAAACCGACACCGCGGTGGCCGATCGGGTGCCGCTGCTGCACTTGGCCACCCCCCACATCGGCCATTTCCAGATCCGGAACCGGGGCACTATCGGCGGCTCCATCGCGCACGCCGACCCGGCGTCGGAGTACCCCGCGGTGATGCTGGCCCTTGACGGAGTGGCCGAGATCGCTTCAGCATCAGGCTTCCGGGAGGCGCCGGCTGCGGAGTTCTTCGAGTCCACGTTCATGACCGCGGTGGCCCCCGATGAGCTGCTGGTGGCCCTGCGGTTCTCGGCCTGGGACCAGCCGGCCGGGTTCGCCTTCGACGAGATCGCCCGGCGCAGCGGCGACTTCGCCCTGGCTGGCGCCGCGGTGGGCATCGGAACCGACGCGGCCGGGCGCATCAACCGCGCCGCGGTGGGCATGCTGGGCGTGGGTCCCACACCGCTGCGGGCCTCGTCGGTGGAGGCGGCGCTGATGGGGCTGGCCACATCCGATGCCGACCCCGCCGAGATCGGGCGCCTGGCGGCCGAGGATATGGATCCGATCGGCGATGTCCACGCCAGCGTTGAATACCGCCGCCGGGCCGGGTCCACCCTGGTGGGCCGGGTTCTGGCCAACGCACTGGCGCAGGTGAACACGGAGGCTGGCAATGGCTGATCAGATCCCCCTTTCCATGACGGTCAACGGCCAAACCCGCCGAGGGCTGGGCGAGGCTCGATTGACTCTGGCCGACTTCCTGCGGGAGCAGGCCCATTGCACGGGTGTGCATTTGGGCTGCGAGCACGGCGTGTGCGGCTCGTGCACCGTATTGATGGACGGCGAGGCAGTGCGCTCCTGTCTGCTGTTCGCGGTGCAGGCCGACGGCGCCGGCATCACCACCGTGGAAGGGCTCGCCCCCGACGATGAGACGCTCCACCCGGTACAGGAGGCGTTCCGCGACTGCCACGGCCTCCAGTGCGGGTTCTGCACTCCCGGCTTCGTGGTGTCGGTGGCTGCCTTCCTCGAGGCCAATCCCGATCCGTCCGACGAAGAGATCCGCCACGGCATCTCCGGCAACCTCTGCCGCTGCACCGGATACCAGGGCATCGTGGCCGCCACCCGCCAAGCCGCCGCTGTCATGAAGGGAAGCGGGCAATCATGATTCACCTGACGGCCCTGGGCGTCAGCGCCGCCCGCCCGAAGGGAGAGCACTTATGAGTCAAACAGCCGCCGCCGCGAGATACGTCGGCCAGTCGGTAAAGAGGCTGGAAGACCCTCGGCTGGTCACCGGCCACGGCCGGTATGTGGACGACATCGTGCTGCCCGGCATGCTCCACGCCGCCTTCGGTCGCAGCGACTTGGCCCGGGCCACCATCACCCGCCTCGACACCTCGGCTGCCGAGGCGCTGGACGGGGTCCACGCGGTGTACACCGGCGCCGACCTGAACTCCTACAACGACTCGCTGCGGGCGTCGCTGCACCCTCCTGAGTCGCCCGCACCCCCGGCCAACATGTTGGCCGACGGCGATGTGCGCTTCGTGGGCGACCCCTATGTGATGGTGGTGGCCCAGAGCCGCTACATCGCCGAGGATGCCCTCGATCTGGTCGAGGTTGAGTTCGAGCCGCTGGATCCGGTGGTGGACTACGAGACCGCGGCCGAATCCGACCACCACGTCCACCCCGAACTCGGCGGCAACCTGGCCCACGACCTGCCCGTGCCCAACCCCGCCACCGACGAGGCCTTCGCCAACGCCGCCTACACAATCACCGAGACCTGGCACCAGCACCGCCAGACCAACGTGCCCATGGAGACCCGGGGCATCGTGGCCTCCTGGCAGCCCCACGCCGGGGTGATGGAGGTGTGGGCCTCCACCCAGAGTCCCCACGAGTTGCAGCTGGTCGGGGCCCGGGTGCTGGGCATCGGCGAGCACAAGATGGTGGTCCACTTCGGCGACGTGGGTGGCGGCTTCGGCCAGAAGATGTTCCTGGGCCGCGAAGACATGGCGGTTCTGGTGGTGGCCAAGCTCTTGGGCAGCCCGGTGAAGTGGATCGAGGATCGGCGGGAGAACCTTTTGGCCTCCAACCACGCCCGCATCGAGCAGATGACGGTGAAGATGGCGGTGGGCGAGGACGGCAGCTTCCTGGCCGCCGACTTGGACCAGCTCGAAGACGATGGCGCCTATCCGCTGGGCGGCCCGGCCACGCCGGGAGCTATGGCCACCATGCTGTACCCCGGGCCCTACCGGATGGGGCCGGTGAGCTGGCGGGCCCGCACGGTGTACACCAACACCTGCGGTCGGGGGGCCTATCGGGGGCCGTGGCAGATGGAGAGCGTGGCTCGGGAGCAGATGATCGACCGGGTGGCCCGGGAGATCGGCATGGATCCCCTCGAGCTGCGCCGTCGCAATGTGCTCACTCCCGACGACCTGCCCTATCAGGTGTCCACCGGGTTGTTGTACGAGACCACCATCTCCCCGAAGCAGACCCTGGAGCAGGCCGCCGAGATGATCGGCTACGACGAGTTCCGGGCCGAGCAGGCCCAGGCTCGGGAGGAAGGCCGCTATCTGGGTCTGGGGATGGCCTTATACATAGAGCCCACATCGATGGGCATGGGGCCGCTGGGCACCGAGTCGGCCATGCTGCGGGTGGAGGTCGACGGCCACGTCAACGTGTTCATGGGCACCGGCTCCCACGGGCAGAGCCTGGAGACCACCATGGCGCAACTAGTGGCCGACGAGCTCGGGGTGCGCCCTGAAGACGTCACCTTGCACCAGGGCCACGGCTCGGGCTACGGATTCGGCACCGGCGGCAGCCGCTCGGCGGTCATCGCCGGAAGCGCGGCCCGGGCCGCGGCGTCGGGCGTGCGGGAAAAGGTGGTGGCCATCGCCGCCCACCTGATGGAGGCTTCGGCCGACGATTTGGAGGTGGGCGACGGGGTGATCTCGGTCAAGGGCACCCCGGCGGCCTCAATGACGATGGCGCAGGTGGCGGCCACCGCCTACCAGAACTCCGACGCGCTGCCACCGGGGACCGAGGCTGGGCTGGAGCACACCGCCCGCTACAAGGCCCCGCCCACCACCCACTCCAACGCCTGCCACATCTGCACCTGCGAGCTCGACCCGGGCACCGGCAAGATCACGCTGTTGCGCTATGTGGTCAGCGAGGACTGCGGTGTGCTGATCAACCCCATGGTGGTCGACGGCCAGATCGCCGGGGGAGTAGTGCAGGGCATCGGCGGCGTGCTGTACGAGCACGCGGTGTACGACGCCAGCGGCAATCCGCTGGCGTCCACCTTCCTCGACTACCTGGTGCCCACCGCGGCAGAGGTGCCCGAGCTGGAATGCGGCCATGTGGTCGTGCCCTCCGACACCCCCGGCGGTCACAAGGGAACCGGGGAGGGCGGCGCCATCGGAGCGCCCCCCGCCGTGTTCAACGCGGTGGCCGACGCCTTGGCTCCCTTCGGGGCATATCCCAATCGCCAGCCCCTCGACCCCAATGCGGTGCTCAGCCTGATCGCCTCGGCTTCTGACGAGTGAGGGTGGGCTGCAACGTGTTCAGCGCCATGGCAATGCCTGAGAACGCCTCGTCCTCCAACAGCTAGGAGTGTCAGGCCAATGAGGTTCGCCCTGTTCTACGAGATCCCCGTGCCCCGCCCTTGGGATGAGGACAGCGAGCGCCGGGCCTATCAGGAGGTGCTGGAGCAGGCCGTTTTGGCCGACAAGATGGGCTTCGACAGCGTGTGGACGGTGGAGCACCATTTCTTGGAGGAGTACTCCCACTGCTCCAACCCCGAGGTGCTCTACGGCGCCATCGCGGCCCGCACCGAGAACATCCGCATCGGCTACGGGGTGCGGCTCGCCCCCAAGCCCTACAACCACCCGGTGCGCTCGGCCGAGTCGGCTGCCACCCTTGATGTGATCAGCGGCGGCCGGGTGGAGTTCGGCACCGGCCGGTCCAACAGCCGGGCCGAGCTGGAGGGGTTCGGCATCGACCCCAACGAGACCCGGGCCATGTGGACCGAGGCCGTGGGCCACATTGCCGGCTGCTGGATGAATGACGAGTATGAATTCGAGGGCCAGTACTGGTCGATGCCTCGCCGCCGGGTGATCCCCAAGCCGCTCCAGAAGCCGTGCCCGCCCATGTGGGCCTCGGCGGGCAGCGATGAGACCCATCACATCGTGGGCTCCATGGGCATGGGGCTGCTGTCGTTCAGCGTGTTCTTGCCCATGCCCGATCTGAAGGCCAAGATCGACATCTATCGCAAGGCCATCGCCGGCTGCACCGATCCGGTGGGCGGGCGAGTCAACAACCGCGTGGCCAGCTTCACCATGGTTCACTGTGCCCCCACCACCGACGAGGCCTGCGAGGTGGGGAGGCAGTCGTTTGAGTGGTATCCCATCGCCGGATTGCAGCTCTCGGCGTCGATGCCCGCCTGGCAAGCCGACCGGAATCTCGAGTTCAGCGACTTCCAATACCTCAGCGCCCTCACCGAAGTGCTGGACAGCGCCATGGCCGAGGATGCCATGAGCTTGGAGGGGCTGGTGGGCATGGGCACCGCGCTGATCGGCGATCCCGACCAGGTGATCCGCCTGGCCAAGGGCCACGAGGAGATCGGCACCGACCTGCTGTTCTGCGCGGTGCAGCCCTACAACATCCCCCACGACAAGGTCATGGCTTCCATCGAGCTCTTGGGCCGTCACGTCTTGCCGGCGTTCGGCCATTAGCTCGTCGTCTCCCCCCTCGGAGTCGGGCGCGCCCCGCGCCGCGCCGCCCACCGCTCGGTGGGGTGTGGGGATGTGGGCCGCGGCCACCGGCATCTTCTTGTTCAGCTGGGGTCCGATCCTGGTCCGCGACAACCAGTTCGGCGCCCTGCCCTTCGCGTTCTGGCGGCTGTTCGGCGCTGCGGCGTGGGCGGTGGCCGCGCTGTACCTGCGGGGAGGCCGGCTGGATCGCCGAGTGCTGCGCCACTCCCTGGCCGGCGGGGTGGTATTCACCGTCAATGCGGCCACGTTCTTCACTGCCATCAAGACCACCACGGTTGCCAACACCATGATCATCGGATCGACCGCGCCCATCTTCTTGCTGTGGGCCGCCAGCCGAATTTTCAAAGAGCAGATCAGCTACCGGGTGGTCGTGGCCACACCGGTGGCCATCGCAGGCATGGTTTTGGTGCTGTTGGGCCGGTCGGAGGATTCTGGGGGTGGATCGCTGGCCGGCGATGTTCTGGCGGTGGTGGCTGTTTTGGCCTTTGCCGGCTACCTGGTGGCCTCCAGGGTGGCCCGCAACCACCTGAGTGCTCTGGAATACCAGGCCGGATGGTCCACCGTTGCCACCGCGCTCATGCTGCCGATCGCGCTGTTATCGTTCGACCCCCTGGTAATCGCAGACGGTCGGAGCTGGGGGGTGGCCGCCACCATGGCCGTGACCGCCGGTATGGCCCACCTGCTGGTCAACTACAGCCACCGGCTCGTGTCCCTGCGGGCCATCACGCTGTTGAACATGGTCGCTCCGGCGCTGGCGGTGCTGTGGGCCTGGTTCTTGTTCGACGAGCAACTCGGCGGATTGCAGTGGCTGGGCGTCCCCCTGGTGGTGATCTCGGTACTGGCCGTCGTATTGGATGAGTGAGCCGGTCAGCCGGGGAGTAGAATTGCCGGTCGATCCGGGGTAGCTCAACCGGCAGAGCAAGCGGCTGTTAACCGCTAGGTTGTGAGTTCGAGTCTCACCCCCGGAGCCAAACCAATATCAGTTCTGCGGGTTCTGCCTCTAGGCTGTCGGCGGGCCCGTAGCTCAGTGGTCAGAGCAGGCGACTCATAATCGCTCGGTCGCGGGTTCGATCCCCGCCGGGCCCACTTTGGCCAGCTCGGGCTGCTCGGCGGAGTGCGGGCCCTTTTCGGCTGCCGGCTCCCGCCAGCGGCGGGTCAGCCAGCCGAGGCGGTGGGCGACGTACAAACCGATCATGGCCAGTGCGGTGCCCACGAATCCGTCGATCACCCAGTGGTTGCCGGTGAGCACCACGGCGATCGACATCAGCAGGGGAGAGGCCACCGCGAAGATCCGCACCGGAATCGACTTCGTGCTTCTGAACAGCACCACCCCGGCAAGCACATTCCACCCCACGTGGAAGCTGGGCAAGGCGGCGTATTTGTTCACCACCGACGGGGGCTGGAGGTACTTGTAGGAGGTGGACAGCTCGGCGACCGTGTCGGTGAAGCCCTCGAAGAACCGGGGCGGGGCTACCGGGAAAAAGACGAAAAACACCAGACCCAGAGCGCCGGAAACGATCATGGCGTTGCGCATGAGCGTGTAGCGGCGCCGGTTGAAGTGGTACAACAGCAGCAGGGCGCCGATGATCACCGGCCAGTGCAGCCAGATGTACACCCAGTTGAAGAAGGTGACTATCCAGTGGTAGTCGAGCACTGCCGACTGCAACCACACCTCGAAGTCCAGGCCCAGCGTGGACTCGAAGGAGAGCAGGTCGTAGGCATTCCTGAAGGCCGCAACTTCGGCCCCTTTGGTGAGCATCCGCACTCCGAAGTAAATGAGGGCGGCTACCGTCACGATGAAGACTTGGCCTGGAAAGTAGCGCCAGCCCCGCGTGGTGCTGGCGATCTCCGGCGCGACGATGATTTTCAGCCGACGAACCATGGTCTAACCATGCTACCGAGTCGTTACCGGCTCGTCGCAAGGGTTTGGCTCGGCTGAGGCCATCCCAGGGGCGGACTAGTGGTGTGTCGTGGGTTTATTCGCGCGTGTCCTGCTAGGCATCGACGCCCCTCGCGGCGTTGCCCCTCCTTGCCGTACGCTGGAAGTATGGCTGCGTCGGTGCGCCTTGCGAGGAACGCCGCTGCCGTCGCAATCCACGGCGCTAAACCCACGACACACCACTAGCTCAGGTCTTCGCCCAGCCAGGCGGGGGCCCGATCCAGCAGGAACTCGCTGATCTCGGCCACTTTGGGCAGCACTCCGCCCAGGCACTCCTGGCCGGTGAACATGCCGACTATCGAAACCTCTACTCGGGCCGAGATGGTGATGGTCCGCTCCGGGGCGTCGGTTACTGCGGCGTAGGCGTCGAGGGCCGACACGTCCAGCGGCAGATCCATGCCGCCGATGCCGGCCAGGTCGGTGGCCAGCAGCAAAAGGTCGGGGCCGTCGGGCAGCGGCGGCAAGCTCCACGACACCACCATGGCCAGTTTGAAGTCCTCGGTGGGTTCCACCCCTTCGGGCAGTTCCATCACATGGTCTTCGAAGCTCAGCATCGCCCGAGGGTCAACCTCCAGGGTGATGTGCACGTCCAGCGGTCCGCCGCAGGCCGCCGACGGGTGCAGATCCACTTCCCATGCCTGGCGCATGGAGTAGGTCTCCACGAAATGGCGATCATCGTGGACGTGGAAGCCGTGGTCGGCGGCGTGGTCCTTGAGATCGGCGATGAAGGTTGCGATATCGACGACAGCCAAGGAGCCCACACTGCCATGAAATTGCTCGGGTTGGCTATCCCAGAGCGGTTAGTTTCATCCCGGTGAACGGCGACGAGATTTTGGCGGTATTCGACAGGGCGGCCGCCGGGGTGGCCGAAGCGGTGGCCCGGATTGACGGCTGGGAGATGACGGGCGAGCGAGACGGCCAATACAGCTTCGACGTGGCCGCCGACAAGGCCGCGCGGGAGGTGCTGGCCGATGCCGGTTTCGGGGTGTTCAGCGAGGAATCGGGATCGCACGACCTCGATCGCGAGCTGTTAGTGGTGCTCGATCCGGTGGACGGGTCGTCCAACGCCGCCCGGGGCCTGCCCTGGTTCTCCACCAGCATGTGCGCGATCGACTCCGAGGGTTTGCTGGCCGCACTGGTGTTGAACCTGGTGAACGGCAAGGCCTACCGAGCGGTCCGGGGCAAAGGGGCCACCGTGGACCGCCGGCCCCTGGCACCGGCATCCGGGGAAGATCGCCCCCGGGGATCGGGACCGACCCGACAGCAGTCCCTGGGCGCGGCCACGGTGGGTCTCACCTATCTGCCCCCCAGGCATCTCGGCTGGGCCCAATACCGCGTCTTGGGCTCGATCGCCCTGGATCTGTGCGCAGTGGCCGAGGGCGTATTGGATGCCTACATCGACTGCACTCCAGAGGGGCACGCCACCTGGGACTACCTGGGTGCCGCCCTGGTGTGCGCCGAAGCCGGGGTGGCGATGGCAGAGGCCTGGGGCCGCCCCCTTCTGCCCGACGATCTGTTGGAGACCCGCTACCCGGTGGTCGCGGCCACCCCGCCGCTGCTCACCGAGGCTCTGGCCCAGCGGCGCACCTTCGGCGCCCCCGATCCCGAGGGTATTGGTGCGGGGGAGGCCGCCGAGCCGGTCTAGTCTGGCTCTCGCACCGGGCGCGTAGCTCAGATGGCAAGAGCGCTTCCCTTACAAGGAAGAGGCCGGGGGTTCAAGTCCCTCCGCGCCCACACGAGTTGCGACGTGTTCGGTGGCGGTTGACTTCTCCTGAGGGTTCTTGGGGGCTATGTGGCGTAGAGGTAGCGGCATGGGTAACAATGGCTGCCGCGTTGTATCACCGGCACGCCGACAACAATGCGTGCCGGACCGTTGAAGGGGGAAACGTGAAGAATCTCCGTTGGATTATGGCCCTGTTAGCTGTGCTTGCTTTGGTCGCAGTGGCGTGCGGTGGCGGGAATGACGATGACGAGTCGGTATCTACCGCACCCACTGCCGCGCCCACCGAAGCGCCGGACGACGACATGGACGACATGGATGACGATATGGACGACATGGACGACATGGACGACATGGACGACATGGACGATATGGATGACGACATGGACGACATGGACGACATGGACGATGACATGGACGATGACATGGACGACGGGGATACGGCTGATTCCGAGCCCGAGCCGGTTGCGACCGAAGAACCCGAAGATGATCCGTGCGCGAACGTCGACCTTGAGGACACCGACATCGGGATCACCTCCGACACCATCACCGTGCTGGTCATGGCCGATGTCGGCTCCCCGCTGGCGCCCGGCCTTTTCCAGGGCTCCATCGACGGTGTCAAGGCCTGGGCCAACCATGTGAACTCCCAGGGTGGCTTGGCCTGCCGACAGGTCGAAGTCATCGAGCACGACTCGGCCATCAACCCCACCGAGACCACCAACGGATTCCTGGTGGCCTGCGAGGACGCGTTCGCACTGGTCGGCACGACGGCGCTATTCGCACTCGACACCACCGATTTGCAGTCCTGCGCCGATGCCCAGGGCAACAACATTGGGGTGCCAGACTTCGCCTACATCACCACTGAGCCGCCTCACCAGTGCTCGGTCGTGACGTTTGCCACCAGCCGACCCAACAGCGAGTGCCCTTACGCCGGCACCGGCAACCGGGCCGTGCAGAGCCAGGTGGGCCATGTCCAGTGGCTACAGGAGAATGTTGACGCCAATCTCAACGGCGTCTATCTGATCCCTTCCGACCTGCCTTCCACCATCGCTACGGCTATGCCCCAGGTTCGAGCCTTCCAGGAGATTGGCGTTGTTATTGATGGTGAACCTGGCGTGAGCGGTTTCACCACCCAGTCGGAGTACGGCGCCTACATCCAAATCATGCGGGACGCGGAGTCCAACTTCGCCTACTCCGGCTCTGACGATCAGTCGATGATCAAGTGGCGCAGTGAGGCCGAAGCTCAGGGCCTAGACGCCGACCAGGTACTCTGGATGTGCCAGCTGGCCTGCTATACCCCCAGTTTCCTCGAAGCCGGCGATGTGGTCGAGGACACGTACATGTGGATTTGGTTCCTGCCGTTCAATGAGGCCGACACCAACCAAGAGTTGGCCGACTTCATGGAGGCCATCGATGACCCATTCCCGCCAGCCTGGGCTGCGGGCGCGTGGGCCGACGGAGTGCTCTTCGAGCAGGTCGTGAATGAAATCGTGGCTGAAGGAGGCCCCAACGCCGTCACCCGCCAGGCGGTGCTGGACGGCGCTCGCAGCCTGACTTCCTTCGACGTGAACGGCTGGTGGAGCCCAGCGGACTACTCCACCACTGAGAACATCATGCCCTGTTTTATGTTGATGCAGGTGCAGGACAACGAATTTGTCCGGGTGCATCCCGCAGAGCGGGGCGAACTGGACTGCAATTCCGACAACGTGGTTAGCCTGTCCAGGGATTGGGGCGCTGAGTACGGCGGCTAGCCAGGACTGAGTAGAGGAGGCCAGGAAGGGCTCAGCCCTCATGATCTTGGGGGTACGTCTGTCGGTGGCGATTGCCGCCGCACTAGGGACGTTGGCCGTGGTGATCATCGCCGTCCTCACCTGGAAGGGCGCTCCGGTTACCAGCCAGACGTTCCTGGTCACCACCTACATCGGGCTCTTCTTGGGCGCCCTATGGGCCATGTACGCCACCGGACTGGTGGTGGTGTACACCACCACCGGGGTGTTCAACTTCGCCCAAGGGGCCATCGGCGTGTTCGCTGCCTTCCTGTACTGGGAACTCCATGTGAACCGGGGCTGGCACTCCATCCTCGCTTTATTCGTCGTGGTGGGACTGTTCGCCCCAGCGCTGGGTGTGGTGCTGGACATTGTGATCATGAGACGCCTGCGCACCGCGTCGCTGGTGGTGCAACTCATGGTCACCGTGGCCATCATGGTGCTGCTGCTGTCAGTGGTGGGCGATATCTGGGAGGCTGATACCCCCCGCCGGGTGCCGTACCTGTTCGGCATCAACAACGGCATCGATCTAGGGCCGTCCCAGCTTCCCTGGCACCGGCTCATCGTGTTCGTGGTGGCTATTGCCATTGCCGTGTCCATGCGGCTTTTGCTGCGCCGCACCCGTATCGGCACAGCTATGCGGGCGGTGGTGGACAACCGGGAGTTGGCTGCGCTTAACGGAGCACGCCCCAACGTTGTGTCGTCCACGTCGTGGGCGCTGGGTTCCATGATGGGTGCGCTGGGGGGCATCCTCATAGCCCCCGAGCTTGGGCTCGATCCGGCCACTCTGAACAACGTGGTCATCATCGCCTTCGCCGCAGCCGCATTTGGCGCTCTGAGAAACCTGCCCATGGCGGTGGTCGGGGCGATGCTGATCGGGCTGCTGCGAGCCCACACCGGGGCATGGCTCGACTTCGGATCTGATTTCCGCTTCGCCCACCTCTCCATCGCCCCGCTGTTGTTGTTGTTCGTGGTCATCGCTTTGCCCCAAGCTCGCTTGGAGGTGGGCCGGTTGGCCCATCACCTCCGCCGCCACGAGCGCTACACCAAATGGTGGGAGGGGCTTATCGGCTGTGGGGTGGTCATCCTTTTGGCAGCGGCGTTCTCCGGCGGCTGGCTGGACTTCGGTGTCTGGGACCCCGGCTCATGGGGGAGTCGGGAGCTGAACTCAGCCAATGAGGCCATGGCGTTGGCCCTGATCGGCTTGTCGCTGGTGCCATTGATCGGTTGGGCCGGCCAGATCAATTTCGCGCCTTTGGCCTTTGCCGGATTCGGAGCATTCGTATACCTCAAATTGGCCGGGGATACCGGCAATGGCTACTGGATCCTGGTGGTGGGGTTGCTTTGCGCGCCTTTGGGGGCCCTCGTGGCCCTCCCTGCTGCCCGGCTGCGGGGGCTGTATCTGGCCCTCATGACGATGGCCTTCGCCCAGGCCATGTCGCTCATCTTTTTTCCCCACCCGTGGGTCATGCCCATCATCGGAACGGGCCGGCAGTTCCCCCATATCGAGTTGTTTGGCGTCACCTTCGACGATCGCCGGGGCTTCTTCCTGCTGATGGTGAGCATCTTCGCCATCTTTGTCTACGCGCTGGTGCTGTTGCGACGGTCCCGGTATGGCCGAAGATGGATGGCCATCAACGACTCGCAAGCGGCCGCGGCCACCCTGGGGGTGCCGGTGGTGTGGACCAAGGTCGTGGTGTATGCCGTGTCGGCCTCAATGGCGGGAATCGCCGGGGTGTTCTGGGCGACCGTGTCGGGCAACGTCGACAGCGTCCAGGGATTCGACCTGCTAATCGGATTCAATGTCGTGTTGTTGGTAGCGGCCGCTGGGGTTTCTATCCCCATGGCCGGTATCTTCCTGATTTTCATCCCGCTGTTCAAAGGGTTTGGCCTTCGATTAGAGGACGCCGGGAACGTCGACTACCTGGTCACGCTGCTCGACATCATGACGACGTACGGACCTGGGCTGATGGTGCTCGGCATGGTGTTCAATCCTCGGGGTGCGATTTTCGAGATGGGCCGGGGGTTCTCGCCTATTCTGCCGTGGCGCGGCGATGCCCGAGCGGAAATCGCCGCGGAGAACGCCCAGAAGCGCGAACCGGAAATCGGCGAATTGGGCCTTGAGCGGCCGTTCACCCCCGAAGAGGTGATCGCCATCGACCGGCGGCTGGAGATCTTGGACGAAGTGGTACCGAAGGAGGGCTATGGCACTGCTCGAAGCTGAGCAGGTGGTCATGCGCTTCGGCGGCGTGGTGGCCCTCGACAACGCCTCGGTGGACATCGACCCCGGTGAGGTGACCGGCCTCATCGGTCCCAACGGCGCGGGCAAGACCACCCTGTTCAACGTGGTCACCGGGCTGCTGCCCCCCACCAGCGGTACGGTGAGATTCGACGGGAACGACATCACCCGGGCCAGCGTGGCCCGGCGATCGCAGATGGGCATCGCCCGCACCTTCCAGAAGCTGGAGGCGTTCAACACGCTGAGCGCACTCGACAACGTGCGGGTGGCGGTGGAGAAGAACCAGCGCGCCAAATGGAAGTACCGGCGGGTCAACGATGTGGCCCACGAGATGCTGGGCAAGGTGGGCCTCGACGAAGTGGCCGAAGTGACGGTGGGAACGCTCCCCACCGGCAGTGCCCGGCTGGTTGAGCTGGCCCGGGCTTTGGCCTGTCGGCCCCGGGTGCTGCTGTTGGACGAGCCGTCCTCCGGCCTCAATGAGGACGAGACCTCGGCCATCGGCCAGATGCTGTTGGAGCTGGTTGCCGACAAAGACAACGACTTGGCGGTCTTGCTGGTGGAGCACGACATGAGCTTCGTGATGGGGGTGTGCGCCCGCATCCACGTGCTGGACTTCGGCAAGATCATCGCGGTGGGCACCCCCATTGAGGTGCAGGCCGATACTGCGGTTCGGGCTGCCTATTTGGGGAGCGACGAATTTCGGGGGGCATACGTGGGGGTCGACGAATGAGCGCAGCGCCCGCAACCCCGCTTCTGGAGCTGGTCGGCATCCGCGCCGGCTACGGCACGATCGACGTGCTCCACGGGGTGGACCTGCGGGTCATGCCCGGCACGGTGTACGCCCTGCTGGGGCCCAATGGGGCGGGCAAGACCACCACACTGGGCGTGACCAGCGGACAGATCCAGCCCCACGCCGGCTCGGTGCTGCTCGACGGCCACGAGGTGAACGGGGTCTCCCCCGACCGCTTGGCCCGGGCCGGGGTTTGCCTGATCCCCGAGGGTCGGGGCATCTTCCCCAACCTCACCGTGGCCGAGAACCTGAGAATGTCCACCTATGCCGGCGTGTCGTACAAACAGGTGCAGGAGCGGGCCTTCGCCCAGTTCCCCCGCTTGCAGGAGCGCCGCAACCAATTGGCGGGCACGCTGTCGGGCGGCGAGCAGCAGATGCTGGCCATGTCCCGGGCGCTGTCCACCGACCCGGCCATCTTGATGCTGGACGAGCTGTCCATGGGGCTGGCCCCCATCATCGTGGAGGAGCTCTACGAACAGGTGGCTTCCCTGGCTGAAGCCGGATTGTCCATCCTCATAGTGGAGCAGTTCGCCCAAGCGGTTTTGGGAGTGGCCAACGAGGCCGCCATCATGCTCCACGGTCGCATCCAGCGCACGGGACCGCCCGAAGAAATCGCCGAAGAATTGACCGCCGCCTATCTAGGCATGTCCTGAGGAGAGAACCATGAGTGACGCGACCGACGCCACGGGCGACAGCAGCCGGCTGGAGGAGTTCCACCAAGAGGTGGCCAAGCTCCGGGCTACCGGCGGGCGGGCCAACCCCGATCGCTGGATCTTCCGCATCGGGCTGATCCTCACCCTGGCGGGGCTGGCCTTTACCGTGGTCTCCTTCATCTTGACCGGCAAGCCCTACGACACGGAGGGTGGCAATCTCCATCAGTCCAACCACGTCGACTTGGTCGTCTCCGCCATATTCGGCCTCAGCATCACGTTCGTCGGCCTGGTGATGATCACGGTGAGCTCTTTCAAGCGCTTTATGCGCTACTGGCTGGTCCGCCTGGTCTACGAATACCGGGAGCAGACCGACCGAGTGGTCGGCAGCTAGCGGTCGCCGCGCTCAGAGCTCGTCGAGCAGTGCTCTGAGGCAGTTGCTGGAGGGGTTCTCCAGCCAGAAGGGATTGTTGGCCGGCATATCGCCCCGAAGCACGGTGCGGCCCATCACCCGCACCACGATGGCGGTGTAGCGGACCGCGGCAAAGATCTCGTACCAGGTGGTATCGCCCGGGTCGCGCCCCGCGTGGACGGCATACAGGTCGCGCTGTTCAGCCCGGGTGGGCTCGCCATCGAGGCGGGGCTGGCTGCCCATGTGCTCGTGCGACCACCGGTCGAACATCAGCCACCACCCCACATCCACTAGCGGCGGGGCGATACAGGCCGCCTCGAAATCGGTCACGCAGGCCGGCTCGAAATCCTGCCAGATGATGTTGCCGGGCCGTCCGTCGCCCCAGTTCAAGCACAGCCCGTCGTTGGCGGGCATGTTCTCCGCTAGATAGGCGAACCCGGCCTCCAGCACCGGGTGGTCCCGGCCGTTCAGCTCCCGGTCGGAGTAGTCCCGCCAGATCCGCACCTGGGTATCAGTGCCCGGACGGTCGCCGCTGGCCACCAGCCAGTTGAGCCCGGCGGCCTGCCAGTCGATGGCGTGGATCTGGGCCATGGTCGCAAGCCCCCGGTCCACCAGTTGGCGGCGCTGGTCGGGCCGGGCGTCTGCGAAGAAGCCTTGGCTGGTATAGATCGGGTCTTCCCGGGGGATGTCGCCGTCCACGAACCCCATCACGAAGAACGGCCCGCCCAGCACGGAGTCGTCGGCCTCATAGCCCACCAGCGGGGCGATGGGGGCGTCGCTGTGGGCGGCCACCGCCGACATGGCCCGGTATTGGATGTCCACCTCGATGTCCACCTCGCCCGGCGCCTGCTGGGGATACACCGGAGGCTCGGGCAGCTCCCGGCGCACCACGAACCGCTCGACAGCCGATCCGTCGCCCCGCTCCACGGTGGCGTCGAACAGCAGGGTCTCCGCCGAGTAGCCCCCCGACGGCACTTCGAAGGGGCCGACGTCCACATGGCGGGCCCCCAGCCGCTGGGCCAGCCACCTGGCCAGCGGTTCCCTCAGCTCAGTTCGGTCGCTCCTCGATCCCAGGATGTCGGGGCCGGAATCGCTCATTGCCCGACTATTTGTATTCCTCGGCCCGGGGAACCTGGTAGAGCGGGTCGGGTGCCATCTCCAGGGGGCCGCCGTACTCGATCCGCTGGCGGGTGCTGCGGTGCAGCGGGTCTTTGTCCAGCTTGGGGATCACGTGGGTGCCAAACAGCCGGATGGTCTCCAGGCAAACCTCATGGCTGAGCTGGATGGGGAGGCCGAACGACACCTGGTCGCAACCGATCTCGTCGTAGCGCTTCACCTGCTCCAGCACCTCGTCGGGGTCGCCGCACAGCAGGAACCCCGCGGCGATGCGCTCCTCCACTTCCTCGATGGTGGGCTCCGGAACCAGCTCGGGGTACACCGGCAGGCCCTCGGGCTTGGGGAAGGTGTCGTGGTATTTGAACACCAGCGACTGGAGGTAGCTGAGCTGCATCTGCTCGCACACCACCCGGCGGGCCTCCTGGCCGTCTTCCAAGCACACCAGGCCGTTGGCGATCATCACGTTGTCGTTCACATACTCGCCGGCGGGCTCGGCATGGGCGACGGCGCTCTTGTAGGCCTCCACGTGGGGGGCCATGTCGTAGATGGCCGACACGTTGAACCCCAGCACGCCGAGGCCGTGGCGAGCGGCCTTCTCATAGGTGGGGGTGTTGCCCGCGGCCACCCACATGGGCGGGTGGGAGTGGCAGTAGGGCTTGGGCAGCACGTTGAACGTGCCCCAGGTGCCGGTTTCCGGGGTTTGGAAGGCGGTGCCGTCGGGGTGGGAGTAGGCGGTGCTGCCCCAGATCTTCTTGAACTCCCCGATCACCTCGTCCCAGTTGGCCTTGGTCTGCGATGGGTCGATGCCGAAGCCGCCGATCTCGTGGCTCCCCGCGCCCCGGCCGGTTCCGAACTCGAACCGGCCCTTGCTCATGTGATCGAGCATGGCCACCCGCTCGGCCAGCTTGATGGGATGGTTCACGATGGGGTTCAGGTTGAAGATGCCCGAACCCATGTGGATCTGAGAGGTCTGGGCGAAGGAGTAGGCCATGAACACCTCGCTGGCCGAGGTGTGGGAGTAGTCCTCCAAGAAGTGGTGCTCGCTCACCCACACGTACTTCCAGTTGTGCTGGTCGGCCAACCGCACGATCTCCAGTTCGTTCTCGAAAGCCTGATGCTCCCAGTAGGGGCTGCGGGCCCCGCCCCGGCGAGGCGACCCCTGCAAGAAAATAGCGAACTCCACGATGCTCCTCTCTTTGTCGCTGCGCCCGCAGACTACTCGCCGGCTTCTCGGCAGGCTCAGCCAGATGTGAGATCCAAAACCACCCGGCCGATCACCTCTCGTGATTCCAAGGCCCTCATGGCCTCGGGAAGCTCCTCGAGCCGATAAGAGGCCGTGACCACCGAGTTGATGCTGCCCGCATCCCACAGCGCGCTCAGCTCGCGGTGGTCGGCCTGCCGCTCTTCCCGGCTGAACCGGGACGGGATGGCGCCCACCACCGAGTAGTTGCGCTGCACCATGTGGCGGACGTTCACCGGAGCCCACTCGCCGCTGGCGAATCCGATGAGCACGATGCGGGCGTCGCGGGCGACGCATCTAGTGGCGGCGGTGTAGGCGTCGCCCCCCACCGGGTCGTACACCATGTCTACCCCGCGGCCGTCGGTCAGCTCCATGACCGCAGCAGCAATGTCGCCGGCCCGGTGGTCCACAGTTTGGTGGGCACCGAACGAGGCCGCCACCTCGCAGCGCTCCGGCCCACCGGCCACACCGATCACCCTGGCTCCCAGCGCGGCTCCCAGCGAGGACGCCGCTGCCCCAGTACCCCCCGCCGCCCCTAGCACCAACAGGGTTTCGGCTATAGCCAACCGGCCCCGGCGAACGAGGCCTATCCAGGCGGTGTGGTAGGGAATCAAGAATCCGGCCGCGGCATCGTCGTCCATGGAACCGGGCACGGTGAACGCGGAGCCAGCTAGGCCGAGGCACTGCTCGGCGAACCCGCCATCTCCGGTTTGGAAAGACGTGACGGCCATGACCCGCTGGCCGGATTCCAGCGTCACGCCGGCGCCCGCTTCGACCACCGTTCCACACACCTCCTGACCGGGGGTGAACGATCCCTCGGAGGGTCCCAGCGGGTACACCCCCCGGCACATGAACACGTCGGGCAGGCCGACGCCTACCGCCCTCACCTCCATCAAGAACGTCCCCTCCCGCGGATCGGGCGCGTCCCTGTCGGTCAAGCGCAGCACCTCTCCCGGTGCCCCCGATCCTTCAACCACCCAAGCTCGCATTCGCCTAGCTTTCCCCACCCGGACCACGAAGTGCGAAGCTAGCTCCATGGCCGACCGGTACGGATTGGAAACCATCACCACCGAGATCGACTCATCTGGAGTGCTCATCGCCACGCTGACCCGGCCTGATCGGGGCAATGGCCTCAACAAGCAGATGCACCTCGACCTGCGGGACCTGTACCGCCGCATCGCCGCCGACGCCGGGGTGCGAGCGGTGGTGCTCACCGGCGCCGGCCGGTCGTTCTGCGTGGGCGCCGACTTCGCCGTCATGGAGGAGAATCTGGACACCGGCTATCCCGAGGGCCGCCCCGACCTGCTTGACGACGGCATCGACATCGCCCGGGGGGCGCTGCGGGTCCGCCAGCCGATGGTGGCCGCGGTAAACGGCCACGCCATCGGCCTGGGTGCATCGCTGGCGCTGTTCTGCGACATCGTCTATATGAGCGATGCCGCCCGCATCGGCGACCCCCACGTGAGTGCCGGGCTGGTGGCCGGCGACGGGGGAGCGGTTCTGTGGCCCCTGTTGGCCGGGCTCAACCGGGCCAAGGAACTGCTCATGACCGGCGACCTGCTCGACGCCGCCCAGGCCGAGCGCTATGGCCTGGTCAACCATGTGGTACCTGCGGAGGAGGTGCTGGCCTCGGCTGTCGCCATGGCTCAGCGGCTGGCCGCCGGTCCCCGACATGCCGTCGAATTCAACAAGCGGCTGTGCAACAAAGAGCTGGAAGACCGGGTGAACCGCCTCTACGACCTGGCCTTCGCCCTGGAAGCCATCACCTTCGACACCGACGACCATCGGGAGGCGGTGGACGCCTTTTTGAACAAGCGCACCCCGAACTTCAACCGGGGACAAGGCGACTGATCGTGGCCAACCACAAGCTCTACATCCACGAGTTCATCGACATCATCGGCCAGAACCGGGCCAACTACATGCACCACATGACGGCCAACTGGTCGCCCATCGCCCAAGACGAGCGCGACCAGCTCTGCTACGGGGTGTGGGGCATCGTCGGCACCACCAGGGGCTGGCCCCAGGTGCTGAACCTGTGGGAGGAGGACGGCTGGGACGGCATGGCCTCCTCGTTCCGCCACGAATGCCAGGGCGCCGGCATGCAAGACCCCAAGCTGGCCAAGTGGTGGGCCCAGGCGGCCGGCTACCGCCGCTCGGGTGCCGACCGGCTGCTTTTGCCCGCCCCCTGGACCCGGACCATCGAGGAGCTGTGCGCCGACGGGGTCACCGGCGAGTGCTACGCCCACGAGCAGGTGACCCTCAAACGGGGAGCCTCAGCCGAGTTCTTGGAGCGGGTGCGCACCGGAGTCCAACTGGTCCACGAAACCTTCGGCTGGGAGCTGGCCGGGGCGTGGGAGACGGCCATGGTGGCCGACGACGAGGCCTTCCTGCTGTGGGCCATCCCCACCTGGGAGGCCTGGGCCGATTTCGAGAAGGCCAAGCGCACCGACCAGGGCTTGGTCCGGTGGCAGGCCGCGGTGGACGACATGGTGGAGGGCTGGCACCGTTTCCTGCTGGTGGACGCTCCGCTGTGCCCCTTCCGCACCGGCCGCCAGCCCCAGCGCAGCGACCGGAGCGACTACGAAGATCTTTAGGCAGCGGCCGTCTGCCGGTCATCGGCTACGAAGACCTCTTGACCAACAAGATTAGACCGCGATTTTGTACAGCTCGGCGGCGTTGTCCTGGAGCACCTTGCGGGTCACGTCGTCGTCCACGTCGCCCAAGGCGTCAGCAGCTTGATCCAACCCGAACGGGTAGAGGCAGGTGGGGTGGGGGAAATCGGTCTCGAAAAGCACGTTGTCGGGGCCGATCCGGTTGATGAGCAGGTCGGGGGACAGGTTCTCGAACCAGTAGCACCCGTACATCTGGCGGCGGAAGTACTCGCTGGGTCGCAGGCTGAACTCGGCCTGCGCGTCGGTGCCTAGCTGATCCATCTGGTAGTCCAGCGACTCCAGCACGAACGGGATCCAGCCGATTCCCGACTCCACCGACACGATGTTGAGCGTCGGATGCCGCTCCAGCACGCCGGAGAAGATCAGGTTGGCCAGCACCCGGGCGTTGGTCAGGTACATCATGGCCGAGCCGATGGCCAGCTTCTGGTCGTCGCCCTGCGAGGGCCACGGCGAAGTGCCGTACCAGCCCATCGAGCTCTCGCTGGCCCCGATGTGGAAGTTCACCGGCAGTTCGTGGTCGCAGCAGAACTCCCACAGCGGCCTCCACGCCTCCTCGCCCAGATCGGGCAGCCCCCGCAACTGGGGATCGCTGCACATCACCAGGCCCCGCAGGCCCAGCCCGACGATGCGCTCGGCCTCGGCCAGCGAGCCCTCGACGTCCCACCAGGGGATCAGCCCCATGGGGAACAGCCGGTCTCCGGAGTTCTCCTGGATCTCGGCCATGGCGTCGTTGTAGACCGACACGCACAGCCGCTTGAGCTCTACATCCTCGATCTGGCCGAACTTCTGGCTGCCGAAGCCCGCCAGGTTGGGATAGATGATCTGGGCGTGGATGCCGAGCTGGTCCATGATCTCCACCCGGGCCGCCATATCGTAGGCCGCCGGGTGGACGTCGTCGATGGTCCAGCCCATGAATTCGGTGCCCAACGCCTTGGTGCCGTCGGGCCGAACCACTCCGCTGGCCGAAGCCGCTCCCAAGGGCTCTCCGTCGAGGATCCAGTGGGGCCTTCCGTCCACATCGGCTACCCTCGGCAGCCGGTCGGCGTATGCCGCGGGCGCCCGGCTGCTCCACAGGTCATGGGGTTCAGTGAGATGTGTGTCGACGTCGATCACCCGGAGCTGATCTCGTGTTGCGGTCATGTCCAAGTCTGCCATGTTTTTTCTCGCTGTCTAGCTGTCGAACTCAAGATGCTGCACCATCAGACAGGTAGGCGCGGGCGACGGTCAAAACAGCTTGGGCGAGGGCGCCGGCGGCAATGAGATCAGAGTCAGCGGCATCCATGCGGCGGGTGGCTACTCGGCACCAGTGGGAGGCGGGGCCGGTGATGGATTGGGGGGCGTTGGGGTTGCCGTAGGTCCAGCGTTCGCCGGAGGGGGATGTCAGATCGAGGCGGAGTTCTGAGAGGGGGGTGGGTGGGGTCACTCCCTGGCTGTGGAAGGCGTAGGGGAGGGCTCGGTAGCCAATGTGGGCTACGTGGCGGAGCCGGTCGGTGTCGGTGGGCTCGGCGCCGACGGTGGTGAAACAGTCGAGGCCGTGGGCCCAGGTCTCCATGAGCCGGGCGGTTGCAAAGGAGCGGCAGGTCATGGGGCCGTTGCCCCAGATCACGGGGGCCTTGGCGTCTAGCGCGGCCATTGCCTCCAAGCTTGCGGCCCGGGAAGCCCGCCAGTTGTCCAGCACTTCGGTCGGATCGTCGGGCAAGGGGCGGTCGGGCCAGCGGCCGGTGGGGGAGAACACCTGATCGCTGTGTCCGGTGAGGGCCAGAAGGGCCGCTCCCTCGCTCACATCGAGGTGGTGGATCTGATGGGCCAGCGTCCAACCCGGTGACGGCGATGGCGTCGTCCACACTTCCGCAGGCAGCGGGGTCACCAGATCGTCCAACACCTGGTGCTCGGCGGCGAGGTCGTCCAACAGCATGTCGTCCACCTAACGACACTACCCATTGGGGGCAGCTACTAGAGTGGCGCAGGTCGGGAAGCCGAGGGAGCCATAGTCGGGTGGGCGAGTTCATCCAATTGCTAGTGAGCGGCGCCATCGCCGGTGCCATCTACTCGCTGATCGCCGCTGGGCTCACGCTCAGCTACACCTCCACCGGCATCTTCAACCTGGCCTATGGGGGCATCGCCTACACCTCGGCGATGCTCTACTTCCAGCTGATCAATGCCCTGGGAATCGAGAGCCTGGGCATGCGGCTGCTGTCGTTCTTCCTTGTGGTGGTGGTGTTCTGTCCGCTGTTGGGCCAGCTCCTGAACGTGGCGGTATTCCGCCCACTGGCCCGGGCCAACGACGCGGCCAAAGTCATGGCCACCATCGGGATTCTGGTGGCTCTGCCTGCTTTAACCGATTTGCTCGTCGACTTGGGCACCAAGACGTGGGATTGGGGCCTGCAATCCACCGACTACGTGTTCCTCACCCCCGGGGTGTGGAAGGTGCCCAGCGAAACCTGGACCTACGACCTGGGCGGCTTTGACCTGCGCATCAGCAGCAATCAGTGGGCGGTGCTGGTGGTGGCCGTGGTTGTCGCGGTGGCGCTATGGACGCTGATGCGCCACACCCGTATTGGACTCCAGATGCGGGCAGTGGTGGACCGCCCCGACCTGGCCGGGTTGCGGGGGGTCAGCGAGTCGTTCACCTCGTCGGCGGCGTGGATCATCGGCACCATGCTGGCTGGGCTGGCCGGGGTGGTCGGCGCCCCGGTGTTCAACTCCCTTGAGTCCAATCAGTACAACGTGTTCATGTTCATCGCCACCGCAGCCGCGGTGGTGGGCGGACTTCGCTCCATACCGCTGGCGTTTGCCGGGGGCGTGGCCTTGGGCGTGGTCACCAGCTGGGTGGGCCGGTATGCAACCTTTGCGCAAGACATTCGAGGGTTCGAGAGCTCGGTTCCGTTTGTGGTGCTGTTGGTGGGACTGCTCTTCATGGCCCGGGAGCGCACTCGCCGCAGCGGGGTGGTGGCCGACGCTCCCCCCGCAACCGACTACACCAACGACCTCCCCGCGTGGCGGGTGCGCCTGCCCTGGGTGCTAGGCGCGGTGTTCATCGTGCTTCAGGTCTTCATATTCGCCGATCAATTCTGGCTGGGGCTGTGGGTCACGGGCCTGGCCTTTGGCTTGGTGTTCATGTCCTGGGTGCTGCTCACCGGCCTTGGCGGCATGGTCAGCTTGGCCCAAGCTGCCTTCGTGACCATGGCCGCCATGACCGCCGGTCTGATCTTGGACAAGACCGGGCTGCCGTTCATACCCGCGCTGATCGTGGGCGTGATAATCGCCGGAGTGCTAGGAGTCATCGTGGCCCTGCCCGCTCTCCGGTTGGGCGGTTTGCCGCTGGCCCTGGCCACGCTGGCGCTGGCATTCATGAGCGAGCGGGTGCTGTTCGAGTGGAGCTGGTTCAAAAACGGCCAAGGCACCAAAGGGTGGGACATACCCCGCCCCAAGTTGGGCGCATTCGACTTCGAGGATGAGAAATCCCTTGCCGTGCTGCTGGTGATCCTGGTGCTGGCCGCGGCCTGGCTGGTGCGGAACCTCCAGCGCTCGGTTACCGGCCGGACCATCATCGCGGTACGCAACTCCGAGCCCGCCGCGGCCACCTCGGGTCACTCAGTGGTCCGCACCAAACTGGCAGTGTTTGCCCTCTCAGCGCTATTGGCCGGGTTCGGCGGGGTGTTCTTCGCCACGTTCATCGGCAATGTGACCCCGTTCACCGCGACGACTCAAGCCGGGCTGTTCTGGCTGGCCGTGGTGATCTTGGTCGGTATCCGCCGGCCCGGCGCCGCGGTCATGGCCGGCATCATGGTGGCGGCCAGCGGCCACACATTCGGTACCGGTTGGCACTGGGAGTGGATGGAGTCTTGGCACGTCGTGCTGGTGGCGTCGGTTTTCGGGGCGGCGGCATTGGCCACCGCTATCCGGGATCGCCAAGTCGGGCTGCCGCTCTCGCCGCCCATACTCGGTGTGTTGGCGGTACTGGCCTTCCTCTGCCTGGCCCGGGTGTATTCGTGGTATCCCATCGATTGGGACGGTTTCGACCAGTACGACGAAGCCCGCAACATCACCGCCTTCATGTTCGGCCTCGGCGCCATGCAACTGGCCCGCGAGCCCGATGGAATCCTGGCGTTCACCGCGGCTCAGAACCGGGTCCGCCGCGACGCCTGGCGCCGGCGGCTCGCGGCATGGAGAGAAGGTGCTGTCGTTGCCGAAAAGGTTTCAGCCGCCGGCACGATTCCAGCCACTGGCATAGCCGCCTCTGAGCCTTCCCAGATTCCAGAGTCAGCCGAGCCATCGGGCGACCAGTATGTCGGCGACCATCCGCCGGCGTTGGAACTGGTCAACGTGCGGGCCAGCTATGGGCTTGTGGAGGCACTTCACGGGATCGACCTGTCGGTGCCCCGGGGTGAGATCACCGCGCTGCTGGGACCCAACGGCGCGGGCAAGTCCACCACCTGTGCGGTGGCCTCCGGGCTTCTATCCGCCACCCACGGCCAGATTCGATTGGACGGGGAAGACATCACGGCGCTGCGCAGCCATCGCCGAGCCCGTCGGGGAGTAGTGCTGGCCCCCGAGGCCCGGGGCATCTTCAGCGGGCTGACCGTTCGGGAGAATATGCAGCTCTGGCTGCCAAACCCCGACGACCGGGAGCTGTGCTGCGAGCGGTTCCCCATCCTGGGGGAGCGTCAAAACCAGCTGGCCGGGAATCTTTCGGGGGGCGAGCAGCAGATCCTCACCTTGGCTCCTCTGTTGGCCCATCCCCCCGAGGCGCTGATTGCCGACGAGCCTTCGCTGGGCTTGGCTCCGCTCATCGTGAACCAGATACTCGAGCTGTTCATCGAGTTCAAGGAGCGGGGCGTGGCCCTGTTGTTAGTGGAGGAGAAGGCCCGCGACGTATTGGAGATCGCCGACTCGGTGGCGTTCATCAGCTTGGGCCACATCACTTGGCACGGCCCTCGATCTGAGGTGGATCACGACCAGCTCGACGCCGCCTACCTCGGGGATGCCACCTCTGCATCAGACTGACCATCCTGAGGATGACAGTCGATGGTCGCTGTCCTACTATGTCGGCAGCCCAAATCTCGGAGGGGGACATGAAGAATTCACTGTTGTGCAAGCTTCTCGCGCTCATGGCCGCGTTGACGTTGGTGGCTGTCGCCTGTGGCAACGACGACGATGACGACGGAGCAGCCGCGCCTGCGCCTGAGGCCACCGAGGCGCCCATGGACGACGCCGAGCCCATGGACGACGAAGAAGAGCCCATGGACGATGCCGAGCCCATGGACGACGAAGAAGAACCCATGGACGATGCCGAGCCCATGGACGACGAAGAAGAACCCATGGATGACGAGGAGCCCATGGACGACGAGGAGATGGCTACCTCCCGCACGTGGGGCGCCTACACCTACGAGATTGATTTCGAGCCCTCCACCCGAGGAGTGAGCGACGACACCGTGCGCCTCGGTGCGATGACCCAGGGCGCGCTGTATGGCGGCTTCACCGACGGCATCAATGCCCGTCTGGAGAGGGCCAACCGCGACGGGGAACTGCCCGGCGGTCGGATGGTCGAACTCGCGCAGTACGTGGACGACGGCAGCGATCCGCAGGCCAACTTCGATGGGGCCCGCAGCATGGTGGAGAACGACGAGGTCTTCGGCATCATGGTCACCTCGGCGGTTTCACTTGGCCAGACCACTAACTACCTGGCCGATAATCAGGTGCCGTTTACCGGCTGGGGATTCATGCCCGGGTTCTGCGCTCCCAACGACTGGGGCTTCGGATTCAACGGCTGCCTGAGCGGCTTTGCATTCGGGGTCGAAGGCGCCGATCCCCTCGTGTCGGTCCAGAACATCTGGTACGACTTCTTCGGCACCGAGGACATCGTGGTCGGCATCTTCAACAGTGATGACGACGCCGGGCGCGCCGGCCATGCGCTGTACGAGAGTCTGTGGGCTGGCAAGCTGGCCTTCAACGATTTCGTGCCCACCCAGACCGCCGGGGGCATCACCGATCCCACCCGATTCGTCAACACGGTGCTAGAGCACGACCCCGACTTGGTGATCCTGTCCACCGACTTCGCCGGTGCCATCACCCTCAAGGCGTCCATCGCCGCTTCGGGATATGAGGGCCCGGTGGCCGATTACCTGACCTACGTTCCCGGACTCCCTGGTTCCAGCCCCGACCTAGGCCAGGCGTTGGAGGGCGGCTACGCCGTGACCCAGGTGCCCCCGCTAGACGACTCCGAGCCGGCAATCCAGCAGCTTCTGGCCGACTACGAAGAAGTCGGGGCCTTCCCCGGATTCGGCAGCCTGGTCGGCTACTGGTCGGCTGATTTGATGGTCCAGATGATCGCCGCAGCCGGTGAAGACCTGAACACCGCCAGCTTCTACCAGGCAGTCAACATCGACGGCTTCGAGACCACCCAGCAGTCCGGCGCTCTCGGCCCGGTGAAGTGGCCGGCCGACCACGTAGTTGCCCCCGACTGCACCGGTATGGTGCAAGTGGTGGATGCCGACTACGTGGTGGCCCACCCGTTCGTCTGCTACGGCGACCCCGGCCGCTAAACCAACTGAGTCAATAGAAACTGTGCCGTGCCCGATCGGCTGCCTTGTCGGCGGCGGCTCGGGCACGGCCGCGTCTGTGGCTGCTAGTCGGCGATGACTAAAGGGCCGCTGGACGGCATCCGGGTGGTGGACCTCACCCGGATCTTCTCCGGACCGATCTGCGGGCGGGTGCTGGCCGACTTGGGCGCCGACGTCATCAAAGTCGAGCCCCCCTCCGGCGACCTCACCCGTCCGGTCCCGCCGGTGGACTCCGACGGCATAGGGGTCACGTTCAGTCACATGAACGCGGGCAAGCGCAACATCTGCATCGACCTCAAAGCCGAAGGTGCCCCCGAGCTAGTGGCCGCGCTGGCCGATCGGGCCGATGTGCTGTTGGAGAACTACCGCCCCGGCGTCATGGCCCGCTACGGCTTGTCCTATGAAGAGCTGTCGGCCCGCAACCCCCGGCTGGTGTTCTGCTCCATCACCGGGTTCGGCCAGACCGGGCCGTGGACCCATCGCCGAGCCCACGCACCCATGATGCACGCCGTCGCCGGCACCATCGAACTGGCCGCCCGCCTGCGGGAGGCCGAGCCCCTCCAGGAGATCCACCAGCACGGCGACCTGTACGCCGGGTTTATCTCGGTGTCCGCTGTGCTGGCCGCGCTCTACCAGCGAGAGCACACCGGCACCGGCCAGCACCTCGACATCGCCATGGCCGAGACCCTCGTCTACGCCAACGACCAGGCGGGCAACGACATTTCGGGTTACGACGGGCTGAGGGATTTCGACACCTGGAACTACGCCGTCGCCCGCACCGCCGACGGCCAGGCGGTGTCGCTGATCGGCAATCCCGAAACCATGTTGCCCAGGTGGGTGGCCGCTCTAGGAGGCAATGCCGACGACTGCCCCGAACAGCCCACTCGAGAAGAGGCCCTTGCCGTGCTGCGAGGTCTGGTGGCCGGTTTCTCGACCTACGAGGATCTGGCCGAAGTAGTTGAGCGCCAACCGCTGCCCGCGGCCCGCATCAGCTCGGTAACTGAGCTAGCCGCAACCGACTGGGCCGCCTACCGGGGACTCATAGCCGAGATCCGTCCCGGCATTCCGGTGCCGGCCAAACCGTTCGCCATGAGCGACGCCACCGTGGGAGTCATCCACCGATCTGCCCGACTGGGCGAGGACACCCGCTCGGTATTGGCCGACGATCTCGGCTTGAGCACCGACGAAATTGCCCAGCTCATTCAACAAGGCGCAGTACGGTCCGCCGACTAGCTGGCCAACTCCGTTGAGCCGAAAGCAGTGAATTAGGGTCGCAGCCATGTCCGAAGGATCGTGGACCACAATCTGCGAGTTAGTTGACGACGCTGCCCGTAGGTTCCCCGATTTGGAGGCGCTGGTGGACGGCGATGTGCGCTGGACCTTCCCCGAACTGCGCGACCGCATTCGTGCTTCGGCCCGGGCGCTGATGGCCTCGGGAATTGAGCCCGGCGATCGGGTGGCAGTGTGGGCCCCCAACATCTGGGAATGGGTGGTGGCCGGGCTGGGAATCCACTTGGCCGGCGGCGTGCTGGTGCCAGTGAACACTCGATTCAAGGGCCGAGAGGCCGACTTCATCCTCCAGAAGTCAAGGGCCCGCATCCTGTTCACCGTCACCGACTTCCTCGACACCGACTACGTGGCCCTGCTGCGCGACGCCGACGGCGGCCACGGCCTCGACGAGATCGTGGTTCTGCGCGGCACCGTGCCTGAGGGGACGACCGGCTTCGCCGACTTCTTGGGTCGGGCCGGTCAGATCGCCGAGGCCGACGGCGACGCCCGGGCTGCTGCGGTGAGCGGCGACGATCTCTGCCACATCATGTTCACCTCGGGCACGACCGGCCTGCCCAAGGGGGCCATGCTCATCCACTCCGCAATCTGTCGGGGCTTCAAGTCGTGGTGCGAGGTGATCGGCCTGCGGGCTGGCGACCGCTACCTCATCGTCAATCCCTATTTTCACGCATTCGGCCTCAACTCCGGCATACTGGCTTGCCTCATGACCGGGGCCGCCAACATCCCTCACGCGGTGTTCGACGTCCCGGCGGTGATGGCCCGGGTGCCCGAGGAGCGCATCTCGATGCTCCCCGGCCCGCCGGCCATCTACCAGACCATCTTGAACCACCCGGACCTCGACAGCTTCGACATGTCCACCCTGCGCCTGGCGGTCACCGGGGCGGCCGCCATCCCGGTGGAGATGATCCTCCGGATGCGGGCCCGGCTGGGATTCGAGACCATCGTCACCGGCTACGGCCTCACCGAGGCGTCGGGCATCGCCACCATGTGCCGCCACGATGACGACCCCGAGACCATCGCCCGCACCTCGGGCCGGGCTATTGCCGACGTGGAGGTGCAGGTGGTGGACACCGACGGCAACGAAGTCCGCCGAGGCGAGCCCGGCGAGATCGTGGTGCGGGGCTACAACGTGATGCTGGGCTACTTGGACGACCCCGGGCAAACGGCCGAGACCGTCGACGCCGACGGCTGGCTCCACACCGGCGACATCGGGGTGATGGACGAACGGGGAAACATCGACATCACCGACCGCAAAAAGGACATGTTCATCGTGGGCGGGTTCAACGCCTATCCGGCCGAGATCGAGAACATCATGCTGGCCCACCCCCACATCGGGCAGGTGGCGGTGATCGGAATGCCCGACGACCGGCTCGGCGAGATGGCGGTGGCCACTGTGGTGCCCGCCCCCGGCTACGACCCCACCGAGGCCGAGATCATCGCTTGGTGCCGGAAAGAGATGGCCAACTACAAGGCGCCCCGCCGGGTGCGGTTCACCGACGCCCTGCCGCTCAACGCGTCCGGCAAAGTGCTCAAGTACGTGCTCCGCGAGCAGGCAGCCGCCGAGTGACCATCGCGGAATTACCAGACGACGCGAATGCTGCGATCGCATGAACAACTCACCGTGGGGGCCTGTCGGAGTCGGAGTGGCAACCGGCTTTCTATCTGGGTTGTTCGGGGTGGGCGGCGGAATCCTGATGGTGCCCTGTCTGGTGCTTCTGTTGGGTATGGAGCAGCGTCGGGCCCACGGGACGTCGCTGGGGGCGATGGTGCTCATCTCCGCGTCGGCACTGGGTGGATTCCTGCTCGAGGGCTCGGTGGCCTGGCTGCCCGGCCTGCTGATCTTCGCCGGCGCCTCCTTGGGTGTCACTGTTGGCACCTCCCTGCTCGATCATCTTCCCACCCGGTCGCTTCGGGTCGGATTCGCCCTGCTGCTGTTGGCCACTGCGGCCCGCCTCATGGCCGCGGTTCCCGATACCGACGGCCACAGCGACATCACGGTAGGCCTGATCTTCGCCTATGTAGCCTGCGGCCTGCTCACTGGGCTACTGTCGGGGACCATGGGAGTGGGCGGGGGAGTGATCATGATCCCGGCCATGATCCTTCTGTTCGGGTTTGTGGACGCCACCGCCAAAGGCACCTCGCTGCTAGTCATCCTTCCCACCTCCATCATCGGCACCCTGCGAAATCGCCGCACCGGCAACATCGACCCCAAAGCGGTGCTGATTGTCGGCGTTTCTGGGGTGGCTTCGGCGTTCATCGGTGCGCTGGGGGCCAGCGAGCTCAGCCCACGTCTGTCGGCATATCTGTTTGCCATCTTGCTCGTCGTCAGCGCGGTGCAGATGCTGCGCCACGCGAACGATCCCGCGCCGTCGGCGGAAGCGGTCTGAGAGGCCGATGCCAGGTCCAAAACTCATCGAGTTCGTTGACAGTCGGAGTCTTTCGAGAAAGGAAAAGAGTAGGGACTACGAGTACCGACAGGGCCTCGTTCCCTCTCAGGGGTCCTCAACCACCCCCACCCGACAAATTTGCGAAGCTATTTTAGTTTTTTGAGCAAATAGGCGGGAAAATGAGCTAGAATTATGATTGAATGACCGACACTCAAATTATGTGGCTAAACACCGAGACCGCAGCAAAGCGGTTGGGAATCACCACCAGAACGCTCTATCGGTTCATCAACGAAGGCGGTCTGCCCGCCTATCGGATGGGTCGAGTGATCCGGGTAAAAGAAGATGATGTGGATGTATTCATCGAGAGTAGCCGCATCGAGCCTGGTACACTCAGTCACCTCTATCCCGATCCAGTCCCTACCGGCAGCACCGATACGGGTAACGACAAGGGTGATGAGAGTGACGCAGATGCTGACTCTTGAATGACCGCCGCTGCGCTTGTCACCATTGACATACCGCGCAATGGGATCATGGCTGCCCTATTGGGCGAGCGCGATCAGCACCTCCGCCAAATCGAGCGGTCTTTCCCCGACGCCGACATTTTCGTGCGGGGCAACCGGATCACGGTGTCGGGCCAAGATGCCGAGCGGGTGGCCGGTCTTTTCGATGAGATGATCCTGCTGATGCAGGGCGGCCACCAGCTGGATACCCGAACGCTGGGCCGGGCGATCCAGATGGTGGAAGCGGACGAGAGCCCCTCGGGGGTCATGGACACCGACGTGCTTCGGTCGGTCCGAGGCCGGGACATCCGTCCCCAATCAGTCGGCCAGCGCCGCTATGTCGATGCCATGCGGGGCAACATCATCACATTCGGCATCGGCCCGGCCGGGACCGGCAAGAGCTGGCTGGCAGTGGCCATGGCGGTGCGGGAGTTGAAGGTCCACACTGTGGAGCGCATTATTCTGACCCGGCCGGCGGTGGAAGCGGGGGAACGTCTGGGGTTTCTCCCCGGTGACATGATTGCCAAGGTCGACCCCTATCTGCGTCCGCTCTACGACGCCCTCTACGACATGCTCGACAGCGAGGAAGTCCAGTCTCTGGTGGATCGGGGGGTCATCGAGATCGCTCCGCTGGCCTACATGCGGGGCCGGACGCTCAACGACAGCTTCATCATCTTGGACGAGGCCCAGAACACCACCCCCGAGCAGATGAAGATGTTCTTGACTCGCATCGGGTTCGGATCCAAGGCGGTGGTGACCGGCGACGTGACCCAGGTGGACGTCGACCGGGGTCGCAGCGGACTGGATTCTCTGGAGAGGATCTTGGGGGGCATCGACGGTCTGTCATTCGTGCATCTGAATTCCCGCGACGTGGTCCGCCACCGCATCGTGGCCGACATCGTCAACGCGTACGAGCGGGCTCAGAAGTGACAGACGACGCCGACTCGGGTCCCAAACCCGGGGCAGCAGTCATCGGTTCAGGGGTGGTCGTGGTGGTCGACCGCCAACATGACCAGCCGGTGGACGAGGGCCGCTGGGCAGCTCTGATGCGCCGAGTCCTGGGCGAAGAGGGGGTTGCGGTCCCCTGGGAAGCAGGATTGTCCTTTGTGGCCGCCGACCAGATGGCGGCACTCAACGCTGAGCACCGGGGGATCGACCGGCCCACCGACGTGCTCGCTTTCGGCGCCGATGACGGCAGCGCTCCCCGGGCCGATGACGAGCCCCGGCTGGTGGGCGATGTGGTGATCTGCCCCTCGGTGGCCGCTTCCAACGCCGCGGCCCACGGCAAGGCCGTCGACGACGAGCTGTCCTTGTTGATGGTGCACGGCGCCCTGCACCTGTTGGGCTACGACCACGTCGACGCCGTCGACGCCGAGAAGATGCAGGCCCGGGAGCGGGAGTTGCTCGCCCTGGAGGCCGCTTCGGACACGCTGGCCGACATATCGGCGAGATCGTCGTGAACGCCCACAGCCGATTCGGGTCGCTGCGGCGTCTATTGAATGCCAGCAGGCGTCGAGAGGCGCCTCAGGTGTCGGAGGAAGAGCTGCTGGCCGTGGCCGAGGCAGCCGAGGCGTCTGACGCCATCGAGCCCGAGGAGCGGGAGCTGATCGGCCAGATCATCGAGTTCGGCGACACTGTGGCTCGTGAGGTGATGGTGCCCCGCACCGACATGGTGGCGATGAGCAACCAGCACACGGTGACCGAGGCCATCGGCATCGTTATCGAGCACGGCTACAGCCGGGTGCCGGTGTACGCCGAGGGCATCGACGACGTAGTGGGGGTGGTCCATGCCAAAGACTTGATGCGGGCCGAGCGGGAGCGCGGGGCCGGTTCTCCAGCGGTATCGGTGGCGCGGGTTGCCCATTTCGTGCCCGAGACCAAGCGCATCTCCCTATTGCTTCGGGAGATGCAGGCCGAGAAGTTCCACATCGCCATAGTGGTGGACGAATACGGCGGCACCGCCGGAGTGGTCACCCTGGAAGACCTCATCGAAGAGCTGGTGGGCGAGATCGTCGACGAGTTCGACGTAGAGGAGCCCATGATCGAGCGGGTGGCGCCCGGCACGGTGAAGGTGAACGGGCGGGTTCCCATCGACGAGCTGAGCGAGGTGCTGGGTGCGCCGCTGCCCAACGGCAATTGGGATACCGTGGGTGGCTTGATCTTCAATACCCTGGGCCATGTGCCTGACGAGGGGGAGACGCTGGTGGTGGACGGCTGGGAGCTGTTGGTGGAAAGAGTCACCGGACGGCGCATAGCCCGGGTGATCGTCAAGCCGATTCCGCAGCCCGCCATGTCCCGTGAGTATGGGTGACGCGGTTGCGTAGACAGCCCAGATCAGGAGCATCCTCGTGGGCGGAGTGAGCTTGACCGCGGCCAGCCGGGCCCTGGCCGACACCTCCGAGGCGATGGCCGGGCTGGTGGGGCGGTTCGGACCGCCCCGATTCGGCTCCAAGCCCAAAGTGGGGGAGAGATTCGAGGTGCTGAGCCGAGAGATCGCCTACCAGCAGCTCGCCGGCAAAGCGGCTGGGGCCATCTGGGGACGGGTGCGGGCTCAGACGCCGGAGTGGGTGCCCGATTCGGTGCTGGCTCTCGGCGAGGAGCCGCTGCGGGGCGCCGGGTTGTCAGGCGCTAAGACCCGGGCGATGCTCGACCTCGCCGCTCACTGTGAGCAGGGCTCTTTGGACTTGGCCGGTCTGGGCCGCTTGCCCGACGAGGAAGTGATCGCCCAGCTCAGCCAGGTCTGGGGGGTCGGCGTGTGGACCGCCCAGATGTTCTTGATGTTCTCGCTGCGCCGTTTGGACGTGTGGCCAGTGGGCGACTTCGGCGTGCGCAAGGGCTACGGCTTGGCTCACGGCTGGACCCAGCCTCCCACCGCCGATGAGTTAGAACCGCTCGGCGACCAGTTCCGCCCCTATCGCAGCGTCGCCGCCTGGTACTGCTGGCGAGCCACCGAGGTCTGACGCTGCGTTCAGGCAGATTGCGGTGGCGGGTGTACTCTCCCGGCGAGTACGTGTTGGCCTAGGAGTGTGCGGTGGCAGACAAGGATGACCTCTTCTCGCTTGACGACCGAGTTGTGGTGGTCACCGGCGGGAGCCGGGGGCTCGGTCGGGAGATGTGCTTGAGCTTTGCCGAGCGCGGGGCGCGGGTGGTGGTGGCCAGCCGGAAGGCCCAGGCTTGCGATGCGCTGGCCGCCGAGATCACCGAGCGCACCGGCCAAGAGGCCCTCGGGGCAGCGCTTCATGTCGGGCGGTGGGACGAGCACGAGCCCTTCGTCGAGCGGGTGATCGCCCACTGCGGGGGGATCGATGTGCTGGTGAACAATGCCGGCAGCTCACCGCAGTACCCCTCGTTGGCCGAGGTGAGCGAGAGGCTCTTCGACTCCGTTATCGGCCTTAACATGAAAGGGCCTTTCCGGCTGTCGGTGCTGGTAGGGGAGCACATGGTGGAATCCGGCCGAAGGGGCAGCATCATCAACGTGTCGAGCGGAGCCGCAGTGCAGCCGACCTATGGCGAAGTCCCCTACGCCATGGCCAAGGCCGGGCTCAACAACCTCACGCTGGCACTGGCTCGCATCTATGCCCCCACCGTGCGGGTGAACTGCATCATGCCGGGGCCGTTCTTCACCGATGTGTCTGCCGCTTGGGACATGGAGTCGTTCCACCAATCGGCGGCCAAGAGCATCCCCCTGGGCCGGGGCGGGGAGCCGCACGAGATCGTGGGGGCCGCGCTCTACCTCGCCTCCGACGCCTCCAGCTTCACCACCGGTGCGACCATCAAGGTCGACGGCGGCCTAGCGTGGGCTCCGGGCTGAGAACGACCCCTAGGTGAGCGGCACGAAGACGGGCAGGGCGATCTCGTCGTCGATCGGGTCGAAGTCGACGCGCACCTCGAGGCCCACGATGAGGCCGTCGCGGTCGATCTCGTTGACCCGGCTCAGGATGCGAACCGGCTCTCCTATGGTGCCGTCGAGTTCGATCACGGCCGCGTTGTAAACCCCCAGGTTCTCGAAGATTTCAACGACGGGTCGGTGGGTCCAAACGTAGGAGTAGACCCGCCCCGTCCCGGCCACCTCGTCCCAGTCGATGGCCAGCGACCCGCAGGCGTAGCACGCCGATGTGGGCGGGTGGCGGTGGGCTCCGCAATCCCCGCAGCGCTGGATCAAGAGCCGCCGCTCGCCAGCGGCACGCCAGTAGGGCGCGGAGATCGGCGACAATCCGGGTGCTGGAAGGCCCGGCATTTGCGAGCTCATGGCGCCCCTTTGGTGAGGATCAGGGCGCTGGTCGGGGTGGGCCCTGCTCCGCCGACCACCAGGGCGACCTCGGCACCGGCCACTTGGTTGACTGCGGTGCCCCGCAGTTGGCGGACCGCCTCGCTCACCTGGGTCATGCCGTGGGCGTAGACCTCGGCCAGGTTGCCGCCCGCGGTGTTGAGGGGCAGGGCGTCCAAGCCTATCCCCCCATCGTCGACGAAAGGCCCGCTCTCGCCCACCTCGCAGAACCCGAAGTCTTCCAGCCCCATCAGCACCAGCGGGCTGAAATGGTCGTAGATCTGGGCCACGTCCACGTCGGCGGGGCCCAGGCCGGCCTTGGAATACAGGTCGGCGGCCACGGTGCGCTGGCCGGCGGAGGCGAAGTCGTCGTCGCGCATGTTGTAGCTGCCGAGCAGTCCCTGCCCGAAGCGCTGCGGCGCGCCGATCGATGCCGCCGCGATGTGCGCTGCGTCGGAGTCGAGGTCGGCGGCCCGCTCTGCGCTGGTGATGACCACTGCGACGGCCACGTCGGATTCCATGCAGAGGTCGGGGCGGCGCAGCGGCTCGTAGATGTAGGGCATGGAGAAGTACTGGTCGGCGCTGAGCGGCTCGCGGAACCGGGCCTGCGGGTTGTTGGCGGCCATGTCCCGGGCGTTGATGGCGATGCGGCTGAAGTGCTCTTCGGTAGTGCCGTAGAGGTGCATGTGGCGCACCGCGGCCAGCGCGAACATCTGTCCCGGAGCCATGAGCCCGTAAGGGGCGGCCCAGCTGAATGCAGGCGGCAACCGGGAGGCCCTGGCCATGGCCTGTCCGAACGGCAGCTTGCCCTGGCAGATCGACCGGTACACCACGCACACGTCAGCCTGGCCGGTGGCCACCGCCATCGCTGCGTGTAAAAACGCTCCCCCGATGGCCGCCCCGCCGCCGCCATGGGTCATCGACGCCAGGCGCACGGGCCGGGAGCCGAAAGCATGCGCGAGGTCGCCGGGCTCGGTGCCATCCATGCTGTAGGAGGACCATCCGTCGATGTCGGCCGGCGCAATGCCGGCATCGGCGCAGGCCGCGGCCACGGCTTCAGCGGCCATGGACAGCTCGCCCCGCCGGGTGAACTCGCCCCTGCGGCCGTACGCGGTGGAACCGATGCCCACGATGGCGGCCCGTCCCCGCAGCCAGCTCGGATCAGCCACCGACGATCCCTTCAGCATGAAGCCGGGCGATCCTCTCGGCACCATAGTCCAGCTCGGCGAGAATCTGGTCGGTGTGCTCGCCCAACAGGCATCCCCGGCCCAGCACGGTCGACGACCGCGACAGGCCGGCGAGCGAAGTGAGACGGGGGTGGACCCCCAGCGCGGGATGCTCGACCTCGGCGACCAGCCCCGCCGCCCTCCCGTAGCTGTCTTCGCTCTCGTCGAGCAGCAGCGCCTCGAAGGGCTCGGACGCCACCTCGACGCAGCCGACGCCCTCGGCTGCGAGCAGGTTCTCCCAGTTGGCCGCGTCCCGGCCGGCGAAAATCGCAGCCAACTCGGCGGTCAGCACCTCGTCGTGGGCGGCGCGCGAAGCCGAATCGGCAAACCGGGGGTCGGAGACCAGCCCGCCCCCGGCACCCATTGCTTCCAAAGCGTCTGCGAACCGCCGCCACTCCCGGTCGCTGGGTGCGGCCAGAAACACCCATCCTCTGGCGGCTCGGTAGAGCCGGTAGTCGGCCGACAGCCCGAACAGCTGCGAATCGGCTGTCGGCGTGGGTGGGCGGCCCTCATAATCCACACAGTCCTCGCAGAGCACGTGGGCCATGGAGGTCAGCATTGAGGTCGCCAACACCGGGCCCGCGGCCTGCCCGTCTCCCGGCCGGCCGCCACAAATGCCCCGGCGTGCTCCGAGCAGACCCGCGAGCATGGCGCTGGCCACGACCACAGCCGAGCACCCGTCAGCGTTGCCGCCGACCTGAGTGGCCATGCCCAACCTGAGCGAGGCCTCCTTGGCGCCTTCGGGGTCGAGCTGGTCGGAAGCGGCCACCGAGGGCCCCACGTTGCGCCATCCGGCACCGGCGGCCGCGCCGATGGTGGGGGCGAAGGCGGGTCGATGTCCGCACGGTCCGCCTTCGCCATATCCCGGCGAATTGACGTAGACCAGCCCGGGGTTGACGGCTTGCAGCGTGGCGGCATCGACGCCGAGGCGGGCGGCCACCCCGGCCCGGTAGCTCTGCATCACGATGTCGGCGCCAGCGGCGAGCCGGTGGACGATTGCCCGGCCCTCGTTGGAGGCGAGGTCCAAGGCGATGCTCTGTTTGCCCTGGAGAGACTTGGCTGCCCCCGACTCGGGGAAGCCCATGATCATCCGCATCGGCTCGCCCTCGAGGGACTCGACCTTGATGACGCGGGCGCCGTAGTCGGCCAGGATCGCTCCGGCAAAGGGGGCTGCGTAGTAGGTGCCGAGCTCGACCACGGTCACTCCCGCAAGCGGCGCGGCGCCCGCCGCCGGTCGTCCCGCTGCCGCGGAGGCGCCTGCGAATCGCGGCGGCACGGTATTCCAAGAAGCGGTCACCTCGTCGCGTCCCAAGTCCGGCGCCGGCCGGCTGGGTTGAAGTCCAGAGGCGGGAATGGCCACCAAGGGCCCGGGCTGGCGCACCGGGCCGAGCGTCGGGGCGTCGATGCAGATGACTCGGGCGTCGTGGACGAGTTGGGGATGGTCTAGCAGTTCGCTGTCGCGGCGGAACACTTCGGCCCACACGTCGGGCTCCTGGTCGAAGACCTCCTTCCACTCGGCCAGCGTCTTGGACCGCACCGCGGTCAGCATCTGCTCCCAGAGCTGGCGGCGGCGATCGCGGTCGTCGATCTCGGGCACGGTCGACCATTCGTCATCCTCGAGCATCCACTCCAACCCCAGCACCCGCATGAAGGCGGCGAACAGGTGGGGCGAAACCTGGGAGAACTGAAGCCAGTGGCCGTCGGAGCTGGGCGCCACCAGCAGCCGGAACGCGAAGCTGTGGTTGGGGATCCCGTCGTCGCCGATCGGGGCTGCGGCCTCGTACGCCTCGGGGTACTGGCGGGCGATGAACGCCAAGAACCAGCGCCACGGGTCCATGGCGGCCATGCCCTGGGCCAGCGATGACTCGACAAGCTGGCCCAGACCGGAATGCTCGCGCTCGTAGAGGGCGGCCAGGGTGCCGTGGAGCGCGGTGTGGGCCGCGCTGAAAGCAGCGTAGGGAACCGAGCAGTAGGCCGGGCCGCTCCGAGGGGTGAAGGCGCTGAACTGGATGGCGAAGCCCAGCTTGGCCATGACCAGTGCCTCATGTCCGGGAAGGCCGACAAAGGGCCCCTTCGACCCGAAGCCGCTTACCGACGCGTACACCAGCCCGGGATTGGCGGCGGCAAGGTCGCCATAGCCGAGGCCGAGCCGCTCCGCGGTGCCCGGCTTCCAGGTCTGCACGACCACATCGGCGGCAATAGCCAGGCTGCGGGCCTGCTCGATGCCTTCGGGCCGGGCCAGGTCGGCCACCACGCTGTGCTTGCCCCGGCCGAGGAACGCCCAGGCGGCCGAGCTGCGCAGCGCGGATCCGCCGGGCGGCTCGACGCACACGACTTCTGCGCCCTGGTCGGCGAAGAACAAGCCCATGTGGGCGCCGACCCAAGAACTCGACAGATCGACGACTCGGATCCCCGAGAGCAGTCCCGCGCCAGCTCCGGACGTCACCATCGGCGACCTCCCCGACAAAGACCCGGGCCGCGGGGCCTCACAGAGCGAACCCGAAGACCCGGGCCGCATTGCCTCCGACGATGGAGGCGAGCTCGTCGCCGGGCACGCCCTCGAACTGCTCTGCGCAGCGAGCCTGGCTGTTGGGCCAAGTGCCTTCGGGGTGGGGATAGTCGTTGCCCCACATGAGCGTTTCGACACCGGTGAACTCGCGGTTCGCGACAGCCACCGGGTCATGCATGAACGTGGCCGCGCACTGTCGGCGAATCAACTCAGACGGCTTCAGCGACAACTTCGGCTTCGCCCACATCTGGTGGGCATCATAGATGGCGTCAGCCTGCGTCATCACCCAGGCCAGCCACGAGGCGCCGGTCTCCACCGTGACCACCCGAAGCTCGGGGAACCGGTCCAGCGCCCCTCCCGCGGCCAGGCTCAGCATCACCCGGGGCCCGTCGAGCTGGGCGGCCAGCAAGTAGTTGATCACCGCGCCCCCCGGGCCCCTCACCACCCGGGGCTCCACACCGGTGCCCGAATGGAACGTGAGCGGAAGCCCCAAATCGCTGGCCGCGGCCCAGAAGCGGTCGTAGCCCTCGTCGTTGTAGGGCCTCGTCGGCACCTGGGCGGGCAAGAACAGCGCCCGCAGCCCCAGGTCTGCCGCCCGCTGCGCCTCGGCGACGGCGGCATCGATGTCGAGCATCGGGATCAGGCCCACCGCCACGATCCGCTCGGCCCGACCGCCGAACACCTCGACCGCCCAGTCGTTGTACGCCCGGCACATCGCCAGCTGGAAACCGGGGTCCTCGGGGACGAAGCAGGCCTGAAGAGCCCACGTTGGGAAGATCACCTCCGCGGCCACCCCGTCGCGCTCTTGGTCTCGGATCCGCACGTCGAGGTCCCAGCCGCCCACGACCGCCTTCTCGAGCACTGCCGCGGCCATCAGCGAACGGGGCCGCAGACCCTCCATGCGGATGGTCCGCTCGCCCCCCTCGCCCTCCTCGATCCACGGGACGCGGTCGCGGTATTGCGCATCGACTCGCTCTCGGTACAGGTCAATTGGCTCAGTAACGTGGGCGTCAGTCGAGATATACGTGGCGCCGCCGTAGGTATCGTTCACCTCGGTCCTTTCAGAGCTGCGATCTTGCAAGAACTTCTCGCTATACCCCTCCGAAACCCTAGTCGGTGACCCGGGGCTCGGTCTCGGTGGCATACCCAGCCCTTGGCGCGCCCGGCTCGACTCTGCGGCCTGCCAGCGTGTCGAGCGGGACCGGTCTGAAGTGGAGCTGGGGGGAATCGTATCGTGCCCAAAAGCCCTGGTCAGCTACACTTGTGGACTTGACTTGCCGAGTCTTCCCACATCCATTCCCATACGTGGAATGGGAATAAATGGGAACTCACAGGGCACTGGGTGAAAGAGCCAGCGGGGTTTCCCGGGAGGCTCAGGATGGCTCGAAGATGAGTTCGGGCACGACGACTTCCCATGTGTCGCATTGGAGTTGCTCTTGGTACTCGGGGTCTGAGTGATGGCGGGCCCAGGTAGCGATGGCCAAGACGCTTGCATGCGTGCAGACCAACCTTTCGGGGGGCTTGAAGTTTCGGGACAGCATTCCTATTACTACGCCCGAAAAGTCGAGTAGCTCCCATTGGCCGTTCCGCTGTCGTACTTGTAGCGGATCGTTTGGCGACAAGGCTGCGATGGCAGCGTGCACGCGGTTGGTGGACGGCATTCGCCCGGCGAAGCTCAGGTAGACGTCCGTCAGGCTGAGTTGTCGGTAGTGCCGCCGCAACTCTGGTGCTGGCGGTGGGAGGTCGAAGGGCTCTCGCCAAACGACGGCCGGGCTTTTTCGCAGCGCCGTTTGAATTGGGTTTGGTTCGCTGAGACGTCCAAGGGTGAGGGTTTGGCGGGCGCGGGTCATGGAGACGTAGTACAGGCGGCGCGACGCGTCGGGGTCTTCCTCTCGCCCTACGCGGTCCCAGCCGCCGTCGAGCACGATCACATGGTCGAACTCCAAGCCTTTGGCACGGTGGGCAGTCGATAGCAACAGCCCTCGTTGGCGCTTGCGCGCTTCTCGTCCCCACTCCGCTAGCCATTCGATGAAGGTGTCCACAGGAATCTCGGCCATGCCCGCCTCAACCTCGTGGGCCTCGATGGCCTCTTGCAGGAGTTCGATCCAGGGGCTTTGGGGCTGGCTGGTCAGCCGTAGGCGCACGTCGGCGCTCCGGATCAGGCGGGAGTCGCGGTTGCGGAGCCAACCGAGCAGTGACTGCGTCTCGCGTAGGTGCCAGATGCTGGGGAAGTCTTCGTTCGCCATTTGCACTGGGATGCCCTCGAGTTCGCAGATGCTGCGAACCGGATCTAGGTATTTCCATTCCTTGGCGATCAAGGCGCATCTCGACCAGTCCCAGTCCGAAGCGAGCCCGCTCAGACGCTTGAGCTCGGCGATTGCTGCTTGAGCCTGAGTGATCGCATTTCCGCCTGCGGGCAAGACCTGGATTTTCCCCCGGCCTACTGGGTCTCGATTGGCCCACAGACCTCCAGCGGGGTCCTTGGCACGTCCTTTGTTGATTTGGATCTCTTGTTCCACCTTCATCCGGTCTTGTGCTGGCTCGATCACGGCGTTGGCGGCCCGAATGATGTGTCGGGTTGATCGATAGTTGTCGATAAGGAATGCGGGCTTGGCCTTGTAGTCCTGCTCGAAGCTGCGTATGAACTTCACCGACGATCCCTTGAATGAGTAGATGTTCTGGTCGTCGTCGCCTACCGCGAACAGAGTGAGCTTGGAGTCGTCGTCTGACAGGGTCCGGCCGGCCAACGCGGAGATGAGGTCGTATTCGTCTTGGCCGACGTCTTGGTACTCGTCCACCAGAATCCACCGGAATCCCGCCAGCAGTCGTGTCCGCGTTTCCTCGGCTTCCTCTGGTTCCAGCCCATCGCCCCGCAGCAAGGCGGTCGCCTGCTTGAGGACTTCTTGGAAGTGCTCGCTGTCCATCCGATCGGCGCGCTCTGAGAAGCTGGCGCCCACGAGGCGCATCGCCATGGCGTGGCAGGTGAGCACCAGCACTCCTCGCGAGTCGTCGCCGACCAGCTCGGCCAGTCGGCGGCGGATCTCGACTGCGGCATGCCGGTTGTAGGCGAGGGCGAGGATGCCCCGGGGGTCCTCGCGCCTGACTCGTATCAGATAGGCGATGCGGTGCACTAGCACCTTGGTCTTGCCTGATCCGGGTCCGGCCAGCACCAGCACGTTGGTGTTCTCGCGGTTGTCGGCCACAAGGTGGCGCTGGGCGGGATTGTTCAGGCTCTCCACAATTTCGCGCCACGACTCCGGAGTGGTCTGCCGGGATAGCTCCGTGCCGCGATCAGGCAGCCAGCGTTGCAGGAACTCGGTTTCTCCCAGAGTGAAGTAGTCGATCGTCAGGTGCAGGGCCTCAGCCATGTTGTTGGCGAGCCCGCGTTGCGCATACTCGGCCATAACGTGTATTTGGCGGACCGTTTCGTCGTAGTGGATCTGCAGGGACTGGAAGTCGGCCTGCCTGTAGCCGCGCCGCTCGGGCGACAGGTGGATGGTCATGGCCGGGCGGAACACGGTGAGGCCCTTGTTGAGCCTGATGACCTCTTGTTCGTGCAGCCACACAAGCGAGCGGTCCACGAGTTTGCGGAAGTCCTTGACCTCCTGTGAGGCGAGGCTCAAATCTCTTTCCACGGCCTCCGTCAGCTTTCCCAGGGTGGTCTCCGCTAGCAGGTCGGTGCCGCGTCTGCCCTTTGGGACGCATGACAGCAAGTGATCGAGCAGACGGGCAGCGCCGGCTCGCCGACGGTGGGCGATACCCACTACGGAATGCCACTCGCGCTTCAGCGTTATTCGAACGCTTTCGGCATCGAGCTTTCTCACCGTGATGCTGCCGCCTCCAATGCCCTCGCCGCGGCCGTCGCCGGCGATCCCTTGCAGAAGACGGGCCATGTATTCGGGCCGGACATGGTCGAAGCCGGCGTCTTTGATCCTCTGGCTGGCAACGCGCAGGTTCAGCGGCGCTTCGTCGCCGATTCCCATGTCAGGAGCCATCTCCCGCATGAGGTTCAAGAGCTCTAGTTCCGCCCCCGCCGCCTCGGCGCGCCGCCGCTTCGAGCTGTTGGCCACACCGACATGAACAAAGGCAGTGAGCGCGGTGTCGTTGCTGGCGATACCGCATCTCTCCAAGTCGTAGAGCGCGCCCCTCACTTGGTCGGGGCTGAGGCCTGCGATGTCCATGAGGATGTCGGTGGAGATGCCCTCGTCAGGGTCGGCATCGATCAGCAACTGCACGATGGCCAGTAGCCGTTGGCGCACGCTATCATTGATCGCTTTAGCCTCGAGCTTCTCTTTCGCCTCCTCAACCGAGCTCACCCGCAACGACGACGGGAAGACCCGGACGCGATTCTCCTCGCGACTGAGCAGCTCTGACTCCTCAAGCCAGGCCAGTGCCGTCCGCCCTCGCGTGTCATCGGTGGCAGAATCCCGTCTGAAGTCGTTCTCCTCGTCTTTGACCAGGATCTCCCCGATGGTGGCTTCGACTTCGTCGCTGTTGTTGCGCCTGCTCAACCGGCGCAGGGCCTTTAGCACTCCATGGATCTCGCGTCGGGTGAGCCGTGACCGTGCCGACATGCCGAACTGCCGCTCCACATCGTCTCTCGTGTAGAGGAGCACGCAGTGCGCTTGTTGCTGGTCCCTGCCGGCCCGACCCGCTTCTTGCAGATAGTTCTCCAGCGACGAGGGAATGTCGGCGTGTAAGACCAGCCGCACGTCGGGCTTGTCGATGCCCATCCCGAACGCGTTGGTGGCCGCGATCGCCCTCAGCTCGCCGTTGATGAAGTTGCGTTGGACGGTCTTCTTCTCCTCCGGCTGCAACCCGGCGTGGAAGCGATCGGCGGACACTCCCTGTTCCCTGAGGAAGTCCGCCACCTCCTCGGTCCGCCGTCGAGTGGCGCAATACACGATCGCGCCTCCGCCTCGATCCGGCGGCAGATGCTTGGCCAAGATCATGTGGATGTCGTGGAGCTTCATGGCGCTGGTTGTCTCCTCCACCACCAACTTGAGATTTGTGCGCCGGCTGCCGCCGTCGAACACCCGCATCTCGACGCCGAGTCTCTCGGCGAAGTACTCGACTATCTCCTCTTTGACCCCGGGCTTGGCCGTCGCCGTCAAACACAACACCGGGGGCACCACACCGCCTTCTGCGCTCTCGCGGATGTAGCGACCCACATAGCGATAATCAGGGCGGAAGTCGTGGCCCCACTTCGACAGGCAGTGGGCCTCGTCCAGCACCCATGCACCGATCTCGCGCTGATCCAAGGAACGTCGAAACGAAACGCTGCGAAGCTGCTCGGGAGAGATCAACACGATGGCGGAGTCTCCGAGCCTCAGCTTCTCCAACGCTTCGGAGCGCTCAGGCATCGACAACATGCCGTTGATGGTGATGCAAGAGGTGATGCCGTGGGCCTCGAGTCCAGTCACCTGGTCGGCCATCAGGGCCACCAACGGCGAGATGACCACGGTTACCGCCCCGGTCTTCTCGTAGCGCGACAGCGCCGGTATCTGGTAGCAAAACGACTTCCCCGTACCCGTCGGCAAGATTCCCAAGACATGTTCGCCCCCCATCGCCGCCTCAACGATGGCCTCCTGCAAAGGGCGCCCATCTTCGCCGGCCGGTTCCGGTCTGAAGTCGTCGAAGCCGAACAGGCGCTTCAGCTCTTTGCGGGCGTTGTGGCGCTCTTGGCACCACGGGCAACCTCGGTCGCCGCACCGGCGGTCACGCAGGCGCCGCACCAACTTTCCGGCGTCGGGAAATTGGTGCCGAACCCAAGGCGGCATAACCGAATTGCCCCCCGACACCCACAGCCACGCCAACGCATAGGCCAGCGACCAGCCATGCTCGCCAGCGGAATCAGCGGCCTGGCGCGCGTGGGTACGACAGCAAACATCGTCAACTCGAGAGTAGATCGCCTCACGGGCCTCGACATCCGAAGGCCTAGGCAAACCGCGCAAACACCGGAAGACCAGATCAAACCCAGAACCGGGCTGCCCTCCAGTCAGCCAGTGCCAGGCGACAAGCAAGTCTGAGGGTGCCTCCAGCAGACTCTTCTGTTGGTCGGCGAAAACCTCCAGAGCGATCTTTGCGTCTTGCTCCGGGTCGTTCTTGCGCCCGGTGATGAGTTGGCCCTCCTGGTAGTGCTTGACGAGATGGTGATACGGGTTCCGGGGAAAGGCCAGGGGATTCAGCCACAGCGTGTCCACCACCGGCATCTGAAGCAAGCGCAAACCAGGATCAGCCGCTTGCAAATGGCCCATATCGAATTCGATGAAGTTGTGACCCACGACGAAGTCTGCGCCATCAGCAAGATCGTCCAGCTCGGCCAACGCCCGTCGAAAGCCAACGCCCGACGACGGATGGACGAGAGATTCACCTGTATCGGGGCGCACCCCCGCAAACGAGTAGATGCGCTCCGCCTTAGTCGCCACTTCAAGGTCAACCGAGACGCAGCGAGACAATCCCGCCATTAGACGCGGGGCTCCGATGCCTGCTGGTGGAGCTGCATCCGGCACGGTGGGGATGCTAGTGGTGTGTCGTGGGTTTAGCGCCGTGGATTGCGACGGCAGCGGCGTTCCTCGCAAGGCGCACCGACGCAGCCATACTTCCAGCGTACGGCAAGGAGGGGCAACGCCGCGAGGGGCGTCGATGCCTAGCAGGACACGCGCGAATAAACCCACGACACACCACTAGATGCTCTGGCAAAAGAGAAAGCAGTGTCGGCGACTAGGAGACCGTCATCCTCTCTCGACTGATCCCCGCTCAGGGTTTGGTGACGTCGAGGACCTTGACGGAGATCTTGCCGGTCTGTTCCGGGGTCAGATCGCATTCCAGCAGCTCTATCAACTCATCGGGGGTAGTTGGACGCTTGCCGTCCGGCCTTCGACTGATTTCGGTCCCACCGACCCACAGGACGACGTAGATGCCGTGCCCAGAGGTTGCAGGGTCGGTGGTGTATTGCTCGACGAGCTGCTCTTGGAGGGCGTTCCAAAGGTCGCGGTGGAAGTCCTTCTTGATCTCGATAGGCACATTGAACCCGCCGAAGCCCACGCGGATGTCAGCCCGTTTGTCTGATGCGTATCGCCCCTCGGGAGAGGCATCAACCTCAGAGGGGAGGCGCTGTTGCAGTTTGGAAAGGAGTGCGTCTCGGCAGGTGTCTTCGTGTCTTGAGTCAGTTGGTTTACGATCCCCGTCCTCATTCCAATACTGGCGCCAGATGTTGCTGTTGCTACCCCGGATGTCCTCTGCGATCCCGTTAAGGTGGTTGTTCAGTAGCGTCGCCAGGTCAGCCGCGTTGGCCGGCAAGCCGTTGTCGAGTGTGCGTTGGGCCTGTTCGATGCTGGGGTGGCTGTAAGCGGCGTCGCGAAGGACTATGTGTTGGCGTTCCCAAGCTCGGGAGAGGTGGTGTCGCCATTTCACGAGCTGGGGGTCATCAACCAGATCAGATAGTGCTTGTTTGGCCAGAATGTGGTCATTGGACTCGAGCAAAGTAATCCAGTTGCTGATCCGGTCAGAAGTGCCCATTTCGAGGGTCACGAAACCATTCTCCGACAGGGGGCCGTATTCGCGTCCCAAAATTTCTATGAGTTCTCTGAGTACAGCGGGATCTGGTGGCGAACCCAGAAGGGAATTGCCAAAGTAGCCTTCGCCGGTGCTATTGCGGAAGAACTCGGCCAGGCACTTTGTTCGCTTCTCGCTGTCGCCGATGAACTCTCGCAGCGGCTCGAGGAACCGATTGGGAGCGGCGATTGCGCCAACGGCCAGCCACCGGACTCGCTGGGCGACAGTCATACTCGATGAAGCCAGCTTGTCGGTAGCCAGAGTCTCAAGCATCGCCGTATCTTGGTACCGCAGGATCTCACCCAGTAGGCGGTCCAGCATCTCATGTTGACCGCTAGGGGCTCGCACCGGAAATGCCTTGAGCAATCTGAGTCGTACACCATGGATCAAGTCGCGGTGCAGGTCATTTCGGGCCATGTTGTCAAGGTCGTTGAGGCCAGGAATATAAGTCTCGCCAGCACGCAGCGCAGTAACCGCGCACTGAAAGAGGACATCGAAAACCAGAGCGGGATCCTGCCGGAGCCATCGGTCATGACTTGAGGAAGCAGCTGTATGCCCAAGAGGTCTTGGGATGCAGTAGTGAATGGCGAGGGCCTTGCGCTTACGAGAGTCATCGCACCTGTCGACGAACTCAGGGTTTTGGGCGTCGAGCAGTTCCAGGCTGGCCAGAACTGGAAATGCCAGGAATGAGTGCTTTGATTCGAAAGACAACGTGATCGTTTCGTGGGCCTCGGGAAGATCATCTCGCCGGACGGCGCCTCGCAGTGCTGCCACCACAGCATCGACGAGGATGGGGTCGCCTCCTACGAATTCGCCAATGCGGCGAAGGGGGGATGCATCTTGGTCCACCTCGGTGAAAAGTGCGAAGTAGACCTTGGCCAGATCATTCAGAATCCGAGGCGGTATTCGGTTTCCTCGAAGCTCGTCTTCCCGAGAGCGCAGAAGGTCGGCCCACTCACCTTGCCTTTGGCGCTTCTCATCTTCGTACTCGGCCATCCGGACCTGCATCTCGCGCTCAAATGTGCTCAGTTCATCGCTTGGCGGGGGCGGCGCGCACAGTTCATCAAGTCGGCTAGCCAACGTGTTGTGCCCGACTACCCGCTCCTTCATGTCCTCAATGCTCAACCCCTGAGAACCACTCTGCTGTTGCAACGACAGGTATGACTGGTTCAGCAGTGCCAGTGAAATCGGCGGTTCAGAGTGTTCAAGCTGAACTGCCGTCTCAAGGCACCACAGCCCAAAGTCAGTAGGAGGGGCGCTCTCGTTCAGTGCATTGCAACTCCAATACGACCCGAGGTTTGATTCTCCCTTCATGTGTTGATTTCTAAGCCAGGTCAAGTAGACGTCCTTTTGGGTATCTGGTCGGGCTTGAAGCCACGCCCGGATGAAGTGAAGCGGCTCTCTAGCCCGGGGTTGGGTTCTCAGCGAACGCGAAGTGGTGCTGAGCCAGTTGTACAAGCGTGCCGGTTCGACGTCGTCGCCTTGGTTCTCTAGACCCCTAGCGAGAACTTGGACTGGTAGGACGCCTAATACGGAACCTGTCGGGCTGGCTAGGGGAGGTGGGCCGGTCTCGTGCAGTGCGTCGAGCAATTCGCCTACGTGTTGATCTGAACTCGACTCAAGCAGGTTTTCCTCATGAAATTTCCGGAAACGGCCCCTGGGAAAGTCCCTTTCGTTCGGAGAAGCTAGGAATTGCCAAATTCGTCTAGGTGTGAGATGAGCAGGATAGAGATGGGAGAGCAGGGCTCCTCGAAGCTCGTCCAGAGGATCGTCGTGTACGCCATTGTGAGTCTCTTCTAGGAGGCGCATGAGAATCTGTGTCGGGGTTTCGGCGGGAGGCCCCAGGTGGAGGTAGGCGTCTAGGGCGGCGACCTTTAGGTCGGCTGGTCGCGAGGGGTCGTCTAGGACGCTCTCGATGTCAGCGGTCAATTCGCCTAGCGAATCCAACTCCAATTCGTCGGCCACGGCAAGCACTTCAAGAACGAACCCGATGATCCGGTGATCGCGGGACTCATATCCCGGTTTTGTGAGCAATTCCCTGATGACATCTGTCATCTCAGCCGAGGCGAGAGATCGGAATGCTTGAGCAGTGGATCCCCGGTGCCAATCTCCGCCGCCGTCGGTTCTCTCGTGGACAAAGAGGGGACCCTGCTCGGCGAATGCGGCCAGCGACTCCAAAAGCTGTCTCTTGTTGTGGGGGGTAAAGCCCCTAATGTCGCCGTACAGGCCGACACCGACGGGATCGAGATCAATCAGTCGTCGGCGGGCGGTGGGGGAGTACACGGCTAGCCAAGCAGACAAGCCCCGAAGGACTGTCACAACCCTTTGGTCGCTGGGGCTGGTCATCAAAGCCATGACCCTCTCGACCGGCAGCCCGTTCTCGATCAGCTTTGCCAGGTACCGGCCGGCCAGGAATTCAGCGATGTGTCGGTGGACAGGGCTGGCTCTTCGCTCGACCACTCCGGTGAACAGCCTGGTGGACAGTGCTTGCCTCGGACTGTTGTGGTTCAGCTCGCCTGGTGGATCCTGTAGCTCATCGATGGGCGGGAACGAAGGGTCGTCGAGAAGTGGGGTCAGCGAATATCCCTCGGTGCCGGCAAGGAGGTGAATCGCGCACAGATAGCCTGCTGCGTCCATGATGGCTTCCGACGACAGATGACCAACCCTCTCAAGATGCTCCTCATTTGACTCCGAGGTCATCCTGCGGCAGGCCATCTCAAATGTCTCCTGCCTGCTATCTGGCCATTCTCCGCCCTGAGCCACGGCTTCGGCGAGCAGCTCCAACGTTTGCGGGTTGTGCAAAATGGCGCCGAGGCCCCGCTGCCGTGTCTCGCCAATGAACTCTCGGGCGTCGCGGATGTCGTCATGTGAGTTCAACAGGGCTGAGATGGCGTCATCATCCAGCGGGTCGAGCCGCAAGACTGTGATTTGCGAGTCTGGATAAACGGTGGCCAAGTTCTCGCGGTCGTTCGTGCCCAGCCAGTCAGCTTCTCGACAGGAGAGGCGAAAGCTGGGCCTTCCAAGCCGATCGAGCTGGGTGATTATTTGGTCCAGTGGGGTCATCCGGTCGGTTTTTCCAGCCCGCATTTCGTCGAGGCCGTCGATGAACAGGATCTTGTCTCGCCACACGGAGTCGGAGTCCACATGGGATCTGGCAAATTGGCGGGCACTCAGATATACGCCAGGGCCACCGAGTGCTTCTGATTCCTCTTGAAATTCAGTGGTTTTGCCTGATCCGGCGTCGCCCAGGAGCACATAGGCCTCAGACTGTCTAAAGGCACTGAGCGGCTTGGGCTCGCTGAGAATGATACCTCGGTCGCCGTTCGTATCGAGTTCGGTGCAGGTGCGAGGGACTGTGCTGGTCATGTCTGCTCGAACCAGTAGTCGGCGGGTTCGGACAGGAACTCGTGGAGGGGCACGCCGGTGTCGCCGACTATGACGGTTGCCCGGGGCTGGAATCGGCGCTCGAACTCCATGAGGCCCCGGTGGCTGGTCGGGGTCTGGCCGCTTTTGACCTCGACTCCCACTGTCTGTGGTCCCCTGTGCAGGACGAAGTCCACTTCGTGGTTGCCGTCCCTCCAGTACTTGACCGTGGTGCTTGGCGAGGCCGTGTTGACCAGGTGCGCCCCCACAGCGCTCTCGACCATTCGGCCCCAAAAAGCGCGGTCGGCTTGGGCTTGTTCGAGGGTGTAGCCGGAGGCGGCCGACATCAGCGCGGTGTTGAGCACATTCAGCTTTGGTATCGAGGCCCTGGCTGATACCGGACGCTCGGTGTGCTTTGGGAGTCCGGTGAGCAGCCCCGCCTGGGAAAGCAAGTCGAGATACCTTGTCAAGGTGGTGGTGTTGCCCGCGTCTTGTAGCTGGCCGAGCATCTTGTTGAACGACAGGATTTGGCCGGAATACAGAGCTCCGAACTCGAAAAGCCGCTTGAGCAGGGCAGGCTTGTCGACTCTGGTCATTGACAGGACATCACGTTCGATGTTGGGCTCGACTAGGGCGCCGCGGATGTAGGCGCTCCAACGCTCCTGATCATCGGTTAGCGGAGCAGCCCCCGGATATCCGCCGAAATACACGTATTCGTCGAGGCTGAAACCGAATGCGTCGGCCATTTCCGGGTATGACCAGTGCGTGATATGGATCGGCTCGAACCGGCCAGCGAGACTCTCGCTCAATCCTGCCTGCATCAAGAGCGGTGCCGAGCCGAGAATTACCACATGCAGGGGACAGCCGCTGGCTCTGTCAGCATCCCAAAGACCCTTGACTCTTTCCGACCAGCGATCGATTTTCTGTATCTCGTCGAGGACCAATACGAAACCCTGGGGGGAGGTCCACGCTCGGTGCCGACTCTGCTCCCAGACCTCCACCAGCCACCGGTCATCTCTGCGAACAGGTCCGAAAGTTGCATAGTCGGCCTCCGAGGAGGCTGGCCATGGCTCTGCACTGGGCTCAGCGGCGTCTATCGCTTCGTAGCGGTTCCCCTGTTCGGTGAGCGCGAGCGCTTGGCGCGCCGCGGTGGTCTTACCAGTCTGGCGCGGGCCGAAGATCGTCATGAGTCGCTGCGGAGGTTCCGACAAGCGGCTGACAATGGTGTCGACGTGTGAACGCCGAAATTCGGCCATAACCGCAGTATATATGGTTGAATTACGCTATTGAGTAAAATTACTCAATAGCGTAATCGGAGTGGAGCTGGGGGGAATCGAACCCCCGTCCGCTGGGCGGTGTCTGGCTGTGATACGACCATTCCCGGTGTGCGGCGTCGATGGCAGCTGCGCCGCCGGGTCGGGTGGCCCCGCTAGGGGGCCCGCCATCGGGTCTGTTCCCCGGGGTCAGCGGTCTTTCCTGCCGTCAGTGGTCTGTCCCTACTGTCTCCACCGCTTCTGTTGCCGGGCTGCGGTGGACCGGCCCCGCGTGCCGTTGCCGGTCGCGATGACTCTCTACACCTGATGGATCAGGCTGCGAGAGGGACACGGTTAGTGTCGGTTATTTGGTTGCCCCGTTTTGCGAGTCTGAGCAACTCGGGTCGCACAGCGCAGCCCCCGGTCCCAACGTCGAAACCGATCAGCCCCGTGTGCACTTCTTGTCAAGGTGCCCCGCCATGATATCGGCTTGTCCTGACAGTGCTCCCCTGATTTGGCCGACCGGCTGGCGTCGGATCAATCCAGGATGACGGCTCGGCGCCCTTCGATGGCCAGGGCCTCTTGAAGGAGTGGCGAGGGGGTGGACAAGTAGGCATCGGCATTCAGATGCGCAGCAGCGGCGAGCGCTTCGACGCATAGCAGGTTGAGCTTGCGGTGGCGGCTGCGAAGCTGGCCGATCAGCGGAGCCAGCGTTCTCAGGCTAACCAGTCCGATCTCGTCGGGCAGCTCGAGCGGCGGCTGCGAAGCTCACCTGCCCCCGGGCCGAAACCGGGCTGCGGTTGCCAGTCGCCATTGTCATCGACACCGCCCTCAGCCACCGCGCACGAGCCATAGCCACCTTCGACACAAGACTTGCCGCAACGGCAGACCGACGCGGACTCGAGGTGCTGGGCCGATAAGCCTGAGTTGCGAATCAGCCCCGTTTGGCTGCTCGGCCCATCTCGTTGCGGGCTTCTCGGCGGGCGTCTTGTTCGGCGATGGCTTGGCGCTTGTCGGCTTTGCGGCGGCCTCGGGCCAGCCCGATCAGTACTTTGGCCCGGCCCTGTTTGAAATACAGAGAAAGGGGCACAACGGTCAGGCGGTCTTGTTCGAGGCGGGCCTTGATGCGGTTCAGCTCGCCTCGGTGCAGCAGCAGCTTCTTGGGCCGGTCGGGGTCGTGGCCGGTGGAGCCGCTGGCGTGGCTGTAAGGGGCGATGTGCAGCGACTGGAGCCACAGCTCGCCGTCGGCCATGCGGGCGTACGACTCGGTCAGCGTCACATTGGACTCCCGCAGCGACTTCACCTCCGACCCCGCCAATACCAGACCGGCCTCGTACTCGTCGATGATCTCGTAGTCTCGCGGGGCGCGGCGATTGGTGGCGATCACCTTGGTGCGCTCCTGCTCGCAATTGGATCCCGGCTTCGCCCTGGCCATTAGCTCACGGTACCCGGGTGCCAGGGGAGTGCACCCCCAAATACCGCGGTCGCCTGGAATGTGTGGCCCATCAAGTGCAGATCGGGTCGAAGCGCAGACCCTGCCCCGATAGGCGCTCCAGTGCGATCTCCAGGCCTCCGACGGTCTGGGTGCGGTTGCCACCGCCGTCGTGCATCAGCACGATCGCCCTGTCGGTCGCGCCCCCGACAATGCGGTCGGCGATGACCGTGGGCCCAGGCCGGCGCCAGTCGTTGGTGTCGACCGTCCACAGCACGAGGTCCAGCCCCGCAGCCGCTGCCCATTCCCGGGTGAAGGCATCGATGGAACCGTAGGGGGGCCGCACACAGGGAGTGGCGTGGTCGGTGAGGGCGGCTTGGGTACGGCCGATCGTGTCGTCAAACGACGACCGGGGCAGTCCGGCAAGGTTCTCGTGGTTCCAGGTGTGGTTCGCAACCGTATGGCCCTCGGCGACGATGCGGTCGACGAGGTCGGGGTAGGCCTGCACCAAAGAGCCCAGGACGAAGAACGTGGCCCGGGCGTTGTGGCGGGCCAGGATGTCGAGCACCTGCGGCGTATAGGTTGGGTTTGGGCCGTCATCGAAGGTCAAAAAGACGACAGTGCCCGATCTATCGGCAGTAGAGGCCGGTTGGGGAGTGGGTGCGCTGGTCGTTGATGTGGGGGCCGGTTGGGCGCCCAGCGGCAGTGCCTCCAACTCCAGTTCGTATTCGGCTGGTCCCGAGTGTGTGGAGACCACCGTGACTTGCCACGGACCGGCAGTGGGCAGGGTGGCTTGCACTTGCTGGCGCCGTTCACTCGCGGCCGCAATCACCTCGTCGCCCAGCCGGACATCGACCCAGATGCCAATAGGCGCCCGAAGCGTCGCCGTGAGGGCCTGGCCGGCTGCGGCCTGCAAGGTGTAGGTCTGGCGCTGGCGGAACTCGATAGATCCTGGTACCGAGGCGATCACGGCCCCCGGCTCGAAGCGGACGTCAATATCGGGGAGCTCGGGACCGGGCAGTGGAAGATCGTCGATTGGCTCGGTCGCGACCACCTGAACCGCGGGCTCGGGGCCGGCAAGGTCGATCTCCAGCGTTTTTCGCTGGGTGATAACGGTGAAGGACTCGTCTTGAGCCCGGTCGAACAGTGTCACCTGGACTCGGCCCTCGCGCACAAGGATGCTCTCCATCACGATGCGGTCTCCGACTGATACCGCGGGCAGGGCTGCTGCAACCCCGTCGTCGTTGATCACCGGGACGATTAGGTAGAACACTCCGGTGCCAGCCGAGTTCTCGATGACGAGGGCGACGGCATCGTCATCGCCGTCAGAGTCGATATCGCCCACGGTTACTTTGTTCTGAAGCGTGTAGATGTCGGTCGAGGCGCCCCCGTAGGACACCTCGGCGCGGCCACCGGAGAGCTGGATACTCTGCCCGCTTGAGTCGAAGGCGAGGTTCTCAAGATCTTCCCAGCCGATGTCTTCCGAAGGCTCTGTCTCTTCTGGCGAAGAGTCGCCCACAGGAGTTGGCTCCGGGGCCGCAGGCATTTCGGGAGTTGCCGTGTCGCCGGTTTCCGGCTGCGGGGCGTCGGGAGTTGCCGTGTCGCCGGTTTCCGGCTGCTTCGCCTCTGCTGTCGCGCCTGATCGCTGTGAGTCGTCGCCGCACCCCCCGGCCAGCAGCACCGACAAGGCGAGGGCCGCGGCCATTGGCTGCCGCCACTTTTGCGCGTTGCTGCTTGAACCCAGCTTTGAGCCGGCCATTGGCTCAGGGTACCCGGGCAGCAGGGGAGGGAGACCCCGCAATTCGGCGGTAGTCTGGGCGGCGTGGCCGACCAGGGGGACATGCCGACGGGCGACTCAGTCGGCGACTCCGGCGATCAGAATCCATGGGGAGGCTTCCGGTCGGGGTTCGTGACCGTGCTGGGGCGGCCCAACTCGGGCAAGTCCACTCTGGTGAACGCCATTTTGGGAACCAAGGTGGCCATCGTGTCGGACAAGGCCCAGACCACCCGGCACGCCATTCGGGGCGTGCTGCACCGCAACGAGGTGCAGGTGGTGTTCGTGGACACCCCGGGCATCCACAAGCCCCGCACTGCGCTGGGCGAGCGGCTGAATGCCACCGCGGCCGATGCGGCCGACGATGTGGACGTGGTGTGTTTGTGCATCGACGCCACCCGGCCGCTTGGCCGGGGCGATCGGTTCATCGCCGAGCGGCTCAGCCCGGAGTCCATCGTGGTGGTGACCAAGATCGACGCCGCCCCCCGGTCGAGGGTTGTGGCCCAACTGGCCGCAGCCGGCGAGATGGGCTTTGCCGAGTACTTCCCCACCTCGGCTCGCACGGGCAAGGGGGTGGACGCCCTGGTGGGCCGGCTGTGCGAGCTCATGCCCCCCGGCCCGCCGCTGTACCCGGCCGAGATGGTGCGCGACATGCCCGAGGCCCGCTGGGTGGCCGAGTTGGTTCGCGAGCAGCTTTTGGCTGTTACCCGCGAGGAGCTGCCCCACTCCATCACCGTGGCGGTGACCGAATGGGAGTGGCCCCGAATCCGGGTAGAGATCCTGGTGGAGCGGGAGTCGCAAAAGCCCATGGTGATCGGCAAGAAGGGCTCAGTGCTCAAGGAGGTGGGCATTGCGGCCCGGGCCCAGCTTCCCGAGGGGGTGTTCCTCGAGCTGCATGTGGGCGTGGAGAAGAACTGGCAGCGCCGCCCCGAGATGCTCGACCGCCTGGGCTACGGGCCGGGATCTGCGGCCAGCCCTGATCTATGACGGGTTCTGGCCGCAGATCAGCCCTGGTCGCTGATCAACCTCAACAGTGTCAGCGCCCGGTCGCGATCGGCAGTACGGGGAAACGGGGGGAGTGCATTCACCAGGTCCCAGCGGTAGCCGGCCCGGGCCATCCGGGAGTCGAGCACCGCCACCACCCCCCGGTCGTCGCCCCGGCGTATGAGCCGCCCGGCGCCTTGAGCCAGTCGGGTGGCGGCCCGGGGGAGATCGACGAGGCGGAAGGCGTCGCCGCCATAGCGCTCCCGGCGGGCCTCCAGCAGGGGGTCGTCGGGCCGGGGGAACGGCAGCCGGTCGATAGTCACCAGCGACAGCGATTCGCCGGGCACGTCCACCCCCTGCCACATGCTCATGGTGGCGAACAGACAGCTCTCCACCTCGGTGGCAAAGCGCCGCAGCAGCTCGGGCTTGGGCAGGTCGCGCTGGGTGTAGATGTTTAAGTCGAGCAGTTCCCGCAGCACCTCGGCGGCCCGGTCCATGGCCCGGTAGCTGGTGAACAGGGCCAGGGTGCGGCCCCCGGCGGCCTCTATCAGCAAAGCCAGCTCCTCGTGGAGAGCCGACTCGTAGCGGGGGTTGCGGGGGTCGGGCAGGTGTTTGGCGCAATAGAGCAGCCCATTGGCTTCGTAGTCGAACGGGCTGCCCACATCGATGGCGTGATGCCCGTCGGGGTCTATTCCCAACACCTCGCCCAGGTTCATGGGGATGGTGGCGCTGGTCAGCACCGCGGTGGTGTGCTCCCACAGCCGCTCGGTCAACAGGTCGCCCAACTGGACGGGGGCGATCCGCCAGGCGGGCGCCGACTCGGTGCCCGCCACCCAGGCCACTTCGGAGGGCTTGGTCTCCACCGCCCGTACTAGGTCCTCAGACAGGGCAGAGGAAGCCAACATGGCCCGCAGCTTGCGGGGGCCGACGTCACCGGGGGCGTCGTCGGGCACGGCCCGAAGCTCGACCGCGGCCTGCTCCACCCGGCCCCGAGCCAAAACAGCCACCTGCTGGAGCTCGTCGGGCAACGGAGCGGGCAGGGGCTTGTCACGGAACAGGGCCAGGGCCTCTCGCAGCAGCACTCCGGCGTCTTCCAAGTCGCCTGCGGTGGATGAATCGGCCACCACTGCGCGAACCCTGCGGGCCAGCTCGTCGAACCGCCCTCCGGTCAACGACAGCCCGGCGGTGTCGGACACGATGTCCTCGAGGCCGTGGGCCTCGTCGATGACCACCGTGTCGTGCTCGGGCAGGATCGGGGTCTCGCTGAACAGGTGCAGGCAGTAGAGGTGGGTGTTCACCACCACGATGTCGGCGGCATCGGCCCGGTGGCGGGCTTTCTCGGCAAAGCAGACCGGCCCCGACGGGCAGCGCTGTGCTCCCGGGCACTCTCGGCCCGACACGCTGAGCGCATCCCATGCCGCGGCTGAGGGTTCGAAGTCAAGCTCGGCCCGGTCCCCGGTATCAGTCTGCTGAGCCCATGCAGCCAGCCGGGAGATTTCCGCTTTGGGCCCGTCGGAGATGGCCAGGCCCAGCTGATCGTCTTCGGCGTGCTCCTTCAGCCGCTGAAGGCACAGGTAGTTGGACCGTCCCTTGAGCACGGCGAAGCGCACCGGCTGGCCCAAGGCCTCGGCCAACTGCGGGAGGTCTTTGTCGACCAGTTGGTCTTGGAGGGTTTTGGTGGCGGTGGCCACCACAGTGGGGCCCTGGCCCAGTACCAGCGGCACCAGATAGGCCAGCGACTTGCCGGTTCCGGTGCCGGCGGCCACAACCAGGTGGCGCCCCGAGTCCATCGCCTCAGCCACTGCCTCGCACATGGCCCGCTGCCCCGGCCGCCGCTCACCCCCACCGTCCAAACATGAGACGGCTGCCTCCAGAGCTTCCTCAACGGCGGCGATTTCCGGCATCGCCTCGACGCTAGTGGCGCCCGGCAGAAGAATCGGGGCGCATCCGAATTGATAGCTCTCTCCCGCACCTTGTCAAAGCTCGTGGGGGAGTACCGTGCAGGTGTGGGCGCGTCCGGCCATGGCCTTGACCTGAATCGAATCCCCCGCCATGTCGGGTGCGTCATGGACGGCAACGGGCGCTGGGCCGAGCAGCGGGGCATGGCCCGCACCGAGGGCCACGAGCAGGGCGAGCACGCCCTGCTCGATGTGATCGAGGGGGCGCTGGAGCTGGGGATCGAGTGGCTCACGGTGTACGCCTTCTCCACCGAGAACTGGAACCGTCCCGACGACGAGGTGCGCTTCTTGTTGAACTTCAATCGCACCATCTTGCGGCGGCGCTGCGATGAGCTCAATGAGATGGGGGTGCGGATCCGCTTTGTGGGCCGCCGCGACTGGCGGGTGCCCTCGGGGCTGGTCAAGGAGATGGACGAGGCCATCGAGCTCACCCAGGACAACAAGCAGATGACGCTGGTGATCGCTTTCAACTACGGCGGCCGGGCCGAGATCGTGGATGCGGTGCGCCAGATCGCCGCCCAGCGGATCCCGGCCCGCAGGATCAACGAGCGGACCATCGCCCGCCATCTCTACGACCAGGAGATGCCCGAGCCCGACCTCATTGTCCGCACCTCCGGCGAATACCGGATCTCCAACTTCTTGCTGTGGGAGCTGGCCTATTCCGAGCTCGTGTTCACCGATGTGCTGTGGCCTGATTTCACCCGCCAAGACCTGTTCGCGGCCATCGCCGAATACCAGCACCGCGACCGCCGATTCGGCCGGGTCAGATAAGGGGCGCACCATGCGCCTCTGGCGGGGTCTGGGAGTGGCAGGCTTGTTCTGGTGAGCCTCTATCGGGATGAGGGCATTGTGCTTCGCACCTACAAGCTGGGCGAGGCCGACCGTATCGTGGTGTTCTGCACCCGAGGCCATGGCAAGGTGAGGGCGGTGGCCAAGGGTGTCCGCAAGACCCGCAGCCGGTTCGGGGGCCGGCTGGAGCCCACCAGCCATGTACAGCTCCAACTCCACCGGGGGCGCAGCGAGCTCGACGTGGTGACCCAGGCCGAATCGGTGGACCAGTTCCGGGCGGTGCGGGAGGATCTGGGCCGCCTGGGCAAGGCCATGGCCATGCTGGAGGCGGTCGACCGGGTGGGGGTCGACCGGGATCCCGACAGCGCGCTGTACCGGATGCTGCTCGGCGGGCTGCGCGCGCTGGACGCGGGCGACTCGGCGCTGGTGGTGCCCGCGTTCTACCTCAAGCTCTTGGCCCACGACGGCGTGGGTCCCGAGGTGGGGGCGTGCGCCTTGTGCGCATCAGTGGACGATCTAGTGGCCTTCGATTATGGCAGCGGCGGGGTGCTGTGCCGCAGCTGCCGCCGGGGGTTCCCGCTGTCGCCCGAAGCGCTCGAGCTGATGCGCATGGTGCTGGGCGGCAGCCTCAGCGCCGCGCTGGCCAAGCCCCGGTCACCCGCCACCGGCGAGGTGGAGCACCTGGCCACCACCACCATGGAGCACCATCTCGAACGCCGCCTCCGCGCCGCCGCCGCATATATTTGAGAATAATGTAAAGTAGTTGAAAATACATGTGACATACTATCCTGTCTGGATGGCGCTTCCGGTTTCCCGGTTTCCAGCCCTCAAGCCCGACCAAGTGCTTCGGCTGCTCCGCAGAATTGGATACCAGAGAGTCCGCCAGAGAGGCTCGCACGTTCTCTTGCGGGCAGAAGGAAGAAAGACGATCACCGTTTCGCTGCACAAAGGCAGGACGGTGAAACCCAAGCATTTGCGGGCGATGCTGGTTGATAGAGTGGGCCTGACTGACGATGAGATCGATGCGTTACTCTGACTATCTCGATGGAGGACAGGACATGGCGAAGGTCATGATCACCAGAGACGACGACGGCAGTGGAGATTGGCTGGCTGAGGGCGACATCGGCGAGTCTGCTTATTTCGCCAACGCTGCTACCCTCGGAGAACTCGAGGCATTGATCCGGGAAGCCGGAGAATTGATAGGCGTTGACCCCGAGATTGTCATCGCTCCAGATCCCGTCACAGCCTGATCCACCTCCGCAAAGCGCCGTTTCCAGTATCAGAACTGTCAGTGGGGGCCGGTAGCCTGCGGCCCATGAGCGGTGGTGATGTCGAACGGGGCGCGGGCGGCGATCTGATGGACAAGGTGGTGAACCTCTGCAAGCGGCGGGGCTTCGTGTACCAGTCGGCGGAGATCTACGGCGGGTTCCGCAGCGCGTACGACTATGGCCCGCTGGGCGTGCTGTTGCTGCGCAACGTGAAGGACGCCTGGTGGCGGACCATGGTGCAGCTCCGCACCGACGTGGTCGGCCTCGACGCCTCCATCCTTTCACCCCCGGAGGTGTGGCAGGCGTCGGGCCATCTGACCAACTTCACCGACCCCCTGGTGGACTGCCGCAATTGCGGCACTCGCCACCGCGAGGACCAGCTGGAAGACCCCGAGGCCTGTCCGAGCTGTGGGGAGCGGGGCCAGCTCACCGAGGCCCGGGAGTTCAATCTGATGTTCCGCACCCAGGCCGGTCCGGTGGCCGGGGCCGGGGCCGACGTGTATCTGCGGCCCGAGACGGCCCAGGGCATGTTCATCAACTTCGCCAACGTGTTGAACACGGTGCGCAACAAGCCTCCGTTCGGCATTGCCCAGATCGGCAAGTCGTTCCGCAACGAGATCACTCCGGGCAACTTCATCTTCCGCACCCGGGAGTTCGAGCAGATGGAGATGGAGTTCTTCGTGCCCCCCGACGAGGCCGCCATGTGGTTCGAGTACTGGTGCGGCGCCCGGATGGACTGGTACACCGGCTTGGGCATTCCCGCCGACAAGCTGCGGCTGCGGCCCCACGACGCCGACGAGCTGAGCCACTACTCGGCCGGGACCGCCGATGTGGAGTACCTGTTTCCCTGGGGGTGGGGCGAGTTGGAGGGCATCGCCAACCGCACCGACTACGACCTGGCCCAGCACGCCCAGCACTCCGGTGTCGACCTGGACTATTACGACCAGCAGGCTGACGAGCGCTACCGCCCCCACGTCATCGAGCCGGCCGCGGGGGCCACCCGCACGATGATGGCGTTTCTGCTGGCTGCCTACGACACCGAGGAAGTGAGGGGGGAGATCCGCACCGTGCTGCGGCTGCACCCCCGGCTGGCGCCCTACAAGGCGGCGGTGCTGCCCCTGTCCAAAAAACCCGAGCTCCAGGCGGTTTCCGAGGAGGTGGTGGGCCTGCTCCAGCCGCGGTGGATGACCGACTACGACGTCACCCAGTCCATCGGACGCCGCTATCGACGCCAGGACGAGATCGGCACCCCGTATTGCGTGACCGTGGACTTCGACACCTTGGAGGATCGGGCGATCACCGTGCGCGACCGCGACTCCATGAACCAGGACCGGGTGCCCATCGACGCATTGGCCGAGCACTTGGACGCCAAGCTCGGCCTGTGAGGCTGCCGCAGTGACCAGCCCGGTTGTGACCGCGGTGGGCGCCGCCGAGCGCGGCGAGCTAGACCGGGCCCAAGCGGTTCGCGGGGTTGCCCCCGGTGATGTGGAAGACCTGCTTCACGCCAAGATGGCCGACGGACCATCAGCCCCCGTAGCCGCCCACGGGGTGGCCGCCTCCCCGGGCGCGGCGTCGGGCCGGGTGTGCCTGTCGGTGGATGCAGTGCTGGACGCCGACGACGAGGGCGTTCCCGCCGTGTTTGTCCGGCCGTTCACCACTCCGGCCGACGAGGCGGCTATGTCGGCCGCGGCGGCCATTGTCACCGCCAAGGGGGGCATGGCCAGCCACGCGGCGGTGATCGCCCGGGGCTGGGGCATCCCCGCGGTGGTGGGGATGGAGGTTCTTGCCGTGGACATCGTCGCCGGAGTAGCCCGGTTGGGCGAGGTTGAGCTGCACGACGGCGATCCCATCACCGTGGACGGCTCGGCGGGCACGGTCATGCTGGGCGCCGCCGATGTGGAAGAGGCGGAGCTTCCCGACGAGCTGTTCACATTGCTGGAGTGGGCCGATGAGCTGCGGACCGGTCGGCTGGAGGTGCGGGCCAACGCCGACGACGCGTGCTCGGCCCGGCTGGCCCGGCAGTTCGGTGCGACCGGCGTGGGGCTGTGCCGCACCGAGCACATGTTCTTGGGGGAGCGGCTGCCGCTCATCCAGCGGGCCATCACCGACGGAGGGCCGGTCGCCTTGGACGCCTTGGCCGAGGCTCAGGTGGACGAATTGGCCGATGTGCTGGATGCTATGGATGGGCTGCCGGTGACCGTCCGGCTGCTCGATCCGCCCCTGCACGAGTTTCTGCCCGACCACCCGGAGCTGGTCGAGGAGAATCCGATGCTCGGCGTTCGAGGCGCCCGGCTGGGGGTGCTGCGCCCCGAGCTGTACCAAGCCCAAGCTGCTGCGGTGGCCGAGGCCGCCGCCCGCCGATTGGCGGCCGGGGGCGACCCGCAGGTCCAGATCATGATTCCCCTGGTAGTAGGCGGCCCTGAGTTGGCCTATGTGCGGGCCGCGGTGACCGAGGAGCTGTCCGGATTCGAAAGCCGCCTTGCAGGCCGGGCCATCCCGGTGGGAGCCATGATCGAGACGCCCCGCGCGGCGCTGGCCGCGGCCGAGATCGCCGCCAACGCCGACTTCTTGTCGATAGGGACCAACGACTTGACCCAAATGACGTTCGGGTTCAGCCGCGACGACATCGAGGCCAAGATCATGCGCTCCTACATCGACCACGGTCTGCTGGCGGCCAACCCGTTTGAGATCCTGGACGAGGCCGGAGTCGGTCGCCTGGTGATTGACGCGGTGGCCGCGGTGCATGCCGCCCGACCGGGCACAGAGATAGGGGTGTGCGGCGAGCACGGCGGCGACCCGGCGTCCATCCAGCTTTTGGCCGCTGCGGGAGTGGACTACGTGTCCTGCTCTCCGCACCGGGTCCCGGTAGCCCGGCTGGCGGCAGCCCAAGCAGTCAGCGGCTGATGGGCCCGCGAACAGCAGCCCAAGCTGTCAGCGGTTCGGCGTAGTCTCACACTGTGGGCATCCACGACGAAGACGTGGCCCGGGTGAGAGAGGCGACGGACGTCGTCGCGGTCATCGGCGAGTACGTGCAGCTGAAGCGGGTCGGCCGCCGTTGGCAGGGGCTGTGCCCGTTCCATGCCGAGAAGACTCCGTCGTTCTCGGTCAACGCCGAGATGGGTGTGTACCACTGCTTCGGCTGCAAGGCCAGCGGCGACGCCATCACCTTCCTGCGGGAGGTGGAGCACGCCGACTTCCCCGAAGCGGTGGAGCGCCTGGCCGGGCGGTCGGGGATCGTACTGCGCTACACGTCGCCCGGCGAAGGCGCCGACCGCCAGAAGCGGGGCAAGCTCACCGAGGCTCTCGAGCAGGCCGTGGAGTGGTACCACCAGCGGCTGTTGACCTCTGCCGACGCCGGTTTGGCCCGGCGCTATTTGCGGGAAAGGGGCTATGACGGCGACGTGGTCCGCCAGTACAAGCTGGGATGGGCCCCCGACGACTGGGATGCGCTGGCAAGGGCCTTGGGGGTGGGTGCCGAAAACGGCATGTCGCCTGAAGTGTTCTCTGAAGCCGGGCTAGGGCGTGGTAATGAGGGCGGGCGAACTTGGGACAGCTTTCGAGGGCGGCTGTTATTTCCCATCTTCGACCCCAGCGGCAAGCCGGTGGGGTTTGGCGGGCGCATCCTGCCCGGCGGGGAGGGGCCCAAGTACAAGAACTCGGTGGACAACGCCGTGTATCGAAAGTCCAGGGTGCTCTACGGCCTCAACTGGGCCAAGCAGGACATCGTGAACGCCGGCCAGGTGATCATTTGTGAGGGTTACACCGACGTGATCGGCTTCGCCCAGGCCGGTATCTCCCGGGCGGTGGCCACCTGCGGAACAGCGGCTACTGAAGAGCACATTCAGATCTTGCGACGGTATGCCAATCGCATTGTGCTGGCATTTGACCCGGACACAGCCGGGGGCAATGCGGCAGAACGTTTTTTGCAGTGGGAAGGGGAAGTTGAAGTCAAGGTGGCTGTTTTTCCTACTGGGTCCGATCCCGGTGCTTTAGCTATAAGCGATCCAGAGGGGTTGGTTTCTGCTGTAGGCGAAGCAGTGGCCTTTCCGCGGTTCCGCTATGAAAGGGTCTTGTCCCAAGCCGATCTGGCGACTATCAGGGGTCGCTCTATGGCGGCCAGGCAAGCTACGGAGGTTGTGGCCCCTATCAAGGATCCTCTGGTTCGCGAGCCGTACCTGTTGGAGATCGCCACTCAGTGTCGCCAGGACGACCCGAGCGCCTTGGAGCGCCTTCGTCGTATAGCTCAGGACTACCGTCCACCTCGTCCTCGCGCTGTCCGCTCTTTTGATTCTGATCGGAGGGACGATGCCCCTCACCCTGTTGAGACTGCCTACGGGTCTGTCAGTGAGGGCGACGCGAGTCATCGCGATCAGGAAGGCATCTACAGTGTGGACGAACCCCTGCCCAACAACGTGGAGCGCCAAGTGCTTTGGCTCGCGGCCAACGAGCCTGGCGCGGTGTGGTCCGATGTTGCGCCCGAGTTCTTCCACCACCCGATGTACCGGGACGCCTTCAAGGCGATGCTGGAGTATTCAACGCTAGAAGTTCTGCTGGCAGAGGCTGAGCCGAGCCTGGTGGCCCTGATGCAAGAACTGCTTGTAGTAGAAAACGAGGGCCTGCGAACCAGCCGCCGCCAACAGGACGTTGTGATGGCGCTCTTGATGTACGAGTCCGCGCAACGGGAGTTGACCTACCTTGAGCGCCAGGCCCGGACCGGTTCAGTCGGTGATGATCTGCTGCGCCGGGTGGCCAGCTTGAAGACGGCGATGGACAAGCTCCGGGAGTCGGAATGGGCCCTCGATCAGGCCCGGATACTGCTGGAGCTATTGAGGCCGGGATCGTAGGCCGGGGGCTTAGAAGTCCTCGTCGAAGGCGACGTCGCCCTCGACGCCCACCTGGTAGGAGGCCACAGTGCGCTCGAAGAAGTTGGTCAGCTCCTGCACGTCTTGGAGCTCCATGAACGAGAACGGGTTCTTGGCGCCGAACTGCTTGGGCAGGCCGAGCTGGGTCAGGCGCTGGTCGGCCACGAACTCCAGGTAGCGCCGGGTGTCGGCCACCGACATGCCGGGGACCCCCTGGCCGAGCAGGTCGGTGGCGAACTGGTACTCGCAGTCCACCGCCTCGCAGATCATGGTGGCGATCTGCTCGCTGAGCTCGGTGTCGAACAGCTCGGGCTCCTCGGCCCGCACGGTGTTCACCACCTCGAGGGCGAAGTTCATGTGGCAGCTCTCATCGCGGAACACCCAGTTGGTGCCGGCGGCCAGCCCGTTCAACAGGCCCTTGGATCGCAGGAAGTACACGTAGGCGAACGCGGCGAAGAAGAACAGGCCCTCGATGCAGGTGGCGAAGCAGATCAGGTTCAACAGGAACTGGCGCCGCTGCTGGGGGGTGTCGCACTGGTCGATGTCGTCCATCGAGTTCATCCACCGAAAGCAGAAATCGGCTTTCTTGCGGATAGACGGGATGTTGTCGATGGCTGCGAAGGCGGCCTCCCGCTCGTCGAGGTCGGGGATGTAGTTGTCGAGCAGGGTCAGATAGAACTGGACGTGCAGCGCTTCCTCGTACAGCTGGCGAGACAGGTACATCCGAGCCTCGGGGGCATTGATGTGGCGGTAGAGGTTCAGCACCAGGTTGTTGGCCACGATGGAGTCGCCGGTGGCGAAGAACGCCACCAGCCGGTTGACCAGGTGCTTCTCCGCCGGCAACAGAGTGCGCTCCAGATCCACCAGATCGTCGGAAAAGTCGATCTCGTCCACTGTCCAGGTGTTCTTGATGGCGTCGCGGTACATGTCGAAGAACTGCGGATACCGCATGGGGCGAAGCGTCAGATTGAAGCCGGGATCGAGGATGCGCCCTTCGGCCGGCACCGCCGGTTGGGGGGACGGGGCGAGGCCCAGCTCTTCTTCGAGGAAGGGGGTTTCTGCCAGAGCCATCAGTCGCAGGCCTCACAGGTCTCGGGGTTTTCCAGCGAGCAGGCCACCGCGTCGGCGTCGGCAACCGGCGCGGCGGCGGGGGAAGCATCGGAAGCGCCGGAGGTGGTCTGGTTGATTCGAGTGGCCGGGCGGGACCGCAGGTAGTAGGTGGTCTTCAGCCCCGCCTTCCAGGCGTGCAGGTACATGGAGCTGAGCTTGCCGATGGTGGGCGACTCCATGAACAGGTTCAGCGACTGGGACTGGTCGATGTATGCCCCCCGGTCGGCGGCCATGTCGATGAGCGACCGCTGGGGGAGCTCCCACGCGGTGCGGTACACCGCCTTCAGCCCGTCGGGGATGCGGTCGATGGCCGCCACCGACCCCTCCGACCGCTTCACGTCGGCGACCATCTGCTCGTCCCATAGGCCCAGCTCTTGGAGGTCGTTCACCAAGTAGCGGTTGATCTGCAAGAACTCCCCGGAGAGGGTCTCCCGCTTGAACAGGTTGGACACCTGGGGCTCGATGCACTCGTAGCAGCCGGCGATGGAGGCGATGGTGGCGGTGGGGGCGATGGCGATGAGCAGGGAGTTGCGCAGCCCGTGCTCGGCGATGCGGTCTCGCAGGGTCTGCCAGCGGTCCGGGTCGGAGCACTCTTTGCCCCACAGGTCGAATTGGAGCCGGCCGCTGGCGGCCCGGGTCTCGGCGAAGGCGGGATGGGGCCCGTGCTTTTCGGCCAGTTCAGTGGAGGCCCAGAGAGCGTTGAAGTAGATCTCCTCGGAGATGCGGGCCGACAGCCGGCGGGCCTCGTCGCTGTCGAACGGCAGCGCCAGGTGGAAGAACACGTCTTGGAGGCCCATCAGGCCCAGTCCCACCGGCCGCCACTTGGCATTGGAGTTGGCCGCCTCGGGAGTGGGGTAGAAGTTGATGTCGATCACCCGATCCAAGAAGGGCACCACCGACCGGACCACCTCGCCGAGCCGCTCGAAGTCCATCTTGGCGCTGCTGGTGTCGACAAAGGCCTCCAGGTTGACCGACCCCAGGTTGCACACCGCGGTCTCATCGGCGCTGGTGACCTCGATGATCTCGGTGCACAGGTTTGAGAGGTGCACAGTGCGGCCCTCTTGGCCGGTCTGGTTGCAGCGCAAGTTGGATGCGTCCTTGAACGTCATCCAGCCGTTGCCGGTCTGGGCCAGCGATCGCATCATGCGGCTGTAGAGCTGGCGGGCGGGGAGCTGGCGCTCATAAAGCCCGGCCACCTCGGCCTCCGCGTAGGCCTCCCGGAATTCGTCGCCGTACAGGTCGGTGAAGTGGGGGACCTTCTTGGGGTCGAACAGCGACCACTGCCAGTCCTTCTCCACCCGCTCCATGAACAGGTCGGGAACCCAGTTGGCCAAGTTGAGGTTGTGGGCCCGGCGGTTGTGGTCGCCGGTGTTCTCCTTGAGCTCCAGGAAGTCCTCGATGTCGGCGTGCCAGCTCTCCAGGTACACGCAGGCCGCGCCCTTGCGCTTGCCCCCCTGGTTGACGGCGGCCACCGAGCTGTCCAGGGTCTTGAGCCACGGCACGATGCCGTTGGACAGGCCGTTGGTGCCCCGGATCAGCGATCCCTTGGAGCGGATGCGGTGCCAGGCCACGCCGATGCCGCCGGCGAACTTCGACAGCCGGGCGATGTCGGTATAGCGCTCGTAGATGCCCTCCAAGCTGTCCTCAGGGGAGTCGAGCAGGTAGCACGACGACATCTGCGGGTGGGCGGTGCCCGAGTTGAACAGCGTGGGGCTGGACGGCAGGTAGGCCAACGAGCTCATCAGGTCGTAGAAGGCGATGGCCTCGTCGGCGTCGGCCGACAGGCCGCAGGCCACCCGCAAGAAGAAGTACTGGGGAGTCTCGATCACCTGGCGGGTGTCGGGATGGCGCAGCAGGTAGCGGTCATACACCGTGCGCAGGCCGAAGAACTCGAAGTTACGGTCTCTTAGCGAGCTGATAGAGGCGTTCAGCGCCGGGGCGTAGGTTTCGGCGAAGGCGGCGGTCTCATCGCTGATCAGGCCCAGGCCGTGGCCGGCTTTGATCGACTCGGTGAACCACGGGATGTTCTGGTTGCGGACTTCTTTGTCGATGCAGGTGGATAGCAGACGGGCGGCCAGCTTGGAGTAGTTGGGCTCGGTGACGATGAGCCCGGCCGCGGTGCGGATGGACAGCTCGTCCAGCTCTCGGGTGGTGGCGCCGTCGGCCAGCGCGGAGATGGTCCGGGTGGCCACCCGCATCGGGTCGACTCCCACCAGCCCCTCGGCACAGCGGGCCACCGCGTTGACGATCTTGTTGACGTCCACCGGCTCCAGCTCGCCGTTGCGCTTGCGCACCCGCATCCCGGTTGCGCTGGCCCCGTTTTGGTCGGCATCTGCCCCATTTGTGGTTACTGCGGCCAGTGGCTCCTGTATGAGCGTCATCAGTCCCCCTGCAAATGAGATGCCAGCGCGAAGTCTTCAAAGTGTAATTACAACGGGGAAATTACGCAACAGTCATCTTGATTTAGATCTGTGACCAGGGATTTCGAATTGGGGGTGGAAAATATTGGGCTGGTTGGCGCGCGCAGCCTAGGCCTCGCGGACGGTTAATTCGGTGGCTTTGAGGGCGGCCCAGCAGCGGGTGCCGGCGCCGAGGCCGAGCTCACCCACCGCTTGGGGCGTGACCCATACATGGCAGGGCGCCGGAGCCCCCAAGAGCACCCGGGCCCGGTCGCTCTCGGGCTGGATGCGGGCCACTTCGGCCTCCCAGGTGTTGCGGGCGCTGGTGTGGGGCCGGGTGGCCGACAGGGCAATGGCCGCCGGGGAGAAGGTGACCAGCACCGGCCCGGACATGGGTGTGGCCGTGGTGAGGGTGAGCCCGCAGTCGAGGGCCACTCGGGTGCCGACCGCGCGGCCGGTGAGCAGGTTCACGTCCAAGAGTCCAGCGGTCCACGGGGTTCGGGGGTCGGCAGCCACCTCCTCGGGGGTGCCGGACTGCACGATCTGGCCCTCCTCCATCACCAGGAGCTGGTCGGCCAGCACCCTGGTTTCCACGGGATCGTGGGTGATCAGCACCCGGGTGGCCTCGATGTCGGCCAGAAGGTGGCGCACGTCGGTGCGGGTCTCGGCGTCGAGGGAGGCCAGGGACTCGTCGAGCAGCAGCACCTCAGGCTGGCAGGCGGCGGCCCGGGCCAGTCCTACCCGCTGGGCCTGCCCGCCGGACAGCTGCCCGGGGCGCAGGCCGGCCAGGTGGGCCAGGCCGACTCTGTCGAGCCACTCGTGGGCCCGGTGGCGGGCGTCGTGGGTGGACATGCCCGAGCATTGGGGGCCGAACGCCACGTTGTCCACCACGCTGAGGTGGGGAAACAGCAGGTTGTGCTGGCTGTGTAGGGCGATGGGGCGGCGGTCGGGGGGCACATGGATTCCCTGGGCCGAATCGTCGACCACCTGTCCGGCCAGCACAATCCTGCCCTGCTGGATCGGGACAAGCCCGGCCAGCGCGTGGACCAGGGTGGTTTTGCCCGCTCCGTTGGGTCCGACCACCGCGGTGCAGCTCCCCGTCGGCGCGTCGAAGGCTGCTTGCAGGGAGAAGCCTCCGGTGGTGGCGCTGATCTCGGCTTGGATGCTCACGACGGAGATGTCTCCGACGATCTCTCTGGTCGGGGGGAGCGGGGGGCTATCCAGCGGTGGCGCAGGCCGATCAGCACGACCAGCGACACCCCGATGAGCAGCACCGACATGGCGATGGCCGCCTCGGGCCGGCCGGCCTCGTTGGCTTGGGCGATGGCCAGCGGCAGCGTGCGGGTGCGGCCCGGGTGGTTGCCGGCGAAGGTGATGGTGGCCCCGAACTCGCCCAGGGCCCGGGCCCACGACAAGGTCGCCCCCGCGGCCAGCGACGGTGCCAGCAGCGGCAAGGTGATGCGGCGCAGCACCGTCCAGCGCCCAGCGCCCAGGGTTGAAGCGGCCGACTCCAAGCGAGGGTCAAGCTGGCGCAGCCCGGCCTCAGCGGTGATGACGAAGAACGGCATCGACACGAACACGGCGGCGATCACCGCGCCCGCGGTGGTGCCGATGAGGGTGTCGACTCCGAGCCCGTTGTGCAGCACTCGGCCGATGAGCCCCCGGCGACCGAGGGCGAAAAACAGGGCGATGCCGCCCACCACTGGGGGCAACACCATGGGCAGCAGCACGATGGCCCGCACCAGCGCCCTTCCCCGGAACGACAGCCGGGCCAATACCCATGCCAGGGGGAGCCCCAGCATCACAGACACTGCCGCGGCTAGAAGCGACACCACCACCGATACTCGGAGAGCCTCCAATGTGGCGGTTTCGCCCAGCGTGGTGCCCAGCGATGACCACGGCGTCCGCTGCAACAGGCCCACCAGGGGCAGAGCCAGAACGGCCACCGCGATGACGGCCATGGCCAGGACCGGGATCGGCGGCCGGCGGTTCGGCTCTTTGGAGGTGGAACGGTCGGTCATGGGGATTCGAATCCGTGGCTGCGGAGTATGCGCTGGCCGTCAGGACCGAGGACGAAATCCACAAAATCGGCGGCAACAGCCCGGTCGCTGACCGCGGCCACTGGATAGTCGTTGAACCTGAATTGGGGGCCGAGGGGCACTGAGGCCACTTTGCTGCCGCCGGCCGCCACGTCGGTGGCGTACACCAGCCCGGCGTCGGCCTCGCCGAGCGTCACCTTGGTAAGCACGGCCCGCACGCTTGTCTCCTCGGTGTCGGCGTCAGCATCGACCCCGGCGTCCGCCAGCACGGCCTCGGCGAGGGCGCCGCAGGGAACCTCGGGGGCGCACACTGCCAATACCAAGCCGTCATCTGACAGGTCTTCCAGTCCGGTGACGTTGCCGGGGTTGTCGATCGGCATCACCAAAGCCAGTCGGTTGCGGACGAACAAGACAGGGGGTGTGGTGGTGCGCCCTTCGGCCACAACCCGGCTCATAGTGGCACCGTTGGCCGACGCGAATACGTCGGCGCGGGCGCCGGCGCTGATTTGGGCGGCCAGCCGGGCGCTGCCCGCGAAGTTGAGCTTCACGCCCACATCGGGGTAGGCGGCCTCAAATTCGATGGCCAAGTCCTCGAATGCCTCCGACAATGACGCCGCCGCGTACACGGTCACCGTGGTCTCGCCTCCACCCCCGCATCCTGTCACCAACCAGGCGAGAACCCCGGCCAGAACACCGAGGCTCAAAAAGCGCATGTCAGGCCGCGGTCTCGGTTTCCAGCTCTGCGGTCACCGACAGCTCCGGGCCCACCGCGGTGAGCAGCTCTCGGCACCGCCCGGCGTCGGCCACGTCGTCGGCCACCTGTTCCAGGACGGCCAGCCGCTCGGCGGTATCGGTGACGGTGGCGGTGGTGACTGCGGTGGCCAGGCGCACCTTGGCGTCGCTCTTGATGCGGCGGATCTCCCGCAGGGCGTCGGCCGCCACTGCCGCGGCCTGCGGGTTCACGTCGCCGGCCGCGGCCCGCAGCTCGGCCCCGACGGGCCAGGCGGTGCGGTGGACCGAGCCCTGTTGCCACCACGACCACACCTCTTCGGTCACATAGGGCAGGAACGGGGCGAACAGCATGAGGTAAGCGGTGAGGGCCGTCTCCAGGGTGTGGCGGGCCGACTCGCTCGCCGGTCCGCCCCGGCCTCCGTAGGCCCGGTTCTTCACCAGTTCCAGATAGTCGTCGGTGAACGACCAGAACGACGTCTCGGTCAGCTCCAGGGCCCGGGCGTAGTCGCCCTTGTCGAAGGCGGCGGTGGCGTCGTCCACCAGGCCGGCCAGGTGGGCGAGCAGCGCCTGGTCGAGGGTCTCGGTGGGCCGGGCGTCGGCGGCCGGCTCTTGGCCGAGCACGAATCGGCCAGCGTTGAGGATCTTCACCGCCAGGCGACGGCCCACCTTCATCTGGCCCTCTTCGAAGGCGGTGTCGGTGCCGGGCCGCCCCGACGACGCCCAATAGCGGAGGGCGTCGGCGCCAAACGCCTCCAGGGTGCCCATGGGGGTGACCACGTTGCCCTTCGACTTGGACATCTTCTTGCGGTCGGGGTCGAGCACCCAGCCCGAGATGGCTGCGGTGGACCACGGCAGCCCGCCGTGCTCGAAGTGGGCCCGGGTCACGGTGGCGAACAGCCAGGTGCGGATGATCTCGTGGGCTTGCGGGCGCAGGTCCATGGGGAAGGTGCGCTCGAACAGGTCGGGGTCGTCCTCCCAGTAGCAGGCGATCTGGGGGGAGAGCGAGGAGGTGGCCCAGGTGTCCATCACGTCGGGGTCGGCGGTGAACCCCCCGGGTTGGTCCCGTTGGTCCTCTGCGTAGCCGGGGGGCGCCTCGGAGGAGGGGTCCACCGGGAGGCCGGCCTCGTCGGCGGCGATGGGGTGGTCGTAGTCGATCTCCCCGCCGGGGCCGAGCGGGTACCAGATGGGGAAGGGCACGCCGAAGAAGCGCTGGCGGCTGATGAGCCAGTCGCCGTTGAGCCCGCCGACCCAGTTCTCATAGCGCACCCGCATGTGCTCGGGCACCCAGTTGAGTTCGCGGCCCCGGCCGATGAGGGCGTCGCGCAGGGCCTGGTCCCGCCCGCCGTTGCGGATGTACCACTGGCGGGAGGTGACGATCTCCAGCGGGCGCTGGCCCTTCTCGAAGAACTTCACCGGGTGGGTGACGGCCCGGGGCTCTCCGATCAGCTCGCCTGTTTCCCTGAGCAGCTCGACCGTGCGCTGCTGGGCGCCACCGATGGTGCGCCCGGCGATTTCGGCGTAGGGGGCGGGGTCGATCCCGTCGGGCGCGTCGGGCGCCAGGCGGCCGCCCCGGTCGACGATGGCCCGCACGGGCAGGTTCAGCTCCCGCCACCAGGTCACGTCGGTGGTGTCGCCGAAGGTGCAGACCATGGCTGCTCCGGTGCCCTTCTCGGGATCAGCCAGGGTGTGGGCCACCATGGGCACCGTCGCCTTGAACAGCGGGGTGGTGATGGTCTGGCCGAACAGGGGCTGATAGCGCTGGTCGTCGGGGTGGGCCACCACCGCCACGCAGGCAGCCAGCAGCTCGGGGCGGGTGGTGTCGATGGGCAGGTCGCTGCCGTCGGGGAGGTGGAAGGCCAGGCGGTGGTAGGCGCCGGGGCGCTCCCGGTCTTCCAGCTCGGCCTGGGCTACTGCGGTGCGGAAGGTCACATCCCAAAGGCTGGGGGCCTCGCTCTGATAGGCCTCCCCCCGGGCCAGGTTGCGGAGGAAGGCCCGCTGGGAGGCCCGGCGGCTGCGCTCGTCGATGGTGGCGTAGGTGAGCGACCAGTCGATGGACAGGCCCAGGCGGCGCCACAGCTCCTCGAAGGCCTGCTCGTCGGTGGCGGTGAGCTGCACGCACAGCTCCACGAAGTTGCGCCTGGATATGGGGAACTGGTCTTTGCCGGGCTCGTCGGGGGGCTGGAAGTCGGGGTCGTAGGGCAGGGACGGGTCGCAGCGCACCCCGAAGTAGTTCTGCACCCGGCGCTCGGTGGGCAGGCCGTTGTCGTCCCAGCCCATGGGGTAGTACACCTCTTTGCCCCGCATGCGCTGGTAGCGGGCGAGGGTGTCGGTGTGGGTGTAGCTGAAGATGTGGCCGACGTGGAGGGCGCCGCTGACGGTGGGGGGCGGGGTGTCGATGGAGTAGACCTGGTCGCGGGTCGCGGTTCGGTCGAAGCGGTACGTTCCGCTGGTTTCCCAGATTTCGTCCCATTTGGCTTCGAGGCCCTCGAGCGCGGGCTTCTCGGGGACGTTGCGGGGGGCGGTCATCGCCTGGTCATCGTACTGCTGTATTGCTGGCGGGTTGCAGTCGTTGCGAAGCTGGTTGGGCGTACTGGTTGGGGTCGTCGCCGCGGACTAGGCGGATGTCCAGACGGGGGTTGAAGGTGCCGATGGTTTTGGTTTCTCCGTGCCAGATGTCTTGGCAGTGGGAGTTGGCGTAGTGGACGGCTATGGCGCGGCGGAGGCCCTCGGTGCGGTTGAAGCCGGAGCCGTGGACGAGCAGGGGATGGAAGAAGACGGTGTCGCCGGGGTCCATCTCCAGGTGGACCCGCTGGTCGACGTCGATGCCTTTGGCGCCGAAGAACAAGAAGTTCTTGTGCTCCCAATCGGGGTAGTCGTGCTCCAGGAGTTCGCCGGTGTGGGTGCCGGGGATGACCACCAGGCAGCCGTTCTCCCGGGTTACCTGATCGAGCGCCGTCCACACTCCGACGATGCGGTCGGCGGGACGGAGGGGGAAGTAGAGCAGATCCTGGTGAAGAGGGTGACGTCCGTCGACGTCGGTCGGTTTGTTCAGGTACATGCTGTTCAAGGCGATCAGGTCGTCGCCGATGAGCTGCTCCACCTGGTCGATGAGCGGTTCGTAGTGGGCATAGCGGGACATCACCGGCTCGCCGTTCACGAAGTTCACCTTGGCAATCCCATGGGCCGGGGTGCGGGGCGTGACCAGCCCTTTGGCGATCTCTACGTTTCGGGCCACCTGCATGTTGGGAGCGGGGGAGACGGTGCCGTCGGCGATGTCGGCGAAACGCTGGTTGAGGGTGGCGATCATCTCTTCTGGTACCAGCTTGCGGCGTACGAGGTAGCCGTCACGCCAGTAGTCGGTGGCCATCACGGGCCATGTTCCCACACCTGCCAGTACGGCGGAACTGCGGGGTCGCCCCTCCGGTTACTATCCTGCGGTGTTGACGTATAGCAACAGCGTTGTATATTGTCAACATGGCGCGGGGGCGACATCCCGACAAGGAGGTTGAGGCTGTGCTCGCTGAGGCAGAGGAGGCTGGATGGTCGGTAGTTGTCACCCCGTCAGGTCATCGTTGGGGCGTCATGCGCTGTGGCGGGGCCAGTCGGTCCGGTGCCAGGTTTCGATCTGGTCAACCCCTCGCAACTCGGGGAACTTTGCCTGTTGTCTCCGTCGCGAAGTGAGTAGATGCAGACACGAGTGGGGAAAGTGAGACACCAAGATGCCGCTACATGAGTTCACCATGATCGTTGAGGGTCCTGACTTGCAGGACGAAGGCGTGATTGACGCGCTGTTCGAAGCGGGATGCGACGATGCGCTGGTCGGGCGGACTGACGGGATCCAGTACCTTGATTTTGGGCGAGAGACCGACACGTTCGAGGAGGCGGTGTTCTCCGCCATCGCCGAGGTGGAATCCGTTGCCGGCGTCAAGGTTGTCCGATTGGCTGAGATCGGACTCCTGTCCATGGCTGATATCGCTGCTCGGACTGGACGCACTCGTGAGAGCGTGCGGTTGCTCGTTGCTGGCAAGCGGGGCCCTGGTGGTTTTCCCCCACCGGTCACCGATCCAAGGAGCAGGTATCGAATGTGGTGGTCCGACGAGGTACATCGTTGGTTTTGCGAGAGCTTGGGCGAACAGGTTGAGCGTTGGGACAGCTATGTGATTGCCGCGGTCAATGCCGGGCTGGAGTTTCGGCGCCGCTTGTCAGGGGTTGCGGTACCCCACCAAGGTCGCTTGAGGAGTCTGGTCGGGGTTTGAGAACCCATGTAGTCATCAGCGGTGCGATGTAGTTGAATCAGTGGCGTGGGCATGATCCGGACGCTGCGCTCGGTGGTGCGGTTTCGGCGGTTTGAGCCGAATCGGGCCAAGCGGCGGCTGAGCCGGGCGGCGTCGGTGGCCGATCTGCGGGAGTTGGCCCGCAAGCGGCTGCCTCAAGGGGTGTTCGATTATATCGACGGGGCGGCTGAGGACGAGCTGTCTATGGAGCGCAACGCCGCGGCGTTCGATCAATGGGAGTTTGTCCCCAGGGTGCTGCGGGACGTGTCGGAACTGGACACCTCGGTGGAGCTGCTGGGCCGGCGCCATCCGGTGCCGCTGGCCCTTTCACCCACCGGATTCACCCGCATCGTGTGCCCCGACGGGGAGCTGGCCGTGGCTCGGGCCGCGGCCCGCAAGGGGATCGCCTATTCGCTTTCCACTTTGAGCACCCGCTCGATCGAGGAGATCAGAGAGGTGAGCGACGGCCCGCTGTGGTTCCAGCTCTACTTCTGGCGCGATCGGGGCTTGGTGGCCGAATGGCTCCAGCGGGCGGCCGACTGCGACTACGAGGCCCTGCTGGTGGCGGTGGACACGCCAGTGTTCGGCCGCCGAGAGCGCGACGTGCGCCGGGGCTTCACCCTGCCGCCCACCCTGGGGCCCGACACTGTTTTGGACGGGCTGCGCCGGCCGGCCTGGACATGGTCGCTGCTTCGGTCCGACCCGATCACGTTTGCCAACCTGACCGGCGTACAGGGCTACGACGGCAGCTCGGCTTTGGGTTTGGCCGAGTTCGCCCACAACCAGTTCAACCAGGCGCTCTCGTGGGACGACCTGGACTGGCTGCGTGAGCGTTGGAACGGGAAGCTAGTGCTCAAAGGCGTGCAATCGATAGGCGATGCCCAAATCGCCGCCGAACAGGGCGTTGACGGGATAATCCTCTCCAACCACGGCGGCCGCCAGCTCGACGGAGCGCCCCCCATCCTGGAGTTGGTCCCCCAGGTGGCCGACGCAGTGGGCGGCGAAATCGACATCATCTGCGACGGCGGCGTCCGCCGGGGCAGCCACATCGCCATGGCCCTCGCCCTCGGCGCTGATGCCGTCATGTTCGGCCGCCCCTACCTCTACGCCCTAGCCGCCGCCGGCGAACCCGGCGTCGACCACCTCCTAGACCAATTCACCGAAGACCTAACCCGAACTCTCGCCCTAATCGGCGTCCCCAAGGCAGCCGACCTAACCCCCGCTTCCGTCCGCCAGAGGCAGTAATCAGCCTCTGCCGAAGTGACTTTGGAGTATTCGAGCGAGTCAGTCGGTACAGTCGCTATCGCGGGTCAGGTGATAGAGATCCGCACTTATCGCCCGAGGGTCGTCGGGCCTTGGCAGAACTGTTTGAAGGAGACGACTTATGGGCCCTTGCGCAAGAAATCGGCGAGGAGGACCCCAACGTGGCCTTCCCCCAATGGGGGAGTGTGTTGGTTTTCGTATCCGCTTGTAATACAATATGCAGGCAGAAAACCCATTCGATTTGGACCTCTTAGATGACCACAATCCATTTGAGATCGACCGCCAGGCAGCTCACCTGTTCAAGCACGCCTCTCTGGGCATTGATGACATCAACGAGGTCTGGCAGAGCGATCCGCACTTCTACCCGGCGAAACCCCCAGCCCACTGGCTGATGGTGTCTGCTTTGGAAGGAAGAGTTCTGGTTGTGCCACTGGCTCCGCCAGATTCTGGCAACCCAGCGAAGTGCCGCCCGATTGGGTGCTACGTCGCGCCAGCACGCCTGGCAATTCAGTACATGGAGGATCGGTGAACGAGTCGAAAATGACCCCAGAAGAAGAGCACGCCTTCTATAGCAACCCCGAGAACTTGACTCCACAAGGACCCGTGAGGCGACGTAAGCAGCGTCTGACCGAGTTGGTACCGGTGAGGTTTCCTCCTGACGTGCTTGAACAGGTCCGGGCAGCCGCCGAAGCCGACGACCGTTCAGTGTCATCGTGGATTCGACAGGCCGTCAATCGGGAGCTCCTAGCTCAGGAGTCCTGACCGAGCACTCCTGAACCTCTCGTGTGAGATGGAAGCGCGCAATGCAGTTCGAGAAAGCCTCTTGCATTTGTACTGAATCTCTGAGATCCCCAGGGCCTGAGGTTCCGCTATCGTGACTTGCGTACGCTCCAGGTAGGCTTCTCGCTACTGGCTAAGCTCCTGGTAGCAGACTTCAGAAGGGTGGGGTGGCGCTGATTGCAGCGCCACCCCACCTGGCTGCTTCGGGTCTCGTCCACTATTTGGATTCTCTTTGCCGTCCTGTTACTGCTATAAAGCATCCTAATAAATGGGATCAAGTGAACTTGGATCACCGTAGGAAGAGCAAGGGTCATGGAACAATATTTCGAATACGATGTCGGTCTTTCATTTGCTGGTGAACAACGTCAGTATGTGGAAGATGTCGCCGAAGGACTCAAGGGTCGAGGCATCCGCGCATTTTATGACAAAGACAAGAGGACTGAATTGTGGGGAAAGAATTTATATGACTACTTGAGTGATGTATTTCAAAATTCATGCAAATATTGTGTGATATTTGTCTCTAAGGAATATGCGGACAAAGTTTGGCCCAATTTGGAACTTAAGAGTGCACAAGCACGCGCTCTGAAGGACGATTACGAGTATATTCTTCCTGCCAGGTTTGACGACACTCCGATTTCAGGCTTACTTGATACAGTAGACTATATGGACTTAAGCCAGATGACACCACAACAACTATGCGATGAAATTGCAAACAAGCTTGGAAAACAATTGAGAGAGCGTTACATGCCGCCTGTGTTGGACCGGCTTCATGAGCGTCTCGATATATCTGGTGACGCTCAACTTCAAGGTGTTGCAGAACATCATGCACGTTCATTTTTTGACATACTTCTTCGAATGACGATTGAAGAAAGGGGTGCAGTATTAAGCATAATTCGGTTTGGTTGTCCTGCGGATCTACCAAGAAATGTTCATATGAATGCAGACCTATTGAGTCGATATACTGGAATTCCCAAGATGAGTCTTCTGCGTGTACTGGGTCAAATCAGTCCACTGGGGTTCGACTGTACTTTTGTGAGAGGTGACGATCATGAGACAGACCTGCCGGGCGACAGGTTGGGGGACACTCACTCCTTTTATCTCAACTGGGTTAACTTGAGTATTGGCCCAGACCACGAATTTGCATTACCGGCCCTGGTAGTTGCTGCAGAGATGATTGCTGGTGCAACTGAGAACTTCTGCGAAGAACACGGTACCAGCTTCCTCGAACGTCTTGATTTTTCCCAGTTAGCAAACGTGACAGCTTCTGTGGAGTCTCACGAACCAAACTTGTAAAGCGATCACGACCTTGTCGATTGATCAGATGGCTAGGAAACCGAGCCCGGGGTGCTCCTCCTGGGCGGTTTCGATTATGCAAGAGCGGTGGCAATGGTGGTGTTCTCGCTCGTAGCAAAGCAATGCTATCCGCGTTGTACCAGCAAGTTGGATCAGATTGCCGAATGCCTCCGAGGCGCCGTTGCGGAGATGGCGAAGATAGCGCTCGCGGGCTGATATCAACCCTCGCCGGAATGGATCGCGGTTCTGCTTCGGGTTCCCTAGCTCCCTCTCGTGGCGATACTCGATCCCAGCTTCAGCCAAGGCGTTGGTAAGCGCCGTCTTGGAGAAGCCTTTCTTGCGGGAGATTGGATTCATGCGGACGTCGACCAGCACGCTTACTTGGTGATCTTGCAGGGCCGCGACGAGATCGTCGACACTGCGCTGCTCATACCCGATGGAGAAGATGTTCGAGGACCTGATCGGAGCCGCCACGCCGGTGATGCTATCCACCGGCATCTCCAAGCACCCATAATTCAACGCACTGTTCCCCTTGCTGTCACACCCTTGGTGTAGCTTGCTGGCGTGAGCGATAGGGGCGGTGGGGAGCTGTTCATTGTTGACAACAGTGTGTCGGGGTGGACGGGGCTGCAATACCTCCAGCAGTGGACTGAAATCGCCGACACGTTCGACATCGCCACGGGGTTTTTCGAGATCGGGGCTCTGCTGGCCCTTGACGGCAGGTGGCAGCAGCTCGACAAGATCCGGATCCTTATGGGCGACGAGGTATCCCTGAAGACCCGCAATGCCTTCGCCGAGGCGATCAAGCGCCGGGTCGGGCGTCTGGACTACAGCTTGGAATCCGAGAAAGACGACAACCCTTTCCTTGAGGGCGTAGAGGCAGTGGTCGAAGCCTTGAAGGAGGGCAAGATCGAGTGCCGGGTGTACAAGCAGGACAAGTTCCACGCCAAGGCCTACATCACCCACGCCAAGCTCGATGTGATCGGAGCGAAGGCGCTGGTCGGCTCCAGCAACTTCACCGGGGCCGGGCTCACCAAGAATATCGAGCTGAACATTCAAATCCAGAGCGGCCGGGAGGTGGCCGAGCTCCAGGACTGGTTCGACATCCACTGGGAACAAGCCGAAGAGGTCACCGAGGATGTGCTGCGGACCATCACCCGCCATACCGCCGAGTTCACCCCCTTCGATGTCTACGCCAAGGCCCTTCACGAGTTCTTCCGGGGCCGCGAGCTCACCGCTGGCGAGTGGGATGAGACCCATTCGCGGATGTTCCCCCACCTCGACCAGTACCAGCGCGAGGCCTACTGGTCGTTGATGAAGATCGCCCGCCAATACGGAGGGGCCTTCCTCTGTGACGGGGTGGGCCTGGGTAAGACTTTCGTTGGGTTGATGCTGGTGGAGCGGTTGGTGCTACACGAGAACAAAAGGGTGGTGATCTTTGCCCCCAAGGCCGCCAAGGAAGGGGTGTGGGAACCCCACCTGCGCCGTTGGCTGTCGCACATCGGAGGTTTCGGCGGCGGGGCCGATTTCTCCAACCTCACCGTGTTCAGCCACACCGACCTGAACCGCACCGGCGATTTTCCCGAACGGTTCGAACGCATCTCAGAGCTGGCCGATGCAGTGGTCATCGATGAGGCTCACCACTTCCGCAACCCCGGCCGCCAAGGCCGTCGCCCCGAAACCCCAGATGAACCCGATCTCCGCTCCCGCTACTGGCGTCTCTACGACCTGCTTGAAAGCTCGGCGCGTCCCAAGCAAGTGTTCATGCTCACCGCCACTCCGGTCAACAACCGCCTGGCTGACTTCCGCCACATGGTGGAGCTGTTCACCCAGCGCGACGACGCTTATTTCTCCCAGACCCTTGGTGTCCACAGCCTCACAGGACGCTTCAACGTCATGGAACGCCAGCTGAAGGCGCTGTTGGGTGGTGAAGAAGTCACGCTCTTCGAGGGATTTACCTCTGAGGCCAGCGAGGCACTCTCAGGCAACGAGATTTTCGGAGCGCTGGTAGTGCAGCGAAGCCGGGCCTATGCGAAGGCCAGCCAGATCCAGGAGCGAGGGGAGTCGTCGGCGTTTCCCGATCGCCGCCCTCCCAAGGTGGCCGAGTACTCCATCCGGTCTTCCTACGGTGAGGTGCTTGACCTATTCGAGAGGGCATTCGAGAAGAAGAACCCGCTCTTCTCCCTGGCCATCTACTACCCGCTGGCCTACTACATCGGCCCCGACGACAGCATCGACGCCTTTGAGGAAAATCGCCAGAAGCAGGTTGTCGGCCTCATTCGCACCATGTTCCTAAAGCGGTTTGAGAGCTCGGTGTACGCATTCGAGAAGTCGCTCGATCTTCTGATGCGGAAGCTGCTGGCCTTTGTCGAGATTCACAGCGAGACCGAGTCGGAGAAGAAGCGCTACGACCGCTGGAAGCGCCAACATGCCTCCGTCATCGGCTACCACCCCGAAAACCAGCTTGGCCTGCCTTTCAATGATGAAGACGACGAAGCCGATGCCGATGAGGATGTCATCCCCCAAGAGCTGCTTGACGCTGCGGCCGAGAGACGGCTCTCCCGCGACGAATACGACGTGATTGAGATCCTGAGCGAGGTCTACCTCGATCTCGACCAGATTTCCCAGTTCCTCGATCTCACCAATCGGTTCACCCCGGCACAAGACGACAAGCTCAAGAAGCTCACACGATTGCTGCGCAGCAAGGACTTGGCCGACCGCAAAGTGTTGGTGTTCACCGAGTTTGCCGACACTGCCCGCTATGTCGCCCTTCATCTAAAGGAGGCGGGCATCGACGGCGTGGAGCAGATAGACGGAGGATCGACGGTGAACCGGGCTGACATCATCCGCCGGTTCGCCCCCTATTACAACGCCAGCAGCTCGACTGAACTGGCTGCCAACGGCGATAGAGAGATCAGGGTGCTGATCTCTACTGATGTGTTGTCGGAAGGCCTCAACCTCCAAGACGCCAGCCGGCTCGTCAACTACGACATCCACTGGAATCCCGTGCGGCTCATGCAGCGCATCGGCCGTGTAGACCGGCGCATGAATCCAGAGGTCGAGGACCGCATGGTGGCGGACCATCCAGAGCTAGCCGGTGAGCGAGATCAAGTGTTGTTCTGGAACTTCCTGCCGCCGGACGATCTCAAGAAGATGCTCACCTTGTATGAGCGAGTCACCCACAAGACCCTTCTGATCTCGAAGACGATGGGCATCGAGGGGCGCAAGCTCCTCACCCCGGAGGACGACTATGAGGCGCTGAAAGAGTTCAATGCCTCCTATGAGGGTGCCCGCACCGCGGTTGAGGACATGCATCTGGAGTACCAGACCTTGGTTAAGGAGCACCCAGAGTTGGCCGAGCGGCTGGACGAATTTCCTGGATCGGTGTTCTCAGGCCGCAAGAAGCTCAGCAAAGGTGCCCGTGGGGTGTTCTTCTGCTACGGGCTGCCTGCTCTCGACACAGAACAACAGATATTCACCCTGGAAGCAGGTCCGACAAGGTGGTACCTCTGGGACCTCGACCAAGTGAGGGTCTTAGAGTCGCCCGGTGAGATCATCGAGTGCATCCGCTCCAAGCCCAACACCCCTCGCCGATGTGTCACCGATAAGCCGACCTTGACCGAAGCCCGCAAACTGGTGCTCGGCCATGTCCGAGACACGTACCTCAAGCAAGTGAATGTTCCCCTGGATGCCCCCAAGCCCAAGTTGATGTGTTGGATGGAGCTGAATTGATGCCCACAGAGCTCCAGCGTCGAATCGATGCTCTGCGTGACATCCGCACATTCGCCCAAGTGTCGGTGTATTTGCGCGACGAGCTGGGCTGGCCCCTAGAGGGGGCCGACTTGGAGGACGAGAGCCTCGACGACCTCACTTACGACTGGGATCCCGCCGAGCTGGGCGTCCCCGCCGACAAACTCCGCGACGTCGTGAGGCTCCAGCAGATGCGCCCGCTCACCGCCGACCAGCCCTGGGGTGTGTTCCTGGTGCAGTTCGACGGGCCGCGCCTGCCCATCACCCAGCTTCGGCGGCTGCTCCATGCGCTGGTCACCCGCCAGCGCCGCGTGGGCAACGGCACCCGCCCGTCTTGGGCGCTGGACGATTTGCTCTTCATCGTGTTTACCGGCAGCGACCCCGCGGTCGAGATGCACTTCGTGGCCTTCTTCGACGACGGCGACCGCCTCCCCAAAGTCCGTTCTCTGGCCTGGCGGCCGGCCCAGTCGCCCCACCCGCACTTGACCCGATTGGCCGAGGAGCTGATGCCATCGCTCGTGTGGCCGACTGAGACAAATGATGCCGACCAGTGGCGCCACGACTGGCGGGGTGCCTTTAAGTTGATGCCCGGCCAGGCCATCGGCGACGCCGCCCGGCTAGCCGACCGCATGGCTCGCACGGCTTCAGATCTCCGGGACCAGATCGAGGCCGTGCTGGCCCGCGAGCAGGCTCACGAACGAACCCACAAGCAGGTCGGCCCGTTCACCACCTTGATGAATGAAGTGCGGGCCCAGCTTGTGGCAGATGTGGACGGCCCCAAGTTCGCCGACATGTGCGCCCAAACCCTGGTGTACGGAACGCTCACCAGCCGGATCACCGACCCCGAGGGATTCGGGTCGTCGCCGATCTTCTCGGCGGTGCCACTGGCGAACCCCTTCTTAGCCGCCTTCTTCGAGCAGGTACACGACGAGGCCGCCGCCCTCGACCTGGCCGGGAGCGGCATCAACCAGCTTGTGGCTGACCTGCGTGACACCAACGTGGAGTCGATTCTCGACCAGTTCGGTGCCACTGCCAAGGGCGGCGACCCTGTCATCCACTTCTACGAGGAGTTCCTCAAGAAGTACGACCCCAAGATGCGAGCCGACGCTGGCGCCTTTTACACGCCCCAGCCGGTCGTGGACTTCATCGTGCGAGCCACTGATGAAGTGCTGCGCTCTCGCTTCGGCTTGCCGATGGGCATTGCCGATCCCGCCACCTGGCAGGAGGTAGCCGACCGCAATGGCTTTGACGTACCCGACGGCCTAGACCCCGACCGCCCGTTCGTGTCGATGGTCGATCCCGCCACCGGTACTGGCACATTCCTGGTGGCCTGGCTCCGCCAAGCCAAGCGGTCGTTCCTGGGAGCGGGTGGTGTTCGGGAAGAGTGGACGAAGCACCTGCGCGACCACGTCCTGCCCCAGATGCACGCCTTCGAGTTGATGCTCGGCCCCTACGCAATCGCCCACCTCAAAGTTGCACTGGAATTGCACAGCGAAGGCGTAGATGACGGCGATCCCAAGGTTCTGCTCACCGACGCCCTCGATCACACCCCCCGTCAAGGCCAGCTCCAAACTATGAGCAACGCCGTGGCTGAGGAAGGCGAGCGTGCGGCTGATTTGAAGGAGCGTGAACGGTTCTCGGCCGTCATTGGCAACCCGCCCTATGATCGCGAAGAGCGAGAGATCGACGCCGCTGGACGCCGTAAAGGCGGAGTAGTCCGCTACGGCGTGCCCGGCATCCGCCCGCTATTCGACGCCGACACCGCCATGCGGCGGGTTGCCACCCGGTCGGGAAGTCAGGGAACATCCAAGCCAGTCCCTCTGCTGGATGCCGTAACCGAGCCCATGAGGTCGGCCGGTCTGGGCGTTCACCTGAAGAATGTCTACAACGACTACGTCTACTTCTGGGTGTGGTCCATCTGGCAGGCCATTGAACTTCCTCCTGGTCCCGGTGTGGTCGCCTTCATCACCGCCTCCTCCTACTTGGACGGCATTTCCATGGGCGGTGTCCGCCACCTGCTGCGCCAAGCATTCGACGAACTGTGGATCATCGACCTCGGTGGCGAAGGCCGCGGTGCCCAAAAGGAAGAGAACGTCTTCGACATCCAAACCCCCGTCGCCATGGCCATCGGTGTCCGCACCCAGACCGAACGTTCCGGCCATTGCACCGTGCGCTACCACCGTGTCAGAGGCGCCAGGGAGCAAAAGCTGGCAGGACTCAACGGCCTGTCCCTTGATGATGTGACTGAACAGATCACTGGCATCGGCCTAGACGACTTAACACCCCGCAGCGACGCCGCGTACTACGACTGGCCGCAGGTGACCGACTTGTTCCCGTGGATCAGGTCCGGTTGCAAACTCGGCCGAACATGGCCTATCGCGGAAACGAAGCAGGTGCTTGAGAGCCGATGGCGGGAGTTCTTGACAGCAGTGCCACGCAAGCGTCAAGAGTTGTTTGATGAGAGCCCATCAGGCCAAAAGGTCCATAGCGAGCCCAAACCTCTGCATGGCGGGACGAAGAAGTTGCAATCTGCTCTGCATTTAGATCGCGGGGACCCATTTGAGCGCCTTGAACAGTACGGCTACAGGAGCTTCGACCGGCAGTGGTTGATCGCTGACCAACGGCTAATTGATCGAGCCGGGCCAGACATGTGGCATATCCGCGGGTCCCACCAAGTCTTTCTCACCACTTTGACATCCACCAAATTTGGCCGAGGCCCAGTGCTCACAGTCACCCCCTTTGTTCCCGACTTCCACCACTTCAGTAACCGCGGTGCCAAGAATGTCATCCCTCTATACCGCGACAACAGCGGCCACGCAGCCAACATCACTGATGGCCTGCTCGAATTCTTGAGTCAGCAACTCGGCATTCAGGTCTCCCCCGAGGATTTACTGGCCTATGTCTACGCAGTCGGGGGCACCCCCGCATTCAGCACTCACTTCGCCGAAGAGCTCGCAGAGGGCGCGGGGCCCTTCCACCTCCCCATCACCTCCAGCCCCGACCTGTACCTACAAGCAGTGGACCTAGGCCGCGACCTGCTCTGGTGGCACACCTGGGGTGAGCGCTTCGCCCCGCCTGGCCAAACCCACTTGCCTACTGGCTCAGCTCAAGAAATCGCCCCCGTTGAGCAGATGCCCGACCAGTTCACCTACGACACCGAATCCCAGCACCTCACTGTAGGCACCGGCGTGTTTAGTCCCGTCAGTTCCGAAATCTGGGAGTTCGAAGTGTCTGGCCTCAAAGTGCTCCGCTCATGGCTTGGCTACCGCATGAAAAACCGCAAAGGCAAGAAATCCAGCCCTCTCGAAGACATCCGTCCCACCCAGTGGACTCAATCCGAGGAACTTCTTCGCCTTCTCGCCATCCTCGACCACACCGTCCAAGTCACCCCCACCGCCCCCAACTCCTAGACGACATCCTCGCCTCCCCCCTCATCCCCGCCACCGACCTCCCCACCCCCACCGCCGCCCAGCGCAAACCACCAAAGCAGCAGAACATTGATGGTCGAGCAGGATCGTACGAATGAGTGAGTGGTTAAATGGTGATTGAAACTGTAATCGCAGCGGCAGGTATTGCGAATGGGGCTGTTAAGCTCGCAAGTGGTATGAGTGAAAGTCTAGATAATGGTCAGAAGAGCGATCCTCTGCAAAGGCCAGCAAGATTGCTCAGGATTCACATAGAACATAGTAGAAAATTCAGAGCATCAGATGTCCCAGGTTATGGTGAGCATTGCCTCAGAGCAGTTGGGGAGTACTCACAATACGTGCGTAGTATAATTGAGGTCTCGCCAAGAGAAGTAAGCAAGCATTTGATGCATGCTATCAAGAAGATTAGGCGCACAGACGTCATACATCTCTACAAGCTGACACTTAAGGAAGCAGTTCGCGACAACATGCAGATAAGCAGTCGAGAGATTACCTCCGATGACATTATCCAGGTTGAATTCGACAACGAAAAAGTTTTGGAGTTATTTATGCTGAGGGGGTGGAGGATCCGACGCATTTTGGAGAGAAGGGAGACAATACAAGGATTGGTGACGAGATCACGAGTGTATTACAGAGAACAAGACTAGCGTGTTCAGGTAGGCTAACTCATACTTCTTCGTCTGTGAACGGCTTATAGCCGCGGAAACAGACTAAACGACGGACCCAGTCAAACATTCTCAAATCTAGCTTGGTAATATGACTCCCCACAATAGCAGCCAATTCATCGCTGCACTGTGTAGCTTCTTGATATTTTCGTGAGATATTCTTACTTATCTCTTCTACCAAACCTTGAAAGTCTGCCCCCATACCTGCTATCAAAACCGATTCAAGTTGACCTCTTGGTGTCCAAGGCCAATTGTCAATATTGTCTTCCTCTGGTTTTCCGAGGACTTTACTAATGGCAGAAATTGCGGCGAACCCGTCGTCATCATCTCCGCTCAAAATCCCTCTATAGGCATCTACGGCTACGACTTGTAGCGTTGTTAGCGCAGCCACAATGAGTGTGGGTTGGCAGGTGAAAGAGTTGGGATGAGAGTGTGGCCTCGTAGAAACTGTAGGTGCCACGGTTCGAAAAATTGCCTGTTCTAGGTCGCGAATGCTGCATCCGGCCGCATCAATCGCCAGTTGCAGAACTCTTCCGGCTCCTGTGTCGATGCCTATATGAGAACGAACTGCTGAAATGCGGGTGTGTAATCCGGCCGTCTCCAATGTGTGTTCAAGGAACTCAGAGAGATGCTGCTCATCAGGCTTGGTTAGCAGTACATATTGGTCAGCAAAACGGCGAATATATCGGTCTGCCGTGAAGTCCGGCCCAAAAATGGATTGAACGGTGTGGCATAGTTCTTCCAAGTTGGCGGCTAGCACGACAACAACACCAGGTACATCGAAGAGGTGTCGGACAGTTTCCAATACGCTTAGGGCATAATCTGGACGACACCGGTCCAATTCGTCAATGATGACGACAAAAGGACCTTGATCCGATGACGCTGCAAGTTGGAGTTGTGTCTTGAATTCGTTTACTGACTCTTCAATCTCTGCCCACTGAGCAATCAACTCAGGTTTGGGGACCTTCATGGCATCTAGATCTACAATTCCACGACTGGTTACTTTAGTGATGTGAACAAGTGCATTTCCTGCTGCTTTCTTCACAGTTTCCATCTTGGATTTATCGACTTGTTTAGATATGGCTGCAAGTAGATCAGCGAACGGCATCTCAGTATGGCCTTGCTTCCATGCGTTGAACTCGGCGACCCTTACATCTTGAGTTTGCAAATAGGCAGCAGCCATCTTGACGAACGCCGTTTTCCCAGAACCCCATTGGCCGTCAAGCAGGATGATTGTTCCGTGTCTTCCAGCGTTCCGGATCACTTCGCAGAATGACTTGACATCTTTTTGGCGATTCAGACGATCATTTGCGAAAGGGCTATCTGCGTCTACTACGAACTCGGGTGCTCGCAGCTGCAAGTCGCTATTGGCTGGGACCATTTCAGCGGCGCAGATCGTCACGAATGGAAGTCACCAAGGCGACGAGATCATTGATGGTTCCGTCTCGGGCGGCGCGTCGGACAGTGTAGCCGAGTTGGGTGTTGTCGGCGATGTGTTCTTTGGCGTGGTTGACGGCCGCGTCGATGTCTAGTCCGCGATCCAATGGTGCATCGCTCGGAGGGCAAGACTTTTTTTCGGTGGTCTTGGCAGCTTTAGGCGGGAGAGGGGTGGAAGGGAGGAGGGGTGGTTTCGGCGATTCCAGCGTGTTGCTGGCTTTGCGGGAGCGAATTTCGGGGCGGCGTTTGATTAGGAGTGTTTGACCGAATTCGGTTTGAACCCACTGCCAAGCGAAGTCTTTGCGGGGCGACCAAGACAGGTCGGGGTCCAATTCCTCTACCGGGCCGAGACCTTCCACGGCCAGTCGGCCGTTGTTGGTTACCAATGCGTCGGCCTGTGTTTGGGGAGCGACCCAGGTGAGGGTGTCGGGGTATTGGTGGTTGTTAACTTGGTGGCCTTGGGAGATGGCGGTGAGTCGGTCGGCCTCGCTCAGCAGGTAGGGGCTGTCGAGAGGCTTCTCTGGGGGCTGTGGAGCGGCATCGCAGGCGCCGAGCAGTGCTCCGGCCATGGTGGCGATGGTGTCAGTGTCGCTACCAATGGTGTTCGCAGCGGCCGAGGTCCCTTCATAGGGGCCAGGAGCTAGTGCGGCGAGGGTTGCGGCCGCTGTTGTGGTGAGAATGCCGCTGCCTTGTTGGCGTTTGTCGGTGAGTCCGAGGCGGTCGGAGATCGCTCTGTAGGTCTCGGTGAGGCACGATTTGGTGTCGACGGCAGTTGCGGCATGGTGGATAGCGTCGCAGAGTTCGACAACGGTGGCCTGCCAAACTTCTTGGAAATGTTTGCCGGTCTCTCGCTCCCAGAGGCTGATCCACACAGTGCTGAGGTTCTGATGGTTCTGGATGAGCGAGAGGGCATTGCCCAGGTTGGCGGCGGTCTCCGCGCACTCGTCTAAGTTGGGGGCGATTCCGGTTCTGATGCAATGGGCCAGGACCGAGGCGTGGAAGCAGGCTCCCACGATGGCACGGGGGTGTCCGTGAGTGCAGATGCTGTCGGTAATCACGTCGAGCAGATAGCTGCCGTCAAGGTCGGGAGATGCCCAGACATGAGGCTGGATCCGCATGGCGGCGCCGTTACCGCCGGCATCGCACCAGCCGGGGAAGGTGTTGGCATACCACAAGGCACCGGACGCGGAGAGGTTCTTGGCCGCGGCTTTGGAGGCCCGTCCGCCTCCGAGGCCGTAAGACGGCCAAACGGGGAGCTCGATGCGGGCAAGAGTCTCCACGTCGAAGCCATGTTTGCCAATCGACCGGCTCACCGCCATTCGAAGCTGGGTGTCGTCGGACCAGCACCCAGCGGGCAACTCCACGTTCACCCCTCCCCGCCCTCCGACCCGCCGCGTCCAATTCATGAGCCGGTCGAGCGGAGCCCCCTTTGTCCTGCGTTTGAGGCCCTTCTCGTCTGTCAGCTCGCTGATGAATCCCAGCGCATCCCCGTAGGCCGCCCACAGCATGGAATTCCGGGTTCGATCAGCCCGGTCGTCATCGGAACAATTAGAGGGGTAGAAGAGTTCTGCCTGTGTTTGGGAAGGTTCGCTCGTCATTGTCATCGGAAGGCCTCCGGTCTTGGAATGATACGGGGGTCGTGGGGGAGTTCGCTGCGGAGGTTGAAGAGGGTGCCAGCCACAGTGTCATGAGTGGCATCGTCACTCACGGTAATCGTATGAAGGTGGTCAAGGGAGAGTGCGAATGGGTAGAGAATCTCTGCCTGGGGATCCGTGGTTTGCTTCCGCCGTTGAGCCCTGCGAGTGGAGACGCTTCCCTGGTAGCCCCATGGGACGACTGGAGCGAACATTTGATTGAAACCCCGAAGCTCCGCGCTTCGGTGTACGACTGGGTAGGCATTATTGGTTGTGCAGAAAACCACGCCAGGATCGCCCAATATTTCTGGACCGAACTCAAGGATCACCCACTCTTCGTGTGGATGTTCGCGTTGAGAGAACTGAAAGAACCTCTTGTTGATCGTCGTCACGGACAGATTGACGTAGCCATGCCAAGGCTGATCTCGGCTTCTGTCAACTGCGTTTTCTTCATACACATGCCTGAGCCGGACATCTTCTGGGAGGTCGCGCCGGGCCATGACGGCTGAGCGGGCCAATATTCCAACCAGTCCGGGACGGGCTCGGGTGAAATGAACGATGCTGGTAATGCCGCGCTCGATGGCGGCTTCGACGATCTCGGGGCAACGCGGCGCTAGTCGCACTTGTGCCTCAGTCTGAGGGGTGGCTTCAGATGCCCAGTCCATGGTGCTTACACCTCGACCAGTTCATAAGTGGAAGGATCAAGCAATCCGACCAGGGAGGACTCCTCACCGGGCTTGTAGCCGATCATGACCGACTTGCGGGCGCGTCCGATGGCCATTGCCAACATACGACGCAACCGCTCGAGGTCAGCATCGCCATCTTGGGGGCCGTGCGGCGTGACTTGCTGGCTGAGGCCAGGAAGCAGCACATGGTCGAACTCGAGGCCCTTGGCTGAATGGATAGTGCAGAGAGCGACGACTTCGGAGCCCGAAGGCCACTCGTTCTCGCGGGCCAATTCGCAGTAAGGGATTCCACGAGCACGAAGGATGTTGCGGGCTTCCTTGAACCAACCACCGCCACGAGGTTGGAGCAAAGCGATGGACTCCGTGTGGAAGTCGGTGATGTTTGCGAGCCGATCCAGCATTGTCTGAAGTTGGGCGCTGTACTTGCCTGCGACGATCAGAGGTTTGATACCCGAGCGGTTGCACGCGGTGAAGTCCGGCAACGTGCCGTCATCTTCTACTGGGAGCCCATCTACAAGGGGAAGGGCAAAGGCGGCAATGGCTTGGGTGTTGCGGTAGTTCTCTTTGAGGGTGTGGATGATCTCAGGGCGAGCAGTGATGCCTACTTCGCGCCATGTGAAGTACTGGGGGTAGATGCGCTGGATGGCGTCAATGATGAAGGTGGCGTTATGGGATTCTTGGAGGTGGCGAGTAATTGCTCGCACCTGGTTGGCGGAGAAGTCCTGCGTTTCGTCGACGATCACCACGTCATAACGGAGGTCTGGCTGGGCGTCTGCTGCCAAGACGGAGAGGTCGCTCCAGTCGATGAGGCCACGCTCGGCCTTGGTTTCCTCGTAAGCCGGGAGCACGTCTTGAAGCAGTTTCTCTCTGACTGGACGGTCGACTCGGGGAGCGACTCCTCGACCCTGCCGCACTACGGTGAGGTATTCGGAGCGGTTCTGGGGTGTGAAGCGGCCAAGGACGTATGCGACTTCGTCGGAGAAGAAGTCATGCTGTTGGGAGGTGACGAAGGATTGCAGGAGTGGGCGAAGCATCGCCGATTCTTGGTCGCGGCCTGCGATGTTCACATCGCCCACCATGGTTCTTGCCCAACGGGCGAAGGTACTGATAGTGAGGTCAAGCGCGTCGCTGCTCGGTGTGGAGCGACGGGCGAGTTCAGCGATATAGCCTTCAAGGGTACGGTTGAAGGTGAGCACCAGTACCCGCACCGGTGCTTGGTGTCCAAGGCGTTGCCGTCGACTTAGCCGAGCGACCACCAGCTGGCTCAGACACAGCAAAGCTGTGGTCGTCTTTCCGCTCCCAGCGGCACCCCTGATGATCCGTAACCCCGGTTTTACGTCTCCGATGATCTTGAGCTGCTCATCGGTGGGGGAAACATCCGGCAAGATTCTCATCAGAGACTCCTCATGTTTTCGGCCCCACTGCCTGGGACCACGTGAGTCCCACACTACCGGGTCAAGAGGCAATAGCGGTGTATCTGATTTCTCGCTCTGGTGAGGTTGGTTGCTTGGGTAGCCTCGGGCGGTGGTTGAGGCGGTTTTGTTTGACATGGGTGGGGTGATTGTTTCGGGGCCTTGGGAGGGGTTTGCGGTTTATGAGCGGGCCAATGGGCTGCCGGAGGGGTTGATTCGGCAGATCAATTCGACTGATTCGGATACCAATGCTTGGGCGCGGATGGAGCGGGGGGAGATTGGGTTAGAGGAGTTTGCCGTCGCGTTTGAAGCCGAGGCGGCGGCGCTGGGGTATCGGGTGGATGGGATGGCGGTACTCAATGGGCTGGGCGGGGAGCTGAGGCCCGCGATGGCTGAGGCGGTGCGGCGGTGCTCAGAGCGACTGAAAACGGGGCTGTTGACCAACAACTATTCGCCGATGGAGTCGTCGGAGCGGTCGGTGGAGATGGCGGAGGTGATGGGGTGGTTCGACGTGGTGGTGGAGTCGTCGGTGGTGGGGGTGCGCAAGCCCGATCCATCGTTCTACACCATGGCCTGCGAAGCGCTGGACGTTGAGCCATCGGGGTGTGTGTTTTTGGATGACTTGGGGGTGAATCTCAAGCCAGCTAGAGCCATGGGGATGACCACCATCAAAGTGGTGGACCCCGACGAAGCTCTGGCCGAGTTGGAGACCGCGGTGGGGTTTCCGCTCAGGGATTGAGCCGCAGGGTGGAGTTGATCTCGGCGCGGAGCTCGGGAATTCCCTGACCTTTGGTAGCGCTGGTCCAGATCACGTCGCCGGGGGCGACGCCGAGGCCTTTGGCCAACTCCGCTTTGCGGGCGCCCCGGCGGGATGCCTTCACTTTGTCGGCCTTGGTGGCCACCGGTTTCAGGGGTACGTCGTGGTGGGCCAACCATTCCACGGTCTGGAGGTCGAGCGGGGTGGGGCCGATGAGGCCGTCCACTAGCAGCAGCACCTCTACCAAGGTGGGCCGGTCGAGCAGGTAGCCGTCCATCATCTTCTGCCAGCCGACTCGCTGTGCCTTGGGCGCTTTGGCAAAGCCATAGCCGGGAAGGTCCACCAGCCAGCGGCCGGGCTCGCCATCCAGCTCGAAGATGTTGATCAGACGGGTGGCCCCCGGTGCCTTGGACGTGCGGGCCAGGCCCTTGCGGTTGGCCACCGAGTTCAGGAGCGAAGACTTGCCCACATTCGACCGCCCCACCAGCGCCACCTCGCAGCGGGACTCGGGCAGTTGGCGGGCATCGCTGGCCGACTTGAGAAAACTCAGCGCCAGCGGCTTGGACATGCTGAAAGGCTACCGGCCTTATCGGGACACTTATGCGGCTTCAAACGAGACGAAGACGGGAAGTGTCAAAGATGAAGGGGTTGTCCGGATTGTCAGGGGAGAAGCCGCAGATGATGGCGGCTTCGCTTTCGGTGAGGCCACGAGCGATCAGGGCTTGTCCAATTTCTGCGGCGAGACGTGGCTGTTCTGGTGTCAGCTCGTCGCTGACTGGTTCGTGGGTGCGCCAACCCAGTCTGCTGAACTTCTTGTAGAAACTGGTGCGTTGGGTAGCGCTGATGGTCTTAAGGCGATACGCACGCTCGATGAGCGCTTGCATCGACACCCCCCAGTGTCGCTTGAGGTCGTGCAGCTTGCCAGTGGTGAGATTGCGAAGCTGAGGGCGGATGGTGTCGGCGGGCATCAGGAACTCGGCAGCGAATGTGTTGGCGTCGGATTCTACGTCGTCGGGAACGCCTTGGCTGTGCAGGCAGAGGTGGCCCAACTCATGGGCCAGGGTGAGTCGGTAGCGGTCGGTGGGCGGGGTCGAGTTCAGCATTATGACGGGCTGGCCTTCGCTCCACTGCGAGAGGCCGTCGATGCGAGAGGTGCCGAAGTCGGCGACGATGATGAGGCAACCAGCGGCTTCCATCCACCGTGTCAGGTCTCGCACTGGGCCGCTGGGCATGCGCCATTGCATTCGCAGCAGGCGGGCGGCGGTGTCGGGCTCGTACTCGAATGGATCGAACCACGGGACGGTCAGCTCAACGTGGAGGTCCACTTCGTCGAAGAGCCGTTGGGCGTGGAGACGATAGAGGTTCAACTGGGCTTCGAGACGGCGCCATGCTGTGGCTTTCGCCGTCGCCCGGCGACGCATGTGAGCACCGACGGCGAGTGCTCCTTGCATGCGGTCGGCGTGGTCCAGCAAGTCGGGGGTCAGGCCAAGGGCGGAAGCGATGTCACCGAGAACGACCTTCGTCGGTTCTCGCAGATTGTGTTCGTAGCGGGACAGGGCGGCTTGGGTAATCCCAAGCTGTTCTGACAGGGCGGCTTGGGTAAGTCCGCGGGCTCGCCGGGCCGTGGCGATGGCCTCTCCCAGGCTCATTGCTGGATCGTCCCCGTCCTCGCTTCAAAAGCCGCAGCACCCAGGGAATTGACGATCTTGTCTCCGAGTGCTTCCAGCACCTCCTCGGAATTTCTAAGCGATTTCATACCGGGAAATATACCACCCTTGAAATGCAGGGTCGTGCACTTCGGAAAATGGCTCTGAAATGGCCAGCGGCTAGCTGTTCATGACCTCGATGTCGAGCAGGCCGGCGAAGCGGTCGAGGGCGGCGGCTCGGCGGGTGGGGATGTGCTCGGTGGGGTGGCCGTCTACCGCCGAGTACCCCTTGAGGGTGCGGCGGGCGATGGACACCTTGTGCACCTCGTCGGCCCCGTCCACCAGCCGGGAGGCCCGGGCGTTGCGGTACATCTCCTCCAAGGGCATGTCGGCCGAGTAGCCCAGGGCGCCGTGGACTTGGATGGAACGGTCGATGGCGTTGTACAGCATCTTGGTGCCGTACACCTTGATCATGGCGATCTCGGTTCTGGACGCTGAGGAGCCGTGCTTGTCCATGTGCCAGGCGGCGTGCAGGCAAAGCAGCCGGGCCGAGGCGATGTCGATGCGGGTCTCGGCGATGAAGTCCTGCACCATCTGCTTCTCAGCCAGCAGGCTCCCGTGGGCGAACCGGGACAGGGCCCGCTCGCACATCATGTCGAGCGCCCGCTGGGACTGGCCGATCCAGCGCATGGCGTGGTGGATGCGCCCGGGGCCCAGGCGCTTCTGGGCCAGCACGAAGCCGTCGCCGGGGTTGCCGATCAAGTTCTCGGCCGGCACCCGCACGTCGCGGTAGATCACCTCGGAGTGGCCCATGGGATGGCGGGCGAACTGGCCCGGATAGGGGTGGTGCATGTTGGGCACGTCCCGCACGATCTCCAGGCCCGGGGTGTCGGTGGGCACCACGATCATCGACGACCCCTGGTAGGGGTGGACGTCGGGATTGGTCACCACCATGGCGATCAGGAAGTCGGCCCCTGATCCGCCAGAGGTGAACCACTTGTGGCCGTTGATGACCCAGGTGTCGCCGTCGCGCACCGCCGAGGTCTCCAGCAGGGTGGGGTCGGAGCCGGCGGTGTCGGGCTCGGTCATGGAGAACCCCGACCGCAGCTCCCCGGCCAATAGCGGCTCCATCCACTTCTTCTTCTGCTCTTCGTTGCCGCCGATGGCCAACAGCTCGGCGTTGCCCGAATCGGGGGCGTTGTTGCCGAAGATGGCCGGGGCGATCGACGACCGGCCCAAGATCTCGTGCATCAACCCCAGCTTCACCTGGCCGAAGCCCTGGCCTCCCAGTTCGGGGTCGAGATGGCAGGCCCACAGCCCTCGGGCCTTAACCTGCTGCTTGAGCGGGGCAGTCAGCGCGGCCCACTGCTCATCGGTCACCTCTAGCTCGATGGTCTCCAACGGCAGGATGTGCTCGTCGAGGAACTCCCGAGTCCAGTCGAGTTGCTCCTGGAACTCGGGCTCGGTCTCGAAATCCCAGGCCATGTGAGGCCCCTTTCAGTCGGGGTAGAGGATGCGGCCGGCTCGGGTCCGGCTAGACGGCCAACTGCGACAGGCTGGCGCCGTTGTCGCACATGATCCGGCGGATGTCGGCGTCGCTGAACCCGTCCAGGTCGTTCACGAACGACACCGGGTCGGCCAGCCCCTCGGCGTGGGGGTAGTCGGAGCCGAACAGCATGTGGTCGGTGCCGATCAGCCCGGCCAGCTCGTGCAGGTCGTCCTCGTAGTAGGGCGACACCCACACCTGGTTGCGGAACGTCTCCACCGGGTCTTCATCGAAGGCGTAGCGGTGCTGGCCATAGGTCTTGCCCAGCTTCTGGACGAGGGGCCGCACCCAGTACGAGCCGGTCTCGATGGTGGCCACCCGCAAATTGGGGAACCGCACCAGCACCCCGTCGGCCAGAAGCGAGGCGATGGTATCGCTGATGGGGGAGTGCGACAACAGGCTCTGGAGGGGGTTGTAGCGGAAGGCCTCGGTCTCGGTGCCGAGCCCCCAGCGGTGGTTCATGAACGAGTAGCCCGAGTCGCCGGAGTGGAACGAAACGCACACGCCGTGGTCGTTGAGGAACTGCCACACCGGGTCGTGGTCGGGATGGCCCAAAGAGCGGTAGTTGCCGTGGCCGTCAGGAACCGAGGAGGCCCGGAAGTTCACCACCCGCAGGCCCCGGCCGACGGCCCACTCCAGCTCGCCCAGCGCCCAGTCGACGTCCACCAGGCTCAGGTACAGGGCGGTGAACAGGCGCTCCTGGTAGGAGAAGCCCCAGTCTTCGTCGAGCCAGCGGTTGAATGCCCCGAACGCGGCGGTGATGGCCCCGATGTCGTGTTCCAGGCAGGCCTCCATGCCCACGCCCAAAGTGGGGAACATGAAGCACCCGCCCAGCCCTTGGGTGTCCATGAGGGCCAACCGCTCGTCGCGGTTGCGGTAGGCGGGGCTGATGGGGTCGAGCTCGCCGAAGGCCTCGCGCATGTCGCTGGCCGAGGTCTTGGCCCGGAAGTACTCGTCGAGGATGCCGGGCTTGGCCACCGGGTCGAAGGTGGGGTTGGGGATGAACCGGTTGATGCGCCCGGCCACGATCAGCCGCTGCTTGCCCCCGATGTCGGCCCACTGCATGCAGCGCTTGGCCATCTTGGGGTCGATGTGGCGGGTGAAGGCGTCGGTGGCCTCGTAATAGTGGTTGTCGGCGTCGAAAGCGAGATACCCGAGGTCGGTCATGATCCTATTTTGGCTTGTTTGTTGGACAAGCGACCACCGGCGAGGCCAGAACCGGGCTTGGATCAGCAGACCACCACTATGCGCCCGGTGGTGAGGCGGTCCTCCATCTGCTCGAGGGCGGAGGGGAGATCCTCGAAGGCCACGGTGCCGCCCACCAGCGGGGCGATCCGGCCCTCGGCCAGCCGCCCGCAGAGCTCCTCGTGGACCCGGTCGCCCAGCGACCGAGGGTTGATGTTGAACCCGGCCATACCGCCATAGACCGCTGGGTTGCTGCTATAGGCCAAAAGCACCCCTCCGATCGAGACCTGCCCGAAGCACAGCAGCCTCGGGGGGAGGCCGACGGCATCCTCGGCCTCGATCTTGCTGGCGAAGCCGATGATCATCAGCCGTCCGCCCCGGGTCATGCACCGCAAAGAGGCCTCGGTAACCTCGCCTCCCACTCCGTCGAACACCAGGTCGACTCCGGCCCCGCCGGTGATGTCTCGCACCTCGGTGGCGAAGTCGCCGTCGCGGTAGTTCACCGCGGCCTCGGCGCCCAGGGAGCGCACCAGCTCGCACTTGGCCTCGCTGCCCGCGGTGCCGACCACCCGGGCCCCGGCGTCCACCGCCAACTGCACCGCGGCCGAGCCCACCCCACCGGCCGCGGCGTGGACCAGCACCCACTCTCCGGGCTGGACCTGGCCCCGCTCGTGCAAGCCCAGCCAGGCCAAATGGAAGGGGAAGAAGAAGGCGGCCGCCTCGGTGTCGTCCAACGACTCGGGGGCGTCGAACACCATGTCGGGCTGGGCGATCACCTTGTCGGCGTAGCCCCCGAAGGCCGACTCGGCGGTGGCGTGCACCCGACGTCCGAGCCACTCCTCGGCCCCCTCCCCAGCGGCGTCAACCGTGCCCAGCACCTCCATGCCCAAGGTGTAGGGGAGCTCGGGGTTCACGGTGCGGTAGCGCCCGTGGCAGCCGTCGATCTCGTTGAAGTTCAGAACCGTCCGAGTGGGCGCCACCCGGATCTTGCCCGGCTCGGGCACCGGCTCGTCGATGTCGTCCAGCCGCAGCGCCTCCGACGGCCGCCCGTATCGATGAACACGCCAAGCTCGCATGGCAGCGAAGCGTAGTGGTGTGGCGCGGGCGACCTACCTTCGAGAAGGAACCCAGCTGAAGGTCCGCATGGCAATGGCAGTGGCGGCGATGCCCCAGATAGCTAGCACCAAACCAGGGCCGAGAGGCACGCCGTCGGCTGTCGGGTCGTAGGCCGCAACTAAGAGCTCGACGAGGGCTTGGACGGGGAAGAGGGACACAAGAGTCTCCAGCCAGCCCGGGATGTTGATACTGGGGTCAAAGACGCCAGAGACCAGCGCCAGGGGGAGGTAGGTGGCGTGGGTGATGGGGCCGGCGGCATCGGCATGGGAGATGGCCGAGCTGAGAGCGAGGCCCAGGGCGGCGAAGCAGATGATGCCGAGAACGAGCCCGACCAACAGAGCGAGCACACCTTCGGCTCGGGGCGAAACGTCGAAGGCGACGAGTCCCAGGAGGATGGTCGCGGCACTGGCCAACAAGGAGGTGGCCAATGTGCTGAGTAGCTGCGCGGTGAGATACGCCCGCGGATCGAGCGGTGTGGTCCGAATCCTCTTCAAGACCCCATCGGCCCTCAGAACTGCCAGCCGAGATGCCAGGTTGGCATAGGCGGAGACCATCACCGCGAAAGCGACCACTCCGGGAACCACCAAGTCGATGGCGTTGATATCCGTCCGGTCACCGATCTCGTCACCCGAGTTGACGGCGCCAAGCAAGGCCAGCAACAAGAGCGGCAGCAGGAAGGTGAAGAAGGCATAGTCGGGGTTCCGCCAGAATGCCCGCTGCTCTAGCTTCGTCTGGCGACCCAATCGGACAAGGAGCGGCGTCATCGCGACGTTGGCTCTATCGGATTCGATTGCCTTCCCACCAGCGAGAGGTAGGCCTGCTCAAGGCTCGGGGGCTGAACTTGCAAGCTGGCGAATGCGCGCTTCGACGCCTGTTCGTCGAGCAGCTCGAGTCGACGAAGAAGGGCGCGGACATCGTCGACATGGCCTTCCACTATCTCGTCGGCTGTATCGAGCCCGGGAAACTCGACAGCAAGCTGCTCGGCAACCTTGGCCGGTGCCTGAAACGAGACGGTCACCCCTAGGCGGGCCAGCTGAGCTAGCTCCTGGGTGTTGCCGATCGCATCGGCCGCGCCGTCCAAGAGCACCGCGATGCGATCTCCAAGGCGCTCGGCCTCGTCCAGATAGTGGGTGGTCAGCAGTATGGTCTTGCCCAGTTCGCGGAGACCGGCGATGGATTCCCAACAGCGCGCCCGCGCCTCGGGATCGAAGCCAGTGGTCGGCTCGTCGAGGAAGATGACCTCCGGGTCACCGGCAACCGCGAGGGCGAAATCGAGTCGGCGACGCTGCCCCCCGGAGAGCTTACGAACCAACTTCGTCTCGTCACTGCGAAGCCCGACCAGGTCGAGAATGCCGTCGTAGGGGAGCGGTTTGTCGTAGTAGGACCGCCAAGTGTCGATCATCTCTCCCACCCGAAAGAACTTTGGAAACCCGCTTTCTTGGAGCACAACCCCGACGCGTGGCCGGAGAGCTTCACCAGATGCAAGCGGGTCCCGACCCAGGACCCGAACCGATCCGGAGTCAGGTACGAGAAACCCTTCAAGAATCTCCAAAGTGGTGGTCTTCCCCGCGCCATTCGGGCCGAGCAGGCAGAAGATCTCCCCTTGCTCTATGGAGAACGAGAGCTCACGCAAGACCGACTGGGCACCAAACGACTTCGAGACGCGGTCAACCTCGACCACCGTTGTCACGTCCACTCTCCTGGTGTGGCCTTGATCATTTGCTTGACCTCATTTGATGACTCCAATGTCATCGCGCCATCTCCTTTATCTGCACGGCTACATGGGCTTGTAGCGCTTGACATCGACCTCGTCGGCGCGGGCCCGCATCAGAGCGGCGTCGTACCACGCCTGCATCCGTAGGAGCATTTCCATGCTTGTATCGAAAGCTTTCTCAAGACGAAGAGCCATTACTGCTGATAGAGCGGCATTGCCGTTCAACAGATCGGACAGAGTCGCTCGGCGGACCCCCAAGATCTCGGCCGCTTTCGAAACACTCAGGCTGAGTTCCTCGATGATCTCAGTGCGAACAAAGTCGCCCGGATGCGATGGGGTCATGTTGATTTCGATTTCGCTCACTGGCATCAGTGGTAGTCCTCCAAATCCAGTCTGTCGATATGGCCACCCTTTTCTTCAAAGGTGATTCGCCAATTGCTTTATACTGGAACGCTCCATTGGTTATGTCGATTCCCCGAGAGTCGGTGTATTCGCCACCCACGAGGAGAATTGGCTGCGAATTCGTCCATGCTGTTCACCAAGATCAGAGCCGTGAGGATTTTTCGCACCCGATCGGTCAGGTCGCGTGGAAGAAACCGAGGGTTGTCGTTGCTGAGCAGTTGACGTAGTCCGCGGTGGCGGACTGAACGAACTTTCACCCACCAAGTGTACGGTATCACCGTTCAGTTTCCTATCGGCAAGGAGTTATTCAACACCGGGCCTGGGTCGGGCTGGTAACGATCACCCAGATGCTGATGACCGCTTTGACGAACCTGTGGGCCGGACCGCTGGCCGAGCGAGTGCCCCGGCGCAGCATCATCCTGGTGACCCAGAGCCTTTTGTGAACGGGGGCTTTCGGGTCTCCGCCCTGTGGGCAACGGGAGTACGCTCACCGGTGATTTACATGCTCTTGGCCTGGAGTTATGGAATTCTCAACGGTTTCATGCTGCCCGCCTGGCAGGCATCCAGCTCCAAGTGGACGAGTCGATGCAGGGAAGGATCATCGCTTTGCACCTGATGGCGATCAATGTGGCCATCGGCGTTGACACCATGGTCCAAGGGGCGCTGTACGACTGGATCGGCGCCCGAATGGCGGTGGCGATCGGCGCGGGCACCATCGTGGTGCTGGCCGCCTGGCTGGTGGGCACCCGCCGGTTCGACTCGATGGACGTGGGCACGGCCGCGAGTTAAGCCTCAATCGCCATTGAAGCGGGAGTACGGTCAGGGCAGTGCGAGTGCTGGTCGTTTCCCACACCAAGACCGGGGGCACCCAGGCCATGACCGAAGCAGTGGTCGCCGGGGCCAGCCATCCCGACATCGACGGGGTGGAGGTAGTGCAAGCAGCCGCACTGGAGGCCACCGCCGACGATGTTAAGGCCGCCGACGGCTATCTGCTGGGAACCCCGGAGAACTTCGGCTACATGAGCGGCGCCCTCAAGCACTTCTTCGACACCGTCTACTACGACTGCCTGGACCACACCCGGGGCCGGCCTTATGGGCTCTTCGTGCGGGCCGGCAATGACGGCACCGGCGCGGTGCGGGCAGTGGACCCCCTGGTCACCGGGCTGGGGTGGAAGGCGGTGGCTCCGCCGGTACTGGCTGTGGGCGAGCTGACCGACGTCCACCTGGACGCCTGTCAGGAGCTGGGCATGACACTGGCCGCTGGTTTGGAGCTGGGCATCTACTGAGCGCAGATGCGCTAGTCACATTCAGCCCGCATGGCTGTCGGCCGGAGGGCGGTTCGTAAGATCGGGCCATGAGCAGCTTGTTCGATCTGGCGGGAAAGGTGGCTCTGGTCACCGGGGGCACCAAGGGCATCGGCCGGTCCATTGCCAAGGGCTATGCCATGGCCGGAGCCGAAGTGGTGATCACCGGACGGCGCCAAGATGGCTGCGACGGGGCCGCCGCCGAGCTGAACGACGAATTGGACGGCCAGACGGTGCGGGGCATTGGCTGCCACATGGGGGAGTGGGACCAGATCGATGCCCTGGTCGAGCGGGTGTATGGCGAGCTAGGCCGGGTCGACGTGCTGGTCAACAACGCGGCCATCAACCCCGCACCAGTGACCGTGGCCGAGTGCACCGAGGCCTACTTCGACAAGGTCTACGCGGTGAACGTGAAGGGGCCGATTCGCCTGGCCGGGCTGGTGGCTCCCCGCATGGGCGAGTCAGGCGGCGGGTCGATCATCAACGTGACCACCATGGGGGCCTACAGCGGCGGCCCCCGGGTGAGCATCTACACCTCCAGCAAGGCGGCGCTGCACAACCTCACCCGGGCAATGGCCGCCGAGTGGGCCGAGCTGAACGTGAAGGTCAATGCCATAGCGCCGGGGCCCTTCATGTCGGAGATGATGAAGGGCTCGATGCGGTTCGACCCCGAGTTCCCCGCCCGGTCGGGGCAGGCCACCATGATGAAGCGGGTGGCCGATTGCGACGAGATCATCGGCCTAGCCCTGTACCTGGCCTCCGATGCCTCGTCTTATGTCACCGGCCACGATTTCAAGATCGCCGGAGGGATGTAGCCGGGTCAGCGGGAGACGGCCAAGCGGCTGATCTGAGCCTGCTGGGAATCGGACTGGGGGCCGGCCGCCGGACGGGCCGCTCGCACCGCGGCCACCGCGTGGTCGAGGTCCATCCCCCGGGAGGTGAGCACCGAGATGCACACGATTCCGGCCCGTCCGTATCCGGCACCGCAGTGGACGATGGCCCCGGTGCCCTGGTTGAGGTGTTGGTTGATGGTGTCCACCAATTCGCGAACGTTGTCGTCGCCGGTGACCCCTTGATCGACCATCGGCACGTGAATGGCCTGGTGAGGTGAGGGATTGGCCAGCCATGCGGGGTAGTCGGGAAAGCGCATGGCGATTTCGGCGTCGGTGAGCAGACACACCATCACCTCGGCCCCCACATCCTCCAGTGCCGCCGCCGGATCGGGCCCGGTCACCGCAAAAGCCGTGGCATGGAGATGCCCGGATGCCCCAGGCACTGGGATCCGGTGAATCCCCCCGGCCATCTGATAGCGCCCCGCTCCGACCTGCACCGGGCCACCCTACTGTTCGACATTCCGGGGCCGATTGGTGGAAGCCAGAAGAGCCGGTGGGGGATGCTGGGGGGATGAATGACTTCGGGGGGAAGGTGGCGCTGGTGATGGGGGCGGCGTGTCCACCGGAGATCGGGCGGGCGGTGGCGGTGCGGCTGGCTCGGGCCGGAGCTGATGTGGCCTGCGCCGATCGGGTGGAAGTTGGCCAGCCCGATTCGGCCTGCGCGTCGCCAGAAGCTTTGGACGCCACGGTGGATGCGGTGCGGGCCGAAGGGCAGGCGGCGCTGCGGCTTGAAGCTGATGTGGCCGACGCTGCCCAGGTACATGAGGCGGTGGAGCGGTGTGCCAAAGAGCTGGGGCGGCTCGACTTGGTAGTGAACGTGGCCGGTGGCCTGGGGCCCGACATGGGGTGGGCACCGCTGCTGGAGCTCACCGAGGCATCGTGGCAGCGATCGGTGGATGTGAACCTGACCGGGGCATTCTTGGTGGCTCAGGCCGCTGCCCGGCAGATAGCGAGCCAAGGCGGCGGAGGGTCGATCGTGCTGCTGTCTTCCTATGCCACGGTGGCTGCGGCTGTCGGCACGTCGGCATTTGCTGCCGCCAAAGCTGGCGTGGACCGGCTGGTGGCCGCTTTAGCCATGGAACTGGCCCCTCACCGCATCAGGGTCAACGGGGTGCGTCCCCTGGGCGTGGATCCCGACGCCACCGACAGCGGCCACCCCTATCTGGGCCAGACCGTGGCCCAGTCGGGGAGCGATCTCAGCCAATGGGTGCGCTCCAAGATCGCCCTCGAACGTCTTCAAGACCCCGACGAGACCGCCGCGGTCATCGCCTTCCTGCTCTCCGACGAGGCGTCTTTCGTCACCGGCGAATGCGTGACCGTCGCGGGCGGGGCTCGCTGGTAGCTCTACCAGGGTATGGATTATGGCTAGATATTTTATATTGAAAGCGCCATAATTGTTTTGTGGAAGCTGGAGTTCGAGAATTGCGGGACAATCTGAGTCGTTACCTCGCCGCGGTTCGAGCAGGGACCGAGGTCACCGTGACCGATCACGGGAAGGCAGTGGCGCTTTTGATCCCTCTTCATGAGCCCCGATCCATCGACCGGCTGATTGGCGAAGGGCTGGTCATTCCGGCGCCGAAGGCGAAGTCACGACTGGCCCACTCCAGGGTCAAGAGCAAGGGAACAGTGAGCGACCTCGTAGCCGAACAGCGCCAGTGATCGTCTACTTCGACACGTCCGCGTTCATCCCCCTGATCATCGATGAGCCGAATTCCAATTCCTGCGAGCGACTGTGGGATGAAGCAACGCGGACCGTCAGCGTGCGTCTCCTCTACGCCGAGGCCCAAGCCGCGTTGGCTCGGGCTCAGCGACTCGGGCGGCTAACCCGAGGAGGGCTTGCTTCCGCGGTTGCGCTGCTTGACGACCTCAGTGCTCAAGTCGATCACGTCGACATCACCGACCGACTGGTCCGAACTGCGGGCGCCTTGGCCGAAGAGCAGCTACTCCGCGGCTACGACGCCGTTCACCTGGCCGCGGCGCAGGCAGTTGCCGACATGGACACAGTTTTCGCCAGCGGCGACCAACAACTCATCGCCGTCGCCTCCCATCTTGGCCTCATTGTGGCCCCAGGCCGATAGAAGAGGGCCTGGAGATGTCCGCTTTTCTTGCGGCTTCTCTAAAGCAGCTCGGCAGTCTCCAAGAGGGGGGCGTCGGCCAGAGCGATTTGGACGTCCACTTGGACGGCACATGCGGGGCAGCACAGGCGGCGGAGCTCGAAGCGGTCGGCGCCGGGGCGGGCTGAGGGCCAGGGGGTGCGCTCGTCCACGGAGGAGCGGGACAGCGTCAGCAGGCTCACCAGGGGTTCGGCGGTTGGGCCATGGTCGTGGCCGCATCTGCGACACAGGTATCGCCTGTTGGCCAGCACCACGGCGGAGCTGAGGCGTCTGCCCAGCGGGGGTTCGTCCAGCGGTGCGACAGGGTCATGCCCAATGCGTTCCCGGCGGCGAGTTGCTCGCAGTGCCCCGGTAGCGGCATGGTCGCCCACCACCACGCCGTAGTCCCGATTAGCGCCGTCTTTGGTGACCAGGCCCTCGGCCACGTCGTGCTCTACGGCAGCCGGGTCACGGTCCAGTGGATCGCCCACACCGCCCCCGCCGCCGCACAAGTTCGCGTACACATCGCCGGGGGCCAATCGACCCACTTGTTTGGGGGGCGGCACCTCGATCTCGGCGCTCGGGCTCCGCTCATACACCCCGGTGGGCTGCATGCCGGGCTCGCCGCCGACCACCCCGGCGGCGGTGGGGGGCTGCTGGCCGTGGGCGAACACGGTGGAGGTTGCCGTACCGGCGGCCCGGTGGAGCAGGTAGGCATGCTCCACGCCCACTCCGCCCCGCCATCGGCCGGGTCCGCCCGAGTCGGCCCGCTCCTTGCGGTAGCGGTAGAGCACCGGGTAGTGCTGTTCGTTGGTCTCGATGTTGGTGCACAGCCCGGCCGGCGAGGTGAGGTAGCCGCCGGCGTCGGGGCCGTCGCCGCCCCACCGGGCCCCTGACCCGCCAGGCAGGCCGTCCAGCAGCATGGCCGAGAAGTCCCGCCCGTCGTCGAACGACCCCGAGATGGTCTGGGTGAACGACCCCGACACGCACGACGCCAAAATCTGGCTGTGCACGGCCGGGTCGTCGGAAGCATCGAAAATCCGGCTGAGACAGATGTTCACCGCGGTACGCACCTCTTGGCCCGCCGCAGTCACTCCCATGGACATTCCCGCCGGCCACTGGCAGTCCACGATGGTGCCCGGCTGGGTGTCGATGTCCATGACCCGCCAGAACGCGGCCGGGGTCCAGGGCAGGCCGTAGCCCAGCACGGTCATCACCGCGGCCATGGCATAGCTGGACGTGATGGCCCGGCTGGTGTTCACCAGTGCGGGGGCTTGCGGGCTGGCGTCGGTGAAGTCCAAGTGCAGGGAGTCGCCCCGCTTGGTCATGGTCAGGCCGATCTCGTACACCCGATCCTCGATGCCGTCGTGCTCCACCAGCCCCCGGTGGCGCCACCGCCCGTCGGGCAGAGTCTCCAGCCGGGCTCGCACCGCGGCCTCGGTCCGGTCAATGAGCGCGTCGAGCACGGCGACAACCGTGTCGGTGCCATAGCGGTCGCACAGCCCGCTGAGCCGGCTCGCCACTACCCGGTTGGCCTCGATCTGGCCCAGCAGATCGAGGCGGTTCAGCTCCGGGGTGCGAGACCGGCCCAGGTATACCGCTTCGACGTCGGCCAGCAGTTCTCCGCCCTCCACGATCCGAGTGGGGGCCATGGGGACCGCCTCCTCGTAGATGGAGGATGCCCCCACGGTGACCGAACCCGGCACCGGCCCGCCCACGTCGTTTTGATGGACGCACGACCCGCACCAGGCAATGAGCTGGTCGCCCCGGAACACGGGGGCCACCACCATCACGTCGGGCTGGTGGGGGGCGCCCACATAGGTGTCGTTGGTGATGAACATGTCGCCGGGGCCGATGCCCGAGTCGTCACCGAAGTGATCGATCACGAACCGGACCACCTGGCCCAATGCGGCGGCATGAACCAGCACGTAGGGGCCGGCCAGCGCCATCTCGCCGGCTGCGGTCAAGATGCCGGAATTGAAGTCGTTCCCCTCGGTGGCAATGGGAGACCCCGACACCGCCACAATGGCGTCCACCGCCTCATCGTTGATGGCCCAAAGCCGGTTGCGCAGCACCTCGAACGTTGCCGCGTCGAGCGGGGGAGCGGCAGATGGGCTAGAGGTCATGACGGTGGTCCGGGGAACAGGCGGGCGTGGCCCTCGATGGTGGCCTCGGCCCGGTCGCCGGGGCGCAGCACAATGGCGGTGGACGGGTGGTCGATGAGAGCGGGACCCTCCAAGCGAGTGCCTGGTGCCAGGTGGAGGCCGTCGTATACCGGACAGGAGATGAGCTGACGGCCGAACCAGGCGTCGCGGTGCCCGACTATCGGCGGCTCCGACGCCAAGGAGGCCAGCGGGCCGGGTCCGGTTACTCCCCCGGCAAGGCCCAGCCCGGAGAACACCGACGCGGCCGCGGGCACCACTACTTCGGCCACTCCCCCGGCAAGGCCCAGCCCGGAGAACACCGACGCGGCCGCGGGCACCACTACTTCGGCCACTCCCACCTCGGCGGCGTACCGGGTGGCGTACTGGGGGGCGGCCCCTCCGTAGGCCAGCATGGTGAAACCAGCAGGGTCGTGGCCCCGCTGGACGGTTACCCGGCGGATCAGGTCGGCCATCTGGGAGCAGGCCACTCCCACCACCGCGTCGGCGGCATCGGGAACCGTCAGCCCCAGCGGAGCAGCCACCTCCCGTTCAACAGCCCGGGCCGCAGCGCCTCGGTCCAGCTCCAGAACGTCGCCCAGCCCGCTCAGATAGCCCAATACCACCGCAGCGTCAGTGAGGGTGGGGGCGGTTCCGCCCCGGCGGTAGCACGCTGGGCCGGGCCGGGCACCAGCCGACTGGGGCCCCACCCGCAGACTGCCCAGCACCGGATCGATCCAGGCGAGCGAACCGCCGCCGGTGCCGATCGACACCACCTCCACCACTGGATGGGCCAGAGCCCAGCGTCCGATCATCGGACGAGTCGACATAGTGACCTCACCGCGGGTGACGAGCCCAACGTCGAAGCTGGTGCCGCCCACGTCGGTGGCTATGGCCTCGGTCCAGCCCAGCCGCCTGACCAGCTCAGCCGATGCCATAAGCCCAGCGACCGGGCCGGATTGAAGCGTCTCCACCGGGCGGAGGGCGTCGTCAGCCAGGCAGGAGCCACCGCTGGACTGCATGATGTGCAGGGCGCCGGCGAACCCGCGCTGGGCCAGCGCAGAGGCCAGGGCTCGGATCTCGTCGGCCACCAGCGGGGCCACGTAGGCGTCGAGCACCGCGGTCATGGTCCGCTCGTACTCGCCGACGCGGGGGGCGGCATGCGACAGCGTCACATGGGCGCCGGGGTGGACTTGGTCGATCAGCTCGCCGACCCGGACTTCGTGTCGCGCGTCGGCCACCGACCATAGCAAGCTCACGGCGTAACTCTGCACCCCGTCGTCCCGCAGCGCCTCCACTGCGGCGACCACCTCTGCCTCGTTCAGCGGTTGCACTACCTGGCCAGCAGCGTCGATTCGCTCCGGCACCCCGACGATGTGCCGACGGCTCAACAGCATGGGGGGCTTGGCCCAGGAGACAGCCTCGGTGGCCTCAGCAGGGGACAGCCCGGCCACTTTGGCCGCCCGGGCCACCGGCAAAGTGGCCTCGAACCCCTCGGTGGTTATCAGACCGATTGGTGCTCCCGTGCCGGTCAGCAGGGCATTGAGCCCGACAGTGGTGGCGTACCCGATGGATTCGGCCCGGCTCAGCACTTCGCCCAGCGGCCATTCCAAGTCGGCCGCGGCTGCCTCCACTGACGCCAGCGCTCCTGCGGTCAGATCGCCAGGGGTTGACAGCGCCTTGCCCATGCCGGCCTTGGCAGTTTCCTCAGAGACGGAGGCAACTACCACCGCGTCGGTAAACGTCCCCCCGGTGTCGATACCGATGCGCAATGCCCTGGTTGAGCCGAAAGCCGGAGCAGCCTCCTAGGTCACAACCTCAGCGGTTGTCGCCCTTGTTGCGGGTGGTGAACCCGGCCAAGTCGCGGTCTTTGCTCTCGTGGCGGCCCTTGTCCATCGGCTGCACCGAGATGTCGTGGTCGACAGCCGAGGCCCGCAGCGCACCCACGGTGCAGTCGGCCCGGTCGCGGTGGAAGAACGGGTCGTACTGGTACCAGGCCATGGCGTTGAGATGGGTCATCTTGTCGACCTCATCGTCGGGCACCCCGGTCAGCGTCTCGGCCAGCAGCTCGGGGGCGGTGGGCCAGGTGGAGTCGCTGTGGGGGTAGTCCATCTCCCAGCAGATGTTGTCGATGCCGATCTCGTGGCGCAGCACCACCCCCACCGGATCGTTGATGAAGCAGGTCAAGAAGTTGCGCCGGAACACCTCGCTGGGCAGCAGGTCGTCGAAGTCCTGCCCGGTCCACAGATGGTGCATGTCGTAGGTGCGGTCGGCCCGGTCCATGAAGTAGGGGATCCATCCGGTGCCGCCCTCCGACAGGGCGATCTTTATGTCGGGGAAGCGGCGGGGGATGGGCGACCACAAGAGGTCGGCGGCCGCCTGGCTGATGTTCATGGGCTGGAGTTGGATCATCACGTCCATAGGGGCGTCGGGCGCGGTGATGACCATCTCTCCCGACGAGCCCAAGTGGATGGAGCACACGGTGCCGGTGTCGCTGAACGCCTCCCAGAGGGGGTCCCAGTAGTCGCTGTGGAAGCTGGGCTCGCCCAGCTTGGCCGGGTTCTCGGTGAAGGTCATGGAGTGGCAGCCCAGCTCGGCTACCCGGCGCACCTCGGTGGCGCATTCCTCGGCGCTCCAGATCATGGGCAGGGCCATGGGGATGAACCGGCCCGGGTAGGCGCCAGCCCACTCGTGGATGTGCCAGTCGTTGTAGGCCCGGATGAGGTCGGCGGCGAACTCCTTGTCGGGGTGGTTGGCGAACAGTCGCCCGGCGAAGCCGGGGAACGACGGGAAGCACATGGAGCCCAGCACCCCGGCGGCGTCCATGTCCTTGACCCGGGCGTGGACGTCGTAGCAGCCGGGGCGCATCTCGTCGAAGGCGGTGGGCTCGATGCCGTACTCCTCTTTGGGCCGCCCGGCCACCGCGTTCAGCCCCACATTGGGGATGATCGAGCCGTTGAACGACCACACGTCGTCGCCCGAGTCGGTATGGATCACTTTGGGCGCCTCATCCCGCCATTTGGCCGGGAGATGTTGGTCGAACATGTCGGGCGGCTCGCACAGGTGGTCGTCCACGCTCACCAGGATCATGTTGTTCAAGTTCACAGCGTCCTCCGTCGGTTTTCGTCGTTCGCCGGTGTGACCCCAACGATACTTGTCGCAGTAGAATTCGCCAGCCGATCAACCCCCCAGGAGGCCCCCGATGTCCAACCCCATGAGCTACGAAGGCCGCAACGTCGTGGTCACTGGCGCCTACTCCGGCGTGGGAGCCGCGCTGGTGGAGCTGTTGGCCGACCTCGGAGCGGCGTCGATCACCGCATTGGACATCAAGGAGCCCGCGGGGCCGATCACCCGGTACATCCCCGCCAACATGGGCGACCCGGTGGCAGTGGACGAAGCCGCCGCGGCCATCGACGCTCCAGTACATGTGCTGTTCAACAACGCCGGCATCGCGGCCACCTTCTCCCCTGAAGACGTGATGAAGGTCAACACCCTGGGGCTGATGCGGCTCACCGACGCCCTGCTGCCCAAGATCCCCGCCGGTGGCGCGGTGGTGAACACCGCCTCTATTGCGGGGATGAACTGGCCGGCCCACCAGGCCGAGATCACCGAGCTTCTGTCCATCGACGACTGGGACAAGGCAGTGGCCTGGGTGGAGGAGCACCCCGAGGTGGTGGCCGACGGCTACATGTTCTCCAAGGAGTGCGTGCAGATCTTCACCATGCAGGCCGCCAAGGGGATGCTGGCCAACGGCGTGCGCATCGCCAGCGCCTGCCCGGCGCCCATCGACACCCCGCTGCTGCCGGATTTCAAGAAGACCATGGGCGAGGGGATGATCGACTGGACGACTGCCAACGCCGGGGGCCGCTACGTGACCGCCGCCGAGGTGGCCAATCTATTGGCCTATCTGGGATCGGATGCGGCGTCGTTCGTGTCGGGGGTGAACGTGAACATCGACAACGCCTTCCAAGGCTCGATGATCACCGGCCAGGTCGACTTCAGCGAGTTGGCCGGCTAGATCCAGTCCTTAGACAGCAGCCGCTAGCCGTTCCTGGAGTTCGGCCGCGTGGGCGGCCACCTGGTCAGCCACTTCAGCCAAGAGGTCGGGGTCGAGCCCCTCGGCCAGCTCAGCACCGCCCGCTTGGGCCAGCATGGGAGCCAGCTCGGCTGAGCGGATCTTGTTCACTGCCCATTCTGCGATGGGGCCGTGGGCGGTTTCGTCGAAGGGGATGATGTGGTTCCGCCCGCCACCGAGGTGGTTGTAGTGGTAGTGGGGAGCATCCTCGAAAAGGTCGAAACGCAGGTACTCCCACTGGCCGTCGGCGTCGAATACGTGAAGCGACACCCCACGGTCCTCGATGCCCAGCGGTGCGGTGCGGCGCAACTCCTCCACATAGGCCTCGTCGCCCCCGTAGTACTCCACCAGCGCCTCGGGGTTGAGGTCGCGGTACTCCACCCCGATATTGATCACTCCGGCTGGAAAGTAGGTGGTGTGGGCGTCGTCGGGCCGCATGGGCGGCATCTCGTAGACGTGGCCGATGTCCATGTTGGCCAGCCTAGTGGTGTGTCGGTTCTGCCTCTAGATGCGAAGCGCCCGCTAACTACCATCGGTTTTCCATGGCCCAGCGCCGAGCCGACCTAGAGGAGTTCTTCCACCCTGATGGGGTGGCGGTGATCGGCAGGGTCGATCGCACCCAAACCGAAGCTGTCCTGCGGGCCGCGATGGACACCCGGTGGGGGGGCGACAACTGGCACCTGGTCAACCCCAAAGGCGGGTCGATCGGGTCGGTGCCGGTCTATGAATCGGTGGCCGACGTGCCTGAGCCGGTAGCGCTGGCGGTGATCTCCACCCCGCCCGCGGTGTGCTCCTCGGTGGTCGACCAGTGCGGCGCGGCGGGGATCCGCTACGCCCTGGTGTTCTCCTCGGGTTTCCGCGAGGTCGGCCCGGAGGGAGCCGCGCTGGAGGCTGAGTTGGGGGAGGCCGGCCGCCGCAACAACATCCGCATCTTCGGCCCCAACACCAACACCAACGCCTTTGAGCCCGTGCCCGAGGTGCCCAACTTGCGAGGGGGCAAGATCGGGGTGGTCACCCAGTCGGGCCACAACGGCCGGCCCATCGTGCAGGGCGTTCACTTCGGCATCGGGTTCAGCCGCCAAGTGCCGTGCGGCAACGAGGTGGATCTGGAGGTGAGCGACTTCATCGAATACTTCGCCTACGACGACGACACCGCGGTGATCGCCGGCTACATCGAGGGCTTCCGGTCGGCCGGCAAGCTGCGCACGGCGCTGGAGGCGGCCAACGTCCAGGGCAAGCCGGTGGTGCTGCTGAAGATTGGGGCTACCGAAGCCGGGTCGCGCATGGCGTCGTCGCACACCGGGCATCTCACCGGGTCGGACGCGGTGATCGACGGGCTGTTCGAGCAGTACGGGGTGGTGCGGGTGCGCGACCTGGATGAGCTGCTGGAGACGGCCGCCCTGTTCGCCAAGCTCGGTCCCGAAGTGGCCGAGGGCGCTGGGTTGTACTCCATCTCCGGGGGATCGAGCACGCTGATGGCCGAGGCCGCCGAGTTGGCCGGCGTGGCCGCGCCTCGGCTGGCTGAGGACACCCAGGAGAAGCTGCACCGCCACATTCCCGGCTACCTCACGGTGTCCAACCCAGTGGACAACGGGGGCACCTTCATCACCACCCAGCCGGCGGAGATCCGCCAGCAGGTGATCCGGGACATCTCCCACGACCCGGCGGTGGGCTACACGGTGATCGGCATCACCGGTGCGGTTCCGCCGATGACCGACCCGTTGGTCGACGACATTGTGGCGCTGGTCGACGAGGTGGACAAGCCGATCATCGCCACCTGGAACTCCTTCAAAGTTGACGAGACCGGCTTCGAGCGGCTGGTTGAGTCGGGGATTCCACTATTCCGCTCTTTCCGAGGGTGCTTTGCCGCCCTGGCCGCCTACCACCGTTATCAGCGCCATCGGGCCAGCTTCCGAGTGCGCTCGCCACTGCCCGATGCTCTGCCCGAGAAGGCTGAGGCAGCCCTGCAACTCTCTCCTCCCGACACCGGGGCATTGCTGAGGGCTTTCGGTCTGCCGCTGGTTGCCAGCGTGGTAGCCCCGTCGGCCAGCGGCGCCCGCCGGGCCGCAGCGGAGATCGGCCTGCCAGTGGCGGTGAAAATCGCCTCGGCCGACTTCCCCCACAAGTCCGACGCCGGGCTGGTGGTGCTGGGAGTGGACTCCCTCGAAGGGGTGGAGCAAGCGGCCCAGTCGATGGTGGACCGGGCTCGAGCTGCCGCCCCCGACGCGGCCATCGACGGGGTGGAGGTGCAGCAGATGGTGGTCGGAGGAACCGAGATGATCGTTGGTGTGACCCGAGATCCCACACTCGGCCCCGCGGTCATGGTGGGCACCGGCGGCGTGTTCACCGAGGTGCTGGCCGACACCGCAGTGCGCCCGCTGCCCCTCGACGAGGCCGACGCCCACGAGATGATTCGATCGCTGAAAGGCTTTGCCCTGCTGGACGGCGCCCGAGGCCGCCCACCGGCCGACGTGGACGCCCTGGTCCGAGTGGTCATGGCCACTGCGACCCTGGCTTCCGCTCTCGGCGACCGACTCGCCGAACTCGATCTCAACCCAGTCGTCGCGCTCGCCCGCGGCCAAGACGCCGTCATCGTCGACCACCTCATAGTCCTGGCTGGCGAGAGGTCGACGGCGACTGTCTCATAGTCCTGGCTGGCGAGAGGTCGACGGCGACTGTCTCATAGTCCTGGCTGGCGAGAGGTCGACGGCGACTGTCTCATAGTCCTGGAGGCCGCCGCGTCAGAAGACAATCGTCAACGCATCGGTATCGACATGCCGAATGAGCAAGCTGTGAGGTTCGAGACCTGTTTTGAGGACGGCCAGTTGCTGCGGGGACTGGCCGTCCTCGTGGCCGATGTCTCGTTTCCCAATGAGGCCCATTTGCGAGTGGTTCGCCAATCGAGCAGGCATTCGGCCGGCACGGTGCGGTCACCGGCCTGCCCATCACGCCCTCGAAGATCAGGGCGATGATGCAGTAGGCCAGAGCTCGTCGCGGAGTTTGGTGCGGAGGACTTTGCCGGTGGGGTCGCGGTCGACGGCGGGGCGGATGATGTAGCGGCGGGGGCGCTTGTAGCCGGCGAGGTGCTCGGCGCAGGCAGCGTCGATGGCCGCGGTCACGTCGTCGGGCCCGTACCCGTCGGCCACGGCCAGATACACCACCACCTGCTCTCCCCGGTCGGGGTCGGGTCCGCCCACTGCGCAGGCGTCGGCCACGCCGTCCACGGCGAACACCACGTCTTCGATCTCGGCGGGGTAGATGTTCACCCCGGCGGCCACGATCACCTCGGAGCTGCGGCCCGACAGGTACAGGTAGCCGTCATCGTCGAGGTAGCCGATGTCGCCCACTGAGAAGAACCCGGCGTCGTTGTAGGCGTCGTCGGTCTTGTCGTCGGCGTTGATGTAGCGGAAGTAGCGCCCCTCGGGGCGGCGGAAGTACACCGTGCCGGGCTCGCCGGGGTCCAGCAGCTCGCCGCCGTCGCCCACGATCTGGATGGCCAGCTCGCCGATGGGGGTGCCCACCGTGCCCGGACGGGCCAGCCACTCGGGAGAGCTGCACATGGTCATGCCGCCCTCGGTGAAGCCGTAGTACTCGGTGAATATCGGCCCCCACCAGTCGATCATGCGCCGCTTGAGCGGCACCGGGCAGGGCTCGCCGCCGTGCAGGACGGCGACCAGCCGGGAATGGTCCAGCCCGGCTTTGCGCTCGTCAGAAAGCCCTATGAGCTGGCGGAACATGGTGGGCACCATGATGGTGGCGGTCACCCCGTCGTTGATCACCTCCAGCGCCCGATCGGCATCCCATCGCTTCATGATCCGCATGGGAGCGCCGTTGGCCAGCGCGCCGAGGGCGAACGCCAGGGGGGCGCCGTGGAAGAGCTGGGCCGCCATGAGGTGCTTGCCGTCGCGGGGCAGGCCCAGTCCTTGGGCACCCAAAGAGGAGAACTCCCACCACTGCTCGAAGGTGGACTCCGAGTCGAGAGTGCGCTCCACCCCCTTGGGCTGGCCGGTGGTGCCCGATGTGTAGGGGATGCGGTAGCCGGCGCCCCCGGCTGGCAGTGGAGTCGAATCTTGGGCGCCGACCCAGGAGTCGAAGTCGTCGCCGATCCACACCACCGGCCGGCCGCCGGCCGCGTCTCGGGCCGCGGGGGCGTCGGCTGCCACCAGGGCCGAGCCGGCGTCGTCGAGCACATAGGCGATCTCGGCGGCCGTCCAGTTGGTCTTGACGGGGGTCATCTTCAGCCCGGCCCGAAAGCAGGCCAGCATGACCTCAACGAACTCGGCGCGGTTGGAGCACACCAGCCCGACGTGATCCCCCGGCGAGGCCCCGGCGGCCAGCAACCCCCTTCCAATGGCATGGGTGCGCCGGTCCAGCTCCGCCCAGCTCACCCGGTGGGTGTCGTCCTCCAACGCCAGGTCATCCGGTTCCCGCCCAGCCAACTCCGCCAGCACCGAGGGCTCGCTCACCCCTTCGACCCTACTGATGCCGATCGCCGCCACTTGCGTTCAGGCAACCGGCTGGTGGGCAGCAGTCAGGAGTGCTGGCGGCCGAGGCCGATATGGCGGGCGATATTCACATCCACGGCCACGTCGGCCACAATGTGCTGGACGGCCTGAAAGCGCCCGATGGCCTGGCCGAACTGCTCCCGGGTGTTGGCGTACTCGATGGCCTCCATCGGCGAACCGCTGGTAGGTGTCCAGCGGGGGCTGGCCTTTGATGTCGCAGTCGCGAGCGAACCCGTCGGGCATCTCCTTGGCCGGGAACGCCCGCACCGATTCCCGCAGCGTCTCCTGTTCGGGGGTGAACTCCATGGGCGCATCCCATGAAGGGCCCGAGTCCGGCTGAGGAGCGGTTGGCGAGCCTGCCCGCTTGGCACATCGGCGAGCCCCGGCCCACCTTGGCCTCGAGAATAGCGAAGCAGGCGTGGTCGGCGGCCACGCACAGGTCGCACTTACCGCTTGGTTGATGGCGTTGTGGGCCTCGGGGCGGTTGATGGTCACCCACGCCACCCCATCGGCGACCTCGAGCAAGGTCGCGTCTTCATCAGCCATCGCGCACCGCCAGGGCCAAGTAGTGATCGTCGGCGTCATCCAAGAATTCCAGCTCCCAGCCTCCTTCGGCCAGCAGCGGTTCGATGCGGTCTGGGTCGATGTTCATGTCGTGGGCGTGTGCGTCTCGCTGCTTGTGGCGGGCGGCCAGGGCCAGGCGCCCGACGGGGTGGAACACGCCCAGCCGGGCGCCGGGCCGAGTGGTTCGGGCCAGCTCCCGCAGCGCTCCCACCGGGTCGGGCAGATGGGGAAGCAGCCCGGCGGCCAGGATCCCGGCTGCACAGCCGTCCCGCACCGGCAGCCGCCCGACGTCTCCAATCGCGCAAACCGAGATCGACTGTCGTCCCAGGCGAGCGGCCTCGCGGAGCATGGCCGGGGTGGCGTCGATGCCGAGCACCGCGCCCTGAGGTCCAACCGCAGCTCGCAAGGGAACCAGGGCCCGGCCCGATCCGCAGCCGGCGTCGATGGCCACGTCGCCGGAGCACAGCCTGAGATGGGACACCGCCCAGTCGAACAGGACATCGTCATCGGGATGGCGGTCCTCCCAGCCGACCGCCCGGGAGGTGAAAAACTCCCGGGTTTGCACCAAGTCCCGCGACAAGCCCATCAGCTCGAATTGTCCATCAAATCATCTGTGTGCATGAAAGAGAGTCCACCGGGAGACAGGCTATTGGCGGGCCGATGCGATGAGTGCCGACAGCTCCGCTTCGGTGGCCGGGCCGGCCAATGAGGCGCACACCGTGCCGGCGCGATCGGCCAGTACGGCTAATGGAACGGCGTCGACGGCATAGCGCCGGTGCAGTCCGCCGTGGCGGCGATGCTCCACTTCCTGTACTGCCAGCGTGCCATCGGCCAGCTTCTCGGCCGCTTCGATCACCGCCGCACAGGTCGAACATGTTTTGGAAGTGAACACGGCTAGAAGCCAGTCGGTGTTGGGCTGGGCGAAATCCCCGCGCTCCAGGCGGGGGGGCACGGAGTACGTCGGCGCAGTCGGGGCCGAGGAGCGGAAGCGCCGGTAGAGCCAGGCCACCGCCAGCGCCCCGACGATTGCCCCCAGCGTGATCAGGGTGCGGGCCACGTCTCCGGGGCGTCAGGTTCCTCCAGGTCGGCGGCGGAGGCAACGGTGGTTGTGGAGGTACTCGGCGTTCCCCCCGTGCTCCGGGCGCCCAAAGCAGAGCCGATTATGTCCCGGGGATCCCCCATGGGGCCGTCGGCCCCCAGTTCCACCAGCCGAGTGACCTCTGCTCCGGAGATGGTCTCGTGCTCCAGCAGGGCCCGGGCCACCAGATCCAAGCCATTGCGGTGCTTGGAGAGAACCTCCCGGCACCGGTTCTCCTGGGCCCGCAAAATCTCGGCCACTTCTTCGTCGATTACCCGGGCGGTCTCGTCGCTGTACTCCCGGCTGGTCATCATGTCATCGCCCAAGAACACCTGTCCCGAGCTTCTCCACGCCATCGGTCCGATACGGTCGCTCATACCCCACTCCCGCACCATGCGCCGGGCGAATTCGGTGGATCCGGCCAGGTCGTCAGCGGCCCCGCTGGACGACACGCCGAACACCAGCTCTTCGGCGATGCGCCCGCCCATGCGCATAACAAGCATGTCGTCGAGGTAGTCGCGCCGCAGGGTGTGCCGGTCTTCCTCAGGAAGGGTCATGGTCACACCCAGGGCCATGCCCCGGGGGATGATGGTCACCTTGTGCAACGGGTCGGCGTGGGGCAGCACCGCGGCGCACACCGCGTGGCCGGCCTCGTGGTAGGCGGTGATCTGCCGCTCCTCCTCGGACATGACCATCGACTCCCGCCGCTGGCCCATCAGCACCCGGTCGCGGGCGTTCTCGAAGTGGACCATGCGGATCTGATCGGAATCGCTGCGCACTGCGAACAGCGCGGCCTCGTTCACCAGGTTGGCGAGGTCGGCCCCGCTCATGCCCGGCGAACCCCGGGCGATCAGCGGAAGGTCGACATCGGCGGCGATCTTCTTGGATCGGACGTGGACGTTGAGGATTTGCAGCCGGTCGTCGGCCTCGGGCAGCGGAACCACGACCTGGCGGTCGAATCGCCCGGGCCGCAGCAGGGCGGGGTCCAAGATGTCGGGCCGGTTGGTGGCGGCCATCATCACGATTCCCTCAGTGGCCTCGAAGCCGTCCATCTCGGACAGCATCTGGTTGAGGGTCTGCTCGCGCTCGTCGTGGCCGCCGCCGAGCCCTGCGCCCCGCTTTCGGCCGATGGAGTCGATCTCGTCTATGAAGATGATGGCCCGGCCCATCTTGCGGGCCGACTGGAACAGGTCCCGCACCCGACTGGCGCCCACCCCGACGAACATCTCCATGAAGTCCGACCCGGTAACCGACAAGAACGGCACCCCGGCCTCGCCGGCAACCGCTCGGGCGATGAGCGTCTTGCCGGTTCCCGGCGGCCCCACCAGCAGCACGCCCTTGGGTATGCGGGCGCCGATCTGGGCGAACTTGTCGGGGTGCTTGAGGAAGTCGACGACCTCGACGATCTCCTTTTTGACCCCCTCGTAGCCGGCCACGTCCTCGAAGGTGGTTCCGGGCCGCTCGGTGGAATAGGTCTTGGCCTTGGACCGGCCGATGGACATGATCCCGCTCATCTGCCCCTGCGCTCGGCGCTGGAACCACCAGAAGATCAAAAAGATCAGGGCGACCGGGATGAGCAGCGGCAGGATGCTGGCCCAGATGCTGCTGCGGGGCGTGTGGAACTCGAACGTGGGGATGCTGCTTCGCAGGCCGGCTTCGACTTGTTCGCTCAGCGGTACCGGTCCTGTGGTGTGGAACTTGGAGCCATCCGCCTTCTTGCCCTTGATCTCGCCGGTGTTGTTGTTGTACTCCGCTTCTTCGACCTCGTTGAACTCGGCAGAGTCGACGAATGCCCTGAAGGAGATCTCCTCGCCTTTGTCCTCGCTGCGGAACACGTTGGAGAACAGCAGCGCGGCCAAGAGCCCGAGCACGATGAACCACACCCAGCGGGGCATGCGGCCCTGAGGGGCCTGCTGGCCCGGCCCGCGCTCGGGGTCTTGCCGCTCAGGCGGCGGTGGCGGCGGTGGCGGGGGAGAGGCCATTGGTCAATTCTACGAGCGGGCGGCGACAAATTCAGCATTCCGCTGGCCTACGCTGCGGGCCGGTGGCGGCTGTTCGAAAAGCGAGGGTGCGAGAGATCCGATGGGGTCTGCCCGATGTGTTCATCGGCATGGCGGTGTCCTGGGTGGCTGCGGTGGTGGTGCTGGTGGCCGTCTTGGCCGCATTCGGGCTGGAAACCGGGGCAGAGACCGGGACCGGCTCGTATGTTGGACGCTACGGACTGAGCGACTCCTTCGAAGTGGATCGCAGCGACCCGGCGCTCCCCCTTTGGACCCTGCCGGCAGGCCAGATCGGGCTGTGGGGCGGTTTTGCCCTCGTTACGGTGGTGGCCGGCATTTTCCGTGGGACCGGTATGCGGCGCGACTTCGGTTTGTCGATGAAGGCGTCGGATGTTCCCGTAGGGCTGTTGTTCGGCGTGTTCGCCCAGATGGTTGTGGTGTTTCTCATCTATGCACCGTTCCAGCAGTTATTCGACTTCGACGTGAGCGAGGCCGCGCGTCAGATCACCGACCGGGCTGCCACTCCGGGCGATATCGCCATGGTGATGCTGGGGGTGGTGGTGGGGGCGCCGATCTTCGAAGAGCTGTTCTTCCGCGGGCTGACCCTGCGGGCGTTCGAGAGGAAATGGGGAGCGGTGGTGGGGGTGCTCGCCTCCTCGGCGATCTTTGGCGCCGTGCACCTCCAACTGCTCCAGTTCCCCGCTCTGATGGCCTTCGGGATCATCGCCGCTTTGCTGGTCAAGCGCTACAAGCGGCTGGGACCGGCGATCTGGGCTCACGTCGGCTTCAATCTGGCCGCAGTGATCAATCTGATCTGGGTGGAGTGAGCGCAGTGTCGCCTATCTTGAGGCTGTGAGCGAACCGGGCATATTGCGCGGGACGGTGCAGCCCTATGCGTGGGGCTCGCTTGAGGCGCTGCCGAAGATCATGGGGGTGCCCCCCACCGGCGATCCCCAGGCCGAGCTCTGGTTGGGCGCCCATCCCCGGGCGCCGTCGTTGCTGAGGCGCGACGGGGTAGACCGGCCGCTCGACCAGGTGATTGCCGCCGACCCGGTGGGCGAGTTGGGCGCGGATGCAGCCCGCTCGTTCGGCGATGAACTGCCGTTTCTGCTCAAGATCCTGGCTGTAGCCCAGCCGCTGTCGCTCCAGGCCCACCCCACCCGTCGGCAGGCCCAGACGGGGTTCGATGCCGAACAGGAGCAGGGCATCCCCATCGATGCCGACCATCGGCTGTACCGGGACCGCAATCACAAGCCGGAGCTGATCTGCGCGCTGGAGCCGGTCACCGCTTTTTGCGGGTTCCGTCCTCCGAGCCGCGCGGCGGAAGTGCTCCATTCGCTGAGAATTCCCGAGTTGGCCCCCGCTGCCGGCCTTTTGCGGGAGGGCGAGACTGGCCGGGCGCTTCGGTGGCTGTTGGAACGGTCCCCGCCGACCAGAGCCGAGATAGCCCAAGGAGTGGTGGCAGCATGCGCCCAGCCGGGCCCGTTTCCCGACGAGCGGCAGTGGGGGGTGCGGATCGGGGAACAGCATCCTGGCGACATCGGCGTGGCCATCGCCCTGATGCTGAACCTGGTGAAGTTGGATCCGGGCCAAGCCCTCTTTCTGGGGGCAGGCAATCTGCACGTGTACCTCCACGGGGCGGCGGTGGAGATCATGGCCAACAGCGACAATGTGCTGAGGGGCGGTCTCACCGTCAAGCATGTGGATGCCCCCGCCCTGTTGGAGGTGGTTGACTGCCGTAGCGAGGATGTGCTGGTCCAAGTCCCCAACAGACCGATTTTCACGTTCCAGACCCCGGTGCCCGACTTCTGCCTCACCCGCATCGAGGTGACCGACACGGTGCGATGCCGTACCGCGGGACCGGAGATCGCGCTGTGCGCATCGGGAGAGGTGAGCGCAGCCGGCCACGAGGTCAAAGGCGGTGGGGCTGTATGGCTGCCGGCCGGGACCGGTGAATACGAGATCGCGGGATCCGGGCTGGTGTTCCGGGCTCAAACCAACCAGCGGAGATAGAGATAGGGCATAGGGCAGCGAATCGGCAAGACTGGGGCCATGGCGCTGGACCCCCGACTGCTCGAGATTCTGGCTTGTCCCGATGACAAGGGGCCGCTGCTGTATTTCCCCGACGAGGATGCGCTGTACAACCCCCGCCTGCATCGTCGCTATCTGGTGGACGAGGACATCCCCAACATGCTCATCGACGAGGCCGAGACCGTGGACGAGGCCGAGCACCAGCGCCTGATGGCCAGGGCCGAGTCTGAGTCCGTTCCCTTCACCTTCACCCCGTGAGAGCCTCCGCGCGTTACGGGGATCAGGGCAGCTGGTGAGCGAGCGGGCGGACACACTGGGCGTGTGGCCGGCGGTCAACCGGCTGCCCGAGCAGATGCTGGACGCCCTGGACCGGACCAAGGATCTGCGCGGGCTGCCCGACCGGTCGGAGATCGCCAACGTCTTGGTTCTGGGCATGGGCCCGGGCGGTTTCTCCGGCGACCTGCTGTCGGTGACCGCGGGGCCGTTCATGCCCCTGCCCATCGTGGTGGTCAGGAGCTACCAGCCGCCTTCGTATGTGGATGAGCAGACCCTGGTGTTCGCTCTCTCCGCCAGCGGCGACACTCCGGAGATCGTCCAAGCTGCCGCCCAGGCTGCCGAGGCCGGGGGTCGGGTGGTGGCGGTGACCGGCGGCGGCCAGTTGGCCCAGATGGCCACCGCCTGGGGCGCCCCACTGGTCGAAGTCGATCCGATGCTGTACCCGCCCCGGGCCGGGCTGAGCGTGCTGGCCGTCGCCCCAATGATCATCCTCGAGCAAATGGGGTTGTTCCCCGGCGCCGCCCAATGGGTGCGGTTTGCCGTGGATCAGCTCCGAAGCCGCCGGGATTCGGCCCGGGAGCCGGCCGCCGCCCTGGCCCGCCGCCTCGCCGGCACGGTACCGCTGGTCTACGGCGGGGGAGGGCTCGGATCGGTGGCTGCCCGGCACTGGAAGAACATGATCAACACCAGTGCCAAGGCCCCGGCGTTCAGCGCCGGGGTGCCCGACATGCTGCACAACGAGATCGCCGGATGGGGCCAGCACGGCGATCTGACCCGGCAGGTGTTCAGCATGGTGGTGCTGCGCCACGATCACGAGCATCCGGAGGTGATGCGGGGCTTCGACATCATGATCGACCTGATGGACGAGGTGGTGGGAGCGGTCCACACCGTGGAGGCGGCCGGTGAGGGGCCGGTGGCCCAGATTTTCGATCTCATGTACCAGGGCTCTATCACCTCTTTGGAGATGGCCGCCGCGGTGGGCCTCGATCCCGGCCCGGTGCCGGCCATCGTGGCCGCTCGACAGGTGCTGGCCGGCCGCACCCGATGACGGCTTCGACGGGGAAACTCCATAGATTCCAACGGGAAATCCCGCGGGGAAACCTAGACAGCAAGGGAGGGTCGCGGTGACCCTTGAACACGATTTCAAAGTGGCCGATTTGGCTTTGGCCGAAGCTGGTCGCAAGGAGATCCGCTTGGCCGAGCACGAGATGCCCGGCCTCATGGCGCTGAGAGCCCGGCACTTCGACACCCAACCCCTGGCCGGCGCCCGCATCACCGGCTCGCTTCATATGACCGTGCAGACCGCAGTGCTCATAGAGACCCTCACCACGCTGGGCGCCAAAGTCCGCTGGGCATCGTGCAACATCTTCTCCACCCAGGATCCGGCCGCGGCTGCGGTTGCCGTCGGCCCTGCGGGAACGCCTGACGACCCCCAGGGGGTTCCGGTGTACGCGTGGAAGGGCGAGACCCTGGAGGAGTACTGGTGGTGCACCGAAAAGGTGCTGCGCTGGCCCGACGGCAAAGGTCCCAACCTCGTCTTGGACGACGGCGGCGACGCCACCCTGCTGGTGCACATGGGGGCCGATGCCGAGGCTGCGAACACTGCCGGCGACCCCGAAGAGGCAGATTCTGAGGACTTGGCTGAGATCCGCCGCCTGCTGGGCCGCACGCTGGCCGACGACCCCGGTCTGTGGACCGCCATCGTCGCCGGCATCCGGGGCGTGTCAGAGGAGACCACCACCGGCGTCCACCGGCTCTACCAGATGAAGGCCGACGGCACGCTGCGGTTCCCGGCCATAGACGTGAACAATTCGGTGACGAAGCAGAAGTTCGACAACCTCTACGGCTGTCGGCACTCCCTGATCGACGGCATCAACCGCGGAACCGACATGATGATCGGCGGCAAACTGGCCGTGGTGTGCGGCTTCGGCGACGTGGGCAAGGGCTGTGCCCAGTCGCTGCGGGGCCAGGGCGCCCGGGTGGTGATCACCGAGGTGGATCCCATCTGCGCGCTGCAAGCGGCTATGGAGGGCTTCGAGGTCAAGCGACTCGAGGACGTGCTGGAAACCGCCGATCTGTTCGTCACCGCCACCGGCTGCCGGGACGTGATCAGCGCCGACCACCTGGGGCGGATGAAGCACCAGGCGGTGGTGGGCAACATCGGCCACTTCGACAACGAGATCGACATGGCCGGGCTCAACGCGCTGTCCGACGTGCAGCGCATCAACATCAAGCCCCAGGTGGACGAGTACGTCTTTCCCGACGGCCACTCGGTCATCATCTTGTCGGAGGGGCGCCTGCTGAACTTGGGCAACGCCACCGGCCATCCCAGCTTCGTGATGTCGTGCAGCTTCACCAACCAGGTTCTGGCCCAGATGGAGTTGCACGCCAACGCCGAGGCCTACGGCGCCGAGGTGGCCACGCTGCCCAAGGAGTTGGACGAGATGGTGGCCCGGCTGCACCTTGACGCCCTCGGCGTGCGCCTCACCGCGCTCACCCCCGCCCAGGCCGACTACATGGGGGTGCCGGCCGACGGGCCGTTCAAGGCCGACCACTACCGGTACTGATCCGCCTGGGTTGGAGCGATGCCGCTGCCGCTGCTTGAGGACTCTCCCATTCCGCCCACCATCGAGTGGATGGGAGGCCACATCCGGCTGATCGACCAGCGGCGGCTGCCCGAGGATCTGGTGTTGTTGGAGGTGCACAGCATCGAGAAGCTGTGCGAGCTCATCTTCGCACTGGCCATCCGGGGCGCGCCCGCGCTGGGCGCAGCCGGGGCCATGGGGGTGGCCCTGGCCTCGGTTCAGGGCCGGGATTTGGCCGAGGCGGCTTCGCTGCTGAAGGCCACTCGGCCCACGGCAGTGAACTTGGCCTGGGGTGTCGACCGGGCCCTGGCCGCGGCCGACCCAGTGGCCGAGGCGGTGCGGATCGCAGCCGACGACGTGGCCGCCAACCAGGCCATCGGAGGCCACGGCACCGCGGTGGTGCCCGACGGCGCCCGGGTGCTGACCCATTGCAACACCGGATCGCTGGCCTGCGTGGGGTGGGGAACTGCGCTGGGGGTCATCCGGTCGGCCCATGAGGCCGGGCGGCAGCCGTCGGTGTGGGTGGACGAGACCCGCCCGGTGCTCCAGGGCGCCCGGCTCACCGCCTGGGAGCTTCAACAGCTCGGCATCCCCGCCACGCTGGTGGTGGACTCCATGGCCGGATCGCTGATGGCGGCCGGTGAGGTGGACTTGGCCATCGTGGGCGCCGATCGCATCGCCGCCAATGGCGACGTGGCCAACAAGATCGGCACGTACTCGCTGGCGGTGCTGGCCCGGTACCACGATGTGCCCTTCTATGTGGCCGCCCCCACCTCCACCATCGACTCGGCCACCCCGTCGGGCGCCCGCATTGTGGTGGAACTGCGACCCGACGCCGAGGTGGTCGAGATAGGCGGGGTGCGGCTCGCCCCGGAGGGTGTGCCCGCGCAGAACTGGGCCTTCGACGTCACCCCCACCGACCTCGTCACCGGCTACATCACCGAAGAAGGCATCAGCACGAGCGTTGGCTGACCGCCGGTTGGCCCGGCTTTGACTCTGCTGTGCTCCGAGCGGTGGTTCAGATTGCAGTGATGTTGATCCTGCGCTGGCTGGCGGCTACCAGAGTGATGAGGTCGTGGGGATCCGAGGTGATGATCTCGTCGCCGTGAATGGCCATGGCCACCAGTGCGGCGTCGATGGCGTCCGACATGCCGCAGCGGGCGAGCAGTATTCCGGCTCGTCGCCCCAACTCCTCATCCAGTGGGACTGTCTCAACCGATTGCAACACCCGGGCAAGTCGGGCTCGGCCTCGGGTCCCCCCGCGCCACACCTGGGCGACCACCCCCCCGTGGGTCTTTAGCGGGATCCCTGACCGTCGGGCGTCTTCAAGCCGCCGTCTCATCACCTGGTCGCCGTTCTCTATGGCAATGAACACCCCTGCGTCGAAGATGGCGCTCATTCGGCTTGCTGGGCCGCCTGACGCTGCCACTCGGCCAGCCTTCTCTCACCCTCCTGCCTCAATGCCGCCGAAGCGTCTCGGTCTCGCTGCCTTTGCTCGGCGATCTCCTCGTCGGTGATGGGGCCATACTCGGTTTCGAATTCTGCGAGCAGCTCATCCAATGCGGCCTGGCGCGCGTCTTTAGCCATCTGTTCCGCCATGGCCTGTCCGATCCATTCGCTCAACGACCGGCAGACACCTGCTTGAACGGCTGCTTGGGCATGGTTGAGAAGGTCAACTTCCACCGAGACAGTGATGCGTACTTTCGGCATACAATCATCATATGTAGTTATGACAAAACGCGCTAGATCCAATTTCGCCAACCCAAGCCGCGTTCACCCCGGCCTGAACTGTCACCGGTCGTTCTTAGTGTTCAGCCATGTTGTTGCTGCGGGTTTGTGCTGGATGCGGAGGGCCGGGGCCGTCTCCCTGTCAGCGCTGCACGGCCGAAATGCGGGCGGTGGGGGAGATGTCCCCAACCGAGCCCCTGGCCGGGATGTGGGCTGCGTTTGCCTATACCGGGACGGGCCGGGAGCTGCTGGCCCGGCTCAAGTACCGCAACCAACGGTCGAGCGTGAGGTGGCTGGCGGCGGCCATGGCGGCAGCTCTGCCGCCGGGCTTGGCTGTCGACGCGGTGACATGGGCGCCGACGTCCCCCCAGCGCCGCCGCCGACGGGGATTCGACCAAGCTGAACTGCTGGCTCGGGCGTTGGGACGAGAGGCCGGCTGGTCGGTTGCGTCCCTGCTGAGGCGAGTCGACGCCGCGGGCCAGACCGGCCGGAACCGCAGCCAGCGCTCTCGCGCCCCGGTGTTCGATTCTCCCCGCCCCCCGCCGCCGAAAGTGCTGGTGGTGGACGACATCATCACCACCGGGGCCACCCTTCAGGCCGCAGCAAAGTCCCTTATCAGAGCGGGTGCCGAGCGGGTTGATGCCGTGGCTGCCGGAGCCACGCCGCTGCCTTCCTCACGACGGCCGCCCGGTGGAGTTACCATGAGAAGCCACAACACAACCCCAGCCGAAAGGGAGCCGCCATGGATGTGACCATCAGCAGCAGCGGGATTCAGGTGTCGCAGAAACTGGGGGAGACCACCCGAACAAAGGTGGGCAAGCTGAGCCGCTATTTGGCGGGCATCGATCACGCCACCGTTCGGTTCAGCGAGGAGAAGAACCCCCGCATTCCCGACCCCGATATCTGCGAGGTCACCCTGGAGGGCCACGGTTACCACATTCGCAGCCGGGTGAACGGCCCCACGCCTTTCGCCGCCCTGGACCGGGCGATCGCCAAGCTGGAGCGCCAGCTGCGCCGGACCAAGACCCGCCGGACGGATCGCCAGCACCACGCCCGGGAGCGCCGAGCCAGCTAGCACCGGCAACACAGGGGTTCGAGCGAGCGAAAGCAAGTCCCAGGGGCGGGTGGAGCCCTTTTCGCTCGGTTATATCCCTTTTGCCTGGTGGCGTCGGCTATCACCGACGAATGCCCTGCTGACTCGTTCGCGCCGGCGCGGCGGTAGAGTGGGCGCACCATGAGCGTGTTTCAGAAGATCCTGAACACCGGAGAGGGCAAGAAGCTCAAGGCACTCGAAGACCTGGTGCCCGACATCAACGCGCTCGAACCCGCGACCAAAGCGCTGTCCGACGACGCGCTGCGGGCCCGTACCGGAGAGTTCCGCCAGCGCTTGGAGAACGGGGAAGACCTCCACGACCTGCTCATCGAGGCCTTCGCGGTGGTGCGGGAGGCGGCCTGGCGGGTGATCGGCCAGCGCCACTACGACGTGCAGCTGATGGGGGGAGCGGCCCTCCACTTCGGCTGGGTGGCCGAGATGCGTACCGGTGAGGGCAAGACCCTGGTGTCGACGCTTCCCGTGTATCTGAACGGCTTGGGCGGCAAGGGCGTGCACGTGGTCACGGTGAACGACTACCTGGCCGCTCGAGACGCCGACTGGATGGGGGCGATCCACCGGTGGCTGGGCCTCACCGTGGGTCTGGTGGTTCCCGGGGAGCGGGGCTCGGAGTTCAAGCGCGAGCAATACGGCAGCGACATCACCTACGGCACCAACAACGAGATGGGCTTCGACTACCTGCGGGACAACATGGCGATGTCGGCCGACCGCCGGGTGCAGCGGGGCCACAACTACTGCATCGTCGACGAGATCGACTCCATCCTCATTGACGAGGCCCGGACGCCCCTTATCATCAGCGGGCGCCTGGCCGACGCGGCCAAGATGTACTACAAGTTCGCCAGCGTCGTGCGGGGACTGCGACGCGACGTCCACTACGACGTGGACGAGGAGAAGCGCATCGTGGCCCCCACCGAAGAAGGGGTCCACGCGGTGGAGCGGGCGCTGGGGGTGGAGAACCTCTACGACTCGGTCAGCGCCAATCTGGTGCACCAGCTCCAGGCGGCCCTGCGGGCCAAGGAGCTGTACCACCGCGACAAGGACTACATCGTGCAACGGGGCGAGGTGAAGATCGTCGACGAGTTCACCGGGCGGATCCTGGACGGTCGCCGCTGGTCGGAGGGTTTGCACCAGGCAGTGGAAGCCAAAGAGGGGGTGAAGATCAAAGAGGAGAACCAGACCCTGGCCACCATCACCCTTCAGAACTACTTCAGGCTCTACGACAAGCTGGCCGGGATGACCGGTACCGCGGTGAGCGAGGCCAACGAGCTTTTCGGCACCTATGGACTGCACGTGGTGCCGATCCCCACCAACCTGCCGGTGATCCGGGCCGACCAGGGCGACCTCATCTACAAGAGCGAGGACGGCAAGTTCAACGCCCTGGTGGATGACTTGGTGGCGCGCTATGAGCGGGGCCAGCCGGTGCTGGTGGGCACGGTCTCGGTGGAGAATTCCGAGAAATTGGCCGACGTGCTGAACAAGCGGGGCATCCACCATGAGGTGCTCAACGCCAAGCAGCACTTCCGGGAGGCCGAGATCGTGGCCCAGGCCGGAAGGCTGCACGCCATCACCGTGGCCACCAACATGGCCGGGCGGGGGGTGGACATCGTGCTGGGGGGCAATCCCGAGGCCATGGCCCGCCGAGACGCAGCCGCCGAGGGGCTCGACCCCGCCAGCGCCGAGGGCCAGGCCCGGGCGGCCGAGCTGCTGGAGAAATACGAAGCCGAATGCGGCGCCGAGGGTGAGAAGGTGCGGGAGCTGGGCGGTCTCTACGTGCTGGGCACCGAGCGCCACGACAGCCGGCGTATCGACAACCAGCTCCGAGGCCGCTCCGGGCGACAAGGCGATCCCGGCGAGAGCCGGTTCTACCTGTCGCTGGAAGACGACCTGATGCGGATCTTCGCCACCGGGGCCATGAACTGGGTCATGGACAGGGCCCTGCCCGAGGATGTGCCCATCGAGGCCAAGATGGTTACCAAGGCCATCGAGCGGGCTCAAGGAACGGTGGAGCAGAAGAACGCCGAAGCCCGCAAGAACGTGCTCAAGTACGACGAGGTGCTCAACGAGCAGCGCAAGGTGATCTACAAACGTCGGGCCCAGATCCTGAGGGGGAGTGATTTGCGGGCCGAGGCCCTGGAGCACTTGGGCGAAGCGGTTGACACGGTGATCGCTGGGCACTGCACGTCGGAGGATCCTGCCGACTGGGATCTGGAACAGCTGGAGACCGAGAGCCGGGTGCTGTGGCCCTCCCAGCTGGGCGCCGGTCAGCTGGGCGCGGCCACCTCCACCGACGATCTCTACGACCTGCTGGTGGGCGAGGCGGTGGCGCACTACGAGCAGCGGGAGGAGCAGGTCGGCGCCGAGGCCATGCGGGAGGTGGAGCGCCAGATCATGCTGCGCATCATCGACCAGCGCTGGCGCGAGCACCTCTACGAGATGGACTACCTGAAAGAGGGCATCAACCTGCGAGCCCTGGGCCAAAAGGACCCCCTGACCGAGTGGCAGCGCGAGGGGTTCGAGATGTTCGGCCAGATGATGGCCGGGGTGGCCCGGGATTTCGTCACCTACATCATGCACGTGGAGATCAACGTGGAGACCCCGGCCCGCACGGAAGATGCCGGCACCAGCAACGTCACCGAGTCGGGCCCGGCCGATCCGTCCACCCAGCCGTCTCTGGCCCGAGCCGGAGCCCAGGCGGCCCTGGCCAGTACGTCGGCCGCGCCAGCGGTTGTGCAGGAGTCGGCGCCCAAGTCAAAGGTGCCGGTGGTGAAGTCGGACTTCGAGAAGACCCCTCGAAACGCCCCCTGTCCGTGCGGGTCCGGCCGCAAGTTCAAACAGTGCCACGGGCGCTGACCGCTCTTTTCCGGGAGACCCCGTGCCTGACTTCACCGGCGACCTTGCCCTGCTCCGCTCCAAGCTGGAAGAGGCCCGGCGCTACCTGCACATCGATGACCTGATCGCCCGCCGCCCCGAGCTGGAGAACGCCGCGGCCGCGCCCGGGCTGTGGGACGACCCCGACCGAGCCCGGAAGGTGACCAGAGATCTGTCGGAGCTGCTCGAGGACTTGGAGCTGTTCGCCGGGCTGGAATCCTCGCTGGAGGATGCCGACACCCTGCACCAGCTGGCGACCGAGGAGGGCGACGAGTCGTTGGCCCCGGAAATCGCCCAGATGCTCGACACTCTGGTGGCCAAGGTGGACGATCTGGAGCTTCGGTCGCTGCTGGGCGGCGAGCACGACGATTCCGACGCGGTATGCGAGCTCCACAGCGGCGCGGGGGGCACCGATGCCCAGGACTGGGCCGAGATGTTGCTGGGTATGTACCAGGGGTGGGCTGAGCGCCGCGGCTTCGAGTTCAAGGTCGACTCGGTGTCTGAGGGCCAGGGGGCCGGTATCTCCTCGGCCGAGTTCACCATCTCCGGTCGAAATGTCTTCGGCCTGCTCCAATCGGAGCGGGGGGTGCACCGGTTGGTGCGCATCTCGCCGTTCGACTCCGACGCTCGCCGGCACACCGCGTTCGCCCAGTTCAAGGTGGTCCCGTTCTTTGACGACGTTTCCGACGAGGTGGAGATCGACGACAAAGACCTGCGGATCGACACGTTCCGCTCGTCGGGCGCGGGCGGGCAGCACGTGAACGTAACCGACTCGGCGGTGCGGATCACCCATTTGCCCACCGGAATCGTGGTGTCGTGCCAAAACGAGCGCAGCCAGCATCAGAACAAAGACCGGGCTATGCAGATCCTGGCCGCCCGCCTGGCCGCCCTGAAGCGAGCCGAGCGGGAGGCCGAGCTGGCCGGCCTGGCCGGCGACTACATGAAGGCGGAGTGGGGCAGCCAGATCCGCTCCTACGTGCTGCACCCCTATCAGCAGGTCAAAGACGACCGCACCGGCGTGACCATCGGCAACGTAGAGGCTGTGCTGGCCGGAGACCTCGACATGCTGATCGAGGCCTATCTGCGGTGGAGGCGAATGTCGTGAGTCTTGCAAGACTCTTCGCAGGAACTGAGGAGAAGGATGCGCATTCGGTGCCAGGTGGCGGTGATAGCGTTAGTAGGGCTTTCTGGGCCGCCAATGGGGGGGTCGTGCCCGGATTGCAGTGCGGAGATCACATCGCATGATCAGATTGGAAAACGTCACCAAGGTGTACAAGGGCGAGGTGCTCGCCCTCCAGAACGCCTCATGTGAGGTTCAGCGGGGGGAGTTCGTGTTCCTGGTGGGTCCGTCTGGTTCGGGCAAGTCCACGTTCATGCGCCTGCTCAACAAAGAGGAAAAGCCCGACCGGGGTCGGGTGTTCGTGGCCGGGCGGGACATCGGCGACCTGTCGAGCTGGAAGGTGCCCTTCTTGCGCCGCAACATCGGCTGCGTCTTCCAGGATTTCAAGCTGCTGCCCAACAAGACCGTGGTGCAGAACGTGGCCTTCGCGTTGGAGGTGATCGGTCGTCCCCGAAGCGTGATCAAGACCAAGGTCCCGGCCATCTTGGAGCTGGTGGGCCTGTCCAAGAAGGTGCACAACTATCCTGACGAGCTGTCGGGTGGCGAGCAGCAGCGGGTGTCTATCGCCCGGGCCTTTGTGAATCGCCCGCTTATCCTGTTGGCCGATGAGCCCACCGGGAACCTCGACCCGAACACCTCGCTGGGCATCATGACGCTGCTGGACCGCATCAATCGCACCGGCACCACAGTGGTGATGGCCACCCACGACCGCAGCATCGTCGACAAGATGCGCCGCCGAGTTGTGGAATTGGACCGGGGCCAGATCGTCCGGGACCAGTCCCGAGGCGTGTACGAATAGCCGATGGGCTTATGTGCTCTCGGCGACGGGGGTAGATCGGCGGACGCGAGCCGATGAGCCTCAAGTTGGACTATGTCCTGCGGGAGACGGCCGGCAACTTCCGCCGCAACGTCACCCTCACACTGGCCACCGTCATCACGGTCACCATCTCGCTGACGCTGTTGGGGGCGGCGCTCTTGTTCGGCGACGCGGTGGACAACGCCACCGTCCGCTGGAAGGACGGAGTGGAGTTCATCGTTTTCGTCGACCATGACATCAGCCCTGAGTTGGAGGCCGACATCCGCCGACAGCTGGAGGAGTCACCCGAGGTCCGCGGGTTCATCTACGTCGACAAAGACGAGGCTTACGCCGAGTTCCAAGATATTTTTCGCGACTCTCCCGAATTTGTGGACGTCATCACCCCCGAGCGGCTGCCGGCCTCATTCCGGGTCAAGCCCACCGACACCTTGCCGGAGCGAGTCGACGAGCTGGCCGCCGCCTTTCGCACCCAGCCGGGGGTGGCCAACGTGGTCACGGCCAGCAAGACCATCCGCCAGATCGAGGATCTGTCCAGCGGGCTGCGCCAGCGGGTGATCATCATCGCCATCATCCTGCTGGTGGCTGCGTCAGGGCTGATCTTGAACACCATCCGCATGGCGCTGTTCTCCCGCCGCCGGGACATCGAGGTGATGAAGCTGGTGGGGGCCACCAACTGGTTCATCCGGGTGCCGTTCATGTTCGAGGGACTCATCCAGGGACTCATCGGCGGAGTGATCGCCATTCCGCTTATCTGGCTGACCAACGACTACTTCAGCGTGATCAATGACGACTCGCTGTCGCTGCTGAGGGATTTCACCGTCGATTCCTCCCGGGTCTGGGCGCTGGGCTTCCAGATGATGGGGCTCGGCGCGATCGTGGGCACGGTGGGCTCGGGCATCGCCGTCAGCCGCTTTCTGGACACCTGAGAGGCTCCGCGCCGGCTCAGAGATAGCGGCTCTCGGCGCGTAGTAGGTTCGGGCAGGTGGCCGTGGCCTCGGAGGCCGATGGCCGGGCGAAAGGAGCAGTAGATGGCCCAGCAGGTACGAGCAGTGATCGCCAAAGCCGAGGGGGCGCCGGTCAGCATCGAGACCATCGAGGTGCCCGACCCCGGACCCGGGGAGGCTCTCGTAGCCGTGCAGGCCTGCGGCGTGTGCCATACCGACCTGCACTATCGAGAGGGAGCCATCAACGACGAATTCCCGTTTCTCCTCGGCCATGAGGCAGCCGGGGTGGTGGAGTCGGTGGGCGCCGGCGTGACCAACGTGGCCCCCGGCGACTTCGTGATCCTCAACTGGCGGGCGGTGTGCGGCCAGTGCCGGTCTTGTCTTCGGGGACGCCCGTGGTACTGCTTTGCCACCCACAACGCCACCCAGAAGATGACGCTGGACGGCCAGGCGCTATCCCCCGCTCTGGGCATCGGGGCCTTCGCCGAGAAGACGCTGGTGGCCGCGGGCCAGGCCACCAAGGTCAATCCCGAGGCCCGTCCCGAGGTGGCCGGGCTGATCGGCTGCGGGGTCATGGCCGGTTTGGGCGCGGCCATGAACACCGGCGGGGTAGGCCGGGGCGACTCGGTGGCCGTGTTCGGCTGCGGCGGGGTCGGCGACGCGGCTATCGAGGGATCGCGTCTGGCCGGGGCCCATACCATCATCGGGGTGGACATCGACGACACCAAGCTGGAATGGGCGCGGGAGTTCGGCGCCACCCACACGGTCAACTCTGCCCGAGAGGATCCGGTGGAGCGGATCCGGGAGCTGACCGGCGGGAACGGGGTGGATGTGGCCATCGAGGCCATCGGCCTGCCCCAGACCTACGAGCAGGCCTTCTACGCCCGGGATCTGGCCGGGGTGGTGGTGCTGGTGGGAGTGCCCAACCCGGAGATGCGCATCGAACTGCCCATGATCGAGATTTTCGGCCGGGGCGGCGTACTCAAGTCGTCGTGGTACGGCGACTGCCTGCCGTCGAGGGACTTTCCCATGCTGATCGACCTGCATCTCCAGGGGCGGCTGAACCTGGAGCGGTTCGTGTCGGAGACCATTTCGCTGGAGGATGTGGAAGAGGCGTTTCACCGCATGGAACGGGGCGAGGTGCTTCGCTCAGTAGTGGTGATCTGAGCTTTGGATTGCCGAAGGGCGCATTACCGATTGACGTCTTCGGGGTGCATGGGTATCCTTTGTTGTTGCGGGTGGGGCAAAAGGGGCCAGTGAGGCTTGAGTAGGCCATCGAGCCTGCTCTCGACGGAGGCACCCGACATGCCTGAACTTAACCTGACAACGGTCGTTACCTCGATCATCGTCGTGCTGCTGCTGGCACTCCCGTTCGCCGCCGCCCGGCTACCGCGTTCCATCCGGCCCGAGTCCCGTGAAATCAACAAATCGGGTCCTGGCCCGGGTTTCACCTACGCTCTGGTTCCCCCTGGAGGCCATCCCGATGAAGGCAACGGCGATGAAGCGGGCTCCTGGCAGTGGTGCTTGGCCTTCATCCCCGAGAAGACCTCCGACGGGGCTTCTGAGATGCCGCCGTGGTGGGCGCCGGCGCCACCATGGGATGCGGCTGCCGAGCGGGACAGGGATTTCACCCGCGACGCCGACGCCCTGCAAGCGATCTTCGAGGAGACCAGCGCGTACCCCGCAGCAAGGCCTTAGCGGTTTCTCCGCACCCGAGTAGGTGCGGTTGGGGCATCATTGGCCATGGTCGGGGCAGCTGAAGTCCGGCACCGAGAGCGGCGATTGGCCATGGTGCGCCGCCAGGTGCAGGGCCGGGGGGTTTGCGACCCGCGAGTTCTGGCCGCCATGAGGTCGGTTCCCCGCCACCGATTCGTATCCTGGACGCTGGCCGGCGACGCCTACGAGGATCACCCGCTGCCCATCTCGGCGGGCCAGACAATCTCGCAGCCCTACATCGTGGCTTTGATGGCCGAGGCTGCGGCGGTCGGGCCCGACGACCGAGTACTAGAGGTTGGGACCGGTTCCGGCTACGGGGCTGCGGTGCTGGCTGAGCTGGCGGTCTCGGTGGTTTCCGTGGAGCGCCACCGGAAGTTGGCCGACTCCGCGGCCCGAGTGCTGTCCGAGCTGGAGTATGCCAACGCCACCGTGGTGTGCGGCGACGGCTCGCAGGGCCATCCACCCGGCGCCCCCTATGACGCAGTGGTGGTTACCGCGGCAGCCTCTTCCATCCCACCGGCGCTAATAGACCAGCTCGCCGAGGGCGGACGGCTGGTCATCCCCGTGGGCCCCCCGTCTCTGTCCCAGAACCTGACCCTCATAACCCGAATGGGGGACGAGACCACCTCCAAACCGTTCTGTCCCGTGAGATTCGTCCCCCTCGTCGATGAGTCTTGAGCAGGACTACGCTCAGCCCGCTCCCTCCAGCGGCCAATGGCTCAGCCGGGTGTAGCGAGCTCCGTCGGGGTGGAGCTTGCTGGACACCAGCCACAGCTCGGTGGCCTGGAACTCAGCCTCAAAGGGCAGCCCGACCGTCGCCCCCGGCACCCGCTTTCGAGCCCGGGCCAGCGTCAGGTGCCCGGTGAAGTCTCGGCGTTCAGGCGGCTGACCGATGCCCTCGGTTCGGCTTCGCACTTCGGCCGCCAACTCACCCAACCCATCCGCCGACAGCACCAGCACCCGCCCCCCCAGCCGTCTGGTGGCCGGCCCAAGCCGCACCGTACTGGCTGATCCCCGAAGCCCCTGCAAGCTGTCTTCCACCTCACCTTGCTCCGCTTCCCCCAGAAACCTCAGCGTGATGTGCCACTGCTCCCGCCCCGTCCATCGCAACCCCTCAATCTCTGCCCGCTCCAATTCGCCCAGCCGACCAATGACGGCAATCGGTGGAAATACTGCCAAGAACAGCCGAGCCATCAGCGCAGGGAGAGTGCGAACGTCACGGCAATCGTGGTGCTCCACAAGTTTGTCGGCAGAGGGAATAGGTTGATTCATGAATGGGTTCGGCTTCGTCAGGGAATGAACCCAGAAAAGGTACTTGCGTGATAGAATTTTCACCTCTGGGGTGAAAGCATGAAGTATGAAGCTGGAATTCGAGGACGGCGATCTGCGGCGACTGTACGAGGAACGCGACTTCGCGCTGCCCAGACTCGGCTCGGATGTTGTGAAGGCCTTCCGGAAGAAATTGGGATTTCTCGCGCAGGCGGAGCCCGAAATCGATCTTCGGAACTACAAGGCGCTGCACTTTGAGAAACTCCGGGGAGGGCGTGCTGGCCAGCATTCGATCCGACTCAATCGTCGGTGGAGGCTCATCTTACGGGTTGAGACCGATGCCGAAGGCCGCTTGCTGGTCATCGTCGAGGTCGTCGACTACCACTAGGGAGGAGATTCGTCACTATGGCTAGAACCTACACTCCTGCTGAGGTTTTTCCGGCTGGCGAGTATCTCCGTGATGAGTTGGACGAGCGCAAGTGGACAGTCACTGAGTTCGCAGAGATCATCGGTCGGCCTATTCAGGCAGTTTCCGAGATTCTGAACGGAAAGAAGGAAATCACTACCGAGACTGCGCTTTCTTTCTCAGAGGCGCTCGGCACCACGCCTGAGCTTTGGCTGAACCTCCAGACTGCATATCGCTTGTACGAGCAGCGCTCAGTCACGAGCCAAGATGAACTTACTCCTGTTGCTCGGCGGGCTCGGCTACGCCAGGTGATTCCGCTGGCCCAGGTGCGGTCTCGGGGGTGGATCCCTGAGACCGATGACCTTGAGGCCACCGAGTCGGTCGTATGCGATCTACTGGAAATCAGCAACCTGGATGACAGTCCTCAGTTTGCTGTGGCGGCGAAGCGCTCCAATTCTGCTGATCCAATCACAATCGAGCAGGTTGCTTGGCTTGCGTATGTCCGGAGGGTAGCGGACTCTCAGAACGTCGCAGCGTTCGATATCGATGGGCTGGGACAGTTCGCAGAGAGCCTTCCCGGGATCCTCAAGGATGGACCCAGTGAGCTGTCAAGGCTGCCGCATCTGCTCGGAGAGCGTGGTGTCTGCCTGGTGTTTGCAGAGGGGCTGCGGGGCGGCAAGCTCGACGGCGCGGTGACTTTCCTTCCCGATGGACGACCCGTTATCGGCCTGACTACGCGAGGCAACAGATTCGACAGCCTGCTCTTTGCACTGCTGCACGAGTGTGCCCATCTAACCCTGGGTCACATCACGGCACATTCAGGAGCGATACTTGATGACGATCTGATAGGACCCCAGAGCGATCCCGACGAGCTAGCAGCCAACCAACAGGCAGTCGAGTGGCTGTTTCCCAGAGGATTCGAGGTCACGGTGGTTTCGGTGCCGGCAATCGTGCAAGCAGCAACGCTGCACAACGTGCATCCGAGCGTGGTCATAGGACGTATTCAGCACGTCACTGAGAAGTACAGCCTCTATCGCAACCGGATTCCCAAGGTCCGCCCCGAACTGCAAGGCGCAGGGCTTCTCTCATGATTGCAAGGGCTGAGTAGAGGTCTGCGGGTCGTCCCGCGCAACAGATGGTGTTGTCCCAGGCCTGCCACCTGTCGCTTCGACTGCATGGTCAGGGGCCGCTGTCAGCATCAATTCCCCCTAACGTGCCGTTCCGAATGCTGCGACTTGGATGAGTTGTCTGGCTACTGGTCCCGTGGGGCTAGTGGTGTGTCGTGGGTTTATTCGCGCGTGTCCTGCTAGGCATCGACGCCCCTCGCGGCGTTGCCCCTCCTTGCCGTACGCTGGAAGTATGGCTGCGTCGGTGCGCCTTGCGAGGAACGCCGCTGCCGTCGCAATCCACGGCGCTAAACCCACGACACACCACTAGCTGGCGGCCTCTGCCCTGGGAATACAGCTATTGACAGTCGAACCATCACGATAACTTCGCGGGATATGAGCCAAATCGAATCACAAAATAGAGCTGAGGCTCCGTCGGGGCGAGTCAGGGTGCGGCGCGCTGCCAAACGGGCTCTATACAACGAGGCAGATGTTCGGGGCATTCTCGATGTCGGGCTGATCGCCCACATGGGGGTGTCCACTCCCGAGGGACCGCTGGTGTTGCCGATGGCCTACGGGCACGACGGCGAAAGCCTCTTCCTTCACGGCGCGGCGGCCAACCATCTGTTGGGTACGGGTGCAGGTCACGAGGTGTGCGTCACCGTCACCTGTCTGGATGGGCTGGTGATGGCCCGGTCTCCGTTCCATAACTCGATGAACTACCGCTCACTTGTAGTGCGGGGGCGGGCTCGGCGCATCGGCGACGATGCGCGCAAGCTCCACGCCCTCAAACTGGTTACCGACCACGTCGTCGAGAATTGGGATGCCGGACGCCCGCCATCGCAATCTGAGCTGCGCAAGACACTGGTGCTGGAAGTGCCTCTATCGGAGGCGTCGGCCAAGGTCCGCTCTGGCGATCCCGTCGACGAGCCCGAGGACATCACTGGTCCCTGGTGGGCTGGAGTGGTCCCCGTCACCACCCGATTCGAGGCCCCCACTACCTCCGTCGACTTCACTGGAAGCGCCGCCCCACCAGTTCCAGTTGCTGCCCTCACCGGCCTCACCCCCGACCAACGCCTGCGCTCGAAGAGCGACTGAAGGGCCACAAGGGCGGGTATCGTAAGCAGGTGCTGCGGTTGCGCGATGGGGTTTACGCGGAGGTCATTGCCCATGCTCTTTCGGAGTTGCCCAATGAGGCGTGTGGGCTCTTGGCGGCTCCGGCGGGGGGAGGGCGGGTCTCCCGGTTCTTTCCGGTGCGGAATGCCGCGGAGTCCAGCCAGATCTACCGGCTCGACGATGCCGAGTACCTCCAGGTAGAGCGCACCGCGGATGCCGAGGGACTGGCGCTGGTGGCGGTGATGCACTCCCACACCCACACCTCGGCCTATCCGTCGCCCACCGACGTGCGCGACGCCTCGGCGTTCGACCCGTTCGGCGCGCTGCTCTATGTGATCGTGTCGTTGAAGGATCCCGAGCCCGCACTGCGCTGCTACCGCGTTCTCGACGGTGAGATAACCGAAGAGCCGGTGGCAGTCGAGGGGTAATCTGAAGCCTGTGGCGGCCCACAACTCGGTCTTGGATCTGATCGGGAACACCCCGATGGTGGATATCACCGGGCTGTCTCCGAACCCCTCGGTGGCCATCCACGTCAAGTTGGAGGGGGTCAACCCGGCCGGATCGGTGAAAGACCGGGTTGCCCGCCAGATGATCATCGAAGCCGAGGCCGACGGAACGCTGGAACCGGGCCGCACCATCCTCGAGCCGTCGTCGGGCAACACCGGGATAGCCCTGGCCATGATCGCCCGCCTCCGGGGACACCCCATCAAGATCGTCATGCCCGAGAACGTCTCGGCCGAGCGCCGCCAGCTCCTCGAGGTTTTCGGGGCCGAGATCATCTGGTCGCCGGGGGCCGAGGGGTCCAACGGGGCCGTCCGCCTGGCCCAGAAGCTGGCCGACGACAACCCGGAGTGGGCGTTCCTCTACCAATACGGCAACGAGGCCAACCCCCGGGCCCACTACAACACCACTGGTCCGGAGATCTACGCCGACTGCCCCGAGGTAACCCATTTCGTGTCCGGCCTGGGCACCAGCGGAACCCTCATGGGGGTGGGGGCCTACCTCAAAGAGCGCAAGCCCTCGGTGCAGGTGCTGGCGGTGGAGCCCCCGGCCGGGGAGATGGTGGACGGCCTCCGCAGCCTCGACGACGGGTTCATCCCTCCGGTCTATGAGAAGTGGGGCGGCGATCAGCTCCTGGACGGCAAGCGCATTGTGCGTCCCCGGGAGTCGATCGAGTGGACTCGGCGCCTGTCTGAGGAGGCGGGAATTTTCGCCGGCATCTCCACCGGGGCAGCACTGGCCGGGGCTGCCCGGGTGGCCGACCGAACCGATGAGGGCACGGTGGTGGTGGTGTCGGCCGACGGCGGCTGGAAGTACCTGTCCACCGGGGCGTGGACCGACCCGATCGACCAGGTGACCGCCCGAGCCGAGTCGATCATCTACTTCTGAAACCAGTTCTTGAAAATTGGTATCCGGGCAGGTTTTCTTCTCCATGATGTGCTATAAAACCCTCCCGCTGCTAAAGTCAGGCACCCAAACCACACCACCAAGCTGGAGCACAGCTCCAGCCGAACGGCCTCGACTCATCCCGCCCGAGTCGAGGCCGTTCCTCTTGTAGGGTTCCGCCAATGGGTTTAGGCGTCACCGTTTTGGGCTGCTCAGGCTCATACTCCGCACCCGGCGGGGCGTGTAGCGGATACCTCGTGGAATCCCCTGGCGCTCGGGTGTGGCTAGAGGCTGGGCCGGGAACCCTGGGCAACCTTCAGCGGCACTGCGACCTGGCCGATTTGGACGCCGTGGTCATCAGCCACGAGCACGTCGACCACTGGACCGACTTGGCTGTCGTGTTCTCCGCGTTTCGCCACTATGAGCGACGCAGCCATCTGCCGGTGTACGGCACCTCCGGCACCAGATCGCTGGCCGGTGCCCTGCTCCGCAAGGACGACCTGGCCCCGACCTTCGCTTGGCATCAGGTCTCAGCTGGCGACCAGACAGAAATCGGCGACCAGCGGTGGCGCTTCTCCCGCACGGACCACCCAGTGGAAACCCTGGCGCCGAGAGTGGATTCTGGCGGGCGCAGCTTTGCCTACTCGGCCGACACCGCCTCGGGCTGGTCAATCGACCAGTTGGGCCAGGGCATTCATCTGGCCCTGTGCGAGGCCACCTTCCTGGAAGCCGACCGCCATCTTGGTGCGTCCCATTTGACTGCCCGAGAAGCTGGTGCGATGGCGAGCACAGCCGGAGCCCAGCGGCTGCTCCTCACCCATCTGGCGCCCGGCTCGAATGCCGATGCCATGGCGCGCGAGGCTTCAGAATCGTTCGGTCGACCGGCCGATGTCGTGCAACAGGACCGGAGGTACGAGGTATGAGGTGCGGGGCATGAGGAGCTATGGCCGAGCGCCCGACGAGCTGCGGCCCATCGGCTTCGAGCGGGATTTCACCGAGATGGCCGACGGCTCAGCGCTGGTTTCGTTTGGCCGTACCCGGGTGCTGTGCACTGCGTCGGTAGACCCCGACGTGCCCCGGTGGATGAGGGGCCGGGGAAAGGGCTGGGTCACAGCCGAGTACTCCATGCTTCCGGGCTCGTCACCCGAGCGGGTGAATCGGGAAGCGGCCCGGGGCCGCCAGTCAGGCCGCACCCAGGAGATCCAGCGGCTGATCGGACGCTCGCTGCGGGCGGTGACCGATGCCGCCAAGCTCGGTGAGCGCCAGGTGATCTGCGACTGCGATGTGCTGCAAGCAGACGGCGGCACCCGCACTGCCGCCATCAGCGGCGCCTACGTCGCTCTGCACGATGCTTTCACCCGGCTGCTGACCGCAGGCGAGATCGACCAGCACCCGATTCTGGAGGCGTGTGCCGCGGTGTCGGTCGGGATCGTCGACGGCACGCCGTCGCTCGACCTCCCCTACGAGGAAGATGTGGCTGCCGAGGTGGACATGAACGTGGTCATGACCGAGTCGGGCCGATTCGTGGAGGTGCAGGGCACCGCCGAGGGCTGGCCGTTCCGCAGAGACCAGCTGGATGCGTTGCTGGATTTGGCCACTTCGGGGATCGAGCAGATCATCAACTTGCAGAACCAGCTGCTGGGCGATCCGCCTCAGCCGCGTTGAGCCCGGTGGTCGGGGGTGAGCGAACGGAGCGGCTGCGCTTGGTGGCGGCAACCGCCAATCCTCACAAGCTGAGTGAGATCGCCGCCATCCTGGGGTCGGCGGTAGAGCTGCTGGCCCGACCCGCCGATCTGGGCGAGGTAGCCGAAGACGGCGACACCCTGGAGGCCAACGCCTGCTTGAAGGCAGGCGCGGTGTGCGGGCACACCGGACAGGCGGCGGTGGCCGACGACACTGGATTGGAAGTGGCTGCTCTGGGGGGAGCTCCGGGTGTGCGGTCGGCCCGCTATGCCGGAGAGAGCGCCGACGACGCCGACAACCGGGCCCTGCTGCTGGAAGTGCTGGTGGGAGTGGCCGACCGGTCAGCCCGCTTCCGAACGGTGGCGGTGGTGGTGTTCCCCGACGGCACCGAGGTGCAGGCCGAGGGCACGACGTCCGGAATCATCGCCGCGGTCCCCCGGGGAGATCGGGGGTTCGGCTACGACCCGGTGTTCGTTCCCGACGGTGAAGACGGGCGGACGTTCGCCGAGATGTCGACCGCCGAGAAGAACGCGGTCTCCCACCGGGGCCGGGCATTCCGGGCGTTGGCTGAGCAACTGGGCCTGTAGCCTTGTCTCGCCGCGCCAGTGGCGGAACTAGGCAGACGCGCAGGGTTTAGGTCCCTGTGGGCGCAAGCCCGTGTGGGTTCAAATCCCACCTGGCGCACTTTTTTGTCGCTTGTCATTTGCTGCTCTTGTCTGACCGGGTAGCCGGGTAGCGGCCGCGGGCCGGTACGATTGGGGCCATGACCAACCCCGCCATGTTCGAGCCGGGCAGCCCGGAGCGCGGCGCATTCGAGATCTACAACCGGCTCTTGAAGAACCGCATCGTGTTCTTGGGAACCGATGTGGACGACGACATCGCCAACTACATCACCGCCCAGCTCCTGTACTTGGAAGGGGAGGACCAGGAAAAGGACATCTGGCTCTACATCAATTCCCCGGGCGGATCGGTCACCTCGGGAATGGCCATCTACGACACCATGCAGTTCATCGCCCCCGACGTGGGAACCATCTGCATGGGCTTGGGCGCATCCATGGGCCAGTTCCTGCTGTGCGCCGGCGCTTCCGGCAAGCGCTATGCCCTGCCCCATGCCCGGATCATGATGCACCAGCCTCTCGGCGGCGTTCGGGGCCAGGCCTCCGACATCGCCATCCAGGCCGAGCAGCACGCCTACGTGAAGTCGCTGTTGGCCGAGCGCATCGCCCACCACACCGGCCAGACGACGGAGCAGGTGGAGGCCGACTCCGACCGCGACCGCTGGTTCACCGCCGAAGAGGCCAAGCAGTACGGCATCATCGACCACGTGATCGTCAAGCGCGGCGAGATGCTCTAAGGCTGGTCGGCCCCAGGTCCAGAGTTCCGATCAGCCTCGGACGTCCAATTTCACCTCGCCGGGAATCCTGTCGGGATCAACGAAGGCAGCGGGGCTCTCCCAGTCCAGCTCCAGGCCGCAGTGCTCGGCGGAGTAGCGGGCCAACTCAGCGGCGGCCAGGGCACTCTCTTCGAGCTGCTCTGCGTCAAGCCCTGTGCTCTCGGTGCCGCTCAATGCCGCAATGATGAGACTGGCGGTTTCGTTGATCGCGGCCAGCGATGGTTCGATCTCCAACGGTGACACTTGGCGAATGGCCTCCAGTTCGCCCACCACTGCCTCGGCTGCGCTCGGATCATCGGAGTAGTCGGCCGCCAAGGCACCCTCCGGTCCAAACGCAGCCTCCAGCCGTTGGCAGAAGACCTCCAAGCTGGGCTGATCGCCATTCCCGCAGGCGGTGAGGGCCAAGGCCCCGAGCAGCAGCGCCAGTGCAGCCGCAGTCGGCTGTCGCATCTCAGGAGTAGGCGGCTGCTTCTCGCAACTCACCGATGGCGTGGTTGAACCCCAGCTCGTCGGAGAACACCGCACTGCCGGCTACGAACACCCCGGCTCCGGCTTGGGCCGCGGCCCCGATGGTGGACCGGCCGATGCCGCCGTCCACCTCCAACTCGACCTCGTGGCCGCCCTGGTCGATCATCGCCCGGACTTGGGCCACCTTGGACTCCATCGACGCAATGTAGGACTGGCCGCCCCAGCCGGGGTTGACGGTCATCACCAGAACCAGCCGGCACAGATCCAGCACATGGGCCACCGCAGAGGCCGGAGTGGCCGGGTTGAGGGCGACGCCAGCGTCCATCCCCAGTTCTCGGATCGCCCCCAGCGTGCGGTGCAGGTGGGGGCAGGCTTCGGCGTGGACGATGAGCAGCTCGCAGCCGGCCTCGGCGTAGCGGGGAGCCGGCTCGTGGGGCTCTTCGACCATCAGGTGGGCCTCGAACGGCAGCGACACCAGGGGCCGGATCGAGGCGATCACATCGGGTCCGAACGTGAGGTTGGGCACGAACCGCCCGTCCATCACATCCCAGTGGATCCGGTCGGCCCCGGCCTTCTCCAGGCCGATGCACTCCTCGCCCAAACGGGCGAAATCAGCGGGCAGCACTGAAGGCGCGATCAAGACCTCAGAGGCCATGCCCCGACCCTACCCGGTACCGGCGCGCGAGAAGCGCACCTTTGCGGTTCGCGCGGTTCGGGCTGCTCAGCGCAGCATTCCGCCGTCCACGAACACGGGGCGGCCGCTCATGAACGCCGAGGCGTCGCTGGCCAGGAACACCGCCGCGCCCACGAGATCTTCGGGGACGCCCAGGCGGCCGAAGATGGTCTCGGCGGCCACCTCGTCCTCGAAGCGGGCCCGGGCCTCGAGGTCGCGGGGCAGGATCATGTCGGTGGCCACCGGCCCCGGCACCAGCAGGTTCACCCGCACCCCCCGCCCGGCCCATTCCCGGGCCATGGTCGTGGTCCAGTTGGCCATGGCCGCCTTCACCGCGCAGTACGCCCCGATGCCCTCCATCGGCTGGAAGGCGCCCAGCGCGCCGATGTTGACGATCGACCCTCCCCCGTCGGCCGCCAGGTGGTCGAGCGCGGCCTGCGACAAGAACAGCGGTCCCTTGAGGTTCACGGCCAAGATGTCGTCCAGCTCTTCAGGGTAGACCCGGGTGGTGAGATGGGGGCGCAGCACGCCGGCGTTGTTCACCAGGATGTCCAGGCGTCCGAAGCGCTCCGCTACGGCGCCGAGCAGCGGCTCATGCTGCTCGAGGCGGCCCACGTCGAGTTCGGCGGCCATGGCCTCGCCGCCCGCGGCGGCGATCTGGTCGGCCAGGGCCTGGCAGGCGTCCAGCGTGCGGCTGGCGGCCACCACTTTGGCCCCGGCTTCGGCCAGCCCCAGGGCCAAGGCGTGGCCGATCCCCCGAGAGGCCCCGGTGACGATGGCCACCCGCCCGCTGAGGTCGAATCTATCCAAGGTCATTTCTCATCCTGTTCTTGAGCAGCCGGCAAATTCTCGAGGCTGGCGTCCTCCCAGTCGTCGGGGCCGTACACCGTGCGGGGCAGCGGGGTCATCAGGTGGGTGTCGCCGCCGGTGACGTAGTCGGCCATGAGGGGAACCCGCTCCTGTACCACCGCGGCCAAGAACTCCAGCGGAGTGCCCGGCCGCACGGTGAGGATCTCATTCAAGAACAGCGTTCCGGTGATGCCCGCCTCAGCGATCTCAGAGGTGCTCGGGCTGCCGGGCACGCCGCCGCACAGCCGGTCGAACCCGCCGGTGCGCCATTGGGCGGCCTTGTCCCACCAGTCGCCGTAGAACGCCTTGCGCCGCTTCAGGTTGAGCCGGTCCAGGTTCTTGGCCTGCCGTTTCCAACCGTCGGATCCGACATCCCAGATGTTGACGACCTGGGGCCAGCGGCCGCCGCCTGAGCCCAGGATGTAGAACGCGCCCTGGAGCCCGAACATCTCCGGCATGCGCAGCACCGGGTCTTGCCACAGGTGCTCCATGTAGTCGTACTGGCCCTGCCCGATGATGTCGACCACCTCGTAGAGGTACAGGTCTCGGTTCATGTTTGGGCTCCTGGGTTATTGCGACTCTGGCGCATCCGCTGACGATACTTGGCGGGCACTAAAGGACACCCGACTCAGTCCCCTGCGGCAAGACCATTGCAATTCAGCCGCTAGAGCAGCGGTGCGCTCCCGATAACTGCTCCACAGCACTCATCGAAGGTCGGCTGGTGGGAGCCGTTCCATAGCAGCTCTCCAACAACCTTTTGTTGGTATGCATCGCGAACCGCCTGTGACGGTGTAACGAATGCTGGGGATTTGGCAAAACCTCCAGGCGGACGTGGTGATGAATCCCGTTTGGCAACAGTAGAAAAAGTTTCAACCTCCCGGGAGAGCGCGTCGCATGGCCACTTGGAGAATGCGGCTGTGGTTTCCACGTCGGTCAGCAGACACCACAGGTCGTAGTAGTGGCGGGCGTGTCGAACCCGGTCGTCCTCATGTCCCGCAACCGCTGCGTGATGAAGGATCATCAGCTTTTCGACAAGCGTGCGAATGGGGTCGAGTACTCGAAATTCGAAGGCTGATGCCTCCCGGAAATCCGCTTCAATGCCAGCCTCCGGCCCGTGTTCGGCAATGAGCGAACAGATGCTCTTGGTCTGAACAGGGAGTGTCCCACCTCGTGCCCCGAGCTCCATAAGCACGCCGCGTCGCAAGGTCGCGGGATAGGGGTGGTGCCGCCCGGGATATTCATAAGCCACTGTCCGCTTCACCCCTCGCGTCGCAGACGCTTCGTCTACCGACCCCATCACCCCGATTGCGTCTTCTACCGCGGTGGCGATGCTCTTCAGACAACGATGGGCAGCGCCTTTGGACTCGCCCGGGGTGACCACAATCAGATCCACGTCTTCGGAGAACCGGTGAATGAGGCGGTAGGCCTTGGACAGGCTCGTTCCGCCTTTGAACACAACTGTTGTGGACTCAGATGCTGCGTAGGCTGCTACGGCGCGTAGAACCTCTGTTACCCAGAAGTCCTTCTCGAGATGGGATGCCGGAATTCCTGTTGCCTCTTCGATTCGCGCCGCGGCGACGCTTAGCGCTTCAGGGTCATCGCGTAGTCGCCAGGTCATTCCGACAGCATCCTGCTGAGAGCAGGGGTTGCTTCCAAAAGCTCGGTCCATCGGTCCCGAGTGGCGATGTGGTGTTCCTCGTGGACCTGCTCGCCAATCAGATCAAGGCGGACCTCGCCATCTTCCACGAGGTCACAAGCCACCTTTGCGACATGCGACCAGTCTTTTTCTACTACTGATGGCCCAGCCCGCAACACTTCAACTATGGCGACTTCAGTAGGACGCAGGCCTCTGAGACGTCGGCCGAGCGATCTTTCTGTGAATCGCACTGACCCCCACGGATTTGGGGCTCGGATCGGCACGGCTGTGGTAAATGTCGCGGGGACCTGGGTTGTCAGGCCAAGCCAGTGAGCGGCTGCTACGCCAGAGGGGCCTGAGCCAGGGCCTGCGACCCTGATCGCGACCTCTTCGGCCTTCGGCCTTGTCATGCCAAAGCGGGTAGTGGTTCCCTTCCAGTAAAGACCCTTGCGGACGCGCAGAAGTTTGCCCGCTCGGCACATTCGAAACAGCGCGGTGTCAACCGGGCCGCGGGGTCTGTCGATGTCTGCGGCCGTTACAAACGATCGCGGTGGCAACTGTGCTACGTAGTCTTCCACCACCGAGGAGGCCGAACCCTTCATGAAAGAAAAGTGTAGCGAAAATTTGTCACGATGCAAAACTTGACCATAGCCATGGGGATACGGCCACTAGGCTCCAATGGGCTGATGTCCCGGGTCAGGATTTGTTGCTCAGGTCTAGGTTGGTCTGATGCGAGGGGATCTTGACGTCCAAGCCAGCGAGGAGAAGCCCTGAAGCGCGGGGGACGTCCCGTCGAGTGGTGGGCCCATCGGGGGCATAGGCTGCGGTCGTGCGGCAACAGACCCAGATGGAGTTGATCCGGGAGCTGCTGGCCCACCACGCCGCGGGCACCACCCAGCTGGCCGACGACGTGCTGGCGCTGCCGGCCGAGGTGTACATCGGCCAAGGCCATTGGCGGGCCGAGCAGGAGGCGCTGTTCCGCCGCCGCCCGGTGGTGGCCTGTTTGTCGGGGGCTGTGGCCATGCCGGGCGACTACGTGTCGCTCACTGCCGGAGGGGTGCCCGTAGTGGTGGTGCGGGGCGACGACGGGGTTCTGCGGGGGTTTCGCAACGTGTGCCGCCATCGGGCCTCCTCGGTGGTGAGCGGGTGCGGGTCGGGGGCGGCGTCGCTGCGGTGCCCGTTCCACGCCTGGACCTACCGGCTCGACGGGTCGCTGCTGGCCCGACCCCAGGCGGGGGAGGGGTTTGCCGGGACCGACGAGTCAGATCTGGGGCTGGTACCGGTGGCGGTGGGCGAGGCCTGTGGGCTGGTATTCGTGAGGGCCGAGGGCGACGAGCCGATTGACGCCAGCAGACTGGTTGGCGACGCCGCCGTCGATCTCGGCGATTTCGGCGTGGGCGGCTACGTCCCGTTCGACCGGTGGGAGTCGAGCTGGCCCTGCAACTGGAAGCTGCTGGTGGACACGTTCTTGGAGTCGTACCACGTGTTCTCGCTGCATCGCGCGACGGTGGGGCGCTACTACCTGTCCCAACCGATGACCTACAAGGGGTACGGCCCCAACCTGCGGTTCCAGACCTGCCAGAAGTCGATTTTGGAGCTGGCCGAGGTGCCTGAGGACGAGTGGGACCTGCTCAGCCGGGCCACCGTGGAGTATCTGATCGCCCCCAACACCATCTTGAGCCACAGCGTGGACCACTTCGCGGTGTACCAGTTCCTGCCCACCGCCGTCGACCACACCGATGTCATCATGACCCTGTACACCCCCGAGCCGGTTACCGACTGCACCCGCCCCCACTACGAGCGCACCCTGGAGCTTCACCAGCGAGTGGGCGCCGGCGAGGACTTCCCCCAAGCGGTGAAGATCCAGCAGTCCCTCGACTCGGGCCTGGTCACCGAGACCCTGGTCGGCCGCCACGAAGTAGCCCTCGTTCACTTCCACCGAGCTCTAGACGAGCTGCTAGACGACAAGAGCTGGCGAATCAGGGAGAGGCAAAATCCCTAATTGATGGGCAAAAGGGACTTGTCTCTGCAATTGTCATACATTAGCATCCTGTTGTATGACGATGCTCAGCTTCCGGGTGTCTCCCGAAGAGGCGGAAAGAGCCAGGGAGACAGCCGAATACATGGAAGTCGCCCTCTCGGAGTTGTTCCGCGAGGCGCTTCGTCGTCACATCAACGCCATCTTGGCGGTGCGCGATGCCGAAATCTACGAGGCGATGCCGGTTACCGAGGAAGAAATGGCCTTGAACGTCATTGAATATTGGGGGCCGGCGGAAGACTGGTCTGACTGGGGTGTTGATGATGACTCAGCGGGGTGAGGTTTGGTTCGCCCAAACCCCGAGTGGCGACAGGCCGGTGCTCGTGCTCACCCGCGACCCCGTTGCCGCCCGCATCGGCGGTGTGGTCGTCGCTGGGCTGACCCGAACGATTCGGGGCATTGCCTCTGAACTGCCTTTGACCCCTGACGACGGCGTGCCCGTGGAATGCGTGGTCAACTTCGACAACATCCACACCACGCCACGCCACGCCTTTCGTCGCCGGGTGGCTCAGCTCAGCCCCGCCCGCATGGACGAGGCCTGTCAGGCGCTCAAGGCCGCCACTGGGTGCTGAGAATCAGTCTGCCTCTACGGAGTTCACGACTAGCGGGCCTACTTCGGTTTCGTCGGCGCCGAACCACCATGCGATGGCGTCTCGGGCAGTTGACTCGATTTTGGCGCGGCGCCTCGCCTGGGAGTGGCGACCGGGCAGGTTGTTAGCCTTGATTGCCCACCACCTGCCGGAGCGGACGACAGGCCCGGTCACCGAGACCCTGGTCGGCCGTCACGAGGTGGCCCTGATCCACTTCCACCAAGCACTGGACAGCCTGCTCTGATGGAACGCGGTGCTGAGATCTACCAGGCGATGCCGCTGACTGAACGGGAGTTGGCTATGAGCGCGGCCCAGTATTGGGGGCCGGCTGAAGACTGGCCTGACTGGTTTGACTGCCTTGATGCCGCGAGGTGAGATCTGGTTTGCCGACGCCCCGGGCGGAGACCGGCCGGTGCTCGTGTGCCGGCTGTTAGGGGTCAGTCTGGTTCGGCTGTCGGGAAGGGTTGGAAGGGCGTTCTTTGTTTAGCTAATTAGTTAGCTAGCAATGCGCCAGACGCTGGTATGCTCGTGGCATGGTGACCGTGGGGATACACGAGGCGAAGACAACGCTCTCCAAGCTGATCCAGAAGGCGCATGCGGGAGAAGAAGTGGTGATCACCAACTCTGGGACGCCGGTGGCGAAGCTGGTGAGCGCAATATCGGGAGGGCCGCGCCAGCTGGGGCGAGATGTCGGGCGCTTTGACGTGCCGGATGACTTCAACGACCCCCTTCCCGACGATCTGCTCGACGCCTTTGAGGGGCGGTGACTTTGGCTGTCCTGTTGGATACGCAGGTCTTCTTGTGGATGCACGCCGCACCGCAGAGGCTTTCCCCAACGGCCCAGTCGATACTCGTCGATCCAACCCGAGACGTGCTGTTCTCTGCGGTGTCGTCATGGGAGATCGCCATCAAACACGCTTTGGGACGCCTCGACCTTCCGGAACGTCCAGCCGCGTATGTTCCCAGCAGGATCGCCGGCGCCGGCCTGACGGCAATAGCCATCGAGCACACGCACACCCTGCAAGCCGGCGCGCTGCCCCTGAACCATCGCGATCCGTTTGACCGCCTATTGATCGCTCAGTCCAGAGACTTGGACATTCCCCTGATGACCTCCGACTCGGTGTTTGACCAGTACGACGTGGAATTGGTCTGGGCCCATAAGGAGGAGAAGGGGCAGTCGGAATAGTCGGGAGCAGTGCTCCGCATGGCGCGATGCGTGCGGCCGAAGGCGCCCCCTAGCCGAATTGCTCGGCTTGCCAGGCGACGGCGGTTTTGAAGCCCTCTGTGCGGATGAGGCGGCCGAATTCTTGGGCGGCGGGGGACTGGTGGGCGATCACGTTGTGCTCTCGGGCCAGCCCTTGGGCCATGGTGCGGCCCATCAGCTCGAGGGCTTTGTTGCCGATGGCCTTGTTGGCCGCGGATATGTCGCTGTGCCCCCCGAGCCGTCGTCCAAGCAGGCACAGCCAAGGGCCCAGCGGTAGCCTGGTTTCGTGGACGAGCTTGGTTACATCCCCTTCGACTGCGACAACCACTACTACGAGGCGGTGGACGCCTTCACCCGTCACGTGGACCCGGCCATGCAGCCCCGCTGCGTGCAGTGGGCCGAGGTGAACGGCCGCCGCTACCACCTGGTGGGCGGCGCCATCAGCCACGCCGTGGTAAACCCCACCTGGGATCCGATCGCTTTGCCCGGCGCCTTGCACGACTACTTCCGGGGCAACCCCGAGGGGCGGAATCCGGCTGACATGCTGAGCAAGCGGGAGCGGCTGCCCCGCTTCTACGTGGACGACCGGGATGCCCGGGTTGACAAGGTGGCCGAGCAGGGGCTCCAGTCGGTGTGGCTGTTCCCCACGCTGGGCGTGCTCTACGAGGAGCTCGTCAAAGAAGACATCGAAGCAGTGTGCGCCCTGTTCGGCGGGTTCAACCGCTGGCTGGACGAGCAGTGGGGCTTCGCCTACCGCGACACCATCTTTGCCGCTCCCTACATCGCTTTGGGCGACGTGGACTGGGCCTGCCAGGAGCTGGAGTGGGTTTTGGACAAGGGCGCCCGCACCATCGTGATGCGCCCTGCCGCGGTATGGACTGCTGATGGGTTCAAGTCGCCGGCCGACGAGCACTTCGACCCGTTCTGGGCCCGGGTCAACGAGGCCGGCATCTGCGCGGTGGTCCACGCCGGAGACAGCGGCTACACCACCCAGGGCTATGACGTGGACGGATTCGCCTCGTCGGGGATGGCCAAGCAGCGCAAGTACAAGCCCAGCATCAAGGCCTACAACATCGAGCGGGCCGCCTACGACTACCTGATCACCCTGGCGCTGGAGAAGCTCTTCGAGCGGTTCGCCAACCTTCGGGTGGCCTCGGTGGAGAACGGGTCGCAGTTCCTGGGCGACCTGTTCCGCAAGCTGGGCCAGGCCGCCAAGAAGAACATCGGGTGGTTCGGCGAGGATCCCGCCGAGCTGTTCCGCCAGCACGTGTGGATCAACCCCTTCTGGGAGGACGACGTGGCCGAGGTGGTCCACTACATGGGCGCCGACCGGGTGATCTTCGGCAGCGACTGGCCCCACATCGAGGGCATGCCCCAGCCCCTGGACTACCTGGTGGAGCTCAAGGACAAGGGCTTCGACGACGCTGCCAAAAAGAAGATCCTGCTCGACAACACCACCGGGTTGAACCAGCTCCAACCGGCCTGACGCTTTTTGGCGTTGGCGCTGTCCTCAAACTGGTATGAGGCGTTTCCTGGCGTTGGCGCTGTTCTCACCAGCGGCGCCGATCACCCGGTGCCAGCCTTCGGCCAGACGGCTGGCCTCAATGCAATCTCGCAGGTCGCGGCCGAATCGCCGGGCCGGGGTGCTCACATGGGCTGGCACGGCCTGTGTCTGCTCGAAGACAAGCCTGCCCAGTCGGTGGAGCCGTTCGAGTCCAGCAGGGGCCGGGGCCCGACTGCACGCAGACGGTGCGGGCGCCGGCACAGGCTTCCTGGTTGGCCGCTCCTGCGTCGACGGTGATCCGACGGGCCACGTCAGCCTCAGCCGCCGCGCCGGCAAACGCCGCCTGGGTGTTGTTTCGGGCGGCGATTCGTCTGGCCATCTGGAGGGTTTTGACGGGTGGCGCGGTGAGGGGCGGGGTGTGTGGGGTCGGGTTTTTTCGGCAAGGGCTTGACAAGGCCAAAAAAGAAAAGTAGTGAGATAGACCATGAAACGCCGTCTGGTCGTTGCGGTTGCCAGTGTTGCCGCGGGCTTCGCCCCCCGGGTGCTGGGATGAACAAGCACCGCCGCGGCCTGGTCGCGATGGCCATTTTCGTTGTCGGCGCTGTCTTCGCCTCAGGCTGCCTCTTCGATTGCGGAACGCCGAGCCCGACGCCCACCCCGACATCGGCGCCCACCCCGACATCGGCGCCCACCCCGACATCGGCGCCCCCGCCACCCCCTCCGCCACCCCCCCCCCCCCCCCGATAGCGACCCCGGTGCCGGCAGCGTTGCCCGCGCCCACTGGTTTGCAAGCTGATTGCGCTGTCAGCGGAGAGCTGGTTATCACTTGGAACACTGACCCGATCCCCGGCATCTATGTGCCGCTGAGACTCTTCGAAGTGGAGATCAACGGCGAGCATGTTGCAAACGCTGAATATGCTCCTGCGAATCCGCCGGCAGCCTACACGTACAATAATCCGACCCCCCACCACACCCACGAGATCAGGATAAGGGAGCGGTCCGACGTCGTAGTCGCAGGGAACACCGAGTTCTCCGCGTGGGCTGAGACCTCCGAGTACTGTCCGAGGTGGGTTCCCCAGAGCGTGTCCGCGTCGTGCAACAGCCACGGCGTGGTCACCCTGGAATGGGACCACATGGCCGGAGCCGACAACTACCAGACCATCGGCATCATCTACACCGGCCTCGGCGGAACCGGCAGCCAACGCCGGGTCCACGCCCAAAGACAAGAAGGCCAAACCTACGCCTTCCAGGTCCAAGCCCACACCGCTGGTGACTGGGGCGACCCCTCCCCAACCGCGTCCGTGGACTGCGACCCCCTCGACCCCGACAATCCCGATGATCCCGACTGGACAAGTCCCAATGGAGAATGGGAGTCGGGATGCATGCTGGGCGTCTGTGCCCACATATGGGTGAATCCCGGCCTGGAACGCTATGTCTTGAGCGAAAGCATAGACCCTGAGCTAGGCAGCGACAATTGCTCGCCTACCGTCAGAAACGCGGCTGACACTGGCTGGACCCGCACTTGCACCATCTATTGGACTGAGCACTTGGATGTGGAGATCGACGACGACAAGGTGCTCGAGTACTTCCAGCACGGCACGGGCCGGACCCACGGAGCCGACGAGCCGCATCTGCACGAGACAGCCACCGGCAACGCCAGCGTTGAGGCCCACCGTCACTGCGGAGACCACACAACCGACGGCACTTGCTCCGACCAATCCGACATCCCCGACCTGCCATGGCACCAGCCGCTGCCCGAAGCCGGCGACACATGGTGGGACAACGCACTAGAAGAAAATGGAGTCAGCATCATCGTCGGTGCGACAGTCACCGGCGCGGTTAGCGTGTCTGCGTATGTGATGGTACGAACCGGCGCGACTGTAGGGTCATCTCTGGGGCTCGTGGGGACTGTGGTCGGGGCTGCTTTGGGGGTCGCCGCCGCTATGGGCGTCGCGTGGCTCAACAACCAAGATGACGACGTGTTGTTGAGCATCTCCGGCGTCACAAGCTGCTTGGCGCCCCCCTGGCTGAGCGCCACCGACACGAAGTGGACAAAGGAAACAGCAATCGTCTCAGAGACATTTGAAGATAGCGGCTACACCACTATCATCGAGCACGAGATCGACCATTGTGTGGAGACAGTTGGATGATGAAAAAAGTCAGGGAGCAAGACTTTCCATCGCGAGCCGACTACGCCGCAGCTCTGAGCTGGCGGCAGATAATCGCCGAAACCTGGTACTGCATGATTCCTTCGACGGAGATCACACCGCCCGAGCACTACGGGCGGGTCAAGAAATGGCTCATAGACGTGTTTACCGAAGACCCGTTCAAGCCGGCTTGGCGATTCTGGACCATTTGTCTATTCGGCAGTCTATCTGTGCTTGCTGCTTTTGGTTTTCTTGTTCTTTCGCCAGGGGTGATCTCTTTTCTGGTATTTGTGGCCTTATGGGTGTTGACGTTCGTGAATGTCTTCTCACTTCGTGTTCTGTTGTTTCGGGCAGGCTGTTGGGAAACGATGCTTGAGCAGCGAGATGAAAGGCTGGCCAAAAGAGCGGAAACCCTCGCCGGTATTGGGGGGCTGGCCGGCGAACCCGACAATGCCGTCCCTGTGTCTGTCGATGCGGTTGAGGAGGGCGAAGCCAATTCCTGAACCCGCCGTCGAGTTTTCCCATTGTGTGTAGCATTGAGCGGTGGGACAGCGATGAGAAAACAGGAGCAGGACTATCCCACGAGGGCCGAGTTCGCCGCCGCTTTTAACTGGTGGGAGATATCTAAAGCTACTTTTGTTTTCACTGGCTTGAGGGGGGTGACACCACCTGAGCATTACGGTCCATTCAAACGCTTGCTTGTGCGCGCCGGGTGTCCCTTTAAGCCGGATGGTAAACCCAGCGGCACTCATCTGTGGGCTATTCCACTGGGTCTTGCAACAATAGTACCAGCAGGTGTCGCTTGTGGCAGATTTCTCGGCATTTGGGCGGCAATGCCCGGCGCTGTTGTGGGTGGGATCCCGCTTCTGGCCATCTCGATTACCGCGCAGGTGATGTGGTTTCGGGCGGGTGGTTGGGAGCAGGTTTTAAAGAAGCGGGATCAGAAGTCGGTCGGCCCGCGAAGACAAGAGGAGATGTCATAGAAATTGTTGCCGCAGGGAAACGGCATGAGCTTCCCCGGCGAACGCCGTCGGTGTGGGTGCCGCGTGGCTCAACAGCCAAGATGACGACGTGTTGTTGAGCATCTCCGGCGTCACAAGCTGCTTGGCGCCCCCCTGGCTGAGCGCCACCGACACGAAGTGGACAAAGCAAACAGCAATCGTCTCAGAGATATTTGAAGATAGCGGCTACACCACTATCATCGAGCACAGAATCGACTATTGCGTGGAGACAGTCGGATGATGAAAAAAGTCAGGGAGCAAGACTTTCCATCGCGAGCCGACTACGCCGCAGCTCTGAGCTGGCGGCAGATAATCGCCGAAACCTGGTACTGCATGATTCCTTCCATGGAGATCACACCGCCCGAGCACTACGGGCGGGTCAAGAAATGGCTCATAGACGTGTATACCGAAGACCCGTTCAAGCCGGCTTGGCGATTCTGGGCCATTTGGCTATTTGGCAGTCTGTCTGGGATTGCTGCTTTGGGTTTTCTTACTTTTTCGCCGGGGGTGATTTCTTTTCTGGTATTCGTGGCCTTATGGGTGTTGACGTTCGTGAATGTCTTCTCAGTTCGTGTTCTGTTGTTTCGGGCAGGCTGTTGGGAAACGATGCTTGAGCAGCGAGATGAAAGGCTGGCCAAAAGAGCGGAAACCCTCGCCGGTATTGGGGGCTGGCTGGCGAGCCCGACAGTGCCGTCCCTGTGTCTGTCGATGCGGTTGAGGAGGGCGAAGCCAATTCTTGAGCTAGCCGTCGAGTTTTCCCATTGTGTGCGGCATCGAGCGGTGGGGTAGCGATGAGAAAACAGGAGCAGGACTATCCCACGAGGGCCGAGTTCGCAGCCGTCCTCAACTGGTGGGAGATATGCAGAGGTACTTTATTTTTAACTCGTATGAGAGGGGTGACACCACCTGAGCATTACGGTCCATTCAAACGCTGGCTTGCACGCGCTGCCTATGCTGCCAAGCCTGACGGCACGATAGGTGGTACTTGGTTGTGGCTGATCCCATTGGGTCTTGGCCCGGCAACAGTAGTGAGTTATGCATTCCAGAGCTATTTTGGTATGTGGGCCGCTAGGCCCGGGGTGATTGTGGGCTTGATTCCGCTTATTCTCGTTACTGTACTGGCGCAGGTGATGTGGTTTCGGGCGGGTGGTTGGGAGCTGGCTTTGGAGAAGCGGGATCAGAAGTCGGTCGGCCCGCGAAGACAAGAGGAGATGTCATAGAAATTGTTGCCGCAGGGAAACGGCATGAGCTTCCCCGGCGAACGCCGTCGGTGTGGGTGCCGCGTGGCTCAACAGCCAAGATGACGACGTGTTGTTGAGCATCTCCGGCGTCACAAGCTGCTTGGCGCCCCCCTGGCTGAGCGCCACCGACACGAAGTGGACAAAGCAAACAGCAATCGTCTCAGAGATATTTGAAGATAGCGGCTACACCACTATCATCGAGCACAGAATCGACTATTGCGTGGAGACAGTCGGATGATGAAAAAAGTCAGGGAGCAAGACTTTCCATCGCGAGCCGACTACGCCGCAGCTCTGAGCTGGCGGCAGATAATCGCCGAAACCTGGTACTGCATGATTCCTTCCATGGAGATCACACCGCCCGAGCACTACGGGCGGGTCAAGAAATGGCTCATAGACGTGTATACCGAAGACCCGTTCAAGCCGGCTTGGCGATTCTGGGCCATTTGGCTATTTGGCAGTCTGTCTGGGATTGCTGCTTTGGGTTTTCTTACTTTTTCGCCGGGGGTGATTTCTTTTCTGGTATTCGTGGCCTTATGGGTGTTGACGTTCGTGAATGTCTTCTCAGTTCGTGTTCTGTTGTTTCGGGCAGGCTGTTGGGAAACGATGCTTGAGCAGCGAGATGAAAGACTGGCCAAAAGAGCGGAAACCCTCGCCGGTATTGGGGGCTGGCCGGCGAGCCCGACAGTGCCGTCCCTGTGTCTGTCGATGCGGTTGAGGAGGGCGAAGCCAATTCCTGAACTGGCCGTCGAGTTTTCTTAGAAACCGCAGAAGCACGGCGAATTCCACCGGCGGGACTCAGCCCAAACCGTCTGCAATGGTCTTTGTCGCGGCCACTGGTAGAGCTTGCCCTCCTATGTGGGTCAAGTGAGGATGACCGAGATCTGTTTGCGATGTGTTTCCCGGTGAACTCTAGCGGATCGCCGCCAGCGGTTGGTTGGGCGGTGTCCGCTGTTTTGGTGTATTTTGGTGGGGTGATGGTTTCCGTGTTTTTCGCCTCTGTGTTGGGTCGGGGTTGTGGGAGCGGTTCGGTTGTTTGCCGGACGGGTGGTGGCTGTGGTGTCATCTCGGGCTGTTGTTCGGCTTGGGTTGTTTTGGTTGTGGGAGCGTTTGGGTGATGGTTGGGTCTGGTGGGCCGGTTGGGGTTTTTGATTATGGCGGGCGTGGCGCGCATTCGGTTGGGGTTGCCACTCGGCGGCTGGTCGGCCGGGATGTGGCCGATCGGGTTGTCTACATCTATTATCCGGCTGAGGTCAGCCCGGTTGAGGCGGCGGTTCCGTGGACGTATTCAGGTTTGGACGCTTTTGATGAGGCGATGCGCCCGCCTGTTGCCGAGGTTGCCGGTAGCGCTGGTGGCCCGGTGGGAGTGTTCGGCTTTGACGGTGTTTTTGCCGATCCGGCCCCGGTCTCTGGCCCGGTTCCGGTTGTGATGTTCAGCCACGGCTTTGGCGGGTATCCCACCGATTGCTCTGAGCTCATGATCAGGCTGGCGTCGTGGGGGTTCGCGGTGGTGGCGCCAGACCATCACGAACGGGACCGGATAGCAGTCCATGGCCGCAAGTCAGCAGAGCTGATCTCTGCTATTAGCGTGGACGATTTGTTCGCCGCGGTCGAGCTGATGCGGGCCATGGCTGCTTGCACTGACCCGTTGGCCGGCCTCGTGGGCCCCGACAGCCCGCTGGCCGCTTTGGGGCACTCGGCTGGGGCTGTGACCGCTCAGCAGGCTGCTTTGCGGGAAGGGGTTGTGGCTTGGGTGGGCTGGGCGCCGGTGCTCGATGGGCAAAGCACCGGCCCGAGCGTGCCTGGGTTGATAGTAGCTGCTGACGGCGATGTGGCCGTGCCCATAGAGGGCGTGCGGAGTTTCGTGGCCTCGGCGGACCCGCCGGTCGCGTTGGTGGTTCTGTCTGGTGCTGGGCACAGCAGCTTCAGCGACGCGTGCGTTGCTATTCGCGACCAGGGCGGTCTGATGCAACAAGCCGATCTGTTGCACCAAACCGACGAGCTCGGTGTGAGCCGGTGGTTTTTGGAGCTGGCTGAGTGCGGCTGTTTGCCTGAAGACACCGACCCCGTCGAATTGTGGCCGCTGGTCGCGCATGTGACGATAGCCCACATACGCGCCGGGCTCGGGCTCGACAACGGGTCATCGCTTGATCCCCAATGGCTCCGCAACCGGTTCGGCGGCCTCGTCGATACCTACCTTCCGGCGCGACAACAGCTTTGAGGATCAGATCCGGCAAAGCGACAAGCCAACCCGGCGCAGGGCCGGTGGCAGGGCCGGCGCTTCCGTTCCTGTCAAAGATCCGGGTTGGCGACAACAAGCGGCGCGGATCAGCCGTGCGCGGGCCGCGCTAGTCGCGACGATAAGATGACCAAGCCGGTGATGGCGATAAAACCGCTACCGGCCATGAAGGGAATAGAGGCAAACCCGAAGACATCCACGTACTGGAACGCACATGACACGACAGTGTTGTGGGACGAGCTCTGGCCGGGAAACAACTGAAGCTGGTAATGGTACACCGAGACGCCCAGACCGGCGACGGCAAAAGGCAACGCATACAAACCACTAGAATTCTTGCGCCGCCACCACGCTGCCCCCAAGACCAAGACAAGCGGGTACATGCAGATCCGCTGGTACCAGCACAACTCGCAAGGCGGGTAGCCGGCAACCTCTGAATAGTACAAGCTTCCGGTAGTCGCCACTGTCGCCACCAACAAAGCCACGGGCAACAACACTGGCTGTAGTCGCCGAACCCGAACCCTAAAACCGCTAGACAAAGCAACTAGCAAACCCAAGACACCCACAAGCAAAGCCCCCAAAGACAGCAAAGCAAAAAGAACTGAAACCTCATAAACACCCACACCATCAGCATACCCAAAACAGGCAAGAAGCTCCCCCCCCTTTTCGTAGAGACTTCCTCTATAAGGGGGGTCTAGCGGATGGGCGGTTATGCGGGGTTCCAGCGGTTTTCCAAGCTGGTGAGTTGTGCGGTGATCAAGGTGGTGGTGGCGTCTGCTGGTGTGGTGGGTGGCTGGAGTTGGCTGTCGTCGAGGCCGGCGGCATAGACGAGCCCAATCGCTGTGGTCGTGTTGGTGCCCGCTGCTGCGGGCACCACAGGCGGCCGCAACAAAGGCTGCCGCGGGGCGGGCGTCTGTTGTCTATGTGGTGCAGCCAAGGGCGGAGAACAGCACCGGCACCAGCTCTTTGACGTCGTCGAGCGTTCCGATGGGGATGGAGGAGGAGCTGAACGACTGGATTGCCCGTACCTCGATCGCTCGATCGTGGGTGCATTGGAACCAGGCGACGTCGGAGCCGTTGCGGTCGAGGATCCTCAGATCGATCCCGGCGATTGTGTCTGTGCCAGTTTGCTCGAAGGTTCCGAATGGCTCGAGCCTCTCGGGCAGGGGGCCGAAGACACCGTAGATATTGAGGCTGATTTGGTAGGTGATGGCGCCGTCGGGCGTGCTGGCCCAAACGCCCGCGTCGGATGGGCCGCCGGTGCTGGTTAGACCGATGTCGGTGAGGCCGATGGACTCGATAGCGGCAATGAGTTGCATCGCGTGTTCCCAGGGGGATATTGGCGTTGAGGTCGGATCGCCGAGCGGTGAACCCGCAGATGTCGGCGTTGCTCCGGCTTCGGGTGAGGGCGGCGTCGGCGTTGCTTCGGGTGGGGTTGGTTGATCGTTGGCCGCGTCGGGTGGCGTCGCTGTGGGGTTGTCGGCGGGGTCGGGGTCGGGTGAAGAGCAGGCTGACAACAGGGCGATTGCGGTGGCGGCCGCGATGGCGAGTCGCGTCACGGGGCCGCTTTGGGGCGGTGTGGGGGATGGTCATTCATCGGCGGATCCCGGCGAGCCGCTCGGCTGCTTCGAGTCGTGGTCTGGCTTCGTCGGCGGCGGGCACGATGTAACCAATGCCTCCATTGATCGCGGCTATCTGGTGGGGTCGAAGTGGGGGCGGTTGAGGTTGTAGCGGGCGACGGCGTCTTTGGCCACTGAGTCGTCGAGGGTGCCGTCGGCGGCCAGGGCGCTCAAAACGGCGGAGGTCACGCTGGGGGCGTCGGTCTCGAAGAAGCGGCGCAGCGACTCTCGGGTGTCGGATCGGCCGAAGCCGTCGGTGCCCAGCGAGATGAAGCGGCGGGGGACCCAGCGGGCGATCTGGTCGGGCACCAGGGCCATGTAGTCGGTGACCGCCACCACCGGGCCGCGGCCTCCGGCGAGCCGCTGGGTGACCATGGGCACCCGGGGTTGCTCATCGGGGTGCAGACGGTTCCACCGCTCCACCTCCAGCGCCTCCTCGCGGGCTGCTTTGAAGGAGGGGGCGCTGAGCAGGTCCACCCCGATCCCGTAGCGCTCGGCCAGCTCGGCCTGGGCGTTGCGGGCGGCCTGGTGGGCGGCGCCCGAGAAGACGATCGAGGCCTGCTGGGCGGTGCCGCCCAGCGCGTGGTTCCACTGGTAGAGGCCCGACAGGATGTGCTCGTCGCTTATGAAATCGGCCCGGCGGGGCTGGCGGTAGTTCTCGTTGTAGATGGTGATGTAATAGAAGACGTCCTCCCCGCCGCCGTTGCCGTACATCCGGTCCAGCCCCGACCGCACAATGGCCCCCAGCTCGTAGGCGAACGCCGGGTCGTAGGCGCAGCAGGCCGGCACGGTGGAGGCCAGCAGGTGGCTGTGGCCGTCCTGGTGCTGCAACCCCTCGCCCATCAGCGTGGTGCGCCCCGCGGTGGCGCCCATCAAAAAGCCCCGGGCCCGGGAGTCGGCCGCCGACCAGATCAGGTCGCCCACCCGCTGGAAGCCGAACATGGAGTAGAAGGAGTAGAACGGCACCATCGGCACGCCCATGGTGGCGTAGCTGGTGGCCGCCGCGGTCCACGAGGCCAGCGACCCGGCCTCGGTGATGCCCTCTTCCAGGAGCTGGCCGTCCTGCCCCTCGGCGTAGGACAGCAGCAGATCATGGTCCACCGGCTCGTAGAGCTGGCCCTCAGAGGCATAGATCTTGAACTCCCGGAACAGGGAGTCCATGCCGAAGGTGCGAGCCTCGTCGGGGACGATGGGCACCACCCGGGATCCGAATTCCTCGTCTCGCATCATGTTGCGCAGCATCTGGGTGAACACCATGGTGGTGGACACCGGGCGGCCGTCGGACCCCTCGTCGTAGTCGGTGAACAGCTTGTCGTCGGGCAGCTTGATGGGCCGGCGGATGTTCACCACCCGGGTGGGCAGCGGCCCGTCCAGCTCGCGGCGGCGGGCCATCAGGTATTGGTGCTCGGGGGAGTCGGGCGGGGGCTTGTAGTACGGGGGGTTGGCGTCGTCTTGAAGGGCCTCCGCGGGAATCTCCTCTTCCAGGTGGAGCCGGGAGCGCAGGTCCATGAGCTGGGCGGTGGTCATCTTTTTGATCTGGTGGGTGGCGTTGCGGGCCTCTAGCCCCTCGCCCAGCGTCCAGCCCTTGATGGTCTTGGCCAAGATCACCGTGGGCCGGTCGGCGGCCTCGATCGCGGCCTTGTAGGCGGCGTGCAGCTTCAGATAGTCGTGGCCGCCGCGGGGCAGGTCTTCGAGCTCCCGGTCGCTCAGATGGGCCACCATCTTGCGCAGCCGGGGATCGGGCCCGAAGAAGTTCTCCCGGATGTAGGCGCCGGTCTCGGTGGCGTAGCGCTGGTACTCGCCGTCAACGGTGGTCCTCATCTTTTCCAGCAGCACACCGTCGACGTCGGCGGCCAGCAGCTCGTCCCAGCGCGAGCCCCAGATCACCTTGATCACGTTCCAGCCCGAGCCCCGGAAGTTGCCCTCCAACTCCTGGATGACCTTGCCGTTGCCCCGCACCGGGCCGTCGAGGCGCTGGAGGTTGCAGTTCACCACCCAGATGAGGTTGCCCAGCTTGGCCCGGCCGGCCAGCGAGATCGACCCCAGCGTCTCGGGCTCGTCGCACTCGCCGTCGCCCACGAAGCACCACACCTTCGACTCGCTGGTGTCCTCGATACGGCGGTCGTGCAGATAGCGGTAGAACCGGGCCTGGTAGATGGAGTTGATCGCCCCCAGGCCCATCGACACCGTGGGGTACTCCCAGAAGTCGGGCATGAGCCGGGGGTGGGGGTAGCTGGACAGCCCGCTTCCGCCGATCTCCATCCGGAAATTGTCCAGCTGCTCCTCGCTCAGCCGGCCCTCCAGGTAGGCCCGGGCGTAGATGCCCGGCGCGGCATGCCCCTGGATGTAGATGGCATCACCGGGCAGCCCGTCCTCTTTGCCCCGGAAGAAGTGGTTGAACCCCACCTCGTAGAGGGAGGCGGACGAGGCGAAGGTGGACAGGTGGCCGCCGATGCCGTCGGCCCGCTTGTTGGCCTTGACCACCATCATCGCCGCGTTCCACCGGATGAAGGCCCGGATCCGGCGCTCGATGTTCTCGTCGCCGGGGAAGAACGGCTGGTCGGCGGTGGGTATGGTGTTCACATACGGCGTCTGCACCGTGCCGGAGAGGCCCATGCCCAGCTCGTCGGCCCGGTCCAGGAGCTGGCGCAGCAAGTACCGGCCTCGCTGTCCGCCGGAGGCGCTGACCACGGCGTCGAGGCTGTCCAGCCACTCCCGAGTCTCGTCCGGATCAGTGTCCGGCAGCTGGTTTGAGAAGTTCACGGCCACGGCACCATGCTTTCAACTCCGGGGTGATCGTGCCACCATAAGACGGTGACCGAGTCCCAAGAGACCACGGTGGTGTACACCGACGGCGCTTGCCGGGGAAATCCTGGTCCGGGGGGATGGGGCTGGGTCGTGCCCGGCGGGCAGTCGGCATCGGGAGGGGCGCCCCAGACCACCAATCAGCGCATGGAGCTGACCGCAGTGCTGGAAGCGGTGAGGTCGCTGGAAGGGCCTTTGGAGGTGTTCAGCGACTCCACCTATGTGGTCAACTGCTTTCGAGACCGGTGGTGGGAAGGGTGGATTCGCCGGGGCTGGCGCAACAGCCAGAAGAAGCCGGTGGCCAACCGCGACCTGTGGGCGCCGCTGATCGAGATGGTGTTGTCGCGCGATATTGCCTTCCGCTGGGTGAAGGGCCATGCCGGAGACCGGTGGAACGACGAGGCCGACCGCCTGGCCACCGAGGCCGCCGACTCCCAAGACCCGGTGCCTGAACAGCGGCTGTTCTGATTTTGAGTCAGTCAGAGCTAAAGCGGGCGACCAGGTTGTCGAGGGTGGAGGCGATGCTGGCCTTGAGGCGTTTGGGGGTGTGCACGATCATGACGAGCTGGCGGAAGCGGGTCCTGCTGTAATCGGCGGTTTCGGTTACCAGGGTGCCGCCTTCCACCGGCTCGAGTTGGTAGCGCCAGCGGTGTCTGCCCCAGTGGCGCCAGGCGATCAGGCGGTTCTCCTCGAACTCCACCACGGTGTTGGTCATCTTGTAGGAGCGGCCGAAGAGCTTCATGGCCATTGTGAACTCCGATCCCAGCTGCATCGGCCCCGGATCGGACAAGAGCTGCCGCACAGTTCCCGAGCCGTCTATCTCGGGATGGCGGGCCGGATCGGCCAGCAGGGCGAAGATCTCCCCGGCAGGCGCGGGGACCACTCGGCTGTCGCTGATCAATCGCGGCCTCATGACAGAGCCTCCTCCAAGACAGGTTGCAGATCGGGGTGGCGGAACTCGAAGCCCGCATTGGCCAACGCTAGGGGATGGGCTTTGGTGCTGGAGAACAGGAGCCCATCGGCCAGTTCCCTGCCCAAAAGCAGCCGGGGGCCGAAACGGGGTACGGGCAGGGCCGCGGGACGGCGCAGAGCCGAGGCCAGCGCCCGGGTGAACTCCTTGTTGGTGACCGGATTGGGAGCGCACAAATTCACTGGGCCGGCGATGTCGGACTCCAGCAAGAAGGCCAGGGCCCGCACCTCGTCTTCCAAGGCGATCCACGGCCACCACTGCCGGCCGCGGCCCAGCGGCCCCCCCAACCCCAGTTTGATGAGGGGCAGCATCCGGGTGAGGAAGGGGGCGTTGTCGGCCACCACCAGCCCGGTGCGGGCCAGGGCCACCCGGATGCCGGCGCTCTCTGCGGCTATCGCGGCCCTCTCCCAGTCAGCGGTCAGGGCAGCCAGGAACCCGGCGCCGGGGCCGGCCTGCTCGTCGAGCACCTCGTCTCCCCGGTCACCGTAGAAGCCGACCGCCGAGCCGGCCACCAGCACTGAGGGCGGGGCAGCGGCCGCGCCCATGGCCTCCACCAGCAGCTCGGTGGCGTCCACCCGGCTGAGGCGCAGCTCCCGCTTGCGGCGCTCGCTCCAGCGGCGGTCGCCGATCCCCGCGCCGGCCAGGTTCACCACCCCGTCGACCCCGTCGAAGGCGTCGTCGTCGATGTCTCCGGTGGCCGGGTTCCAATAGCGGGCATCGGAGCCCCGGGCCCGGTGATCGCGGACCAGCCGGACCACCTGGTGTCCAGCAGATTCGAGGTGGCCGACCAGCGCCGTTCCGATCAGCCCCGATGCTCCGGCAACGGCAATTCTCATGTGGCCCAGTGTAGGGGTGCACGGGATGGGTTGCGACGGTCGCGGGTAGCGTGGGGCCATGTCTGAGCCCGAACAGAGACCGCCGCTTGATCATCAGGGCAAAGACGGGGCTGAGGCAGAGCCCCGGACGTTGGTCGATGTGCTCCGCAAGATCAATGCCCGGATGGTGCTGGGCGCCCTGGCGGGCGTGGCGTTGATTGTGTTCATCGCACAGAACACCGATGAGACCCGGGTCGACTTCCTGGGATGGGACTGGGACCTGCCGCTGTTCCTGCTGCTGTTGATCACCATTGCTCTGAGCGTGGTCTGCACGGAGATCGTCGGCTGGTACATGGGCCGCCGGCGCCGCAGCCGCAGTCGCTGACCGCATTGTGAGCACTCGCCGGCTGATACTCCTGGCTCTGCTCTGCGGAGTGGCCATCTTGGTGGCGTTCGCCGTTCAAGCCGTGCTCATCCTGCGTTGAGCAATGCGCCTATAGGCTGAATGCCATGAGCAGTCATGACGTGGTGGTGGTTGGGGGTGGCCCCGGCGGTTACGCCGCCTCGTTGTACGGTGCCGCCGCCGGTCTCGACATCGCCTTGGTGGAAAAGCAGAAGCTGGGCGGGACTTGCCTTCACGTGGGCTGCATCCCGGCCAAAGAACTGCTGGAGACGGCGTCGGTGTGCCGCACCGTGGCCCACGCCGGCCAGTTCGGCATTGCCGCCGGGCCGCCGACGGTGGACATGGGGGCGGCCCAAGCTCGCAAGCTGAAGATCGTGGACCAGCTCCACAAAGGGCTGGGCAAGCTGCTGGAGGGCCGAAAGGTCACGGTGCTGGACGGGCGGGGCACGCTGGAAGCCGACCGATCGGTATCGGTATCGGGCGGAGAGTCGGGGGATGTCACGTTGGCTGCCGACCATGTGGTCTTGGCCACCGGCTCGGTGCCCCGGACGCTTCCCGGATTCGAGGTGGACGGCCAGCGGATCATGACCAGCGACGAGCTGCTGTCCATCACCGACCTGCCCGACCGGGCGGCGGTCATCGGCGGCGGGGCCATCGGGCTGGAGTTTGCCTCGCTTTTGGCTGATCTGGGGTCGGAGGTGACGGTGCTGGAGGCGCTGCCCCGGATCCTGATGGGCGCCGACGACGATGTGGTCAAAATGCTTGTCCGGGCGTTCAAGAAGCGCAAGATCGAGGTGAGGACCGGCGTTGAGGTGAGCGGGTGTCGCAACACCGGCAACCGCGTGGAGCTGGAGATCGATGGCGACAACCCCCTGACCGTGGACGCGGCAGTGGTGTGCGTGGGCCGTCGTCCCTTCACCGACGGCTTGGGACTGGACGCTGCCGGGGTGGAGGTGGACGAGGGGGGCTGCATAAGAGTCGGCGAGTTTTGCCAAACCACCGCTCCAGGCGTTTACGCGGTGGGCGACGTGGTCCGCACCCCCCAGCTGGCCCATGTGGCCTTCGCCGAGGCCATCATGGTGGTGAAGCATCTGCTGGGGGAGTCCCCGGCCCCGGTGGACTATGCCAACGTGCCGTGGGCCATCTACTGCCACCCCGAGGTGGCTTTCGTGGGCCACACCGAGGCGACGGCCAAAGAGGCCGGTTTCGATGTGACGGCCTCGGTGCACCGGTTCATGGGCAACGGGCGGGCCATGATCGTGGGGGAGACCGACGGGCTGGTCAAGGTGATCGCCGACCGCTCAGATGATGGGACCGGAGGGCGCATCCTCGGGGTCCACATGGTGGGACCATGGGTGACCGAGCAGCTCGGCCAGGGGTATCTGGCGGTGAACTGGGAGGCCACCGTGTCGGAGGTCGCCGAGTTCGTCCAGCCCCATCCCACGATGAGCGAGCTGTTCGGTGAGACGGTGCTGTCGCTCACCGGCCGAGCCCTGCACTGAGCGCAATGCGGGCAGGGGAGCAACGGCACAGGTCTACGAGGAGGCTCGATGTCTGAAGTCAGACGGCACAGGTCTACGAGGAGGCTCGATGTCTGAAGTCAGACGGCACAGGTCTACGAGGAGGCTCGATGTCTGAAGTCAGGATGCCGCAGCTGGGGGAGACGGTGGTGGAGGGGACCATCACCCAGTGGTTCAAGCGGGTAGGGGACCAAGTGGCCGAGGACGAGCCGCTCTTCGAGGTTTCCACCGACAAGGTGGATTCCGAGGTGCCGTCGCCCATGACCGGCGTGTTGGTGGAGGTCGTGGCCGCCGAGGGCGACACCGTGGAAGTCGGAGCGGTAATCGCCATCTTGAGCGAGGACGGGGCTGTCGTCGAGCCCGCGCCCGCACCGGCGCCGGTCGAGGCGGCGCCAGAGCCGGCGCCTGTGCCTCCGCCTGCTCCCGAACCGGCGCCGAGCGCCCCAGCCGCCGCGGCCGAGAGCGTCGTGTTGTCGCCGGTGGTGCGCCGGCTCATCGCCGAGCACGGGCTTGACCCCACGCAGATCACCGGCACCGGCAAAGGCGGGCGCATTACCCGCTCCGATGTGGAGGTCCACATCGCCCAGAACCGCCCCACCGCCAGCCTGCCGACTCCGGCTGCTCCACCGACTCCGGCTGGTCCGCCCGCACCGGCTGCCCCGCCACGAACAGCCGGACGGGACACGATCGTCCCGTTGAGCAACATCCGCCGCATCACCGGAGATCACATGGTGCGGTCCAAGTCGGTGTCGCCCCATGTGTTGACCGCGGTGGAAGTGGATTTTGAGCAAGTGGAGCAGGTGCGCCGGGTCCAGCGGGAGGCGTTCAAAGCCGATCACGGCTTCAGCCTCACGTATCTGCCGTTCATCGCCCGGGCGGTGTGCGACGCCATCCACTCCTATCCCCACATCAACGCGACCGTGGGCGGCAGCGAGTTGGTAGTCCACAACTACGTCAACCTGGCCATCGCCGTGGACCTCGACTTCCAGGGGCTCTTGGCTCCGGTGGTGGTCGACGCCGACCGCAAGAGGCTGGTGCCGATCGCCGAGGAGGTAGCCGACCTGTCGCGGCGGGCTCGGGCCAAGAAGCTGAATGCCGATGAGATCTCCGGGGGCACGTTCACCATCACCAACCCCGGCCAGTGGGGCACGATGATGCAGTTCCCGATCATCAACCAGCCCCAGGTGGCCATTTTGTCCACCGACGGGATTCGCCGCCGCCCGGTGGTCGTAACCTCTGAAGACGGCGGCGAGGCCATCGCCATCCACTCGGTGGGAGTGCTGGCCCTGGCCTGGGACCATCGGGCGTTCGACGGGGCCTATGTGGCCGCCTTCTTGGACCATGTGCGGTCGATCATCGAAACCCGTGACTGGCACGCCGAGATGCCGTGATTGGCCCGTTGCGCATCCGTTGGCTGGGGCGGGTGTCCTACCGGGACGCCCACGCTTGCCAGCAGGCCCTGTTCGAGCGGGACGACGACTACCTGCTGCTGTTGGAGCATCCCCATGTGTTCACCCTCGGACTGCGGGGCGACGAGGCCAACATCCTGGTGGACCCGGCCGAGGTGGGGGCGGAGTTGGTGCACACCGACCGGGGCGGCGACGTCACCTACCACGGCCCCGGCCAGCTCGTCGGCTACCCGGTGATGACCGTGCCCGGCAAGCGGGGCGGGGGCATGGCCGACACAGTGGCCTATGTCCGCTCGGTGGAACAGCTGGTGATCGACGCGCTGAGCGATGTGGGGCTGGCCGGCTGTGGCCGTCTGGACGACTACCCCGGCGTGTGGGTGGACCCCGACGGCGAGAACCCCCGCAAGGTCGCAGCCGTCGGCGTGCGCCTCAGCCGGACCCGCTCCATGCACGGATTCGCACTGAACGTGGACTGCGACTTGGACTGGTTCGGTCGCATCGTGCCCTGCGGCATCCCCGACAAGGCGGTCACCTCTCTGGCCGCCGAGGGGACAAGGGCAACCATGCGGGAGGTGGTGGACGCGGTGGCCGTCCGGGCCGCCGATCGCTGGGGCAGCGGGGGAGTGGAACGGGCCGACGTGGCTTGGCGTCAGAGGCCCGAGGATTTGAGCCCGTTCAGCCGGGGACTGGGACCGGGCGAGGTTCCCGGGCGGCCGGTCCGCCTGAAATCCCGGATGGCCGAGGCGGGGCTGGACCAGGGGTTGTCCATCAACGGGCGCAAACCGGAGTGGATGAGGGTGCCCCTGCGCACCGGCCCCGAGTTCCGGCGGCTGCGATCGGTGGTGCACAGCCGGGATCTGGCTACGGTGTGCGAGGAGGCAGGCTGCCCCAACATCTACGAGTGCTGGAACGAGGGCACGGCCACGTTCATGATCAACGGCGAGCGCTGCACCCGGGCCTGCGGGTTCTGCCTGGTGGACACGCGGCGTCCTGAGCCTCTCGACCCGACTGAGTCCGAGCGGGTGGCTGATGCGGTCGAGGCTATGGGGTTGGGCTACGCCGTGATTACCGCGGTGGCTAGAGACGACCTGCCCGACGGAGGCGCGGCCGGCTTCGCGGCCACTGTGGCCGCCATCCGCCGCCGTACTCCCGGGGCGCAGGCCGAGGTGCTCATTCCCGACTGCAAGGGCGACCCCAACGCGCTGCGGGTGATTTTCGATTCCCAGCCTGATGTGCTGAACCACAACATCGAGACGGTGGCCCGGCTCCAGCGGGTGGTTCGGCCCTCGGCGGGCTACGCCCGCAGCCTGGCCGTGCTGGCCCGAGCCAAGGCCGCTGGTCTCACCACCAAGTCGTCGATCATCGTCGGCATGGGCGAGACCGACCAAGAGGTGGCTCAGACCATGGCCGACCTGGCCGCGGTTGGCACAGACATTGTGACCGTGGGCCAATACCTTCGGCCCACCACCAATCATCTCCCTGTGGCCCGATGGGTCCCGCCCGCCCAGTTCGAGCAGTACCAGTCTGTTGGGCTGTCATTGGGCATCGCCCATGTAGAGGCCAGTCCTCTGACCCGAAGCTCCCACCGCGCCCAGCATGCCCGCACCCAAACTGTTTCAGCGCTCTAACCCTCAGGAGTGCCGCTAGCGGCCCGGGATGGCTATTCGGTTGCGTCGAGCACTGCCAGCGCCCCTGTCTGTCTCGCCCAGTCCAGGATGCGTCCGTCGGTGGTCGCCAGGGTGCTCTGCTCTGCTATTGCCGTCGCGACGATGATCTGGGCGCCGGGGTCTCGGTGGAACCCTTGTCGGGCAAACAGGTCAGCTGCTTGGACGGCGACCTTCCCCGTCAGGGGGAGCTCGAGAACACCACGGCGAAGGTGGGCCTTGCGCCATTGTTCCGGGGGCATTCCGAGATCCACCCTCTCATCCCAGTGGAGCCGGGCAGCTTCAAGAAACACAATCGTGGGAACGCCGATGCCGTGGCTGTGCATCGCTTCGTCGATGAACCGTCGAGAGCGCACACTGATCTTGGAATCGCCGGCCGTCATCCGCAACAAGACGTCGGTATCAAGGAGAATCACGATGAAGGCGCATGATCGGGGTCGAGCACCCTTTGGGGGTTGTTGACGATTTCCCAATCCTCCGGCGGAATGGCTGGCCCATCTATGTCGCCAAGAACGCGTGTGGTTCCTTGCATAAATCCCCATAGGCTGCCTTTGTCGCGGTTCGCGGGGCGTACGATGGCAACAGGTCTGCCGTGCTTGGTGACGATCAGCGTGTCGCCGGTCTCATTGATCTCATCCATCAGGTGCAGACACTGATTCCTGAACTGGGATGCAGGAATAGTGCGCTCTTTTCTGGCCATGCTCCAATCTACCAAGTTTTGTACAAAAAATCTAGCCAAATACTGGGATTGCTTGGGTGCGCTCGGTCTAGGAGGGAGTCTCCGAGAGCAGAAAAGCATCGAGGTAAGCTGACACAGTGTTTACCGAGCGGCTAAGCCGAGTACGGGGCCTCATGGCCGAGCAGGCGGTGGACGTGCTGCTGTTGTCGGTGGGCGCCGACCTGCCCTACTTCTGCGGGTACGAGGCCATGCCCTTGGAGCGGCTGACCATGTTGGTGGTATCCCGCGACGGCGATGCCCGGCTTGTCGTTCCCCGGCTGGAGGCCCCCAGGGTGGTGGAGCGTCCCAGCGTGTTCGATGTCGTCTCCTGGGACGAGACCGACGACCCCATCGAACTGGCTCGCTCGCTCATCGGCTCTGTCACCACCGCGGCCATCGGCGACCACACCTGGGCCGGGTTCCTGGTGGACCTCATGAAGGTGCTGCCGGCGGTCGAGTTCCGCCGGGCCTCAGAGCTGACCAGCCCGCTGCGCTCGGTGAAAGATGCCGCCGAGGTGGAGTCGCTGCGGGCCGCGGCGGCCGCAGCCGATCGAGTGGCCGCCGATCTCCAAGCGGGCGGCATCGAGCTGGTGGGGCGGACCGAGGCCCAGGTGTCGGCCGAGCTGGGCCGGCGGCTGCTGGCCGAGGGCCACCAGCGGGTGAACTTCGCCATCGTGGCCGCGGGGGACAACGCCGCCAGCCCCCACCACGAGCCGGGGGAGCGGGTTATCCAACCGGGCGAGGTGGTGCTGTGCGACTTCGGGGGGACGATGATGGACGCCGACGGGGTGGGCTATTGCTCCGATATCACCCGCTGTGTGCACGTGGGCGAGCCCCCCGCCGATCTGGCCGACGCGTATGACGTGCTGTTCGAGGCCCAGGCCGCCCAGGTTGCCGCCGCGGTGGTCGGGCAGGCCTGTCAGGAGGTGGACCGGGTGGGGCGGGCCATGATCGCCGAGGCCGGCTTCGGAGGCAATTTCATACACCGCACCGGGCACGGCATCGGCACCGAGGCCCACGAGGATCCCTACATCGTGGAGGGCAACTGCCTGGAGCTGCGCCCCGGCCACGCCTTCTCCATCGAGCCCGGCATCTACCTGCCCGGGCGATGGGGGCTGCGGCTGGAGGACATCGTGGTGGCCAACGCCGACGGCCCCGACAACCTCACCGACTCCGATCACCGCTTAGCCGTGATCGACGCGTGATCGAGCTTCAACCGGCCACGCTTCTGTTGCAGCTGGCCGTCGGCGGTCTGGCGTTCACGTGGCTCACCACCCGGCGGCGGGAGGCCGGGTTGGGCTACGGGTGGCTCATGCGAAGCGTTTTCGGGCTCATGGCCGCGGGCGGGGCCTGGCTGGGGTTCGCCACCGACCCGTTGGCGCTGAGGGACTGGACTGCGGCGGCCGCCGCAGCGGCCGCCGCCCTGGCGCTGGCGATGTCGGTTATCCGACGGCGGGCCGGAGTGAGCGGCCAGCGGGAGCGGGTGGAGCGGCGCAGTGCCGACATCGCAGCCATGACCGGCATCGACCGGGAGGAGCAGCGCTTCGACCGCAGCCTGCCGGAATTCCCCCCGGTGTTGGACCTGATCGGCCCCGCGGTGGGTCTCATCGGGGTGGTGGCCGGCGGGCTGGACGCCGGCGACCCGGCGGCGTTGGCCGTGGCCCGCACGGTGGTGGGGGCGTTCTTTTTGGGAGCGGTCACCGACGCCATGCTCTTGGGCCACTGGTACCTGGTGCAGCCCGGCTTGGCCCGGGGGCCGCTGTTGGAGCTGGTCCGCTGGACCGGGCTGCTGTGGCTCCCCGAGTTGGTGGTGATGCTGTGGCCCACCGGAATGGCTTCGGTGCTCAGCGGGAGCATCGACGACGGGTACAACGGGATTTTGGGCTGGTTCTGGGCCGCGTGCGTGGTGACCACGGCAGGGCTGGTGATCTTGGCCCGGGCGGCTCTGCGAGAGCGGTTCTACTCCGCGGTCATGGCGGCCACAGGGCTGCTGTATCTGGGCATCCTGACTGGATTCGGGATGGACTTGGTGGCTCGGATGTTGTTGGACGCCAACTAGCGGGCCACGAAGTACTTGGCTTGGGGGTGGTGGCAGATGAGGGCCGAGGTGGTTTGCTCGGGCTGGTATTGGTAGCTGGTCTCCTCGCCCACCTCGATGCCGATGCGGTGGGCTTCGAGCAGTCGGGCGACGGTGAGGTTGTCCTCGAGGTCGGGGCAGGCCGGGTAGCCCCAGGAGTAGCGGCCGCCTCGGTACTGCTGGCGGAACAGGCCGACCAGGGTGGGGCCGTCCTCGCTCGCGAAACCCCATTCGGTGCGGATGCGGTGGTGCCAGTACTCGGCCAGGGCCTCGGCCGTCTCCACGCCGAGGCCGTGCAGCAGCAGGTAGTCCTGGTAGCGGTTGTCGGCGAACAGCTTGGCGGCGGCCTTGGACACCTCGGCGCCCATGGTGACGATGTGGAACGCGGCGTAGTCCACCTCGTCGCCGTCGGCGGGCCGGAAGAAGTCGGCGATGCACAGAAAGGGGTCCTTGGGCTGGCGGGGATACCGGAAGCGGCAGAGCTCGGCGCTTCGGTCGGGGCTGTCCCACACCACCAGGTCGTCCCCGCTCCCGCTCACCGGGTAATAGCCGTACACCACCTGGGGCACCAGCAGGCCTTGGGCGGTGGCCGAGGTGAGCTGTTCTCGCATGGTGGGGCGGATGCGCTCTTTGAAGGCGGCGTCGTCCTCGCCGTCGGTGGGACGGAATTGCCACTGATTGCGGAACAGCGCCGTCTCGTTCACGTACTCGGCGATGTCGGCCACGGGGATGCCTTTGACCACCCGCGAGCCGGTGAACGGGGGCTCGAACACCCGGTTGCCGGTTTCCACCGACGGGGCCCGTAGGGGCAGTTCGTCGATGGTGGTGCCGGCGGCGTCGCGGCGGGGGCGGCGGGGCAGGTCGCGACCTCCGGGCCGGCGACCGAATTCGGGGTCTTCAATGCCGGTGCGGCGCAGTTCGCCCAGCCGGTCCATCACCGCCAAGCCCTCGAAGGCGTCTTTGCCGTAGAACACCCGGCCCCGGTAGGTCTCCCGCATGTCCCGCTCCACATACGTGCGGGTCAGAGCAGCACCCCCCAACAGAACCGGAAGGTGGTGGAGATCGCGGCTGTTCAGCTCCTCCAGGTTGTCCCGCATGATCAAAGTGCTTTTCACCAAGAGCCCGCTCATGCCGATGGCATGGGCATCCACCTCTGACGCCCGGTCGATCATCTCGCTGATGGACACTTTGATTCCCAGGTTGTGAACCTCGTAGCCGTTGTTGGTCAAGATGATGTCCACCAGGTTCTTGCCGATATCGTGGACGTCGCCCTTCACGGTGGCCAGCACGATCCGGCCCTTGCCCCCGGCGTCGTCGGCCTTGTCCATATGCGGTTCCAGATACGACACCGCGGTCTTCATGGTCTCGGCCGACTGGAGCACGAACGGCAGTTGCATCTCCCCGGAGGCGAACAGGTCGCCTACCACCTTCATGCCGGCCAGCAGCGTGTTGTTGACGATGTCCAGCGCTGGGGTGCCGGCCAGGGCCTCGTCCAGATCGGCTTCCAGCCCGTCTCGGTCGCCGTCGACGATGCGCCGCTCCAGCCGCTGCTCCACCGGCCAACCGGAGCGGTCTTCTTTCACTGCGGCCGTCGCGGTCACGTTTTCGAACGCGGCCAGCAGCTCGGTCAGCGGGTCGTAGCCATCTCGGCCATCCGACGCGATCCCGGCCGAGCCTCGCCGGTCGTAGATCAAGTCCAGGCATACGTCGCGATGGTGGGGGTCTACCCGGTTCAGCGGGACGATCCGACCGGCGTGGACGATGGCGGAGTCCAGCCCGGCCTCCAAGCACTCGTGCAGGAACATGGAGTTGAGCACGTGGCGGGCGGCGGGTTTCAGCCCGAACGATACATTGGAGACCCCCAGCGTGGTGTGGGCGCCGGGCAGCTCGGCCTTGATCCGCCGGATGGCCTCGATGGTGGCCAGGCCGTCTTTGCGCAAATCGTCGCCGCCGGTCGACAGCGGGAAAGTCAAAGCGTCGAAGATCAAATCAGAGGGAGCTAGCCCGTAGCGCTCGGTCGCCAAGCGGTAGAGGCGGTGGGCCACCCGCATCTTCCACTCCAGGTCGCGGGCCTGGCCCTCCTCGTCGATGAGCAGGCACACCACCGCGGCGCCGTACTCCCGGGCCAGCGACAGCACCCGGTGCAAGCGCGATCCATCGGCCTCCCCGTCTTCAAGATTGGCCGAGTTGAGTACCGCTCGCCCGCCGATCCACTCCAGCCCCGCCTGCATCACATCGGGCTCGGTGGAGTCCAGCACCAGCGGGGCAGCCACCCCGGTGGCGAACCGCCGGGCCAGCTCGTCCATGTCGGCGGCGCCGTCGCGGCCCACGTAGTCGACGCACAGGTCAAGCAGGTGGGCGCCCTCGCTCACCTGGTCGCGGGCAATCTGAAGGCAGCCGTCCCAGTCGGCCTCCAACATGGCGTCGCGGAACTTGCGGGAGCCGTTGGCGTTGGTGCGCTCGCCCACGATGAGAAACGACGTGTCTTGGGCAAAGGGCACCGCGGTGTAAATCGAGGTGGCCGATGGGGGCAGCTCACCGGGCCGAGGTCCGGGGATGAGATCGGCGCAGCGGTCGATCACCGCCCGCAGGTGCTCCGAGGTGGTGCCGCAGCAGCCGCCGATCACGCTGACCCCCAGCTCGGTGACGTAGCGGGCCAGGTAGTCGGCCAGCTCGTCGGGGCCGACGTCGTAGTGCATGCGGCCGTCCACCACTTGGGGGAGCCCGGCGTTGGGGATGCAGGCCACCGGCACCGGGCATTGCTCCGACAGCACCCGCAGGTGCTCGCCCATCTCAGCCGGGCCGGTGGCGCAGTTCAACCCGAACACCGCGGGACCGAGGGGGGCCAGGGCGGCCAGCGCGGCGCCGATCTCGGTGCCGGGCAGCATCCGGCCGGTCATCTCTATGGTGACCTGCACTTGCAGCGGCAGCTCCCGACCGGCGGCGGCCATAGCCCTTCGGCAACCGTTGATGGCCGCCTTGGCCCCGAGCAGGTCGTACTGGGTCTCGATGATGAACAGATCGACCCCGCCGTCCAGCAGGCCCCGGGCCTGGATCTCGAAGGCGTCGCGCAGCTCGGCGTAGCGGATCTGACCCAGCGACGCCAGTTTGGTGCCCGGCCCAACCGATCCGGCCACCCACCGGGGCCGACCGTCGGCGGCGTAGCCGTGGGCCGCCTCCCGGGCGATGCGAGCCGAAGCCAAATTGATGTCGTAGGCCTGATCGGCGATGCCGTACTCGGCCAATGGCACGGAGAATGCCCCGAAGGTGGCGGTCTCCACCGCGTCCACCCCCAGGCCGAAGTACAGGTCGTGCATGCCTGCAATGAGCTCGGGCCGCGTGAGGCACAAGAGCTCGTTGCACCCCTCCAAATCGGGACCGCCGAAGTCGTCCTCACTCAGCGGCAGTTCTTGGACGTAGGTGCCGAAGGCGCCGTCGTAGATGAGGACGCGCTCGCGGGCCGCATCCTGATAAGAGCCCATCGATTGCGAGGATACCGGGCAAGGGGTGGGCATCTGGTGCCAGATAACATCATCGCGACCAAGGAGGCCCGTTGATCACGTTTCGAACCGGAAGAAAAATCCCGGCCGGCGCCGAGTTGCATGCGGTGGGCGTGTGCTCAGGCCACGCCGGCGAGCGGCCCGAGGAGCTGGACTGGGGAGTCTTGGACGGCCGGGGATTCGAGGCCAAGGCCGGGCAGGTGGAGTTCGTGTCGGGAGGTGACCGTCCGGTGGCGGTGGTCGGGCTCGGACCGGCCGACGAGATGACCACCGCGGTGATCCGCCGGGCGGCGGGATCGCTGGCCCGGTCGGCCAAGCGGCTGCGGCGCATCTCGGTGTCGGTATTGGATGCCGTGCCTGAAGACATCGACCGATTGGAGGCGCTGGGGGCCATGGCCGAGGGGATGATCCTGGGGTCGTACTCGTACGGGGAGTTCAAATCCGAGCACAAGCCGAACAAGCTGGAGACGGTTGTCGTCATCGGCCCGGGCGGCCGGGCGGTCGCAGCAGCGCTGGAGCAGGGCCGACGGGTGGCCGAAGCGGTGTGTTTCGCCCGCGATCTGGTCAACGAGCCCGGTGGATCGCTCACGCCCGCCCGGTTCGCGGAGATCGCCGAAGAAATGGCCGAACGGGAGGGCCTGGAGGTATCGGTGCTGGACTTGGACGGCGTCCGCGAGGCTGAGCTGGGCGGGCTCTTGGGAGTCAACCGGGGGTCGGAGCAGCCTCCTCGGTTTGTAGAGGTGTGCTATGCCCCCGACCCGGAGGCCGAGTGCCGAGGGTCGGTGGCGCTGGTGGGCAAGGGGTTGACATTCGACGCCGGCGGCCTGTCTATCAAAACCACCGCTGGAATGATGACCATGAAATGCGACATGAGCGGGGGCGCGGCAGTGCTGGGGGCTATGGCCGCCATCTCCGCGGTGGCGCCGCCGGTGAAGGTCACCGGTTACGTACCCATGACCGACAACATGCTGGGGGGCGACGCCACCCGGCCCGGCGATGTGCTGACGATGGCCAACGGCAAAACAGTCGAAGTGCTCAACACCGACGCCGAGGGCCGGCTGGTGCTGGCCGACGCCTTGTCGCTGGCCTGCCGGGCCGAGCCCGACGCGGTGGTCGATCTGGCCACCCTCACCGGGGCGTGCATGGTGGCGCTGGGGCCCAAGGTGGCCGGGCTCATGGGCAACGACGATGCCTGGGTCGACCAGCTGGCCGACGCCGCCGAGCGCACTGGGGAGCGGGTGTGGAGACTGCCCTTGCCTGGCGACTACAAGAGCCAGCTCGACTCGTCGGTGGCCGACATGAAGAACATCGGCGGTCCCCACGGCGGGGCGCTGACCGCCGGGCTGTTCTTGTCCAACTTCGTGGACGACGGCATCCCCTGGGCCCATCTCGACATCGCCGGCCCGGCGTTCACCGACTCCGAGGACGGCGAGACCGCCAAGGGGGGCACCGGCTTCGGAGTGCGGATGCTGCTCGACGCCCTGGTCAACTTCGAACCGCCTTCGGCTGGCTGAGCCACGCAAACGCCCCATAGGCCCCGCCTACCACCACGACCGCGAACGGGGCGAACAGCCACTGGCGGGTGTCGAACAGCTTGTCCACGGACTCCACCGGCCACGAGGCCGCTGTCACGCCAGCGGCCAGTGCCAGGATGTTCACGACCAAGTGGCGCCACGTGGCGGGCATTTCCACCCGGCCGAAGCATCCGCAGGGAACCGCTGACTCCAACCGCGCCAATCCCCGGGCCGCCGGCGCGAACGCGCCGTAGAGGGCGGCGAGGGCGATGGCCGGCCCGATACCGCCCAGCACGAAGGCGCTTACCGCCACGGCCAACTCCACGACTCCCAACAGCCGGACTGCCCACAAGGGGTGGGGGAGCCTCAACCGGGCCATCGCGGCGGCGGCGGGCTCGGGGGTCACCGCCTTGGCCGATCCTGCCGCGCCCAACAAGACTGCGGCCATCAGATAGACCGCGGCCGCAAACTCCATGGGCTATCTCATGAACCGGCGAAGGGCATGGCGGCGGCGATCGGCGTTCAGCGCGGCTCGCTCATCGGCGCTGAGCCGGGGGGTGTCGGGATGGAGGCGGCCATGGATCCCGGAAACGGGAAAAAGGCTCAGGGAGGGAACCGGCGCCGAGTCGGGGTTGTTCCAGCGGTAGGTGATGCCGCCTTGGGGGCAGCCGCCCAGGGCAATCCAGTTTTGGATGCCGGGATCTCGGTGGGAGAAAACCACTCGCAGCACGCCGTCGGGGTCGAGGCGGGCTTGAGAATCGTTCATGGTGGCAGGGAGGTTGACATAGTCGAGGCTTTGGAACCAGGTATCGCCCACCTGGATGTTCCAGTACAGGCAGTTCGGCGGGGTCACCTCCAAGAGCAGGGCCTCGTCGGCGCCAACCTCATACCAGCAACCCCCGTAGGCCTGTTGGTCGCTGCCCCCGAGGCCGACACCGCTGATCTTGCGGCCGGCTATGTGGTCAAAGGAATTGACCTCGCCACGGTCGCGCTGGGCCACGACGTAATCGGTCCAGAACTTGGGCACGGTGCCCATCTCGCTGGCCAGATCGTCGAGCACGGCCACGGTTCGAACCGGGTCGAGCCGGGTGGGCGGCCCTGACGGGTCGAGGCATTCCAGGTGCAGCTCGGCGTGGTTCTCGCTCGTCCAATCGGAGAAGAACTGCCGCACGAGCATCCGGCAGGTCCCGGGCGCCATCTGGTACCAGTTGCCGACGTGGTTGTCGGGGGCGGGGTCGGGGCTGAGCACCACGATGAAGCGGCTCTCGCCTATGTCGACCAGCTCGGGGGTGCCGATGTTGAGCAGCTGGGTGATGCTGCCCCGTCCGAACCGGAGATCCATCAGCGAGAACCCCAGATAGCGCACGGTGTCCATACGGCCGGTGAGTCGATAGGTGCGGCTCAGGTCCAGCGGTGCCGACATGTACAGCCCATCGGGGTTGTCCTGGCCCACTTTGGAGGGGTACACCCAGCCCAACTCGGGGCGGTCGGGGTCGTTGTTCTCAAGGGTTCGGTCGACGGCCCAATAGAGCATCCGCAAGTGATGGCGAAGGCCTTCGGCCTGCTCGGAGGCGTCGACTCCCAGCTTGGGATCGAAGATGTAATCGACCGATTCCTTGAGGGAGTCGCATAGCTCGTTCCAGGATTCTCTCAGGTCGTTTTCCACGCCCCATGTCTAGCCGCTTGGCCCTGTCGGGCCTCGGCTCAGGCGGCCGACTTGGGCTGCGAATAGTAAGAGGAGTGGGAGCGCTGGAGATGCTCGGGCAGACGGCGGAGCTGGGCATGGTTGAGCGGGGGCAGGCGGCGACGGACGGCGAAGCTGGCGTGGCCCTCTGCGGCCAGCCGGAACATAACCAAGCGGTGCAGGGTGCGATGGAGGCCGCCCCGGGGTCCCGCCTTCGGGCTGATCCCCAGTTGCAGGGCAATCTCGGCCACCGAGAGCTCGAAGCCGTCAGGGGAGTTGTCGAACTCGTGGGCCACATAGCGCATGAGCCAGGCCGCGGTGGGCCCGATGACCCCCAGCCAGAACTGCTCCACGTATCTCGACCGGGGGTCGTGTCCGTTCTCCTCGGTTATCAGGTCGCGCCACGGTTCAACCCACAGGGAAGAATGCAAAAGGGGGGTGGTCATGGAAGGATCGTTTCTGCTGGCAGTGGCCAAGCTCGATAGAAGGAGGAAGCTTTCAATGTATTTTGTGTTTTGTTATGTAAATCTGTCAAGGGCAGAATAGGCATTTTCTGATGCGGCCGGTCGAAGAGCTGGGAAACGAGGTGGAGGCGGCCCGGGCGGTGCTGAAAGGCGCCGAACAAGTTGTGGTGCTCACCGGGGCGGGCATTTCCACCGACAGCGGCATCCCCGATTTCCGGGGACCGGAGGGGCTGTGGACCAAGAACCCCGAGGCCGAGAAGACGGCCACCCTGTCGTCCTATGTCTCCGACCCCGAATTGCGGCAGCGCAACTGGCAGCGATTGGCCGAAGGGCCGATGTGGGAGGGCAAGCAGCCCAATGCCGGCCATCGGGCGCTCGTGGAGCTGGAGCGCCGGGGAAAACTGCACACGCTGATCACCCAGAATGTCGATGGCCTGCACCGGGCCGCGGGAACCTCCGAGGAGCGGTTGGTGGAGATCCACGGCACCACGGCCAAAGTCCGCTGCCTCGGCTGCGGAGACACCGCCCCGATGGAGCGCGCCCTGGGGAGGGTCAGGGCGGGGGAGGCCGACCCTTCGTGCCGACTCTGCGGCGGGATCTTGAAGTCGGCCACCATCTCCTTCGGCCAAAACCTGGTGGTGGCCGACCTCCACCGGGCGGAGCAGGCCGCCATGGCTTGCGACGTGATGCTGGCGGTGGGCTCCACCCTCGCGGTGTACCCGATCGCCAACGTGGTCCCCATCGCCCACCAGGCCGGCGCCCCAGTGGTGATCGTGAACGCCGAGCCCACCCCATTCGACGGTCTTGCCACTGCGGTGGTACCCGCCTCGATCAGCGAGGCGCTGCCCTTGATCGTCCAGGCGGGAGATTGGTAAAAGCAGACTAATTCGGTAGGATTTGTGGGGAATATCTCCCCGTCAGACCCGATGTCCCGCCAACACCGAGGTGACCGTCGCCATGCCCACATTCAGAGATCTGCTGAGAGAAGCCAAAGCTGAGATTCGGGAGACCGATCCGGCTGGCGCCGAGGCGATGCTGGCCCAGGGCGCGGTACTGCTCGACGTGCGAGAGCCTGACGAGTTCGAACAGGGGGCGGTGCCGGGGTCAGTCCACATTCCCCGAGGCAATCTCGAGCCCAATGTGGAGAATCGCCTGCCCGACAGAGACGCCCCGATGGTGGTCATGTGCGCGGGTGGGGTGCGCTCGGCATTCGCCGCCCAGACCCTCCAGGAGATGGGCTATGGCGACGTGGTTTCCATGGACGGCGGGTTCAACCGCTGGAAGGACGAGGGCCGGGATTGGGCTCTGCCGGTGGCTCTCACGCCAGACCAGCGCAACCGCTACCACCGCCATCTGCTGCTGCCCGAGGTGGGCGTCGAGGGGCAGATCAAGCTGTTGGAGGCCAAGGTCCTGTGCTTGGGCGCCGGCGGGCTGGGCTCTCCCGCAGCCCTGTACTTGGCGGCCGCGGGTGTGGGAACCGTGGGCATCGTGGACATGGACGTGGTGGATGCCTCCAACCTCCAACGCCAGATTCTGCACAACGTGGACCGGGTGGGGGAGCGCAAGGTGGACTCGGCCAAGAAAACGCTGAACGCCCTGAATCCCGACGTGAACGTGGTGGCCTACGACGTGCGGTTGGGGGCCGACAACATCGTGGACATCATCAAGGACTACGACGTGATCGTGGACGGCGCCGACAACTTCCCGGTGCGCTACATGCTCAACGACGCCTCGGTGAAGTTGGGCATCCCCGTGGTCCACGGGTCGATTTTCCGGTTCGAGGGCCAGGTCACCGTGTTCGACCCCCGCAACGGCCCCACCTACCGGGACATGATTCCCGAGCCGCCCCCCGCCGAGATGGCCCCAAGCTGCGCCGAGGCCGGGGTGCTGGGTGTGCTGCCCGGGATCGTGGGGTCTATCCAGGCGCTGGAGGCCATCAAGCTGATCTTGGGCCACGGCGACACCCTGGTGGGCCGGCTGCTGGCGTTTGACGCCAGCGAGGTGTCGTTCCGGGAGTACAAGCTGCGGCCCGACCCGGACCAGCCCATCACCTGGGAGAACCGCGACAAGATTCAGGTAGTAGAGCTAGACGGCCTCTGCGCCCCCGCTCCCGTCAGCTAGGTCGTTGCCTGTTCGCTGCTTCCGCTCCCGTCAGCTAGGTCGTTGCCTGTTCGCTGCTTCCGCTCCCGTCAGCTGGCCCGTTGCCTGTTCGCTGCTCCTCTAGCTCTCGGCGCAGGAGCGCCACCTCTTCCATGAGGACTTGGATGCGCTGCTCGGAGCGGTTGAGCTCCCACGAGTACTGCACCAGCACGATCAGCACGAATCCCAGGGCGGCCATGAACACCAGCGACGGGGTGTAGTCCACCCCGAGCCAGTCGCCCACCGTGTCGGCCACGTCGGGGGCGGCGGCCAGCACCACCATCACCACCGAGGTGGCCATCCACAGCAGCCCGTATTTGGAGCCCATGCCGCCTCGCCGCTGGAGTTGGAGAATGATGGCCACCACCACTGCGGCCAACAAGGCGGAGACGATTCGGGCAGTGAGACTCATGATCGACCTCCGATAAAGACAGCGAGCGTGGCTCGCAGGTAGTGATAGGCCAGTGCGACCCCCGTGGCTGAGGGTTGGCCTCCTTGGCGGGGGGCCATGGTCACTGGGACCTCTTTGATGGCCAGCCCGGCTCGAGCGGCGATCGACAGGCCGAGCAGATTGTCGAGGTACCCCGCGGGAAGTTGTTGGGAGAACAGCTCCACGCAGGGTCGGGACATTGCCCAGAATCCAGATGTGGGGTCGGTGAGCGCCACCCCTCGGCGATGGCGTATCACCCTGCTGACCAGGCGCATGGCCATCCGCCGGGTGAGAGACACCTGGTAGGGGCTTGGGCAGTCGGGGTGGAACCGGCTCCCCAGCACCAAATCGGCCCCGGAGTCGCAGGCGGCCAGCAGGACGGGGATCTCGGAGGCAATGTGCTGGCCGTCGGCGTCGAGTACCAGCGCGTGGTCCCAATGACGGTTGGCGGCGTAGCGGAATCCCAGGCGCAGGGCGACCCCGTATCCCAAATTGACTGGCAGCCGCAGAACAATCGCTCCAGCGGCTGCCGCGGTCTTGGCGGTGGAGTCGGTCGAGCCGTCGTCCACAACCACGACTTCTACTGGACCCGAGCAAGCCCGCCGCACCTGGGCGATCACTGTTCCCACAGTGCATTCCTCGTTGTAGGCGGGGATCACGGCGATCAGCCTCGGGGCGGTCACAGGCAAAGACTAGGCAGCGACACCGGCGAGGGCCGCCCCCGCAGTGGCCAACACCACCGCAGTGACCGACCAGCGGATCAGGCGGTGGTTCAGCACCGGCACGAGGGCGGCCGCAGCGAAGGGCAGCAGCGACAGCCCATAGCGGGGGTTGGTGTCGAAGTAGACGCCCAGGGTCAAGTAGCTGGCCACCATCGTCACCACCCCGGTGGCCACCATGCCGACGGCGGCAGCTGCGGCCAGCGCCCGGTGGTTCGACCCTTTGGCGGAGAACAGGGCGACCGAGCCCAATCCGGCGATGACCAACAGATTGATGAGATCGCCGAGGGGCTCCAGCAGGTTGCGGGGCAGGGTGTCGGGGACGAACGGATCTCGCAGCGGGGTGAGCGTGGAGAAGAGCTCGTCGCCCAGGTTGTCCCACTGGAAGCTGTCCACCGAGTAGATGGCGTTGGTGGGCAGTTGCTCGCTGGGAATAAGGCCCCGGGCGTCCTGTACCGCCGACCAGGAGGCAATCGAGGCCACTGTCAGGGTGATGGCGGCACCACCAACCGCTACAAGACCCTTGAGGCGCGAACTGGTCAGGATCTCCCGCTGCTGCCAGGCCCGCACCGCCAGGTACACCACGGCCGCGCCCACCGCCACCGAGTTGGTGAACTTGAGCCACACCGCCACCAGAGCGGCCAATGGCAGCAACCAGCCCGGGGCCCGTCCGGCGTCCCAGCGCAGGGCGGCGGCCAGCACCAGAGCACCACCTAGCAAGGCGGTGGTATCGGGGTTGATGATGGACGATTCGTGCAGCACGATCGGCGAAACCGCCAGCAGGCCGATAAGCAGGGCTTTTATCCAGGTCGAGGCCCCCAGGCTTCCCAGCACGTACCACAGCGCCACTGCGGCGGCCCCCAGCCAGAGAATTCCCACCAGCCTGGCACCGGTGACCGGGCTGTCAACACCCGGCACGGCCTCGATCACCTCTCCACCGAGCGCGGTAGCGGTGTAGTACACCGGCGGATGGGGCGACGCGGTGTTGATGCCGGATTGGGGGAACTGGTCGGGGGTCATATCCAGCGACCCGCAGTCGGGAACCTCGGCCCGGCGAACGCTGTCGGGACCTATCAGGGCCACCCCCCGCTCTCCGGTCAAATGCAGCCAGTCGTTGAGGGCGTCGATGGACAGCCGCAGGGGATAGTCAATGCCCCGGCAGGCAGCCTCGTCCATGGCGGCCTGTCCGATGGTGTCGCCATTGCGGGGCACATGGAACGGCGACTTGAGGGTGTAGTCCATGTGCTGGAGCTCGTCTATGTGAGATAGAGCCGGATGGTCTCGAACGTGCAGCCCCACCAGCACTGCCACCGCCACCAGCACCGCAGCCAGGGAAATGCGGTCCCGGCGCCCACTCGACATCTGCCAAGCGTAGACCTTCATGAAGCCCGGAGAAGCCCATCGATGTTGGGCCGAGCTTGATCCGACAAGGGGCTCTGCATGTGCTACGCCATGGGTCGATGATTCGTCCAGCAGCGTTTTCCAGTCGAGGGGGCGGGAGATTTTCGCTGCTCTCGTGGCCGATATGCGTGTTGGTGGGTGTGGTGGCTGTGGTGGTGGGGGTTGTGGCCTTGCAGGCGAGGGATCATTCGAAGTTCTCTCGGGTGGACGAGCTTCAGCATTTCGACTACGTGTTGAAGTCGCCCTCGGGTGGTGTGCGCATTGGCGAGCAATACGGTTTGGAGGCCATGGGGGTGGTGGCCTGCCGGGGTATTGACCTGCCGGGATGGGCGCCCGGCACTCCGAGGCTGTCTGAGTGCGGCGACCCTCGGCCGGACCCAACCCGGTCGCATTCGAATGGGTACAACTCGGCGTATCTGCACACGCCGGTGTACTACTCGGCGACGGCGTTGGCCGGCGAAGCGGTGATGCGCCTTCCCGGTGTGGACAGCTCGTTGGTGGCGTATCGGCTGGTGGGCGCGGTGTGGTTGGCGGCCGGGTTGGCGTTGGTGTGGTATGCGCTGGGCTTGGTGGGGGTGGGGATTGCAGGTCGGGCGGCGGTAGTGGGATTGCTGGGGGTGTCTCCGGTGGTGGTTCACGCCTCGGCGATGGTGAACCCCGATGCGACGGCGCTGCTGGGGGGCGCGGCGGTTCTGGTGGCGCTGTTGAAGTGGGAGTCGGGGCGCTGGCCGTGGTGGACGGTGCCGGCGGCTTCGGCTGCTGCCATTTGGCTGAGGTTGACGAATTCCGCGGCGGTGGGCGTCATCGCCGCCTATTTGATGCTGCGGTTGTGGCAGAAGCGGGACAGGGTGCGGGAGCGGCTCCTGGTTGCGGGGGCATCGTCTGCTGTAGCTGTCTTGTCGGTGCTGGCGTGGCGGTTGTGGCAGAGCTATCGCCAGTTGGACGAGGAGCAGGATTTGCCTCTGTATGTGGCTGAGCGCTTTGGGTATTTTCGCTGGACCTCATTGGACGACCAGCTCCGTGCGGTGGTTACGCCGTTTCGGGATCAGTGGGTTCCCGAGGTTCTGCCCAGAAACGTACTGGTGCCGTTGGGCGGGATTGCCGATGTGGGACTGCTTGTCCTTTTGGGGGCGGCGGTGGCGTTCTCTGCGGCCCGATCGGCCCATCGCGCTCTTGTGGGCGGGGTGTTTGCCGCGATGGTGGGCATGGGCATCTTGACGATGGCCACAAACTACTGGACTCTGTCTCGCGACTCGCTTGCGCCGGGGCGGTATGGGCTGGCTGTTCTCCCGTTTGCGGCCGTGGCGGTCGCGCCGGTGCTGCGCCGCCGGGTGTTGGCTGGCGTGCTGGTGGGGGCGCTGGCGGGCGCGACTGCGGGGGCGATGCTCTATGGCGTGCTGTTCTATGGCCCAAAGCCAGTGGTTGCGGTGCCGCCGGACAGCGAGACCACGATAGGGGTGTGGTGCTCCACCACTGCCTCTTCGTATTCCTGGAGGTGGAATGAGGTGCCGGGTGCTGACTCGTATTTCGTGAGCATTGACGGGAGTTCTTGGTCTGAGCAGTCCGACACGACCAAGACCGCGACCGGCCGACTTCCCAACACCGACGCGGTGCTGCATGTGCAGGCAAGCAACGGCCACGAGCGGGACAACGGTCCTTCAGGCAGCAGAGCTTGTCGCACCGCGCCGGGAGGCAGGCCGAACGTGTCCTGCGCCACGACCTCCTCGTCGTACACCTGGACATGGGACCCAATAGAGGGCGCAACCCAATACCGCATTCGCAACGACACCGCCCATCCGTGGTTCGAGATCACCCGGCTGACCAAGACCATTGAGGGAGCAAGGCCCGGCGAAGACGCAGTGCTGTACGTGCAGGCCGGCAATGCAGATGGCTGGAATGTCGAAGGCACCGCGAACCAGACCTGTCGCACCACACCCTGAGAAGGGCGCGTTGGGCGATGCTGCCACCATGATGCGACGGGCCTGGCCAATGGCGACCTCGCCCTTGAAAGGCAATGTGGCGGTACTCGTCTGCGTGGTGGCTGTCGCGGTGGGGATTGTGGCACTGCACATCAGAGATCATCCGCAGCTTTCTCCGATAGATGAGCTTCAGCATCTCGACTATGTGCTGAAGGCTCCGTCTGGCGGGGTGCGCATTGGCGAGCTCTATGGCCTGGAGGCCATGGAGGTGGTGGCCTGCCGGGGGATTGGCTGGCCCGGATGGGAGGCAGGCACTCCGAAGTTGCCGGATTGCGGCGACCCTCGGCCTGATCTGAGCTTGTCGTATTCGGATTGGTACAACACGGCGTATGTGCACACGCCGGTGTACTACTCGGCGACGGCGTTGGCCGGCGAAGCGGTGTTGCGCCTTCCCGGTGTGGACAGCTCGTTGGTGGCGTATCGGCTGGTGGGCGCGGTGTGGTTGGCGGTCGGGTTGGCGTTGGTGTGGTATGCGCTGGGCTTGGTGGCGGTGGGGATTGCAGGTCGGGCGGCGCTAGTGGGGTTGCTGGGGGTGTCTCCGGTGGTGGTTCACGCCTCGGCGATGGTGAACCCCGATGCGACGGCGCTGCTGGGGGGCGCGGCCGTTCTGGTGGCGCTGTTGAAGTGGGAGTCGGGGCGGTGGCCGTGGTGGACGGTGGCAGCGGCTTCGGCTGTCGCGGTGTGGTTGAAGCAGACCAATTCGCTTGCCGTGGGCGTCGTGGTGGCGTACCTGGCCTTTCGAGCGTGGCAGGAGCGGGGCAACAAGCACCAAGACGGGGTGAGGGCCAGACCGCGCCACCGGGCATTGGCTGCGTCCACATCAGCTCTTGTGGCTGTTGTCTCCGTGATGGTGTGGCGGTTGTGGCAGGGCTACCGCAAGCTCGCCGAGGAAAAGGACTTGCCCATATACCCGAACCAGCGCCACGGCTCGTTTCAGTGGACGTCGTTGGATGAGAAGCTCCGCGCCGTGGTCACGCCGTTTCGGGATCAGTGGATACCCGAGGGCCTGCCTCGCAGCATGCTCGCGCCGCTGGGCGGGATTGCCGATGTGGGGCTGCTTGTCCTTTTGGGGGCGGCGGTGGCGTTGTCTGCGGCCAGGTCGGCCCACCGTGCTCTTGTAAGCGGGGTGTTCGCGGCGATGGTGGGCATGGGTGTTTTGACGATGTTCGTCAACTACTGGACTCTGTCTCGCGACCCTCCGGTGCCGGGGCGGTATGGGCTGGCCGTACTGCCGTTTGCGGCCGTGGCGATTGCGCCGGTGTTGCGCCGCCGGGTGTTGGCTGGTGTGCTGGTGGGGGCGCTGGCGGGCGCGACTGCGGGGGCGATGCTGTATGGGGTCCTGTTCTCCAGCCCGGCTGCCGACCTGCCCATGGGGGCTGGTCCCCTGTGGTGGCAGTGGTGAAGCCCCGCGCCGCTGCTGCTGCATGCCGGGGCACGAGGCCGCACTCTGGGCGGTTTGCCGATGGCACGGAGCTGGCAGAGGGGTCGTACACTGGGCGGGGCATGAGGGGCTTGATCTTGTCGGGGGGTGAGGGGACGAGGCTGCGTCCGCTCACCCATACCCGGGCCAAGCAGCTTGTGCCCATCGCCAACAAGCCGGTGCTGTTCTACGGCATCGAGGACATGGCCGATGCGGGCATCACCGACATCGCCATTGTGGTGGGCGACACCCACCAGGAGATCCGGGAGGCGGTGGGCGACGGATCGCGCTTCGGGGTGAGCGTGACCTATATCCGCCAGCAAGCCCCTCTGGGGCTGGCCCATTGCGTGCTGATCGCCCGGGATTTCTTGGGCGACGACTGCTTTGTCATGTATCTGGGAGACAACATGTTGGAGCAGGGCTTGGCTGAATTCGTCGAGCGGTTCGAGCGGGAGCGGGGCCAGCGGCCCACCCTTCTGGACGACTCCGACGCCGCTCGGAGCCGGGCACAGATACTGCTCACCCCGGTGGACAACCCGTCGTCGTTCGGGGTGGCCGAGCTGGGTCCCAACGGCGATGTGGTGAACTTGGTGGAGAAGCCCGCCGACCCGCCGTCCAATCTGGCTCTTGTGGGGGTGTACATCTTCGACTCCGCCATCCACGAGGCAGTGCAGTCCATCGAGCCGTCGGCCCGGGGCGAGCTGGAGATCACCGACGCCATCGACTGGCTCCTCCGCAACGGCCACCGGGTGAGTCACCAACTCCTGGACGGCTGGTGGATCGACACCGGAAAGAAGGATCCGCTGCTGGAGTGCAATCGGCTGGTGCTCGACACCGTGGTTCGCCGATTGGACGGTGCGGTGGACGACGCCTCAAGGGTCGAGGGCCGGGTGGTGGTGTCAGAAGGGGCCAAGATCGTCAACTCCACCGTGCGGGGCCCGGCGATGATCGGGGCCGGCACCCGCATAGAGAACACCTTCATCGGCCCCTACACATCGATCGGCGACGAGTGCGTGATCGCCGACTCCGAGATCGACCACTCCGTGGTGCTCGACGGATGCCGCATCGAGGGAATCAGCCGGATAACTGACTCGTTGATCGGCCAACAGGTGCAGGTGACCCACTCGCCCGAGCGCCGCCGGGTTGTCCGGCTGATGCTGGCTGACCACTCCAATCTCGAACTGGGATAGGGGCAGTGGCCGAGGTATCCCCTTGTGAGGCGATCTCCGGCGTGTTCATCGTGGCCCCCGACGTCCACGGTGACGAGCGGGGCCTGTTCGTGGAGACCTACCGCCGAGAGTGGATCCCCGGTGCCCAGGAGATGATCCAGGCCAACCGGGGCGACCGGCGGGCCGGAGCGGTGGTGGGCCTGCACTACCACCAGCGTCAATCCGATTTCTGGTATGTGCCCGTCGGCCAGGCCCGGGTGGTGCTCCACGATCTTCGGGCGGGATCACCCACCGACGGGCGCACCATTGCCCTGCCCCTGGGCACCGAGCCCGACGGTGTCAACCGCCACCGGGGGGTGTACATCCCCCCGGGGGTGGCCCACGGGTTCGCCGCCCTGTCGGACATGACCATCACCTACCTGGTGGACGGCTACTACGACCCGGCCGACGAGCTGGGGGTGGCCTGGGACGACCCCGAGATCGGGGCTGACTGGGGGGTGGACGCCCCCATACTCTCGGCTCGGGACCGGTCCAATCCCCGCCGCTCAGCCATCCCCGACCATAGTCGGCCCCGGTTCGAATACCAGGCATGAGATGAGGCTCTTGGTCACCGGGGGCGCCGGATTCATCGGATCGAACTACACGCGATGGGTGCTGGGCCGCACCGATGACACCGTGGTGGTCTACGACGCCCTCACCTATGCCGGCAGCCGCGACAACCTGCGGGGCCTCGAGGGCGATTCCCGGCTGGCGTTCATACAGGGGGACGTGTGCGACCGCAACGCCATGGCCGAGGCCATGGCCGGCTGCGATGCGGTGGTCCATTTCGCCGCCGAAAGCCACGTGGACCGCTCTATCGTCGGTCCCGACGCCTTCGTCCGCACCAACTGCGATGGCACCAACGTGGTATGCGATATCGCTCGGCTGCTGGAACTGGACAAAGTGGTGCACGTGTCAACCGACGAGGTGTACGGATCGATCGACGAGGGCTCGTTTGCCGAAACCGACCGGCTGGCGCCCCGCTCGCCCTATTCGGCGTCCAAGGCCGGCGCCGACTTGATCGCGCTGGCCTATCGGGCGACCTTCGACCTGCCGGTGGCGGTCACCCGGTCGTCGAACAACTTCGGCCCCTATCAGCATCCGGAGAAGCTCATCCCTCTGTTCACCACCAACCTGCTGGACGGTCAGGCCGTGCCCGTATACGGCGATGGCATGAACGTACGTGATTGGTGTCATGTGGAGGACAACTGCGCGGCCATCGACCTAGTGCTGCGCCAAGGCCGGCCGGGGGAGATCTACAACATCGCCGGAGGCAACGAGCTCACCAACCAAGACCTGACCACTCGCCTGCTGGCGCTGTGCGGCCGAGACGAGTCGTTCGTCCAGCCGGTGGCCGACCGGCTGGGCCACGATCGGCGCTACTCGGTGGACACTGCCAAGATCGCCGGGCTGGGCTGGTCGCCGTCCCGAGATATGGACGAAGCCCTGGCCGCCACAGTGGGCTGGTACCGGGACAACCGCTGGTGGTGGGAACCCCTCAAAGAAGCCATGCCATGAGGGTGTTGGTCACCGGCGCGGGCGGGCAGCTTGGCCGTGATGTGGCTGCCCGATTCGCTTCCCCAGGCCATGAGGTGATCGCCGCCAGCCGCCCCAGGCTCGATATTGCCCGTCGCGATGAAGTGCTCGGAGTGGTGGGCGCCGTCCGACCCGAGGTGGTGGTCAACTGCGCGGCCTACACCGCGGTGGACGCCTGCGAGTCCGACGCCGAGTGGGCATATGGAGTCAACGCCCTGGCGGTGCGCCACCTGGCCGAGGCCGCCCGCCGGTTTGACGCCCACCTGTGCCACATCTCCACCGACTATGTGTTCTCCGGCGACAAGCCTGAGCCCTATCACGAATGGGACCGACCCGATCCCCGGTCGGTCTACGGCGCCAGCAAGCTGGCCGGCGAGCACGAGGCCGGTTCGGCCGCCACCGTGGTGCGGACCTCGTGGCTGTGCGGCCGCCGCGGGTCCAACATGGTGGGCACCGTGCTGCGGCTGGCCTCTGATGGGGGTCCTATGCAGTTTGTGGACGACCAGCGGGGCTCGCCGTCGTTCACCTCCGAAGTGGCCGCGGTGATCGAGCGGCTTTGCATCGACCGCCGTCCAGGCCTGTTCCATGTGACCAACCAGGGAGCGCTGTCACGGTACGAGTTCGCTCGGGAGATCATGGCTGCTGCTGGCCATGATCCCGGCCGAGTGGTGCCCATTGCCACCGCCGATTTGCACCCGCCCCGTCCTGCGGCCCGCCCGGCCAACTCGGTGCTGGAGAATCGGGCTCTGGCCCTGGCCGGTCTGGACAGTCCGGGTGAGTACCGGGTGCCGCTCAGGCGCCTGGTGTCTGAGCTTTTGGACTGATCCGAGCAGATCGCGGCGGCGTCAGGCCGATCCCGCCTGGAGATGCGGCTCGCAGGCGTCTTCAGCTTCTTTGTCAGCTTCGCCCAGCGTCGGCGGCCCCATGTGGCAGTTGACGATGAAGAACGCGTTGTAGAGATCTTCCAGCTTCTGGGAGGCGGCCGCGAGATGCTCGAGGGCCCGTTGGCGGGCCACCGCAGCTCGGCGGGTCCGGGGCAGGGCGCACACGTCGGCTACTCCGTCGCCATCGCTGTCGAAGGCAAAGGTGGTCGGACCGCCCAGGCTGAAGTTCAAGCAGAAGTCTGGGCTGTCGATGATCCCGGAGTAGAACATCTGGTCGTCGACGGTGAACGTATCCTGATCATCATCGGTTCCCGGGGACTGCGTGCCGGTGCCGGTCTCCGTCTCGGGAAGCGATCCCGGCGCGTTGGAGGGGAAGTCGCGGTACTGCTGGCACTCGTCCACCGCTTCTTTGTCCGGCTCCCCGAATGTGTCCGCCACCGATCGGCATTCCTCGGCCAAGCGGGCCGTGAAGATCTCCCGCTCTACCAGCGCCAGATGCTCCAGGGTTCTTTGGTGGGCCACCGCCTCCCGACGGGTCCGGGGCAGCGAGCACACATCGGCGATCCCGTCGCCGTCGCTGTCGAAGGTGTAGGTGACCGGCCCGCCCAGACTCCGGTTCAAGCAGAAGTCCGCGCTGTCGATAGCGCCGGAGTAGAACATCTCGTCGGGGGGTGTGACCTCGGTGGCCGGCAAATCCTCGGGATCGGTCGGCTCAACGGGCGTCAGAGAGCTCGTGGCCTCGGGAAGATCGAATTCGAACAGAGTGGACAGCAGCTGCTGCTGCCCATTCTCCCGGGCCGCAGTGTTGATTCGGCTTTGCAGCCGGTTGCCGGTGACGGTGATGGTGCGGGAGGTGCCGGTGATTCTGATCTGCGCTTTGTCCAGCCGGCCCGAATCTCCGGTGTTTCCAATGATCTCCATGCTGATGAGCTGGCCCACCGCAGTGTCGGAATGGTCGTTCAACCACCGGTTGAACTCGGCCACGGTGTAGGGGCGCGACCAAGATGCATGTGGATTGGGATTTTGAATGTCGAAGGAGTCGGGTTTGGCCGGCAGATAGGGGCGATCGGAGGCGAACACGTATCCGCTGCGCTCGGTGTGGCCACCGTTGGACGCCGAATAGAACGCTCGGATGGGCGCGCCGTTGTAGTGCAGCACCTGCCCCGCAGTGTTCTCAACGGCCTGAAGCCATGTTCCGGCGTTGGCGTGCTTCTCCCGGGTGTCGCCTGCGAATGCCTGGTCCCACACGGTGGAGTACAGGTCGAACGGCCGGGTCCACGAAGCGGAGGCCCGCCGCTCCCGAAGCGTGGCGCTGGCGTAGCTGCGAGCCGCGATGGCCTGGGCCTCATGAGCGGTCAGACTCCAGTCCATGGGAGTCTCGGCGATGCCCCGCAGGTAGTCCTCCATCGACAGTGAGTCGAGGATCACGTAGAACTGGCCGGGATCACCGCCCGCGGGGACCAGGTTGATACGGCCGTGGGAGTAGGACCGGCCGGTATTGGACACCCCCACAGAGGTGTCGGTGGCGAAGTGGAGCTGGGCGGTCTGGCCCGTGCAGCCGGCGCTGGCGCACGCGTCGACGCCGTTGTAGGTGAAGTGCCAGTGGCCGACGTGGCGGGTGACGGTCACCGGGGTAGCCGTCGGCACCCTGATATCGCCTTGGCCGTCTACGGTGATCCGGTTGAGGCCTTGGGGGGTCAGCGTGGTGCTGTTGGTGGTGCTCAAATGGACGCGGATGGCGTCTTCGGGGTACACCGGCGTCGGCAAAGTCTCGATCACCGGTTCAGGGGTCAACGGGGGGTCGCCCGCGGTGGTGGGAATCGCGCTGTGGGGATCGCCGAAGAACTTCTCGATCGTCAAGGAGTCCAGCGTGATATGGAATAGACTCGGATCTCCTGGTACGGCGATGAGGTTGATGCGGCCGTGGGAGTGGGAGCGTTCGGTGGTGGACACGGCCACCGAAGTGTCGGTGGCGAAGAGGAGCTGAGCAGTCTGCCCGGCGCAGCCGTTGCCGCACACGTTGGCGCTGCCGAACTGGATCCGCCAGAGGCCGTTGACTCGGGTCACGGTGACGGGCGACCCAGACGGAGCCCGGACCAAGTCCTGTCCACCATAGGCAATGTCGGTGTTGTCGATGGTGATCCGGTTGAACCCCTCGGGAGTGAGCGTGGTGGCCTCGGCGGTTGCCAGCAAGATCTGCACGGAGTCTTCCGGAACATCGTCATTGCGATCGGGGCCGCCCAGGTCGTTGTGGGGGTCGCCGAGGAACTTCTCGACGGTGAGGGAGTCGAGGGTGATGTGGAACCGACTCGGGTCTTCGGAGGTGGCGATGAGGTTGAGGCGGCCGTGGGAATAGGATCGTCCGGTGGTGGACACGGCTACGGCGGTGTCGGTGGCGAAGTGGAGCTGCGCGCTCTGCCCGATGCAGCCAGTGGGGCAGACATCAGTGCCGTTGTAGGTGATGTGCCAATGATCGTCGTGGTGGGTGAAGGAGATGGGGGTGCCCGCGGGGGGCCGGGCAGCATCCTGGCCGCCGATCGCGATGTTTTGATTGTCGACGGTGATCCGGTTGAGGCCCTCCGGGATCAGCGTGGTGGTAGCGGCGGTAGCGAGCAGAATCCGGGCGGGGTCCTCGGCCGAGCTCGGGGTCGTTGCTGAGGTCGAGACGGGCGCGGGCGTCGGTGCCGGGGTGGCCGCAGGAGTCGGGGTCGGCGCCTCTCCGGGACGCCCATAATTCTCGACAAGCTGGGCGCCCTCGTAGTAGAAGCCCAAGATCTCCTCGGTGCTGTGCCCGGCCTCGGCGCGGGCGTAGGCCCCCCACTGGCCCATTCCCACGCCGTGGCCCCAGCCGCTTCCAGAAAAAGTGACGGTGGACGAAGGGTCGACGATCAGGATTTCAGGGTCAGGGCCCTCCTGGGCCGATGACGGGGCTATTGCCAGCATCGATGCCGCCACAGCGAGAGCCGATGTGGCGGTGAGTAGCTGGGATAGGCGAGGGCGTTTCATCAACGCCAACTGCTGCCAATGCATAGAACGTCCAAAACCGGTTGGCCGCCCGCCCGGCAATTCTCCCAGCTTCGCCCCCAGCCTTCAAGTACACCCGCCTCATGGGGGCATTCCTGAGTCGTTGGCGGCTCTTCGGGTGAAAGGGAATCGCTGGAGTACAAGTAGGGTGTCGTAGTGGTCCGTCGCCTTCTCGAGCGAGCTCTGCCTCCGGGGACCCGTCTCCGTCGGCTGGTCAGCGGGGCGATGGTGGCTTTCAGGGAGGCCCGAAGCGCGGCCGGCCGCACTCGAGCCGAATGGCAGCGCCGTCGTGATGAGGTCAAGCGCGAGGCAGAGCCGTTTGGCCAGGAGGCGGTGCCGGTCGAGGAAGACTTGCTGCCCGAGCCCGCGCCCGAGCCGGAACCTGAGCTTGAGCCGGAACCCGGGCCCGGGTCGGGGCGGCAGCGGCAACCTGCGGGGGTGACCTACCGAGGGTGGTTCTGTCGGCTGCCGGCCGATCCCAGCATCTTGGAAGTCCAGCGTCAGTGGTACGAGGAGTGGCATCGGCCGCCGAAGGTGTGGGGTTTGGTGGTGGACGATGGCGGCGATGTGGCCGCCACCGAGATGTCGCTGCAAAGCCAGTCGTGGGGACTGGTCGAGGCGATAGAAGTCGAGCCGGGCGGGCTGGCTGAGGAGTTCGACCGGTTGTCGCGAAGCTGTTCCGACGACTTGGTGGTGCTGCTGCGGGCCGGGGACCGGCTGCGCCCTGATGCGGTGTACCAGATCGCCCAGGCTGCGTGGCGCGACCCGTGGCTGGAGCTGGTGTACTGGGACGACGACCTGGCTGATCTGGCCGAGGTATGGGAGTGGTACCTCGAAGGGATGCCCGAAGGGGTCTACTTCGATGACGATCTGGACCATGTGGGCCAGCCCCGTCTCAAGCCGGGCTGGTCGCCTGATCTCCTCGTGTGCGCCAACTACATCGGTAGGGCCTTCGCGGTGCGGGCCCGAAGCCTGCGGACCGAGGCCGCGCTTCGCTACCGCGACGCCGGGGCAGGCGACGACTCCCTGTGGTGGGATCTGCTTCTGGGCCTTGACGTCGGCGCCCAACAGGTGTGCCGCCTGCCCGCGGTGCTGCACACCCTGGAGCGCCGCGACGACCGCATCCAGCCCCACCACCTGGAGCTGGTCAACCGGTGGCTGGCCAGCAAAGACTGGCCGGCTCGGGCCGAAGCGGGGGCCACAGGTGTCAACTTGGAGTGGAGCCTGGACCAAGCCGCGCCGGTCAGCGTCATTGTCGCCACCCGCCACAACCGAGAGCTGCTGGAAGGAGCGTTCGACCTGATCCGGTCGGCCGACCACGCCGCGCTGGAGCTCGTCGTTGTCGACAACGGCGGACACAGTGCCGACAACGAAGCCTGGTACCGGACCCAAGCCGCCGACCTGAGTCCCAAGGTCATCTGGTGGGATGAGCCGTTCAACTACTCCGCGGTCAACAATCGGGCCGCCGCCCTGGCCTCGGGGGAAGTGCTGGTGTTCTTGAACGACGACACGTCACCTGGCCATCCCCGATGGCTCCGCAACCTCATCGGGTGGGCCCAGCGGTCCGAGATCGGTGTGGCCGGGCTTCAGCTCATCGACGACCGCGGACTCATCCAGCATGGCGGGGCGGTCATCGGGATGACCGGCATGGCCGGGCACCTGTTCCAGGGCATGGCTCCGCACTCCGACAGCCTGTTGGGACCCACCGACTGGACCCGCAACGCAATGGCGGTGACCGGGGCCTGCCTAGCGGTGCGCCGATCGGTGTTCCAAGAGATCGGGGGGTTCGACGAGCGCTTGGAGCTATGCGGCAGCGATGTGGTGCTCGGGCTGCGGGCCCGACAGGCCGGATACCGCAATGTGGTCTCCGCGGCCACCCCGATTTCCCACCGGGAGTCGGCCACCCGTGGCCCGCATGTGCCCGACAATGATGTCTTTGCCAGCTATTGGGCCTACCAGCGATGGCTCATGGGCGGTGACCCCTATTTCTCCCCGAACCTCAGCGCGGCCCACCCCGAGCCGATGCTGCACAGCGAGGAGAAGCCGGGTGTTCTCAAGCAGCTCACCGAGATGCTGGGACGGCCCATGGAGATCTTCTACCAGCGCAACGAGGCCGGGGAGGCCCATGCGCTGGCGCTTGCCTCTGAAGCCGACCGCGAGCTCGCCGCAGGAGTGGGCCAAGGGCACCGGGCCGTTCGAGGACGCCGAGAGGTGGCAACCGTCAACTGGTTCGTGCCCGAGTTCCAGAACCCGTTCTACGGGGGCATCCACACCGTGTTCAGGCTGGCCGACCACTTGGCCGAAAACCATGGGGTGGAGAACCGGTTCATGGTGATGGCCGGCCCCCTAGACCACGACGAGCGGTGGTACCGGTCGGGTATTGCCGCCGCATTTCGGTCGCTGGCCGACAGCCCCATCGTCTATCACGACTCATTCTCCTTCGACCCCGACAACGTTCCCCCCGCCGACGCGGCCATCGCCACCATGTGGACCACCGCCTATTTTGTGGCCCGCACCCCCGGCCAAGTCCGCCGCTTCTATCTGATCCAAGACTTCGAGCCCATGTTCTACCCGGCGGGCACGCTCTATGCCCTGGCCGAGCACAGCTACCGGATGGGGCTCTACGGGTTGTGCAATACCGGTCATCTGGCCGATATCTACCGGGATCGCTACGGCGGGGTCGCCGACCACTTCTGGCCCGCAGTGGACGACTCGATCTTCCACGCTCGCAGTCGCGTCGAGCCCGATCAAGACCGCCCGGTGACCGTGTTCATCTATGCCCGCCCCGGCCATCTGCGCAACTGCTGGGAGCTGGCTGCTCGGGCCGTGCGTCTCGTGAAGAACGAGTTGGCCGATGACGTTCGCATCGTGACCGCCGGATCTTGGGCCTTTCCCGAGCACATGGACTCCCTCATCACCCATATGGGACAGCTCGACTACCGCGAGACCGGCCCGCTGTATCGAACCTGCGATATCGGGGTGGCTCTCACCACCTCTGAGCACCCCTCCTATCTGCCGCTTGAGCTGATGGCCTGCGGCGCCGCGGTGGTGGCGTTCGAGAATCCGGCAGGCGACTGGTTGCTGCGCCACGACCACAACTGCATGCAGTCACCCCAGACCGCCGACGGGCTGGCCGCCGAGATCGTCGCTTTGGTGCGGGACCCGGGCCGCCGACAGCGGCTGGCTGAGCAGGGCCTGGCCGACATTGCCGCCCGCCACGCCCGCTGGGACCAGAACCTGGCTGGTGTGTACAGCCATCTTTGCGACCCTGAGCGGCCGCGGTGAGAGCCATGACGGGCCGAGGCAGCGTTCTCGAGATCTGGGGTTACCGGGAATTGATCGGTCGGCTCGTGCAGCGGGAGCTGGGGGCGCGCTACAAGCGGTCGGTGTTGGGCTGGCTGTGGTCGATGCTGAATCCGGCGGCCACGCTGGCTATCTACGCATTGGTCTTCGGGGTGCTGTTGAAGTTCGACCCCCCTCGGGCGGGCAATGGCCGCTTCGACAACTTCGCCTTGTACTTGTTCTGTGCCCTGGTCATGTGGAACGCCTTCTACGGGGTGATCACCGGGGCGATGAGCTCGCTGTTGGATCTGGGGTCGCTGTTGGGCAAGGTGTACTTCCCGCCCGAGGCGCCCGCGGTGGCCGCCTTGTTCACCGTGCTGTTCCAGGCGGCCATCGAGGCGTCCATCTTGATGCTGATTCTCATCTGCTTGGTGAACGTGAGCTGGACGTTTCTGCTCTGGCCGGTGCTGCTCGTGCTGTTGACGATCTTCGCTTTGGGGATCGGCCTGGTGCTCAGTGTGTGGAACGTGCGCTATCGCGATGTGGGCTATCTGGCCACCATCGCCTTGCAGTTCCTGTTCTACGTGACCCCGATCGTCTATCCGCTGTCGCTGATCCCCGAGCGAGCCATGGGGCTGCCGGTTCGAGACATCATCCGGCTCAATCCTCTGTCGCAGTTCACCGAGGCCTCCCGCGAGCTGCTGTACGGACTGGACTGGCCCGGTCTGCTTCGATTGGGGCTCATGGCGTTGATCTCGCTGGCAGTGGGAGCGACCGGCTGGGTGATGTTCAAGGCCCGAACCCGCGACATCGCCGAGGAATTGTAGGCATGGGCGACGTGCCACGGGAGAGCAGCGGGGCCATGGGGAAGCGATGAGCCGATGAATGACAACGCGGTGGTGGTCGACGGCGTGTCCAAGTGCTTCCGGCTGACCACAGACCGGCCACTCAGTCTCAAAGAGGCGTGGACGGGGATGCGCCCCGGATCGAGCCGACGGTTCCGCCGGATGAGCAGCGAGCCGTTCTGGGCGCTTCGCGACGTCAGCCTGGAGGTGCCCCGAGGCTCGATGTACGGGCTGGTCGGCCGCAACGGATCGGGCAAGTCAAGCCTGCTGCGGATTATGGCCGGCATCTACCGCCCCACCGAGGGCCGGGTCGAGGTCCAGGGCCGGACGTCGGCCCTGCTGGAGCTGGGGGCGGGGTTCCACCCCGCGCTGAGCGGGCGGGAGAACATCTACCTCAACGCCTCGGTGCTGGGAGTGCCCAGATCCCAGATCGATGACCGGGTGGAGCAGATCATCGAGTTCGCCGGCCTCGAGGAGTTCATCGACAGCCCGGTGAAGATCTACTCCAGCGGCATGTACGTGCGGCTGGGCTTCGCGGTGGCCGTGCACGTCGACCCCGAGATCCTGATCGTGGACGAGGTGGTGGCCGTGGGCGACGAGGAATTCCAGCTCCGCTGTTTCAGCCACCTGGAGTCGCTGCGGGCCCAGGGTGTGACCATTGTGCTGGTGAGCCACGACCTGGGAATGCTGCGGGCCAACTGCGACCAGATGGCGTGGCTGAATCGGGGCCTTCTGGCCGCGGTGGGTGAGCCGCAGGACGTGGTCAACGCCTACCTCGACACCATCGATACCGAGGGGGCGGCCTCGGTGGGTCACCGCCCCCGGCCTGAAGGTGAGGGGGATACCCCGCTGCGCATCACCAATCTGGAGTTCTTCGACGAAGCCGGCCATCGGCCCAAGTCGTTCGCGTCCGGCGATCCGCTGATCGTGCGCGTCCACTATTGCGCCTCCGAGCCCATCGAAGACCCGGTTTTCTCCTTGGGGTTCTACGACCACAACAACCTTCATCTGGCCGGACCCCGCTCCCATGTCGGCGGGTTCCGCCCCGGCAAGGTGGACGGCGAGGGCTGGGTTGAGTTTCGCCTCCTCCGCATTCCATTTCGCACGGGGGCGTTTCACGTCAACGCGGCCGTGCAGGATTCCGATGCCTCGTTCCTCTACGACCGCCGAGCCCGGGAGTTCTGGCTGCAAGTCACCGGCGAGCCCGATCCGCAGGCCAATGGGCTGTTGAACCTGGAGGGCCACTGGCAGGCCGAGCACGAGCGGCCATGAGGTGTTGGCGGTGAATCCTGAGCCACTGCCAATCACTGTGATCGGCGACTCGCTGCCGTATGCCGACGGCGCCGAGGATGAGCTGTTGGAGTTGTTTCGCACCGCGGAGGATCGCCGGGTGGGGTCCGATGAGCTGGCTGGGGCGATCCGAGATTGGCCGACCGCCTATCACCTCGCTCCTGAACGGGCTGTGCTGTTGGCCCCCCTGGAGTTCGGGCCGCGTGATCGGGTGCTGGATGTAGGGGCCGGCTCGGGGGTCAACACCCGCATCTGCGCCGATCGGGGGGCGGCGGTGACCGCAGTGGAGGGCAGCATGGCCCGGGCGGAGTTGATCGCCCACCGCTGCGCCGGCTTGGACCGGGTGGAAGTGCTGTGCGGCCCCCTGGACGGTCTGGGCGACGGTCGACGAGGGATCTATGACGTCGTTCTGGTGGTGGGAGTGCTGGAATACGCCGGCACCGGCCCGGGCGGGGGTCGCGGGACCGCGGCGCTGCTGAACGGCGTGGTGGATGCGCTGGCCCCCGGCGGGGTGGTGGCACTAGCCATTGAGAACCGCCTGGGGCTCAAATATCTGCTGGGCTTTCCCGAGGATCATCTGGGCCTGCCCTGGGTGGGCTGGGAGGGCTACCGCGACGGCGAGCCGACTACCTGGTCGAAGCGGGAACTGGCTCAGATGCTGGCTGATGCCGGCCTTGCTTCTCAAAAATGGCTGTTTCCATTCCCCGATTACAAACTCCCCTCGGTGGTGCTGGGCGAGGCCATCTACCAGCGGCCCGACGCGATCGACATGGTGGACCAGATCGTTGGCCATCCGACAACCAGCGAGTATGCCCGCCCCGTGCTCGTGGCCGATGACCGAGCTGTCCACACGACGTTGGTGGCGGCGGGCCTTGGCCCTGATTTCGCCAACTCGTTCTTGATTTTGGCCGCCAAGGATCCTGAGGCTGTGGCCGGGAGGGTTGACGAGAATGCCCTAGCCTGGCGGGTGGCGCCCGATCGCCGCAGGCGCTGGTCTCAGCAGGCGGTTGTGGTCAACTCGGTTGAAGGCTTGACCATGAGACGCCGACTATTGGACGAAGACAGGACCGGCGACTTCGAAGGCTGGCTGGGCCAAGTCGAGGTGTCCGAGGAGCCCTATTTCTCAGGACGCAATCTCGAGCAGTGTATTTTGGACAGCGCGCGGGAAGCTGATACCGGCAAGATCGTCGAGCTTTTGCAGTCGTGGCGGGCGGCATTGGCGGCTCACGAGGTCGCCGTCGATACAGTTTCTGAGCCGCATCCCTATCGGCCAGCCGACGCCACTCGGATCCTTCCCCCGGAATGGCTCGACGCGGGGCCGGACAATTTCGTAGTCGCCGCCGATGGCCTCAAGTTCGTAGATCGGGAATGGCAGGCAAACGGGGGCATAGACGTGCGTCTGGCCGTGGTCCGGGGCCTTTGGAAAACAGTGTCGGCCATGTTGGGCGCTCGGTGTCGTTTGCCTTGGCCGTTCACCTGGAGCAACGACAGATTGGTGGCCCATTTGGGCGGGTTGATCGGCGAGGACATCGATGCTGATCTGCTGAAAAGGTGGCGGCAGGCTGAAGACGATCTGATTCGTCGGGTCTATCGCCAGCCAGCGGTCCGGCTGGCCGAGCTTCACGACGCTGGAAGCCGATCTCGGATGGATATTCTGGCATCCCCGTTGTCCCCCTACCGGCGTTTGGAGCAGCTCGTCCACCGGCAGGAGGGCCTGATTGCCGAGCTGGCGGGATCACATGAAAGGGCCGCGGACCTGGAACAAGTCCAAGCTCGCTTGGCTCGAGCCGAGGCCGAGTTGGCTCGAAGTCAGGCTGAGCTCGGGGAGCTCCGGGCTCGCCTGGCCCGGGTGGACTGGCGGGAGCGGATCCACAACAAGATCGCGGGCCTGATTCGGCGCATCCCCCGGCACTGAAGCGCTGGCTGGATCAAGCCTCACCTTCGAATAGATCCTTCAGGGCAATCCACATCTGTTCTCGGGTTGCTGAAATATCGAACCGCTGCGCTGATTTGATGCCCCGATCGCGCAGGCGGTTCCTGAGCTGTTTGTCGCCTAGCACTCGGTCGAGGGCCAGGGCAAGGGTTGCCGGCCGCTTGTCACGGAGGATTATGCCGGCATCGCCCACCGTCTCGCCCACCGCAGCTGCGTTGTAGGCCACCAATGGCAGGCCGTTGGCCATGGCTTCGACCAAGGGAACCCCGAATCCCTCATGCTCTGATACGCAGGCGAACACATCCGACAGCTGATACCACTGGAGCAAGTTCTTGTCGGAGACTCTTCCGGCAAACACCACCCGGTCGCGCACGCCGGTCCGCCCGGCGAGATCCTTGAGGGATTGCAAGTACTGAGGGGGAGAGGCGTCGCCCACCAGGACAAGACGAGATTGAGGCCGGGTGCAGCTCAAGACCGCGAAGGCGGCAATCAGGTCGTGGTGGCATTTGTTGGGGGCCAGCCGGCCCACAAACAGCACCGTCCCGCCTTCTGGATCCACCGCCCCGCCGTCCCGGCTGGTTTGCGCCCCGCCGCTGCCCAACTGCCAAAGCACAGGAGAAACCACGACGTCGTCGATTCCCAAGTCCCTCAATTCCTGGGCGTTGAACTCTGAGTCGGCAATCCCTCTCCGGGTTAGCGGCGCCAGCTGGCTGAGTTGCTGGCGTCCACGCTGAACGCTCTTGGCCAGCTCAGGATGCCAGGCCTGGAAGTAGTTCGCCGGCGTGATGTTGTGGTAGTTCAGCACGATCGGTGCCTGTTTGCGGATGACAGACTGCGCGACTTCAGAGCCTATGGAGTGCTGGAGAATGGAGACTCGGGCATCGCCCTTCCACTTCTCAATGGGGACAGTGCCGCTGTCTGATCTGGTCTTGCGCTCGACCACGATGCGAACTTCGATTTCCCTCTCCTCGAGGAGATCCCGAATCAGCCGGGTGTGGTTGCTGGTGGCGTCCGCGCCGGCCATCTGCGGGATCAGCAGATCGGCTGTGTAGCTCATGGCTTGCCCTGTTCGGGGTCAGGGTCGGACTGTTCACTGCGGTGGGCGACCACGATCTCCGCGATACGGGAGTCGGGGCAGGGCTCTAAGCGGGCGTCAAAGCCGGCGCGCTCCAGGAGATGCCGCCATGTAATCGGCGAGATGCCCAGTCCCGGACCAAGGTCCGTCTCCACCCGCCCCCTGCTGGCGGGATCGGCCACCGCCACGATGATCCGGCCGGTAGCTTTCAATTTTCGGGCGGCCTGGTCGACCATTCCCAGCAGGTTGGCCAATGGGAGCGTCTCCACCATGCCGGTGAGAACAATCGTTCCGAATGACCCATCGATGGCTCCGACCAGGTGGGCGAGCACGTCGCCCGTTCGAATGTCGAGTTGGCGGCTCAGCCCGGCGAGCACCCGGTTGGGATCCTGCTCCACTCCGTGGACGCGGATGCCTCGGTCGCCGATGGCCTCCACAAGGGCGCCCTCTCCTCCCGACAACACCAGGCACGGCCCCGGGCCTGCGTAGCAGGCCACTTGGGAAGCAACGGCCGCCGACGGCTCGGGGGGTTCGTCCAGGAAGCCCAAGCCGGCCGGAACGGGCTGATCGGTCCCATGACGGGTGGAAAGTTCCACTCGGCCCATACGGGTTTCGAGATGGCGCAGGTGCCGGATCAGCATTCCGGCGAACACGTTGAACTGGTCGGTCAGAAATCGGATGTACCAGTAGGTCAGCTTGCGGATCGTCCACTTGACTCCCCGCAGCCCCCGGCGCGATCCGATGGGCACATGGGGGTCGAGGGCGGCCAGATTCGCAATGTGGCCCAGGAGAATGCCGTCATCGTGGACGGCTTCTGGAGGGGTGGCGGCAGGGGCGATATCGGTCCAAGCCTGTTCAATCTCGCGTTCGAGTTGGACTAGCTCCCGGTCTTGGCGGCGGCGCTTCTCGGCCTCGGCCTCGATTTCCGCACTGATCCTTACGGTATCAATGAGCTCAAAAGCGCTCATCAGCCCTGTTCATCTTTGCGCGGCCTCCGAGCGAGCCGTCGAGCAAGCCGAATGACGGCCGGGCGGGCCAAGTCTTCGAGCAGGCGGAGGTTCTCGGCTTCGAGTTCGGCGATTCGGGTGTCTTTTTCGGCGATGCCAGCGCCTTGTTCGGCGATATGGATGTCTTTTTCGGCCAGTCTGGTGTCCTTTTCAGCGATGCGAGCGTCCCTCTCGGCCACGCGGATGTCTCGTTCCTTGATTCGTGTGGCCAAATCGGCGATGCGGGCGTCCCGCTCGGCGATGCGGGTGTCCCGCTCGGCGATGCGGGTGTCCCGCTCGGCGATGCGGGTGTCCCGCTCGGCGACCCGATCTTTCCACTCCTCGATGCGGGTGTCTCGCTCGGCGACTCGGTCTTCAAGCTCGCTGATCCGATCTTGTTGGTTGGCGATGCGCTCGCGGAGGTGTTGGTTTTGGGCCTCAGCACCAAGAGCTTGATCGCGTAGACGGAGGATCTCGTGGCGAAGCTGTTCTAGATCGTCGCCATCGACCAGATCGGCGGTCATGGGTGAATCCTAGGGCCGGCATCGTCGGAGCGGTGATCCCGGGGGTTGTGCCCCGGATCGGTTAGCTCGCCCCAGCGGTGTGTGAACCTCTCCCATTCCCAGGGCTCGATAACCGGTTCCCGGCTGGCGCTCTCGTGGTGGATGAGGGTGGCGGCAGGCTCCACCACCACGCGAAAGCCCGATCTGAGCAGCCGCAAGCACAGGTCAATATCGCCGTAGGAGGCTGGGAACACCGGCGACATGGCCCCGACAGCCAGCAGGTCTCGTCGCCGGGCCAGGAGGCAAGCCCCGGTCACGCTCATCACGTCGCGGGCCACGTCGGCGCCATGGGCCACAGTGTCGGACAGCTGGCAGCCCCGAAATGAGTGGATGGGATGGGCGTCTTCTATCTCTATGCCTATGTGTTGAATCGATCGGTCGGGATAGAGCAGGGTCGCCCCCACTGCCCCGATGACTGGATCGTCGAAGTGGGCGGCCATCCGCCCGAGCCAGTCGGAGGTTTCTGCCTCGATGTCGTCGTTGAGCAACAGGGCCAGTTCCCCTTGACTGGCCAATAGCCCTGAGTTGATGGCCATTGAGAAGTCAAAAGCCCCTGGAGCGCGGTTCACTACCCGCAAGGGGAAGCAGTCCATCGGCCGGGGCAACTCTCCTTGGAATTCGTCGCCGACGACGACGATGACCTCGAGAGGCGGCGGGTCGAGCAGCCTCAGCGTTTCAAGGCAGCGATCCAGCAAGGTGGTCTCCGCTCCGGGCAGGGAGAATCCGGCGCTGGGGATGATGATCGAAGTATTGACCGGAGAATGGGATTTGTCATCGTCCATGAAGGTTGTTCGATGCTACCGGCGGGCAGGTCGAGCCGACAGGTGTCGCGGGGGTTTGGGCTATTCGATGACCGCTACTACGTCGCCGCCGCCCACCGAGTCGCCCTCGACCACCCGGATGTCCGCCACCGTGCCGGACTTCTCAGCGCACACGTTGTTCTCCATCTTCATTGCCTCGAGCACCACGATGGAATCACCGGCCTCCACCTCGTCGCCCTCGGCCACCATCACCTTCACGATGGTTCCCTGCATGGGCACGGTCACGTCGCCGCTGCCCCCGCTGCCCCCGCTCTTGCTGGCGGCCCCCCGCATGGGGCGCTTGGCCCCGCCCGACGACGCGGCGGCTGCGGTCGGGGCGGTCTCCGGCACCCACATCCGCACCGAGTAGCGCTCGCCGTTGACCTCTACGTCGATGTCGCGCTGCACCAAGGGCTCGGCGTCGTCGGTCTCTGGGCTGGTTGCCTCCCGCTCGCTCTTGATCCCGGTGAGGTCGAGGGTCTCCTCCACCCACTTGGTGGAGTGGGCCAACGCAGCGAAATCGGGGTGCGCCAGGATGGCTTTGTCGGCGCTGATAGTGGTGGCCACCCCCGTGACCTCGAGCTCGTCGAGGGCCCGCAAGGTCCGGGCGATGGCCGTGGGCCGGTCTCGGCCCCAGCAGATCAGCTTGCCCACCAGGTTGTCATAGTACTGGCTGATCTCGTCTCCGGCCTCATATCCCCCGTCCCAGCGGGTGCCGTAGCCGCTGGGCAGCTGAAGGCCGCTTATCAGCCCCGGAGACGGCAGAAATGCTCCCTCCGCGGGGTCTTCGGCGTTGATGCGCACCTCGATGGCGTGGCCGGAGATCTCGATGTCTTCCTGGGTGAACGGCAGAGGCTCGCCGGAGGCCACTCTGATCTGCTGTTCCACCAAGTCGATCCCGGTGACCAGCTCAGTGGCCGGGTGCTCCACCTGGAGCCGGGTGTTCATCTCCAGGTAGTAGAACTGGCCATCCTCGTACAAGAATTCCACCGTACCGGCATTCACATAGTCGCAGCCTTTCGCCACCTTCACCGCGGCCTCTCCCATGGCGGTGAGCACGTCGGGGTCGATTCCCCCAGCGGGGGCCTCCTCGATGAGCTTCTGGTGGCGGCGCTGGGCCGAGCAGTCGCGGGTGCCCAAGTACACGCAGTTGCCATGGCTATCGGCCAGCACCTGCACCTCCACATGGCGGGGTCGTTCCAGGTAGCGCTCCATGTAGATCTCGTCGCGCCCGAAGTAGCTGAGGGCCTCCCGCTGGGCCGATTCGATGGCGTCTTTCACCGCGTCCTCGTCGGCCACCACCTTCATGCCCCGGCCGCCTCCGCCGTAAGCCGCCTTGATGGCCACCGGGTAGCCGTGCTCGTTGCCGAATTCTCTCACCTGCCCGGGGTCTGTGATCAGTTCGGTCGTGCCGGGAACGCCGTGAACCCCCACCCGCTCGGCGGCCCGGCGGGCGGATATCTTGTCGCCCATCACCTCGATGGCCTCAGGGTTGGGGCCGATGAACGCCACTCCCCGGGCGGTGATGGCCCGGGCGAAGTCGGCGTTCTCAGAGAAGAAGCCGTAGCCGGGGTGGACGCCGTCGGCCCCGGAGCGCTCGATCACGTCGAGGATGGCCTCGGTGTTCAGATAGCTCTCGGCCGCGGTCTGTCCGCCCAAGGCGTGGGCCTTGTCAGCCATGCGCACGTGGAGGGCGTTGCGGTCGAGCTCGGAGTAGACCGCCACCGTGGCGATGCCCATCTCCCGGCACGCCCGGATCAACCGTACGGCGATCTCGCCCCGGTTCGCCACCAATATCTTGGACAACACGGCAATATGGTGGCAGAGAGTTTCTCGATCACGCGAATAATGGCGAACGAGAACACAGGAGTTGGGGGGTGAAAATGAGTTGGGTTTTCGGTTTTCGAGTGCAGTGGGTTGAAAAGACCGGCTCGACCAACGCCGACCTGATAGCCATGGCCCAACAAGGCGCCGCGTCGCAAACTGTTCTTGCGGCCGACTACCAGTTCAGCGGCAAAGGGCGGCGGGGGAGGAGTTGGGGGGCGGCTCCGGGGTCGAGCCTGTTGTTCTCGGTGCTGGTCAGACCCCGGCTTGATCCCGAGGCAGCCCATCTGGTTACCACTGCACTGGCCTTGAGTGCCGTAGAGGCCTGCGATGCGCTGGCCGGGGTTCGGCCTGGTTTGAAGTGGCCCAACGACCTTGTAGTTGGAGACCGCAAATTGGCCGGTGTGCTGGCTGAGTCGATGGTGACCGGGAACCGTCTAGAAGCCGTGATTGTGGGTATGGGAATCAACGTGCGAACCGGCGCGGCACCCGTTGAGACGGTGGACACCGCGGTATCGCTGGAGGACTTGTGCGGCTCAGAGGTGGACCGATCAGAGCTCCTGGCTGAGATTCTGGGCAGGTTCTCCCACTGGATGAACGGTATCGACAAGCCCAACGGCCAGACCGCGTTGATGGCCGCGGCCCGCCAAGAGTCCGCCACGTTGGGCCGGAGGGTCTCCGTGGAGCTGGCCGACGGGGCGGTGTTGGAGGGATTGGCCGAGGATCTCGACCAGCGAGGGGCGTTGGTGCTTGCGGGCAACAGGAGGGTTGTGGTCGGCGACGTTGTACACCTGAGGAGTGCTTAGCGGCTAGGGGTCGATCTCTTTGGCCTTGAGGTCGGCGAAGGCTTGGGCGGCCGCTTTGGTGGCGGGGCCTGGGGCGGCGGGGAGAGGGTGGCCGTCGACGGAATGGATGGGGTGCACGTCGCGGGTTGTTGAGGTCAAGAACGCCTCGTCGGCGGCCGCCAACGCGCTGAGGGGCCCGTCTTCCTCGACCGCGCCGGTCAGCTCGATCACCAGTTGGCGGGTTACCCCGGCCAGGCACCCGGAGGCCAGTGAGGGGGTGATGAGCCGGCCTTGGTGAACCAGGAATACGTTGCTGCCGGTGCCCTCGCACAGATGGCCCTGGGTGTTGGCGAAGATGGCCTCGCTGGCCCCGGCGGCTTTGGCTGCGGCCAGCGCCCGCACGTTGGCGCCGTAGGACACCGTCTTGAGCCCCGCCAGTGGGCTGCGCTCGTTGATGGTCCATTCGACGGTGGCCACCGCAGTGGCGGCCGGCCACGGCGGCTGGGGGGTGGCGGCGACAGTGGCCGTGGGCGGGCTGTCGCCCCGGTTGCTGCCCAGCGGCCCGGTGCCGCTGCTGACGGTGATTCGCAGTCGCCCCTCTCGGAGACCGTTGGCGGCGGCCACCGCGATCATGGCCTCCCGCAACACGTCGGCGTTGGGCACCGTCACACCCAGGTGTGCACCCGAATAGGCCAGCCGCTCCAGGTGGCGGCGAGCGCAAAACGGCATCCCCCGCACGATGATCAGGGTCTCGAACACGGCGTCGCCCACCAGCCAGCCGTGGTCGAATGGGGATATCCGGGCCTCGTCCTCGGGGACCAGCGCACCGTTGATCCATATGATACGCGGGGTTGCGGCTATGTCAGAGGGCGTGTCAGCAGCTGTTGTGGCCGCCCTGTCAGTGGGCAATGGGGTCTCCGTCATGTCGCGATGTGCTCCCCGGTGGCCACGGCCAGCAGCCGCTTGGCCTTCAGCTCGGTTTCCTGCCACTCGTCTTCGGGGTCGCTGTCGTAGGTGATGCCTCCGCCAGTGCCGAGGTGCAGGTGCTCGTCTTCGATCCAGAGCGTGCGGATGGCCACGTTCAAGTCGCCCTGTTGGCGATCGGCGTCCACCCAGCCCACCGCGCCGCAGTACACCCCCCGGGGCTGCGGCTCCAGGGCCGCGATGGTGTCGAGCGCGGCCAGCTTGGGCGCGCCGGTGACCGATCCTGGGGGGAAGGTGGCCGCGATCAGCTCCGGCCACCCGCAGTCGGGCGCCAGACGTCCACGAACAGTGCTCACCAGGTGTACGAGACCGGGGTGATGCTCCAACGAGAACAGTGCGGGCACGCTCACCGTGCCGTAGTCGCACACACGGCCCAGGTCGTTGCGCACCAAATCGACGATCATCAGGTTCTCGGCCTGGTCTTTGGGGGTCAGCCCTGACGGGTGGGCCGCGGTGCCCTTGATGGGCGACGACTCCACCCACGGGCCGTTGCGCACCAGGAAACGCTCGGGCGAAGCCGAGGCGATCTGTACTCCGTGTTCGGGCAGTCGCAAGACGGCGGCGTAGGGAGCGGGGTTCCCCTCGGCCAGCGCTGTTCCCAACGCGGCTATGTCGGTGTCAGGATCGATGAGCGGCGCGCTCAGGCGGCGGGTGAGGTTCACCTGGTAGACGTCGCCGTCGGCGATCATGTCCCGAATGGTCGACACCCCGGCGCTGAAGCCGTTTCGGTCGAGCGAGCTGGTCCAGGTGTCGGCCGGGACGCCCTTCCAGGGGCGCCCCTTCCAAGGTCGGGCGGGGCGCACCGAGTCGAAGCGGGCGCACACCGCTTTTCCGTGGAAATCGATGGCCACTGCCCAAAACCCGCTCGACTCCAAGGCGCCCAAATCGTCGGTGACATCGGAGAGCCCGGAACACAGGTGGTGTCCCACCACGGCGATTGCCGCCACCTCCATCGAGTGCAGTGTACTTGAGCGTTTCCGAAGTTTGTCTCCACAAAGGGGGGCAACCTCAGGGGGAAGCTCAAGGATTCAACTCAGCAGCACGGTGTTGACGTGCGCGGGTTGCCAGGTGGTGGTTCCGGTGTCGGGGAAGGGGTCGGGTGGGGGTTGGGTTTTCCAGCGGCCGGTGTCGGGGTCTTGGGTGGTCTGGAAGCCGTGGTCGTGGATGTTGTGGTGGCAGTCGTTGCAGACCAAGACGAGGTTGGGGTAGTCGGTAGGCCCGCCGTTTCTCCAGAACTTCACGTGGTGGGCGAAGCCGCGGTTGGGAGGGGCACCGCAGCCGATGCAGCCCTGGTCTCGGACCATGAGGGCGATGCGCTGGGCGTCGGTGGCGGTGCGCCTGCTGCGTCCGAGCCACAGATTTTGGGTTTTGGCGTCGTACACCGCGGGGAAGATGTCGGCTTTGAGGGCCAGCCGAACCAGCTCTTCCATTGGCAGCGGCGTGCCGTCGCAGATGCGGGCCTTGACCAGTTCCCGGTTGGCAGCGTCGTAGTCGGCCACCAGTACCAAGGCGATGCCTTTGGCCGTGCCCTTCTCGGGTTCCAAGATCAGCTCGGCCAAAGCGTCGGCCGCTCGTTGTTGAGGCGTGCGGCGGGCTTTGGGGTTTTCTTGGTTCCAGAGTTCGCGCTCTTTGGCGGCCGCCATCGCAGCAATGTGCTCGCCGGTGACCGGGTCGAACTCGGCCGACCATACGAACATGCCGGTGTCGCGGTTCTTGAACATCCGCGACGTGCGCTTTTCCCTCTGGCGGTCCAAGATGGCCTGCCCGTCGTCGCCGGACAGATCCTGTTGCTGGCGGCGAAGCGTCTTTTCGAATTCGTCGTAGTTCTGCTCTTTGGCCGCATCTACCAGCGCTTGTTCGTTGATGGGCCCATCCGACGAGGCCCGGGCGATCAGCCGGGCATGGTCTTGGGGGATGTCGCCGGCGGCCAAAGCCGCAGAGGTGGCCCCCAGCGCGGCCAGCCGTTCCGCAGCCTTCACGTCGTGGCGGGCCGCCCGCTTGGAGGATCGCAGCTCCTCGCAGACGACCCGCTCAGCGGCGACCGCGTTGTGCTGGCGCGCCATCTCGGCCACGGCCTGGGACTTCATCGCCGCCAACTTCGACTCGGCCCGCCCGATCAAGCTGATCCGCGCCCGCAGTTGCTCCTCCGACTGGCCGGCCACATCCACCGCCCCGATACACACCGAAGCGCCGCAACCGCCTCCAGCGGTATCAACGACCTCGGTGTAATCGGCCCGATGAGGTGTAAATCTCATAGCTGTAAGCATACCGATAACCAGTGACAATAACCCTCTGAATATCTCAGGAAAACAGAAAATATATATTAAATATATGAATATTATCAAAATCAATCATAAAGGCGTTAATATCTGCCCGACTCACTGGGCGGGCTGGCTCAGGGAGCAGCGTTTGCCCTGGCTTGCTCGGATGCCAGAGCCACCCAACAAGGCAAAGGCGGTTCTCAGACAGGGGAGTGCTGCCCTTTGTGTTGCGTCTGGCTTCGCGCAACGATGGCGCCGAGCCTGTTCGTCGACCCCGATGAACTGGACGCCGTCCTCGACGCCATCAACGAGCGTCCCCTCTGTGAAGCGGTCAAGCAGAAGCTGTCCAACGCCATCCGCAACCGGATGCCCGAGGACCTAGCCGCACTTGTGATCGATCTCCACCGGGACGGCCGGCTCTGTCTGCCCGCGCCGCGAGATGACGGGACTCCGAGCCCGGCGTCATCTGCTCGATGGGGCTGCGGAAATCTTGAGGTCGGTGGGGCCGCCTCTTTGAAAGGGAGGCACGGTCTTAGACTGGCGGGCAATGAGGCGAGGCCGCAGGCGCAAAGCACGCAAGAGAACCTGGGGACAGCGATTGGTGGTGCTGGCCGGTTTGCTCGTGTTTGTGGCCGCAGTGGGTGGGGCGGCTGGGCTGGCCATGGTGAAGTCGCAGGTCAGCCAGATCCCCCGAGTCTCGGTCGGACTTTCTCTTGACCTTGGGGAGCGGGGCGACTCGGAGGCCCAGAACTTCTTGTTGGTGGGGGTCGACAATGCCGCGGGGATCGACCCCGACAGCCCCATCCACATCGACCGAGACGTCAACACCCTGCTGACCGACTCGGTGATCTTGGTGCGCATCGACCCCGACGCCGACCGGGTGGCCATGCTGTCGATTCCCCGCGACCTGTGGGTGCCGATTGCCGGCAGGGGATGGAGCGAGCGGGTGAATGCCGCCCGGAGAATCGGCGGTGCCGGCACTCTGATCGAAACCGTGTCGGAATACCTGGGCGTTCCCATCCACCACTACGTGGAGATCAACTTCGCCGGATTCCTGCGGATCGTGGACGCGGTCGGCGGAGTGCCGGTGGAGATCGCCCAGCCCATCCGAGACGATTCTCTGGGATTGCGGATCGAGGAAACCGGGGTGGTCACCCTTGACCCCGAAACCGCGCTGGCCTATGTGCGGACCCGTCGGCCGCTCACAGTGCGAGAAGGGGGCAATCCAGCCATCGACGAAGACTGGGTGCGTCTCGGCGTGTGGAATGACCTGGAGCGCAACCAGCGCCAGCAGGACTTCATGGTCGCCACGCTGAAGCGAGCGGTGGAGAACGGCATCCGCAATCCGTTCGCCCTGAGGCGGGTAGCCAATGAGTTGTTGGACGACGACAACCCCAGCATCACGCTGGACGACCGCATCACGGTGGGGCAGCTCGTCGACTTGGGAGATGAGTTCCGGTCATTTCGAGTCGACCAGATCGAGCGGTACAAGCTCCCGGTGGTTGACGCCACCATCGATGGCAAGCAGGTGCTGCTCTTGGTCGAACGGGAGGCCGAGCCGGTTCTCGAGTTCTTCCAGGCTGAGAGCCTGGCGGGGGTGCGGGTGCGAGTGCTCAACGGCACCCTGTCGGGAACCGTGGCCGGAGTGGAGGATGCCTTGGAGCTGGCCGGTTTCTCGGTGGTGGGCCGGGGCAACGCCGACCGGTTCGATATAGCCCGCACCGTCGTCCGCCATACGGAGGCCACGGAGGCCGAAGCGGAGAGGTTGGCTCGCTATGTCGAACCCGCCCCGCTGCTGGAGCTGGTGGCCGACATCGACGGTGCGGACGTGGAGTTGGTGGTGGGCGCCGACTACGCCGGGATTTCCGGCAGTCCCCGGGACTCCGCTTCCTGACGGTTGGCCAGATACCACCGATAGGTGCGGCGCAGCCCTTCGGGGAACGGGGTGGTGGCCTCGAAGCCGAACAGCTCCTTGGCTCGGCTGGGGTCGACGCAGCGGCGGGGCTGGCCGTCGGGCCGGGAGGAATCCCACTCGATCCGACCGGCGAAGCCGGTGACCTCGGCAACGTCCTCTACCAACTCCTTGACGGCGATCTCGTGGTTGGCCCCCAAATTGACTGGCTCCGCGTCGCGGTAGTGCTCGGCGGCCAGCACGATGCCCTGGGCGGCGTCGTCCACATAGAGGAACTCCCGGCTGGCCGTGCCGGCACCCCACACCTCGATGCTGTCATGGCCGGCCTCGACAGCATCCACGCACTTTTTGAGGAGAGCGGGGATGACGTGGGAGACCGACGGGTGGAACTTGTCGCCGGGCCCGTACAGGTTGGTGGGCATCAAATAGATGCCTTGCTGACCGTATTGGTCGCGGTTGGCCTGGAGCTGCACGAGCTGGGCCAGCTTGGCCACCCCGTAGGGGGCGTTGGTCTCCTCGGGGTATCCGGTCCAAAGGGAGTTTTCCGAGAACGGCACCTTGGTGTACTTGGGATACGAGCAGATGGTGCCCACCACCACCAGCCGCTCGGTTCCTGCTAGCCGGCACTGCTCGATGACGTTGGTGCCCATGAGCAGGTTGTCGAGGTAGAGGTCGGCGGGCCGCTCGAGGTTGGCGCCGATGCCGCCCACCCGGGCGGCCAGGTGGATGACGACATCGGGTTGAGTGTCATCCAGCAGCCTCTGGGTATCGTCGGCGGTGCGCAGGTCGTAGTCGGCGCTGGACGGGGCGGCCATCAGGGCGGGTTCTCGCTGGTTGAGCAGTCGGCAAACCGATTGGCCCAAGAAGCCGGTTCCGCCGGTGACCAGGACCCGCCTACCCGCCCAGAAGCCGCTCATCGGTTTCAAGACTAGAAGATGGAGACCAGGCCGTGGAGGTCGCGGGCCAAGAGATTTGGCCGGTTGCCCGCCGCATGTCGGGCAGCCGGGGCTGGCAGACTCAGAGCGGTGAGAGTGGCGATCACGCTGGAGCAGTGTTGGCACCGGGTGCCGGGTGGGACGGCGGTGGCCGCACTCGGATGCGTGGATGCTCTGGGGCGCCTGTCGGTGCCGCCCGAGATGGTCGGGATCTCGGCCTGGCACCGGAACCCGCCGGAGGAGCCGTTTGCCCCCAGCATCGAGATGGCCGCTCTGCGGCTGCCTCGATCCGGCCTGTATTGGGGCTGGCACAAGTTGCGCCGGCCTTCCGTGCAGCGGGCGGCCGGTCGGGTGGACGCGATCCACGCCACCGGCATGGCGGTGCCTCCCCGGACAGCGCCGTTGGCGGTGACGGTCAACGACTTGGCGTTTCTGCGCCATCCTGACCACTTCACTCCTCGAGGCCTGCGGTTCTTCGATCAGTCGTTGGAGCTGGCCCGAAACGACGCCGACATCGTGGTGTGCCCGTCGCAGCACACGGCAGACGACTGCGTCAAGGCGGGCATCGACGTCGAGAGGCTGCGGATCGTCCCCTATTGGACCGATGACCGCCTGGTGCCGATACAGGAGGCCGAAGAGGTGCGACAGCGATTCGGCCTGGCTGAGAGGTTTGTTCTGTGGGTGGGCACGGCCGAGCCCCGCAAGAACCTGAACGGGTTGCTGGAGGCGTGGCGGGTGCTCGGTCGGACGGCTGAAGAGCTGGTGTTGGTGGGCCCGGCGGGGTGGAAGTCGAACTTGGGCGGGGCCCTGGCCTCGTCCAAGCAGCCGATCCGCCGATTGGGGTTCGTGGCCGAGGCCGACAAGCGGGCCCTGATGCGGGTCGCCACCGTGGTTTGCTATCCGAGCTTGACCGAGGGCTTCGGCCTGCCGGTGCTGGAGGCGATGGTGCAGGGCGCGCCGGTAGTGACATCGGCATCGGGGGCAACCGCTGAGGTGGCCGGCTCGACCGGTGTCCTGGTGGATCCCACCCGGCCTATGAAGATCGCCGACGCGCTGGCCGGGCTCCTCGATGATCCCGATGCTGCTACTCGCTTGGGAAGGCAGGGCCGGGAACGGGCGCTGGTCGAATTCACCGGGGAGCGCACTGCCGGCGGGCTGCTCGGTGTCTACCGGGAGCTGGCCGGCTGATGGATACGCCAGCCTCGCAGACCTCGGTGATCACCGTGGGGGTGAACCTGCTGTGGCTTCGGCCCGGCAGAGTCGGGGGCACCGAGGGCTACGCCGTCAGAATGTTGTCGGGCATCCAGCCAGAGGCGCCGGTGAGCCTGGTCTTGTTTGTCCCGCCGGGATTCGCCGGTGACCACCCGCATTTGGCCGAGCGCTATGAAGTAGTGGTTTCGCCGGTGGGAAGGCGCCGGCCGATGAGGGTGTTCAGCGAGAACACCTGGCTGGCCGCGCAATGCCGTCGCCGCCGGGTTGAGGTCGTCCACCATTTCGGGGGCACGGTGCCCATTGTGGGTTTCCGGCCCGCAGTCGTGACCGTTCACGATTTGCAGCCCTTGGATCACCCCCAGCGGTTCAGCCCCATCAAGCGACTGTACTTGAGGGCGATGCTGCCGTGGTCGGCGCGCCGTGCCGATGCGATCGTGACAGTGAGCGAGTTCTGCCGCGGTCGCTTGGTGGAGCTGCTGGGAGCCGATCCGCAACGGGTGTCGGTTTTGCCCGCGCCGGTTGAGTTCTCCGCGGTTGCCTCGGACATGCGGCTGGCTGCCGCGGTGCCGGCTTTGTCTCACCCGTTCGTTCTGTACCCGGCGGTGGCCTATCCCCACAAGAATCACGAGGTGCTGTTGCGGGCGCTGGCTCGGCTGGCCGCCGACGGGGTGGACGTGGAGCTGGTGGCCACGGGGGGGCCCGGTCCCCAGGACGCCAAGCTCGACAAGCTGGCTGCCCAGCTTGGGGTGGGCGACCGGTGGCACCGGCTGGGCCGCATCCCCCCGGCGGTGCTGGACGGCCTGTTCCGTCAGGCGGCGGCCCTGGTGTTCCCGTCGCGCTACGAGGGCTACGGCCTCCCAACGGTCGAGGCCATGGCCCGAAGCTGCCCGGTGGTGGCGGCCGACGCCGGGGGACTGCCCGAAGTGGTGGGGTCGGGCGGGCGCCTGCTCGATCCTGAAGACGACGCTCTGTGGGCCGAGGCCATCGGCGCCCTGGTGAGCGATCCCCTCATCCGCAAGGAGCTGGGTGAGGCAGGCCAGTCCAGGGTTCGCGAGCTGGCCGCCTTCGACACGGCCGCGGAGCTTTGCGCTCTGTACGCCAAGGTGGTCGGGTGATGGGCCAGCTCAGGATCTTGGTGCTCTGTCCCCACTATGTGCCCGACACCGCCCCCACCGGGGAGGTGATGGCCTCCTACTGCGAACAGTGGGCGTCCCGGGGCCACCAGGTGGAGATCATCACCAGCCTCCCGTGGTATCAGGACCACGCGTTGGCTGACGGGTGGTCGGGGCGACTGGTGCGCACCCAACCAGAGCCGTGGGGCCGGATCCGTCGCTGGCACCCGTTTCCCGTCAACAAGGGGCGATTGGCGGCCCGGGCAGCGGCGTTCGTCGGATTCACCGCGCTGGTCGGCACCGATGCCGTGGTTGCCGCCGGCCGCTGCGATGTGGTGTTCGCCATGTCGCCTCCGCTCACCTTGGGGGTGGCCGGGAGGGCGGCCGCATGGCGGGCGCGGGCGCCGTTGGTGTTCAACGTGCAGGACGTGTTCCCCGACGCCGCGGTGGAAACCGGTGTCGTGCGCAGTGCCCGGGTGGCGGCTGCGGCCAGCCGGCTGGAGCGCTGGGTGTACCGGCGGGCCGCAGCCGTGACCGTTCTGTCGGAGGGAATGGCCGACAACGTGCGGGCCAAGCTGGATTCGGCCGTCGGCCCGGACAAGGTGGTGGTGGTCCCCAACGCGGCCGACGCGGACCGCATCGCCCCGTCTGACCGGCGCAATCCGTATCGGGCCGAGCTGGGACTAGACGGCGACGCCGTGGTGGTGATGTACGCCGGCAACTTGGGCCACTCCCAGCCCCTTGAGCTGGTGGTGGCCGCGGCGGAGCGCTTCTCCGCCCAGAACAGGGCCGACGTGCAATTCGTGGTCAATGGCGACGGCGTGGCCCGCTCGTCGGTAGCCGAAGCAGCCGAGCGGCTGGACAACTTGCACCTGGTGGGCTGGCAGCCGCCGGAGCGCCTGGGCGAAGTGCTGGCGGCGGCCGATCTGCACTTGGTTTTGCTGCGAGCTGGGCTCGGCGCCACCAGCGTGCCCTCCAAGGTGTATTCGGTGCTGGCCGCGGGCCGTCCAGTTCTGGCCAGCGTTGACCGGGGCAGCGAGGTGGAGCGGGTTCTGGTCGACTCTGGGGCCGGGCGGGCGGTCGATCCTGACAACGCCGACGTCTTCTGCGCCGCGGTGGCCGAGATGGCCGACGACCCCGATGACCTGGTTGAGATGGGATATCGGGGTCGGGCCTATGCCGAGCGCGCAGCCGGCCCCCAGCAGGTGGCCGACCGGTACCTGGAGCTGTTCCAAAAATTGATGGGGAAGTAGCGGTCGGCCTCCGGCTACAGGTGTGGGTTGCAAGCCCTGGCCGGGTAGCGTTGTAGGCCGTGGCAAGAGCCTCTGGTTCTCGAAAGGTGGCGCGGGCCGCGTCGATGGGCGGCGCCGGACAGCGGCGCCGGATCATCGGCTTCCCCGCCGCGGTGGTGCTCATCGTCGTGGTCGGCATCGGAGTGGTGGCCGTTGCCCGCACCCAGCGCGACGCCGAATCCCGCCCCGGCCTCAGCGACCACTGGCACTCGGCCTATGCAGTGTGGGACTGCACCGACGGCGAGGGCGGCGCATTCCAGCCGATTTTCGAGGGCCGGAGAAACAGCCAGGGCTACCCCTACGATCCCGAGGGCATCCACTCCCACTCCGACGGGCTGATCCACATCCACCCGTTCACCGCCAACGCCGCGGGCGAAGACGCCGTCATGGCGAAGTTCTTCGAGGCGATGTTCGTGACCATGGACGTGAACGGCATCACCGCCGCCGAGTTCGGGGTGATCAGCGCGGCGGACGCCGTGTGCGACGGCCAGCCGGCCGTCATGCAGATCGTGCGCTGGTCCAGCGCGCTCACCGCGGAATCCGCTCAGCCTGATGAGCGGATCTACGAGGACTTCGGCGATGTCCGCTTCAAGAACGACGGCGAGGCCTTCACCATTGCTTTGGCGCCCCGCGACGCGGTGGTGCCGCTGCCCCCCACCGTCAACGACATCCTCGAAGTGTCGCCGGCGCTGGTGGCCGACCTGTCGCAGCCCGAAGGACCGGTTGATTTTGACGACAGCTTCGATGAGGACGCCCCGGGCGTCAGGGTGGAAGAGGAAAACTGATCGGGTCGGGCCGCACCAGGATCCCCGTTGTCCGAGCGCGGCCCTTTGTCGAGCACGACGGCTGAGCCAGATAGATCATCGACGTGGACGCGGTGGTACTGGTCGGCGGGTTCGGCACCCGGCTTCGGCCTCTGACCCTGACCCGTCCCAAGCAGATGCTGCCGGTAGTAGACCGGCCTATGATCGAGCATGTTGTGGGGCGGCTGGGGGAGCAGGGGATTACCCGGGCGGTGTTGTCGCTCGGATACCGGCCGGACGCATTCGAGGCCGCCTACCCGCAGCGTGGCTGCGCTGGGGTGGAGCTGTTCTATGCGGTGGAGCCCGAGCCGCTGGACACCGCCGGAGCCATCGCCTTCGCGGCCGGCATCGCCGGGGTGCAGGACACGTTCATTGCGGTGAACGGCGATGTGATCAACCGGTTTCCCCTGGATGATCTTTTGGCGCTGCACCGCGAGGCCGAAGCCCAGGCCACTATCGCGCTGGCGCCGGTGCCCGATCCCTCCCGCTTCGGCGTGGTGGTGTGCGACCACGACGGCAGGGTGCGGGCGTTTGTGGAGAAGCCCCCGGCCGATGAAGCCCCCAGCAATCAGATCAACGTGGGGATCTATGCCCTGGAGCCCTCGGCGCTGGAATCGGTGGCCGAGGGCGCTCGGGTTTCGATCGAGCGGGAGGTGTTTCCGAGGCTGGTTGAGGGGGGTGGAGTGTACGCCGTGGCGTGGGACGGGTTCTGGGTGGATGCCGGCACCCCTGAGACCTACCTGGAAGTGCAGCAGGCATTGTCTGATGGCGGCTGGATCCATCCGTCGGCCGAGATTGCCCCCGACGCCGCGGTCGAGGCATCCATCGTGATGGAAGGTGCTGTTGTCGGCTCTGGTGCGTCGGTCGTCGACTCGGCGTTGCTGCCCGGTGCCCGCGTGGGCCGAGATGCAGTGGTCGGGCGCTCCATAGTGGGCTACGGTGCCGAGATCGGGGCCGGCGCCCGCCTCAGCGATCTATCGGTGGTGGGAGACGGCGCTTCTGTTCTCCCCGCGGCAGTTCTGAGCGGTGAGCGGGTGCCGACGTCTGACTAGCGAAACAGGTCCTCGGCCGGGGAGCGGATGAGATCGGCTTGGATGCTTCCGGGGCCGAGCCAGGCTGGACTGGCGCCCCGGATGACGGCGACCGGAACATTGTCGGTCTTGCCCATGACCAGTTCAGCTGCGGCGGCCAGCTCATCGACGATCGCCACCTCGGTCACCTGAAGCTCTCGTCCCGAAGTGTCGGGAGTCCCCCGGAGATCGAGAATGGGCCGGATCCCGGCCACCCCTATGGCCACGTCGGCCACCCCCCGCCGCCAAGGCCTTCCGAAGGTGTCGGATACGATCACCCCGACCTCCACCCCGGTCCGAGCCTTGATCCCGTCGCGGATGCGTCGGGCCGAGCGATCGGGATCGTCGGGCAGGAGCGCGGCTTGATCGGCTGCCAGGTTGGACCGGTCGATCCCGGCGTTAGCGCACACGAAACCGTGCTTGGTCTCGCTGATGATGAGATCGCCCCTCCGCCGCAGCACCCGTACCGACTCTTGCTCAACCACCGGCTTGTGCGACAGGGGGTCGCCGGGGTCGACGGCGACCATGGCGTTCTCGGCCTTGGACACGATCTTCTGGGTGACCACCACGACATCGCCGTCGGCCAACTCGGCCGCTTCGACGATGAGCCCGGCCACGTCGTCACCCGCCTCGATCTCCGGCAGCCCCTCCACGCTGAAAATCTCGAGTTTCATCCTCGGCTGACCCCGGTGGAGCTCAAGACCGTTCGGGCCAGCTCAGCAGCAGACTCCACTCCATCCATTACAGTGGGGGCCACCACGCAGGCCATCCCGGCGGCTTCCACATCGTCGGCCAGATAGGCGTCGGACTCGTCCACGACCAGTGTGGCGGCCACATCTTGGTAGAGCCGGGCCACGCCCACCACCGAGCTCTCGTGACCCAGCTCTCGCATGAGCCGGTCGGCGGGGCCCTTGAGGGCGGCCCCGCCCACGATGGGCGACACCGCCGCCACCGCGTCTCGGCGGGCGGCCACCGCCTCCCGTACACCGGGCACTCCCAGCACCGGTCCGATGGACACGATGGGATTGGAGGGAGCGATGATGATCGACCGGGCCGCTCTCAGCGCCTCGATGAGGCCGGGCGCAGGCTGGGCGGCCTCCACCCCTGCCACCCTCACCGCGGTCACGCCGACATCGTGGCGGCGGCGCACGAAATAGTCCTGGAATCCGATCTCGCCCTCGTCCACGGTAGTCACCCGGGTTTCGATCGGGTCGTTGGTGACCGGCAAAACGGCCAGCTCCAGGCCCCAGGCAGCTGCGATCTCGGCGGTGACAGCGGCCAGGTCGGCACCTTGTTCCATCCGGTGGGTGCGGTAGAGGTGGGTGGCCAGGTCGCGGTCGCCCAAGCGGAACCAGGTGATCCCCCCGTAGCGGTCCAAGGCGTCCATGGCCTGCCATGTCTCGCCGGCCAGACCCCAGCCGGTGTCGGGGTTGACTGCACCGGCCAGCGTGTAGACCACGGTGTCCAAGTCGGGGCTGATATGGAGGCCGTGCAGCACGGTGTCGTCGGCGGTGTTCACCACCGCGAGCTGGTCGCTGGACGGGTGGACCCGGATCAGGCCGCTCAGCAGCTTGGCTGCCCCCACCCCTCCGGCCAGGGTGACCACGCTGGGCCGCGGTGGGGCGTCGGGTGCGGCCCGGTCTGGGCCATCGGTCATGAGAGCCCTTTTGGCCTGCTGGAAGCAGGTCCGATCACGAAATACCCTTGAGCTTGCCCTGGAGCAGGTCCAAATCGGCGTCAACCATCATGGCGACCAGTTCTTGGAATCCGACTTCTCGGTGCCATCCGAGCTCGGTGGCCGCCCGGCTGGCGTCGCCTACCAGCAGGTCGACCTCCGCGGGGCGCATGAACGCCTGGTCGATCACCACGTAGTCGCGGTAGTCCATGCCCAGGTGGGAGAAGGCCAACTCGCAGAACTCCCGCACCGAATGGGTCTCACCCGAGCACACCACATAGTCGTCGGGCTCTTTCTGCTGGACCATCAGCCACATGGCCTTCACGTAGTCGCCGGCGTAGCCCCAGTCGCGCATGGAGTCGAGATTGCCCAGGCGCAGCTCTTGCTGGCGGCCCAGCGAGATAGAGGCCACTGCATGGGTGATCTTGCGGGTAACGAACTCCAGGCCCCGACGGGGGGACTCGTGGTTGAACAAGATGCCCGAACTGGCGTGCAAGCCGTAGCTTTCCCGGTAGTTGACCGTGATCCAGTGGCCGTACACCTTGGCCACGCCGTAGGGGCTCCGAGGGTGAAACGGGGTGTCCTCGGTTTGGGGCACCTCCCGGACTTTGCCGAACATCTCGCTGCTGGAAGCCTGGTAGAAGCGGATCGTGGGATCCACGATGCGGATGGCGTCGAGCAGCCGGGTGACCCCCAGTGCGGTGGTCTCTCCGGTGAGCACCGGCTGGCCGAACGAGGTCTGCACGAACGACTGGGCCGCCAGGTTGTACACATCTGAGGGCCGGTGCCGCTGCAAGGCCTCGATGAGGGAGGCCTCGTCGAGCAGGTCGCCGCTCACGATGGTGATCCGGTCTTGGAGATGGGCGATGCGCTCGAAGCTGACCATGCTTGACCGCCGGACCAGGCCCACCACCTCGTAGCCCTTGTCGAGCAGGAACTCGGCCAGATACGAGCCGTCTTGGCCGGTGATCCCGGTGATCAGCGCCCGCTGGGGCCGTTGCTCAGCCATGGGTGGGGTCGGCAATCCCGGTGATTCCGGCAGTCAGCATGTGTCGGGGGAATTCCTCAGCCATGGGTGTCTCCAGTCTGTCTGTTTTGGCGGCCGCGGGCATCGTCCAGGGTGTCGGCCAGCGTATCGGCCAACGAGATCTCCGGGGCCCAGCCGGTGGCGGCCCGGAGCTTGGCGTTGTCGCCCCGCTGCACGGGCAGGTCGACCGGGCGGAACAGGCGGTCGTCTTGTTCGAGGGTCATGGGCACTTTGGCCAGGCCCAGCAGGATCTCGGCAACCTCGGACACGGCCGCGTCCTGGCCTGAGCACACGTTGTAGGCCTCGCCGGGCTCGCCGTCGGCCACCAGCAGGCGGTAGGCCCGGACCACGTCGCGCACGTCGGTGAAGTCGCGTCGGGCCGAGAGGTTGCCCACCGGCACCTCGGTGGCCCCGGTCTTCTCGTTGGCGGCGATTCGAGAGGCCAATGCCGGGGCCAGGAATCGGTCGCTTTGGCCGGGGCCCAGATGGTTGAAGGCCCGGGCTCGGATCACCCCGAGGCCATGGCCCAGAAAACCCTGGACGCACACCATCTCAGCGGCTGCCTTGCTGGCCGAATAGGGGTTGACCGGTCTGAGGGGCGCTTGCTCGCCGATGGGCAGTTCGTCGGGGCTGACCATCCCGTAGATGTCGCTGCTGGTGACCGACAGGAGGCGCTCGACCCCGGTGTCTATGCAGGCCCGCACCACATGGAGGGTGCCGTTGGCGTTGACCTGGAACGTTCCCATGGGATCGCTCCAGGAGGCGGCCACGTCGCTTTGGCCGGCCAGGTGGTACACCGCTTCGGGCTTGGTCTCGGCGATCAGCTCGGCAATGGCGCTGGCGTCTTCAATGGGGGGGCTTCCAATGACGCGATCCACCTCGATCACATCGTCGGCGCAGGCGTTCAGGTGAGCGACGAGGTGAGTGCCCACAAAACCCCGTGACCCGGTGACCAGGGCTCGCATCGCCATGAGTGTGCCACTTCTCGCAGGCATTTGCTGTACTCGACGCCGGGCTTGAACCAAGGTGAGGCCGTTGGCCTGGTCGTCGCAAGCGGCATGTGGTTGCGAGTTGCCAGCAGCTCAGAACCATACCTCTGCGGTGTCTGATGGGCCAGTACGGTGGTGAGGTGGGCGAGCCGCAGCCACCCGGGGAGCCGGGGCCGGACGGGGATCCGCTGGTCGAGTGTATTCGCGACGGCATATACACCGCGGCGGGGCTCGGGCTGTTGGCCATCAACCGGGTGCAGGTCGCTCGCCGGGATGTGGCTGGGCAGATGCCCGAGGAGCTGAGGGACGCGTTCGCCGAGTTGGCCAGTCAAGTCCCCGAAGACATCCGCAACGCGGTGGCTGACCTGGCCCGCCAGCTCCCCGATTCGGTGCGGTCGGTGCTGTCGGACGCGGTCGAGCAGGCTCCGGCAATTGCCGACGCGCTGCGGGAATTTGTCAGCCGCAACGAACCCTGATGGAGGTGAAGCCCGATTTGAGGGTTCATGTGGTGGTCGTGAGCCACGACCCGGGTTTGTGGTTCGACGAGATGCTGGAGTCGGTCGCCGCGCAAGACCACCCCTTGGTCGAGGTAACCGTGGTGGACACCGGCAGCGAGGCCGATCCCACCGCCCGAGTGCGGCGTTTTCTGCCCCACGCCGCGGTCCGCTGTCTGGGATACAACCCCGGATTCGGTCCGGCGGCCAACGAAGTGCTCGTGGACGCTGGTCCTGCTCCCGATTTCTTTGTGTTCTGCCACGACGATGTGGCCCTGGCCCCCAACACCCTGCGATTGCTGGTTCAAGAGGCGGTGCGCTCCAACGCAGGGATCGTCGGCCCCAAGTATGTGGACTGGGACGACCCCGCCCGCATCCGCCAAGTTGGCCTTCTGGTGGACAAGACCGGGGCGCCGATTTCCCCAGTGGAGATCGGCGAACTGGACCAGGAGCAACATGATTCGGTCCAGGACATGTTCGCGGTGCCTGGAGGGTGCGTGCTGGTGCGCGGCGACCTGTTCCGGGCCATCGGTGGTTTCGATCCGGAGATGTCGTACTGCTACGAGCACATCGACATGTGCTGGCGGGCCCGCACCGTGGGGGCCCGGGTCTTGGTGGCCCCTACGGCGGTGGTGCGCCATCGCCAGTTGCTGGTCGAGCGCCTTTCCCAGTCCCGGATAGAAGGGCTTTGGCACCGCCATCGGGTTCGGACCCTGTTGTCGGTATACGGGTCCTGGCACTCGGTGCGGGTGATTCCCCAGGCGGTGATCCTGTCGGCGATCGAGGTCTTGGCCGCACTGGTTACCGGGCATTTGAGCCAGGCCCGCCATATCGGCGCGTCGTGGGGGCACAGTCTGGTCCGCCTGGGGTCTATCCGGCGTCGACGGCAGGCAGTGAGCCGCGCCCGCCATGTGGGGGACTCCCACATACGGCTGTCCCAGGCTCGGGGCTTTGCCCCGGTGGCCTTGTTTTTGACTAGCCGGGGGGGCGCCGCGGCCAGGGGGCTGTCGACGCGGGGTGTTCTATTGGCCCGCTTGAGCCGCTCGCGGGCCTCGGTGACAGTGGGAATTGCCACGGTGATCTTGATCCTTCTCGGGTCTCGAGACCTGATCGCCGGTGGCATCCCGGCAACCGGCGAGTTGGCCGAGTTGGGGTCGAGTTCGGATCTCTTGAGCAGCTGGTGGAGCGACTTTCGCCCAGTCGGGTTGGGCCAAGAGGGGTTTGCTCCCACTGGCCTCGCGGTGTTGACGCTGCTGAGCTGGCTGTTCTTCGGAGAAACCGATCTTTTGCGAACGGTGTTGATCGTGGGGATGGTTCCGCTGGGCGCTCTGGGTGTGTGGCGGCTGATGCGCCCCTTCGACTCCCTGTGGATCCAGGGAGTGGCATTGGCGGTCTATCTGGCCAACCCGTTGCCCTACAACGCCCTGGCCAACGGGGTCTGGAGCGCCTTGCTGCTCTACGGCGCGGTGCCCTGGCTGATGCGAGCCGTGCTGACCGGAGCGGGGTTTGCCCCCTACGGCGGGGTGGGCGGCAGTCCGGGGGCGGACTCGCGCCAACCATTGCTATTGAGGGACACCTTGGCGGTTGGGCTGTTGTTCGGCTTGGCCGCAGCCATGGCCTCGGAGGCGCTGATTGTGATGGGTCTCGTGCTCGCTGGGCTGCTCTTGGGGTCGATACTCGCCGGAACTCCCCGGGGCATGGTGCGATTGGTGGGAGTGGCGGTGGCCGGAGCGGCTGTCGCCGCAGTGCTGAATCTGCCGTGGCTGGTTGACAGCCTGTCGTCGCTGTTGGGGGACAGGCCCGCAGGCAACGGCGGGAACTCCTGGGCGGACATCCTGCGGTTCGACACCGGGCCGTACGGCGACAACCGGCTCGGTTGGGCTCTGCCGGCGGCCGCGGTGCTCCCCCTGGCCTTGGCCCACGACTCCCGGCTGGCATGGGCAGTGCGGGGGTGGACGCTCTATCTGGGCACTGCCGCGGTGGCCCTGGCTGCCGAACAGGACTGGTCGCCGGTGCCCCTGCCCCGACCAGAGGTGGTGCAGGTGCCCGGCGCGGTGGGTTTGGCCATCGCGGTGGCCATGGGAGTGGCCGCTTTCTTCATGGATGTGCGCCGCTACCGTTTCGGGTGGAGGCAGCTGGTGCCCTTCTCGGCCATGATTGCCTTGGTGGCGGGGATGCTGCCGGTGCTGGCCAATGTCTCCGACGGCGATTGGAACGCGACCGCCGACGACTACGCCGGGGTGGCCCCGTTCTCCGACAACCAGGCCGCGCCCGACGACGGCCACTTGGTCCTGTGGCTTGGCCATCCCGACGTTTTGCCGCTGGGCAGTTGGGAATTGGACGGCCACCTGTCCTTTGCGGTCTCCGACAGCCGCGCCTTTCCCACGGTGGCTCAGCGTTGGGTCGGAGAGCTGGACGGCCAGACCCGCCAGGTGGGGGAGAAGGTGCTGGGAGCACCCGAGGCGGGCACCAATCGGTTGGGCGCCGAGCTCTCCCGATGGGGAATCGGCACGATTCTGGTGGCCGAGCGCCTGGCGCCCGCTCCCTACGGAGAGCTGTCGCAGTCCGCTCCCCAGTGGCTGTTCGAGATGCTCGACGGCCAGCTCGACTTGGCGCCGGGAGGGTTGACTGCGGGCATCGCCACCTATCACAACACCGCGTTGGACCCGTCGGTGGCCGGTGCGGCGTTCGGCCCTGCCCCCGATGATGGGACCTCTGGATCGACCCGGCTGCTTCTGGCGGTTCAGGTCGTATTGTGGACAGTGGGTCTGGTGGGGCTGGCCCGTCTCAGCACCAGTGGGGGGCGTCGCCGGTCAGATCATCAGGTCGCGCTGCGATGACCGGCCGGGAGTCGCACCAGGACGCAGCTCGATGACTGGCCGCGTAGTGCGCTGGCCCCTGGCGGTGGTGGCTTTGGCGACGGTGATCGGGCTGGCCGTGGCCGATAGAGCCGATGAGGAGTCGGATACCGATGCAGTGCTGGTCTACCAGGAGACCGCCAGCACGGCACCAGGCCCAAGGGCCAAGGGGGGCGTGTGGTACTGCTCCGAGGGTACTTCGCTGCCGGGCGAGTTCGCCGACCACTCGGTGATCGTGGCCAATGCGACCAGCGCGGCGGTCACTGCGGCGGTGTCGGTGTTCCCCGCTACGCCGGTCGGGTCGGTGTCGCCATCGGCTGCACCCGAAGAGGTGCTGCTCAACGTGCCGGCAAGGTCGCAGGCTTCCCTGCGGTTGGCCGATGTGGTGGAATCGCAGTACACCGCGGCGCTGGTGGAGATCGACTCGGGTTCGGCCGTGGTCGAGCAGAGAGTTCAGGGACCCACCGGCATCGACGTCATACCGTGTGCCACCCGCTCATCGCCGTCTTGGTATTTCGCCGCCGGCTCGACTCGGCGAGATGCCCGACTGGTCTTCACTTTGTTCAACCCGTTCCCTGACCGGGCAGTGGTGAAATTCGCCTTCTCCACCGATGAGGGAATCCGCGAGCCCCAGGCGCTTCGAGGGGTCTTGGTGCCAGCCCGTTCGCTGGTGGTGGTGAATGCCACCGACCTCGTGCCCCGGTTCTCGTCGGTTTCCACCACCGTCGAGTCGCAGGCCGGGCGGATCGTGGCCGGAAGGCTCCAGCTGTTCGACGGCACCGAGGGATTGGAGGGCTTGACCGCCGGACCTGGGATCCCCAGGCCCCAGACGCAATGGGCGTTTGCCACCGGGCCTGCTGACGAGGGCGTGGCCGAGTACATCGTGTTGTACAACCCCTCAGACCGCGAGGCGGCCGCCGATGTGAGCGTCCGATTGGACGCCCCCGACTTCAGCGGGGCATTGGCGCCCTTCGAGGTGTCGGTGCCGCCCCGCCAGCGAGTGGCTCTCGTCTTGCGGGACGCGGGGTCTTATCCGCTTCCCTCTGAGCCCTTCGCCCACAACGCAGCCAGCTCTTGGCCCGCAGGGGCCGGGTTCTGGGCTTCGGTCCAAGTGTACAACGGGGTCCCCATAGTGGCTGAGCGGGTAGCGGCCGCGTCGGCGGCGTCGTCTCTGGCTGGGGTGGCGATCACCTCGGGGATGCCGGTAGCCGCCACGCGTTACCTGGTGGCGGGGAATCGGGCCGATGGGGCGGAGGTGGCCTTGGCAGTAGTCAACCCGTCGCCTGACTCCATCGCAAGGGTCACGGTGTCGAAGGTGGCCAACGGCCGGATCACCGCGATCGGCCAGCTCGACCCCCGAGAGGTGGCCCCGCACAGCCGCTTGGTGGTGCCCGTTGACCGCTTGATCGACGGTGATACCTACGCGCTGCTGGTGGAGGCCAGCCAGCCGGTGGCTGTGTCGCGCTCGCTGCTGGCCCGAAGCGGGACCGGGATGGCCTCTGGGGCTTCGGCGCCCTTCGATCCCGTGCTCCTCGACCCTTCCGCGTTCTAGTGGTGTGTCGTGGGTTTATTCGCGCGTGTCCTGCTAGGCATCGACGCCCCTCGCGGCGTTGCCCCTCCTTGCCGTACGCTGGAAGTATGGCTGCGTCGGTGCGCCTTGCGAGGAACGCCGCTGCCGTCGCAATCCACGGCGCTAAACCCACGACACACCACTAGCTCCCCCTCGCTTCCTGTCTACGATTCCCAGCTATGGACGTCCCTGCCGAAGCCCACCCCACCGTGCGAGACCTGGTGTTGAGCCGGGCTGATGATGACGGCCTGGCCATGGTCTTCGAGGACGAGCAGCACACCTACCGGGAGTTCACCGCGGGGTGCGTCGCCCGGGCCCATATGCTGCTGGCCCGCCGGGGAGAGGGGCCGTTCCATGTGGGGATGCTGCTGGACAATGGGCCGGAGTACTCCATGCTGCTGGGCGGCGCAGCCCTGGCCGGAGCTGCGGTGGTGGGCATCAACCCCACTCGCCAGGGTGCCGAGCTGGCCCGCGACATCACCCACGCCGACTGCGGGATGATCGTCACCGAGAGCTGCCACCGAGAGCTGCTGGAGGGCTTGGAATTGGGCGCGGCCAATGGCCGGGTGCTGGACGTGGACTCGCCGGAGTGGACCGATGCGCTGGCACCCTGCGCCGGTGCCGAACCCCCCGGCGCCGACATCGACCCGCTGGCGCCCTATCTGCTGCTGTTCACGTCGGGCACCACTGGCGATCCCAAGGCGGCCGTCTGCTCGCAAGCCCGGCTGGCTCGCATCGGCCAGGTGATCACCAAGATGCGCAAGCTGACGCCCGACGATGTGTTCTACCAGGCCATGCCCATGTTCCACTCCAACGCGCTGATGGCCGGCTGGGTGCCCTGTTTGACTGCGGGGGGCATTGCCGCCTTCCGGCGTCGATTCTCGGCATCGGGCTTTTTGCCCGACGTGCGCCGATTCGGCGTCACCTACTTCAACTACGTGGGCAAGCCCCTCACCTACATACTGGCCACCCCCGAGCGGCCCGACGACGCCGAAAACACCTTGCGGATCGTGTTCGGCAATGAGGGCGCGGTCCACGACCTGGAGCGGTTCTCACGCCGATTCGGGGTGCCGGTGGAGGATTCATACGGCTCTACCGAGGGGGGCGTGGCCGTGAGCCGCACCCCCGACACGCCGCCCAACGCCCTGGGGCGGGCCGACGACAGCGTGAAAATCCTCGATCCCGATACCGGGGCGGAGGCGCCGCTGGCTGTCTTCGACGACACCGGCAAGCTGCTCAATGCCGATGAGGCCATCGGCGAGTTGGCTTCCATGGTGTCGGCCCCGAGTTTCGAGGGCTATTGGAACAACCCCGAAGCCGACGAGGAGCGTACCCATGGCGGCATCTACTGGTCGGGCGATCTGGCCTATCGGGACGCCGAGGGGTACGTGTACTTCGCGGGGAGGAACTTCGACTGGCTGCGGGTGGACGGGGAGAACTTCGCGGCCGCCCCGGTGGAGCGCATCCTGGTGCGCCATCCCGACATCGACTTGGCCGCGGTATTCGCCGTGCCCAGTTCATCGGTGGGCGACGATGTGATGGCCGCGGCGGTGCGCCGTCCCGGTGCGGTCTTCGACCCGGAGGGGTTCGCCGAGTTTCTGGGCGGCCAAGACGATCTGGGAACCAAGTGGGCCCCCCGCTATGTGCGCTGGGCCGATACCCTGCCCCAGACCGAGACCAACAAGATCCTCAAGCGCACGCTGCGCCGGGAGCGGTGGGAATCGGGCGACGAGACCTGGGTACGCGACGGCGAGGCCTATCGTCGATTGACCTCTGAGGATGTGGCGGCAATCAGGGCGGAGTTTGAAGCCCGGGGCCGGCTATCTGTGTTGGACGTCTAATGCAGGGGCAACCGGCTAGCTCGAAGTGGTCTCGACAATGGCCTTGACGGTGGCGGCCACGTGGGCCCGCTGGTCGGCGTCGATGGCCTCGTAGACCTCGGCCATCCGGGCTGAGGTGATCTCTTCGGCTTGGCGGTGCCGGTCCTTGAGCGGCTCAGGCTCGGGGAAGGGCTCGCTCCAGCCGAAGAACTGGGCCTGCTGGGGATTGGCCTGGGCGATGATGGCCTCCACCGGGGTCAGGCCCACCGCGCTCAGCCCATGGACGTGGAATCCGAAGCGCAGTTCTCGCAGCACCTGGATGGCCAAGCCGGCCGCGGCAGCGGGGTCGTCGGGCACCGGCATGGCCCGCCAGCCGGCGTAGAGGGCCTGGCTCATGGGCTCGGTGGCGTCGAATACTGAGCGGACCGCGGCGGCAAAATCGTCCAGCCCGTCGAGGTGGCCGAAGGTGTCGTCCGCCCACCGGCCGATTCCTGTCGCGAAGGCAGCGGCTGCGTCGGGGGGCGACCCCTGCTCTTTGGTCTGACTCCAGCCCGCTTCGACCATGGCCGGGTTGAACAAGGCGAAGCCCGAGACCACCACGTCGGCCTGCACGTCGCCCAGCACCCCGCCTCGGGCCCCGATATACCGGGCCATCCCGCTGAACCCGGCCTCCTCCAAGCATTGGCCCACCGCGTGAGCCGCAAAATAGCTGCGGCCCATGGCTGCAATCGACACCCCTGTGGCTGCGGCTGTTTGTTCCGGAGTCATGGAATCGCACCCTACCGGACGTAGTCAGGGGATGAGGAGGGGGACTGAATGTGCTCCCTGTGTTGCGTAGTATGCGCAACACAGATAGCGTATCCACATGGTAAAGCCCACAAACGTTCTGCTGGATCCGCCGCTGCGCGCGGTGGCCAAACAGCGGGCTGAGGAACGTGGCTTGAGCTTGTCGGCCTACATTCGGGAGTTGATTCGCTCTGATGATGCCGCGGCCCGAGCCGCGACCGCCGATATCACTCCGCTTATCGGCATCTTGGGAAGCGGCGGCAATCCAACGGACATAGCCCATGACAAGCACGAGATGATTGCCCAGGCATTCGGCGAGGACTTCGACAGGAAACTGCGGGCTCGGAATACCTCGGCATGATGCGCGTATTCGTCGACACCGGCGGGTGGTACGCCCTCGGGGCCAGCGACGACCTGCTCCACGAGCGGGCCGTTGCGCTGCTCAGCGAGCATTCGGGGAGGCTGGCCACGACCGACCATGTGCTGGTGGAGACGTGGGCCGTTGCCCGCAGCCGACGCCATCGAGGTGCGGCGGACATGTTGATCTCCACCATTGTGGAACGGGATCTCGCCGAAGTGCTGACTGCGACTCCTCAGGACATCTTGGCTGCTATGAGAATCGGAGAACTGTTCAGCGATCAGGAGTTCTCGCTGATCGACCGAACCAGCTGGGCTGTGATGGAAAGGTACGGCATCGAAGAAGCCGTGTCGTTCGACGCCGATTTCGCCGTGTACCGCTACGGCCCGGGGCTCCGGCAGGCGTTCACCATCTACCGCTGACAAACCTGCGCGAGCGGTCAAAGTGCCTCATCTCAACATCGCTGGTCTCGGTCTCGGCATCGTTACACCAGGCCGTCGGCTTGGGCTTGGGCGAGGCGGTCGGCGTCCCAGGCCAGCAATTCGGCGTAGACCTCGGCGTTGTGGGCGCCGATGGGGGGGCCGGGGTGGCGGATTGTGCCGGGGGTCTCGCTGAGGAAGGGCGCGGGGGTGGCCATGGGCACGGTACCCAGCACGTCGTGGGCCACCAGGGTGACGCTGTGGCGGGCCTGCACTTGGGCGTCGGCCAGCAGGCCGGGCAGGTCGTGGACCGGGGCCACCGGGATCCGGGCCTCGACGAAGACGGCGACGGCCTCGTCCAGGGGGCGCTCGGCGATCCAGTCGGCCACCAGGGTGTCGAGTTCGTCGTTGTGGGCCAGCCGGTCGGCCATGCGGCCGAACTTGGCCTGGTCTTCGGGGCCGTCCCTTCCGGTCAATGCCAGGATGCGCTCTACTTGGCGGTCGGTGGTGCCCGACAGGCACAAGTAGCGGTTATCGGCCGTGCGGTAGATGTTGCGGGGGACGCCGGTTTCCAACCGCGACCCGAACCGGGCGGGGGGAGGGTCGTTGCCATTGGGATCCCAGGCGGCCAGGGTGCTGCCTATCAGGGTCAAGATGGGCTCATACATGGATACGTCCACATGCTGGCCGCCTATCCCGTTCACATCCCGGCCGTAGCAGGCTACCAGAGCTCCGATGAGACCGAAGATCCCGGTCAGGGTGTCGCCCAGCGGGATGGAGGTGAGCATGGGCGGGCCGTCGGCCTCTCCGGTCATGTGGGTGAGCCCGGCGAAGGCCTCGGCCATGGTTCCCGCGCCCGGCCGGTCGGCCAGCGGGCCGGTGTGCCCATAGGGGCTCACCGACACCATGACCAGGCCGGGGTTGATGGACCGCAGGTGCTCCCAGGTGCAGTCCCAGCGCTTCAGCATGGCCGGGGAGTAGTTGTGGACCAGCACGTTGACCTCGGCTACTAGCTGGCGGAGGATGTCGCGGCCCTCGGAGCGATTGAGGTCGCAGGTGATGACCCGCTTGTTGCGCGACACCATGGCCCACACCAGCGACTCCCCGTCGCGGCTGGCCCCGATGCGGCGCAGGGCCTCCCCCGAGGGCGGTTCGATCTTGATGACATCGGCACCGAAGTCGCCCAGGAAGGTGGCCACCTGGGGCGCGGCCAAAAAAGACGAGATGTCCAGCACCCGCAGCCCGGCCAATGCTCCTGGATTCGGGCTCATTGCTTGTCCCTGCCCGTGACGAAGGGGAGGTCGGTGGGCAACTGCATGGTGGTCACCTCGTTGACGAGCGGCTCGCCGGCGAGGAGTCGTCGCAGGTTGTCGCAAAACAACTCGGCACCCCGGTCCCACCGGCCAATTCCCCCGCCAGAGGAGTGGGGGGTCAGCACCACCTTGGGATGAGACCAATAGGGGTGGCTGGGATCGAGAGGCTCGGCGTTGAACACATCGAGGATGGCGGCGTCCAGACGGTCGCCGTCCATAGCCCGGAGCAGGGCCTCGTCGTCCACCAACTTGCCCCGGGCGACGTTCACCAGCACCGCCCCCGGTTTCATGGCCGACAGGAAGCCGTCGTCCACCAGGTTCTCGGTTTCGGGAGTGGCTGGAGTGGCCAGCACCACCACGTCGGCCTCGGGCAGGGCATCGGGAATCTCGGCGGGCGAGATCATGGCGTCAACCGGCTCATCTCCGGTGGGATGGCGGCGCACACCGGTCACATGGGCCTCGAACGCCCGGGCTCGGTGGGCGGTTTCTGCACCGATGGCCCCTAGCCCGATGATCAGCCAGCGGGATCGCCACAATTCGCGGAAATTGTGGTGCTCCCATCGGCCATCAGCCTGGGCCATCCGCCAGCGCTCGGCATCTTGGAACACGTCGAGCACTGCTCGGAGCACGAACTCGGCGATGGGGATGGCGGTGAGGTGGGCGTTGCATAACCGAGCGCCCCGGTTCAACAGGCGTTCGTAAGGATCGAGATCTACCCCGGCGGCGGCCGACTGAAGCCAGCGGAAATCGGGCGCGCCCTCCACGATCTCGAAGAACCGGTTCAGAATCCCACCGAAAAACAAGTCGCTCGACAGCCACGCCACCTCGGGGTGGGCATCGGAAGGACCGTGGAGCTTCCCGTCGTCTGCCAGACGCAGCCACTGGAGGCCGTGCCCTTCGTTGTCCAGCGCGTCGAATTGGGACCGGTGCTGCTCGTACGCCTTCTCGGTCACCAGAGCGAACACATCGCCGATGCTATGGCATTGAGGGGCGAGCGAGGGAGTGGTGGCAGAGAGTTACGCCCATTTCAGTAAATTTCATTCAATGTTGACACAGGCAAGCCCTGTTGCAATACTCCGAACAGGGCTCGCCCCTGGCTAGGGCGAGCCTTAGGCCGGGGAGCTCCAACCTCCCCGGCCATCAGGGCTAGGCGCGAAATCTAGCGTGGCACCTGCTTAGGGGCAAGCAATTTTCCGATGTGATCACCGAGAACTTGGCAGCAGGGTGAAGGGCGTCCGCAAGATCCTTGGTTTCTGCGATGGGAGGGCATCCTTGTAGCCTGAGAAGAGTTGTGGAACCTGCCGTCCGGCTCCGGGCCGCTGTGACGTTGTTGGGGCGGTTTCCCGCCTTGGCCGGAGTTGATCTCGACATTACGCCGGGGGAGATCGTCCTGCTCAAAGGGCCCAATGGGGCGGGCAAGACCACGCTGTTGCGGCTGTGCGCCGGGCTGTGCTCGCTGGCCTCGGGAAAGGGGTGGGTGCTGGGCCATGATCTAAACGATGAGCGCCGGATGGTGCGCCGCCGGGTGGCCCTGTTGGGCCATCGCACCGGGCTTTACGACGACCTGACGGTGGCAGAGAACGTGGCCTTTTGGGCTCGAGCTGCGGGGGCCGGCGGTACCGACGTCGACGAGGCAATTGAGCGGCTCTCGCTCACCGGTCGCCTGGCGGACACCCGGGCGGGCCGGCTGTCGGCCGGGCAGCGTCGTCGGGCCTCGATTGCCTCGCTGCTGGTGCGGCGCCCCGAGTTGTGGCTGTTGGACGAGCCCCACGCCGGCTTGGACCAGCAGTCGCGCGACACGGTGGATGCTCTGGTTCGCAGCGCGGCCGCGGCCGGAGCAACGGTGGTGTTGGCCACCCACGAATTAGAGCGCATTCAGGTGCTGGAGCCCCGGGTGGTGAGCGTGGTGGGCGGGATGGTTCGCCAAGGGAGCGACTCGGCTAATGCGCCAAACGGCGAGGATGCTTCCACTGAGAGTGACCGCCGTGTTCCGTGATGCGTGGCTGATCGCGGGCAAGGACCTGAAGATCGAGATGCGCGCTCGGGTGGGGATCAACCAGATCGTGCCGTTCGCGGTGACGGTATTGGTGCTGTTCGCCTTCGCGCTGGACACCGATCAGGAGGCCTTGCGCACCTATGCCCCCGGGCTGTTCTGGGTAACCGTGCTCTTGGCCTCGCTCTTGGCCATCGGTCGCTCGTTCGCGGTGGATTTGGCCGACGGAGCCTCCGACAGACTGCTTCTGTCGGGAATCGACCCCATCGCCGTGTTCGGGGGCAAGGCGGCGGCCATCGCCATTCAGCTGGTGGTGCTGGAGGTGCTGTTGGCAGCGGGCGTGGTGCTCTTGTTCGACGTGACCGTGCACCGCTACGGCCTTTTGGTGTGCGCCGGGCTGGCTGCCGCCGCCGGGGTGGCCGCCGCGGGCACCCTGTACGGGGCGCTGGTATCTGGGCTTGGGGTGCGGGAGACACTGCTGCCGATGCTGTTGCTGCCGGTGGTGGCCCCGGTGCTCGTCGGGGCCACTCGGGCATTTCAGGACGCATTCGGCGTGGCCGGGGCCGAAGGGTGGGCCTGGTTGGGCCTTCTGGCCGGTTTCGCCGCAATCTATGGGGTATTCGGAGCCTTGAGTTACGGGGCTCTTTTGGAGGAAGCATGAGCACTGTGGTGGCTGCCACCACCTCGTCGAAGGCGACGAGAGTCCTGGGCTGGCTGACGCTGGCCGGGTTTGCCCTACTGGTGGCGCTGGCCTTCGCCTGGGTGCCCGAGGACACCCGCATAACCGAGCAGGGCGACGTGGTGGGCCAGTTCGACGCGGTGCGCCTGATGTTCGTCCATGTGCCGTCGGCCATCTTGGCCTACACCGGATTCGGGCTGACCTTCTTGGCCAGCCTGGCCTATCTGCGGTGGCGCACCGACTGGTGGGACATGATGGCCCACGCCTCCGCCGAGATAGGCGTGGTATTCGGGGTGCTGACACTGGTGACCGGCTCCATCTGGGGTCGCCCCACCTGGCAGACCTGGTGGGAGTGGGGCGATGTGCGCCAGGTGACCACCCTAGTGATGGTGCTGGTGTTCGTGGGCTATCTGGCGATGCGCCGCATCCCGGCTGACACGGCGGTGAGGGCTCGGCGCTCGGTGGTGATCGCCCTGGTGGGAGCGGTGAACATTGTGATCGTGAACCGGTCGGTGGACTGGTGGGAGAACCGGACCCTGCACCAGCAGTCCACGCTCACCGCCCGCAAGATCCGCGACGAGACCCTGTTCACCCTGTCGTTCTCGTTCGCGGTGGGCATGGTGCTGTTCGCCTGGCTGCTGCTGCACCGCTTCCGCTTGGCCTACCTCGAAAGCCAGATCGAACAACTTGAGGTGGACGAAGCCATGGAAGAACGGCGGGCCGAGGCAGGTCTGTCAGATGACTCAAAGGAGCAGCCATGACTCATGTGGGATATCTCGTTGCCGGTTGGAGCATCTCGGTGGCCGCGGTGGTGGCCTATGCCGGGTGGGTGCTGATGCGGGGCCGATCGCTGAGCCGTCGGGTGCCCGAGAACCGCCGCCGCTGGATGATGCCCGATGACTGACTCTCCGACCGAGGAATTGGTCGACCCGGAAGAGGCCATGGATCTGAGCCCGAGGCCGCCCCGGCCCGCCCGGAAGGGCATCCGCCGGTGGGTTCCGGTGCTGCTGGTGGCCGCGGTGTTGCTGGTGATCGGTTTCGTGCTGTGGAAGGTGCTGGCCGACGCCACGCTGGTATTCCGCGAGGTGGACGACGCGGTGGAGCGCCGGGAGGAGCAGGGCGACGACCGTTTCCGCATGATCGGCTCACCGGTGAGCGGGTCGCCCCAAGACGTGACTCTGGACGACGGCCGCCCGGCGGTGGCGTTCTCGGTGACCCTCGACGGGGTGGTGGCCGACGTGGTCCACACCGGCGGGGTGTCTGACCAGTTCCAGCCCGAGGTGCCCGTGGTAATCGACGGCCACTGGGTGCAAAGCAGCGCCTATGGCGGTGTGGCCAACGACGGCTGGTACTTCGCCAGCGACCGGATGCTGGTCAAGCACGACAACGACTACCGGGTGGACAATCAAGACCGCATCGACGACGCCGAAGAGCGCGGGCAATACGAATGACAAGCGGCGGCTGCCTCCCGAAAGATGAGCTGAGGCGGTGAACATAACCCTGGGGGTTCTGGGTATCTCGGTGGCGATGGCTTCTGCTGCCCTCGGGGTGTTCATGGTGGCCGCTCGCCGGATCGACCGGGTGCGGCTGTGCGCCTGGCTGGTGCTGGGCGGGGCCGCATTGTCGGTGTTCGCCATGGAACGGGCCCTCATCACCCGGGATTTCTCAGTGTCGTATGTGGCCGAGAACGGCAGTCACGCCACCCCCGCGCTGTTCAACGTGGCCACGCTGTGGGCTGCGCTGGAGGGCTCCATTTTGCTGTGGGCCCTCATCCTGGCCGGGTATCTGGTGCTGGTGGTCACCAAGTTCCGTCATCGCTTGGACGACCCGCTGGTGGGATGGGCCATGGCCGTGCTGTTCATCGTGTGCCTGTTCTTCTTCGTGCTGATGTTCAACTGGCCGAAACTCGACTTGGCCCAGCCCTTCCGTCGGGTGGACGTCCCGCCGGGCTACGACGGTCCCGGGCCCAATCCGCTGTTGCAGAACCACTGGCTGATGGCGGTGCACCCCCCGATGCTGTACCTGGGCTATGTGGGCTTCACCGTGCCCTTCTCCTTCGCCATAGCGGCGCTGGCCACCGGTCGTTTGGGAGAGGGCTGGCTGGTGGAGACCCGCCGGTGGACCCTGTTTGCCTGGGCCTTCCTAACCGCCGGGATCATCTTGGGGGCGTGGTGGTCGTGGGACGTTCTGGGCTGGGGCGGCTATTGGGGATGGGACCCGGTGGAGAACGCCTCGCTGCTGCCGTGGCTGACCGGTACCGCCTTTCTGCACTCGGTGATGGTTCAGGAGCGCCGGGGGATGCTGCGGGTATGGAACCTGTCGCTGGTATGCGCCACGTTCGCCTTGACCATTTTGGGGACGTTCTTGACCCGCTCTGGGTTGGTGGACTCGGTTCACGCGTTTTCCGCTGATGCAGTGGGTCCTGCGTTGCTGGTGTTCTTCGCTTTGATTGTGGTGGTCACTGTGGGGCTCATCGCCTGGCGGGGCGACCGGTTGCGCTCGCCTGGGCAGATTGACTCGGCGTTGTCGCGGGAGGCTTCGTTTCTAGCCAACAACCTGCTGTTTGGGGTGTTCGCCTTCGTGGTGCTTTTGGGGACGGTGTTTCCGCTGATCGTGGAAGCGCTAAACGGCGATCGGATCAGCGTGGGCACCCCATTTTTTGACCGAATGACGATGCCGGTCGGCCTGCTGTTGCTGTTCTTGATGGCGGTGGCCCCAGTGCTGCCGTGGCGAAAGACCACCGCCGAGAGGCTGTCGGAGCGACTGATGTGGCCGGGCTGGGCGGCAGTGGCCGGATTGCTGATCGCCCTGCTGGTGGGGGCTCGGGACCTGGCCCCGTTGCTGGCGTTCGGTCTAGCCGGGTTCGCGGGGGGCGCGGCGGTGCGCCAGTTGGTGTTAGCTGCTCGGCGGCAGGGGTGGTGGGGCCTGGTGGGACGGGCCAATGGGGGCATGGTGGTGCACATCGGGGTGGTCGTGGTGGCGGTGGCGCTGGCCGCCAGCAACAGCTATCTGCACCAGAGCGAGCTGACAATCGCGCCAGGGGAGACGGCCTACGTCAACGGACACGAGATCGTTTTTCTAGGCACCCAGGAGAAGGTGTTCGACAACAAGGTCAAAACGGAGGCAGTGGTGCTGGTGGACGGCACGGTGGTTCGGCCAGGGGTGAGCCGGTTCGCCAACGGGGGAGTGGTGCGCACGCCGGGCACAAAGTCGTCGCCGGTGCGGGACATCCAGGTGGCGGTGTTGGACTTGCCCGACGGGCCCGGTGGCCCCGCCGGGGTGCGGGTGACCGTTCAGCCGCTGACGCTGTGGCTGTGGATAGGCGGCGCAATCATGCTGCTGGGGGCGGTGTTCTCGGCATTCCCCGGCCGTCGGAGGTCGCCCACCATGCCGGTGTCGGCCCCGGTGCCGGGAGTTCCCCTTCGAGAACGCGGGGTGCCCGTTGCCTGAGCAGCCGCCGTCCGCCGACCAGCCCGTCGATTCCGATCAGTCTGAAAGGCCCCCGCGGTTGCGAACGGTTCGGTGGGTGGGGCTGGCAGTCGGTGTATTGGCCGTGGCCCTCATCGTGGTGTTCGCCGTGTCTGAGCGTGACCGAAGAGGGCCGCCCGTGCCCGACTTCGCCCCTGAGTTTGCCGGGGAGACGCTGGATGGGGGCGAATTCGACATGGCCGCCCAGCGGGGTCGCTGGGTGGTGGTCAACTTCTTCTCCACCTGGTGCGTGCAGTGCGTGGTGGAGCATCCCGAGTTGGTGGCATTCCACGACCGCTACCGCGGCGACCCCAATATTCGGCTGGTGAGCGTGGTCTTCCAGGATGACCTGGGCGTCATCTCCCGGTTCTTCGCCGAGCGGGGCGGGGACTGGCCCGTGGTTATTTCCAACACCGGTCGGATCGCCATCGACTTCGGGGTGACCGCCGTGCCGGAGACCTACCTGGTGGATCCCTTCGGTCGGGTGGTGTCCAAGTTCACCGGCGGCGTCACCCTGGCCGGGCTCGAGGCTCAGCTAGTTCGTGCGGGGGCCGCCTTGTGATCTCCCGTCGCCGCAAGGTGGTCCTGTCGTGGTTGCTGGTCGGCGTGGCCGCCGCCACCATGTTGGTGTTCGGAGTGGTGGACGGTCGCGACGACCGTACCAACGCCGAGCGGGCCCATGACATTGGCGCCACCATCGCCTGTCCTCAGTGCGTCGGACAGTCAGTGGTGGAGTCGGACGTGGCCATCGCCCGGGAGATTCGAGCCGAGATCGGCCGGCTTGTGGTGGCCGGACACAGCGACGATGACATCCGAGCCAGGTTCGCCGAGAGGTACGGGGACTGGGTGGTCTTGACGCCATCGCGGTCGGGGGTAAGTGGATTGGTTTGGGTCATTCCAGTGGTGGGGTTGGTAGTCGGGGTCGGACTGCTGGCGGTGACGCTGAGCCGGTGGCGGCGGGCTTCGTTTGATGGTGAGGAGCTAAGCGAAGCTGATCGAGAAATGGTTGCATCGGAGCGCGTTCGGTTGCGAGAGCGGCGGGTCCTGTCTGGGGCTCCCCCCGCCCCAGCCACCCCCCACTCCGGCAACCTCGATGCACCATCCCAAGTTGAGGACCCCGAGGCTGTGATGGAGGGAGAGGAGGGTGAGTGATCCTCAGGATGGTGAGCGGGATTTCTGGTTGGAGTCGTTGGATGACCTTGATGAGGAGTTGGCGGCGGGTGACTTGGAGCCGGAGGATCATCAGGTTCTGAGCCGGAGCTACACCCGCAAGGCGGCAGATGCGCTTCGGGGAGATCAGGAGGAGCCTGAGCAGCCAAATGGCCGGGGGCGAGGGAAGCTGATCGCGGTGGTGGTTGGCTTGGTAGTGGTTGGGATTGTGGCCGGAGTGTTGCTGGGCCGAGCGGTGGGGTCGCGCCATTCGGGTGACACCATCACCGGCAACGACGCGGTGACGAGCGTGCCCGGACTGCTCAGAAACGCGGAGGAGTCGGCCGCGTCCGGCGACATTGCCGGGGCCATTGCCATTTACGACCGGGTGTTGGAGCGGTCGCCGTCGAACCCCACTGCGCTGGCCTACAAGGGCTGGCTGCTCGCATTGGAGGGCCAAGAGGCAGAGGCTGCCGATGTGCTGGCCGACGCGGTGGCGACCGCCCCCGACTATCCCGATGCCCGGGCGTTTCGGGCCATCTTGCTCTATCGCACCGGCGACTGCTTTGGGGCGGCGGGGGAGCTGGCCGCCTTTGACGCCACCAATCCCCCCGAGTTCATCTCCCAGCTAGTGGAAACCCAGGGTCTGAGGACCAACATCGCCCTCTGCCAGATTGTGTTGCAGGCCCAAGAGCAATTTGAGACGCTGGCCGACCTTGGACTTGCCGCCGATGACGCAGTGGCCGCGGCCCGCGCCCTGTGGGATCCGACCACTCCTGACCAGGGCGACCCCGCCTTGGCGCTGAGGGTGTACCAGGCGGTCTTGACTGACCAACCAGACCATCCTGGAGCCCTGACCTTCAGCGGGGTGATGCTCATCCAAACCGGCCTCGACGACCAGACAGCCGAAGGCGCCGGGCGCATCAACCAAGCAGTGGAGGTCGCCCCCAACCACCCCGAAGCCCGCCTCTGGAGAGCCTGGCTCTCCAGAGGCCTCGGCCAAACCGACCAAGCCCGCAGCGATCTCGACCACCTCGACACCCTCAACCCATCCCCCGAGATCACCCGCCTAGCCGACGACCTCCGCACGAGGTTGGAGTAATTGCCATACGAGGCCGTATGCGATGCACCACTATCGCGCTTGGAACCAATCTTCTCTTGAGACCCCAGCAGGTTCAGAATTGTTCGAAGCAGCCCTACGCTGATTTCTTCGGAACGATGATTGTTGGGGATCGTGATGGCCACGCCGTCCTTGTACATCGTGTCGTGTTTGGACCCCTTGAACGGCCCTTCCCAACCAAGTTTCTTGAACCGCTGAATTAACTTAACTCGACTAATCGGAGTCAGTCGCTGAGCCATTAGGACTGGATGAGTTCAATTCCACCCATTTGAGGTATGTCCTTGTCGGACTTGCTCAGCTTGATTGAGACCCAGTCGAACAACGCCGATTCCAAGCTTTGCAGGGCTTCCTCGTGCGAATATCCGTAGCCCAAAGCGCCCTGAATGCCTTGCACCGTGGCTTCAGTGCCTTCATCTTCTTGTATGTCGCGAATCACCGCGCACGAAATCGCCGCGGCGATCCATTGGCGAACGAGTTCTTCATCGACTGTGGGGGTAGCCGGGACACTTGTCGACAGCGCTGGTGCCCTTGTGGGGAAAGCGTGAACAGGGTCAGGCTTCTGGGTCATATGCGCTCATCCTACTATTGGTAATTTCATGTAACAACATGCATTTGTGACCAATCGAGCAGAGGGCTGAAGTTGAGATGGCCAGTTGATAGGCCTCAGTTGTGGCTGGGGTGGGTGGGGTAGTGGGTGAACCAGGAGATGGGGGAGGGCTGGCGGGCGAGGACGTCGGCCCAGAGTTCGCCGGGGTCTTCGGCGAGGAGGTCGTCGGGGTTGGCGTCGACCACGAACCAGGCGCCGGATTCGATCTCGCCCTCGAGCTGTCCGGGCGACCAGCCGGCATAGCCGGCGAACAGGCGGATGCCGTCCACCACATCGGCCACCTTGTCGACCTCGGTTTCCAGGTCGAGGGTTCCCACTAGGCCGATCACCGGCGCCCACCAGTCATCTTCAGGATGATTGCGTACTCGGGCCAAGGCCACCACCGACTCATTGGAAACCGGCCCGCCGATGAACATGGTGGGCGGTTGGGCCAGATGCGGTGCCCATTGGGGAAGGGCGTCTCTCACCAGCAGTCCCGAAGGGCGGTTAAGTACCACGCCGGCCGCTCCCTCTTCTTGATGGGCCAGCATCAGCACCACAGTGCGCTCAAAGTTCCCGTCGCCGATGAGCGGGGTGGCCACCAAGAGCTTTCCGGTGGTGTCAGCCCCTGAACCCATCACTGCAAATGCTCCACCACATAGTCGACGCAGCCGCATAGCGCGGCGATGTCGGAAGGGGGAATGGCGGGGAACAGGGCCACCCGGAGTTGGTTGCGGCCCAGCGCCCGGTACGACTCCACGTCGACCACGCTGTTGGCTCTCAGCACCGCGGCTACCTCGTCGGCCGACACGCCGTCGAAGTCGATGGTGGCCACCACGTGACTACGAACGGCGGTGTCGGACACGAACGGAGTGGTGAAATCCCGGCTCTCGGCCCAGGAGTAGATGGCGTCGGCCGACTGGTCGCAGCGGGTGGCAGCCCACTCCAGTCCGCCGTTGCCATTGATCCACTCCACCTGGTGAACGGCCAAGAACACGGTGGCCAGCGCCGGGGTGTTGTAGGTCTCATCCTTGCGGGAGCTGTTGATCGCGATGCTCAAGTTGAGGAACGGGGGGATCCAGCGGTCGGAGGCGGCAATGCGTTCTATCCTCTCCACTGCGGCGGGGGAGCAGCAGGCCAGCCATAGCCCGCCGTCGGCAGCCAGGCACTTCTGGGGGGCGAAGTAGTACACGTCGGTCTCGGCGGGGTCGAAGCGCAGCCCGCCGGCGGCCGAGGTGGCGTCCACCAGCACGAGGCCCTCCTCGCTCGGGCGGTGCAACTCCATCGAAACCCCGGTGGAGGTCTCATTGTGGGTCAGGGCATAGGCATCCACCGATGGGTCGGCCACCGCCTCGGGATGGGTGCCGGGTTCGGAGCTGATGACCACCGGGGCCTCCAAGTGGGGGGTGTCAGCCACTCCGGCGGCGAACTTGGAGGAGAACGCCCCAAAGCTCAAATGCTGGCTGCGGCTCTCGATCAGGTTGAAGACGGCGGCGTCCCAGAACCCGGTGGTTCCCCCGTTGCCCAGCACCACCTCGTAGCCGTCGGGCAAAGAGAACAACTCGGCCACCCCGGCCCGGAGCCGGTGGACTACGTCTTTCACCGTGGACTTGCGATGGCTGGTGCCGAGGAAGTTGCCGGCAGCTGCGGTCAGGGCAGCGGCCGCATCCGGGCGCACCCGCGACGGCCCGCTGCCGAAGCGGCCGTCTTCGGGCAGCAGGTCGGGGGGGATGGAGATTGTGGGGGTTTGGGCAACACTGCTCACGAGGCCCCACGATACCGATGCTGGGCTCCCATTCGGCGTTGTTCGCCGTTGCGCAAATTGATCATCCACTCCCCGGTGGCGGTGTGAAAAGCTGCGCTCATGGCTCGCATATCCCAGCGCATTTCGGCGATCGCCCCCTCGGCCACCCTGGCGGTGGACGCCAAAGCCAAAGCCCTGAAGGCCCAAGGGGCGCCGGTGATCAGCTTTGGGGCCGGCGAGCCCGACTTTCCCACCCCGGCGGCCATCTTGGACGCGGCCCGAGCGGCCGTGGACGACCCCCGCAACCACCGCTACTCCCCAGCCGGGGGACTGCCCGAGCTGAGAGAGGCCATCGCGGCCAAGACCCTCCGGGATTCGGGTTATGAGGTGGAGCCGTCGCAGGTGGTGGTGACCAACGGGGGAAAGCACGCGGTCTACAACGGCTTCGCCGTGCTTTTGGACCCCGGCGACGAGGTGCTGTTGCCCGCGCCCTACTGGACCACATATCCCGAGGCCATCTCGCTGGCCGGTGGGGTCAGCGTGGAAGTGCCCACCACCGCCGATGACGGGTTCATGGTGACCGTCGAGCAGCTCGAAGCGGCCCGCACCGATCGCACCAAGGCGCTGGTGTTCGTGTCGCCGTCCAACCCCACCGGCGCGGTCTACCCCCGGGAACGGGTGGAGGCTATCGGCCGGTGGGCCGCCGACAACGACGTGTGGGTGATCACCGACGAGATCTACGAGCATCTGACCTACGACGACCACGAGTTCAGCTCCATCCCGGTGGTGATCCCCGAATTGGCCGATCGCTGCCTGGTGCTCAACGGGGTGGCCAAGACCTACGCCATGACCGGCTGGCGGGTGGGCTGGCTGATCGGCCCCCCTGATGCGGTCTCCGCCGCGGTGAGCCTCCAGTCGCACCAGACCTCGAATGTGTCCAACGTGGCGCAGCGGGCCGCGTTGGCCGCGGTCAGCGGTCCCTTGGACGCGGTGGCCGAAATGCGGGCCGCCTTCGACCGGCGACGACGAGCCATGCACAAGATGCTGAACGGGATCGACGGGGTGAGCTGCATGGAGCCCCAGGGGGCGTTCTACGCGTTTCCTTCATTTGAGGGTGTGCTGGGGCGCCCCGGCATTCCCGACACAACCGCCGAGTTGGCCGGATGGATTCTGGATGAGGCGCAAGTGGCCATTGTCCCCGGCGAGGCCTTCGCCGGTCCCGGCTATGCCCGGCTGTCGTTTGCCCTCGGAGACGACGATTTGGGCGAGGGCATCGGCCGCATCGCTGACCTGTTGCAGTGACTGAGCCGACAACCCTGCCCTACGGCAGCTGGCCGTCGCCCATTTCGGCCCAATCAATGGTGGCCGACGCCGCTGTGCCGGTGGGCGTGTGGAGCCAGAACGGCCGGATGTGGTGGACCGAGTCGCGACCGGCCGAATCGGGCCGAAATGCGCTGGTGTGCGACGGCAGCGACCTGTGGTCCTCCGCTTCGGTTCGGACCCGGGTGCACAGCTACGGCGGCGGCGCCTGGTGGCCCGACGGCGCCGACGGGGTTTACGCCTGCGACGACGCCGACGGCCGCCTGTGGCATGTGTCGGCCGACGGTGCAGCCCGCCCGGTAACCCCCGAGCCCGCCTTCGCCCACGGCTGGCGCTACGCCGACGGTCGGGCCCTCGGCGATGCCACGGTGTGCGTTGGGGAAGACCACCACGCGGCCCGGGCGGCCCAACAAGAGGGCCGCATCTTGGAAGAGGCCAATCAAATCGTGCGGCTGAGCGGCGACGGATCGGTCGAGCCCGAGATCGTGGCCACCAGGGCTGACTTCTACGCTTGGCCCCGACCTAGCCCCGATGGCCAGCGGCTGGCGTGGGTGCAGTGGAACCACCCCAACATGCCCTGGGACCACACCGAGCTGTGGGTAGACGGCCAGTGCGCGATATCGGGCATCGGCTCGGTCGTGGAGCCCCAGTGGGGTCCCGACGGCCGCCTCTACGTGGTGAGCGACCACAACGGCTGGTGGAACCTCTATTGGCTGGACGGCGGCGACCTCGTTCCGGTTCTAGAGCTCGACGCCGAGATGCACCGCCCGGCCTGGGTTTTCGACGACCCCAGCTACGCGGTATGCGGCGACAACACGGTGGTGGTGGCGGCCATGCGGGGATCGCTGGCCGAGCTTTGGGCTGTTCCCCCCGACGGATCGGATCCCCAGCACTTGGATCTGCCTTGGACGTCGTACGCCAGCGTCCGTCCTGTCGGGCCCCATACTGTGTGCGCCATTGCCGCCTCGCCGTCCCAAGAGCCCACTGCCGTACGCATCGACGTGGCCGACGGGTCGTTCGAGGTCATCCGCCCACCAGGTCGGGCTGCGGTTGATCCGGCGTATCTGTCGAGTCCTCGACCGATCAGCTTCCCCACCACAGATGGAGCCGAGGCCCACGGGCTGTATTACCCGCCCACTCACCCCACCGTTCAAGCTCCGCCCGGCGAGCGCCCGCCGCTGCTAGTTCTGGGCCACGGCGGGCCCACCGGTGCGGCTCGCAGCCAGCTCCAGCTCGGCATCCAGTACTGGACCAGCCGGGGAATCGCAGTGGTGGACGTGAACTACCGGGGCAGCACCGGCTACGGCACCGCCTACCGGGAGGCGCTCCAGGGACTTTGGGGGGTGAGCGACGTGGACGACTGCGTGGCCGCGGCCCGCCACTTGGTGCGCACCGGAGAGGTGGACGGCGACCGGCTCATCATCCGGGGCTCCAGCGCCGGCGGCTACACCACCTTGTGCGCGCTGGCCTTCCACAAGGTGTTCGCGGCCGGGGCCAGCCGCTACGGCATCGCCGATCTGGCCGCCCTGGCCATCGATACCCACAAGTTCGAAGCCCGCTACATGGACAGCCTGGTGGGGCTGTTCCCCGAAGACGAAGAGGTGTACAGGGCCCGTTCGCCTATCCACTTCGTGGACGATTTCGAGGCCCCCATGATCGTGCTCCAAGGCTCCGAAGACGTGGTGGTGCCCCCCAACCAGGCTGAGATGATCGTGGCCGCCCTCCAGCAGCGGTCGATCCCCGTGGCCTACCTGCTATTCGAGGGCGAACAGCACGGATTCCGCCGGGCTGAGAACATCGTGGCCGCATTGGAGGCGGAATTGGCCTTCTTTGCGGAAATATTGGGTTTTGAACTGGCCGATGACATACCGGCTTTAGACATACGCCGCTGAGAGGCATCGCCGGAATTAACTTTCCCGTTGCAAATTGGTCCCATCCTGGCCCCAGAGCGCGGTCTATCGTGAGGCCCGATGGCCAGGGTCCTTGTTGCAGAGAAGATCGCCGACATCGGGGTGGCCAAACTCCGCCACGCGGGCCATGACGTGGAGGTCCGCACCGGGATGTCTCCGGGCGAGCTGTTGGAGGCGGTCTCGGGGGTCCACGGGCTGATCATCCGGTCGGCCACCCAAGTGACCGCCGAGGTGTTTGACGCGGGCCGCGATCTGGTGATCGTGGGCCGAGCCGGAGTGGGCTTGGACAACGTGGACGTGGACACCGCCACCGAGCACGGGGTGCTGGTGGTGAACGACACCTTGTCCAACATCATCTCGGCCGCCGAGCACACCATGGCCCTGATCTTGTCCCAGGCTCGCAACATTCCCCAGGCCCATGCCGCGCTGACCGATGGTCGCTGGGAGCGCGGTCGCTGGGAGGGGATCGAGCTGAGCGACAAGACCCTGGGCATCATCGGGCTGGGCCGCATCGGCCGGCTGGTGGCCGAACGGGCGATGGGCTTCGCCATGCGCGTGATTGCCAGCGATCCCTATGTGTCCGAGGAGGTGGCCCTCCACAGCGTGATGGCGCTGGTATCGCTGGAGGAGCTGATAGCCCAGTCCGACTTCATCACCATCCATGTGGCCCGCACCCCCGAGACCATTGGGCTGATCAACTCCGAGCTGCTCGAGCTGGCCAAACCCAACTTGCGGATCGTCAACGTGTCGCGAGGCGGGATCGTGGACGAGGCCGATTTGGCCGAAGCAGTGGCCTCGGGGCGTATCGCCGGCGCCGCCTTGGACGTGTTCGACGGCGAGCCCATCACCGAATCGCCGCTGTTCGACCTCGACTCGGTGGTGGTCACCCCCCATCTGGGGGCCAGTACCGAAGAGGCTCAGAGCAAGGCGGGCGACGCCATTGCCGAGCAGGTGCTGTTGGCGTTGGCCGGGGAGTTCGTGCCCGCCGCGGTGAACGTTCCGGCCAAGAACGTTCCCGACGTGCTGCGGCCCTATCTGCCGCTGGCCGAACAGCTCGGACGCCTGTTCGGGAACCTGTGCGACCGCCTGCCCGAGGTATTGGAAGTGGAGCTCATCGGCGAGATCGGCAAGCCCGACAACACGGTGGCGGTGATGTCGGTGGTCAAGGGCTTGCTGAGCGCGGTGTCGGACATGCAGGTCAGCTATGTGAACGCCCTGACAATGGCCACCGAGCGGGGGATGGAAGTGCGGGCGATCAGCACGCCCACCTCGAAAGACCACGTGAACCTGCTCACGGTGCGGGGCGGAGGACACAGCCTCGGTGGGCGGCTGACCGGGGCGCGCCAAGAGCCGGTACTGGTGCTGGCCGATGACCACAGCCTGCACATGCCGCCCGCCCAGCACATGATCTTGCTCGCCAACGAAGACCGTCCCGGCGTGATCGGCGCGGTGGGCACCCTGCTGGGCAACGCCGGTATCAACATCGACGACATGGACGTGGGCCAGTCGCCCTCCGGAGAGGGGGCCTCTATGGTGATCGCCACGTCCCAGCCGGTGCCCAAAGCAGTGGCCGATGCCCTGGTGGCCCTCGACGGCGTGCAGGCCGCCCGCTATCTGGGACTGGCCCGGGCTGAGGCTTGATCGATACGGCCCGGTGTTTTGTAACTGCTATGAACTCTGCGTAGGATTAACCCGATGAGCCGCATCCACACCCACCTGCTGCTCTTGTAGGGCGAGCACCCAGAGGTGCTCGCCCCGACCCCCTGAACCCGCAAGGGCAGGGGGTTTTTTCGTGAGTCAATTCCAATAGAGGCCATGCCCATGAAAACCGGACTACACCCCCAACAGCCGTCGGGAATGCCGATCCACAAGTACCAGCCGTTCGAGCCGATCGAGCTGGTTGACCGGACCTGGCCCAACGCGGTGCTGACCGGTGCCCCCCGGTGGTGCTCGGTAGACCTGCGGGACGGCAACCAGGCCCTTATCGAGCCCATGAACTCCGAGCGGAAGTGGAAGATGTTCACCGCGCTGGTGGAGGCCGGATTCAAAGAGATCGAGGTGGGCTTCCCCTCGGCGTCGGAGACCGACTTCGGGTTCGTGCGGGAGATCATCGAGCAGAAGGCCATCCCCTCCGATGTCCGCATCCAGGTGCTCACCCAGGCCCGCAGGGAGCTCATCGAGCGCACCTACGAGGCCATCGACGGGGCGGCCGACGCCATCGTCCACCTGTACAACTCCACTTCTACCGTCCAGCGCCGGGTGGTGTTCGGTCTCGACATGGACGGGATCACCAAGATCGCCACCCAGGCATCGGAGTGGTGCCGGTCGCTGGAGTCGCAGGTTCCTGCCACGGAGGTGTTCTACGAGTACTCGCCCGAGTCGTTCACCGGCACCGAGCTGCCGTTTGCCAAGCGGGTGTGCGACGAGGTGACCGATATCTTGGCCGACGGCCATGACAAGCCGGTGATCATCAACCTGCCGGCCACCGTGGAGATGTCCACCGCCAACATCTACGGCGACATGATCGAGTGGATGCACCGCAACCTGGCCCGCCGGGACCGGATCGTGTTGAGCCTGCACCCCCACAACGACCGGGGGACCGCGGTGGCCGCGGCCGAGTTCGGGCTCATGGCCGGCGCCGACCGGGTGGAGGGCACCCTGTTCGGCAACGGGGAGCGCACCGGCAACGTGGATGTGGTGAACCTGGCCATGAACCTGTTCAGCCAGGGGGTGGATCCCGAGCTGGACATATCCGACATCAACGGGCTGCGCCGGGTGGCCGAGGACTGCAACCAGCTTCCCATCCACCCCCGCCACCCGTATGTGGGCGATCTGGTGTACACCGCCTTCTCCGGGTCTCATCAGGATGCCATCAAGAAGGGGTTCGAGGCCATGGAGGAGACGGGCCAGACCCTGTTCGAGGTGCCCTATATCCCCATCGACCCCAAAGACGTGGGCCGCAGCTACCAGGACGTGGTACGGGTGAACAGTCAGTCGGGCAAGGGAGGAGTGTCGTATCTGCTCCAAAATGAAGTGCAGCTCGACCTGCCCCGGCGCATGCAGATCGAGTTCAGCCGGGTCATCCAGCAGATCGCCGACGAGACCGGCGAGGAGATCACCGCCGACCAGATCTACAACGAGTTCGCCACCGAGTACCTCGACCTGGACGAGCCCTACCGGCTGAACGGCTACGAGTCAGCCCAGAACGCCCGGGGGGCCGACCGCACTGTGGTGACGGCCCGGCTGACCACCGGCAACGACCAAGTGGTGGTCCACGGCGAGGGGGCTGGTTCCCTGGATGCCTTTGTGAGCGGGCTAAACGAGATCATCGACTCCCCGGTCAAGGTGGTGGACTACAGCGAGCACGCCCGGGGCGGGGGGACCGACGCCGAAGCGGTGGCCTACATCGAGCTGCTGGTTGACGGGCGGGAGTTATGGGGGTGCGGTATCCACACCGACATAACGACAGCCTCTATGCGGGCCATCGTTAGTGCTTTGAACCGGGCTTGCGCGGGGTTGGGCTGACTTCTATTGGCGGATTCGGTCGTTACCAGCCTCCGGCGGGGCGGCGGGCTGTTTTGATGGGGTCGTGGTGGCGGGTCCTGTCCCGGCCCAGCCCGCCGTCCTCGACAAGCTCCGGGCGGCGGGCGCCCTGAGCCGGGCCACCCCCCACCACGACCCAATTTTGTGGCCCGCCGCCCCGCCTATCTTGGGCCCCTCTCTTAGTTTGAAGAAGAAGTGAGGGTGAACCGGTCCTTGTAGGCGAATGTCGTTAGGTGATTCGCTTGGAGGGCGTGTTCGGACATGGTCCAGAGGGTTTCGCCGATTACCAGTAGGCGTTGGATGGGTGGGGTCCAGATCCAGCAGATGATCAGTTTCTCGTCGTCGGCGATGTCGATGGAGGGCCATTCTTCCCGAGCCCATTCCGGCTTCATGGGCTCGCAGTCTTGATTGCCGTAGCGGTCGGGGGCGTCGAGGGGGCAGATACGGATCTCGCTCTCGCCGCTGAAGGCTCGGTCGAGCTCGTCGGTGTCCACCGGGCGGCAGCCCTCGAAGGTGATCTGCTGCTCTCGGTGTGACACCCGGCCGAGCTCGGCCACGCCGTCGCGGTTCACCCGTAGGGCCACTGCACCGAAAAAGCTCTCCTCGCTGTCGTCGTAGTCATAGCGGGTTAAGGGGATGGCCACCATCTCCTCGGGGGCCCAGTAGAGGAAGGCCCGGTGGTCCCATTCGGCTTCGCTGTGGGCGTTGGGGAACACGATCACGTCTAGCTCGGTTGGGTCGGCTGGGTCGCTCACGTCGAACAGCGACACCTTGGTGCCGCGGGTGCGGCCGGTGTCGTCGGCGTCTTGGCCCACTCCGATTAGCAGGCCATCGCCTATGGGGTGCAGGTAGGTGGAGAAGCCGGGAATCTTCAGCTCGCCGGCCACTGTCGGCGCAACGGGATCGGAAAGATCGAGCACGTAGAGGGGGTCGACCTGGCGGAAGGTGACCACATAGCCGGTGTCGCCGGCGAAACGGACCGAGAAGATGCGCTCGCCTCGGCCCAAGTTGCCGACCTTTCCCACCTCGGTGAGCCGCCGGCCCTGCTGTTCAAGCACCACCACCTGACTCTCGGAGGTTTCGCTGTCCCACGGCTCGCCTATGGTGGTGGCCACTCGGAAGTAGCCGTTGTGCTCGTCCATGGAGAATTGGTTGAGCAGGTGGCCCTCCACCGTACCGGTGGCCTCGTAGCGGGCCGGGCCGTCGGTCGACACCGAGAACTTGTGTACGACGGTGGTCCACTCCGTCGGTGCTGGGATGCTGACTGAGTCTCCGTCGTCCACGGGCTCGGCCCACACCGGCGTGCTGGAGGCCAGGTAGAGCGATTGGCCGGAGCCGTAGAGAGTGTGGCCATCAGCCAGCACCGAGGCGGCGTCGCCGGTGCCCAGCGGCTCGTCCAAGTTGAAGCTCAGCACCGACAGCACGGTGAAGCCGTCGAACTCGGCGGGGGTGTAGAGCTGTTCGCACTCCAGCAGCAGTCCGGCTCGGGTGCCGTCGGGACCGTCGAAGCGGTAAGCCGGCAGCCAGGCGCCCAAGTTGGCGGTGGCCGCGATCTGCTTGTTGGCTGCTTCGGCGGCGGCTTCGGCAGCGGGGCCGCTGGGGTACACGAACTGGAACTGTGCGGGATGGCTGGACATCGACATCCACACCACGTCGCCCACCGCCCGGGCGCTCAGGTAGTTGCCCTCCACCCGAAGCTCGGACACCACGTCCATGGATGCCGGGTTGGACAGGTCCACCTCTTGGATCAGCGACACCGGGATGCCTCGGAACATGATGTCCTCGGCGATCACGTTGTCGCCTTCAAGATCGCTGGCCGCCACCGGTTCCAGCCAGTCGGCGTAGCTGGTGGAGAACACCATGGCCCGGTCGCCCCGGATAAAGATCTCCTGGCCCCAGCCTGAGCCCGACTCGCCCACCAAATCGACGCTGCCAAGGTACCGAGGCTGGTCGCCGGATACGTCCACGTAGTGGAGCCGGCCCTGGGCCACGGCCAGGATGCGGTTGCCGTCGGTTTTGATGATGTCGGGCTCGTCCACCCCGGCCACCTGCACGTTGGTGCTGGAGAAATCGCCGTCGCTGCCGGCGGTCGGGGCCGACTGGGCCGCGGAATCGTCGGCCATCATCTCGGGTTCTTCCACCATCATTCGCTCGGGAATGCCGAAGCGAGGTCCGTCATCAAGCCCGTAGGGGCCCACCCGGGCGACGGTCTCGGTTCGCAGATAGTCGAGCAGCATGGCGCAATCCCCAAAGCTCCGCAGCGCCGACAACAGCTCGATGTCGTCGAGCACCACCGTCGGTACCGACGTGCCATCTGGCTCACCAGCTGCCTCACCGCCTTGCTCTCCGGTGGCCTCTCCTGCTGGTTGGCCCGAAGGTCCCCCAGTGATTCCCGGCGAATCAGCGGAATCGGACGAGCAGGCCCCAGCTAGCAATGCCAGCGCAACGAGGGCGGCTTTCAAGAGCTTCATCATGGCCCTTATGACGACGGCACAGCGCCGCCCGGTTCCCATTCGGCAAAGAAATTCATGCCCGGTACCCTGCTGAACCTGACGATAGCTACTACCGACACGAAGCTGTTGCAGGGCAAGAAGGCGAACGGTAGAGTGCTGGGCAAGCCACTCGGGGACGTGGATCAGTCCTCCTCCAAGAGACAAGATCATCCGAGGAGGCTGGCAATGCCCGCGAGTGAGCCAATCGGCGAGGAACGGCGCGTGGTGCTCATAAACCGTTTGAGCGAGGTGCTGGGAAAAGAGGAGGCCAGAACCCTCATGGAGAGCCTGCCCCCCGTTTACTGGCACGATCTCGCCACCAAAGACGATGTCAGAGCCGGCGAAGACCGCCTCCGCACCGAGATGAACAGCAAATTCTCCAAGGTGCACGCCGAGTTCGCCAAGGTGCATGCCGAGTTCGCCAAGGTCTATGCCGAGTTCGCCAATATCCGTACCGAGATGACCGCCGAGTTCAAGACGCTTCGCGCCGAGAACAAGGAATTTCAGGGTGAGATAGCGCTTCAGCTCGCCAAGCAGATGCGCACCACGGTGTTCACGCTGATAGGGCTCGCAGTGCCGATCTTGGGCACCATCCTGGCCGTCGGCCTGGCCTGAATTGCCGAGGAGCCACTACGCCAAAGACGGCATCCAATCGGGGCGGATGGCTTCGAAGGAGGCGATAGCGTCGGAGTGGGCCAGGGTGAGGCCGATGTCGTCGAGGCCCCCCAGAAGACGGTGCTGAACGGCGCGGTCGAGAGGGAAGTCGGCCTTGATGCCGGCGACGGGGCACACAACGATCAGTTCTTCGACATCAATGATGATCTCAATGTCGGGATAGCTGGCCACCCATTTCAGCAGGGAGCGGGCTACCTGCTCACTCACCTGTACCGGCACCAGTCCGTTCTTGGCGGAGTTGTTGCGGAAGATATCGCCGAAGCGGGGGGAGATGACCGCCTCGAAACCGTACTGCTGTATGGCCCACACCGCATGCTCCCGGGAGGAGCCGGTGCCGAAGTTGGGGCCGGCCACCAGGATACGGGCTTCAGCGAAGCGGGGATCGTTCAGCACAAAGTCGGGATCTTCGCGCCACTCCGAGAACAACCCCTGTTCGAAACCGGTGCGCTCCACCCGCTTGAGCCAGTCGCTGGGGATGATTTGATCGGTGTCCACGTCGCTGCGGTCCAACGGCAGTGCCGTGGCGGTGATAGTCCGAACCGGCTTCATGACAAATCCCCCGGAGTGGCGAAGGTGCCGGCCACCGCGGTGGCGGCGGCCACCGCGGGCGATACCAAGTGGGTTCGGCCCCCTTTGCCCTGGCGGCCTTCGAAGTTGCGGTTGGAGGTGCTGGCACACCGCTCGCCGGGGGCCAGCTTGTCGGGGTTCATGGCCAAACACATGGAGCAGCCCGGTTCCCGCCAGTCGAACCCGGCGGTCTTGAAAATCTCGTGAAGTCCTTCAGATTCGGCTTGGGCCTTGACCGCGCCGGAGCCGGGGACCACGAAGGTGCGGACGCCGGGGCGCACCCGGCGACCCTCCACCACGGTGGCGGCAATACGCAGATCCTCGATGCGGCTGTTGGTGCAGGAGCCGATGAACACGGCGTCCACGGGGACCTCTTTGAGCGGGGTACCCGGCGTCAGATCCATGTAGTCGAGGGCTCGGGCGGCCGACTCCCGCCCGCTGCTCTCGGCAAAGCTGTCGGGATGGGGCACGGTGCCGTTGATAGGGGCCACTTGAGATGGGTTCGTGCCCCACGAGACATGGGGCACCAGCTCCGATCCGTCGATCACCACCTCTTTGTCGAAAGCGGCGTTGCCGTCGCTGTAGAGCTTGCGCCAGTCGTCCAGTGCGGCGTCCCACTCCGCTCCCGTGGGGGCATAGGGCCGCCCCTCGAGGTACTCGAAGGTGGTGTCGTCGGGGGCGATCAAACCGGCCCGGGCCCCGGCTTCGATGGACATGTTGCACACCGTCATCCGCCCCTCCACAGACAGCGATCGGATGATCGACCCCCGGTACTCGATGACCGAGCCGATGCCCCCGCCGGTGCCGATGCGCCCGATGATGGCCAGAATCACGTCTTTGGCGGTGCAGCTCACCGGCAGAGCGCCGTCCACGGTTACCGACATGGTGCCGGGCCGTTGCTGAGGCAGAGTCTGGGTGGCCAGCACGTGCTCCACCTCGCTGGTGCCGATGCCGAAGGCCAACGCCCCGAACGCCCCGTGGGTGGAGGTGTGGCTGTCGCCGCACACGATGGTCATGCCCGGCTGGGTGAGGCCCATCTCCGGTCCGATCACGTGCACGATGCCCTGGCCGGGGCGGCCCATTGGGAAAAGGGTGATGCCAAACTCCTCGCAGTTGGACCGCAGCGTCTCCACCTGCTGGCGTGAGACAGGATCGGCGATGGGCCAGGAGATGTCGTCAGTGGGGACGTTGTGATCCTCGGTGGCCACGGTGAGGTCGGGTCGACGCACCGGCCGGCCGTTCATGCGGAGACCGTCGAAGGCCTGCGGCGACGTGACCTCGTGGATGAGGTGCAGATCGATATACAGCAGATCGGGCTCGCCGTCGGCTTGGTGTGCGACGTGGCGGTCCCAGACTTTCTCACTGAGGGTTCGGCCCATTTGCGCTCCGATTTCTCGTGGTGGAACTGAGGCTATCTGGTGGCCTCTGTCGGGGATTGGTCGGGGGCAACTCTGCTCTCCGGCTGGGAATGGGCGGGCACCCCAACCGAGTCCAAAGCCTTGCTCATGCAGTCCCAGAAGCTGTCGAAGTCGGTAACCACCGACGCGTGGCCCCCCCGATAGGAGTAGGCGCCCATGTCATCGATGGCGTCAGTCAGATTCTGCTGGAGATCGTCGGGCACCACCAGGTCGCCGACCGTGCGCACCTGGGCGATCGGCATGGACAAATTGGCGAGCCAAGGCGACGAGTCGAAGTTGAACAACTCGGTGCCGGCGTCCAGCAGCGCCTGGGGGTCGCCCTTGAGGATCTCTGTCTGCGCCCACCTTCCGATGTTGGTGCCGATAACGTTGAATACGGTCTGCTCCCAGCCCCAGTACCGCAGCTTGACCGGGGCGAGACGGGAGGCGGCGGCGACCACGGGAAGCAGCGCGAAGCGGACGGCTCGCAGTCCCCGGCCCCGAAAGCTGGTGGAGGTGGCCCCCAGGACCAGGCCGGCGATCCGGTCGGGCGCGGCCCGGGCGGTCAGCTGGGCGATGGCGCCGCCCATGGAGTAGCCCGCGCACACGAAGCGGTCGATGCCCAGGGCGTCGGCCACGGCCAGCACGTCGGACGCGCAGTCGGAGAACTTGAACCGCCGGGTGGGTAGGCCCTGGCCGTGGCCCCGGTGGTCGAACGCCACGACTGATGCCCGCTGTGACAGCGGCTCGAAGGCCGGATACCAGTTCAAATCGGCGGTAACCGTCCAACCGTGCAGCAGGACGACCGTGGGTGATCCCGGGGGTCCGACGGTCCGGCGCACGAACAGCTGACCCCGTCCGGGCAGATCGATGAACTCTCCCGGCGGAAGGCTGGGGCCAACCGGCGCCCCGCTATTGCTCAAGGGACACGATTTGGACGGTCAACGTCCCGCCGGCGGGACTCTCAAACGACAGGGTGTCTCCGATCCTCGCCCCCATGATGGCTGTCCCCATCGGCGAGGCCGGGGAGATCACGTCGAGGCCGTCATGGCGCTCCTCGATCGATCCCACCAGGTAGGTCTCGACGTCGTCGGGGTCGCCGCCGTGGGCCACGGTCACCACCGAGCCCACGGCCACCGACGATCCGTCGCCCGCTTCCACGATCCGACAGTTGTTCAGAAGTGCGCTGAGCTGGGCGATTCGAGTCTCCATCTTCCCCTGCTCGTCTTTGGCCGCGTGGTAATCGCCGTTCTCGCTCAGATCACCCAACTCGCGAGCTGCTTCGATCTTGCGGGCGATATCCACCCGTCCGACCGTGGTGAGCTGCTCGAACTCGGACCTCAGCCGATCGTGCGCCGTCTGGGACAGCTCATGGGTTTCTGGCATAGCAGGTCATTTTAGTGCTCTGGCATCTGCCCATCGGAATTGGTATCTGCATTGACTCCTATGGGGTCCAGCGTTCACACTGGCTGCGATCTATGTCACACCACGTCATCGGAGTCATAGGCGGCGACGGCATCGGCCCCGAGGTTGTCGCCGAGGGATTGAAAGCAATGGGCGCGGCCGGCGTGGAGCTTGACACGGTTTCATACGACCTCGGGGGCGCCCGCTACCAGCGCGACGGCACGGTTTTGACCGACGAGATCCTGGAAGAGTGGCGGGGGCTGGACGCTCTCTACCTGGGGGCGGTGGGGAGTCCCGACGTGCCCCCCGGCGTCATCGAGCGAGGGCTGTTGCTGCGGATGCGCTTCGAGCTCGACTTGTACGTGAACCGCCGGCCGTTCCGCGCTCCCGACGGATCTCATGATTTCGAGGTGATCCGGGAGAACACCGAGGGCGCCTATGCGGGTGAGGGCGGGTTCCTTCGGCGCCACACCCCCGCGGAGGTGGCCACCCAGGGATCGGTAAACACCCGCTTCGGGGTGGAGCGCTGTGTCCGCTATGCCTTCGAGCTGGCCCGCAGCCGTGCAGGCCGCCACCTCACCTTGGTGCACAAGACCAACGTCTTGACTTTTGCCGGAGACCTCTGGGAGCGGACGTTCAACGAGGTGGCCGAGGAGTATCCCGATGTGGCCACGGCCTACAACCATGTGGACGCCGCGTGCATCTACTTCGTGGAAGACCCCAAGGGCTTCGACGTGATCGTGACCGACAACCTGTTCGGCGACATTCTCACCGACTTGGGTGGGGCGGTCTCCGGCGGCATCGGGCTGGCCGCCTCGGCCAACTTGAACCCCGATCGCACCGGTCCGTCGATGTTCGAGCCGGTGCACGGCTCGGCGCCCGATATTGTGGGGACCGGCCGGGCCAATCCCACGGCCGCTATCTTGTCGGCTGCCATGATGGTTGAATTTCTGGGCGAAACCGAAGCCGCCAACCGGATTCGGTCTGCCTGCGCCGACCCGACAACCCAATACGGGACGACCACCGACATCGGCGACGCCATCGCTGAGCGAGTGTGAGCCCGGTCAAGAGCACAGCTGCGATTCCAGAAAGGAACTGAGCACGATGCCAATCGAGACCACTCAGAAGGTGTGGATGGACGGCGAGCTGGTGGATTGGGCCGACGCCACCGTGCACGTGCTCACCCACACGCTCCACTATGGCAACGGCGTTTTCGAGGGCATCAGGGCATATGAGACCGACGAGGGCGCCGCGGTGTTCCGGCTAACCCCCCACATCCGCCGGCTGTTCGCCAGCGCCAAGATCCTCCAGATCGATATTCCCTACACGGTGGAAGAGTTGGTGGCCGCCACCAAGCAGACCGTGCGGGTGAACGGCATGAAGAGCTGCTACATCCGCCCGCTGGCCTATCTGGGCTACGGCGAGATGGGGCTGAACCCCTTGCCGTGTACGGTGAACGTGGCCATCGCGGTGTGGCCGTGGGGCACCTACCTGGGCGACGAGGGAGTCAGCCGCGGTGTGCGGCTGATGGTCAGCTCTTGGCAGCGCCACGATCCCAACTCGATGCCCACTGCGGCCAAGGGTTGCGGGCACTACATCAACAGCCAGCTGGCCAAGGTGCAGGCGGTAAAGGCCGGCTACGACGAGGCCATCTTGTTGTCGTCCCAGGGCTATGTCAGCGAGTGCACCGGAGAGAACCTGTTCGTGGTGCGCGACGGCACCATCATCACCCCGCCCACCTCAGTGGGGGCATTGGAGGGCATAACCCAAGACGCCATCCGCACTATGGCCTCCGACCTGGGCATCCCGTATGTGGCCGACAACCTCTTGCGCAGCGATCTATACCTGGCCGACGAGGCCTTTTTGTCGGGGACTGCGGCCGAGGTGGTTCCCATCCGATCGGTGGACGACCGCGAGATCGGCGATCCCGGCCCGATCACCCGCAAGATCCAAGAGGTGTTCCAGGACGCGGTGAGGGGCCGCCAAGCCCAGTACCGGCACTGGAACGAGCATGTCGACCGCTGAGGCAGGGCCGGCCGGCCCTGCTGACCCGGGGAAAAGGCGACCCCTCCCCGCTTCGGTGGAGATCTACGACACCACGCTTCGCGACGGGAGCCAGCTCGAGGGGATATCCCTCACGGTGGAGGACAAGCTGCGCATCGCCCGCCAGCTCGATTCTCTCGGCGTCCACTACATCGAGGGCGGCTGGCCCGGTTCCAATCCCAAAGACGACGAGTTTTTCTCCCGAGCCCGCGACGAACTCGCTTTGGAGACGAGCACCCTGGTGGCTTTCGGCTCCACCCGCCGGGTCAAGGGGCAAACCGATGTGGATCTCACGCTGGCCAATCTGGTGGCCTCGGGCACCGAGGTGGCGTGCATTGTGGGCAAGTGCTGGGACTACCACGTCCTCGAGGCCCTACGGACCACCCTGGACGAAGGGGTGGCCATGGTGGCCGACTCGGTGAAGTTCTTGAAGGATAACGGCATGCGGGTGTTCTTCGACGCCGAGCACTTCTTTGACGGCTACCAGGACAACTCTGAGTACAGCCTGGCGGTGCTGGAAGCGGCTGCGGTGGCCGGAGCCGACCGGCTGGTGCTGTGCGACACCAACGGGGGCTCGCTGCCTGCCCGGGTGGAGGACATCGTGGGCGCGGTGGTGGACTACCTGGACACCCCGGTGGGGGTCCACCTCCACGACGACACCGGGTGCGGAGTGGCCAATGCCCTGGCCGGGGTGCGGGGAGGAGCCATCCAGGTGCAGGGCACCATCAACGGCTACGGCGAGCGCACCGGCAACTGCAACCTCGTGCCCATCATCGCCAACCTCAGCTTGAAGATGGGGGTGCAGACCGTTCCCCCCGATCGGTTGGAGCGGCTCACCGCGGTGTCGCACCACGTGGCGGAGTTGGTGAACTTCACGCCCGATCCCCAGCAGGCCTATGTGGGCTCGTCGGCTTTCGCCCACAAGGCCGGCCTCCACATCAGCGCCATCGCCCGGCGCCCCGACGCCTACGAGCACATCAATCCGGCCGCGGTGGGCAACGGCACCCGATTCGTGGTGTCGGAGATGGCCGGACGCTCGACGGTGGAGATAAAGGCCCGGGAATTGGGGCTCGACCTCGACGGCAAGGCTGTCGGCGAGATCGTGGACACCCTGAAGAAGTTGGAGCACGCCGGGTACCACTTCGAGGTGGCCGATGCCTCTTTGGAGCTGCTGATGCGGGGGGCTTCGGGGTGGACGCAGCCATTCTTTGAGCTGGAGTCGTTCAAGGTGTCCACCGAGCACCGGTCGGGCACCGGGGCCCGGGCCTGGAACGAGGTGGCGGTGGAAATGGACACCGAGGCCACCGTGAAGCTCCAGGTGGGGGGCGAGCGCAAAGTGGCCACCGGCGAGGGCAACGGCCCGGTCAACGCCCTGCATGCGGCCCTGATGATGGCATTGGGCGACCGCTATCCGGCCTTCCGGTCGATCGGTCTCATCGACTACAAGGTGCGGGTATTGGACACCGCCGCGGGTACCGCGGCGGTGACTCGGGTGATCATCGACTCCACCAACGGCGACCGGGTCTGGACCACAATCGGCGTGTCCGCCAACATCGTGGAAGCCAGCTGGCAGGCCTTGGTGGACAGCCTGGTCTACGGCCTGCTCCACGGCGATCACGGCGACAAGGAAAGCTGAGAACAGTGATGGCCGCGCCTGACTATGTCAGAGATTCGGAGGACAGTGATGGCCGCGCCTGACTATGTCCCCAACGACACCGCGGTAGCCGACCGCCACTACGTCTCGCCGCCGCGGCGGCCCCAACCATGGTTGGCTGACCGGCCGGCGGAGCTGACTGAAGGGCAGCCCACGGGTGCCGGGCGGGGCGTGCCCGGACCCGATCAGGGGTATGCCCTGCGGCTGGCCCGGCGATTTGAAGGCCAGTTGCTGCTGGGTCCGGGAGAGCACGCCGCCGATGCCATTGCCGGCTGCTTGGGAGTGGCTTTGAAGCGGGCGGCCTGCTTCGGTCGGGCTCCGGTGACCGCCGATCTAGAGGTGGCTTTCCGGGTATTCGGCTTTCTTCCCCCTGTTCCCGACGAGATGCTGGTGGGCTGGCGCAAGGATTTGTTCGCCGGCGTCAGCCATCCCCACCATTATGCCGAGGCCCGGCACCTGGTGGGCCTGGTTCCGGAAGCGGTTCTGCGGATGGCGCCCAGCGAGGTTGAGACCGCCTGCGCCGCGGACAGATCCAAGCTGCTGACTCACCAGTGAGCCCGACTCACCAGCCGCGGGTGCGGTTCGCACCGTCGCCTACCGGCTACCTCCATGTCGGCTCGGCGCGAACGGCCCTGTTCAACTGGCTGTACGCCCGCTCCACTGGCGGGACCATGGTGCTGCGGATCGAAGACACCGATGAGAGCCGCAACCGCCCGGAGCTGACCCAAGCCATCTTCGAATACCTGGAGTGGCTAGGCATCGACTACGACGAGGGGCCGCTGTACCAGTCGGAGCGCCGTGAGCGACACCGCGAGGCAGTCCAGCAGTTGTTGGGAGACGGCCGGGCCTATCTGTGCGATGCTGACGACAACGAGATTCCCGGCACCGAGATGGCCGACGGTCGGGCAGTGCGGTTCCGGACCCCGGAGGGGACCACGGTGATCGACGACGTGATCCGGGGCGAGGTCGCCGTGGACCACGCCCAACTGGGCGACTTCGTGATCTGGCGCTCTGACGGCTCGCCCACCTTCGTGCTGGCCAATGCGGCCGACGATGCCGACATGGCCATCACCCACGCCATCCGGGGCGAGGACCTGCTGTCGAGCACCCCCCGGGCGGTATTGGTGTCCGAGGCATTGAGCGCGACGCCTCCGATCTATGCCCATCTGCCGCTGCTGGTGAACGAGCAGCGCAAGAAGTTGTCCAAGCGTCGCGACGACGTGTCGTTGGAGAGCTACCAGCAGCGGGGATTCTTGGCTCCGGCGATGGCCAACTACCTAGCCCTTCTGGGCTGGGGGCCGCGCGACGGGGTGGAGATTCGGCCCATGGCCGAGATCATCGAGCAGTTCCGGTTGGAGGACGTGAACAAGGCACCGGCCTTTTTCGACCGAGCCAAGCTGGAGCACTTCAACGGGGTGTACATCCGGGAGCTGAGCCCGGAGGAGCTGCTGGAGGCCCTAACCCCCTATCTGGAATCCGACCAGATGCCCTGGCCGACAGAGCGCTATCGCCCCGAAGTCGTCGCCGCCATGGCCCCGCTCGTGCAGGAGAAACTTCGCACCCTGTCGGACATCGAGCGCCAAGTGGACTGGCTGTTCTGCCCCGACCCCCCCATGGACGAGGCATCGTGGGACAAGGCAGTGGTCCGGGGCAGGGCCTCAGCCGAGATCCTCGACGGCGCCATCGCCGCACTGGCCGACTGCCCCTGGGACTCCGAATCAGTCAAAGACGCCGTGTTCGCAGTGGGCGAGGCCAACGGCGTCAACCGCTCCAAATCCCAGGCCCCCGTCCGAGTCGCCGTCACCGGCCGATCAGTAGGCCCCCCGCTGTTCGAGCCCATGGTGCAGCATCTCAGCCGCGAAGAGGTGCTCCGCCGGCTGCGAGACGCCCGCTCGCAGCTCTGAGCCTGGCCAGAAGCCTTTCGTTGCCTCGCATTCGCGCCTTGTGGTTGCGAAACAGCCCGTAGAGGCGAGCCGAAGTTGTCAATAGAGCAAGTGGCGTGACCCCCTGAGGTTGGTCCACCTGATCTGAGCCAAACCGTCAGGTTGGTGGAAGCGACGGGCGACGTGCTGATCCGGTGCTAAGAAAGCGTTGCCCCCCTGTGAGAACAGGGGAGTACACTGGCCCCTGCCTTCGGGAGTGGTGTAATTGGCAACACACCGGGTTCTGGTCCCGTCATTGGGGGTTCGAGTCCTCCCTCCCGAGCCAACTAACCTGCCTAAATCCTGATCTCGTTCGACATCGATGGCACGCTGGAGTGCGGGGATCCGCCGGGGCCGATCTTGCTGGAGGCCATGCGGCAGGCCAAGGCCAGGGGCTATGTGGTGGGCAGCGGCTCTGACCGGGTGCGCTCCGATCAGCAGCGCCTCTGGGACATCCACGGGATCGACGTTGATTTCGTTGGGGGCAAGCACCATTTGGACGAGGTGCGGAACCAGTTTGAGGCCACCCGCTATATCCACATCGGCGACACCGATGTCGACCGCTACTACGCCGAAGCTGCCGGCTTCGAGTTCTTGCATGTGGAGGAATTGCAGGGCATGTCCAACGCGTTGGCCGGTACTGACTTCTTCGACTGGCTGGGCTAAGCCCGCAGGCGCCGCAGGTCAGCCAGCGCTTCTTCCAAGGCCTGGGCGGCGGCATCCACGTCTTCGTCGACAGTGGACCAGCCCACCGAGAGACGCAGCGAGTGGTGGGCGTCGAGCCCCATGGCCTCTAGCACCGGGGACGGCTCCAGCGACTCAGAGGCGCAGGAACTGCCGGAGTGGGCGGCCACGCCGGCCCGATCCAGGGCGATCAACACGGCTTGGGGCTCCACGTCGCTGATGCCCAGGCACACCAGGTGGGGCAGGCGATGGGTGCGATGGCCGTAGAGCACGACGCCCTCGAGGCGTTGAGCCCGGTCGCGGAGCGTGTTGGTTTGAGTTTGAGCTCGGCTGGCCTCTTGTTCCGATCCGTCGTCATCAAGCACCGCGCAGGCCGCGGCGAAACCGGCGATGGCCGCGCCGTTCTCCAGTCCCGCCCGCCGGGCCCGTTCTTGGTCACCGCCCTCCAGCAGCGGCACTAGGCGCAGTCCCCGGCGCACCAAAAGGGCGCCGATGCCCGGAGGGCCGCCGAATTTGTGGGCGCTGATCGACATCAGATCAGCACCGGTCTCGGCAAAGTCGATTGGGACCCGGCCCGCGGCTGCCGCCGCGTCCACATGGATTAGCACATCGGGGAACCGCTCTCGGCAGGCGGCGACCACTTCGGCCACCGGCTGCACTGTGCCCACCTCGTGGTTGGCCCACTGGCAGTGGACCGCGGCGGTGTCAGCTTGGATGGCCGCCGCCATCTCGTCGGGGTCCACCCGCCCGGTGCTGTCCACCCCGACCACGGTGCTCTGATGTCTTTGGCCAGAGGAGCTTCGACCCCCGAGCCGTTGCGCCGACAGGCGCACTGCGGAGTGCTCCACCGCGCTGAGCACCTGGTGGGCGCCCCGGTGAGACGCCCCTCGAACCGCGGCGGCGATCGACTCGGTGGCCCCGCTGGTGAAAACAACCTCGCGGGACCGGGCGCCGAAGCAGTCGGCCACCTGTTGACGGGCTTCCTCGATCTCGTAGCGGGCCGCCATCGCCTCAGTGTGCATCCGGGAGGGGTCGCCGTGGCCCGCGGCCCACCAGCGGTCCATGGCCGCCACCGCCTCCGGCCGGATGGGCGAGGTAGAGGCATGGTCGAGATAGTGGCGACCGGTCACGGCACAGGGATTTCTGAGTCGATGCCGTAATCTACCGGCATGGCTCCCGCAGGCGACACACCCGCACCGCCGGGCCGGACCATCTCCTTCGCCGATCCCGGCTCCTCGACGCGGGTGATGCTGATCGCCTCCGGCAAGGGCGGCGTGGGCAAGTCGTCGGTCACAGTGAACCTGGGAGTGGCCCTCGCCGCGGCTGGGCATCGCGCCGCGGTGGTGGACGCTGACGTTTGGGGCTTCTCCGTCCCCAAAATGCTGGGGATCAACCAGCTCCCGCAGATGGTCGACGAGATGATCGTTCCCCCTGAGGCCCACGGTGTGCGGTGCATTTCCATGGGGTTCTTCGCCGAGGAGGACCAGGCTGTGATCTGGCGGGGTCCGATGCTCCACAAGGCGCTGGAGCAGTTCCTTACCGATGTGGCCTGGGACGACCCCGACTTCTTGTTGGTGGACCTGCCGCCGGGCACCGGGGACATCTCCATTTCTCTGGCCCAGTTCCTGCCTCGCTCTGAGGTGTATGTGGTGACCACCCCCCAGCCCGCCGCCCAGCGGGTGGCCCAGCGGGCCGCGTTCATGGCCGAGAAGGTAAACCTCACCGTTCGCGGAGTGATCGAGAACATGAGCTGGTTCACCGGCGACGACGGCAAGCGGTATGAGCTGTTCGGCGCCGGGGGAGGACAGGAGCTGGCCGACCGGCTGGAGGTGCCCCTGATCGGGCAGGTGCCGCTGCTGCCCGCCCTCCGTGAGGGGGCTGACCAAGGCCGCCCCATCGCAGCAGAGGCCCCTGACTCTGAGGCCGGCCGGGCATTCTCGGCGATGGCCGCCCACCTGGTGGACAACCCCCCGCCCCGGCGGATCTACAGCCCCGAGCTCAAAATCAACTAGCAAGCTCGACCCCAAGGAGACAATGCATGCACGTCCGAATCGGCGTAATCCGAAGCCAAAAGGAGATCGAGGTGGAATTGGATCCCGAATCTGATGTGGGGACGGTGAAGAAGGCCATCACCTCGGGTCTGGCCTCTGGCGAAATGCTGTGGCTGACCGACAATCGAGGGCGCGAGGTGGGGGTTCCGGCCTCCAGCGTGGCCTATGTGGAGTTGGACCCCTCATCAGCCGGTCGTTCCATCGGATTCGGAAGCTGAGCCGCTCCCTGGCTATCCCCTTGGATCAGCCTCCAAGGGGCAGATCCGAACCCCGTAGACTTTGACGATGGCGAGCCTGGAGGAATTGGCACCCGGCCTTCCCAAGTCGCGCCTGAACCATCTCCAGAGGCTCATGCGGACGTGGGCCCCGCTGGCCGACATTTCCTTTGCCGACTTGCTCCTGTACGTGCCCGCCGGCCGCAGGATTCGCAGTCCGGAGAGCTATGCCATTGCGGGGCAGATCCGGCCCACCACAGCTCGGTCTGTCCATCGCAACAACTTGGTGGGGGCTCGCTTCACCCCTGACCAGCGTCCGCTCGTGGACGTGGCCTACCGGGAGGGCCGCATCATCGACGGCGGGCGCATCGGCCACGCCGACCAACCCCGCATCCGCACGCTCACCGTGCCGGTCAGCTGTCACGGGGAGGTGATCGCGGTGATGGCTCGGGAGTTCGATCCCGATATCCAGCGCAACCCCGGCGAGTTGGAGATGAGCTACTTCAAGCTGTTCCGGCGGCTGGCGGCCATGATTGCCGAAGGGGAGTACCCCTTCCCAGTGGATGACATCGAGACAGAGGAGTCTCCCCGGGTGGGCGACGGTTTGATGCTGTTGGACGCATCAGGCCGAGTTCGGCTGATTTCTCCCAATGCCGCCTCGGCCCTGCACCGCATCGGTCTCCACAGCGACGTGGAGGGCCGCCGACTGGCGGAGATCGGCCTGGAGCAGCGGGCCATCCGGGCCGCGTTCGCCTCTCGACTGCCCCAGACCGAGGAGATCCAGCACGGCGATCGGGGCACGGTGGTGCTGCGCTGTCTGCCCCTGATCGGCAGGGGAGAGCTGACCGGCGCGTTGGTGTTGGTGCGGGACATCTCCGAGCTTCGCCGCCGGGATCGCCTGCTGATGTCCAAGGACGCCACCATCGCCGAGATACACCACCGGGTGAAGAACAACCTTCAGACGGTGTCCTCGCTGCTGCGCCTGCAAGGTCGCCGGGCCGTTGCCGCGGAGGCTCGGGACGCCATCGAGGAGTCGGTGAGGCGCATTCGGGCGATCGCCATCGTTCACGAGATCTTGTCGCGCGACGCCAGCAGCGACGTGCCGTTCGTGGAGATCGTGCGGTCGCTGGTGCGGATGGTGGAGGAGGGGCTGACTGGTCCCGACCGGCCGGTGGAGTTCAAAGTGACCGGCGATGCCGGGGAACTGGCTGCCGATGTGGCCACGCCCCTGGCAGTGGTGCTCAACGAATGCCTGCAAAACGTCATGGACCATGCCTATCCCGAGCCGCCCGGCGGGCAGGTGCTGATCGAATTGGACAACGACGGCGACTGGTTGGAGGTGCGGGTGACCGACGATGGGGTTGGACTGCCGCCCGGGTTCAACGTGGACAACGCCAATGGGCTGGGAATCGCCATCGTAGGGAATCTGGTGGGCGCCGACCTTCGGGGGAGCATCACTATGAGCGACGGCGAGGGGGATCCGCCCCGCCCCGGGACCGTGGTGGAGGTGGCGATCCCTCTTCTTGGGGGCCGCGCCCCTACCGGCAGCTAGTGGTGTGTCGTGGGTTTAGCGCCGTGGATTGCGACGGCAGCGGCGTTCCTCGCAAGGCGCACCGACGCAGCCATACTTCCAGCGTACGGCAAGGAGGGGCAACGCCGCGAGGGGCGTCGCTGCCTAGCAGGACACGCGCGAATAAACCCACGACACACCACTAGGCCGAGATGATAGCGGCTTCGCGCTGCTCTGCCACCCGTCGGCGGCGGAGCATGCGTCGCTCTTCTTCTGATGTGCCGCCCCAGATGCCGGAGTCCTGGTTGGTGGCCAAGGCGAACTCCAGGCAATCGTCCAGGGCGAGGCAGGTCTGGCACACCACCTTGGCCGACTCGATCTGCTCTAGAGCCAAGCCTGTGCTGCCTACGGGGAAGAAGAGATCTGGGTCGGTATCGCGGCAGGCCGCCTGGCACCGCCAATCATCCGCCGCGTTCTCGAGTTTTTCTAGCAAGCTTTTGGAAATCACGTGGGGATAAGGATAGAGGTGCTCAAGTGGTGTGGCAAGAGGGGCTAGTGGTGAATGTGTCTATTGTTGATAATGCTGTTAGTCCTGTGAGTATGGGTCTTGTAAGCGGAAAGGCAAGATTGGTCCCGTGAGGGTTATCGCCCATCGGGGGGCATCGGCGGCCGAGCGGGAAAACACCCTGGATGCGTTCCGTGCCGCGGTGCGGTTGAATGCCGACGGCGTGGAACTGGACGTGAGGCGTACGGCCAACGACGTGCTGGTGGTTCACCACGACGCCCATCTGCCCGACGGTCGGGCCATCGTCGATATGCAGGATGACGAGCTGCCCGACTGGGTTCCGACACTGGCCGAGGTCATGGACGTGTGTCGGGACCCGGCGGTGGGCCGGGAGTTTGTGATCAACATCGAGATCAAGAGCGCGCCCGGGGATCCCGACTACGACGCCGAGCACCAGGTTTCGGCCGCGGTGGCCGGGCTGGTTCTGGGCTGGGGTATCGATGAGATCGGAAAAGAGGTGATCATCTCGTCGTTCGACATGGAAGCCCTCAACCGGATCCGGGCTATCGATCCCGGGATTGCAACGGCGTATCTGACCTTCGAGGTGCTGGCCTCCGATCTGCTGGTGGGCCGGGTTGTCGCCGCCGGCCACACCGCCATCCACCCCTACTTTGCCTCCACCAGCCGAACCCTCATCGACACCGCCCACGCCGCCGGTCTCGAGGTCAACGTCTGGACCGTCAACGACCCCGGCCAAATCGCCCAACTGGCCGCTATGGGCGTTGATGCGGTGATCACCGACGTGCCCGATGTGGCTCGTTCGGTGTTGCATGAAAAAGACTGAGGGACACTTGACTGCTGCCACTCGCCAATGGGCCTCGAACAGCCCGTCGGCCAGCGGCGTTTCGAAGAGCATGAGCCAGGTGTGCCCGTCATCGGATCTCACCGAGCCGGGCTTGGGCTCGATGCCGCAGAGTCCTGGATGGCGGCAGGATTCACAGGACAGGCAGGGCGAGGGCGAGAGCGTCGGGGGCGTGGTGGAACTCTAGGCGGGTGGTTTCGCCGAGGTAGTCGCCGTCGAGTTGATAGGGGAAGGAGGTGTCGCTGGCCACCACGGCGCTGGCCACCTCGGTGCGGGAGTGGACGTGGCGGTGAGCGGTCACCGGAGGGCCGTAGCCGAGGGCGCTGGCCGCCACCCGCAGGAGCCGGTTGGCCCGCAGCGACCGCAGGGTCACCAAGGACAGGGGCCCATCCAAGGTGGTCTCGGGAATGACGGTGAACGGGCGCGACCCCAGATAGGTGTAGGGATCGGTGTTGAGGCAGATGGCGAACTGGCCGGTCACCGCCTCGCCGTCGGCGTGATAGACGGTGAACCGGGGGCGCGACCGGTCGTATTGGCGCATCCAAGTGTCCACGGCTGCGAAGGCGAACAGGGCGTGGTTGGCGTATCGCTTCAGCCCGGCCCGTCGCTCCACCTGTTGCACCACGGCGGCGTCATATCCCACCCCGGTGTGGAAGATGAAATACCGTCCGTTCACCTGTCCCAGCCCCACACGCCGGATATTGCCGACGGCCAGCGTTTCCAGCAGCATGGCGGCCGCCTCTACGGGGTCGTCGGGCAGACCGATGGTTCGGGCGAACACGTTGGTCGACCCTCCGGGAAGCGGAGCCAGCGCAACGTTGGAGGCAGCCAGCCCGTTGACTGCCTCGTTGAGCGTGCCGTCGCCGCCCAGCACCGCCACCACGTCGCAGCCATCGGCCACCGCTCCGTGGGCCAGGCGCGAGGCGTGTCCCCTCCGGTGGGTGGCCGCGAGGGTCACCTCGTGGTCAGCTGACAGTGCCTTTTGAATCACGACCTGGGTCCGGGCGGTGACCGAGGATGCGTGGGGGTTGACGAGAAGCAGGACTTTCAGGCTTTCTACGCTACCGCTTGCCTGTTTGAGGAAAGAAACGCGGCTGTCGGCAATTGCCCTCAGTTCCCCCTCGTTTGGTTTTGCGAGCCCGGAGCGTGGTGGGAGACTTGTGCGCTATGGACATTGTCGTCTGCGTGAAGCAAATCCCCGATCCGGCCGATCCCGGGGAGCTCGATCCGGAGACCAACACCCTCAAGCGGGACATGAAGCTCATCATGGACGAGTCGGACTCCTATGGGGTGGAGATGGCCCTCCAGCTGCGCGATGCCGCCGGCGAGGGCGAGGTGACCCTGGTGTCGATGGCCCCTCACGAAGAGGTGAACGGGCTGCGCTCCGCGCTGGCCATGGGGGCCGACAAGGCCATACTGGTGAGCGACGAGGCATTGGCCGGAACCGACGCCCTGGGCACCGCCCGAGTTCTGGCCGCGGCCATCGGCCGAGCCCAAGCGGATCTGATTTTGGCCGCCACCGAGTCGTCCGACGGCTACACCGGCACGGTTCCCGAGCAGGTGGCCGAGCTGCTGGAGCTTCCCTCGGTCACCTTCGCCAAGGAGATCCAGGCCGAGGGCGGCGAGGTGGTCGTGAAGCGCCAGACCGAGGCCGGCTATGACGAGGTCCGATGCCCGATGCCCGCGGTGGTATCGGTCACCGCCGGGGTGGTCGAGCCCCGCTACCCGTCGTTCAAGGGCATCATGGCAGCCAAGTCCAAGCCCATGGACCAGGTGGGGATCGGCGATCTGGGCATCGGCGCCGACCAGGTGGGCTGGGCCGGCGGCGGCCAGCAGATTACCGATGTCAGCCCCGCACCCGAGCGGGAGGCGGGCGAGATCATCACCGACGAGGGCGACGCCCACGAGCGCATCATCGCCCTGCTCGAAGAGCTGAGGATCGTTTAGGAGGCGCCATGGGAACCATTTGGGTGTTTGCTGAAGCCTCGGGCGGCAAGGTCGCCTCGATCAGCCTCGAGTTGTTGACCAGGGCCCGAGAGCTGGCCGACACCGTGGAAGCAGTGGTGGGCACAGACGGCGAGCCGCTGGCCGCCGAGCTCGGGGCCCACGGGGCGACCGTGGTCCACGCCACCGGTGATCTGGGCGACGGTCTGGCCGGCCCGGCGGTGGCCTCAGCCATAGCCGCGGCCCTCGAGGGCGGGGCCGCTCCCGACGCAGTGCTGTTCGGCACCACCTACGACGGCCGCGACGTGGCTGGGCGGCTCTCGGTCAAGCTGGGCGCGCCGGTCATCACCAACATTGTCGAACTGGAGCAGGCCAACGGCTCGTTGGTGGGGACTGAGCCGGTATTCGGCGGGACGGTCAACGTCAGCACCCGGTTCAGCGGTTCGGGCGCCGGCCTGTTCCTGGTCCGCCCCAAGTCGTTCGCCGCCGAGGAGTCCGGCGGGGCACCGGCGGCGGTGTCGGCCCTGCCGGTGCCCGATTTGGGGGCAACCGGGGCGGCCCGGGTGGTGGACCGCTTCGCCGAGGAGTCCAGCGGTCCCAAGTTGGACGAGGCCGGGGTGGTGGTCTCCGGCGGGCGAGGCTTGGGCGAGGCCGGGAAGTACTCGATGATCGAGGACTTGGCCAGACTCCTCAGGGGTGCGGCCGGCGCGTCGCGAGCCATCGTGGATGCGGGCTGGGTTCCCTACTCCCACCAGGTGGGCCAGACCGGCAAGGTGGTCAAGCCCGACGTCTATGTGGCGTGCGGCATCTCCGGAGCCACCCAGCACATGGTGGGCATGAAGGGCTCCAAGAACATCATTGCCATCAACAAGGATGCCGAGGCCCCCATCTTCGGAATCGCCGATCTTGGTGTGGTGGGCGACGTCCACAAGGTGCTCCCCAAGCTGATCGAGGCGCTGCAAGCCCGGAGCTAGGCCGGTCTCAGACCAAGGGCCAGGGGTGGCGGCGGCCGCTGGGGTCGGTGGGGAAGCGGCCTTCGCCCACCAGGGCGCCGGCCCGGGTCAACAGGGCGTCTCGTTCCAGCAAAGACAGCATGTTGGCCACGCCGGGAGGCAGGCCCTCATCCAACAGTCGGTCTACGTCGGCGGCCAGGTCATCGGGCAGGCGATTGCCGGCCCACTCCCAGATCACGGTGCGCAACTTGAACTCGCAGTGGAATGACAACCCGTTGTCGATAGCGTAGAGCCTCCCGTCGTCGCCGAGCAGGATGTGGCCGCCCTTGCGGTCGGTGCTGTTGATGATGAAGTCGAACGCGCACAGCCGCTGAAACCACCGATGGTGGACGGGCTCCTCCCGCAAGGTGAAGTAGTGCTCGTCGTAGTCGGTGGGGACGTAGAGCTGTACCGACCCCTCGCCCAGCGGTCCATCCCGAAGGACGGTGGGCGGGACCAGGTTCCAGCCCAACGCGAGCGACAGCTCGAAGGCGGCGATCTCCCGCTTGTGCAGCCCGGCTGGGAAGTCCCAAAGGGGCCGCTCGCCCCGCACTGGCTTGTACACCCCCTGGACGGTGGAAGCGTCGGGGGAGTGAACGTCGACCAAGAAAGTCATATTGGAGCTCCACGGCATCCTCCCCAGTACGTCCAGCTCTCCTGCTTGCAGCAGATCGACGGCCAGATTGTCGCAAAGCGGGGGCCGCTCCCGGAACGGGGACTCGCCTCGGGGCACTTTCGCGCTCATGCTTTCAGGGGAAGGACCATGGGAATGGCTCGTATCGGTGACTCGCCTCGGGGCATTTTCGCGCTCACGTTTTCAGGGGAACGACCATGGGAATGGCTCGTATCGGCGATCCGGTGTCGGGCTCGGAGGTGCTCACGCGGCTAATTGGAGCAAGGGCACCATGTGCCGTCGTCGTTGAGCGGGGCTCCGCAGTAGCGGCACGGCGGCCGACCGGCGGCCACTACCTCTCGGGCCCGGGCCACGAACCCGGCAACCTGGCCCCGGGTGATGTGGAACCGGGCGGTGGCTGGATCATCGGGGTCGTCTTGGGACGGCGCCTCGGTTGCCATGATCAGCATCAGATCGGCGTCTGCGTCGTAGCCGATGCCAATGTCGCCCACGGTCCACTCGGCTTCCACCGGCTCGATCAGCCCGATATCGGCTTCAGGAACGATGGCATCAGGATCGTCGGTGATCTCCCCGAGCGCCCCAGCCAGGTACTCGGCCAGCGCGGCCACCTGCTGCTTCTCCAGCTTCAGCGACACCAGCGTTCCGGTGACCCCTGCCTGGAGATAGAAAACCCGTTGGCCGGTCGGGCCGATGGTTCCCACCGTGAAGTGCTCGAGGTCGTTGAGGTCGTAGGAGGCGCTCATGATGGAACCAGGGATTTGAGGTCAGAGGTGCTGTTGACGGCCAGCACAAGCGGACCTTCGACGCTGTAGAGGATGGCGGTGATCGAGCAGGGCGACACCGCGATCCGCTGGAACATGTCCAAGTGGGCGCCCGAGGCGTGCGACACCGCGGCCTTGATGGTGTCGGCATGCGACACTGCCACCACCGTTGAGCCGGGATGGCGTGCGGTCAGAGACTGCGCCGCGCCGGTAATCCTGGTCTGCATTTCTGCGAACGACTCACCATCGGGGAAGCGGAAGCTGCTGGGGCTGCGTTGCACCTGCCGCCAATCGCGGCGGCGGCGCAGGTCGCTGAGACGGCGTCCGGTCCATTGTCCGAAATCGCACTCGTTGAGGCTGTCCAGCACCCGCACACGCCGTCCCACGGCCCGGGCGATGGGTGCGGCGGTCTCCCGGGCCCGCTCCATGGGAGACGCGTACACCGCTCCGATGCGCTCCGCGCCCAAAGCGGCGATGCGGGCCGCCGCCTGGTCGGCCTGCTCCCGGCCCCGGTCGCTGAGGTGCAGCCCCGGCGCCCGCCCGGGCAGCACCGCGCCGGTGGTGGGAGTCTGACCGTGGCGCACGAACAACACCATGGTGGGTTTGCGGGGATTTCCAGCCATCGCTCTCTTACTCGCAGGCAACTCTTTCGCTCGTCCTCTAGCTTGCCCGCGATGGATTCATTTGACGAGTTGGCCGCCGATGTTATCGGCTGTCGGGCCTGCCCCCGGCTGGTGGCCTGGCGGGAGGAGGTGGCCGCGGTCAAGCGGGCAGCATACCGGGACTGGACATACTGGGGCCGGCCGGTGCCGGGGTTCGGCGACCCCGGGGCCCGCATCGTGGTGGTGGGCCTGGCCCCGGCCGCCCACGGGGCCAACCGCACCGGGCGCATGTTCACCGGCGACCGGTCGGGCGACTTCCTGTATGCCTCGCTGCACCGGACGGGCCTGGCCAACCAGTCCACGGCCACCGATGTGGACGACGGCCTGGTACTGAACGATGTGTACATCACCGCCCCGGTGCGATGCGCCCCGCCCCAGAACAAGCCGACCCCAGCCGAGCGGGATGCCTGCCGCCCGTTTTTGGTGCGGGAGCTGGCCCTGTTGACCAGGGCCCGGGTGTTTGTGGCTCTGGGGGCCATCGGCTACGGGGCGGTGGCCGCCGAGCTGGGGATGCGGCCCCGGCCGAAGTTCGCCCATGGCCTGGAGGCAGCCGCACCCGGCGGGCGCACAGTGGTGTGCTCGTACCACGTGAGCCAGCAGAACACGTTCACCGGTCGGCTCACCCCTGACATGATCGACGAAGTGTTCGCCCGGGCGCTGGGGCTGGCCGACTCGGCGTAGGACTGGGGATGGTTCGCGACCGAGGGGAATCGGGCGGTACCGTTGGGGCCGTGACGAAGGCCCGTGTGCTGGCGGTGGTGGCTGCTCTGGTAGTGGTGGCCGCCGCGTGCGGCAATTCCGGCGCACCCACCTCCTATGACGACAACCGCGCCGATTTTGAGATACCAGAGCTGGACATCAGAGAAGAAAACGTTGGTCAAGCCGAGCGGAACTACCGCAGTGGCTGTTGGGAAGTGGGCAAGGAGCATCCGGAGAGATTGGATGAGCGACTGCGCGAGGAAGCAAATCTGGCTGCGGTGTGCAAGTGCAGCTTCGACAGGATCAAAGATGAGCTCACATTCGAGGAATTCAAAGAGCTCGACGACGACCTGCGCAGCGACATCAACGCCGGGTTTCCCGAAGAGGTGGAGCTGATTTTGCGCCAGTGCATCCGGGATTTGTCCGGGGTGTGATCAAGAGGCCGCAGAGCCTCCCTCAGACCCCCACCCGGACCGCGCTCTCGGCCCAGTCGGGCCAGCGCTGGCGGCTCTTGGCGGCCAGCTTGTGCATGAGGGCCACTGCTCCGGGGTCGTCGTCTCCCGGCCGGGCCTCGATCACGCCGTCTTCCAACATGGCGTTGATGACAGCCCGGCCCAGCTCGGTGCGTACCACGGTGAGGGTCCAGTCGGTGGCGTCGCCGATGCCTCCGGTGGAGATGTCGGCGTGCTCGGCGGCGAAGTCGGGGCAGAGGGTGCAGCCTTCCCGGGTCCAGGCGTGGCACTCCTTGAGGTTGATCTCGTGGTAGTCGCCGTTCTTCATCCACACCTGGAACACGCCCTTGATGTTCATCTTGGCGATCTGGTCGGTGGGCAGCCCGTACTTCACCCAGAACAGCTCTTCGAACATGGAGTCGTCGAAGCTCTTGGAGCACAACAGCCCGATGTTCAGCTTTATGGGACGGCCCACCTTGCCCACCTTGCGGTTCCACATCACTGGGCCGATGGAGGTCTGGCAGCTCATCCCCACCAGGGCCAGGCGCTCCAGTCCCTGCTCCTTGGCCTCCCGATAGGCCAGCGGATTGGCCGAGTAGGTGTAGCGGCTGCCTGCGCCCCGCAACACCTCCTCCCGATTGACGGCCAGACCGGGCACCGCCTTCCAGCCGTCGGCGTCACCCCTCTCCAGAAATGACGTGAGGGCGCCGTCGATCACCTCGTTCTCCAGACACCAGATCAAGATGGCCGACACCAGTCCGCCGTCTTGGCCCACCTCGTAGACGTAGTCGTCTGAGGCCCGCACCAACAAGATGTCGCGGTAGATGCCCGACACCTCGTCCTCGGCGCGGATGCGGCCGAACAGGTGCTCGTCGGCTTCGGCCTCCCAGGTGCGAAACCGGGGGCACGCCCGGGTGCAGGAGGTGCACCCCTTCTGGCCGTGGATGCAGTCGGACAGGCCCAGATCCTCTTCGAGGTGGAAGGGCTTGTACTGGCCGGGCTCGTGCTTGTAGCCGATCACATCGTGGGGACAGGCGATCACACAGCCGGCGCAGCCGGTGCAGAGCCCCGAGTCGATGACCTCCTCGTAGAGCTCCTTCCACTGGTGGGTCCAGCGAACTTTGGCTTCGACCATGGGGAGACTTTGCCACGCCGAGCACGGGCTGTGGTCATTCAAACTCCATGTCACCAGCAAGAGGCCATGGAGAAGGGGCGAGGAGGAGATGGACGGCGAACCCGGTAGGATGGCTCTTGTGAAGGCTCGAAGCGCCGTACCAGTGTCGGACTGCGCATAGGAAGACAAGACAGGGAGGACCGATAGATGGGCGACTGGTGGGAAGGCCTGACCGGCGACCTCCAGGTGTTCTATCTGATCGGCATCATCGCCGGCGTCTTCCTCGTTCTCCAGCTCCTGCTCTTGGGCTTCGGCGTCGGATCCGACCTCGACATCGACCTCGATGACGAGGGAGCAGGAACGGGATTTCTGTCCCTGCGAAGCCTGACGGCGTTCTTCTTCGCCTTCGGCTGGACCGGCGTTTTGATGAAGGAGGCGGACAGCTCCACCCCGGTCTCGGTGATCGTGGCCATCGCGGTGGGGCTGGCGGTGTTCTTCGCCGTGGCCTACATGTGGCACAAATTCGCGCGGATGGAGGAGAGCGGCTCGGTCGACTACCAGAGCGCGGTCGGCATCATCGGCACCGTGTACCTGCCGATCCCGGCCAACCGATCCATGCCCGGCAAAGTCGAAATCCTCATCCAGGGGCGGCTCCGGGTGGTCGACGCCTATACCAGCTCGGACGCCGACCTGCCGGCTCAGACCCGCGTCACCGTGGTGTCGGTGGTGAATCGGTCCACCGTCCTGGTCAAACCCCTGTAACCCATATCCAGATAGACCCGAAAGGACTCGCCAATGGCTGTTATAGCCCTCGTTGCCGGCCTCATTGTCATACTTCTCATCGCGCTGCTGTGGATCTCTTCCCGCTACAAGCGCTGCCCCTCCGACCGCGTGCTGGTCATCTACGGCCGGATAGGCGGGCAGGGCCAGTCGGCCCGGTGCCTCCACGGCGGCGGCGCCCTGGTTTGGCCGGTCATCCAGGGCCACGCCTTTTTGGATCTCACCCCCATTCCCATCGAGATCAAGCTCCAAGGGGCGCTTTCCCAGCAGAACATCAGGGTGAATACCCCGGCTACGTTCACCGTGGGGATCTCCACCGAGCCCGGCGTCATGCAGAACGCCGCCGAACGGCTGCTGGGGCTGAGCCTGGTGGAAATCGAGAACCTGGCCCGCGACATCATCTTCGGCCAGATGCGGGTGGTTATCGCCACCATGCCCATCGAGGAGATCAACGCCGACCGGGAGAAGCTGATCACCAACATCACCGAGTCGCTGGAGATCGAGCTGCGCAAAGTCGGGCTGCGGCTCATCAACGTGAACATCCAGGACATCACCGACGAGTCGGGGTATATCGACGCGTTGGGGCGGGAAGCGGCCGCCCGGGCCATCAACGAGGCCAAGATCAAGGTGGCCGAGCAGGAGCGCGACGGCGACATCGGGGCCGCCGAGGCCCAACGGGAGCGGCGTATCAAGGTGGCCCAGGCCAACGCCACCGCCACCGAGGGAGAGAACGAATCTCAGGTGGTGATCGCCCAGTCCGACGGCGAGCGCCGCCAGCAGGAGGCCGAGGCTGAGCGGGCCGCCGTCACCGCCGAGCGAGTCACCCAAGCCCGAGCGGCCCAGGATTCATTCGCGGCCGAGGCCGGCGCCGAGCAGGCTCGGGCCTCCCGGGACAAGGCCACACAGGAGGCCGACATTGTGGTGCCCGCCGAAGTGGAGCGGGAGCGGGTCCGCACTCTGGCCGAGGCCGAGGCCGACCGGATCAGGCTGGTAAAGGGCGGCGAGGCCGACGGTCAGCGCCTGCTCATGGAAGCCGAGGCGCTGGGGTTGCTGGCTCTGCTGAGCCGCCGAGCCGAGGGCCTTGGGGCGATGGTGGACAATGCTGGAGGCGAGCCCCAGCTGGCTGCCCTGCTGTTGATCGCCGAGCAGATGCCGGCATTGGTGGCCGAGCAGGTCAAGGCCATCTCGAATCTGAAGATCGACCAAGTGACGGTATGGGACTCGGGGAGCGGCAGCACCGGCAAGGGCGGCAGCACCGCTGACTTCCTGTCCGGCCTGGCCAGCTCCCTGCCCCCCATCCACGACTTGGCCGCTCAGGTGGGAATCAAACTGCCCGCCTACCTCGGTGAGCTCGATGATGAAGCCACCGTCAAAGGCGAGGACTGACAAATCCCGGTCGTCGACTAGTGGTGTGTCGTGGGTTTATTCGCGCGTGTCCTGCTAGGCATCGACGCCCCTCGCGGCGTTGCCCCTCCTTGCCGTACGCTGGAAGTATGGCTGCGTCGGTGCGCCTTGCGAGGAACGCCGCTGCCGTCGCAATCCACGGCGCTAAACCCACGACACACCACTAGGGCCCGGGCCGATAGGTGAACTCTGGATCGCCGAATCTGTTGAGGAGCCAATGGCTGGAAGGCATGTGGTGTTCCCCATTGGCGCGCTCTGCTAGCCGGCAGCCTTCTGGCGGCGGCGGTGCGCGGTGAGGATGGGCTCGGTGTAGCCGTTGGGCTGGTCGCGGCCCTCGATCACGAGGGCCACGGCGGCGCGAAACGGGATGCTGGCGGCGAAATCGCGGCTCATGGGGTCATAGTCGGGGTCGTCGGCGTTCTGGCCGTCAACCACGGCGGCCATTCGCCGCATGGCCTCGACAACTTGCTCTTCGGACAGCAGGCCGTGGTGGAGCCAGTTGGCGATGTGCTGGGAGGAGATCCTCAGCGTGGCCCGGTCTTCCATCAGGGCGACGTCGTCGATGTCGGGCACCTTGGAGCAGCCCACCCCTTGGCCCACCCACCGGGTCACGTAGCCCAGAATGCCCTGGGCGTTGTTGTCCAATTCCCGCTGGATCGCCGCGGGGGACAGCTCGCGGTCGGGCGGGAGCACCGCCGGCGTCAGCATGGCCTGCACGGCGGCGTCGCGGTCGCATGGCGTTGCCGCCAACTCGGCCTGGCGAGCAGCCACGTCGGTCTCGAGATAGTGCAGCGAGTGAAGGGTGGCCGCAGTGGGGGAGGGGACCCATGCGGTGGACGCCCCCGCTTGGGGATGGCCGATCTTCTCGTCCAACATGGCGGCCATGTCGTCGGGCCGGGCCCACATGCCCTTGCCGATCTGCGCGTGCCCCGGCAATCCCAAGGCCAGCCCGACAGCCACGTTGGCCTGTTCGTAGGCGGTCAGCCACTCCGAGGTCTTGATCTCCGCTTTGGGGATCATGGGGCCGGCGTCCATGCTGGTGTGGATGTCGTCGCCGGTGCGGTCCAAGAACCCGGTGTTGATGAACACCACCCGCTCGGAGGCCTCGGCGATGCAGGCAGCCAAGTTCAGCGACGTGCGGCGCTCCTCGTCCATGATTCCCATCTTCAGCGTGTTGGGAGCCATTCCCAAAATGTCCTCCATTGCCGTGAACAGCTCGTTCACCAGCGCGGTCTCGCGGGGACCGTGCAGCTTCGGCATCACGATGTAGACCGACCCGGCACGGCTGTTTCGATGGGGGCCGCTTCCGACGAGATCGTGCATGGCGCACCAGGCGGCCATCGCCACATCGATGAGAGTCTCGGGAACGGGCTGGGCGTCCACCCGCACGATGTCGGTGTCCATATGGAGGCCGACGCTGCGGATCAGCATGACGCTGCGCCGCCGCACCGTCATGGGCATCCCCGATGGGGAAATCGCCGCGGTGTCGGGGTTCAAACGACGGGTTGTGGCCCGGCCGCCTTTGGCAAAAGACGCCGCGAGGTTGCCCTGCATCAGGCCCAGCCAGTTGCTGTAGGCCAAGGTCTTGTCGTCGGCGTCCACCGCGGCCACCGAGTCCTCCAAGTCCATGATGGTGGTGAGAGCCGACTCCATCATCACGTCGGCCACTCCGGCGGGATCGTTCCGGCCGATCCGGTGGCCGCGATCGATGGCCAGCTCCATGTGGAGTCCGTGCTTGCGCAGCAGCACGGTGGCGGGGGCCGATGCCTCGCCGGTGTAGCCGGCGAACTGCCCAGGATCGGCTAGCCCGCTGGATGCGTTGCCGGACAGCTCCACCCGCAATCCGCTGTCGGACACCGCATAGGCCCCAGCGTCGGCGTGCGATCCTGAGGCCAGCGGAAAATGGCGGTCCAACAAGGCCCGGACTCGGTCGATCACCCGTTGTCCCCGCACCGGGTTGTACGGTCCGGCCCGCCCCGCGCCCTCGGACTCGTCGATGGCGTCGGTGCCGTACAAGGCGTCGTAGAGGCTGCCCCAGCGGGCGTTGGCCGCATTGAGGGCATAGCGGGCATTGTCCACCGGAACCACGAGCTGCGGCCCCGACAGCGAGGCAATCTCGGGATCGACCCCCGCGGTGGCCACCGGCACCGGATCGGGTTCGTCGACCAGATAGCCGATGGCCCGCAAAAAGGCGGCCGCCTCCTCGGGCTGGCTCTCGGGGTCTTGGTGCCAGGCGTCGATGCGGGCTTGGAGGTCGTCCCGCACGTCGCGGCAGGCCTGAATTCGCGGCCGAGTTCTGTGGACCATGTCGGCAAACGCCGCCCAAAAGCTTTCAGGGTCCACACCGGTGCCCGGCGCCAGCCGGCGGGTGGCCAATTCGGCCAAAGGGCCGGCCACCTCAACACTTCCAAACGTCTGGTAGGTCACGCGCCGCCAGAGTAGGGCCGCAAAAGCCTGTTTTCTCAAGCAGGATCGCAATTCCCGCGAATAATGGTGCAGTTAGCCGCCGCGCGGTTGCTAGTGTCCCCGGTCAACCGCTTTCGCATCACCAAAGAGGTATCACCATGGCCGCCAACGTTGTCGGTTCATTCGATGCCGAGGTTCGATCCACCCACGCGTGGATGGCCTCGCCCCGCTTCGAGGGGGTGACCCGCCTGTACTCGGCTCGCCAAGTAGTGGAGCAGCGCGGGCTGATCGACCAGGACTACACGGTGGCCCGGATGGCGGCCGAGCGGTTCTATACCCGGTTGCGGGAGCTGTTCGACCAGCGACGGTGCATTTCCACGTTCGGCCCCTATTCGCCGGGCCAGGCCGTGGCCATGAAGCGGGCGGGGATCGAGGGCATCTATCTGGGCGGCTGGGCCACATCGGCCAAGGGCTCTTTGCACGAGGATCCCGGCCCCGATTTGGCCAGCTACCCGTTGAGCATGGTCCCCGACGAGGCTGCCGGCCTGGTGCGGGCACTGTTGACCGCCGATCGCAACCAGCGGTTCGCCCGATCCCGGATGAGCCCATCGGAGCGCCAGTTCATTCCGGAGGTGGATTTCACTCCCAGCATCATCGCCGACGCCGACACCGGCCACGGCGGCGATCCCCACGTTCGCAATCTGGTCCGCCGCTTCGTGGAGGCCGGGGTTCCCGGCTACCACATCGAGGACCAAAAGCCCGGTGTCAAAAAGTGCGGCCACCAAGGGGGAAAGGTGCTGGTGGCGTGCGATGAGCAGATCAAGCGGTTGAACGCCGCTCGATTCCAGCTCGACGTGATGGGGGTGTCGGGCATCATCGTGGCCCGCACCGACGCCGAGGCGGCCAACTTGCTGGACGGCGGCGCCGACGAGCGCGACCAGCCGTTCATAATGGGCGCCACCCAGCTGTCGGTCCCCTCCTACAAGGACGCCTACCTGGCGGTTTTGCGGCGGCTCGCCGAAGTCGGTGTGGAGGGGGTGAACGGGCACCTGCTCTACGCGGTGCCCGAGAGCCGCTACAAGCGGGCCATGGGATGGCTCGATCAGACCGGCGTCAACCAGATCATCGAGAAGACGGCGGTCACCTACCATTCCTCGCCGGATCCCCGGGCCGACGACGCGGTAGACCGGGTGTCTGATGCGCTGGCCGAGGCATGGCACCGGGCATCGGGGCTGGCCACCTATGCCCAAGCGGTAGCCGACCAGATTGCGATGCGGTCATCGGAGGGGGAGAGCTTCGGAATGCACACCGCCGAGTGGCTCGGCTTCGCCCGCTCGGTCGACACCGACACCGCCCGGGAACGGGCTGTCGAGATGGGCCTGGACGTGGCCTGGGATCCTGAGGTGGCCCGCACCACTGAGGGGTACTACCAGGTGCAGGGAGGCATCCCCTATGCGGTGGCCAAGTCTTTGGCCGTGGCCCCGTACTGCGACCTCTTGTGGATGGAGACCAAGACCGCCGACCTGGAGGATGCCCGGGAGTTCGCCGAGGCTGTTCACGCGGTGTATCCCGGCAAGATGCTGGCCTACAACCTGTCGCCGTCGTTCAACTGGGACACCACCGGAATGACCGAGGATGAGATGCGGCAATTCCCCGCCGAGTTGGGGCGCCTGGGGTTCGTGTTCAACTTCATCACCTACGGCGGCCACCAGGTGGACGGCATGGCGGGGGAGGAGTTCGCTGCGTCCCTCCAACAGGACGGGATGCTGGCCCTGGCCCGGCTCCAGCGCAGGTTCCGCCTGGTGGACTCTCCCTACAGGACACCGCAAACCCTGGTGGGCGGACCCCGCCTGGACGCCGCGCTCATGGCCAGCTCGGGGCGCACCGCCACCACCCGAGCCATGGGCAAGGGCTCAACCCAGTTCCAGCACCTGGTGCAGACCGAGGTTCCCACCCGCGAGCTGGAGGCCTGGCTGGAGCGCTGGGCGGCCCACAACAGCGTCGACGCCGAGTTGAAGGTCCGGCTGCGGCCCTACACCGCCGGTTCGGAGATCCTCGAGTTGGTGGTCTACAGCGGCACGAACGACCTGGCCAACGTGGTTTTCGGAGTCCTGAACGACCGGCGTGGCCGGGCCATCCTCTCCGTGCGGGACCAGAACACCCACAGCCCCGCTCTGCGCCGCAAGCGGCTTATGGCCCTCATGCACCTGTACCTCATCCGCCGCTACAACGCGGTGTCGATCCAATACCTCACACCAACCGAGGACAACTATCGCCAGGCCGTGGGCATGAAGGAGCTGGGCTTCTTCGCGTCGGTGTCCGACGAGGTGGGCGAGATCGTCGTCGCCGACGTCGACGAGGCAGTGGTGACCAAACTGGTGAGCGATGACGAGGCCTTGCAGGAGCTCATCCAGGGTCGGGGCGCCTAGTAGTCCCTCACGCGGGCCATTGCCGAGCGAAGGCCCAGGGTCAGGATTCCGGTTAGGCCGGCTACCCCAGTAAGCAGCACGAGCCCGGCACCGAAACCACCGATGTCGGCGAGAACGCCGAACAAGATCGGTCCGGTTACGCCACCGGCTTCACCAACTGTGAAGAACAATCCACCGGCCGCTCCCATATTGCGCTGCGCAACGCCGGGGAGCTGCATCATCACCACAAGGGCAATCGGTACAGCCAGCCCTCTGCTCATGCCGATTATGGCCAACCCGGCCAAGGTGGCTGCCTTGACGTCCACATACAGCAGAATGGAGGCGGCGGCGAACACGGCATAAACCCCGGCCATAACCGCAATCCGGCTGCTTTCTGGGATCAGGCGCGGCCCCAGCAGCGCGCCGACGATGCTGAGGGCAGTGACCGCACCGGCGAGGTAGCCCGCCGCTGAGCTGGAGAATCCCCGGTCTTCGATCACGGTTGGCAGCCATCCATTGAGGGCGTGGTTGAAGAAGAACATGCCAAGGGCCACGATCAGCATGAGCTGGACGGCTCGATGGCGCAACAGGCCCCTGGCACCGGAGAAGCCGTGGTCGGGATTGGCATCGCGGTCCACTCCAGGAGCGAGCTTCTCTCCGGCGGAAGCAGCAACCAACCAGACAGCGATGATCGCCACGGTGATGAGGGCGTAAACCATGAGCGTCGCCCGCCAGCTCTGGTCGAATGCCGGCATGAGGAGGCTGTTGGCGGTAACCAGGGGCAAGACTCCGCCGATGGCCGGTGCAGACATGGTGATCCCCATGGCCAGCGCTCGCTCTTCCTCGTCGAACCAGACGCTGATCAGTTTTGGGGCCCCCACCGAAACCAGCGGCCCGCCGAGGCCAAACAATGCCACCGAGCCAAACATGCCGATGAAGTTGGTGACCACCGGACGCAACAGCGCGGAGGCGGAGATGATCACGGTGGCGATTCCCAGAGAGCGGCGCAGTCCGAGCCGATCGACGAGTGCTCCAGCTGGCATCGCCGCAACGAGAAACACCAGAGGCCAAGCCCCCAGAATCGTTCCCATGGCCCCTTTGCTCAGATCCAAGTCTTCTCGGATCACGTTCACCAGCGGAGTCATGCCGAAAACCGCTATTCCGAAGGAGAAGTACACCAGCCACAGTGCCCCCAGCATCACCCAGCGGTAGGGATGGCGGTGGTGGAGCACGTCGGCAACGTATCAACCTGCCGCAGTCGATCTGTCATGCTGGCTCGATGGGATTAGCAGTTGTAACCGGTGCGGGACAGGGGCTCGGGCGGGCGATCTCCAAGCGCCTGACCGCCGATGGACACCAGATCGTGGCGGTGGATCAGAGTCCGAACACCGCCGCGGCCACCGCGGAAATGCTCGGCGGCCAATGGCGGCAGTGCGATGTTTCCGATCCCGAATCAGTGGCCGCCCTGGCCCAGTCGCTGGATCATGTGGACGTCCTGGTGAACAACGCCGGCATCTGGATCTTCGCCAAGCTAGACGCTATGACGCCCCACGATGTGCGCCGAGTGCTGGAGGTGAACGTGATGGGGGTATTCAACTGCACGCAGGCATTGGCGCCGCTGATGGGGCCGGGTTCGGCCATAGTCAACCTCTCGTCGAATGCGGCCTATTCCAACTCCCCGGGAGTGGGCATCTACCCGCCGTCCAAAGCCGCAGTGGAGAGCTTCACCAAGCAGACGGCCCTTGAGTTGGCCTCTCGGGGTATTCGGGCCAACGCCGTTGGCCCGGGAATGATCCAAACCGAGGGCACCCAGGTGAACTACGAGGGCGACAAGGGGGAGCTGCGGGCTCGCGCTGTGCCCCTAGGCCGAACTGGCCGCCCCGAAGACATTGCCGATGTGGTGGGTTTCTTGGCCTCCAACGACGCCCGCTACGTAACCGGCCAAGTCATCTACGTTGACGGAGGCCTCAGCGCTGGCCGAGCCGCGCTGTAAACACGCGACGTGGCTCTAAGCTGCAGTGATCACCGGATCGCTGTAGAATGTTGAGAGTCCCAACATTGGAATCGTGCCTCGTGATCGGGCGCGAAGAACAACATCTGTCAGAAAGATCTGATTCATGGAGATGCCGTCTTTGTACGTCGAAGGCTATGAGAGAGCCAAGGCAGTGGATCCAGACCTCACCGAGGCCTATGTCGAGAACACCCTTGCTGGCGATCCTCCGGCGGATGCAGCCATGGCAGCTCTGGCCGATTTCAGTCAAGGGCAGTCACATCGTCTGATTGAGGCGGGGATGAATGGCGATGAGGAGACGATGCGAGAGGCGCCGGATGCTCTGCGAGAGTTCTTCAGTGAAGTCAGCCGTCCGCCGCCTTTCGGGTACGACCCGGAGAGGGCCGCGGCGGGTTCCCGCGTTTTCTACAAGTATTCGGATTTGTTCTTCGTTGGGCTTGTGCTGGACTCGCTCATCACCGGACTGGGAGGAGGAATAGGCAAAGCGTTCTGGATCACGGGGCGTACGGCAGGAAACCTCCGCAGGCTCAAACAGACCACCAGGCACCTCGTGGAGGTGACTTTGCCCGGTGGGTTGGATCGCCAGGGCGACGGTTGGAAGCTGACGATTCGCATCCGGTTGATCCATGCACAGATGCGGCGGTTGCTGCTCGATTCGAATGAATGGGATGTTCCAGTGGAGGGACCGCCAATTCACAAGGCGCACTTGGCGCTGGCTTCAACCGCATTGTCCGGCATACAGCTCCAATCTGTGCGCAAGTTGGGGGTTCCGCTGACCGAGGAGGAGAGCGATGGCTTCATGCACATCTGGCAGTATGTCTCCTGGCTGTTCGGTGTGCCCGAGGTGTTGCTGTGCGAGACCGAAGAGGACGCCATGAACATGCGAGGGGTTGCCAGTCTGTTGGAACCGCTGCCTGACAAGCCGTCTGCTGAAGTGGCCCACGGGCTCATTGGCTCTGTTCCCGAACTGCTTGAGATCTCCGAACCGGCAAAACAGAAAAGGCTGGTAAGCGCTCTGTACCGGACCTCTCGAGCGTTGATCGGAAACGAGTTGGCCGACAGGCTCGGCTATCCGAAACAGTCGACACTCGGTGCCCTAGCACTTGTGCGGACGCAGCGGAAGGCCAAGATCCTCTACTCGAGAGTCATGCCGGGAGCCTCATCGCATGACTTCAACAACTTCGCTGGATTGCTGCAACGATCGGTGTACGATGACACCGGCATCAGCTACCGCGTGCCGGACGCAGTCAAGGACACAGCATCGACTCCGTGGTGAGCCGCTGAGGTCTCGGGCGGACGCGTTGTGCCGAAACAGGGTCATTGGTACGCCGCAGCCTTGCGGTGGTGGTACCTAGACCACAGGATCAGCAACGGAGGCAGCACGGTGAACGTGGAAATGAGCGTCAATAGGATGGTGGCCGAGGTGAGTGCCCCCAGTTCCTGAATCGGCCGGAGCGGGGAGAAGAGCAGGACCAGGAGTCCAAGGGCGGTGGTTAGAGCACTTGCTACGAGCGCTCCCCCCGTCGTCGTCATAGCGCGCCTGAGCGCAAGGGAGGAATCACGGAGTTCCTTTTCAGCCTCGATGAACCGGTGCGTGAGATGGATGGTGTAGTCCACACCGATACCGATCGTCAGTGCCACCACCAGGGCTGTCGCCAAGTTGTATGAGATCCCAAATACCCACATGGTGGCCAACAGCCAAAACACCACCATCGCTATGGGCAGAACGCTGATCACTCCAAGGGAGGGACGGCGTTCGCTGATGCCGAAGTAGAGCAATAGGATTGCCATGGCCGCAGCGATGGTGAGGGGAACGGTCAGGGTTTGGCTGCGACCGAGCTCTGAGTTGATTAGAGCGGCCAAAGTGTCGCCGCCTGTTGCGGTAGTCTGCCCGGGATCGCCACCCCATAGATCGTCGAGTTCGTCGAGCAGCTGAGGAAGGAGCGTGGCGCTGTCGGCCGCCACTGGGATCTGGAGAATGGTGCGATCAGGGCCGTCGGAACGCAGATCGACAACCGATGCGAAGCTCGCGGGGTCGATGTCCTCCAGGAGTGTCCAGGTACTAAGGGCCCGGTCGTCAGGTATCGATGAGCCGGAGTTCAAATCGGCGAATGCCGCCGCGATGGCTGGGTCGTACTTGTCACCCGGTTGCCCGCTGTCATCGGCCCAGTCGGAGAGCAGCATCACCGCTGAGTTGATGGGAGGGCCCACCATACTCTCGGGGCGCGTTTCGGGAGCGGAGAGGGACGCAGAGTAATCGAGTAAATCACGGGTGGAGTGAGCAGTGTCGAGATCGGCCTCGATGAGAACCGTGAGCGTGGAGGCGCCTGCTCCGAAGCTGTCTTCGATGAAAGTAATGTTCTCGAGCGCGTCGGAGTCGCGGGGGAGGAAATCAGTGGGAGTGGTGGTTGTGTCGACGCTTGTCGCCGCGAAGATAGCCAGGATCGTCACCACGACGGCGCCGCCCAAAATCGACCACGGGCGGCGCACAATCACCGCTGCGGTCCGGGACAGGGTCGCAGCGGTACCGGGGACGGTATCTGCGACGGGCCTAGTGATCAGCTCCCGGCCATCGGCCGCGCGCTTGCGATCCAACAGCAACCGGGCAGCCGGTACGAAGGTGGTCATCACGATCCAGCCCGAAATGACTCCGATGGAGGCGAGTATGCCGAATTCGGCTATCGGCCTGAACTTGCTGGTGAGGTTAATGAGGAGGCTGACAGCGGTCGTGCCTGCCGCGAGCAGTACCGGCACGCCCGATTCCCTGACCGCGTGGCCGATGGACCGGGTGGGCGCGTCCTCATCTGCTTCGAGCGCCAGCGCCTCTCGATAACGGCTCGTGATCTGTAGCGCATAGTCCACACTCAAGCTGATGAGGAGGACCAGCACAATCGCAATGAAGATGTTGTCGGGGTCGAGAATGCCCGCACCACCGGGCGACAGCCATGCTTGAGCACCGAGGGTCCATGCCAGGGTGATGCCTAGCCCAATCATCGTGATGTGGACATCTGACTGCGTGCGGTAGAAGGCTGTGAGCAAAAGGGCGATCAGCGCCAGAGCGCCGAGTGTGAGCACAGGTGTGCTTACCCGGTTGACGTCGTTGATCTCGTCTTCGTTTCCCGCTGTGCTGACAACCGCCAATTCCAATGAAGTCGAGCTTGCAGCATCCGCTATGTCGTGGATCCTCAGCTGTGCGTCTCGCAGACCGACGTCGTCGCCGGTGTATTTGAGGGTGATCAGAGAAAGGCCGGAGTACTGCCCACCGGCGGCATCCCGGTTGACGATGCTGTTGAACAAATCGCTCGGGGCGGCAAGTTCTGGCGAACTGGCCATCAGGTCGAGGGCTGCCCCAATATCGGCATCGGAAGCAGAGGCCGGGTTGAGGCCCTGTAAGAGCAGTACCCCCTCGATGATCTGGACGTACCCCGTCACGGGATGGTCGGCGAGGAACGGAGCGACTTCGGGATCGCTGAAAATCCTGTCCTGAAGCTCCCTCATCTCCTGAATGGCCTCGGCGTCGAGAATGCGCCCTTTGGCGAGAACTTGGACAGTCCTGGTGTCACCTGATGCCGGGAAGCTCTCCTGGACGGCGTCAACGGCTACAGCCAACTCGCTGCCGGACGGTAGGAAGGCACCAAGGGGGTCGGGCACCTCGGGGGCTTCCTGGACGAGGAAACCGGCGAGAAGAAGGATTGTCACAGCGATGATGCTCGCGAGTGCAAGTCTCGGAGACTTCTGAATTCTGCGGGCCTGCCAGCGGAACATGAATTGACCTTAGTGCGAGCCCGCCTTGCGACCGGTCCAATGGGTCGGTCGCCCCGAGAAGATTGCGCTCACCATTCGCTGGACTCCTCGGCGTAGACATGGTCGGGCAAGTGGTAGGTGATGCCCTCGTCGTGGAACCACGATCCTGACAAAAGCGTAGTGAAGTTGGAAACGTTGCTCTTGCGGGCCATCTTGGGGAAGAACCGAAGAGTGAAGCGGTCGTACCTGGCCTGTACGCGGAACCAAGGGAGTACGCCGAAGGTGGACTGCTTGGGATAGTTCAACTGATTGGCCAGTGTGTCTCCGATGAGCGCTCGCGACACCTTATAGACGTACTGCGAGAGTTTCTGTCCCTTGGCAGAGTCGTTGATGCCAACGACGAGGGGCGCCGAGTTGACCAGCGAGTTGGCCAGAACGACAGAGGAAGCGCCGGGCTCTGGCTCGCACATGGTGCCGATCTCGTAGAGCTTCAGAGCGTCTTCTTCGCCGTGGAAGAGGATCGACTCAGGAATCCCCATGAGAAGCCCCGAATAGCGCCACGTCGCCATGAAGCTCGCGGCCTCTTCCTCGCTGAAAACTGCTCCCAGACTCCTCATGTGCTTGAGCAGCCGAGCGGAAAACGCGGTGATCGCGTAGCCGCAATGGGCTGCGCTCAAAGGAACGCCAAGAGCATCCACGTCCCAGTCCTCTGAGTTCTTGAGCAGGTACCTGACCTGGGCATGGATGAGGCGGATCCGAAAGGAGAGCCTCCACCCGTCACCGTATGGGCCCATACCGCCGGGAAGGAAGATATCCACCATATGGCGGTTGTTTTGCTGAAGGCGCCGCACACCCTGGTCGCGCAGACGGCCGGTAATAAAGAACGACTCACTGATGTTGGTGGAGAAGCCCTCCACGAGAACTCCGGCCAGCATCCCGGCCACAACCATCTTTCGATTCCGATGGAACATGTGAATGCCGGCAGTCAAAGCGGGAAGATCGAGCCAGTCTGGTGGAGTGATGACATCGTCAATGAGCGCGTGGACCTCTGGTGGCGCGTCAGGAAGCTCTTTCCCGTCGGGGACGCTCATGTAGGCCGAGAAAATCCGGCTGGATTCCGAACGCTTCAGTGTGGCGAGAACCTCGACCGCTGCATCAGCCAGGGGGTCGCCGATCATGGTGTGCGCGACGTAGTTCTCGGCCATATTAGGTTCGAGAGCACGGGCTCGCGCGTAGCCAGGGTTGTCGTAGTCGGTGGGAGTCTTCATCAATTGTCGATGATCTGTCCGCCAAGCGGACAACGGTAGCGGAATTCGGGGCCTAGTCTAACTCTGATCGCGTCGGCAGCAGTCATGCAAGGGCGACAGGTCGATAAGCGCGATGGCGAGACCCGGTCAGCCAAATTGTCCGCTCTCGGGCACTTGGCGAATGCGTCCTGGGGTTCGCCACGTTCTTGAGACAGTTTGACCCCCATTTGTGTCATCGTAGGTAGCCAGGTCGGCGTTCCGGCCCCTCCCCAGGCCAGGGGTCAACTCCGCGTGAACTCGCTTTGCCCCGTTGGTCTCACGGGAGCTGGCGTGGACCTGCCCAACCACCTCACTCAACCACGCATGTCTGATCGATCGCGCCGACGGTGGGCGCCTCAGCCAGCTGTAGTAGCCAGACACCGACACTCCCAACACGGAACATGCCTTCTCGATCGGAAGCCCTTCCGCGGCCATCACTCGGATGGCTGCGGACCATTTTGAATCGACATCGGCCTTCAACAGCTCAGTCGCCCGCCGGTGAATCGCCAACTCACACTCAAGCTCGCGAGCCCGCTTTCGCAGCGCCGCTGACTCCGCATGCTCCTCCGTGCTCATGCCCGGCTCAACGCCGGCGTCGAAACGCGCCTGCCGCCGCCACGTGTAGATCGACTGATCGCTGATCCCCAGTTCCGCCGCGACCTGGGCGACCGGACGGCCCGCCTCTACCAGATCGACCACACGCTTTCGGAACTCTGCGGGATACCCCCTCGGTGTCATAGAACCTCCCAAGGGTCGGTGAACTCCGCCGAAAGGCACAAAAGGCCGGTCGCGACTCGGGTCAGACCCGCCCCGACGGGAGAACACAAACAGTATGAGTGTCGCGACAGATCGGCCATGATGGCCGGTATCAAAATAGCGAGAGGATCAGTTGGCCGTCTTTTTGGTCCGGGGTTGCAAGGGCGGCCAGCGGCTCGTTGGGGAAGCCGTTGGATGGGTTGAGTCGATGGAGGACGTCCCACCAGAAGAGCTTAAAGAGTTCCAGCCTCTTGTGGAACACCTCTCATCGGCCGACCCCCCGGTGACAATTCGCGAGTTCGTCGCCTTTGACTGTGCCCAGATCATCGACGACGACATCCAGCACCTGATCCGCACCGGAGACGCCGGTTGCCCGTCTTTCGTGTTGCCGCATGCGCTCGGGTTCGACGTGGTGATCTACTACGCCGACTCGTCGTGCAAGTACGAGCCGACATTCGACAACTCGACACTCGTCTGAGACGATTCGCCAAGGGTGTGAGATTTCGCCAACTACGACGAGATCGGACACCAGACGAAGCCGATTGCGCCATGAAACTTCCCATTAACTTTACATAACATGTATTCTCAACGCTTCTCTCGGGCGTTACGGCAGTCATCAGCGGCCCGGGCCTTTCCTCTTCTGAACGCGGTTTCGGATGTGCGAAGAGCCCGGCAGCAGGGGACTACAGCCGACTCAGGTGAGGATGCAGCACACATCAGTTTTGGAGCCTGTCCACCAGGTGTCCACGAGCGGTCAAACGATGGCGGCGCGCGAGCCGCTGACCTGGGATAACAGCGGAGTGCTTGTGATTGCTTCGACACAGCGCTGCTGGCGGCGTCCACGACGCGTCGCTCAGAGGGCGTCAGGCGAAGAGGTCCGCGCCCGCATCTACCGTGTTGGAATGGCCCTCTGGCATGGATCCACCGCCCGGCTGGACAACGGGGAGTGGGGTGTGCGCGTGAACGACAAGGGCCTCAAGCTGGACCGCGGGCTCGAAGTCGAGGTGGCGACTCAAGATGGTCGAAAGTGGCGGAGCTTCTACCACGTTGTCGCCACCGACAGATTCGGCGCTCTGTGCGCCGGGGAGCGGTGAACTTCGCGGGGCGGCGGCTGCGCGTCATGCTGCTGCCTTCCTGCGGGGGACCTCCGTGTGCGTGGCCACCAGGCGGCCGTGCCCGCCGCGCCCTCGTCGGTGCCGACCTCCACCGTCGCAGGCAGAGTCCCCTTCAACCGCTCGTCGTGGGTGACCAGGAACACCAAGTCCACCAAACCCGAGTCGATGAGCACCCTGACCACCTCCAGCAGCGAGTCGACTCCCTCCTCGTCGAGCATGGCCGCGCCCTCGTCGATGATCAACATCCTGCACCGGACCCCGGCCGCCTGGGACAGCCCGACCCTCAGCGAGATGTCCACCCTCGCCCGCATCCCGCCCGACATCTGCGCGTAGTCCCTCCACCCGTCGTCGCCCAGATCGACTTCGATGCCGAGCGCGGGGTTCCCCGAGTTCGGCATCGACGTGCGGAACCGCATCTCCAGGGACCGTCCCTCCCCCGCCGTCCTCAGCGAAGCGAGCACTGCGTTGACTTTCCGCTCGATCTCGGCGGTGCGGCGCGACATCAGCAGGTGGGGTATCCCCGCGGGCCTCAGAAAGTCCTTCAACAGGTCGGCCGCCTTCTCCGACACCCCGGCCTCGTCCGCAGCCTCGCCCAGGGCGGGCAGGGACTTCTCGGAAGCTCTCGCCTTCGAAACCCCCGACTTGGCCTGCCCCACCCACTGCTGGGCCGAAGCGGCGCGGCGGCGGGCCGCTTCTAGTTCCTTGTCGTCCACTCCCCCGTCGCCGATCACACGCCGGACCTCCTCGGGGATCGCCGAGACCTTCTCGCGCAGCGCGGGCGCGCCCGCGGCCAGCTCGGATGCGACAGTCGCCTCGCCCGACTCGTCGGCCAGCGCGCCCAGCTTCGCCTCCGCTGCGGCGATCTCGCTCTCCAGATCGCGTGCGGACCGCTCCTTCCGAGACCTGGCGCGCTCCGCTTCTGAGAGGTCGCTGCGCCTGGCGGCTTTCGCCGCTTCGTCCCGCTTCCTCGCCACCAGGATGTCCCGCTTCATCCCGCGCACCAGCTCGTCCTTGCGGTCGTCGGACAGGTCCGACCCGCACACCCAGCACTCAGACCCGTCTTCGGCCACGAGCGCTTTCAGCCGCCGCTTGGCCGCCGCGGCAGGGCTCGCTGCCTCAGCAGCCCTCCGCAGAGCCTTCTCGCTGGCGGCGGCAGCGGAAGCATGGGCTTCGCCAGCTGTGCGCTCGGCCTCGGCCAGCCTCTCCACGTCGGACTCCGACGCGGCCAGAAGCGCCGTGCGCTCCTCGATGCACTACTCCAATTCCTCGGCTTCCCGCTTGCGCCGCTCTCTGCGGGCTGCTGTCTCGGCCAGCTCATCTTCGGCCCGCTCGGCCTCGGCCAGCCTGCAGATGTCCGCCTCGTGCTCGGCTACGCGGGCGTTCAAAGCGATTATCTCCGCCAGGTCCGATTCCGCCTTCTTCGCCTCGGCGGCAGCAGACTTGAGCGCGGCCTCGGCGTCAGCGCGGTCGTCGGCACCGGACTCGGCGTCCGCCAGCTTGCTCGCCGCTTCGAGGCTGGCCCCGCGCTCCTCGGCGACAAGCTCGTCCACCTCGCACACGAGGTCGTCGAACATGTCCCCCACCAGCGGGTCGACAAGCTCCGAGCGGCGCTGCGAAGGAGACAGCTCGGAGAATCTGCCCAGGTCGCCCTGGCGGGCCAGGCACGACATCTGCCACATCTCCTTGCTGCAGCCCATCACCCTCTCGGCCTCGACGGCGACATTCTTGGCCTGCGACTCAACCCTGCCACATGCGGCCTGAAAAAACCGGGAAACCGTCGCGCGAAGTCAGACGCAACACACCGGGTCGGCAGCGGGTATGTAGTCGACGGGCTGAGTTCCCGCCAGTATCGTCGAGCCCTGCGGCGACAGCCGCGACACGACCGGCGCGCCCGTCGCCGCGTCTATGGTCCACACGGTGCGGTTCCCGGGCTCGACGGGCTCTGGGGTGGATGGCGGGTGCTCGCTGTCGTGTCCCGGGACCCGCTCCGGCGTCGAGCAGCTCGGCGGTTTCTTCGTCTCTGTCCTGGCAGGCGTCGATCTTCCCGTCGCCGTCGCCGTCCACGCCGATCTGGTCCGGCGGGCAAAGCCGCGGCGGAGGCTCGGAGACGGCAAAGGGGTCGGGAGACGGAGTGGTGGGGGGATCGGTCGGGACAATGGCGGGAAGCCGCCCTGACCGAAGGAGGAGGACAATGTTCGAGTTGAAAATAGACCCTGAAGATCTAGAGGTGATCGTGGGTCAGTGGGACCGGGACAGTTGCAACATCCCGTTGAAGGGCGAGGAAACTGAAGAAGGCCAGGAATTTAACGCCCGCTTGGAGAATGCCGTGTGCGGGCTGGTTTTGGCGCTGAGCGGGAAGAGGCTGACGAGGTGATTGCGGGTACCCGGCTGTTGTCGGGGCAATCAAGAGAGCAGGCTCGGGCAATCTCGCACGAACAGGGTGAGCGCGGCAAAGCCGCTGTTGTAGCTTTCTCTTTACATTCTGCGGTTCAGACAGTATTGTAATGTGCAGACTACAAAACATGTTGAATGGTGAAATGTAGTCCTTAGGGGACAAAGGGGGCAGGAACAGCAATGACACCTGTTCGTCGTGTGCAACTTGGGCTTAGTTCTGCGGCTCGGCTCGGCGCTGCCCTCAGGCAGGCGCGGAAGGAGTTGGGGTGGAATCAGGCAGAGCTGTCAGACAGGTCCGGCGTTTCCCGCCCGCAAATTTCCGCGGTCGAGTCTGCAAGGGCCGACCTCAAGGCATCCACGCTGCTGAAGCTGCTGAAGGCTCTTGACTGCGACCTAGCCATACACCCGATAGACCGATCTGGGTTCCAGCTGGACGACCACCTGGACCAATTCGCAAAGGGCCCAGATGACCCGTCTTGAAGTCATCGTGCATGGCAAGCCCGCAGGCGCAGCAGTCGGAGGTCGTGCGGGCCGAGCTACGTTCTCCTACTTTGACGAGTACCTGGCCGACCCGCTCTCCACCCCGCTCTCCGTGAGCATTCCGCTTGTGGCGGGCCAGCACGATGTTGACTCCTGGCTGGAGGGTCTGTTGCCCGACAACCTGGAAGTGCGGAGAGAGTGGCGACGCAAGTTCGGCATCAAGGGCAGCAGCGCGATAGCGATACTGGCCAGCCCAGTGGGGCATGATTGCGCTGGCGCTGTGCAGTTCTGCTCAGCAGATGAAGTCGGTGGCCTGATGGGGCGAGGAGGCAGCGTTGACTGGCTGACGGAGGAGCGGCTCGTCACTCTGATCAAGAGCCTCAGGGACCACAGAACGACTTGGCACGGGCCAGAAAGCAGCAACTTTGGGCGTTTCTCCCTCTCTGGGGCTCAAGCGAAAACGGCCGTCGTGTTCTCTGGGGGGAAGTACGGAATTCCAATGGGTGCGGAGCCGAGCACGCACATCATCAAGCCGACGATGAATGACCCGGACTTGCCGGACCAGGCGTTGAATGAGCATGTATGCCTGCAAACAGCATCGAACCTGGGGCTGCTGGCGGTTCAAACCCAGATAGCCAGCTTCGGGCCGATCCAGAGCATCGTCATCAGTCGCTTCGACCGCTTTGCTGGCGCGGACGGGCAAACGGCCAGAATCCACCAAGAGGACATGTGCCAGGCACTGGGGGTCCACCCCGACGACAAATACCAAGGCGACGGCGGCCCCTCGCCGCAACAGATCGCGGAGTCGATCAGAAAGCACAGCTCCCAACCCGACAGCGATGCCCACAGGTTCCTGGATGCTCTGATTTACAACTGGATCATCGTCGGGACCGATGCCCACGCCAAGAACTATTCTTTCCTGTTGAGGGGGGGCACGGTGCGGTTCGCCCCCCTGTACGACATCACCTCTGTGCTCCCCTACGAGCCTGACTGGCATTCGGTCAACAGGACGAAGCTGGCCATGAAGATCGGGAAGAAGTACACGGTGGCCAAAGCCGACAGGCATTCGGCATGGCACGAGACGGCGGAGTCGATGGGTTGCGACGGCGAGGAGGCCGTTGCCAGGGCAGAGGACATGGCCAGGCAGACTCCATCTGCCTTAGACCAGGCGCTCCAGTCGCTTTCCGCTGAATTCGCTGGCAGCGAGGTGATTCGGAAGCTGGCGGACCGGATCGAATACCGCGCGTCCCATTGCGCTGGCCTGTCGCAGATGGCCGGCGTCCCCCCGCTGCCTCCCAATTCGTTCGATTCCGACTTGCCAGACCAGATCAAGCCGATAGCACCGCCACCATCTGCGGCGAGCACAGGCCGCTGTCAGCACATCGGCGTCAAGAGCAAAAAAAGGTGTACCCGACCTCCTCACGGCGACCAATGGCACAAATACTGAACGTGTCGAGCATCCACTGGCCGAAGGCTGCATTCCTCCCTCGTGGTGTTCCCGCGTACTGGCGGCGAGGGTTCTCGTCCTCGGGCTCAACTACCAGCGCGCCGCCCGTGAGATGGATGCTCTGACCAGCGGTTTGCTCATGGCGTTTCCCTGTCCACGCCGAACATCAACCCCGACGGGCAGTTGAACTGCTCGCCTGTGTCCAGTTCGACGAGTGTCCTCCCGTTCAACGGCTTCACCTCTGCCACCACGATTTTGCGCTTCTCTCGGATGGCCACCCGCTTGCCGTTCTGCCAGCGGGACACCAAGCGGTCTCCGGGCATCAGATCGCGGCATTCACCCGGTGTCGGCGCACGTCAGCCATCGACGAAATCCTCCACTGGGGTCAAGGTCGGCAGGTACCGGGTGATGGCGCGCACGACCAGGAAATTCATCGACACGTCCCGCTGGTCGGCCTCGTAGCGGAGCTGCTCCCAAAGATCGACCGGCAGTCGGACCTGGGTCAAGACGCGCTGCTCCCCTCTCTTAGAGTCGGTTTGGCGAGTCATCTCTGTCCTGTGTGCTGTTCAAGGACCGCTGCCGCCGCTCGGAGAGATTCAAGGGCCTCCAAACTAGCGGCGATCGTCTCGCCGCCGGAATCCTCGGTGATGTCGCGATCTGGCAGCGGCTCGGTTCCGTGGCGCCGTGCCCATTCAGTGTGCAGGGAGCGCTCGTCGGCGGCGCATTTGCGGCAGCGGCGGTGAGTGCCGTCCTCAGCGTCCTCGGACATGGGCTGCCAGCACGCCGTACATCGGCGGACTACCTCAAAATTGCATGTGGGGCAGAGGCGCTGCGTGCGCGGCGATATGACTGTTCCGCAGCCTGGCGTGGGGCAGGTGCGGGTGCGCGCTGTGGCCGAATGGACATGCTCAGAGTCGGCAGTCGGATCGAGGGAGAGGTGCCATGGCACGTCGTCTAGCGGGTGCGCTCCGATGTGGGACCAGCTTTGGGAGAAGTCGCATAGCTCCATCACGCCTGGCGGTCGGCTTCCGCGGCCTGCCGCCTGAGACAGCAGCACCCGAGAGCGCGACGGAGCTAGCTGGACGATCCGCTTCGCTGCGGGGATATCGGTACCCTCCAGCAGTGCCCGCACGGTCACCAGGTGCTCGATGCTGCCTTCCCTGAACGCGTCGAAGAGGTCCAGACGTTCGCTGTAGGACGTTTCGGCGAGGATCTTGGCGCTGCTGCGCCCCAGCAGCTTCACCACTTGAGCTGCTGCCGCTGTTGGCGCGCAGAACCAAATGGTCGGGCGCGGCTCCACGCGCTTGATGATGGCCGCAGCCGCGTCGACCGACAGCGTGCGCTCCCATCTCTGTTCCGATGCCGACGAGAACCCGCTGGCGCGCATCGGGTCAGGTCTCAGCACCTCCCAGTCGCCGCCCGCTTCGTCTATGGACTTCACCACAATGTCGGCCAGGTGGCCCGCCTCGACCAGTTCGGCGGGCGACGGGCCGCAGACCATCGCATCCCACTGCCGCGCGAACAACCCCTGAGAGCGGCTGATTGCATCGGGCCAGCCGTATCGGGCCGGAGTCGCCGACAGCCCCAGGCACCGGCCCCATATGCGGTGACGGTTCCTGCCGCCGCGCCGGTTCATCTGCTTGGCGTAGGTGTCGCTCGCCGAGCGATGGCATTCGTCCACGATCAGCAATGCGTCGCGGGTGGCAGGGCCAGGCGGCAGGGACATCGTGGAGCCGAAGCAATGCGCTTGCCCTGGTTCCCAACGGCGCTGTGAGGCACGAACAGTGGACCAGTCAACCCATTGCACACCGAGCAGATCTAAAGCCTCGGCTGCCTGTTTCCGCAGGTGGCCCGTATGCACCATCCACCCGACCACAAGGTTGGGAATGGACTCGAACTCCCCCTGAGCAAAGCCGAGGCCGTGATCGTCTTGCCGGCGCCGGTCGCCATCTGCAGGATGATCGATCTGGCAGACGGCCAAAGTGCGTTGATGTCGGCTATGGCCTTCACCTGGTAGTCCCGCAACTCGACCATGGTCCGTCAATCCTGCTCGTCTCTGGGCACCCCCTCACCAAGGCCGTCAGCGGGTGCCCGCTACGTCGCACGCAGTATTCCAGCAGCCGCCAAATCCACCTCTGGACCGCGGCGCGGTCCTCGAAGGGCGCTGCCACTGGCATCGGGGAACTGTCACAGCGTTGGGGACAATGGTGCTGTAACACCCATCCAGCGCTAGAGGCAGGCAAATGCAGGTGCTCGGGTTTGCGCTAGACAACTTAGAGACGATGTTCCAGGCGGCGAGCTTCCTCGTGGTCGCCTGGGTGCTGTTCAGCTAGAGGCAGCAGGCAGCAGATTTCCGTATTGCGCGCCCAAGAGACGACGCGCTCCACGGTGTGAGGACCGCGATTTCAGAGCAGTGGGGCGGTTGCTCTAACTAGTTTGAGTGTCGGCGCGTGATGGAGCCGACCCCCATGACCAGTGAGAAAGTGGCGAAACCGACGAACATCCCGAAGCCGCTGAGCCCGCTGGAACCCATCGGGGATAGCGACAGCACGGTTCATGTATTCTCAACGCTTTTCTTGGGTGTTGGGAATGATAATTATCAAAATTAGCTATAGACATATGAGTGGATATGAAGTAAAGTCACCTCCACTGGTGCGGCAGCCAGGATTATCGGCCTCATAGGCCCCCATCGAGACATTTCGAACGGAGGGCAAATGGGTGCCCTTTGGCGAGCCAAATTCTTGGTTGTCCCACTCTTGCTGATCAACACGGGCTGCGGTCCTGCCTCCAATGGGTCGAGTTCGGAGCCGAATACTGCACCCAGCGGTGTGCCCCGCGAGTTCTCCGTCGACCCGGGCACACGTCTGCCCGGCGCCGCGGGGCTGCCCGCCAACCGATCCGAACCGACTCTTGCCCTCACACCTGTCCCGGCCACCTCGTTGGCCGCGGTCCCAGATGCCGTTGAGGTTCCACTGGCAAATGCTGGGGCAAATCGGAATGGCTCTGGCGTTGCGCCCGTGCCGCCGCCTGCGACCCCGAAGGCCGTGTCCGCTGAGGCCGACAAAGTGGTCCCGGCAGAAGCGGCCTCGCTCCTGGAGGCTGCCCAAAACAGCACGTTCCACCAGTTCGGCGACGATGTGTATACCTGGGACGGCAACCGCAAAGTCGTCATCCTCAAGGTGCCAGTCGACCACCCGGCTCTGGATGAAGTCAGGGATCTCCAGGGGCATTGGGACGGGAACATCGAGAACACCCCAGAATCCCGCTCCTGGGTGCAGCGGTGCGCTCGCCGCCACGTCGAACCAGCTCTCAGCACGTCTGATGCGGTGTACGGGGCAGTGTCCGCCCAAAGCGTGTACTCCTGTCTGGGCGGACTCGCCCACCTCTTCGAGATCTTTGCCCGGTACTGGTGGACCGATGACGGTGTGGCCTGCGTGGCCGATGCAGTAACGGCCCACTCCCTCCAGGGAGATGCCCGTGCCCGCCCCTTGGCCGTGTGCCCGTCGGTCGGCTACGACCCGGCAGCACCCCGCCCGCCGGGTTGGCTGGCGCATCGCTGCGCAGAGGTTGTGGCCGCCAACCCCAACCCGAGGTATCCGACCGACTCGGAAGAATCCGGCAACCCGCTTCCCTCGTGCTGGGAACCCCTCATCGGAATCGTGGAGGCTCACGCCGCGGAGAGCGCCGGTATCGGCCTCCCCGACAGCCCCCACGACTGCTATCACGCGTTCTTGGGCTATGTGTGGGCCCGCCAGACCGGACGGGAAAGCCGTCCGCCCAGCGATTCAGCCACCGGCTGTGGCTATCGGGCTTTCGAGGCGATCCGATGACGGCGGTACTGCGGACGGCGATCGGGATGGCGCTTGCCGTGTTGCTCATTGTCGGCATTGCGCTTTCGGTCCCCGACTCCCGGCCCGCTCTGGCCCACGACAAAACCACGGATGTTCCCGCCAGCGGGGCTGGGAGGTGCCCTTCCGGCGTGCGGGGATGCACAGAGACGTGGACCCACGTCAACTACTGGACCCACTACCGCGCCCGCGTGCCTGCAAACTGCACGGTGGAGATCATTGACCAGTGCGGAATAACCGTGATTGCCACGGCGGCGAAGAGTCGGTGCCGGAATACGGACAACTGCGCCCACGGACCCCACGACAGCACGCCCCGGCCTACTGGCCCAGGCACTTGGACCAGATGGAACGGCCATCGGAATATCAACTACCGGTGGTCGGGGCAACGGCGGGTGCCCGTCAACCACGACCACCGCCAACAGAGCCCTCCCCCGGCGACTCCGACTTCGACTCCGACTTCGACTCCGGCAACCCCGACCCCGGCAACCCCGACCCCGGAATCGACGCCATCTGCCACCCCGAAACCCAAGCCCACCCCCGTCTCCAATCCGTGCGCCAACGGCGGTTGTCTGCCCCCGTGCATGACCGACCGCATTCCCGGCAACTGCCCTTGGGAGTCCGATCCGAATCCCGAGCCCAAGGTGTGCACCACCGCGTGGAGCGATGCCACCCGCCAGAGGCTGCTGAGCAGTCTGCGATGGGAGTCGATCGTTCCCTATGAACGCGGGTTCACGGGCTACCACCACCCGGAGACTCCCGGAGGGCAGATCTTCTTGACGGCGGCCTCGGCGGCTGGCAGCCCGGTCCGACATTGGATTGCTCAGCGGCCGGGGCAGTCGCTCGACGTGGTGGATGCCGCGGCGAGCGGTTGCCGGTGGACGGCGAAAGCCGTGGGCGTGTTGTTCCGAGAGCTGCTCCCCTACGAGCCTTCTGATCTGGCCAAACTCCGATCTCCCGGCAGTTCGGCGGCCGCCGGACCTGCTCAGCAAGCCGCCGCATTGTGGGATCGGTTGGACGTGCAGCGCAAACAGTGGTTCCAAGCGGCCTTTCCCCGCACAGACCCCCCGGTTGTCTGGTGCTCGCCCGCTGATCTGCCACCGTGGACCATTCCGGCCGACAGGGTGCTCTCTTTGACCGCCGACTGGGAGGACCGCTACGGAAGATGCCGCTGGGCGATCCCTCGCCGCGGCTTCTGGGAATGGCAGTTGCAGGTCAAGTACACCTCTGGGCAGGGTGGCCGGCACACCGAGGTGCTCGCCTCTGACCTGTCTTGGTTCCGCGAGCCGACTGGGTATCTCGGCCCGCAGGCAACCCTGTGGTGAGCCGCCCCAGCAGCGAACAGTGGTCGCCCACCTCCTGGCCGGTGAGCTTGCGGTGGCGCTTGCTGGCCGCGGCCATAGTCTTGGTCGCCACCGCCGCGGCGATTGCTGCGTTGTCCCGCGGCGGCGATGCTGCGGTGGAAGTGCCCGTGGTGGCCGCGGCCCAGCGTTGGCCTGAGGGACATCCACCGGGCGGTCACTCCGTTGTCCACATTCCCGCCCACTTGGCAGCTCTTTTTGTCCATCCATTAGATCTGGCCGAAACCGTGGCGGCCGTTGACGTGCCCGAGGGAACCCTGATCTCTCCCATGATGCTGCGCAGCCGCCAAAGCGGTGATGACCGCCGCACGACAACGCTGATGAGTGTCACGGTGAGCGATGAGATGTGGTCTGATCCCGGTCCAGTCGCAGGTGACCGAGCCGTATTCTCTCCCTCGCCCGGGGGATGTGCGGCCGCTCTTGTGACTTTGGTGTCGGTGGCCGGCGAAGGCGCCACAGCGAGTGTGACCGTAGAGGCCGGCTCCGAACTGGCCGCCGTGCTGTCAGATCAGCAGTGGTGGATTTGGGAGTCGCCGCCTGCCGGTTGGCCCCCATGCGACCCCAGATCTACCGCTGGCGCCCTTGTCGGCGATCGCGAAGACCCGACGGCCAGCTGATGCTTTTGGCTATTGGAGACCGCTGGCTCGACGCCAAGGCTGTTGAGCAGGTGATGAACGGGGTGTTGGACGGGATCTCCAGCACTGCCCCTGGCGTGGTCTTGGCCACTTCTCCCGCTGAGGTAGACCAGGCGTCGGCCGCCGGCCATCCCACGGTGCTGTCTATGCGCGACGACGAGCCGGAGCTCCGTCTGGAATCGGCGGTCGCATCAGCCGCTGCGGTGCTATGGATCACCATCTCCGACAGCACCGACGTGCGCTCCTTGCTGCGGATGGACACCGGATCGCGCCGCTCGACCCCGATTGTGTCGGTGGTCGTGTCGGACGACCAGCCGGACACGGGACGCTCGCGCCGCCAAAGGGTCTTCACCCTCTGGGTGCCGCCCGAACCGGCTCGAAACCACCTTCGCCGACTGCACCGGCTCGGGCGCAGGCTGGCGTGGACCGCGGTCGCGCCCCGCCGGCTCGATCCGCTCGACCGCGAGACCCATCTGTGGTCGGCATCGCAAGCTGCTCAAACCCGACTAGCCGACCTGCTGGATGAAACCGGGGTTGAGGAGTTTCAGATTCGAGGGGGAGAGTGCATGATCGTCCACCGAGCGGAGGGTCAGCGGGAGCGTCGCAACTCACCGTTCTCGTCCAACGACGAGCTGATCGAGACAGCCCGGCACCTGGCCAGCTTCTCCGGCGGACAGCCTCAACGATTCGATGTGCTCGACAGTCGCCTGGACATCCGACTCGGCGACCGGTGGCGGCTCCATGCCGAGGCGTTCATGTGCCATCCGCCTACCATGGTGCTCAGGTCGAATATGGCCGGAAAGGCCACCTTGAACGACCTCCATGTGGCCGGGCCGCGTTTGCAGAAGATCCTCCTCGGAGCGGTGTCGGGACCGATCCGGGCCAACATCGTGGTTGCCGCGGCCATGGGGGGCGGCAAGACGACGCTCTGCCAGGCCCTCTTGGCCTCCGTCGATGGCTCGGAGAGGATCGACACCATCGAGGACACCCCCGAGCTCCGGTTGGCCCAGTACGGCATCCACTTCAACAGCTACGAGCGCCTCACCCGGGATGCCAACAACGACGGCGTGGGCAAGCTCACCATGAGCGACCACATCCGCGACGCCAAGCGGGCCAACTCCTCCAAGCTGGTTATCGGCGAAACCAGGGGCGAAGGCACCCTCGCGCTGCTCGACGCCATGAGCAGCGGGCTCAACGGCTGCCTGGTCACCCTGCACAGCCAGCCTGGGACCGGGGTGCTGGCCAAACTGCTGTCATACGCGTGCAGCGAGGGTGCTGATCCCCGGTTCGCCCGCCAGCAGACCGCTATCGCCGTCCATCTGCTGGTGTGGCTGGGCCGCAACGAGCACGGAGAGCGGGTGATCTCCGATGTCACCCAGATCGTCAGCTACGACGACCGCAATGACACCATCGACACCGAGTGCCTGTGGACGCTTCGCCCCGGCCAGCGGTGGGCCACTCCCATGAGCCGGCCAGTCGGCCAGGTCGAGCGGTTGTACCAATCGGTAGGGATCGATCCCTGTTCAGCTGAGGACCTGCACGCGATCGCCGACAGGGGGTCGACAGCTTCGTTCTCATCGGGCGCGGCCTCTTCAGCGAGGATCCTGTGAGTGCGCAGGTCGCGGTGGCCTTGGCCGCTGGGCTCGCATTGATGGCCATCGTCTGGTGGCCGACGTCGGCCGGGAGTCCCTCAGTTCTACTGATGGGCAGCCTGGTTCTGGCCCAGCGACGCTCACTTCCAGCCGGCCCGCTTCTGGCCGCCGTTGTGGCGGCTTCGGTATTCACCGCGGGGCTCGTGCTGGTGGGAGCGACCACCGGTGTGGCTGTGATGGTACTGAGCGGCGTAGGCGTGTGGGCCATGGCGGTTCAGATCCGGTCTTCTCGCAGTCTGCGGGAGGCTGACGAACTTGCCCAGCTGACCAACGGATTGGCCAACCAGGCATTGGTGGCCCCCACCGTGGTGGAAGCTGTACGTCAAGCCGCCCCGTTGATTCCCGGCCGGGTCGGGGCCGCTGCCCGGCTGATGGCCTCTGAATGCGAGACCGGCGGCCTTGTGGAGGCGGCCAACCGCTTTTCCGCCACTATCGGGCGGCCGATTGCCGAGATGCTGGCCACCGTGCTGGCTGAGGCATTCCGGGGTGGTTCGCAGTGGGTGGGCTTGGCCGGCGTGCTGGCTGATGAAGCCACCGAGGCGGCCGAGACTGCCCGCCACTTCCACCGCTACGTGGCCGCGCTCATGCCCCAAGTCGCGGTCACTGTGGCAATGGCCGTCGGCATGCTGGCCATTGCCGGATTTGCTGCCAAAGACGTGGGGCGCTGGCTGACGTCGCCGGTGGGGCAGCAATTGATGCTTCTTGTCGCGGTGCTGACCGCCGCGCTGTGCGCCCGAGTGCTGGCCCCCGCGTGGCGGATGGGGCGATGATCTTGCTGTCCGGGTTTTCGGGGGTGGCTGTGGTGGCCGTTCTACTGCTCACCCCGCCCAAGACCAACAGCCGGACCGCGATTCAAGCTGCTGCGATGGGATGGCCGCCCAGTCGGATTTCTTTGACAGGCTGGCTTCTGGCCGGCGCAGGGGCAGCTATCGGTGGTTTGACGGGGCTTTCAATGTCCGGGAGGGCCGCGGGATTGGCCCTGGCGGTGATAGCCGGAACGTGGCTTCCCCGGCTGGTGCCAGCCGCCATTCAGGCGTTTGTCGCCACGGCCTACCGCAGTGAGCGGGACCAGAAGATGCTCGAGTGGATGCGGAAGCTGAGGCTGTTGACCTCGGCGGGCCAACCCATCAACGCCGCTGCGGTCAACGCCGCGCTGAAGGTATCGGGCCAGGCTTTCTCCGTGGCTCAGGGCGCCATTGGGGCGGCCCTGGACGCTGGACGAGACCCGCTGCCCGCGGTCACCGAGGCCATCGCCGGTTCCCCCGCCGCGCCGCTGCTGGCGTCGGTGGTGGCCGCCGAAAGGGCCGGAGCCGCGTCATCGGACTTGCTGGACAAGTCCCTGTCCCGATCAGTTCGGACCTTGGAGTCCGAAAGACGCCTGGCGATCGACCAGCTCAGCCGGGCTATCGGAACCACAGTCACTCTGGTGGCTGGAATCGCTGGTCTCGTCGTCATGGCTGCCGTGATCTTCGTGATCTGAGGCCATCGGCAGCTTCTCCGAGGAAGAACAAACATGCAATCAGCAATCGTCCAGATGATCTTGATCGTGGTTGGCATCGCCGCTGCTGCCATCGTGGCCATCATCGTCTACGCCCAACTCAGCGACAACGCCCCTGAAACAGGGGACAACATCGACAAATCCCGGATCACCAGCGAGACGCTGTGCGAGGCAGTGGGGGGCAGCTGGACAGTGAGCACGAGTACTTGCGGCTAGTGGTGTGTCGTGGGTTTATTCGCGCGTGTCCTGCTAGGCATCGACGCCCCTCGCGGCGTTGCCCCTCCTTGCCGTACGCTGGAAGTATGGCTGCGTCAGTGCGCCTTGCGAGGAACGCCGCTGCCGTCGCAATCCACGGCGCTAAACCCACGACACACCACTAGCCGCCCATGGCCACCTCTCTCGTGGTGCTGCGCACTGCGATGCTGCTGATGCTCCTATTGGCTTTGATCACCGGACTGTACGTTCGCCACATCACTCGATTGTCGGCGGACGCTGCGGCCCAGTCAGCCGCGGCCGCGGCCGCGCAGGCTGCTGCTGCGGTGGGATGGCGGTGCCAGTCCCCTCCCCCATCAGAGGCCGAGGCGGCTGCGGCTCGAGCGGCGCTGAGCCAGATCCAGCATCTAGCGGTGCAGCCGGTGGCGGTCGAGGTGAGAGCCGACGCCTGCAACTTGATCGTATCGGTTACCGCTGCGGTGTCGGATACCCGGGTATCGGCGTTGCACACCACCTCTGTCGCCTGCCGATCGGCCGCCGGCGCAGCGGCACTCAGCATCCCCAGCTCGTGTTGATGGCACTCCCATGAGCGACGCCATCGCGTTCCTGTTGGTTTTGCCCGGGTTGCTGCTCGGTGTGGTTGTGCTCGACGCCGCCGGGACGCTGGGCACGGCTCGCTATCGCACCTCCACGTTCGCCGAAGCAGCCGCGGTGAACGCGGCCAAGACTCTGACCCGGTCCCCCGCGGCCAGTGCCGAGCCTTCGGACCGGGTTCGGTGGGCTGAGGCGGTTGCCGCGGTGGAGCAGTCCGGCTTGGCCGCCACCGCTGGGGTATGCAGCCAAACCGACGCCGCCTTCAATGTCAGCTTGGTCTCCCAGCCCCGCCCTTCCCATGATCCCAGGTTTTCGCCTTCGGTGGCCGCAGTCGTCATTTGCCCGGTTGAGCTGGGCCGGCTGCTCAAAGCCACCCGGATAGTCGCCGCCAGCGTCGAGCCGGTGGGCTAGGCGGATGCACACCGCCATCGTTCTGCTGTCTCTGGGTCTGGCGGTGGCCGTGACGGCCGGCTCGTTGGGTGACCACGCCGAGTTGATCACCAACAGCAATCTGGCGGCTGACCGGGCCGAGAGGGCCGCGGCAAAGTTCATCGACGGTTGCGGCAGCCAGGGGTGTGACCGAAGCACGGTGAATGCCATCCGAATTGACGGGACGAAGCTGTCCGGTTGCGTCGACCAAACCGGAGGCGGTCCTGTACTTCGGGTGGACGCCAGCTTTGCCTGGCAGCCCCGTGTGTTCACCAACCTCACCCCGGCCACGGGGGCGGTTGCCGTCGAGCTCGGCGGCTTCGGGCATTCCGCAGCCGCCGAACTCGGAGGGTGCTGAAGGGTTCTTGCAGTTCTGCACTCGGGCCCTGATGCGGTAGCGTGACCGCCGGTGTCTCGCAGGATTGAGATTGAGCTGACCAGCCAGCGGCCCGACGGCTCTTGGACGTGGAGAGCCGCCGGTGCGCGAGAGCCGAAGGGCGAGATGGGCGGCGACCTGATCGCCTTCGATGCCAGCGTGGGCGACGAGTTGACCGTTGAGGCCGAGTTCCACATCGACGGTATCGAGATCATCGAGGCCTTTGAATCCAAAAAGAAGCGCCCCATGCCCGAGACGCTGGAGATTTTGGGCTCCGGTCGGGATCAACCGCTGGTCACCACCCAGCTGGTGTCCAACCGCAAGAACCGGCAAGGAAGCCGGGATCGAGATCGGGACGACCGAAGGGGCCGTCAGGATCGCCGCGGCCGAGGCGATCAAAAGGACCGTGATCGCCAGGAGCCTCGCCGCGAGGACGACCGCCCCAAAGCCAAGCGCCTGCGCCCCGGCCGAACTCACCGTCAGGCGTTGATAGACAGCCTGCCCGAGGAGCAGAAGCCCGTGGCCGAGAAGATGGTTCGAGACGGCATCAGCTCGGTGGAAAAGACCCTCCAAATCCAGCGCAAGAAGGCCCGCGACGCCGCGAAAGCCGAAAGGGACGCGGCCAAGTCCCAATCAGACGCCGCCAATGCCGAAAGGGACGCGGCCAAGTCCCAATCAGACGCCGCCAATGCCGAAAAGGACGCGGCCAAGTCCCAATCAGACGCCGCCAATGCCGAAAGGGACGCGGCCAAGTCCCAATCAGACGCCGCCAATGCCGAAAGGGACGCGGCCAGGTCCCAATCAGACGCCGCCAATGCCGAAAGGGACGCGGCCAAGTCCCAATCAGACGCCGCTAATGCCGAAAAGGACCCCGTCCAAACCGACACAGACAGCCCCAAAGCCGAAGAGCAAGAGAAATCCGATTCAAAAGAGGCAGGCGACGACTTTCTGGTAGCGGCGGGCAAACTCCTTTCCCGGGTGCGAGCCGCAGAATGGCGAGACCGAGTCGAGGCCGCACTGGCCGAGGTCGACGAGATCGATCTGCGCGATCTTCGATCGGTGGTGGTGGCTGCCGAGGCCGGAGCCGGCGACGACGAGGCCAAGGCCATGGCCGAAGAGCTGCGCGCCAAACTCGCCGAGCGGGTCGATCGGGAGCACGCCGGATGGCTGGCCGAGGTGGCCGCCACGCTGGCCGACGGCCGAATGATCCGGGCCCTGAGGCTCAGTTCCCGTCCCCCGAAGGCCGGCGTGCCCCTTCCCCAAGACATGGTCACCCGGCTGACCGAGGCGGCCAACGCGGCCTTGGCCAGTGACACGCCGACCAAGCGCTGGATCGCGGTGCTGGCTGCCGTGGCGTTCTCGCCGGTACGCCGAACCGTGCAGCCTCAGGGTGTCCCGGAGAATCCTGACAAGGAGCTGCTGGCCGAGGTCACAAAGCTGTCCGAGCGCGTTCCCCATATTGCCGCCCTGTTCGGCATAGAGCCCACCCCTCCTCCGAAGCGCCCCCGACGGGGTTCCGGCGCCCCGACTCCTAGTCGGGCTTCTCTCTAGGTATCACCTGGTGGTCGGTCAGAAACTGATGCAGGCCGCCCACCAAGTCCCAGTTCTCTAAATCGCCGATGGCCACCCACGCCGCATCGGAGGCATCGGTGCCCGCCCTTGGTAGCGCGTCGGGTGCCACGGTCACCCAGAAATCCACTATCACGTAGTGGCGCCGTCGGCCGATGAGCTCGGTCCAGCCCACGGCCTCGCCCACCTCCCCGTCCAAGGAGGTCTCCTCTCGCAGCTCACGGCGGGCAGCCTCGGCCAGAGTTTCTCCCCGCTGCACCCGACCGCCGGGCACCGACCACAGCCCCTCCCCCGGCGGGCTACCCCGGCGGATGAGCAGTATGGCGCCGTCGTGTACCACCACGGCGCCCACGCACAGTTCCGGTCCGGTCATGGGTTTGGATCTCTGCTCATATCCGCCGATCCCCGCTCATGCTTGCCGGTCTTGGTCGAGCTCGGTGTGCACGATCAGAGCATGGGCCGTCATCTTGAACGTCTCGAAGAAGTTCTTGGCCTCGCGGTGGCCCGGCAGCACGAAGGCGTCGATCGCCACCAGGTCTCGATCTCGGGCCCACTGCTTCAGGGCGTCAAACAGCGACTCCCCCACTCCGACCGACCGAGCCTCGGGGGTGACGAACAGTTCCTCGATCCGAGCGATCAGCGATCCGTCCAGACGGACAATCCGCCGCGCCCATCCATACCCTACGACCGAGTCAGCCCAAATGCCGGTCACCAAAACGGCGTTCGGGTCAGCGACAAGCCCGGCGAGATACTCCTCCAGCGGCTCAGGAGCGGCCTCGGTGGCCATCCACCGCTTTCCACCCCGGTACGCAAGGGCCTCGCGACGGGCCTCCCGGGCCAATTCAGCCGCCGCGCCGATCTCATCGGGGCGGGCTGGTCGGGCCAAACCGTCTTTGGGCCGCTCGCTCATTGTTCAACCCGGCTTCGGATCGGCAGGATCGGCGCGGGAATCAGGCGGTACAGGGGAGTGTCCCAGGGCAATGCGGCCGAGCACGCGGGCTGCTTCCAGGTGTCGACGGCCCCGGGCCGCCAACTCCTCAGACGGTGTCTCCGTCGACAGCAGGAGCCCCACCGGTGCGTACAGCACAGCATCCAGCAGCCGATCGATCGCCTCTTTGGAGGTATCGGCCCCGTCGGCCGAGCTCACAGGCGGGCCAACGACGGGCAGGGCTCCTCCCCCGACGGGCATCGAGGGTTGTCGCGGGGTCCGAATTGGCTCGAGCTGACGATCAGGAAACATCCCTCGCAGGTCCATTCGTTGTCTCGCTTGGGCGCCACCTGGCTCGTGGATTCCGGCGTTGGATCAGGGGTGTCCTCGTCCTCATCATCGTCGTCTCCCGCAGCCAGGCGATCTTTGAGAATGGTGTCCAGATCGGCCTCGACGTTGTCGGGATCGATGTCCTCCCCGTCGCCGTCCTCGTCATCAGCCATGACTGAATTGCGAGTTGGCCCGTTCTTGGCGTTCTCCTTCGATTCTTCGGCTTCCTCCTCGAGATCGTCTTCGAGATCCTTGCCGAGGTTGTCTTCCCCGAGGCCGTTGTCGAACTCCTCGTCGAGGCCATCGTCGATGGCCTCGACGAGATCTTCAATCTCGTTCTCGTTGAACTCCTCGTCCGGCATGTCGTCGTGTTCGTCAGGGTCTGTCATGCTCCCCTGCTACCTCCTCAGGCAAAACAATCAGCGCGGATCATAGACACCCGCAAGCCCGCAATGTGCGCGGTTAACCGATCAATCTTCCAATCGCCCCAAAGTCGCCCCGAGCTCACGCTCGCTCTCGAACTTGGCGCCGCTCCTCGGCTCGGCGCTCGGCGTCCAAGCGGCCCAGGGGAGGCTCCTCGCTAAGATCCACAAACCTCATCATCTCGGCCACCGCCGCGTGGCCCGCCTTGTCGCGTATCAGCCGCCACATCTCCTGTCCGATCCGCCGATATGCCGAGTGGCCCTGGGGTATCGTGCGCAGCTCGATGAAGTGCATGGCCGCACGGGCGTTGATGCTCATGGCGAAGCGCACCTTGTAGGCGAAGCTCACCGCATAGGAGGCCTGTTCGGGAAAATCCCGGTTCAAGATGTCGTACAGTGCGGCCGACCGCTCCATCACCTCGTCGAAGACCGGCGCGCAGCCCGCGGCTTCCACTGACTCTGGGCGGTTGAAGCCGTGCCGAGGGCTGAGCTTCTGCCACTCCAGCGTCAGCATGCGATGGCGTTGCAGGTCCCGAAAGGCACCGTAGTCTGCCAACACGTCGAACCTATAGAAGCTCCGCTCCAGTGCCCGACCCGGCTTGTGGCGGCGATTGACCCGATCTCCCACGTAGGCTCGCACCACCGAGAGGCGGTCTTCGACTCCCATTGCGTCCACCTCCCGCTCCAGCTGCTCCTCGGGCAAGTGGGTGTAGGGGTACAGCATGGAGGCCACCATTTTGACCTCGGCCTCCGGATCGCAGTCCACAAGGCGAACCGCCGGAGCTTCATCGGCCGGCATGTCGTCGGGTAGGAGATAGTCGACCACGCTTTCCATCGACTCTCGGACGCCGCCCATATAACGGCTCCACTCCACCCCCCGGTCATCCAGATCCACCCGCTTCAAAAAGGACGGGATCACCTTGCGCAGCTCGGTCAGCATCAGTCCGGCGTAGTTCTGGACCTCGGGCAGATCATGGGCCCGCATCCGCAGCAGGAGCAGCTCATACGACTGGCCAGTGCCGTAGATGCCCACATTGGACACGGTGGCCGCGGGCAGCACCCCCCGCACCGAGTCCAGCGCTTTGGCCCGAATCGCCTGACGATAGGCGAAGTCGGGGGCGTCAGAGTCCTTGGGTGTCTGTTGGCGGTAGAACTCGGCCATCTCCGGCAGGAGAACTCCATAGGCTTCGAACATCCGGTCCATGTCGCCCACATAGCGACCCGACAACGGCGATTCCCCAACCTTGGGATCGCGGTAGTAGCGATAGCGGCCGCCGATCCGGGCCAGATAGTCGATGTACCGGGTGGACTGCTCCAGATACGACATCAGCCGACCCCACTCCAGCACTTTGGTCAAGATATTGGAAGCCTGCTCGCAGGCCAGGTGCACGCCGCCCAGCTGGGCCACCGAGTCGTCCCCGTACTCGAAGAAAACCCGGTCGTACAGCTCCTCGGCTCGCCTCAGCCCCACGGTGGCGTCGATGGTCACGTCGCCGCTGATGTCCAGCTCGCCAACGAATTCGTCCAAGAACAGCCTGCGCAGCGATTTCGCCGATCGGCTGTAGCGGGCGAACAGCGCGCCTTTCACCACCTCCGGTAGATTCACCAGGGCGAACACCGGCTGGTCCAGGTTGGTGAAATACCGGCGGAGGATGTCCTCCTCCTCGGCGGTGTACTCCTCGGCGATGTACTGGGTCATTGCAGGCTGCGGGCCAGCTCGTCGGCCGCCCGGTCCAGGGCGTCGGGCGCCAACCACAGATCGGCAACCGTCATGGCAATCATTTTCGCCCCGTCGAGCACCGCCATATCACCGCTACGCGATCTCGCATAGCGGGCGAACTCCGGGGTGTGGATGGCCACATGGTCGGGGGCCACCTTGATCATGGGATGGATCGACGGCACTGCATGGCTCACGTTTCCCATGTCGGTGCTGCCCACCACTGCGGACGAGGGTCGGGGATCGCCGGAGATGCGCCCCGCGGTGGCGGCGTTTTGGGTGTAGAAGTCCAACAGCACCTGGTTGTCGATCATGTCGGCGTAGATCGGCGCTTCGCGGCGGCACTCGATGTCCACTCCGGCGGCCGTTGCGCCGGCCTCGAGGCAGGCCACCACCCGTTCTTTCAGGTTGGCCAGGCTGTCGAGCTTCGGAGAGCGGACGTACCATTCCGCGGCGGCATCGCGGGGCACGATGTTCGGTTTGTCCCCGGCCCGGGTGAAGATCCCATGGATACGCTCGTCGGGTCTGATGTGCTGACGGAGCGCGGCCACGTTCATATACCCCAACACCGCGCCATCAAGGGCATTTCTTCCCAAATGAGGCGAGGCCGACGCATGCGACGACTGACCGGTGTAGGCCACCTCGATCTGCTCCACCGCAATCGTGTTCATGCGGGTCAACTCATGGTTGGCGGGGTGGACCATCATGGCCGCGCCGATGCCCTCGAAACCGCCCCGCTCCAGCAGGTAGCACTTGCCTCCTCCGCCCTCCTCCGCAGGGGTGCCGATAATGCTGATTCGGCCCCCCATCTCGTCGGCCAGGGCGGCCGCGGCCAATCCGGCGCCCAGTCCGGCGGCCGCGATCACATTGTGACCGCAGGCGTGACCGATCTCCGGCAACGCGTCGTATTCGCAGATCACCGCGATATGAGGACCGGCTCGGCCTGCTCTGGCAACGAACGCCGTGTCCAGGTCGAAAGCCGAACGCTCCACCACGATCCCCTCATCCTCCAAAACGGTGCACAGCAGGTCGTGGGCGGTGTGCTCCTCGAAACAGAGTTCGGGCGCCTCGTGGATCTGATGGGAGACGCTGAGCAGACGAGCTGCTCGGGCATCGACCTCCGCGGCCATCTGCTGCTTGGCCCGATCGGGAGTCACGGGGCGAATGCTAGTAGTCGCATTGACCGCCGTCGTGGTTCTTTGACCCGGCCGGCGCCCGCGCCTCACACCACCACGACAAGTGCGGCCGGCTCTACCCGAATCGACAGTTTGGACGCCCGCAACACCGGCTGTCGGTCCAACTCCACCATCAGCGGCTGCTCCAGCACCGCTTGGAAAGCGCCGGTGCGGTGGTAGCGGATCTGGGGATGGGGCAGGTGGTCTCCGGTGCCCACCCGGCGCAGGGCGCGGAGCCGGTCCCCGGCCGACAGCCGGCCATGGGAGATGTCCAGAAGTCCGTCGCCGGGGTGGGCTTTGGGCCCCAGATTCCAGCTCCCCCGCCATGCACCGTTCATGGCCACCAGCACCTCCCCGCCCCACCCTCTGTGCCGGGCCACCAGGTGGGCACAGAACCAGAACAGCCGGCCGTCTAGCAGCACCGCCCCCAGATCCAACGCGAATCGCCACGCCTCCGGCGAGCGGATGGCGTCGGGGTCGCCCCGGCCGCCGAGAGTTCGCACGAGATCGCCTCCCAGCAGTCCGATCTCGGGCAGCGGCCGGTTGGCCCGGCGGGCGTCCTCGATCAGAGCTCGGGCCTCGCCGTCGCTGCTCACCAGAACGCCGTCCGGTCCCAGGCCGCCGGGCTCGCCCCAGTCCTCACCCCGTCGAATGGGCATGGCCTCAGTCCTCGCTGGCCGAGCGGCCTTCGGCGGGCAAAGCACCGTCCTCAGGCCCCTCTTCGGCGGCTTTCCGGCGTTCCCCGCGGTCGCGTAGCCAGCCGATGCCGATGGCCGCCTCGTAGAACAGGTACATGGGCACCGACAGCACCATGAGCGTGAACGGGTCACCGCTGGGAGTGATCACCGCCACCAAAGCCACAATGCCGACGATGGCGAAGCGCCGTCCCCGGATCAGCTGCCGGTAGTGGATGATCCCGGCGATCTGCAAGAACACCAGCAATATGGGGAATTCGAAGCCGATTCCGAAGGCGGCCATCATCTTGATCACGAAAGACAGGTACTTGGCCGGTGAGAAGCCGGTCACCAAGTCCTCGCCCCCGATGGTGGCCAGGAAGCTGAGCGCCCGAGGGATGCTCCAGAAGGCCAGTCCGGCGCCCAGAGCGAACAGCAGGGCGCCGATCACCGTGAAAGCGGCTGCATGGCGGCGCTCGCGGGGGTACAGGCCTGGTTGCACGAATCTCCACACCTGCCAAAGCACCACCGGCACAGCCAGGGTCAGCCCTCCATAGCCCGCCACGGTGAGCCGGACCGAGAACGGCTCCAGCGGGTCCAGCACCAGCAGTTCGCAGCCACCGAGCAGGTTCTGCCGAGCGGCTTCCTCGGCCACCGCCTCCTCGGGCACCAGATCGCAATAGGGCTGGACCAGCAGGTCCAGGATCTGGGGATAGAGGATCCAGCACGCCACCGCCCCGGCCACCACCGCCAAGACGCACTTGATGAGCCGCGACCGGAGCTCAGCCAAGTGCTCCATCATGGACATGTTCTCGTCGTCGGACCGGGAGCGGCCCATCCCCGCAAGGCTCACTGGCTGGTTGGCGGTGGTTCGTCGACCAGTTCGCTCCCCTTCTTGCTCTCTTCCACGGCCAGCTGCCCCCGGCGTCGGGCCTCAGCCTCTATGGGCTCGTCCAAGGCGTTTTGCAGCTCCTGTTGAAACCCGGTGGAGATCCGGCGGAGCTGTCGGACGACATTGCCGATCTGGCGGGCGGCGCCCGGCAGCTTCTCCGGTCCCAAAACCACAAGAGCCACCACCAGGATCACCGCGATTTCGGCCCATCCGAGGTTTCCCACGCACTGAGGCTACCGCCCCACTTGCCCTCTGGGGTTGTCTGAGCAATCGGCAGCAGTCGAAGATGGCGGCATGGCTGAACTGCGGAGGAATTGAGGTGTCTCCCCGGATATCCCCGCTCCGAACGCCCCCCATCGGCTTCGCCCACCGGGGCGCCCGAGCCCTTGAGCAGGAGAACACGCTGGCCGCGTTCTCTCGGGCGCTGGAGATGGGGGCCACCGGCCTGGAGAGCGACGCATGGGTGACTGCCGACGGACAGGCGGTGCTCGACCACGACGGCCTGGTGCGCTCGGGCCGCTGGCGGCGAAGGCGCCCCATCGCTGATTTTCGCCGCGACGATCTGCCCGATCACATTCCCACTCTGGCCCAGCTCTACCGCGTGTGCGGGGCCGACTTCGAGCTGTCCCTCGACCTCAAAGATCCCGACGCGGCGCCCGCGATCATCGCCGGCGTAGACGAGGCCGCGGCCCGCACCGGACTCGCCCTTCGCCCGCGGCTTTGGCTGTGCCACCCCGACGTGGACACCCTCGTCGACCTCCGCGACCGGTGGCCCGACGTGCGGTTGTGCAACTCCACCCGATTGAGCCGCTTGGACGGCGGGCCCGAGCGGCGGGCCGCGGTGCTGGCCGAGGCCCGCATCGACTCGGTGAACCTCCACCAAACCGACTGGACCGGAGGCCTGGTCACCCTGTTCCATCGGTTCGAAATCCTTTGCTTTGGCTGGGACGCCCAACAGCCCCGCGTGCTCACCGAGCTACTCGACATGGGCATCGACGCGGTGTACAGCGACCACGTGGATCGTCTGAGGAAAGCGCTGGCTTAGCTGGTACCCTGACCAGCCATGAGCGATCAAGCCTTATTCATAAGGGATTTGGTTACTCAAAACCGAGAACCCCTGGACTTTGTTGGCGTCGCGGCGCGGTACAACAACGACCACTTGGCCCTGAGCGGGATAACCTGCCGATTCGAGCACGGAACCTCCACTGCGCTGATGGGCGCCAACGGTTCGGGCAAGACCACGCTGCTTGGATTGATCTGCGGCTTCGCCCAACCGTGGAAGGGGACCATCAGCCCTGCTCCATCTGAGAAGTCGGTGGCCTTGGTGGCTCAGCAGCACGGACAACGGGCATGGATGCCGGTGACCGTGCAGGACGTTCTACGCATGTCCCGCTTCCGCGACCGCGGGGTGATCAAGCGCTTTGGCCCGGCCGATCGGATAATCGTCGAGGACGCGGCCGAGCGGCTCGAGGTGACCGATTTGTGGAATCGCCAATTTGGGGAGCTGTCGGGAGGCCAGCGCCAGCGGGTGATGGTGGCCCAGGCCATGGCCCAGGATGCCGATGTCCTCTTGATGGACGAGCCCATTACCGGCTTGGATCTGCCCAGTCAGGAGACGATCCTTCGAATCGTCGATGAAGAGCGCAGGCGGGGGCGAATCGTGGTCATCTCCACCCATCACCTGGATGAGGCTGAAATCTGCAATCAGGTTCTTCTCTTGGCCAACCGGCTGATCGCCGCGGGGACGCCCAAAGAGGTGTTGACCAACAAGAACCTGCGAGAGGCCTTCGGTATCCGAGAGGCCCACAGTGACGACGAGGATTGCGCCTTCCACGACGAGCGCTCCGAAGGAGCGATTCACGTGTTCGAAGACCACGGCCACGGCCACGATCATGCCCATCGCCACTAGGCGGCTCCGCGGCACCTCAATCCGGCTATAGCCGCCCGAATTCGGTCATCGGCCAGAGCCGCAAGAAGGCATGGCCCACGATCAAGTGCTCGGAGATGGGTCCGAATAAGCGGCTGTCGGTGGAGTTGGCCCGGTTGTCGCCCATGACGAACACCTCGCCCGCACCGACCAGACAGCCTCCGTCCACAATGGCCGCACATCCTGATGACAGGTTGCCGATGGTGATGCCAGAAGACTCCAGATAGGGCTCATGGAGCCGACGGCCGTCGATGTACACATTCCCCTCGATCAAGCCGATCACCTCGCCGGGCAGGGCGATGACCCGCTTGATGAGGTCGTCTTCTTGGCGGCCGCTGACCCCGGGGGGCCGCTCGAACACCACCATGTCGCCGCGGTGCACATCGTGGAGGTCATAGCCAAGCTTGTTCACCAGTACCCGGTCGCCGTTGTTCAAGGTGGGCTCCATAGAAGTGAACCGAATGTAGTAGGCCTGGAACAGCACCGACCGCAGAACAAGAGCCAGTACCAGCGCCCCGGCCAATACCGCCACCCACTCCGCTGCGACCCGCGCGCTGGACTTTCCCAGATTGGCGCCGTCCCCGTCACCTACACCGTCTTGGGGAGATGGGGGTGCCACGGGGACCGCGCCCTGGCCAGCCTGGTCGATGCTCATGCCCGCTGATCCCCTATCGGTATCGGACCAGCACCCGCTCGGCGGCGCGCCGGGCTTGGTCGAGCGAAACCGGCGGGGCGGCTTCCCGCAACTCGGCTTGGGGTCCGAGCTGGAGCAGCAGCCGCTCCAGCCGGCTGACCTGGCCTACCGGCATGGTGGCGTCGATCTCCCCGCTGCCCAGAACCACCTGTTCATCGGTGGGATACCGCTCAATTGCCCATGAGGCATCCGGGTCCAGCCGCAGCACAACCCGCGGGTCGGTCTCTCGGGCTTCGAAGGCCGACGGTGCTCCCGCCTCGTCGGGCGGGTCGAAGTGCGTCTCCAGCACTTCCAGCGACCTGATGCGGTCGATGCGGAAAACCCGCACCCCACTGGCCTGTTGGCAGTGCCCCTGCACGTACCAGTTACCCATCTCCGAGAACACCCGTAACGGGTGGATGACGCGGTCAGACACCTGGCCCCTTCCGAAGCTGAAGTAGCGGATCCGAACTTCGCGGCGGCCAGCAGCCGCGGCCAGCAGTGGCTCGACCCACTCGTCGGCCGAGTCCCCCAGGCTCACGGCCAAATCCTCGCCCATGCTCACCCCCAGTCCATCGGCCAACTTGACCAGTCCTCGGCTTAACGGGCCCTCGGGATCAGCCCCCGACAACAGGGCCTCCCCCGCCCCGATCAGCCCGAGGGCTTGGCCCGGCGTGAGCCGGAGCGGGCGGGAGAAATAGTCAGCGTTGCTAATCGCCACCCAGCCGCCGTTGTCGTCCTCATCCAGGCCCATCACGTATATCAGCTCGTCCGGGGTGAACGGGTGAAGCCCCACCACAAACAGCACCCTCACCAGATCTTCGCGCAGCTCAGCCTCGGGGTAGTCGAACCGCTGGGCCACCTCGCTCAATTCGGCCCCGCCCTGGGACATGACCCAGGGAACCAGCTCCAGCATCCGCCGCAAGCGGTCGCCCGCACTCAATCGGCTCATGGGCCGAAGCTCTCCAGCCAGGCCACCATGTCGGCTCGCAGCTCGGGAGGGCCGATGATCTCGGCGTGCTCCAAGAACTCCAAGACCAGTGATCGGAAGGCCTCTGGGCTGCGTACCACCATCTCGAATACCGCCGACCCGTCGGCTTCCTTGTTCGATGGCTCTTGCCCGAGTCGCCGGGCAGCCCAGACTGCCTGGTCCTGGTCGACTCTCAGCCGGGCGGTTACTGCTGGGCCGGTGCCGAACTTCCAGGGCTGGAACGGAACCCAACCTGCGGTGCCCTCCGGCTGCTGGAAGCCCTCGGGCGGCCCCAACGCGACGGTGCCCTCGATGCGGTCTACCCGGAATGTGCGCTTCTCCTCGCGCCTCCGGTCGTGGCCCACCACATACCAATGACCCTGGTCGAAGGCCAAAGTCCACGGCTCTACCGTGCGAGGCTGTCCGCTGTAGTCGAAATCGGCCGCCCGCTGCTCGGTGACCGCTTGGAACAGGTCAGCCAGTGCCGGGTGTACGGGCACCGCGGCCAGCTCGGCGCCAGTGCCCTCGCCCACTCTGCCGCCCAGCTTCCACAGCGCCTCTGTCCCCGAGAACCCGTCGAACCGGACCGCGGTGGCCGCCCGGTGCAAGGCGGCCAGCTCGTCGGCCTCGAATTCCATCTCCGGCAGCGAGTAGTCCTGCTTGCGGATGCGGTATCCCCAGGTCTCCCTCGGCTGACCGGGCACCGGCCCCGCGATGACCGGTATGCCGGCGTCGGCCAATTCGTTCATGTCCCGGTGGAAGGCCCGCTTGGCCGCCGCCTCCTTCTCCGGGTATCCGGCCGAGTCCGCGCCCCGGGCGGTCCCCACCCTGGCGTGCAACTCTTCGATGGACAGAAAGCGGCGGGTGTCGATCAACGCGGCGATGAGGCGAAGCAAGCGCTCCAGCCTGATCTGCTCCGGCTTTCGCCTGGCCATCACAGGGATTCGATCAGCTTTTCCACCCGCTCGTCATAGGCTCGGAACGGGTCTTTGCACAGCACAGTCCGCTGGGCCTGATCGTTGAGCTTCAAGTGCACCCAGTCCACGGTGTAGTCCCGCTTGCGCTCCTTGGCCCGTCGGATGAACTCTCCCCGAAGTCGTGCCCGAGTGGTGGCCGGCGGATTCTCCACCGCATGGCCGATCTCATCGTCCACGCACATCCGCTCGGTCATGCCTCGGTCCTGCATCCGGTAGAACAAGCTACGCGATCGGTTTACGTCGTGGTATTGAAGATCCAAAAGAGCCACTCGGGGATCGTTGAGGCCGAGATCGTGGCGCTCGCGGTAGGCCTCGATGAGATGGTGCTTCATCACCCAGTCGCATTCCCGGGTCAAGCCGAGGGGGTCTTTGGCTATCTGGGCCAAACAGTGCTCCCACATTTGCAGAGACTGCTTGTCCTGGGGCTCCAGATCCCGGCTGTCGGCGTACTTGAGCGCCCGATCCAGGTACTCCGACTGGATTTCCAGCGCACTCACCTCGCGTCCGCTGGCCAGGCGGATCCGCCGCGTGCAGGTGGGGTCGTGGCTGATCTCGCGGATGGCTCTGATGGGGTTGTCCAGCGTCATGTCCCTCAGCGCCACCGACGGGTCTTCCAGCATCCGCAACAGGATGCTGGTCACTCCTGTCTTCAAGAAGGTGGCGTACTCGCTCATATTGGAGTCCCCCACGATCACGTGCAACCGGCGGTATCGCTCCGCGTCGGCATGAGGCTCGTCGCGGGTGTTGATGATCGGCCGAGAGCGGGTGGTCGCGCTGGACACGCCCTCCCAGATGTGCTCGGCCCGCTGGCTTATGCAGTAGGTGGCCCCGCGCGCCGTCTGGAGCACCTTGCCCGCCCCGGCGTAAATCTGGCGGCTGACCAGAAACGGGATCAGCACCTCGGCGTACTCGGAGAAGTCGTCGCGCCGACTGGTCAGGTAGTTCTCGTGGCAGCCATAGCTGTTGCCGGCCGAATCGGTGTTGTTCTTGAACAGGTAGATGTCGCCTTGGATGCCCTCTTCCCGCAGTCGCTGCTCGGCGCTCTCGATGAGCGTCTCCAAGATGCGCTCACCCGCCTTGTCGTGGGCCACAAGGTCGTAGACCGAGTCGCACTCCGGGGTGGCGTACTCGGGGTGTGAGCCCACGTCTAGGTACAGCCGGGCGCCGTTCACCAAAAAGACGTTGCTGCTGCGACCCCAAGAGACAACCCGGCGGAACAGGTAGCGGGCCACCTCGTCCGGACTCAGTCGGCGGTGTCCCCGAAGCGCACAGGTCACGCCGTACTCGTTCTCGATCCCGAAGATCCGCCGTTCCATGCCTACTCGTTCTCGATCCCGAAGATCCGCCGTTCCATGCCTACTCGTTCTCGATCCCGAAGATCCGCCGTTCCATGCCTACTCGTTCTCGATCCCGAAGATCCGCCGTTCCATCAGCCCAGCATCCCGGCCAGCTCGTCGCCCTCGATTCTCTGAAACGCCCGCCTCCCCGTCTCCCGAATCAAAATAGCCACCTCCAGGTCATCGGCTTCAAATGTCCGATCCTGACCGGCAAGCGCCGCCGCTGCGGCCCTCACGGCATCGCCCGCCTCCCATTCCCCGTCGTAGCTCTGGCCCAGCGTCTCGGCAATGGAATCGGCCTCTCCCCCCAAAACGGTGTAGCCGGATTCGTCGTTCACGGTGCCGTCGTAGAGGACGTGGAACATCTGATCACCGCCGGACTCCGTCGCCACCTCTGCTACCAAGATCTCCACCTCCATCGGCTTCATCTCATGGGTGAATGTCTGGCCCAGAACTTGGGCGTATTGGTTGGCCAGGCTCCGAGCGTCAACGTCCTCGCGGCTGTAGGTGTACCCCTTCAGGTCGGCGTGCCGCACGCCGGCAATGCGCAGCTGGTCGAATTCGTTGTAGCGGCCCACACCGGCGAAGGCGATGCGGTCGTAGATCTCGCTCACCTTGCGCAGGGTGTTCGACTGGTTCTCCGCACAGATCAAGATGCCGTCTTTGATGCTGAGGGCAGCCAGGGTCCGTCCTCGGGCTATCCCCTTGCGGGCAAAGTCGGCCCGATCCTTCATGAGCTGCTCGGGCGCAACGTAAAAGGGCATTGTCACTGGGATTCGCCCCCTTGGCTCTCCAAGCTGGCCAGCAGGTCGCGGAACCGGGATTCCACGTCGGCGTCAGCAACCCGCTCGAATCCCTCGGCCCCGATCACCGCCACCACCGGGTAGATGCCCCGAACCAGGTCGGGACCACCGGTAGCCGCGTCCTCCTCTGCGGTGCGGAACAGGGCCGACACCGCCAATTCGATCATCTCGTCGGCGTCGGCGTCCGAGCGATAGCCCAGCTTGATCACCGTTCCCGCGTGCAGGCTCCCCGAGCCCCCCGCCGCGTAATCCCGCTCTTCATAGCGGCCGCCGGTCACATCGTACTGGAACAGCCGGCCGGCCCCTCGTGAGGTGTCATAGCCGGCGAACAGCGGCACCACGGCGAATCCCTGCATGGCCGCGGGCAGGTTGTTTCTCACCATCATGCCCAGTTGGTTTGCCTTGCCATCGAGGCTGAGGGATTTGCCCTCCACCTTCTCGTAGTGCTCGAGTTGCAGCTGGAACAGTCGGACCATCTCCATCGCCGGTCCCGCGGCCCCGGCGATGGCCACACCGGAGTAGCGGTCGGCGGGAAACACCTTTTCGATGGTTCGGTGGCTTATGAGGTGTCCAGCGGTGGCCCGGCGGTCTCCCGCCATCACCACTCCCTGGCGGCAGCGGATGGCAACCACCGTGGTGGCATGGGAGATCAACAGATCGGCAGCCGGGACGCCGGGCACGGGCGGCACCAGCCCGCTGGAGCGCAGCAACGCCGAAAAATCCGGGCCCGGGTCGCCCCCGGCTTCAAAAAGGGGCAACGTCACAGGTTGCAGACTACCGCGATGGGGTCTGAATCGCGCGGGTCCAAGCCGATCAGTTGACGCTACTGCCCGCCCTTTTGGATATAGGACTTCACAAAGTCCTCCGCATTGGACTCCAGCACCTCGTCGATCTCGTCCAGCAATTCGTCGAGTTCGGCCTTCAACTCCTCGCCCTGTCCTGGGATGGCGGGAGATTCCTCGTACGCAGACTCCTCTCGCTGAGGCGCCGGCTTTTTGATCTGTTCTCTTTCCGCCATCTCATTCCCCTCATGCCCGAGTGCGTGCCGCTCACGATATCGCGCCGATCCCAACAGGAGGGCAAATTGTGGAGAAGCCTCAGCGAGAGCTCGGGTCCCGCAGGCGGTTCAGCAGTTCGGCGGCGCTTTCGCACTCAGCCAGCAGTTGGCCGACATGGTCCAAGGTGCCCCGAGCGGGCTCCATCATGGGCACCCGCCGAAGCGGCTCGTCGCCCACGTCGAACACGATCGAGTCCCAGTTGGCGGCCACGATGCTCGAAGCCCACCGCTTCAGGCACTGGCCCCGGAAGTAGGCCCGCGTATCCGCAGGAGGCTCGGAGATGGCCCGTCGGGCCTCTCCGGGAGACACCAGCGTTTCCAACCCCACTCGAGCTGCCACCGACCGCTCAGGTCGCAAGTCGTGATACTGGAGGTCGAGCGCCGCCATCCGGGCATCGTCGGGGCGGAGGCCGTGGCGCTGCGCCAAGCCCTGGATCAGGCGGTACTTGGCCACCCAGTCGAGCTGGCGGGCCAAGCCCATCGGGTCGGCCTCCAAGCCGGCCAAAACCTGCTCCCACCGGTCGATCACCATTTGCCCCACTGGGCCGCCCACTGCGTCGAGCCCGTGGCTGTCGGCGTACTTGCGGGCCTGGTCCAGCAGATCCCACTGGATCTCCAGCGCAGTGGCGCTGGTCCCGTCGGTCAGTTCCAGCGGCTTGGCCAGGCTCAAGTCGTAGGAGACCTGCCTCATGGCCTGCACCGGGGTCTGGAAGCGGAACTCTCGGGGCAACACGTTGTCCTCCACCATCGCCAACACGATGGCAGTGGTCCCCACCTTGAGGAAGGTGGCCACCTCCGACATGTTGGCGTCACCGGCGATGATGTGCAGACGGCGGTAGAGCCGGGCATCGGCGTGGGGCTCGTCGCGGGTGTTGATGATGGGCCGCTTCAGCGTGGTCTCCAGCCCCACCTCCTCCTCGAAGAAGTCCGCTCTCTGGGTGATCTGGAACGGCACCTCCGCGGTGGTCAGGCCGGGGGCCTCGGAGCCCACCTTGCCCGAGCCGGTGAAGATCTGGCGGGTCACCAGGTGGGCGGTGGCATGGACCACGATGAGGGAGAAGGGGGTTGTGCGGGCCATGAGGTAGTTCTCATGGCAGCCGTAACTGTTGCCCTTGCCGTCGGAGTTGTTCTTGTAGACCACCAGTTCCTGGCCCCGGGGCAGCAGTTGGGCGGCCGCCTCCATGGAGCGCAGCAGGATCAGCTCGGCGGCCTTGTCGTAGCGGGTTATGTCCAGGGCATTGCTGCACTCGGGGGTAGAAAGCTCAGGGTGGGCGTGGTCCACGTAGTAGCGGGCGCCATTGGTGAGCACGGCGTTCACCAGGTGGGTGTCGATTTCGGGGGCCAGAGATCCCAGCGGGGCGATTCCCCGGATGTCGTTGCCCGGCATCTCGTCTTCAAAGTCCCAGCTCACCCCCGCCGCAGGGCCGCCCTCCCCGGTGCGCTCCACTTCCGACAGATAGGAGTTGATCAACAGAGAGGATGCCGCGATCGGGTTGGCGTCCTCGGTGCCGGTGTGCGCGATCCCGAACTCGGTCTCGATGCCGCAGATCTTGGGAACCGCCATGGGTGGCACGCTACTTGACATCCCACGCGTCAATCGGGGATAGAGGCATTCGACTCATGCCGCGTGAGCGGCGGCACTTGCGGCTACAGGTATTGGCCGGGGCCTATCGCCTCGATGGACCGCCCGCCTTGGCTTGTCTCCTCGCTGGACAACAGCGTGCGGACGAAGGCAATCCGCTCCCCCTTCTTGCCCGAGATCTTGGCCCAGTCGTCGGGGTTGGTGGTGTTGGGCAGATCCTCGTGCTCTCGGTACTCCTGGTGCACCGATTCCAGCAGGTCGTTCACGTGGATACCCGGCGCTCCCCCGGCCAGCAGCCGCTTGATGGCCAGCTTCTTGGCCCGTCGCACCACATTCTCGATCATGGCGCCAGAGGCGAAGTCCTTGAAGTACATGATCTCCTTATCGCCGTTCTGGTAGGTGACCTCCAAGAACTGGTTGCGCTCCTCTTCCAAGAACATCTCGGCCACGGTCTGCTCGACCATGGCCTGGATAGCCTTGTCCGGGTCGCCGCCGCCCAGCCCGTCCACCATCTCGGCGGCGATGGGCAGATCGGAGGTGAGGTAGCGGGAGAAGATGGCGCAGGCCGCGTCGGCGTCGGGACGCTGGATCTTGATCTTCACATCCAGGCGCCCCGGTCTCAAAATGGCCGGGTCGATGAGGTCCTCGCGGTTGGACGCCCCGATGACGATCACGTTGCGCAGCGCCTCGACACCGTCGATTTCAGCCAGCAGTTGCGGCACTACGGTGGACTCCATGTCGGAGCTGATCCCAGTGCCCCGAGTGCGGAACAACGACTCCATCTCGTCGAAGAACACGATCACCGGCCACCCCTCGGCCGACTTCTCCCGAGCCCGTTGGAATACCAGGCGGATTTGGCGCTCGGTCTCGCCCACGTATTTGTTGAGCAGCTCCGGGCCCTTGATGTTCAAGAAATAGGAGCGGGCTTCCCGGTCGGAGCTCATCTCGGCCACCTTGCCCGCCAGGGAGTTGGCCACCGCCTTGGCGATCAAGGTCTTGCCGCAGCCCGGCGGGCCGTACAAAAGGATGCCCTTGGGCGCAGGCAGCTGGTACTCGGCGAACAGGTCGTGATGCACGAAGGGAAGCTCGACGGCATCGGTGATCTGCTCGATCTGCTCGTTCAGCCCGCCGACCTGTTCATAGGTGACGTCGGGGACCTCCTCCAGCACGAGGTCTTCCACCTCGGGCCGGGGCAGGCGCTCGACGAGGAGACCCGAGCGGGAGTCCATCAATGCGGTGTCCCCGCTCTTCAGCGGCTGGTCGATCAGGTCGGTGGCCAGCTCCACCACCCGCTCTTCGTCGGCCCGACCGACGATCAGGGCCCGCAGACCGCCGCTCAGCACCTCTTTGACGGTCACCACCTCTCCGGTCCCATCTCCCACCCGGGACAGCACCACGTTCAGCGATTCGTTCAAGACCACCTCTTGGCCCCGGCTCAGCTCTTCGGCCTCGATCTCTGGATGGAGCGCCACCCGCATCTTGCGGCCCCCGGAGAACACGTCCACCGTGTCGTCGTCGTTGCGGCCCAAGAATGTTCCGTAGGCTGACGGCGGCTGAGTGAGCTTGTCCACCTCGTCTCGCAGGGCCGAGATGTGCTCTCGGGCCTCGCGCAGGGTGTAGGTGAGCTTCTCGTTCTGGGAGACCGCCTTGGCCAACTGGCCCTTGGTCTCCAGCAGCCGCTCTTCTAGGGTGCGGACCCGCTTGGGAGCGTCTTGCAGCCGCTGGCGGAGGATGGCCACCTCTTCTGCCAGTGCCGCCAACTCCTCGACCTGGGGAGTCTCCTGCGGTGGGATGTCCGCTCCTGTAGCCGCGTCGCCGTCTGCCATTGCGACCCGACTTTACACGTCTTCTCACGAATTTCCGCTGCATGGCGGATATCGATTCTCGGTCGGTTACACTGACGGGGCCCCCAGCGTCTACCATTCCCGCTATTCGCCGTTTGTCATGAAAGGGCTAATGCACCGATGCAAATGAAGGTCTGGATCGATCAGGATCTCTGCACTGGTGACGGTCTCTGCGAGGAGATCGCCCCCGATGTCTTCACGCTGCTCGACGATGGCTTGGCCTACGTCAAAGAGGGTGACAAGGTTTTCAGCGAACCGGGCGGAGTCGAGGGACTGGCCATCGTGCCTGACGGGCAAGAAGAGGCCACCATCGAATCGGCCGAGGAATGCCCTGGGGAGTGCATCTTCATCGAGGTCTGACCCTCGCCAATCTCCCCACAGCCGCTAGTCGGCCAAACGGCGAGCTGTCGTCACAAACCCGGTGTGGCCCACCATTCGGTGCTCGGGCCTGACCGCGTCTCCTTCGATGTGCCATTCGCGGTGCAATACCTCCATCGTGGATGCCGCGGCCCAGGGTCCGGCCTCGCATGCTTCTCGCAGCCGCGCCGCCTGCACGATGCTCGGGGTGTAGGCCACCAGGATGCCGCCGGGAACCAGCGAGGCGGCAGCATGGGGCACGACCTGCCAGGGCTCGGGCAAATCCAGCACAACCCGGTCCAGTCCTTCTGCTTCGATCCCCCGATAGGAGTCTTTGATCTCCACCTGGTAGCGCTCGGTCGCATCCAATCCGAGAAAGCCCGCCACGTTCTCCTTCGCCTGCTGCGCGAAGTCCTCCCTGATCTCATAGCCCAGCACCACCGCTCCGGCTCTCAGGAGGCTCAACGACAGGGCCCCCGAACCCACTCCTGACTCCAGCACCCTTGCTCCAGGGAACACATCAGCCTGCATCAAGATGGCCGCGCTGTCCTTGGGATACACCACCTGCGCTCCCCGGGGCATCCTCAGCACGTATTCGCTGAGCGTTGGGCGCCACACCGTCAGCTCGGCGTTGCGGGTCGTGCGCACCTGCATTCCCTCGGCACCCCCGATCAGCGTGTCGTGAGCCACCGACCCCGCGTGGGTGTGGAATTCGCCACCCTCGACCAGCGAGACCAGATAGCGGCGGCCCTTGCGGTCGGTGAGCAGTACCAGCTCGCCAGATCGAAGCCCCCGACTCACTGCGATCCGACAAGAGCCATCGGGCTCACTATTCGGCAGGATTCGAGTCGTCGGGCAGATGAGAGACCAGCAGGCTCTCGCCGGGGCGCAGCTCCTGAGTCAGCACCGTTCGAAGCCGGCGGATGCCGGCCACTCGGCTCAGCAATCGAATTGCCCAGGCCATGCCGCCCAAGATGAGCCAGGCCCGGCGCCCGCCCACGACGCCTCGGACGATGGCCTGTCGGCGCAGATAGCTCAGGGGATCAGCCATTCGCCCCGCCCGATCAGATCCGGCGGACTTCGACCACGGTGCGGCCGGCCCGCCCTCGCCGCCGCCCCAGAACAAAGGCCAGCGCCGCCACGACCACCGCGACCGCGATGGCCGCGGCCAGCATCGGGGTGCGAGCCGCCTCCGCGGTGTGGTCCAGGCTGTCCTTCAGCTCTTCGAACTTGGCCCTGATGTCGCCCCTGTCGATGGCATCGTCGACCAGGTCGGGATCGCTCATTGGCGGCCTCCTCTCGATATCCGAGCCCGTACCGCCATCGCGGCGGCCAGCACGGCCGCTATGCCAATGAGCACTGCCACATAGGGCAGGGCGCTCATGTTGCCATCGAACACCCCCGAGGCCTCGGTCTGGAGCAGGCGCAATCCGGCGATGGCCAAGAAGACCAGCCCGACGCCGATGCTGAGCGCTCCGAGAATGCCGAGCTTCAGCGTTCTCCCGAGCTGCGACAGGGGCGTCACGATCTCTTGTCGGCCATAGCCGATGAGCAGCGTCTTCAACTCGGCCACCACCTTGTTGGGGGAGTTGGACTCTTTGGCGGCGGTTGGGCGATTGGGCACAGTTTCCTCCTGCAAACGATCAGCCTAACCCGGCGGTTTCCACTACCCCATCTCGATTCGGGCTCGGATGATCTCTTCGGCGTCGGCCAGGATCTCTGCCAGCAGGCCCACGCGCTGGGCGGTGTTCTCTGCGACCAGCAGCTTCTGTCGGTCCAGCGGTCCCATGGGAGACAGGGCGGCGAGCTTCCAGACCGCGGTCGCGGGGTCATCGGGCATCTCGAAGCCAGCCGGAGGCCCTGGGGTACCCAGCTCAGACTGCAACGCCAGCACTCGCCGCCACGCGCCGGCTAGCAGGGACAGTTGGGCGGCAACCTCTTCGTCGTCGCGGTGGCTTTGGCCGGCATCGGGCCAGTCTTGTACCTCGGCCCGGGGATAGGGATCGTCTGTCAGCCACCGGGAAACCTGAATTCGGCGAGTTCCGCCGGCAAGCAGGCTCCAGCGGCCGTCGGGGAACTCCTGGGCGTCGATGATCGTGGCCACTGTGCCGGCATGGGTGCGAGTATCGCCTCCGCCGACCTCGCTGCCCCGCTCGATGAGCACCACTCCGAATTCCCGGCCACCGTCCAGGCAGTCCTTGGTCATCTCGCGGTAGCGGGGCTCGAACACGTGGATGGGAACCACCATCGTGGGCAAGAGCACCATTCCCAGGGGGAACATGGCCATCGTGGGCGCCTCGTCCATGGTTTGCCCTCCGTTCTCCGGCCAAGGCCCGTCAGCCGAGGCGGAGCGGATCGAGTCGGATGTCGTCGAGGCTCGGCTTGGCTTGCAGTGACGCCAAGTGGCCGACCACGCGGCTCTCCAGCTCCCGGAGAGCCTGGTTGCCCCCGGCGCCCTGCTGGTTGGCGATGAAGGCGAACACCAGCTCTTGGCTCCGGCCGATATCGACATAGCCCATCATCACGGTGGTGTTCGCCGTCCCGCCCGAAAACGCCCTGATGCGCCCCGGGTTGTCGAGGCTGTCGAATCGGCCCCGCAGCGGGCCGGCCTCGGCGGCGGTGGGCAGGAGTTCGTGGAACAGGGGGCTGAACTCATCGCTGTCCAGCAGCGCGGTGAACACTGGACAGGTGGCGACATTTGCGGGATCCAGCCCCGAGCCGTCGAATTGGATCAGTTGGAATTCCTCGCCGTCCACTCCGATCCCGGCCAGAACGGTCTCAACCGCTCGGGTTCCGGCGCGGGTGCTGCCGGTCCCCGCCGCGACCCACCCGATTTCCTTGAGAATCAGCTCGGCGGTCTCGATGTCCCGGTTGTCGAGGATCTGCCGATAGTGGGCTGACAGGGGCGCCGACTCGATAGACGCCAGGGTGTTCATCTCTTCGCCGTCGGGCACCGACTCTGAGCGGGGGCTGCGGCGAATGACCACGTCGCGGGCCTCTAGCATGTCGTCGAACAGCGCCGCCGCGTAGAACGGCGGATCCTCTGCCACCAGATAGCCGACCGCCTCCGGCGCGGCTTCACCAGCGGACCCCTCGAGATTCTGCGCCGACTCCGGCACGGGGAACTGCACCCAGCCGTCGTCGAATTGAAGGGCCAGCAGGGTGCCGAGGTTCTCGGATTCGACCATCCTCTCCGGCCAGGAGCCCACATAGAGCAGTTGGTCGTAGCGGTTGGCGTCGCCCACCACCGCGCCGGTTACCAGCGCCATGCCGTCGTCCACCAGATCCTGGGCCAGCTCCTCGATGGCAGTGTGGAGCTGGTTCTCGCCCTCATCCAGTGTGGACGCGAACGCGGGAGTCAACAGCAACGGATCGCCCCCGCCCACCAGGTAGATGTCCCCGTTCACCACCCCGTCCTCCATCGGGACGATCGACTGGACCTCGGTGGTGAAGGTGTGATCGGGGCCCAGCTCCTTGTGGGCGGTGGCCAGCGTGAGCATCAGAATCGCATCCGACGGCATGACCTGGATGTTGGCTCCGCTCTCATAGAACGGGGAGGCTCGGCCGTCCAAGAGCACGTGGACGCAGGCCGAAGTCGGGGCTGAGGCCATCATGTTGTCCAGCGTGGCGAAGAAGTCGGGCTCGGTCAGCGACGGGGCCAGCATCGAGGTAAGGCGGCGGGTGGAGACGAGAGGAGTGCCCACACCGGGCGGCACGCTGTCGTCGACCGACACCTCGTCCAGGTCATTGTGGAGCCGGTCGCTGAGGTGGTCGGACAGGAAAAGGGCCCCGAGGGCAACCGCAAGCAGCAGAACGGGCATCAGGATTCGGCGCACTGCGGGAATCCTAGTGGTGCATTTGTTTCACGTACCCACCGCTGCATGGCGGTTGCGCCACCGCGCGTACCACCACATGTGGTGAAGCGCCCGCACCGCTCGGTCTGCGGAAGAGAAGCAGTAGCGCTGTTGCGATGCCACCGTGGCCGGACCGGAATTGCCGGGCTGGGTGACCGCCAGCTCGGTGGCCGCCAGAATGGGTTTGCCGGTGCGGTCCGAGGCGTCGGCTGCCGCCTGGGCGAAGCGGCTGTCTTGGCGCTCGTGGTAGTCGCAGATGCGGGCCAGCTCGGCCGACTCGAAGTACGGACCCGAGCGCAGATGCGATGCGGTATTGGCCTGGATGCCCATTCCCAGATAGACCACTGCGTCCACCTCAGGGTGGTCGGCAACCAGGTTGATGGCCTCGGGAATGGTGTCGCGGCTCTCGCCCCCGGCCAGGTCGATCGGGTTGTTGCGGCTCCACCGGGGTGGCACCAACCCGTCCATGGCCGTCTTCAGATCGGCGGGAAGGGGGATCAGATCCAGATTCGATCTGGTCACCGCGTCCGCGGCGATGACCCCCCACCCGCCTGCGCTGGAGAGCACCAGGGTGCGGGGGCCGGCGGGCAGAGGCTGGGTGGCGAAGGCGGCCACTGCGTCATATGCCTCCTCAATGGTGGTCGCTCGGACCGCGCCGCTCTGGCGGGCCATGCCATCGAACACCCGGTCGTCGGTGGCCAGAGCCCCCGTGTGGCTGGCCGCGGCCCTCGCTCCCTCGGGGGTGGTACCTCCCTTGACCAGCACCACCGGCTTGGCCTCGGCCGCCTTCCGGATGGCGGCCGCGAATCGCCGGCCATCGCCCACCCCCTCGACATAGGCCGCCATGGCCTTGGTCTGGGGGTCGTCGGCAAACCAGCCCAGATAGTCCACCACCTCCACCATGGCCGCGTTGCCCGCGCTCACCGCCCGGCTGATGCCCACTCCGCTGTGGGCGGCGTGGTTCATGAGCGCCGACACCAGGTTGCCCGACTGGCTAGCCACCGCGATGGCGCCGGGGGGCGGAATCGGGGCCACGATCTGGGCGGCCAATTTTGCCGGGGTCGATATCAGCCCCTGTCCGTTGGGCCCGGCCACCACCAGGCCCAGCGACCGGGCCAGCTCGATCAACTCCTGCTCGGCTCGCACCCCGTCGGAGCCCGCCTCCCGGAATCCCCCCGAGGCGATGAATGCCGCGCCGATTCCCCGGCTGGCCGCCGATCGCAAGATGTCGGGGCACGCCTGGGGCGGGGTGCAGACCATAACCAAGTCGGCCGCCCCTGCGGGCACTTGGCTCACCGACCCCAAGGTTTCGATCCCCAAGATGGTGGGCTGGTCGGGGTTGGTGGCGAACACCGGTCCCTCGAATCCTCCGGCAAGAATGTTGTGAAGGGCCACGAATCCGAATTTGCCCGGATGGGTGGAAGCGCCGGCCACCACGACGCCCCGGGGATTGAACAAGAGCTCGAAGCTGCTCGTATCCATCAGTCGCTCATCACCACGAGGGCGTCCACCGCTCCATCAGTCGCTCACCACCACGAGGGCGTCCACCGCTCCATCAGTCGCTCACCACCACGAGGGTGTCCACCGCTCCATCAGTCGCTCACCACCACGAGGGCGTCCACCGCCACCGGCTGGCCGTCTCGGATCACCAAGGGGTTGACATCGATGGCCTCTATCCCGTCTCGGCCTGCGGCGTCGGCCAGCCCCAACAGCGTGTCCACGAGCGCATTCCTGTCCATCGCCGGCTCTCCTCGCAGCGGGGCCAGCAGAGTGGCCATGCCCAAATCGTCGATCATGTCGTGGCAGTCGGCCCCGCTCACCGGCAAGAGCCGGAATACGGCCTCTCCCACCGCTTCGGCCAGCACCCCTCCCACACCGAGCATGAGCGCCGGGCCGAACTGCTCGGTGAGCACCACTCCGGCGATGAGCTCTCGATGCCCGGCCACCATCTCCGACACCAGCAAGGCCACCTCGCCATCGTCGTCGGTGGCCTCGCCGAGCAGGTCTTCAGCCGCGGCCCGCACCGCGTCAGGGCTGACCAGGCCCAGGCGCACCAATCCCCGCTCGCTCTTGTGGGCCAGCGAAGGGCCGCACAGCTTGACCGCCACCGGGCCGCCGACTTCGGCGGCCGCAGCTACGGCTTCATCCTCCGATCGAGCCAATTGGTCCCAGCTCACCGCCACGCCATGGCCCGCCAGGAGCTGTTTGGACTCGAACTCAGATAACACGCCCATTGTCCAACAAGGTATCCGTCCACCCTGTCTCCTCCCACTCGAGCGGCTTCCGCCGGCCGCAATCGCCACGCAGTACAGTCTCGGGGAGCTACAACCTCATGTAACCGCCGGCTGTCCCGTAGGGTCACACCCGTGGCTGTGGTGGCAAGCATTCGGCCCTGATCATTTGGGAGTTCAAGCTGTGCAGATAGTGATCGCAATCGCTGTGGGACTCGCCCTCACCCAGTTGGCCAATCTGGCCACCACCGTGTATTTGCACCGTGACCTGGCTCACAAAGCGGTGCAACTGCATCCCGCCCTCCGCAGCTTCTTCAAGGTGTTCTTGTGGATGTCAACCGGGATCTCTGCCCGGCAATGGGCCGCTGTGCACCGCAAGCACCACGCCTACACCGATGACCCCGAAGACCCCCACTCCCCCGCCCGGCTTGGCTGGCTGCGGGTACAGCTCACCAACGCCGTCCTCTACCGGCGCTCGGCCCGCGATCCTCGCACCACTGAGCGCTACGGCAAAGACATCCCAGTCACCCTCCCCGACCGCTTGCTGCTCAACCGCGGGATCATCGGATTGGCTTTCGGAGTCGCCATTTTGGTTTGGTGGCTGGGCTGGGTTCCAGGCGTCGTGGCCGTGGTGGTGCACACCTTGGGCTATATCGGCCTGGGTGGTTCGGTCAACGGGGTGGCCCACACCTTCGGACGCCGACCGTTCGACAACAGCGCCACCAACGTCACCTGGCTGGCCTGGTTGACCTGCGGAGAGGGCTATCACAACAACCACCACGCCGCCCCGACATCGGCCCGCTTCGCCCGGCGCTGGCACCACTTCGACTTGGGCTGGTGGTTCATCAGCGTGGTCAGCCGCCTGGGTTTGGCCCGAGTTCGCCATGCCGATGTCGACACTCTGGTCGCCCGCACATCCAATTCAGTGCCCGTCTAGGGAACCGACCAGCGCGGTTTTTCAGTAACACAGCGTTTTTTCCCCTGCCCGTTCGGTTCGCCGGGCTAGCGTGCAGGTAGTGAGCAGGTATGGGGCCGCTTTGTCCGAGCATCCCGACTCGGCTGATGCCGTTGGTGAGGTGATCGGCGAGATTCTCGAAGCGGTAGGCCCCTCGCCCGACCTGGCAGTGCTGTTCATCTCTGCCGTCCATCGCGAGTCCGTCAACGAGGTGGCCGAGACCATCCACCAGGCCCTGGCCCCGTCGGCCTTCGTCGGGGCCACCGCGGTGTCGGTCATATGGGGGCCCACCGAAGTAGAGGAGAGCCCGGCCCTCTGCCTATGGGCTGCTGCCCAGTGCCCGGCCCAATCGGTTCGACTCGAAGCAGTCCGAGGCTCCGACGGCTGGGCTGTGGACGGGATCCCGGCCGATGCCGAGGGAACCCTGCTGGTGATCCCCGACCCGTTCACCTTCCCCAGCGATGCCCTGTTGGAGGTGGAACCGGCGATGACGGTGGTGGGCGGCCTGGCCTCGGCTGCCGGCCGCCCCGGGGGCAATCGCCTGGTATTGGGCCGCCAGGTCTACAGCGATGGAGCGGTGGGCGTCGTCTTGGATCCCGAGATCGAGGTGCGCACCGTCGTTTCCCAGGGCTGCCGCCCCATCGGCCAGCCCTTCACGGTTACCAGCTCAGAGGGTAACATCGTGTCTGCAATGGGCGGCCGGCCTGCCATCGACCGATTGCGGGAGACCCTGGTGGCCCTGGACGAAGCCGATCGGGCGCTGGTGGCCAAGGGGCTGCACATGGGTATCGTCATCGACGAGCACCAGTCGGAGTTCGGCCGCGGCGACTTCTTGATCCGCGGGCTGGTCGGCGCCGATGAGGAGACTGGTGCCTTGGCGGTGGGCGACTCGGTGGACGTGGGCACCACAGTCCAGTTCCAGGTGCGGGACGCGGCCACGGCCGACGAGGACCTGCGCGAGCTGATGGCCGACGCCGCCGCCGGATCCGCCCTGGTGTTCACCTGCAACGGCCGGGGCACCCACCTCTTCGACGGCCCCGACCACGACGCCGCCGTGGTCCATGCAGCCCTGGATGCGGCCCCAGTGGCGGGAATGTTCTGCGCCGGCGAGCTCGGACCCATCAGCGGCCACAACTTCTTGCACGGGTTCACCGCCTCGGTGGTGTTGTTCCCGTGACCGCCCGCCCCCAGTCACCTCCACGGGTTCACCGCCTCGGTGGTGTTGTTCCCGTGACCGCCCGCCCCCAGTCACCTCCACGGGTTCACCGCCTCGGTGGTGTTGTTCCCCCCACCAACTGAAAGGTTCGGCCCCTTTTATGGCTGCGTTCCCCGCTGCACTCGAAACCCCAGGCATCAGCGTGATCCGCGGCCTGGCCATGGACGCTCCCCACCGAGCCCGCTCCGGGCACCAGGGAACCGCCATGGCCATGGCCCCGCTGGCCCATGTGCTCTGGACCCGCATCTTGCGCTACGACGCCGACGATCCGGCATGGCCCGACCGCGACCGCTTCGTGCTCAGCGCCGGCCACGCCTCCATCCTGCTCTACTCCATGCTCCACCTGACCGGCCAGGGCTTGACCCTCGACGACTTGCGGGATTTCCGCCAATGGGGCAGCCGAACCCCCGGACATCCCGAGGTCGGACACACCGCGGGAGTGGAGGTCACCACCGGGCCGCTCGGTCAGGGGATCGCCAACGCGGTGGGGATGGCCGTGGCCGAGCGCTGGCTGCGCCACCGTTTCGGCGCCGAGGTCTGCGATCACCGGGTGTTCGCCCTGTGCAGCGACGGCGACTTGTCCGAGGGGATAAGCCACGAGGCCTCCTCGTTGGCCGGACATCAGGGCCTCGGTCGGCTGATCTGCTTCTACGACGACAACCGGATAACCATCGACGGGCCCACCGATCTGTGTCTGTCCGACGACGCCGCCCAGCGGTTCGCGGCCTATGGATGGCATGTCTTGGACCTGGGCGAGGCCGCTGAGGACATCGACGCCCTGGAATCGGGTATCAAGGCGGCGATGGCCGTTGACGACGCCCCGTCGATGATCATCGTGCGCAGCCACATCGCCTTCCCCTCCCCCGGCCAGACCGACAACCACGAGGCCCACGGCTACTCGCTGTTCGACGATGAGATCGCTGCCACCAAGGCGGTCATGGGCCTGCCCGACGACCAGTCCTTCCATGTGCCCGCCGACGTGCTCGAGGCCTATCGGGCCGCCGGCCGCCGGGGGGCCACCCACCGCTCGGCCTGGCAGCAGCGGCTGGCAGCCCTTGGCCCCCACCGTTCGGAGTACGAGGCCTGCCGGGCCGGTCGGGGCCTGCCGGGCTGGGAGAACAAGCTGCCGTCGTGGTCGGCGGGCGAGTCGGTGGCCACCCGCAAGGCCAGCTCCGCCTGTCTCAATGCCGTGGCCGACGTGGTCCCCGGACTGGTCGCCGGCGGGGCCGACCTCACCGGCAACACCGGCACCAGCCTCTCGGGTTTCGATCCGCTCGACTCGACCCATCCCGCCGGCCGCCAGCTGTACTTCGGCATACGGGAACACGCCATGGGCGCGGTGCTGAACGGGGCCGCCCTGCACGGCGGGCTGGTGCCAGTGGGCGGGACCTTCCTGGTGTTCAGCGACTACATGCGGCCCGCAGTGCGCCTGGCCGCGTTGTCGCAGGCCCACAGCGTCTTCGTGTGGAGCCACGACTCGGTCGGCGTCGGCGAGGACGGTCCCACCCACCAGCCCATCGAGCACGTCATGTCGCTTCGGGCCATCCCCGGACTGCGGGTGTTCCGACCGGCCGACGGCAACGAGGTAGCCCAGGCGTGGCGATTGGCCCTCGATCTGGACGGGCCCAGCGCCATGATCCTGACCCGCCAGAACGTCCCCGTCCTGGAGGGGACCGCGACGTCCGATGGAGTGGCCCGCGGCGCCTACACCCTTGCGGACCAGCCCAGCCCCGACGTGATCCTGGTGGGCACCGGTAGCGAGGTGTCGGTGTGCGTCGAGGCGGCCGCCGCCCTGGGCGCCCAAGGCGCGGCCGCCCGAGTGGTCTCCATGCCTTGCTGGGAGCTATTCGCCCGACAAGACGCCTCCTATCGGGGCGAGGTGCTCCCGCCGGGCGTGCCCAAGCTGTCGGTGGAAGCCGGCGTGACCCTGGGCTGGGACCGGTGGGTAGATCTCCCGGTGGGCATCGACCGGTTCGGGGCGTCAGCGCCGGGTTCGGCGGTTCTCGACAAACTGGGAATCAACGCCGCCAATGTGGCCGACCGAGCCGCGGCCCTGATTGGACCCTGAGAGGCCCCTATGGGCTGCTCCCGCCCAAGCTGAAAGGCACGACATGACCAATTTGCACGAGCTCTATCGCGACTACGGCCAGAGTCCTTGGCTCGACAACCTGCGCCGGGAGTGGATCAACAGCGGTGAGCTGACCCGCTGGGTGGAGCGCGGGGTGAGGGGGCTCACCTCCAATCCCAGCATCTTCCAAAAGGCCATGACCTCGGGCAGCGACTACGACGAGCAGTTCGCCGGGCTGCTGGCCGACGGGCTGAGCGTGGCCGACGCCTACTGGGAGCTCGTGCTCACCGACATCGGCGGCGCCATCGACGCGCTTGTCCCGGTGTACCAGGCCAGCGATGGAGTAGACGGCTTCGTCTCGGTGGAGGTCGACCCCAAATTGGCCCGCGACACCGATGGCACCCTGGCCGCGGCCCGAGCACTCCACCAGCGAGTCGATCGCCCCAACCTGTTTGTGAAGATCCCCGGCACCCGCGAGGGTCTGCCTGCCATCCAGGCCATGGCGGGCGAGGGCCGGAGCGTCAACGTGACCCTGCTGTTCTCCCTTGCCCGATACACCGAGGTCATCGAGGCGTACATCGGCGGCCTCGAGGCCTGCGACGGCGACCTGTCGTCGGTGTCCGGGGTGGCGTCGTTCTTCATCAGCCGCACCGATACCGAGGTGGATCGGCGGCTGGAGGCCGTCGGCACCCCCGAAGCCCTGAATTTGCGGGGGCAGACCGCGGTGGCCCAAGGCCAGATCGCCTACCAGATTTTCCAAGAGAAGTTCTCCGGATCCCGATGGGAGGCCCTGGCGGCCCGAGGGGCCCGGGTGCAAAGACCGTTGTGGGCTTCCACTTCCACCAAGAACCCGGCTTATCCTGACACCCTCTATGTCGACCAGCTCATCGGTCCCCACACAGTGAACACCCTGCCCGATGCCACATTGGAGGCGTTCGCCGACCACGGCACGCTGGCTCGCACGGTGGACGCCGACCCCGCGGCCGCCCAGACGGTTCTCGACCGGGTCACCGGCGTCGGCGTCGATCTGGAATCGGTGGCCGACCGGCTGGAAGACGAGGGGGTGGCGGCGTTCGTGAAGTCATTCGACGATCTGCTCGAGAGCCTGACCACCACCGCCGACCGATTGACGGAAGGAGCTCGGTGACCATCGCCTCCCCAACTAGTCGCGACCTGCTGGAGCGAAGCCTGGTCGATTTGATGGCTGAGGCTCGGGCGATCCGAGATCGGGCGCACGGCACCCGCATCACCTTTTCCCCCAAGGTGTTCATTCCCCTCACCATGCTGTGCCGCGACAAGTGCGGCTACTGCACATTCGCCCAGCCGCCCGTCCGCTTGGAGTCGCCTTACCTCAGCGACCATGAGGTGCTGGCCATCGCCGAGTCGGGAGTTGCCGCCGGCTGCCACGAGGCCCTCTTCACCCTGGGCGAGCGCCCCGAGCTGCGCTACCCCGACGCAGCCAGATGGCTGAACCAGCAGGGGCTTGACACCACGGTCGACTATCTGGCCCATGCCACCCGGCTGGTGGTGGAGAAAACCGGGCTGCTGCCCCACGCCAACGCCGGCGCTCTCCACCCCGGCGAGCTGGCCCTGCTTCGAAAGACCGCGCCATCCCAGGGGATGATGCTGGAAACACTGGCTGATCTGGACTGCCACCGGGGATCGCCCGACAAGACCCCGGAGCGCCGCCTGGCCACCCTGGAAGCCGCCGGCCGCCAGGCCATCCCGTTCACCACCGGCATCCTGGTGGGCATCGGCGAGACCCGGACCGATCGCCTCGCCGCGCTGGAGGCCATCGCCGAGTCCCACCGACGCTGGGGCCACGTCCAAGAGGTCATTGTCCAGAACTTCCTGCCCAAGCCGGGCACGGCCATGCACACTGCCCCGCCCTGCGACCACGAAGAATACCTGGAGGCCATCGCCCTCGCCCGCCTCATCTTGCCCGAGGAGATCCACCTCCAGGCCCCGCCCAACCTCTCCGACGACTTCGGCCATCTGCTCGACGCCGGAATCGACGACTGGGGCGGCGTCTCCCCGATCACCGCCGATCACGTGAATCCCGAGCGCCCCTGGCCGGCCCTCGACCGCCTGCGAGCGGTCACCGAGGCCAAGGGGTTCGCCCTGGCCCCCCGGTTGACGGTGTACCCCGAATATGCTCTCGATCCTGACCGCTGGCTGGATGCCGACATGAGGTTCCCGGTGCTCGACCGCAGCGATGCCGAGGGCCTGGGGCGGCCCGACGACGGCGGCTGGTATTCCGGTGCCGACGCTTCGCCGCCGAGGGTCCTGACTCCGGCTGCCGCCAACGGCGCCCCTGCTGGCCACGCCACTGCCGGAGGGGCGGTGGGCGAGGTGCTCGCCGGGGTTCGAGGCGGCCAAGAGGTCGGGGTGAGCGAGATCGTCGCCCTGTTCAGCGCTCGGGGCCCCGAGGTGCGGGCAGTCGCCGCGCTGGCCGACGAGCTCCGCCAAGCCGCGGTGGGCGACGAAGTCACCTGGGTGTCCAACCGCAACATCAACTACACCAACGTGTGCACGTTCAAGTGCCGGTTCTGCGGCTTCTCGAAAGGCCCGCTGTCGCTCAACCTGCGCGGCGACCCCTACCTGCTGAGCTTGGACGACATCGCCGAGCGCTCCGTGGAGGCAGCTGAGGCCGGCGCCACCGAGGTATGCCTCCAAGGCGGCATCCACCCCAAATTCGACGGTGACTACTACATCGACGTCACCCGGGCGGTGAAGGACGCCGTGCCCGACATCCACGTCCACGGCTTCACCGCCCTCGAGGTCACCGAGGGCGCCCGGCGCCTGGAAGAGCCGCTGGCCGACTACTTGCGCCGCCTTATGGACGCCGGCCTCCGCTCGCTGCCCGGCACGGCCGCTGAAATCCTCGATGACGATATACGCGCGGTGATCTGCCCCGACAAGATCGACACCGGCGAGTGGTTGGAGGCCCACCGCACCGCTCACGGTCTTGGCCTGGCATCCAACGTGACCATCATGTTCGGCACCATCGAACAGCCGATCCACTGGGCTCGCCACCTTGTCCGCACCCGCGACCTCCAAAAGGAGACCGGCGGGTTCACCGAGTTCGTGCCCCTGCCCTTCGTGCACATGGCCGCCCCCATCTACTTGCAGCGGCGGTCCCGTCGGGGCCCCACCTTTCGGGAGGCGCTGCTGATGCACGCCGTGGGCCGCATCGCCTACCACGGGTGGATTCACAACATTCAGGCATCGTGGGTGAAGCTGGGCCAGGCCGGGGCGGCTCAGATGCTCCAAGCGGGGGTGAACGACCTGGGCGGCACCCTTGTCAACGAGAACATCTCCCGGGCCGCCGGCGCATCCCACGGCCAAGAGACCACCGAGGACGATCTCCGCGCCCTCTGCGCCCCCTTAGGCCGCCCCCTCCGCCAGCGGACCACGCTGTACGACGCCGTATCTGTCTAGACCTCTATTCCCCCAGTATCGAGATCGCCTTCTCGACTGACCGACGAGCCCGGGTCAATTTCTTCTCTTCCTCGGGGCGGGTCGTGGCCCCTTCTTCCACCGCGTCGCGCAGCACTGACATGGCCAGATCGTCGAGTTGCTCGGCGATCTGCTGGAGCTGCTGGCGGATGTGCTCAGTGGTCATAGTCCACCATTTCGTCCACGATCTCTAGGGGGTGGCGCACGGCAACCCCGGCATTGGCCAAGTGAATGGTGCAGCCGGGGTTGGCGCTGGCCACGATATCGGCCCCCGAGCGCCTGATTGCCTCCAGCTTGCGCTCTCGTATCGCCGCCGCCAGCTCTGGCTGCATGGCGGCATACGCGCCTCCTGCCCCACAACACAGGCCGTCGTCGTCTAAGGCAACAACAGTGGCAAAGGGGGTCAACACCTCGGTCACGGGCTGGTGAGCCCGCTGCACATGGCGCAGATGGCAGGGGTCGTGAACCGCGATGGTCAAGTCCTGGCCTCCCTCCAGTGCCGACGGCAACCGGTCGGCGCGGGCAGCCAGCCACTCGTGTACGTCCATCACCCGCTTGCTGAACGCAACGGCTGCCGGGGTGCCCAGGTGCTTTCCGTACTCCTTGAGGACGGCCCCGCAGCCTGCAGAGTCAACCAGAATCGGTGCTGAGCCCTCCAGCGCCCTCATTGTTCGCACAGCCAGCGCGCGTGAATGGCCCTCGAGGCCAGCGTGCAGTGACAGCGCGCCGCAGCATCCGGCCGCGGCGCCGGGCAGGGCCACTCCGGCCCCAGCCGCCTCTACCACCCGCTTCACCGCAGCATGGGTCGAACGCTGCCAGGCGTCCATCACGCAACCGGTAAACAGCCAGACATCGTCTCCTGATACTCGAAGTCTATGTTGACGCAGAGGAATCTTGGGCAAACCCAGGCGCCTAGACGGCACCAGTCGAAGCCGCTGCCCCACCGCCAACCCGCGTGAAAAGAGATTCAGCAGCCACGGGTGCCCGAGAACTCGAAACCCCCACTGGCGCCAGTCGACTCGCCTCCGGCGGGCCAATTCGGCTTGGGTAGCCTCCATCATCGAACCGAACGGCACTCCCGACGGACAGGCCGGCTCACACCCCCGGCACTGCACGCATGTGTCCATCGACGACAAAAATGCCTGGTCAATGGCCGCACCCTGATCCTGCACTTGGCGCATGGCGCTGATTCGGCCTCGGGGTGAGGCCCACTCTTCGCCGGTTACCCGAAACGTCGGGCAGTGAGGCAAACACAGCCCACAGGCCACGCACGAGGCCAGTTCCTCAGGATCGATTCCCAGGGAGGCCCTTGCGCTCATGACGCCGCCAAGGGATCGCGCCCTGGATTCAAGCGACCGCCCGGGTCGAATTGAGCCTTCAATCTCTGGTGAAGCGCAACCACCGCGGGATCTGGCTCGGGAAGCGGGAACGGCTCAGATACATACGCCGATCCGGTGCCGACCTGCACCAAATAGCTGCCCGGAAATCCGTCGGCCTTCAACTCGCCGGTTGGAACCCGGTGAGCAGGCAGGGGTGGCGGGCCATCGGCTGGACTGCATCCAAGCGATCGGGCCAGTTCGGCCTCGGCCTCGACGTCCGACTCGTGGCCCTCCAGATGGACCCAAACAGTGTGGCCGTCCCACAGGATGGATGACGGTGAGAACAGACGGCGGCGTAGTTCTACCGGATCGCACGGTCCCACCAGCCATTGCTGCCCCAGCGGCCGAGGCCAGGTGCGCAGAATCACTTCGCCCACCAGCCCCAGCGTGCCCAGCGAACCCACCAGCAGGCGGCATAGGTCGAAGCCCGACACGTTCTTCACCGTCGGGCCGCCCGCAGTGACCAGACGGCCGTCGTCGGCCACATAGACCGCTTCCAGGAGGGCATCGCGGAGCCGTCCCCGACCCAGGGCATGAACATCGTCGCGACCCACGGCCAGCAAACCGCCCACAGTGGCTCCCGGCAGAAGTGGCAGATTGACTCGCTGGCCGGCCTCGGCCAACACGGCGTCAAGCTCCGTGACCGGGGTTCCAGCCCCCACTCGGATAGTCATGTCGGCAGGATCGAAGCCGCGCACACCAGCCGGAGCCCGCACTAACCGGGTCTCCTCCTGGCACGCTCCTCCAACCTCCCATCGAGTGCGCCCCCCAACCACAGCCACCGGACCGCCCGACCCCACCTCAGCGGCAAACGACTCCAGCTCCTCTCCGGCCTCCCTGCTAGCCACCTATCCCCACACCCCTTCGGGGACCTTCTCGAGTGCGTTCACGTCGGCACAGCTTGCGCCGGTGGGGAGTACCTTGCCGGGATTGGCCATTTCATCAGGGTCGAACGCCCGCCGCAGCCTGCTCTGCGCGTCCAAGTCGGCCTCGCTGAACATCAGCTGCATGAAGTCGCGCTTTTCGATGCCGATGCCGTGCTCGCCCGACAGCACGCCGCCCGCGGCCAGTGAGGCCTCGATGATCGCCGATCCCGCGGCATGGACTCGTGCCATGATCCCCGGCTCTCGACGGTCGTACAAAAGGAGCGGGTGGAGATTGCCGTCGCCAGCATGGAACACGTTCATCACCTGCAAGTCGTGCTCGTCCACGATCTCGTACACTCGGTTCATCACCTCGGCCAGTCGAGTGCGGGGTACCACCGTGTCGTGCAAGTAGTAGTTGGGCTTGATTTGGGCGATGGCGCCGAACGCGCTCTTGCGCCCCTTCCACAACAGGGCCCGCTCCTGGTCGTCGGCCGCCCGCCGAACCCTTCCGCCCCGCTCTATGGCCAGCTCGCCCACCCGATCGGCCTCTGCCTCCACACCGCCGGGCAGTCCGTCCACCTCCACGATCACCACTGCGGCGGCGTCAGTGGGGAACCCGGCGCCCACGAAGTTCTCCACGGCCCAGATGATGTTGCGGTCCATCATCTCGATGGCCGCGGGCACAATGCCGTCGGCGATCACCGCGCTCACCGTCTGCGCCGCCGCGTCCACCGTGTCGAAGGCCAGCAGAATGGTCTGAACCGCCGGAGGGTTGGGGGTGAGCCGCACGGCGACGGCGGTCGTGATTCCCATCATCCCCTCCGAGCCCACATACGCCCCCCGCAGGTCCAAGCCCGGAGCGAACCCGTCAGCGTCGCCCAGCACCACCGACTCGCCCGACATGAGCACCACTTCCACGGCCAGCACGTGGGCGCTGGTCACCCCGTGGGCCAGGCAGTGGGGGCCGCCGGCGTTGGTGCCCACGTTCCCCCCCAGCGAGCACACCTGCTGGCTGGAGGGATCGGGAGCGAAGTGCAGGCCGTGGGCCGCAACAGCCCGGCTGAGATCAAGGTTGATCATGCCCGGCTGCACCCAGGCCACCCTCTGGTCGGCATCCAGCGAAACCAGGCGATTCATCTTGGTGGTGACCACCACCACCGGCTCGTCCAAAGGCACCGCTCCCCCGGCCAACCCGGTGCCCGCCCCCCGGGGAACCACCGCTCGGCCATGGCGCCGCGCCGCGTCCACGCAGCCCTGCACCTCCTCGGTGCTGATCGGGAAGCACACCGGACCGGCCTGGCCCCCCTCGAAGATGGAGGAGTCGCGGCCCATGATCGAGCGCTCCAACGGAGCTGCCCTCACCCGCTCGGCGGGCAGCACCCGGCAGAGATCTTCTACAAGGGGGTCTGTCCCCGTGGTCCGTCGAAGCCTCATCGGCCAGTAGGATACCGGCAGTGAGACCGACAGGATGCAAGCGCTCCAAGCTCTTCTAGGCGGAAGGATCGCGCGGTCGGGAGTAGAGCTGCTCGCCTCCTTCCGGCCCAGGCGGGCCTTCCCGGCGATCATGGTTCTGTCCATTGCCACCGGGGCCCTGGTGGGTTTGCTGGTGGCCGGGTTCGAACAGCTCACCGTCGAGGTGCTGTTGGAGCGGCTCTTGGACGGACCGCTGTGGTGGCAGGCGGCGGCCCCGGCGATCGGCCTTTTCGCCGCGGTTGCCATCCTGCGCTACATAGGGCGGGGCGCCACCCCTTCCACATCCGACGAGTACGTACGGGCCTTCCATGAGCGCCATCCCCGGCTGCCCCTCTCCCAGCTTCCCGCCAAGCTGCTGGCCGGTGTGGCTACCATCGGGCTGGGCGGCTCGATGGGCCTGGAGGGCCCCTCGGTATACGCCGGCGCCACCGTCGGGCACAGCACCCAAGGCGTGTTCGGGCGGTGGCTGCGCCGGGAGGAGGCCAAGATGCTCCTCACCGCGGGGGCGGCTGCCGGAATCGCCGCGGTGTTCAAGACCCCGGCCACCGGGGTGATCTTCGCCTTGGAGGCGCCCTATCGCGACGACGTGGCCCGCCGCGCGCTGCTGCCTGCCCTTTTGGCATCGGCATCGGGCTATCTGGTGTATGTGGCCGTGCTGGGCACCGACCCGGTCATCGATCTGGGCAGCCACCGCGGGGATCTCAGCTTCGTCCACTTGGGCGGGGGCGCGCTGCTCGGCCTGGTGGCCGGACTGGGGGGCCGGGGTTTCGCCTGGCTGGTGCGCCAGGCCAAAGGGCTGGAGCAGCAGTACTCCATTGGCGTCAGAATCCTGGTGGGCGGCGCGGTGCTGGCCGGCCTGGTGGTAGCCACCGAAGCGGTGTTCGACCAGCCGCTGAGCTTGGGCCCCGGCGTGGAGGCCACCGAATGGCTGCGTGACGGCGAGCACACGCTCCTGCTCATCGGCAGCCTGTTGGCCTTCCGGGTGGCGGCCACGCTCACCACCGTGGGCGCCGGGGGCACTGGCGGCTTGTTCATCCCCCTGGCCGCCCAGGGAGTGATTGTGGGCAGCTTTGTGGGCCAGGCCATGGGGGTGTCCGACATCGGGCTGTACCGCACGCTGGGACTGGCCGCCTTCTTGGGCGCAGGCTATCGGGCCCCCATCACGGCGGTGATGTTCGTGGCCGAGAGCACCGGAGCGTCGGTGTTCGTGGTCCCCGCGCTCATCGCGGCTGCCGTCTCGCAGCTGGTAGCCGGCTCCAGCTCGGTGGCCTCCTATCAGCTCGATAAGCGGGAGGGGCTGGTGGAGCGCCGGCTCGCCCTGCCGCTCACCTCTGCTCTCACCACCGATACCCTCACCGTGCCCCCCGATGCCACGGTGAGCGAGCTGGTCTACATCCACCTCCTCGGACGCCGAGAGCGGGAGGTTCCAGTGGTCGACGGCGGAGACTACATCGGCATGTGCGGCCTCGAGCAGATGAGCGACCTGGAGCGCGATGCCTGGAACGACACGCTGGTGGCCGAGATCGCCCGGCGCGATCTGCCCACAGCCCGGCCGTCTTGGACTCTGCGCGACGCGGTGGCCCAGATGGAGGGCAACGATACCGACCAGCTGCCGGTTACCGACGACGACGGAACGTTCATCGGAGTGGTGCGAGCCGACGACATCCTCCGGCTCGACGAGATCCTCGACGAGACCGAGGGGGTCTGAACGGGGCTTGGCTGCCCCGACCCTTGATCTCAGTGGGGAAAGAGCTCGTCGACGCCGTCAGCACTAGGAGGGTCCCGGTATTCGCACCAAGGCTTGGCACCTACTTTGACGAGGCGACATTCCTCTCCGGGGATGGCACCGCATTCGATGCAGGGATCCTCGTTATCCTCGAACATTACGTCGAAGTCGTCGCTCGTGTGCTTCAGCGCACGAGCCTCCTCGTAACGACGGTGGCGTCCCTTTTTCATGGGCGGCTCCGCAATATCAAGCCGACAACTAATTAGTGCCGACAGCAGGGGGAACTCCGCCCCCTAACGTCTCATAAGGGCCAGTCTAACCACTCAGTTCCCCGGCATTGCACACTGCCAGGGGCATGAGGCGGCTGCGGCCGTCCAATCCCTGTGCACCCGGGCGCCAGAATTCTCAGGCGTCGAGCACCTTGTGGCGGTGAACTCCATGCTCACCTTGGGACTTGCGGTGGGGGGCGCCAGAATTCTCAGGCGTCGAGCACCTTGTGGCGGGCTTCCTCGGCGCTCACCAGCGGACGATCGGTGGACCACGGGAAGTTGATCCACTTGTCGGTGCGCCGCCACACGTAGTCGCTCTTCACCAGCGAATGCGACTTTTCGTAGAGCACCGCCGAGCGCACATCGGCCACCCGCTCCATGCAGAAGTCGTAGACCATCTTGAGGGTGTGGCCGGTATCGGCCACGTCGTCGGCTATGAGGATCTTGGAGTTGCGGTTGTCCACCAGGTCAACGGCAGGGGGCAGCATCACCGGCACGGGCAGCCGCTCGTCCACCCCGGTGTAGTACTCGCAGTTCATCACGTAGATGTTCTTGACCGACAGGGCATAGCCCAGCGATCCGGCACAGAACAGGCCGCCTCGGGCAATGGCCAGGATCATCTCCGGCCGATAGCCGTCGTCGGCCACCAGGGCGGCCAATTCCCGCACTGCCCGGCCGTAGGACTCCCAGTCGAGCCACTCCCGCTCTGCCGTCTTGCTCATCTGGTTCCTTTCGATGGATGTATGGGCCGCCCCGAGCGCTCTTCGAGAGCGAGCCTTCCCTGGCCGTCGAACGCTACTGCCGCAGCTCCCGCCAATAGCTGTTGAACAGGGGCGGCGATGATGCCGGCCCGCCATCCCTTGAGGGCTCGGCAGTCCGGATCGCCCCTCAGCAGGGCCTCGATGTCGCTGCGAGTAGCCACCAGCGCCGGATCGAGGTCGGATTCGACAGCATGCTGGGCGGCCCACGAGGTAATGAGGCTGACCGCGGGCTTCAGCGCCGGCTCCAGCTTGGTCGGCCGGCTGGTCGGCGCGATCGCCAACTTGGCCCCCCGGATCTCGTCGAGAAACGCCAACAGGTCCTTGTCGGCCCCCTTGCGGAGGTTGCGGGGCTCTACCCCCCGTATTTCCCGCAACTGAGCAACCGACTCGGGCATGCGCTGGGCCACCACGGCCACCCCGAGATCCGATAGCACATGGCGAACGGGTTGGTTCTGGCGGGAGGCGTATTCCTCTCGCCATCGGGCTATTGCTTGGGCCAGTGCTCGCGGTCGCCCATCCATGCGGCGAACCTCTTTAATCTTGAGCCAGGCGGCTTCGGGAGACCGCCCCGAATCGGCCCGCTCCCGCAAAAGCTCGCACTCCTCCTCAGCCCATTCCAGGCGACCGCGGGCGTGCAGGTCCTTTTGCAGGATGTCGCTGATCTCCAACAGGCGCTCAACGTCAGCCGCCGCGTAAGCCAACATGTGATCGGGCAGTGGCCGCTGGAACCAGTCGGATAGACGAGCTTCTTTGGCCAGCTCCACCCCCAGTAGTCGCTCGTGGAGCGTGGCCAGCGAAGGCGAGCTGAACCCGACAAACCCGGCCCCGATCTGGGTGTCGAATATCCGTCGGGGCCGCGTTCCGCACTCATGAAAGAGCACCTCCAGATCCTGCTCAGCAGCATGGAGCACCGCTAGGCCATCGCCGTCCAGCAGCTTGGCCAAAGCGGCGATGGGCACGGCCAATGGGTCGATGACGGCCAGTTGGTCTTGCCAGGCGATCTGAACCAACGCCAATCGGGGGTAGTAGGTGCGCTCGCGATGAAACTCGGTGTCGATGGCGTAGGCGTCCGCGGTGGCCGCATCATCCACCACCTCCGCCAGCTTGCGCCGCTCGACAACCGGCTCGGGGATCTCGGACTTGCGGCTCAATCGACTGCGGGCCCGGAGTCGAAGGGGTAGCCGGCCTCCACCCACCCATTGGTGCCCCCGGCCACGTTGGTGCAGCTCCAGCCTCGGGCGGCCAAGTATTCGGCCGCCTTGAGGCTTCGCCCGCCTACGCCGCAAATCATGTACAAATGCCGGTCGGGGAGCTCAGAGGCCCGCTCGGGAATCGCGGCCAGGGGAATGTGGACCGCGCCGGGCACGCGGGCGCCGACGTACTCGTCGGGCTCGCGCACGTCGATGAGCGCGATGTCGCCCGCCAAGAGCTCAGCCAGCTCTGCGACGCCGATCTCAGGTATTTCCACCCTGGAGAGGTTAGTGGGCGATGCCCGGGGGGACTGGCCGACCTGCCTGCCTGAGGTCTTCGGGGCTGTCGATGTCGGTGACCGCCGTCGGCGGAGCGGGCACATCGACGACGCTCAGCTCATCAACAAGACAGGCCACGGCGCGCTGACCAGATTCGAACAGGCGCTGCACCAGGGGTGCTGCTCTGGTGTCTATGGCCAAGGGCAGGTAGTGGCGGCGCTGATCGGCGAATACCGCAGCCGCCGGGATTTCGCCGGGCAGAACCGATCCAGCGGCCTGGACCAGCGCAGCCACGTCATCGGGGCTGATGCCAGGAAGATCGCAGGGCAAGATCACTGCTATCGGGTAATCGGCTTCGCTCAATGCGGTGGCCACCGCGCCCATGGGACCCTCCCCGGGCCATCGGTCGGCGACATGAACGGCGTCGGCGGTGACCGCCGCCGTCTCCAATCGGGGATCAGCCCCGCCGACGATCAGCCGCTGGGAGGCTCCGGCCAGCGCGTCTAGGGCGTAGGCGATGAGCCATCTGCCCCCCACTTCCAAAAACGCCTTGTCGATACCCATCCGCCGGCTCTGCCCTCCCGCCAATACCGCGCCGGTGAACGGTGGCAGCTTCAAGGGCCGCTAGCCCCCGTAGTTCATGCGGGTGTCCTCCATGCGCAGGACCGGGGTTTCCTCTTCACTCTGGAAGCCGCTGTCCACCACCTCGCCGATGAACAATGTGTGGGCGCCGGTTACCACTGCGTCGCGAACCACGCAGTCGAGATAGGCGGGGGCGCAGTCCAAGACGGGTGCGCCGGTGACCCCGTCGTGGAACGCGAAGCCGTTGAGGGTCATGGCTGCCAGGTCGACTTCCACCGGTTTGGTGAATTTGCGGACGATGGCCCGGTCTTCTCGGGCGATGGTGCACAGGCTGAACACCCCGCCCTCGGAGATGAGCTCGTGGGTGTAGGCCGGATGCTCCACTCCGATTCCCACCAGTTTGGGCTCAAACGCCAGTTGGGTGGCCCAGTTGAGAGTCATGCCGTTGCGCCGCTGCCCTGCCCGCGATCCCACCACGTAGAGTCCATAGGGAAGGCTCCACAGCACCCGCCTGCGGAGTCGGTCGTAGGCGTCTTGGGCCTCGGGGTCGTCCCCCACATGCCCCGGGAACGGTCCGATTGGTCCAGTGCCGCCCGGCGCCGCCATGTCATTGCTCCCAGTCGATTGGGGGCCACGACGGGTCGAGTTGGTGCAAAAAGAGCAAGCAGCGCTCCTCCTCATCCCTTTCCCCGATAGCGGCCGCGGTGGCCTGCAAGCCGGCCAAGGCTCGCAGAAAGCCCCGGTTCACGTCGTGGGACCAGCGCACGTAGCCTGATCCCCTCCAGCCGTTCTGGCGCAGCCGGTCCAAACCGCGGTGATAGCCCACCCGGAAGGCGGCGTAGGCCTCGGCCTGGTCGCGGGCCAAAAGCCCCAGCCGGGCCCACCCCTCCAAAAAGCGGGGGAACCTGGCCACCACCTCGGCCACAGCATCTCGTCTGCGCTCCCCGGGCTGGTTCAGCGCCTCGGCCAGCGCGGCCACCGCTTGCGGTGGCTCCGGATCCAAAATCGTCTCAGGCGGACCTGACCGGGTGAGATTGACCGGCGCATCGCTCATGCCCGCCATCTTTCTACGGTCAGTTGATGCGTACCAAGCGCAGCACGTCGGTGGCTTCCGCCATGCCGGCCAGCACCGCCACCAGATCACCGGGCACCACATGCCCGACCTCTTTGGCCAGGCTCAGAGCTTCGGCCACCCGGCTCTCATAGCCCCCCTCCTCGAAGGCCAGCATAGGAGTTACTCCCCAACTCAGCGTCAGCTGCTGGACGGTGCGCTCCGACGTGCTGAACCCCAAGATGGCTGTCTGGGGGCGGAACCGCGCCATGGACCGCACGGTGAACCCCGACGCCGAGATGCACACGATGGCAGCCAAGTTCAACTCGTTGGCTGCGGTGGCAGCCGCGCCGGTCATGGCGTCGGTAACCGAGGTGGGGGCGTCGGCATCGGTCATGCGCAGGCGGCGGATGCTCTCCCCCCAGCGGACATAGTCGAACTCCTCGTCGGCCCGCTCGGCGATCCGGGCCATGGTGGCCACTGTGGCCGCCGGATGGGCGCCGATGGCGGTCTCGGCCGACAGCATGACTGCGCTGGTGCCGTCGAATACCGCATTGGCCACATCCGATACCTCGGCTCGGGTCGGGGTCGATGCCTGGACCATGGAATCCAGCATCTGAGTGGCGGTGATTACCGGCAAGCCGCCGGCAATGCAGTCCCGGATGATCCGCTTTTGCAGGTGCGGGGTCTCTTCCATGAGGCACTCGGTGCCCAGATCACCGCGGGCCACCATGATGCCCGCCGAGGTTTCGATTATGTCGTCCAGGTTCTGGACGGCCGCTTGGGTCTCGATCTTGGCGATCACGAGCGGGCCGGCCGGATGGGGCTCCACGTTCACCCGGCGGATGTCGTCGCCGGAGCGCACGAACGACACCGCCACCATGTCCACCGACTCGCTCACGAAGGCGTCCAGGTTCCGCATATCCTCCGGCGTCGGCGTGGACATGCTGAGCCGGTCAGACGGGATGCGGAAACCGGGCCGCCCGTGGATCACGTCTCCGTGGAGCACCACGCCGGTGGCCTTGTCTGAGGCGATGTCGACCACCTGCAACAGCACTTGTCCGTCGCCCAGCGCTACCTGGTCGCCCACCGCGATGTCGTCGAAGAGGTTGTCGTAGTCCACCTCCACCACCTCGGCGGTGCTTTTGTCGCCCCCCACCCTGATCTCTAGCTCGGAATCGGCCAGCAGCTCCGCGCCCTCAGAGCCGAAGCTGGCCGTGCGAACCTTCGGACCGGGCAAGTCCACCAGCACACCAACCCGCCGGCCGGCTTCCTGGGCCACCTGGCGCACCCGGTGCATCCGCCCCAGCGCCTCTTCCAGCGTCCCGTGGGCCAGCCCGATGCGAGCCACATCCATGCCGGCGTCCACCATCGTTCTCAGCATCTCCGGCGATTCCGATGCCGGGCCTATGGTGGCGATGATCTTGGTACGGCGGGGCACGGATTCTAACGCTATCGCCCCACCAGGCCGCTTTCGCGGTCCATGCCGGGCCCTTCACCGGTGGCTTTCCACGAGCTCGGTCCGCGGCGTCAGTTCATGCGGGCCCAGGCCAAGGTGGCCAGCCGCCGCAGTTCCTCCTCTCCGTCGTCGGTCGCACTCTGCGCCAGCGCTTCGAAGCGACGGGCCGCCTGGTCGAACCGGCCCCGCTCCATGTTGACCAACCCAAGCTGCTTGGCTTCTCCTTCGGGGACCGTCGGACACATTGTCCGCAGTTCCAGCACCCACTCCAGGTTGGCGTAGTCCTTGGATTGGGCGTAGATGGCCCGGAGGTTGCCAAGCATCCGCTCCATAATCGACGAATGCTCCACCGGTGCCAGAAATGCGGGGTGGAAACCCTGTTGCCCTGCGGTGACCTGGTGGAACAGCTCTTCGCAGCCTCGGCCGTCGAGCAGCGCGCCCCCGGCGAATACGTCGATGAACACCTCGGGCTCATTGCAGTCCCGGAGCAAGAAATGGCCGGGCAGCCCGATTCCCTCCAATTGGTGGCCAATGCGCCGGCCGACGGCGATGGTGAGCACGGCAAGGCTGATCGGTATCCCGGTGCGCCGGCGCATGACCTCGTTCAGAAACGAGTTGCGGGGGTCGTAGTAGTCCACCCGGTTACCGTGGAAGCCCAGGTCGCTGAACAGCGAGTGCAGCATCTGGTCCCGGCTGGGCCGGTCGCAGCGGCAGGCCAGTGCATCCAGGCGGTCGAGTTCGGAGTCGAAGTCCATGTCGGGACAGCCGTGGGCGGCGATGCACAGCGCGCCCTCATCGAGGGCGAACTTCTCCTGCTCGAGCAGTTGGCTGAATCTCTCGGCCGGCGCCCATCCCACGAACAGTGAATCTATCCGGGCAGCTAGGCTTTCGCCGGTGTCACCCTGGCCGTTCTTAGACCACGACGGCCCGATTCCCATCGCTCATCGGGGAGGAGCCGCCGAAGGGCCGGAGAACACCATGGCCGCATTCGCCGCCGCTGTCGCGCTGGGCTACCGCTATGTGGAGACCGACGTGCACGCCACCCGCGACGGAGTGCTGGTGGCGTTTCACGACGAGGGGTTGCAGCGGCTCAGCGGACGGCCCGAGGCCATTGGCGAACTGGCCTGGCGCGACCTGGAGACGGTTCGGGTGGATGGCGGGCACGCCATCCCCCGCTTCGAGGAGCTGCTGGCGGCCTGGCCCGACCTCCGCATCGCGGTCGACCCCAAGCACGACCAGGCCACCGAGCCGCTGATAGACGCCCTGGTGCGGACCGCCGCCATCGGTCGGGTGTGCGTCGGATCGTTCTCCAGCCGGCGTCTGGCTCTCGCCCGGCAACTGGGAGGGCCGCGGCTGTGCACGGGCCTCGGCCCCAAAGAGGTCGCCCGGCTACAGGCTGCGGCCGCCGGATTGCCGGTGCGGGTCAAAGCCGGGGCGTGCGCCCAGGTTCCCCCCACGGCCAAAGGCGTTCCGCTGGTCCACCAGCGGTTTGTCGGCGCCGCCCACGCCCAGGGGTTGGCGGTGCACGTGTGGACCATCGACGACGCCGACGAAATGCACCGGCTCCTAGACCTCGGGGTGGACGGAATCATGACCGACCGCCCCTCCGTGCTGCGCGATGTGCTGTTGGCGCGCGGGGCCTGGTCTTGAGGAGTTGATCGCCGGCCGATCCGGAGCCGAAAACCAGCAGACGTCTGTGGGTAATTTGAGGTTTCCTGGGGATTTCTTCGCAGGGCGGTGGAAAACCCTGTGGATTTATGATTTACGCTTGACCTGGCTTTATGACGCGCTAGGGTGAATCCCACTACCAGAGACAAGCGGAGTTCGCAGGGTCGCTGAAACGGGCCGAGGAAGTCGGTGGCACCACCGAAAGCCGAGGCCGGGGAAGGCCGCCAGGCGCCGTGAGGATGTGGGAGTAGGTGCCGGGGAGCCGGAGGGCGCAAGCCCGATGAGGATCCGGGGCCGCACGGGACGGCCCCGAGAAGTCGACCGGTTTCGGCCGGGAGGCTACTCGGGGCCGCCTGCTTTTCCACGGTGCTTCGCGCTTCTGCCACCGGGCCTATGTAGGGTGGCGCCGTGAGCGGACCTGCTGTTGTATTGCTGCACGGATTGGCCGGATCGGCCCGGCGCACCTGGAGGGACAACGCCTGGTTCGATCTGCTGGCCGACGCCGGCCGAGAGGTGGTCGGCGTCGATCTCATGGGCCACGGCACCGCCCCCAAGCCCCACCATCCCGAGGGCTACGACAACTTCGAACAGCACGTGATCGATCACCTCCCCGAAGAGCCCATCGACGCCATCGGGTTCTCGCTGGGGGCCTACACCCTGTTGACCATCGCCTCCCAGACCCCGCAACGCTTCCACAAACTGGTGGTGGCCGGAGTGGGCAAGAACCTGTTCGAGCACGATGAGAACCACAGCCGCATGATCCGCCACGCAGTCACCGGCGAGCCCGACCCCGAGAATCCCGAAGCCCTCCACTTCTCCACCCTGGCCGACGACCCCGAGGCCGATCGGGAGGCTCTGGCCGCCCTCATGGCCAGCCGCGTCGCCTTCGACACGGCCTGTCTGGCCGCCGTCGCCGTGCCCGTGCTGGTGGTGGTGGGCGACAAGGACTTCGCCTACCCCGCCGACCAGTTGGTCGAGGCCCTTCCCGACGCCCGCCTCGCAGTCCTGCGGGGGGTCGACCACTTCGCCACCCCCAAGTCCTTCGACTTCATAGACGCCGCCCTGGATTTTCTCGACGCCCGTCCCTTTTAGACCGGCCCCCAGTCACCGAAGCTGCTGGGCGGTGGGGGCGAGGGGCGCGGGCAGGAGGGTGTCTCCGGTCAGGTATTCATCCACCGCGGCGGCGCAGGCCCGGCCTTCGGCGATGGCCCACACGATGAGGCTCTGGCCCCGGCCGATGTCTCCGGCCACGAATACGCCGGGCACGGTGCTCGTCCAGTTGTGGTCGCGGGCCACGTTTCCCCGGTCGGTGATCTCCACCCCGAGATCGTCGACCAAGCCTCCGGTCTCGGGGCCGGTGAATCCGAGCGCCAACAACACCAGGTCGGTTCGGAACTCCCGCTCGGTCCCCTCAATCGGGTCGAAGCTCATGCGCCCGCCCTCGAACGACTGCTCCACGCCCACCGTCCGCAGCGCCTCCACTTTGCCGCCCGACCCGATGAATTCCACGGTGTTGACGGCGTAGATCTGGGTGCCGCCCTCTTCATGGGCCGACGACGATCGGTACATGAGCGGCCACGTCGGCCACGGGGTGGAGCCGGCCCGCTCATCAGGGGGCCGGGGCATGATCTCGAACTGATGGATGGAGGCCGCACCGTGGCGGTGGGCCGTACCCAGGCAGTCGGCGCCGGTGTCGCCCCCGCCGATGATGATCACGTGCTTGCCGGCGGCCGAGAACGGGTGTTCATCCAAACTGCCCTCTTGCACCCGGTTGGCCGGGGGCAAGTACTCCATCGCCTGATAGACGCCCTCCAGCTCCCGGCCGGGTATGGGCAGGTCCCGCCACTGGGTGGCTCCGCCGGCCAGCACCACCGCGTCGTGCTGCCCGGTGAGCTCGGCCGCACTGATGTCGACGCCCACGTTCACCCCCGCCTTGAACACCGTGCCCTCGGCCTCCATCTGGGCCAGGCGGCGGTCGAGGTGGCGCTTTTCCATCTTGAACTCGGGGATGCCGTAGCGCAGCAGCCCGCCGAGGCGGCTGGCCCGCTCGAACACCACCACGTCGTGGCCCGCCCGGGTGAGCTGCTGGGCAGCGGCCAGCCCGGCTGGACCCGATCCCACCACCGCCACCGATTTGCCGGTGCGGGTGCTGCACACCACCGGGGTGATCCACCCCTCCTCCCATGCCCGGTCCACAATCTCCACCTCGACCTGCTTGATGGTCACCGGGTCCTCGTTGATGCCCAGCACGCAAGCCGCCTCGCACGGCGCAGGGCACAGCCGCCCGGTGAACTCGGGGAAGTTGTTGGTGGCGTGCAGCCGCTCGATGGCCTCCCGCCAGTGGTTCCGGTACACGAGGTCGTTCCAGTCGGGGATCAGGTTGCCCAACGGGCAGCCGTTGTTGCAGAACGGGATGCCGCAGTCCATGCAGCGCGACGCCTGGGTGCGCACCGACTGGGCGTCGAAGTCCTTGTAGACCTCGTGCCAGTCCTTGATCCGCACTGGCACGGCTCGGCGCGCCGGCAGATGCCGGCCGTGCTTCATGAACCCCCGGATATCACCCATGGGCGGCCGCCATGATGGCTGCTTCGGCGTCGGTACCGGTCCGCTCGGCCTCGGCCAGCGCACTCAGCACGCGCTTGTAGTCCTTGGGCATCACCTTGATGAACCGGTCGGCCTCAGTGGCCCAGTTGGCCAGGATCCGCTCGGCCACCGCCGAGCCGGTGTTCACCATGTGCTGGCTGATCCTGTCCCGCAGCCACTCCCGGTCGCCATCGTCCAGCGTCTCGATGTCCACCATTTCGGGATTCACCTTGGCGGGGAACACGCCGTCGGGGTCGTACACATAGGCGACGCCGCCCGACATCCCCGCGCCGAAGTTCCGGCCGGCGGGTCCGAGCACCACAGCCCGCCCGCCGGTCATGTATTCGCAGCCGTGGTCGCCCACTCCCTCCACCACCGCGACGGCCCCGGAGTTGCGGACGCAGAACCGCTCCCCCACGAGCCCCCGCAAGAACAGCTCGCCGCTCGTGGCGCCGTAGCCGATCACGTTGCCGGCGATAACGTTCTCCTCGGCCGCGAACCGGGCCTCCGGGTGGGTAGTCACGATGATTCTCCCGCCCGACAGGCCCTTGCCCACGTAGTCGTTGGCGTCGCCGGCGAGCCTCATGGTGATGCCCCGGGGCAAAAATGCCCCGAAACTGTTGCCCGCCGACCCGGTGAAGTTGATGCGGATGGTGTCGTCGGGCAGGCCGTCGGAGCCCCACCTCGAAGTCACGTTGAAGCCGAGCATGGTGCCCACCGTGCGGTTCACGTTGCTTATGGGCAGTTCGATTTCCACGGTGTGGCCGTCCTCCAGCGCCGATCCGGCCAGGGCTATGAGCTGCTGGTCGAGCGCCCGGTCCAGGCCGTGGTCCTGGGACTGGGTGCAGTGCCGGTCGGCGTCGGGTTCGATGTCGGGGGCGTACAAGATGGGCGACAGGTCGAGCCCCGACGCCTTCCAGTGGTCCACCGCATCGCTCACATCCAAGCACTCCACATATCCGACGGCCTCGGCCAGGGTGCGGAAGCCGAGCTGGGCCAGGATCTCGCGCACCTCCTCGGCGATGTACTCCATGAAGTTGATGACGAATTCGGGCTGGCCGGTGAACTTCTCGCGCAGCGCGGGATCCTGGGTGGCCACCCCCACCGGGCAGGTGTCCAGATGGCACACCCGCATCATCACGCACCCCATCACCACCAGGGGCGCGGTGGCGAACCCGAACTCCTCGGCGCCCAACAGCGCGGCGATCATCACGTCGCGGCCGGTCTTGAGCTGGCCGTCAGTCTGCACCACGATGCGGTCCCTCAGCCGGTTCAACAGCAGCGTCTGCTGGGTCTCGGCCAAGCCCAGCTCCCACGGGGTGCCCGCATGCTTGATGGACGTGAGCGGCGAGGCGCCGGTGCCGCCGTCGTGGCCCGAGATGAGCACCACATCGGCGTGGGCCTTGGACACCCCGGCCGCCACCGTGCCCACCCCCAGCTCCGACACCAGCTTCACGTGGACGCGGGCGTTGGGGTTGGCGTTCTTCAGGTCGTGGATGAGCTGGGCCAAGTCCTCGATGGAGTAGATGTCGTGGTGGGGCGGCGGTGAGATCAGCCCCACCCCGGGGGTGGAATAGCGCACCTCGGCGATCCATGGCCACACCTTGTGGCCCGGCAGCTGGCCGCCCTCGCCCGGCTTGGCCCCTTGGGCCATCTTGATCTGGATGTCGTCGCCGTTCACCAGATACTCGCTGGTCACCCCGAAGCGCCCCGAGGCGGTCTGCTTGATGGCCGAACGGCGCAAATCGCCGTTGGGGTCGGGCCCGTAGCGACGGGGATCCTCGCCCCCCTCGCCGGTGTTCGACTTGCCGCCGATGCGGTTCATGGCGATGGCCAGAGTCTCGTGGGCCTCGGCCGATATCGATCCGTACGACATGGCGCCGGTTGAGAACCGGGTGACGATGCTGGACACCGGCTCCACCTCCTCGATGGGAATCGGCTCCCTCACCCCGGTGCGGAACCGGAACAGCCCCCTCAGGGTGGCCAGGCGCTCCGACTGGGTGTCCACCCGCTCGGTGTACTGCTTGAAGATGTCGTAGCGGCCCTCACGGGTGGCGTGCTGGAGCTTGAACACCGTCTCGGGGTTGAACAGGTGATACTCCCCCTCTCGCCGCCACTGGTACTCCCCTCCCCCTTCCAGGGTGCGGTGGGCCCGCTCGTCGGGGTTCTCGGGAAAGGCGATGCGATGCCGCAGCCTCACCTCCTCGGCCAGTTGCGGGAAGCCGATGCCGCCGAGGCGGCTGACGGTGCCGGTGAAGCACTCCTGGACTATGGGGTGTCCCAGGCCGATGGCCTCGAAGATCTGCGCTCCCACATACGACTTCACCGTGGAGATGCCCATCTTGGACATCACCTTGAGCACGCCCTTGTCGCAGGCCTTGATGTAGTTGCGGTGGGCGAGGGCCTTGTCGTGGCCGGGCGAGAAGCCGCACAGCCCCTCGTCGATCATCTGGTCGATGGTCTCGAACGCCAGATACGGGTTGACGGCGGTGGCCCCGTAGGCCAACAGCAAGCAGATGTGGTGCACCTCGCGGGCGTCGCCGGTCTCCACCACCAGCCCCACTCGGGTCCGGGTCTTCTCCCTGATGAGATGGTGGTGCACCGCGGCGGTGGCCAAGAGCGACGGGACCGGCGCCGAATGGGGGCCGGCCCCGCGATCCGACAGCACGATGATGTTCTTGCCCGCGTCAATGGCCCGGCTCACCTGCTCGCGGATGCGCTGGATGGCCAGGCGCAGCCCTGGCCCGCCGTCTTCCACCGCGTACAGGCAGGGGACCACCTCGGTAGACCAGTGGTTGTGGCCGCCGCGGCCGTCCACCTCCACCAGGTTGGCCAGCTGCTGGTCGGTGATCACCGGGTGGGAGGTGAAGATCTGGCGGCACGACTCGGGCTGGGGGTCCAAAAGGTTGCCCTCGGGACCGAGCCAGCCGCAGGTGGCGGTGATGATCTCCTCCCGAATGGCGTCCAGCGGCGGGTTGGTCACCTGGGCGAAGAGCTGCTGGAAATAGTCGTAGAGCAGCCGGGAGCGGTTCGACAGAACCGCCACCGGCGAGTCGGTGCCCATCGAGCCCAGGGCCTCTTTGCCGTCGCGGGCCATGGGGGCCAACAGCAGCTTCAGCTCCTCGTGGGTGTAGCCGAACATCTGCTGGCGGACCACCAGCGGGGTGTCATCCGACTCCGGCAGTGGGCGCTTGGCCAGATCGTCCAAGTCCACCTGGTTCTCGGCCAGCCAATCGGCGTAGGGACGGGCCGAGGCCAGCTTCTGCTTGATCTCGGCGTCGCGCACGATGCGCCCCTCGGAGGTGTCGATCAAGAACATGCGGCCGGGCTGCAAGCGGCCCTTTTCCACGATGGCGCCCGGGTCGACCTCCATCACCCCTACCTCAGAGGCCATGATCACCAGGTCGTCCTCGGTCACCCAGTAGCGGGAGGGCCGCAGGCCGTTGCGGTCGAGCACCGCGCCGATCAGGGTGCCGTCGCTGAACACGATGTCGGCCGGTCCGTCCCAGGGCTCCATGAGCGAGGCGTTGTAGCGGTAGAAGGCCCGCAGCTCCGGCGCCATCGACTCGTGGTTCTCCCACGGCTCGGGGATCATCATCAGAACCGCCTGGGGCAGCGAGTAGCCGCCCATGTACAAGAGCTCCAGCACCTGGTCGAAGCTGGCGGTGTCGCTCACCCCCTCGGCGCACACCGGGAACAGCCGGTCCAAGTCGCCGGGCAGATGGGGCGAGCCCAAAAGGGCCTCTCGGGTCCGCATCCAGTTGCGGTTGCCCTGCACGGTGTTGATCTCGCCGTTGTGGGAGATGAACCGGTAGGGATGGGCCAGCGACCACGATGGGAAGGTGTTGGTGGAGAACCGGGAGTGGATCATGGCCAGGGCGCTGGTCACCCGGGTGTCGCTCAAATCGGGGTAGAACTCGCCGAGCTGGGGCGTGGTGAGCATCCCCTTGTAGACGATCGTCCGGTTCGACAGGCTGGCGAAGTAGCCGTAGGTCAGCTTGCGGGTCTTCGACCCCAATGCGCCGGCGTCGGCCTGGTCGTCGGTCTCGTAGGTCACCTCGTTGCGGATCCGCACCCGCACGATGTAGGCCCGCCGCATCAAAGCATCGCCGTCGAGGCCCTCGCCCGAGTAGAACGGCTGCCAGAACGACGGCATGGTGGCCAGCGCGCCCGTTCCCAGCCGGTCGGGACAGGTGGGCACCTCCCGCCACCCCAGCGGGGTCAGCCCCTCCTGTTGGGCGATGGCGTCCATGGCGATCCGGGCGTGGACTGCGGCCTCGGGGGTGTCGGGCAGAAAGCCGATGCCAGTGGCGTACTGACCGGCGGGGGGCAATTCAAAGCCGCACACCTGGCGGTAGTAGTCGTCGGGCACTTGGATCAAAAGCCCGGCGCCGTCGCCGGTGTTCACCTCCGCGCCCAGCGCTCCCCGGTGCTGGAGATTGCACAGAGCGCCGTAGCCCACTGACACGATGTCGTGGCGCGGCCGGCCTTTCAGATCCACCAGAAACCCGACACCGCAGCCGTCGTGCTCGTTGCGAGGGTCGTAGAGACCCTGGGGAGATGGCAGATCAGGCATCTGCGGCCGGTTCCTCATCGCGTCCTTTCCAGAGTGTTCGCGGTGCGCGCTTTGCGACCGACCACTAAACGACATTGGCCAGCGGCAGGGCACCAATTTTACCGCTCAAAGCCGACGGCCTTCCAAGTCCGTTTCGTGCCGCGGGGGGCCGACGGGCATGATTGCAGGGTGGATTCGCTTGTTGAGGATGGGGCTTGAGTGACTGAAGACGCCCAAAACGATTTCATCGAGGGGCTGGCCGCCGGCATCGACGCCTGTCCGACGCCGTTCCATGTGGTAGATCGGGCGGCCGCTGCGCTGGAAGCTGTCGGATTCGCCCAGATGAATGAGGCCGACAGCTGGCCCGACGCCGCTGGGAGCCGTTTCGTGCGCCGGGGCGGGAGCCTGGTGGCCTGGCGGCACCGCTCCTGCGACCAGGGTTTCCGAATCATCGGCGCCCACACCGACAGCCCCAACTTGCGGGTCACCCCCCAGCCCGACACCGGCGCGGCCCGCTACCGCCAGCTGGGAGTAGAGGTGTATGGCGGCGTGCTGCTCAACAGCTGGCTAGACCGCGACCTGGGGGTGGCCGGCCGGGTGGCCACCCCGTCGGGCCCCCGGCTGTTCTGCATCGACCGGGCTGTGCTCCGGGTGCCCCAACTCGCCATCCACCTCGACCGGGACGTGAACCAAAATGGCCTGCTACTCAACCCCCAGACCCACCTGACCCCGGTGTGGGGGCTGGGGCTGCGCACCCCCGGCGAGTTCGCCGCGGTGGCCGCGGAGGCCGCCGGGGTGAGAGCCGAGGAGGTTCTGGCCTGGGATGCCATGCTCCACGACCTCGCTCCCCCCGCGATCGGCGGCATCGACGGCGAGTTCCTCTTCGCTCCCCGGATCGACAACCAGGTGTCGTGCTGGGCCGGCCTCCAAGCCCTGATCGATGCCCCGGCCGATGCCATCCCCAGCGCGGTGTTGTGCCTGTTCGACCATGAGGAGGTGGGCAGCACATCGGCCCAGGGCGCCTCCTCCACCTTGTTGCCCACCGTGTTGGAGCGCATCGCCGGCGGCCGCGAGGCGCTGCACCCCGCATTGGCCCGGTCGCTGTGCGCGTCGGCCGACGGGGCCCACGCCACCCATCCCAACTATCCCGAGCGCCACGAGCCCGACCACCCCATCGCGCTGGGCGAGGGCCCGGTGATCAAGCGCAACGCCAACCTGCGCTATGCCACCGACGCGGTGGGCGAGGCCGCCTTCGCCGCCGCCTGCGAGCGGGCCGGGGTGGGCCACCAGGTGTACGTCCACCGCAGCGACATGCCCTGCGGCTCGACCATCGGCCCGTTCGCCGCCGCCACCACCGGGGTCACCACCGTCGACGTCGGCATCCCCCAGCTCTCCATGCACTCTGCCCGCGAGATGTGCGGCGTCCACGACCCGCTCGACCTCGCCTTGGCACTCAGCGCCTTCCTCAGCGCCGCAGCCTGACCCTGGTGGCCCGGCGGCCCCGCTCGTAGGCGGCCACCACCACCAAGAACACCGCGAAGAACTCCAGGCGGCCGATGAGCATGAGTGACATCAGCACCGCACGGGCCGGTCGGGTGAACACCAAGAAGTTGGAGGTGGGGCCGGCGTCGCCCAGAGCCGGGCCCATGTTGCCCAGGGCGCTGATCGTCCCCGACGACGACGTGATCAGGTCTTGGCCCATCATCGACAGCACAATGGCGCCGGCGAACGCGGTGAACGCGTACAGGGCCACCAGCCCGGCCACCCTCTGGAGCACTGGCTCGGTCAGTGCCGCGCGTCCCAGCTTCACCCTGGCCACCACCTGAGGATGCTTCACCCGGAGCAGCCCGACGCGCATGTACTTGGCCATCACCTGGGCCCGCAGCACCTTGAGCCCCCCGGCGGTGCTCCCGGTCATCCCCCCCATCACCATGAGAGGCAAGAGCAGGGCCTGCGCCCCCGGTGTCCACATGGCGAAGTCGCCCCCCGGATTGGCTCCCGAGGCGTTGCCGTAACCGGTGCTGGTGCCCAGGGTGGCCGCGTTGAAGATCCCGTTGCGGACGCTGTTGGCGAGATCAGAGATGTCGTAGAGCCAATTCAGCACGGTGGTGAGGGTCGCGGCCACCAGGATCACCAGCAGGTACATCCGGAACTCCGACGATTGCCCGTAGGCCCGGGGATTGCCCGATACCGCCCGCCAGTGAAGCGTGAAGCTGGCCCCGCACACCAGCATTCCCACGATGATCACCGCCTCCACGCCCACGCTGTCGAAATGGCCGATGGAGTGGTCATAGGGCGAGAAGCCGCCGGTGCTGGCGGTGGTGAAGGCGTGGGCCACCGCGTCGTACAGGCTGAGCCCGGCGATCATCAGGGCGACGGCCACCGCCGCGGTGATGCCGCCGTACAGCGCCCACAGCCGCCGGGCCGTGGAGCTCACCCGGGGGGCCAGCCGGTCGGAGGTGGGGCCGGGGGCCTCCGCGGTGATGAGGCTCAGCCCGCCCACGCCCAGAAACGGGAGGATGGTCACGGCCAGCACCACCATGCCCATCCCGCCGTACCACTGGATGATCTGGCGCCACATGAGCACGCCCCGGCCCACTCCCTCGATGGGGCTGAGCACGGTGGAGCCGGTGGCGGTGTAGCCCGACACCGACTCGAACAGGGCGTTGTCGAAGCTGCCCAGCTCGCCGGAGAACCACAGCGGCAGCGCTCCGGCCAACGACGAGCCGATCCACGTCCAGGCCACCGCGGCGAACACCGACGCGGGCGGCATGTCCTCGTCGAGGTGGGTGAAGGTCACCAAAAGGGCGCCCGCGGCCAGAGTGACCAGCGCCCCCAGGCCGAGGGCCACCTCGTTGTCCGACGTCGACGAGCCCCACTCCACCAAGGTGGCCAACAGCATCCCCGGCACCAGGAACAAAAGCCCCAACCCCACCACGAAACCCACTCGGCTGGTCACCTTCCACCGGCCGGCGGACAGAGTCCGGCCCCCAGCCCGCTTCACGGCGGCTCGGGCTCTGGCCATCGCCGCGGTCACGGCCGTGCCATCTTCATCGGAGCCTCATCCGCTGAAGCTCGCCCACTCCCCAGCCGACAACCACAACCACCGGGTAGATCGACAGCCGTCCTAGGAACATAAGCGCCATCAGCACCGCCCGGGCCGGGGCGGCCAACACGTTGGCATCGGCGAATCCGGACAACTCGCCCAACCCGGTCCCAGCGGTGGCCAACGCGGAGATCGACCCCGAAACTGCGGTGAGCAGGTCGCTGCCCAGCGCGGCGATGCCGAACACCCCCAGCGCGGCGGCCAGCACCCACAGGATCTGGAAGTTGTGAACCCTGGTGAGCGACGCCTCCGAAGCCGCCACCCCCGACACCTTCACCTTCACCACCGCCCGGGGATGGAGCTGCAACACCAGCTCCCGCCGCACGATGCCCAAGATCTCGATCACCCGCAGCACCCGGAAACCGCCCCCCGCCGATCCGGCCATCGACCCCATCCCGATGAGCAGCAACAGCAGGGTCTGGGGGGCCGGAATCCAGTCGCCCCAGTCGGTGACCCGAAAGCCCGTGGTGCTGATCGACGAGGTGACGGTGAAGAGCGAATGCCGAATCGCCTCTGCTCCCCCGTCGGCGTCCTGCCAGGTCCAAGCCGATACCAGCGCCGTCGATACCAGTATCAGCCCGGCGTAGAACTTCAGCTCGGTCGACCTCCACAGCGCCTGCACCTGCCCCCGCACCATCCACACCAGAGCCGCCACCGACACCCCGGCCAGGCCCATGGCCACCGCGCCTGTCCACTCGATGGCTGCCGAGTCGAAGTGGGCGAACGAGTCCCGATAGTTGGAGAACCCGCCGGTGGACGCAGTGCTGAGCCCGAACGTGGCCGCGTCGAATAGGCCCATGCCGGCTGCTGCGTAGGCCGCAATCACCACCATGGTCAGACCCCCATAGGCCAGCAGCACCCGAAAGGCGGTGTTCGACCATCTGCTCGCCAGCACTGCCCGCCGCCCCCGGCCCTCGGCCACCTCGCTGAGGCGCCGCTGGCCCCCGAAAGTGGGCACCACTACCAAGGCGAACGCCAATGCGCCCGCGCCCCCCACCCACTGGGTGAGGGACCGCCACCACAACAGCCACGTCGGCAGCGCCTCAGGGTCCACCACGGTGAGCGAGGTGGTGGTGAACCCGGCCACCGACTCGAACAGCGCGTCGTCCACCCGGTGTATCTCGCCGGAGGCCAGATACACCATGGTGGACACCGCCACCATGGCCGTCGCCGTGGCCACCACGGTGGTCAACACCCTGACCGCGGAGCGGTGCCAGGCAAAGCGAACCCGAGAGGGGCCGCTCATCTCATCCTCACCCGAAGAAGCGCTTCACTTCGTCGACGGTGTCGGGACGGGCGAAGACCACGATGTGGTCGCGGCTTCGAAGCTCGCTTCGTCCCCGGCCGATCTGGGGTTTGCCGTCGCGCACATACGCGCCGATGAGCACGTCCTTGGGCAGGCCCATCTTGCTCACCACCGCCCCGTCGGCCGGCGACCCCTGCTTGATCTCGGCCTCGATCACCTCGAAGTCACCCGACAGGTAGGTGGCCACCTGGGCCACCTCGCCCCTGACGTAGCGCAGCACGCCGTTGGCGCTGGCCGTGCGGGGCGACAGGGCCACATCGATGCCCACATCCCGCAGCAGCGTGCGCAGGGCCAGGTTGTGAAGCACGGCGATGGTCTCGCTGGCGCCCAGCGACTTGGCGTACAGACAGGCCAATATGTTGGCGTCGTCGTTGCCGGTGAGGGCGATCACCGCGTCGAACTTGCCGACGTCCTCTGATTCCAGCAACTCGGCGTCGGTGATGTCGCCGTGGATAACCAGCACCCCGTCCAGATCCTCGCTCAGCTTCTGGGCCCGCTCCAGGTTGCGCTCGATGAGCACCACTTCAGCGTGGCGCTCGCTCAGGCGGCGGGCCAATATGCCCGCCGTCCGCCCGCCGCCCAACAGCATCACCCGGCGGTGGGTGCCCGGCGCCAGGCCCAAGAGCGGCAACAGCGTCATCCGGGCCCGCCGCTTGCACACCACCCGCAGAAGGTCGTCCGACTCCAGGGTGGTGTCGGCCCGGGGTATCCGGGTGTTGCCTTTGCGGGTGATTGCCGCCACCAGAAAGTCCCAGTCGGGCTCGTACTCGTCGGCGATGTCGGCCAGGCGGCGACTGGCCCACGGCGCGTCGGCGGTGAGCTTCGCCCCCACCACTACCACCTCGCCGTCGGCCATCACGGTCACGTCGGTGGCCCCCGGATACGACAAGAGATCCATGATCTCGTGGGCGGTCTCCTCGTCGGGATCGATGATGGTGTCGGCCTTCATGGCCTCCCGCAGCTCGCGGGCGTCCTTTTCCCTCAGGTTGCGGGCCTGGATGCGGGCGATGGTGCGCTCCACCCCGTGCTGTTTGGCCAACAGGCAGGCCACCAGGTTCACCTCGTCGCTGGCGGTGACCGCCACCAGCAAATCGGCCTTGCGGATGCCCGCCTCCCGCAGGATGTGGGGATGGGAGCCGCTTCCCTCCACCGCCAGCACATCGAGTTCCTCAGCCAGGTGGTGCAGCTTCTTGCCGTTCTTCTCCACCACCGAAACCGTGTTGCCCTCGCCGCTCAAGATCTGGGCAACGTAGGAGCCCACCTCGCCAGCACCCACTACCACGACGCGCACTGCACCATCCTTACTGAAATTCCGTGAGGGGGCGAGCGCTTCCCCCGCTTCGGTCTGCGCTGCCCATCAGATTCGGGCCCGGCGCGACAGCAAAGAGCTGAACACTCGCACCCGCTGCTCGGTTACCACCGCGTCCATGGTCACGTCGCCGGGGTGGGTGGGCACCCCGTCCACAAGTTGCAGCTCATAGGCCAGCCCCACCACCAGCGGTTTTGCCGGGCGGGGACCGTTCAGCAAAAAGGCCAGCGCCCGATCGTAGTATCCCCGGCCCCGCCCTGCCCGGCGGCCGGCGGCGTCGAACACCACCAGCGGAGCCAGCACCACGTCTAGCTCTCGGGCCGACACCAGTGCTTCGGCATCGATGTCGGGTTCAGGGATTCCGAAGCGATTGTGCACCATGGGAGTATCGAGGCCGGCAAGGGCGAACTGCATGGGGGCGGGGTCGCGCAGCACCGGGAAGTAGACGTCGATGCCCCGGAGGCGGCAGGCGGCTACCAGCGGCGCCGGATCGATCTCACCGTCGTCGGCCACTGAGGCCGCCACTCGCCGCGCCCCGTCGAGCCAGCCGAGGGCCGTCACCGCGTTGCCCACCGCTCGCGCCGCGCCCTGAGCGTCGGGATGTGAGCGCCGAGCCTCCCGGGCTTCAGTCCGCAACCGGCTGAGGCTGACCACGGTCCCAGAATACCGCGGATTGCGCGAAACTAGACATCCCAAATGGCAACCTTGGCAGGGCTTATCGCCGCTGGCTAACTTCGCCTAGTTATCTCATACAGGGAGTCAACGTGGACGCCGTACCGTATCTAGCCGGATTGAGCGCAATCCTCGCGCTCGCACTCGCTTTCTTGTTCTACAGGCTGGTGAAGTCCGCCCCACCGGGCAACGACCTCATGGTCAGGATCATGAACGAGATCCAGGCTGGGGCCCGAGCCTTCCTCAAGCAGGAGTACACCTGGGTGGCGGGATTCGTTGTGATCATGGCGATCCTCATTCCCGTGCTCACCGGCGTGGAGCTCGCCTTCATCAGCTACATCCTGGGCGCGGCGCTGTCTGCGAGCGCCGGGTACGTGGGCATGAAGGTGGCCACCATGGCCAACGCCCGCACCACCCAGGCCGCCACCGAAGGGCCGGCCAAAGCCCTGCCGCTGGCCTTTCGGGGCGGGGCGGTCATGGGCTTCTCGGTGGCCGGGCTGAGCCTTTTGGGCCTGGCCTTCACCTACCTGCTGTTCGTGGAGTGGCTCAGCGTGGACGACCCGTTCGAGATCTTCACCGCCTTCGGCCTGGGGGCCAGCTCCATTGCCCTGTTCTCCCGGGTGGGCGGCGGCATCTACACCAAGGCCGCCGACGTGGGCGGCGACCTGGTGGGCAAAGTCGAGGCCGGCATCCCCGAGGACGACCCCCGCAACCCGGCCACCATCGCCGACGCCGTGGGCGACAACGTGGGCGACGTGGCCGGCATGGGCGCCGACCTGTTCGAGAGCTACAGCGGGTCGATCATCGCCCCCATCGCCCTCACCGCCTTCTCCTTCGCGGTGGTCGGCGGCGAGGCCACCGGCAGCGACATCGGCCTGGCCCAGCTCATGTTCCCGCTGGCCGTGGCCTTCGTGGGGATGCTGGCCGCCATCGTCGGGTCGTTCGCGGTGCGGGGCAGCGCCCGGGCCGACGTGAAGAGCCTTTCCCGCCAGCTCCACATGGGCACCAACGTGGCCATGGGGCTCACCGTGGTCGGCACCATCTTGATCGGGCTGTGGTTCTTCTCCGGCGACGAATTCGACGGCTGGTGGGGACTGCCCATCTCGGTGATCGGCGGCCTGGCGGTGGGCTGGGCCATCGGCAAGGTGGCCGAGATCTGGACCAGCGACCACTACTCCCCCGTCCGCAAGATCGCCCAGCAATCCGAGACCGGCCCGGCCACCACGGTGCTGGCTGGCATCAGCGCGGGCATGGTGTCGGTGGCCGCCTCGGTCGTTCTCATCGGCGCCGGCGTGCTGGTGGCCTACTGGGGCGGCCAGCAGACGCTGGGCGACACCACCGGGGCGGGCATCTACGGCATCGCGGTGGCCGCTATTGGCATGCTGGCCACCACCGGCGTGGTGGTATCGGTGGACGCGTACGGCCCCATCGCCGACAACGCCGGGGGCATCGCCGAGATGTCCAAGCTCGATCCCAAGGTGCGGGAGGTGACCGACGCCCTCGACTCGCTGGGCAACACCACCGCCGCCATCGCCAAGGGGTTCGCCGTCGGCTCGGCCGCCCTCACCGCCCTGGCCCTGTTCAAGACCTTCGAAGTAGCGCTCCAACTCGAAGACTCCAGCTTTGCGCTCTCGCTCGACGTGGGCCAGGTGGATGTGTTCATCGGGCTTTTCCTGGGGGCGATGCTGCCGTTCTTGTTCGCCGCCCTCACCATCGACGCGGTGGGCCGGGCGGCCAACAAGATGATCGAGGAGGTCCGCCGCCAGTTCCGGGAGATTCCCGGCCTGCGGGAGGGCGTCGAGGGGGTCAAGCCCGACTCGGCCCGGTGTGTGGCCATCTCCACCCAGGCATCGCTGCGGGAAATGCTGGTGCCCGGCGCCCTGGCCGTGGCCGTCCCCCTGATCATCGGATTCATCGACGTCGACACGCTGGGCGGCTTTTTGGCCGGCGCCCTGGTGACCGGCTTCGCCCTGGCCATATTCATGGCCAACGCCGGTGGCGCCTGGGACAACGCCAAGAAGTACATCGAGGCCGGCGCCCACGGCGGCAAAGGCTCCGAGCCCCACAAAGCCGCGGTGGTCGGCGACACCGTGGGCGACCCCTTCAAGGACACCTCCGGGCCGTCCATGAACATCCTCATCAAGGTTATGACCATCGTGTCCCTGGTGTTCGCCTCCGCGTTCGTCTAGTTCCATTGCCGATAGCGCACCGGTTCGCCCTATGATTCAAGTGGTCTTCGCGACCAATCCAAATGAGCCGGAGCGAGGGGTGGTAGGCCCTTTCAGGGTGTGCCTCGCTTCGGCCCCTGCGGGGCTCTATCCGGAGGCATTTGCCTATCGGTCCCCTCTCACGGCAAACAGCCTGTGGATTTCTGCTCTGCCACCTTTCCTGCGCTTCTAGGCATGGCAACATGAGCCGATGCCGATAGCCAAAGTCCGCGACCTCGACCTCTACTTCGAGCTGCACGGGTCGGGGCCGCCCCTTCTCAACGTCAGCGGCAGCGGGGGCGATCTCCGGATGACGGCGCCGGAGCTGAACCCGCTCAACCGGGCCTTCACCGTGGCCCACTTCGACCAGAGGGGCTTGGGCCAGACGTCTGCCCCGCCGACGTCGTGGACCATGGCCGACTACGCCGCCGATGCCGTTGCATTCTTGGATTTGTTGGGCTGGGACTCGGTGCCGTTGGTGGGCACCAGCTTCGGCGGGATGGTGGGCATGAACATGGCAGTGCTGCATCCCGGGCGGATCAGCAAGCTGGTGCTCAACTGCACCTCGCCCGGCGGCCCCGAGTACAGCTCGTGGCCCCTGCACACCCTGGCCGACCTCGACCCCGACGAGCGTGCCGAGGTGGCGCTGGAGATCTTGGACACCCGCTATGAGCGGGGCGGCCCGCTGCCCCCCGGCGTGGAGACGTTCGTGACCACCGCCCGCCCCGACGGCCCGGCGCTGCCGCTCAACACTCCCGGCGCGCTCGGGCAGTTGGAGGCCCGCCGAGGCCACGACGTGGTCGACCGTCTCGGTGAGATCGACGTCCCCACCCTGGTGTGCGCCGGCGTTCACGACGGCATCGCGCCCATGCGCAACAGCGAGCTGCTGCGCGACCGCATCCCCGGTGCCCGCCTGGCCACCTTCGACGGCGGCCACATCTTCATGATGCAAGATCCCACGGCCTATCCAACCATCTTGGAGTTTCTTGCCGAAAGCTGAGTCTTGCCCCACCCCCTACGCTTGCGAGGGTGAACCGGGAGCGGGCGCTGCGGACGCTGGGACTGGAGAAGGGGGCGCAGCCTGCCGACATCAACCGGGCCTACCGGGAGCTGATCCGCCACGCTCATCCCGATGTGGGAGGCACCACCGCAGTAGCGGCCCGCATCACCGAGGCCTACCACTGGCTCCGGCGGGCTGGAAACAAACCGCCGGAACCGTCCAAGTCGTCGCCCCAGAAGTCGGCAATGCCCGCAAAATCGAAGACCGACGACAGTCTGGTCCTCCACTTGCCGGCCGGAGACGTGTTCGCTCGACTGGTCGATGCGGGCCACGAGTTGGGCGAGGTGAGCTACATCGACCCCACCACCGGCATTGTCCAAGTCACATTTACCGCTGACAACGGCGTTGTGTGCCAACTGGCCGCCACCGTGCAGGCGAATCCAGTCTCCGGAACGCGCCAACGTGAAACCCAGGTGGAATTCACCCTCGATCCGCTCGCCAGTGGACAAGCACCACCTATTGGCCAAGTGGTCGCCCAATTGGTGCGACTGATCAACAGCAGATCGATCTGAGGTTCACCCACGCCAGTCAAACTGTCACTGGCCGTCAATAGAGTGATTGGCCCATGTCGGATGCACTCGTGTCACCCCGGCCCTGCGATGGCATCGCCCAACCCGCGTTGTGGAGCGTGCAGGAGCCGATCGCGCTGGAGCTGGCCGTGAAGCGGGTGGACCTGGGCGACGAGGCCTGGGTCGATACCATGCCCGGGTTCGTGCGGGGCGGTGACACCCTGCTGGACACCGTGGTGGCCACTGTGCCCCTGTTCACCGAGCGGCGGCCCATGTACGACAACATGGTCAACGTGCCCCGACTATCGGCCCACCTCCCCGCCGACCAATTGGGCTCGGCGGTCCCCGTCATCGGCGATGTCGCCGCCGAGTTGAGCACTCACTACCAGAAGGCGTTTGCTTGGGTCGGTATCAACCTCTACCGCCACGAGCGCGACAGTGTGGCCTGGCATGCCGACAAGATCGGAAGGGTCAAGCACCACCCCATCGTCGGCCTGCTATCCCTCGGCGCGGCCCGCCCTTTCTTACTCAGACCCCTCGGCGGTGGCCGGTCCCGCCGCTTCGTGCTCGGCTCCGGCGACCTCCTGGTGATGGGCGGCACCTGCCAGCATCGCTTTGAGCACGCCGTCCCCAAGCTCGCCCGCCCTACTCCTCCCCGTCTCAGCCTCACCTTCCGCCACGACGACTGACAAAGGGAGTCTCCGAAAATGTCCAACCAGCAAGCAGAGAATTTTGCCGCTGAAGCCCAACATTGCCTGCAAGCGCTGACGGCCAATCAGTCGTCTGCCTTTCGCCCCGGACAGTTAGAAGCCATTGAACAACTGGTCTTGCGGCGGAAAAGGGTGCTCTTGGTTCAGCGAACTGGTTGGGGAAAGAGCGCGGTCTATTTCATTACCACTCGCCTCCTGCGAGACCGCGGCGCTGGCCCCACTCTGTTGGTATCTCCCCTGCTGGCGCTGATGCGGAACCAGATCGAGGCCGCACAGCGCATGGGAGTGCGGGCGGCAACCATCAATAGTTCAAACCAAGAGGAATGGGAGGGGGTCTACGCCGAAATCGCTTCTGACCAGATCGATGTTCTTTTGATCTCGCCGGAGCGGCTGGCCGACCGGGGCTTCCGGGCAGAGCACCTGCCATCATTGGCCCAGCGTGGCGGCCTGCTGGTGGTCGACGAAGTCCACTGCATTTCCGACTGGGGACACGACTTTCGTCCCGACTACCGGCGGATCAAGGGAGTCTTAGACCTGCTCCCCCAAGGAATTCCTGTGTTGGGCTGCACTGCGACGGCCAATAACCGGGTCGTGGACGACGTTGCCGAACAGCTTGGAACCGAATTGGTGCCCATTCGAGGGCCCCTTGGTCGTGATGGGTTGCAACTGCGTGTCTTTGCACCAGCGCCCCAGCAGAAGCGACTGGCGTGGCTGGCTGAGACGATCCCCAGTCTCCCCGGAACTGGCATCGTCTATTGCCTAACAGTCCGAGACGCCGAGCGAGTTGCTTCCTGGCTTACCTACCGGGGGATTGATGCAGTCGCCTACACAGGCGACTCGCACAATGACCACCGACTGGAAACCGAACAACAGCTCCTGAGCAATCAGAAAAAGGTCGTCGCGGCGACTTCCGCGCTAGGGATGGGATTCGATAAGCCCGATCTCTCGTTCGTCATCCACTACCAGGCACCGGGCTCCCCCATCGCCTACTACCAACAGGTAGGGAGGGCCGGGCGGGCGCTAACCGAATCGTGGGGCATCCTTCTCCAGGGTTACGAGGACGCAGACATTCAGAACTTTTTCATTGACACTGCGTTCCCTGCCGCTGACCAGGCTCACAAGATTGTCGGCCTGCTCGAACAAACGGTAGTGCCATTGAAACTCTCTGATATTGAGCGAGAGGTGAACATTCGGCACTCGCGGCTTGAACAGCTCCTGAAGATCCTGGAGGTCGATAGTGCCGTAGAGCGTGTCGACTCTGGCTGGCAGCGGACGCTTCAACGTTGGAGTTACGACAGTCAAAGGGTAGAGGCGGTAACCGCATTGCGGCGAGAAGAGCAGGCTCAGATGGCGGAATACGTGAGCGCTGACCAGTGCCGAATGGAATTGTTGAGGTCGCATTTGGACGACTCGCAGGCTCATCCCTGTGGCATCTGTGACAACTGTCTTTCAGACCAAAGAGATCTCGCGGCGAGCACTCATACGATTCAAGCCGCAGTGGACTTCCTTCGAGGGACAGAGCTCACAATGGAACCCCGCAAACAAGACCCCGACAGGAAGAAGATCCCCGAGGAGCAACGGTGCGAACCAGGGTGGGTGCTAGCCCTCTGGGGTGATGGCGGCTGGGGAGCAATCGTCCAGAGCGGCAAGGCCGAAGGACACTTCGGCGACGATTTGGTTGGGGCTTCCGCGGATCTGATCAGCGAACGCTGGAGACCTGATCCCGCGCCCACTTGGGTGACTCATGTCCCATCTCTCAGAAACCCTGGCCTGGTAAAGGATTTAGCCCGGCGCATCGCCCAGAAGCTGGCTCTTCCGTGGCATGATGCGGTTGCCAAGGTCCACGACACACAGCCGCAGAAGTTCATGCAGAACAGCGCCAAACAATACGCAAACATTGAGGGGGCTTTCGCGGTAGTTCCAGATGTTCCCACTGGGCCCGTGCTGTTGGTGGACGACGTTGTGGATTCCCGATGGACTCTCACTGTGATCGCCTCTCAGCTTCGAAGAGCTGGAGTCGAATTGGTTTACCCGTTCGCATTGGCGGACACGGCAGGGAGGTCGTCTCGTGACTGACGACAGGGGCTTGGGTAACAGGAGCGAGGTTGGACAGGACTCACTGGCCGCGGTGTTGATGACCAGCAAGTTGGCCTCAGATGGAGTGAAGCCACTAGCCGCCTCGGAATACTGGAAGAGACCTGAACTGGCGAACAAACCAAGCGAACTGCTGGGAGCATCGTCACAAGTCCTTTGCAATGTGCACGGTCTTGCCAAAGAGATGGCAGACCGGATCAACGCCCTGATGGATCGGTCCATCGCAATGGCGTTTGAACTCGACCGCTTGCAACACTCGGGCATCCACACCCTCACGCCGTTTGACCAGCACTACCCATGCCAGTTCAGGTATCGGCTGAGGGACAAGGCCCCGGTGGTGTTGCATGCCGCCGGTCCGCTTGAACTGCTGGACCGCCCAGGTTTTGGTGTGGTGGGAAGCAGAGACATCGGCGTGGAGGGCGCCGAAGTGGCCAAGAGCGCTGCTCGTCTGGCATCTCGGATGGGTTTGCCCGTGGTGTCCGGAGGAGCACGCGGCGTCGATAGCCTGGCAATGAACGCGGCCGTAAACGAGCACAGGGCTGGAGGCTCTGCGGTCGGATATCTGGCCGACTCGCTGGAGCGCCAGCTCAAACAGCCGGATACTCGTCGGGCCATCCTCGACGAGCAGATATTGCTTTGTACGCCCTACCGGCCAGATGGTCGTTTCACCGCGGGCAGGGCCATGGGCAGGAACAAGCTCATTTACGCCGGAGCCCTGGTCACGCTGGTCGTTGCCAGCGACAAAGACACCGGAGGAACATGGTCAGGGGCAGTCGAGGCTCTCAAGCACCGCTACGGACCTGTTGCCGTATGGCGAGGCCCGGGCGAAGGCCCCGGCAACGAGCACCTGGAACATCTGGGGGCAACGCCCGTCAGCTCGTTTGAGGTCCTCGAGACCCTGCTCATCGACGTCCAAAGCGACCCGATCCCGACAGAAACAGCAACCCCCCTAGAAGCCCAGTCTCAACTTCCCCTGCCCCTAGAAATCAGTGTCAACAGCTAACAACCCGTGAGCGCTGGGGCAACACCGCGCGACGACCAATCTCCAGAACGCGCTATTAGGCAGCAGGAGACATCCGCTATGACCAAGGCAGCAGCGACGCTCACAATGCCCGGCTATTTGCCCCGCATCGCGGGCCGCGAAGTCGAGAGCGCCCTGCGTAGGCGAGGGGCGGTTCTCGTCGAAGGAGTGCGGGGATGCGGCAAGACCTGGATGGCAAGTCATTTCGCCGGCAGCGAGGTCCGATTGGACGACGATGCGGCGCTGCTGCCGGCCTCTTCTGATCCCGCAGAGGTGCTTCGAGGCCGCCTATCGCCGCTCTGACGGCGTGCAAGTCGCACTCATCACTGCGTTGGGCCCGTGACCCCGGATCCACAGCAGGATCCAGGGGGGTCAGCTCAAGTCGAACACCGTTCGGATGCCGACGCTGGCTCGGAGGTCGTCGAGGGCGGCGTTGATCTCGTCGATGGGGCGGCGGGCGGTGATCATGGGCTCCAAGTCGAGGCGGCCGTTCTGCCACAGGGCCAGCAGGCGGGGAACCTCCCGCTGGGAGTTGCAGCCGCCGAACAGGCAGCCGAGCAGCTTCTTCTCAGCGGTGAGGTACATGACCGCCGGGTTGATGGTCACGGTGTGATCCAGGGCGGGAGCGCCCACCATGACCGTGGTGCCGCCATTGCGGGTGGCGGCCAAGCCGGCCTCCACCAGCGGTCCCGCCCCGGCGGCGTCGAAGGCGTAGTCGGCTCCGATCCCCCCGGTGGCCTCCTGCACGTGGGCCACCACGTCGGTCTCGGTCGGATCGAGCAGGTCGGTGGCCCCGAAGGCCACCGAGGCGTTGCGGCGATCGGCCACCGGGTCGGAGGCGAAGATGCGGGACGCCCCGGCCAGGCGGGCACCCTGAACCACCGACATGCCCACACCGCCCAGGCCCATCACCAGCACAGTGGCGCCCTCTTCTACTTTGGCGGTGTTGAGCACCGCACCCACGCCGGTCTGGGTGGCGCAGCCGATCACCGCGGCCACCTCCAAGGGCACATCGGGGTCGATCTTCACCGCGGCAGAGGCAGCCACCACGGTGAGCTGGCCGAAGCCGGCTACCCCCAGGCCCCGGTACACCGGCTGGCCGTCTAGCGAGAACGGCACCGAGCCGTCGGGCATGGTGCCCATGAAAGTCGATGCTGCCGATGCGCACAGGGTCATCTCGCCCCGCACGCACCAGTAGCACTCCCCGCACGGCCCGAACGGCGACAGCATCACGTGGTCACCCGGTGCCAGCGAGCCCACCCCGGGGCCCACCGCGTCGACGATTCCGGCCGCCTCATGGCCCAAGATGGTCGGCGTGAGGCTGCCGGGGGCGTCGATCATGGTCAGATCGGAGTGGCACAGGCCGCAGTGGGTGACCTGCACCCGCACCTGCCCCGGCCCGGGATCGACACAATCCACATCGGCCATCACCAACGGCGTGGCCGGCGATGCCAGCAGCGCTGCTCTCATGGAAACCTCTTTTCTCGTTTTCGCGGTTTACTTCTTGTCGGCCTTCCAGCCGGTGGTGGCGCCCGACACCATGCCGTACGGGCCCGATGGCCATCGGAAGCAATCCACCATGAGCTGGTCGACTTCGGCTCGGCTGGCCACCCCCTCGGCTACCACCGCGTTGGCCTCCCGGAGCATGGCGCCGTACACCCGGTTGGTGACATAGCCCCAGTTCATCGCCGAGTCTTGGATCACCACGGGGTTCTTGCCCGCGGCCGCGGCCAGGCGGCAGATGGTCTCGGTGGTCTCGTCGGAGGTCTGGGGGGCCCGCACGATCTCGGCCAGCTTCATCACTGGCGGTGGCGACGCCCAGTGCCAGCCGATCACCCGGTCGGGCCGGTCGGTGGCCACCGCCAGCGCCTGCACCGGGTAGCCGCTGGAGTTCGACGCCAAGATGGTGTGCTCCGGGCACTCTTGATCGAGATCCCGGAACAGCTGGATCTTCAGGTCCAAGCGCTCGGGAACCGCCTCCAGAACCACATCCACCGCGGCAGCCGCATCCCGGTCGGTGGTGAAGTCGATGCGGGCCAGCGCGGCCTCGGCCTCGGCCTCGGTCAGCTTGCCCCGGGCCACCGCCCCTTGGATGCCGAAACGGCCGTCGGCCACGAGACCGGCAGCCGCGGCCACCACGTCGGGGTCGATGTCGAAGGCCACCACCGGGTGGCCGGCGATGGCCATCACCTGGGCGATGCCTGCGCCCATCACCCCCGAGCCGATGACCCCGATTGTCTCTTTGGCCGCGGTCACGACAGGTGCGTGCCGAACCAGGCCGCCATGCGAGCCCATCCGTCGGCCGCGGCCTCGGCGTTGTACGACGGGCGCTCGTCGCACAAGAACCCGTGGTCGGCCTCCGCGTAGCGCACAATCTCGGTGGGCTGGGCGCTGCCCTCCAGGTCGGCCCGAAGCTGCTCCAGTCCCTCAACGGGGATCATGCCGTCGAGGTCGCCGAACAGGCCCAGCCACGGGCACTGGAGATCGCTGTGGCGGTCGGCCAGCTTGGGCTGGCCGGGGGTGAAGCCATCGGTGACGATGGCCCCGCCGTAGTAGGTGACCGCCGCGCCCACCGGACGGCTGATGGCGGTGAGGAAGGTCACCCGCCCGCCCATGCAGAACCCGGTGGCGCCCACTTTGTCGGCGGCGAACCCCTGGCCGCTCAGGTAGCCGAGGGTGGCGTCCACGTCGGTGAGGGAGTGCTCGTCGAGCAGGCCCCCCATCATCTCGAAGATCTTGTCCATCTGGTCGTAGCCCGCCAGATTGTTCTCATAGCGGTGGTACAGGTCGGGGGACACCGCCAGGTAGCCCTCGTCGGCCACCCGCCGGGTGACGTCTTCGATATGGGCGTTCAGCCCGAAGGCCTCCATGATGACGATGACCGAAGCCTTCGGCTCGCCATCGGGTCGGGCGACGTACAGCCTCATCGGGCCGTCGGCAGTGGAGAGTTCTACGTTCTCGGTTTGCATGCCAGCCGATGGTAGTCCTCGCCCTGGCAGATTGGCCCAGTAACGAGGCGGGAAACCGAGGCCTTTTTGCTTTACTCCGGCCGGGAGGCGTACAACGGATCGGAACGATCGCGGCTACCCCTCAAAAAGCGCTCGTCGAACGGGCGGAATTGCTCCTCGCGCACCCACTCGGTGGTGGCCACCCGCCGTTGGATGAGCCATGGCCCGCCGTCTCGGCGGCACACGTCGTCGATGAAGCGGAAGCCCACCGAGAGGTTCAGCTCGGGCGGGCCCCCTTCGGTCCAATGCCGGGCCACGCCATGAGCCTCAGAGCGCGCCCACCACACGATGCCCTGGTCGGCAGGGCTGACCGGAGCAGGGTCCAACTCGATCAAGATGTTGGCCAGCGTGTGCGCGCTCCCCGTATAGCGGCGCAGCAGGCGCTCGCTCCACGCCAGATACTCCTCCACGCTGCCCTGGAAGGTGCCGTGGGAGTCGGTGGCGTCGGGGTGATAGCACGAGCGAACCATGTCCAAGTCGAGGCGGTCCACCCCCCGGCAGTACCGGTACACAAGCTCGGTGATCTCCTGTTTGGCCAAGAGTTCGGCGAGCTGGGCCTGGTTGTCCACACCGGCCATTGTGCCCCGCCACGGGCCAGCCGCTGGAATCTGAGGGTCGCGCCCGATCCTGCAACGATATGGTTAGACTCATCGCGAGGTGGCTGCGAACCCCGAGTCCGAGGCCTCATGGCACACCGACCCATTCGGGCGGCATGAAGCCCGCTGGTGGAACGGCGCAAAATGGACGGAGAAAGTCCGCGACGGGGAGCAAACCGGGATAGACCCGCCGGGCATCGCCGTCGCCCCTCAGGGTGTCCCCCTCAACGAGCCTGCCTCCCCCATCCCCGGTCGGCGGATGGTCCGCCTGTTCGGTCGTCGGCTGCCCGGTGCCATGCTGCTGGCCCTGCTGGTGCTTGTTGCGGTGATCACACTGATCATTGTGGTGGCCATCGCCGGCTGATCTCGACGCCTAATCGTGATCGGCAGGCTCGGGCCCCTGGCCTCGAGCCGGCTTGTAGTGATAGACGACGTTGTCCAACGAAACCGCGGCGTCGGTCGGGTCCAGGTTCTCGATGATCGAGAGCTCTGCCGGGCCGCAATCGCCGAACTGATCGCAAGTGATGTCCCCGATGATTCCCTGGAATCCCGTCACCTGATTGAGGTACTCCCGGATGCCGGCCCGGTCGATAACCAGCACCCCGTCCTCGATCTGGGAAGCGGCATCGATGGCTTCGAGCAGCAGCGTCGCGGCGTCATAGGAGTGGGCCCAGAACGCCCGAACCGGGGGTTGGCCGGTGCTATCGATAAACCTCCGGGCCACCTGATCGGCGCTTTTGCCGGTGGCCTGGTTGATGTTTCCCCCGTAGCGCAATGAGGGTCCGGCCACAAAGATCCCCCTGGTGGCCTCAATCTCGAGGAAGGGCGCGTTGAACACCGCATCGGCCGCCACCAACATCACCCCCTCCAAGCCGTCGAAGCTGCGAGCTTGCTGCACGATGTGGTCAGCCAGGGGGCGCGAAACCGGCAGGAACAGTGCCTCGGGGGCGCCCGCCGCCACCTCGGCCAGCACTGCGGCCAGATCGGTGGCCTCCTCATCCACCTCCAGAAACGCGGTGAAGGCGCCGCCAAGGTCTTTGTATGAGCTGCGAAACGCCTGAGCCAATCCCTGGGTATAGGCGTTGCCGGTGTGGATCGCCGCCACCTGCCGTGGGCCCAGTTGGCCAAGGAGGAAATCGGCCACTGCCGCGCCCTGGTGCAAATCGTTTTGGGCCATGCGGTAGTAGCCCGGGTGGTAATGCTCGCCAGGGTTGCCGAGTAGGTCGGAGGTGAGCGCCGGCGATGAGTTCGAAGGGGAGATCATGGAGAGTCCTGCCGCGGAGATCAGCGGAGAAGCACCCGTCGCTGCCGCCGAGCACTGTGTCCCGATCACCCCGGCCACCGCGGGGTCGGCCACCACCGTTTGAGCCGCTTCCCTACCCCCATCCGCCGAGCACTGCTCGTCGAGGCCATCGATCTCCACCGGGAACCCGCGGATCGCCCCATAGTCTTCAACGGCGAACTCCGCGGCCCGGTGGTAAGTAGCCAGCCCGCTGCCAACCGCATCATCAAGCACGGTGAGCGTTCGGATCTGGACAGCCTCACCGGGGCCGACGCGAACGGTGCCGAGCGATCCGTCCCCCACCACGGCGCTATCGTCCACCGAGTCGCGGCAAGCAGCCGTCAACAGGGCGACGGCCAGCAGACCGGAGAGGAAGACTGCAAAAAGCCGGCGGCGGCTCATTGCACAGTTCTAGCCGAAACCCACAACGCGACCAGAACAACCCTCGCCGCGACTCGGGGAGGCGCGGGCCGGTAGGGTCCTGCCCGTGGCCAAGCGAGAGATCATCCTGCACGAGTACGTCGACATCATGGGCCAGGCGGCGTGGCCCTACATGGAGCACATCAAGATCCAGAACCGGGACGCCCGGGTGGGCTTCGAGCTGCTGGGAACCTGGTACACCATGGGGATCACCGCCCGCTGGCCCCAGGTGGTGAATCTGTGGGACTCCGGCGGCTGGGATGGCTGGTTGGAGCGGGTGGACCGCCTCAACCTCAAGCGGAAGTCCAACAACCTGCTCGACGACTGGTGGGAGGAGGCCTACAAGCTCCGCACCGGCGGCTACGACCGGGTGCTGGGATCAGTGCCCGAGTCGCCCCCGGTGGCGCCGGTGCTCACCGGGGAGGTGCGGGGCACCCTCTACATCCACGAGCTGACCGAGGTGCGTCCGGGCTCAGCCCGCGATTACTTGGCTGCCATGGCCTCCGACTACCTGCCCGCCGCGGCCGATTACGGCTTCACCTGCATGGGCCTGTGGGAGGTGCTGCACCACGACTACGAGGTGTGCACCGTGTGGGCCGCCTCCCCCGAGGCGTACATCCGGCTCAACAAGGCGGCCGACGCCGCCAGCGGGTTCGACGAGGGAGTCGACGGCGACGACCGCTTGGTGGCGTGGCGGGCAACAGCCCAGAAGTACACCACCCGCTTCCGGGAGGAGCTGATGACCCCGGCGCCCGGCACCCTCACCGGCCCCACAGCCTACGAGCACGACACCTACATCAACCCGGCTTGAGCAATACAGGAGCAACAGCTATGCGAGGCATCCTTTTCGACGGCGAAGCGGCATTGGTGGCCGATGGGCTGGGGGTCACCGATCTGGAGCCCGACCAGGTGCGGGTGCGGATCGGGGCCGCCGGGGTGTGCCACTCCGACGTGTCGGTGATCAATGGAACGTTCGGCTCGATGTTCCCGCCGCCGTTCGTGATGGGCCATGAGGGCGCCGGCAAGGTGCTGTCTGTCGGCAGCGACGTGGCCACCGTTGATGCGGGCGACCACGTGGTGATCGCCACCATCGACAACTGCGGCCGCTGTTCGGTGTGCGCCACCGGCCATCCCACGCTGTGCCAGACCTCCAAGCTGGGGGCGGCCATCGCCAAGCGCAACGAGACCGGCGAGGAGCCCGGCCCCGGCGACCTCCCCGCCTACTTCACCTACCGGGGAGAGCGCGTCCTCGGCTTCGCCAACACCGGCGTGTTCGCCGAGGAGGTGGTGGTGAGCCAGGGCCAGGTGGTGGCCATCGACAAGCGGGTGCCGTTTGCCAGCGCCTGCCTCATCGGCTGCGGGGTGCTCACTGGCACCGGTGCCGTCTTCAACCGGGCCAAGGTGTACCGGGGCCACAGCGTGGCGGTGATCGGCGTGGGCGGCATCGGCCTCAACGTGATCCAGGCCGCCCGCATCGCCGGAGCCACCAAGATCATCGCCGTGGACAACAACCCGGCCAAAGAGGACTTCGCCCGTCAGTTCGGCGCCACCCACTTCGTTGACTCGGGGCGGGACCCGGCGGTGGCCTCGGTGCAGGGGATCTCGCCGGGCGGGGTGGATTTCTCGGTGGAATGCGTAGGCCACACCGCTTTGATGCAGGAAGCGGTGGAGATGCTGCGCCCCGGCGGCAACATGGTGATCTTGGGGGTGGCCGGGATGGAGACCGAGATGACCATCGCCCCGTTCAAGCTGTACCAAGACAAGTCGATCATGGGCTGTCGCTACGGATCATCCCGCCCGGCGTTCGACATTCCCGCGCTGGTGGATCTCTACCTTGATGGCCGTCTGCTGCTCGACGAGCTGGTGTCAGCCACCTACGACCTAACCGAATTCGACAAGGCGTTCGACGACCTAGAGGCCGGAAAACTGGCCCGGGGCGTGCTCGATCTGAGCTGAAGCTCAGGCCGCGGGCGTCTCAGTGATGTCCGCTTCGAGGTCCAAGTCGAAGTACTTGGCCGGGTTCTCCAGCAGCACCTTGCGAGAGATGGACTCGTCCACCTTGGGGAAGTGCTCGGCGAGGTACTCCTGGGAGTCGGGGAACGAGCCCACCGAGTGGGGAAAGTCGGTGCCCCACATGATGTTGTCCCACGGGATGATGTCGGCCATGTCGAACACCACCGGGTCGCGGATCACGCTGAAGTGGAAGTGGTCGACAATCTGCTCGCTGGGCTTGCGCTCATACTTGACCTTGAACCAGTCGCCGAACAGCTCGTAGTTGTCGTCCATGAAGTAGAGCGTGCCCGGCAGCCAACTGGCGTTGGTCTCGGCGAAGTAGAACTTGATGTCCGGGAACCGCTCTAGCACGCCCGCGGCAATGAGCTGGGCCATGCAGTACACCGGGGAGTGGCTGCCGGCCCGTTGCACCAGGGCGGTGGCCCAGGGGCTGTCGGACGTGCCCTTGGCTGCTGATTGGGGCGGGGCCTGGTTGGCGCCGAAGCCGAAATGGGGAGCCAGCTTGAGGCCCAGCTCCAGGCTCTTCTCCCAGAACCGGTCGTCCACTGGATCGGCATACGGAGAGCCGTTGGGGAAGTTGTAGAACGCCACCGACGGCAGGCCGGCCTCGGCAACGAACTCCAGTTCCTTCACCGCGTGGTCGATGCCGGTGACGGGGGTCACCGCGTTGCCGATGAGCCGGTCGGGGGCCACCGAGCAGTAGTCGTGGGCCAAGAAGGTGTTGTAGGCCCGGATCATGGAGCGGTACACCTCGGGGTCTTTGATGCCCTCGAGGAATCGGCTGGCGAACACTGGCGGGAACAGCACCTCGGCGTCGATGCCGTCGAGGTCTTGCTCCCGGAGGCGCTGCTCGGCGGGGCCGGCCCCCTCAGCCGGGCTGCCGTCGGGGTTGAAGTAGGTGCCGCCCGAGAACTTCACCTTGTCTCGCCCGGCGATGTTCTGGCCATTGCGGAGCAGGGGCTGGCCCTCGATCAACCACCCCTCTCCCCCTTCGGGAAGATGGATCAGCCGGGGGGCCCGGTCCTTCCACCTCTCGGGGACATACTTCACAAATACATCGGGCGGCGTCTCCACATGCCCATCTGCACTGATTATCTTGTACTTTCGGCCCATGGACGGAGCTTATTCGGATCAGTCGGGGACGCGAAAAGCGGGGCGGACCCGCCGGGGGCCCCGGGCCGCCTGGGCGGTGCTTGCTTTGCTCTTGGCGTTGGCGCTGATAGCAGCGGGTTGCTCTTCCGACGATGACGGCGGCGCTCCGGCCGCGGCCCCCACGGAGGCATCGGCACCCGAACCAGAGCCCACATCCGCTTCAACCGAGGCGCCTGCGCCCACATCCGAGCCCACCGGGGCACCCGCCCCCGAACTTGAGCCTACTCCGGCGTCCCCCGAGCCCACACCCTCTCCAACCACGCCCGCGCCCACTCCAGTTCCGACACCAGAGCCCACGCCCGAGCCGCCGTTCGTGCTGAACGAATTCGGCGAGTACCCCGTGGGGGTCGCGACCCTAGAACTAGGAGAAGAACCCGGCCAGCAGCCCCTTTCCGTTTGGTATCCCGCCGATTCGGACGCGGTGGTCGGAATGGAAACCGAGATATTTGACTCCTCCCAGATCATTCCGGCGGCATTTCGAGCCCTGATCCCCGAGAGCATGCAGGGCGCGGTCGAGACCAACTCCTATCGCGACGCGCCGCTGGCCGACTCGAACACCTATCCCGTGGTCATCTACAGCCACGGGTTTGGCGGTTACCGAGACGTCGCCATCTTCTTGACCACCCACTTGGCCTCGCATGGCTTCGTGGTTGCATCCCCTGAGCACATTCACAGAAATCTGCCCGCCCAGGCATTTGGAACCGCCGAGTTCAGCCCCGAGAAAGACCAGGCTGATGTGGTCAACACCCTGGCGGCCCTGGACGCCGCCTTCGGCGACAATGCCAATACCGCCAGGGTTGGGGTGATCGGACATTCCGCCGGTGCGAGAACCGCACTGGACGCGTTGGCCAACGAGGCGGTTTTAGCCGCCATGCCGCTGGCCGGCGGCGGTTCTGCTCCCCCCGAGGCGGCCGGCAAGCCGATCCTGGTGGTGGTGGCGGAGTTGGATCTCACCGTGCCCACTGAGAGCAGCCTGGCCGGCTACAACTCGGCCACCGGGCCCAGAACGTTCATCAGTCTGGCTCGGGCGGGCCACAACAGCTTCACCGATAGCTGCCCCGTCATCCTCGCGGGAGGCGGCCTGGACATGCTCGAGCCCCTCCTCGGCGCAGAGCAAGTGGCCCGGGCCGAAGACGGATGCACGCCGGAAAACGCCGATCCTCTGGCCATGCAGGCCGCGCTCAAACACTTGGCCACCTCATTTTTCCTGGTGAACCTGAGCGGGCCTGTCGATATGCCGGGTGTCCGCCTAGTGGGGACAACCCCGGAGTTTGCCGATCTGATCGACGGAGTCGAGTTGGCCGACTACCGCCACGCGGATTGAAGCCTGGAAGGGCCGACTACCGCCACGCGGATTGAAGCCTGGAAGGGCCGTCTACCGCCACGCGGATTGAAGCCTGGAAGGGCCGACCACAGCCACGCGGATTGCGGGCTTGGAGGGATCAGCCCAGCCCCAGATGGCCGCGGGCAAATCGGCGGTAGCCGGCTGCGCTCCAGTTGTCGTGGTCTTCGCCCCAGCCGACGGCATCTCCGAAGGCCCACTCGCTCAGGCAGTTCCAGGTCCAAAGGTTGGGGTTGAGGTGGACGCCGATCCGGTTAACCGCCCGGCTCTGGGCCACCAGCTCGCGGCCTAGCTCGTCAACCGCATGAATTCGGACGGCCGTGGGGGCGCCGGTGCCGGGATCGCGCTCCAGCACTTCTCTCTGACCCTGTCCCGGAACCAGCCGGGAGTACTCGCCGTCGCGCAAATGGTAGCCGTGGATGACGGCGCAGTCGGGGTCGTCGCCCTCGCCGTAGGCCATGGTGAGTGCGTGGAAGCCGTCGGCATCCGACGCGGTGGCGTAGCTGTAGCCGCCCCGAACGGCGCCGTGCAGGGTGGCGCCGAACTGGCTGCGCGGCCCCCACGACCGGTCTCGCATTCCGTAGGCGTCCACCTCATACGTGTCTTCGCCCAATCGGATGGTGCCCTGGTATAGGCCCGGCTGATCCAAATGGCCGTCACCCAGATAGTTGGGCGGACACACCGCACTAAACGTCAAGTCCACCTCGGCCTCACCGTCGTCTTGGCACTGGAACCTGATCCGGTACTGCTTCAGGGGTTCGATCACCTGGTAGCGGATGCCGTTGGGCAACTCGATATCGCTCAGCGGCTGGTCGGGCAGGGGCAAGTGCCAGAAGTTCTTGGCGTAGCGGCAGTTCCAGATCTGATCGCCCCCAGTGTCCCAAAAGAACGCTCCACCCGAGGTGACCCCCTGGTTGGGCCGAAAGAACGGATAGAGCTGGCCCGACAGCTTGTGCTCGGGAGCGGCGAAGGTGAACCAGCAGGTCTCGGTCCAATAGGGATCGTCGGAAGTTGGCGGGTGGAACTCGTCGTCGGGATGAGTGGCGTGGTCGGGATGAGTGGCGTAGTCGGAGGACATGGGGTGCCATGCTATGGGAGATGGCTCTCGGCCCTGACGATCTAGTGCTCAGCTCGGGTTCGCTGGACAATCCGCCGATTGAGACGTTGGTGGAAGCCGCTGTTGCCGGCGGATTCGCCGGTTTGACCCTTTGGCCCGCGGTGTACCCGCCCGATCTGGCCATCGGTGAGCGCATCCGCGACGCGGGGCTGGCCGTGGTGGACATGGACGCTGCCATCGTTTGGGTCGGTCCCGACGATCCAGGTGGGCCCTACTACGAGGAAGCCCCCCGGGAGACCGTGTTCGAGGCGGCCGCCGCGTTGGGGGCCTCTGGAGTGAATGCGCTCTTGGTGTGCCCCGGTTCGGCGATCAGGGAGCAGGCGGTGGAGGCCTTGGCCGAATTGGCCGACGAGGGGGCTTCCGTCGGAGTGGACGTGTATATGGAGTTCAGCCGCAACCGGCCCATCCCCGACCCGCTGGCCAGTGCCGAGGTGGTGACTGCCACCGGTCGGGCCAACTGCGGACTCACCGTGGACTTCTGGCATGTGTTCTACGGCCCCGGAGACTTCGCCGACTTTGCCACGATTCCCGGCTATCTGATCGGAGCGATCCAACTCAACGACGCCCCCGCGGAGCCTCCGGATGACTTGGCGTGGGCCACTCGGTATCTCCGCCGCGTACCCGGCGAGGGGGCGATGGACTTGGCCGACGCGCTGCGAACCATTCGGGGTGCCGGCTGCCAGGCACCCATCACCCTAGAAGTGTTCGACTCAGGCCGCTTGGAGGCACTGGGTCCGGTGGGCTTCGCCTGTCTGCTGGGCGACGCCACACGCCGGGTGCTCGACGAGGCCCGCAGCTAGCTAGATTCCGACCCGAACCGGCAAGCCCGCGGCCCGGTATACCGCGTCGATCAGCTCCATGGTCTTGATCGACTCAGAAGGGGGATACTGGTTGGGGCCGCCTTCTTCGACGCAGGCTTGAAAGGCCCGCAGCTGGCAGGTGTAGGTGGCCACCTGTTCAGCCGGTTCATGGTGGACGGTGTGGCCACCGCGGTCGATGACGGTGAGGCCGCTCCCCCACATGGGCGCCAGCGGGTTGTCGATGAGCAGCCGCCCTTCGGAACCAGTCACCACCACTTCGGCCTGGAACTCGAATTCGAAGGCATCGGGGTCGCCAGCATTGAGATCATCAGCATCGGGGTCGCCCAATTCGGCCTTTTGGCCGATTCCGGTGAACGCCGATGTGATGGATGCGGTAGCACCTCCGTCTCGGTAGCGCAGTTCGGCGGTCATGCGTACGTCGACGTCAGGGGCCATCTCCTCGGCTTCGGCCCGCACCACATCGAGCTCGCCAAATGCCCGCAGATTGCTGAGGGCGTAGGAGCCGGTGTCCATCAAGGCCCCGCCAGCCAGGTCGTAGCGGTAGCGAATGTCATCAGGGCCGTGCATGGACGGGAAGACCATGGCTGCCTCGACATGAGTCACCTCGCCTACCGCTCCTTCGGCCACCAGCTCGATGGCCCGGTCGGCCTGGGGGTGGAAGCGCCAGTGATAGGCCTCCATCACCACCAGTCCGGTCTGCTCAGCAGCTTCGGCCACCTGGCGGGCTTCGTCGGCGTTGGCGGTGAACGGCTTCTCCAACAGCACCGGCTTGCCCGCCTCCAGAGCAGCGATGGTCCAGCGGGCGTGGTGGGAGTTGGGCAGGGGGTTGTACACCGCGTCGATCTCGTTTGAGGCCAGCAGGGCGTCGTAGCTCTCGAACACCCGGGGAATGCCGTGCTCGGTGGCATAGTCCTGGGCCCGCTGCGGATCGCGGGCCGCCACCGCGGCCACCTCAACCCCGTCGACCTCCTTGGCCGGCTCGATGAGTCCCATTGGCCCGATCCACGCCGCCCCCAAAATGCCAATTCTCATGGTGGAAGGCTACGCCGCGAATGCGGCCTGGAGGTCTTTAGCCAGTTCAGGACGGCAGATGAGAATGCCCCACTGGGCTAGGTCACCGCGGTTGTAGCGAAGTGGGGAGCCGTCGAGGTGGGAGGCGTGCAGACCAGCCGCCAAGGCGATGGCAGCCGGGGCACAGGTGTCCCACTCATAGAGCCCCCCGGCGTGGACCCAGGCGTCGGCCTCGCCGGTGACCACGGCCATGGCCTTAACCCCGGCCGAACCCACGCCGTACACATCGGCATCCAGGTGGCGGGCCAAGCGGTGGCTGTCCCATCGCACCCGGGAGCGGGACATCACTACCAGCGGCCGCTTTCGGCCATTGTCGGCCGGCGGACCATCGGGGTTGATCGTGCTGAATGTGCGCCCCCAAGGAGGCACCGACACCGCTCCAGCAGCCGGTTCGCCGTTCACCGCCAGGCCGACGTGCACCGCCCAAGTGTCGCTCCACTGGTCGGCGTAGTCCGACGAGCCGTCCAGCGGATCGACAATCCACACGCGCTCGGCGTCCAGGCGGGAACGGTCATCTCGCCCCTCCTCCGAAAGCACATTGTCTTCGGGCCTCAGTTGGGCCAGCGCGCCAGTCAAATAGCGGTGGCTGAGCTGGTCGCCGGCCATCTCGCGGTGGAGGTAACCGGCGCGGGATTCCTCCATCTCATCTGACAGGACCTGGAGCTGCTCCCCAGCCTGGTGGGCCAGCCAGTGGGCCAGCTCGTGGTCTGTGGGCTCTGGAGTATCGCTCACAGGGCTAGCACAATCGGCCGCCAGTCCAGCACCGGAACCGGTTCGGCGCCGTTGCGCTCGGCCTGCACGATCACGGTGAATGCCAGCAGACGGCCGTTGGCCACCGGCTGCACGGCGTCGAGGGTGGCGGCCACATCTACCACGTCGTCCTCGAACACGGGTCCAGTGTGGTCGCACAGGTGCCAGCCCACCACCGTGGCCGCGGTGGGCAACAGTCGAACCAGTCCGGCCTGGGCCAGCCCTACGGTGTGGCCGCCATAGACGAGTCGCTTGCCACCCTGGCCCAGCGACGCATCCCGATGGGGCGGGGCCAGGTTCTGGGTGAGGCGGGCCAGCGCGGGGGCGTCGGTCACCGTGTCCCGCAAGGGATCACGGCGAGTCTCCCCTATCGCCCACTCTTGTGGACCTCCGAGCGGGTCCAAGTCCCAGTCGGTCGGAGCCGCTTCAACAAAGGGAGCCATGTCGAGCTCTTCGGAGGCGCGTCCCAAGTCATCGGCATGGCCGGTGGGGGCATCAGTTCGGCGGCGCACCAGCGCGCACCGCTCGAAGTCCAGCACCAGTCGGCCCTGATCATCGTGGGTTTGCATGCCGAGAAGCACCAGGCCCCGGGGCGGCCGGTCGGGCCGGGCCGACGCCTCCCGCAGGCCCCGCACGGTGACCACCGTGGTGAGCGTGTCACCCACCCGCACGGTGCGGAGTTGGCGCACCCCGCGATAGAACAAGTTGGCCACAACCTTTCGGGTGGCCACGGTGGACTGCCCGATGGCCACCTGTAACACCAAGGCGGGGTTGACCACCGCACCGGGTTGGCCCGTGATGGACTCAGCCAGTGGGCGGGTCAGGCTGATGGCCAGCGGATCGCCACAAATCGCCTGGTAGACGGCCACCTCACCCGGTCCAATAGTGATCGCCGGGGCAGGGTCGAGCTGCTCTCCGACATTGAAATCCTCAAACCAGGGGCCGTCCCCTGCCGGTGCAACCACGCCCCGAAGTAAACCACGCCAGCCAATGGTCACCGGAACCGGCATTAGTCTCAGCCCATGGCAGTAGTTCCAAACGAGGAAATCCCGGTCATCATCGAGGTGGCCATCAACGGCATCACCAGTCCCGACATAAACCCCAACGTCCCGCTGAGCGCCGAAGCCATCAGGGACGACTCCCTGGCTTGTTTGGATGGGGGCGCGGCCATCATCCACACCCACAACTTCGACATCGGCCTCACCGGCGAGGCCGCGGCTGGCCCCTACATCGAGGCCATGGCCCCGGTGCTGGCCGCCCGGCCCGACGCCCTGTGGTACCCCACGCTCACCACGGGCGCCGACCACCAGGCCAAGATCGCCCACATGGCCATGATCGCCGCCGAGTTGCCTCTGCGCATAGGGGTGGTGGACCCCGGCTCCACCAACATCGGCGCGGCGGGTCCCGACGGCCTGCCGGTGGGCGGCATCTACAAGAACGACTACGCCGACATCCGGGCCAGCTTCGACCTGTGCCGCGACAACGGCTGGGGTCCGGCTCTGGCCATCTACGAGCCCGGCTTCTTGCAGTGCGTGCTCTCCTACTATCGGGCCGGCCAGTTGCCCGCCGGTTCGATGGCCAAGCTCTATTTCGGGGCTGAGTGGGGGCTCACTCGGCGATCCAAGGGCGTGACCTTCGGGCTCTCCCCCACCAAGCACGCCCTGCTGGCCTATTTGGACATGCTTGAGGGCACCGATATCCCCTGGTCGGTGTCGGTATGGGGCGGCGACCTCATGGCCACCCCCCTGCCCCGCCTGGCCCTGGAGCTCGGCGGCCACCTCCACGTGGGCATCGAGGAGTTCTACGACCCCGACCGCTCCCCCACCAACCAAGAGCTGCTGGCCGAGGCGGTTGCCTTGTGCAACGAAGTCGGCCGCCCGATTGCGACCTGCGTCCAGGCCGCCGACATGCTGGGCCTGCCTTAGACCACTAGATGCAGGTGTTCTCCAGGGCTCCGAGACCTTCGATCTCAGAGAGGATCACATCGCCGGGCTGGAGATATAGGCCCAAGGCTTGACCGACGCCGCCGGGAGTGCCGGTGAAGATGAGGTCGCCGGGGTGCAGAGTGAGAATCGACGACAGATAGGCCACTATCTCGGCCACCGGGCGAATGAGGAATCTGGTGCGGCTGTTCTGGCGCAGCTCGCCGTTGATGCGACAGGAGATGGCCAGGTCATCGGGGTTGTCCACCAGGTCGGGGATTACTAGTGCGGGGCCGGTGGGGCCGAATGACTCCCGGGACTTGCCCAGGTTGTCCACCTCGTCCATCTCTTCGATGTGGTCGCGGTAGTTGAGCCCATAAGCGAACACCTGCTTGGGATGTGGCACCGGTGGTCCCAGGTCAGACGGGCTCACCTGGCCATCGGGGGTGCCCCTGCTGGCCCATCGGTCGTGCAGTTCGTGGGGGCGGGCCAGGGCATCCATAAGGTCGGTGCCCAGTGCCCAGTAGTCCCTGCCTTCCAGCAGCACCGCCTGTCCAGCGCGGTTGGCCAGTCGAAAGCTCATCGCGATCTCCTCATTGGGCTACAGCGTGGCGGCCAACTCGACCGCGGACCGCATGGCTCCTTCCAGGAATCCCGGTTGGGCGCAGTCGCCCACAGAATGGACCTCTGCGCCTGACGACCTCAGCTCATCAGCCAGCGATGTGTCGGCCGCCAGCTCCGAGGTCACCACTACCAGATCCGCGGGAGTGGTCTGCCGGTCGCCGTTGGCGCGCCACACCACACCTTCGTCGGTGATGGCTAGAACCTCAGCGCCGGCAACCAGGTTCACCCCGGCCTGGCCGAGGTCGTTGACCACCCGCCACCGCCCAGGCAACCCGAGGGAGAAGCCGAACGCGGGGCCAGACTCGATCAGCGTGACCTCGGCGCCCTGATGGTGGGCTGTCTCGGTCACCCCGAGGCCGGGCAGGTCGCCGCCCAGCACCGCCACCCGGCCGGCATTCAGCGGATTGCCGTCGAGCAGCCACGGGGCCAGGTCGTCCACGCCCCACACGTTGGGACCGTCAATGCCTTCGACTTCAGGGCGGCCCCATTGTCCGCCCACCGCGACCACCACTGTGTCGGGTGACAGTGCGCTGGCGTCGGCCGCATCCAGCGGGGTGTTGAGCCGCACGTCTACTCCGAGTTGGTCGAGTTGGCGCTCGAACCACTCCATGAGCTCTGCGTTCACGTCGCTGGTGGCCGAGGCCAGCGCCCACCGGCCGCCCAGCCGATCGGACCCCTCGGCCAGGATCACCTCATGGCCCCGTAGGGCGGCCACCCGGGCCGTCTCCATGCCCGAAGGTCCGCCCCCGACCACCAGCACCCGTCGGGCAGCCGGCGCAGCCTCGGCGGTGAGCTCGTCCTCCCGGCCCAAGAACCCGTTGCCGGCGCACCGGGTGCCCACTCGCAGAAAGATGTTGCCGATGCAGCGGTAGTGGTACACGCAAGGCCGCACGTCCTCGGCCTTGCCCGCGGCCAGTTTGTTGGGCAGGTCGGGGTCGGCCAGGATCTTGCGGCCCATGGCCACATAGTCGTATTTGCCCTCGGCGATGTGGCGGTCGGCGGCTTCGGGGCTGATCCGCCCCACCGCGATAACCGGAACGTCCACCTCGGCCTTGACCGCGGCCGCGTTGGGCACCAACAGCTCGGGCTCGTGGGGGCCGTAGGAGTCGGTGGGTCCGGTGGCGATGCCGGGGTCGTGGTAGGCCGACACGTGGATGGCATCGGCTCCAGCAGCAGCCGCTTGGCTGGCGTTGTAGAGGGCGTCGTCGAGGACGATGCCGTCGATGCCCACTTCGGTGCTGTTGAGCCGCACCCACACCGCGTAGTCGTCGCCCACTCGCCGGCGGATCTCAGTGAGGATCTCCACCAGGAACCGGGCCCGGTTCTCTCTCGACCCCCCGTATTCGTCGTCGCGGGTGTTGACCGTGGGCGACAAGAAGGCGTCAATGAGGTAGCCGTGGCCGCTGTGCAGCTCCACCGCGTCCACCCCGGCCTCTCTGGCCCGCACGGTGGCCGCCGCGAACTGGTCGATCACGGTGGCGATGTCGTCGTGGTCCATCACCCGGTAGCAGGGGTTGGCGGTGGGCGCCATGAACGGCTCGGCCATCATGGTGCCCTCTTCGGCGGTGACCATCCCGTACAGCGGGTCAACAGTCATCTCCCCCGGCGCCGACGGCACCCACATGGGACGCCCGGCCATGGTGTCCTGGAGGCCCATCTTTCCGGCGTGGGTGAGCTGCATGGCGATCTTGCCGCCGTGGTTGTGGACCCGGTCGGCGGCCCGTTTCCACGACGGAATGAACCGGTCTTCGGAGATGGCGGTCTGGCGCTTGTTGGAGCAGCCCACCGGATGGGCCACCCCCACCGACCCCAGCATGACCACCGCCATGCCGCCTTTGGCCCGGGCCTCCAGGTAGGCGGCCTGGTCGTCGGACACCTCGCCGTTCTCGTCGCCCAGCTCCTCGCCCATCGGGGCCATGATCAGGCGATTGCGCAGCTCCATGGCGCCGATGCGCCCCGGTGACAGCAGATGCTCGTAGCTCATGGCTCCATCATGGCCCATCGACAGCAACCGGAGCAGGACGCCGGTGCCCCGCGTGCGGACCGCGAGAGTTGCACGGTGGTTTATGACTGCTACCCGGCATCTTCGTGGCCGTAACCTGCCTGAGTGTCTTTGATCGCAGCGTGGGGGCTGAGCAAGCAGTTCGGCGATTTCACCGCGGTGGACGGCATCGACTTCGAGGTCGAACGGGGCGAGGTGTTCGGGTTCTTGGGCCCCAACGGCGCGGGCAAGTCGTCCACCATGCGGATGATCGGCTGCGTGTCCGACCCCTCCGGCGGGGCCCTGCGCATCTTGGGCATGGACCCTTCTCGTGAGGGCACCAATATCCGGTCTCGCCTCGGGGTGGTTCCCCAGCAGGACAATCTTGATGAAGAGTTGTCGGTGGCCGAGAACCTGTACGTGTATGGGCGCTACTTCGACCTGCCCCGGTCGGTGCTCCGTACCCGCATCGCCGAACTGCTGGATTTCGTGCAGCTCTCCGAGCGGGCCAGCGACCACGTGGAACCGCTGTCGGGGGGCATGAAGCGCCGTCTCACCATCGCCCGGGCCCTGATCAGCGAACCCGAGGTGCTACTGCTGGATGAGCCCACCACCGGCCTCGACCCCCAAGCCCGCCATGTGGTGTGGGAGCGGCTGTGGACGCTCAAGCGCCAAGGGGTGACCCAGGTGCTGACCACCCACTACATGGACGAAGCCGAACAGCTTTGCGACCGCCTCGTGGTTATGGACCGGGGCAAGATCGTGGCCGAGGGGTCGCCCCGCCAGCTCATCGAGCGCTACTCCACCCGCGAGGTGGTGGAGCTGCGCGCCCACGACCAGGTATCGGTGCTCACCGATGCCCTCCGCCGGCTGGGCGAACGGTCTGATGGCTACTCGGGAGATCCGCTGTATGAGCGGGTCGAAGAGCTGCCCGACCGAGTGCTGCTGTACACCGACCACGGCGAGCGGATGGTGGCCCAGCTCGGCGAGGTGAAGCCCGAAAGCGTGCTGGTTCGCCGCAGCACCCTTGAAGATGTGTTCTTGCACCTGACGGGCCGAACGCTGGTGGACTGATGGCCCGAACCGCGGTCATTCCCCGCCCGAAGCTGGCAGTGGAATATTGGCTGCTGACCTATCGCCGCAACTGGAAGGGCTCGATACTTACCAGCTTTTTGAGCCCGGTCCTGTTCTTGGCCGCCATGGGACTGGGTCTGGGTTCGCTCGTTGACGCCGAGGTCGGTTCTGGCCGCGACCTCGGCGGGCTCGACTATCTGGATTTCCTGGCCCCTGGCCTTCTCGCCGGCAACGCCATGATGCTGGCCGTCAATGAGTCCACCTACCCAGTGCTGGGCGGCTTCAAGTGGTACCGCACGTATGTGGCCATGGCCTCATCCCCGTTGCGAGGGCGCGACATCCTGCTCGGCCATTTCACCTACATGGCCTTTCGCGTGACGTTGGCCAGCTTCGTGTTCTTGGGGGTGATGGCCGCTTTTGGAGCTGTCTCATCGCCGCTGGCGGTGTTGGCCCCGATATGCGCCGCCCTGTGCGGCATGGCCTTCGCCACCCCCACCGCGGCCTTTGTCGCCACCCGGATCAACGCCGACAACTTCAGCACCTATACCCGGTTCGTGGTCATGCCCATGTTCTTGTTCTCGGGCATCTTCTACCCCGTATCGCAACTCCCGATAGTCCTTGAACAGATTGCTTGGCTCACCCCGGTATGGCACGGAGTGAGGCTGTGCCGGGCGCTGAGCACCGGCAGCGGGATGGAATGGGAGCTGATCGGGCACTTGGCCTATCTGGTGGCCCTGATCTTGATCGGCACGCTGATAGCCAGCAGAACCTTCACCCGAAGGCTGTACGAATGAGCCCTACAAGAGTGGGCATCGCGGGCCAGGGACGCCGCCCCAGCCGGCTGGGGCTGGCCGCGACGGCCGGCTTGCTGCCGTCGCGGCGATTCGCCCGCGTCGTCGAGCGGAACATCACCGTGTACCGGCGCACCTGGGTCACGCTTTTGTCCGGGTTCTTCGAGCCGGTGTTCTACCTGCTGTCTATCGGCATCGGCATCGGCGAGCTGGTGGGCGATGTCACCGTCGCAGGACGGGCCGTCGACTACCGCACGTTCGTGGCGCCGGGGCTGCTGGCCACCTCGGCCATGAACGGCACTTTCTACGACAGCACCATGAACATGTACTACAAGCTCACCTGGGCCAAGATCTACGACGCCGTGCTGGCCACCCCGGTGGGAGTGGTGGATCTCGCCCTGGGCGAGATGGGCTGGTCGGTGCTGCGGGCCACCCTCTACTCCGGCGGGTTCCTGGGCATCATGGCCGGGCTGGGGCTGGTGGACTCGGTATGGGCCATCGCCGCCCTGCCGGGGGCCACGCTCATCGGGTTCGCCTTCGCCGCCCTGGGGATGGCCGCCACCAGCTACATGCGGAGCTGGAACGACTTGGATTTGGTCACCGTGCCGCTCCTCGTGCAGTTCCTGTTCTCGGCCACCTTCTTCCCGCTGGACACCTACCCCCGCGCCGTGCAGTTCCTGGTGCAGGCCACGCCGCTGTACCACGGCGTGGCCCTGGAGCGGGCCTTGATCGCCGGCGAAATCGGCTGGGGCCTGCTCGTCCACACCGCCTACCTGTTGGCCCTGGCCGCCCTCGGCGCCGCCATCGCCAGCCGCCGCTTGGGCCAGCTGCTGACACCGTGAGCCCCCAGTTGCCGAATAGGATTATCTGATCCAAGCGCCGACGAGCTGCGACCACCCCGACGTCTGTGAAGAGACCCTCGCGATCATGAAAATCCCATCAGGAGAAGTCGACGCTCCTGCCCCAACATTTGACTGTGCCGTCGATTCTGAGCCCACAGGAACGTCCGCTGCCAGCTGTGATTTCAGTAAAAGTGATTCTGGGTGGATCTGTTAGACTGGAGGAATTCGATCCCCAGCACTGAGCAATACCGTCAGCTCTCAACCCACACGAATGCGCACCGCCAGCAGAAATGGCAATGAACTCCCCTTCCGGTGTATCTGTTTGGCCGAAGAAATTCGATCCCCAGCACTGAGCAATACCGTCAGCTCTCAACCCACACGAATGCGCACCGCCAGCAGAAATGGCAATGAACTCCCCTTCCGGTGTATCTGTTTGGCCGAAGAAATTCCATCCCCAGCACTGAGCAATACCGTCAGCTCTCAACCCACACGAATGCGCAGCGCCTGTCGTGACCACCATAAACGTGCCTTCAGGAGGAGTCGCCTGACCAAAATCGTCGCTGCCCCAGCAAACCACCATCCCATTGGGCCTGGTTCCACACGTATGATAATGATAATCGCCAGCGATAATGCCTCCGCTTGTGGCGATGGTATTGAATGCCCCGACGGGCACATCAATATGATCTACTCCGTCCCACTCCCAGCAGACTATTGAACTGTCGGTTCTAATTGCACATGAATGTCGATCACCGGGTGAAACGGCTTTGAACTGTCCATCAGGTATATTCGAACGATTTATGCCGTTGTCTGACGAACAAGCGATCTTGCCAGAGGTCTCTACCCCACACGTGGCCCCTGCGCCAGCCGATATAGCAAGAAAGCGGAGCGGTGGGGTGGCCTGCCAATAGGAGTCTTGGCCCCAGCAGTAAACCGTCCCATCGGTTCTGATTCCGCACGCGCGACTCTGGCCGGCTGAAATGGCAATGAATCTGTCCTCTACCGGGATGGATTGCCCGAAGTCGTTGTTGCCCCAGCAGACAATCGACTCATCTGTTTTGGTCCCACAATAATAGCTATCTCTACCAAAAATGTCCCGGATTCCGCCAGCGGCGATATCAGTGAAGCTGCCGTCGGGCGGGGTAGGCAGCCCGTTGTTGTCCCATCGGTATTCCAGGTCGGGGTGGTCGACCCAGCAGGCGGCCGAGCCATCGGTTCGGACTCCACATGCGTGACTCACACCTGCGGCTATAGCAGTGAATCTTCCCGACGGCGATGGTGCTGGGTATCGACGATTACCCCAGCAAGCAACAGTCATATCAGTTTTGAGCGCACACGAGTAGAAATTGCCGATGGTTACAGCGGTGAACTCCCCCGATGGCGGTGACTGCCGGTTTCCGTGATTCTTGTCGCCCCAACAGGCAAGAGCACCGTTGGTTCTGATCCCGCAGGAATAACCTGTGCTATCTCCTGCGGCAATAACCGAGAATGTGCCGCCCGGCGGAGTGGCCTGCCCGTAGAAATCGTCGCCCCAGCAGGCAACCGTCCCATTGGTTCTGATCGCGCACGAGTGAAGCGAGCCTACGGAGATGGCGGAGAATTCGCCGTCCGGCGGAGTGGCCTGCCCGAAGCTGTCGTGACCCCAGCAGGCTACCGTGCCGTCAGTTCTAAGCCCACACGTGTGGGCTCCGCCAACTGCGATTGAAACAAATGGGCACCCTTCTGGGACCAATTCAGTGTCGATACCGAATCGGCAACGATAGGCGTTCAATAGTGACTCTTGAGCGGCGATGAGTTCGTCGCGGATCTCGACATCCGCAGGAGTGGGGGTTCCAGAGAACGGAACGGGTGAGGACGCTGGCTGTGCTGGCACGCCATCAGCGCAGCCAGCGCGCACTACCTGGGTGTCGACATTGAACCGGCAGCGGTAGACGTTCAACAGCGCCTCCTGCCGGGCAACCAGTTGGTCGCGCACCAAGATTTCGTGCTGGGTGGTCCCATTGGCTGATGTTCCCTGCGCGCTCGCTGACTCCAAACCGAGGACCGGCACCAACATGCACAAGACAATCGCCATTGTCGCGTCGCGACAACGGTCCGACATCGACGGGAGTCGAGCAGATGTTCGCATTCCTGGCCAGTGTAATTAGATGCCGCGCGCCAATGAGGGGAGCCAACGCCAGCAGCGAATTCTGGCGGCTGTAAGTGGTACCGCCCCTATATGGCCATGGCCGCCACGCCGCTGTACCACGGCGTGGCCCTGGAGCGGGCCCTCATCGCCGGCGAAATCGGCTGGGGCCTGCTCGTCCACACCGCCTACCTGTTGGCCCTGGCCGCCCTCGGCGCCGCCATCGCCAGCCGCCGCTTGGGCCAGTTGCTGACACCCTGAGCCCCCAGTTGCCGAATAGGATTATCTGATCCAAGCGCCGACGAGCTGCGACCACCCCGAGGCTTGCGAAGAGACCCTCGTAAACATGGAGGAACCTGATCTGATGGCATCGCTCCGCACATCTCAAGCCGAGACCGAAGCTGGCCAGGGGCTCCTGCTGCACGACGGCCTGTAGGGCCTCATGTCCACCGTGTCAACCGCCGTCGAAGTCTGCATCGACCTCGTTGAATCCCGGTGCAGCGAGTGAACCGCATCAGCGATCAGAGGCCGAGCCGAGCGAGACGCCGCCGGGTGGTGGCCGCGGGGGCAGTCGCTCTGGTGCTGGCTGTGCTCGGCGCGTCGAGTGCAGCGGCGGCGCAGGGGGCCCAGCCCACCGGTGAGGCCATTGAGGAGCGCGACAGCCTGATCACCGCCCAGGAGTCGCTGCTGAACGTCTACCGCTGCCGGTTCGACATCGACACCATCGTGGTGCCCGGCGGATGCGCCGACGGCGTGCCTGCCGAACCCGCCGAGCCGCGGCCGCGTTTCGCCGGAACGCCCACCTGGCAGGAAATCAGCCAGCGCGACCGCCTCATCTTGTCCCAGGAGGCCCTGCTGAACGTGTACCGCTGCCTGTTCAGTGTGGATACCAGTGCGGTGCTCGGCGGATGCTCGGGCGGCCGGCTGGCATCGCTCCCCCCTGCTCCCGATTCCTGCGAGTTCTCCGAGCACGCCGGCAACGCCATCGAGTCGGTGTGGCAAGTGCAGGCCGGGCAATCCCTCGGCACCGCGTTCCACCTGGGATCCGCTGAGAACCGGCACTGGTGGATGACCGCCGAGCACGTGGTCCCCAGCTCAGGCGCGGTCGCCCTCACGCACTCGGGCCGCAGCATCTCAGCCCGAGTGGTGGTCGCCGATCGAAGCGGCGATATCGCCGTTTTGTCCACCGAAGCAGGTCCCAATGCCGAACTGGAGTTCGGCGGGCTGGCCGGCTCGAACCCCGGTGCCACCATCTTCGCGGTCGGCTATCCGCTGTATCTGGCGTCAACCCCCTCGGTTTCCCGGGGGGTGGTGTCCCGCCTATTCGACGACCCCGCACTCGGCCTCATCTTGCAGACCGACGCCTCGGTGAATCCCGGCAACAGCGGCGGGCCCATGCTGGACGCCTGCGGCCGGGTCGCCGGCATGGTGGTGAGCAAAGCCGCCGCCGAGGGCACAGAGGGGATCAACTACTCGATCACCGAAGATGCCCTGCGACGGGCGTTGTCCGATGCGCAGGCGAACCCGGATCAGATCCCCGAGCCCCCGCCGGAGCCCCCGCCCGAGATCGGCGAGGGATCGCCCGAGCCTGGCGAATGGCAGGAAGGCCGATACGACGACGGGAGGCGGTATCTGTGGTTCGTCGCCCATGTGGACGAGCGGGACCGGGGCGCCGTCGTCTATGAGTACCCCTGCGGCGCGGACTATTGGTATACGGCGTTTTGGGCTGAGCGCTGGGCTGGCTGGAATCGGACAGGGCGGGGCTTCGTTCGGGTTTGGGACGACGGCGAGTACGACGCCGCCACCCTGTACGAAGCCGATCTCATCCAGCATTTCGAGGACGGGTCGGCGCGGTACTTGCTCCATCGGGAATTCGGCAGCGCCCCCTCAGATGACCGGACCGACCCGGACGGGCCCACCCGCCTGTTCATCGAGCTCCTCGACAGATGGCAAGCCCGCGGCGCACTGCTCTCCATCGTCCGCACCGAGGCCTCCGATCAACAGCTCCGCGATGCCTGGGAGCGCACCCGCAGCCGCGTCTCCTGCTAGTGATTGGCCCGGGCGGCGAACAGCACCGCGCTCTTCAGCGTTCCCTGCGATTGGACGCGGCCCACCACGCCCATCCAGGCCCGCTCTAGGCCAATCGGTCGGGCGGGCGCGCCGGATTGCGGTGTTGCCGGCCTGGGCTGTCAGCCGGGCTGGCGGATCACCGTGCCGGGCTCGACGCCGGAGTCGGGGCCGATGCCGTCGAGTTGCAGGGCCATGAGCATGTGGAACTCTTCCTGGTTCTCCACGGTGTGGTCGATGGAGACCACCCGAGTGGACATCGGCTGGTCTCCGATGTCCACCACCAAGGCATCGCCTTGGTGTACTCGGCCCGCGGTGGCCCGGCCGATCACGAAGAATTCGCCGGCTGCCATGGCCTCGGTGCGGACCACCTCGCACCGGAACAGCTCCCTGCTGCGCCGCCAGCGCTTGAGGAACGTCCGCCAATTGCGGGGCTGGTCGTCCCACTCCCCTTCCACGATGCCCGACGAGGTTCCCATGGGGGCCAAGCTAGCGCACCCCGGACTGCACTTCGGGGTCTGCTGGGTGGCATTCTGGTAGGCAGAGCTTCCCATGGGAAGCAGAGCTTATGCGTTCCGTGAACTCCCGGAGAGACCAATGAGCGACCGCTACACCATCATCTCGGCCGACTGCCATGCCGGCGCCAACCACGAGACCTACCGCGGGTTCCTGGAATCCAAATACCACGGCGACTTCGACGCCTGGCGGGAGAAGTACCGCAACCCGTTCCGCGACCTCCAAGACGGCGGCCGGGTGCGCAACTGGGACAACGAGCGCCGCCTCGGCGACCTGTACGCCGACGGCCAGGTGGGCGAGGTGGTGTTCCCCAACACCGTGCCCCCGTTTTTCCCCAGCTTCATCCTGTTCGCCCGCCCGCCCCGGGCCGACCAGCTTGAGCACCGGCTGGCCGGCATCCGGGCCCACAACCGCTGGCTGGCCGACTGGTGCGCCCAATACCCCGACCAGCGCGCCGGCATCGGCCAGACCTTCTTGAACGACGTTGATGAAGCCATCAAAGACATCGAGTTCATCGCGGCCAACAACCTGCGGGGCGGCGTGCTCATCTCGGCCATCCCGCCCGACTGCAAAGATCTGGCCCCCCTGTATGACCCGGCTTACGACCCGTTCTGGGCCGCCTGTGAGGACCTCGGGGTGATCGTCAACAGCCACGGCGGCACCGGCGCCCCCAACTACGGCAAGTACTCGGTGTCCGATCTGCTGTTCATCACCGAGGTGAGCTTCTACTCCCACCGGCCCTTCTACCAGCTGGTGCTGTCGGGGGTGTTCGAGCGCTTCCCCCAGCTCAAGTTCGTGATGACCGAGCAGGGCTGCGCCTGGCTGGTGGGCGCCCTGGCCCACATGGACGAGACCCTGGCCAAGATCCGCGACACCGGCCGCATGGGCGAGATGCGCTACGACGAGAGCCACATCCTGCCCCGAAGTGCCACCGAGTACTTCCAGCAGAACTGCTGGGTGGGCATCAGCCAGCCGGGCCACGACGATGCCGCGGCCCGCGAGGTGCTGGGAGCGAACAAGGTGATGTGGGGCTCCGACTATCCCCACGACGAGGGCACCGGCCCCTACACCCGAGAGCACCTGCGCCAGGTGTTCTGCGACACCGATTCCGTCGAACTCCAACAGATCCTGGCCGGCAACGCCGCCGACCTGTACGGATTCGACCTCAACGCCCTGGCCCCGCTGGCTGCCCAGCACGGCCCGACCCATGACGAGATCGCCGTTCCCCTCAACGAGCTCCCCGCCGAGCCCAACGAAGCGCTGCTCAAAAACGCCGTCGCGGCCTGACCAGGCCAGCCATATTTCGAGCTACTCGCTGAACCATCCATAGCTGCCCGCGCCCGGCAACGGGGAGAAGGGAACCAATCAGCATCACCGGGCGTCGTTATTGGGTGATGAAGACTATCCCTTGGATGGCTTCGGGACTTTCTGAGGGCGAACGGCCGGTTCCCCGTGAACCAGCGCCAACTGGAGAAGTTCTCAAGCTGGCCAGCTTCGACGACCTGTACCGGACCGAATATGAGCCGATGGTTCGGCTGGCCCGGGGGCTGGTGGACGCCAGGGAGGCCGCGGAAGAGGTTGTTCAAGACGCCTTCGCCAAGGTATTCGACCGCTGGAGCCGCCTCGACCAGCCGGGGGCGTACCTGCGTACTTCGGTAGTGAACGGTTCCCGCAGCGAGCTGCGAAAGCGCGAGGTGAGACGGCGTATCGGCCTGCGGCCGTTCATTCCCCCCCAACCCGACGATCAGGACTACCTGCTCGATGCCCTCAACCAGCTCTCACCCACACAGAAAACCGTTCTTGTCTTGAAGTTCTACGCCGACATGACTGAAAAAGAGATCGCCCAGGCCATGGGGGTACGGCCGGGCACGGTGAAAAGCGCCACCTCCCGAGGATTGGCCGAGCTGCGAAAGGTGGTCGACCAATGAGCGATGAGCGCCAAACCCCTGAAGATCTGACCGGAGCCGACGATCAGGCCCTCGGTGAGGCCCTGGGCAACGCCATTAGCGAGCGGGTCGACGCCCCGGCCTCCCGGCCGCCGGTGTCGTCCATCGCCGAGCGAGCCGCCGCCCAGGCGAAGGCCCGCCACACCCGTCAGGCGGTTGTGGGTATCGCCGCCTCGGTTGCCCTGGTGGCTGGCGGTATTGCCGCTTGGAGCGCACTTGAGGGGGATCAGCCCACCGAGGTCATCGTGGTCAGTGATCCCACTTTCGCACCGGGCCCGGAGGTAACGGCCCAGCCGATCGCGGCCCCAACTGCTCCTTCGGTGGAGGAACCCCAAGAAACACTCCCAGAAACACCTCAAACCGGCACTGAAACCGCCTTCGAGCCGATCACGCCCGAAAGCGTCTCGACCGGCCCGGAGCTCGGATGGGTACAGTTCGACCCCGCCTCTGTGTTCGGCGCTTATGCGATCGACCCTCACAACATCGCGTCGGTGGGCGACGGCAGAGTGCTGGCTCAGGTCTACGGCAGCGACGGCGACCGGGTTCTGGTCACCGACAACGGCACCGACTGGACCCCGGTCTCTATGCCTCCGAGTTTTGCCCCCGAGCGCTTCGAGATCGCCGGCGACCGCTGGCTGGTCACCGGCTTGGCCCTAGGCAACCCCAGTGCCTTCGATGACCACCGGGCCTACTTCTCCGACGACCAGGGCGATACTTGGATTGAAATACCACTCGACGTCGGCAGCAGTGCCGACGAGACGACCTCGATTGCTGATGTCTTGGTGTCCGGCCAGAACATGGTGATTGCCACCGAGAGCCGGGTCCAGGTCGATGTTGCCTCGGTGATCGTGGGCCGGGGCTTGGTGCCCGACAAGGAATCGATCAAGGGATGGATGAGCGTCGAGGGCGACACGGTGAGCTTCACTGTGGACGAGTCGTCGTATCCCCAGTCGTTCGAGCTGACCTCCGAGGAAGAGGACTTCCTCTACGGGGGCGACCGCAGCTTTGTCCGCCTGCACTTCAGCGACGGCGGTGCTGCCGAGCAGGTGGGTGAATATCCAGCTTGGGAAATTGCCGGCTACGGCGCTGCCGACGGCTTCCATCTCATAATGCTCTTCACTGAGGGGGAAATGCTGCTCACCTCGACTGATGGCCGCCAATGGAGCCAGGCACCTCTAACTACCGGCGATGGTGTGTCCGTGGGTCGTTTCTACACCTACCTCGGAACCACTGAGGGGACGGTCTGGACATCGGGTCAGGCAAGCACGATTTACCGGGCCGAGCGCACAAACGGCGTATTCGCCCCCGCACTGGTAGCTGAACTCCCCAACGGCATAGCCAGGGTGGATCGTCTGTCGGTCGGACCTGCGGGCATCGCCATGGTCGCGGTACAAGGGAGCGTTCCTGATGCCAACTTCGTGCCGACTTTCCAGGTTGCCAAAGACGGATTCGAACTGCGTTTCAACGAACCCCTGGGCGGCATCAGCTTGTGGAACCTGTCCGAGGACACAGCCATCTACGAGTTCTCCGACGCCCTGAAGGCTCAGAGCAACATGCTGCCCGAAGGCGTTCGGGAGGTGGAAGGCGGCGATGACGGTCCCGATTTGTTGGTCTTCGAGGATCCCGACACCGGCGAGCACCTGGTGTCGTTCACCATGGAAGAGCTGGAGCCCTGGATCAGTAGCGACAGGTTTGTGGGTACTGCCGATATCAGCACTGAACAGCGCGAGCAGTGGGTCGGTTGGTCAGCCGACGGCAGCACCTGGGATTGGAAAACCCTGTCCGAAGCCTATGGCTTGACCGGCCTGACCGATCTTGAGAAAGGGTTCACCAACATAGAACTGGCCGTTGGCAGCGACTTCGTGATTGCCCGAGTCCAGCCCCATTCCGCCGACCCCTCCGACACCCCCGGCGATGGCACCATCATGCTCTCCGGCCTTGCGCCACTTTGGTTCATCGCCACCGTAGAATGAGTCGAACGGTGGTGATATAGCCAACGGTTTTGGCTAGCAGGCGGGACTCCTACGGGTGGTTGGTAAGACCCCCTCCACACCAACCACCCGCAGTGCACTCTGGATACTCTGTGAGAGATGTGTGTAACTAGTGTTGAGACATCGTGACGTCACTCCGCAATAGGTTGCGGACAGCAGTCGGCACAGCCACTCTAATTGCCTTTGCAATCAGTGGAATCACGGCATGCGGTTCGTCGGGATCCACCGAGGTCATCGTTTCCAGCGACCCGGCCCCCACTCCTGCTCCAACCGCCGCCGCGGGGACGCCAATTGAGCCCACGCCTGTCCCCGAACGAAGCGAACCCAACGACGAAGCCGCTCTCACCCCGGAGGAATTCTCCACCGGGCCAGTGCTCAACTGGACAGAATTCGACCCCGACGAGATTTTCGGCCCCGACATCGTAGACATCAACAGAATCGATTCGGTCGGCGACGGGCGAGTGCTTGCCTCGGTTTTTGATCTGGACGGCACCAGCCGAGCGATAGTCACAGAGAACGGCACGGACTGGAACGAGATCTCTTTGCCGACAGCCATCGCCCCGTTTCAAATCAACATTGCCGCCCCTCGCTGGCTGGTCACCGGCTGGGACATAAACAGTCCTAGGTCCGGCAGCCGAGCTTTCTACTCCGATGATGAAGGCGTCACCTGGACCGAGCTGGTCTTAGATCTCGGCACTCCTAATCTTGCGGCTGGGAACATCACAGCCGTAGCGGCCGAGGAGCGAATGGTGCTGGCGGTACAGGCTGTCCCGCTGATTGAAGACGAAGATGACTACGGCTTCGAGATGGACTCAAGCTACGTCAAGATCTTCTTCAGCGACGGCGGTCCCGTTGAGCTCGTAGCCGAGTACCCCGGCTGGGCTGTGAACGGCTATGGCTCATCGGAGGGATTTCAACTCATCTTGCTTGGCATGGACGGAGATTCTCTGCTGACCTCGCCCGATGGACAGCAGTGGTCCAAGTCCTCCGCAGAATTGGTCCGTGAGAGGGTTGGCGGAAGCCCCATGGGGACAGTGTGGGTCGGCAACCGGGTTGAGGGTGAGTACCGACTTGAACGCTTCGACCGGCCCGAGTTGGCAGTGGCCATCCCGGAAGACGTCGGCTACCTCACGATGCTTGCCGCCGGCCCTGCCGGACTTGCCGCTCTAACGCAACCAGGAATGTTTGGTCTCGACGACCCCGAAATCCCCGAATTGCCCGATTTTCGATTCGCCCAAGACGGCTACGAGCTGAGATACAACGAACCGGAGGGCGGCATCACTCTGTGGGACTTGTCCGAGGAAACCGCGGTCTATGTGTTCGGCCCTGAATCCCTAATGATGGACGTCCCGCCTGAAGGCGTTCGAGAAGAAGAGGGCGAAGGCGGGGTACCCGCCCTTCTCATTTTTGAAGATCCAGAAACCGGCGAAGATCTTGTGGCGTTCGACATGGTGGAGTTGGGCGACGCACTGATTGAGGCGGAAAGGGAATTACCTGGTCCCTCAAGTGCCATGCTCGAGAGCACCGAGCAGCCTGAGCAATGGCTGGGCTGGTCGGCCAACGGAACCGACTGGGGGTGGCAGACCCTCTCTGACGCGTTCAACCTCCCGGAGCTTGGCGCTGATGAGGATGGCTATAGTTCGGTCAGTCTGGCGGTCGGCAAGGACTTTGTCATCGCTCACGTTCTGCACTGGAGAACCAGCGGTTCTGATTCCGCCCAAGCCGGCCCCGCTGTGTCATCACCCGATAGCGACTCCGGCGATGACGACTACGCTATATCCAGCAGCATCACCCCTCCCCAACCCCCACGCTGGTTCATCGCCAAGGTTGGCTGACCTTCATGCTGGTGAAACAACCAGCGGCTTTACTGGCCGCCGCTATCGCCCTGGCTTTAGGCACGGCCGCGGCCTGCTCCTCGTCAGGCGGCACCGAAATGACCGTATCCAGCGAGATTGCCGACCCAGTGCAGACCCCGACACCGCTGTTCGCCACCCCGGAAGGGGCTTCCCCAACTCCAGAGCCCGCCGGCAAGCCAACGGTCACCCCCACTGAGTCTCCTGATGCCCCTGGGCTGGTCTGGACTGAAGTCGATCTCGCCGACGCGCTAGGCGCAGACGAGCACTCGACCATCCGCCTCGAGTCGGTGGGCGACGGGCGGGTGCTGGCCATGAGCTTCGTCGACCGGGGCATAAACAAGATATTGGTCACTGACGACAGCACGGATTGGGCACCAATCCCAGTTCCCGCTGGTTTCCTGCCTTGGGAAGTCGACATCATCGGCGACCGCTGGGTGATCCAGGGATGGGACTCAACTGTGGAAGCTCCGGGTACTCAGATTCTGTTCTCCGACGACCAAGGAGCGAGTTGGACTGAGCTGGTGGTCGACTTGGGCTCGTTTGAAGGCACGGCTTGGATAACCGACGCCATTGTGGCTGGGGAACGCATCGTGGTGATGGCCCAAAGCGACGCCTGGCAGCCTGAAATTGACCAAGCACTTGATGATGAAATGGCCAACGAGCCGAGTGAGGAGCGTGTCCACCTCTTCTTGAGCAACGGTGGGCCACCCGAGTTGGCAGCCGAATTTCCGGGCTGGGCTTCTTCCGGTGGCTATGGAGCGTCTGATGGTTTCCACCTGATCTTGTACGGCCCTGAGGGTGACCAATTGTTGTATTCCCCAGACGGCCGTCAATGGACCACCACATCGGTTGATGTCGAGATCACCGATAGCGCTCGGAGCGAACTCTGGACCACTGAAGAGACCGACGGGAAGTTCAGAGTCGAGCGCTTCGAGGGCGTCTACGGCTGGGACCAAGTGCTGACCCTGCCCGACGGCATCGGATGGATGCCCGATCTCGCCGTCGGACCCGCCGGAGTTGCCGCTGTGGGAGGGCCAGCATCGCAATCAGCCGCCTACAGCGAATACGACCCTAACCAGTTCTTGGTCGGCTGGTCAGCAGATGGCACCAACTGGCAGTGGCAGACCCTTCAGGAGGCTTTCGGGCTTCCTGAGCACAGCGAGAGGGACGACTCATTCACCGAAGTGCAATTGGCCGTGGGCCGCGATTTCGTTCTCGCCCAGGTTCAGACCTTCGAGTTCCCCCAATCCGCCTTGTACGAGGACGTCGAGGTCGGCGTCGGCGATGGCCAGTCCGGTTCAATTTCTGCCAACCCCTCTGCCCCCATCTCCTCACCCATCTGCTGGTTCATCGCCAGAGTCGACTGACAGCGAGTGTGCCAGCCGCCACTTAGACTCGGCGCATGATCATCGATGTGGACACCCACTGGGAGATCACGGGGGACTCGGCGGGGGTTGACCCGATGAAGCAGTGGGCCGATCAGATTCCCGACAACCGGACGCATCTGTCAAACGCCATCGCCGGCGACCTGCTCCAGGTGCTGCCCCCGGAGCGCCGGCCCAGTCCGGCGGAGCTTATGCCCAAGCTGTTCGAGCGGGCCGAAAAAGCAGGCGGGCCGGTGATCTTGCATCCCCGACACGACTCCACCGCCGCCGAGCGGGTGGCCTGGATGGACTCGGTGGGCATCGATCACTGCCTAGTGAACCCCGGTGGCTACTGGCAAAAGCTCGACTACCTGCGGCCCGAGGATCGCGTGGTCGCCGCCCAGCGGTGCAACGACTTCCTCACCGACCAGCTTTGGGACCAGCGCCACCGGCTCCACTCGGTTGCCACTGTCGACTTCTCCGACCTTGACGACGCGGTGGCCGAGTTGGAGCGCTGCCGAGAACGAGGGGCCCGGGCGTTCTTCCTTTACACCTTGCGGGGGGCACCCGCCGGAGGGCCTCCCGGCCACCCCGATTGGGACCAGGTGTGGGCTGCGGCCACTTCGCTGGGCATGGTGGCGGTGATCCATGTGGGCAACACCGAGGCCGACTTCTCCAAGTGGGCCGACATCGGCTGGGACCTGCCCGACGGCGCCGGTGTGGGCGGGCTGATCCGGCTGGCCAACACCCAGCGGCTGCACGCCGCCCAAAACCTTGTGGCCAGTCTGCTGTTCGGCGGGGTATTTCATCGGTTCCCCGAACTCACTGTGCTGATCGAGGAAATGCGGGCCGGATGGCTTCCTTGGTATGTGGCCACGCTGTCCCGCCAGTGCCTTTCGTCGCCTTCTTTGGGCGACTGGCCATGGCCGGTCAGCGGCGAGGAGATGCTGCACCGCAACCTGCGGCTTACTCCCCTGCCTGGCTTCGGCGACACCGATGCCCTGGACGTACTCGCCGAGTTGCCCGACATGGTGGTGTTCTCCTCCGACTACCCCCACCAGGAGGGCAACGCCGACCCCATCGAGCTGTACCGCCCCGCCCTTGATGAGCTGAGCGGTGAGGTGCGGGCCGCGTTTATGGGCGAGACCGCGGCCGACTGCTTTGCCCGCATCGGCGATCCCCTGCCTGCGGTGGCCTAACCGCGCCCGGAATCCCCGAACTCAGCGCCCCACGGGCTGCATGTAGAAGGTGATGCCGCCGGGCGCCTCTTGCTCGGTCAGGGCGTCACGGGCCGCGGCCAGGGTTTTGCCCGCCTCGGTCTCCTCGTAGAACCAGGCTTCCGCCTGCCGGGCGCCGGGGATGGGACCGCCTACCAGCTCTAGGGCGGCCTCCTGGTAGTAGGCCCGGATATCGTGGGCGATAGCGATGGTGTCCAGCCGGGGCCCGTACACCTCTTTCCAGTGCTCGCCGGCGGCCACCCGCTCCAGGTCGGCCAGCGCCCCGGCCACGCCATCAGCGTCAATAGCCCGGCCAACCTCGGTGGCCCCCCGACGGGCTACCGCCCGGTCGTAGGCAGCTCGCAGTCCCTGGGCCTCGTCGATCGACGGCGCGATGTCGGGGTCGAAGCGGGGCGGCAGCGCACAGGCCAGCGGTGTCTCCACCGCTTCCACTACTTCGGGATAGTCCACCAGCACTGGGCCCGACGATGCGTCGAGCAGTTCGAATGCCGCGGCGAGCACACCGTGCTGGAATTTGGCGTTGTCGGGCATGCCCAGCGGGCGACCCAGGGGGAACTCGCAATACAGCACCCGGGGAACATTCATCCTCTCAGCCACTGCCCGCATCGAGGCCAGCACCACGGTGACGATCCCGGCTTCTTCCAGTACGTGGGCCAGCGCACACACGGTGCGCGTGCACAGCGGTCAAACCGGGGTCAAGATGGCCACGTCCACCCCGTCGGCCCTCAGCTCGGCGGCCGCAGCCGGGCCGGTGTCGAGGCGCACCTCCGACACCGTGTCGGGCTGGTTGCCGGCGAACGCCACATGCCGGGGGGCCACGGCCCCGATGGTGCCGGCAGCGGCCAGTTCCTCTAGGCGGTCGATGGGATACACCACGTTGTGGTCGGACACGTATGCCGCCCGGTCGAAATTGGAGCTCCAATGGCCCAAGATCAGTTCCCGATCGCCTCGGTCGAGCATCCGGTAGCTGACATCACCTCGGCCGTCGAAGCGGTCTTGGTCGGCCCGGTGCAGACCGGCGCTGGTCACGATGGCCACCGTGGCCTCAGCCATCGGCGGGGGCGATGCCCACGGCGTGGACTCGAACTCCGGCACTGGCAGGGTGGCCATCATGTCGCGCATCACTTGGTCACTGGACATGGGCCTACTCTGCCACAGCGCTAGATCCCCATTAGCTGCTGAACGTGGGGATTTCTTGGCATAGCTCGGCGTATCGGGCTCGGACTTCTTCGCCGTTGGCGTCGGGGGGAGGCTCGACAACCGCTCCTCGCCCCAGCGGCCAGTCGGCAGCCACCTCGGCCGGAGTGCGTCCGGTGGCCACCGCCGCGGCCTGCACAGCTGCTCCCAAGGCAACAGTCTCATCGTCGTCGGGCACAGTGACAGACCCCCCATGCAGTACGGCTCCCCGCTCCCGGTAAGCGGCCGAGCGGGCACCCCCACCGATGAGATGCAGCCTGCCGCCGGTACTCACTCCCGCGCTCCGCAGTGCATCGAGCCCGTCGAATAGCCCACACAACACACCGTCGTGGGCGGCCAAGGCCAGCTCTTCCCGTGTGGTGTCGTTGCGGAGCCCGGCAAAGAGCCCGGTGGCGTCGGGCAAATCAGGGGTGCGCTCCCCGTCGAAGTAGGGCACCAGCACCGGAGCATTGGGGCTACCGGCAGCAGCCATGGCCAGCTCGGCCAGGTCCGCAGGATCTACCCCCAGCCAGCGGGCCACGGTATCGGTTACCCGGGTGGCGTTCAGAGTGCACACCAGGGGCAGAAAAGCTCCGGTGGCATCGGCGAACCCGGCCACAGCGCCGGTCGGGTCGCTGGCCGGGGTGCGCGACACCGAGTAGGCCGTGCCTGACGTGCCCAGCGAGATCACCGTGTCGCCGGGTTTCAGCCCGAGGCCGAGGGCCGCCCCCATGTTGTCGCCGGTGCCGGGGCCGATAAGCACTGCATCGCCCAATCCCAGGGCGGAGGCAGCGTCCGCGGTGATCTGCCCGGCGGCCTCATCGGGCCCGAGCACTTGAGGCAGCCGGGACAGCCAGCCAACGGGATCGTCGACCACCAAACCCAGCAAGTCGGCCGCCATCTCATTGGCGGCCGGGTCGAACCAGCCGGTGCCCGAAGCGTCGCCCCGGTCGGTGACATGGACGCCGGATAGCCGCCAGGTAACCCAGTCATGAGGCAGCATGATCCGGGCGATGCGGTTGGCCAGATGGGGCTCGTTTTCCAGCACCCAGGCCAGTTTGGCGACGGTGAACGATGCCAGCGGCACCGAACCGCAGCGCTCGGCCCATCCCTCTGGGCTCAAGCGGGCTACCAGGTCACGGGCCTGGGGCGCAGATGTGGTGTCGTTCCACAGCTTGGCCGGGCGCAGGACGGCGCCATCCTCTTCCACCAGCACCAAACCGTGTTGCTGCCCGGCCACGCTGATGGCCCCCACGCGGGCTCGGTCGGCCTCGGTGAACTGGGCGAAGCAGTCGACCAGCGCAGTCCACCATGTCTCCGGGTCCTGCTCGCTCACCGGCGGGTCCCAGCGGGTGTGGGCGTGGGGAGCACTGGCCCTAGCCGCCAACTGTCCCGAGTCGCGAACTCGCAGCTCGACTTTGGTCGACTGGGTGGACGAGTCCACCCCCGCAACCAGCTCCATCAGCTCGGGGTCGACCAGATGATGCGGTTCACCTCGTTCTCCAGGCGCTCTTGTCGACCCGACACCGGCTGCGGGCTGAGCCCGGCGGCCACTGCTTGATCGGCCAGCGAGGCCAAATCCCCCTCGCCCCTCATGATGTCGGCCCCCAGACCCGACTCCCACCGCCTGTAGCGCTGGTCCCGGGCCTGCTCGATGGCGCCGTCGGCCATCATGGCCTCGGCCACCAGCAAGGAGCGGGCCAGCGTGTCGATGCCGCCGATGTGGCCCCAGAACAGGTCGTCTCGGGCCAAGCTCTGGCGCCGGAGCTTGGTGTCGAAGTTGAACCCTCCGGCGGAGAGCCCCCCGCCCTGGACAATCTCGTACAGGGCGAGCGACAGCTCGTCCACCGAGTTGGGGAACTGGTCGGTGTCCCATCCGTTCTGGGGGTCGCCCCGGTTGGCGTCCACACTGCCGAAGATGCCGTTGTCCACCGCGTAGGCCACCTCGTGATGGAACGAGTGGCCCGACAAAGTGGCGTGGTTGACTTCGATGTTCACCTTGAACTCATCGACGAGGCCGTAGCGCTCCAAGAACCCGTGAACCGAGGCGCAGTCGTAGTCGTACTGGTGCTTGGTGGGCTCTTGGGGCTTGGGCTCGAGCAGCAGGGTGCCGGTGAAGCCGATTTTGTGCTTGTGCTCGGCCACCAGGGTCAAAAAGCGGGCGAGCTGGTCGGCCTCTTGGCGCAGCCGGGTGTTGAGCAGCGTCTCGTAACCCTCCCGCCCGCCCCACAGCACGTAGTTGGCCCCGTCGAGGCGGTGGGTGGCCTCGAGCATGTGGCGCACTTGGGCCGCCGCGTGGGTAAACACCTCCGGGTCAGGGTTGGTGGCTGCCCCCGCTGCGTAGCGAGGATGGCTGAACAGGTTGGCGGTGCCCCACAAAAGCCGCACCCCGGTGGTCTCCATCTTGGCCGCGGCCCGCTCGACCATGGCGTCGAGATTGGCCCGACTCTCGGCCAGACTGTCGCCCTCAGGGGCCATGTCAACGTCGTGGAAGCAATAGAACGGGGTGCCCAGCTTCTCAAAGAACTCGAAGGCGGCGTCCTGTTTGGCCCGAGCCGCGGCCATCGGGTCTTGGCCGGGCTCCAACCAGGGCCGGTCGAAGGTGCCGATGCCGAAGATGTCGCTGCCCGGCCAGTTGAAGCTGTGCCAGTAGCACACCGCCACCCGGAGGTGGTCCTCCATGCGCCGCCCCAGCACCTGTCTGTCGGGGTTGTACACCCGGTAGGCCAGTTGGCCGAGGCCCGCGCTGTGGCCGGCGAAGGCCACCGGCTCGGGAACGGTGTCGAAGAAGTCAGCCATGGAGAGCCCCAGTCATCGCTTCGCCCAGATCATGGGCCGATTCTAAAGATCGCCTCCCAATGCTGCTCGATTGGGTTTACGCTGTCGGGGTTGGCATCGAAAAGCGAGCATGAGGGGCGGGTCCATGTCATTCCCATCTGATCTCGAGATCGCGCGCGGGGCGAATCTGCGTCCGCTGAGCGAAATCGCCGAAGAGGCCGGCATACCGGTCGAGATGCTGGAGCCCTACGGGGCGGGGGCGGCCAAGATCAGCCTGGACGCCATCGAGGCGCTGGCTGATAGGCCCCGGGCCCGGTATGTGGTGGTGACCGCCATCACTCCCACGCCGCTGGGCGAGGGCAAGACCACCACCACCGTGGGGCTGGGCCAGGGGTTCGGCCATATCGGCAAGCGGGCCACCATCGCCATCCGCCAGCCCTCGCTGGGGCCGACGTTCGGCATCAAGGGCGGCGCGGCCGGCGGCGGTTACAGCCAGGTGGTGCCCATGGAGCTGTTCAACCTCCACCTCACCGGCGACATGCACGCGGTGACCGCGGCCCACAACATGTGCTCGGCCATGCTCGACGCCCACATCTACCACGGCAACGAGTCGGAGCTCGACCCGCACAACATCACCTGGCGGCGGGTGGTGGACATCAACGACCGGGCCTTGCGCAACATCGTGGTCGGCCTGGGCGGGCGGCTCGACGGGATTCCCCGGGAATCAGGGTTCGACATCACCGCCGCCTCCGAGGTGATGGCCACCCTGGCGCTGGCCACCTCGCTGGCCGATCTTCGGGCCCGGCTGGGCCGGATCGTGGTGGGCTACACCAAGGCCGGGACGCCGGTCACCGCCGAGGACCTGAAGGCGGCCGGGGCCATGGCCGTGCTGCTGAAGGACGCCCTCAAGCCCAACCTGATGCAAACCCTGGAGGGCGGCGCGGCCCTGGTGCACACCGGGCCGTTCGGCAACATCGCCACCGGCAACTCCTCCATCGTGGCCGACCGCATCGCCATCCGCACCGGCGACTTCCTGGTGACCGAGGCCGGATTCGGCGCCGACATGGGCGCGGAGCGGTTCTTCAACATCAAGTGCCGCTACTCGGGCATCGATCCCGACGCCGCGGTGATGGTGGCCACCGTGCGGGGCCTCAAGGCCCACTCCGGAAACCACCGGATCGTGGCCGGGCGACCCCTGCCCGAGGCGCTGCTGGCCGAGAACCCCGACGAGGTCCACGCCGGGGGCGACAACCTCCGCAAGCAGCTGTCCAACATGCGAGCCCACGGGGTGACCCCGGTGGTGGCGGTCAACGCCTTCCCCGGCGACCACGACGCCGACTTGGCCGCCATCGCCGAGATCGCCGACGAGTACGGCGCCCGCTGCGCGGTGACCACCCACTTCTCCGACGGCGGCGCGGGGGCGGCCGAGCTGGCCGAAGCAGTGGCCGAGGCCTGCGAGGAGCCCAGCTCGTTCAAGGTGCTGTACGAGGATGAGCTGCCGCTGAAGGACAAGATCGCCGCAGTGGCCACCACCGTGTACGGCGCCGACGGTGTGGAGTACTCGGCCGCGGCCAACCGCCAGCTCGACACCTACGAGGCCGCCGGTTTCGGCCACCTCCCGGTGTGCATCGCCAAAACCCACCTGTCCATCTCGTCTGACCCCTCCCTAAAGGGCGCTCCCACCGGTTGGACCCTGCCGGTGCGAGAGGTGCGGGCCTCGGTGGGGGCCGGGTTCGTCTACCCCATCTGCGGCGACATGCGCACCATGCCCGGCCTCGGCCGCCAGCCCGCCGCCATGGGCATCGACCTCGACGAGAACGGCGAGATCGTCGGGTTGAGCTGAATGGCTCAAAGTTCCAGCGATTCCCATCCTCTAACCCCACCCAAGCGACTCCGATCGAAAACATTGACACCGAGCACCGTCATGCCGTACAGTTCCGGCCATGACAGCACAATTCACCCCCCCCCCCCCCCCATGTAGTTGAACTGTCGCACGAGCACAGGTCGAGCCTTGCCAGAATGGCTCTCGCCCTGGCACTTGCCACAGCATTGCTCACCGCTCTTCTGGCTGTGGCTCCGAGACCCGCCTCCATCCCACTGATTGGCATCCTTAGAGATCAGAGTGCAAGGGCCCACCACGAGCAAAAGTGCGAAACGAGGGTTATCGTGTCCTATCCGAACGCAACCGGACTCGGCCGAAGAGGAGAGCCAGCACTCACCACAAGAAGAGTCTGCCACACCATCGCGCACAAAGTCGGTCCAACATGGGCAGACTGGACTTTAGCCGGAGCCGGAGCAGTCGGGTGCGGTATTCTTGGAGGAGCAGCAGCTGCTGCATCTGGTGGGGCGGGTGCTGCTTTAGGCATTGGTTGCAGTGCTCAGGTAGCTGCTGGCACACTTGCTTCCAGCAAGTGATTTGAAAGTCTGCTGCAATGAAAATATTTCGAATGATTATTGAAGTGATGCAAATGCAAGTACGAACAGTTCGGGAAGGATTGGGAGTCATGCTTGTTATTTGTTTCTTTGGTCCGGCGGCTTCAGTGCCATACGCCGTGTTCAACTATGCGGTTGGCTGGTATATCGCCTCTATAGCACTTGCCATATTCCTGGGTCTATTGGCGGTAAGATGGTGGATTTTGATGCACCGCAACAGATCCTAACTCGCGCTATTGCTGTTCTAGGCATTGGACTGCTAACCTTGTCTTGCTCCACGCAGTCGTCTGCACAGTCTGGTGCTTGTGAGCGAGCTGCTATTGCCCAGGCCGAAGCCGAGGAGGTTTGGGGCAAGTTGCTAGAAGAGCATATACGAGCTGATCAGGAATTAGCGGCCAACCCAACGTCGGTGACAGCGGGAACGACACACGATGACTCAGCAGCGTTTCTCGTCGGTGCTCGCGTTGACGTGATCATTGCTGAGACCGAGACACGGAATAGCTGCGGGTAGGCAAAACCTCACCTGCACCAATATTTCTGATTTATCCACTAATGTTCTTGGATTTCAATTGAGACATGTTTGCGCATACCGAGTTAGTCAAGGTCGCTAACAGCGCTCTTTCTTTGATTGTAAGTGAAGGAATTTTCGCGCTTGGCGGTCAACTCGCAGTAGTAGTGAATGGTGATGTTGCCACAGACATTGCTGCTGGCCAAGCTGGTGGTGGAATTGATTTGGCACCAGATGACTTGCACAACGTCTACTGCCTGTTCAAGCCGATGGTGTATCTCCTACTAGGCCATGCGCTCGAGGCCAGCGGTTTTGGACCGGATGAACCACTTGATGAAACGACCACCCTGCCGTCATGGGCTCCAGAGGGTTTGACCTATCGTCAGCTTGCTGCTCACAACGCTGCTTTGGCTGAGCCTTCGGCCGCCGCCTGGAAGATGACGACTTCACCGAGTGTCCAGCAAGACTTGCTTGATCAGGCCAACAAAGCCCTCGGACCAGCTTATAGCGAGATAAGCGGGGGGTTCATCGCCGAGTACGTTATCGAGCGATTGAGCGGGCGGCCTCCAAGCCGCTACTGCTTCGTGGAGTTGCTTGAACCACTTGGATTGGCCGACCAGGTAATCATCGACGCTGAGCAGGCCATGGCGATGCGCGAGCGCATCCGAGCGCCGGTCATCGGGTTGCCGGTCGAACCCCTGCCCATGCTCTCGGAGTTATTGCCCAGCTATATACGCGAAACCAGACTGGCTTTCGGTGCCTTCGCGACAATGTGCGGCATCGCCCATCTTTATGCAGCAGTGGGACAGGTTTTGGAGGGAACTCCCAAGCCGGGACTCCCCTCCCCTGCCTTGCTGAGCGACCTGATGGATGATGACCGGCCATTCAGAGACGACCCGATTCTGCAACGACCAGCAAAATGGGCCGCGGGCATGATGACCGATGTTGGCAAGCAGGACGTATCCCAAGCCGCTGGCCCTGGTTCATTTGGCCACACTGGCGGACTGGCCAACGGCGTCGCCTTCTATGATCCCAGCCGCAAAGCAGCAGTCGCGTTGCTCTTGAACGGAGTAGGTGCCGAACGCGATGACTTTGTCCTCCCCCGCCAACAACTCGCCGACACGGTGATCAGTGCCATTCCATCCTGCTGAGGACCTCGGATCGCCCGCCTGGTTCGACCAGATACCCGTCCCGCTGCCATCTGAGGTTCCCGACCGCCCTCACCTCGTCGTCGAGCACCACGCCATCGCCTCTCAAAATAGAACCGTCATACACCAACAGATTTTCAACCAGAACAAGCTGGTCGGATGGATACCGGGACAAGCCAAGGCCAATTCCGACCTCATCCTGAACCGCTCCATCGACTGCGACACGGGAGACCTGCTCGGCCATCTTCCAGCAACTGAAATCATCGCCAAGACTTCAGTAGTTATCGGGAATAATGTTCAGACCTGTGCTGTGGGCATCACCAATGTGAGCCGCCCCGGCTTGGAGGAAGTCGCAGCCGGCACCGTCGACATACGCTTCGACGTACTCCACACGCCATTCGGAGATGCCGAGATCGCCATCCGCCTCAACCCTGACGGCTCTCAGCGCCTGGTCAAACCACCCGAAGCCAACAGCGACATCACCATGCGCCTACGGTGGCCTGCCTTGACTGAATGGTTACACACCGACACAGACCTGGGACACTTGGTAGGCAACGGAGAAATCGAATTTGACGGCCCAGTGCTCAAACTCAGCTATATAGAAGGCCACATATCCTGGCCTCGCTCCCCCCAAGACCGCCAACAAAGCGAACGCTTCAAAAAGACCATGGACACCTACACCCGACTCCGACTGTCGCCCGACTACCTCGAACTCATGGACGAAATCGACGAAGCAACCTCCCCCTAACGCCACCACAATCCTCACAGACTCTGCCGGTGCGGGAGGTGCGGGCCTCGGTGGGGGCCGGGTTCGTCTACCCCATCTGCGGCGACATGCGCACCATGCCCGGCCTCGGCCGCCAACCCGCCGCCATGGGCATCGACCTCGACGAGAACGGCGAGATCGTCGGGTTGAGCTGACTGGCTCTTGTTCGTGGAGCGGTAGGCTTTAGGAGTGGCGAAGAAGGACGCTCTCAAAGAACCGCTATTGCGAGATGACATTCGTCCCGAGGATGTACTCGATGAGAGTGCCCTCGCCGAGATTGACGAGAAGCTGGCGCAAGCGGAAGCAAACGCTCCAAAGCGCCTGGCCGATGAGTCGGCCTGGGAGAACGCCTTCACTCCCGACGAATTGCGAGAGCTAGCCAAAAGGGCTGGCCAGGGCGAGCGAGTAACACTTCAAGAGCCCTAGGCGTGGCCTGGCGGCTCGCCGACCCAGATCGCTGTTTTGATCGTTGGGCAGAAGACAAGGTTGAACAACAGCGGCTGCTCATGCTGAACGGTCTGGCTGAGCTGGCCGACTGCCCTCTGACAGAACTGCCTGGCCTCAGCTCTCAAGGCCGTTCGCCGATGAGGAGGTGGGTGATCATTGAATCGACCTTCGTAGTCATCCATGTCTACGAAAGCGTTGGCTGCTTCGATCTTGTCGACTTGCGGGATTTCTGATTACCAGCCTTCTTCAACAGTGAGGGGTCTAGGTGGGACATGGACGCCGTAGTAGAGAGTGCGCTGACCGAGAGGCTGGGACAGCTGGACGATGACCGAGGTGGATGGGTTGCCCGGACATCGGCGAGCTGAGACTTGGTGAATTCAACCTGGACCACATCGATGACCGCATCCAATCCAGACAGGCGGTCTTGAAGCTCTTGGCGGTGCGTTTCAGGATCGTCGGTGACCGCCAATACAATTGCCCCGCCGTTGTCCCGGCCGATCCACAGGCCTCCTTGGGTTTCCTGACACTCTTGCCGACAAGCGAGGACAACGGCCATTACGTCATCATCGGCGTTTAAACCGGGGCCGAGATTGCCTCCGACGCGAGATCCCAATTGGGGAACGTCCTCGCACAGAACGAGCCCCTCAACGGATTGAGGCTCGGAGCCACCGCTGCCACAGGCTGTCGACAACGCCAAGACAGCCACCAGGGACGCCACAGTCCAGCGCCTCCAACCCCTCTTCATTGATCCAACGTATGGCTCAAGACTCGTCAAGGGGTCGCGAGCAATACCCAGTTTTCCGGTGTTGTTCGCCCGTTGATAGTGAAAGAAACTCTGCTGCGGGGCCGATAGGCTTAATCGACCTCAGGGTGTCTCTGGGGGAAAGGGGTGTGTATGGCGAGGCGGGACCGGTTGACGGTGCCGATGGTGCGGGAGAACGGGAGCCTGCGAGAGGCGGCGTGGGATGAGGCTCTGTCTCGGGCTGCGACCGGTTTCAACCAGGTGCTTGAGCAGCGAGGCCCCCAAGCGTTCGGGATGTTCAGCTGCTCGAAGGCCACCAACGAGATGAACTACATCGCCCAGAAGTTCATCCGCACGGTGGTGGGCTCCAACAACATCGACTCCTGCAACCGAACTTGACACGCTCCCTCGGTCGTCGGTCTGGCGACAGTGTTCGGAGCGGGAGGGGGCACCAGCTCCTACCAGGAGATCGAGGAAACCGACGTGATCCTGCTGTGGGGGTCCAACGCCCGCGAGGCCCATCCCATCTTCTTCCACCACCTGCTCAAGGGCGTGGACAACGGCGCCCGCATGTACTGCGTCGACCCCCGCTACACGTCTTCGGCCCGGTTCGCCGACGTTTGGGCGGGCATCGATGTGGGCACCGATATCGCCCTGGCCAACGGCATCGGCCGGGAGATCATCCATGCCGGGCTGGCCAACCAAGAATTCATCGCCCACGCCACCCAGGGCTATGACGCCTACGCCGCCTCGGTGGAGCCCTTCACCCCCGACGCCGTGGCCGCTGTCTGCGGCATTCCTGCCGAGGCAGTGGTGGAGATGGCCCACGCCTACGCCACCGCGGAGTCAGCTCAGATCCTGTGGACCCTGGGCATCACTGAGCACCACAACGCGGTCGACAACGTGCTGTCGCTGTGCAACCTGGCCCTGCTCACCGGCCATGTCGGGCGGTGGGGATCGGGCCTGGTGCCGCTGCGGGGCCAGAACAACGTGCAGGGCGGCGGCGACATGGGGGCCATCCCCAACAAGTTCCCCGGCTTCGCCGGCGTGGACGATCCCGACCATCGGGCCCGATTCGAGGCCGTCTACGGCCGGCCGCTCAACCCGGTTCCCGGCTGGCATCTCACGCTCATGTTCGAGGCCATGGAGCGGGGCGACCTGCGGGCGCTGTATGTGATCGGCGAGAACCCGGCCGACTCCGAGGCCGATGTGGTCCACGCCCGGGCCCAGCTCGAGGGCCTGGACATCCTGGTGGTGCAGGACATCTTGATGACCCGCACCGCAGAAATGGCCGATGTGGTGCTGCCCGCATCGGTGGCCTGGGCCGAGAGCAACGGCACCGTCACCTCCAGCGAGCGCCGAGTACAGCGAGTCCGCCCCGCGGTATCGCCCCCCGGCCAGGCCCGCCACGACATCGACATCTTGTGCGACATGGCCGAGGCCATGGGCGCCGAATTGGGCCCCCGCGACCCCCAGGAGGCCTGGGACGAGCTGCGCTCACTGTCGGCAATGCACGGGGGCATGGCCTGGGACCGCCTGGAGGCCGCCGGGGGGCTGCAATGGCCGTGTCCCGATGAGGACCATCCCGGCAGCGCCTTCCTCCACGGCTGGCTGTGGGCTGATGACTTGGAGGGCCACGACCCGGCCCCGTTCTCGGTGCTGGAGCACGAGGGGCCGACGGAGGAGCTGAGCGGGGAGTTCCCCCTGCGGCTCACCACCGGTCGAGCGCTGGACTCCTACAACACCGGGGTGCAGAGCGGAAAGTACGACTCGCCGCTGCGGTTTGCCGGCCTGGACATGAACCCGCTGGATGCGGCTGCACTGGGCATAGCCGACGGCGATCGGGTGCGGGTCAGCTCTCCCCGCGGGTCAGTGGAGATGAACGCCCGATTGGTGTCGAGCCTGCCCTCCGGCCTGGCCTTCACCACTCTGCACAATCCTGAACTGATCGACGTGAACGTGCTCACCAACCCCGACTGGGATCCCAAATCCGGCACCGCCGAATTCAAGGCAGCCGCCGTGAGGGTGGAGCTGGTCGAAGCCCCCGAGACCGCGGGGGCCTCCGTTGGCTGACCTGCACTTCGGCGACGACCAGCCCACCGATGCCGAACGGGCTGCCGTCGATGCTGTAGTGCCTGAGAACAATGCCGCCACCGTGGCTGAAACCGAGCGCTTGGTGCGTGGGGGCCGCTCCCGCCGACAGGGACTCCGCCACATCTTGCTGCCGGTACTGCACTCGCTTCAACACGAGATCGGCTGGATCAGCCCTGGTGGCTTGAACTGCGCGGCAGAGCGATTGGGGGTTCCCCCCGCTGAGGCCTATGGGGTGGCCACCTTCTACGAGCTGCTTCGAACCACCGATCCCGGGCACCGCGATGACGTCGTCCATGTGTGCGTCGACCCGGCATGCTCTCTGGCCGGTGGGGGCGAGCTGCGGGCATCGCTAGATGCCGGCGGGGCCAAAGTCCACGCCAGCCCCTGTCTGGGCCAGTGCGAGCGGGCGCCCGCTCAGTTCGTCCAGGGAGTGGGGCGGCCCGATCAGGTGCCGGCTGACAACGAGGAGGACTTCCGCCTGCCCCAAGCCGGCGATCCCCGTCTTCGGGTGCTGCGTCGGACAGGCGTGGTCGATCCGATCAGCCTGGACTCCTACCGGGAGCACGGCGGCTACCAGGCCCTGGCCCGAGCCATCGAGATGGGGCCGGACGGGGTCATCGCCGCCATCTCCGAGGCCGGGCTGTCAGGCCGGGGTGGGGCCGCCTTCCCCACCGGCATCAAGTGGCGAGCAGTGGCCGACGAGCCCGGTCCCGACAAGCACGTGGTGGCCAACTGCGATGAGTCGGAGCCGGGCACCTTCAAAGACCGCATCGTCTGCGAGCACGATCCCTTCTCGATAGTCGAGTCGATGACCATCGCCGGTCTGGCCACCGGCGCCGTCCACGGCTGGATCTACATCCGCGGCGAGTACCCCCGGGCCACCGCCCGACTGGAGAGCGCCATCGCCCAGGCCCGGGCCGCCGGGCTGCTGGGCGACGGCGTTTCGGGCCGCGGCCAGCACTTCGACATCGAATTGCGCCGAGGGGCGGGGGCCTATATCTGCGGCGAGGAGACGGCCCTGTTCAACTCCATCGAGGGCTTCCGGGGCGAACCCCGCAACAAACCCCCCTTCCCCACCACCCACGGCCTGTTCTCCCAGCCCACCGCCATCAACAACCCCGAGACCCTCATCAACGTGCTCGACATCGTGCTCGACGGCCCCGATGCCTACCGCTCGGTGGGCACCGAGCGCTCCCCCGGCACCCGGCTGTTCTGCCTGTCGGGCCGGGTGGCGGTGCCCGGCCTCTACGAGGTGCCGTTCGGCACCACCCTGGGAGAGTTGCTCGATCTGGCTGGCGGGCCAGTCGGCTCGCTGGCCGCGGTGCTGTTGGGCGGGGCGGCCGGAGTGTTCGTCGGCCCCGACGCCCTCGACATGCCTCTTACCCTCGAAGACGCCCGGGAAGCGGGGGCCACCCTGGGATCGGGGGTGGTGACGGTGTTCGACGAATCTGTGGACATGGAGTCCGTGGTGGTGCGCATCGCCGAGTTCTTCCGCGACGAGTCGTGCGGGCAGTGCGTGCCCTGCCGGGTGGGCACCCAGCGCCAACACGAGGTGCTGGTGGAGTTGCAGGGCTCCGGCCAGTCGTTGTCCCCGCAGCGGGCCGAGCTGATCGACGACATGGCCTTGGCCATGGTCGACGCCTCCATCTGCGGCCTGGGCCACACCGCGGCCTCCGCGGTGCGCTCCGCTCTGGCGCTGGGCCTGATAGGAAATAGCCAGTGAGTTCCGTGGCTACCGAGACCGCGGTCACCATTCGGGTCGACGACCAAGAGGTCGCCGTGCCCGAGGGGGCCACCATCCTCGACGCCTGCAATGCCGCCGGGGTGGACACCCCCACCATCTGCTACGGCCCCACCCTCACCCCGGTGAACGTGTGCCGGGTATGCGTGGTGGAACTCGACGGCAGCCGGGCCCTTGTCCCCTCCTGCTCCCGACCTGCCGAGGAGGGCATGGTGGTGCACACCGACAGCGAGCGGGTCCGCCACAGCCGCAAGATGGTGCTGGAGTTCCTGGCCACCGGGGTAGACCTGACCCAGGCCGACGAGCTGGGCCAGTGGGCCGAGCACTATGGGGCCGACCCCGACCGCTACGTCCCGGGCGGCGAGACCATGAACGAGCCGGTGCGGGTGCAGGACAACCTCTACATCCGCGATTACGACAAATGCGTGCTGTGCTACCGCTGCGTGGAGGCCTGCGGCGACGACGCCCAGCACACCTACGCCATCTCGGTGGCCGGCCGGGGCTTCGGCGCCCGCATCTCCACCGAGTTCGACGTGGCCCTGCCCGAGTCGGCCTGCGTGTACTGCGGCAACTGTGTGGCCGTGTGCCCCACCAACGCCCTCCAGTTCAAGACCGAGTTCGATCTCCGGGAGGCAGACGACTGGCGCCCTGAAGACCAAACCGTCACCCAAACCGTCTGCTCCTACTGCGGCGTCGGCTGCAACCTCGAACTCCACGTGCAAGACAACCAGATCGTCAAATGCACCTCCCCCGACGACCACGACGTCACCCAAGGCAACCTCTGCATCAAAGGCCGCTTCGGCTGGAACTACGTGTAAGGCAATGACTGGATTGGCCGACACGAAGCTGCTGACCGCCGACGACCTGCTGCGGTTGAGCGCCCAAGGCGTGCGCGGCGAACTGGTGCGGGGAATGCTTCACGAGACGATGGCATCAGGACACCGGCACGGCAAGATCGCAGTCAACATCGTCTTGGAGCTGGGCAACTTCGTAGGGCCCAGGGAGCTGGGGACGCTCGTTGCCTCCGACTCGGGCGTGTGGCTGGAGCGCGGCCCCGACACCGTGCGCGAACCCGACGTGGCATTCACATCAGCAAAGAAGATCCCACTGGATGCGGAAATCGATGGCTACGCCGAAGTAGTCCCCGACCTGGTGGTGGAGATCGCCTCGCCCCGCGACAGCCGCCGCTGGGCCCGCGACCGAGCGCAAATGTGGCTGGATTCCCGAACCGACCGCACCCCATCTACAGTCATTCGCATCGCCTCGTCCTCTGAAAACTCGGCGTTGGCTCTGGCGTTGCCCGTCAGTTCTTCCCGAATTCGAGCTGTGAACTACTCCCAAGCCGGGCGACACCGAGCCGCTTAGCTGTGGGGTTCGTTTTTGCATGAGGGTTATTTTCTTGTTCTTCTCGTAATTATTCACAACTTCAAAGCAAATCCGAGCGATATTGTCACTGCCGCCGGTAGACTAGTGACATGGATTTAGGCTCTTTCACCAGGGGAAACACCGCAACAGGCGAGGGCTTGCCAGTACGCCGCGAAGGCGGTTGCATAGAGGTGCAGCTGCCTGATTTCTCAGGGTTGGAATCAGGCGAGGTGGTCAAGTTGATCCTTCAAACCGACTCGACCCGACGGCAGCTTGACGGCTACCTGACCGCCTTGTTGGGCCGTTTTGGTGATCTGGAGGGTCAAGGCGCGGTTGAGGAATTGTGCCGTCAATTCGGGCTGGGGCGCCGTCGGGCCCGCCAGCAGGCCAAGTCTGCCGGCGAGCTCAAGGCGCTGCCCTACACGCTGGACGCGGCCAAGCAGGGGTGGATCTCCATCGATCACGCCCGGTTGATAGGCGAATCGCATCAGCGGGCGCCGCTGTCGGAGGCCCAGGAACTGGAGCTGATCACAGTCGCGATTTCAGAGGACCTCGACCAGTTCAAAAAGACCGTGGCCCGCAGTGAGGACGAGCGCCGGGCCGACGACGGTTTGACCCGCCATGAGCGTCAGCAGGCGCGCCGCAGCACCAAGGTTTTCGACGGCGACGACGGCATGGTGATTCTGTACGCCGAGTTGGATCGCATCGCTGGCGAACGGGCCAAGACCGCTCTCCACAGCCTCAGCGATCGTTTATTCCGCGAAGACGCGAAGGCTGGGAGCGACCGCACCCACGATCAGCGCAATGCTGATGCCCTGGTCGCGCTCATGACCCAACAACCGGCCCGACCCGATGCCGCCAACCAAGACAGCGAGCTCGCGGCCAATACCGCGGTTGCTTCCGGGGATGGCGATTGCACTGAAGACCCGAGCTTCGGGATTGCTCCCCAGGCCACCACGCTGATCGTCTCCGTCGACTACGACACGTTGAGCGGCCAACTCAAGAACGCCGGGCTCATCGACGGCACGCCCATCGACATCGACGACCTCCGCCGCATCGCCTGCGACGCGGGCATCGTTCCCGCCATCTTCGCCGCCGCCGGCCAGCCGCTGTATATGGGGCGAAAGCAGCGGGCCGCCACCTCCGCCCAAAAGCTGGCCCTGACCGCCCGAGACAGGCGGTGCATCGGGTGCGGCATGAGAGCCAGCGCTTGCGACGCCCACCACATCATCTGGTGGGACGAAGGTGGACCCACCGACATCACCAACCTGGTGCTGTTATGTCCGAAGTGCCACAAGAAGGTCCACAGACACGGCTACACAGTCATCAAGGACCACGCCGGGCGGTACCGATTGAAGTCTCCCAGGCGCAGTTCAGATGGAGTGTTACCGAGAGGGCCGACCAGGGCCATCGCCGCCTAGCCATCGCCGCCCAGCCCTACGGGGCCACATCAACTAGCGGCTGCAACCACCGGTGGAGTTCGCCAACCTCTGCATCAAAGGACGCGTCGGCTGGACCTACGTCTAGGTTTATCGCTGTGCATCCCGGAGAATGGGAAATGGAGTCTCGGGGGAAAGAAGCTGAGAAACGAGGACGTCGTAGTCGGGGCCCACTGGTCTGGCAACGGGCGGTTGCGGTCATTTTTGTGATCGGCGCAGGATTGGCCAGTTTGGCTATCTGGCTCACCGACTCCTCCGATCCTCCGCCCGCTGTCCCAGAAGTCGAGATTCCACCAACCCCGGGCCCCATCCCAGAAGTCGAGACACCAGCCCCGGCCCCCACCGCTTTGCTGCCCGAAGTTGCCGGGCTCGATGAAGCTAGCGACGCCGAGGTTGCTTTCGGCCGCATCAACATCACCTTGGCCGACGGCACCGAGTTGCTTTTCCGCCTTCCTGGCATCAGCGACAACTCGGAGGTGTCCCTTTGGGACCAAACCCAGTTCGTGGTCGACGGCCTCGCGGTGTCGATCTACTTCGAATCATGCACCGACCGCGGGTACGGCGCAGCCTCCTCGAATGAACGCGGCCAACGCCTCCGATTCCCCGAGCCGTCCATAGTCATCCTCTGCGCGACGCATTTTCCGCTTTCAGCTGTGCTTTTCTCGGGTGACGACTGGCGGGCCGAGGAGCTTGAACAGCTTGAGATGCAACTGTGGTCGGTGGGATCGGACCTCGCCTTCGTCACGGAGGAATGCGCTCTCAGCAGCGGTGCCTGCCACTACCCCTCCGGACCGCTTCGAACTGATCAGTTTATTGCGTTCTCTCAGCTCACCCTGGGAGGAACAGTCATGGCCATCGACCCTGAAAGCGGCGACCCGGCCTGGGAACTCTCGCTCGGGGACACAAGCTTCTTGCTTGCCGCAACCGACGATACCCTCTTGGCCGGCGCCGGCAAGGGCTCAGTCACCGCCATCGATGCCAAAACCGGCGCGGAGAATTGGCGGGCTGAATTCGGTGCCCACGCAGGGGTGGCCAAAGCAGTCGCCATCGGGGAGGGCGACTGGCTGGTAGCGCTTAGTTTCTCCGCCGAAGGCGATTCTTCTCCACCACAGCTGGCGCGCCTGGATGCCCAGGGCACCTTGCGTTGGACTGCCGCCGGCCGCGAGGGCACGGACTGGGATTTCGGCCCCCCGATCGCCTCAGGCAGCCGGGTGTTCATGAGAGATGTCCCCCATGCTTGGGCAGACGCCGGCCGCGCCTCGGTGACCGCGTTCGACACCGAATCCGGAGAGCTGCTCTGGCGCACAGAGTTGGACACCACAGCAGAGGGATACTCCAGCGATTCTCTGGTGCACTCGCAAGGCAACAGCTCCTTCCTCATCGCAATAATTCATGAAAAGAAACAGATCGTTCGATTGGACGCGTCAACCGGCGAAATAGAATGGACGGCGGAAAAGCCGCCTGGCCGCGTCATTTCTGTGCGCAAGTCCTCGATCAGGTTCGACACGTCGCGGTCACAGAATCAGTACGCCATCAACGCCCGCAATGGGCTGCCCTGGGGGCCGGTCGGATAGCTGTCGACATTGAGCCCGAGACAGAGCCAGCCGGAGGAACACAGCGATAGCAAGGCTCTTGGTTGCACGCACAAATGGCACAGTGCCCTTCATCGATGTCTGGCAATATGCGCGCCCACCATCCGCAAAGCAATGGAAAGTTCGCGACGGTGAAACGAGGTCGCGGATCTGCGTGATTAGAGATGCCGAGGTGGTTCGAAGCCTTCCCAGGGGATACTCTCACCGGTGTTGGTAGACTAGCAGCATTGGAATTGGGTGCTTTCACCAGGGGAAACGCTGCACAGACCAGTGGTTTGCCGACGAATCCCAAAAGCGGGTCCTTGTGGCGATCTCAGAAGATCTCGACCAGTTCAACAAGACCATGGCCCGCAGTGAGGACCAGCGCCGGGCTGACGATGGATTGACCCGCCATGAGCGCCAGCGGGAGCGCCGCAGCGCCAAGGCGTTCGACGGCGACGACGAGATGGTGATCTTGTATGCCGAGTTGGATCGCATCTCCGGCGAGTCTCAGAATAGGTGAGAAATTGCATGGCCATTCCCCTCACCAAGATATGCGTACTTTATGTACTCAACGTACGTCTCGAAGACCGCGGGGACAAGCCATGTTGGCCAAACACTCCTGATGGGATCCTTCTCCTGGGTTGGTTTGTCATTGTGCCCGCCCCATGTATGAGAGAGAATTCCGGGCGATGACTGCTATCAAACTGGACGGCGAAATGCTGTCAGCCGAAATCAAAGAAGGACTGGCAGGGCGGATCGCCGCGCTGGCCGAGCGGGGCAAGGCTCCGGGATTGGGCACCCTGTTGGTGGGCGACGACGGGCCGTCGGCCAACTACGTGGCCATGAAGCACCGCGACTGCCAGGAGCTGGGCATGGCCTCCCGGGAGGTGCATCTGCCGGCCGACGCCACCCAAGACGCGGTGGACGCGGTGGTGGACGACTTCAACGCCGATCCGGCGGTGGACGCCTACATCATGCAGTACCCGTTCCCCGGCCACCTCGACTATGAGACCGCGCTGATGCGGGTGCGGCCCGAAAAGGACGCCGACGGCCTGCACCCGGTGAACCTGGGACGGCTGGTGCAGGGAGTGGACGCCCCGCTGGCCTGCACCCCGGCGGGCATCCAGCTGATGCTGGAGCGCTACGACATTCCCATCGCCGGCCAGCACGTGGTGGTCATCGGCCGGGGCCTCACCATCGGCCGCCCTCTGGCCAACCTGCTGTCGCTGAAGCGGCCCAACGCCAACGCCGCGGTCACCGTGGTGCACACCGGGGCGGGCGACATCTCCCGTTTCACCCGCACCGCCGACATCCTCATCGCCGCGGCCGGAGCGCCCCGCATGGTGAAGGCCGACATGGTCAAGCCCGGCGCGGCGGTGGTGGCCGCCGGGGTGAGCTTCGCCGACGGCAAGCTGGTGTCGGACGTGGACGACGACGTGGCCGAGGTGGCGGGCTGGCTCTCCCCCCGAATCGGCGGGGTGGGGCCGATGACCCGTACCATGCTGATGGCCAACACAGTGGCTGCTGCTGAGCGGTCTATGGGCTGAGAGGCCCCGGTCCTGGCAGCAACCAGACCGAGGATCAAGCCGGGCCGACAAGTAAGAGAATCAAGAGGAGCACACACATGGCCGACGCCTACATCATCGACGCAGTCCGCTCCCCCATGGGCCGCTATGGCGGAGGGCTGAGCCACCTGCACCCGGCCGACCTCGGGGCCAACATCTTGAGCGGCCTCATGGAGCGCACCGGTGTGGATCCCGCCGCGGTGGACGACTGCATCATGGGCTGCGTCGGCCAGATCGGCGCCCAGGCGTTCAACGTGGCCCGCAACGCCTGGCTGTCGGCCGGGCTGCCCGAACACGTCCCGGCGGTGACCATCGACCGCCAGTGCGGATCGTCGCAGCAGGCGGTGCACTTCGCCGCTCAGGGGATCATGTCGGGCACCCAAGACCTGGTGGTGGCCGGCGGGGTGGAGGTGATGAGCCTCATCACCCTCAACAGCCAGGGCGACGTGGGTCCCGACCTGGGTATGCGCTACCCGTTCGACGGCGACGGCTGGGCCGACCGCTTCGGCGGCGAGGAAGTCCACCAGTTTCGGGGCGGCAATCTGATCGCCGAGCGGTGGGACGTGACCCTGGAGGACATGAACGGCTTGGCCCTGCGCAGCCACCAAAATGCGGCCCGAGCTTGGGAGGAGGGCCGCTTCGAGCGGGAAGTGCTGGCGGTGGGCGACTGCGCCCGAGACGAGGGCATCCGCCCGGACACCTCCATGGAGAAGATGGCCAAGCTGCGGCCGTTCTCCGAGCACGGCCCGCTGACCGCGGCCAACTCCAGCCAGATCACCGACGGGTCCGCCGCCCTGCTCATCGCTTCTGAGAAGGCGGTGGCCGAGCACGGCCTCGAGCCCCGGGCCCGGATCCACACCATGGCCGTGGTGGGCAGCGACCCGGTGCTCATCCTCACCGGCCCCATCCCGGCCACCGCCAAGGTGCTGGAGCGCGCCGGTATGGAACTGGGCGACATCGACCTGTTCGAGTGCAACGAGGCCTTCGCCTCGGTGGTGCTGGCCTGGGCCAAGGACACCGGCGTGGACATCGACAAGGTCAACGTAAACGGCGGGGCTATCGCCCTGGGCCATCCTCTGGGGGCCAGCGGTGCCCGGATCATGACCACCCTGCTCAACGAGTTGGAGCGCTCCGGCGGCCGCTACGGGCTCCAGACCATGTGCGAGGGCGGCGGCCTGGCCAACGCCACCATCATCGAGAGCCTGGCCGCGTAGATCGAGAAGGATCGTCAAGAGAGATCGTTCAAGACAGATCATTAGGGAGACAGCGAAGACAATGGGCATCCACATCGACCACATCTCACTGCTGGTGAAGGATCTGGACCAGGCTGAAGCCGACTGGCAACAGATCTTGGAAGTCCTGGCCCCCGGCCACACCATGAAGGTCACCCGGGGCGAGGGCGCCGACGACATGGACGGCACCCCTATGAGCTGGGTCACGTTCCAGAACCCCGACCCCACCGGGGTTTCCATTCAGCTGTGGTCGCCGTCGGAGCCGGGGCACTGGCCCGACAAGGTGCTGGCCAAGCGGGGCGAGTACGTCCACCACATCGCCTTTTGCTCCGACGACTTCGACACCATGATCGACGGCGTGCGAGATGCCGACATCCCGCTGGTGTTGGACGAGCCCAGCAACCCCGACACCCAGCCGTGGCTGAAGTGGAACTTCATCCCCCCCGACAAGGCCCACGGACCGCTCATCGAGCTGGCCACCCGCTACCTGTCGGTGGGCGAGGAGTGGCTCCCCCACCCCGACAACGCCGAGAACCAGCCCCTGGCCGACGAGCTCCGCGGCCGCTATGCCGGGTAGGCCCCGCCAAGGCCCTGCCGCCAACGCCACGCCATGACCAGCTCCCCGGTCGCCATCACCATGCCGGTGGAGGACGGGCTCTCCATCGGCTGGCTGACCGACCTCGTCGTACACGCCGAGCAGGCTGGCGTGGACACCGCGCTGGTGGGCGAGGTGGCCGGCCCCGAGGTGTTCGCCACCCTGGGCGCCATGGCCGCCCGCACCGAGCGCATCCGGCTGGGATCGGGCATCGTGGCCGCCTACACCCGCTCCCCCGCGCTCACCGCCATGGGCTTTGCCACCCTGGCCTCGCTGGCCCCCGGCCGGGTCATCGCCGGCATCGGGGCCAGCAGTCCCATCGTGGTGGGTCGCTGGCACGGCGGCGACTTCGAGCAGCCGCTGGCCACCGTCCGGGAGTTCACTGGCCTGCTGCGGGCTGCGCTGGCCGGCGAGAAGCTGAACCACGACGGACCACGTTTCCGCTCCCGCGGTTTCCGCCTCGACCTGCCCGCCGCCGATGTGCCCATATGGCTGGGGGCCATCAACCCCAAGATGCTGGCCTTGGCCGGCGAGATCGCCGACGCGGTGTTTATGACCTGGTGTCCGCCGGCGGAGGTGGCGGCGAAGCAGGAGATCGCAAACAACGCGGCCACGGCAGCAGGACGAGATCCTGCTGACCTCTCCACCGTGCTGTCGTTTTGGGCCTACGCCGGCCCTGATCCCGAACAGGCACTGGAGCGGATGCGCCGACAGGTGCTGGCCTATGCCATGGTCCCCACCCACCAGCCCGCGTTTCTCAGCACCTTCGACAACCTGCCTGAGGTAGCCGCGGCTTGGCAGGCTGGCGATCGAGCCAGGGCATTGTCGCTGGTGCCCGATGAGGCCGTATTGGCCCAGTGCGCCCTCGGGCCCGACATGCTGGCCGACCGCATCGCCGCCTACCGAGCCGCGGGAGTGGACCTGCCCATCGTGTTGCTCACCGGCGGCCACGTCGGCGACGACATCGGCCCGCAGACCACGGTGGATGCGCTGAGCCGGATCGCCCGGCCCTGAGCCCAGGTGATCCTTGAGGGGCGCCTTCATAAAGTGCCCCCCATAGGCCCACGCTCTTAGTATCCCCCCATGACCAAATGCGACGTTGTCGTCATCGGCGCCGGCGCCGCCGGGCTGAGCGCCGGGGCCCTGCTGGCCGCCGAGGGGCGCTCGGTGACCATTCTGGAGCGGTCGCCCTTCTTGGGCGGGCGGGCGCTGGCGGTGGACGACGAGGGGTTCAAGGTGAACCTCGGCGGCCACCTCATCGAGGATCCGGGCTCGGGGCTGACCAAGGTGTTCGAGCACGTCGGCAAAGAGCTGATCCACGGCGAGGTGTCCCACGACATGCCGATTTGGGACAACGACACCGGCACGTGGGGATCGATCCGCGACCGCTACCCCGACAAGGCCGAGGTGAAGAAGGTCATCAAGGCCCTCACCGAGACATCCTGGGACGAGTTGGAGGAGTGGGACGACCGCCCGCTGCGGGATTGGCTGGCCCAGCACACCTCCGACCAGGGGGTTTACGATCTCTACGAGTTCATCGCCGTGCTGGAGTGCATGACCGACGAATGGTACGACCACTCGGCCAGCGACAACCTGTGGGTGCGCAAGATGCACTACGAGGAGCGCCACATGGCCGCCTACTCCTGCTGGCCCGGCCAGGGCTGGGACGGCATGTGGCAAGACCTGGCCGACGGATTCACCGAACACGGCGGCGAGCTGCGGATGCAGACCCCGGCCGGCCGGGTGCTGATCGAGGACGGGGCGGTGGTCGGCGTGTCCATCCCCCATACGCCCAACGTGCCCAACGACTGGGACATCGGCGAGGTGATCGAGTGCGACGCGGTCATCTCCACCCTGCCGGTGTGGAACGTGTTCAACGTGGTGCCCGAGTGGGAGCTGCCCGAGTGGTACACCAGCCAGGTCCGCTACCTGGCCCAAGACCAGTACCGGGTGACCATGCTCAACCTCTATTTCGCCACCGAGGAGCCGGTGACCATGTTCGACCCCCGGGAGCTGGCCACCTGGCTGGCCACCCCCCACAGCCCCACGCCGGGATACATGTACGACCAGACGGCCATGGACCCGACAGGCGTTCCCGACGGACTCCACCTGTACTGCACCGGCGGCATAGTCCCCGGCTCGCGTGGGCGGGACCGGCGCTACATCGAGGACATGTACGATCGCCTCGAACAGGGCCTCTACGTGATGTATCCCGGCCTGGCCAAGCATGTGTGGAAAAGGCGGCTGCTGGCATTCGACCCGGCGTTCGGCGTCGCGCAAAAGCCCATGCTGGTGGGCAAGTTCCGGCCCCATTGGCGGGCGCCCACCGTGGACGGCCTGTACTTCGCCAGCGAGACCTTCCGCAGCCGGGGCATCGGCACCGACCGAGCGGCCCGAGCCGCCCTCACCTGCGTGGAGGACATCTTGGCCCGCCGCATCCCCACCTTCGGCGACGGCTGGCGCTACTGACCGGCCCCGAGTGATTTTCTGAGACAAGGAGCAACCAAGCACATGGAGTTCACCCTCACCGACGAGCAGGAGATGTTCCAGGAGATGGTCCGCAACTGGGTCGACAAGGAATGCCCCAAGGACGCGGCCCGCGACTACGAGGCCCAGGAGTTCGAGTACCCGTTCGAGCTTTGGGACAAGATGTCCGAAGCCGGCTTCCACGCCATCGGCCTGCCTCCCGGGCTGGGCGGCCAGGGCGGCGACGTGGTCACCCAGATGATCCTCACCCGGGAGCTGGCCCGCTCGCTGGCCGGGCTCACTTGGATATTCGGCATCTCCTCGTTCTGCGCCAAGTCGATCAACAAGTTCGCCTCCGACGTGGCCCGCGAAGAGCTCATCCCCCAGTTGGCCGAGGGCAAGCTCCGGGTGGCCATCGCGGTCACCGAGCCGTCGGGCGGCACCGACCTGATGGGAGCCATGAAGACTCGGGCCACCAAGGTGGACGGCGGCTGGAGCATCACCGGCCAGAAGATCTGGTCCACCGCGGCCCACGTGTCCGACTACCTGTTCTTGATGGCCCGCACCGAGGACATCGTCGACAAGCCGGCCCGAGGGGTCACCCTGTTCTTGGTGAAGAACCCCGCTGAGGGGCTGGAGTGCCGCCAGATCCCCAAGGTGGGCATGAGGTCGGTGGGATCGTGTGAGGTCTTCCTCGACGACGTGTTCGTTCCCGACGAGTATGTGGTGGGCCAACCCGGCCAAGGCTTCTACCAAATGCTGTCCACCCTCAACAACGAGCGGATCATGGTGGCCGCTTTGTGTACCGGCATCATCGACGGCTGCATCGAGGAGGCCCTCAGCTACCTGATGGAGAGGGAGGCCTTCGGCAAGAAGATCGGCTCGTTCCAGGTGTGGCACCAGAATCTGGCCGACATGGCCATGATGCAGAAGCAGTCTGAGCTGATGACCTATTACGCGGCCTGGAAGTCGGAGTCGGGCGAGGACTGCGGCCGGGAGGCCAACATGGCCAAAGTGGTGGCCTCCGAATACGCCGGCAAGTGCTCCGACATCGCCATCCAGGTGCTGGGCGGCATGGGCTACGCCCTGGAGACCCACCCCCAGCGCTACTGGCGAGACAGCCGCCTCTACCGCATCGGCCCCATCACCAACGAGATGGCGAGAAACAGCATCGCTGAGACATTCGGGCTCCCAAGAAGCTTCTAGTGGTACAGGTTCTTGACGGGCGGGTGGCTCTGGTCACCGGAGCCGGTCGGGGCATTGGGTTGGCGGCGGCTGCCCGGCTGGCCCGCGACGGGGCCGCGGTCGTCGTGAACGACGTGGATGCCGACGTGGCCAGCGAGGCAGTGGACGCAATCACAGCCGCTGGCGCACAGGCAGTAGCCGCTCCAGGATCAGTGGTCGACCACAACGACGTCGCCACCATGCTGGGCGCGGCGGTGGAGTCATTCGGCGGCCTCGACATCCTGGTGAACAACGCGGGCATCACTGCCGACGCCATGGCCCACAACATGACCGACGAGCAGTGGGACCTGGTATGCGACGTGGCGCTGAAGGGCACGTTCAACCTCTGCCGGGCCGCCTTTCCGATACTGCGGGGCAGCCGGGACAAGCCCCCGGCCCACCACCGCAAAATTGTCAACATGGCCTCGATCAACGGGATATACGGCATCGCCGGCAACGCCAACTACTCGGCGGCCAAAGGCGGGGTGATCGCGCTCACCAAGTCGCTGGCCCGGGAGTGGGCCCGCCACCGGATCAACGTCAATGCAGTGGCGCCCGGCTACATCGCCGGCACCCGGCTCACCGGCGCCCGCGACGACCAGACCGGCTTGGGCATCCCCGAGGCCGTCATCGAGCGCATCGAAGCCCAGATCCCCATCGGTCGGGCCGGCACCCCCGAAGATGTGGCCGGGGCCTGCGCTTGGCTGGCGTCGCCCGACTCCGACTATGCAACCGGGCAGGTGATCGAACTCCACGGAGGACGAGAGATGGTCGATCTCTTATGAACACGCAGCAGACAGACGTCGTCCCAGGCGAGCTCCTATGAGCGCGGAGAAGCAGACCACGCTGTCGGAGGCGGCTGCGCTGGTGCGCGACGGCGACACCGTGGCCATCCAGAACATGGCCACCCAGGCTGCGCCGATGGCCCTGGTGAGAGAGCTGATCCGCCAGGGGCGGAAAGAGCTCGGGGTGGTGTGTCTGGTGGGCGGCATCCCGGTGGACTGGCTGGCCGCCGCCGGGGCCATGAACCGCCTCATCGGCGCGGCGGTGTCAATGGAGCAGTTCGGGCTGTGCCAGCGCTACCGCAAAGCAGTGGAAGCCGGCGCCATCCGGGTGGAGGAGCTGTCGGAGACTGCGCTGAACGCCCGCTTGGGCGCGGGCGCCCGCAACCTGCCGTTCTTGCCCACCCGAGGCCTGATCGGCACCGACCTGATCGACGTCAACGACAACCTGGTGATGCTCGACGACCCATTCGGGGGGCCGTCGGTGGTGGCCTGCAAGGCCCTGGTGCCCGATGTGGCGCTGGTCCACGCTCACAAGGCCGACCGGTTCGGCAACATCGGCTGCGAGCCCACCGCGCTGTGGCCCGACCTGGGCATCATGCCCAAGGCGGCCACCACGGTGATCGTCACCGCCGAGGAGATTGTGGACTCCGAGGTGCTGCGAGCCAACCCCGACCGCACGGTGCTGCCCGGTTTCATGGTGGACGCGGTGGTGGAAGTCCCCTACGGCGCCCATCCCACCTCGTTCTTCCCCCGCTACGGCTACGACACGGCTGTGCACCTGGAGTGGGTCGGCGCCGCCCGCGACGACGAGGCCGTCGCGGCGTTTATGGAGAAGTACGTGACTGGCCCCGCCGATCACAATGCGTACCTGGAGACCGTGGGCGGCGCCGAGCGCCAGGCCGCCCTGGAAGCCTGGGAGCAGACGTGATGGCGTTCGTGGGTGGGACAAGGTCCGGAAGGAACTCATCGGGAGGACAGCCATGAGCGACTGGCAGAACAGCCCTCCGGCTGATGACTGGACCATCGATGAGCTGATGATCGCCCGGCTGGCCGCGTGCTTCGCCGACGGCGACCAAGCATGCAACGGCATGGCCTCGTTCGTGCCGGTAAGCGCCTTTTGGCTGGCCCGGCTCACTCACGCCCCCCACCTGGTGTGGCTGGCCGGCGCGGTCGGCTTGGAGCCCCGCCCCGACCGGGTTCCCGCCTCCACCCTGGAGGCGCCGCTGTGGCGGGACTCCATCATGTATGTGGAGCAGTTCGGCGACTTCTGGAACTTCGCCCTCAACGGCCGGTGGCTGACCAAGTTCTGCGTGGGCGCGGCCCAGCTCGACCGCTACGGCAACGGCAACAACTCGGTGATTGGCGCCGACTACCACAATCCCCGGGTGCGGCTGCCGGGCACCGCCGGGCTGGGCGACATGGGCTCCATAGGCAAGGCGCTGTATTACTGGAACCCCAATCACAACCCCCGCTCGCTGGTGGAGAGGGTGGACTTCATCTCCTGCGCCGGCTATCTGGGCGGCGGGTCGGAGCGGGCCGACGCCGGTTTGGACGGCGGACCCGAGTTGGTGATCACCAACCTGTGCGTGCTCGACTTCCACCCGGAAACCCGGCACATGCGGGTGGCGTCGCTGCATCCCGGGGTCACCTTCGAGCAGGTGCAAGAGGCCACCGGCTTCGAGCTGCCCGCCCCTGAAGGGAAGCTGCCCACTACCCCAGTGCCCACCAGTGAGCAGGTGCGCCTCATCAGAGATGTCATCGACCCCGACAACATGCGCCGCCGGGAGTTCGGCCGATGAGAGGCCGAGCCACGGGCCGCGGCACAGCCCGTCCTCCGATCGGGAACAGCCGATGAAAGACCTGGAGATCGGGGTACCGGGGCAGATCATGCCGCCCGCGGATCGGGCGGTGACGCTGGGCCAACGGGCCGAGGCCGACGGATTCGACGCCCTGTGGTGGCCGTGCCATCTCATGGGCTGGCACCCCGACTCGATCTGGACCCCGGACATGAGCCCGCTGGCCGCGGTTCAGCCCAGCTCGCACGTGTACTTCGACCCGCTGGTGATGATGGGCGCGGTTGGGTCCCAGACCGAGACCATCAAGGTGGGATCGGTGGTGACCGATCTCATCCGCCGCCATCCGGCCATGGTGGCCAACATGGCTCTCACCCTCGACCACCTCACCCAGGGCCGGGCCATCTTGGGCCTGGGCTCGGGCGAGCGGATGAACGTGACCCCTTACGGCATGGGCTTCGACCGCCCGGTCGGCCGTCTCGAAGAGGGCATCGAGATCATCCGGGCGCTGTGGTCCGCCGACGGCCCCATCAACTACGAGGGGAAGTTCCATCAGCTAAAGGACGCCGTGCTGGGCCTGTCCCCCTACGGGGACACTCCCCCGCCCATCTGGACCGCGGCCCACGGCCCCAGGATGCTGAACATCACTGGGCGGCTGGCCGACGGCTGGCTGCCCACCAAGCTCGCCCCCGACGTCTACGCCGACTCGCTGGCTGCCATTCGCCAGGCGTCGGTGGACGCGGGACGGAGTGCCGACGCCGTCACCCCGGGACTGCTGGCCTACGTGCTGGCCGCCCCCGACGAGGCCACGCTTCGGCGCATGCAGGAGGCGCCGCTGCTGCGGGCCATCATGGTGATGCTGCCCCCGCAGATCTTCCGCGAGCTGGGAGTCGAGCCGCCCGAGGGGTTCCACGATCTGATCCCTGCGTCGGTGCCCCGCCAGCAGGCCGAGGCCATCATCGCCGGCATCCCCCCCAAGGTGGTGGACTACTACTGCTTCTGCGGCACCCCCGAGCAGATCGCCGAGGAGGTCCGCACCTACTACGGCGCCGGCCTGCGCCACCTGATCATGTGGAACGTGACCGCCTTCGGCGACCCCGAGCTCGCCGGCTGGTCGTTTAGGGCCATGCGCGAAGTCAAAGACATCTTAAGGAGCGAGGGATGATTGCAGGGAAGTCGGGACAAAGCCCACTAGAGATCGTGAAGGACTACTTCACCGCCCTCAACACCGAAGACTGGGAGCTGATGGCCTCAGTTCTCGATCCCGAGCTCGACTTGGTGCCCAGCGGATCGCGCCCCCGCACCGGCTCCGACAAGGCCATCGCCATGTTCCAGAAGATCTTCGGGATGTTTCCGGTCCATGCCGACGACCCCACTCGGTTCATCTGCGACGGAAGCACCGTGGTGGTGGAGATCACCTTCAAAGGTGCCACGGCTGACGGTCGCAATGTGACCTTCGACGCGGTGGACATATTCGACGTGCGCGACGGCCGCATCTGCCGCCTCTCCCAGTGGTTCGACACCGCCGCGCTGGCTGCCACGTTGGGGGGCTGAGCAGCGGCCATGCTGGTCAGCTGACATAGCGCTGTTGATATGAACTCGGTAGTCGTAGTCGGGTCGGGGGCGGCCGGTTTGACCGCGGCAGTGGCAGCAGCTCAGGCCGGAGCCGAGGTGACGGTTGTGGAGCGAGCGCCCGTGCTGGGCGGGACAACCGCGTTGTCGGGCGGGCTGGCCTGGATGCCGGCCAACCGGCTGATGGCCGCCGAGGGAGTGGACGACTCCCCCGCCGAGGCTCGGAAATACTTGCAGGCCCTGCGGCTGGGCGACGTCGACGACGAACTCGTGGACTACTTCGCTGGACAGGCTTCGACAGTGGCCGATTGGCTGGAGTCGGCCACCACGCTCAGGTGGCAGACCGTCCCCTATCCCGACTACCACCCCGAGCTGCCCGGTGGAAAACCCGGCCATCGGCCCCTGGAGCCCCAGCCCCGAGTGGTGCGGGCTGAGCTCGACCAGCGAATCCGCACTGCCCCTAACGTGACTGCGCCAATCACCTACCGGGAACTGGCCACTGGAAACATCAATTGGGGCGAAGTGGCCGACCGAACAAGCCAGGGAATGATCACCATGGGCCGGTCGATGATCGCCTCTCTGGTAGAGGCGGCCGAAGCTGCCGGCGCGATGATCCATGTTGGAACGGGAGTAGATGCCCTGGCCCAGTCCGGCGGCACCGTGAACGGAGTGCGGATCGGCGACGAGGTGCTGCCCGGACGGGTGATCCTGGCTTCCGGCGGATTCGAGCGTGATCCCGCCATGGTGCAGTCATTCCTGCGGGGACCGATGACCAGCCCGGTGGGCGCCCCCGGCATGGACGGCACCGCATTGCGGCTGGCACTGGCCATGGGCGCCGAACTGGGCAACATGGCGGAGGCCTGGTGGTGTCCGTCTATGACCGTGCCCGGTGAGACCATCGACGGCCAGCCATTCCACCGGCTGGTGCTCACCGAGCGGGCCCGGCCCCGGTCGCTGATGGTGGACTCCCGAGGGCGGAGATTTGCCAACGAGGCCCGCAACTACAACGACGTGGGCCGGGCCATGCACGCCTTCGACCCCACCGGCTTCCAGTACCCCGCAGCAACTGCCTGGCTGGTGTTCGACGCTGGCTATCGCCGCCAATACCACCTGGGGCCGCTGCGCCGGAGCGGTTCTGACCCTGAGTGGCTGCACCGAGCCGACAGCCTGGCTGAGCTGGCCGACGCCATCGAGGTGGATGGAGACGAGCTGGCCGCATCGGTAGCCCGATTCAACGAACTCGCTGCCGCGGGCGACGACCCCGACTTCGGCCGGGGCCGCTCGATCTACGACCGCTTCGTCGGCGACCCCGCCGCCGCCCACCCCACGCTCGGACCAGTAGACGAGTCCCCGTTCTACGCCGTCCGCCTCCATCCTGGATGCCTGGGCACCAAAGGTGGCCCCCGTACCAACGTCAACAGCCAAGTCCGCCACCAAGACGGCGGCCTCGTCGAAGGCTTGTACGCGGTGGGCAACGCCGCCGCAAGCCCGCTGGGAGCCGCTTACCCCGGCGCGGGCGGCACCATCGGCCCCCTGCTGATCGCGGCCCACGCCGCTGGCATGGCAGCGGCCAGCTAGCGTGTCCCGCGGCAGATTGCTTGCCGCCAAGCCAGGAGCGCGATTTCTCATGCCCGATGCCGAGAGCCAGCGGCCTAGTGCCGAGCACGACCAACGGGTGGTTGACGACTGGGAGGTACTGGCCCAGTTCTACGACAGCCGACATGGGAACGCCGGCAACGACTGGCACCGAAACCTCGTGCTGCCGACCACGCTCAATCTGTTGGGCGACATCCAGGGCAAACGGGGCATCGACCTCTGCTGCGGCAGCGGAGTCTTGGCTCGCCAACTCGTCGAGCTCGGGGCCCACGTCACCGCTGCTGATCAATCCGCAGCGTTTCTCTCCCTTGCCAGACAATACGACCGAAGCACCAACATCGAGTGGCTCTGCTTCCCGCTGGCCGATATCGCCGAACACGTCGAGCCGAACTCATTTGACTTCGTGACCTGCACGATGGCGCTCATGGACATCCCTGCCAGCGAAGACCTCTTCGCCGCCATCACCCACTGTCTGGTGCCTCAGGGAGTGGCCGTAGTGGTCACGATGCATCCGGTGTTCAAGAACCCCAGCAACCTGCAATTCAAAGTCGAAGGGGAGCTGGCCAGCGGGGATCAGCGGGAGGGCATCATCATCTCCCACTACCTCACACCAGTGGCCCAAGAAGTTGAGGGAATGCCCGGTCAACCCCAAAAGCAGCTCAACTTCCACCGGTCCATCTCCCAGGAGTTGAACCGCGCCTTCGACGCAGGCCTAGTCGTGGACGGCTTCGCCGAGGTCCCCAAGAGCGCTCTAGAAGAAACCCCCACCCAACACACCGACTTCTTCATCCCCCCAACCCTCGAAAACGAAATCCCCGTGCTGCTAGGACTCCGCTTCAGGCCAGCACATCTGTAGGGAAGCGAAGGACCACTGACCTTCTAGCGCCCTGCCGCCTCCGTCTGGACGTCAGGCATCACCATCTCAAAATTCCCGATGCCTTCATCCTTGGCCCACTCGCAGATCAGCTCCTTTAGCTGTGTCAACGTGTCAGCCACCGCGATGAAGCCATCGTCGTCTTCAGACCACCAACTCGATCCCTCGCTGTCGGTCTCGATGTGGATCCGAAACTCATGCATCTGCTGCCCCTCCATGTCAGAGCCGCTAGAACAACTTAGCGATCTCATCTTCGCTCAACTTTGCCGCTTTGACCAGTACGTGCCTGACAATTGCAGGTCGGACCGTAGTTCCCTTGTGGAACGCGAAAGTCAACGAACGCCCATCGGAGTGCCTTAGGGTCCGATGAGACCCTTTCTGCCGGTCCAACCTGAATCCTGCCAAGTGCAGCTTGGACATCAACTGGTCAGCCTTCAACGAGGGATACCTGTTGGGTACTGGCAACTCAGTTCCCCTGTCCCTCCTGTGGATATGTGAAGATACCTGTGGATACAGCTATTTTCAATGACTTTCAGTGTATCAAAAGTCCGGTGTCATCTGAACTGATTTTCGGCTTGCTCGCCACCCCAGCAGGATGAAGAGCGTAAGCCCCGATTGGCCACTGCCTAGGCTTGGTCCTGATGGGGAAGATCGTTTTTGGCGACAACTTGCCGGTGCTACAAGGCCTTCCCGATGACAGCTTCGATCTCATCTACATCGATCCGCCGTTCAACACCGGCAAGCGCCAAGAGCGCGAGCGGATCAAGACCGTGCATGACGAGACCAATGGCGACCGGACTGGCTTCGTCGGCCGTCGCTACCAAACCATCCGCCTTGGCAAATCAGGCTACGACGACGCCTTCGACGATTACATGGCCTTTCTGGCCCCCCGATTCGAAGAAGCCCACCGCGTGCTCGCCGACTCAGGCAGTTTCTTCCTCCACATCGACTACCGGGAAGTCCACTATTGCAAGGTGCTGCTCGACCAGATCTTCGGCCGGGACTCGTTCATGAACGAGATCATCTGGGCCTACGACTACGGGGCCCGCTCCCAGAAGAAGTGGTCGGCCAAACACGACAGCATCCTGTGGTACGCCAAAGACCCCGCCGACTACACCTTCTGCTTCGAGGAGATGGACCGAATCCCCTACATGGCCCCCGGCTTGGTGGGCGAGGAGAAGGCCGCCCGGGGCAAGACCCCCACCGACGTCTGGTGGCACACCATCGTGAGCCCCAACGGCAAGGAGAAAAGCGGCTACGCCACCCAAAAGCCGCTCGGCGTCCTCGAGCGCCTGGTCAAGGTCCACTCCCGCCCCGGTGATCTCTTGTGTGACTTCTTCGCCGGCAGCGGCACCCTCGGCGAAGCCGCCGCCAACCACGGCCGCGACTACCTGCTGGTAGACAACAACCCCGAAGCCATCCAAGTCATGATCCGCCGCCTGGCCCGCACCAACCCCGCCCTGATCGGCTGCGAAGGCCTTCTCGCGGGCTGAAGTGACCCGCCCGCCCTATTCTCGAGCCTTCAGCACCGCCAGCTTTCCCGATTGCTCTGCCCAGGCAATGATGGACTTGTCGGTCGTGGCCAGCTCGCAGCCTCGAGTAATGGCCGTGGCCGCGATGAGCTGGTCAAACGGATCTCCGTGGAACCCGTCCTGTTTGAGCTGCGGGGCAGCCACGGCGATCTCCACCGACAGCGGAAGCAACCGGATGCCCCCTTCCAGGCACCGGCGACACCAGTCCAGCACCGGCACATCCAGCTCGACAACGCCCCTTTCCACTAGCCGGGACACCTCGTTGAACGAGGCAGCCGACACCGCCAGCTGCCCTGCCTGAAACCGCGCCGCGAGCAGGTCTCTGGCCTTGGCCCCGATCAGCGGATCATCGGCGCGCAGCCGGATCAGCACATCGGTGTCCATGAGGGTTAGCGCCAATCGGTCTCCCCATCGAGCACACGCATGGGGTCGGTCTCCGAGTAGAACTGGTCGGCCGGAGTGATCGATTCAGGCCAATCTCCAACGATCCGCAGGATGTCTTTGTCGCAGCCGATGATGCCACCGGGGTCCCCCGCCTCTCGCACCACCCTGGCATAGGGCTTGCCCCGGTTGGTCACCACCACCTCGCTACCCGACTCGCGCACCTCTCGCAGCAGCGCGAAGAGGTTGTCGCGAAACTGCCGGGTGGAGACTTCATGGACATCTCGATCGGGAGAGGTCATCGCCATACTCGGCACCCTAGCATGATTGCGACCACAAATTTAGGGCCACATATGGGCCGGCACGAGTACCGGCCTCCAGATTCCAAGCCCGATGCACCCTGAGGCGCCTGTTGACAGTTGTCAGCCCAGAATCGAGGGCTGCCTCATCGGCTGGACGAGCACCACCGGCGTCCAGGGCGTTCAACCGCTTCCTCGCGATCCTGACTGGCAGGGTACAGAACAGCAGCAGAAGCCTTCTACCAGGGTCGATGCATCTCGATCTGAGTGCGTCGTCCAACTCGAAGTCGTCGCCCAGTTCGGCCGGAGTGAGCGGGTACATGGCCTTGCGGACAGCCCGTCCGGCAAGCAGGTTCGTGCCCGCTGTCTTGAGCTTGCGTACACCACCCCAACAAAAACAGCCGAAAAGTGATGGCTACCTATACATTTTTCGATCCGCCGGCTTCAGGGCGGAGCCCGAAACCGGCGGATCGATCAGATGTAGTCCTTGTATTTGTCCAGGTGGCGGACGGGGCGGCTGAGGGCGTCTTTGCGGAAGGGGTCGCCCAGCTCCATGGTGCACATCACCTCGAGCACGGTGGTGCGGCCCCCGTTCATCTGGGCGTCGATGGCTTTGGTCAGCGCCGGGCCCACCTCCTCGAGCTCGTTGACCCGAACGCCGTCGGCGCCCATGGCCCGGGCCACCTCCGACCAGTCCTCGCCGCCGTCCAGCTCGCCGGCCACGAACCGCCGGCCGTAGAAGTCCACCTGGTTCTTCTTCTCCGCCCCCCACTGGCGGTTGTGGAACACCACCGCGGTGACCGGGATGTTGTGGCGCACCGCGGTCATGGTCTCCACCATGCTCATGGCCCACGCACCGTCGCCCGCGTAGGCGATCGCCGGCCGGTCGGGCGCGGCTTTTTTGGCTCCGATGATGGTGGGCAGGGCATAGCCGCAGTTGCCCCAGCTCATGGCGGCGAAGAACGACCGGGGCTCCTCGAAGCGCAGGTAGCTGTTGGCCACCGAGTTGATGTTGCCGATGTCGGTGGACACCATCACCCGCTCGGGCATGGCCGTCTCCAGCTCGCGCAGCACCTGGCGGGGATGCATCCAGTTGTACCGCTCCTCGGCGGCCTGTTTGATCATGTCGACGCTGAAATCGTCGGTCTCGTGGATCCAGTCGTCCAGCTCCGCCTCCCAGTCCCCCTTGTCGACCGCGATCTCCGCGGCCCGCTGCGCCCGGGTGGCGTCGCACGCCAGCTCCCGGCCGTCCAACCGCCGCAACAGCGCGGTGGCCGCCGCGCCGGCGTCGCCGCAGATGCCCACATCGATGCGCTTGACCAAGCCCAGCATGGTGGCGTCGGCGTCCACCTGGATGATCTTGGCGTCGTTGGGCCAGTAGTCCATGTCGTGTTGGGGAAGGGTGCCGAACGGTCCGAGCCGAGTGCCCAGCGCCAGCACCACATCAGCCCTCGAGATCAGGCGCATGGCCGCCTTGGAGCCCTGGTAGCCGAGCGGTCCGCACCACTGCGGATGCGACGCCGGAAAGGAGTCGTTGTGCAGATAGCTGTTCACCACCGGGCAGCCCAGCCGCTCGGCCAGCGCCACCGTCTCGGCCATGGCGCCGCCCATCACCACCCCGCCGCCGGCGACCATCACCGGGTTCGAGGCCCCGGCCAACAGCTCGGCGGCCTCGTTCAGGGTGCGGTCGCCGCCGGGGCCCCGGTCGAGGTGCTGCGGCGCCGGTATCTCCACATCGATGTCGCCATAGAAGCGGTCGCGGGGAATGTTGAGCTGCGTCGGCCCCATCTCCGACAGGGCCCGGTCGAAGCAGCGGGCGGTCAGCTCGGCCATGCGCTTCTCGTTGTTGACGTGGCCCTGGTACTTGGTGAACTCCTCGAACATCGGAAGCTGGTTGGCCTCCTGGAAACCGCCCAGGCCGATGCCCATCGTCCCCGTCTCGGGGGTGACGATCACCACCGGGCTGTGGGCCCAGAACGCCGCGGCGATGGCGGTCACACAGTTGGAGATGCCCGGCCCGTTCTGGCCGATCACCACGCCGTGGCGGCCGCTGACCCGGCTGAAGCCGTCGGCCATGTGGGCTGCGCCCTGCTCGTGGACCACCGGCACCAGCTCGATGCCGGCCGGCTCGAAGATGTCCATGGCGTCCATGAACGCGCTGCCCATGATGCCGAAGATGGTGTCCACGCCGTGGGCGACCATCGTCTCCACGAACGCCTCACTGGGAGTCATGCGGGTCATGTCTCGTTCCTTTCGTGTAAGGGAATCCTCTGTCGACTGAGAATCCGGGTGCAAGGGGCAGATCAGAGTGCATAAGCAGCGGGATTGGGCTTGAGCGGTCGGGAGTACCACAGGGGCCGCCGCAGGCCGCCGGGGCCGGGCGCCGGGCGGGCCATGGCCAGCCACTCCTGGTAGGCCTTGCGGGCCTCGGCGGTGTCCACCACCACGTCGCCGTAGGAGTCGCCGGGTTGGGCGGGCGCCACCCTCACCCGCTGATGCCAGCACTGCATTCCCGAAACCGGGTCGGGCTGCACGCTGAAGGTCAGGTTCTGGTGGACGCCGGTGTCGCTCCACCAGATGCGCTCGGTGTCAGGGTCGGCGCTGGTGTGGCGGTGCGGACGGCCTCGTCGTTTGAGCCGCCACAACGTGCCCTCGTTGGTGATGTCGGCGTCGCCGCCGGCCCACGATCCTCCGTTCTCGGAATCGAGGCGCCAGCGGCCCATGTGATGCGAGGCCGCCACTACCCCGGGGCGGATGCCCTCGGTGCGCCATGCGCCGATAACGAAGTGGCCGATCCGGGTGGTGATCCTCACCAGGCCGTTCACGTCGATGCCCAGAGCCTCGGCGTCGGAGGGGTGGATCCACAGGGGGTGGCGGTGGCTGAGCTCCGACAGCCATTTGCTGTTGGCCGAGCGGGTGTGGACCAGCGTGGGGATGCGAAACGTCGGCAGCAAGATGCGCTCGTTGCCGGAGAGGTCGAGATCCTCCCAATGCACATGGGACGGAATCCACATCGGCGTGGCGTACTCGGGCCAGCCCCAGTCGGCCAGCGTCTCGGAGTACAGCTCCAGCTTGCGCGACGGAGTCGGGAAGCCCTCCCGTGGGGTCCCGTCCACCTGCACCGCCGGCGAGCCGTCCCCGAGGCCGGGCAGTTCCATGCCGGCCAGATCCTCCGAAGAGCCCGACCACGTGCCGGGTGTGCCGGAGCGGCGGAAGACACCGGAGCCGTCAACCAGGCAGTCGCCCAGCTCGGCCGGGCCGACCTCTCGCTCATAGGGCAGGTACATGTCGCCGTCGAGCGCATAGGCGCCCCGGTCGCGCATGAACTCCAGCGGGGTCTGGTCCGCTGCTTCGGCGTCGTCGGCCAGGCCGGGCACCGCTGCGAACATGGCGCTGTAGTACTCGTCCACGCCCATCGGCGTGCCGGGCCGCGCCGGGCTCTCGAACCAGCGGCGGATGCCCATGGCGCCGTCGGGGTCGATGCGCCACGACAGCTCGATCCAGAACTCGTTCTCCTCCCACACCTCGCCCGGGTTGAACTCGTGGGTGCGCGACTCGCGGGTCACCGCGTCGCCCCGGATCTCGGCGTAGCGGCGCAGCACCGGCTGGCGAAAGCCGATCCAGCGCCCGGCGTGGGTCTCGAAGCTGGCCACATCGTGGCGCTCGGCGCCCACCCCCATGGGCAGCACGTAGTCGGCGAACACAGCCGTCTCCGACCACGTCGGGGTGAGGGCCACATGGCAGCCCACCTTGTTTGGGTCTTTCAGGGCCTCCAGCCAGCTGAATCCGTCGGGGTTGGTCCACACCGGGTTGTACACCCGGCTGAAGTACACCTCGAGGCGGCCCCGGCCCTCGGCCAGGAAGTGGGGCAGCAGAATCGACATCTCGTGGTGGGCCAGCGGGTACTCCCGGGGCCAGCTGAGCTCGTTCCACTGGTCGAAGGGCGGAGCGCCCGGCGGGTGGGGCGCCTTGTACTTGTTCCAGCCGTTGCCGGTGGTGCCCCCCACGGTGCCCACCGAGGCGGTGAGCACGTTGAGGAAGAACAGGCACCGGGCCGTCTGCCAGCCGCCCCTGTTGCCGGCGCCCGCGGCCCGCCAGTTGTGGGACGCGAATTTGGTCGGATGGGCCCCGATGATCTGGGCGATCTCGATGATCTGGGCGGCGGACACGCCGCAGACCCGTTCGGCCTCCTCGGGCGTGTAGGCCGCGTAGTCGTCGAGCAGGGCGGGGCCCACCGAGTCGAACGCCACCGGCCGGTGGGGGTGGCGCTCGCGCAGGTACACCTCCCAGTTGGTCCAGCGCCGCACGAAGTCGCGCTCCCAGGTGCCGTTGAGCACCAGCAGCCGGGCGATGGCCAAAAGCAGGAAGGGCTCGGTGCCCGGCCAGGCCGCCAGCCAGTAGTCGGCCTTCGAGCCGGTGTTGGACAGCCGGGGATCCACGCAGATCACGGTCGCCCCCTTGCCCTGGGCCTCGATGATCCGCTGGGCGTGGGGGTTGAAGTAGTGGCCGGCCTCCAAGTGCGACGAGATGAGGAAGATCACCTCGGCGTTGGCGAAATCTGCCGAGGGGCGGTCGTGGCCCATCCAGCTCTGGTAGCCGATGCGGGCATTGGAGCTGCACACGTTGGTGTGGCTGTTGTGGCCGTCGATCCCCCAGCACTGGAGCATCCGCTCGGCGAAGCCGTCCTCGCCGGGGCGGCCCACGTGGTACATGACCTCGTTGTGGCGGTCTTCGGCGATGGCGGCGCGGATGCGGCTGCCGATGTCATCGAGGGCGTCGTCCCAGCTCACTTGCTCCCAGCGCCCCGAGCCCCGCTCGCCGGCCCGCTTGAGCGGGTGCAAGATGCGCTCATGGTCGTCGATCTGGTTGAGCGTGGCCGGACCCTTGGCGCAGTTGCGGCCCCGGCTGGCCGGGTGCAGCGGGTTGCCCTCGATGCGGTCGATGCGCCCGGTGGCGTGGTTCACATGGCACACCAGACCGCAGGCGGCCTCGCAGTTGAAACAGGTGGTGGGCACCAGGGTGTGGTGGTGCTCCTCCCGGCGGGGCCAGGCTTTGGCGTCGAGCGACACCACGTCGTGCCAGGTCTCGTGCGGGGGGTAGCTGTGCAGCTCAGTCATGGTGCGATCTCGCTTCAGGCCTGCCCTATGACAGCGGGACGGACTGGCCCGCCCGCACGAAGCTGTCCTCGTAGAACCACATGCCGCCCACCGCAGCGATCCCGGCCACCGCCGCTGGCCACGATCCGGCATCGGCGGCGAGACCGACGATTACCAGAACCGCAGGAATAACCAGCCCCAGCGCCACCCCGCCGATCCAGAACTGCCGGGCGTATCGACCCTTGGTCATGACCGCTACCGCCGCCTCGACGTCGGGTGTCCCCCGCGACAAGAGCTCGGCTGCGACGAGTCCTGAAGTGGCCAGTACCCCGGCCAGCAGCACCCACCGTACCGCTTGGGGGTCGGGTCCGCCCACGGCGAGCTCCATGACCGCGTATCCGGCCCCGCCCGCGACCACCGCCTGGGCCAGCAACGTGGGCAGCAGCAAGGGGGTGAGCCACAGGCTGCGTCCCTTGCACTGGGCGAACAAGAAAGCGGTGTAGCCCGCAGTGGCCGCGGCCAGCAGCGCAGCCGGCCCGGCCAGCACCTTCAGCGCTGCGCCCGACTCGACCACGCTGGCCACGAACCACGCCGCGCACACCGCGGCGAAAGCCCCGAGGACGACGGCGCCCTTGACCAGCCAAGACCGGGGGTTGGGCCGAGTGATGAGGTAGTAGAACCGAACCGGCTTGCGCAGGTCCCCCACCAACAACACGCCGGTGGCTGCCAGGAACACCCCTGCCACCACCGGTGGCGCCACCCCCACCACAGCCTGCTCGCCGCCGTGTCCGAGCAGCACCAGCAACGCAGCCATCGCCATGATGCCCGCAGCCACCGCCTTGGTGACCAGGTAGCTTGACACCTTCGCCTTCCAAGTCATTTCGTGGGCCGTGGTGTAGGCGGTGCGGCCCTCCACCCCGTCGCTGTCAGGTTCCACGGTGGGGTGATGGGCCGTGGTGTCGGCCCAGATCATCCCGTCTTCGGCGATAGCTGTGCGCAGAGGATCGAGCGCCGCGGTCTCCGCGCCCCGATAGTGCACTTTGGGCTGCGTCTTCTTCTGGGGCGCCCGCACCATGGTTTCGGTGGCCGCGATCATCTGGGTGGTGGCATCGGCGGGGTCGTCGAGGTCGGCCACCTTGATGGCGTGGGTGGGGCACACCACCACGCAGCTCGGCTCCAGGCCCTGGTCGATGCGGTGGTTGCAGAAGTTGCACTTGTTGGCCGTGTTGGTGACCGGGTTGATGTAGATGGCGTCGTAGGGACAGGCGTTCATGCACCCCTTGCACCCGATGCAGTTGGCGTCGTCGAAGTCGACCACCCCGTTGTCCGCCCGGAACAGGGCGTTGGTGGGGCAGATGGAAATGCAGGGGGCGTCGTCGCAGTGGTTGCACCGCATAACCGAGAAATGGCGGCCGGTGTCGGGGAACGCGCCGGTCTCGATGTACTTCACCCAGGTGCGGTTCACCCCGAGGGGCACATCGTGCTCGCTCTTGCAGGCCACCGTGCACGCGTGGCACCCGATGCAGCTCTCGCTGTCGAGCAGGAACCCGAGCCGGGTCACTCGGCGCCTTCGGTGCTCAGCGCGGGCTTGCGGGACAGCCGTTGGATTCCCGCGCACAGCAGCTCCACCAGATGCTCGAAGGTGTCCTCGGGGTCGTGGGGCAGGGGGTGGCCGTCGCCCGACTCGAGATGGCTGAACCCGTGGAATGCGCTGCGCAGGGCCCGGGCCGCATGCACGCGGTCCTCGTCGGTCAGGTCGTAGCCCCGCAGGGTCTGGCCCAAAACGGCCAGCACCCACTCCACCGCGGCCTCGAGCTCGGCGTCGCCGGCGCACGGATAGCGGTCGGTGGCCGCATAGATGCCGGGGTGGTCGCGAACCATCTGGCGCCAGGCGTGGCCCACCGCAGCCACCGAGTCGTCGCCCGACAGGCCGATCGCGGCGTCGGCCAGTTTCTGGGCCAGGATCTCGCGGCCCCGCAGGCTGAGGCTGCGAAGAAGGTCGTCGTAGCCGCCGATGTGGCGGTACAGGGCCGGTTGGCGAACGCTGAGCTCGTCGGCCACCCGGGTGAGGGTCAGCCGGTCGAGCCCCTCGGTGTCGGCGATCTCCGCCGCTGTGGCGATCACCTTGGCGCTGTCCAGCGGCAGACGCGGGGAACCTGTGCCGCCTGATCGCGTTGTCATGGCCCGATGCCTTCCCTCGCTGCTCCGAGTCCCGAAGAGCAGACTGCCGGAAAGTTAGCACCTATAGCGGAATTGTTAGAGTCAGATGACATCAGTCCCGCGCCCTTCCGGCCTGGCAGGCCGCGATCACCGCCACGGTGGCGATGTCGTCGGCGCCGCAGCCCCGCGACAAGTCGTGGATCACCCGGGCGGTTCCTTGCAGCAGCGGTCCGTACGCCCGGGCGCCGCCCAGCCGCTCGGTGATCTTGTAGGCGATGTTGCCCGAGTCGAGGTCGGGGAACACGAACACGTTGGCTCGGCCGGCCACCGGTGAGCCGGGCGCCTTGGCCGCAGCCACCTGCTGATCCCAGGCCGCGTCGAACTGCATCTCGCCGTCGACGGCCAGCAAGGGCATCTGCTCCCGCACGATCTCGGTGGCCGAGCGGACCCGCTCCACCCGGGAACCGCCGGCGCTGCCCTTGGTGGAGTACGACAGCATGGCCACCCGGGCCGCCTCGCCGGCCAGCTCCTCGTGGGTGGCCGCGGTGGCCATCGCGATGGAGGCGAGCTGTTGCGGGTCGGGCTCGGGAACCACGCCGCAATCGCCGTAGGTGATGGCGGTGCCGTCGGGCAGCACCAGCAAGAAGCTGCTGCTGATGGTCTCGACGCCCGGCGCCGGGCCAATGCAGAAAAGCGCGGCCCGCACCACATCGGCGCTCGGCCGGTTGGCGCCGCCCACGCAGGCGTCGGCCTCGCCGGCCGCGGTCATCAAAGCGGCGACGTGCAGCGGGTCGGCCAGGTCGATGCGCTCGCTCCAGGGCGAGGCCTCGGCCTGCGCTGTCACCGCCGGCGAGCATGATCCCGCCGGGTCGTCGAGCAGCAGCGGAACAGCCAGCCCCTCCCGGTCGAGATACCGGGCTGCGGCCGCGGCGCGCTCGTCGCCGCCGTCGGCCAAAACCACCCGCATCGGCGACGCGCGCGCCTGGGCGCGCCACAGCTCGGTGATGGGGATGGGGGCCGCGGCTGGCTCCGGGCTTGTCAACCCTTGCCCCGCCAGGGAATCAACCGCTTCTCGGCCATGCGCATAGCCACGTCCATGGTCACCCCGAGGATGCTGATGAGTATCACCGCCGACAACATCAGATCGAGCAGGAAGAACTGTCGGGCCTTGAAGATGGTGAAGCCGAGCCCGGAGCTGGCCCCCAGCAGCTCGGCCGCCACCAGTGTGCCCCAGCACACCCCGATGGCCACCCGCAGGCCGGTGAAGATCTCCGGCAGGGCGTTGGGCAAGATCACATGGCGCAGCACTTGGGCCTTGGACGCGCCCAGCGAATAGGCGGCGTGCACCTTGGTGGTGTTCACCGCCAGCACCCCGGAGCGGGCGGCGATGATCATTATCCATACCGCGGCGAACAGGAGCAGGTTCACCTTGCTCCCCTCGCCGATGCCGAACCACACGATGAACAGGGGGATCAGCGCCAGCGGCGGGATGGGCCGCAGCAGCTCCACGATGGGGTCGAAGATGCCCCGCCAGCGGCTGGACAGGCCCATGGCCAGGCCAATGGGCACCCCGATGGCCACCCCCCAGAACAACCCCTTGGCCAGACGGCTGAAGCTCAACCACAAGTGCTGCCACAGCGTGAACCCGCTGTAGCCGTTGCGGGCGAAATCCCATGCGGCGTCCCACACCTGGTCCGGGCTGGGAAGGGTCGATTCGCTGAGCCACTGGGTATAGGAGCATGCGGGCAGCCCGGGAAAGTCCTCGGGGCTGTCGGCTGCTCGATCGCAGTCGCGCAACAGGTCGCGCTGGCCGTAGCTCTCGTCCTCTTCAAGTCCGGCCTGCACCTCATCGCCGTAGTCGTACCACTCCTGAGGCAGTCCCCAGACCCTGGTGGATATGAACCACAGCGCCATGATGAAGATCAGGCTGAAAATGGTCCAGCGCAGCGCACCGCTCACCTCGGCGGCGTCGCCGAAGGTCACCGTCTTGCGGGTGCTCTGGCCGGTCTTGCCCCGGAACAGCCAGTTGAAGGGCCAGTTCACAGTGCGGTTCTGAATTTCTATGTTCTCTTTCAGGGCGTGCCCGCCCGGACCCTCGGCCATCAGGCGCCTCCTCCCGTTCCCATGATCTGTTCTTCCATCTCCCAGATCATCGTGAGAATCTCCTCTCGGGTGTCGATGAACTCCTGAGACGTCTTCAGCTCCCGGGCATCGGCCGTCAGCGCCTGTTGGGCGAAGGGGAGGTCGTATGTGCGTTCGATGCGACCAGGCCGCGGCGCCATCACGAAGAGTTGGTCGCCGAGATAAAGCGCCTCCTCCACGCTGTGGGTGACCAAAACGATGGTCTTGCCCGTTTCGTTCCAGAGATTGAGCACCAGGCTCTGCATCTTCTCCCGGGTGAGTGCGTCCAGTGCGCCCAAGGGCTCGTCCATCAAGATGATCTTGGGGTCGTTGGCCAGGCATCGAGCCAGCGCCACCCGCTGCTGCATTCCACCGGAGAGCTCGTACACCGCCTTGTCGCCGAAGTCCTGGAGGCCGACGATGTCCAGCAGATCCTGCACCGCCTCGCGGGAGGCGGGGCGGGACCGCCCGTTCATGCGGGCGCCGAAGCCGACGTTGTCGTTCACGCTCAGCCACTCGAACAGCGCGCCCCGCTGGAAGACCATGCCCCGATCTTGACCTGGACCGGTGATGGGCTCGCTGCCCAGCTTGACCTCGCCCGAGGTGGGGGCCAAAAAGCCGGCGATGATGTTGAGCAATGTGGTCTTGCCGCATCCCGACGGACCGAGCAGAGTGAGCAGCCGGCCCGGCTCAAGGGTGAAGGTGACGTCTTTGAGCGCCTCCACGCTGTCACCGTCGGGCAGCTCGTACACCATGCCGAGCTCCTCCACCACCAGGGGGCTCTCCGTTTTGGACTCTCGGGCGACCTCCACTCTGGACGGATCGAAGTGCACCTCGGGCCGGGCCAGCGTGAACCACGCCCGGGCGATCACCAGCGCCGCCACCAGCAGTCCGATGTAGGGAATGGACGAGTCCTCGCGCACCATTCCCTCCGCCAACTGGGCAACAGCCGAGTCGTCATTCCGCATGCCGGCCAGCAGCACCGCAATCGCGACGCTGACCGCCAAGGCAAGCCAGACGTAGCGCGCCGTGGCGGCTTGCTTGTCCTCGTCGGCGCGCCGGTACAGCATCAGCATGGCCAAAAGCGCCGCCCCGCCCACCAGCGAGACCACCGGCTGCCATGGCGACGCGGTATCGCGGAAAGACAGCACCACGCCCCCGATGAGGGCCACACCGGCCATGATCTGGCAGATCAGGATGATGCCGTCACGAGGCAGCGCAGCCCGGTCGGCGTTTTTGAATCGGCGCGACGGGGTAAGAAGCAGGTCGATGAGCATGGCCGCCACTCCGATAGCGGCTGCCCACCACAACACTACTGAGAACCAGTACGCCCCGCGGGCGATCACATAGGTGATGCCGTCGTATACGTCGGCCAGGCCTTGAACAAGCGTATCCATGTCGTCCGCCTTTTACTTAGAAGCTCAGCTGGGAAAGAACATAGCGGTTTTGCGGCAAGCCATCAGCGGGGGCGAGCACCGAGGGGGCGGGCACCCGCCCCCACTGACAGTTTTCAGTTGACAGCTTCGAGGAAGCTGGTGTTCACGTAGGAGTCGTAGCTGGGCAAAGCCGAGGGGATCTCGCCTTGGGCGGCGAAGAAGTCCATCTGCTCCTTCATCACCTGCTGCACGGTCCCGCCGAGCCACGCCTCAGAAAGCTGCACGTCTTTTTCGGGGAACGAGAACGCGTCCAACAGGGCGATGGTCGCTGCCCGTTCCATGCCCGCGGCGTCGGCGATGGTGTCGATCAACGGCGCCCGGTCGTCGTTGTAGGCCCGGTTGGCGTCCTCGGTCACCTGCAAGAAGTTCGTCAGCACGCTGGGATAGGTGTCGGCGAAGTCTCCGGTGGTGGAGATGATGTCGAACACGCGGATGCCGATGGCCTCCTGCTCGGCCCCGGTCATCACCAGATTGCCGCCGTTGGCGATCATCTGGTTAACCGCGCCGCCGAACGCGCACGCCATGGCCACCTCGCCCGAGTCCAGCGCGGCCACCGCGGCCGGGCCGCCCTCAGACTGGATCAGCTCCACCGAGGAGATGTCCACCCCCAGATGCTCCAGCATCTTCAACAGCTTGAAGTGCGTCACGTTGCCCAATGGCGTGTAGATGCTCTGGCCCTCCAGGGTCTGCGCCGCGTTGTCGGCGGTGACCCCATATTCGGGGTTGGCCACGCAGTTGTCGGCATCGGCGTAGCTCACCGCCACCCCCACCAGCAACAGATCGGACCCGCCGGTCACGAAGTTGGCGAACGGCGTCAGACCCTGCGAGTACGAGATGTCGATGTCGCCCGACTCCATGGCCTGGGCCATGTCGCCGCCCGACGCGAACGGGATCCAGTTCACCGTGAAACCCAGCGCATTGTCATAGGTCTGCTGAGCCTGGGCCACCTGATTGGCCGTCGGCCACTCCAGGAAATAGGCCACGTTCAACTCGTCGAGCATCATCTCGTCGCCGGCAGCCATGCCGCCGGCGCGGCCTTCCACGGCTTGCAGGAAGCTGGTGTTCACGTAGGAGTCGTAGCTGGGCAAAGCCGAGGGGATATCGCCTTGGGCGACGAAGAAGTCCATCTGCTCCTTCATCACCTGCTGCACGGTCCCGCCGAGCCACGCCTCAGAAAGCTGCACGTCTTTTTCGGGGAACGAGAACGCGTCCAACAGGGCGATGGTCGCTGCCCGGTCCATGCCCGCCGCCTCGGCGATGGTGTCGATGAACGGCGCCCGGTCGTCGTTGTAGGCCCGGTTGGCGTCCTCGGTCACCTGCAAGAAGCCGGTCACCACGCTGGGATAGGCCTCGGCGAAGTCCCCGGTGGTGGAGATGATGTCGAACACGCGGATGCCGATGGCCTCCTGCTCGGCGCCGGTCATCACCAGGTTGCCGCCGTTGGCCAGCATCTGGTTCACCGCGCCGCCGAACGCGCAGGCCATGGCCACGTCGCCCGATGCCAGCGCGGCCACCGCAGCCGGGCCGCCCTCAGACTGGATCAGCTCCACCGTGGAGGTGTCCACCTCCAGGTGCTCGAGCATCTTCAACAGCTTGAAGTGCGTCACGTTGCCCAGCGGGGTGTAGATGCTCTGGCCGGCCATCGTCTCCGCCGCGTTGTCCGCGGTGATTCCCAAGTCGGGGTTGGCCACACAGTTGTCGGCATCGGCGTAGCTCACCGCCACCCCCACCAGCAACAGGTCGGACCCGCCGGTCACGAAGTTGGCGAACGGCGTCAGCCCCTGCGAGTACGAGATGTCGATGTCGCCCGACTCCATGGCCTGGGCCATATCGCCGCCCGACGCGAACGGGATCCAGTTCACCGTCAAGCCCAGGGCATCGTCGTAGGTCTGCTGAGCCTGGGCCACCTGATTGGCCGTCGGCCACTCCAGGAAATACGCCACGTTCAACTCGTCGAGCATCGTCTCGTCGGGGGCCGTGCCGTCGTCATCGCCGCCGGTGACCGGCGCTTCAGTCTCCGCGGCCCCGCCGCCCTCCGAGGCCGCGGGCTCATCGGCGTCATCGTTGCCGCAGGCCGCGACAATCAGTCCCATTGCCAGGAGCAATGCCAGTAGTCGCTTCATGTTGGTTCCTCCATCTGGATGGATGTTTCACGCCTCATTTCAAGGCCCTAAGCCAACCGCCCAAGCGGTCGAGCACCTGGTCGACCCGCCTCAGCAGGTCGTCGATCACCGCCGCGTCAGCCACCAGCGGCGGGGAGATCATCAACATGGCGGCCCCCCGAGAGTCGGGCCGCACCAGCACACGCGCCTCTCTCACGAACCGCTCCAGCACGCCGCCGGGCAGCAGCGATGCGAACTCGGCTTCGGTCAGGTCGGCGCCGGAGCCCCGGTCCCGCATCAGCTCCACGGCATAGAAGTAGCCCGCGCCCCGCACGTCTTTGACGCAGCCGTGGGCCGACATCAGCTCTCTCAGCCCGCCGCCCAGGCGGCCCTCGTTTCCCCGGACGCCGGCAAAGACGTCCTCGTCTCGCATGGCCGTCATGTTCGCCACTGCCACCGCGGTGGACACGGGGTGGCCTCCGAAGGTGGAGCCGTGGTTGAACATCGCCACCGGCGAGTCCCACACCCGCTCCACCAGGGCGCCCCCCGCGATCAGACCGCCCAGGGGAGCGTAGGCGCTGGTGACTCCCTTGGCGAACGTGATCATGTCGGGCTGGGCGCCGACGCGCTCGCTGCCGAACCAATGGCCGAGGCGGCCGAACGAGTTGATCACCTCGTCGGCGCAGAGCAGCACGCCGTAAGCATCGCAAATGCGGCGCAGCTCCCGCCAATAGCCCTCCGGCGGCACCAGCGCGCCCCGGCCGTTTTGCACCGGCTCGGCGATCACCATGGCCACCGTGTCGGGGCCCTCGGCCACGATCGCCTCTTCCACTGCGGTCACGCACTCCAGCTCTCGGGCTTCCCGGCCCGGCTCCAGGGGGCAGCCCAAGGTGTTGGGCACGTGTCGCACGGTATCGGCCAGCATCGGCAGAAACGGGTCGCGCAGGCTGGGTATGCCCGTCAGCGCGAGGGCGCCCAGCGAGGTGCCGTGATAGGCCCAGTTGCGGGCGATCACCTTGTGGCGCTGCTCGTCGCCGTTGGCCAGGTGGTAGCAGCGGGCCAGCTTGAGCGCCGACTCCACCGCTTCAGAGCCGGAGTTCACGAAGAACACCCGGCTCAGGTCGCCGGGGGCCACCGCGGCGATCATCGACGCGGCCTCCACAGACGACGGGTGGGCGAATCCCCAGTTGGAGTAGAACGCCAGCTTGTCCATCTGCTTCGCCGCCGCCGCGGTCAGATCGCTGCGACCGTGGCCGAGGTTGGTGCAGAACAGCCCGGCCAGGGCGTCGAGGTACTCGTTGCCGTCGGCGTCCCACACGTAGCAGCCCTCGCCGCGGTCGATCACCACCAGATGGTCTGACCTCCAGGCGCCGCCCCTCGTGAAATGGGGCACGAGGTGACGGCGTGCACGCTCCCGGTCGTCCGGCATTTCCCCCCCTGCGTCATCCGGGCGATATTTCAACCCTGGGTTAGACGGTATCGAAATGAGTTAGAAGATGCAACAGATTCGAAAGCTCATCTAATGGGCCAGTTATGCCATGGGTAGGCGGGCGCAACGGCGGCCAGGGTATTTCTCGTCGGCGCGGGGGTGGGCGTGGAAAGCTACCGTTATGAGCGAGTGGATTGACTTCACGGCCTACGGGGACCTCGTGGTGCGGGGGGCGGCGCGCTACGGGGACAGCGATGCGGTGGTGTTCCCCGACACGCGCCACAGCTTCGAGTCGCTGGAGCAGGCCGCCCGGCGCTCGGCCCGGTCGCTGCTCGGGCTGGGGGTTCGGCCCGGCGACCGGGTGGGCATCTTGATGCCCAACTGCATGGACTTCATCGAGGTCATGTTCGGCGCCGCTCTCATCGGCGCGGTGCCCGTTCCCATCAACGCCCGCTTCAAGGGCCGGGAGCTGGCCTACGTCGCCGAGAACGCCGACTTGAAGGTGCTGGTCACCAGCGACATCATCGACCAGCACACCGACTATGTGGCGATCCTGCACGACTGCCTGCCCGGCCTGGCCGCAGCCCGCGATCCCGCCGACCTCGCCCTGGGCGCCGCCCCCAAGCTGAAGGCGGTGGTGCTGCTGGGGAGCTCCTCGCCGGCCGGCATGGTGGACCGGGCCGGATTCGAGGCCCTGGCCGGGCTCGCCACCGACGACGAGGTGGAGCTTTTCCGCTCCCGGGTGGCTGTTCGCGACGTCGCCCTCATGATCTACACCTCGGGCACCACCGCCGAGCCCAAGGGCTGCCCCCTCAGCCACGAGGCGCTGGTGCGCACCGCGGTGACCGCCTGTCGCACCCGGTTCGAGCTGACCGAAACCGACGTGTTCTGGGATCCACTGCCCCTGTTCCACATGAGCGCCATCCTCCCCCTCATCGGCTGTTTGGACGCGGGATCGTCCTACGTCACCCCCACCCACTTCGAGCCGGCCGCCGCCATCGCCCAGATGCGCGACGAGAAGGCCACGGTGTGCTTTTCCACCTTCCCCCCGGTCACCCAGGCCATGATCAACCATCCCGACTGGGATGCCGACGAGTTCTCGCGGATCCGCCTGGTGAACAACGTGGCCCCGCCCGACGCCCTGCGGGCCATCCACGCCCTGCTCCCCGGGGCGCGCCACATGAACGCCTACGGCCTCACCGAGTGCGGCGGGGTGGTGGCCTTCTCCGGCCCCGACGACCCGCCGGAGACGTGGGCGGTGTCGTCGGGCCGCCCGTTCCGGGGCATCGAGGTGAAGATCAAAGACCTCGAGACCCGCAAGGCGCTGGCCGAGCCCCACCGGCCGGGGGAGATCTGGGTGCGGGGCTACAACCTGTTCGAGGGCTACCACAAGGATCCGGCCAAAAACGCCGAGTGCTTCGACGACGAGGGCTGGTTCTTCACCGGCGACATCGGCTCGCTCGACGCCGACGGGCGCATCAGCTACCTGGGCCGCACCAAGGACATGCTCAAAGTCGGCGGCGAGAACGTGGCCGCCGTGGAGATCGAGAGCTATCTCCAAACCCACCCGGCGGTGGCCATCGCCCAGGTGGTGCCCGTGCCCGATGCCAAATACACCGAGGTGCCCGCCGCCTTCTGCGAGCTGAAGCCCGGCGCCGAGGCCAGCGCCGACGATCTGATCGAGTTCTGCCGAGGCCAGATCGCCGGCTTCAAGGTCCCCCGCCACGTCCGCTTCGTCAGCGCCGACGAGTGGCCCCTGTCCGCCACCAAGATCCAGAAGTTCCGCCTCGCCGACAAGCTCCGAGCCGAGCTGGGCCTGTAGGCGGCCGCCCCGCCGGGGCGCTAGCGGCGGTAGCCGTCGGGCAGCCGGTCGATGTGCCAGATCTGGCTCCTCCACCAATGCCACTTGCCGGCTATCACGTCTTCGACGGTGCAGTGGGGGTGGGGCGCCAGCCAGTCCAGCTCGGTGTCGACGATCTGGAACAGGCAGCCGTGCCCGGATCTGGGCCGCACGAAGGTCTCCCGCCAGTGCGGCTCGCGCAGATCGGTGTCCACCACCTCGTAGCCCGCGGCCCCCAGGTCTTCGATGGCGGCCTCCACGTCGTCTACGAAGATGGTGGCGTGGTGGAACCCCTCCCCGTGCTTGTCGATGAAGCGGCGCAGGTAGCTCTCCGGCGACAGCGGCTCCATCAGCTCCACCTTCACGGTGGCGGGCAGCTTGAACATGGCGGTGCGGATGTCGATCGCGTGGTCGTCGCCCCCCATCACGAACTGGCCGCCGAACACGTCTCGAAACAGCGGCACGGCGGCCTCGATGGAGCGCACCGCGACGGCGATGTGGTCCCAGCTGCGGATGCGGGGCGACACCGCCGGGTTCGAGTCCAAACCGGGCGGGTACCCGTCGGCTCCCATTGTTCTCCAGCCCATCACCGGCTCCTCTCGCTCTTCCCACATGCTTCGGGCGCTTGCTGGGTGTGGTATATAGCAGGGCCCAGCCAAGCCCCGCACGCCCCACAGCAAACCCTCCCGGCGGCCTGTCCTTTTCCATCACATTCATGGTTACCTCCCAATCGAGGTGACCGGCCAAAGGGGGGACACCCAGACCCCGTTTCTCAGCCCAGGTGATGTGTCTTCTGCCCCCCACAGCCCCCCACAGCTCCTCACAGCAATCCCTGGTCTGCGCTGTGTTAGCTTGCCACCCATGAACAAAACCGCCCCGACCAAAGCACCATTGGGACTGCTGGCCGTGTTGTGCCTGCTGATCGCCGGGCTCACAGCCAAAGCCGCCGCACAAGGCGGCACCGCCCTGTCGTTCGGAACCGCGTCGGTGGCCGATCAGTCCTATACGCAGAACACCGCGATCACGGCGTTGACGCTGCCCGCCGCGAGCGGGGGCAGCGCGCCGATAGCCTATGCGCTGAGCCCGGCTTTGCCCGCGGGCCTGGCCTTCGACACCGCCACACGCCAGTTGACCGGCACCCCCGAGGTCGCCCGATCAGCCGTCGAGTACACCTACACCGCCACCGACTCGGCCGGCGACGAGGCATCGATCACCTTCGACATCACCATAACTGCTGATGACCCCGACCGGGCGGTGACCATATCGGACACCGCGCTGCGGGGCCTGATCGAAACCGAGCTGGGCATAACCAGCGGCGCCACCATCACCGAAGCCGACATGGCCACCCTCACCGACATCCCCGAGGCCTACGCGGGCGTCGCCGACCTCACCGGCCTGAAATACGCCACCGCCCTCACCGACCTACAACTCCGCAGCGGCACCATCACAGACCTCTCCCCCCTCACCAGCCTCACCACCCTCACCGACCTGAACCTTCGGTACAACTCGGTTTCGGACATCTCGGCGCTGTCGGGCCTCACCGCCCTCACCGACCTGAACCTCTTCGGTAATTCGATCTCGGACATCTCCGCTCTGTCGGGGCTGACCGACCTCACAGACCTGGATCTCCGCTACAACCGGGATCTCAGCTACAACTCGATCTCGGACGTCTCCGGTCTGTCTGGGCTGACCGGCCTCACACGGCTGTATCTCGACGGCAATTCGATCTCGGACGTCTCCGGTCTGTCTGGGCTGACCGGCCTCACACGGCTGGAGCTCGACTACAATTCGATCTCGGACGTCTCCGGTCTGTCTGGGCTGACCGGCCTCACACGGCTGGATCTCAGCTACAACTCGATCTCGGACGTCTCCGATCTGTCCGGGCTGACCGGCCTCACACGGCTGGATCTCAGCGGCAATTCGATCTCGGACGTCTCCGGTCTGTCTGGGCTGACCGACCTCAGAAGTCTGTATCTCACCGGCAATTCGATCTCGGACATCTCGGCGTTGTCGGGGCTGACCGACCTCACACACCTGTATCTCAACTACAATTCGATCTCGGACGTCTCCGGTCTGTCTGGGCTGACCGACCTCAGAAGTCTGTATCTCAACGAGAACTCGATCTCGGACATTTCGGCTTTGTCGGGGCTGACCGACCTCACAGGGCTGTATCTCGACGGCAATTCGATCTCGGACATCTCCGATCTGTCCGGGCTGACCGGCCTCACAGGGCTGTATCTCGACGGCAATTCGATCTCGGACGTCTCCGGTCTGTCTGGGCTGACCGACCTCAGAAGTCTGTATCTCAACGAGAACTCGATCTCGGACATTTCGGCTTTGTCGGGGCTGACCGACCTCAGATACCTGTATCTCGACCGCAATTCGATCTCGGATGTTGGGCCGTTGGTGTCGAACACCGGGTTGGGGTCGGGCGACACTGTTGTTTTGGAGCGCAATCCGCTGGACGCGACGGCGACGGGCACCGATATTCCTGCTTTGGAGGCCCGGGGCGTCACTGTCGACGACGACCCGTTGTCGCCGGCGAAGCCGGCTGCTCCCGCCAAGCCCGGCGCGGCTGGCGGTTATGGGCAGGTGTCGTTGAGCTGGGCGGCGCCCGCTGATGGCGGATCGGCGATCACCGGGTGGCGGTACTCGCAGAAAACCGGCAGCGGCGAGTTCGGGGACTGGATCGACGTGTCCGACAGCGCTGCGGGTGGTGCGAACGCGTCGGGCTATGACGTGGGCGGTTTGGTGCACGGGGTGTCGTATGCGTTCCGGGTGCGGGCGGTGAACGCGGAAGGCGCGGGCGGGGTGTCGGCGGAGTCCGACGCGGCGGCTACCGACGCGCCCGCAGTTGTGGTGGCGGTCACTTCTGATGCGGGCAGCGACAACACATACCGCACCGGCGACGCCATCGAGGTCACCGCCACGTTCGCGGGAGCGGTGACGGTGACCGGCACACCTGAGATCGCGCTCGACATAGGCGAAGACGTGCGCCAGGCCGCCTACGCGTCGGGGTCGGGGACTGCTGATGTGGTGTTCTCCTACACCGTCGCAGCGGGCGACGCCGACGCCGACGGCATCTCCGCAGCCCAAGACGCCCTGGCGCTCAACGGGGGCGCCATCGTCGACGCCGACGGCGACAGCGCTTTGTTGAGCCACGTCGCGATCGCCGACGACTCAGACCACACCGTCGACACCACCGCTTTGTGGCTCGAGTCGGCGGCGGGGTGGCATTCGTGCGGGGTCGAGGTTGACGGCTCGGTTGCGTGTTGGGGTGCTGATGGTGATGGGCAGGCGTCTGTGCCGTCGGGTTCGTTTTTGTCGGTGTCGGCGGGCGGGCTGCATTCGTGCGGCGTCGAGGTTGACGGCTCGGTTGCGTGTTGGGGCAGCGATTCTTGGGGGCAGGCGTCTGTGCCGTCGGGTTCGTTTTTGTCGGTGTCGGCGGGCGGGCTGCATTCGTGCGGCGTCGAGGTTGACGGCTCGGTTGCGTGTTGGGGCAGCGATTCTTGGGGGCAGGCGTCTGTGCCGTCGGGTTCGTTTTTGTCGGTGTCGGCGGGCGGGCTGCATTCGTGCGGCGTCAAGGTTGACGGCTCGATTGCGTGTTGGGGTGCTGATGGTGATGGGCAGGCGTCTGTGCCGTCGGGTTCGTTTTTGTCGGTGTCGGCGGGCGGGCTGCATTCGTGCGGCGTCAAGGTTGACGGCTCGGTTGCGTGTTGGGGTGCTGATGGTGATGGGCAGGCGTCTGTGCCGTCGGGTTCGTTTTTGTCGGTGTCCGCGGGCGGGTGGCATTCGTGCGGGGTCGAGGTTGACGGCTCGGTTGCGTGTTGGGGCGAAGATGGTGATGGGCAGGCGTCTGTGCCGTCGGGCTCGTTTTTGTCGGTGTCCGCGGGCGGGTATCACTCGTGCGGCGCCAAAGCGGACAGCTCGGTTGTGTGTTGGGGCGACGACAGCTTGGGGCAGGTGTCGGTGCCGTCGTCTTTGGCGGCGGTTCCGGTGCCTGGGGGTTTCTCGGCGGCGCTGGGCTCTGATGGGGTGTCGATCGAGGTGTCGTGGACGGTTCCGTCGGGGGCTGATGGCGTGGAGTTGGGCATCGTGGCGGGGTGGGATCCCACACCGGTGTTGCGCCAGGAGTTCGCGGCTTCCCACACCGGCGACGCCAACGGCGTCATGCACACCTACACCGGGGCTGCGGGCGAGGTCTACGGGGTGAGGGTGCGGTCGTATCGCGCTGGTACCGGTTCCGACAAGGTGTATTCCGGTTGGACTGGGGCCGACGCGGTGGTGGTGTTGGGGGCGTGGTATTCGTCGGGCGGCGGCGGTGTGAGGCTGTCGGCGGGCGATGATCATTCGTGCGCCGTCAAAGACGACAGCTCGGCGGTGTGCTGGGGCTACGACGCGTGGGGCCAGGCGACGGCGCCGTCGGGCTCGTTCTTGTCGGTGGCGGCGGGCGGGGGGCATACCTGCGGCGTGAAAACCGACAGCACCGCGGCGTGCTGGGGCTTGGACAACTCGGGCCAGGCGTCGGCGCCGTCGGGCTCGTTTTCGTCGGTGGCCGCGGGCGGGTTCCATTCCTGCGGCGTCAAAGCCGACAGCTCAATTGTGTGTTGGGGCAGCGATTCCCACGGGCAGGCGACGGCGCCGCCGGGCTCGTTCTTGTCGATGTCCGCGGGCGGGTTCCACTCCTGCGGCATAAAAGCCGACAGCTCTGCGGTGTGCTGGGGCCGCGATGTCGGCGGCCGGCTGGCGGCGCCGTCGGGCTCGTTTTTGTCGGTGTCAGCAGGCTCGGGCCATACCTGCGGCATAAAAGCCGACAGCACCGCGGTGTGCTGGGGCGACAACGCACACGGCCAGGCGACGGCGCCGTCGGGCTCGTTTTTGTCCGTGTCGGCGGGCAGGTCGCATACCTGCGGCATAAAAGCCGACAGCACCGCGGCGTGCTGGGGCCTGGACAACTCGGGCCAGGCGACCGCGCCGTCGGGCTCGTTTTTGTCGGTGACAGCAGGCGGGTTCCACTCGTGCGGCACAAAAGCCGACAGCACCGCGGTGTGCTGGGGCAGCAGCGGTGGCAACAAGACCACCGTGCCGACGACTCTGGCCGCGGTGCCGGTCCCCAAGGCTGTCTCGGCGGTGTCGGGGGGCGGGGCGCATTCGTGCGGCGTCGAAATCGACCGCTCGGCGGTGTGCTGGGGCAGCGACAACCACGGGCAGGCGACCGCCCCGTCGGGCTCGTTCTTGTCGATGTCCGCGGGCGGGTCGCACTCCTGCGGCGTCAAAGACGACAGCACCGCGGTGTGCTGGGGCCAAAACGATGACGGCCAGGCGACCGCGCCGACGGGCTCGTTCTCGTCAGTGTCAGCAGGCGCGTACCACTCCTGCGGGATCAAAGGCGACAGCACCGTCGCGTGCTGGGGCCAAGACGATGACGGCCAGGCGACCGCGCCGACGGGCACGTTCTCGTCAGTGTCAGCGGGCGCATACCACTCCTGCGGGATCAAAACCGACAGCTCGATCGCGTGCTGGGGCTCTGACGATGACGGGCAGGCGACCGCGCCGTCGGGCTCGTTCTTGTCGGTGGCCGCGGGCTGGGCGCATTCGTGCGGGATCAAAACCGACAGCACCGTCGCGTGCTGGGGCGACGACGATGACGGGCAGGCGACGGCGCCGTCGGGCTCGTTCTTGTCGGTGGCCGCAGGCAGCTCGCACTCATGCGGCGTCAAAACCGACGCCTCGGCGGCGTGCTGGGGCAGCGACAACCACGGGCAGGCGACGGCGCCGACGGGCTCGTTCTTGTCGGTGGCCGCAGGCGGGCTCCACTCGTGCGGACTCAAAACCGACAGCTCAGCAGCGTGCTGGGGCCACACCGGCAGCGGGCGGACAACAGTGCCCTAGCCACCGACACCCCGCATCGTCCACCCATTCTTCGGGCGCTCACTGGGTGTGGTATCCAGCAGGGCATGGACAAGCCCCGCACCATCGGCGCATGGATCGACCACAAGGCCGAGGCCAACGGCGACCGGCTGGCGCTCACCGTGGAGGGCCGCGACAAGACCTACGCCGGGGTCCACCTGGACTCCGGCCGGCTGGCCGCGGGGCTGGCCTCGCTGGGGCTGGGGCCGGGCGACCGCTCCTGTTTGATGATGCAGAACTCCCTGGAGTGCATCGACGCCTGGTTCGCCATGACCAAAGCCGGGGTGGTGGAGGTGCCCGTCAACCAGGCCCAGCGGGGCCGCCTGCTGGAGTACCTCATCGGCCAGTCGCGCTCTTCGGCGGTGGTGTGCGACCAGGACTATCTGGAGAGGATCGCCGAGGCCGCCAAGAGTCTTCCCGGCCTCGAGCACGTGGTGGTCAACCGGGCGGAGGGCACCGTTGGCGCAGGCACACCCGAGTTTCCTGCCCGCGTGACCGTCCACGAGATGGCCGAGTTGTACCTCCACTCCCCGCCCCCCGAGCCCGACGTGGACTACCGCGACACCGCGGTCATCTTGTACACCTCGGGCACCACCGGCCCGTCCAAGGGCGTGATGCTGTGCCACGAGGCCAACCTCAGCCTGTCTCGCCACACCGCGGATCTGGTGGGCTACGGCGCCGACGACGTGCTCTACACCGCCTTCCCGCTGTTCCACATCAACGCCAAGTACACCAGCGTGATGTGCGCCATGGAGGCCGACGCCCGGCTCATCATGGACCGGCGGTTCTCGGCCAGCCGCTTCTGGGACCGCTGCCGGCGAGACGGCATCACCGCATTCAACTACCAGGGCGGGCTGCTGATGATGCTGTGGAAGCAGCCCGAGCGGCCCGACGACGCCGACAACCCGGTGCGCAACGGCTTCGGCGCCCCCTGCCCGGTGGAGATCTGGGAGCCGTTCGAGGAGCGCTTCGGCGTGCACCTCACCGAGGTGTACGGCATGACCGAGGCGGCCGTCACCACCGAGAACCGCCGGGGGATGCGCAAGATCGGCACCGCCGGGCGGGAGTCGGCGCTGTATCGCGTGGCGGTGGTGGACTCCGAGGACCGACCGGTGCCGCCCGACACTGCGGGCGAGATCGTGGTGCGGCCCAAAAAGCCCCACATCATGATCGACCGCTACTTCGACATGCCCGACGCCACCGTGGAGGCGTTCGCCAATCTGTGGTTCCACACCGGCGACCGGGGCCGCCTCGACGCCGACGGCTACCTCACGTTCATCGACCGCATGAAAGACTGCGTGCGCCGCCGGGGCGAGAACATCTCCTCCTACGAGGTGGAGGCGGTGATCAACACCTGCGACGCCGTGCTGGAATCAGCGGTGATCGGCGTGCCCTCGGAGCTGGGCGAAGAAGAGGTGATGGCGGTGGTGGTGCTCAAACCCGGCCGCGACCTCGCCGAGACCGAGCTTTTGGACTTCTGCGTGCCCCGCATGGCCCACTTCGCCGTCCCCCGCTACGTGCGCTGGGCCGACGGCCTGCCCAAGACCCCCTCCGAGCGGATCCAGAAGTTCAAGCTCCGCGAAGACGGCATCACCCCAGACACCTGGGACCGCGACCAAACCGGCTACACGGTGCCGCGGTAACAGTCCTTCCGCTCGAACAAAGTGGCCAACACCGCGTTCTAGTGATTTTCGATCACTTTCAACAAGATAGGTGGCTAGAGTTCCAGTCGGGCCGGAGCGAGACACCCAAAAGAGGTTCTACCACTCTCGCTCCGGTCCAACATGGTTGGCCTAAAAGACCGCAATCAGTATAGGGCTGACCCGTCCTCAGCCAGCAACAAAATCTAGATTGGGCGTAAACGTCGGCGACTCGGCCATCTGCTCGGGGTTGGCGTCGTACTCGGGGGAGAGGATGTCTGGGGCGCCGGCCGGGGGCCGTATAGTACGGCGGTCGCAGCCAAGGGCCGCGCCAGCAGCACCACCGGGGGGAGCAGGGAGATCCGATGAGCAAAGTCACCACGCTGGAGCAGGCCGCCGCGTCGGTTCCCGACGGATCCACGGTGGCCATCGGCGGGCTGTCCATGAACAGCGCCCCCATGGCGCTGGTGCGCGAGCTGGTCCGCCAGCAGAAGAAAGACCTGACGCTGGTGGCCATCGTGGCCGGCATGGCGGTGGACTGGCTGGTGGCCGGGGGCTGCGTGCGCCGGGTGCTCTCCGGGCTGGTCAGCTTCGAGGGCTTGGGACTGGCCCCCAGCTTCCGGGCCGCGGCGCAGTCGGGCCGGGTGGACGTCGAGGAGTACAGCGAGCACCTGCTCATCTGCCGGCTCCAGGCCCAGAGCCACAACCTCCCGTTCGTGCCCACCAAGGCCGGTCTGGGCACCGACGTGGTCGGGCTGCACGCCGAGACCGGCGCCGTGCGAGAGGAGAAGGACGGCCCCACCGGTGAGCACTACGTGGCCTGCACCCGCCTGCCGGTGGACGTGGCCCTGGTGCACGCCCACGAGGCCGACGAGCGGGGCACCGCCCGGGTCAACCCCAAGCTGGTGTGGATGGACAACGAGATCGTCAACGCCGCCGCCCGCACGGTGGCGTCGGTGGAGCGGGTGGTGGACACCGCGGCGTTCACCGCCGAGCCGCAGCGCACCACCTACCCGAGTTTCATGATCGACGAGGTCGCGCCGGCCCCCAAAGGCGCCTATCCCTGCTCGTGCTTCCCCGAGTACGGCCATGACTCCGGGTTCTTCGCGGCGTACTCCCGGGCGGCCCGCGACCCGGACGAGTTCGCCCGGTTCTTCCACCAGCGGGTGGTTGGCCCGGAGACCTGGGACGACTTCTTGGCCGCCAACCGCGTGTCTGTCGGGGCGTCGTCATGAGCACGCCCGTCCCCGGCTACCGCTGCACCATCGACGAGCTGATGGTGGTGGCCTTCTCCCGGGCCATGGCCAACGACACCCGGGCGTTCAACGGCGCGGTGTCGTTCATCCCGGTGTGCGGCTACCTGCTGGCCCGGCGCACCCACGCCCCCGAGCTGGTGTGGGGGGCCAGCTCCATCGCCGTCGACGCCGACCCCGACCAGATCGGCGACTCCACCCTGTCGGACTCGCTGTGGGGCGGGGCCTCCATGCTGAGCAGCTCCCCCTTCGAATTCTGGAGCTACGCCCAGGGCGCCCGCTACAACACGTTCGCCTTCCGGGGGGCGCAGATGGACGCCTGCGGCAACGTGAACAACACGGTGATCGGCCCCTACCACTCCCCCAAGGTGCGCCTGCCCGGCGGGGGCGGCATGGCCGACCTCGGGGCCATGATCCCCCGCATCTACCTGTGGTCGCCCACCCACGACTCCCGCACGTTCGTGGAGAGGCTCGACTTCCGCTCGGGCATCGGCTGGGGCGACGGCGGCGACCACCGCGAGCGCATGGGCATGCCCGGCGGGCCGCAGCTGTGCATCACCAACCTGGGCGTGTTCGACTTCGAGCCGTCCACCAAGCGGATGCGGCTGGCCTCGCTGCACCCGGGGGTCACCGCCGCGCAGGTGCAAGAGGCCACCGGCTTCGAGGTGGCGATGCCCGCCGGCAGCATCCCCACCACGGCCCCCCCCACCGCCGAGGAGCTGCGCATTCTGCGAACCGAGGTAGACCCGACCAGCGCCCGCCTCCGGGAGTTCTGAGCCGTGCAAGTACCTGGATCCGCCGCGCTGGTCACCGGGGGGGCCTCCGGGCTGGGCGCCGGCGTGGTCAAGGCGCTGCTGGACAGGGGCGGCCGGGCGGTGATCTTGGATCTGCCCTCATCAGCCGGGCAGGCCATGGCCGACCAGATGGGCGATGCAGCCGCCTTCGTCCCCGTTGACGTCACCGATCCCGATGACGTGGCGCAGGCCGTGGCCGCCGCGGCCTCCGCTTTCGGGCGCATCGACGCGCTGGTGAGCTGCGCGGGCATCAGCTCGGGCCGGCGGGTGGTGGCCCGCGACGGCGCCCCCAATCCCCTGGAGCACTTCCGCCGCCACATCGAGGTGAACCTGATCGGGCTCTTCGACGTGGCCCGCCACGCCGCCGCGGCCATGTGCGCCAACGAGCCCAGCGCCGACGGCGAGCGGGGCCTGATCGTGAACATCGCCTCCATCGCCGGCTACGAGGGCCAGGTGGGCCAGTCGGCCTACGGGTCGTCCAAGGCCGGGGTGATCGGCCTCACCCTGCCCATGGCCCGGGATCTGGCGGTGCGGGGCATCCGGGTGATGGCCATCGCGCCGGGCACCATGGACACCCCCATGCTGGCCGCCCTCAACGAGGACTTCATCGCCGAGCTGGTGCAAGACAACGTGTTCCCCCACCGCCTGGGAACTCCCGGCGACGTGGGCGCCCTCGTCGTCCACTTCATGGAGAACGCGTTCTTGAACGGCGAGGTGGTCCGACTCGACGCCGGGCTGCGGCTGACCAGCGGCTAGGCCAGCATCCCGCCGTCGATCACCAGCACGGCCCCGGTGATGTAGGACGCGGCCGGGGACGCCAGAAAGGCCACCGGCAGGGCCACTTCCTCGGCGGTGGCCCACCGTCCCAGCGGGATGGCGATGCCGGCCTCGGCCACCACCGCGTCTTTGTCGTAGCGGTCCCAGCCGCTGGTGTCCACGAAGCCGGGGGCCACCGCGTTCACCCGCACGCCGTGGGGGGCCCACTCGCGGGCCAGCGCCCTGGTCTGCTGGAACAGGCCGCCCTTGGCCGCCGAATAGGCCGCCATGCCGGGCAGATGGCGCAGCCCCGACAGCGAGCCCACGTTGACGATGCTGCCCCTCCCCCGCTCCACCATCGAGCGGCCGAACGCCTGGGAGACCAGGAACGGGGCGGTCAGGTTGAGGGCCACCGTCTTCGACCAGCCCGCCTCGGCGATGTCCAGCGCCGGCGCGGTGAACCGGGCGCCGCCCGCGTTGTTGACCAGCACGTCCACCGGGCCCAGCGCGGCGTTGATTTGCGACGCGGCTTGGGCCACTGCATCGGCATCGGTCACGTCGCAGGGGCAGGCCACGACGTCGGCGCCGCCCCCTCCCAGCTCGCCGGCCAGCTCCTCGAGCCGCTCGGCCCGGCGGGCGACCAGCCCGACGCGCGCCCCCTGGTCGGCCAGCGCCCGGGCGATGGCGCCGCCGATGTCGCCGGTGGCCCCGGTGACCACCGCCCCCGTGCCGTCCAGCGGCCGCACCGGGCTCATCGCAGGCTCACCGGCAGGCGCTCCAGGCCCCGGCTCAGCATCGTGGGCACCCACACCTCGGGATCGGGGCCCAACTCCAAGTTGGGCAGGCGGCGGACCAGGGCCTCCAACGCAATCGCTCCCTCCAGGCGGGCCACCGACGCTCCCAGGCAAAAGTGCAGCCCGAAGCCGAAGCCGATGTGGTTGTTGGGCTCTCGGGCCACGTCGAACCGGTCGGGCCGGTCGAACGCCTCGGGATCGCGGTTGGCGGCGTGCTGCACCAGATACACCATGTCGCCCGCCGCCAGGGTCTTGCCCCGCATCTCCACCGAGTGGGCCAGGGTGCGCACCTCCATCTTGGACGGCCCGTCGAACCGCAGGATCTCCTCCACCGCCGGCTTGATCAGCGCCGGATCGTCGCGCAGGCGCCCGATCTGGTCGGGGTGCTGGAGCAGCACCCGCATGCCGTTGCCGATCAGGTTGGTGGTGGTCTCGTGGCCGCCGAACAAGAACAGCACGCAGTTGGCCACGATCTCGGGATCCTCCAGGCTGTCGTCGCCCTCGGAGGCCTCCACCAGATTGGAGATGATGTTGTCGGCCGGCCGTCGCCGGTAGTGGGCCACCAGCTCCCCCAGATAGGCGGCCAGCTCGATGAGCCCCTGCTGGGCCCGGGCCCGGCGGTCCCCCACCCCCCGGGCCCCGAACACCAAGACCATCACATCGTCGGACCAGTCCTTGAACCGGTCCCGATCGCCGGCCGGCACCCCCATCATCTCGGCGATCACCACCGCGGGTATGGGATAGGCGAAGTCCTCGATCAAGTCGAAGCGCTCCCGGCGGCCCAAGCCGTCGATCAGCTCGTCCACCACTCCGGCAATCCGATCCCGCCACGCGTCCACGGCCCGGGGGGTGAACGCCCGGCTCACCAGCCGCCGCAGCCGGGTGTGGTCGGGCGGGTCTCGGAATACCAGCCAGTCCATCAAGATGTCGTAGGTGGGCCGGCGCTGGGCCTTCTGCTCGTCGCTGAGCCGGTCATAGGCCGGGCCGATGCGCTCGGACGAGAACCGGGGATCGCGCAGGGAATCGAGCACGTCGTCGTAGCGGTGGATGAACCACGCCCGGTATCTCTCGTTCCAGTAGACGGGGGCATGGGCCCGGAGCAGCGAGAAATAGCCGTGGGGATCGGCGATCCGCTCCGGCGACAACACGTCGTCGTCGATCCCCGCGGCCGAGCCGATCGCCGGGGCCGACAGGTCGCTCGCCGGGGCCGACAGGTCGCTCACCGCGTCATCCCGGTTGCTCCAGCACCGCCACCACGCAGGCGTTGCCGTCGATTCCCGCCGTGCCGCCGCCCATGGTCTCCACCGCTCCCAGGCGGGCCCCCGGCACTTGGCGGTCGCCGGCCATGGCCCGGAGCTGCCAGGCGATCTCCGCGATCTGGGCCAGCCCGGTGGCCCCCAGCGGGTGGCCCCTCGACAACAGCCCTCCCGACGGGTTCACCGGCTGAGCCCCGCCCAAAGCGGTGCGGCCCGACTCCGCCAGGCGACCGCCCTCGCCCGGCGCGCACAGCCCCAGCGCCTCGGTGGCGATGATCTCGCCGATGGTGAAGGCATCGTGAACCTCGAACACGTCGATGTCGCCCGGTCCCACACCGGCGGCCTCGAAGGCCCGGGCCGCGGTGTCGGCCACGATGTCCCAGCCCCACACCTTGTCGCAGGTGTGGTCCCACAGCCGGCCCGAGCGCAGCGCGCTGGACCGTATGGCCACTTCCCGGCGGGGATCGGGCGACCCGCCCCGCGGCCCGATCACCGCGGCCGCGGCGGCGTCGGCGATCGAGCAGCACTGGAACAAGGTGATGGGGTCGGCCACCATGGGGCTGGCCAGCACCTGCTCTGCGGTGACGGCTGTGCGGTGCTGGGCCCGCGGGTTGCCCACGGCGTGTCGGCGGTTCTTCACCGCCACCGCGGCCATCTGCTCGTCGGTGACCCCGAATTCGCATTGGTATCTGGTGGCCGACATCCCGTAGATGCCGGGCATGGCATAGCCCTGGGCGCCGTCGGGGTCGGAGGCGATGGGGCTGATGGCGCCGTCGAAGTGCGAGGTCATGGTCTCGATCCCGAAGGCCAGCACCCGCTCGTATCGGCCGGTTTCCACCGCCAGGCGGGCCTCGTGGAACGCCGATGTGCCGCTGGCGCAGGCATTCTCGATGGTGATCACCGGAACTTCGACGATGCCGATCTGCTGGAGGCAGCGGGTGACCGCTCCCGGATCGCCGAACACCGAGCCGGCGTACACCGCGTCGATGTCGGCGGCCGTTGCGCCCGCGTCGTCGAGGGCCTCCACCGCGGCCTGCCAGGCCAGGCGGGGGCCGCCGACAGAGGGCTGCTTCGCGAATGCCGAGGTGCCCACCCCCCAGATCGCCGTGCCCGCCCCGGTCACGGCCCGCACCGCCGGACGACCGGGTCGCCGTGGCTGTTGCACCCCGACAGCGCCACTCGGCTGCCGGGGGCCAAGGCCTCGTCGGGGCCGTCCACATGGGCCAGGATCCGGGGCCCGCCGTCGACGTCCACGTAGGCCAGGGTGAACGGCGGGGTGCGGCCCGGCACCGGAATCCGCAGCACGGTGGAGCTGAACACGGTGCCTTGGGGGCCGAAGGTGGCCGGCGCCATCGAGCCGCGGCCACAGCGCGGGCAGCGCGGCGGCGCCGCGGCCATGGGATGGCGGCAATGGCGGCACCGGGTGCCCGCCAGGGCGATCACCCCGTCTCGCCGCACCAACTCGGGCCGAGGATCGCCGCCGGCCCGCTCCGGCGGCGGGGCAGACACGGTGGGCACCGGCCAAATGTACCAACAGACTTCTTCCCCCCGGCGATTCGGTCCCGGCCGCCGCCCTTGTTTTCGATTCGGACCAGGCCGCCGCCCCCCCCGGCGATTCGGCCCCGGCCGCGGACCTTGTTTTCGATTCGGACCAGGCCGCCGCCCCCGTCGGCGATTCGGCCCCCGCCGCGGCCCTTGTTTTACAGCCGCCGGACCCGCCGCCTACGCTGCGGGCGGTACGGCACCAAAGGGGACATGCATGGGCATCGAGGGACTGCGCTTCGTCATCACCGGATCGGCGACCGGAATCGGGGCGGCCACCGCCCGGGTCGCGGCGGGCAAGGGCGCCAGGGTCATGGTGTCCGACCTCCATGACGAGCAGGGACAGGCGGTCGCCGACGAGATCAACGCCTCCGGCGGCGCCGCGGCCTACACCCACTGCGACGTCACCGACACCGGGCAGGTAGAAGCCCTGATGGCGGCCACCGCCGAGGCCTTCGGCGGCATCGACGTGCTCCACAACAACGCCGGGATCCACGAGACCGGGCTGGCGTCTGCGGACCAGTGCAGCCTGGAGGGGATGCCCTTAGAGGTGTTCAAGAAGGTGGTCGAGGTGAACGCCGTCGCCCCGTGGATCTGCTCCAAGGCGGCGCTGCCCTACCTCAAAGAGAGCGACTGGCCGTCGATCGTCAACGCGGCCTCCACCGGTTCGCAGTCCGCCTATCCCAACAACTCGGCCTACGGCACCTCCAAAGGCGGCATCCGGCTCCAGACCCAGAACCTGGCGGTGGACTTGGCGCCGCTGGGGATCCGGGTCAACTGCTACGGGCCCACCGCCATCGCCACCGACATGGTCACCGACTTCGTGAAGCAGTCCGACGATCCGGCGGCGTTCGAGAAGGCGCTCATCGCCACCTCGCTCATCCCCCGCCTGGGACTCCCCTCGGAGGTGGGCGAGCTGGTGTGCTTTCTGGCCGGCCGCGAGGCGGGCTTCATCAACGGCGCCTACATTTTGATCGACGGTGGCTCGCTGGCGTGGCGGGGCACGGTGGAGCAACTGGGAATGGAGTGACCCAATGGCAGACAAACAGGCAGTGACCGAGCTTTTGAACCACGCCGGGGTGGCCTACGACGTGGGCGACAGCGGCTTTCTCATCGAGATGTTCGCCCCCGACAACCCGGTGTTCGAGATGACCATCTCGGGGGGCGACCCGATCGCCTTCGAGGGGTCGGAGGCCATCGCCGGGCTGTTCAGCGGGGCCATGGACGAGCAGACCGACCAGCGCCGCCACGTGATCACCAACCTCTACTTCGAGGACGAGGCCGACGACTCGGTCACCGCTGTGAGCTATCTGGTGCTCATCAGCGTGGAGAACGGCCGGCTCACCGTGTTGTCCAGCGGCATGTACACCGACTGCTGCGTGAAGGTGGGCGACGACTGGAAGATCCAGAAGCGCTCCTTGGCCCTCGATCTGCCCTACTAGGGGCGCCCGGCCATGAACATCGGCCAGATCCCGGCCAAGTGGGCCCGCCAGGCGCCGGGCCGCGAGGCCGTCATCGACGCCACCACCGGCCGGCGGGTCACGTTCGCGGCCTTCGACGAGCACGTGCGCCGGCTGGCCAACGGCCTGGTCGGCCTGGGATTGGACAAGGGCGACCGAGTGGGGATCTTGAGCCAGAACTCGGTGGAGTACGCCGCTTTGTACTTCGCCTGCGGGCGCACCGGCCTGGTGGCCCAGCCCATGAACTGGCGGCTGTCGCCGCCGGAGCTGGCCAAGATCGTGGGCAACGGCGAGCCCCGGGCCTACATCACCCAGGGGGCCTATGCCGCCGAGGCGGCCGAGCTTTCGGGGCTGGTGGGCTGCGTGGAGCACTGGCTCCAGTACGGCGACGGCGGCGACGGCTCCTACGAGGAGCTGGTGGCGTCGTCCTCGGACGCCGAGCCCGAGGCCTCCTCGGAGGTGGGCGGCGACGACCCGCTGTTCATCCTCTACACCGGGGGCACCACCGGGGAGTCCAAGGGCGCGCTGCACAGCCACCGCAGCGTCTGGTTCGGCATGCTCAACCAGACGGTGGCCGAGCGCATCGTCCCCCGCGACGTGTACATGCTCACCGGCCAGATGTTCCACATACCGGTGGTGCTGGCCATGAACTACCTGGCCCACGGCTGCCCGCTGGTGCTCATGAACTTCGACGCCGCCTTGGCTCTGGAGCTGATCCAAGCCGAGCGGGTGTCGGCCTTCCTCGGCGTGACCACCATGTTGAACTGGATGATGGCGGTGGAGGACTTCGACCGCTACGACCTCTCCAGCCTGCGCAACATCCAATACGGCGGCGGCCCCATGCCGTCTCGGGTTATCACCGAGGCCATGGACAAGTTCCCCTGCACCCTGATCCAGGGGTACGGCCAAACCGAGGGCACCACCATGTGCTTTTTGGCCCAGGAGGACCACATCCGGGCCATCCGCGAGGGCCATCGCCCCGAGCGGCTGCGGTCGTGCGGCCGGGAGGGGTTCGTGACCTCGGTGCGGGTGGTCGACCCCGACGGGGCAGACGTGCCCGGCGACGGGACCACCCCGGGGCAGATCATCGTGCGGTCCGAGGCGAACATGCTGGGCTATTTCCGCCGCCCCGACCTGACCGCTGAGACCATCCGGGACGGCTGGATGCGGACCGGCGACATCGCCACCTGGGACGAGGAGCGCTACGTGTTCATCGTGGACCGGGCCAAGGACATGATCATCTCCGGCGGCGAGAACATCTACTCGGTGCAGGTGGAGGAGGCCATCGCCGCCCACGGGGCCGTGTTGGAGACCGCGGTGATCGGCGTGCCCGACGACACGTGGGGAGAGTCGGTGATGGCCTATGTGGTGCTCAAGCCGGGCATGGCCGCCACCGAGGACGACATCATCGACGCCGCCCGCCGGAACCTGGCCTCGTATCAAAAGCCCCGATCGGTGGCCTTTGTGGACGAGCTGCCCAAGGCCCCGACCGGCAAGATCCTCAAGCGGGTGCTGCGCGATCCACACTGGGCCGACCAGGACCGCCAGGTTTAGGCGATCAGCCGGCCTCCTCCCGCCTTGCGGGGGGCTGGCTGCTCCCAGCGGCTCCGGCCCGGTGCTCTGGGCCGTGTCGTGTTCGCGGTTGCGTTGGGGCGTCTTGCTGTAGGGGGTGCCCCTACGGTGTATCGTGGCAGACGTCTTTGCTGTTGGGGTACTGTGGCGAAACTCTCTGCTTTTCGGGCTTTGAGGTGAACAGTTCCGCTGTTGGGGTGCTCTGGGGAAAGTCTCGGTTGTTCGGGCTGTTTCCAGTTTGTTCGGGAGATATCAACGAAATTGGCGTGCACTGCTTGAATAATGTTGTTGGTGTTGCTTAAGCTACGCGTGTGAAGCACATGAATGTAAGGCGCAAGCCGTTGTCGTTGGTTTGCGCGGTTGCTTTGGTGGCGGGTTTTGTGGGTTTGGGCGCGTTGCCGTCTCAGGCCCAGTCCGAGTTGGACGGCCCTTTGGATCCGGAGACGTTTTTCTCCGGGTACATCACCGGCCCGGATTTCTGCACGAATTTCAGCTTTGGCGGGCTTCGCACCTATGCGTTCGACAGCGATGGCGATGGGGTGGCCGATGTGTGCTCGCTGCCTTATTCCCGCCAGGAGGCCGTCGCCCGCCAAAACGCCCTGGAGGCGTTGGCCAACAGCGTGTCGCCGGAGACGCTGGCGGCCGAGGTTGCTTTGGCGTGCGAGGAGCTGGGCGGGGCCGACTTCGGAGACGGGGGCGCTGGCGGTGTGTGCAGCTCCGGGGAGTTGACGCCGCCCCCGCAGGAGGATCCGTCTGATTCGGAGACGTTTTTCTCCGGGTTCATCACCGGCCCGGATTTCTGCACCAACTTCAGCTTGGGCGGGCCGCGCACCTACGCGTTCGACAGCGACGGCGACGGGGTGGCCGATGTGTGCTCGCTGCCCTACACCCGCCAAGAGGCTGTGGCTCGCCAAAACGCCCTGGAGTCCATTGCCGATCTGTCTCCGGAGGCTTTCGAGACCGAACTGGACGAGGCCCGCGACGAGCTGGAGCAAACCTGCGCCGAGCCCGGCGCCCACAACAGCGCCATCTGCGACCCCGACCCCACGCCGACTGAGACTGCCACGCCGACCGAGACGGCCACGCCGACTGAGACGGCCACGCCGACCGAGACGGCCACGCCGACCGAGGCGCCGACGCCGACCGAGGCGCCGACGCCGACCGAGACTGCCACGCCGATGCCGACGATTGTCCCGCCACCGCCACCGCCACCGCCACCGCCGCCGACGGTGAATGTTTTCCGGCCGGCAGCGCCGACTGGTTTGGGGCTGGTCCGAGGCGACGGCCAGATCAGCGCGAAGTGGAGCGCGCCCGACAACGGTGGATCGAGGATCACCCACTACCAGGTCCAACACCGCTTCGGCGACGGAGACTGGATCGACTGGCGCACCGAAGACGCCCAGGGGCGACCCGTGTTCATAACCGGCCGGTCGACAACAATCACCGGGCTTGCCAACGGCACGACCTACACAATCCGCGTCCGAGCCGTCAACCGCATCGGCTCCGGCCCATGGTCTAACACCCAAGACCTGGCCGCGTCCATCAATCCGGCAACGACACCCGACGCTCCCGGCAAGCCGACGCTGGCAGCAGGGGCCACCCGGTCGCTCATCGTGAGCTGGGAGGCGCCGGGCGACGTGGGCGGAGCGACGATCACCGACTACAACGTTCAATACCGCCTCCACGACGCCGCCAGCTGGGACGACTGGAACCCCGCCGACGTCGATACCGCCACGTCCGCCACGATCACCGGGCTGGCCAACGGCGCCTTCTACCAGGTCCGAGTCCAGGCGTCCAACGCCAGCCCTGGCTCCGAAGACAGCACCGGCCCCGGCGATTGGTCAGACGTATCCGACCGCGGCGCCCCGGGTCCGCCGGTGGTGCCCATGGATCTGACAGCAGCGGCCCTCCAGTGCTGCAACGACCGGATAACTCTGAGCTGGACAGATCCGGACAACGCCACGATCACCGGCTACCAGTTCAACTCCACCACCGACGGCCGCGTGCTCTACGGCCCCTTGATCCCCCTTGACGACGGCGACGACGGGACTTCCTCTTACACCATCGATGGCACCACCATCAGCTACACGGTTACAGACTTGATGCCGAGCACCTCCTACGCCTTCGCGGTGCGGGCGGTCAACGGCTCCACTGGCAACAGGGGGGCTGCGGCAAGAGTCACCGCCGTGCCGGGGGCGCCGGAAGTGCTGGCCGAACTGGCTGCTGCGGCCGTCTCGGGCGATGACAGTGAGGTTTTGCTGAGCTGGACCGACCCCGACAACGCCGCGATCACCCACTACGAGATCAGCACCGACGGCACGAACTACGCCACCGCCGCCACTTTCACCGTCACCGACGCCGACGGCAACCCCACCGACAGAATCGGCCACACGGTGGATAATTTGACAAATGCCCAGAGCTACACGTTCAGCGTGCGGGCCGCCAGCCTCTACGGCGGTGGGATGCCCGTGGAGATCACTGCCATCCCGGGGAATCCGTTAGAGGTAAGAAACCTGAAAGCAGAGGCCGTCGATGGACGGCCCCGCGAGATCAAGCTGACCTGGGACGATCCGATGAACGCCACCATCAACAATTATAGGGTCGTCATCGATGACGGGGTGAACAGAACCGTCGCCGACACCGCCGCCACCACCTACACGGCAGCGGGCTTGACGGGGGACATCAGCTATGGCTTCGAGGTGTATGCGTTAAACGACCACGGCAGCGGACCGTCGGCGACGATTAGAGCCGCCGCGGGTCCGCCCGCCCGGCCGGCGGGCCTGGCCGCGGCGGCTGTTTCAGGCGAGAACACCCATGTGAAGTTGAGCTGGGATGATCCGGGCAACGCCGCGATCACCCACTATGAGCTCAGCACCGACGGCACGAACTACGCCACCATCACCACCACCACCACCACCAACAGCGACAACACCGTCACCCTCAGCCACACCGTGGAGCAGGGTTTGATGGCGGGCACCAGCTACACCTTCCACGTGCGGGCGGTCAACGGCTATGGCCACGCGGAATCGACCATCACCGCGGCTCCGGGCGATCCCGCCCTGCCGGCGGGCCTGGCCGCGGCGGCTGTTTCAGGCGAGAACACCCATGTGGAGTTGAGCTGGACTGATCCGGGCAACGCCGCGATCACCCACTACGAGATCAGCACCGACGGCACGAACTACGCCACCGCCGCCACTTTCACCGTCACCGACGCCGACGGCAACCCCACCGACAGAATCGGCCACACGGTGGATAATTTGACAAATGCCCAGAGCTACACGTTCAGCGTGCGGGCCGCCAGCCTCTACGGCGGTGGAATGCCCGTGGAGATCACTGCCATCCCGGGGAATCCGTTAGAGGTAGGAAACCTGAAAGCAGAGGCCGTCGATGGACGGCCCCGCGAGATCAAGCTGACCTGGGACGATCCGATGAACGCCACCATCAACAATTATAGGGTCGTCATCGATGACGGGGTGAACAGAACCGTCGCCGACACCGCCGCCACCACCTACACGGCAGCGGGTTTGACGGGGGAGATCAGCTATGGCTTCGAGGTGTATGCGTTAAACGACCACGGCAGCGGACCGTCGGTGACGATTAGAGCCGCCGCGGGTCCGCCCGCCCGGCCGGCGGGCCTGGCCGCGGCGGCTGTTGCCGGCAGCTCGGGCCACATCGCGCTGAGCTGGGATGATCCGGGCAACGCCGCGATCACCCACTATGAGCTCAGCACCGACGGCACGAACTACGCCACCATCACCACCACCACCGACATCGCCACCTCCACTGTCAGCCACACGGTGGAGAATTTGACTAATGGCCAGAGCTACACCTTCCACGTGCGGGCGGTCAACGGCTATAGCCACGCGGAATCGACCATCACCGCGGCTCCGGGCGCGCCGGCCCAGGTGATGGGCCTGGCGGCGGCGGCCGTCGTGGGCCAGGACGGCCGCATCGCTCTGAGCTGGGATGATCCGGGCAACGCCACGATCACCGGGTATGTGGTCACCATCGACGACGGGACCACGACCACCACCGCCACCACCGCCACCGCCGGCTACACGGCAACGGGCTTGTCGGCGGACACCAGCTACACCTTCCACGTGCAGGCGGTCAACGCCCACAGCACCGGGATCGCGTCGGATTCGGTCACCGCGGCTCCGGGCGCGCCGGCCCAGGTGATGGGCCTGGCGGCGGCGGCCGTCGTGGGCCAGGACGGCCGCATCGCTCTGAGCTGGGATGATCCGGGCAACGCCACGATCACCGGGTATGTGGTCACCATCGACGACGGGACCACGACCACCACCGCCACCACCGCCACCGCCGGCTACACGGCAACGGGCTTGTCGGCGGACACCAGCTACACCTTCCACGTGCAGGCGGTCAACGCCCACAGCACCGGGATCGCGTCGGATTCGGTCACCGCGGCTCCGGGCGCGCCGGCCCAGGTGATGGGCCTGGCGGCGGCGGCCGTCGTGGGCCAGGACGGCCGCATCGCTCTGAGCTGGGATGATCCGGGCAACGCCACGATCACCGGGTATGTGGTCACCATCGACGACGGGACCACGACCACCACCGCCACCACCGCCACCGCCGGCTACACGGCAACGGGCTTGTCGGCGGACACCAGCTACACCTTCCACGTGCAGGCGGTCAACGCCCACAGCACCGGGATCGCGTCGGATTCGGTCACCGCGGCTCCGGGCGCGCCGGCCCAGGTGATGGGCCTGGCGGCGGCGGCCGTCGTGGGCCAGGACGGCCGCATCGCTCTGAGCTGGGATGATCCGGGCAACGCCACGATCACCGGGTATGTGGTCACCATCGACGACGGGACCACGACCACCACCGCCACCACCGCCACCGCCGGCTACACGGCAACGGGCTTGTCGGCGGACACCAGCTACACCTTCCACGTGCAGGCGGTCAACGCCCACAGCACCGGGATCGCGTCGGATTCGGTCACCGCGGCTCCGGGCGCGCCGGCCCAGGTGATGGGCCTGGCGGCGGCGGCCGTCGTGGGCCAGGACGGCCGCATCGCTCTGAGCTGGGATGATCCGGGCAACGCCACGATCACCGGGTATGTGGTCACCATCGACGACGGGACCACGACCACCACCGCCACCACCGCCACCGCCGGCTACACGGCAACGGGCTTGTCGGCGGACACCAGCTACACCTTCCACGTGCAGGCGGTCAACGCCCACAGCACCGGGATCGCGTCGGATTCGGTCACCGCGGCTCCGGGCGCGCCGGCCCAGGTGATGGGCCTGGCGGCGGCGGCCGTCGTGGGCCAGGACGGCCGCATCGCTCTGAGCTGGGATGATCCGGGCAACGCCACGATCACCGGGTATGTGGTCACCATCGACGACGGGACCACGACCACCACCGCCACCACCGCCACCGCCGGCTACACGGCAACGGGCTTGTCGGCGGACACCAGCTACACCTTCCACGTGCAGGCGGTCAACGCCCACAGCACCGGGATCGCGTCGGATTCGGTCACCGCGGCTCCGGGCGCGCCGGCCCAGGTGATGGGCCTGGCGGCGGCGGCCGTCGTGGGCCAGGACGGCCGCATCGCTCTGAGCTGGGATGATCCGGGCAACGCCACGATCACCGGGTATGTGGTCACCATCGACGACGGGACCACGACCACCACCGCCACCACCGCCACCGCCGGCTACACGGCAACGGGCTTGTCGGCGGACACCAGCTACACCTTCCACGTGCAGGCGGTCAACGCCCACAGCACCGGGATCGCGTCGGATTCGGTCACCGCGGCTCCGGGCGCGCCGGCCCAGGTGATGGGCCTGGCGGCGGCGGCCGTCGTGGGCCAGGACGGCCGCATCGCTCTGAGCTGGGATGATCCGGGCAACGCCACGATCACCGGGTATGTGGTCACCATCGACGACGGGACCACGACCACCACCGCCACCACCGCCACCGCCGGCTACACGGCAACGGGCTTGTCGGCGGACACCAGCTACACCTTCCACGTGCAGGCGGTCAACGCCCACAGCACCGGGATCGCGTCGGATTCGGTCACCGCGGCTCCGGGCGCGCCGGCCCAGGTGATGGGCCTGGCGGCGGCGGCCGTCGTGGGCCAGGACGGCCGCATCGCTCTGAGCTGGGATGATCCGGGCAACGCCACGATCACCGGGTATGTGGTCACCATCGACGACGGGACCACGACCACCACCGCCACCACCGCCACCGCCGGCTACACGGCAACGGGCTTGTCGGCGGACACCAGCTACACCTTCCACGTGCAGGCGGTCAACGCCCACAGCACCGGGATCGCGTCGGATTCGGTCACCGCCTCCCCGGGCGCGCCGGCCCAGGTGACGGGCCTGGCCGCTCTTGGCTTCGATGAACGAGTGCGGCTGAGCTGGGATGATCCGGGCAACGCCACGATCACCCACTATGAGCTCGACATCACCGAGGGCACGACCACCATCGCTACCGCCACTGCCACCACTACCAGCCACACGGTGACGGACTTGATGAACGGCACCACCTACACCTTCACGGTCGAGGCGGTCAACGCCCACAGCAACGGGGACCCGTCGGCTGGTGTGAATGGCATTCCGATACCGCCGCCGGTTGCTCCCACCGTCCTGGCCGCTTCGGCCGGCGCCACCTCGGTGACGCTGACGTGGACGGCGCCGGCCGATCCCTTCACCGGCTATGAGGTCAGCACCGATGGCGGCACGCCCTACATCCTCACCAACGCGACCACCACGACTTACACCGTGAGCACGGGCTTGTTGGCGGGCACCATCTACACCTTCGCGGTGCGCGCAGTCAACGAAACCGACAAAGGGACTCCGGCCACCATCGACGCCGCGCCGGGCGCGCCGGTAGCGCTGGCGGGGCTGGCCGCGGCGGCCGTTTCAGGTGAGAACACCCAGGTGAAGTTGAGCTGGACCGATCCGGGCAACGCGGCGATCACCGAATACCAGTACAGCACCGACGGCGTCATCTACATCGAAGTTGTTCTCACCGCTGTCACCCCCACCCCCAACAGCGACGGCACCGTCACCCTCAGCTTCTCCACGGCGAGGGGGTTGACGGAGGGCACCAGCTATGACTTCAGGGTGCGGGCGGTCAGCGATTTCGACGAGGGGCCGGCGGCTTTGGTCACCGCCGCCCCGGGCGCGCCGGCCCAGGTGATGGGCCTGGCGGCGGCGGCCGTTTCAGGCGCGGACACCCATGTGGAGTTGAGCTGGACTGATCCGGGCAACGCCACGATCACCGGATACCAGTACAGCACCGACGGCACAACCTACACCGATATTGCTGTCACCACTGTCAGCGACACAATCAGCTACACCGTGATGACGGGCTTGACGGCGGGCATGAACTCCGACTTCTCGGTGCGGGCGGTGAACGATTTCGGCTACGGTGGCGCAGCCACCATTACCGCCGCGCCGGGCGCGCCGGCCAAGGTGGACCTCCTGGCCGCGGTGGCCGTTCCAGGCGCGGACACCCATGTGGAGTTGAGCTGGACCGATCCGGGCAACGCCACGATCACCGGATACCAGTACAGCATCGACGGCACAACCTACACCGATATTGCTGTCACCACTGTCAGCGACACAATCAGCTACACCGTGATGACGGGCTTGGCGGCGGGCATCAACTCCGACTTCTCGGTGCGGGCGGTCAACGATTTCGGCTACGGTGGCGCAGCCACCATTACCGCCGCGCCGGGCGCGCCGGCCGAGGTGACGGGCCTGGCCGCTCTTGGCTTCGATGAACGAGTGCGGCTGAGTTGGCATGATCCGGGCAACGCCGCGATCACCCACTATGAGCTCAGCACCGACGGCACGAACTACACCACCATCACCACCACCACCACCACCAACAGCGACGCCACCTCCACTGTCAGCCACACGGTGGAGAATTTGACTAATGGCCAGAGCGACACCTTCCACGTGCAGGCGGTCAGCGATTTCGGCAACGGGACCCCGGTGTCGGTGGAAGGTACACCGTTACCGGTGCCGAACGCTCCCACCGACCTGACCGCTACGGCTGGTGCAACCTCGATAACGCTGGGGTGGGAGACGCCAGAAGGTGCCGGCGACACGACCGGCCCCATCACCGGCTATGAGGTCAGCACCGACGGCGGCACCAGCTACACCGACATCGTCGATAGCAACGCTGACACCACGTCGCACACGGTGTCGGAATTGCTACCGAACAGTTCCTACACGTTCGCGGTGCGCGCTAGGAACGGATCCGTCGATATAGGGGCATCGGCGACGATCACCGCGGCCACCGGGCTGCCGGCGAAGGTGGAGGGGCTGACCGCTGTTGGCTATGACAGCCGGCTGGCGTTGAGCTGGACTGATCCGGTCAACGCGGCGATCACCGGCTATAACGTCGCTGTCTCTGATGGCACTACCACGACCACCACCAACGTCGTTCTCTACGATCCCGATGACACCACCGACCCTCCCTCTTACACCATCGCCGGCTCCAAAGTGGCCTACACGGCGACGGGGTTGACAAACGGCACCGCCTACACCGTCACGGTGCGGGCGGTCAACGATCTCGGCGCCGGGGAGGCATCGGACGAGAAGACGGGGACTCCGGTGGATGTGCCGCCAAAGCTTACCGGGCTGGCGGCGGCGTCCGTCGGAAACGAGAGCTCCCACCTGGAACTGAGTTGGAACGACCCGGGCACCACCGTGACCATCACCGAATACCAGTACAGCACCGACGGCGGCACGACCTACACCGATATTGCTCTCAACGATGTCACCACCACCACTAACAGCGACGGCACCGTCACCCTCAGCTACACCGTGACGACGGGCTTGATGGAGGGCACCAACTCCGACTTCGCGGTCCGCGCCATCAACGGACCCGTGGACATAGGCGACCAAGGAGAAGCGACGACGATTACCGCGGCGCCGGGGAAGCCTGCCAAGGTGCTGGACCTGGTGGCTGTTGGCTATGACCAGCGGCTGGCGTTGAGCTGGGATGATCCGGGCAACGCGGCGATCACCGGCTATGACATTCAGCTCGGACCGGACAACAACACCGTAGATGCGGGCCAGCCTGGGGTTGGCGACCCCGAGCTCGTGTTCGACACTGAGAGCACCCCCACCAAGGTCAGATATGAGTTGAAATATACCGACACAACCAATATGACGCGCTTGGCAAACAACACCGAATACACCGTCAGGGTGCGGGCCGCCAACAATGACTTCACCGGATACGCATCGGACGAGCAGAAGGCAACCCCGATAGCGCCGCCATCTGCTCCCACGACCCTGGGGGCGGTGGCTGTTGCCGACAGCGATGACGCCGACAACTCGGGCCAGATCACGCTGAGCTGGGGGGTGCCGGCCACCGGCACCATCACCGGCTATGAGATCAACTACTCCACTGGCGGAAGCGACGACTTGGCCGCAACTCTAGACAGCACCACCACCAGTCACACGCTGAGGGGCTTCATGGCCCAAACCATCTACACCTTCAAGGTGCGCGCCGTCAACGGACCCGACGACAAGGGGGATGAGGCGGCCATCACCGCTGCTCCGGGAACGCCGGCCGCGCCTACCGGGCTGAGTGCGGCGGCCCATGGGACCGAGGCCACCTACGTGGTGTTGAGCTGGGATGATCCGGGCAACGCGGCGATCACCGGCTATGAGCTCAAGATCGGCACCGGCACCTACACCACCATCGCCACCACCACCGACAGCACCACTGTCACCCACACCGTGACGACGGGCTTGTCGGCGGGCACCACTGAAACCTTCTCGGTGAAGGCGGTCAGCGACGCCACCACCGACGACAATTTCGAAGAAGCCTCCATTGCCGCCGCGCCGGGCGCGCCGGCCCGGGTGCAGGACCTGGTGGCTGTTGGCTATAACGGGCGGGTGGAGTTGAGTTGGGAAGATCCGAATAACGCGGCGATCACCAGCTACGTGGTCAAAAGCACGACAGCTAGCGACGTCGTAGAAACCAAAATCGTCGACACGGATGATGATGACCTCACCATCGACCCCGACAACGACACCGTCAGCTACACGGTGGAGACCATCAACGACAACGCATTGGACAACGGAGAGTCGCACACCTTCGAGGTGCTGGCGGTGAGCGATTACGGCAACGGGCTCTCGGCTACGACGACCGCTACCCCGGTGGATGTGCCGTCGGCTCCCAACGGGCTGGAAGCAGCGGCCGTCGCCGACAACATCGCCACTGACTTAGTCGATGAGTCTACTACCCAGGTGAAGCTGAGCTGGACGGCGCCGGACCTCGGCACCATCACCGGCTATGAGGTCAGCGTCACCTACGACAACCCCAACTCCCCCGATATAGACGAGAGCAGCGACAGAACCTGGCTGCTTATCTCCGGCACCGACTACACGGTGGAGGACTTGCAGCGGGGCACCACTTACACCTTCGCGGTGCGCGCCGTCAACGGAGCCGACGACAAGGGGGATGAGGCGGCCATCACCGCTGCTCCGGGAACGCCGGCCGCGCCCACCGGGCTGAGTGCGGCGGCCCATGGGACCGAGGCCACCCATGTGGTGTTGAGCTGGGATGATCCGGGCAACGCGGCGATCACCGGCTATGAGCTCAAGATCGGCACCGGCACCTACACCACCATCGCCACCACCACCGACAGCACCACTGTCACCCACACCGTGACGACGGGCTTGTCGGCGGGCACCACTGAAACCTTCTCGGTGAAGGCGGTCAGCGACGCCACCACCGACGACAATTTCGAAGAAGCCTCCATTGCCGCCGCGCCGGGCGCGCCGGCCCGGGTGCAGGACCTGGTGGCTGTTGGCTATAACGGGCGGGTGGAGTTGAGTTGGGAAGATCCGAATAACGCGGCGATCACCAGCTACGTGGTCAAAAGCACGACAGCTAGCGACGTCGTAGAAACCAAAATCGTCGACACGGATGATGATGACCTCACCATCGACCCCGACAACGACACCGTCAGCTACACGGTGGAGACCATCGACGACAACGCATTGGACAACGGCGAGTCGCACACCTTCGAGGTGCAGGCGCGGAACGCCTTTGCCAACGGGACCCCGGTTTCAGTGGACGGGACTCCGGTGGCGCCGCCGTCGGCTCCCACCGGGCTGGAAGCAGCGGCCGTGGCCGGCACCGGTAATGAGACACACTTGACGCTGAGTTGGGACGACCCGGGCACCACCGTGACGATCACCGGCTATGAGCTCAAGATCGGCACCGGCACCTACACCACCATCACCACCACCACCACCACCGTCACCAACACCGACGGCACCACCTCCGACAGACTCAGCCACACCGTGACGACGGGCTTGATGGCCCAGACCGTTTACACCTTCGCGGTGCGCGCCGTCAACGGACCCGACGAAGGGACTGAGGCCACCATCACCGCGGCTCCGGGAACACCGGCCATTCCCACCGGGCTGAGTGCGGCGGCCGATCCCAACAGCGATGAGACGGTGGTGTTGAACTGGACCGATCCGGGCAACTCCGCGATCACCCAATACAGGATCACCGTCTACAATGCCAATGGTGACTCAGTAGGAGCTCCCACCATCTCTTTGGGTGCCGACGTTACGTCGGTCACTTTTACGAACTTGGATGCGGGCTCTCGCTACACCTTCACTGTGCAGCCGGAGAGCGCCGCCTCCACCACCGAAAACGTCCGATTCGTGTCCGTTGCCGCTGCGCCGGGTACACCGGCCGAGCCCACCGGGTTGACAGCAGTAGCCGTCGCTGACAACGACACCGCTGACGCTATCGATGAAGCGACCCATCTGACGCTGAGCTGGGACGATCCGAGTAACGACACGATCACCGGCTATGAGCTCAAGATCGGCACCGGCACCTACACCGCCATCACCACCACCACCACCACCACCGACAGGACCAAGATTGTCAGCCACACCGTGGACTCGGGCTTGACGGAGGGCATCACCTCCACCTTCACGGTGAAAGCGGTCAACGCCTACAGCAGTGCGGAGTCGAGCATCACCGCCGCCCCGGGGGTGCCGAATGCGCCGACGGGGCTGGCCGCGGAGTCCGGCGACGCTCAGGTGACACTGAGCTGGGACGATCCGGACAACGCCGCGATCACCGGCTACGAGCTCGAAATCGACGACAGCGGCACCTACACCACCATCACCACCACCGTCGACGGCACTGTCACCTACACAGAGACGGGCTTGACAAACGGGCAGAGCTACAAGTTCGCGGTGCGGGCGGTCAGCGCCGCCGGAGAGAGCACGGCGGCAACCACCACCATTGCGCCGGGAGCGCCGACTGGGCTGTCTGCTTCTGCCGTTGAAGGCACTGGCAACGAGGGCCACTTGACGTTCAGCTGGGACCCCCCGGGCGACACTGCAGCAATCAACGGCTACAGCCTCGAGTACAACACCGGCACCTTTGACGTCACCGACGCTATCGCCGCCACCGCCACCAGTTACACCGTGACGTCGGGCTTGACGGAGGGCACTATCTACACATTCACGCTGAAAGTGCTCCGCGACGCCGGGGATACACAAGCTACCATCTCCGCCGCCCCGGGGGCGCCGGCCGCGCCGAGTGGACTGTCCGCGACACGCATCAGTGCTACCGAGGCGACGTTAGAGTGGGATGATCCGGGCAACGCCGCGATCACCGAATACGAGTACAGGGTCAACGGCGGTGGTTGGCAGATTGTCAATGAAAGTGACAACACCACGGAAGAGTTTACAATAACACACCTCACACCCAACACCTCATACAATGTCGATGTGCGGGCGGTCAGCGCTGCTGACGATGGTGCCCACACTCTTGTGGTGGTGGGCAGTTCGCTGTCTTAGCCGGATCGCGAAGACGATAGTTACCCGCGAGCGGGCTGCCAAGGCAACTCGAAGCCCGTCCGCTCATGCCGTGCTGGGCTCCGTCTGAAGGCGGTCTTCCGGTCGGCTGCTCCTAACAGTTCCGGCCTGGTGCTCGGGTCCGTGTTGTGTTCGCGGATGCGTTGGGGCATCTTGCTGTATTAGATACTTCTACGATCTATCGTGGCGAAGGGCCCCGCTGTTGGGGTGCTCTGGAGGGAGCTTCGGTTGTTCGGGCTGTTTCCAGTTTGTTCGGGAGATATCAACGAAATTGGCGTGCAGTGCTTGAGCAATGTTGTTGGTGATGCTTAAGCTACGCGTGTGAAGCACATGGGTGTAAGGCGCAAGCCGTTGTCGTTGGTTTGCGCGGTTGCTTTGGTGGCGGGTTTTGTGGGTTTGGGCGCGTTGTCGTCTCAGGCCCAGCCCGAGTCGGGCGATCCTTTGGATGCTGAGCTGGGACAACCCGGACAACGCCACGATCACTGAATATGTGATCAAAGCCGTCGAAGGGACGAACACCACCGCCACCGTCGACATCGTCGACATAGCCACCGAGGACGAAGGCACCATCCTCAGCCACACCGTGGAGACGGGTTTGACGGCGGGCACCAGCTACACCTTCACGGTGCAGGCGGTCAACGCAGCGGGCGACGAGGCTCAGTCGTTGGCGAGCGCGACTCCGAGTTAGCCCGATCGAGAAGATATCCGGACGGGCTGCGGGCCCGCGACCGGCGGGATCGCTCCTGGCTTGAGCCGGCTATGTCATCTCGTTTCGCTGACAGAGATATATTTTTAGCTCGGGATAGTGGTGGCAAACCACCTACATATACTGTTGATTTATGTCAATCGCCTGTGGGGCGCGAAGGCCTCTTTCGTTGGCTTTGGCGATGGCTTTGGTTGCCGGTGTTGTGGGGTTCGCCTCGCTGCCCTCATTGGCCCAGTCCGATCCGAACGACCACTCTGAGCGGGACACGTTTTTCTCCGGGTTCATCACCGGCCCGGACTTCTGCACCGCGACGGGGCTGGCCAACGGCACCAGCCACACGTTCGCGCTGCGGGCGGTCAGCGACTACGACGCGGGGCCCGCAGCGACCATCACCGCCGCGCCGGGGTACCCGATCAGCCGACCGACGTGACGGTGGAACCGGGCGGCGGCGGGCTCACCGTGCGGCGGGAGACGCCGGCAAACGACGGCGGGCTGGCGATCAACGGCTACCACCTTCAATACAAGATCACCGCGTCCGGCTCGGCGTGGGTGCTGTTGACCGAGGACAACGACGCTGTTGTGCATCAAAGCGCGCCGGCGTCTATCGACGGCTTTGCCAACGGCACCTCCTATATCGTTCAGGTTCGAGCGGTCAACGACGTCGGCAGCGGCGCATGGTCGGCATCGTCCGCGGCCGCGACGCCGGGGTTACCCCAAGGGGTGGCAATAGAAGAGCTGGGCTCGAATAACGAGTCTATCCGTGTGAAATGGATCGAGCCCGGCAACAACGGATCGCCGATCACCGACTACGATGTCCAATACCGCACCGGCAGTGGCGATTGGATCGACGTGGATATCAGCGGCACCGCCACCTCGACCACTATCACTGGGTTGACCAACGGCATCTCTTACGACGTGCAGGTCCGAGCGTCCAACGACAACGGCACCGGCCCATGGGGAGAGACGGCATCCGCGAGGCCTGCGAGCGTGCCGGCCAAGGTCACCGGCGTAGTGCTGACCGGGGGTTACCGCGAGGCAATGGTCGGGTGGGACAGTCCGAACAACGGAGGCTCCACGATCACCGGCTATGACCTCCACTATAAGAAGAGCACCGAAGACGACAGTGCGTGGACCGCCCTAGCTCTTGGCCAGGATGACCTCAACGACAGGTGTGCGATCATTTCCGGTCTGGAGGACAACGAAACCTACAACATCCGCATTCGGGCATCCAACGACTCCGAACACGACGCCGGCAACGGTGCCGGCTTGGGAGACTGGTCAAACACCGAGGACGTGACATTGGATCCGGCCAGCGTGCCGGCCCTGGACTGCCTCATGAGCGACTCCTCATAGCAGGGTTGCTCAGGGCAGCACCCGGGCGATCTCTATGCGCTGGGCGGGGTCTGAGCTTCACCACTAGTGGTGGAGAGGTTGTTGGCTCGGCTAGGGGAAGCTCACTGCGAGATATCCGGCGTCATTCGTCGAGCTTTAGCGAATCGGCGGATAGCGATGCTGGCCGGCGTGCCCTTTGGGAAGCCAGCACTGCCTATTGGAACGCGGGCCGCGGTAGTCACATCTAGACGGCGCCAGCGCTGCCGGAGGTTGTCCCTCCATCGCCCCCACTTCTCCGCTCACCCAGCGTGGAGGCAGCCCGCCGTCGGGGGCCACGCGGCGCAGCATGCCGACTATCTCGGGAACGATGTACCTCCGGTTCCGCCGCCCGCCCGTGGAGCGGACGATGCCCGCGGCGCCGAGGGCTGAGAGGGCCACCCGCGCCGCCCTCTCAGTGACCCCAAGACGCTCCGACACCATCGCAGCATCCAGCACCGGCATCGACGGGAGCGCCTCTAGTAATTTCGCCGCCGCGCTGCCCCGGCGGAACGCAGCAGCCTTCCGCCACCTGGCCGCCATGGTTTCGACGGTCTGCACGACCGAAGCTGCTTGTTGGCAGGCCTGTTCGCATGCGTTGCCGAATGTCGCCAGCCACCTGCCCAAGGCGGCGGTGCGAGCCGCCGCGTCAGCGGGCCCGCACACGACCCGTGTCGCGTTGAGCGCGTCGTAGTAGCCGACGCGGTCACGGCTGAGCGCCGTGCTGATCGGGATCGCCCCGCGAGCCAGCCCGGCGTCGTTCAAAACAGTTTGAATGAGTGCCCGTCCCGTCCGACCGTTGCCGTCTTCGAAGGGATGGATCGTTTCGAATTGGGAATGGGCTATCGCCGCTCGCAACACGGCGGGATGCTCGCTGGTGTTCAGGTAGGCGACTAGGTCGTCCATGAGTCCGGGCACATGCTCAGAGGGAGGGGGCACGAACGATGCGTCGTCCACCGAGCAGCCTTCTGGGCCAATCCATATCGGCTCGGCCCGAAAAGCGCCCCCGATGTCTTTGTCCCGCGTCCCCGCGAACAGGCGGCTGTGGATGTCGAGGATGTCGTCTGGCGCACAGGGGCGGCCAGCACGCATCTTGTTTCCCAACTCCACCGCGGCGGCCACCTGTTTCGCTGCGCCGAGCGTGAGCGCCTCGTTCTCGTCGGACACGGGCCTGCCGGCCTGGTCCATGTAGCGGGCCCAGGCGAGCCCCGACTCTGTGGCCGCAACCCCCTCCATGACGCTCGATCGGATGCTCTCGTCGCGGGCCACCATCCAGCCGGCGATCGCGCCGCCTAGATCAGTCTGGGGTAGGGAGGTGGCCGCAACGAGTGCTCTGTCCGCGGCGGTGACCGCGTTCATGTCTTCGACGCCGAAGCTGGGATCCCACCCTTCTAGGGGGTGCGGCACATAGGCGCGGTAGCTTCTTCGCCCGTACCCCGTCGGGGTGGCTATCCACCCTTCGGCATCGATGTGATGGCCCACACGGCCATCATATCAAGCCGTATGTGCTATTCGACTGTGTTCGGTGGCGCGATCTGCCTGGTAAACGGTCTCATGTGCTATAGCGGCGGGTGTGAGCCAGCTGGCAGGGTTGCTCAGGGCAGCACCCGGGCGATCTCTATGCGCTGGGCGGGGTCATACAGCAGCGATGCCAGCTCCTGCACGTCGGCCAGTTCCAGAGCATCTAGCTCGTCGATGAGCCGCTGCGGAGTTGGAAGCTCGTCGTCGCTGGTATAGACCCGACGCAGCAGCACGTCGATCAGATCGCTGTTGCCGATCAGCTCGTAGTTGTCGCGCACCACGGAGCGGCCGTGTTCGAAGTCCTCCTCGCTGATCTCACCGGAAAACACTTCGGCCAGGATGCGAGACATCTCTTCTTCGATGTTGGCCATCTGCTGGGGATCGCCCGAGGCTACGACATCAGCCTGGATCAATGGCTCGGGGGTGATGCTCAATCCGATCCCTGCGAACACTGCATAGCTGTCGCCCAAGTCCTCCCGGACGTCTTCAACCAGAAGGTCGCTGACTATCACCTGTAGCACATCGACCGTTGCCTGGGTCGCAGGGCTCACATCCACTGGCTCCTCGTAGTAGTAAATCGATGCGGTGGCTTGGACATCTGGGCCGAGCACCACCTCGCGGCGCACGACGCCGTCGGGCTCGGGTGTCCGGCGATTCACATAGCTGTCGGCTTCTCCGGCGGGCAGCGTGCCCACATAGGTGAGGGCCAGCCGCTCAACGGTGTCGCGGTCCACGTCGCCGACGATCACCACCACGAGATCGTCCACCCCGGCTATGCGCTGTTGGTATATGCCGAGCAACGATTCGGGGGTCAAGTTGTCCAAGGCCTCCTGGGGGGCGACCTGGCTGAACCAGCTGGATGCGTCGCCGTAGCGGGCATCGGTATAGGCCACCGCTCCTTGCCAATCAGGATCAGAGACTGACAGCGAGAGGATGATCTCCCCGATGTTGATCGCTTCGCCGAACGCCTGGTCATCTACTCGGGCCCCGGTCATGTACAAGTGCATGAGCTGGAACATCGTCTCAACGCCTTCCGCGTCGGAGGCACCGGCGACGCCTTCTGTGGTCTCTTGGATGAACGGCTGTGCCTGAGCGTTGCGATCATCCAGATACCGCGATATCTGTGCAGGGCTCAGTTCACCGAGGCCGCTGTTGCGCACTGCCCGGGGGGCCAGGATCTGAGCCAGGGGACGGTCTCCCTCCTCGAGAGCCGACCATCCGCCCCAGGAAACGGCCTGCATGTCTACCTCGTTCTCGGAAATGTCGGAGTAGGCGTACATGACCCGGGCCCCGTTGGCGAACACCCACTCGTAGGCGTCGTCCAATTCGCCTTCGAGGGCATCGATCGGCCCGGCGCTTACCGGGTCGACCGGATCGGGCACGGCCAGCAGCTCATCGGCCTCGCCGATCAGCGGGGGCAGATCGCCGGGTGCCGCGGCGTCGAGCGCAGCCTCCATCTCATCTGCCGAGGGCACCTGGGAGGGGTCGGCGCCCACGGCGATCAACAGCAGGCCGCTGTGGTCCAAGATCTCCTGGTAGCGATCGGTGAGGTCGCCCACCTGGACTTCGTCCAACAGGGCGTACACCCGTTCGGCGGTGTCCGAGACAGTGCCGATATCGTCGCCCCCCAAGAAGTGCGACGCATACAAATCGGCGTAGTCGATGTCCTGGGTGGTGGGGGCCGCCCGGACCGCCGAATCCAAGTAGGCCCTGACGGTGCGGGCCGCCCGCTCGAGGTCGGCGTCGGCGAACCCGTGCTCGGCCAGGCTGAGCAGCAACGACCAGTAGTCGGTGAGCGCGGCCGAAAAGTCGTCGGCCCGCAGGTTGGTGCCGTAGTACCTCAAGCCCCGGGCATGGCCGAACGACTCCCAATGCGTCGGGTCGATTTGGGACAGGAATCCCTGCTCATAGCCATCCTGCAAGCGATTCTCCACCATGATGCTGATGATCTCCTCGATCCACAGCCGGCGGTCGCCGTCGATGGTGCCGGGATCCCAGGAGGGCAGGCGGATGTCCAGCGAGAGATAGGAGTACCCCTGCTCTGGCGAGGTGGCCACGTCGAAGGCCGGCTCTGGGTTCAGCGCCGACCGGTTGTCGGGAGCAGACGGCGCCTCGCCGGCTGGGATGTCGCAGAAATACTCCTCGACCAGGCTCTCCAACTCCTCGACGGACAGGTCGCCCACCGCGATTACCGCCATGTTGGAGGGGACATACCACGTCTCATAGAAGTCGCGCAGATCCTCCGCGGTGGTTGCTTCGATGCTGTCCACCGTTCCGATGGGCGACCGCCCGGCATAGGGCGTGGCCCGGTTGTACATGTCTTCGAACACGGCGAACACAACGCCCGAGCCGGTCTCGACTCGGAGCCGGTATTCATCCCGGACGATCCCCCGCTCTTCCTCCACATCCTCGGGGGCGATGGTGGCCGCGTGGGCCCACTGGGACAGCACGTCAAAGGCGGTGGCCACCGACTGCTCCTCTTCGTCGATGACCAGGTCAAGTTGATAGACGGTCTCGTCATAGGAGGTGAAGGCGTTGATGTCGGCGCCGAACTCAACCCCGATGCTGTGCAGTGCTTCGGTGATCTCATTGCCGGGGTACTTCTCGGTGCCGTTGAACAGCATGTGCTCGAGATAGTGGGCATAGCCGCTGCCCGCGACCGGCTCATTGAGCGAACCGGCATTGACCGCCAGCCGCAACGACAAGCTGCTGCCCGGGCTGTCATTGGACCGCAGATAGTAGGTGAGCCCGTTGCCTAAAGAGCCGATCCTCACCTCAGGATCGACAGGCAACAGGCCCTCGGCGGCCCCGGCGTCGGCATTGTCCCCGACAGTTCGACACCCACGGCCCTCCTCGGTGGCCTCGGACTGGGCAACCTCGTCACCATCGTCCTCGACCTCTTGGTCGGCCGTGGGCGCCGCGGCGGCCTCTGCTTCGGTTGCGGCCCCGTCCGCCGCCGCGCCTTCGCCAGGGTCAGCCTGGCCGGTGACCGGAACATGGGATTCGCCATCCGAGCATGCGGTTGCAACCAGCGCCGCGCTCAGCAACAGGATCAGCAGTTTTTTCATACCCGCCTCTGGGAGTCAGTGGACACCACGGCTCAAACGGAGCCCATGGCCGACCACAGTACCGGCCACCGGCAACCCCTCTCACACCATCAGCCCACAAAACGGGCCTGCGAGCGATACGGTCAGAGTTGGCTGTAGCAGATCTCCACGATGGCCGGCTCGGCAACGGCGTCGCCCTCCAACTCGCCGACAATGCGGCCCTCGCTCAGCACCAGCACCCGATGGCACACGCCGACGAGCTCGGAGAACTCAGAGGATATGAACACCACGGCCTTCCCCTCGCCAGCCAGCTCCTCCATGATGTCGTAGATCTCCTCTTTGCCGTCCACGTCGACTCCGATGGTCGGCTCGTCGAAGATCAAGACGTCGGCCCCCTGCTCCAGCCACTTGGCGATCACCACCTTTTGCTGGTTCCCGCCCGACAGCAGACGAACGAGCTGGCGGTCGCTGGGCGTGGCGATGCCCAGGCGATCGATCCGGCGGTCGGCCGCCCGCTTCTCTGACCGGGCAGAGGGCACCGGTACACGAGGGCGCACCCGATGGCGGTCCAGAGAAGCCAGCGTGATGTTGTTGCGCACGCTGAAATCCATGATGTTGCCCTGGGTCTTGCGGTCCTCGGGCAGCAGCGCCAAACCGGCAGACATGGATTGCGAGGGGTCCTTGTGGCTGATCGCGACACCGTGAAGCCGCACCGTTCCCTCCCGGCGGTAGTCGGCGCCGAATACCGCCCGGACAAGCTCGGTTCGGCCGCTTCCCATCAGCCCGCCCAAACCCAGGATCTCTCCCTGGCGCACATCGAAAGAGCAGTTGTGCACGCCGGTGTCGGCGCTCACGCCCTCCACCTCCAGCGCCGCCCCGGTGCCAGGACGACCTCCCACCCCCCGGCTGGCCCGCCGCTCGACCGCGGTCTGAGCGTGCTCATGACCGGTGATGTGGGAGATGAGCGAGCTCCGGTCCAGCGATGAGGTGGGCTCGTCGGCCACCAGCTGCCCGTTGCGCATCACGATCACCCGCTCGGTCAGCTCGAAGATCTCCTCCAGCCGGTGCGACACGTACACCACGGTGATCCCGCCGTCCCGCAACCGCCGCACCACGGCGAACAGGTGGTCGATCTCCTCGTCGGTGAGCGACGCGCTGGGCTCGTCCAGCACCAGCAGCCGGGCCTTCTGAGCCAGCCCGCGGGCGATCATCACCAGCCGCTGCTGGGCCACGCTCAGCTCCCCGACCGGCTGGCGGGGATCGATGTCCGCCTCCAACCGGGCGATCGACTGGGCGGCTCGGCGGTGCAGCTCGGCCCAGTCCACGAATAGGCCCAGCCGGCGGGGATAGCCGAGGCCCATCATCACGTTCTCGGCCACCGACAGATCCCCCACGTCTTGGAGGTCCTGGTGGACGAAGGCCAGCCCGGCCACCGTCGCATCGTGGGGTCGGTGCAGATCGAGCGGCTCGCCGCTCAGGGACAAATGGCCTTCGTCGGCCCGTTCAGCCCCGGCGATGATCTTGATCAGCGTGCTCTTGCCCGCGCCGTTCTTGCCCACCAGCCCGACGACCTCGCCGGCCTCCAACGAGAGGGTCACGCCGTCGACGGCCAACACGCCGGGGTATCGCTTGGTGACCTCTGAGACTTCGAGCAGAGGCGCCGATTCCGCTGGCGCTGTCGCGGTCATCGCCGGGAAGCGCCGATACGTGTGAACGCCATAGCCAGCAACAGGATGCAGCCCTTTGCGATATCTCGAACACCGGTGCTGTACCCCTCCAAGATCAGCCCTCTGTCGACTGCTTGCAAAAAGATCACACCTAACACTGTTCCTGGTACATTGAACAACGTCCGCTTAGAGGCCGCCGCCCCCAAAAAGGCTGCCGCATACGCGCCAAGAAGCGTAGAAAAACCGCTATCTGCCACCGACGAAGCAGTTCTCGCTGTTGTAGTCACCGCGGCAAACAACGCCATGAAACCGACAGCAGTAAACCCTAAAGCCCGCAGTGCTTTGACGTTGATCCCTGACAGTCGCGCCGCTTCGGGATTGCCGCCAATGGCATACATATAGCGCCCAGCTTCAGTTTTGGACATAAGAAGCCACATGAGAATGGCCAAACCAGCGGCAATCCATACAGGAGTGTGCAATTCCAACCATGGATCTGGTCTACCAACTCCGAAATCCCGATAGATGTCGGGCAAGTCTTGCGAGCCAGTGATATTGCGCCCATCGGCCGCCTCATACCTGGTTCCTATCAATATCAGCCCAGTAGCAAGAGTAGTGATGAATGATGGCATCCCTGCATAAGAGACAAGCAAGCCGTTGAGCGAGCCCGCAGCCAAGCAAAACAGCATTCCCACTACTATTGCGAGCAACCAGGACCAGTCGTGGTTGACGATGAGAATGACCACAATGGCCCCGGCCGCTGACTGTATTCCAGTTACCGACAAATCAAAGTCGCCCATGGCCAAGACGACAGTGAGGCCTAGAGCAAGCATCAGCAGCGGAGAAGCCAGATTGAGACTGGTGCGAATTCCGTCGATCTCAATAAATCTGTCATTGAGAACAGCGAAAATCAGGATGCTGGCCAACAGTGTGATAAGCACCCCAAACCGTGAGATGACTTTCAGCAGGTCAAGATCCTGGCGCCAGTCGTTCGATTTGGATGATGTGACTTGAGCAGATGCCTTATCAGACACTTGTGGAGCCTCCTGCGCTCAAAAGTAGCAGCTAAACGCGACTGGGCCGGTGGCAGACATAGCCGCCACCGGCCCAACCATCGCATTCACCTACAGCATTTGTGCAAGCTCAGATTCTCAGCCGCAGCTGGCGATGCCGCTGAACTGTCCGCACCACTTGTTGCGGAAGTACTCCTCATAGTCTCCGGGCGGATCCGGCGCGGGCACCTCAGTGCTGTCTGCGGGCATGGCGTTCACGGTGTCGATGGTGACCACCTGGCGAACCGAGAAGTTCCGGCCGTCATAGTCAGGCGCCCGGTCTTGGCTCGGCTCGGCGCCGAACACCAGCATCTCGGCCACGGCGTCCACCTGCGCCCAACTCTGCCACTCCAGCTTTTCATCCACCGCCGCGTCTACCCGGCCGTCGCGGATGTCGTTGACCGTTGTGGGATTGGCGTAGAACGTCACCAGCAGCGGCCGATCGGGATCGTCGCCATCGGGATATAGAGCGCCAATGGCCGAGGCTGCACCGATAGAGGCCACCGAGAAATTGATCCAGACGGCGTCGATGTCCTCGAACTGCTGGAGCTTGGTGGTCACATCTGCTTCGGTGCCGGCAACGAGGTTGTTGAAGTCGCCTTCCCACAGGTCCACGATCTCGATATCGGTCCCCTCGAGGACTGAGTTCAGACCGGTGATGCGCTTGTCGCTCCACGCGGCGGGGACCTCCTGCACGATGATGCGGGCCCCATCGGGGAACTGCTCGACCAAATAGTTGGCAAGCTGCACTCCGAGATCGGTGTCATCAGAGGCGAAGCTGGCGATGTAGAAGTCGCGGGGGTCTACCTCGCCACCGGCGGAAAGCACCGGAACGCCCTCTTCAGCGGCCCGTTCCAGCACGTCGGTGACCAATGCCTCGGGGATGCCGTCGGTGAGCATTACATCGATGTCGGCGTCCAGCAATTGGTTGCCGCATACCGGCATCTGCGCTGGGTCGCCGCCCGCATCGCAGGTCTCATACCCCCAGCCGAGGAAGTCAACCGCTTCTTTGGCCGCGTCTTCGATGCGCTTGCCGGCCTCGTCGGCGTAGATCCACTGCAAGTACCCAATCGTGATATCGGGAAGCTCGGGGGCCATCTCTTCGGTGGGCTCGGGGGCAGGGGCCGGAGCCTCGGTGGCCGGGGCGGGCGCCGGCTCGGCGACGTCGTCATCGTCGTTGCCGCACGCCGCGGCAACCAATGTCAACGCCAGCAGGGCGGCCAGCAGCTTCCACAAAGAGCGTTTCATAGTTGTCCCCTCTCTGGACGATTCAAAAACTGTCCAACGTGTGAAATTCCAATAGTAGGAAACCCGTCTATCATGCACCAATCCCCTCGATGCCCGCCTGAGCTCCGCCGGGTCGAACTCCACCTGGAGCTGGGCCGGTCAACGCGTGCAGATCACCGAGGAGCCGTGGCCGAACATGCCGTGGTTGATGGACAGGCCCACGCGGGCGCCCTCCACCTGGCGGTGGCCGGCCTCGCCCCGCAGCTGCCACACCAGCTCGCACACCTGGGCGATGGCCTGGGCGGGCACGGCCTCGCCGAAGGCGCCCAGCCCGCCCGACGGGTTCACCGGGATGCGGCCGCCCAGCGCGGTGTCCCCGGCCCGCAGCAATGCTGCGGCCCCGCCCCGCTCGCACAGGCCGATGTGCTCGTACCAGTCCAGCTCGTAGGCCGACGACAGGTCGTACACCTCGGCGAAGTCCAGATCGCCGGGCGACACCGAGGCCTCCTCGTAGGCCCGGGCCGCGATGTTGTCCTTGAACGTCATGGTCTCGTCGCCCGCCGCGGCCCAGGAGTCCGACGCCAGATAGGGCAGCTCGATCACGCTGTTGGGATAGGTGGGGCCCACCGTGGAGATGCCCGACACCCGCACCGGGTCGGTAGCGCCCCGGCTGGCCGCCCACTCCAGGCTCGACACCACCAGCGCGGCGCCCCCGTCGGAGGTGGCGCAGATTTCCAGCAGGCGCAGCGGGTCGGCCACCATGGGAGAGTTGGCGATGTCGTCGGCGTCGTACTCTTTGGTGTAGCGGGCGTTGGGGTTGAACACCCCGTGGCGGGAGTTCTTGACCTTAACCGCGGCGAAGTCCTCGGGCGTGTCGCCGTACAGGGCCATGCGCCGCCGGGCGTAGAGGGCGAAGTAGGTGGGGTTGGCAGCCCCCACCAGATGGAAGCGGAGCCAGTCGGGATCCTCGTGGCGCTCCCCGGCGTTGGGGGCGAAGAACCCCTTGGGGGTGGTCTCGGCGCCGACCACCAGGGCCACGTCGCACACCCCGGCCAGGATCTGGGCCCGGGCGATGCTCAGGGCGGTGGCCCCGGAGGCGCAGGCCGCATAGGAGCTGGCCAGCTGGCAGCCGGTGAACCCCAGCGCGTTGGCGAACGTGGATCCCGACACGTAACCGGGGTAGCCGCACCGCACGCTGTTGGCCCCGGACACGAACTGGATCTCGTCCCAGCCCACCTCGGCGTCGGACAGGGCGTCGCGGGCTGCCTTCACCCCGTACTCTGTGAAGTTGCGGCCCCATTTGCCCCACGGGTGCATGCCCGCGCCCAAAATGGCGATGTCGTCCATCAGCCTTCTCCGTTCTCGCTCTGGCCCGCCGGGGCCCACTTCCACACCAGGTAGTCGTGGTCGTCGTCGGAGTAGAGCACGTCGATCACCAGCACCATCTCCATGCCCACCCACAGCTCTTTTGCCGACACTCCCGAGACCACTTGGCCCAGCACCACCAGGCTCTCGGCGGCCAACTCCACCGCGGCCACCACGTAGGGCTCGAACTCGTCGCCGGGGATCACATAGGGCGCGGGCGGGGCGTACTCGCCGGTGGTGAACGACCACAGCCGGCCGGTGCGGCTGAGCAGCACCTCGTCGATCTCGTCGCCCAGACAGGCCGGGTCGGATCCGGCCAAAGCCTTGGGGAAGAAATAGGAGCCCCGGCTGCGGGCCCGGCCCCCGATCAGGCGGGGCTCGTCGGCGTCCAGGGTGAACAGCCCCTCCACCGCGGCCACCGGCGTCCTCGCTGTGGTCGTCATGCCAGCAGCTTAGGGGCCGAGGCCTACCGGCAGACCATCCCGCCGTCCACCACCATGGTGTCGCCCGACACCCACCGGGCCTCGTCGCTGCACAGCCACACCGCAGCCTCGGCCACCTCCTCGGGCAGCCCCATGCGCTGGCCGGGCATGTGCGCGATCACCGCCTCGGCCATCTCCGGGCTCGACTCCCGCCACGACGCCACCATGGGGGTGTCGATCATGCCCGGGCATATGGCGTTGACCCGGATGCCCTGGTTGTTCAGTTCGTCGGCCGCGTAGGTGGTGAGCCCCACCACTCCCCTCTTGGCCGCGGTGTAGTGGGGCTGGCCGGGTGCGGGCACGATGGCCGCCCCCGACGCGGTGTTGACGATGGCCCCGCCGCGGCCTTGGGCCAGCATCTGGGCGATCTCGTGCTTCATGCACAGAAACACCGAGGTCAAGTTGACCGCGATCATCTCGTTCCACTGGTCCAGGGTGAGCTCGTGAAACAGCCGGGAGGGATGGGTGATGCCGGCGTTGTTGAAGGCGCAGTCCAGACTGCCGAACGCCGACACCGTCGAGGCCACCAGGCCCTCCACTTGGGCCTCGCTCGTCACGTCCACCGCGAAGAACCGGCCTTCGCCCCCCTCGCCGTCGATCATGGCGGCTGTTTGCGCGCCGCCTTGGGCGTTGCGGTCGGCTATTGCCACCTTCGCGCCCTTGCGGGCGAACAGCACTGCGGCCGCCCGGCCGATCCCGCTGCCTCCCCCGGTCACCAAAGCCACCTTGCCGTTCATGGCGCGGTTCCTCTCCTGGTCTGCACTTCGCCGTTCATGGCGCGGTTCCTCTCCTGGTCTGCACTTCGCCGTTCACGGCGCGGTTCCTCTCCTGGTCTGCACTTCGCCGTTCATGGCGCGGTTCCTCTCCTGGTCTGCACTTCGCCGTTCATGGCGCGGTTCCTCTCCTGGTCTGCACTTCGCCGTTCATGGCGCGGTTCCTCTCCTGGTCTGCACTTCGCCGTTCACGGCTGCCTGCTTTCTGTTGTTGTCATCGCGAAGACATAAGGTAGGCCGCGAGCACATCGAAATACCGAAAGGACGGCTATGGCCATCTCCTCATGGGACGAGTTCCCGGTCCACCAGTCCCCCGACTGGATCCGCAATGTCAGCTCGTCCGACCGCAACTTCTATGACCGCAACTATTTCTGCATGCACGGCTCCAGCGATGAGATGTTCGCCATCTTCGGCATGGGCCAATACCCGAATCTGGGCGTCCAGGACGCCTTCTGCTGCGTCCGCCGAGGCGACAGCCACCATGTGGTGAGGGGCTCCCGGCCGCTCACCGACCGGATGGACATGTCGGTCGGCCCCATGCGCATCGAGGTCATCGAGCCCCTCAAGAAGGTGCGCTACATCGTGGAGCCCAACGAGCACTCCATTGCCATGGACGTGACCTGGGATGCCTCCATCCGGGCCATCGAGGAGCCCAACCAGTTCATCCGCCAACAAGGCCGGGTGGTGTTCGACACCCAGCGCTTCGCCCAGCTCGGCCGGTGGGAGGGCACTCTGTCGGTGGGCGGCGAGGACTTCGCCGTCACCCCCGACCGATGGGGCGGCGCCCGCGACCGCTCCTGGGGCATCCGCCCGGTGGGCGAGCCGGAAGCCGACGGCATCCGCCAGGGCGTCAACGTCATGTCCGGCATGTGGAACTACTTCCCCATGATGTTCGACGACCACGCAGTGCTGTACATGAACAACGAGGCCGACGACGGAACCCGGCGGCTGGTCGAGGCCAAGCGGGTGTGGACCGACGGCCGCCCCGACGAGGACTTGGGCCGTCCCGAGCACGACCACACCTTCGAGTCGGGCACCCGGGTGCTGACCCACTCCACCATCTCCTTCCCCGAGGCCGGGATCGAGATCGACTGCCAACCCCTGTTGGTGAACTTCGTCTCGGTGGGCACCGGGTACGGCATGGACTCAGACTGGCGCCACGGCATGTACCAGGGCCCCGGCCTGGTGGTGCAGGGCAAGGTGCTGGACGTCGAAGCCGAGGCAAAGCCCATCGGGCAGTACGGCGTGGTCGACCACGTGGGCCGCTACACCTACGAGGGCAATGAGGGCTACGGGCTCTACGAGCACGGCTTCTTCGGACCCTTCCACCGCTACGGGCTGACCGACGGGGCGGCGTTGGCCCCCTGATCACCCGAATCGCCATGCCGCCACCCACCGCCCCTCCCCCCGGCCTGCGTGCTCTGGAGAACCCCGATGAATTCCAGGCCCGCCACATCGGCCCCCGTCCCGAGGATCAGGCTGCGATGCTGGCCGAGCTGGGCTTCGACAGCCTGGCGGCGCTGGTGGACGCCGCGGTTCCCCCCAACATCCGCTCCGACAGCCCTCTGGAGCTTCCGCCGGGGTTGACCGAGGCAGCCACCACCGAGAGGTTGCGGGCGCTGGCCGACCGCAACACGGTGGCCACCTCGCTGATCGGCATGGGGTACTACGACACCATCACCCCAGCGGTGGTCCGCCGCAACGTGCTGGAGAACCCGGCTTGGTACACCGCCTACACCCCGTATCAGCCGGAGATCTCCCAGGGCCGCTTGGAGGCGCTTGTCAACTTCCAGACCATGGTCACCGACCTGTGCGCCATGGGCATGGCCAACGCCTCGCTGCTGGACGAGGGCACCGCGGCGGCCGAGGCCATGACGCTGCTGCGGCGGCTCAACCGCAAAGCGCCCGACAACCGGTTCATCGTCGATGCCGACACCCATCCCCAGACCATCGACGTGGTGGCCACCAGGGCTGAGCCGCTGGGCATCGAGGTGGTCGTCGCCGACTTGGAGCAGGCCGACATCGAGGAGATCGCCGATGGGGCCTTCGGCGTACTGGCCTCGTACCCCGCCAGCTCGGGGCGCATCGGCGACCTGAGCGGGATTATTGCCGCGGCCCACAACGTGAACGCCCTGGTGGCGGTGGCCACCGACCTGCTGGCGCTGTGCCTTTTGACCCCTCCCGGGGAGCTGGGCGCCGACGCGGTGGTGGGATCGTCGCAGCGCTTCGGGGTGCCCCTCGGCTTCGGCGGCCCCCACGCCGGGTTCGTCGCGGTGCCGGAGTCGGCCATGCGGTCGCTGCCCGGCCGGCTTGCCGGCGTGTCCATCGACGACGCCGGGGCGGTGGCCTACCGGCTGACCCTTCAGACCCGGGAGCAGCACATCCGCCGGGAGCGGGCCACCAGCAATATCTGCACCGCCCAGGTGCTGTTGGCGGTCATGGCCGCCATGTATGCCGTTTACCACGGCCCCGCCGGGCTGACCCGGATCGCCCGTCGGGTACACCGCCTGACGGCCATAGCAGCGGCACGGCTGCGCCAGTGCGGCTATGAGATCGGTGCCGAGCACTTCTTCGACACCGTCGCCGTGGAGGTGCCGGGCCGGGCCGGTGAGGTTATGGACGCGGCCTTGGCCCAGGGGCTAAACCTGCGCCCCGTGGACGACGACACCGTGGCGTTCTCGCTGGACGAGACCACCACCCGGGCCACGGTGGTCGCGGTGTGGCGGGCCTTTGGCATTGCCGCCGATCCCGGCGACTTCGACGCCCTCGATGCGGAGATCCCCGACGCCTTGCCCCCCGACAGCATCCGCACCAGCGGCTTTTTGAGCCATCCCACGTTCCACCGCTACCACAGCGAAACCGAGATGCTGCGCTATCTGCGCCATTTGGCCTCCAAAGACCTGGCCTTGGACCGCACCATGATCCCGCTGGGGTCGTGCACCATGAAACTCAACGCCACCACCCAGATGGAGCCGGTGAGCTGGCCCGAGTTCGCCCAGATGCATCCGTTTGCCCCGTCTGGCCAAACCGAGGGCTACCGGGCCATGATCGCCGAGCTGGAGCAGATGCTGGTGGCCATTACCGGCTACGCCGCTGTCTCGCTCCAGCCCAACGCCGGCTCCCAGGGCGAGCTGGCCGGGCTGCTGGCCATCCGGAGCTATCACGCCGCCCGGGGCGACACTCAGCGGGACATATGCCTCATCCCCGCCTCGGCCCACGGCACCAACGCGGCCAGCGCGGCCATGGCCGGTATGCGGGTGGTGGTGGTGGACTGCGATGGCGACGGCAACGTGGACATGGACGACCTGAAGGCCAAGGTCGTCGAGCACGATGACAGGCTCAGCGCCCTGATGATCACCTACCCGTCCACCCACGGGGTGTACGAGGCCACCGTGACCGAGGTGTGCGATCTGATCCACGCCTATGGCGGCCAGGTCTACCTGGACGGGGCCAATCTGAACGCGTTGGTAGGAGTGGCCCAGCCCGGGCAGTTCGGCGCCGACGTATCCCACCTGAACCTGCACAAGACGTTTTGCATTCCCCACGGCGGCGGCGGGCCGGGAGTCGGCCCGGTGGCGGTGGGCTCGCATCTGGCCCCGTACCTGCCCAACCACCCCGTGGTGGGCGAGGCCGGCCCGTCCACCGGGGTCGGGGCCGTTTCGGCCGCCCCCTGGGGGTCGGCCGGAATCCTGCCCATCTCCTGGGCCTACATCAGCGCCATGGGCGGAGCGGGGCTGACGGAGGCCACCCGGGTGGCTCTGCTCAACGCCAACTACCTGGCTGCCCGACTCGATGGCTTGTTCCCGGTGCTCTACACCGGCGAGAACGGCCTGGTGGCCCACGAGTGCATCATCGACTTGCGGCCCCTGCACGCCCAGACGGGGGTCACGGTGGAAGACGTGGCCAAGCGGCTCATCGATTTCGGGTTCCACGCCCCCACCGTCTCGTTCCCGGTGGCCGGCACGCTGATGGTCGAGCCCACCGAGTCGGAGTCCAAAGCAGAGCTCGACCGCTTCGTGGCGGCGATGGCCGCCATCAGAGCGGAGATCGACCAGGTGGACGACGGGCTGATCGCCATGGACGACAGCCCATTGCGCCGCGCCCCCCACACCGCGGCGGCGATCGCCGGCGGCCGCTGGGACCGCCCCTACAGCCGGGAGCAGGCCGCTTTCCCCCTCCCCGAGACCGCAGAGCGCAAGTACTGGCCTCCCGTCGGCCGCATCGACGGCACCCACGGCGACAAGAACGTCTTTTGCGCCTGTCCGCCCATCGAGGACTTCCAGGCCCTCGGCGGCTGAGGCCCGCACCGGGCCGCTCGTTTCGCCCATTTCGCCACCGGCCCACTAGGTTGCACAGGCGGCGCGAGATCGCAGCTCAAGACCCAGCAAAGGAGATCAACCGGTGCCCGACGCCATTGTGGAACGTGAAGGCCAGACCATCATCGTCACCATGAACCGCCCCGAGCGGTACAACGCCCTGTCCGGGGCGATGATGGTGCGGATGCTGGACGCCTACGAGGAGGCCTCCAACAACGACGACATCCGCTGCATCATCGTGACCGGCGCGGAGGGCAATTTCAGCTCGGGCGCCGATCTCAAAGCCATGAGCGGCAACGCCGGCAACACCGACCCGGAGATCGATGTGGAGGCCCGCATGGCCGCCGACCCCGATCTCCACTGGAAGGCGCTGTTGCGCAGCTACCGGCCCACCAAGCCGATCATCGCCGCGGTGGAGGGGGTGGCCATCGCCGGGGGCACCGAGATCCTCCAGGCCATGGACATCCGGGTGGCCGGCGAGAGCGCCCGGTTCGGGGTATCCGAGGCCCGCTGGTCGCTCTACCCGATGGGCGGATCGGCTGTGCGGCTGCGCCGCCAGATCCCCTATACCGTCGCCGCCGAGATCCTGCTCACCGGCAAGCACATCACCGCGGCCGAGGCCAAAGACATCGGGCTGATCGGCCATGTGGTGCCCGACGGCCAGGCCCTGGCCAAGGCCAAAGAGATCGCGTCCACCATCTGCGAGAACGGCCCGCTGGCCGTGGAGGCCATCTTGCGCACCCTGCACGAGACCGACGGCATGACCGAAGCCGAGGCCCTGGCCCACGAGTTCGAATACGGCTGGGCGGTGTTCCAAAGCGAGGACTCCAAAGAAGGGCCCCGGGCGTTCAGCGAGAAGCGGACGCCGGTGTTCAAGCGGAGATGAGCATGGACAGCTCATCGGGCATCTCGGTATTCGACGTCCACCACCACGTGGGCGACGCCTCGGGGGCGCTGGGCCTGCCGCCCGAGGAGGCTCCCGATCCCGGCGCCTATGCCGCGCTGGAGCTGGCCAAGCGCATCGAGATCATGGACGCCGGCGGGATCGGCCAGGCCGCGGTGATCCCCGGCCACGGCTACCTGCGGCCCAACGGCCACGCCGACACCCAGGCGGTGAACGACCAGATCGCCGCCTACCGCGACGCCACCCCCGACCGCTTCCCGGTGGCCATCGGCATCGTGGAGCCCCGCGACGGCGAGGTCAGCCTGGGCGAGCTGGAGCGGGCTGCGGGGCCGCTGGGGTTGGCCGGCATGAGCTTCCACACCCGCTTCCAAGGGGTGAGCATCGACAACCACTGGGTGTCGATCTACGTGGGGGCCATGGGCGAGCTGGGCCTTCTGCCAGTCGTCCACGCACTGGACGAGAGCGCGGAGGAGTCGCTGTGGAAGGTGGGGTTGCTCGCCTCCCGACATCGGGATCTCACCATCTTGGTGCTGGACGGCTACTCCACCCACGAGGGCACCAAGCACTGCGGCCACCTGGCTGCTACCTACCCCAATCTGGTATTCGATTGCAGTCTTTCCTACAATTTCGACTTTATCGCCAATCATGTGCGCCAGCACGGCGCCCACCGCTACGTCTATGGAACCGACTTGTACTCCTGGCCGCTGGGCCAAAGAATCAGCCACATCTTGGGCCAGCTGCTGGAGTCCGATCTTTCTGACAACGAGAAAACCGCGGTAGCAGGAGACAACGCCCGCCGCTTATTCGGATTGGACACGCCATGAATTGCCAACAAAGAATCCAACGCCCGATCAGGCTCGCCGGAGTCCTACTGGCCCTGGCATTGGCCGCCGGTGCTTGTGGGATTGCCCCGGGCAGCGACTCCGACGGTGTCGTCACCACCGACCTGAGCGAGGCAATGCCCGATGGCCTGTTCGATGCACTGGACCGCATCGCCAATCCCCCCGCGACGCCGACCCCCGCGCCCGCACGGCAAGACGGGCAGCCTGATTCGCCCGAGCCCATCGCCGATCCTCCCGCAGAGGCGCAAGCAGAAGAGCAGTTCGAGACGCTGGTGCCGGCCCAAGCCGACACCGAGACCGAGCTGTCCGAAGAGGAGTTGCTCAAACTGCGCGACGAGTCATTCGTAGACTTCTCCCGCTGCATACGCGATGAGGGTTTCCCCGACTTCCCCGACATAGACAGCTCCCGGATCGTGGACCAGGCCACATTTCTCGCCGCCATGCAAGAAGCCGGGGTGAGCTTCACCGATCCGGGTTTGCCTCAAGCCCTCCAAGTTTGCGCCGACGTCTTCAGCGAGTTGATCGCATTGGCCCCCCAGCAGGACGCCAATGCACAGCAGGTGGAACAGGAGGAGAACTCGCTGGCGTTCTCCCAGTGCATGCGCGACCAGGGCCTGGACGACTTCCCCGATCCCGACTTCAACCAATTCCCCGGCTCGGGCTTCGACAACTCAGGCAACAACGCGGGGAACATCCCTCCCGAGATCAGGGCCGCGCTGGATGTCTGCCTGCCGGTCATAGGCGGAGGGGCGCCCAATCAAGCCGCGGCGCCATCACCCGCGGGCGACCCGTCCCCCACACCTGAGGTCTCGGTCAGCGCTGCGCAGAGCGCTACCGCGCAAACACCGAGCACCAGCACCCCAGCATCTTCAGCCCAGAGCACCAGTTCACAGGCCCCAGAGCCGGTAGCCGATGCCAGAACCCCGGTACCGGGCCCCACGGTGAATCCCAGTGTGCTGCGCGACACCGAGGAATTGAACACCTCCGTTGTGGAGCGGCGCGACCTAATCGACACCGAGGAGTTCCCCGGCACCCTGGGCTTCGGCGATCCCGAACCGCTGCACACCAACACCGCGGGCATCGTCACCGGCCGCCTGCCCGAAGAGGGCGCGGTGCTCGACGCCGGCGACGTCCTGTTCGAGGTGAACAGCTATCCCGTGGTCCTGCTGGGGGGCCGGCGCCCCATGTTCCGGCCCTTCGAGCGCACCATGGAGGACGGGCCCGATGTGGAACAGCTCGAGCAGGCGCTGGTCGATATGCAGATTCCCGGCTACGAGGACATCACCATCGACGAGGACTTCACCCGAGTCACCGAAGACGTGGTGGAGGAATGGCAGAACCGCTTGGGAGTCGAGGAGACCGGCGTCATCGACATGGGCTTCGTGGTGTTCATCGAAGAGCCCGTCCGCATCTCCGCGGTGAACGTGATCGAGGGCCAGTCGATCGCCGCTCAAACCACTGCGTTCACTGTCACCGGCCAATACCAGGAGATCGTCAGCAACCTCGACCCCGCCGACGCCGAGATCGTGAACCGGCTCGACCGGGTAGAAGTCGAGTTGCCCGATGGCCGGGTCACCCCTGGAGCGGTGGCTGAAGTGGCCCGGGTGGCGACTCGGCTGGCCAACAACCAGACCGGTGCTCCTGGAGACCCCACCATCGAGGTGATCATCGTTCTGCTGGACGGGGAGGCATCGGCCCGCTTCGACGCCGCTCCGGTGGACTGGACGATAACCAAGGAGGTGACTCCCAACGCCCTGGTCGTGCCGGCCTCGGCACTCATCGCCACCGTCGACGGGGGCTTCTCGGTGGAGGTGGTCAACAACGGGTCGACAACGCTGGTGCCCGTCGAAGTAGGCACGTTCGTGGATGCCTTCGTACAGATTACCGCCGGCAGCCTCAAAGAGGGCGACCGGGTGCGCATCCCCTAGTGGCGCGGCCCCCAGCCGTTTCGCGACTGGGACGCTCTCGGAGAGCATTCCAATGTTGAACGACTCCCGCAAGGTGCTGGAACTGCACCAGGTAGCCAAGCACTACCCGGGGTCGCCCCCGGTCCGGGCTCTGGACGGTGTGGATCTGGTGATTCACGCCGGAGAGCTGGTAGCGGTGGTGGGCCCATCGGGGTCGGGCAAGAGCACCATGCTCAACATGATGGGCGCCTTGGACCGCCCCAGCTCGGGCACGGTTGTGGTCGACGGCCAGACGCTGTCGCAGTTGAAAGACCATGAGGTGGCCGGAGTCCGCGGAAGCCGCATCGGCTTCGTGTTCCAGCAGTTCCACCTGCTGGAGGGGCTGTCGGCGGTCGACAACGTAGCCACCGGCACCCTCTACCAGGGAAACAGCCTCCGATGGCGGCGACAGATGGCCCGTGAGGTGCTGGAACGGGTTGGGCTCAGCCACCGAATGGACCATCGGCCGGGAAAGCTCTCCGGGGGCGAGCGCCAACGGGTGGCCATTGCTCGAGCGCTGCTCGGCGATCCGGCGATCGTGCTGGCCGATGAGCCCACCGGCAACCTCGACTCCCATACCACCGAGGAGATCATCGAGCTCTTCTTGGTATTGAACCGGGCGGGGTCCACCATCGTGATAATCACCCACGACCGGGAACTGGCCGCCCGGATGCCCCGCTCGGTGGCCATCCTCGACGGCCTCATCAGCCGCGACTCGGCAGAGGGCTGAGATGTCCGCCAGCAAGCTGCGAGCCCGCGACGCCCTGTCTTTGGGGACACTGGGACTGCGGACCCGCAAAGGCCGCACGGCTATGGCCGCCATCGGCATCGCCATCGGAGTGGCCTCCCTGATCGCCTTGGTGGGCATCATCAACTCCGGGGAAGCCGACGCCCAGCGCGACCTGCTGGAACAGGGCATCGACGTGTTGGAGCTGACTCCCGGCACCTCGTTCGCCGACGACCCCGAGCTTCTCCCCGGCGCAGCCGCGGCCATCGACATCCACATGCGAGATCAGGTGGACGTGGTGGCCTCCATCCGCCGGGTGGCCGCCACCGTGCGCAAAACCGACCTGATTCCCGAAGTGGAGACCGGGGGCATCCGTCTGTTCGCGGTGGACGAGGATGATTTGGACCTGCTGACCCCGCTGAGAGGCGGGGTGGCTCACGGCCGGTTCCACGATGCTGCCACTGTGCGGGTGCCAACGGTGGTGCTGGGCGCCGATACCGCCGAAGTGCTGGGATTCGACGAGCTCTACGCCAAACCCACCGTTCATATCTCCGGACACGAATTCGCGGTCATCGGCGTGCTGGACCCGTTCACCATCAGCCAGGGCCTGACCCTGAATCGGGCTGCGATCATCGGCTTCCCCGTGGCCGAGCAGATCTACGATGCCGACGCCAACCCCGAGCGGATCTGGGTGCAGGCCGACTTGGACGAGATCGAGCAGGTTCGGGAGCTGCTGCCCCGCCAGGCCAACCCGGAAGCCCCCGGCGAGGTGTCGGTCTCATCGCTGGATCTGGATGCCCGCGAGATCATCAGCGAGAACTTTGAGTCGCTGCTCAGCCTGCTGGTGGTGGTCATCATCGTGGTGGGCGCCATCGGAGTGGGCAACATCATGTTGATCTCGGTGTTGGAGCGCCGAGGGGAGATCGGCGTTCGTCGGGCTCTCGGCGCCAAGAAGTCCCACATCGCCGCCCAGTTCCTCATCGAGTCGGTGCTGTTGACCCTGCTCGGCGGCGTGATAGGAATCGTGTTCGGCTTGGGCGTGGTGGCGGTTGCCACCAGAGTCTTGGACTGGCCGTTGACCATTGAGTTCTTGTTCATCGTTGTCGGGCTGGCCGTGACGATTGGGGTGGGACTGGTGGCCGGGCTCTACCCGGCATGGCGGGCGTCGCGAATGGACCCCGCCGAGGCCGTCCGCCCCGCGGCCTAGTGGCTCGCGGCCCTCCCGCTACTAGTGTCTCAGCCGTGACTGTCACCCACGAGGAATTTCGGCAACACACCCGGGAATTTCTGGCCGTCAACGCCGTCCCCCGAACCGGGCCGCCGGTGGAGTGGACAGAGCACAAGATGGTGGAAGCGTGCCGCCGGTTCCACGGGGCGCTGGCCGATGCCGGGCTGGGGGGCATCACCTACCCGGTGGAGCACGGCGGCCAGGGGCTCGACAAGAGCTACCTCGAGGTGTTCAACCAGGAGGTCGCCAAGTACCAGGCGCCGCTCCTGCCCACGGCCATCTCCCACGGCATGTGCCTGCCAGTCATCAACGAATTCGGCACCCCCGAGCAGAAGGCCCGCCATCAGGCCCGGATCATCCGGTGCGACGAGATCTGGTGCCAGATGTTCTCCGAGCCCGGCGCCGGCTCCGACGTGGCCTCGCTGGCCATGCGCGCGGTTCGCGACGGCGACGAGTGGGTGCTGAACGGCCAGAAAGTGTGGACCTCGGGCGCCCAGTATTGCGACTTCGGCCTGTGCGTGGCCCGCACCGACCCGGCCCAGCCCAAACACCGGGGGCTGTCAATGTTCATCGTGGACCTGACGTTGCCCGGCGTGGACATCCGACCCCTGCGCCAGATGAACGGCAGCTCGCATTTCAACGAGATCTACCTCACCGATGTAGGGGTGGGCCACGAGTGCCTGGTCGGCGGCGAGGGCAACGGCTGGAATGTGGCCGTGGCCATGCTCATGTACGAGCGGGTGGCCATCGGCGCGGGAAGCAGCGGGGCCATGTCCCAGGCCATGGGCAGCGCCAAGCTCATCAAAGAGGCCCGGAGGCGGGGCCGCGGCCGCGACCCGGTGGTGCGCGACGCGCTGGCCGACCTCTACATCCGCGAGCGCATCCAGAAGTTCATCGGCATGCGAATCCGCCAGGCCGCCGAGTCGGGGCGAGCCCCCGGTCCGGAGGGCTCCATAGCCAAGCTCAACGCGGCCATTCTGAGCCGCCGCTCGTCTGATGTGGCCATCGAGCTGGCCGGTGCTTCCGGCCAGGCTTGGGACGCCGCCGACGAGGACGGCGCCGATGAATGGGCCAGCGCCGTCATCGGCGCGCCGGCCATGGCTATCGCCGGGGGCACCAACGAGGTGCAGCGCAACATCATCGGCGAGCGGGTGCTGGGCCTGCCCAAAGAGCCCGATCCCTTCAAAGGCCAGCCTTGGGAGGAAGTCCCCCGCTCCTAGCCCCTGGCCAGCTCAGCCCACACCCGGCCGACCGCCGCGCCCAGCTCGTCGGGGCTGCCGTCGTTGACGATCACGTGGTCGGCCAAAGCCCGCCGCTGGGCATCGGTGGCTTGGCTGGCCATGCGGGCCCGGGCCTGCTCCTCGGTGAGACCCCGCTCGACAAGCCGGGGCAGGCGCACCTCCACCGGGGCCTCCACCACGACCACCCGGGTGTAGCCCCGGCCCGACTCCAGCTGCCCCAGGCGGCTCTCGGCCAACACTGCCATGTCCAGCACCACAACCCCGGCCTCTCCCCCGTCGGCCAGCTCTTGGAGCCGGCTGTCCAACTCGGCGTTGATGGCCGGATGGCTGACTGCCTCCAGAGCGGCCAGCCGGTCGGGGCGGCCGAACACCTCGGCGGCCACTCTGGCCCGGTCGATTCGGCCCCGCCCATCGAGGACTCCGGGGCCGAAAACATCGACTACTCCCTGCTCGGCCCGTCCGCCGGGGGCCAGCACCTCCCGACCGATGGCGTCAACATCGATCACCGCCGCGCCCAGCTCGGCGAACCGGGCCGCGGCAGTGGACTTGCCCGCGCCGATCCCCCCGGTGAGGCCTACCACCAGCATGGCCGAGAGGCTACCTGCCCGTTTTCCCCTCACGCCTTGTCACAGCCAACGCTAAACTCCTGATATGGCAGGGTTCCCCTGCTTTTGGGTACGGGTGCAAAAGGCTGATACGGCTTCGAGACAGCTTCGACCAGTTCATGTGGAGGCCCGCGACCGCTACCGGCTGTGGGTTCGCTTTGACGGCGGCGTCGAAGGCGAAATCGACCTCTCCACGCGAGCAGGCCGAGGAGTTTTCAAGATCTGGGACGAACCCGGAGCATTCGAGTCCGTATGTATCACGCCAAGCCGGACGATCAGATGGACCGAGGACGCAGAACTCTGCGCTGACGCGGTCTATCTCGAGATCACCGGCCAAAACCCCGAGGAGATCATGCCAGGCCTGCGGGCCTGTGCCGATGCCTGAACTCTGTGCACCAGGCACCGTCGAGCCGCTCTCAGCGAAACATGGCCCCAGTAGCATCTGAGCTGGCACACTGGGCCCATGCGCGTCGAGCTGAGCGATGATCAACTGGAGCTCCAACAAGAGTTGCGGACCTACTTCTCCAACCTGATGACCGAAGAGGTGCGGGCGAAGATCCGCCACACCGAGACCGAGGCCAACGAGGACTACAAGGCCCTGATCCGCCAGATCGGCAGCGATGGCTGGCTGGGCGTCGGCTGGCCGGTGGAGTACGGGGGCAGGGGATTCACCCCCATCGAGCAGTACATCTTCTTCAACGAAGCTTGGGCCGCGCAGGTGCCGGTGCCGTTCCTCACCATCAACACGGTGGGCCCGACCATCCGGGAATACGGCACCGATCGCCAGAAGGACTTCTTCTTGAAGAAGATCCTGGCCGGTGAGATGCACTTCTCCATCGGCTACTCCGAGCCCACCGCGGGAACCGACCTGGCCGCGCTCACGACTCGGGCGGTGCGAGACGGAGACGAGTGGATCGTCGACGGCCAAAAGCAGTTCACCAGCCTGGCCTACGACGCCGACTACGTGTGGCTGGCCGCCCGCACCGATCCCGACGCCCCCGCCCACAAGGGCATCACCATGTTCTTGGCCCCCACCGACGATCCCGGCTTCGACATCCAGCCGTTCATAACCATGGGCGGCTCCCATACCACCTCCACGTTCTACGACAGCGTGCGGGTGCCCGACTGGCTGCGGGTGGGCGAGGTGAACGGGGGCTGGGGCCTCATCACCAACCAGCTCAACCACGAGCGGGTGTCGCTGTGCGCCTCCGGGGGCATCGCCAACCTGGTGGACCAGGCGGTGGAGTGGGCCAAAGAGGCCAAGCTGCCCGACGGCCGCCGGGTGATCGACCAGGAATGGGTGCAGGTCAAACTGGCCGAGTGCCGGGCCCGGGTGGAGTTCCTCGATCTGCTGAACTGGAAGGTGGCCCACGAGTCCACGGTGGGCCACAACGTGAGCCCGGCCCTTGCGTCCACCATCAAGGTGTGGGGCTCCGAGTCGATGCACCTCATCTACTCCGGGCTCACCGAGGTGGTCGGCGCCACCGGGCACCTCAAAAAGGGCTCTCCCCACGCCGAGTTCTCCAGCCGGATGGAGGAGTCCTACCGGGGCTGTTGGATCTTGACCTTCGGCGGCGGCACCAACGAGATCCAGCGAGACATCATCGGCATGGCCGGCCTCGGCCTGCCCCGCGAGAAGCGCCGCAAGTAGGAGGCACGACGATGGATTTCTCGTTGAGCGAAGAGCAGCAGGCGGTGGCCGAGCTGGCCAACCGGATTATGGGCGACCGCCTCGACATGGAGCGGCTCATGGAGATCGAGTCTGCCGCCGAGTGGTTCGACCGGGACCTCTACGCCGATCTGGCGAGGGCCGGGCTGGTGGGCATCGGCCTGAGCGAGGCGGTGGGCGGCGGGGGCTTGGACCTGATCGCCGTCGGACAGGTGCTGGAAGCCCAGGGGCGCCACGTGGCCCCGGTTCCGCTGTGGAGCGGGATGCTGGCCGCGCTGGCGGTGGACGCCTTCGGAACCGACGAGCAGCGCCAGCGGGATCTGCCCGGATGCGCCGACGGATCCAACCTGTTGACCGTCGGCCTCCAGGAGTACCTGAACGACGACATCGCCAATCCGGTGGCCCGGGTGGTGGACGGCAAACTGGTGGGGGCCAAGGAGGTCGTGGAGTTCGCGGCCGACTCGGCCAAGATCGTGGTGGTGGCCGGCCTCGACGACGGCACCGACAACGGCACCATCAGCGGCACCGGGCTGTTCCTGGTGGACTTGTCCGACCCCGGGGTGACCATGGAGGCGGGCATGTCCACCCGGCTCCAGCCCGTCCACCAGGTGAGCTTCTACGGGGCTGCGTGCGAGCCGCTGGGGCCGGCCGACGGCGCATCGGTGCAGTGGCTGGCCGATCGGGCGGTGGCTTTGCTGTGCGCCACTCAGGTAGGGGTGGTGGACCGGGCGCTGCGCCTGGCCGCCGAGTACACCTCGGTCCGGGAGCAGTTCGGCCGCCCGGTGGCCACGTTCCAGGCGGTGACCCAGCGGCTGGCCGACCAGTTCATGCACGTGGAAGCCGTGCGACTGTGCAGTTGCGCCGTGCTCTACGACTTGACCGCCGGCAACGACGCCTCGCTTCGGCTGCCCATAGCCAAGTGGTACGCCTCCCACTGGGCCCACGACGTGGCCCATGCCACCCAGCATGTCCACGGCGGCATGGGGGTGAGCGTCGACTACCCCCTCCACCGCTACACCCTGTGGAACAAGCACATCGAGTGCAGCCTGGGCGCCGGCACCCAGCAGCTCCGCACCCTGGGGGCGCGGTTGGCTGCCGGCTAAGCCCACGACACACCACTAGGTCTGCTCCGCGATGTACGCGGCCAGCTCGGCGATTCCGTCTTCGGCTTCGGGGGCTACGCCGGCCAATAGGTGCCAGACGTGCATCATGTCTGGCCAGGGGCGGAACTCCACGGCGCCGCTGGCGTTCTCGATGGCCTTGACCACCCGGGTGCTGTCGTCGTAGAGCACCTCTTCGGTGCCCACCTGGATCATCATGGGAGGCAGGTTGTCGAAAGCGCCGAACACTGGGGAGATATAGGGGTTGGCGGCGTCCTCGTGGGCGGCATAGGCCATCACCATCCCGGCCAGGGAGTCGGCGCCGGCGAGCATGGGGTCGCGGTCGGCCCGCTCGGTCATGGAGTCGCCCGAGAAGGTCAAATCGGTCCACGGCGAGATGGGGGCGGCGCAGGCCGGCAGGGCCATATCCTCGTCGCGCAGCTTCATGCACAGCGCAATGGCCAGCCCGCCACCGGCGGAGTCGCCGGAAATGGCGGTGCGGGCGGCCTCTCCCCCGTTGGCCAGGTGCCATTGCCACGCGGCCAAGGCGTCGTCCAGGGCGGCCGGATAGGGATGCTCAGGAGCGAGGCGGTAGTCCACGTTCAACACCCGGGCCTTGGCCCCGAGCGCCAGGCGGCTCACCACATGGCGGTGGGTGTTGAGGCTGCCCACCACGTAGCCGCCACCGTGCAAGTAGACGATGGTCCGGCTGCCCTCGACTTCGGGGGGTGTCACCCACTCGGCGGCCACCCCGCCGGCGTCGACCGACTCAAAACCCACTCCTTCGGGAACGGGCATCGAGCTGTACCCCTGCTCGAAGCCGGCCCGGGTCGTGGCCAAGTCGGGTGGCGGGCCATCGGCCGACTGTCGCATCTGCTGTTTCAGCGCAGCCACGGCGGCGTTGTAGGCATCTGACGGCATGTTTTCTCCCTGATCTCAGTAGCCCCGATCGGGGTCTACCACGTTGCGAAGCGGCTCATCGGCCAGAAAGCGTCCCAGATTGTCGCAGAACAGTTCCAGCAGAGCCTCGTTGTAGCCCTCTCGGGCGGTGGAGCAGTGGGGCGACAGGTACATGTTGGGCGCGTCCCACAAGGGGCTGTCGGCGGGCAGCGGCTCCTCACGGGTCACATCCAGCACCGCGGCCCCCATCTGGCCCGACTCCAGCGCGGCCACCAGCGCAGCCTCGTCGATCATCGACCCCCGGCCCACGTTCACCAGCACCGCCCCCGGCTTGAGCCGTCCCAGGCGCTCGGCGTCGAACAAGTCGATGGTCTCGGGGGTGTGCGGGGCGCACAGCACCACCGCATCGCTGCGGGCCAGCATGTCGTCCAACCCGTCGGGGCCGAACAACTCGTCGGCATCGGGGTCGGTATGGCCGGGCTGGGCCGAGCGGCGGTTGGCCAGCACGGTCATCTCGAAGGCTCTGGCCCGGCGGGCCACATCCCGGCCGATGGCGCCCAAGCCGACTATGCCGATGGTCTTCCCCTTCACCAGCAGGCCTTGGTGCATCTGCCAGCGGCGGTCTCGCTGCTGGCGCTCCAGCACCCGGACGTCCTTCCACACCTCCAGCAATCGGCCGATGGCGAACTCGGCGATGGGGGTGGAGGCCACCCCGGCGGCGTTGGTCAACGCGATGCCGAGGGCTTTCAGCTTGGCCGGTTCCAGATGGCCGATGCCCGCTCCGATGGCCTGCACCCAGCGCAGCCGGGGCGCCCAGTCTCTGATCCCCAGGGGCAGGTCGAGGGCCATCAGCACATCGGCGCCGGCGATTGCCGACCGCTCCGACTCCGACAGGGCCGGCGCGGTGGCCAACAGATCGTCGGTGATCCGGCCTTTGGCCTTGGCATCCCGCAGGCCGTGGGGCTCGAAATAGCCGATGTTGTGGAACTGGACCCCCGGGAACCTCTGGTGCAGGTCGGCCAGATCCGAGTCGTCCATCGCCAGCGGGTACATCACAACCGCGTTGACCGTGCTCACGGCGGGAACCCTAGTGGTTCCAGTTTCCGACACCGGTTTCGGCGACAAACAGGCGGTAGCGTCGGCCCATGGACACATTCGAGGGCAAAGCAGCAGTGATCACCGGCGGGGCCAGCGGCATGGGCCGGGCCATGGCCGACCGGTTCGGCGCAGCCGGCACCCGCATCATGATCGCCGACGTGGAAGGCCCGGCGATGGACGCTGCGGTAGCCGAGCTGGACAGCGCCGGTGTGGATGCGGTGGGCGTGCTTGTCGATGTGAGCTCTGAGCGGGACATGGACGAGCTGGCCGAGGCTGCCCTGTCTCGGTTCGGGCAGGTCAACGTGGTGTGCAACAACGCCGGTGTGGGCGGCGGCGGCCTGATGGACGAGCTCACCACGGCCGACTGGGAGTGGATCCTGGGGGTGAACCTGTGGGGGGTGATCCACGGCATCCGGGTGTTCTTGCCCCACCTGCTGGAGCACGGCGACGGCCACATCGTGAACACGGGCTCCGTCGCCGGACACACGTCGTATCCCAACATCGGCCCCTACAACGCCTCCAAGCACGCGGTGGTCACCATCTCCGAGACGCTCTACAACGAGCTCCAGGTCCGGGGATCGTCGGTCGGCGTGTCGGTGCTGTGCCCCGGCCTGGTGTCCACCAACATCATCAACTCCGAGCGCAACCGCCCCGAGACCCTGCGCTCGCCGATCATCCCGCCCGACCCCGCCCCCGAGGACGAGGAGCGGATCCAGATGATGCTGGCCATCTACGAGGACGCGGTGAAGCCCCCCGAGGTGGCCGACCTGGTGTACAACGCAGTGCTGGACGACCAGTTCTACATCTGGACCGACTATGTGTACGCCGAGTCGATCATGCAGCGCCACGAGGACATCCGGCTGGGCCGCAACCCCAGCCGCCGGGCCCAGCTCATCGAAGAGGACCAGACCGTCAAGGGCCCGCCTGAGGCCGGCTGATTGTTCCATGCCTGAATCTGTCGAGCACTTCGATCTGGTGGTGGTGGGCACCGGGTCGGGCAACAGTGTTTTGACCCCCGATTTCGACGATTGGCGGGTGGCGCTGATCGAGCGGGACACCTTCGGCGGTACCTGCCTCAACCGGGGCTGCATCCCCTCGAAGATGTTCGTGTACGCCGCCGACACGGCCCGCCAGGCCGGCCATACCGGTCACTTGGGGGTGGACACCACGCTGGACGGGGTGCGCTGGCCGGAGATTGTGGGGCGGGTGTTCGGGCGCATCGACCCCATCGCCCAGGGCGGGGAGGACTACCGGCGCGGCCTGGACAACGTGGCCGTGTTCAACGGCGACGCCCGGTTCACCGGCCACAAGGTGCTGGAGGTGGACGGCCAGCAGGTGTCTGGAGACCACATCGTGCTGGCCGCCGGGGCTCGGCCGTTCATTCCCCCGATCCCCGGCTTGGACGGGGTTGCCTACCACACCTCCGACACCGTCATGCGCCTGGAAACGCTGCCCGATCGGATGGTGATCTTGGGCGGGGGCTACATCGCCGCCGAACTGGGCCACGTGTTCGACGCCATGGGGGTGTCGGTGACCGTCGTGAACCGATCCGAGCGGCTGCTGCGGGCCGAGGACGAGGACGTGTCGGCTGCATTCACCGAGATCATGGCTCAGCGTTTGGACTGCGCGCGGGGCGCCCCCATCTCGGAGATCTCGCAGGCCGGCTCGCAGATCACCGTTCGCACCGAGGCCCGCGACGTGGCCGGCGATGTGCTGCTGGTGGCCACTGGCCGCATTCCCAACGGCGAGCAGTTGGGGGTGACCCGCTCAGGGGTGGAGTTGGACGACAACGGCTACGTGGTGACCGACGAGTTCCTCCGCACCGGCGTAGACGGGGTATGGGCGCTGGGCGACATCTGCCACGCGGCCCAGCTCAAGCACACGGCCAACGAGGACACCCGAGCGGTGGCCCACAACATCGCCCATCCCGATGATCTGCGCTCCCCCGACTACTCCGGCATCCCCCACGCGGTGTTCGCCCATCCGCAGGTGGCCGCGGTGGGGGCCACCGAGCAGGCCCTGCGGGCCGAGGGCCGTGCCTACCTGCGAGCCGTCCGCCCCTATCGGGACACCGCCTATGGCTGGGCCATGGAGGACACCGCCAGCTTCGCCAAGGTGCTGGCCGATCCCGAAACCCGCCTGCTGCTGGGCGCCCACATCATCGGCCCCCAGGCCCCCACCCTGATCCAGCAGCTCATCCAGGGAATGCAGTTCGGCCTCACCGTCGACGACATGGCCCGCGGCCAGCTCTACATCCACCCCGCCCTCACCGAGGTGGTGGAACAGGCGCTGTTGGAGCTGTAGCTAAGCCGCCGCCGGACCTGCGCCAGACGGGTCGTAGATGGTGACCCGGTGGATGCGGCGGTGGTCGGCGCCGTAGTCGTCGATGGCGTAGTGCATGGTGCAGCGGTTGTCCCACAGGGCGGCGTCGCCGTCGCTCCACCGCCATCTCACGGTGTATTCAGGGCGCTCCATGTGGTCGCACAGCAGGGTGAGCAAGCTTCTGCTCTCCAAGTGGCTCATCCCATTGAGCGACGATGTCCATCCCCGGTTCACGAACAGGAGGCGATTGCCGGTCTCGGGGTGGACGGTCACCGCCGGGTGGTCGGTGAACTCTGTCAGCCCGGCCCGGCCGTGGCGGGCGGTGATCCCTTCGATGGCCGCCTTGATGGGATCGGACAGCCCCTCGTAGGCCGCCTGGGTGTTGGCCCACATGGTGTCGCCGCCGGAGGGAGGTGACTCCTTCATCGACAACAGCGAACCCAGCGGGGGCTGGCGGGCGAAGGTCACGTCGGTATGCCAGAAGTTGGCCCGGGAATAGGCATTGGAGCTGTCCAGCACCAGGATCTTGCCCTCGTCGTCCACCGTGTGGTGGTCGCGATGGTCGGTGTCGTCGTTGCCCACTGCTTCCAGATCGCCGAACAGCGAGCCGAGCGCCACGTGCTGCTCATCGGTTAGATGAATCCGGGGAAAGAACAGCACCTTGTGGGCCCAGAACGCCTCCCTCAGCTCAGCCGCGACGCCGTCGTCAAGGTGATCGGCATCCAGCTCCTCCACAGTGGCCCCCAAAGCCGCCGGCAGCGCAGTCACTTTGATGCTCATGGCACCATGCTTTCAGATCGGCGCCTACCGGGACAGGGAGTCGAGCGCTATCTGTTTGGCCCACTGGTAGTCGGGCTTGCCATTGGCGCCCCTCTGCACGGCATCGGTGCGAACAATCGCCTTGGGGAGCTTGTAGGCGGCCAGACGGGTGCGGGCATCGGCGATGATCTCGTCGTCGGTGGCATCGCCGTCCACCTGAGCCACCGCGGTCACCGCCTCGCCCCACTTTGGGTCGGGCACCCCCACCACCAGGCAGTCGGCCACTGCGGGGTGGACTTTGACCGCCTCCTCTACCTCTTCGGGATAGATCTTCTCCCCCGCACTGTTGATGCAGGCCGATCCCCGGCCCAACAAGGTGATGGTGCCGTCAGCTTCGACGGTGGCCCAGTCGCCCGGCACCGACCAGCGCCGCCCGCCAATGGTGCGGAACGTGGCTGCGGTCTTCTCCGGGTCCTTGTAGTAGCCGATGGGGATGGGGCCGCCCACGGCCACCATGCCCTGTTCGCCCGAGCCGGGCTCCACCGGCTGGCCGTCCTCGTCGAACACCGCGGCGTTCTCCCCCGGGGTGAAACGTGCGGTGGCCGAGCCGCCCTTGCGGTCGCTGATCCTCATGCCGGTGCCGGTGCCCTCGCTGGATCCGAGCGAGTCGACCAGCTTCATGTTCTTGTGCACCAGTAGGGCCTCTTTCGCCGGCTGGCTCCAGATAACGCCCGACGACATCACCATGAACACCGACGACAGGTCATAGGGCTCGCCCCGGTCGGCGGCTGCGTCCAGGGCGTCGGCCATGGGCTGGCCGAAGGCGTCGCCCACGATGGTGAGCACGGTGGCCCGATCCCGCTCCACGCAGCGCCACAGGGCGTCGGCGTCGAAGCTGCGCTCCGGCATGGTGATGACAGCCCCGCCTTGAGTGAAGGTGGACAGCGCCACAATGCTGGCCGTGCCGTGCATCAACGGCGAGGCCGCCAGCTGACGGGTCACCCGATTGCTGTCGTAGATGGCCGTGATATTGGATTTCACCAGGTCCACGGTGTCGGGAAGAGGCAGCCCCAGGGCTCGATAGGGGGCGGCCATGGTGCCGACCAGTGATCCGTGGGGCCACATGACCCCTTTGGGCTTGCCCGTGGTTCCCCCGGTGTACAGCATCCACAAGTCATCGGGGCTGCGATCGATGGGTGGCACCGGGTGGTGTTCGGCAATCAACTGCTCGTAATCCAACGCCCAGTCGGGCACATCATCGCCTGGTTCGTTCACGCAGATGGCCGCCCGCAGCAACGGCAGGTCGGCCCGGGCCTCGTCCACCCGGTCGGCCAATTCCGGAGAAAAGAACACCGCCCTGGCATCGGCATCGTCCAAAAGATGGCGCAGCTCTCCGGCCAAGTACCGGTAATTCACATTGCAGGGGGCAGCCCGGGCTTTGAACGCTCCGAAGGTGACCTCGCTATAGGGATTGCCGTTGTAGAGGTAGAGCCCCACGTTGTCGCCCGCGCCAATGCCAAACTCCCCCAGCGCAGCCGCCAACCGAGCAGCCCGATCCTCAAACTCCCGCCACGTCCGGCTGACCGGATCGCACACCACCGCATCAGCGTCGGGCACCACTTCCGCAGCCGCTTCCCACGCGGTGGCCAGGTTCAAAGGCACGAGGGAAGAGGCTAGTGGTGTGTCCATGACGATCAGCTGGCCCTGAGGCTCGGCTACCAGAAAGACAACAAGCGTCTGATCAATTATAACCCAACGCCACATCGGTGAGTGGCCAAGGAGCGGAAAGCCCGGCAATTCGTTCCATGGGCGATCAGCGAGCTCAAACAGGCCCAACAAGAGTTGGTACCGAGCGGCTGAATCTCTTGTTTCTGCCCACCTGCTTAAGACTGGCCCCAAGTACCTATCGGGGAGGCTCCAGGTCATCGCCCTCCTCAACAGAGGACCTGAGGCGCTCAGCCCATTCACGAAGATCGTCAACGGTCAGCACGTCGCCTTCAGGCTCATTCCGGAGGGCGCTTTCGGCCAATTCAGCCTCGGCAGCCAAGAATGCCTCGACATACACCGAGGGATCGAAACCGTGTTCGGCGGGATCGGTGATGGGTACAGGCATCAAGGACATGGTATCGCCGGGCCATGACGACAACAACGGCCTATACCGAGATGCTGTGACATGATCGCCTCATGAACGCGGTGGGGCGAGCCGGTGCTGTGCACTTCCCGGCGGGGGTTGATCCTGAATCGGTAGACCTCACCGCTGAGGCGAGCCTGCCGGCGGCGTGGAGCAACCGATGGGCTTTTGAGACGTCCAAGCCAACACTGTGGGATGCAGAGACTGGGTGGGTTTCCAGAGGCGACTTGGCCCGACGCACGAAGGCCGCCGCTGGACGGCTTTTTGGTGCCGGCCTGCGCAAGGGCGACCGGATCATCCTCTCGGCCGCAGCCTCGGTGGACTTGGTGGTGGCCCACGTGGCTGCTCTGCGGTTGGGGCTCATCGTGGTACCGGTCAACGGGGCTTACCAGAAGGCCGAACTGGCCCATATCGTCGGCGACGCCGAACCCCGAGCTGCGGTGGTGGACAAGCCTGAATGGGTTCGATGGCTGGCCGAGCTGGCCCCCGAGATGACCGTGGTCTCCCCCAGGCTCGCCCTTGACGACGCCACAGCCCCCAGCCTGGACCAGATGGACAGCTGCGACCCCGCGCTGCTGGGTTACACCTCGGGCACCACCGGTGTGCCTAAAGGGGCGGTGTTGACCCACGGAAACCTGTTGGCGGGTGCCGAATCGGTCCGCATTGCTTGGCGGTGGACGCCCGACGATCGCCTGGTTCTGGCGCTGCCCTTGTTCCACATGCACGGGCTGGGCGTGGGGCTGCACGGCACGCTGTTGACCGGAGCCTCCGCGGTACTGCTCGACGGGTTCTCCCCCGACGCGGTCCTGGACGCGGCCCAAGCCCACGACGCCACCCTCTTTTTCGGCGTGCCCACCATGTACACCCGGCTGGCCCAGTCCGACAGGACCGGGGAGCTCTCCCGACTTCGGCTGTGTGTGGCCGGCTCCGCTCCCCTGTCCGCCGATCTGCACCGCCGCCTGGAAGAGGCCGCCGGTGTGAGGGTGTTGGAGCGCTACGGCATGACTGAGACCATCATGTTGGTGTCCAACCCCCATGATGAAGAGCGACGAGCCGGCACGGTGGGGTTTCCCCTGCCAGGTGTGGAATTAAGGCTGGCCCCCGACACCGGCGAGGTGCTCGTGAAGGGACCGAACGTGTTCGCCGGCTATTGGCGCCGTCCCGAGGCCACCGAGGAGGCATTCGACGAAGACGGCTGGTTCCGCACCGGCGACCTAGGCGAGTTCGATGATCACGGCTACTTGCAACTCCGGGGCCGGGCCAAGGAGCTCGTCATCTCCGGCGGCTTGAATGTCTACCCCCGTGAGGTAGAAGATGCCCTGCGCACCCACCCCGATATCGAGGAAGTAGCCGTCACCGGCACCCCCAACGAGGAATGGGGCGAGCTGGTCACCGCCTGGGTAGTACCTGCCTCCGGTAAAACCCCCGACCTAGATGATCTGCGAGCCCATTTGGAAGGAGGGTGCGCCCCCTTCAAGCACCCCCGCCTCCTTCACCTCGTAGACGACCTCCCCCGCAACGCCTTGGGCAAAGTGCAAAAGCACCTGTTGACCTAGAGCGGCTTCAGATGCTCACACAGCGGTCCGAGTAGGGCCTCGACGAAGGCGTCGTCGCAGTACAGTTTCTCCCCGTCCAGCAGGTCGCCCGATGCGGGCATCATGGACATGACCATGTGGCGGGTCTTCCCGTCCAACTCGATCCAGTACTCCTGGATGGCGCATTGGTCATTGGTCCACTCCCCCAGCACCCCGTAGCCGGTGACCCGCTGGGCGAACTGCGGGTACTGCTCCAGATAGAACGTCCGGGCCAGATCCCCGCCGGTGAATCCCTTGCCCATCGGCCAGAACTCGTAGGTGGGCTCGTCCACCAGCGTGGCCAGCGTTCGCTCGGCGTCGTTCTCCGCCTCGGCGGCGGCATGCTCGCGGGCCAAATCCAAGATCTCTTCTGGGGTCATCGCCGGAGCCTAGTGGTGTGCCGCTCAGGCCAACAGCGGGGTACGTTGCTGGGGTGAGCTCGGCCAAGCCACTCGATGGCGTGCTGGTGGTCTCGATCGAACAAGCAGTGGCCGGGCCATTGGCATCCTGTCGGCTGGCTGACGCCGGAGCCAGGGTCATCAAGATCGAGCGGGCCGAGGGCGACTTCTCCCGGGGCTACGACGCGGCCGGCGCCGGGCTGTCCAGCTATTTCGCATGGCTGAATCGAGGCAAGGAGTCGATCGTCCTCGACCTCAAAGACGAGAGCGACCAATCGCTGCTGGATCGGATGATCGAGCGGGCCGACGTCTGCATCCAAAATCTGGCCGTGGGCGCCGCCCAGCGGCTGGGATTCGGCTCAGATTCCCTACGTGAGCAGCATCCTCGGCTGGTGACCTGCGACATCTCGGGCTACGGCCCGACCGGGCCCTATGCCCAGATGAAGGCCTACGACCTGCTGGTGCAAGCCGAGAGCGGCCTGGTCTCGGTGTCCGGCGCGCCCGGCCCGCTCGGCCGGGTGGGGGTGTCGGTGGCCGACATCGCCACCGGTGAGGCGGCCGCCCGGGCCATCAGCCAAGCGCTGGTCGGCCAGGCCCGCACGGGCGCGGGCGCGGCCATCGAGGTCTCACTGTTCTCGACCATGGCCGAGTGGATGACCGTCCCCCTGCTCCACCACGACTATCTCGGCCAGGCCCCTCGGCGAGTGGGCCTGGCCCACCCGTCCATCGCCCCCTACGGAGGCTTCACCACCGCCGACGGCACCATCTTGCTCATCGCCGTGCAGTCCGACCGGGAGTGGCGCACCCTGTGCGAGACAGTGCTCGAGCGCCCGGAACTGGCTCACGACCCCCGCTTCGCCACCAACAAAGCCCGAGTCGCGAACCGGGCTGCAACCGACGACGCGGTAGCCGAAGTCTTTTGCCGTATGGACACTGACGAGCTCCGCGGCAAGCTCACCGAAAGCCGCATGGCCTTCGGCACAGTCAACGACGTGGCCGGGCTGTCCTCTCACCCCCAGCTAAACCGGATCACCGTCACCCACGATGGTGGCACCGTCGAGATGCCCGCCCCCGCCACCACCGCCGACTGGGACGAAATCACCCTCAACGCCGCCCCCTCTCTCCCCACCCTCAACCAGCACGGCAATCAGATCCGAGCCGAATTCGCCTCGTCTCGATAAAGACCCTTGGGAAGAGTGCCGTGCGGCATTACCCTCGCCAGAATGCGTGAATTCGCCGACTTTGCCAGGGTACCCACCGGCGCCCGCATCGAACCCGCCATCCAGGCATTCCCGCGCGACCTCCGGTGGGCGGGGGCTCGGAGCCTCGGCGCTTTGGCCGCAATCTCCCGCCTGGGGAGTGGGGCGGGCACCGGTTGCAAGAAACTGCAATTTTGGCATGACCCTTGTCGGCTTACTTGCAAGATTGTAGCGTTACTGCATGGCGAAATCGGAGACTGCCGCCGCCAAGGAGTGGATCACCGGCCTGGCACCGGGCACCTGGTTCTGGAGCAGGGACATCCCCGGCCATCCCAAAATCGCAGGCCCTGTTCTGTCGCGGCTGCACGCCGACGAGGCAAGCGGCGTCTGGAAAGTGGCCCGCGGCCTCTATTGGCGCGGCTTTCCAGAGGGCCATGACTACTTCAGGCTGTGGCCGGACTACGAGGTGGGCGCCCTCCTGCTCGCAGGCCCCGGTGCCGGCCTTGCGGGCTGGTCGGCCCTCCACTCCCTCATGTGGACGCTCCAACGCCCAGTCAAGGGCTTTGTGAGCGCCCTGGGCAGGCCACCGGTCCCACCGGACCCGACCATTGTCTATAAGCCCAGCAGGAACAAGCGCAGGGCCGACCTCAACTGGACCGAGGTGACCGTGCTGGAGGCCCTAGGGCTGTTCTGGGTGACAGAGGAGCCGTGGCACGAGTGCCTCGAGGGTGTCCGAAACAGCCTGTACGCAGAACGCCTCAGATGGGACCCGACGATCCGGCCGGAGAAGCTGCAATGGGCCGCCGAGGCAGAAGAGGGCGTAACCGTTGAGACCTTGCACAGGGTGGGGGAGATAGTCCAAGTGGTGTCCGCATCAGCCGAGGCTGCCTGATGGGCGAGTATTGCGGGTCGAAAGACACCGCGGACGGCAAACCCTGCCGGAACCTCGCTGGCAGTTGCCCGATCGAACACAAGGGCGACAACGGCAATCGGGGAAATGGCGCCAAGAAGGGCTGCAACGGAGGAGGCCCGAATGCCGCCCCCCTCTATGGCGGCCCTTCGCTGCCCGCCGGCGTCGAGGTGGGCGCCCAGGGCCTAGCGGGCAATCCGGCCGATTTCATAGACCTGGCCACTGATGCGGCGTCCGCCTTTGGCCTTCCCCTTGCCTACGTGGTGCAGGACTACTGGATTGCGTCGTGCCTCCACAACATGTTCCGATCCGGCTCGCCCGAGAACATGCGCGCCTACAGGGAGATTGACGGCGAACGGGAGGTGAGTGCCGAGTGTCTCTTCACTGGGGGCACAGCGCTCGTCTCGGCATGGGGAATCACCGAACGCTACTCCGACGACCTGGACATCATCGCGGGCAGCCTGAGCGCCGACATCTCCGCCGAGGCGGGCAAGAAGGCCCGATCGGAGTTCTCCAAGTGGGTGACGCTGCCCTTTGGCTGGGCCGACAAGGATGTGGAAACGCACGACAGCCGCCACACGGGACACAGGAGAATGCTGTTGCCGATCGGTGGCAAGCAGGGGTATCTGAAGGTCGAGATCACGTCCGAGCATGTCGGAGGCGGATTCTATGAGGACCGTGAGATCACCTCGCTGATGGGGAGGTGCGCCCCCGACCCCGCATTGGGCCAATACCCAGAACTGGGTGGATTCGACCTCCCATGCACCGTGCCCTCCTTCGCGGCCGCCAACAAGCTCGACGCCTTGCACCGCCGGGCCGCCGGGGGCGATCTCAAAGGGCTCCGGGACAGGGTGCGAGACCTCTACGACCTTGCCTCCATTGCGGCCTCGCAGCACGCCGACAGCGCCCGCGCCGATATCCCCGCTTTGGCGCAGGGCGCCTCCCGGTCCTTCGGACGCGGCGATGCTGGTGCGGCTCCACGGCCTGTCTCCGGCTACGCGGCCAGCTTGATCTTCAAGGGCGGGTCGGAGGCCCAAGAGGCCCTGAGGGGGGCCTACCCGCAATTGGAGGCAATCGTGTGGGGCGCTCTCCCAGAGTTCGACGAGGCGCTGGAGTTGGCCGCGGGCCTCGACGACCCCGGCTAGCCACGTTTCTCGGCGGGCGGGGCGGGGTGCATCCGCTGGCCCCGCCCTCATCTCGCTGTCTTCACTGGAGAAGAGAATCGACATAGGGCGTTGACCGTCGAACAGGGTGCTGAGCCTGGGCTGCCTAAGTTCGGCGTGCCCTCGCTGGGCCGGGCGCTCGACCTGGCAGCAGGTGGCACGCAGGTAGCCGGCAGTGATGACGCCTTGTGGGAGCGAATCTGTACCGAGCGGCTCAGATACTGGACAGGCACTGGCAGAGAGGCGCAGGAGAGGAGGTCACTGGCCGACCACGTGGACCAAGCTCAAGGCTAAATCACAGATCTTGAAACTCAGATCCAGGCCATCGAAGACGACGCTGCTGAGGCGGCCCGGCTGGCCAGCCAGGAGGGCGGCCTCGTTGTCCGCCGCTACGAGGCTGGCAAGGATGAAAGCGACCTCAGCGAGCAGTGGAACGCGACCGAGCACCTCCGCGCCGAGATAGAGCGCCTGCACAACGATCTCACCGCCACCCAAACCCAGCGCGACGGGATCGCCGGCGATTGGGAGCTGGTTGTTCCCGACATAGTTCAGGTGCGGGTGCAGGCCGGCCCGAGGACCTACCCCTACCAGGCGACCTCGATGAAGCCAGGAATGTCGCCTCCGGCGCGGAGTACGAGGTCGCCGAGTGCCAGGCAGAAGTCGAGCGCTGCAAGAGCATTGCCGAGAAGGCCGCCGAAGCAAGCAAGCAGGCTGAGATCAGCGCCGCCGTTCAAACCGAGAAGCTCAAAAATGCCCGCGGCGCCATGGAGCAAGCCGAGCAGAAACTTGAAGAAGCCCGGCAAAAGCAATCCGACCGCGAACTCCACGAAGCCCTAGCCGTCGAGGAGGGGAAGCTCCGAGACGCAGATGCCGCCAAGAGGCCCGCCAACGCTACATGGCACCGTTCAAGGAGCAGATCGAGCAGTTGGGACGAATCGTGTTCGGACCCACACTCGAGGTGGAACTAGACGGCGACCTACGTGGGGCACAACGGACGCTGCACGGAATCACCCTCGACGTAGAGCAGCTCAGCGTGGGGGCCCGCGAACAACTCGCTGTGATTTGCCGTCTGGGCTGTGCCGCCATCGTCAGCCCCGGCGGCGGGGGCGCTCCAGTGGTGATCGACGACGCCCTGGGATGGAGCGACCCGTCCCGTCTTCAGTCCATGGGTGCGGCCATTGCCGCCGCTAGTAGGGACTGCCAAGTCATCGTGCTGACCTGCACACCAGGTAGATATGCCCATGTCGGCAACGCGGAGGTTGTGCGCCTGCCGATGTGAGATTCTATGAGGGCATGGGCGAGCAGATGTCCGTCTGGGGAGAGGCCAAAAGGCCGGGAGTCTCGTTCTACGTTTCGGAGATGTCCTCAATCGGGGGTAGCGACCGGAGAATCTCCTGGCCTTTGGCGGTCAAGCCGGCGGCATCGGGGCGGTCGACCGGCTTCTCGCCGGCTATATCCGCGTCACTGAGTATCCGGTGGTGCAGGAAGCGGCGGAGCGCTGGTGCCCTGGATCTGAGGTGGGTCAGTACCCTGTCGCGCTCGCGGGCGAACACCGGGTCGGCATCGAGTTGGCCGGGATCTTCTAGCAAGTTGATGATCTGGGACAACTCGTGGCCTTCAGGAACGGGTCCGTAGCGGGTCATGTGGAACAGCAGCCCATCTTCAAGGCTGTACGGGCTCTGGGCGTCTATAGCTGCCAAGTCGATGTAGTCGCGCAACTTCTGACGGTAGAGGAGAACGTCCAGCTTCGATGCGAGAAGGTCGGCTAGCGATGCAACCTTCAAATCATCGATGATGGTGGGGGCCTCCAGCATCGTTACTCGACCCGGGTTGTAGCCCCGCTCCGGTGTTCGGAAAATCTCCACCGTCACCCCGCCAACCATGGCATGTAGGCCCTCCCGGTCCTGTCGGAGCACTCGGATATCGCCATCGAATGCTTCAGTGAGCGCATTGGCCGCTTCAACGACATCGAATGGGCCGGCGGTCATGTAGTCGAGGTCGAACGACTGGCGGTGCCGGAGGTGAATCGCGATTGCAGTGCCACCGAACAATGAGCCATCGATGTCGCTGACAACGCCGGCAAGTATGGGCCACACCTTCCTCAGACCAGCAGCAAGACAATCTGCCCAGTCGTCGATTTCACCCACTGCGGGCCTCTTCTCTTTCGGAGATTGCGGCGTCGAGGGCTGTAGCGATCTCTCCTTGGTCATAGCCGCGCATGGTGCGGCATAGCTTGAGTGTTTCGATGGGCAGGTGTTGCAGTGCCCACACTTGGGCTGCCTGGTCGGGACAACCCAACAAGGTACAGGCAACTTGGAGGGAGTCTCTTGGCAGCTCGATGTCGCTTCCCCGGGTGCCGGACCAGAACATCGGCCAGAACTCCGGTGGGATCCGCTGTGGACAGGTGCTGTCTGACGGACCGGGGAGCCGGGGGAGGAACGCCAGCGCCCGCACGCACTGCTCGGTGAGGTCGAGGCGCCATAGCTGAACTTCCAGCAGGTTGTTCCCCCACGGGACCTTCTCCTCGCTGAAGCGGGCGAACCCATGACCGGCCAAGTCCCTCAGAGTTCGCTGCACATGGCGTTCGGACAGGCCCGCGACAGCAGCGATCTGAGGCGCGGTCGTCCCCCGGGGCCGGTTTCGCAGCACACCGGTCACGGCACGTTGCGCCTCCGTCCAATCCGCGGTGGGATCGCCTTTGACGGCGATTGTCACCGGAACCCGAGGGCCCGGTCCTGCGCCAATATCTTGGGAACGAGTCTCCACGAGCGAGGGGAATCCATCGCCGGTAGCGTCGCCAGCGGCTCCTAGAGCGGTAGCCATTTCTTCATCCTATTGCCGCCAGGTATGGCCTCCACGGGTGATTGAAGCCGATAGCCCGGCACAAAGGGCAACGAGTTCGGGGCAGCCAGCGTGGGCGAGATCGACGGGCGGCTCAATCGAATCGCTGGCGGAGGCGGAACTTTTCTACTTTGCCGTTGCCGGTTCTTGGGAGTTCGCCGATGGGTTCGATGGTGGTGGGGACTTTGTAGGGGGCAAGGGTGCCGTGGGTGTGGGTGCGCAGGTCGTCCTCGGTGGGAATCTCGCAGCCGGCGGCCACCACGATGAAGGCGGCCACTGTCTCTCCCAGAACCGGGTCGGGGCGGGCCACCACGGCGATGTCCGCCACTGCGGCGTGGGTGCGCAGGGCGGTCTCCACCTCGATGGTGGACAGGTTCTCCCCGCCCCGGCGCACGATGTCCTTTTGGCGGTCCACGAAGTAGAGGTAGCCGTCGTCGTCCACGTAGCCGAGGTCGCCGGTGCGGAACCAGTCGCCCGACATGGCGGCCCCGGTGGCCTCGGGGTCCTCGATGTAGCCGTTGAAGCCGATGCTGGACCGCAGAAAGCAGATCTCGCCGCGCTCTCCGACCGGCGCCTCAGCGCCGTCGGGCAGGAAGATCTTGAGCACCGACCCCTCGAAGGGCTTGCCCACCGAGCCGGGGCGACGGGGCTCGTCCAATCGGGTATAGGTGCCCGACCCGGCCTCGGTCATGCCGTACCAGTCCATGCACGGCACGCCGTAGCGCTCTTCGATCTGCTCAATGATCGGCGCGCAGCCTAGCGGGATCATCACCCGCAGCGAGTGCGATTTCTCGTGGGGACCAGGTGGTTGAGCCATCAAGATGTTGATGATGGGCACCAGGGTGAGGAAGTAGGTGGGGCGGTAGAGATCGACCAAGGCCCAGAAGCGGGACGCGGAGAATTTGCGCTGCATGACCACGCTGGCCCCCCGGCTGAGCGCCGACATGGCCCCGCCCATGGCGTTGCCGTGGAACAGCGGGGTCACCACCAGCGACCGGTCGGTGTGGCTCAGCCCGAACATCTCCTCATAGGGCACCGCCCCGCCAGCGAACAGCTCGGGGCTCATGGGCACCGCCTTGGGCCTTCCGGTGGTAGTACCCGAGGTGTAGAGCACGTTGCCCTCCACGAACCCGTCCACCGGGGGCAGATCCTGACCAGCGCCCTCCGGCGCCTCGCCGATTAGGTCGGCCAGCAGCAGTGCCCCGTCCACCGGCTCGTCCACACTCACCACTGCTTCCACCGAGTCCATGTTCTTGGTCAAAGCCACCGCCCGCTCGGCCCGTTCGGCCTCGGCGAACACCAGGCGGCATCGGGAGTGGTTGAGCACGAACTCCAACTCTGGATCGGCCCACTCCGGGTTGATAGGTACCCCGGCCAAGCCGATGGCCTGCATTCCCAGCTGGCACTCGATGTACTCGGGGCGGTTCTGCATCCAGATGCAGGCTCGATCGCCCAAGCCCAGACCAAAGCGAGTTTGGTACTGATGGGCCAGTGCTCCGCCGTGAGCGGCCAGCTCTCGGAATGTGCGGTGGCCGTCCTGCTCGGTGAGCACGGCCAGCTTGTCGGGCCAGGTATGGCTGAAGTCGCGGACCACGTCATACAGAGTCGGCATCGCCGGGCAGCCTAGTTACGTTCTGATCGCAACCGCGCGCTCACGTCACCACGTCGGCCGCGCCTCCGTCGATCCGCAGGTGGGCACCATGGATCTGGCGGGCCCGGTCGCTGCACACGAAGGCCACCAGCTCCCCCACATCGGACACGGTGGCGATGCGCCCGGTCAGCGTGGGCATGATCTCAGTGGTCACGTGGCGCTCAATGTCGGCCCAGTCGGTTGAGCGCCCCTCCCGCTCGGCTTGCCGGGTCCACAACTCCACCAACTCGGGGGTGGCAATGGCCCCCGGACTCACGCAGTTGACGGTGACCCCGGTGCCGGCCAGTTCCCGGGCCAGGCTCACCGTCATAGCTGGAAGAGAACCCTTGGCCGTGTAATAGCCCGGGATGCGGTCGCCGGGCCGAGTCGCTCCCACGGTGGACACCAACACGATCCGACCCCAGCCTTGGTCCCGCATGGCGGGGACCATGAGCCGGGTCATCCGCACCGCGGTGAGCACGTTGCGGTTGTAGGCGTCGATCCACACCTCGGCGTCGTCGTCACCCCAGGTGCCGCCCACCGCCACCCCATAGTTGTTGACCAGGATGTCCACTGGACCGCTCTGCTCGGCCACAGCCTCGGCCCCCTCGTCGGTGCAGATGTCCCCCCGCACCGCTCGAGCCGACGGCCCCAACTCGTCGGCCAGCCAGTCGGCCTGCCCTTCCTCAAACCCGTGCACCACCACATTGGCGCCTTCAGCAGCCAGCACCCGAGCAATCCCACTCCCCGTCCCCCGATAGCTCCCGGTAACCAGCGCCACTTTCCCCGCAATACCCAAGTCCATCTGTACATCGTGGCATACAGGCGCACGACTCATTGATCCTTTGCGTTATGCCACTATGTTTACTGTTATTTCATGTTATGTTATGTCTATTCCATATCCAGTTTCTCGATTTCCAGCACTCAAGGTGCCGAACGTGCTGCGCCTGCTGCACAAGATCGGATACCGGGAAGTTCCACGACTCGGAAAGGGCTCCCATATGTGGCTGCGAGCGGAGGGCAGAAAATCAATCTGCATGCCGATACACAAGGGACGAGAATTGTCCCCGAGGTTTCTACGGAAGATGCTCGTCGATGACGCGGGTCTCTCTGATGCCGAAATCGACGCGCTAATCTGAGCGAAGGCGGAAAGGCGAATATGTCCAGGATAAAGGCCTACGAGAACCCAGACAGGGGTCCCGCGTGGTGTGCGGAAGGCGAAATGGGCGACTTTTCCTACTACGCGGGAGCTGACACACTCGAAGAGCTGAGCATGTTGATTGCGGAAGCTGCTGCGGAGAGCGGTGATTCTCCTGAGGTGATCTTGGTGAGCGATCCCGACGCCGATGAGGCTCCGATTGCGTCGATCGACCTGCCTGTCATCGTGCCGCAATGAGCAGTTCGACGGGGCGGTTGTTCCGGGTCGCGACGTTTGGGGAATCCCACGGCGGCGGCATCGGCGCGGTGGTGGACGGATGCCCGCCCCGGCTGCCGCTGACCGAGGAGATAATCCAGCACGATCTCGACCGGCGCCGTCCGGGGCAGAGCCGGCTCACCACCCTGAGGGATGAGGCCGACAAAGTGGCGATCCTCTCGGGGGTGTTCGAAGGCCACACGCTGGGATCGCCCATTGCCATGCTGGTGGGCAACACCGATGCCCGGCCCAGCGCCTATGAGGACTTCAAGGACGTCTACCGCCCCTCCCACGCCGATTACACCACCGAGGCCAAGTACGGCATCCGCAACTGGCAGGGAGGGGGACGGGCCAGTGCCCGGGAAACCATCGGCCGGGTGGCGGCTGGGGCCATCGCCCGCCAGCTCTTGCGGACCGCGGCCAACATCGAGGTGCTGGCCTGGGTCTGCCAGGTGGGCGCCATCACTGCTGACATCGATCTGGCTGCGGTGACTTTGGCCGACGTGGAGGCCGACGCCACCCGATGCCCATCGCCCGAACACGCGGAGGCTATGACCGAGGCCATCGAAGCGGCCCGCCGCGACGGCAACTCGCTGGGCGGGATAGTCGAATGCGTGGCCCGAGGGGTGCCCCCCGGTCTGGGTGAGCCGGTGTTCGACAAGCTGGAGGCTGATTTGGCCAAGGCCGCCCTGTCGTTGCCCGCGGCCAAGGGCTTCGAGATCGGCTCGGGTTTCGCAGGGGTATCCATGACCGGCCGGGAGCACAACGACCCGTTCACCCCTGGTCCCGAAGGCCGGCCCCGCACCGTATCCAATCGCTCCGGCGGAGTGCAAGGAGGCATCAGCAACGGCGAGGACATCGTGGTCCGGGTGGCGTTCAAGCCTACCGCCACCATCGCCTCGGCCCAGGACACCGTCGACCGGGACAACAACCCGGTCACCCTGGCCGCCCGCGGCCGCCACGATCCCTGTGTGCTGCCCCGAGCGGTGCCCATGGTGGAGGCCCAGGTTCTGCTGGTGCTGGCCGACCACTGGCTGCGCCAGCAGGCCGTCGATGTGTTCGATTGCGACGGCTGACAGTCGAAAATGGCCGACCGCCCCGACAAACCCGTCACCCCCGAGGACCAGCGCCTGCTGGTCGAGGTCAGCGACAGGATTGCCACCATCACGTTGAACCGGCCTGAGGCTCGCAACGCCATGACCAAGCGAATGCGCAACGACCTGTGTACTGCGCTTCGGGCCTGCGATGCCGACAACGGGGTGGACGCCATCATCTTGACCGGCGCCGATCCGGTGTTCACCGGCGGGGTCGACCTGCGGGAGGTGGCCGCCGACGGTCTCCCTGACAATCCCCGCGGCGACAAGCGCCAAGCCGAAGACCCCGCCCAAGCCTGCCGAGACACCACCAAGCCCTTGATCGGCGCGGTGAACGGCACCTGCGTCACCGGCGGCTTGGAGATCGCCCTGAGCTGCGACTTCATCGTGGCCTCCGAGCAAGCCCGATTCGCCGATACCCACGCCAAGATCGGGGTGATCGCCGGTTGGGGCATGACTGCCCTGTTGCCCCGAGCCGTGGGCAAGCGCATGGCCAAGGAGATGACCGCCTCCGCCCGCTTCGTCTGTGCCCAAGAAGCCCTCCGCATCGGCCTGGTCAACCACGTTGCCCCCCACCATGAGATGCTGTCCCAGGCCAGAGCGCTGGCCAACCAGATCGTGGCCGCCACCACCCCGGCAACGGCAGCAACCATGCGGCTCTACGACGAAGGCGATGGCATGAGCTTCGCCGAGGCCAAGGCCCTTGAAGAACAGGCCATGCGCAACTGGACTGTCGACACCGACGATATGCAGCGCCGTGGCCTGGGAAAAGGTGGCTGATTTGTCCAGCCCCCCGCAATTCAGCCTGTTCATTCCTCAGATGCGGATGGGCATGGCTACCATCGAAGCGCGGGTGAAGGCCGCTGAGGCCTGCGGGTTTCACAAGATCGACCTGATGGACCACCTGGCCCCGCCTCTTTTGCCCGCCTCGCCCATGTACGACGCCTTTGTGACCGCCGCAGCGGTGGCGGCGTGGACCGAGCGGGTGCGTGTCGGCCATATGGTGCTGTGCGGGCAGTTCCGCCATCCCGCTGTGCTGGCCAAGATGATTGTCAGCCTCGACCACTTGAGCGGGGGCCGCTTCGATCTGGGCATTGGCTGGGGCTCGGTTCCCGACGAGATGGAGCGGTTCGGCATCGGTGACGAGCCCCCCGCAGTGCGGGCCGCCCGCTTGCGGGAGACATTGGAGGTCGTTCAGGCCCTGCTCACTGGCGAGATGGTCAACCACAAAGGCCGGTTCTTCGAGCTGCGCGGCGCCCAACAGCAGCCCACACCGGTGAGCGGGCACATCCCCATCTTGATCGGCGGGGCCGGCCGCAAGCTCACCATGCCGCTGGTGCGGGACTTCGCCGACTGGTGGAACTGCCCGGTGTACGGCATGGCTGAGTTGGACGAGCTCATTCCCTTGGCCGGCAACGCCCGTCTGTCGGTGCAGCGGGCCATCGGTTTAGCCCCATCCTCGGCGGCCCGCGACGAGGTGGTGGCCACCGCCCAGCGCCGGTTCGGCGACTGGGCCCTGGTGGCAGGCACTCCCGACGAGGTGGCCGCGGCTTTGAGCGCCGACCGGGCCTTGGGCGCCGAGCAGTTCGTGCTCCAGTTCACTGACTTCGCCACCCCCGACACGCTCAGCCTGTTCGCCTCCGAGGTCATACCCGCGGTGGCCTAGGCCGCTCTATCTGCCTTCTCCCGGGGTCGGCCTCGCCCATATGATGCCGACCTATGGGAACCGATGAGCGGGCCTGCCGAGCAGGGCGATTCAAACAGGCTCTTTTGGCCTCTGACGACGTGGCCATCATCGCCGAGATCAAGCGCCGGTCGCCGTCGAGAGGCGATCTGAACGCCGGCCTCGATCCGGCCGAGATGGCAGCGGCCTACCGCGACGGCGGGGCGTCGTGTCTGTCGGTGCTCACCAACCAGGAAATGTTCGGCGGCAGCGGTGATGATCTGGCCGCCGCAGCCATCGCGTCCGACCTGCCGGTTCTTCGCAAGGACTTCATTACCAGCGCCGAAGACGTCTACGAGTCCCATGCGATGGGGGCCGACGCGCTGCTGTTGATCGTCGCCGAACTCGCCACCGCGCAACTGGCCGAGTTGCACGAGTTGAGCCTGTCGCTGGGCATGGACGTGCTCACCGAGGTCAAGTCGGAGAGCGAGCTCCGAGCAGCGCTGCAAGCCGGCGCCGATGTCATCGGGGTCAACCAGCGGGAGAAGCCCAAGAGCGAGGCGTTCACCATGGACTACCAGCGGGCCGAGCGCATGGCACCGCTGTTCCCCGGCCATGTGGTGAAGGTGGCCGAGTCCGGCATCGCCGTTCCCGGCGGGACGTCAATGGCCGCGGTGCGCGGCGCGGGCTACGACGCCGCCCTCATCGGCGAGGCCCTCGTGACCTCCGGCGATCCGGTGAAGCGGCTCCGAGAGCTGCTGGCCTGACCACCGAATCATCCGGCGGCGAGCCTTCCCGCCGCGGCGCCCCGCAGCACCAGGGTGCCGTGCTGGTCGGTGGTGGCGATGTCCACATCCACCGAGCCATCGGCATGAACCGCGCTCACCGTCAGCTCGGCGGTCAGGGTGTCGCCGGGCCAAACCGGCTTGAGGAAGTCGGCGCCGTAGCGGTGCAGGCCATCTGGGCCGAACACCGTCACCAGGGCTTGGCCGGTGATGCCCATGGTCAACATCCCATGGGCAAAGAGCTGGTCGAATCCGTGGGCGGTGGCGTAGATCTCATCGTGGTGGAAGGGGTGGAAGTCGCCCGAGGCCCCGGCGTAGGCCACCAGTTGCGTGCGGGTCAGTCGCTCGGCCACCACCTGGCGGTGCCGGTCGCCCACCTCGGGGGTCATTCCCGCACCTCGTTGGCGGCTCGCACGTTGATCCATCGGGCGGTCACGCACGGCCGCCCGTCGTCGTCAAAAAAAGTGGTGACGATCTCCCGGAACCGCAGCTGGCCGCCCCGACGGCCCTGTTTGAACCACTCCTGCCCGTCGGCCACCGTGGCGGTGAGCACTTCGCCGGCTTTCGGGTGGCGGTGGTACTCGAACACCATTCCGGCGTGGAACCCCGAACCCGACTCGGGGGCGACCGGCGGCCAGGGCCGGTCGGAGCGAAGCCGGCGGTCGTATTCGGGGTCGTGGCGGTCGGCGGCCACCGTGAACGTGGGCGGGGCCACCGCGTCGGGGTCGAACGAGGCGTCGTAGTCCCCCACCGCCCGCTTGAACTCCTGGATGTGGCCCGCCTCGATGGGAAACTCAAATGAGCGCATTTTCCTCCTAGGGAGTGAGCACGATCTTGCCGAAGAACCTCGAGCTCTCCATCAGCCGGTGGGCCTCGGCGATCTCCTCCAGCGGGAACGCCGCGGCGATCACCGGGGTGACCTGCCCCCGACCGATCATGGCCAGCAACCCCCGCATGGTGGCCGCGATGCGCTGATTGTCGGGGCGGCCCACCCCCATGAGGGTGACGCCCTTGACGAACAGCTGGCCCAGGTGCAGTTCGCCCAAGTGCCCGGCGGTGACCCCGCAGGTCACGAACCGGCCCTCCGGGGCCAATGATCTCACCGCGGCGGCGAACACCGGGGTACCCACATGATCGAGCACCACGTCGACTCCGCGGCCGTCGGTGGCATCTCGCACCGCGGTCACGATGTCGTCGTTGTAGTGGTCAATGGCCAGATCTGCGCCCAGCTCCACGGCCTTGGACCGCTTCTCAGCGGTGCCCGCGGTGGTGATCACCCGACAACCCAGCGCCCGGGCAATCTGCACCCCGAAGCTTCCCACGCCCGATCCGGCGGCCATCACCAGCACGATCTCTCCCGACTGAATCTGCGCCTTCTCGATGAGGGCCTGATGGGCGGAGCGGCCTGCGGTGGGAGTGGCCCCGCCGGCTTCGAAGCTGATTCCGTCAGGGAGGGGAAACGTCAAATCGGCTGGGGCCAGTGCCAATGTGGCGTGAGTCCGCTCTCCCGATGCCACCACACGGTCACCCGCCGCCACAGCCTCAACCTGCTCTCCCACCGCCTCCACCACGCCGGCGATGTCCCGTCCGCCCACATGCTGGGGCCAGCGCAGCCTCATCCCGTGCGACCCCTCCCGCCAGTACACGTCCACCCGGTCCATCGAGGTGGCCCTCACCCGGATGAGCACGTCGCCGGGGCCGGGCTCCGGGTCGGGCAGCTCCCCCACCCGCAGCACCTCCAGCCCGCCCTGGGCCTCGTGGTAGGCGGCCCGCACGTCAGCGCACCCGCACGCGGGGCAGCCCATCGGTATCGCCCCGCAGCCAAGTCAAGAACTCCCCCACCGGCGCGGGCTCGGCCACATCGGCCGGCTCGGCCAGCCGGCTCGCCCAGAATTCCCGATAGGTGGGCCAGAACTCGTGCCAGGCGCCCTCGTAGGGCTCCTCGTCGGGCCAGCGCATCTTGTTGTCCCCGATCGGCGGGGCGTTCAGGTCGGTGGCGTACCAGTACAGGGGCAGCCGCCGCCGGAAGTACCAGCGGCCGTCGATGCGCTCGTAGTCGTCCCAGTACATCATGGTCATGATCACCCACTCGTCGCCGGCCTCGTGCTCGTTGCGGGAGTACACCACCCCGCGGGCCCGGTCGGAGCCGTCGAACTCGATGATGTGGTTGCCGGCCACGTGGGCGGTGCCGGTGAACTTGCCGCCCATCGTCTCTCGGAACCACTCGGCCAGCGCGGCCCGTCCGGAACGCCCCCGCCCCACCTGGACATCGGCGGGAAACAGGCCCGCCCAGGCGTCGGTGGCCCGCATGTCCAGCGCCAGGCAGTAGCGGGCGGCCAGCCCCCGGATCTCCTCGATGGACTCCAATCGCTCCAGCCGCTCCTCCAGCGATCCCCCAGATGCCATAGGCGGAACTTAGAGCCCTCGCCGGCAAGTAGCCAGGTTGACCGAGGTCGAAGGCGGGCCGCTCACCACGGACACCGGGAAGGCGGGTTGTTTCAACTGGCTCTGGCGGCTGCCTGCATTTCGACGTCTACCGCAACCATGCTCACCGTGGTAGGCGATTTGGATGCGGGGTCACCACATTCCTCGAGGAGCCGGGTGTGGTGAACCATGGCTTCTCTGAGCGACATGGGATTCTCAGGCACAGGGTCGCCGTTTTCCAAGAGCCCTTGAATATGAAACTCGATGGCTTCCCGAGCAACCTCCTGAGCTTCTCCCCATGTGCTTGCAGTGATCACACATCCGGGAAGGTCAGGCGCATAGGCAGAGTAGTTTCTCGGGCCTTTGGCATAGACGACCGCATAGTCACGCTTCATCGCTTGTCCCTTCTGAGGCCGGCCTGCTTCATAATGCTGGACCAAATCCATGACTCCACGTCATCGTTGGGCTTCCCCGCAATCGTAACAGTGCCAGGTTTGGCCGGGTGGTGGTACTGGTGATGACTACCGGACTGCATCTCGAACCTTGGGCATCTTCTTTTGCTCCCGTGGCTCAGACCCTCACCGAGGCCTGCCCGTTCTATAGATTATATTTCCACATATTCCACGTAAATACCCTGTATTTCCCATTGCCGACCGCTATACACCTCGCAGAAGCCACCCTCAGGTGATACGAGCTAAAGTGCGACCCCATGACCGCAGGAGTTGTATTGGCCCATGGGGCATTCCACGGGCCGTGGTGTTGGGGGCGCGTGCAGGAGTGTTTGAGGGAGAAGGGCATCGCCGTCCACGCCTCCGATCTCTGCCGTCCGACCACCGCAGAAGACATCGCCGCCCTCCAGGCCGATGTGAGCGCCATGAGGGACCAATTGGGCGACGAGGGGCCGGTGGTGGCTGTGGGCCACTCGCTCGGCGGGCTGTCCATCTCGGGGCTGGACCCGGCCACGGTGGACCACCTGGTGTATCTGGCCGCCGTCCTGCCCGGCGATGAGAGCGGCGAGGCGAATCCGCCTGATGTGGCCGAAGCGGTGATCGCCGAGAATTTCTTCCCCGCGCTCGAGCACGGCGAAAACGGCTACAGCTCGGTGAGGCCGGGGGTGGCGGGCGACCTCTTCTACCACGACTGCTCCCCCGACGACGTTGCTTGGGCCGAGTCGCAGCTCCGTCCCCAGCCGCTGGGCCAAGCGCCGTACCGCTTCGCTCGGGCCACATGGCGGGACGTGGAATCCACCTACATCGTGTGCGCCGACGACCGCACTCTGGCCGCGGATTTCCAGCGGGATTGCGCCCGCCTGGCCGGCAACTCCGTGGTCATGGAGGGAAGCCACTCCCCCATGCTCGCCCAGCCCGAGGCGGTGGCTGCGGTGATCGCCCAGGCCGCGGGCCAGTAATTCCGTCCGTCCCCACGATCTGAGAGGAAGCCCCATGGAATACCGCACTCTGGGCGCCACCGGCGTCCAAGTAAGCGCCCTGTGCTTGGGGGCCATGATGTACGGCCCTGCGGGCAACAACGACGAGGCCGAGTGCGCGGCCATGACCCACAAAGCCCTCGACGCGGGGATCAACTTCATCGACACCGCCGACCGCTACAGCATGGGCGTCTCCGAGGAGATCGTCGGACGGGCCATCAGGGGCCGGCGCGACGAGGTGGTGCTGGCCACGAAGTTCTACGGCCCGATGGGCGACGACGTCAACATGCAGGGCGGCGCCCGCCGCTGGGTGACCCAGGCCGTGGAGCACAGCCTGCGCCGCCTCGACACCGACTACATCGACCTGTACCAGATGCACCGCCCCGATCCCCGCACCGACTTCGGCGACACCCTGGCCGCGCTCACCGATCTGGTGCGGGCCGGCAAGATCCGCATGATCGGCACGTCCACCTTCCCGGCCGAGCTCATCGTGGAGGGCCAGTGGGCTGCCGAGCGCCGCAGCCTCGAGCGGGTCCGCTGCGAGCAGCCCCCGTACTCCATCTTCACCCGCGAGATCGAGCGGTCGGTGCTGCCCGCCTGCCAGGCATACGGCATGGGGGTGATCGTGTGGAGCCCGCTCAACGGCGGCTGGCTCACCGGCAAGTACCGCAAAGGCGCCGAGTGGCCGGAGAACTCCAGGGCCACCCGCAGCCTGGTCAGCGCCCAGCGCTGGGACCGCGACAACCCGGTGGTGAAGCACAAGCTCAATTTGGTGGAAGAGCTGGCCGCGCTGGCCGCCGAAGTGGGCTGCTCGATGGCCGCGCTGGCCTACTCGTTCACCCTGGCCCACCCCGCGGTGACCTCTGCCATCATCGGCCCCCGCACCCCCCGACAACTCGACGCCGCCCTCGAAGACCCCGACCTGCGCTTGTCCAACGACATCCTCGACCGCATCGACGAGCTGGTGCCCCCCGGCACCGACCTCAACCCCGACGACGCCTTCTACATCCCCCCCGCCGTCGCTGATCCAGCCCTGAGGCGGATCTAGCTAGAACGCTCCCCAGAGCGCTCGATAGCCCGCACATCGGTGCCCAAATACGAGGCGATTACCAGCGGATCGTTCCGCACCTCCTCGGGCGATCCCTCAGAGATCACCGAACCAGCCTCCAGGCAGTAGACCCGGTCGCTGATGCTCATGACCAGGGGCATGTCGTGCTCGATCACCACGACTGCGGCGCCCAGCTCGGCCTGGATGCGCCGGATGAGCGGCCCGAATGCCTCGCTCTCCCTCTGGGCCACCCCACCGGTGGGCTCGTCCAGCAGCAGCACCTTGGCGTCCACCGCCAGCAGGCTGGCCAGCTCCACGATGCGGCGGGTGCCGGTGGACAGGTTGGAGATGAAATGGTCGGCGTAGCGCCCCAACCCCACGAAGTCCATGAGGCCGTCCACGTCGGCCCGCTTGCGCCGCTCCTGGCCAGGCGAAGGCGGCACTCCCAGCAGCGACGGCACCAGCAGTGAGCGATCCCGGGCCTCCATCGACACCATCAGCGCCTCTCGCACGGTGAGGTCGGGATACAGCTTGGCGTGTTGGAATCCCCGTCCCAGGCCGCCCCGGTGGCGCTTATAGGACGGCAGTCGGGAAATATCCCGCCCCAGCACCTGTACTTGGCCGCGGAACGGAACGAAGCCGCTGATGGCGTTCATGAGGGTGGACTTGCCCGCCCCGTTGGAGCCGATCAGCCCCACCAGCTCTCCCTGGTAGACCTCGATGGATACGTCGTCCACCGCCACCTTCCCGCCGAATTGCACATGCACATCCCGCACCGCCAGCCACGGATGCCCCTGCTCCACGGCTGCTGTGCGCTCGCTGGTGATTGGCACCGGCTTGGACAGCGCCGACACCGGCTCCGGCCCGTCTCGGGCGGCCATCCGCTGGTCGGCCTGCTCCAATAGGAAGTCGCGCAGCTTGTAGAGGAGCTGCATGATCCCGCCGGGGAAATACATCAGCAACAGCAGCAGGCCCACCCCGGAGGTGAGCAGCCGCACCTCGTCGCTGGCCCCGAAGATGGCGGGAATGCCCTTCACCCACAGCACGCCGAGCAGCGGTCCGGCGATCGACCCCAGCCCGCCGATGATGGCGATGGCAATGACGTTGATGGACTCGTTGGCGTTGAACAGCACTTGGGGGTTGATGGTGGGCTCGCCGGTGATGATCAGACCGCCTCCCAGAGCGGCCAGCCCCCCGGCCAGAGTGAACGAGATGAGCTTGATCCGGCTGCCCGACACGGTGGATGCCGCCGCCATGTCCTCGTTGTCGCGCACCGCGATCATCATCCGACCGATCCCGGTTTTTCGCAGGTGGGCCACCATCCACACGGCCAGCGCCAAGAGCACCAGAACCAAGAAGAAGTACGATTTTCGGGAGGCGGTGAAGTCGAACGGCCCCCACACCGGCGGGATGACCTTGGGGGAGTTCGTGGCCCCCTGGGTGAACACGTCCTGCACGAAGATCCAGGACATGGCCGCGATGGCGAAGGCCAGCGTGGTTACCGCCAGCATCAGGCCCTTCACCCTGAGCGCGGGCACGCCGATGATGAACGCGCTGATCATGCCGGCGGCCACCGCCACCACCATGGCCACTCCCCACGGAAGGTCGAACGACCAGTCCCACCAGTCGAACGGAATCGGAATGTCGCCGTTCTCGGTCAGCGCCACCACGGTGAGGCCGCCGACACCGGCAAAGGCAAACTGGCTCAAGGAGAGCTGGCCGGCCCAGCCGGTGAGCATCGACACCGACAGGGCGATCAGGGCGAAGCCCAGAATACGGGTCCAGGTGTACAGATTCGAGTTCTTGGTGAGGAACAATCCAAGAAGGACGAGACCGCCGAAAATGGCGGCAAACCCGAACCGGGACAGGTTGCGGATATACCACAGGTGGCGAAGCCGCTCGGGGATGGCTTTCACCTTGGGTGAGAGCGACCATTCTCCCTCGTCTTCAGTGCCTCGGCGGGCGAAAAGCACGGTGATGATCAAGATGGCAACGAAGAAGATCACGTCCACCGCTTCGCGGATGTCCCGATCTACGTTGCCTCGGAACAGACGCTGGAAGATGCCCAGCCCGACACCGGCGATCAGCGTCACCCACAGCGATCGCATTCGGGCGATCAGCGCCACCAGCAACACCCGAAGAAGCAAGCCGGGGCCGAGGCTCGCCGTTCCCGCGTCGGCGGCGCTGACCCGAAACGGCGCCAGCAGAATGAGGGTGACCCCCGCCAGTGCTCCGCCAATGGTCCACACCATGGTGGACACCCGTCGCACGCTGATGCCGAACAGCCTCCCGGTGTCGGAGTTCTCGGCCGAAGCCCGGATGGCCAGCCCATAGCGGGTTCGGCCCAAAAACAGCGCCAAGGCGGCGATCACCAGCGGCACCACGATCACCACCAGCAGCTCGCGCCCCCCGATGCGGAGGTGATCTGTGACTTCCCACCTGAACTCTTGGGTGGTGAGTTTCGGCGGCAGGGGGAACGGTCCCGGCCGGGACACGTCGGGCAGCTCAATCGCCGCGAATATGGCCAGCTGGGCCACTCCCAGGGTGGCGATGAACAGCACCAAGCGAGGCGAGTTGAACAAGCGCCGCACCACCACTAATTCGGTGATCATGGCAAAGCCGGCCGCGGCTCCGATCGACAAGAAGAAGGCCACCCAGTAGGGGACGTCGTAGCGGAACGTCAACATGGCCATGAGGGCCACGCCGAAGCTGCCGATCTCGGCGTGGGCGAAGTTGAGCACCCCGGTCGACCGGTAGATGAGCACGAAGCCGGCCGCCAGGGCAGCCACGATGAGCCCCTGCACGCTGCCCGAGAACAGATCTTGCTGGGAGATCTCCCAGCCGATGTCGATCACAGCCCGCCCATCCTGTGATGGCTCTGACCTGAGTCAATCCAGCCCACGCTCAGCCGCCCTCGGCCCCGAGGAACACCGCTCGGACCAGGTCGTCCCGCTCGGCCAGCTCCTGGGCCGGACCCTCGAATCGCACCCGGCCCTTTTCCATGAACACGGCCCGCTCGGCCACGCTCAGGGCCACGTTCAGCGACTGCTCCACGATGATCATGGTCAGCCCCGTCGCCTTGAGGTCTTCCACCACTTGCAGCAGCTCCTGCACCACCACCGGGGCCAGGCCCAGCGACAGCTCGTCGATGAGCAGCACCTCGGGCTCGTGCATCAGCCCCATGCCGAAGGCCAGCATCTGCTGCTGACCTCCAGAGAGGTCTTCAGCCGCCTGGCTGCGCTTTTGCCGCAACACGCCGAACACGTCGTATACCCGCTCGATCCGCCGAAAGACCTCATCCTTTTCTTCTTTGGTGCTCAGCATGGCGGCCAGGAGATTCTCCTCAACCGTGAGGCCGGGGAACACCCCGGCACCGCCCCTCACCTGCACGATGCCCTGCTTGAAGCGCAGCTCGGCGTCGGCGTAGGTGATCGTCCGCCCGTTGAGGCGAATGGCTCCTCGGTCGGGCACGCCCAGGCCGCTGACCGCCCGCAACAGGGTGGACTTGCCCGCGCCGTTGGTGCCCAACAGGGCGAGCGTCTCGCCCCGGCGAACTTCCAGCCCGCAGTCGAACAGCACCTGCACCGGGCCGTAGCTGTAGTCCAGCCCCCGCACCTGGAGCACCGGAATGTCGTCGGGATGCTCCGCCATGCGGCGCATCTCCTCTTGCTCCTCCACCAGCTCGCTCACCGCCAGCGATATGTCCCGCTTGATGTAGCGGGCGCCGTAGGCCACCAAGAGGCCGCCGATGATGGAGGCCGGCGGGGCCACGACGCTGATCGCGAGCCGCTCACCATGGGCGTCGCTGATGGATCCGGCGATGATGCTGCCCATGAACCCCCCCATCAAGAAGATGAACACCGGCAACAAAGCGAAGGCTTGGGCTCTCATCCGATAGGGGGCCACCGCGCCGATGGTGGGAGCGGCGGCCACAAAGGAGGCTGAGGTGCAGCCGTTGGCCAGGCTGATGCCGAAGATCATGATGGCGGGCTGGTGGAACCGCATGGCGATGAGCACCAATACGCCCGACATGATGATGAGCGTGCCCGCGGTCCGCACCATCTTGGACGGGTCCTCCCGGAACATCCCGTCGAATTTGAATCCCGAGATGGGGATGGCCACCAGGCTGGCCAGCCACACCAGCGACGTCACCCAGCCCCGCTGGAAGGCCTCGTAGCCGTACTCGTCCTCCAGCATCAAGTTGAGCTGGCTGGGCAGCGTGACCAGGGCAAAGCCAAGGGTGCCCACGCCTACGGCTAGGAAATAGAAGGTCTTGACCTTCTTGAGGCGGGCAAACGCGGTGGACATCGACACCGGCAAGTCCGACCCGATGGGGGGCATCTCGTACTGCTCCCCCAAGATGGCCTGCTGCTCGTTGCCCGCCCGGGGGGGCTCTTTCAAGATCAGCGACACCAGCGCGAGGACAACCGGCGGGATGGCGAAGATGTAGAACGCCCATCGCCATCCGTCGTCCCCACCGGCGATTGAGGCGATGGCCCCGGCCAAGACCGGTCCGATGAGCAGCCCTATGGGCCGGCCCATGCCCTCGAAGGCGAAGATCCGAGCCCGGGCGGGAATGGGGTAGGTGTCGGTGAGCAGCGAGGAGTGCACCGGCAGGCGGTTGGCCTGGCCCGCTCCGGTGAGAACCCTGGTCCAGAAATACTGGAAGGGATTTTTCACCAATCCGGTGAGGAACACGCTCACCGCCCAGCCTGCAGTGGCCACCGGCACGATGAGGGTGCGCTTGACCCGGTCGGCCAGCCAGGCCAGCGGCACCGCGCCCAGCACCAAGGCCACTCCGCCGAACGAGGAGATGCCCAAGATCACCGTGTCGGACACTCCGAAAGCGTCCTGTAGGTCGGGCAGGAGCACGGCGATTGCCACCCGGTCGAACTCGTCGATCACGTTGAGACAGAAGAGCACCACGAGCATGCTCGCACCACCAGCCCGGATGCCCTGCCGCAGGCTCATGGGCGCTTCGCCCACACCGGGCAGCAGGTCGTCGGGCAGCACCACCACCTCCGACTTGGCCGCCTGCTCGGCCAAGCGCTTGGACTCCTCCTCGAAGACCGCCGACGCCAGATTGGCCGGATCATCCAGTTTGTCCGGGTGGTTCACCGTTGGATCATCCAAGGTCGGCTCGCCTGATGATGACCCCATCTCCGCCGGATCATCCATGGCAGCCCCTCATCGCGGCAAGACACTAGGCCATCGACGCGTCGCCACGCACGAGTTCCGCAGTACACAAAGGGCTGCTTGATCGACTACTGTTCGTCGCCAAGCTGCGGAGAGGGGTAGCCGTGTCTTATAGAATGCTGAAATTCTGGGGAGGGCTGCTGGGGCTCGTGCTCGTGGCCGGAGCCTGTGGAGACGGCAACGACGACGGCGCCCAGCCGGGCTCGGCCGAGGTGATCACCGCCCCGGCCCCTGATGCGCCCGCCGACTCCGCCGATGGGGACGAGCCGGGCCCGGCGGAGGAAGCCAACGCCCCGGAACCACAAGACGGGCAACCTGAGCCTTTGGAGGGAGTTGCCGATCCCCCCGACGAGGCAAAGCCGGATGAGCAGTCCGAGACGCAGGGGTCGGCCCAAGACGATTCCGAAACCGAACCGTCAGAAGAAGAGCTGCTGAGGATGCGCGATGACGCTTTCGTGGACTACTCCCGTTGTGTCCGCGACGAGGGGTTCTCCGACTTCCCCGATATCGACAGCTCCCGGATTGTCGACCAGGGCTCGGCCATCACCGCCATGCAGGAGGCCGGGGTGGACTTCACCCAGCCCGGTTTGGGTCAAGCCCTCCAGGCCTGCGCCAGCGTTTTCAGCGAGGTGATCGCTTTGGCCCCCCAACAGGACACCAACGCACAGCAGGTGGAGGAGGAAGAGAACGCGTTGGCGTTCTCCCAGTGCATGCGTGACCGGGGGCTGGACAACTTTCCCGACCCCGACTTCGGCCGGTTCCCCGACACCGGCTTCGACAATTCCGGCAGCAACGCCCAAAACATAACCCCCGAGGTCAGGGCCGCATTGGATGTTTGCCTGCCGGTCATCGGGGGAGCGGAGCCCAATCTGGCTGCAGCCCCTTAACCCCGCGAATGACCCGCCTCCCACCGCCCAGAGCCCAAGCACACAAACCCAAAAGCCCCGCATTGAGACCACTCCCTCGGTTCCCGGTCCCACGGTCAATTCCACCGTGCAGCGCTATGCCGAGGAATTGAACACCGCCGCTGTTGCCCGGCGCGATCTGGCCGATACCGAGGAATTCCCCGGCACCCTGGGGTTCGGCGATCCCGAGCCGCTGCACCCCAACGCCTCGGGCGTCGTCGCCGGTCGCCTGCCCGATGGATGTGCTCGACGCCGGCATCGACAGCGCACATCGGGCAACACCATCGGCTACTGTTCGTCGCCAGGCAACGGAGAGGGGTAGCCGTGTCTCATAGGATGCTGAAATTCTGGGGAGCGCTGCTGGTGCTCGTGCTCGTGGCCGTAGCCTGTGGAGGCGGCAACGACGACGACGGCGGTGCCGGGCCCGCACAGTCGGAGCAGACGGCGGCCCCGGCGCCCGGCGGGCCTGATGAGCCATCCGACTCCGGCGACGGCGGCGAGCCCGCACCGGCCGAGGAGGCGGCCGCCCCGGCCCCCGACGAGCCCGATGGGCCATCTGACTCCGGTGACGGAGACGAGTCATCCGAGCCGGCCCCCGAGGCGCCGGTGGATATCGGTTTCGACGAGCCCCGGGGCGACTTTTTCATCGAGTTCCACAAGACATTCGACCGGTCGCATCCGTTCCAGCCGCTCGACGTGTTCTGCACGGCCACGCCCGACCCGGATTCGCCGCCGCAGGCCACCGGCGCCGGCATCACCGAGGACTCCATCACCATCGTCCACCTCCGCACCAAGCTGGAGGAGCTGGAGGGCATCGGCTTTGCTATCCCGGTTGGCGACGTTGTGGATATGTTCGAGGCCTTCACCAAGGTGATCAACGAGGACTGCAACGGCATCTGGGGCCGCAAGATCGACCTCCGTCTCGTGGAGGTGTCCGCGTTGGGCGGTGGCGGCGAGGACATCGACACCCTGCGCAACCAAGCCTGTATCGAGGCCACCGAGGACTACAACGCGGTAATCGTGGTCAACACCTCTGGGTTCCAAGGCAGCGGCACCGAGTGCATCGCAAAAGATCACGACACGTTATTCCTGACCACCCAGGGCAATCCTCGAGAGTTTCACGAAAATGCCCCAGGACGCTTGTATTCCCTAAGCCCCATTGCTGAGGATTCGTTGTCCAACATGGTCGCGGCGATTATCGCTAGCGGCGCTCTGGAAGGCAAGACGATCGGTGTGGTATGGCCTGACACACCAAGCCAACCTGAGGCATTCCAAGCTGGAGCAATCGAACCTCTGGAAGCAGCTGGTTACAACGTCGCAGTAGCCGAGCAAATTGGCTGCGGCGGGGGCACCACTTGCCGCGAAGGCAACGACATCGCGGTGGAGCAGATACTGAAAGAGGGTGTGGATGTGCTGTTTCCCGGCCTCAACGTTTTGAGTCTGCCCCAGTTCATCTCTGAAATGGTCAACCAGGGATTCGCCCCCGGCGACGTGCAGTTCTACAACTCGGATTTCAACAGCCAGGCCGGCGATCTGGTGTCGGGCAAGGTGGTCCAGTTTGGCGGCGACCTCGCCGGAGAGCTTTACAACGGCACCGTCATCATCGACGACGCCCCCACCGGAAACTTCCGGGTCCCCGACAACCCGGTGGTCAGCTTCAACGCACCTCTGAACATCATGTGCAACGAGGCCTATGCGGCCAACAGCGCTATTGGCGCCCGGCACGTGCGGGAGGTGTACGGGAGCTACGACAGCGCCTACGGGATGACCTCCACGGTGTGCACCGAGATGCGCATGGTGGCCCGGGCGCTCTATGACGCCGGCCCCAACCCCACCCGCCAGGAGATCTACAACGCCTTTGCCAACCTGGGTTCGGTGGACATCCAGCACCAGCTTCCCGCCACCTTCGGCCCGGACAAGTTCGGGGCCCCCGATGTGGTGACCGAGCTGGTGTTCCAGTTCCCGTGTCCCAACGACCCCGACATTCCCACCTGCGTCGAGCAGACTGCCCCCTACCGGCGCATCGGATAGCGATTTCCCCGGCCCTCCGAGTGCTCACGCCGTCGCGCTCTGTGGCCATCGGCGATAGCCTCGGGAAGGTGAGCAGTCTGATCCCCCGTGGCGGCAGGCCATCGAGAGCGGTTGTCGCCGCGGGCCTCGCTCTCGCTCTCCTCGCGGCTGCCTGCGGAGACGCCGAGCCTGCGGCGATCGACAGCACCGAGGTAGAACCCGCGCCCACCAGTACTCAAGCACCCGATCTGTCTGAAGCTGAGCCCGTCCCCACTGGGGATCCTGCTCCCGAGGTGTCGACTTCTGACGACGGCAGCATGGGAGCTTCGCCCCGGCTCCCAGAGCCCGCGCCGGAACCCACACCGGTTCCCGATTCAGACTTGCCCTCGGTGGAGCTGGTGGATGTGGCCAGCGGCGCCACCGTGAACCTGGCCAGCTTCGCCCCATCTGAGCGGCCCATCGTGCTGTGGTTCTGGGCGCCCCATTGACCCACCTGCCGCCGGGAAGCCCCCGGCGTCGAGCAGTTCGCTCGAGACAACGCCGAGGTGGTCACCGTCATCGGAGTCGGAACCCAGGACAACCTCGGACTGGCCGAAGCCTTCGTGCAGTCCACCGGAACCACCTTCACCATGCTCTGGGATTCGACATTTGAATCTTGGCGGCAGCTGGGCATCTCCAGTCAGCCCGCCGGGATGCTGCTGGACCGCAACGGTACAATCCTCACCTCATGGCGGGGCGGCATTCCCCAGAGCCGCGTGCTGGATGCAGTGGGCGCTTAGCGTCCGACTACACAAAGGGCATCTTGACCACGGTGGCCGTTGTGGGCGTGCCCCTCATGTCCACGGCCAGCTCATCGCCGATATCGGTATCGGGGGGAACGAACGCCAGCGCGATGCCGGCTTCCAGCATGGGCGAGAAGTTTCCTGACGTGACCTCTCCCACAACCTCCCCGTCCCTCAGCACCGCCTGGCCTTTCCGGGGCGGGCGGCGGCCCTCGATTCGCAATCCCCGCAGCCGCCGGTGGATCCCCTGCTCCCGCTCGGCAGCCAGCGCATCCCGCCCCCGGAACGACGGCTTGTCCCACCGCACCACCCAGGCCAGCCCCGCTTGCAGCGGGGTGATGCCCGGACCCAGCTCATGGCCGTGCAGAGGCAAACCGGCCTCCAAGCGCAGCGTGTCCCTGGCTCCCAAACCGGCGGGGATGATCCCGGCTGCGATCACCGCATCCCAGAATCGCTCGGCGGCCTCCGCAGGCACGGCCACCTCAACGCCGTCCTCACCGGTGTAGCCGGTGCCGGCCACCGTCAAAAGGGCGCCCTGCCACTCCACCGGGGCGACGCAATTGCGGGCTACCCCCGACGCGCCGGGAGACACCGCGGCCAGCCGGCTGCGGGCCTCGGGACCCTGAACGGCGAGCACCGCCCGGCTGCCGGTCACATCGACGGCCTCGAAGCCGGAGTCGGCGCCGATGCCGCGTAGGGCGTCGCGCACCCGGTCGGTGTTGGACGCGTTGGGCATCACGTCGAAGCTGTGGTCTTGCACCCACCACACGATGATGTCGTCCATCACCGAGCCGTCGTCGTCCAGCAGGTGGGTGTACTGGGTGCGACCGGGGCCGATCCGGGCCAGATCGTTGGTGAACGCCTGTTGAAGCCGGTGATAGGCGTCGGTACCGGTGGCCCGAAGAGTGCCCAGATGGCTCACATCGAAAACCACCGCATCGGTCCGACACGACCGATGCTCGGCCAACGTTCCCGACGGATAGGAGAGCGGCATCTCCCAGCCGCCGAAGGGAACCATCTTGGCCCCCAGCGATCGATGCCGGCCCTCCAGCGGAGAGGAACGCATGTCGGCGGCTAGCTCGATCCGGGGCCCGCGCCGGTATGGGTCAGGTTGCCGTCCACTCCGGAGGCATCGTCGAAGCCGTACTTGCTGAGCAGGTTGCGGTAGTCCCGCTGGCAGAGGACCACCACGTCGATGTCGGGATGGCATTCCCGCAACCGGCGGACTTTGCCGTTCTTTCGAGTGATGTACTTCTGGCGCGCCGTGGTGATCTCCACATAGCGGTCGAACAGGGGCAGATAGAAATCAGGGGTGAACGCCTCGGTCACCTCGCCGGACTCGTTGCGGGAGAGCACAAAGGTGACGGGCTCGTAGTGCCACTCAACACCGTAGAAGTCGAGCAGTTCGGCAAACTGCCGCTCCGAATCGTGGGCGAACACGCTTTCGGAGGCTTCCCCTAGGAGCCGGTTCGGGCCGCGCTGACGCCGAGTTCGGGCTCGGATTTGTCCACCGGCCGGCCTTCCTCGACGGGCAGCTCCCTCACCGCGGCTTCCACCTCTTCGACCAAGCCGTCCATGCGGAGGTAAAGTGCTCCCTGGCCTTGGCGCAGCGCATCCAGAATCTGCTCGTCGGTGCGAACCAGCAGCGACTTGTTGCCGTTTATCACCAAATCGGCGCTGGCCACGTCCTCACCCAGCTCATCGCGTAGGTAGTCGAACACCTCGCGAACCCGCTGAAGGGCGATCCCCTCATCCAGCAGCCGCTTGATCAGCTTCAGCTCCAGCAAATCGCTATAGGAGTATCGGCGGCGGCTGCCGCTTCCCACCGCAGACTGGGCAGTGGAGCGTACCAGGCCGGTACGAGTCCAATAGTCCAGCTGGCGGTAGGTAATGTCGATGATCTCAGTGGTCTGGGGCGAGCTGAAGTCGCCGGCTAGCCGTCGGTGGTCGCTCATCTGAGTCTCCAGTGCCGGGGCGCGATCTCAAATCGGCTTATTGCACCGGGGAAACTACGCCATTGGGTTTCCACAGGGTAAACCTCGCCCTGTGGATTGTCAAGGATGGCTGAAGGGCCTCAGCCGTTGAAGTCCTCCGGGGTCACGTGGTCCAAGAACTCGCGGAATTGGTCCAGCACTTCTTCGGCGGGCGCTTCTTCGCCTTCTGGCTCCTCGGGCGCCACTGTATGCCCGGCGGCGTCCAGCACCGACTCGTCGACAAAAATGGGTGCTCCGGCGCGCACGGCCAGAGCCACCGCATCCGAGGGGCGGCTGGAGACCCGACGGGCCCCGTTTCCGCCCGCCAGCTCCAGCTCGGCATAAAAGGTTCGATCACGCAGCTCGGTTACCACGATGCGCTCGAGCCGCACTCCCAAGTCGTCCAACACGTTCTTGAGCAGGTCGTGGGTCATAGGACGGGGTGTCTCCACCTCCTCCATGGCCAGGGCTATGGCCTGAGCCTCTGCCCCCCCGATGAAGATGGGCAGCAGCCGGCATTCACCGTCGGTCTCCCGCAGCAGCACGATGGGAACATTGGAAGGCAGTTCGATTCGGACCCCGACCAGCTCCATCTCCTTCATCGTCCCCACGTTAGTAGAGCATAGGGATGTAAGCGTCAGGATCGTCGGCCAGCAGGCCGGGATCTCCGATGAACAGACTGTCGAGGTTTCGATAGCGGCCGGCCCAGTCCAGTCCGTAGCCCAAGAAGAACTCATCGGGCGCCTCGAACCCCGTGTAGTCGGGCTCAATGGGCAGAATGCGGCGTGCCCCCCGGTTGAGCAGCGCGGCGACCGCCACCGAAGCAGCCGAACGGCGATGCAGCTCCCCAACCAGGTAGCCGAGGCTCAGCCCGGTGTCCACGATGTCCTCCACGAGCACGACCTCGCGCCCGGTCACATCGCAATCCAGATCCTTCACCAGCCGCACCCGGCCCGAGTCGGCGGCGAACCGGGACAAGGCCAGGAAGTCCACCTCCACCGCGATGTCCACCGCTCGGATCAGATCGGCGAGCAACGGCAGGCTTCCCTTGAGCACAGACACCAGCACTGCCCCATCAGAGCACTGCTGGGAGATCTCCGACGCCATGCGCCCGACAGCCAGCTCGATGTCCTCTCGGCTGGCGAAGAGCTGGGGCTCGACGCGGCCCATTCGGCTAGTGATTCCGAGTGTGGCAGGCCAAAGCGCACCGGAGCAGCGAGAGCCTCAGATCTGAACCGAGGTTGATCAGCTCTGCCAACATGTCCAGGGATTGCCGTTTCGACTGGGCCGTGCGCTGCATCACCACGGGCATAATCCGCTGCTCCAGCAGTCCCGCTTCCCGCTCTGCCGCCGATTTATAGGCCCGCAAATGGCGGGGCTCCACCCCATGAGCCAAAAATCCGGCCGCGACTCTGGCCACGATCACCGCTTCGGCGCCGTAGTGCGCCAGAGCTCCGTCGCCAAGGGGCTCGATGAGGCCGAACTTCTGCAGGTCCAAGACTTTGGACCGGCTCAGCCCGCTGGCTGATGCCAACTCGTCAAGGGTCATCGACACCGAGACCGCCCCCGAATCCAGGGGGTTCGGCCGCCCGGTGCGGTGGGTGCCGGATCCGGCGCCGTCTTCGCTGGACCCCATGGCGCCGGTGGCTTCTCCCAGCTCCTCGTGGTCGATGCGCTCCTTGATCACTTTCAGGGGCAGGAAATGATCCCGTTGCTGCTCCAGGATCCACCGCAGGCGGCCGATGTCGGCATCGGTGAACTTCCGGTAGCCGGATTGGCTGCGCTCGGGATCGATCAGACCCTGGCTTTCCAAGAAGCGGATCTTGGAGATGCTTATGTCGGCGAATTCGCTCTTCAGCAAGTCCAAGACTTGTCCGATCGACCGGTAGGGAGCGCTCATTCACTGCTCCCGTCGTAGTAGACCAGCTTGAAGCGGCCGATTTGGAGCTCGTCGCCGTTTTTCAGCCCGGCATCTTCTACCCGCCGACTGTTCAGGTAAGTGCCGTTCAGCGAGCTCATGTCCCTTACTTGTTGCACCAAGCCGTCTCTATATACCTCGGCGTGCCGCCGGGACACGGTGATGTCGTCCAGGAATATGTCAGAGTCGGGATGGCGGCCCACGGCCACTCGGTCCTGCGACAGCTCGAAACGGCTCCCCGCGGCCGGTCCCTGGGTAACCACCAGCACCGCCGGGTACCGGACCAGATCGGCGTCTAGCTCCAGTTCCGTGGTGGGCTCATCCACCGAAATGGCTCCCCCAGAGTCGCCATCGGCATCGAGGCGATGCCCGCACGAGGCGCAGAAGTTGACCCCTGAGCCGCTGAGATAGCCGCATTGCCGACAGGTGGCCTCGTTGGCCTCGTCTTCGTGGAGTGGGGGTGTCAATCGACGATCTCCGTCAGGTCGGTGTAGGCCGACGCGTCCAAAAGCCTGTCCAGCTCCGTGAGGTCGGAGGCTTCGATGACACAGATCCAGCCCTCGCCGTAGGGGTCTTCGTTCAGTCGCTCAGGGTGGTCGATCAAGTCGGTGTTCACCTCGACCACCACACCGGAAACCGGCGCATAGATCTCCGAGACCGACTTGGTGGACTCAACCTCGCTGAAGGGGTCCCCGCAGGACACCTCGGTTCCCACCTCGGGCAGTTCTATGTAGACCACGTCGCCGAGGGCGTCTTGGGCATAGTCGGTAATGCCCAAGCTGACCTGGCTGCCTTCGGCCCTGGTCCATTCGTGGTCTTCGGAGTAACGCAGCTCGCCGGGAACGTTCATACGGGCAACCGTACTGGCTGGCGGGAAAACTCTCAACCTTAGCTTGAGGCTGCGGTTCGGCGGGCGCGGCCCTCAGCGAGTGCCTGGCGGGCCCGGGGGACGTATTCCACCGCCGCGTAGTAGCTGAGCGCCAAAGACGGCAAGCCGAAGCCCCAGCCGACGCCGCCGAGGGCAGTTCCCCCGGCCACGCTGGAGTTGCCCAGCAACAGGAGCGGGAGCGCGGCCATGAGGCCGAAAGTGGCTGTCTTGCCCGTCCAGGTCACGTCGATGCGGCGCGCCCCCAAAGCGCCCAGCACCACCGCGGCCACAGAGACGACGGCCTCCCTCGCCAGCATGGCCGCTCCGAACGCCACGGGGAGGGCGCCGTCGACCATCATCGCCACTGCCGCGGCCAAGAACAGCAGCCGGTCGGCGGTGGGGTCCAGGATCTTCCCCAGCTCGGAACCCTGGTCGAACCGCCGGGCGATGTAGCCGTCCACCCAGTCGGTGGCCCCCAGCACTGCCAGCAGTATGGCGGCGCCGGCCCGGTTGCCCATGCCCAACAGCAGCACGCAGAACACCGGCACACACCCCAGCCGAAGCACGGACACGAAGTTGGGAACGGTCAAGATCCTGGATGCGCCGGGCTGCGGCTGGGCTTCTCCCATGAGCGGAGATGTTACGGCTTCGAGGCGATTCCTCCTACCATGGGGCCATGGCCAGCGTGTTCACCATGATCATCAACCGCGAGCTGCCGGGGCACTTCGTTTGGGAGGACGACGACTGTGCCGCCATCTTGTCCATCAATCCCATTCAAACCGGCCACGCGCTGGTCGTGCCCCGGGCCGAGATCGACCACTGGCTGGAGGTCCCCCCGGAACTGGCCTCGCATCTCATGGTGGTGGCCCAGACGGTGGGCTCTGCCCAGATGGCCGCATTCGGGCCGCCTCGGGTGGGCCTTGTCATCGCCGGCCACGAAGTGCCCCATACCCACCTGCATGTGATTCCCATGTTCGACGTCGGCGACCTGAGCTTCGCCAACGCAAGAGCCTCGGTTCCCCCTGAGGAGCTGGCCCACTCCGCCGAGCTTCTGCGCTCCCAGCTGGCTGCCGGCTAGCTCCGCACGCTGCTAGCTCTGAATCACGTTGCGGCGCCGGTAGAGCCGCAGGTCGCTTCCCCCCTCTTCCAGCTCCAGCCGCTCAAAACCGGTTCGCCGTATATCCAAGTCGAAGCTCTCGATGTCCAGGGGGCTCCAAGCGGGCGCGGAAGCGGAGTCGAACACGATCCACTCCACTTTGGGGGTGGCCGCCACCGCGGCGCGGTCAGGATCGTCCGCGGTGTTCAGCACATACAGCCGAGTACGATCCGACAGCAGGGGGAGGATCCGCTCTGAGGCCCGCACCGACGCATCGGGCGGAATCGTGTCGGCCGCTTCCTGTCGGGCAAGGTCCAACGCGTCGCGCCGACCCCAATCCCAGGGCTCCTGGTACAGCGAGCTGGGAGCGTCGCGCAAGAAGAAGAGCCCGGCGGTGAGCACCAGCGCAGTGAGAAGGCGGCGGTCGACGTTCACCCGCTCGACCAGGACTCGGCCCGAGCGGGCCAGTGCGAACACGGTGGCCGCGAAGACGAACGGAATCATCGGCACCGTCTGAGAAGCCTCGGCCACCTGGCCCGGGGGCATGTCGGCCACCAAATACGCCCCGAACAAGGGCACCACCGGGAGCAGATAGCGGGGGGCCACCAGAGGAAGCAGCATCACCGGGGCGAGCAGGAACACGATCATCTGGAAATTGGCCTGCGACGAGGCGTCGGCCAGCACCTGGTGGGGGGCGGAGACGAAGCCCCACAGCACCGACCCCAGATGTCCGCTTCCAAAGTCGGAGAACGCCTCGATGTGGGGGAACCTCCCACCATTGAACCGGGGCTGGACGGCGGTCATCGAGACCAGCCCGTAGGCCAGGCCGCCAAGGGAGATGGCGGTGCCGGGTCGGCGCCGGCCCTCCATCAGCACCAGCAAGCCCAGCCCGGAGAGCGCGAAGGCCAGGTCGGCCCGGCAGGCCACTGCCAGCAGGGCGAACACCCCGAACCAATTCCACCGCCCGGTCAGGGCCGTGAGCACCGCGGCGAACAGTGCGGGCACGGCCAGCGCCTCGGGGTGGAAGTCGGAGAGGTTCACCGTGTGGACAGCCGGGTAGACGCAGTAGGCGAAGACCACCGCGGCGGCGGCCCCGGATTTGAGGCCGCCCACGTCGCGGGCGATCCGCCAGAGCGGGACCACGGCCAAAGCCAGCGCCGAGGCTTGCAGGGCCAGCAGTGTTGGCTGGTCGGGAAACAACGCGGTCAGACCGGCCACCGGGTAGAGGATGTACGCGGCCTGCTCCCACAACAGGTTGTGGCCGGCCACGCTCGAGCGCGGCTCGTAGCCCTCGCCGATGAGCCACAACCCTTGGAGTTGGGAGGACAGATCTGCGCCGGCGTCGAGCTGAATTGCTCGGGCCAGCGAGAGCCCGGACAGGGCCCCGCCCAGAAAGAGGGCGGTGACCCACGGAACGGCCCGATCGACTTGCCTGGTGTCGAGGCGGGCCTGCCAGCGCAGCGAGAAGATCTCCAGCCGGCGCCTCCACTGGGCCAGCGTGCTCATACCCGGCTCATATCCTCGGCTATCCGACCAGCACGGTGTCGGTGTCGCGCCCTGATCGCAGCAGGGTGCCGGGTCGGTTTTGGGTCGCCTGGCCGTGGCTCACTATCGGCTGGCCGTTCACCAGCACATGGTCTACTCCCACTGCGGCGGCGAACAGGCGGGACGAGCCCCCCGGGAGATCCTCCACCATGTGCATGGCGCCGGAGTCGATGGTGCGGGGATCGAACACCACCAGGTCGGCGTGCCACCCCGGTTTGATGCAGCCCCGTTCTCGTAGTCCGAACAGCCGAGCGGGAGCATCTGTCAGCATGCTGACGGCGGTTTCCAGCGAAGCCAGCCGCCGGCCCCGCAGGCAGTCGCCCAGAAAGGCGGAGGTATAGGGGGCGCCGCACATCCGGTCCAAGTGGGCGCCGGCGTCGGAGCCGCCCAAAAGGGTGTGCTCGCTGTGCCAGGCCTCAGCCCGGAGCCGCCAGCTCTCGTCGTCGTCGTCGGTGGGGGCCGGCCACAGCACGGTGCGCAGCTCATCGGCCAGAACGATGTCGACCAGGGTGTCGAAGGGCCCGGCACCTCGCTCGGCGGCGATATCGGCCACCGTGCGCCCGCTCAGCCCGTCGTTGGCCGAGCTGAAGGTGTCGCCGATGCGATACCCGCCCCAGCCGGTGAGCCGGCTGAACACTCCGGCGTCGGGAGAGGAGGCCCGCTCGGCCAGATACGCCCTGGTTCGGGGATCGGCCAGTCGGGCCGTCCGCTCGGGCACCGGCAGGCCGAGCACTTCCCCCCAGTCGGGCAGCATGTTGAGGGCGCAATAGTTGAGGAAGCTCATGTTCATTCCCACCAGCACCGGCATGGTGAGCGCCACCACGCGAGCGCCGTGCTCGGCGGCCCGAATCGAGGCGCCGAGCTGAGCCCGGTACCGGTCGGGATCGGCCGAGTCGATGGTGAGCACGTTCCAGTTCAGCGGGCGGCGGGCGGCGCGGGACATGGCCACCATGAGATCGAGCTCCTCGTCGGTGAAGCCCTGCATACAGCCGTCGGTGACGTATTCCAGGGTGGTTCCCTCGTGCTCGGACACCACCGAGCACAGCGCGACCACCTCGTCGCTGCCGGCAGACCGCGAGGCCACCGGGGCGCCGTCGCCGTCGTTGTGGGTATAGGAAAGCGAGGTGGAAAAGCCCAACCCCCCCGCCCGGATGCCGTCGGCCAAAAGGGATTTCATCGCCTCGAGCTGATCGGAGTCGGCCTCGTTGCCGGTGGCGTCGGACCCCATGGCCGCTCGGCGTATAGCGCAATGACCCACCAGGAATCCGGCGTTGACCCCGAGGTTGCCGTCCAATCGGCTCAGGTAGTCGGCAAAGGTCTGCCACGACCAGTCCAGCCCCGACTCCAGTGCCGAAAGCGGCATGCCCTCCACCTGGGCCATCATGCGCTGGAGGTAGGGGGCGTCGCCGGGGTTGAGGGGGGCCAGGGTGAAGCCGCAGTTGCCGCCGATGACGGTGGTTACCCCGTGCAGGTTGGAGGGAGAGGCAGCCGGATCCCAAAACAGCTGGGCGTCGTAGTGGGTGTGGGGATCCACGAATCCGGGGCAAACTACCCGGCCGGCGGCGTCGATCTCGGTGTGTCCGGGCGCGGCAACCTCGCCGATGGCGGCGATGCGCCCGCCGCTCACGCCGATGTCGCCGGAGAAACCGGGGCTTGCCGTGCCGTCGATGATTGTCCCGTTGCGGATAACCAGGTCCAACACGGGCACAATCCTACTTATACAGATGGGGCGCCCCCACGCACCGGCACTATGCTCGTCGCCCTGCGGGCTGTGGCGCAGCTTGGTTAGCGCGTCGGTCTGGGGGACCGAAGGTCCCGGGTTCAAATCCCGGCAGCCCGACCACTAGGCGAGGTGGTGGTTGATCCTGAGCCGATGGCGATGCGGCCTCTTCCGAAAACTCGACGACCTGCCGCTAGAGCTGGTCGGCGAGGTCGTGGCCCGAACCCCCATCGACGACTTCGCCAAGATTTACCGCGCGTCACGATCAGACCGCCGTTCGCAGAGACCTTCGAAAAAGCCCTTTCAGAACAGCAGCACGATGCCCTGGATGGCGCGCCAGCCGAGGTAGATGGCGGCGGCGGTTATGGCCACCCAGAAGTGCCAGGGGACTTTGTGGGCAGCAGCGGCATCAGAGTCGGGCCGGGCTTCGACGGCGGCGCCGCAGGTGGGGCAGGCGCCGTCGGCGCTTACCGAGGCAGGGTTCCAGAAGCGCTCACACGGCTCGCACCAGGGCACGGCCATAGCTTGCCACCGTCAGCCGCCGAGACCGCGCCGCTGGAGCCGTCGAAGTGCTCTGATCGGCCAGCGATTGCCTCGAGACCACCGAAGATGAGGGTTTTTCCGGTGAGGGTGGTAACCTGGGGCTCACTTGGCCGAAGATTTCTGCCGAGCGGGCTGCCTCCGAGTTTCTTCTCTGATGCCGGGCAAGCTGCCCGAAGATGTGCTGCGCCTCGCTAACGACTTCCGGCGCCGACCATTTGCCTGAGTGCCCGCCAGACGCGGGCGAGGAGCCCCATGCCCCCCACTTTCGCCCAGCTGGGCGTGCCCGAATCCATTTGCCGCGCGCTGGAGCGCAGCGGCATCCACAAGCCGTTCGAGATCCAGTCCGCCGTCATCGCCGATGCCATGGAGGGCCGCGACATCTGCGGTCGGGCGCCTACCGGGTCGGGCAAGACGCTCGCCTTCGGCATCCCGCTGATCGCCAACGTCAGCCAAGCCCAGCCTCGGCGGCCGCGGGCGTTGATCTTGTCCCCCACCCGCGAGCTCGCCGACCAGATCGCATCGGAGCTGCGCGCTATTTCCGGCCCGACCAGCGTGGCCGCGGTTTACGGGGGCGTCGGCTACGTCAACCAGCGCAAGCAGCTGCAAAAGGGAGTGGACATTCTGGTCGCGTGCCCTGGCCGGCTTGAGGATCTGATCGGCCAGGGGGCGGTGAGCCTTCACGAAGCCGACCACGTGGTTATCGACGAGGCCGACCGTATGGCCGACATGGGATTCCTGCCCGCTGTCCGGCGCATCCTCGACCAAACTGCCGCCGGGCGCCAGACCGTTATGTTCTCGGCCACGCTTGACAACGACGTGGCCAAGCTCACCCGGGACTATCAGGATCGCCCCATCACCTATGAGGTAGGCGACGCCACACCCGATGTCAAGGCAGCCGACCACCGGTTCTGGACGGTGGACAAGACGGAGCGGGTGGATGTCTGCGCCGAGGTGATTTCGGCCATAGGGCCGACCATCGTGTTCTGCCGGACCCGTCACGGTTCAGACCGGCTGGCCCGCCAACTCGCCCAGCGCGGGGTCGGCGCGGCCGCAATTCACGGCGGCCACGCCCAGAACCGCCGCACCCGAACGCTCCAGGAGTTCATCGACGGCCGGGTCGAAGCCCTGGTCGCCACCGATGTCGCCGCTCGGGGGATCCACGTGGACTGCGTGGCCTGCGTTGTCCACTTCGACCCGCCCGAAGACCACAAGGCGTATCTGCACCGCTCGGGTCGCACGGCCCGCGCCGGCCAGACCGGCCTCGTAGTGTCGCTGATCCAGCCCGGCCAGCACGCCGACACCAAGCAGATCCAGCACCAACTCGGCCTGAACCAGCCCATCACCAGCCCAGACCATATCGACGCAAGCGCGGTACCACCCCGTCCCCAAAGGCGGTCCCAAACTCGCACAGCACACCGCGGCGGCCAAAAGCCAACCAGCAGACCCCAAAACAGCCGCAAACGGCCCGAGCGGGAAAACGACAACCGCGGCCAACAGAATTCGAAGGGAAGCTCGCAAAATCGCCGCGACCGAACCGAGCGGGAAAACGACAACCGCGGCCAACAGAATTCGAACGGCAGGCCGCACAGTCGCCGCGACCGAACCGAGCGGGAAAACGACAACCGCGGCCAACAGAATTCGAAGGGAAGCTCGCAAAACAGCCGCAAACGGCCCGAGCGGGAAAACGACAACCGCGGCCAACAGAATTCGAAGGGAAGCTCGCAAAATCGCCGCGACCGAACCGAGCGGGAAACCGACAACCGCGGCCAACAGAATTCGAAGGGAAGCTCGCAAAATCGCCGCGACCGAACCGAGCGGGAAAACGACAACCGCGGCCAACAGAATTCAAACGGCAGGCCGCACAGTCGCCGTCAACAGCAAACACGGCGCAAGCCCAGAAGCGGCGCCCCATCCCGATAACGGTCCGTCCGACCCCTCGTTGGGGCGTGCAGTCGTAGATCAGGCTCGGCGGACGGCCAGGATGGCCACATCGTCGCCGATGGTGCCGTCGGCGAAGTCGCGGGCGGCCTCCAGCAGCATCTTGCACAGCACGTCGGGTGAGACAGTGGGATCCCGGCGCAGATGCTGAGCGATCCGGTCTTCGCCGAATTGGGCATCCCCGTAGCGGACTTCGGCCAGCCCGTCGGTGTACATGAGCACCATGTCCCCCGAGTCCAGGGGGATCTCCCGGCTGAAGTAAGTGCTGTTGGCGTCCAACATCAAAAGGGCGCCGGTGGCCCGCAACGGCTGCACCTCCCGCTCATGCCACAGCCAGGCCGCCGGGTGGCCCGCCGATGCGTAGCGCATGGTCTGGGCCTCGGTGTCGAAAACCACGATCACCGCCGAGATGAACTCCTCGGCCCGCTCGATGGACGACATCTGGGCGTTCAGCTCCTCCAGGGCCTGGGCCGGGTCGCGGAACTGGCGCAGAAACACCCTGAGCAGGTATTTGGCCTGGAAAGCGGTGATGGACGACTCAATGCCCCGGCCAGCCACGTCGCCGATCACCGCGGCCACCCGGGTCGGGCCCACCCGGAACACGTCGAAGAAGTCGCCGGCCATGACCCCCTCGCCAGCCTGGTACACCCGGCCCATCTCGTAGCCGGCGAAATCGGGCAAGTCGTCGGGGGCCAGCCGCCCGGCCCAGGCCAGCGGGGCGAGATCTCCCTGGATCAGCGTCTCCTCGGCCCGGCGCTCCATCTCGAACCGCTCCTGGGTGAGCCGGGCCTCAGCCACCGAGCGGCGCCCCCACCACAGCGGGAACAGGGCAGGGATCACCACCAGGGCCAAGACGGCGGCCACCGCGCGGGACTCCAGTGCGGCCGTCATCGCGGCCACCACGGTCAGTGCCCCATAGAGCAGGGCGGCATGGGCATCCCGGCGGAAGCTGGACCGGGCCAGTGTGTGAGCGGCCTCGTAGGCGCTCTCACCCTCTTCGTCGTACCCCTCCCCGGCGTGGGTGTGCTCGAGCCTGAGCAAGAACCGATTGCGGTGCCGGGCCGCTCGGGTGAACACGCCGGCGGCAACCGCGCAGACCCCCGCGGTAATCACAAGGAGGAGGTTCTCCATTCCCGAAGGCTACCCCGCTCATTCCTGGAGTTCTTGCCGCTTTCTCCTCGATCCTCCCCGACTAGTCCCCGGAGCGGCGGCGCACCCGCAGCTTTACCGGGACCGACCCCAGCTCGAATGCCTCCCGGAACCGGCGTTCCAGGTAGCGCAGATAGGTGCGGGGCAGGGTCCGGTTGGCGAACAGCGTGAAGGTGGGAGGATCGGCCGCCCCCTGGGTGGCGTACAGCACCCGCACCCCGTCCGGGGCGGGATGGGCGGCCTGAGCTTCGCGCAGCACCCGGTTCACCGCCTGGGTGGGGATGCGGCGCCGGTACTCGGCGATCACCCCCCGAAGCTCCGGCAGCAGTCGGTTCACCCCCTTGCCCGACAACGCGCTGACCCGCAGCACCGCCGCTTCGCCCAGAAAATGCAGACGGCGGTCCATGTCGAGGGCTATCGCCTCGCGGGCTTCGGTGTCGAGCAGATCCCACTTGTTGAGCAGCACCACAATCGGACAGCCGGCGGCGTCGATGCGCTCGGCCAAGCGCTGATCTTGGTGGGTGACCCCCACGGTGGCGTCGACCACCAAAAGGGCGATGTCGGAGCGGTCGACCGCGGCCAACGCCCGCAGCAGGGAATAGTACTCGGCGGCTTGGTCGATGCGGGCCCGGCGGCGCATGCCCGCGGTGTCCACGAAGCGCATCGGTCCCAGCTCGGTCTGCACCACGGTGTCGATGGCGTCGCGGGTGGTGCCCGGCTGGTCGTGGACGACTGAGCGGTCGTCGCCGATGAGCCGGTTGAACAAGGTGGACTTGCCCGCGTTGGGCCGGCCCACGATGGAAACCGCCAAGATTCTGGAATCAGACGACGACCCCGCGCCAGCATCGAACACCGACACGGCTTCCGGCTTGGCTTTCGACTCAAGCTGCTGTGCACCGCGGCCAAGGGTTGCATCCGGCTCATTGGGGAGGGCGGCCATCGCTGCATCCAGCAAGTTCCCCACCCCCCGTCCGTGGAGCGCGCTCACCGGGAAAGGATCGCCCAAACCCAGCTTCACGAACTCCCAGATGAGACTCTCGTGGGCCTCGTCGTCCACCTTGTTGACCGCCACCAGCACCGGTCCGGCCCGGCCCCGCAGCCGCCCCGCCACCGCCTCGTCGTCGCCGGTGATGCCCGCCTGGGAGTCCACCACCACTACCACCACATCGGCGTCGATCATGGACTTCTCGCTCTGGGCCGAGACCTTGGCGTCCATCAGGGCGTTGTCGCCTGTGCCATGGGGCAGCCATCCGCCGGTGTCCACCACCGTGAACTCCCTCCCCTGCCAACTGGCCGGCATCTCCTTGCGGTCGCGGGTGATGCCGGCCTGCTCGGCCACGATGGCCTCCCGGCGGCCCAATATGCGGTTCATGAGCGTGGACTTGCCCACGTTGGGCCGCCCCACAATCGCCACCGTGGGCCGGCGGCGGGAGAGCGCCGGTGATGCGGCCGAGGCGTTCGCACTAGCCATCGAGCGCCTTTCGCAGGGCGGCGCCTTCGGTGGGCACCACCTCTACCGGGCGGGGCAGGTCGTCCGGCCGGGTGCCGTCCAAGAACATCCCCTGTGACAGGCACACGTCGGGCAGCAGGTAGCGGTGGCCCTCGGGCTGGTCGGCCAGCGTGCGGGCGATGTCCTCACCCACCAGCAGTCCGGCCACCGCGGTGGTCCCGCCGAAGAACCGGTTCTCCACCGGCACCACCCGCACATCGTCTCGGCCCAGAGAATCCAACAGCGGTGCCAGAACCGCAGCCCCGTATGCCCCGGTGACCACGCCCACGGGAGCGCTCCTGCGGGGCCGGAGGACTATGGGCGCCGATCCGTCGGACCGTGGGGCCCGGTAGCCGGCAGCCGGTGCTCCCTCAACCCAGGCGAAGAAACCGGCCCGGGTCCCGGTTGTGTCCTCGCTCTGGCCCAAGAACTCCATTTGAAGCGTGGCCGCCATGCCCACCCCGTCCTCGTGCATGGCGAATCCCTCGTAGGCCTCCGGGGCGGGGAAGTCGATTCCGGCCAGCAGATAGTACTCGTCGGCGGCGAAAACCAGGCGGCGCCCCAGTATCTGCTGGTTGATCTCCTGCCACTGGTGCACCGTTTCGACCACCGCAACCGCCTCGGCCTCGGTGTGGGGCCTCAGCCGGGTCTCGGAGGTGTGGCGGGACACCCCCAGGGGCACGACGCACACGCTGGCCAGTTCGGGGTATTCGTCGACGACACCGGCCAGAGTGTCCTCCAGCACGTGGCCGTCGTTGACCTCCGGGCACACCACTACCTGGCCGTGCACCTCGATGCCGTGGTCGAGCAGCGCCCGCAGCCACCGCAGGCTGGTAGCCCCTCGGCGATTGCGGAGCATGGCGGCCCTCACATCGGGATCGGTGGCGTGGATGCTCACGTTCAGCGGCGAGAGCCGCTCGGTCACCACCCGCTCCAGGTCGGCCTCGGTGAAGCGGGTGAGGGTGGTGAAGTTCCCGTACAGAAACGAGAGGCGGTAGTCGTCGTCTTTCAAATACAGGCTGGGACGCATTCCGGGCGGGAGCTGGTAGATGAAACAGAACTCGCAGTGGTTGTCGCAGGTCCGCACCCGGTCGAACAGCGCCGAGTCCACCTGGGCGCCCAGCGGTTCACCGGCCCGTTTGAGCACATCGAGCTCCAGCACCACCCCGTCGCGGCGGATGTCCAGGCTGAGCTCGGGCTCGTCCACGAGCTGCTGGTATTCGATCACGTCTTTGGGGATGCTGCCGTTCACGGACAAGATCTCGTCGCCGGCCTTCAGGCCCACATACTGGGCCACTGATCCTTCGGCGACCGCTGTCACCCGAGGCGCGGACATGGGTGAAAGGATACGAGGCCCAGAGGGGTAGATTGGCAGGGTGGACGTTGAGAAGGTGATTCTGGCCGCGCCCCGGGGTTTCTGCGCCGGAGTGGAGATGGCCATCAAAGCGCTGGCCTGGCTGGTCCGCACGTTCGACGGTCCGGTCTACTGCTATCACGAGATCGTCCACAACAAGCTGGTGGTCCGCCGCTTCGAGCGGCTCGGCGTGGTGTTCGTGGACGACATCTCCGAGGTTCCTCCCGGCCACCCCATCATGCTGTCAGCCCACGGCTCGGCCCCCGAGGTTGTGGCCGCGGCCACCGAACAGGCCAGCTACATGGTCGATGCGGTGTGCCCGCTGGTCACCAAGGTGCACCACGAGGTCAAAGTGCGAGCCGGCAAGGGCTACCGCATCGTCTACGTCGGCCACGAGGACCACGAGGAGGCGGTGGGCACCATGGCGGTGGCCCCCGAGGCCATCCATCCGGTGGAGTGCGTCGCCGACGTCGATGCCCTTCCCGAGTTCGAAGAGCCGGTGGCGCTTCTGGCCCAGACCACCTTGTCGCACCGCGACTGGGAGGGAGTGCTGCATGCGGCCCGCGACCGATTCCCCGACATGTGGACGCCGGGTCGCAGCGACCTGTGCTTTGCCACCACCAACCGCCAGGCCGCGCTGACCGCCATCGCCGAGCGGTGCAGCACCGTTGTCATAGTCGGCTCGGCCAACTCCTCCAACACCCGGGCTCTGGAGAAGCTGGCTCGGGAGCTGGGCTGCGAAAACGTGTACCGGGTGAACCGGGCCTCAGAGCTGCCCGACGGCATCTCCGGGATGGTGGGTCTGACCGCCGGAGCCTCGGCTCCCGAGGAGCTGATCAGCGAAGTGCTGGACCGCCTGGCCCCGGCCAAGGGCTTCGAGGAGGTAACGATCACCTCGGAGGACGAGTACTTCCCCCCGCCTCGCAACCTCCGCGAGCTGATCGAGGCCTCGGGCTCATTGGCCTCCTTCAGCTTGGGAGGACCTCCGTCGCCCGCCCCGATGGTAGACCGCAAGGTTGCGGCCAGCGATGTGCTCGACGGCCTCATCGCAAGCGGTGTGTCCCAGAACTAGCGCCGCGGACCCCTCCAGGACCGACGGGCGCTACACCGGGGCGTCAGCTGTCTCGGAGGGTATTCCCAGCTCTTGTTGAACCTCGTCGAACATGCGCTGGAGGATCTCTCGCAAATTCGCGGAGTACGCAGTCAATTCCTCCCGGTCATGCCGGCCCCGGCCATCGACCGCGGGCGGGGCCAGCGGCTCACCCCACACGATCCGGACGGTGCGGGGCCGGGGCATGCGGACGCCGATGCCCATCGCCCGCTCTGTGCCCCCGATGGCCACCGGCACCACCGGCACCTGGGCTTTGGCCGCCAGCCAGGCCACTCCGTCCAACAGCGGATGGATGCGGGTACCCGACTTGCGCTCTCCCTCAGGAAACACCACCAGCGCCTTTCCGGCTTCCAGCACCGCAAGCGCGGCCTTCAGCGCGCTCCGGTCGACCATGTCCCGCCGAACGGGAAAGGCGCCCATAGCCACCAACAGCCATGTGGTGATCGGGCCTCGGAACAAGCCGCTCTTGGCGAAGTACCGCAGCGGCCGGCCGGCCGACCCCCCGACCAGCGGGGTGTCCAGATTGGAGCGGTGGGTGGGGGCGATGATCACCCCGCCGTGGCTGGGCAAATTGCGCCGCCCTCGGGTGTAGCACCGGAAATACGCACCGGACACAGCTCGGACCAGCCGTTGCACCAGAAAGTGAACCACCACTCCCGCCACCCGGCCCTTGGCCTCCAGTTCCTCAGGACGAAGTTTGTCGGCGTGGTCCACCAATCCCCCCCCCGTTCAACCCAGCCGGACGATCAACTCGTCCACCACTTCGTCGACGGAGAGGTCGGTGGTGTCGATGTGAACCGCGTCGGGGGCCTGGGTCAGCGGATCGTGCTGGCGGGTGGAGTCGGCTGCGTCTCGGGCGGCCAGGTCGGCGGCCACTGTCTCGTAGTCGAGCGCACTCACCTCGCCCGCCCGGCGCTCGGCTCGAACCTCGGCGGAGGCGCTCAGGTACACCTTCAGCTCGGCATCGGGAAACACCACCGTGCCGATGTCGCGACCCTCCAGCACGCCGCCGCCCCGCTCGATCGCCCAGGCCCGCTGGCGTACTCGGAGCACATCGCGCACTCCGGAAATAGCCGCCACCGTGCTCACCGACCGGGTCACCTCCGGGCCTCTGATCTGGGTGGTGGCGTCAATCCCGTCGACGAGGACCGATGCGTCGTCCACCTGGATGTCGCTGTTTCGGGCTACCTCGACGATGGCGCCGGCATCGGCCAAGTCGATCTCCCGGGCCATGACGGCGAACGCCACCGATCGGTACATCGCCCCGGTATCCAGATATTCCAAACCCAGCCGCTCAGCCAGCCTCCGGGCCACCGTGGATTTGCCCGACCCAGCCGGGCCATCGATGGCTATCACCCGAACTCCATCATCGGACAGCGAAATCCCGGTGCTCACGGGGTCCATCCTGTGCTCTGAGCCAAGTGGTTGGCAAAGCCCGGATAGCTGGTGGCGGTCGACTCAAACCCCTCGACCGTCATCGCCCCGGACCCCGCTGCCCCAGCGATGGCCGCGGCCATGGCCATCCGGTGGTCTCCTTGCGAGTCCACGGTTGCGCTGCCCAGCTCGCTGGCCTGGCCGACCCCGGTGATCGCCAGCGTGCGGCCGTCGATCCGGCATTCCGCCCCGATGCCGGCCAGCATCTCGACGATGGCAGCTACTCGGTCGCTCTCTTTGACCCGCAACTCGTCGATGCCCTCGAAGGTCGTGACCCCGTCGGCCACCGCGGCGGCCACCGCCAGAACCGGCACCTCGTCGATGCAGCCCGGCAGCTCGTCAGCGGTTACCCGAGTGGCTCCGAGCTCGCTGGAGCGGGCCCGGACATCTCCCGAGCCGGGGTCGACCGTGATATCGGCGCCCATGCGATGCAGCACTTCAATGAACCCCCCCCGGGCCTGTCCGGCGTAGACGTTCTCCACCGTGAGGTCGCTGCCGTCGGCCACACACGCCCCCACCAGCCAGAATGCTGCCTGCGAAGGGTCGCCGGGAACATCGATGTCGGGCGGTGCCACCTCGCCGGGCCAAACGGTCACCGTGCAGTCCCGTCGCTGCACCCTCACCCCGGCGGCGGCCAGCATTTCCTCGGTGTGGATCCGGGTGGGCGCCGGCTCGTGAACGGTGGTGGGCCCTGCGGCCCCCAGCGCGGCCAGCAATACCGCGCTCTTCACCTGGGCCGACGCCACCGGCAGGGTGTACTCGATGCCCCGCAGCGAACGGCCCTCGATGGTCAGGGGCGCTCTCGTGCCGCCTGCCCCACTGCCCTGCACCTGGGCCCCCATGGCCGACAGCGGGTGGATGATCCGGTCCATCGGGCGGCGCCGGATGGAGGCGTCTCCGTCCAGGGTGGTGGTGAAGTCGCAGCCGGCCACCAAGCCGGCCAGAAGCCGGATGCCGGTGCCTGAATTCCCCAGGTAGATGGGGCCCCGAGCGCCTCTCAGCCCTCCGATGACGGTCACACCCCCAGACCCGTGGTCTTCGACCCGGGCGCCCAGAGCCTCGATAGCCCGGCGGGTGTGGGCCACATCTTCGCCGTCTGACAGGCTCCGGATGGTGGACGGCCGACGGCTGAGGGCGGCGATCATCAGCGCCCGGTGGGAGATCGACTTGTCGCCGGGCACCCGCACACGGCCGGTGAAGCGCCGAGGCCCGTCGACGGTGATCGAGCTCACGACCGGCCCCCGCTCCCCCGCCGCAGACTCACGGCAGAGGTCTCGACGACGGGGCGTAGCCCTGCTGCTTCAGGGCATGCAGCAGGCTGTCCACCGCTTCATCGTCAACCACCAAGATGGCCACTCCCTGGCTCCCCTCCACCGAGTGGGCGATCTCGAGGTCGTAGATGTTCACCCCGATATCGGTGGTAAGACTGGTGATGCGGGCCAGTTCGCCCGGGCGATCGAACACCCGAACCCTGACTTCAGCCAGTGATCCCTCTCGGTCCGAGCCATACGGCAAATGGGCCCGGGCACTTCGGGCTTTCTCCAACAGTCCCAGCAGCCCGGCCCGATTCCCGTCGGCCACCAGAGCGCGAACATCGCTCAGAGCGTCTATGAAGCGGTCGAGTGCCGAGCAGATGGCAGCGGAGTTCTCCTGGCAGATGTCGGGCCAGATGCCGGGGTGCCCCGAGGCGATGCGGGTCATGTCGCGAAATCCCCCGGCGGCCAGCCGCAGCATTGCCTGGTGCTCCTCGGAGCGCTCGTCGGCGAGCGCCATGAGCGTGGCCGCGGTGAGGTGGGGCACGTGCGACACCACTGCCACCAGGGCATCGTGGCGCTCGGGTGTGAGCGATACGACGTCGGCCCCCAGCGAGGCCGCCGCCGAGCGGATCTGAACCAGGGAGTCGTCGTCGGTCTCATCGGTGGGGGTGAGCACCCACACCGCGTTCTGAAACAGGTCGGCCCGGGCGCCGGCCACGCCGTCCTGCTCGCTGCCCGCCATGGGGTGGCCGCCCACGAAGCGGGGGTCGGCCACCGCGGCCACGATGGGCGCCTTGACGCTGGCCACATCGGTGACCGGCCCCTTGGTGGAGGCCAAAGCCCTCCTGGCCTCGGCGGCGGCCGAGCTCACCGGGGTGGCCACAAAAGTCATATCGGCATCGGTCGGCGGGCCCACCGCGTCGAGCGCGCCCCGGCTCAGCGCGTCGGCGGCCACCGCCTCATCCTGGTCCGAGCCCACCACCCACCAGCCCCGCTCCTTCAAGGCCAGGCCGATGGAGCCGCCAATGAGGCCGGTGCCGACAATGGCTGCCCGCCTAGCCATCATCACCCAGGGAGGTTGTCGCGCAGACCTTGTGCGCCTTCCAAGTAGATATGGTGCAGGTCTTCGCGCCTCCGGGGGGTGTTCAGGTGGATGAGCACCCGAAGGCAGTGCGGCGTGCCGCCTTGGATATCCAGCTCCTGGGCGCACAGCAACGGCACGTCGCCCAAGCCGAATACTCGGGCCGCGGCTGCCGGGAAAGCTGAATTGATGTCGGGGGTAGCGGTGAAGACAATGCTGATCAGGTCGTCGTGGTGGATGTCATTGCGCTCGAACAACTGGGACAGCAGCGCGACGATCCGCTCCTCGACCTGCTCGGCGGTGTCGCCGTCGACGGTGGTGGCGCCCCGCAGGGCGCGCACAGCGGTGCTCACGGCCTGAATTGTACCGACCTCAGCTCCCCGTCCAGAGTTCTGCTACCGGTCAGCGGTCTGGCGCTCCAGCATCCGAACTTCGCTGCGGCTCAGCTCCCGCCACTGCCCCGGCGGCAGCTTGCGGTCGGCCAGCGCCCCGATCCGAGTCCGCACCAACCGGATCACCGGATGGCCGACCGCATCACACATCCGCCGGACCATCCGGTTGCGGCCCTCATGGACCACGATTCGGACAACCGACGGCGCCAGCAGCGACACAGCCACTGCCCGGGCGAGACCGTCGTCCAACTCCACCCCCTCGCGCAGTTGCCTGAGCGCCCCCCGACCAGGACGGCCCCCAACATGGGCCAGGTACTCCTTGTCCACCCCAAATGAGGGATGGGTCAGACGGTGGGTCAGCTCTCCGTCATTGGTGAGCAACAGCAGTCCCTCGCTGTCGGCATCCAATCGGCCCACCGGGAAGACCCGGGGTTCATCGGGAACCATCGCGACCACAGTGGGGCGTCCCTGGGGGTCTGATGCGGTGGTTACCGCCCCTGGCGGCTTGTTCAACAGGTAGTACGCCAAATCGGCCCGCAGCCCCACCGGAATGCCGTCCACCTCCACCGCGTCGCGGTCGGGATCAATCCGCTGGCCCAGCCGTGCCGACTTGCCGTTCACGGTGATCCGACCCTGGACCACCATCTCCTCCACCGCCCGCCGGCTGGCCACTCCGGCGGCGGCCAGGACCTTTTGGATCCGCTCGGCCTCGCTCACACCGCTGGGGCATCGCCGTTGCCGCGCCCCCGCTCCGGGGCCGGCGTGGGAACGCCATGATCTTGCCCTTGACCAGCCCCGTCTCGGCCGTCGGCTCCAGATAGCCCGGATCGGCCGTCGGCCATCAAGCTGGTCTCCAGGGCTTCGATGACCTCGGGGCCGGGAACGAAGTCGACCAGCGGCGGCAGCTCATCGATGGCGTCCAGACCCAGCCGCTCCAAGAACGCCGATGTGGTGGCGAACAGCCGGGCGTTGCCCGGGCCGGGATCTCTGCCCACTTCGCAAACCAGCCCCCGCTGCTGAAGCGTGCGCATGGCGCCCTCGGCGTTCACCCCTCTGATGGCCGACACCTGAGCCCGCGACAGTGGCTGCTTGTAGGCCACGATGGCCAGCGTCTCCAGGGCGGCCGATGACAGGCGGGCGCTCTGGCCGCTGACCACGAATCGCTTCACATACGGCTCGGCATCGGGATGGCTGCGGAAGCGGTAGCCGCCGGCCACCCGGACCAGCTCAAACCCGCGGACCTCTGATCGATACTCCTCGGCCAGCTGGGTGCAGATCTCCTCCACCTGATCGGTGGAAATCTCGATGAGTTGGGCCATCAGCCCCGGTGGCACCGGCTCATCGGCCACCATCACGATGGCCTCCACCGCCTGGCGGGCCTCGCGGTTCTCATCCGTCATAGGCGTCCACTCCTGCCAGAGGCTCGTATTCCTCGGCCTCGCCGCTCCAAGTGATGGCAATGCGGCCGAAGGTGGAGGCCTGCGAGACATCCACCATGCCTCGCTTGTAGAGCTCTAGGACGGCCAGGAAGTACACCACGACCTCGATGCCGGTGGCCAGATCCTCGGTCAGCTCCCGGAATCCCACCCTTCCGATTTCGGGCAGCCGGGCCACCAGGTCGGCGGTCACCTCGGCCACGCTGATGGGAATGTCGGTGACGTGGGCGATATCCACATGAGGGGCGGGTCGGGTGGCGGTGGCTCGAAGAAAGGCGGCCCGGATGTCGTCGGGGCCGATGCCCTCCAGGAAGTCGGGAACCAGGTCGAGATAGCGCTCGTCGGGACCCGAGGCGCGGGGGTGGCTGCGGCCGGCAACCGCAGCCATCTGCTCCAGGGCGGCAGCGGCGGCCTTGAAGGTCTGACACTCCAGCAGCCGGGCCAACAACAGGTCGCGCTCGGACCACAGGGCCAGTTCCTCGTCCAGGTCCAGCGGCTCGCTGTCGGGCAGCAGCCGACTGCTTTTCAACTGGACCAGCGTGGCCGCGATCAGCAAGAACTCGGTGGCCACCTCCAGGTTGAGATGCTCCATCCGGTCCAACTCGGCCAGGTAGGCATCCACGATGTCGCCCACCATCACGTCATAGAGATCCACCTCGTCGCGCAAGATGAGGTGCAACAGCAGATCGAACGGGCCCTCGAAAACCTCGGTTCGCACCGCGAGCGGCCCTTCGGAAACCTTCGTTCGCACCTCTGCGGCCACTCGATGAGTCTAGAACCCCCCTCCTTTGGCCAAGCGCTTTTGAACGAGCACGCCGAAGGGTGGATTTGAACACGATTCACAGCCATACCAAGGGGTAGTTTGACCGGCGTGGCTCGTGTGTTCTCGGGGATACAGCCGTCCGGCGGCATGCATTTGGGCAACCTGCTGGGCGCGCTGCGCAACTGGGTGGCCTATCAGCATGAGCACGACGCGGTGTACTGCGTGGTCGATCTCCACGCCCTGACCACTGCCCCCGATCCGGCCGAGCTGCGAGACAACACCCTGGCCGCGGCCACCATGCTGCTCTCCGTGGGCATCGACCCGGAGCGGTCCACGCTGTTCGTGCAGAGCGCCGTGAGCGAGCATGCCGAGTTGGCCTGGATGATGGAGTGTACGGTGGGCTTCGGGGAGTTGCGGCGCATGACCCAGTTCAAGGACAAGTCCGACCAGGCCGACTTCGTGTCCGCCGGGCTTTTCACCTACCCCGCCCTTCAGGCATCCGATATCTTGCTGTACGACACCGACTTGGTGCCGGTGGGCGACGATCAGCGCCAGCACATCGAGTTGTGCCGGGACATCGCCGAGCGGTTCAACCACCGCTACGGCGCTACTTTTGTGGTGCCCGCCCATGTCATTCCCGCGGCAGGCGCCCGGGTCATGGATCTCCAGAATCCAGCCGACAAAATGTCCAAGTCGCGGGCGACAGCCGGAGCGGTCGGGGTGCTGGAAGACTCCGAGACCGTGGCCCGCAAGTTCAAGCGGGCGGTGACCGACAGCGACAACGAGGTGCGCTATGACCCCGAGGCCAAGCCGGGGGTGTCCAACCTGCTGGGCATTCTGGCCTCGGCCACGGGGAGGACACCGGAGGCGGTGGCCGAGGGCTACGCCCAGTACGGGCCGCTCAAGGCCGATACCGCCGACGCGGTGAACGAGCTGCTCGACCCGATCCGGGAGCGATACCGCCAGCTGGCTTCGGACCCCGGAGAGATCGCCCGTCTGCTGCACGCCGGCGCCGACAAGGCCCGCAGCGTGGCCGCGGCCACGCTGGCGCGGGCCAGAGCCAACGCGGGCCTGATTCCCCGCTCCCCCACGTAGAACCCGACCCAAGGAGCCCTATGTCCGAGATCACCGCATTCACCGTCGATATCCCCGATGCCGCACTGGAAGATCTGCGCCGCCGCCTGAACGGGGCCCGCTGGCCCGACCAGCTTCCCGGCGCCGGCTGGGACTACGGGGCGGAGAAGGGCTACATCCAAGAGCTGGCCCGCTACTGGGCCGACGAGTACGACTGGCGGGCCGCCGAGGCCGAGCTCAACCAACTGGACCACTTCACCACCACCATTGACGGACAGAACATCGGCTTCATCCACCAGCGCTCGCCCCATCCCGACGCCTATCCCCTGGTGATCAGCCACGGATGGCCCGGCTCGGTGGTGGAGTTCCTCGACATGATCGGCCCGCTGACCGACCCGGACGACCCGGCCGACGCCTTCCACGTCGTCGCCCCCTCTCTGCCGGGATACGGCTTCTCGGGGCCGACCGCCGATCGGGGTTGGGACGCCGTTCGCACTGCCAGAGCTTTCGCCCAGCTGATGGGGCGACTGGGGTACGAGCGCTACGGCGCCCAGGGAGGCGACTGGGGGTCGTTCATCTCCCAGAACATCGGTCGCGGCGATCCCGAGCACTGCGAGGCCGTCCACGTGAACTTTCTGTTCGCAACGCCCCCCGAGGACGGATCCGGCGAGCTCACCGAGACCGAGGAGGCCGGGATGGCCCGCACCAACCTCTACTTCACCGAGGGCGCGGGCTACATGCAGATCCAGAGCACCAAACCCCAGACTCTGGCGTACGGCCTGACCGACTCCGCCGTCGGCCAGCTGGCCTGGATCGCCGAGAAGTTCCTGGCGTGGACCGACAACGACGGCACCATCGAATCAGCCGTCAGCCGCGACCGGCTCCTCACCAACATCTCGCTGTATTGGTTCACCGCCACCGCGGGGTCGTCGGCCCGCATGTACTACGAGGTGATGAACTCCGGAGCGGCGGGCGTCACCGACCCCCTCGACACTCCCATCGGCGTGGCCAACTTCCCCATGGAGATCCTTCAGGCCCCCCGGCGCTGGATGGAAGACCGCTACAACATCGTCCACTGGACCGACATGGCAGAAGGGGGCCACTTCGCGGCAATGGAAGAACCTCTGGCCTTGGCGCAGGACATCCGCGACTTCTTCCGCCGATTCCGCTAGTCAACGAGAAAGAAATCGCTATGAGGAAGCCGTCGCTGCCTCCGGGACTGGCCGCCGGTGCGGCCCGGGGCGCGGGACGGCTGTCGCAAAAGCTGGGGCAGGGAGGCGGCACCACCCTGCCCGGCCTGGTGCTCACCCGGCTGAGGCCCGAGGCCACCGCCGAGATGGCCCTCGCGGTCCCCGACGGCGTGATCCTGATATCGGGGACCAACGGCAAGACCACCACTGCTCGCCTGGTCAGGGCGGCGCTGGATGCCGCGGGGGCCAAAGTGGCGGCCAACACCGCCGGCTCCAATCTGGAGCGGGGGGTGGCCACCGCGCTGCTCAACGCCGATGGCGCCGAAGTAGCCCTCTTCGAGGTGGACGAGGCCGCCCTTCCGGGGATTGCGCAGCAGACCCGGCCGCGGGTTGTCACCCTGATGAACCTGTTCCGCGACCAGCTCGACCGCTACGGCGAGCTCGAGCATATCGTCGAGCGCTGGCAGGAGGCGGTAGCCGATCTCGATCCGGCATCGACAGTGATCTACAACGCCGACGATCCTGCGGTGGCCGAGATCGCGGCGGGACATCCCAACACCGTGTCCTACGGCATCGAGGATTCCCGGGTGGGGCGCGACAAGCTGCCCCACGCCGCCGACACCACCGAGTGCCGGAGCTGCGGCACCCCGCTGCACTACGAGATGGTAACCATCGCGCACCTCGGCCGGTGGTCGTGTCGAGAGTGCGGCTTGGCCCGGGTCCAGCCCGATGTCCAGGCCACCCGGGTGGAGTTGCACGGCTTGGACGGCCAGCGACTGGCCATGGCCACCCCCGAGGGCCCGATGGAACTGTCGTTGCGCCTGCCGGGCATGCACAACACCTACAACGCCGTTGCCGCCACGGCGACCGCTTTGGCCCTCGGCCTGGCCCCCGAGGCCATCGGCCCGGCGCTGGCCAAGCGGGAGTCCGCCTTCGGGCGGGCCGAGCGCACCCCGATCGGAACGAGGCGGGTGACCACGCTTTTGGCCAAGAATCCGGCGGGGGCCAACGAGAACATCCGGACCATGCTGCTGGAGGACTGCCCGCTGCACCTGCTGGTGCTGCTCAACGACCGCACCGCCGACGGACAGGACGTGTCGTGGATCTGGGACGTGGACTACGAGTTCCTGCTGGAGGATGATCGGCTGGCCTCGCTCACCCTGGGCGGCGACCGGGCCTACGACATGGCGCTTCGGTTCCGCTACGCCGGATTCGACGCCGACCGCTTGTCGGTGGTCCCCTCGGTGTCGGCTGCCCTCGACGCCGCCCTGCGGGCCTGTGGCGCCGATGGCGACCTGTACGTGATGCCCACCTATACCGCTCTGCTCGAATTGCAGTCCGTGCTGGCCGGCCGCGGCCTCGTACCCGCATTCTGGGAGGACAAGTGAGCGCCGGCCCGTCCGCCGTCAGGCTCTGCCACCTGTACCCAGAGCACATGAACATCTACGCCGACCGGGGGAACATCGCGGTGTTCCGGCGCCGTCTGGAATGGCGGGGGCTGAAGTTGGAAGTGGCGGAAGTCGGACTCGGCGATTCCATCCCCGCCGATTGCCACCTCTACTACCTGGGCGGCGGCCAAGACCGCGATCAGGCGCTGGTGGCCGAGAACCTGGCCCGCAAGGCCGGCCCCCTTCGCCAAGCCGCAGAAGATGGCGCAGTGGTGCTGGGAGTGTGCGGCGGCTACCAGCTCTTGGGCCACAGCTATACCGCCTCTGACGGTCGGCGGATGCCCGGCACCGGGTTGTTGGACTTGGAGACCGCGGCGGGCAACAGCCGGTTGATCGGCGATGTCGTGCTGGATGTGACGCTTATGGGGCAGACCAGCGAAGTGGTCGGCTATGAGAACCACGCTGGGCGCACCCATCTGGGCGGGGGGTGCACACCGCTCGGTCGCCTCCGCCGAGGCCACGGCAACAACGGGGACGACGGCTGCGAGGGTGCGGTGGCCGGCCGCCTGGTGGGCACCTATGTCCACGGGCCGCTGCTGCCCAAGAACCCCTGGCTGGCCGATGCCCTGCTGGGTTGGGCGCTGGACCACGCCGGGGGCCCGGCCGGCTTGGAGCCCCTAGACGACTCCATAGAACATGCGGCCCACGCGGTTGCCCGAACAAGAGCAGGGCGAAAGCGATGAGCCCTACCCCCAACAGCCGCCCCCGGCCGATCATCATCGACACCGACCCCGGCCAAGACGACGCCATCGCCATTCTGGCTGCACTGGCTGCCCCCCAACTCCAGGTACTGGGTATCACCGCGGTGGCCGGAAACGTGCCCCTCGAGCTCACCGCCCGCAACGCCCGCATCCTCGTGGAGCTGGCCGGCCGACCTGACATTCCTGTGTTCGCCGGCTGCGATCGCCCACTGCGCCGGGAGCTGGTCACCGCCGAGCACGTCCACGGAGCCACCGGGATCGACGGCGCCGACCTGCCCGATCCCGTCACTTCCCTGCAACCCCGGCATGCGGTGGACTGGATGGTCGACACCCTTTTGGCCGCCGGAGAGCGGGCGATCACCATTTGCCCGGTGGGTCCGATGACCAATGTGGCCAGGGTGCTGGAGACCGCTCCCGAGGCGGCCAAGCACATAAGGGAGATCGTCTGCATGGGTGGCGGGTTCTTCGAGGGTGGCAACACGACGCCCACTGCGGAGTTCAACGTCTTCGTCGACCCCGATGCCGCCCAGATCGTTCTCCACTGCGGGGCCCCGGTCACCATGGTGCCCCTGGACGTCACCCACAAAGCGCTGATGACCGATGCCTGGATCAACCAGGTGCGGGCCTTGGGCAACCGCACCGGGGCCGCTGCCGCCGGCATGCTGGACTTCTACGAGCGCTTCGACGTTGACAAGTACGGCACGACCGGCGGCCCCCTCCACGATCCCAACGTGATCGCCTACCTGCTGCGCCCCGACCTGTACCGCGGCCGCCACTGCAACGTCGAAGTAGAGACCGGCTCTCCCCTCACCCTGGGGATGACCGCGGTGGACTGGTGGGACGTCACCGACCGCCCGCCCAACTGCTACTACATCACCGAAGTGGACTCCGACGGCTTCTACGAGCTGCTGCTAACCCTCCTCGCCCGTCTGCCGTAGGCAGCGCGGCAATTGGCCGGCGGAGCCCGCCAGGTAGTCGACCTCGGCTTGGTCATAGCCCAGTTCAGCCAGGATCTCGCGGGTGTGATAGCCGGGGTGGACAGGGCCGGCGCCCACGGCGGCGGGGGTGTCGGTGAACGTGAGGGGCAGCCGCAGCGCCGCCAGCTCGCCGCCGTCGGGGCCGGGAACCATCGAGAACACGTTCAGATGCTCCACCTGGGGATCGGCGAAAGCCTCGTCCACGGCCAGCACCGGCCCGCAAGGGCAGCCCGCGGCGTTCAGCCGCTCCACCCAGTGGGCAGTGGTGGCGGTGGTCAGGCGGGCTTGGACGATCTCGGCCACCTCCTTCCGGTAGGCCATGCGGGTGTCGCGGTCGTTGAACCGGGGATCGGTCACCAGCTCGGGAGCATCCAGCGCCTCGGCAAACGCCTCCCACCGGGCCATCGGGGCCACGTTGACGTGCCCGTCGGCGGTGGCGAACATGCCCATGGGCGCAACAGTGGGATGGTGGTTGCCCTCCTGCGGGGGGATCTCCCCATCGGTCAGCCAGCGCACGGCCTGGAAGTCCATGAAGTTGACGGCCGCCTCCAGCAGCGAGGTGTGGACCCACTGCCCCCGCCCGGTGCGCTCCCGGGCCAACAGCGCGGCCAGCACCCCTTGAGTCAAGAACGTGCCCGCCGCGGTGTCGGAAACGGCGATCCCCACCCGCCACGGGCCGCTGCCGGGAGGGCCGGTCACGCTCATAAGCCCGCTCAATCCCTGGGCGATCTGATCTACCCCGGGTCGGTTGGCGTACGGACCCTGTTGCCCGAATCCCGAGATGCTGGCGTACACCAGTCGGGGGCTTCTGGCCGACAGCACCCCGTAGCCGATACCCAGGCGGTCTTTGACTGCCGGGCGGAAGTTCTCCACGACTACGTCGGCCCGGTCGGCCAGCCGGAAAAACGCCTCCCGGGCCCGGTCATCGGTCAGGTCCAACTCCATCGACCGCTTGTTGCGCTGGAGGTTGTTGTTGTCGGACCCGCCCAAGTACCGGCGATGGGGGTCGACCACGCAGGTCACGTCGGCCCCCATGTCAGCCAGCTGCCGGGTGCAGGTGGGACCGGCCCGAGCTCGGGTCAGGTCAATCACCCGTAGGCCATCGAGCGGCCCGTTTCCCGGCTTTGCGCGGTCGTACATCGACATCGTGGTACTACTACCGGATGGCCCAGAGAGTAGAGACCGGCACCGACAAGCTGATCGGCGAGGTGGAGGGCGCGGTCGGCCGCATCGTGTTCGACAACCCCGAGAGGCACAATTCCATCACGACCGATATGTTCGCGGCGCTGGCCGCCGTTGTCGACGCCTACCAGCACAATCCCGAGATCCGGGTCGTGGTCATATCCGGCGCCGGGGGCCGGGCTTTCGCCTCTGGGGCCGACATCGCAAGCCTGGACTCCGCCCGGGGCCCGAGCCGAGATCCGTCCTCACAGGGGGTAAGCAATAGCCGGGGCCCGGCTGCGCTGGGCCGCCTGACCAAGCCCTTGATCGCCGCGGTGGACGGCTACTGCCTCGGAGGCGGGCTTTTGGCGGCCCTGCACGCCGACCTTCTGGTGGCCACCGACAGGTCGCAGTTCGGCATCCCGGCCGCCCGTCTCGGAGTGGGCTATCCCATCGAGGGAGTCGAGCAGCTGGTGGGCCGAGTGGGCGATGCCAACGCGGCCCTGATCTTGATGACCGGGGGCCGGTTCAGCGCCGAGGAAGCCGCGAGAATGGGACTGGCCCACTCGGTGGTGCCCGCCAAACAGCTGGGTGCCGAGGTCGACCGGTTGTGCGCCCGCCTGGTGGCCAACGCCCCGCTCACCCTGCGGGCCGCGAAGTTGTCGATCGCCGCGGCGACCGGCCGGGGCGATCGACAGCCGGCGCTGGAAGCCATTGCCGATTGCTGGGCCAGCGCGGACTTTGCCGAGGGCCGGGCGGCCTTCGCCCAACACCGCGAACCCCGTTTCCAGGGGAGTTGAGAATAAAATAGACGGCACACTGCTATGTCCCCGGTTGCCGCCTTCTTCGTCTTCTTGCTGGTAATGCTGGCGCTGGCCACCCTGGCCATCATCTTGGACTGGATGGGCAAGCCAATCCGCCGCCCATTCCGCCCCCGCACTACCGGAACTCCCGCATGGCTCATGGTCGACACCCCCCTGCCCCCGGAAAATCCCGCCTCGAGCTTTGCCGAGAAACCCGGCTACCAGCCTGCGGAGATCACCGCCGAACCTCCCGCCCGTGAACAGGCCGAAGCCGTCGCTGGATCTCCCCCCGGCCAACCCCCCGAACACCTCACCCACAACCCGGCCGCCGGGCAGGGGGAATCTCCGTCATCGCAGCCTTGGCAGGCGGGCGACTCCATTTTCAAGCTCACCCCTCGGGGAACCCCTCCCTCGATCATCGCCGTGCGCCGCCGCTACTGGAAGAACCTGTCCGAGCGCCCGTCGTCGGCAGTGTTCGGCGAGGACAACCGCGCCCTGATGGCCATCGGCCAGGCCCCCCAGCGCTTCAATCCCCGCCGCGGCGCCACAGAGGAGCTGAGCCTGCCCGAGCCCATGCTGCGGCACTGCTGGACCACCGGGCGCAAGCCCACTCCCACGTGGGAGGACAGGGGCCTTGACCCCTTCGCCCGGCCATGACTGACCGTCCCACGCTCAGCGATCAATTTGCCGATGGGGCCGAGATCGTCGTCCATGGCGGGCACGATGTGCGCCCCCTGCTGCGGTTGGCGGTGTCCGAGGGAACCAGGGTGCGGTTGGAGCGAATCTCCGCCCGGCCCGATCGGCGCCAAGCTCTCAAGCTCGCCGCCGTCAACGGCCTCCTTGAGGTGAACGGGGCCTCCTCGGAGATCATCTCCGTGTGGTCAGACACCAGCCCGGCAGATGTGGAGTTGACCGTGGTCGGCGCCCATGCCCGGCGCTTGGAGGTGTGGAACGCCTGGGATCTGGGCGGGCTCGAAACAGCCTGGCTGGGCAACGCCGGCATGATCGTTGAATCCGGCGAGCGGCACTTGGCCCTGCATTGCAGCGACGGCCTCGGCCCGCCCAGCTTCACCGACCTCCACGTGCATCTCTCAGTGGCCTCGCCCGGTTAGTTCGCGAGAAGCTTGAGCATGGCCATATCGCTGGACGACCTCACCGCCGACACATCCTTCACCCAAAACGTCAAGGGCCAGGTGACGTTTTTGCCCGAGCCGCAGCGGGCTCCTCGGTGGACCCCGGTGATCTCGGTGGATGACCACATCGTGGAGCCCCCCGGCGCATTCGCCGACCGGTTCCCGGCCAAGTACGCCGCCGACGCCCCCCGGGTGGCCACCCTCGAGGACGGCTCGGAAACCTGGCTGTACGCCGGACACTCGCTGCCCAACGTGGGATTCAACGCGGTGGCTGGCCGACCGGTTGGCGAATACAGCTTCGACCCCGCCCGTTTCGCGGACATGCGCCGGGGAGCGTGGGACATCGACGCCCGGATCGCCGACATGGATCTCAACGGGATCTACGCGTCGCTGTGCTTCCCGTCGTTTCTGCCCGGCTTCTGCGGCCAGCGCTTCCAGCAGCTGACCGACGACCCCGACCTGGCCCTGGCCGCGGTGCGGGCTTGGAACGACTGGAACATCGAAGAGTGGTCTGGGGCCCATCCCGACCGCATGATCCCGTGTCAGATCACCTACTTCATGGACCCTGAGGCGGGCGCGGCCGAGGTGTACCGCAACGCCGAGCGGGGCTACCGGGCCATCAGCTTCTCTGAGGCGCCCCACTCGCTGGGGTACCCCACGCTTCACTCCGGCCACTGGGACCCGATCATGGCCGCCTGCGAGGAGACCGAGACGGTGGTGTGCCTCCACGTCGGCTCCTCGGGCTCCGCGCCGGCCACCGCTCCCGACGCCCCGTCAGACACCGTGGGGGTGCTGTTCTTCGGCTACGCCATGTTCGCCGCGGTGGACTGGCTCTACTCCAAGATCCCGGTGCGCTTCCCCAACATCAAGATCGCCCTCAGCGAGGGGGGCACCGGGTGGGTGGCCGGGCTGCTGGACCGCTTGGAGCACATCCGCAAGTACGACTCCATGTACGGCACCTGGAACGATGTGGAGCTGTCGCCGGCCGACACGCTGCGTCGCAACTTCTGGTTCTGCGCCATCGACGACCCCTCGGCCTACGACCACCGTCACTACATCGGGGTGCAGAACCTGATGGTGGAGTCCGACTATCCCCACGCCGACTCAAGCTGGCCCGATACCCAGGATCTGCTCCGCCGACAGCTCACCGGCATTGCTGCCGATGAGGTCGCCAAAATCTGCTGGGCCAACGCCAGCGACCTGTTCCGCCACCCCGTCCCCGACTCCGTGGTCGCCAACCCCAATAGCTTCTGAGGCCGTTCGAGCGATGGCGATCGCCGCTGACCCTGAGGTTGCTGCCGGCTACGTAGCGGCGCGCTGGTGGGGACACGACACTCCCACCGACCTGATCTGGCGCAATGCTGCGGAGCGGCCCGACAACACTGCCTATGTCACTTGGCGCCGCCAACCGGGCTCAGACTCTTCTGGAAGCGTCGATCGGACCACGTGGGCGGGTTATGACCGGCTTTCGGATCGGGTGGCGGCCGCGTTGCTGGCTGCGGGGCTGGACCGCGGCGCCCGGGCGGCGGTGATCTTGCCCGACGGTGCTGGGGTGCACGCTGCTTTCACGGGAGCCGACAAGGCCGGGGTGGTGGTCATGGGGATCGGTCATCGGGCCGGGCCGGCAGAGATCGCCCATCTGGTGCAGAAATCCGGCGCCCGAGCCATCATGACTCCCGCTGAGCATCGAGGTTGTCCAGCAGGCGACGCGGTGGCCGAGTTGCGCCGAGGCCTGCCCGACCTCCAGCACCACATCATCGTGGACGGCCCGGGCCAGGGTGCAGCCATCGCTCTCGACGGCGATCCGGCTCCCCTGCCTGAGTCAGTCCCCGGTTTCGCCGATGCCGTGGAAGAGCGCCGCCTGAGGGCTTCTGAGCTGTGCCTGCTGAACTCCACGTCGGGCACCACCGGGTTGCCCAAGTGCGTGATGCAGACCCACAACCGCTGGTTCTACTTCCACCAGAAGGCAGTGGAGTACAGCGGCCTGGGATCCGACGAGGTGTTCTGCGTGCCGGTGCCGGCCCCGTTCGGCTTCGGGCTGTGGACCGCCCACTACACCCCCACCATCCTGGGAGTGCCCACCGTGGTTATGGCCGATTTCGATGCCACCGCGCTAATCCGCCTCATCGAGGCCGAGCGGGTGACGGTGCTGTGCGCGGTCACCACCCAGTTCATCATGATGCTCAACTCGCCGGTGTTCGACGACCACGACTTGTCGTCGCTGCGGCTGATGTTCACCGGCGGCGAGGCCATCCCCTACCAGCGGGCCTCCGAGTTCGAGGACCGCACCGGCTGCACGGTGTTGAACTTCTACGGCTCCAACGAAACCGGGATGCTCAGCGGCACCCGCCTGAGCGACCCCCGGTCGGCCCGGCTGCGCTCCGGGGGCAAGTGCGAGCCGGAGATGGACTGCGCACTGTACGACCCCGATGACGGGCAGCGGCTTCCAGAGCTGCGAGGTCGAGGACAGCCCGCCTGTCGAGGGCCGGCCACCGCACTGGGCTACTACGACGATGCCAAGGCCAACGCCGAGCTGATGACCGACGATGGCCGGATGCTTATGGGCGACATCGTGGAGATCGACGACGACGGCTATCTCCGGGTGGTGGGGCGCACCTCGGATTTCATCATCCGAGGGGGCAAGAACATCAGCGCCCCCGCGGTGGAGGACGAGGTGGCGACCCATCCGGCGGTGGCCATGGTGGCCGCGGTGGCCGCGCCCGACCCGGTGTTCGGCGAACGGGTGGCCGCCTACGTGGAGCTGGTGGCTGGCTCCAGCCTGGCCTTGGGCGAGCTCCGGGAGCACCTGGCCGGTCGCGGCGTGTCCCGGGAGTGGTGGCCCGAGCACCTGTTCGTGGTCGACGCCCTGCCCCGGTCCTCGGGGGGCAAGGTGGCCAAGGGCCGGCTCAAGAAAGACGCTGCTGACCGGTTGGGCGCCAGTTAGCGCTGGGTCAGGAATATTGCCTGCCAGCGCCCGCTGAGCGGGAACTCGACAAGCTGGGCCATGGCGTCGACCAAGAACTCCAGCGTCACCTTCGGGTCTTGGCCCTCGGGCAGCTCATAGACCAAGCCCCGCTTGATGTGGTCTTGGCGCCGGTTCCAACCTTCCGGCTCGGTCACTCCCCGCTCCTCCAGGAGCTTTGCAGCATGGCGCCCACCGGCGTGCTGCAAGCCCGCCGAGGCGGGCTGCCACTTGTCCCGGTAGTGGTGACCCGGTACCCAAGTGCCCAGGGGAACAGCCGGACCCTTGGCGGTGAACAGCTTGAATATCGGCGACTCGGGAGGCCGATCCTCGTCGGCCACCAGCGGCTGCACGTTCAACCAGCCCGACCCGTCGCCCCGGGCGGCCAGGGTCAGCATTTCGTGGACAACCTCTCCGGTGTCCAACCGCTCGAACCGGATGGGCCGCCTATCGAGCGCCATATCCCCTCCTGCGATGCGGAGCCGCTCCGGCCCGGCCGGGTCTCACCTTCTGGGCTCCCCCATCAGCCCTTGGCGGGTGTAGGTGATATCGGTGCGGTCCCGGTGGCCGATGGTGAAGTCGTCGCCATAGGGAAACGAATAGTTCAGCGTGAGCGTGTAGCGCCATTCGAAAGCACAGATGCGGGTAGCGATCAGCCAGGGCCCTCCGTCGCGACGCTCGAATCGGTCCACATAGCGAAGTCCCATGCGCATGTCGGACCCCGGCCCCTCCTCGGTGGGGTGCACCACGTGGTGGGCGTTGCAGTAGGTCTCCACGAAGGCCACGTCCCCCTCCAGTTGGATGCGGCACTGGCCTAAAAGGTGCTGGGTGTAGTCGAAGGTTGTGAGCACCTCCAGCACCCAGTCGGCGAACTCCACCGGGCTGCCGCGGAAGTTGTTGTGGTCGTCGAAGCCATCGGGGTGATAGCCGGAGATGATGAGCTCCTTGTCGAGCCGGTCGGTGCCCCGGGCCACCCGGTGGATGGTGTCGGTGATCTCGTCCTTGTCGACCAGCGCTTGAAGCCGGGGGTCCAGATCAACCCCCGATTGATCAGCCCCCGATTGATTAGCCACAGCCCACCCCGATCATCACCGCCGACAGGGTGAACGGTCCGTCGCCGGTATTCCGCCAGGCATGATCGGTGCCCCGCTGGATCACGCAGTCGCCGGCGGTGAGGTGTACCGGCGGCTGGCCGGGGAGCTCCAAATCCACCGTGCCCTCAACAATTCGCACGAAATCGATGGTGGGAGTCTGGTGCATCATGGCCGCCCGGTCGGCCATCGCCGCCGGGATGGTTACGTGCTTCCAGGTGATCCCCCCACCGGGCGGGTTGAGCTGCATCTCCGACGACGGGGCATCACCGCCCTGGAGCTCACTGGCCACCGGGGCGAAGGTGTGCCACAGCTCGGCGGTCACTGACCCGCCCTCTGATTGGGTGGCGGTGCCGGGCGGGCCATCGGCGCCCACCCCGTCGCCGTCGGTGACGATCCGGCGAGGACCCACGGTGCCGGTGGACGCTCCGGCAAATCCGGGATCGGCGCCCTCGGTGGCGGCCAGCATGGTGGCGCTGAACACGCAGGGCTCGTCGCCGATGACGATCCACCGATGCCACGTGCCCCGCTGGATCACGCAGTCGCCCGCTTCGAGCTCCACCCAATGGTCGTTCAGCTCCAAGCGGATCTGGCCCGAGATGATCTCGATGAAGTCGATGGTGGGGGTGGCGTGAAAGCCGACCCGGTCTTGGTCGAACCGGGGGTCGTCGAGCGGGCCGATCGCCTTTCCTCCCGAGGGCTTGAGCGAAAAGAACCGCCACGAGATCCCCCCGGGCGGGGGAACGAAGTCCTTGCGGTCGGCCGGCTCGTCCCCGCCGTCATCCACGGTTGCGGGATGCTGGCCGATGTACCACATGCTGGCCGTGCTCCGTCCCAAGAAACTCGACTCGGCCTGACCGTCGGAGACGATCACCGGTGCTCCCGATGCGTCGTGGCCGGTTACGACTCGCCGTCTTGTGAATGCCATCCGGCAACCGTAGCGGCCCGCAGCAACCCCGGTGCACGCCGCCCAATCCAAGAATCCCGATGCCTAGTAGGTAGCCTCGAAGCAGATGGTTGACCCTCCCGCCGAAGTGATCGCCCCGGACCGGCCCCTGCGAGTAGCCGTGTTGGTCAAGCAGATCCCGGTGTTCGAGGACATGGTGCTGGGGCCCGATGGCCGCATGGTCCGAGACGGCATTGATATGCACATGAACGACTACTGCCGCCGCGCCGTGGCCAAGGGCACCGAGGTGGCCCGGGCCAGCGGGGGCACGGTCACCGTGTTCACCCTGGGCCCGCCGTCGGCCGAAAATGTCTGCCGGGAGGCCCTTCTTTTCGGGGTGGACGCCGGAATCCACATCTGCGACCCGGATTTCGCCGGTTCCGACACCTGGGCCACCGCCAAGGCCCTGGCCACCACCCTGGAGCGCTTCGGGCCGTTCGACCTGGTGATGATGGGACGCAACTCGGTGGACTCCGATACCGGCCAGGTGCCGCCGCAGCTTGCCGAGCTGTTGGGACTGCCGTTCGCCACCGGAGTTCGCTACTTCTCCCTTCACGGCGACCGCTTGGAACTGCGATTGGAGCACGACGACGAGTGGGTGGACGTGGCAGTGGAACTGCCTTGCGTGGTGTCGTGCGCTGAGCGGTTGTGCGACCCCTGCAAGATCAAAGATCCCGAGGCCTGGGCCACCGTCGACGGCTCGCACATCCAGATGGTGAGCGCCGCCGACCTGGGCCCCGGCCCTTGGGGCCAGGCCGCCAGCCCCACCTCGGTAGGCCCAGTCCAGATGATCGACGTGGAGCGCCGCCGCCACGTGATGACCGGCACGGCGGACGAGCAGATTGACCGGGCAATGTCTATTTTGGCCGAGAAGGGGGCGCTGGCCAGCGGTTTGAGCGCCGAGCCGCCCCTGGTTCCCAACCCTACCGGGGCTGGTTTCGACGGCCCAGCCATTGCGGTGTTGGTGGAGCCTGGCCGAGAGCGGGTGAACCGGGAGCTGTTGGGCGCTGCCGCCGAGCTGGCCGCCGAGATCGACGGGTGGGTGGCCGCTTTGGGTCCCGGCCTGGACGACCCCGACGAGGATCTGGGTCCGTGGGGGGCCGACAGGCAGATCGCCATCGGCGGCGGAGGTAATGGAAATGCCCCGGTCGAGGAAGACTTGGCGTCGGCCGTTTCGCCCTGGGCAGCCGAGACCCAGCCGTGGGCCGTGTTGGCGCCGGGCACCGCTTGGGGCCGCGAGGTGGCCTCCCGGTTGGCGGCAACGCTGGGCGCGGGGCTCACCGGTGACGCGGTGGGGCTGAGAGTGGACGACGCCGGAAAGCTGGTCGCCATGAAACCGGCCTTCGGCGGATGGCTGGTGGCCGAGATCCTCTGCGCTTCCTCGGTGCAGATGGCCACGGTGCGACCCGGGGTGCTGCCCCTCCCCCGATTCAATGCCGACCGTCCACCGGCCCGCCGATTGTCGCTGGACTCTTCGGGCCGCAGCCGCCTCGAGATCATCCGGCGCTACCGGGACGACGACAGCGATGAGCTGGCCAACGCCTCGGTGGTGATCGGAGTGGGCCAGGGGGTGGACCCGGCCGACTACCCCAAGCTGGAAAAGCACCAGGCCGCCATCGGGGCCGCCTTGTGCGCCACCCGCAAGGTCACCGACTACGGGTGGATGCCCCGGGCCCGCCAAGTGGGCATCACCGGCCACAGCATCAGCCCCCGCCTCTACTTCGCCATCGGCATGAGCGGGAAGTTCAACCACACTGTGGGAGTCCGCAACGCCGGGACGGTGGTGGGCATCAACCCCGACCCCGACGCTCCTCTATGGGAAGTGGTGGACATCGGCTTCGTGGGCGATTGGGCCGAGGTGTTCGACGCCCTGATCCCCCGCCTGGCCGAAGCCCAGGCCACCTGACCCACTGCTCGCTGATGAGCGCTGGCGAAGCACCGGCCGCGGCTGAGAATTGGTTCGCCAGGGTTGTTTCCCTCATCAAGCGATCAGTGTCGTGCTGGCAGGAGGGAGAGGGCGGTACCGGAGCAGCGGAGATCGCCTTCTGGTCGGCGGTGTCGCTGTTCCCCGCCGCAGTGGCCGTGGCCGCCATCGCCTCGACGGTTCGAGCGGTTTCCGACCGGATCGCCGACCGCTTCAACGAGTGGCTGGCCGACGCCGGCCAGACCGCGCTCAGCGACGTGGACAGCACCATCGGGGAGGAATTCGCGGAGGTGGTGTCGGCGCCGGTGGCCGCCACGTCGATCGCCGCGGTCGTTGCGGTGTGGGGCACCATGAGGGCCGCGGCCGCCGCCTGCCGGGCTGTCCGCCGAGTGCGGGGCGAATCCCGCCGGTCGTGGTGGCTGGAGAGATTTGCCGGATTCTGGCTCCTGATCGGGTCTGTTCCCCTGATTGCCGGCCCCGCCGCGATTGCGGTTTGGATCGACCGCCGTTTGGCCCCAGTAGTCGGCTTCTTGGCCGCAGTGGCCGTGTTCTCCCTCGTGCAAAAGGTGGCCTGCCCCCGGCGACCCCTGCGCCATGACCTGATCGGCGGCTTCGTCTCGGCCCTCTGGTTCTCGGTGGTATCGACCATCGCCGCAATAGCCGTGAACTGGACGGTGGGCGGCACCGCCATCACCGTGGCCACCGCCGGAACCCTGGCCGCTCTGAGCTGGCTATGGGCCGCCGCCTGCGGCGTCACCGCCGGTGCCGCCGTGGCTGGCGCCCTGGATCAGCGCAACGCCTAATCGCCGCCAAGAAAGGGAATCTCTCGATCAGGTTCACTCCTGCCGGGCAGTTCGAGATTGATACCGCGCGGCATGTTCTCGACTAGCCATTGGCCTACATGATTGCCCTCCTGTCGTCGTGCAAGAGCCTCAACCGACTTACCCGTGAGCCTCGTGTAGAGGGCATCCGGACAAAGCTCGATCTCGTCTCCCCAAGCGATCCCTCCATCTGCGGCAACTCGCACCGCCTCAAAGCGAGCTCGACTCTCCCATGCCTGGAACACGCCTCGGCCAGCTAAATCAGACAGGTCAACCTCGCCGGCTACACCGTCCGCGTACCGAAGCCAGACTCGGTATCCCTCTCGGGGTGACACCTCGATCGGGCGGTTCAAATTGACTTCGTTTTCCATCCCTCGCTCCCGCGGCCCCTCAGAAGTCCAATCCAAGACCTGAATCTGACCCTGGCCCCCGATGCTTTTTGTCACTTCGTTCTGCTATTTCTTTTCTGGTCATAGGGGCCAGCTCAAGCCAGGTCTTTGCAAGTTCCGTGGATGCCTGTCCGAGGACATGGACAGCATCCCGAATATGTTCCCTATTACTCACCAGAACCACCAAATGTCCCCGGTTCAATGCAATCCCCCACCGTTTGCAGATCTTCTCTCCGTATCGCTTCTGCTCCCAGGAGAACACGTCGCTGAACGACTGCATCTGGACCTGCCCCCAAGTCTCCCCGTAGTCGGTGACCAGAAATCGGGAGTCCTGTGACTCGATATACACATCAATGAGATCGCCATCTGGATAGAAGAAAGGCGTCCTCACTTGCACCGCCTCCAAGTGGGTCACTGAGCACTCAAAGCTCGGCCCAAGCACTTCTTGTAGAAACTCGCGCAAGCCAACTGGCTTCATAGCCGGTCTTCCCCCATACGAGGCGGTTCACTAAGCCTACCCAAATGAACGATCCGCGCCTCCGCGCAGAATTGTCTCCACACATTCACAGGCTCGTTCCATGGCGCGGTGATATCGGAGGGCTCGTAGGCCTGCCGGTCTCCATGCTGAGCTGTCCATCGATATTTGTGCGGACTCCCAACTCTCTCACCGTCCGGATTGCGGTGACCGACACCCATGTCGAGTCCGTAGATCCGCCCCACACCCTGGAGAAGCAGAACGTATGACAACTTTCCAGCGGGGCGATTCCACCTACCAAGAACCTCAATCAGGTACTTCTGATGAGATTCCACTGGCGCCCTGAAGAGATAGCTATCGAAACGCCCCCCGTCTGCGCGCCATCTAAGGTCGACCTCAACCTGCTTGCCCTCGTCCATGAGAATCGACTCAATTTCCCAGTCCGAGGTCACCGTCCGACTGCCCTCCTCCTCGTCGAATGCACTTCCGCTTCTTCCAAGTTCACACCCTTGCCCAAGCTGATGCACCAATTACTGTAATATAATTAAACAGCACGACATAGACCGAGTATTGGCAAGCTTTGGACTTGCGGTCCTCCAAGCGTGGGGTACGGTCGGGCCATGACCGAACCTCGTCAACCCGATGTGCTGAGCCGCCTGCCGATTCCTGAGGAAGTCCGCAACGACGTGATGGAGATGTTGAGAGTCGGCCCATCAGCGGTGTGGGGTCGTCCGGTGCTGAGCCGACGGGAGCGCAGCCTGGCCACCATCGCCATGGTGACTGCATTGGGCAACGAGTTCGCCATCCGCGAGCACATCATCATGGGCTTGGACTCCTTCGGCCTCAGCCGAGAGGAGATCCTCGAGGTCATGATCCAGGCCGCCATCTACGCCGGCTTCCCCGCAGCCATGAAGGCATTCGAGATCGCCACCGACATTTTTGCCGAACGCGACGCAACTGGCTGAGGACAAGAACCCCTAAGAAGTATTTTATAGTAGTTACAGTATATTTTATGTACTGTGAATCCTGCTGAACGGCGGCGGCCAAGACATCCGAACAAAGACTTCGAGTTGCTCTTGAAGGCAGCAGAGAAGCGCGAGTGGCGGGTAATACGGCAGAAGCGTTACTTCCGAGCGCTTTGCCAAGAGCCTTGCCAGTGCTCGACATCAGTCGTGCTTACGCCGTCTGGGTCTCGTACCCTGTTGAACACACGCAAGCGCTTTGAGCGCTGCCTTGGTTGGCGGAAGGAGGGATGACGGTGGAAACCACCCATGTGGAGGTGACGTACGAGGGTGCTCTTATGGCCGTTAATGGCGATGCTGAGCGGAAGCTGACCAGCGAAGAGTTTTCGGTTGCGTTCGAGCAGATGGCTGAGAAGCTCTACGAAATCGACGGCCTTGTGGATCCGAGCTTGTGGGGTCAGGCATCAACCGGCCAGATCGAGCTGGAGTTCTGCTTGCCCAGGTCAGACATCGCCAAGAAGGCAACAGCGCACGCCATGGCGGTCATTGCGGAGGTGACCGCAGCCGGAGGTATCGACATGGACTGGTGTGGCGAAACCGCCCCCAATGGCGAGAAACCCGCAGAGCTCAGGGGCTCAGAGGCCGCGAACTCCGCACCAGGGTGTCCCCAACTTGTGCTGCATGGGGTACACCGAACAACCGACGTGCTCCTGAGGTCGTAGCTTCCACTAGCAGCATTCCAGCGGCCGAGGAGAGAACTGGTTACGACTTGGCGGTGAACACCCAGCGGCCGTCGGCGTTGGACAGGTGGCCGCAGCTGGGGCCGGCGAAGTGGGTGCCGAAGATGAGGATGCCGGAGTCGGCGTAGCGCTGGCGGAAATCCACTCGGGTGGCGGAGGCTTGGGGCGGGTTGTCGTCGGCGGTCATCACCCACTCGGGGACGGTGAACTGCACGGGGTGGTGGACGAGATCGCCGGTTATCACCGCCTCTTGGCCGGCGGACGAGATGCGCACACTGACATGGCCGGGGGTGTGACCGGGCGTGGGCTCCAAGTGGATCTCGTCGGTCACCGCGTGGTCGCTGCCCACTAGATCGGCCTGGCCGGCGGCCAGCACGGGGCGTACGGCGTCGCCGAAGGTGATGGCGGCGCCCTCGGCGCCGGAGTCCCAGTATTCGTATTCGGTGCGGTTGAACAGATAGCGGGCGTTGGGGAAGGTGGGCACCCACTGGCCGTCCACCATGATCGTGTTCCAGCCCACATGGTCGAAGTGCAGGTGGGTACACAACACGATGTCGATGTCTTCGGGCTCATAGCCGGCGGCGGCCAGCTCATCGAGGAACCCGTTGCCCAGGTGGCTCATCTGGGGGACCAAGTCGATGGGCCGGTTGCCGATGCAGGTGTCCACCATGATGGTCTGGCCCTCCGACTCCAGTACCAGAGCGTGGATGGACAAGGCCAGGTCGCCGGACTCATCCAAGAAGTGGGGGGCCAGCCAGTCGGCGTTGGCCTCGAACACCGCCATGTCGGGCTCCACATACATCCCCTCGGCGGGAACCGGTTGCAGGGTCTCCCGCACCAGCATGACCTTCACGTTGCCGATCTGGGTAGTCAGTGCCATGGTCATCCTCCGATCTTGTCCAGGACTTCGCCCCGGTAGCGGCCGACAAAGCGCCGGATGTCCTCGATGTCGGTGCTGCCCGACTCTGCGGCCGACACGATCAGCCGGTCGAGGCCCGACTCGGCGTACTTCTCGATGAGGCCCAGGTCGAACGACCCGCCCCGCTGATAACTGCCCGGCCACACGGTCATCTCGATGGCGTCGGGGTCCCGGCCGTGCTCAACGGCGGTGGCCCGGATGGTAGCCACCCGGTCGGCGTAGTCCTCCGGGGAGATCACATAAGGGTAGAAGCCGTCGCCGATGCGCCCGGCTCGCCGGGCGGCCCGGCCGGTGCTGCCCCCGATGACTATGGGCGGGCCGCCGGGCTGGGCCGGATTGGGCAGGCTCTCGCACTCGGTGAAGCTCACCGCCTCGGATTGGTAGGTGCGGTACCCGGGGGCCCAAAGCTCCCGCAGGGCGCCGATGCACTCGTCGAGCCGCTCGCCCCGGCCCTCATAGGGCACTCCGCAGGCGGCGTACTCCTCGACCTGCCAGCCGCTGCCCACTCCGAGGATCACCCGGCCTCCGCTCAAGGCGTCGAGGGTGGCCACCCGCTTGGCCATTACCGCCGCCGGGTGCAGGGGTAGTACCACCACCCCGGTGCCCAACCGCACCCGCTCGGTAACCGACGCCATGAACGCCAGCATCTCTAACGGGTCGGGCATCACCACGCCGGGAGCGCCGGGCATGCGGCCCGACTCCGAGTACGAGTAGCGGGGCTCGTAGTCGTTGGCCACCACCACGTGCTCCACCGTCCAAATCGACTCCACTCCCTCTTCATCCATTGCTTGGGCGAACTGGGTGACCCAGCGGGGATCGGTAACGACCGACTCGTGCATGTGGGGAAGGACTCCAAGGCTGACCATGGGCAGAAGATTACGCACTGCCCGCCCGGCACGGGCCACTGCACCCCAGAGGGGTTAGCTTCGTGGAATGCCGGAGCATCTGGTGATCGACGTGGACGGCCACGTATTCGAGCCCGACGAGCTTTGGGAGCAGTACCTGCCGGCCCAGTTCCACGAGCGCCGGCCCCGGCTGATCATCGACGAGCGGGGCACTACTCGCTATGTGATCGAGGGCAAGGTGATCCCGCCGGGCACCGGCACAGGGGCCTGGGCACCCGAGGGCATCCGGGAGTCGACCACCCACCGCGAGGGCGGGGTGGACCCGGTGCTGCGGCTGGCCGACATGGACACCGAGGGCATCGACATCGCCGTGCTGTACGGAGCCATGTCGCTCGGCCTGTACGCCGGATCAGACCGGGACCTCACCGTCGCCTGCTGCCGGGCCTACAACAACTGGCTGGCCGACTGGTGCTCGGCCGACCCCAAGCGGCTGCGGGCCACCCCGGCACTGCCGCTGAAGTGGATGGCCGAGGCGGTGGCCGAGGCTGAGCGGTGCGTGACCGAACTGGGGTTCGTGTCGCTGACCGTTCCCTGCGCGGTGGGCGACCGCAATCCTGACCACCCCGACAACGACCCCCTCTACGAACTGGCCGAACAGCTCGACGTGCCCCTCGGGTTCCACGCCGGGGGCTGCCGGTTCGCCAACGGCCGGTTCACCGACGCCTACGCCCAGCTTCACGTGATCGAGTTCCCGTTCAACTTGATGTTCGCGGCCACCACGTTGATCTGCGGTGGGGTGTTCGAGCGGTTCGAGCGGCTGCGGGTGGCCTTGCTGGAGGGCGGCGCGGGCTGGGTGCCCCACACGCTGGAGCGCCTCAACGAGCACTACGAGCACCGGAGCCACGAGTTCGACGCCATCACCAAGCCGCCGGGTGAGTACCTGGCCGAAGGGCGGCTGTTCGTGTCCACCGAGGGCGAGGAGGGGCTGCCTCAAGTGGTCGAGCAGATCGGCAGCGACATCATCGTGTGGGCATCGGACTACCCCCACTGGGACAGCGAATTCCCCACCAGCGTGACCGGCGTGACCGGGCGACCCGATCTGGACGACCACACCAAGCAGGCTATGTTCGAGGCCAACCCCAAGCGGCTCTTCGGGTGGGATTGAGCCGATGACTGCTATAGCCACGGCTCGAACCATCGAGGAGTGGGTGGAGCTGGCCCTCGCCGAGAGGCTGACCGACGGGCTCCCGGTGTATCCCCCCACTCGGGAGGCGGTGGACGCCCTGGTGGCCGCCTCAGGCCGGGATCCCAGTCAACTACTGGGCGCCATACCCCCCAGGGGCGGGGCAGCCACCGTCGAGGTAGTGGCGGCCAACGCGGTCATGGCCGGCTGCAAGCCCGATCACTTCGAGGTGGTGCTGACCGCCGTCGAGGCCATGCTGGAAGATCGCTTCAACCTCCGGGGGGTGGTCACCACTACCCATCCGTGCTGGCCGCTGGTCATCGTGTCGGGGCCGGCGGTGGAGCGGCTCGAAATGGCCCACACCGAGTCGGTGTTCAGCGGTGGCGGGGCCCACGCCAACGCCGCCATCGGCCGAGCCGTCAAGCTGCTGCTGTGGAACGCGGGCGGGGCCACCCCCGGCGAACCGGTCAAAGAGGTGTTCGGCCATCCCGGCCGCTACGCCTTCTGCGTGGCTGAGTCGCCCATCAGCCCGTGGCCCGCCCTGCACCAGGCCCGCGGCGTCGACGCCGACAGCGGCATCACCGTTTTCGCCTGCGAGTCCCCCACCAGCGTGGCCATGTGGGGAGCCGATGACACCCCGATCAATCGCCTCGCTCAGGTGGCCGACGCCATGGCCATCAAGGGATGCAACAACACCCACACCATGGGCGAAACCCTGGTGGTGCTCACCCCCAACGAGGCCCGCCACCTAGCCGAGCAGGGCTACGACCGGGCCGCAGTACAACAAGAACTGTGGCAACAGGCCCGGCGGCGCATCGGCGACCTGCTCTCTCCCGGCGTACCCCCCTACGCCTGGTGGCCCGACTGGGTGGACGCCGCCGATCCCGACACGCTAGTGCCAGTCACCGAGCGGCCCGAGGACGTCCACGTGATGGTCACCGGCGCCGAATCGATCCCCTGGATGGCGGTGTGCGCTGGATGGGGCAACCTGGGCGGCTACGCAGTGAGCCGGGCGCTGGGCTGAGAGAACTGGCAGGATTGAGGGATGAAGTTGCTCGGCGAGCTGGTTGATCCCCGGGGCGAGGTAGTGGTCAACCACGGCGAACTAGCCCCTCGGAGGGGCCACACCCAAGGCACGCTGACCATCGGATTCCTGGTCAACGAATTCAACCCCTCATCGGGCCCCGACTTCACCCGCTACACCGAGGTGCTGGAACGGGAGTTCCGCCACCGTCTGGATGTGACCGCCGTGGTCCGCCAGCACAAGCCGGTGCTCAGCCGCCCGGCCGGCGACGATATGCTGGCCTCGTTCCGGGCCTGCGCGGGGGTGGTCAATGGCCTGGCCAAATGAGGCTCATGCACGTCGGGCAGTGTGCTCGACGCCGTGAACCTGGAGAGGCTGGGCATCCCCACCGTCACCTTGGTCACCGAGCCCTTCGCCGTCGCCGCCGATACCGTCGCCCGCTCCCTGGGCCTGCCCGACGTCCCCCGAGTCGTCATCCCCCACGACTACCTGAGCGAGGACAACGACGCCATCGCCAAAAAACTCGAGCCCCTGCTGGAAGAGATCGTCGACCGGCTGCTGATTCGCTGAACGGCCGGGCAGCCGGACTGCTGCTCAGCCGCTCTGCTCTTGGAATTCCTCGGGGCTTTTGATGCGGCCGCCGTCTTTGAACAGTATGTCGTTGTAGCCCTGGCCGGGGGGGATGAACTCGGCCCAGATGGGTTTGTGGTAGCCCACGTAGATGGTGCGACGGCCACCGGATTCGGGCGCCGCGGTGGGGGGCGGGGCGCCGTGCATGGTGTGGCCGTAGTGGACGGTGACGTCGCCGGGCGAGGCGCTGATGGCCACCGTGGGCCAGTCGTCGCGCACCTGGCGAGCCCGGTTGGACGATTTGTTGGAGCCGGCCAGGTAATGGAGCTGGCCGTTGGCCTCGGTGCACTCGTCGAGCTGGATGCCGATGCTCACCGCAGGACAGGTGACGGAGTGCCCGCCGGTGCCGCAGTCCCGGTGCCAGGGCAGGTCGGCCAGGCCCTCCACGATGGCGGGCAGCTTGATGACCACCGATATGCCGTCGCCCCGCTCGGGATAGGTGGCGAAGTCGTCCCCGCCCAGCGCGCCGATGGAATCCAGTCGGCGATCATCGGTCAGTCCGAGCATCAGCTCGCTGCGGTCGTCCATATGGGTCACCCGGCAGCACACCTCCTCGCCATCGGCGTTGGTGGCCCACCAGGAGCGGTGATCAACGGGGGTGGCCGCGCTTCGCTGGCGCTCCACCTCGGCCCGCAGAGATTCGACCTCCTCGGCGCTGAACACGCCTCGGATGTGGAGGAACCCGGCCTCGTCGAGGAACCGGCTCATCTCCTCGTGATCGTCGTCCAGGGTGAAGCTCCGCGAGAGGTCCACCGTGGGCGCCCACCCCTCATAGAGGGGTCGGCCGTGGTACATGGCCAACAGCACCGGCTCGAAGTCCTCGAACAGCCCGAAATCACCCCGGACCATCTCGGCGGCCTCGGCATACAGCAAGCCGACCCAGGTCCACAGCTCGGCCACATAGTTCGACCAGTCCTGCTCGCTGACCTCCACCACCAGGTCGGCGTCGTCGCCGGGGCGGAGCTCCACTCCGTTGTCGCCGATCACATAGGTAATCGACCGCCCGTCGGTCAGCCGCCAGGCGAAGCTGTTGACCAGGGCCCCGGCTCCGATATCCGCGGCCAGCGCTCCATGGCCCTCGGCCAGGCGCCGGGGCAGCTCATCGGCATGGAAGTCGTCGAAGTCCAGGGTGTCGAACAGGGGAAGACGGGGGGCTTGGTCCACTACAGCCATGACGAGAATTTAGTCCACCGCGGCCGAGGGACCCCGAAGCGACTGGAGGAGACCGAGCTAGAACTCCCTTCCCGCATAGGGGTCGGTGGGATTGCGGCGGGCTTCGATGTCGGCGAAGCGAACCGCGGCCGCCTCTGGGGTTGTGTCATGGGTGAACACCCAGAACCGGTCCTCGGTGATGGCATCCACAACCTTGGCGGCCACATCCGATGGGGCAATGCCCCGAGCGCTGAGGGTCTCCCGCAGCGGGGTCATGATGGCGTTCTGGGTGGCGGTCAGCTCGCTGCCGTAGGGGCGGTTGCGCTCGGAGTGGAAAATCCGGGTGTTCACCAGGTTGGGGCACAGGCACGACACCCCCACACCCTGGGGGTGTACCTCCCGCCACAGCGACTCGGTCAAACCCACAACGGCGTGCTTGGTGGCGCAGTACATGCCCAGCAAGCTGTTGGTGACCAGCCCAGCCTCCGACGCGGTATTGACGATGTGGCCCTCCCCGGCTTCCACCATGAGCGGCGCAAAGGTGATCACTCCGTGGGCCACGCCCATCACGTTCACTCCCACGATCCACTCCCACTCCTCGGGGGTGGTCTCCAGCATCAGCCCGGCCGGCCCCACGCCAGCGTTGTTGCACAACACATGCACGCCGCCGTATGACGACAGGGTTTGCTCGGCCAGGTCTTGCACCGAGGCCGCGTCGCTCACATCGCACAGCACGCCCAGCACATCGGCGCCCTCAGCCTCGAGTTGGGTGGCCGACCGGGCCAGCGCCTCTTCCTCCACGTCGGCCATCACCACCTGCATCCCCTCGGACACGAACCGCTTGCTCATCGCGAAACCGATCCCACTGGCCGCCCCGGTGACCACGGCGACCTTGCCATTGAGCTCCTTCATGACCACGACCTCTCTCTTGCTCCTCCGGAGCCTCATATTGCCAGGGCTGTTCGTGAGTCGATGATTTCTGGCCGACGCGGCCATGACAAGGCGGCCAGGGCGACAGGCCGTAGGGTGGGGGGGATGGCTGATCCTGTTGCCGACCTCGCCGGCGCCATTGTGATCGTGGCCGGGGCCGGAGGAGGTGGCATCGGCACTTGTTCCTGCCAGGCCGCGCTGGCCGCTGGGGCCGAAGTGGTGGCTGTGGAGCGGTCTCCGGAGGAATTGGACAAGCTCGACCTGCTTTCCCGCCCGGTGGTCAAAGTCCAAGCCGACCTCACCGACCCCGAGGCCCCGGCAGGCGTCGTCCGGGCTGCACTCAACGCCCACGACCGCATCGACGGGCTCATCAACGTGGCCGGCGGCACCGGCATAGACGACTTCGGCCCCCTGGTGGACATCGACCACCGAGGCTGGGACCGGGTCATGGCCAACAACCTCCGCTATGTGGCATTCCTCAACCGGGCTGTGGCCCGGGCCATGATCGACGCAGGCACCGGCGGTGCCATGGTCAACGTCTCCTCCGTTAGCAGCCTGGCCTCCCAGCCCTTCCTCGCCGCCTACGGGGCGGCAAAAGCCGGGCTCAACTCTCTGACCCGCACCATGGCCGTGGAGTGGGGCGGCCACGGCATCAGGGTCAATGCCATCGCCCCCGGCACCATCACCACTCCCCGAGCCGGGGACCATGAGTCCCCCGAAGCGGCCAAGCGGGCCATTCCCCTCGGCCGCCGAGGCCAACCCGGCGAGATTGCCGCGGCCGCGGCGTTCCTGCTCAGCCCCCAGGCCAGCTACATCACCGGACAAGTGCTGGCTGTGGACGGAGGCATGTCGGTGAAGTTGGCCATGCTGGGCGACGACAACGCCCCGGTGTTCGTCGCCGACCCCGAGGTGCGGGCGCGGATGATGGGAAGTGAATCCCCATGAGCGACTCCCCCCGCAGCGCCGGGCGCGAGCGATTCACCGACTGGGCCGGCCAAGACGACAACGCCCCCGAATTGGTTGCCGCCGCAACCGTGGTCTTGCTGCGGGATGCCCCCGGGGGACTGGAGACCCTGATGATGCGGCGCAGCTCCAAGCTCAGTTTCGTCGGCGGGAATTGGGTGTTCCCCGGCGGCCGGGTAGACGATGACGACTTCCCCGCCGAGCAGCCCGATGACATATTCGCGGCCAGCCGGGTCGCGGCGGTGCGAGAGGCCGCCGAGGAATCTGATCTGGTCATTGCTGCCGATGATCTGGTCCCCTACTCCCATTGGGTGCCCCCCACCACCATCAACAAGCGCTTCGCCACCTGGTTCTTCCTCGCCCCCGCGCCCTCTGGCTCAGTCACCGTGGACGGCGGAGAGATAAAAGAGCACGCCTGGTGGCGTCCGGCCGACACCCTGGCCCGCCACAAAGCGGGCGAAATCGACATGGTCCCGCCCACGTTCATCACCCTGATGGAGCTGACCGGACACCTCACCGTCGCTGAAGCCTTGGCCGCCGCCCGCGGCCGAGCCGACGACATCCCCCACTACGAAACCCACATCGCCCTCGACGATGGCGTCCCGGTGTCGCTGTGGCACGGCGACGCCGGCTACGACACCCACGATGCCGCAGCGCCCGGCCCCCGGCACCGTCTCACCCTGCACAAGGGCGGCTGGCAGTTCGAGCAGACATGAAAGGCGGCGCCTCCCGCCGAGCCGCGGCTTTCGCTTCTCCGTTGGCACTCCTCGTCTTCTTGCTCGCTGCTATCACTGCCTGCGGTTCGGACTCAGCCAACCAGGTCAATCCCACCGCCACCCCAGATGCCTCCCCACCTCCCGCCACCGTCACCCCTGCCCTCGAGCTCGGCTCAATCACCTATGTCGACCCCGTCTACCAGCCCAACGGCAACCGCCTAGCCCTCGGCTCGGGGCTGGGTTCCGGGTTCATCCAGCAAGTCACCACCAAAGACATCAACCTGGGCGATGTCTCAACCTGGGTCACCGGGACCAGCACCCCCGACGGTGATGTATGGGTGGTGGCCTTGGCCGACGGAACGGTGTACAGCTATCTGATCCCCATTGGGGGCCAACCCTCCCCCATCGATGTCCCCGGCGAGCGGCTGACTCCAGGCCAGCCACCGGTGTTGGCCGTGCAGGGCAATACGGTGCGACTGGCCACTACCCCGGCCAACGCGTCGCCCAATAGCGTGCCCGTGTATCTGACCGGCAGTCGAGCCGCCTATGTAGACAACCTTCAACGGCTAACCGTGCTGGAGCCCGACGGCACGCTGTGGCGACCCGACCTCAAGGTGCTTCCCGACACCCGAGTCGTCCAGATCAGCCCCGAAAAGGTGTTGGTGCTGGCCGAGCCCACCAATCGCTTCCCCCATTCCGCCTTGGGCGACAATCTCGAGGCCACGGCGGTGGTGGTGGTCACTGTGGGAGTGAATGAAGTGGAGACCATCTATCGGTCCGAAGACAATGTCATCGAGTCCATCGCTCCCCTGCTGGCCGACGTGGACGGCGACGGAATCGACGATGTGGCCCTCACCGTGAGCAACGACCGAGACGCCTGGATCCTGGTGGCATCGAGTACCGGCGGTGGCGTGATGGCGATCAGCGACCCGGTGGACCGATTGTTGGGCTGGCGCCAGCTGGTAGCGGTGGGACCGCTCGGTCCCACCGGACAAACCGAGATCGTCGAAGTCCTCTACCCGGACGCCCAGGGATCGGTGAGATTCTTGAGCATGAGTGGGGGCAAATTGGGGATTGTGGCGACACGGACGGGCTACCGGTCCCACGAATTCGGCGCCCGGAACCTCGAGCAGGCCGTGGCCGCCGACGTCGACCGGGACGGCCATGTCGAAGTGATCCTCCCCACGCTCGACCGCCAGCACATCGCCGGCGTCCGCCATGGTCCCGACGGAGCGGTGGACATGTGGAGCCGCCCGCTCGGAGGCACGCTGGCCACCAACATCGCGGTGCTCACCCGCCCCGATGGCACCCTGTCGGTGGCCGCGGCCACCGTCGAGGGCTCTCTTCGCATCTGGCAGTGAGAGACCACAAGCCCACCCACCCCAGTTCCGAGCCGGTAACTTCGGAGCCTGATGGCTCCTGAAACCGCCTCCACCCCCGCAGCCAACGTCGAGCCGGCGCGGGGGCTTACCAGCGAGCAGGTGGCCGAGCGGGCGGCCGCGGGGCGCACCAACCAGGTGCCGGATGCCCCGGTGCGCACGCTGCCCGAGATACTGCGGGCCAACGTGTTCTCCCCGGTGAACGGGATCATGCTGGCGCTGTTTGCCGCCATCCTGGTGGCCGGGTTTCCCAAAGACGGGCTGTTCGTCGGAGTGGTGGTGTCCAACGCCGTCATCGGGGTGGCCCAGGAGATCCGGGCCAAGCGGGAACTGGACAGGCTGGCGGTGCTCAGCGCTCCCAAGGCCCGGGTGGTACGTGACGGGGACGTCTCCGAGGTCGGCGTCAGCGAAGTAGTGGTCGATGAGGTGCTGGATTTGGTCCCCGGCGACCAGGTGGTGGTGGACGGGATGGTCCTCGCCTCTTCCGGGCTGGAAGCCGACGAGTCGCTGCTCACCGGCGAGGCCGATCCCATCGAGAAGGAGATCGGCGACGAGCTGCTGTCGGGCAGCTTCGTGGCGGCGGGCAGTGGGCGGTACCAGGCTGCTCGCATCGGAGCCGAGTCCTACGCCAGCTCGCTGTCGGAGGAGGCCAAGCGGTTCACCCTGGTCAACAGCGAGCTGCGCCGGGGCATCGACACCGTGCTGCGCTGGCTGATCATCATCATCCCCCCCGCCTCGGCGCTGCTCATCCTGGTGCTGCTCGATACCGAGGGTCGCTGGCACAACGCCCTCCAGGGCACGGTGGCCGCCGCGGTGGCCATGGTCCCCGACGGGCTGGTGCTGCTCACCAGCCTCTCCTTCGTCGCCGGGGTCGTGGCCCTGGCCCGCCGCCGGGCGCTGGCCAAAGAGCTGGCCACCGTGGAGCTGCTAGCCCGCACCGATGTCTTGTGCCTGGACAAGACCGGCACCATCACCACCGGGCACATCAGCTTCGGGGAGATGGAGAGCCTGCCCGGCGTTGATCCGGCCCTAGTCGCCGCCGCTCTCGGGGCCATGGCCCATGCTGATGAGGCCCCCAACGCCACCATGTTGGCCGTGCGCGATGCTTATCCCGCTCCCGACGCAGGCGCCACCGGCGGGTGGGCGCCGGTGGGGGCCACGCCGTTCTCCAGCGCCCGAAAATGGTCGGCTATGGAGTTCCGCAGCCACGGCGCCTTCTACTTCGGGGCGCCGGACGTGATCGCCGGAGACCTGCCCGATGTGATGAGACGGGTGGCGATACACGCCGAGGCAGGCAGGCGCACCCTGCTATTGGCCCGGAGCCCCGAATCTCTGGCCGACGAGACGCTGCCGGAGAGCCGGACCCCGTTGGCCCTGATCCTGCTGGAGGACACCATCCGCCCCGACGCCCCCGAGATCCTGGCCTTCTTCCGAGAGCAGGGAGTGAACCTCAAGGTGATCTCCGGCGACCACACCGCCACGGTGGCCGCAGTGGCCCAGCGGGCCGGCATTCCCAACGCCCACCGCCACATGGACGCCCGGGATCTGCCTGACGACACCGACGAGATGGCTGCGGCGTTGGCTGACAATGCAGTGTTCGGCCGGGTCACCCCCCAGCAGAAGCGGGCCATGGTGGACGCCCTCCAGTCGAGGGGCCACACAGTGGCCATGACCGGTGACGGGGTGAACGATGTGCTGGCCCTCAAAAGCGCCGACATGGGCATCGCCATGGGCAGCGGCTCGGCTTCCACCCGGGCGGTGGCCCAGCTGGTGCTGCTCGACAACTCTTTCGCCACCCTGCCCGAGGTGCTGGCCCAAGGCCGCAAGGTGATCAACAACGTTGAGCGGGTGGCCAACCTGTTCGTGACCAAGGCGGCCTACGCCGTGCTGCTCACCGTGCTGGTGGGCATCTTCACCGTGGAATACCCGTTCTTGCCCCGCCACCTCACGCTCGTGGGCACCTTCTCCATCGGAGTGCCCGGCCTGTTTCTGGCCCTGGCCCCCAGCACCGAGCTGATCCGCCCCGGCTTTCTCACCAGAGTGCTGCGGTTCTCCATCCCCGCCGGTGTGCTGGCCGCGGTGGCGTCTTTCTTCGTCTATGAGATCGCCCGCCGCCACGATGGAGTCACCCTGCCCGAGGCCCGAACAGTGGCCACATTCACTCTGTTGGGAGTGGGGCTGGTGATATTGGTGGTGATCAGCCGGCCGCTGCGACCGTGGAAGATCGGGCTTGCCGCGGCCATGGCCGGGTCGTACTTGCTGGTGATGGTGTGGCCGTGGGCCCGGAATTTCTTCGAACTGGACATCCCCCCGGCCTGGATGTGGATCCCCACCATCGCCGCAGTGGTGATCGCTGGTGCCGGCGTGGTCACCATCCCCCGAGCCGTGAGGAGATACCAGCACTAGTGAGTGACGACTACCAAGACATCGCCTACTCGGTGAATGACCGGGTGGCGGTGATCACTTTGAATCGCCCGGAGAAGCTCAACGCCTTCAGCGCTCTGATGGGCACAGAGGTGTCCGACGCCCTGCGCCGCGGTGATGGCGACGAGGATGTGCGGGCGGTGGTCATCACTGGGGCGGGTCGGGCCTTCTGCGCGGGCGCCGACTTCTCGGGGGGTCCGGGCGTGTTCGGCACCCCCAACCCTGACGGATTCCGCTCCGACGCCCTCGAGTTCCATCCCTGGGACGTGCGCAAGCCGGTCATCGCCGCCGTCAACGGCCATGCCGTGGGCTTGGGCATGACCATGGCCCTCCAGTGCGACATCCGCTACATCGCGGCCGACGCCCGATGGGGCATCGTGCAGAACCGCCGGGGAGTACTGCCCGATTTTCGCTCCCACTGGACCCTGCCCCGCACCGTGGGCCACGCCAAGGCGCTGGAGATCCTGCTCACCGGAAAGATGTACACCGGCACCGAAGCGGCCGAGATGGGCCTGGTCAGCGCAGCTATGCCCGCTGACAAAGTTCTGCCCACCGCCATGGAGGCCGCCAAAGACATCGCAGTCAATGTCGCCCCGGTATCGGTCGCCCTCAGCAAGCGCCTGCTGTGGACCACCTCGCCCGGAGACCAGGGTGTGATCAACGACTTGGAGCGCCGCATCCACCTCCACGTCATGGGCCAGCCCGACGCCACGGAGGGAGTTATGGCCTTTCTGGAGAAGCGCCCGCCAGAGTGGTCGCTCACCCTGGCCGAACACTGGCCCGACTGGATGCCCCCTGCCACTCAAGACGAGTAGAGCCACCCAGGATCTGTAGGGTCACAGAATGCGTATAGGCATCTACCTGGACCTGCGGAATCCGCCGGAATGGCGAAAGCCCTGGCCCGATTTCTACCGGCAGTCGCTGGAGCTGGCCGTCCAAGCCGACGAGTGGGGGGCCGACTCGGTGTGGCTCAGCGAGCACCACTTCTTCGAGGACGGCTATCTGCCCCAGCCGCTCACCTTCGCCGCGGCGGTGGCCGCCCGAACCCAGCGGGTGCGGATCGGCACCGCTGTTCTGCTGGCCCCGCTCCGCCTCGCTCCCCAGATTGCCGAGGAAACCGCGGTGGCCGACCAGATCAGCAACGGCCGGATCGACCTGGGGCTGGGTGCGGGTTACGTGCACGACGAGTTCGAGGCTTACGGGGCCGACTTGTCCAAGCGCTACACCATCACCGACCAGCGGGTGCGAGAGGTGCGGGAGCTGTTGGACGGCGGCGTCGTCACCCCGCCGGCAGTGCAGAACCCCTTCCCCATCTGGCTGGGCTATAACGGCCCCCAGGGCGCCCGGCGGGCCGGCCGGCTGGGTTGCGGCCTGCTGTCCATCAACCCGGCCTCGCTGGAGCCCTACACCGAGGGCTTGGACGAGGGAGGCCACGACCCGGGCACAGCCAAAATGGCCGGGGTGGTGAGCATGGTGGTGGCCGACGACCCCGACGAGGCCTACGAGCGCATCCTCCCCCACTTGGCGTGGCAGATGAACACCTACCGGGCCGCGGGGGCGGCGGGCACCGGCAAGACCCCCAGCCCGCTCACGGTGGAGAAGCTTCGGGAGCGCCGCAGCACCATGGGGGTCATCTCCCCGATGGAGGTGCTCACTCCCGACGACGCCATCGAGCACCTGCGCCAACTGTCCGAGAGCATCCCCATGGTGGAGGCCTACTGCTGGGCCAGCATCGCCGGCATGCCCGACGACTTGGCCCACCGCCACGCCGAGTTGCTGTGCACTGTTGTGAGAGAAGGAGTAGCTGGCCTATGAGCAACCCTTCTGAGAGCCTGCCCCTTGCCGGAATGTCCGCCCTGGTCACCGGGGGTGCGGGCGGCATCGGCCGGTCCACCGCCCGGCTGCTGGTGGGCGACGGCGCTCATGTGGTGATCGCCAGCCGCAGCTCGGGCCACCTGCAAGAGGTCGCCGACGAGTTGTCCCCCCTAGCGGCCGAGACCGGAGGCTCCATCCGCTGGACCACCTGCGACGCCACCGGCAGCGACCAGGTACTGGCCGCGGTGGCCATGGCCGCTGGGCCCACCGGGCGGCTGGATATGGCGGTATCGGTCCCTGGAGGGGGCGCAATGGCCGCGGTGCTCGACTACGAGCCAGAGCAGGTCGCCGAAATCGTCAGCTTCAACGTGGTGGCTCCGTTCATCATGATTAAACACGCCGGACAGCACATGGCCGACGCCGGAGGCGGTTCCATCGTGGCGGTGTCGTCTACCGCAGCCATCCAATCGTGCCGCTTCCTGGCCGCCTACTGCGCGGGCAAAGCGGGTGTTGACGCCTTGGTCCGAGTAGCCGCCGACGAGTTGGGCGCTCTCGGCGTGCGAATCAACGCAGTGCGACCGGGGCTGACCGCCACCGACACCACCCAAGGACTGGTGAACAACGACTCGGTAGTGGCCCAGTATCTCGATCAGCAGCCCCTCCAGCGCATTGGCCGCCCCGACGACATCGCCGAAGCCATCCGCTTTCTGGCCGGTCCAGAGTCGAGCTTCACCACCGGCCAGTTCATTACCGTGGACGGCGGCCACACCCTGCGCTCTTTCGTGGACTTCACCGACGTCGTCGCCTCTCGCTCCCGATCCTGATCAATTTCGGCGGATCCATTGGTCGGGCTGTCGAATCACCGGAAATCGACCACAGCCTTCGTGGCCGTGGTGGCCGCGGTCGCGGTGTTGGCCACCGCTTGTGTCATAGATGACGCGGACACTCCAGGAGACCAATTCACGTCCATATCTGCCGGGGAGGACCACACCTGCGGCATCACAACCAACAGCACCGTCTGGTGTTGGGGCGACAACTGGACCAATGCCGGTTGGGCCTATGTCCCCAAGGGCACTTTCACTGCCATCTCCGCCGGTTCGGGCTATTCGTGCGGGATCCGCGACGGCGGCGCCATCGACTGCTGGGGCGACAACTACGAAGTGCGCAGTCTTCCTCCCCAGGGCCGCTTTGTCGCCATCTCCGTTGGAGGATTGCGGTCGTGTGGCATCCGTGAAGACAGCACCGTCAGATGCTGGGCCAACAGTAAGGCCAATCCAGAAGTGCCAGTCATTCGGCAGGTTCAATACACCGATTTTTCCGCCGGTTGGGGTGAGAACTCTTGCGGCGTCCGCGACAACGGCAGCGTGGAGTGCTGGGGCGCTTACGGATGGCGTGATCCTCCAGAGGGCCGATTCACAGCCGTCTCCGTCGGCCAATCTCATGCCTGCGGGATTCTCAACGATGGCACCGTGAAGTGCTGGGGCGACAACGCCGGAGGCCGGGCCGAGCCTCCGGGCGACCGGTTCATCGCCATCTCCGCCGGCTGGGAGCACACCTGCGGCCTGCGTGACGACGGCACTCCCCGGTGCTGGGGCACTGGCGGGGCGGCCGACCCGCCGATTAGGCGATTCATAGCCATTTCGTCAGGCGCCGACCATTCGTGCGGGGTGCGCGACAGCAGCGACATCGACTGCTGGGACTGAACAGGCACGACACCTGACCCCAAGTGGTCCGTCTGCAAGTTGATCAGGGCGTCCTGCTAGGCATCGACATCCCTCGCGGCGTTGCGCCTCCTTGCCGTACGCTCCGGGTATGGCTGCGTCGGTGCGCCTTGCGAGGAACGCCGCTGCCGTCGCAATCCACGGCGCTAAACCCACGACACACCACTAGGCTCCCGGCCCATGCGAGCAGTAGGCGTTATCGAGTACGGCGGGCCCGAAGCGCTGGAAGTGGTGGAGCTCCCCACTCCAGAGGCTGGTCCCGGCAAGGTGAGGATTCGGGTGCGGGCCACCGCGGTCAGCCCTACCGATACCATTACGCGCTCGGGCCTTCGGGCGGCGGAGCAAGCCAAGACCGGCCCGCCGCCCTACGTGCCGGGCATGGACGTGGCCGGGGTGCTGGACCAGATCGGCGAAGGCACCGAGACCGACTTGCAAGTGGGCGATCAAGTGATGGCCATCGTGCTGCCCCGGGGTTCTCACGGGGCCTACTCGGAATATGTGGTGCTGCCGGCCGAATCGGTGGCCCCGATGCCGGAGGGTTCGTCGTTCGCCGAGGCCAGCACTCTGCCCATGAACGGCCTCACCGCCCGGCTCAGCCTGGATCAGCTCGCCCTTCAGCCCGGCCAGACTCTGGCCGTCACCGGCGCGGCGGGGTGCTATGGCGGCTACATGGTGGAGTTGGCCAAAGCCGATCGCCTACGGGTAATTGCTGATTCTTCCGAGGCCGACGAGGAGTTGGTGGCCTCGTTCGGTGCCGACGTGATCGTGCGCCGGGGCGACGACGTGGCCGATCGGATACGAGAGCACGCTCCTGATGGGGTGGACGGTCTGGCCGACGGGTCAGTGCAAATGGAGCATCTGGTAGCCGCAGTGCGCGACGGCGGAGGCTTCGCCTCGGTGCGAGGATGGCCGGGCAACGGCGAGCGGGGCATTCAATTCCACGTCACCTGGGTGTTCGACTACTTCAAAGAGCAGGCAAAGCTTGACTGCTTGCGCCAACAGGCCGAAGACGGCCAGGTATCGCTGCGGGTGGCCGGCACGGTACCTATGGAGAACGCTTCCGAGGCCCACGCCCGGTTGGAGGCTGGCGGCACCCGGGGCCGCTGGGTCATCGAGTTCTGAGTTAGCTCGGGGTTACTAGCTCAACGCTTTGATGTCGGCGATGATCTCGGCAGCGTGCTGGGCCAGGTCCTGGCCCTCGAGGTCGTAGGCCTTGGCCACGGTGCCATCAGGCGAGATCAGGTAACTGATCCGGCGGGGCAGGCCGTGTTCGAAGTAGGGCTCGCCTTCGGCCCGCTCGGCGTCATAGGCCCGCCCGACGGTCCGGTCGGGGTCGGCGATCAGCTTGAACGGGAAGCTCTCGCCATCTACGAAGCCCTTTTGATCTTCAACAGTGTCAAACGACGCCCCCACAACAACTGCGCCTAGGGCCTCAAACTCGGAGATTCGGTCACGGAATCCCTGTCCCTGGATCGTTCAACCTCTGGTGGACGCTTTCGGGTACCACCAGAACGCCACCCAATTGCCCCTCAAGTCGGCCAGAGCCAAATCGTTGCCATCCTGGTCCGGTGCGGTGAACTCCGGGGCCTTCGTTCCTTCGCTCAGCATGGGTGGTGACCCTAGTACCGGCAGTCAGAGACGGAGCAGTTGGAAGCGCCACACTGCAAGGTGTGAAGGCCTGTGAACTTAGGATGCTCGCCATGAAGCGATTCGAGGGCAAGAACGCCATCGTCACCGGGGCCAGTCGAGGCATCGGCAAAGGCATTGCCCAGCGGCTGGCCGCCGAGGGGGCCAACGTGGCCATTACCGCTCGAACCCTGGATTCCCACCCCACCCTGCCCGGCTCGCTCAACGAGACCCTGGCCGAGCTCAACGCCCACCCTGGCACCCACATCGCCATCCAGGCCGACTTGGCCGACGCCGAAAGCCGGGCGGCCGTCGTCCCCCAGGCCAAGGAGGCGCTGGGACCGATCGACATCCTGGTCAACAACGCGGCGGCCGCCATCTACCAGCCGATGGTGGGCTACCCGCTCAAGCGGCGCCGCCTGATGCTGGAGATCAATCTTCTCGCCCCCCACGACCTTATCGACGCGGTGCTGCCCGACATGGAGGCCGCCGGGGAGGGCTGGATCGTCAACCTCTCCAGTGCCACCGCCAACCTGGCCGTCGGCCCGCCGTTCCCGGCCGACGGCGTGAAGGGCATCTTCGGGTTCTACGGCACCACCAAGGCGGCCCTGAACCGCATGACCAGCGCACTGGCCGTGGAGCTGCACCCCCGAAACATCCGCATCAACACCATCGAGCCCCAAGCCGCCGTGCTATCTGAGGGCGCCGACGAGCTGGTGGGCAACATCCTGCGCCCCGACCAGATCGAGTCGATGGAGGCCATGGTGGAAGCAGCCGTAGCCCTGTGCCACTGCCCCATCGACCGCTGCGGTGAGATTCTCTCCAGCCTCCCCCTGCTCGACGAACTGGGTCTCACGGTGATGACCCTCGACGCCAGCGCCCCCTACCCCGGCGGCTACTGGCCGGCCTGAATCTGCTCAAACCACCCACCTATGACTATTTCCCGATGGTCCAAAGCCACCGCGGCATAGGATTCTTCCGGTGGAAGCAATCGATGCCTAGCAGGACACGCGCGAATAAACCCACGACACACCACTAGTCTTGGACAAGCGGCTCAAGCGTAGGCGTCGGCTGAGATGGGCGAAGCCCCGACCGTCGCTACTGTCCCGCGCCAGACCCGGGAGGCCTCGCCGCGGCCAGATGAGCCGGTCCCTTCCCCTGCGCCAAAGTCGCCTCGCTTCCCTATGGCGACGACAGGCAGGAAGTGGATCCGCTGCCCTGACTGCGGGCTTCAGCACGTCGGGAACCAAGCCGGCTGCCCAGGTTGCACCACAATGGCGGGGTAATCCGGTGTGGCGTGGCCCGAGAGCTTGCAGCCTTCGCTCTCAGAAGCCATATTCGGTGACCTGGATGATCTTGCATTCCCGGCCGAGCATGGCAAAGGCGTCGGCTAGAATCTTGCCGCCGCAGGCGTTGGCCGAGCTGTAGTCCATTCTCAGACTAACGGAGGTCGTTGACAGTCGGGTTCATTCGTGTGAGGAAGCCGGATGGTATTCGAAGCCCGGCTCAGAGATTATTTCTACTCATTGACGTCTGTGCCGAGCTCGATGGAGCGGTCGCCGACGCGCACTTGGATGTGGAGGGTTCCTCCGAGGGCTTCGGTGAGCTTGCGCATGGTGGAGAGCTTGGGGTTGGTGGATCTCTCCAGCTTGGAGACACCAGCTTGGGAAATCCCCAGGCGCTCGGCCAGATCAGTCTGGCTGACCCCCAACTCCTGGCGTAGATCGACCAGCTTGCATGCGAAGATCTCGGCCTCCATCTCCCGTTTGTCCCGTTCGATCTGCGCCCGAGACTCGGGGTCGGCATAAAGGGGCGCAGCAAGGTCCTTGAATTTCTTGGCCATCAGATCAATCCTTCGTCTCGCAGGGATGCCAGATGCTGGTCATAGAGGTCATCGGCTCGACGGATTGCCCGTGGGTACCACCGGGTCCACTGTCCGGACTTGTCCCCTCCCAGCAAAAGGATCGCCTTCCGCAGGGGGTCGAAGGCGAAGAGAATCCGAAGCGCTCCCACCCGCAGCTCCTTCATGTTGGAGTGACGGCTGCGGGCGATTGTGTCCACATAGGGGCGACCGAGGTTGGGGCCGTCGAGAGCCAGCAGATCGACGGCCGCTGAAATCCGACTCTGTTTGTCGAGAGCGAGCGTGTCCCACCACTGCTCGAAACGTTCGGTGTACTCGACCTCCCACACCTGGACCCTACTTCCTGCTGATACAACTTACAAGTTGTTGTTTGAGGGGCCGGATAGGCCGAGAAAGCCGGCTACGCAAGACCGGCAGCGCCATCGGTCCGGTCCCACATGTCGATGTAGTTGGGGTCACCGGCTTTCACTCTTCGCCTAACGAATTCCTCGCCGCGAGTGAGGGCGTCGTCGATGGCGGTCAGCAGTTCCTTGCGGCCCTCCCGGTCTAGTCCGTAGGCATCGGCTGCCAGCCGCAGCCGCGCCGGCCGGTCAGCGGGCAGCCACCCGAGACGGGCTTGGTCGAAGTCGTTCTCGATCGGGACGCAAAGTTGGGCCAGTTGGGCCAAGTCGTATACGGGTCGTCCAGGAGCCGCGAACTCGAAGTCGAGCAACGCAACGGCGACGCCATCACGACAGACAACGTTCTCCGGGCATACGTCGTTGTGGCATACGACCGTTCCGCCCTCAGGGTCAGCGAGGATGTCGTTCCAATCGAAATCCCGAGGATCGAATCCACTGGCGGCGACGTGCAAGCCGCGCAGTAGTTGGGCCATGGACTCCAATGCGATATCGGACTGGCTCCACTCGGGATATGGCGCCAGCAGAACCTCGCCTTCGACGAACACGAGTCGCTCGCAGCCGTCGTCATCAATGCCAGCCGGTTCGGGAACGCCCTCAAATCCGGCACGCCTCACTGCCCGAAGGAAAGCGTGAACCGACCCTCGACGCACCGCCCCTATTCCGGCGGCCACCGCCCGGTTTGATTCCGTCTATGTCGCATATCGCGTGAATTGATACCAGCGGTCAGCAATAGATGATCTCATCGTCGAGAATCATGCGCTTGGTATCGGGACGCCCTGAGCCGCCAATTGTGCCGTCGGGCAGCAAATACTGGTGAACGAGCGCAAGTTTCTGCCCACCATGGCCGAGATACCAGATCATTTGGCTCCGCGTTCCCTCGGGCAACCTCGCCTCGGGCTGGACTAGACGGTCGACCATCAGTACCGATTTCAGTTCACCTTGCTCGGCCCGCTCGAACAAGCCCGACTTATTGAACAACCTCCGAATCTCATCAGATTCGACACGGCGAACAGGCACGTCCCGCTGCTTTCCACCCAATGTCGGCCAATTCCCAGTGGTCTATGACTCACGGTCGCGTAGGATTCTTCCGGTGGAAGCAATCGATGCCGAGATCCTAGACCAGCTCAAACTGGTTGCAGAAGGATATTTGACCATTGCCGAGTTCGAAGAGTGGCATATCGGCCGGACATGGGGCGAAAGCTCTGAACTGATTGCTGAGATCGATTTCATCTTGGTCGAGAAGTCCCTGCTCACCGAGGGGCAGCTGCGCAGTGAACTCCTCGCTTTCTTGCCGAACCAGGAGCCACGACCCGCTCCCACCGGATAGGAGCCGGCCCGCAGGCAGCTACTTGGCGAGCCAGCTGAGGGCTTGGATTTCGCTGTAGGCGTGGAGGCCGAAAACGCCCCGGTCACGGCCCACACCGCTCATCTTGAAGCCGCCGAAGGGGGCGTGGATGTGGGGGGCCAGTGAGTTGAGCCCGACGTTGCCCGATTCGATGCGCCGGCCGATTTCGAAGGCCCGGGCCGTGCTGCCCGCGAACACATAGCTGAACAGGCCGTAGTCGCTGTCGTTGGCCAGCTCCACGGCGTGGTCGTCGCCGTCGTGGGCTAACACGGCCACCACTGGTCCGAAGATCTCGTGCTGGACCACTCGCATGTCTGGCTCGCAGTCCACCAACAATGTGGGTTCCACGAAGTATCCGGGCAGGTCGGGACGCCCACCACCGCACTGCAAGGTGGCCCCGTCGGCCACGCCGCCGGCGATGAAGTCCTCCACCCGGTCGCGGTGGGTCTCGGTGATGACCGGGCCGACGATCGTCTCCCGGTCGAGGGCGTCGCCCACCTTGAGCATCCCGGCCACCGCGGTCAGCTTGTCCACCAGTTCGTCGTAGCGGGAGCGGTGGACGATCACCCGGGTGGGCGCGGTGCAGATCTGGCCGCTGTGGAGCCCCCACACTGAGGCAATGGCCCCAATCGCGGCGTCCACGTCGCAGTCGTCGGTCAGGACGCAGGCCCCCTTGCCGCCCAGCTCCATGAGCAGGCGCTTCATGGTGGCTGATCCCGCTTCCATGATCTTCACCCCCACCGCGGTAGAGCCGGTGAAGCTCACCATGTTCACGTCGGGCGACTCCACCAGGCCGGCCCCGGCCGCGGCTCCCGAGCCGGTGATGATGTTGACCACCCCCGGCGGGAATCCGGCCTCCTCGATTATCTCTACCACTTTGATCATGGCCAGGGGATCCTGGGGCGCCGGCTTGATCACCACGGTGTTGCCCATGGCCAGCGCGGGCGCGACCTTGCCCGACACGTTGACTAGCGGGAAGTTGTAGGAGGTGATGCAGGCCACCACCCCCACCGGTTGGCGGATCACATGGGCCCCGGCCAGACCAGCCGGCCCCAGCGGGTTGGCCTCCACCGGGTAGGGCGCCATCGACTCGTCCAGATTCACGGGGATCTCGTACTGGCGGAACCGCTCACCGCACGCCGGCAGTTGCACGGCCTCAGTGATGTTGATGGTGGCCCCCGTCTCGCCTTGCACCAGCCCGGTCAAGCCGCCGATCTGCTCGTCGATCAGATTGGCGGCCCGGCCCAGAAGGGCGCACCGCTCAGCCATGGGCGTGTCCCGCCAGCCCGCCAGCGCGGCCTTGGCCGCGGCGGCCGCGTCGGCCACCTGTGACATCGACGCTTCGGGGGCGAGCCCGATAACTCGGGCGGTGTTGGGGTCGACAATCTCGTAGGTGCCCGCCCCGGGAGCCACCCATTCGCCCCCGATGAGCAGGCGGTACTCCTCGTCGGCGTTCAGCGGCTCCATCTCGGCCAGCGCCATGGCAAATCCCCCTTATCGTTGCTCGTCCGCCAAGCGGGCTAGGCAGCGATGCCGTATTTTTCCAGGTTGTACAACTCGATGGCGTTGCCTCGGAGCAGCTTGTAGATCTCCTCGTCGTCGAGTCCGGCCTCGGTCACGATCCTGGTGGCCACTTCCTTGGTGTGGGGGAACGTGGAGTCGGCGTGGGGGTAGTCCACTTCGAAGGTGATCTGGTCCATGCCGATCAGGTCGCGGTTGCGCAGCCCCACTGCGTCGTCGAACATGCAGCCCCACACGTGGCCGGGGATGTAGGTGGACGGCGGGTTGGGCAGGTTCACCCCGAAGTCGCCGTCGCCGTCGTCGTTGATCCGCTCCTCCCACAGCTTGTCCATGCGCTCGATCACGTAGGGCATCCATCCCACCTGGCCCTCGCTGTAGGCCACCCGCAGACCGGGGAACCGCTCGAACACCCCCGACAGGATGTAGTCGCACATCGAGCCCATGGCGTTGCTGAAGGTGATGGTGGAGCTGACCGCGAATGGCGAGTCGGGCGACGTGCTCGGCATCTTCGAGGATGAGCCGATGTGCATGTTCACCACCGTGCCGGTCTCCTCGCAGGCGGCGAAGAACGGCTCCCAGAACTTGCTGGGGTGATGGATCGACGGAAGCCCCAGGTGGTAGGGGTTCTCGGAGAAGGCCACTGCGAAGCTGCCCTTGTCGGCGCAGCGGTGGATCTCCTCGGCAGCCAGCTGGGAGTCCCACAGCGGGATGATGGTAAGCGGGATCAGCCGCCCCTTGCCGTCGCCGGCACACCAGTCGTCGATCATCCAGTCGTTGTAGGCCTTGACGCACAGCAGGGCCAGCTCTTTGTCCTCCCGCTCGTGGAAGGCCTGGCCGCAGAATCGGGGCAACACGTTGGGGAAGCAGATCGACGCATCAACGTGGTTGGCGTCCATGTCCACGAGGCGTTCCTTCTGCTTCCAGCAGCCCGGCAGGATCTCGTCGAACGTCACCGGCGTGTTGGTGAGCGGTTCGAACCCGATGGCGGCCGACAGCTTGGGGAACGGATAAATCAGGTCGTCGTAGAGCCACCAGTCGCCCCATGTGCCGTCGGGCGCCCCTTTCTCGTAGCTGAACACCCCGCCCTCGAAGTGGAACGTGGCCTTGTCGCGCTCCACCCGCGGGCAGCGGTCGTGGTACTTGCGGGGAAGACGCTCGATCCACAGGTCGGGCGGCTCGACCACGTGGTCGTCCACGGAGATGATGCGGGGGATCTCAACCATGGGCAGAGCATACCGGCGATCTGTTTCCAGCCCCGATCCAAAGCTGGTGAAAGCCTTGTTGTTGCTTGCGCTCTCCGGCCACACCCCTGAGGGCACGAATCGCCTACATTAACGGCAACCGCGTCCGCTAACGCACTCTAGGGAGCTTCCATGTTCGACACCATCATCAAGGGCGGCGACATCATCGACGGCACCGGCAGTCCCCGCTATCGGGCCGATCTGGGCTTGACCGGCGGGCGGATCGCATCGATCGGGGATCTGAGCGCGGCGGAGGCGGCCAAAACGGTGGATGCCACCGGCAAAGCGGTGTGCCCCGGTTTTGTGGACGTGCACACCCACCTCGACGCCCAGGTGTTCTGGGACACCACTTTGAGCCCGTCTCCCTTGCACGGGGTGACCAGCGTGATCGGGGGCAACTGCGGTTTCACCATCGCGCCGCTCACCGACGACCCCGCCGACGGTGAATACCTGATGCACATGCTGGCCCGGGTGGAGGGTATGCCCCTGGAGTCGCTGCAAGCGGGGGTGCCGTGGAATTGGCGCTCCACCGCCGAGTACTTCGATGCCTTCGATGGCACGCTGTCCATCAACACCGCCTTCAAGGTGGGCCACTCCGCGCTGCGCCGGGTGGTGATGGGCCCCGACTGCGTCAAGCGGGAGGCCACCCCCGAGGAGCTGGCCCAAATGCAGGATCTGCTCCGGGCCGGACTGGAGGCCGGCGCCCTGGGGTTCTCCTCCTCCTACGCCCGCACCCACAACGACCCCTTCGGCAACATGGTCCCCAGCCGTTACGCCAGCCGCCACGAGCTGGTGGAGCTGGCCCGGGTGTGTTCGGACTACGAAGGCACCTCGCTGGAGCTGATTCCCTGCGTCGGCCCGTTCGACGACGCCGCCATCAACCTGATGACCGACATGTCGGTGGCGGCTCAGACCCAGCTCAACTGGAACGTCATGACGGTGGCCGAGGGCAATCTGGACGAGTGCTACGCCAAGCTGGAGGCCAGCGACCACGCAAAGGCCAACGGCGGCAAGGTGGTGGCCCTCACCGTGCCCATGGCGTTTTCGGTTCGCCTGAGCATGGCCGGCGGCTTCGTGCTCGACGCCCTGCCCGACTGGGAGGGCGCCATGCTGGCCCCGCCCGCGGAAAAGATGGCGCTTCTGGCGGACCAGGCCGAGCGCGACCGGCTCAATGAGCTGGCCCAGCAGCCAGGACCCCTCAAGGGATTGGCCGACTGGTCCACCAAGATCATCTTCGACACCTTTGCCCCCGAGAACGAGCAGTATCGGGGGCGCACCGTGGGCCAGATCGCCGAGGACGAGGGCAAGAAGCCGTTCGACGCCCTGTGCGACATCGTGGTGGCCGACGAGTTGAAGACCTCCTTCGGCACCCCGCCGCCGGTGTCCTCCAGCGCCGACTGGAAAGCCCGCATGGAGATCTGGCGGGACGGCCGAGCCGTGATCGGCGCCTCCGACGCCGGCGCCCACCTGGACCTGTTCATGACGGCCAACTATGCAACTTCGATGCTCGGCCAGTGCATGCGGGCACGAGGGCTCATCTCCACTGAGGAGGCCGTCCACCTGATGACCGACGTGCAGGCCCGTCTCTACGGACTGAAGGAGCGGGGCCAGCTCCAAGAGGGCTGGCACGGCGACGTGGTGGTGCTGGACGAGACCCGGGTGGGAGCCAAGCCGCTCACGGTCGTGGCTGACCTGCCCGCCGGTGCCCCCCGCCTCTATGGGGAGGCCGACGGCATCGACCATGTGTTCTGCAACGGCGAGGAGATCGTCCGGGACGGAAAGTTCACCGACGCCCGGCCTGGCCAGCACCTCCGCAGCGGGAGCGACACTGAGAGAGTCGACTTGTCCTAGGTCCCCCATCGATCTCCCAGTTCATCTCAACAACCAACAGGAGCCACCATGCCCGAAGCAGTCATCGTCGCCACCTCCCGCACGCCCATCGGACGGGCCGTGAAGGGATCGCTGGTCGACGTCCGTCCCGACGACATGTCGGCGTTCATCGTAAGCGACGTGCTAGGCAAGGTCCCCCAGATCGACGGATCCGACGTTGAGGACGTGATGTGGGGCTGCGCCCAGCCCGCGGGCGAGGCCGGCTACAACATCGCCCGGCTGTCGGGGCTTCTGGCTGGCCTGGATGTGCCCGGCGTAACCGTCAACCGCTACTGCTCCTCGTCGCTTCAGACCATCCGCATGGCTGCCCACGCGGTTCGAGCTGGAGAGGGTGATGTGTTCGTGTCCGGCGGAGTGGAGTGCGTGAGCCGCTTCGCGGCCGGAGCTTCCGACCGGGGTGGAAAGAACGACAAGTTCGCCGAGGCCGAGGCCCGATCGGCCGAGCGCACGGGCGAGGGCACGCCGACATGGTCGCCCCCCGAAGGTCTGCCCGACATCTACATCGCCATGGGCCAAACCGCCGAGAACGTGGCCCAGGCCTGGAACGTGAGCCGTGAACGCCAGGACGAGTTCGGCGTCATGTCCCAGAACCGGGCCGAGGCCGCCCAGGCTCGGGGGTTCTTCGAGCGGGAGATCACCCCGTTTCCGCTGGCCGACGGCACGCTGGTGAGCAACGACGACGGCATCCGGGCGGGCACGGTCATCGAGAAGGTTTCCCAGCTCAAGCCGGTGTTCCGCCCCGACGGCACTGTCACTGCGGGCAACGCCTGTCCCCTCAACGACGGCGCCGCCGCCGTGGTGGTGATGAGCGACACCAAGGCCGCCGAGCTGGGCGTCAAGCCGCTGGCTCGGATCGTGGCCACGGGTGTGGCCGCGGTGAACCCCGAGATCATGGGCCTCGGCCCGATTCCGGCCATTTCCCAGGTGTTGGAGCGGGCGGGCATGACCATCGACGACATCGACCTGGTGGAGATCAACGAGGCATTCGCCGCCCAGGTGATCCCCTCGGCCGACGGGTTGGGCATCGACTACGACAAGCTCAACGTGAACGGGGGCGCCATCGCTTTGGGTCACCCCTTCGGCATGACCGGGGCTCGCATCATGGGCACGCTCTTGAACGGGCTGGAAGACGCCGACAAGACCATCGGCGTGGAGAGCATGTGCGTGGGCGGCGGCCAGGGCATGGCCATGATCGTCGAGCGGTTGAGCTAGCCCGGACCCCATCAGTCTGGGGTTGCTTGAGCGCTCAGACGAAGGGGTCGGCCGCGCCTGAGCGAACCCCGGGGGTGAAGGCAACCGGCATCGACACCACGCCGGTCATCAGCAGGTTGCCGGGATAGGGCTTGAACCCGTCGACGTCGATCTGATAGTCGCCGATGCGGGCCAGGACATCTCTCATCATGAGCTCCGACTCGATGCGGGCGATCGACGAGCCGATGCAGCGGTGGCCGCCCAGCCCGAACGCCAAGTGCTTGTTCACCTCGCGGTCGATGCGCACCTCGTCGGGGGCATCGAACGCCGCCGGATCATGGTTGGCCGTCACCCAACTGATGAACACCACGTCGCCCCGCCGGATTTGGCGACCGCCCAGTTCCACATCTCGGGTGGCGGTTCGAGTGAGGGTCTCACTGGGGCTGTAGTGGCGGAGGAACTCCTCCACCGCCGCGGGGATCAGGTTCGGGTCCTCGATGAGGCGAGTGCGGTCCTTCGGATGGGTGCCCAGGTGGTGCAGGCCCCACGACACCAGCGAGGTGGTGGTATCGAGGCCCCCGGCCACCAGATTCCACATGATGGCGGTGATCTCGTCGTCGCTCAGCATCCGGCCGTCGAGCGGCGAGGAAACCAGTGCCGTCGTGACATCGTCAGCCGGATTTTCCCGGCGGAATTGGGCGAAGTCGCGCAGCTCGCCCCACATGTCTGGTTGGCGGGCCACCGCACTGAGGTACCGCTCGTCGGAGGGCTCATACGAGGAGGTGGCGTGGAAAAAATCGGCGTAGTGCTGCCAGTTCGACGAGACCATGCCCATCATCTCCAGCGTCAGCACGGCGGGAACCGGCGTGGTGTAGTCCAACACCAGATCGGCCGCGCCGGCCTCGACGATCTCATCGAGGAACCACGCCGACACCGCCTCCATCCGGGGTCGGGTTCTCTCCATCGCATTGATGGTCATGAGCGGATTCAGTACTCGCCGCAGATCGGCGTGCTCCGGCCCGTCGATTTCCGACACCCCCTGGCGGGGTATATAGCCCGGGCGGGGAATGCCGCAGATGCCCATATAGGAGAGGCCGTCGGGGGCGTCGGGCTCGTACTTGTGGGCAAATGTCTCGTTGTCTCGGGCTACCGCCGCCACCGACTCGTAGTCGGTGACCATCCAGAACCCTCCGTAGTGCTCGTTGAACACCACTGGGCAGCGCTCCCGCAGCTCGTGGTAGCGGCTATGGCGGTTGGCGACGAACTCCGGCATCTGATGATCGAAATCGACTGTGACACCGTCCACGCCCGCAGCCTACGCGGCTCCCGGCGCTATGTCCCGTAGCGCAGCACCTCGCTGGCGTACTGGTCGGCGAAGAGCTTCAGCACCTCGCCGGGTTCGGCGTGGCGGCAGCAGTCGTCCTTGGAGTACAGCATCTCACCGTCGACTTCCACGTCGAAGATGCCCGACGCACCGGTCACCAGAGCCAGATCCTCGATGATGTGCTGGTAGTTCTGAAGCAGATCCTGGGCAGCGCTCACGGCGTGCTCGGAATAGTCTCAAGGAACTCAATAGGTGATCGTGATGCGGTGCTTGTGCGCCATGGGTGCAGACTATCGCCGGCGCGGGGTGACTACTACCACCCCGGCTGCAACTACTGTCCAGCCCATGAATCAAACGACCGCCGAGGTCGGCGTGTTCGAGGCCATGCACACCCAGCGGGCGGTACGGCGCTATCGGGCCGACCCGGTTCCCGACGAGCTCATCACCAAGGTGCTGGACGCGGCTATCCGCGCCCCCAGCGCCATCAACGGCCAATTCACCCGCTTCGTGGTGGTCACCGATCCCGACAAGCGCCGCCAACTGGGGGAGCTGTACCTCGACGCCCAACAGCAGTCGTACAACAACCCGGCCGCGGGCAGCGAGTGGCTGAGAGACCAGGAGGCCGAAATCGTCGAGAAGGCTGCCAAGTTCGCCCGGGAGGTGGGCGATGTGCCGGTGTTCATCATTGTGTGCTCCACCCAGCGGGGGGTGAGCCACTCGATTTACCCTGCGGTGCAAAACCTCCTGGTAGCCGCGCGCAGCCTGGGCCTGGGCACGGTGCTGACCACGCTGCACACTTTCCGGGCCGACGAGGTGCGGGCCGTGCTCGGCATCCCCGATGAAGCCCACATCGTGTGCGGCATCCCGATGGGCTGGCCCGCGGTGCCATTCGGCCCAGTGCGCCGGCGGCCATTGTCTGAAGTTGCGTATTGGAACCAGTGGGAGGACCACGGTGAGTGAGCAGAGTTTCGGACCCTTCAAGATGGCCGTCGACAAAGGGATTGGCTGGGCATTGATCGACCATCCGCCCAAGCAATTGGTGGATGGCGAATTGATCGGCGGGCTATTTGGCCTGCTGAACGCGGTCGAGGCTGATGAGGAAGTAGGGGTTCTGGTATTTGAGAGCGCCGATCCTGACTTCTTCTTGATGCACGGCGATGTGGAGCAGATCCTGGCTATGGAGGCCCCGGCTGATGTGCCCACAGAGCCCAACATGGCCGCGGCCACGTTCGACCGGTGCCGCACCATCGGGGTGGCCACCATCGGCATGGTCGACGGCGTGGCCCGGGGCGGCGGGTCGGAGTTCCTGCTGTCGCTCGACATGCGCTTCGCCGGTCCCCGCACCGTGCTCGGCCAGCCCGAGGTGGCCATGGGCATCATCCCCGGAGCCAGCGGCACCCAACGCCTGGCCCGCTTGGTTGGCCGCAGCCGGGCGCTGGAGATCGTCTTGTCGGGCAACGACGTGACCGCCGAGGAGGCTGAGGCCATCGGCTACGTCAACCGGGTGCTGCCCTCCGACCAGCTCCGGTCCCACACCGCCCGAGTGGCCCGCCGAATTGCCGCCTCGCCGAGATTGTCAATAGCCCAGGCCAAACAGGCGGTTGACGCTGCCTTGGGGCCGGTGGAACCAGGACTGTTGGCCGAGACCCAGGCGATGATGGCCTGTTCGGCTACCGGCCAGCACGTGCCGCTGATGCAGCGCTTCCTCGACGCCGGCGGCCAGACTCGAGAAGTTGAGCGCGACCCTGATGCATTGGCCGCGGTGGTCGATCAGATGTTGGAAATCGACTAGTTCAATTCGGGCCAAAGGGCCAGCGCCGTGCCACCCAAAAACTGAGCCTGCTCGCTCTGACTCAGCCCAGCGCAGGCCGCTCGCGCCTCGTCGGCCAGCTCTCCATAGGGCCGATCATGGGTCTGGGAGTAATCAGAACCCCACATCAGTCGGTCAAGCCCAAACTGCTCGGCCAGTCGTTCCAGCGCTGGACCTGGATTGCCATCGCCTGTGTCAAGCACATGGGGGGTGACTTTCAAATAGAGATTCGCCAGATGGGCGTAATCGCCAATCGATTCAGGAGCGAACCCGCAATGGTCAAGAGCCAGGATCACATCACGATGAGCGGCCACTGCCTCGGCCAGCGCGGGCAGGTACTCGGGCACCGTGGCTGCGCTGACCCGCAGGCCGAGCCGCCTCGCAGTGTCCCAAGTTGCCTCTTCGTGCAGCGGCCCTCCCCCGCCTATGGCGAAGAACCGCACCCCACCCGCCCCGGCGGCGGCCAGCGAGTCGAGTTCGGCGGGGTCGTCCACGATGACCACCGCGCTGAAGGTCTTGGGATAGGCGGCCCGAGCGTCCACCACATAGGAGTTGTCCGTGCCGTAGCCGCCCTGGGCCTGCACGAGTACGGCCCGGTCGACCCCAGCGACGGCCATCTCAGCCTTGAGTTCCTCAGCCGTCACTGGGGCGTGGTACACCCACTCCACCCCCGGGTAGTCGGCCACCTGAAGGGGGTATTTCTCATGGTTGTCAGAGATCACGTGAGTATGGGTGTCCACTATGAGCACTTGGGTAGTCTGCCCCGCAGCGCCCCCCGACGCCGATCATTCGGTAGACACAACCGGCAGGGCACGAGAGGAGGCCGAGAGATGGCTGGTTCATTTCTGATGTACACCTGCTTTGAGATCACCCTTGAGAATGCAGTCGCCCACCTGCGGCTCAGCCGACCTGAGGCCAGGAACTCGATGATCCCGGAGTTCTGGTCTGAGCTGCCTGCTGCCGTGAACGAGCTGTCGGACTCCGGCGAAGCCCGGGCGCTGGTAATCTCCTCCACTGGCCGCCACTTCACCGCGGGCATGGACCTCTCGGTGTTCACCCAGCCGGATTCGCTGTTCTCGGGTGGCTCAGATCCCAGCGAGGCGCCGGAGTTCGGCCGGGTTCGGGCCGAAACCCGCAACTTGGCCCTGACCCTTCAGGAGTCCTTCGGCTGCCTGGAGAAGGCCCGCATGCCGGTGCTGGCTGCGGTTCAGGGGGGCTGCGTCGGCGGAGGGGTGGACATGGTCTGCGCTGCCGACGTGCGGTATTGCACTGCTGATGCATTCTTTTGCATTCAGGAGATCAACATTGGGTTGACTGCGGATTTGGGTACTTTGCAACGGCTGCCCCGGATCATTCCCGATGGGCTGGCCCGGGAGCTGGCCTACACCGGACGCCGGCTCACTGCCGACGAAGCAATGGCAGCCGGCCTGGTCAACCAGGTCTACGCCGATCAAGAGAGCATGCTCGAAGGGGTACTGGCAATCGCCCGGGACATTGCCCAGCGCTCGCCATTGGCGGTGTGGGGATCAAAAGAGATGCTCAACTACACCCGCGACCACAGCGTGGCCGACGGCCTCAATCACGTCGCCACCTGGCAGGCCGGCATGTTCCACCCCGACGATATGGCCGAGGTGTTCGCGGCCAGGACAGAAGGCCGCGACCCGGTCTTCCAGAACCTCCTCCCCATCCGCCGCACGCTGTAGTTCTGGAGTACAAGTATCCGGACAGTAGGTTCACTCCATGGCTTCAATTGCAACCGACCGCTATGTCGACCGAGCCGAGATGGAGGACTTCGTCCGCCCCCGCCACCGAGGCGTGCTGCTCACTACCCGCCGCGACGGCCGCCCCCAGAGCTCGCTGGTCACGCTGGGCCTCGACACCAGCGGCCGGGTGGTGGTCTCCAGCTACCCCGAACGGGCCAAGTCGATCAACGCCAAGCGCAATCCGGCGGCATCGATGGTGGTGATGTCCGACGAGTTCGGCGGCGAGTGGATACAACTAGATGGGACGGCCGAGTGCCTCGACATGCCCGAGGCCCTAGACGGCCTGGTCGAGTACTTCCGAGTCATCTCCGGCGAGCACCCCGACTGGGACGAATACCGCCAAGCCATGGCCCACCAGGGCAAATGCCTTATCCGCCTAACCATCGAACAATGGAGCCCAATCTCCAAAGGCGGCTTCCCCGCCCGCCTTGTCGAAGAAGACTGAAATAGATTGTCGTGGAAAGCGCAGACACTGCCGCAGCCAACGAGATAACTGACCGACTCCCACCGAACTGAAGAATTCGACCAGTCAAAGATATCCAAGCCCTAGTCATAGTTGGCCCTAATTCTCGTTGGTTCCCATGGCTTGTAAATCTACACACGCCTTGTACAGGACCCGTTCGAGCTGGAGGTCTGGTGGAACTCCTTCTCTTCGTCTGTAGTCGGTGAACGAGTCGCCCTCGGGTTCGAAACAGTAGAGGCCGACGGCATCGAGGACTTGCTGTGCAGTTGAGGCCCATTTGAGGGTTCGCTCGAAATCGCTGTCACTGGTGACCCGTACTGCGATGAAGAAATAGATCTTCGGCTCGACTGTGCGGAGCCAGGTGGTGAGGTCTCCTCCACCCGGTCCGCCAGAACTCGGCGCTGTGCCTCTCATGGCTTGGCGCCTGCTGAATTCGCCCTTCAGGTCTATGCATTTGAAAGCAAGTTCTTTGACCCGCTTGTCGAGGTCGGCTGAGCCGGGGCGTCCGCTCTCCTTCTGCCTCGGTGAGTTGATGTGCTTGGGTGTGCCCATCATCTTCGCTTCGAGCATGAACTGGAGATCCCCTTCTGCGGGATACACGCAGTCGAGATTGTGTTTGGGCACGATCAGCCCAGGTACGGGTCGTCGAGATGTCAAGAGCTGAACGCCAGAGCACTGCTTGAGAAGCAGAACCAGTAGATCGTTGAAGAAGTCGCCCTTTCCGTTTTGGAGATCAGCACCTAGATCAGACTTCTCGTCGTCCGTCATGTCTGCACCGACAGAAGCGGCTATGGACGCGTCGAATTCAGACATTGCGGCCAGAAACGATTCCTCAACCTGATTCCAGCTTGTATACCTCTCTGTTTCGGCTTCGCCATATACGCTGAGAAACGGAGCGCAACGCAGGCTCGTGGCCCATCGGGCATTCGTGGGAGCGGGCATCTATCGATTCTGCCTGTCAATTCCGGGATGACTGCAAACAACGAGCTGAGGGGAACCCAAGATGGCCTGCGCCTCTGCTCAGGCCATAAGCCTCCACTGCGGCCTCGGTGGCCGCACTTCGATCACGCTGTCTGAATGCCCTCCGCAGGCGTTGCTTCAGCTCCAAACTGATGGCATCAGGTTCGGGAACTCGGATCTTGCGTAGGTACTGCGCCTGGAACCGGTAGGTGCCGCCTCGCATTTTCACGCAATAGGCGCCAACGAAGAGGTTTGCGACATCAGATAGAAGAAGCCCGCCCAGCACTTCCAGGTCCCATTTGTCGGAGACCACGTAGTACAGGTTGTGATGCGGGTAGAACCCACCAGGGTCCAAGACGGGATGAGAGAGAGCCTTGATATCAGGCACCAGCAGCTTGGGCCGGTCGATGAGCTCAGGGTCGACCCGGTCAATGGTCCGGTACCAGGCTCTAGGTTGCTTCTGGGCAACGTGACGAGATCGAAGCTGTTTGCTGTTTTGCGCGAAGTACCCTGCTAGTCCCGGATAGCCAGAGAGATCTACAAGCCCATTCTCTCCCCACGGGTTGATCAGGTACTTGCCCGACCAATCAGGACGACCTGTCGCGATATCGCCTGCGGTCAGGAGCGGGAGCAAGCGATCGGTCTCCACCCCCTCGGCCTCAGCCCGGATATAGACCTCGTCGCATCCAGTAGCAACGCCGATACCAACGCGGGTCCCCGTCCGAGAATCTTCAAGTGGGGCGAATTGGGATTCGAGATCAGCCAACAATTCAAGTGTCTTCGGAGACCCTGCCGGCCACAGAGCTGGACCTTCGAACCACCTTGTCAACTCCCCCGCTTCAAAGCCTCGGGAGCTAGACAAGGCATGCTGCGGGTTACGTAGCCAATCGAGCACCAAAGAGGCCTCACGTTGATCGAAGGCAGCGTTGGCATCCACCACGCGCACAGGACCCTGAACGCCATTTCGAAGGATGGTTATCGCCGGGTACGCCGACACTTCTTCTTCGAACGCGTCGACATCATGCATGACCAAGACCGAGTCAACGGCGTACCGGCTCGAAACCAATCTGCGGAGGTGCGCCCCGTATTGATTCCGCATCCACCGATCCGCGCAGATGTAGGCCAGACGCCCCTCAGGAGCAAGCAAGGACAAACCCTTCTCAAAGAATCCGATGTAGATGTCCGCTCGGCCTCGCATGGTTGGCCACATCGACCGATAGGCATCGCTGACTGCCTTGGGGACATCTTCAAGACGAACATACGGCGGATTTCCAACTACGAAATCAGCAGGTTGCATCGGTTCTTCGTTCAGCAGGAAATCACTCGTTACGACCCACCGCTGAGCAAGGCGCTCGGCATTCTCAAGGATCTCACCCAAATCGACCAGTTTGGCCACCACTGCCTTGCGTGCGATCTCGGCATTGTGGTCAAGCAGATCGAATCCAGCGATGGCGCCTTCTAGCTCGGACAGCCGACGACCATGAGAAGCGCATGACTCTGCAAGCCTCTCGACAATTGGAAGAAGAAACGCCCCACAACCGCACGATGGCTCTACGATCACCTTTGCTCCCAAGTCGGTCTCGGGCGCATAGCCGACAAGGTCAAGCATCAGGTCAACGACCCACCGCCGAGTGAACACTTCGCCGTGCTCGCCTTGAACGTCGGCTCTGATCTTCGGCATTTGAGATTCCACGAGCGGCAACTGCCGGGCACCACTCACCCCGCACCCCCTGCGAGGTGCGAACTACACCGGTGGAATCTCATATCGGTACATTAGCGACGCGCGATGACAACTAACGGCTCGCCCGCTGCTGACTAGAGAAGAATCCCCTACCTGGATTCGACTAGACCATCAACTATCCCATTCGCTCCAGTTGGCGGCGGAGCCAATCCTGTTGGTCGGCGGAGTAGCGCTGGGCCACTTCGAGATGGGCGAAGAGGGCGACGCCGTGGGGGGCGCCGGGGTAGACGTGGAGCTCGGTGGGGACGCCGGCGCCATAAAGGCGCATGGCATAGTCGATGTCCTCGTCGCGAAAGCCATCAGCCCCGCCGACGCACACGTAGGCCTCGGGCAGGCCAGATAGGTCGTCAGCCCGGGCGGCCGCTGCGGTATACGGCACATCGTCAGCGCCGTAGAGATCGCCGAGGTAGCACTGCCAGCCGAACGTGTTCGACTCCCTCCTCCAAATCAGGAGGTCTTCAAGCTGGCTCGAAGGGGTGATCTGGCGGTCGTCGATCATCGGGCAGTCCAAAAGCTGGAACTGCAACGGCACCTCGCCCCGGTCACGGGCCAGCAACGCCAACGCGGCGCACAGGCCGCCTCCGGCGCTGACCCCGGCAATGCCGATCTTGGCGGGATTGATGTCGAGCTCTGCCGCGTTGTCGTACGTCCACTTCAAACCGGCGTAGCAGTCCTCCAGCGGACCGGGATACGGCGTTTCCGGCGAAAGGCGGTACTCCACCGACACGCCGACGATGCCGTACTCGGGGCACCACCGGTCGAATTTGGCGTCGTCCATGTCGTAGCTGCCGAGAATGTAGCCCCCACCGTGGATCGAGTACACGCAGGGAACCGCACCCTCCTGCCCCACCGCTCGGTGCACCCGCACCGCCACACCATTGGCCTCATCCACCACATGGTCGGTGCGCTCGACTGCGTCGCTGAGCTCGGGAAGCTCCCCCAGCCGTGCCTCACGCAGCTCGGGCAAGACGTCGGCATTGATCTCACCGAGGGGCACCATGTCCTTGAGCGGCTCGATCTCCTCGTGCAGCGGCACTGTCGCCATACCTGCTCCCCTTCCTGTCCAAAACCTGGGTCGAGTCAACGAGCACGAATACTAGGCATGTCCCCGTGCGGGGTCAGGGTTCCAAGCGCCCAACTCCCAACATGGGTGCCCCAAGCCCCTGCTGAGTAACCTGCCGGGCGATGACTCTCGGCAAGAGCCTGAGCAGGCAATGATCCTCAAGCACCTCCGAGCGATCGAGGTGGGTGGAGGCATCGCGGCCTCCTACGCCGGAAAGCTGTTGGCCGATGCCGGGGCCGACGTGATCAAGATCGAGCCCCCTGGCGGCGAGCCTCTGCGCCGGTGGTCGGCATCGTACGCCGAACTCGGCGACAAAGACGGGCCGCTGTTCCAGTTCCTGAACACCTCCAAACGCTCGGTGACCGGCAACCCAAGCGACCCGGCTATGGCCGATCTGCTGGCCAGCGCTGACATCATCATCGACTCCACCGACCAGGGGCTGTCCCCGGCGATCGTCGAAGCTGCACGCCGAGCCAACCCCGCGCTTGTTCTGGTGTCAATCTCCCCGTGGGGGCGCACTGGGCCCTATTCTCATCGGCCGGCCACCGAGTTCACCCTCCAGGCCGAGTGCGGCGGCATCGGCAAGCGGGGCAACCCGGAGCGGCCGCCGGTACAGGCCGGGGGCGCCATCGGCGAGTGGACTGCGGGGATCTATGCCGGGGTGGGCGCGTTGGCCGCCGCCCGGGCTGCCGGGCGCAGTGGCCAAGGCGACCATGTGGACGTCTCCATGTTCGAAACCATGGTCATGACGATGAACACCTACTCGTGGATTTCCGCGCTGTTCACTGGCGACACCACCCCAACGCGGCCCGGCCGCAATGTGGAACTGCCCTCCATCGAGCCCACCGCCGACGGTCATGTGGGCTTCTGCACGGTGGCCCGCCAGCAGTTCCTGGACTTCCTGGCCATGATCGGCCGCCCCGACTGGCTCGAAGACGAGGAGATGTGCGGTGCCGGCGGCCGATGGCGCCGCCGGGACGAGTTCCGGGCCGCCATGCACGCCTGGACCACCCAGCGGACCACCGCCGAGGTCATCGCCGAAGCGTCGGCCCGTCGCATCCCGGTGGCGCCAATAGGCAACGGGGCCACCGTGCCGACCCTCGAGGCGTTCTCGGGGCGAATGGCATTCACAACCAACCCCTCGGGCGGATTCAACCAGCCGGCCGTTCCCTACCGACTGCACGGTGCGACCAACCGGCCATTCGAGCCGGTCCCCGAATCCGGCGAACACACCGATCGCATCGAAGCCCGGACCCCGCGTTCCAACCGGGGCGAGCCGGCCGCACTGCCCCTGGCCGGCGTAAGGGTCATCGACTTCACCGCTTGGTGGGCTGGTCCCATCGCCAGCCACTCGCTAGCCCTCCTGGGGGCCGATGTGGTCAAGATCGAGTCGGTTCAGCGGCCCGACGGTATGCGATTCGCCTCCGCCCGACCGCCCACCGTTGACCAGTGGTGGGAATGGGGCATGGTCTTCCACGGGGCCAACACCAACAAGCGGGGCATCACCCTCGATATGCGCTCATCGGAAGGGGTGGCGGCAGCCGAGCGGCTGATCGCCGACGCCGACGTGGTGATCGAGAACTTCACCCCCCGGGTGATGGACGGATTCGGCCTGACCTGGGAGCGGCTCTCCGCCCTCAACCCGAGGCTGATCATGACCCGGATGCCCGCATTCGGCCTCAGCGGCGCCTGGAGAAACAACACCGGGTTCGCCCAGACCATGGAACAGCTCACTGGGATGGCGAACATCACCGGCTATCCCGACGAGGATCCTCAGATTCCCCGGGGGCCGTGCGACCCGCTGGCCGGCATGCACGCGGTGTTCGCCACTCTCACTGCACTGGAACAGCGGGATCGCACCGGACGGGGACAGCTGGTGGAGGTGACCATGGTGGCCGCCGCCCTCAACGCCGCCGCCGAGCAGTTGGTGGAGTATACGGCCCTTGGCCGCCAGCTCCCCCGAGAGGGCAATCGGGGTCCGCGGGCCGCCCCCCAGGGGGTGTACCCCGCAGCCGGAACCGAGCGCTGGGTGGCGGTTGCGGTGGCCGAGGATCGCCAGTGGGAGGCCCTCTGCGCCCTGCTCCGCCGACCTGACTGGGCCGAATACGACACCGCCGACAAGCGGCGGACAGCTACCGACGCCATCGACGCCGGGCTGGCCGAGTGGATCGCCCCCCAGAAAGACGCCGACGTTGTGGATGCACTCGTCGCCGCCGGGGTTCCGGCCAGCGTGGTGGTTCTCCCCGCAGAGCTAGGCAACCACCCTCAGCTTCTGACCCGCTCGTTCATCGAGCCGATCCACCACCCTGTGTGCGGCGAGGTCCCCGCCGCCAGCCTTCCGTTCCGGTTCGAATCCTCACCCGGCCCCTGGACCCGAACCCCAGCACCCACCCTCGGCCAGCACAACCGAGAGGTGCTGGGCGGCCAGCTCGGCCTGTCTGACGAGCATCTGGACACCCTGGAGGAAGCGGGCGTCATCGGCACCCGCCCCTCCGGGCTCTAACCGATCGCTAGCGAGCACCTGACGAATCGGCTGGATTGGGGCGGCTGGGATTGACGCCCAAGGAGGCGGACTCAACAAGCTCCACCAGATTGTCGGCATCGCAGTCCATGGTGCCCTGGGTGAGGGGGTGGCGGCGGATCCATCCACTGGGGGTGGGAGTCACCAGCATGAAGCACGACGACGGGATCCCCTCCGCCGGGTTGGTCGGCCCGTGCAAACCCCGGCCGTCCCAATCTGTTATGGTGCCCGCGGCTTGGAGTACCAGCTCTCGGGTGAGCCCTCCCCCGCTGGTGAACATCGCCCGATTCACCGCCTCTTCGAACAGCAGGGCTGACGCCCAGCTCGACAGGCCGATCAACTCCAGTTCGGCCTCCTCGTCCACTTCTTCTCTCAAGAAGAGCACGTATCTCAACAATTCGACGTTGTCTCCCGGCTCCTCGAAGGGAAGCACTCCGATGCTCACCCATAGATTCAATCCCAAATCCCCGACTTCTTCTCCCCATCTCTGGGAATAGCAGTCTGACGAGCAGAGGACGAAGAACTCCCCGCGAGTTGCTTCCTCCTCGGCAACCTCCCCCTCTGCGGGCTCTTCAGCTGAATCTGAGGAGGGATTGTCATCCGGCGACAAGGAGGGCTCTTCGCCGGAATCAGCAATGGGCTCATCCTCAGATCCCCCGAAATCAAACATCGGCGTCTGCCCTGTCAAGCCCTCCCAAGCTTCGAGCAGTTCCAACAGCCGCTGTCTGTCTGCCGACCAAGACATTGCCCGGATCCCGCCATCCGCCAGGGCCGAGGCCAGCGCACCGTAGTCTTCGCCAACCACATCGGCGGTGGACTGGAACGTGAAGTTGAACCCTCCCTTGGTGGCCGCTTCGATTTCACGCTGGGCGCGATAGAAAGCCACCGGCAAATCCAGCACCACCGTGCCCACCGAGGCCGAGGACTCGGGGAAGCGGTCGCTTAGGAATTGAGCGGGACCGGCTTGCCCGATGTCATTGGAGGTGGGGTTGGACACGAACGTGACCGGTGACTCCTTGCGGGCCGGGCTCAGCGCGGCCGCTGGGAAGTCGGGCAGGCGGCAGGACTCGTCGTTCAAGATGTCTACCCCGTCGCCATCGTACAGCGCATAGGAGCCCACCAAGGCGAAGATGTCGCTCTCACAGGCCTCTTTGATGGCTGCCCGGTGGTCGAAGACGTTGGCGTTGATGAGCACAACCTCCACATCACGGCCGCCGAGGCCACCGCTGCTGTTCACCGCCTGGGCCCAGGCTCTCATGGCCAGCCACGCCGCCTCGCTGCCACCGGTCACCGCGTTGGCGGTGCTTACGTCGGCGATCACCCCGATTCTGATCACCTGGTCGCTGACTCCGGTGGGCTCCGGCTCAGCGGTCGGCCCGGGGACCACGGTGTCGACGGGCTCTCGGGTAGGGGTGGGCGTCGACACGTCGGGCGACGACACCACCGGTCCCTGAAGATTGGGCGTCTTGCAGGCCGCGAGCGCCAAAGCCAAGGCCACCACCAGCGCCAGCGGCCCGGGGGCATGTGAGAGGAAGCGGGCGAGCCGCACGGCTCAATGGTCGCGCGTGTTCAGTGTCGCGCGGGCACCGGGGTCAGGCCCGGGCGGCCGCGAAGCCGTGTTCCAGGTCTGCGATGATGTCGTCTACCGACTCCAGGCCAACCGACAATCTCACCAGTCCGGGATACACGCCAGTGCTGATCTGCTCGGATTCGGTGAGCTGCGAGTGGGTGGTGGAGGCCGGGTGGATAACCAGGCTGCGCACGTCGCCGATGTTGGCCACATGGCTGTGCAGGGTTAGCGCGTTGACGAACTTCTCGCCGGCCTCGCGTCCCCCCTTGATGTGGAAGGCGGGCACGGAGCCGTAGCCCTTTCCGTCGGTGTAGTGGTTCATCCGCTCGTGCCACGGGCTGGACGACAGGCCGCCGAACTGCACCGACTCCACCTGATTGTGGCCGCCCAGGTATTCGACCACTGCCTGGGCGTTGGAGCAGTGGCGCTCCATGCGGAGGCTCAGCGTTTCCAGGCCCTGGAGGAAGTAGAAGGCGTTCTGCGGGGAGATGGCCGCTCCAATGTCGCGGAGCAGTTGCACCCGGGCCTTGATGATGAAAGAGCCGTGGCCCAGCGCCGGCCAGAAAGCGAGGCCGTGGTAGCTGGGATCGGGCTCGGTGAAGTTGGGGAACCGGCCGCTGGCCCCGTAGTCGAAGGTGCCCCCATCGATGATGACCCCGCCGATGGAGTTGCCGTGCCCGCCGATGAACTTGGTCATGGAGTGAACCACGATGTCGGCGCCGTGGGCCAGCGGCTGGATCAGATAGGGAGAAGGCACCGTGTTGTCGACCATCAGCGGGATGCCCTCGGCGTGGCCCACCGCGGCCACGCCCTCGATGTCGAGGCAGTCGTTTTTGGGATTGCCGATAGTCTCGGCGTAGAGAACCTTGGTGTTCTCCCGAATGGCGTTCTTCCAGGCGCCCAGGTCGTCGGGGTCCTCGATGAACGACACCTCGATGCCCATCTTGGGCAAGGTGTAGTGCAGCAGGTTGTAGGTGCCGCCGTACAGCGAAGCCGACGACACCACGTGGTCGCCCGACTCAGCCAGGTTCAAGATGGCCAGCGTCTCCGCCGCCTGTCCTGAAGCCATGGCCAGCGCACCGGGAATACCGATGGCGGTCTCGGTGCCGCCCTCCAGGGCAGACAGGCGAGCTTCCAGCACCATCTGGGTGGGATTCATGATGCGGGTGTAGATGTTGCCCACCTCGGCCAGCCCGAACAGGGCGGCGGCGTGCTCGGTGTCGCGGAACACATAGGAGGTGGTCTGGTAGATGGGCACGGCCCGGGATCCGGTGGCCGGATCGGGCTCTTGCCCGGCATGAATTTGCTTGGTTTCGAAACCCCAGTTGTCGCTCACGGCTCTTCTCTCTTCCTATCGGAGTTGCCGGGTAAATACTAATGAAACGCTGCCGAATGGCAGCTATTGGGGAACTACCCCTTTCCTTGTCCCCCGGACACGGCTTGGACGCTCTGACGGCCTTCGGAGATCCACGGCATCATGGCCCGCAGCTCCGCCCCCACGTCTTCGATGGGGTGATCTTGGCCCTCGGCTTCCAACCGCAAGAAGTTGGGCCGGCCGCTGCGGCTCTCGCTCATCCACTCCTGAGCGAACGACCCGTTCTGGATCTCGCTCAGTATCGCCTGCATTTCCGCTCGGGTGTCCTGGTTGATGATCCGGTCGCCTCTGCTCAGATCGCCGTATTCGGCGGTGTCGGAGATGGAGTAGCGCATTCCGCCGATCCCTTCCTCGTACATGAGGTCGACGATGAGCTTCAGCTCGTGGAGGCACTCGAAATAGGCCACCTCCGGCTGGTAGCCGGCCCCGCACAGAGTCTCGAATGCCGCGGTCACCAACGAGGTGAGCCCGCCACACAGCACCACCTGCTCGCCGAACAGATCGGTCTCGCACTCTTCGGCGAAGGTGGTCTCGATCACGCCGGCTCGGGCGCCGCCGATGGCGTCGGCGTAGGCCAGAGCCAGTTCCCGGGCGGTGCCGCTGGCATCCTGCTCCACGGCGATCAAGCACGGCACCCCGCCGCCCTCCACATAGGTACGCCGCACCAGATGGCCCGGACCCTTGGGGGCCACCATAGCCACATCCACCCCTTCAGGCGCGGTGATGAACTCGAACCGCACATTGAATCCGTGGGCAAAGAACAAGGCATCGCCCGGTTGGAGGTGGGGCTCGATGTGAGCCAGGTAGATGTCACCCTGCTCGGTGTCGGGCAATAGCAGCATGATGACATCGGCCTCGGCCGATGCCTCGGCTATCGACATCACCCGCAGGCCGGCCTCTGCGGCCTTGGCCGTCGACGACGACCCCTCCCGCAGCCCGACTCGCACATCGACGCCTGAGTCCTTGAGGTTCAGGGCGTGGGCATGGCCCTGAGAGCCGTACCCCAAAATCGCCACTTTTCGGTCGGCGATATGGGAGCGGTCGGCGTCCTTCTCATACAACACGTTTGCCATTGGTAATCCTTACGTTGTGGTTTCTGACGAGAGCATTGGTAGTCCTCGCAGTTGTCGGATGCTGACAGTCGACCGGTTGTCGCCTGTCAGGGGGCCAGGGGGTCGGGGGCGCTCTTCACCAGTTTCGGCAGCGCCACCTTGCCGGTGCGCTGAACGTCCACGATCCCATAGGGTCGCAGAAGGTCCTCGAAGTCATCCACTCGGCTGGGCGATCCGGTGAGCGACACCATGATCTCGTCGTAGCCCACGTTCAGCACGGTGGCCTGGAACACCCGCACCAGATCCAAGATCTGGCCCCGGATAGCCGGGTCGGCCTGGACGGTGACCATCACAAGCTCTCGCTCCACGCTGGCCGAGGGGTTCAGCTCCCGGATCTCCACCACGTTGACCAGCTTGTCGAGCTGTTTTACCACCTGCTCCATGGGCGCCGCGTCAACCCCCACCACGATGGTGAGCCGGCTGAACCGCTCGTCTTCAGTGGGGGCCACCGCCAGCGACTCGATGTTGAATCCCCGGCGGGCGAACAGTCCGGCCACCCGGGCCAGCACGCCGGCCTTGTTCTCCACCCGGACCACCAGCGTGGTGGTCCCCCCGCCATTGGGGCCTGAAGAGGCGCTCATCGGGGTCGGTCCTGCTGGGAGGGGTCGACCACCATGTTCGGTTGGAAATACGCGCTCATCGGGGTCGGTCCTGCTGGGAGGGGTCGACCACCATGTTCGGTTGGAAATACGCGCTCATCGGGGTCGGTCCTGCTGGGAGGGGTCGACCACCATGTTCGGTTGGAAATACGCGCTCATCGGGGTCGGTCCTGCTGGGAGGGGTCGACCACCATGTTCGGTTGGAAATACGCGCTCATCGGGGTCGGTCCTGCTGGGAGGGGTCGACCACAACGTCGCTGTTGGACATGCCGGCTGGAACCATCGGGTACACGTTCTCGCCGGCTTCGCAGCGGAACTCGACCACCACCGGGCGGTCGTCGATCTCGTTGGCCTGATCTATGGCCGGGCCGACCTCCTCGGGCGACTCCACCCGCAGCCCGACGCAGCCCAAGGCCTCGGCCCACAGCTTGTAGTCGGGCACATCCCGGGTCAGGTACACCTCGGAATACCGCTCCTGGTAGAACATCTCCTGCCACTGGCGGACCATCCCCAAATAGGCGTTGTTGATGAGGGCCACCTTGATGGGGAAACCCTCGGTGGCCGCGGTGACCAGCTCTTGGGCGGTCATCTGGAAGCAGCCGTCGCCGTCCACCGCCCAAACCATGCGGTCGGGCCGGCCCGCCTTGGCCCCGATGGCCGCGGGTATGGCAAACCCCATGGTGCCCAGCCCGCCCGAGTTCACCCACGTATAGGGGTGGTTGAACTTCCAGTACTGGCTGGTCCACATCTGGTGCTGGCCTACCCCCGAGGCCACGATGGTGTCGTCGGGGGTGGCGTCGCGCAGCTGCTCCAGCACATACTGAGGCTTGAGCAGCTCATCGTCTTTCGACTGCTCGTAGGTCAGCGGGAAGCGCTCCTGCCATCCGCTGATGCGCGACCTCCACCGGTTCCGGTCGGGCTGGGACTCGTTCCCGCCCAGCTCCCCCAGCGCCTTGACCAGATCTTCGATCACCAGCCGGCAGTCGCCCTGGATGGCAACGTCAGGGCGGCGCACCTTGCCCAGCTCGGCGCTGTCGATGTCCACATGGATGATCTTGGCCAGGGGGGCGAACCCGGCCACCTTGCCGGTGACCCGGTCGTCGAAGCGGGCGCCCAGCGCGATGAGCAGGTCGGCCTCCTGCATGGCGGTGACCGCGGTGTAGTTGCCGTGCATTCCGGGCATGCCCAGACACAGCGGGTGGTCGTCGGGGAACCCGCCTCGGTTCATCAGCGTGGTGACCACGGGGATGCCGGTGAGCTCGGCCAGCTCCAACAGGGCCTCGGCGGCCCGGGCCTTCAAGATTCCGCCCCCGCTGTAGATGACCGGTCGCTCGGCTTCGCAGACAAGCTTGGCCGCCTGGCGGATCAGCTCGGAGTCGCCGGCGCGGTTGGGGTGGTAGCCGGGCAGGTCGTGGCTGTCAGGCGTGTACCACTCCATCGCCGAGCGGGGGTTGTTGGGATCGACGATGTCTTTGGGGATGTCCACCAGCACCGGGCCGGGGCGGCCAGTGGTGGCGATGTGGAAGGCATCGTGGATCACCTGCGGGATGTCGGCCGCCTCGGTAACCAGGTAGTTGTGCTTGGTCACCGACATGGTGATGCCGGTGGTGTCGCACTCCTGGAAGGCGTCGGTTCCGATGGCCGCATAGGGAACCTGGCCAGTGACCACCACCATGGGGATCGAGTCCATGTAGGCATCGCATAACGGGGTGACGATGTTGGTGGCCGCCGGTCCCGATGTGACCATGGCCACGCCGGGGCGGCCAGTGGCATGGGCGTACCCCTCGGCCATGTGGCCGGCGCCCTGTTCGTGGCGAACCAGCACGTGGCGTATCGAGGAGTCGATCAGCGGGTCGTACACCGGCAGGATGGCCCCGCCGGGCAGCCCGAACAAGAGGTCAACGCCCTCGTTCTCGAGGGCTTTCATCAGGGCTTGTCCGCCGTTCATGTTCATGTTTGGTAACCGTTCACTTAGATTTCCACCACGATCTTCTTGTTTGGATCAACCTTTCGGGCTTCTCCTAAAAGGAAAGACCTCCCAGTGTGGGAGGTCGGAAGCGCTCGGTTTCCGGATCGGCCGGGACCGTGCGCTATAGGCGTACTACGAGAATCGCTCCAGAGTGAGGGTGGCGCTTCATAGGATCACACCAGTATGAACCCTGAGGACTCCCTGTGACAAGACGGTTAGGGGTGTATCCGGGTTCGTTCAACCCGCCGACCGTCGGTCATCTGGCCATTGCCCAAGCGGCAAGGGATCAGCGGCGGCTCGACCGGGTGGACCTCGTGGTGTCGCGGGTGGCGCTGGGAAAAGAAGTCGTGGGCCGTCCAGCATTCGAAGATCGCATAGCGGTGCTTGAGGCGTCGGTCGCCGACATCGACGGCTTGGAGGTAGCGGTGACCGACCACCAGCTCCTCGTGGATATCGCCCGGGGATACCACGTGGTGGTCATGGGCGCCGATAAGTGGGCCCAAGTACTGGATCCGGCATTCTACGGCCACTCAGCGCAAGCCCGCGATCAGGCGGTGGAGGCCCTCTGCCAATTGGAGCTGGCCATTGCTCCCCGGCCTCCGTTGGATGTGCCCGAAGGCGCCGAGCTGCTCGTCGCCGCCGAGTTGGGCCCGATGTCTTCCAGCGGCGCCCGCCAGGGGCGGCAAGAGTGGATGACCGCCGCAGCCCGGGCCTTCGACGATGCCACCGGCGCATGGTCCGAACCCGATCTCTAGGACCGGCTCTAGGCCTTGGTGAGGGCGCGCTTGGATTCGGGCTCGGGGCTCAGGCCTTGGTGAGGGCGCTCTTGGATTCGGGCTCGGGGCTCAGGCCTTGGTGAGGGCGCTCTTGGATTCGGGCTCGGGGCTCAGGCCTTGGTGAGGGCGCGCTTGGATTCGGGCTCGGGGCTCAGGCCTCGGTGATGGCGCTTTTGGGTTCGGGCTCAGGCCTCGGTGATGGCGCTCTTGGGTTCGGGCTCAGGCCTCGGTGATGGCGCTCTTGGGTTCGGGCTCGTGGCTCAAGCCTCGGTGATGGCGCCCTTTTCGGCCCCTTGGGCCAGGCGGGCGTATTTGGCCAGCACGCCTTTGGTGTAGCGAGGTTCGGGGGGCTTCCAATTCGCCTGGCGCTCGGCCAGGGTGGCCTCGTCCACCAGCAGATCGATGGAGTGGTCCCGCACGTCGATGCGGATGGCGTCGCCTTCAGCCACCAGCGCTATCGGCCCGCCCTCGGCGGCCTCGGGGGCCACATGGCCCACGCAGAAACCGTGGGTGCCCCCGGAGAACCGGCCGTCGGTAACCAGGGCGGCGTCGCCGCCGCGGCCCGCGCCCTTCATCGCCCCGGTGATGGCCAGCATCTCCTTCATGCCGGGGCCGCCCTTGGGGCCCTCGTGGCGGATCACCACGATGTCGCCGGCTTCGATGCGGCTGTTCAGCACCGCGTCCATGGCCGCGTCCTCGCCGTCGAACACCCGGGCCCGGCCCTCGAAGTTGTCGAAGTCGATGCCGGCCACCTTCAACACGGCTCCGTTGGGGGCCAGCGACCCGGTGAGCACAGCGATGCCGCCGATCTCGTGGAGCGGATCGCCGAAGTGGTGGATTACCTCCCCGTCGGGTTCGGGCGGGTCGAGCAGCGCCAGATTCTCGGCCATGGTCTTGCCGGTCACGGTGACCTCATCGCCGTGCAGCAGTCCCTCGTCGAGCAGCATCCTCAGAACCACCGGGACCCCACCGATACGGTCGATGTCGGCCATGTGGTACTGCCCGTGGGGCTTGGTGTCGGCCAGGTGGGGAACCCGGGCCGCCACCTTGTTGAAGTCGTCCAGCTCCAACTCCACCCCGGCCTCCCAGGCGATGGCCAGCAGGTGCAGCACCGCGTTGGTCGAGCCGCCCAGGGCCATGGTCACCGCGATGGCGTTCTCGAACGCCGCCTTGGTCATGATGGCGCGGGGCCGGATGTTCTCTCGCAGCAGCCCGATCACCGCGGTGCCGCTGGCGTAGCTGTAGTCGTCGCGGCGGCGGTCCACCGCGGCGGCCGAGGCGCTCCCCGGCAGCGACATGCCCAGCGCCTCCCCGATCGAGGCCATGGTGTTGGCGGTGAACATGCCGGCACACGACCCCTCGGTGGGGCAGGCGTTGCGCTCGATGGCGTCGAGCTCCTCGTCGTCGATGTCGCCCACCGCGTGGGCGCCCACCGCCTCGAACACACTCACGATGTCGAGCACCTTGCCGTTGTGGCGGCCGGGGAGGATGGAGCCGCCATACACGAACACCGACGGCAGGTTGAGTCGGGCCGCGGCCATCAACATGCCGGGCAGCGACTTGTCGCAGCCCGCGAAGCTGACGAAGGCGTCCAGCCGCTCCGCGTGCATTACCGCTTCTACTGAGTCGGCGATGATCTCCCGGCTGACCAGGGAGGCCCGCATCCCCTCGTGGCCCATGGAGATCCCGTCGGACACCGCAATGGTGTTGAACTCGATGGGAAAGCCGCCGGCGTCCCGCACTCCCTGCTTGGCCCGCTTGGCCAACCGGTCCAGCGGCAGATTGCAGGGGGTTACCTCGTTCCACGACGACGCCACCCCCACTTGGGGCTTGTCCCAGTCGTCGTCGGTCATGCCCACGGCCCGGAGCATGGCCCTCGCCGGCGCCCGCCCTGCCCCGGAAGTGACCTCGTGAGAACGTGGCTTCATATCGCTCATAGCGACAGGCTACTGACTGAGATGACGCGGATTAGAGGGCTATTGGGATTGCGCAAATCGCCCTACGACCGGGAAATTGCCCGGCTGGCTGTTCCCGCTCTCGGCGCGCTCATCGCCGAGCCGCTCTACACCCTGGCCGACACTGCGGTGGTAGGACACCTGGGCACTACCCACCTCGGCGGTCTGGCGGTGGCCTCGCAGGTGCTGCTGGGGGCGCTGTCGCTGTTCATCTTTTTGGCCTACGGGACTACCGCCGCGGTGGGGCGACTCATCGGCGCCGGCGACCACCGCCAAGCCGCCCAGCAGGCGGTGCAGGGTCTGTGGCTGGCCGCGGCGGTCGGCGCGCTATTGGCGGCTGGGGCCTTTGTGTTTGCCGATCCCCTGCTGAAGATTCTGGGGGCAGACGGCGAGGTGTTGGCTCAAGGGCGCATCTACCTTCGCATCAGCATCTTCGGATTGCCGGGAATGCTCATCACCTTGGCCGGGGTGGGCTACCTGCGTGGGCTGCAAGACACGCTGCGACCGCTCAAGGTGGCGGTGTTCACCGCCGTACTGAACCTCTTGTTGGAGCTGGTGTTGATCTACGGGCTCGGTTTCGGCATCGGTGCCTCGGCGCTGTCCACGGTCATCGCCCAATGGCTCGCGGCTGGGGCCTATGTGTGGTGGATCCGGGAGGCCGTGAAGGTACAGGGGGTGACCATGGCCCCTGACCGCTCGATGATCGCCCAACTCGCAGTGGTGGGACTGGACCTGTTCTTGCGGACTGCGGCGTTGCGGGCATCGTTCACCGTTTCGGTGGCGGTAGCCGCCCGGCTTGGAGCCGTCGAGCTGGCCGCCCACGAGGTGATCTACCAACTCATGTTCTTCCTGGCTCTGGCCCTAGACGCGATAGCCATCGCCGGTCAGGCCATGATCGGGCGTCTTCTGGGCGCCAATGAGCTGGATCAGGCTCGGGCCGCGGGCCGCCGCATGATCGAGTGGGGACTGGCCTCGGGCCTGGCAGCCACCGTGGTGCTGCTGGCGACCAGGCCGTGGCTGCCATTGGTGTTCTCCAACGACGAGGCGGTGCTGTCGTTGGTTGGATTCTTGATGCTGCACTTGGCCTTCTTGCAGCCGGTGAACGGGGTGGTGTTCGCCCTCGACGGCGTGCTGATCGGTGCCGGCGACATGCGCTTTCTAGCCGTGGCCATGACCGGCGCCGCGGCGATATTCATTCCCCTGGCCGTGTGGGTAATGGCTGCCGACGCGGGGATCGGCTGGCTGTGGGGCGCCATGTGGGCCCTGATGGGCGCCCGGCTGGCCGCTCTCCTCTGTCGCTTCGCCGGTCCCCGCTGGCTCGTCCCCGGCGCCGTGCGATGATCCCTATCGCGAGCTACTCGCAAAAGGGACACAGCCGATCTTGCCGCCCGTTGGCATGCTGTCTCGTGCTGGAAGCACTTGCCGTGTGACAGATGTCGCAACTACACCTCACCCCACCAAGCACCAACAGAGATCTCCAAGAATCGCCCAGAACGATCGCAAGATCTTGCTGGAAATTCTGGAGAGCGATGAACTCGATGCTCTGTTCCAAACGATCGCGACAGAGGACTTCGGCGCTGATGCTCCACAACTGGTAAACCGGTTGCGGGTCTGCGACCAGTACATCGAAATTCGCGCCAACGCAGGCAACCTCCCTGAAGCATTGCGAGGTGGTCGCCTAGCAGTAGGCCCCATAGAGGTTGTCAGCTCTTTAGCAGGGGTTTGGCATCGACGTCGGGGGCAAGAGCCCCGAGGCGGCAGACCAACGCGGTGTCAGTTCAATAGCAGCTGTTTGGAGCTTTCGGGCTGCCAGTTGGTGATTCCCTTTTCGGGGAAGGCGTCGGGAAAGTCATCAAGGCTGGATTGCGATTTGGCGAGGCAATGCCCCGAGCGAGTCCGCCCGGGCGGGAATTCGGCGTAGGGTGCCGGTGGTGGTCTCAGTTCGTGGGCGCCGTTTCGGTTTCGGTGTACTGTCCAGCCGTCGTCGTGGATGTTGTGGTGGCAGCTTTTGCAGACCAGTACCAGATTGTCGATGTCGGTGCGGCCGCCGCTCAGCCACTCGTCGATGTGGTGGGCTTCGCACCATACCGCCGATCGTCCGCAGCCGATGCAGTGCTTGTCGCGGATGATGAGCGCGGCCCGCTGGGCTTCGGTGGCCAAGCGGTGTTTGCGCCCCACCCAGAGGTCTTGGTTCTCGGAGTCGAACACCGTGGGCACGATGTCGGCGTTGCAGGCCAGCCGCAGAGCCTCAGACACTGGCAGGGGCGTGCCGTCGAGCAGGCGGGCGTCGGCCAGCTTGTGGTTCAGCGCGTCCCAGTCGGCGGTCAAGATCAGGGTGGTGCCCTGGGGTTTGCGGTCTTTGGTGTCGGCGCAGACCAGATTCTCCAAGGCGTCGGCCATCTGCTGGTCGAACGCGGTCTGGTCGCCGGGTTTGTCTTCGTTGCGCTGGCGGCGCACCTCAGCGGCCAGCGCGGCCTCCATGCGGTTCCCCGCGACCGGGTCGAACCGCCCGTTCAAAACGAACATGCCGTCGTCAGAAGACTTGAAAAAGCTCATCGAGCGCCGCTCCCGCTGCTTGGCCATCAACGACTTCCCGTCGTCGCCCGACTGCTCATGTTGGTGGTCGCGCAACGTGCGGGAGAAGGTGCCGAAGTCTTCGCGCCGGGCCGCCTCCACCAGCACGGTCTCGTCGACTGGCCCCTCAGATGCGGCCTTGGCGATTTGGGCGGCGTGGGCCGCGGGAATCTCCCCGGCGCCCAGCGCGTCGAGGGTCTCGGGAACCCGTGAGAGCTGAGAGGCGGTCTCCACCTCCCGGCGGGCTTGTTGCTTGGAGGACTGGAGCTCTTCCAGCACCACCCGCCGGGCCAAGCCCTCGCCTCCCCGGCTCGAATACGCAGCCAGCGCGGCCGTTTTCATCGCGGCCAGCCGAGCCTCGGCCCTTTTGATCAACCCCAACCGCGCCCGCAACTCGCACAACGACAGCCCAGCGACGTCGACCGACTCCGGCCACACCGGCCCAGAAGGCTTACAACCAGCCCGTTTCCCCTCATCAAGGGGCTCAAACTCCATACATGCAAGTATACCAACCCCAGTGACAACAACCACCCGAATAAATGAGTATTAGCTGATTTATCTTGTCATTGTTGAATATAAAGTGAATATAAACAAAATAGCCCACATTCTTCAATAGACAGCGCGCTTTATGAATTCATCGAGCAGTGGGACGGTCAATCCTCGGCGGTGCTGTCTCCGCCCCCGAAAGGTGGTAACAACCAAGAAGTCCGCCAACTGCACTAGCCGAGTCAGACCACCGCCTCAACGTGGGCTTTGATGCCGTCCGCTACTCGCTGCATGTTGGCCCGGTGGACTCGGAGGCGGTTGGCGATTACGCGGTGCTCTTTGCCGGGGTTCTGGTCGATGAACGCGTTGAGGCCGGAGGGGCCGGGGCCGAGCAGGAGGCGGTAGATCAGCCGGATGCCGCCGCCCATGAGGGGCTGGAGCTCGAAGCGCCATCGGGCACCGGGGTTGTCAAGGTCAGATGTGCACCAGCCGAATGCCGCCGGCTCTTCGCACACGTCCACGAAACACGGCACCTCCCAGTCGCCCAGGACCTCCAAGTAGTTGTGTCCGGTGAAAGTGGCTCCTAGCGCGGGGCCGTCGAATCCGTCGTCCCAGGTCGCGCCGGTGAATTCGTCGGAGAACTGGGCCGGCAGGGCGATGTCGGTGACCGCGGCCCACACGTCGTCCACCTCGGCGGCAATGTCAACCTCCACCATCGTGCCGGGGCCGTCGGCCATGCGCACCGGGGTCTTCGGCCCCGATTCGTAGGTGCGGCCGTAGCCGTCGAAGAAGGTGATCTCCCGGGCCGGTGTACGGGGAGCCGGCCGGAAATCGGTGCCCTTGGTCCAGGCTACGGGCAACATGGCAATCTCGGTGATCTCATCGGGAATGCCCAGCAGCTCTTTCAGCTCGGGAGCCTTGGCCAGCACCGCCGTGGTCCAGGCGCTGCCCAGGCCCCGGGCCCGCAGGGCCACACAGAAGCTCCACGCGCTCTGGATGACCGAGTCGAAGAGGCCGGGAGCGCCGCTGCCGTCGTGGCGGCCGACGATGGCGGGAATGACGATCACCGGCACCTCGGCCAAGTGCTCGGCCAAATGGGCGGCCGAGCGCACCACCGGAGCGCGGGGGTGATCGGTACCCGCTAGGCGGTCGCGGGCCTCGATCATGAAACCGCCCACCACTTCGCGGTAGAGCTCGGCCAGCTCCTGTTTGATCTCGGGGTCGCGCACCACAATCCACCGGCGGCTGCTCTGGTTTCCACCAGTGGGGGCCTGCTCGGCGATATCGATGCAGTCGAGGATGATCTGGTCGTCCACCGGCCGCTCCAAATCCAGCCGCCGCCGCACCGCCCTGGTCGTGGTCAACGCCAAATCCACCGCTTCAGTGTCAATATTCATGTTTTGTTGGCCTCGTTGTAGATGCCGCGGGCCATGAGCGACTGCTCTTGGTCTCGACGCTTCTGGTACACCTCAGCTCGCAATTCCAGCACAGCTGGGTCTTCAGGTGCGGCTTGGCCAGCCCATTCGGCCAGGTGGCAGGCCAGCCGCATATCTCCAGCCTCGCTGAGATCGGTGGCCCGGGCGGCCAAAGCGGCCGCTCCTCCCGCCAACCGGGCTACCTCGGCGGCCACCAAGTGATCAGGGGCGGGCTTGAGGCGAGCTGGATTGCCGTCGTACCAGCCCCCGTACAGACGCCAGATGTTGCGAACCACGAACTCGGGCTCGTCGTAGACGGGCCGCAGGTAGGGCTTGGCCAAAAGGTCGTCGGGAACCTGAACCTGGTGGATGATGTCGTCCAGTCGGGCCCCGGCATTCATCATCTCCAGGGTGTCGGCCACCAAGCCCTCCAGTGCGGTGGCAGAAGCGCCCAGCACCCCGGCGATGCGCTGCTCACCCTCGATGGGCAAACCGTGGGCTGGCAGCAGCAGAGCGGGCCGCAACTCGATCATTTGCCGCAGTGCAGCGGCCCATTCGGCGGGGTAGCGCTGCGCCTTCTGGGGGTTGCCCGCATTGGGGAAGACCCAGGCAAACATGTCGCCCGAGAAGAGTGCCCGCTCCTGGGGCATCCACACCATGGTGTGATCATCGGTCTCTCCTTGGACATGGATCAACTGCATCGATGCCCCGCCCACCTCAAGATCGAGAGTGGTGGCGTAGGTGGCGTTGGGCCACACCCATTTGCCCCCGAAGAGATCAGCGAAGCCGCCCCCGCCGAACTGGCGGCGGTTGATCACCTGGTTGTACCCCGACGTGAGGTTGTAGCGGTCGAATCGCTGCTGTACGGCCTTATGGGCCAATACCCGGGGAGTGGGTCGTCCCTGCTCTCGGGCATCATCCACAAAGACGCCGGCACCGCCCACATGATCCACGTGACCGTGGGTATAGACGATGGTATGGACCGGATGACTGTTCCACCGGCGGAGATGATCCCGTGCACCGGGGGCGAACACCGGCAACGACGTGTCGATCACCACTAGCCCCTCGTCGGTGGCCACCGACCAGATATGTGAAAAGGCGCACACCATGCCAATCCGGTCGGCAATCTCATGGAACGATCCGTCCATGGGCTGCACGGACTGCTGTCCCTCGTGAGAACCCTCATCGATGTATTGGGCCGACCGATCCAACAGCGTCATACCGCCTTGCACCCTATCCCTTCATCCCTGGAACCCACTGGGGAACCCTGGGGTGCCGATAGCTAGTGGTGTGTCGTGGGTTTAGCGCCGTGGATTGCGACGGCATCGGCGTTCCTCGCAAGGCGCACCGACGCAGCCATACTTCCAGCGTACGGCAAGGAGGGGCAACGCCGCGAGGGGCGTTGATGCCTAGCAGGACACGCGCGAATAAACCCACGACACACCACTAGCCGCGTCGGGAGTTGAGGAGTTGGGTGACGGCCTTGCCGTCGGCTCGGCCCTGGGTGGCCTTCATTGCCTGGCCGACGAAGAAACCGGTGAGCTTGGCGTCGCCATCGCAGAAGCGAGACCACTCGTCAGGGTGGTCGGCAACGAGGCCGTCGACCAAAGACTCCAGCTCGACGGATTCCATGGCCTCGAATCCCAGCTTCTGGGCCGCCTCTTGGGGCGAGCCCCCGCGGTCGACCAGCACGGCCAGCACCCTTTTGGCCTGAGTGGCGGTCAGCTGGCCTTTGTCTTCCATGCCCACGAGGCTGGCCAGCGCCTGAGGGGTCAGCTCGCCGGGGCCATCGGCCAGGTTGTGGACGATGTGGGTCATCACCCGCTCGGGAACGCCTCCCTGTCCGATAGCAGCCACAGCCAACTCGTCCAGCGACCGCTCGACGGCCAAAGCGATGTGGGCCGCATCGGCCGACGGGGCTGCCTCAGCCAGACGCAGCCGGCGGTCTCTCGGCAGCGGGGGCAACTCCTGGCGGATCTGCTCCACCCACTGCGGACTGGGGTCGAGGGGCAGCAGGTCGGGCTCAGGGAAGTAGCGGTAGTCGTGGTCCTCCTCCTTGGAGCGCAGGGCATGGGTGCGCCCGTCATCCTCGTTCCAGTGCCGGGTCTGCTGCTCGATGGGCTGCCCGCTGGTCAACAGGTCGATCTGGCGGCGGGACTCGTAGTCGATGGCCCGGCCCAGCGAGCGCAGCGAGTTCACGTTCTTGATCTCGCACCGGGTTCCCAGCCGGTCGCTGCCCGCCGGCCGCACCGACACGTTGCAGTCCACCCGCAGCGACCCTTCCTCCATCTTGCCGTCCGACGCCCCCACCGCCACCAGGATCGACCGCAGCTCGGCCACATATTGGCGGGCCTCGGTGGCCGAGCGCAGCTCGGGATGGCCCACGATCTCGACGAGCGGCACGCCGGCCCGGTTGTAGTCCACCAGCGAGTAGCCGGCCTCGTGGATGCGCCCTCCCCCACCGATGTGGACGGTCTTGCCGGTGTCCTCCTCTATGTGGGCCCGCTCGATGCCGATGCGCCTGCCCGTGGGCAGCTCCAGCCAGCCGTCCACGTTGATCGGTTGGTCGTACTGGCTGATCTGGAAGTCCTTGGGCATGTCGGGGTAGAAGTAGTTCTTTCGGGCGAACACCGACGGCTGGATCCGGCAGTTGAGGGCCAGGCCCACCCGGATGGCCAGTTCCACCGCCTTTTGGTTGAGCACAGGCAGCGAGCCAGGCAGGCCGAGCGACACCGGGTCGATATGGGTATTGGGATCGCCGCCGAACCGGTTGGGGCTGGCGCTGAACAGTTTGGTCTCGGTGGCCAACTCGGCGTGGACCTCCAGCCCCACCACCGTCTCCCACTCAGTGTCGGCGGGAGCGCCGAGGCCGGGAATACTCTGGGCTTCGGCACCCATCACCGGCTCGCTTCCAGCACCGCGGCGGCCCGGAACATGATCGGCTCGCCCAACGCAGGGGCCAAGATCTGCACGCCTACCGGCAGCCCGTCATCGCCGACACCGTAGGGCACCGACATGGCCGCCTGGCCGGTGAGGTTCACCGGCACGGTGCACACGTCGCTCATGTACATGGCCATGGGATCAGCGGTGCGCTCTCCCAGCGAGAACGCGGTGGTGGGCGACGTGGGGCTCACCACCAGGTCGAACTGGTCCCAAACCGAGGCGAAGTCGTCGATGATGAGCGTTCGCACCCTCTGGGCCTTGCCGTAGTAGGCGTCGTAGTACCCGGCCGACAGGGCGTAGGTGCCGATCATGATGCGGCGCTTGACCTCGTCGCCGAAACCGGCTGACCGGGAGGCGGTGTTCATATCGGGAGTGCTGGCCCCGTCCACCCGCAGCCCGTAGCGGACACCGTCGTAGCGGGCCAGGTTGCTGGAAGCCTCGGCCGGGGCGATCAAGTAGTAGGCCGACAGGCCGTAGACCGCCGCCGGAGCACTGGCCTCGGCCACTCGGGCGCCAGCCGATTGCAGCGCGCTCACCGCGGCCCGCACCCGGGCGGCCACATCGGGGGAGATCCCGTCGCCGCTCAGCTCGGCCAGCACCCCCACACGGAGTCCGTCTACCCCGTTGTCCAGCGTGGCTGATACCGGCGGCTGGGAATCGCCGATGCTGGTGGAGTCCCGAGGGTCGGGGCCGCTGATCACGTCCAGAACAGCCGCCGCGTCGGCCACCGTGGTGGTGAACGGGCCGATCTGGTCCAAAGACGAGGCGAAAGCCACCAGGCCATAGCGGGAAACCAGACCATAGGTGGGCTTGACGCCGACCACTCCGCACAGTGCGGCGGGCTGGCGGATGGATCCGCCGGTGTCGCTGCCCAGCGCCACCGGCGCGAATCCGGCGGCCACCGCGGCCGCGCTGCCCCCCGACGAGCCCCCCGGAACCCGGCTGGTATCGCACGGGTTGCGGGTGGGGCCGAACGCCGAGTTCTCGGTGGAGCTGCCCATGGCGAACTCGTCCATGTTGGTCTTTCCCACCATCACCGCGCCGGCGCCATGAAGTCGCCCTACCACGGTGGCGTCATACGGCGGTACCCAGCCCTCCAGGATTCGGGAGGAGCAGGTAGTGGGAACTCCCCGCGTGCACAAGTTGTCCTTGAGGGCCACAGGCACACCGGCCAGCGGGCCGGGATCGCGGCCCTCGGCCACTGTGGAGTCGATCTCGTCGGCCCGAGCGCGGGCTTGTTCCGCGGCCACCAGGTTGAAAGCGTGGATTTCATCATCGCCTTCAGCGATTGCCCCTAGATACTCGTCTACCACCGAGCGGGCCGACCGCTGCCCCGACCGCACAGCGCCGGCGATCCCGAGGACGGTCACGGCGCCTCTCCCAACACTGGGGGGACCCGGAACTGGCCGTCCTCGGCAAGCGGCGCTTGGGCCAGAACCTCGTCGCGGTCCAGCACTTCGCCCGGAACGTCCGGTCGGAGCTGGTTGGCGATGGGAAGGGCGTGCATCGTCGGGTGGAGCCCTTCCACGTCCAAGGCCTCCACCTCGGCCACATGGTCCAACAGCTCGTCAAGCTGGCCAGTGAACCGGTCCAACTCCTCGTCGGTCAGCTCCAAGCGGGCCAAGGCAGCCACATGGGCGCACTCTGCCCGAGTGATGCGTTGCTGCCCCATACCGAAGCACAATCGTACCGCTCAATCCGTCGGATTCCCGCGCTGGAGTCATTCCGTGGCCTACGTTGCCGGGATGGGGGTGCATCGGTTTTTGAGTCCGGGGTGGGTGCAAGCAGCCATGGCGCTGCGCGATGAACTGGCATCAGCGGCGCCTGATCCTGTTCATATGGCCAGAGTCAATCTGGTGGTTACCGGCACTCCCTTCGGAAGCGGCGAGTTTCGGGCCTCCATTGATACCCAGGCCGGGGGCCCGCTCCCTGTGCCCGGCGAACTGGACGATCCCGACGCCACCGTGATCCTCGACTATGGCGCGGCCTTGGCCGCATTCGTCACCGACGACCCCGACATGGTCGCCCACAGCTTTCTCACCGGCACCCTCCGGGTGGACGGCGACTTGGCCCTCGTTCTCATCCTGTTCGGCGAGGGGATGACCGATGAGCAGGCCGCCTTCGCCCGCCACGCCCAGACTCGGGTCCAGGCTATCACCACGCTCGGAGACGGCTGAGGGTTAGCCCTCTTCTGCCTCGGCCTCTGGATCTTCCGCCGGACGGGTGATCAGAGCCACGCACGCTCCGCTCTCGACGATGGTTTGGGCGGGAGGGTTGGATGCCAGAATTTCGGCATCCAGGGGTCCTTCGACCGGGCCGAGGCAGAGGTCGGCGCTTTCGAGGACCGCACGAGCCTCTTCCAACCCGAGGGTGGCCAGAGTGGGAACGAGGACCTCTGCGGGCCCGTCGGAGATCACCACGGTGACAACTAAATCGGCCGGCACCTCCGTTCCTGGCAGGGGTTCAACCCTGATCACGTGGTCTACTTCCACTGCATTGTGCGACTCTCGCCACTCCAGTATCCCCAGGCGAGCCTCTTCCAATTCCTCTCGGGCCACCGCGAGCGACGCGCCGACAGAAATGTCGGGAACCACCCGGGGTTCCGGCCCGAGCGAGACCACCAAATCCACGCTTTCCCCCGGTTCGACCTCGGGGAACAGCTCGTCTACCTCGACAACCACCCCTTCGAGCACCGCCTCGTGGTGGCGTTCGGCGACTTCTCCCACCGACAGGCCCTCGGCAGCCAACAAGATCTCGGCGTCCTCCACTGCGATTCCAGCAAGGCCTTTGGGAATGACCACAAGCTCCGGACCCAATGACACCCACACCTTGATGGCCTCCCCCTCTTCCAGCCCGATTCCCGGCAGGGGCTGCTGATCGATGACTTGACCCGCCACTGTGCCGTCTTGGCGCCGCTCATGGAATTCGATCTCCCAGCCGGTTTCGGTCACAATGCTGCGCAAGTCGGCTTCGTTGGCCTCGGACAAATCCGGCACCGGTCGGATGTCGGTGCCGTACTGGCTAGTCCACAACGCATAGGCCCCAACCCCCGCGGCCCCCAACAACACCAGGGCCATCAGCGCAACCAACATCCTTCGCAACGCCGAACGGCCTATGCCCGAGGGAGCGCTCACTTCTGATCGCTTCTCGGGCGCAGCCGCCGCGGCGGTCTCATCGGTGTCGGGAATCTCCGGGCCCACCCTTGACAGAGGAAGCGGTGTTGGCCGGGGCAGCGATTCCGCCGCGGAAAGCAGTCCGAGAGCCAGCTCATGGGCACTGGGACGGTTATCCCTCTCCGGCTGGCCGGCCTGCTCCAACACCCGGCCCAAGCGGGCGAACTGGCCGGCGAAATCCAGCTTCCGGCTCATTTTGGCCATCTGGGTGTACTCGGGGTCGTCGGACTCGAATGGCACCCGACCCGACAGCGCCTCGGTGAGCACGAGGGCCAGGGAGTACACATCGCTTTTGTGGTCGGGGGTCAAACCCTGGGCCTGCTCCGGAGAGGCATAGCGCACGGCGTCGATTGCCGCGAAGACCGACTTGGCCATGAGCACTCCCCCCACCGCCGATGAGGTCAGAACACCTGATGTGCCCAGATCGGCCAAGCGCGTCCGGCCGCGGCTGTCAAACACTATGTTGGAGGGCCGAACATCTCGATGGATGAGTCCTTGGCGATGTATGTGCTCGAGCCCGCGGGTCACCTCGAGCCCGATCATGAGAGCCTGCGACGGTGACAGCAGATGCCCGCTGTCCAGCACCCCCAAAAGGCTGCCGCCCTCCAAGTAGTCGTTCACCACAAAGGGGCCGCATTCGGAGTCTCCCCAGTCGTGAACAGCCACCAGAAGGCGGTGGTTGACCGCGGCGGCCTCTTGGGCTGCCGCAAAGAAGCGGCTGGACAGGGAACCGTCTCGGGCCCACCCCTCCGGCAAGATGTCCTGGGAGAGCAGCTTCACCGCAACGCGGCGGGTCTGTGACAAATCGTAGGCCAGGTAGACGTTGGTGAACCGGCCCGCGCCGAGATGGGCCACGAGCCGGTAGCGCCCGCCCAGAACTCGGCCGATGAATCCGGCCTCGCCGCTGCCTTGGGACACGCCTTGAGGGTACCGGCTGTTGTGAGCGATTCTGCGCCATCCAGGGTGACTGAACCCTCAGCCAGCGGGCACACTGTGGATGTGCTGGAGTCCATCGTGCTGCGCAGGGTGCTGTTGGGCGCCGCGGCCCTGATGGGCGCGGCGGCCATCTTGTTGGCCTTGGTACTGGCCGACACCGACGACGACGACGTGACCGTCACCGGCAACGCCGCGGTGGACGAGCTCATTCCCCCTCGCAACGCTGAGGTCCTATCCCAAGAAACCGTCGGCATCGACCTGGCCAACGGCTACGACGCCCGCCTGATGCTCAACGGGGTGGAGATTCCCCCCGGACAGATTCGCCATCAGCCCAACCTCAACCGCTTTACCTTCCGGCCCGATCAGGGAAATGTGATCGAGAGCCTCCAGGCAGAGCAGAACTGCGCCCTGGTCATCTATTGGCGCCAAGAGATCGGCCCCGCCGAAGCCGATACCGTCTCGTGGTGCTTCACGGCCACTTAGCCGGCCGTCTCCTCGTCATCTAGGCCGTCGGCTCGCCCTTTCCCGTCCAGGGAGCGAAGCGATGCCTCCAGTTTGCGCAGAAAGCCGGCGAATTCCTCCGGCTCCCCCGGCTGCAACCACTCCAACCGGGCTTGCTCGCGTTTGAGGTGGTCGCCCATGAGCCAGTCGATCAGGTCTCTGCCCTCCGGGCTGAGCTGGGCCATCATGACGCGGCGGTCGGCGGGATCAGGCACCCGGAGCACCAGGTTTAGCTTCACGAGCTGGTCCAGCCGTCCGGTCATGCCCCCTGAGGTGAGCATGGTCATGGCCGCCAAATCGCTCGGCTTCACCTGGAAGGGCTCGCCGTTTCGCCTCAGCGCGGCCAGCACGTCGAACAAGCCCAACGTGAGGCCGAACGGGCGGAGGAACTCAGCCATGGACTGCTCGAACAAGCGGTCGATGCGAGAGATCCTCCCGAAGATCCCAATGGGCGAGGCATCCAAGTCGGGCCGCTCGCCAGCCCACTGATCCAAGATCGAGTCCACACGGTCGTACGTCATGACAACTCCTCCAGCACCGTCCCGACGACGTCGACCACTCGGTCCACCTCGGCGGCTGTGAATGTTAACGGCGGGTAGATGCCGAGGTGGTCGGCTTGTGCCCGCACCAGTACGCCAGCCGACTGGATGCGCCGCTGGGCCTCGGCCACCAGGGGCTCCGGACAGTCTCCCTCCAACTCCAGCGCGGCCAACATGCCCTCGCCCCGAACCTCGGCCACCACCGGCAAAGAGGCCAAGGGGTCGATCTGCTTTTGAAGGTATAGGCCAGTCTGGCGGCTGTGGTCCACCAATCCCTCCCGTTCGATGATCTCAATCACCTTCAGCCCCGCGACGCAGGCTGCGGGATGCCCGCTATAGGTGTAGCCGTGCATCAGCTCTATCGAGCCTTCGGGATCCACGAACGCGTCATGGACCCTGCTACCGGCGATTGCTGCTCCCATAGGGATATAGGCCGAAGTCAGTCCCTTGGCCACGGTCATGATGTCGGGAGACACACCGAAGCGATGACCGCCGAACCAGTGGCCCAATCGTCCGAACCCGCACACCACCTCATCTAACACCAGGAGCACATCGTGGTCGTCGCACATCGCTCTGACCTGGCCAAGGTAGTCCTCGGGCGGAGGGTAGACGCCCCCGGCAGCCTGCACGGGCTCCATGATCACCGCGGCAATGGTGCTGGGATCGCGGGAGGCCAGTTCCCGCTCCAGGGCGTCGATGTCGTGGGCCGGAACTTGGGAGCATCCTTCCAGCAGCGGACCGAACCCCGCCCGGTTCTCTGGGAGGCCGCCCACCGAGATCCCGCCGAAGTTCATGCCATGGTACCCCCGGTGCAGCGACACGAATCCCGTCTTGGATCCTCGGCCCACCTGGGACCAGTAACCGCGGGCCATCTTCAGGGCGGTCTCCACCGCCTCTGAGCCGGAGTTGGTGAAAAAGACGTGGTTCAGATCGCCCGGCGTGCGGGCTGCCACCGCCTCGGCCAACTCCAGAGCCCGAGGGTGGCTGTATCCGAAGAGGCAGTGATATTCGAGCGTCCGGAGCTGTGCAGCCACCGCGTCGGCGATCTCGGCTCGACCGTGACCCAGGATCACACAGGCCACCCCTCCGGCGGTGGCGTCCAGCAGCCGGGTGCCGTCGTCGGCCACCACATGGCTGCCGTCACCGGCCACCACCACTGGTGGGTTGCTGCCGCCCGCCGAGGTGAAGGGCATCCACAGGGCGCCGGTTGTGACGCTCACTTGACCGGAGACCACTGCCGCCCCCCATTCAGGCCTGCCCGGCTCACTGTCCGCTCCGAGAATCCCGCCACCTCAGAAGGGATTCCAACTCGTCGATGTGATAGTCGGGGCCTGACCGAACCAGGATCAGGTGCTCGGCGCCGGCAGCCACGTAGTCGTCATAGGCATCATCGCTGGCCGTCTCGAACAACGCCACTGTCCGCTCGACTTGAGACGGATCGCGCCCGGCCCGCTCGCACCGATTGTCCAGCACTTGGTTCAGATGGGCGATCTGGGCTGGAGTGCCCCAGCCATTCCAAGCGTCGGCCAACCGGGCGCACACGTCCAGGGTCATCCGCTCTCCCAATCCGCCGACCAAGATGGGGAGCGGGCCCGCTGGACCAGGGCGGAGCCGTCGCAGCCGGCGGCGGATGCGGTGTATGGCCACCTCCATCTCGCGTATCCGGTCGGCGTCGCCGGACATGGGGTACCCGTAGGAGTGGTAGTCGCGCTCCAACCAGCCCGAACCCAGGCCGAGCACCACCCGGCCGCCAGAAGCGTGGTCTGCTGTTCGAGCCATATCGGCCAGCAGATCCGGGTTGCGGAACCCGGTGCAGGTGACCAGCGGGCCGATCTGGGCGTTGCGAGTGATCGACGCCATGGCGGCCAGCGTGGTCCAGCATTCGAAGGCGGTGCCCTCGGGATCGCCGTCGATGGGAAAGAAGTGGTCAAACGTCCAGATGCTGTCGGCCCCGGCCTCATCGGCGTGCTGCCAAGCGGCCGCCATGTCGTCCCAACTCACATGGTTGGGTCGTATCTGGACACCCACCCTCGGCGTCATCTCAAGCCCCTTCATGGGATGCGGACAGACCAGTGATGAGCGACACCAGCTTCTGGGCATCTGTGCTATGGGCATCCAGCACTTCGATGAGCTGGCCCCGGCGCATCACAGCGATCCGGTCGGCAAGCCGGAAGACCTGGTCGAGGTTGTGGCTGACCACGATGATCGTCAACTCGCGTTCTCGCAGAGTGGCGATCAGGTCTTCCACCCGGGCCGTCTCGGCAATCCCCAGCGCGGCGGTGGGCTCGTCCATGATGATCACTTCATTGCCCCAGTTCATGGCCCGGGCGATGGCCACGCCCTGGCGCTGGCCTCCTGAGAAATGCTGGACCGGGATGCGAACAGATGGGATCTTTATGTTGAGACGCCGGATGATCTGCTCGGTGTCGCGGCGCATGGCCCGTTGGCGCAGGAAGGTGAGCGGACCCCATCCCACCTTCAGTTCCCGCCCCATGAACAGGTTCTGAGCGGCATCAAGGTTGTCGGCCAAAGCCAGGTCTTGGTACACGGTCTCGATCCCAGCCACCCGGGCATCTTCGGGGGACCGGAACCGTCGGGCCTCTCCGTGTAGCACCACTCTGCCCGCATCAGGCTGCTCTGCTCCGGACATGACCTTAAGCAGGGTGCTCTTGCCGGCGCCGTTATCGCCCACGATGGCGGTGAGGGTGCCGGTGGGAAAAACCAGCGACACGTCTCGGAGGGCGACCACCCCTCCGTAGCGCTTGTGAATTCCCGACACGCTCAAAGCGATGCCCGATAGATCCGGCTCCTGGGAGCGGGGGGCATCGACGACAGGGCGAGATTGGCTCGCAGTCATGATCACTCCCCGTGCAATTGGCTGAATAGATAGTCGGGCGACACTGGCACGCGGGTCACCTCGACACCCAGCCCGGCCAGGGCGTCCTCGATGGCGTTGGCCACCGCGGCCGGCGGCGGGATGGCTCCGGCTTCCCCCACACCCTTGATGCCCAGCGGATTGAGCGGGGAAGGGGTCTCCAGATGGGCGACGGCCAGATCGGGCACCCCGGGGGCGTCGGGCACCAGATAGTCGGCCAGGCTCGGGTTCTGGGGCTGTCCGTCGTCGTCGTAGGCCGCTAGCTCGAACAGCGCGGCCCCAATCCCTTGCGCCACGCCCCCGGCAATCTGACCGTCCACGATGGTCGGCGACAGCAGCGGCCCGCAGTCATGGGCGACGGTGTAACGGAGAATTTCAACTGCACCCGTGGACGGATCGACAGCGACCCGGGCCACATGCACACCGGCGGCGAAGGTGACAGTCGGTGGCTCGAAGCAGACCATTTCCTCCAAGCCGGCGCTGGTGCCGTTGGCGAAAACGCCTCCAGGGGCGAAACCAGCGGCAACCTCGGACAGCTCCATGCGGCGAGCCGGGGTTCCGACCACCTCGACTGCGCCGTGTTGCACGCAGAGGTCGGCGGGGGCCAGCTCCCACCTCTCGGCTACCGCGTCCACGATCCGGTTCCGCAGCACCGTGGCGGCCAGGTGAACGGCGCTGCCCGCCACCACCGCGCTGCGGCTGGCCAGCGTGCCCCACCCGTATTCCACGGCCGCGGTGTCGCCCCCGATCACCGTCACCTGTTCAGGGTGTGCGCCCAACGCCTGGGCGCACACCTCGGCGAATACCGTCTCATGGCCTTGGCCCTGAGAGCAGGCACCGGTGGCCACCTCGACCCAGCCGGTCTCGTCCACCCGCACTCGGGCACTTTCGAACGGCCCGACCCCGGTGCCCTCCACGTAGGAGGACACCCCGGCACCCACATGCCGCCCGGCCTCATCTCGGTATCCGCCCCGGAGGCCGTCGTCTATGCCGCTCATGGCCATGGCCTTCTCGAAGCAGCCAGAGAAGTCGCCGCTGTCGTAGGTAATGGGGGTGCCGTCTCGATAATTGAGTCCGACGGTGTAGGGCATCTCCTCAGGGGAGATCAGGTTGCGGCGGCGCAGTTCCACCGGATCGATTCCGATCTCTCGGGCGGCCACGTCGATAATGCGATCCATGGCGAAAACGGCCTCGGGTCGACCCGCGCCCCGGTAGGGCGAGTTCGGGGCCTTATTGGTCACCACCGCGGTGGCCTCCACATCCAGCGCCGGCACCCGGTAGCAACCGCACAGGTGGGCCAGCGTGTTGTAGGGCTGGACCACGCCCAAAGGGTTGGCCGCCCCGCTGTCCACCACGAAGCGGTCGCGTACTCCCAGGATGCGGGCGTCTTTGTCGAGGGCCAGCTCGATGTCGTGGATCTGATCGCGGGACTGAATGGCGGCAAGGCCGTGTTCGCTCCGCTGCTCTACCCATTTGAGGGCGACTCCCATCTCCAAAGCGAGAAAGGCCAAGATCAGCTCTTCGGCGTAGGGCACGGCCTTGACCCCGAAACCGCCACCCACATCGGGGGCTACCACCCGAATTCGGTGCGCTGGTCGCCCCAGGGCCTTGGCCAAGGCGGTGCGGAGCGGATGGGGGATCTGCGTGCTGCTCCACACTGTGAGCAGGTCGGTGCGGGGGTCGTGTTCGGCCACCACGCCCCGAGGCTCCATGGGGTGGCAAGCCAGCCTCCCGGAATGCAGCCGGCGGCAGCTCACATGGGCGGCTTCGGCGAAGGCGGCGTCGATGTCGCCGAAACCGGCCGCCACGAACAACGAGCGGTTGTCGGGCCAGTGGTCGTACAGCCGGGGAGCGTCGGCGCTCAAAGCGGCGAAGGGATCGACCACCGGCGGTCGGGGGGCCAGATCGAGGCGCACCCGGTCTGCGGCATCAGCCGCGCCATAGGGGGTGTCAGCGATGACTACCGCGATGGGGTCGCCCACATGGCGCACCCGGTCCACCGCCAACAGCGGCCGGCCCTCATGGCGGACGAAAAGCCGGTCGTCACCCAGGGACTCCAACAGCTTGTCCTGGTAAACACCGCCATCGGCTTCGTTGGGGGCCATGGTCTCAATCCGGCCGATCAGGTCCTCACCAGTCCAGCCCACGACATCTGTGGGCATCTCCACCTCGACCACGTCGGCGTGAGCCACCGGGCTGCGCACAAACGCGGCATAACGCATGGAGGGAAGCTCGATATCGGCCACATAGCGCCCATCGCCCCGCAGAAGCCGGGGGTCTTCGCGACGAGGGGAGGAGGCCGAGGCGGCCATCAGGCAATCTCCATCGCCCAGTAGTCCCACTGGGTGTGGGTGTACTCCTCCAACGTCAGACCGTCGGTGAGCATCTCGCCGGTCAGCTCGGCCCGGTCGATGACCTCCACCGCACCTAGGCCTCCGGCCATGATCTGAAGTCGGGCCGAGCGCTCGAGGTTGACCGCGCTGACGGTGGCCTCCTCAATGGACGTGCCCACCACAGTCAGGCCGTGGCCCTTGAGCAGCACACCTTTGCGGCCTCCCAAAGCTGCCGCCACCGACCGGCCGCGCTCGGGGTTGTCTATCTGCACGGCGGACTCATAAATCGGCACGCCATCGGCGAACAAGGTGCAAAGGTGCCAGACCGGGGCCAGGGGCACATCGGTGATTGAGAATGCGATGCAGTGCATGGGGTGGGCGTGAATCACCGCTTCCACATCGGGCCGGGCTTTGTAGATCTCGGTGTGCATGAACCGCTCGCCCGGGGCCTCCATCGTTCCCTCGACCACCTCGCCGTCCAGATCCATCACAACTACATCGTTCGAATCTGTTTCGGCCAGGTCTTTCACATCGTCGTGGGTGTGGCCCAGCACCGCTACTAGGCCGGTGCCGGGGATCTTGGTCGAGGGATGGCCGAAGGGTCCGATCAGCCGCTCACGGACCAGGATTCGGGTAGAAATGGCAATCTTCTCCTTGATGCCGGCAATGGCCTCAGCGTGGTGGCTGCTCATGTTGGTGCTCCGATGTCGAGAACGTGGACGACTTTGGTCCGGGTGTAGCTGAGCAGCGACTCCATCGAACCCTCTGCTCCCAGCCCGGAATCCTTGTATCCGCCGAACGGAGTCTCCAGGAAGTGCTGCCCTCGCCCGTTGATCCATACGCACCCCGCCCGCACTCGGCGGGCCGCATCCACTGCCCAGTCCAGATCGTTGGTGATGATGTTGGCGGCCAACCCGTAGCGGGTGGCGTTGGCCTGGGCTATGAGGTCGTCTCGGTCCCTCCACTCCAGCACCGACAGCACCGGCCCGAAGATCTCCTCGGTGGCGATGACATGGCCGGGATCCACCCGGTCGAACAGCGTGGGCGCCAGGTAGTAGCCGCCCTCGGGCACGCCGTCGGGGGGGCCTCCGCCGGCCACCATCCGGGCACCTTCCGACTTCCCGGCTTCTACGTAGCCTTGCACCCGGCTGAGCTGGGGCTCGGAGACCAACGGCCCCATGGTGGTCTCCGGATCGAGGGGGTCGCCCACCCTGATCTGGTCGAGCCGGGCGGCCACCGCGTCCACCACATCGTCGTGCATACCCGCCGGCACATACAGCCGCGACGTCGATCCACAAGACTGCCCTTGGGAAGACTCGAAGTTCATGCCCCCCACCGCCTGCTCGGCCACATAGGCAGGGTCGGCATCGGGCGCCACCAACAGTGGATTCTTGCCTCCGAGCTCCACGGTCACGTGCTTGACATGACCCGACGCCGCGGCCGCCTCCATGACTCGCAACCCAGTGGCTCCTCGCCCGGTGAACCCGATGCGGCTGATGCCCGGATGGGCTACCAGGCACTCGCCGGTGGTGGCCCCGTCGCCGGTGAGCACGGTGAGCACACCGGGGGGAAGGATCTCCGCGGCCAGATAGGCCACTTCCAGCGGGGAGATCGGGGTTTGATCGGGAGCCTTCACAATCACGGTGTTGCCGGCGGCCAGGGGGGCGGCCGCGTGGAAGAGGGTGAACATGAGCGGGTGGTTGAAGGGCAGGATGCGGGCCACAACGCCATAGGGCTCTCGCAAGGTGAAGTGGAGGCCGTTGGCCGAGGCCGGAAGGGTTTTGCCGTGCAACTCCCGGGCGATGCCTGCGAAGTAGTCCAGGGCGTCGGCGCCGTAGGCCGCGTCGTTGCGCATGGCGGCCAGGGGATTGCCGCTGTCCATGGCGTCGATCCGGGCCAGCCGCTCGGCTTGTTCCCGTACTGCATCGGCCAGGTCGCGCAGATACCGCCCCCGCTCAGCCGCCGACAGCGCGGCCCATGGCGGCTGGGCATCGGAAGCCGCCTCTACGGCTCGATCGACTGCCTCGGCGTCGGCCAGCGGCACTTCGGCCACCGTCTCTCCGGTGCCGGGGGCCTGGGCCGCCATGTTGGCGCTGGTGGAGACCTCGCGGCCCCCCACCACCAGCGGGTAGCGGTCGCGCACAGCAACTTCTGTGGTCATGGGACGATCACCGGCTTCATCTCGGATCCAGCCCGCATCGAGGCCAGGGCATCGTGTACCTGTTCCAGCGTATAGGTGTTCGAACACACCACTGACTCCAGGCCGAGCGCATCGCCATGTCGGTCGAGGAACTGAAGGGCGTCGTGGAAGTGGGAAATGTCGGCCGACAGCGAGGTGCGCACCGTGAGCTGGCGCACCTTCATGGCCGTGGTCGGCACCGGCACCGTCTGGCCGTGGGCCTGGCCAATAACCATGAACGCCCCACCGGCCCGCACCATCTCCATTCCCTCGGTGAAGGCATCGGGGGGCCCGGCACACTCGAATACCACGTCGGCGCCTCGCCCGTCGGTGAGGCTGCGAACCGCCTCTATCCGCTGGTCAGGCTCGGTGTCGTCGATATCGATCCGAGCGGAGAGATCCCATCTCTCCGTGGCCGCCAGACGGGAGGCGGGCGCGCCGATGAGGATCACCTGATGGGCACCGCTATGCAGGGCCGCCGCTGCGCACAAGACGCCCACGGGGCCGGCGCCGAGCACGGCCACGGTGTCACTGAAGCGGATGCGGGACAGGCGATCAAGGGCGTGCATGACCGTGCGGAGGGCGCAGGTGGCTGCTGATGCCAGCGGACTGGACACCCGGTCGGGCACCCGCAGCACCCGAGAGTCGGGCGCCACGTGAAGATGCTCGGAGAATGTTCCGTTGACGGCCCCCTTTTGGTAAGGGCCCCACCCATAGCCCATGGTGTTCTCGCAAAGGGTTGGCTGCTTGGCCACCGCGCAGAAATAGCATCGTCCGCACCAATTGTGGGCCCACACGATGCGGTCGCCCGATTGCAGCGGCTGGCCCCGCGCGTCCCGGTCTGTGCCCGCACCCAGTTCCAGCACCGTGCCGGTGCCCTCGTGACCCATCACCAGCGGCAGACGGGCCAGGTGCTCGAACACGCCGTCGGAGATGTGGACATCGGTTCCGCACACCGTGGCAGCGTCAATTCTTACCAGGGCACCCCCCGGCAAGACCGGTCCCAGCTCCAGGCGTTCGACCGCAGGTCCCCGGGCGTAGTCGGACAAGACGACTGCCCGGCTCATCTTGACTGCCCCACTGCCGCTCTGCCCTCCCGATTCACCGGCGCTGCCCAAATCATCCCGGGGCCTCTCGCCAGATCGGACCCCGTTCGACCACTGGGTCGAGCAATCCATCAGCCACCCACTCGGTATAGGCGAAAGGATCGTATGTCTTGGCCACCTGGCCCGGGTAGCCGATCCGGTCGCGCACCACTGGGCTGAGGTAGTAGCAGGCCGCCACTACGGTGGTGAGGGCGGCGTAGGCGGCTTCATCCTCTGAGAGGAAGGCCGACAGCGCCTCTACGGTGAACGTTGTCGGATCGAGCGCGGCCAGCGCCTCGGCCAAGGGTTGGCGCAGATCGGAGCGCCAGCCCAGCACTTCGTCGATATAGAGGCTCACCGCCCCCGCTTCTGAGGCCGAGGGCATCCCGTGGGCTGCGGGCAACATGATGTCAGCCAGCTCTTCCAAACGGGCAATGTCGACAACCGCGCTGCTGCGGTCGGCGGCGGTCATGCCGGGACCTTCTGCTCGCGTCGGCGCTGAACCAGCAGATCAGCGGTTCGCAGCGCCAGAGCGGTGATGGTGCAAGTGGGGTTGACCCCGGAGCTGGTCACGAACACGCTGGCGTCGGCGATGTACAGGTTGGCCACGTCATGGGCCTGCTGGCGGGAGTTGACCACCGAGGAAGCCGGATCGTCTCCCATCCGGGCGGTCCCCATGAGGTGCCATCCCGAATAGGGGATCATGCTGGCCACCGCGGTCTCCTGGCACCCCGATGCCTCCAGGGATTCGGTGGCCCGGTCCTCCTGGTAAGCCATGAGCCGCCGCGAGTGGTCGGAGATCCGATAGCCCACCCGGGGTGCGGGAATGCCGTGGCTGTCGGTGCGATCCGGGTCTAGGTCCACGCGGTTGGACTCCTCGGGGAGATCCTCGCCGAATATGGCCCAGCTCGCTCCCCGACCGAAAGTCCGGCCCATGAGGGCATGGTGATCGGGGCCCCACACCTCATTGCCCGCCCGCATAGGCAGGATATGGTTGAGGGGGCCGCCGACCGGCGAGAGCGCCCACTTGGCCCCTCGTACGAACTCCCGGCTGGGATCGGTCTCGTAGAACTCGTAGCTGGTGATGCTGGCCCCGAAATGGCCTTGCCAGCCCTCCACCTGGTCGTCCCACCACCCGGTGACCACGGAGAACGGGTGCATCATCAAGCGCCGGCCGACGAGTCCGCTGGAGTTGGCCAACCCATCGGGACAGTAGCGCTCGTCGGCTGACAGCAGCAGCAAGCGGGCTGTGCCCACTGCATTGGCCGCCAGGATCACCACGTCGGCTTCCTGATGGTGCTCGACGCTGGCGCTGTCCAGCCACACGGCCCCAGTGGCCAAGCCCTGAGGCCCGATGGTGATTCGGCTGACCCGGGCCCCGGTGATGAGTCGAGCCCCGGCGGCGGTTGCTTTGGGCCAGTGAGTCAGATCGGTGGAGGCCTTGGCCCCCTCGGCACATCCCGAGGTGCACACTCCCCGCTGAACGCATGGCCGCCTTCCGTCATAGGGGGCCGACAAGATGGCATTGGGCTCGGGCCACCAGTGCCACCCCAGCCGGTTGTGCCCCTCGGCCACCCGCCCTCCGGCCACGCCCAGGGGCAGCGGCGGCAGCGGATAGTCGTCATGGGGCGGGTAGGCCGGGTCGCCGGCCAGGCCGGACACACCGATCTGGCGGTCGATGGCGTCGTAGTATGGAACCAGATCCCGGTAGGCGATAGGCCAGTCATCGGCCACGCCGTCCAGGGTTCGCACCCGCAGATCCGATGGGAGCATCCGCGGCCACGTCCCCGCGTAGATGATCATGCTGCCCCCCACCGCGTTGTACATGAGGGGCTCGATATCCGAGTTGTCATGGACCACGGGATAGTCCTCCGGTCGATTCCGCACATTTGGGCTCATGGCCCAGTCTCTGCGGATGGCTAGCTCCCAGTCAGGCCGGGTGCCGGGGAACGAAGACCTATCGGGCCAATCGCCCTGCTCGAGGCAGACCACGTCGAAGCCGTGCTCGGCCAGGTGGCGCGCCGCCACCCCGCCGGAGGCACCGGCGCCGATGATCAAGACGTCGGCCCGAAAGGTCATGTTCGCTCTCGAAAGTCCGAAGGGAGACAACTCCTATCGGAGATCGGCGTTGGTCATGCCTTCGATGGTGTCGGCATCCACCACGAACGTGGGCGCCTGGATGAAGTAGCCCTGGCCGGTGCTGCCGGCGGTCAGGTACTGGTGGGCAACCTCAGCAGTCTGCCAACCCCACTGATAGCCCCGCAAGGCGATGGTCATGTCGACACCGGTTCCAGACCGGATCTGATCAAACACCGCCGGCTCGCCGTCGGTGCCGCTGATGAGGATGTCGGCATGGTCGATGCCCGCCTCTTCCACCGCTATCGCCGCGCCCAATGCCAGTGCATCGCTGTCGGCCCATATTCCGTCTAGGTCGGGATTGGCAGTCAACGCGTCTTGGGCCAAGCGGAGACCCTCTTCAGTAGTGAAGCTGTTGGCACTCTGGTTGAACACCACTTCGATGCCGGCATTGGCCGCCATGACCTCCTCAAACCCATCGCGGCGCTTTTCCACATACTCGCTGGCGCCCGGACCGCCGATGCGGGCGATCTTGCCAGATCCATCAAGCTGATCGACCATCCACTCGCTCTGCTTGGTGCCTTCAACGCCCCAATCAGTGCCGATGAACCCGATCTCTGGGGCGGCCTGCTGCACGCTGTCGCCAGTGGACAGCATGGGGATGCCCGCGGCCCCGGCAACCTCATAGGCCGGAATCAGCGCTTGGCGGTCGCCTGGCGATGCGATGATGAGATCCACCCCCTGGGTCACGAAGTCTTCGATCTGGGCGACCTGATCTTCGATCACGTAGGCCGCATCAGCGGCGGAGAAATTCCAGCAGTTCTCGGCGCCGAAGTCCGAGAGACCGGCTTCTAGGTCGCGGAAATACAAGATGAAGGTGGCCAGATTGGCGTACCGCACCTCGTAGGTTTCCATACACTCCCCATCCATGCCGTCATCGGGTTCGGGTACCTCAGCGGGCATCTCAGTCGGCGCCGCAGTAGGCGCCTCGGTAGCCGGCGGCGCCGACTCTGCGTCGTCATCGTCGTTGCCGCACCCCCCTGCTGCCAGCCCGAAGGCCAGCAGAAGTGCCAGCAGTTTGAATAGCAGGTTCTTGGTTTTCATTGTGTTCCCCTCCGGGTATTCATGTTTGCTCCGACGTCGCTCCGGCCGATTGCTCGGCCCGCTCGGCGTCTTGGAGTTCTTGTTCGCCCGGTCGGGCCGATTGCTCGGCCCGCTCGATGGCGCGGAGTTCTTCGTCGAGCTCGTGGTCGACTTCGATTTCTATGGCGGTGTCCTCGCTTCGATTAGCCCACCGCTCCAGGTATCGGCGCAAGAACTGTGACGTCATGGCCAATACGAACACGACTCCCAGCCACACGTCTTGCATGTTGGACGACACATTGAGCAGGTTGAGGCTGTTGCGGATCACTCCGATCAGCAGAACGCCGGCCAGAGTGCGGGGAATCGAACCTCGTCCACCGAACAGGTTGGTGCCGCCCAGCACGACGGCGGCCACCGCGTACAGCTCGGTGAGCACCGCAGCATTGGGCTGGCCGACATTGACCCGGCCCAGCAACGTGAACCCGCCGATGGCGACGGCCAAGCCCCCCAGCACAAAGACGGTGACCCGCACTCGCGTGACGTTGATGCCAGCTCGGCGGGCTGCTTCGGCGTTGCCCCCGACTGCGTAGATCCGCAGTCCGAACCGGGAATAGCGCAAGAGCACGTGGTAGACCACACCGAGGCCCAGCGCCACCCAAATGGGCATCCGCAGGCCGATGAACTCCCCACTCCACCACGCTTTCCAGCCCCCGGGGAGGTTGCCCACAGTGTTGCCCGCAGTGATCTCCCGCGCCAGGCCCCTTGCCATGATCAAAAGTCCCAAGGTGGTGATGAACGAAGGGACTTTCAGCACCGCGGTGATGAGCCCGTTGAACAGCCCGGCGGCAATGCCCACGCCCGCGCCGGCCAGCAGTCCCAGCGCGATGCTGTTGTTCCGCACCATGGTCTCGGCTGCCACCACTCCGATCAGGGCCAACACCGACCCTTGGGACAAGTCAAGTTCGGCGGCGATGATCACCAAGGTCATCCCGAACGCCGCGCAGGCCAAGAACGAGGTTTGCAGCAGGATGTTCTGGAGATTCCCGGTGGTCAAGAACACGTCGGATTTGACGGTCATCACCGCGCCCAGAACGAGAACCGCGAACATCGCGAACCCGGCCTCCACCACCCGGGGAATGGCGACCCGGATCCTGTCCCAGCCGATGGTGGCCGTGGGCTGGGTCATCGGGCCACCCGCGGCTGCGTCCGCCTGCGGTGGGCTTCGATGCCCTCGACTACCAAATCGACCAATGCGTCGAGATAGAGCTCTCCGGCGTCCGCCGTCGCCCCGCGGGGATCGCCGATGACGCCGACAGGGGAAAGGGCGGTCATGCCCTCAGAGCGCAGCTTGGCGCTGGCCGAGGGTGCCGGCCCCACATGGCCGATGACCGCCGACGACATGTCCACCCGGCCGGGGGCGATGGCCAGCATGATGCTGGTCTCGAAGTGCCCGCCGTGGGTTCCCACCAGTTCACGGTCCAATCCAAGCTGATCCTCGGCCACCCTATGAACGGCATCCCTTTGGGCGGGCCAGTCGTCGAACGACACCACCCGGCTCCGTACGGCGGAATCCAACTCAGCCATGACCGCGGCCATCGCCCCAACGTTCCCAGCATGGCCGGTCACCAGATAGGCGCCCCGGAAACCGTGGCCGAGCAGCGTTTGGACCACCTCGACAATCACGCTCATGAGGGTCTTGTCGCTCAGGCTGGCTGTGCCGGGAAATGCCAGATGGTGGCTGGAGGCGCCCACGGGGGCGCAAGGGGCTACCACGCACTCCCCCGCCCTATGGGCCGCTCGGTCGGCCACTGCCTCGGCGATGAGGGCGTCGGTGTCCAGGGGAAGATGAGGACCGTGCTGCTCGAGAGCGCCCAGAGGGATCACCACATCTAACGGGCCCTGCTTGAGCCGCTCACGCAGTGCCGTCCAGCTCATCTCTCCCAGATTCACGGGCGCCTCAAAGGTTGGTAAGAGTGGAGTCGAGATAAGTGGGCTTCTGCGGGCGACCGGCTCCTATGACCACCTGCACCAAAGCTTCCTCATCGGTGTGGTTGCGCAGACCGTGCATGATCCCGGCTGGACTGCAGATCATCTCCCGTTCTTTCAGGACCGTATCGACGATCCTCCCGTCGTCATCCTCCCACCAAGCAGTGAGTTCTCCCTTGACCACGAAGAAGACCTCTTCTACCTCGTGGGCATGCGACGGGGCCTCTGCACCAGGGGGCATCATCATCACCGACAATGTGAAATTGTTGGCCGTCACGGTTCCGGGCTCGTAGTGCTTGCCAGTGATGCTCGCCCCCACCATTCGGACATGGGCCCGCCGGTACTCTTCCTTCAGATCTCCCTGAGCGGCAAAAGGCTCCCAGTCCAGTTCCTTGCTTCCGTACCTCTGGACGTGTTCGGAGAACTCGGCATCAGTGAACTGACTCGCCATGCTCATCCCTCCCCCTCATTTGCTTAAGCGCTCGGAATCTTAGTTCCAAAGTTTTGTCGCCGCTCAGGGGCTCAAGAAATGAGCTGGCGCTGGCGGGCAAGGGTCACTGCAAAGCCGGGTCGGGTAGGGGCGATGAGGATGCCGCTGGCCTGGACTTCTTCGGGCGAACCCTGGCGTCGGATCGGCGGGGACAGGGTTACCGGTTGGTTTGTTGTCAGCTCCATTATCAGACCAGCAGCTCCTTGGGTGAGATCCATGGCCTCGGATCCCTGTCGAGCGGGCCCGAAGCCGGCCACCGCACGGCGACGCAGCAATACGGGATCTTGGACCGCGAGGTGGTCGTGGAGCACGACGCCGGCTGGTACAAATACCAGCCACCGCCTCGTGAGAGAATAAAGCGAGCGGGTCCCGAACACCGCCAGGGCCCCGCCTGCCGCCGTGATGACTGCTCCCAGTACCCATTGCTCGGCCGCCAGCAGCAAGGGTCCGCTGACTGTGCCGCCGACCGCAATCGCGGCCGTTGCAGGCAGCGGCCCGGCCAGCAGCAGCGCCGACGGTCGCAGCAGGAGGCGGATCTCGTCACCATAGGAAATACCGTTCACAAACACCTGGCCCACCGACGCGCTCAGCGAAACCGCGGCCACCCCGGAAGTGATGGCCGCTACCAGCGCAACCTCACCCCAGTCAGCATCACCCCTGCCGGCCCACAACAGAGCCGCCACCGCGGCCGGCAAAGCCAGCCGGACTAGAACCAGCGTCACCGGGTGAATCAGCAAGGAACCCACGAGCACTCCGGCCCACAGCACCCAGAGCCCCACCGACGCCGTTGACCGCCAAGCCGCCGACGTCTCGTGCAGCCCATCAGCCAACACCGGCCCCGCAGTGAACGGCAACGCCGCCCACCACACTCGCACGACCCACACCCAGGCCCGATCTCCCCAGAGACCTCTCACCCACCCCACTACAGCACTTTTGACGACTGGAAAACTCATCTGAGGCCGCAAGTTTGTGCTTGACACCGACGGTGCATCATTAGAGTGCAACAGGTGACTAGCGGATCAAGCCAAGCGCGTCGACTGGAGCAAGACTGCACCTTCGCTGCCATCGACTTCGAGACTGCCACTGCCCAACGTTCCTCCGCCTGTGCTTTGGGGGTAGCAGTGGTTGATGCAGGACACATCGTCGATGAGCGGAGTTGGCTGATTCAGCCTCCATATAACGAATACGACGGATTCAACACTTCTCTACATGGGATCAGCGCCGCCGATACCGAGGACGCGCCATCCTTTGGAGATGTTTGGGCACAAGCTGCCAACTTGATCGGGGATCGTGTCCTTGTGGCTCACAATGCCCCATTTGATATGTCAGTCATTCGTCACTCTGCGATCTTTTGCGATTACACACCTCTGGATGCATCATTCCTGTGTACATGCCGATTAGCGCGTAGTCGTTGGCCCGACCTTGGATCATGGCGACTGCCAGACGTATGTGATGCCCTGGGCATTGCTGACCTCAATCATCATGATGCTCTGTCAGACGCTCGTGCAGCCGCCAAAGTGCTGTTGACCATGTGCGAGCTCGACAGCTGTGGTGTCTTCGAAATGTGCGAGGCTATGGGCTACAGAATTGGTCAGTTGTCAATTCACAACTATGCACCCTTCTCCAATTCTGCAAGTCGACCTTCGAGTTCGTCTAGATCAGATGTGCGGATATCAGAGATCGAACCCACCGTTGATGAAATCGATCCTGAAGGCCCGCTATTCGGCAAGCGTGTTGCCTTCACCGGCACTTTGGATTCGATGACACGTAATGCGGCAAATCAAGCCACCGTCAACTCAGGTGGCAAGCCATCCAACTCGGTTTCCAAGCGCATACACTTTCTGGTGTTAGGTATGACCGATTACAGCAAAGTCGGCACTGATGGCATGTCCAACAAGCTGAGGAATGCAGTCGAACTCAACGATTCAGGAGCGGCCATTGAGATCATCGACGAAAACGACTTCCTCCGAATGGCTGATCCCACTGCTTTCTCCTGACCAGGGCCCGACGCGACAATAAGCCAGCACCTGCACTCCCCCGAGGTCGTGAAAACAAACTGTCACTTGCGTCGGTAGACTGGTGGCATGGATTTAGGTGATCTCACCAGGGAAAACACACCACTTGACAGTAGTGGGCTTATGGGCCGCAGAAGCCGTTGTGTGGAGTTAGATCTGCCTGACTCTTCCGGTTTGGAGTCGGGTGACCTGGTCAAATTGATCCTCCAGGCAGATAGCGCCCGACGCGAAATTGACGGGTATCTGGCTTCATTGTTGGGCCGCTTCAGCGAACTGGAAGGCCAAGATGCCGTTGAGGAACTGTGCCGCCAGTTCGGCCTCGGTCGTCATCGAGCCCGCCGCCAGGCCAAGACCGCCAACGTGCTCAACGCGCTGCCCACCACGCTGGACACAGCCAAGCAAGGATGGATCTCTATCGAACACGCCCAAGCCATGGGCGAGTCTCACCAACGCGCTCCACTCTCAACCGAACAGGAATTGGCACTGATCACCGCGGCGATCACCGAGGATCTTGATGAGTTCAAGAAGACCATGGCCCGCAGCGAGGACCAACGCCGGGCTGATGATGGCTTAACCCGCCACGAGCGCCAGCACGAGCTTCGTAGCGGCAAGGTGTTCGACGGCGACGACGAAATGGTGATCCTGCATGCTGCGTTCGACCGCATCGCTGGAGAGAGGGTCAAGACCGCGCTGAACGATCTAAACGATCGCATGTTCCGCGTCGACGCCAAGACAGGAAGCGACCGCACCCACCAGCAGCGTACTGCCGACGCCTTGGTCGCCTTGATTACCCAACAGCCACCCCGCCCTGAGTCGCCCGCAAGCAGCGGTGTCGATGACGACGCCTCAGACTGTGAGATTGCGCCGCAGGCCACCACGCTGATCGTCACCGTCGACTACGACATCTTGAGCGGCCAGCTCAAGAATGCCGGACTCATCGACGGTACCCCAATCGACATCGACGAGCTCCGACACATCGCCTGCGATGCCAGCATCGTCCCGGCCATGTTCGCCTCCGACGGCCAGCCCCTATACCTGGGCAGAAAACAACGAGCCGCCGCCGCCGCCCAAAAGCTGGCTCTGTGCGTCCGAGACAAACGCTGCATCGGCTGCGACATGAGAGCCAGTGCCTGCGACGCCCATCACATCATCTGGTGGGACAACAACGGGCGCACCGACATATCAAACCTTGTGCTGCTCTGCCCCAAGTGCCACAAGAAAGTACACAAACACGGTTACACGGTGATCCAAAACTCCCGCGGGCAGTTCCAACTAATGCCACCGACCAAGTCCCGAGCTCGCAGCCCCAGCACATCAATCGACACTAGACACAGGTCACGACAGAAGGCTCTGCTTCAATTCAACGGACATCCCAATCGGCAGCCAGCAGTACTATCCTACAAGTGACGACAGGTGCGGACGATCGCGCGGAAGAACGCATCGCGGAGCTGATCGAGCTCATCCGTTACCACGATCAGCGGTATCACAGCGATGATGCTTCGGAGATTCCCGATGCTGACTTTGACCAACTCAAACGGGAGCTGCTCGAGCTTGAGGCCGCTCACCCAGAGCTAGGTCGGCCCGACTCCCCCACCCAAACGGTCGGGGCTGATCCGTCCACACTATTCGCGCCTGTAGAGCACCGGGTGCCGATGTTGTCACTGGACAACGCCTTCGACCGCGTCGAGCTGAATGCCTGGGCCGATCGGGCCCGACGCCGGCTGGCTGCAATGCAGGCTCGCAGGGCCGCTAAAGAGGCAAGCGATCAGGGGGTGCTGCTTTTGGCTGATGACCAGGAGGGCGACGAGGACAGGTCCGAAAGTAAGGGAGCGATTGGACAGGAAGGTTTGCCACCGGAACTTGGCGGTCTCGTATGCGAACTCAAGTTCGATGGTCTGGCCGTTTCCCTGCGCTATGAGAATGGCAGGCTGGTTCAGGCTGCTACCCGAGGCAATGGGCGCGTGGGCGAGGACATCACTGCGAACATACTCACCCTCAAGTCAGTGCCCCACCTGCTCCCTGCGGGAGCACCCCAAGTTCTCGAAGTGCGGGGTGAGGTCTACATGCCCCTGGCTGCTTTTGATGTCCTCAACGCACAGCAAGAGGCCGAGGGCAAGCCTCGTTACGCCAACCCCCGCAACACCGCAGCTGGCTCGTTGCGCCAGAAGGATCCAACGGTTACTGCCACTCGGGGTCTATCGATGTGGTGCTACTCGGTCGGCGAAGTCCAGGGGGGCCCAACTCTCACGACTCACAGCGCCACACTGGAATACCTTGAGGGCCTAGCCCTGCCGGTCAATCCCGAGACTGTCACAGCAGATTCAGTTAACGCAGCCTGGGAATTCGTGAACGAGTGCGAGGCCAGGCGTCACGATCTGCCCTATGAAATCGATGGCGCTGTCATCAAGATCGACCGACTTGATCTCCAGCAGGAACTCGGATCCACCAGCCGAGCCCCCCGTTGGGCGGTGGCTTACAAGCTGCCCCCTGAAGAGAAGACCACCAAGCTGCGCAGGATCCAGGTGTCTATCGGCAGCAAGGGCAAGGCCACCCCCTTCGCAGTACTGGAGCCGGTGTTTGTCGGCGGCTCCACCGTGGAGATGGCCACGCTGCATAACGAAGACCAAGTTATGGCCAAGGATGTGCGGCCAGGCGACACCGTGGTGGTCCGCAAGGCTGGTGATGTGATTCCCGAGGTGTTGAGGCCGGTTCTGAGCGACCGTCCCCACGATCTACGAGAGTGGAAGTTCCCAACAAAGTGCCCCTGTCCCCACCGCGCTCCGCTGGAGAGGCAGGGAGACGACGCGGCGCACTATTGCCGCTTCGAAGGCTGCCCTGAACAGCTCCGGGGCTGGATCGAGCACTTCGCCGCCCGCAACGCGATGGATATCGAGCACTTGGGCGAGCAACGGGTCAGTTTGTTTATCAAGCTCAAGCTCATCAATGACGTCAGCGACATCTACAGGCTGCATCCAGTCGGGTTTGATCTACTTCGGGAACTCAAGAACGCTCAATGGACTGCTCGCCTCGACGATCGTACAAAGATCGTCCTCGATACCAGTCTGGTAGCTGCCCTTTCCCAGCTCGACTCCGAACGCCGCTCTGATCTTGCCACGTCAATCGAGGATTTGAAGCAGCGCACACTGGCCGAACTGCTGGTTGGGTTCAAGATCGACGGGCTCGGACTCACAACCGCTAAGTCGGTGGTCCAGGTCTTCCCCCGCCTCGACGACATCATCAAGGCTTCGGATGGGGACTGGGAGAAGGTCAAGGGAGTCAGGGTGGCAGTTGCAAATGCGATCAGGACTTTTCTTGACTCGAAGGAGAACCAAACGTCTATCGACAAGCTGCGCGCTGCGGGAGTCAAGATGGGTGAAGACCCTGCGGAGCACAACGAAGAGCTCTCACGGTTGGAGACTCCACTCTCGCCACCGGGCAGGGAGTTGTCTCCAGAGCAGGAGGGAGCTTTGCAGCGAATTATCAGGTTCGTCGCGCCCACTCCAAAACGTCCAGGCAACAATGACCACACAAGAAGTGAATCCATCGATGAACCGGCCAGCAGCGTTGCCCTGCTAAATAGAGGAATTGGCGAGCAAAAGGCCAGGTTGCTGTTCCACCTCGGCCTGATTGCCGACTTCGGTGACTTATTCTCCCTGGACTTGGACCAACTTGACCGATACAGAGAGCTCACCTGGACTACTGAGCTGGTTGATGGACGCGAATACGCCCTCAAAACAGACGAGGTAGCTCAGCTAGCTAGCTTCGCAGATCTGTCAATCGACAATCTGAGTCAAGCCATTGAGAAGTCCAAAGATCAAACATTGGCCCAACTACTTGTCGGCCTCAACGTCAGGCACTTGGGTGACACCGCCTGCGAGGTGCTGGCTGATGCCTACAAGATCCAAGAAGAGGACAGAAAGGTGCCAGCTTTGGACCTCATCATGAAGGCTTCGGTTGAGGAATTGGCCCAAGTGGATGGCATTGGGCCAATCATCGCAGAAAGCGTCCATGAGTTCTTCCAGTCGAAAACCAATCAGAGGATCATCGACAAACTCAAAGCCGCCAAGCTGAGGTCCACCCTCATCCCCCCCGACGAAACCGACAGCTCCGAGGCCGAAGCCCTGCCTCAAACCTTGAACGGCATGACCATCGTGGTCACAGGCGGGCTGGAGGGCTATACCCGTGATGGGGTGGGGGCGGCCATCAAATCTCGGGGCGGGAAATCGCCGGGCAGCGTGTCGTCCAAGACCACCGCTGTCGTGGTGGGCGAGAACCCGGGGGCATCGAAGCTAGACAAGGCCGAGAAGCTAGGCACTCCTGTTCTCAATGAGGCACAGTTCCAGCGGCTCATCGAGACCGGAGAGTTGCCATGATCGAAGCAGTGTTCTGGGATTTCGGCGGAGTGTTCACCGGCTCGCCATTCTATCTCGATGACTATGCCCGCTCGCTGAGCACCACCAACGACCGGTTGTTGGAGCATGTGTTCGGGCGATACGAGGCCAACGGCGACCATCCCTGGCACCGACTCGAACGGGGTGAGGGGACCCTGGCTGAAGCGCTGGAGGCAGCGGACGAATCTTGCCGGGCTGACGGCATCGAGGAATTCACCTTCGAGGGGTTCTTCAAGGCCATGTCGGGCACCACCAGCGAAGAACGACGTGACCAGGCAGTGGCCAAGGTGCGGGAGTTGAACGAAGCGGGCATCAGACAGGCCATCATCACCAACAACGCCAAAGAGTTCGGCGACATGTGGCGCCAGCTCATCCCGGTGGACGAACTGTTCGAGGCGGTGATCGACTCCAGCGCAGTGGGCATGCGCAAGCCCGACCCGAGGATCTACCAACTGGCCCTTGAGCGCATGGACGTATCCCGTCCTGAATCGAGCGCCTTTTTGGACGATTTTGAGCCAAATGTGACCGCGGCCCGGGACCTCGGCATGCACGGGGTGCTGGTAGGAGACGACATCGTTCCCGCCTTGGCCGAACTCGACCAGATATTGGCTGATCTTACGGCTTGACCCTGCAACCATCTGCCATAAGACTGTCGCTCTGGAGGGGCGTCAGAAGGGGAGCCGCGGGCGCGCACATGAATCTGCTTAGTCGAACCGCCACCGCGCCTATTAGCTGGGGCGTGTGCGAGATGCCCGGCTGGGGATACCAGCTTCCCGCCGAGGCTGTGCTCGCGGAGATGAGCGAGGCGGGATTCACCCATACCGAGCTGGGGTCGCTCGGCTATCTGCCCACTAACCCCAGCGAGCTGGGCGCATTACTCGATCGCCACAGCCTGTCGCTGCTCGGGGGTTTCGTGCCCCTGGTACTGCACGATCCTTCCAAAGCCGAGGACACGCTCGCTTCAGCGGCCGAAGCCGCTTCCTTGATCTCCGGTGGAGGCGGCCAGTTCTTCGTCTCCTGCGCAGTAAGCCATCTCGATGACTGGCGCCAAACCCCACTGACTGATCACGAATGGCCGATCATGGCCGACACGCTGTCCGAAGTAGGCCGGATTGCCTCCAACCATGGCCTCACCCAGGCGCTCCACCCCCACTTTGGCTGCCTGGTGGAGACCGCCACCGAAACCGAGCGCATCTTGGAGGTCAGCGACACCGCGCTGGTGCTCGACACCGCCCACATGCTTCTCGGGGGCGCCGACGTCGTGGACACGGCCAAGCGCTACTTGGATCGCATCGCGCTCGTTCACATCAAAGACGTTGATCTGGGTATCGCAGCCCAGGTCACGGCGGGAGAGCTGTCGCTCATGCAGGGCGTACAGCGTGGCCTGTTCCCGCCATTGGGTCAGGGAGGGTTGCCGATTGCCGAGATCGTCGACCTCCTTGAAAAATCAGGGCGCGACCTGTGGTACGTCCTGGAGCAGGATGCAGCGATAGCAGAGGGGGATCCCTCTGCCATAGCTCGGCTGAGGTTCGACGCCTGCCAGAGCATCGATTTCCTGCGAAATCTGGAACCCGTACCTGCGGGTGCCGGAACCTCACACAAAAACAACATCTAATTGAGAGGGAAACCCAAAATGAAAAAGCTATGGAAACTGTTTGCATTGCTGTTTGCATTGACGCTCGTAGCCGCGGCATGCGGCAACGACGACGACACCAGCGAGCCCGCACCCAGCGAGCCCACCGAAGCAGCGGTGCCGACCGATGTGGTCGAAGTAGACCCTACCCAAGGCTGCGACAAGACCTACCACGTCATCACCCACGGTGACTCCGGTACTTTCTGGTCTGTGGTCGAAGTGGCCGTGCGCGACGCCGCCTCTGCCATCGGCTGTGATGTGGTCTACTTCGGCTCCAACAACGACGCCTTGAGGCAGTCTCAGGAGATTGAAGCGGCCATCGCCGCCGGCTCGGACGGCATTGCCATCTCGCTGGCTGACCCGACTGGCGTCCAGTCGGCTGCTGAGGCCGTCGTCGCCGCCGGCATCCCGCTGTACACGTTGAACTCCGGCGTGAACAACTACAAGGACCTGGGCGCTACAACCCATATCGGTCAGACCGAGACTGTGGCCGGAAACGGTGCCGGCGAGCGATTCAACGCTCTGGGCGCCACCCACGTCCTCTGCGCCCGCCAGGAGCAGACCAACGTGGCTCTTGAAGAGCGCTGCAATGGCTTGGCCGAAACATTCGGCGGCCAGGTGACCTCGGAGTTCGTCGGTCTCGACGCCAACCCCGATGAGCAACAGAACACCATCGCCGCCATCCTCCAAGGCGACGAGAGCATCGACGGCGTGCTCGGCGTCGGTCCGAATCTGCCCTTGCGGGCTCTTGCTGCCGGCGAGCAAGCCGGTAGGGAGCTCATCATCGGCGGTTTCGACCTGTCCAGCGATCTCATCGACCAGATTGAAGCTGGCAATGTGGCCTTCACGGTCGACCAGCAGCAGTACCTCCAGGGCTACCTGCCCGTCATCTTGATGCACCTGCAAGCCACCAACCTGAACACCGCGGGCGGCGGCCTGCCCATCCTCACCGGTCCGGGCTTCGTCGACACCGCCAACGCGGCGGACGTCAAGGCACTGGTATCCCAGGGAACCCGCTAGACCTCCAAACTGACATGAGGCGTTGAACGCGCCTGCAACCATGAGTGGAGCGCTGCCCGGGACAATCCGGGCAGCGCTCTATTTATTTGGTCTACAGTCGGCAACTATCACTAGCTGCTCTATGGGGCTGGTATAAGCGCACCATCGCCCAGGTGTGGAGAGGGGGACTCTTGTGGCTGAAGCAACCACAACGACTGACTCTGCGGACAGCCGGCCAGATGCTGGTGACGAGCGATTAGCCCATCGGGGCCCGATACAACAGCTGCTGACCAGACCAGAGATCGGGGCTTTGATCGGCGCCGTCGGGGTTTGGCTGCTGTTCTGGCTGGTTTCGGCGCCGTTCGGAACCGCGGGGGGCACGGCCAACTATTTGGATGTGGCCGCCACCCTCGGCTTGATGGCGGTGCCAGTGGCCCTGTTGATGATCGGGGGCGAATTCGACCTCTCCTCCGGCTCAATGACCGGGGCAACCGCGGTGATTGTGGTCCTGTTGAGCAGCGATACCGCTGAGCTGGGCGGTGCCGGGCTCAGCCTCCACCTCGCGGTCCCGCTCTCGCTGGCCTTTGCGCTGGCCATCGGCTGGTTCAACGGGACGCTGGTGGACAAAACCTCGCTGCCCAGCTTCATCGTCACCCTGGGCACATTCTTCATTCTCATCGGGGCCAAGCTCGGATTCACCAAGCTGTTCACCAACAGGGTGATCGCCGAGGGCCTCGACCGGTCGGGCGGCTACGAGTTCTGGGACAACATCTTCGGCGCCACCTGGATCCGAAACGGCCACGTCTGGGACGACCGAGACTGGGCGTGGGGCGGTCTCCTTATCATCGGCGCGGTCGTCTTGGTCTTGGGCACCATGGAGTTGGCCTACGCCCGCCGGGAACATCCCAACGTCGGCGGATACCTGGTGTCGGCAATAGGAACGGCGGCCGGAGCTATCGGCTTCATCCTGTTGCTCGAACAAGATGGCAAAAGCTCCAATTGGATTTTCGGCATCATCACGGGAGCAGGCGTGCTGGTCGCGGTGGCCGGATGGTGCCTCGCCCGTTACCAGCGGGCCGAGCGAGAACCGGCCCAATCGGAGCATGGTCCGCGAGTAGTCCGATATCTGATAGCCGGGCTCTTGGGCATCGCCCTCGCCATCGTTGTCGCCGTGATCATAGACTCGGAAAACTCTGATCGCCTCGACTTCTTAACGGGCACACCGGGCCGTACTGTTCTGGCTCTGGGCATCGGTGCCACCGGAGTGCTGGCCGTGCTGGCCGCCTTGGGAAGGGTCAGCGTGGGTTACCCGGCCATCGGTGCTGCTCTTGCCATCATCCCCGCCATCAGCTACATGGTCACCGTCCAGGGCGCCCGGGCCATTCTCTTCGGCGTCTTGGCCATCATGGGATTGGTGCTGCTCAGTCTGGCGGCAAACCGCCGCGGGCTGGCGGTGGCGTTCACGCTGCTTACCTCGGTGGGCATCGTGGTGTTGGCCTTCTTCATCCAGTCGGAGGCCGACTCCCGAAAGCTGCGAGTAGAGCTGTTCACCGCGTTATTGCTGATCGCGCTGCTCCTGGCCGCATCAGCCGTTGCGCGGCTCATCGCCGCCCGCCGTACCTCGGCAACTCCAGCCCCCACTCCGGGCCCTCTGTCCAAGATTGGCGCCATGATTGGACTTGTTGCCGGACTGGCCTTCGCCATCATCGAGCTGGCCCAGGGAGACGGCATCCTCTACGGCATCATCACCGGGGTGGTGAAGGGCGGCATCGCCGCTTTCGCGGTCTACGCCATCGACGTTGTCTGCCGCACTCTGTTCACCTCCGATGACAGCGTAGGACGGTCCCTGGTATTCGTCGGTCTCGGCTCAGTAATGCTCGGCATTGCGGCCAAGCTGATGTTCATCACCAGCGAAGAGCTGGCCGCCACTCGGGCTGAGACCCGGTTCGGCGTGGGCGTGATGCTGTTCTTGACATTCGCCGTGCTGGGGGCCTGGATTCTGGCCCGCACCCAATTCGGAAACTGGATCTTCGCGGTGGGTGGCAACAAAGACGCCTCCCGGTCAGTGGGTGTGCCCGCGGCCCGCACCAAGACCACACTGTTCATGCTGGTGTCGGCATCGGCTTGGATCACTGGGATGGTGATCGCCTTCCGGCTCAACTCGGTACAAGCCAACGTGGGCGACGGAAACGAGTTCCGCTACATCATCGTGGCCGTGGTCGGCGGATGCCTGCTCACCGGCGGCTACGGATCAGCCATCGGAGCCGCCATCGGCGCGGTGATCTGGGGCATGATCACCTCGGGAATCGGCTTCGCCACCTGGAACAGCGACTGGCGGTTCCTGGTGCTGGGCGCACTGCTGCTGGTGGCGGTGCTGGTCAACAACTACGTGCGTTCTCAAGCGGAGAAAGTCCGATGACCAGTTCTTCGCAATCCGTTCGGACAACTAAAACCCTCAAGGAGGTCTGCTGATGGCTGAATTCCTCGAACTCAACAACATCTCGAAGTTCTACGGGAACATCATCGCCCTCACCGGGGTCACCACCACGGTGAACCCGGGCGAGGTCACCTGCGTGCTCGGCGACAACGGTGCAGGCAAGTCCACCTTCATCAAAATCCTGGCCGGCGTCCACCAGCACGACGAGGGCACGCTGCTCATGGAAGGCGAGGAGGTGCGCTTCAACTCCCCCCGCGAAGCCCTGGCCCGGGGCATCGCCACCGTGTACCAGGACTTGGCCATGGTGCCCCTCATGTCGGTGTGGCGGAACTTCTTCTTAGGGGCGGAGCCCAAGACCGGCATGTGGCCTTTCCGCCAGATCGACATCGAAGGGGCCAAGCGCATCGCCAAAGAAGAGATGGCCAAGATGGGCATCGACATCCGCGACGTCGAGCAGAACGTGGGCACGCTGTCCGGCGGCGAGCGGCAGTCAGTGGCCATTGCCCGAGCCAGCTACTTCGGGGCCCGGGTGCTGATCCTCGACGAGCCCACTTCGGCACTGGGCGTAAAGCAGTCCGGAGTGGTGCTGCGGCGCATCGTCGAAGCCCGGGACCAGGGACTGGCGGTGATCTTCATCACCCACAACCCCAATCACGCCTACCCGGTGGGCGACCGCTTCGTGATCCTCAACCGGGGGGTGTCCATGGGCAACTGGGCCAAGGAAGAGCTGTCCCAGTCCGATTTGACCCAGCTCATGGCTGGCGGCGCCGAACTGGAGGCCCTCCAGCACGAACTGGCCCAAGCAGGTACGTAAACGGTACCCAGCATCACCTAGCATCGCTGCGTGTCTGACCCACAGGCGGCCGAAGCAGGCCGCGGTCCCCGCGATATCGAGGTGCTGACCATCGGGCGGGTCAGCGTCGATCTGTACCCTCAGCAGAGCGGCGTGCCGCTGAGCAAGGTCCAGACGTTCGCCAAGTCGATCGGCGGCTCCCCCACCAACGTGGCCGTGGCCTGCGCCCGGCTGGGCCGGCGGGCGGGGGTGGTGACCCGGGTGGGCGACGACGGCTTCGGCGAGTACATCCGGGATGAGTTGGCCGAGAAGTTCGGGGTGGACAACCGCTACGTGTCCACCGATCCGGATCTGCGCACCGCGCTGGCCTTCTGCGCCCTCGACCCCCCGACCGACCCGCCGCTTTTGTTCTACCGCGAGCCCCGAGGACCGGAGATGAACTTGCGGCCCGCTGATATCCCCGACATCGCGGCCACCGTGCCCGTGCTGTGGACGGCTGGCTCCCGATTCGCCCAGGAACCGTCCCGCTCCACCGTGCTGGGGGTGCTGGAACAGCGGAGCCGACGAGCTCATACCGTGCTCGATCTGGACTACCGGCCCAGCTTCTGGTCCTCGCCCCAAGAGGCTGGCGCTCACATCGGGCAGGCAATCGACCTGGCCACCGTGGCAGTGGGCAACCGCACCGAGTGTGAGATCGCCATCGGCACCGCTGATCCCCATGCCGCTGCCGACCGTTTGCTGGAGCGGGGGGTGTCGCTGGCCATCGTGAAGCAAGGCGCCGACGGGGTGCTGGTGGCCACCGCAAACAGCCGGGCCGAGGTGCCGCCTATGACTGTCGATGTGGTCTGCGGGCTGGGCGCGGGCGATGCCTTCGGCGGTTCGCTGGCCGACGGGATATTGGCTGGCCACAGCCCGGTGGAAATCGTCACTCGGGCCAACGCGGCCGGAGCTATTGTGGCCGGTCGCCTGGCCTGTTCCGACGCCATGCCCACCCCTGTGGAGATTGACGAGATGCTGGCTCGAGAACCAACCGATTCATCGAAAGCCCCGGCATGAGCGGTTTGGAGAGGCGCTGTCGAATCTGGATCGACCGCACTCCCCCATCCGGTGTCGTCATCCCCCCCGATGTGGAGCTGGTAGACGGCCCCGAGGACGCTGATGGCGTGGTGGTAGCGGCCGATCGGCCCTGGAATGACGATGCCTGCCGCCGGCTGCCCCAGCTCAAGGTGGTAGCCCGCTCAGGCATCGGCTACGACAATGTGGACGTCGCTGCCTGCGCCGCCCACGGCGTGGCGGCCTGCAACGCCCCCGACGCCCCCACGGTTTCCACTGCCGAGCACGCACTGGCGCTGATGCTGGCGGTGGCCAAGCGGCTCAAAGGCTCCGAAGCACGCCTAGCCGCTGGTACCGCTGGAGGACCCGGCCGGCTTGTCGGCCCCGGCGCGCTGGAACTGGACGGCCGCACTCTGGGGCTGGTGGGCTGCGGGCGGATAGGCAGCCTTCTAGGGCGCTATGCCGAGGCATTGGGAATGACCGTGCTGGTCTGCGATCCCTATCTCGAAACTGCGCCAGTCGGCCAGTTTGTGGACCTCGACCGACTCTGGGCCGAATCCGACATCGTCTCGCTTCACGTCCCGGCCACCTCCGAGACGCGCCACATCATCAACTCGGAATCCCTGGCCGCCATGCGCCCCGGCGTGATCATCGTCAACTGCGCCCGGGGCGCTCTAGTCGACCAGGAGGCCCTTTTGGCCGCGCTCGACTCCGGCCATGTGAGCGGTGCCGGCCTGGATGTGACCGAACCCGAGCCGCTGCCCTCCGGCCATCCGCTTCTGGGCCGCGACAACGTGGTCGTCACCCCCCATGTGGCCTCCACCACCACGGTGGGCATCGTGAGGCTGGTGGGGCAAGCGCTGGATCAAGCCCTCATCTGGCTGCGGGGCGGGATCCCCGAGCACCTGCTCGACGCGACGGCCGCCCACCCTGCGGTGGACCGCCGCAGGAAGACCTCCCCATGACTGCCCGGCGACGAATCGGGTTGGCCGTGGTGGGCTTCGGCTGGATGGGCCAAGCCCACGCCCGCTCCTACCTGCGGATGCCCACGCTGTTCGAAGATCGGTCCTACGACCCCCAATTGATTATCTGCTCCGACACCGTCGGCGCCCGCCGCCATGCGGCCACCACAGCCTTCGGCTTCCAAGAGGCCACCCACGACTGGCAGCCCGCGGTAGAGCACCCCGATGTCGATGCGGTGATCGTCTGCGCCCCCAATATGTTGCACGAGCCCCTGGCCACCGCGGCGGCTGCCGCCGGCAAGCACGTGTTCTGCGAGAAACCGGTGGGGGGGACCCCCGGCCAAACCGCCCGGGTCGAAAAGGCCTGCCGCCAAGCCGGGATCGTCACCGGGGTGGGCTACAACTACCGCTTCGCCCCGCTGGTTCTCTATGCCCAAGAGCTCATTCGCACCGGTGAGCTGGGACAGATCACCAATTATCGGGGGCGGTTCTTCTCGATGTACGGAGCCGATCCCCTGGGCCTGCTCTCCTGGCGCTTTTTGATCGACCAAGCCGGGCACGGGGCCACCACCGACATCTTGAGCCATGCCGTTGACCTGGCCATGATGCTCAACGGCCCCATTGCCCGGGTGGTGGGAGCCGGAGAGACCTTCATCAAAGAGCGCCCGCTCCCTTCGGGGTCTGGAACCCACTACGACCGGGGCCAGCCCGGCGATGCCACCGGGGCGGTCACCAACGAGGACTATTTCGGGGCGCTGGCAGTGTTCGCCAACGGCAGCCACGGCATCTTCGAGGCCAGCCGGGCCATTGTCGGCCCCCAGAGCCAGATGGCCTTCGACATCTACGGCACCGAGGGCGCTCTGAGCTGGAATCACGAGACCCTGAACGAGCTTCAAATGTTCCGAGCCTCCGACCCACAACAGGGCTATACCACGGTGCGGGCCAGCGAACGACACCCCTATCACGGTGCCTTTGTGCCCGGCGATGCCAACTCCATCGGTTTCGAGGACATGGTGGCCATCCAAGACCACGAGTTCCTCACCGCGGTGGCCGAGAACCGGCCCCACCGCGCCGGCATGGAGCAGGCCCTGGCCTGCGTCAGCGTGCAAGCCGCCTTGCTCAAAAGCTGGAAGACCGGCACCTGGGAAGATGTGGTATCGCTGAGGATCGATTGACAAACGGCCAACCTGAAGATGGCCGACTGAGGAAGGAGCGCTAGCCATGGAGACCGTCCGATTGACCACCTCAGGAGCGGTCGTGTCCTACCTGGCCGCCCAGCGCATCGAGGTCGACGGCCAGACCGTCCCCTTGTTCGCGGGGGTGTTCGCCATCTTCGGCCACGGCAACGTCACTTGTCTGGGCCACGAGCTGGAACAGGCCGGCGAGGCCCTCCCCACCTGGCGGGGCCAGAACGAGCAGGGCATGGCGCTGGCCGCGGTGGCCTACGCCAAGGCCAACCGCCGCCGCCGCATCTTGGCCGCCACCAGCTCCATCGGCCCCGGCGCCACCAACATGGTCACTGCGGCCGCGGTGGCCATGGCCAACCGGATGCCGCTGCTGCTGCTGGCCGGCGACACCTTCAACAGCCGCATCCCCGACCCCGTGCTCCAGCAAGTTGAGCACTTCAACAACCCCACTCTCACCGTCAACGACGCCTTCCGGCCCGTGGTCCGCTACTGGGACCGCATCACTGCCCCCGAGCAGGTGGTCCAATCGCTGCCCAACGCAGTCAACACCATGCTCGACCCCGGCGACTGCGGACCGGCCTTTATCAGCCTCCCCCAAGATGTCCAGGGAGAGGCCTATGACTTCCCCGTCCGCTTCTTCGAGGAGGCCGTCCACCAGATTCGCCGTCCTCGGCCTGACAACCGGGAGTTGCGCCAGGCGGCCGCGGCCCTGGCCGCCGCTGAGCGCCCGTTGATCGTCAGCGGCGGCGGGGTCCACTGGTCGCTGGCCGAGGACGAGCTTCGGGCCTTCGCCGAGATCCACAACATCCCGGTGGTCGAGACGGTGGCCGGGCGCACCTCGCTGGTGGCCGACCACCGGCTCAACTGCGGGCCCATCGGCGTCACCGGGTGCACCTCGGCCAACGTCATGGCCGCCGAGGCCGATGTGGTGCTGGCGGTAGGCACCCGTCTGGGGGACTTCGTCACCGGATCGTGGACAGTGTTCAGCGGGGGCGACGACGTTCAGATCATCGGCCTGAATGCGTCCCGCTTCGACGCCACCAAACACCGCTCCCTACCACTGGTGGCCGACGCCCGCGAAGGATTGACCGAACTCGGGGTTGCGCTAGGCGACTACCGGTCCCCCGAGGAGTGGTCCGACCGGGCCTCGTCGGAGACCTCGCAGTACCACGCCTACATCGACAAGATCGCTGCTCCCGAGGCGGAGGCATCGGCCAACCGACCCGCTGAGGACGCCGCGCCCGACCAAGCCGATTTGCCCACCTATGCCCAAGTGGTGGGGGTCGTGGACCGGGCCGCCGATGAGTCCACCTACGTGCTGGCCGCAGCGGGCGGTTTCCCCGGCGAGCTGGTGAACGGATGGCGGGGCCAAGCCGTCCACTCCTTCGACTGCGAGTACGGCTACTCCTGCATGGGCTATGAGATCTCGGGAGGGTGGGGGGCCAAGATGGCCCTGCCCGAGCGCGAGGTGGTGGTGCTGGTGGGCGACGGCTCCTATTTGATGATGAACAGCGATCTCTACAGCACGGTGCTCACTGGCCACAAGCTCATCGTGATCGTGTGCGACAACGGCGGCTACGCGGTGATCAATCGCTTGCAGCTGGCCCAGGGGGGTGTGCCGTTCAACAATCTCATAGCCGATTCCCGTGTGAAGGACGTGACCGCGGTGGACTTCGCCGCTCATGCCGCGTCGATGGGCTGCGAAGCCGAGACGGTGACCACCATCGCCGAGCTCGAGGCGGCCTTCGGCCGGGCCCGGACCGCTGACCGCACCTATGTGATCGCACTGAACACCCATGCCTACCGCTGGACCGAGGGCGGGTCGTTCTGGGAGGTGGGCGTACCCGAGGTGAGCACCAGCCCCGATGTGCGGGCCGCTCGAGCGGCCATGGATACCGACAAGGCAGCCCAAAGGGTGGGGTGGTAGTGGTCCGGGTGGAGCGATGGGCAGCGTAGCCCGATGAGCACCCCGCAGCGCGACTATCGAGTGGGCGGCTCCGAGGCCGACCGGGCCGTGGCCGCTGGTCTGGTGGAGGCCGAGTGGTTCCGCCCGCCGATTGACCCCGAGCGCCTGCGCCAACTCCAGGTTCGGGGGAACGCACGGGCCGCCATTGACACCATCGCGTGGCTCGGCCTGCTCGCCGGGTTCGGCTACCTGGCCTTCCTCTCGCTGGGCACCTGGTGGGCCATCCCCGCCTTTGCGGCCTATGGCGCCCTCTACGGCGGGGCCGGCGACTCCCGGTGGCACGAGTGCGGCCACGGCACCGCCTTCAAAGCCAAGTGGCTCAACGACGTGGTGTACTACCTGGCTTCGTTCATGCTGCTGCGCCAGCCCACCCTGTGGCGCTGGTCGCACGTCCGCCACCACACCGACACCATCGTGGTGGGCCGCGACGCCGAGATCATCTTCCCCCGTCCTTCCACTCCGGCATCAATTGCGCTGTTGTTCGTGCCGGTGCTGAACGTGCCCAAGATGGTGGTGCGCTCCGCCAAGCACGCAATCGGGCGAATCGACGACGAAGCCCGTTCATTCATCCCCGCCGACGAGCTCCCCAAGCTGAAGTGGGAATCCCGGGCTTATATCGCCATCCTCGCCGGGACAACGGCCTGGTCGGTGGCGGCTTGGACCATCGTGCCCTTGCTCTACGTCGGCCTGCCCACCATCTACGGCGCCTGGTTGATGATCTTCTTCGCCATCACCCAGCACGCCGGGCTGCGGGAGGACGTGCTGGACCACCGCCTCAACACCCGAACCGTTTACATGAATCCCGTATTCCGGTTCTTGTACTCAAACATGAATTACCACGTTGAGCACCACATTTTCCCCACCGTCCCCTACTACGCCCTGCCCGCGCTGCACCAGGAGTTGAAGGGCTATCTGGCCCCGGCCGCGCCCAACACCTGGACGGCCTATCGGGACATCTTGTCCACTCTGCGCTGCCAGTGGCGCGATCCGGCCTACGACCAGCCCCGCGATGACGTACCCGCCGTGCCCGACGCCGGACGCTCCTTCATCAACGCCGGGCATACCGTGTGGGCCGGAAATCGCCACGATGGCCTGTTCGACCTCGGTCCGGCCAACGAGCTTGCTGCCGGAGGGGCTAGCCAGGTGGAGGTGGGCGACGAAGCCTACGCCCTGTTCCGCCTGGGCGATGGCACTTTGGTGTGCACCGAGGGGTTGTGCACCCACGGACAGGCCTACCTGGTTGAAGGCGTGGTAATGGGCTGCGAGGTGGAATGCCCCAAGCACAGCGGCCGCTTCGACCTCCGAACTGGAGCCGCAGTGCGGCTTCCGGCCACCGACCCCTTAGCCTTGTACCCGGTGGAAATACGAAACGGCCGAGTGGTCTCAAGCCTGGAGCCCCTATCTGAAGAGGCTCGATCATGAGCCCGGTTCGCATCGGCGTCATGGGCTGCGGGCGGATCGGGCGGATGCACGCCGAGCTGATCTCCTGGCAGGTGCCCAACGCCGAGGTTGCCGCGGTCTACGACGTGGTCGACGATGCCTCGGCAGAACTGGCCAAAGAGTTAGGGGTGCGCCAAGCCGCAGAACCTGCCGAGATTTTGGAGTCCGACGATGTAGACGCCGTAGCCATCTGCACCTCCACCCACACTCACATCGACCTGCTGGTGGCTGCCGCCGACACCGGCAAGGCCGCCTTCGTGGAGAAACCGCTGGCGCTGAACCTGGCCGACGTCGACCGGGGCATCGCCGCCGCCGAGGCCGCCGGCGTCCCGGTGCAGGTGGGGTTCAACCGGCGCTTCGACCCCAGCCACCGCTACGTGCGCGACCGAGTCGCCGCCGGCGATCTGGGTGACGTCCACCTGGTCCGCATTTCCAGCCGCGACCCCGAGCCCCCGCCGCTTATGTACCTGGACCAGTCCGGCGGAATCTTCTGCGACATGACCATCCATGATTTCGACATGATCCGCTACATAACCGGCAGCGAGGTCACCGAGGTGTACGCCACCGGCGCGGTGCTGGTCGATGACGCCATCGGTGAAGTCGGCGACCTCGACACCGCGGTGATCGTCTGCCACCACGAGAACGGCGCCATCAGCGCTATCGACAACAGCCGCCAAGCGGTTTACGGCTATGACCAGCGGGTGGAGGCGTTCGGCTCGGCCGGGATGTCCGCCTCGGAGAATCCCCTGACCGCCACCGCGGTAACCCGCACCGCCGACGGCGCCCACGGCCCGACTCTGCCCTACTTCTTCTTGGATCGGTATATCCCCTCGTATCTGGCCGAGTGGGACGCGTTCACCGCCATGATGCAGGGCGCGCCGTCCCCGGTCACCCTGGCCGACGGGCGGGCTCCGCTGGTGATCGGGTTGGCCGCATGGCGCTCGGTGCACGAGCGCCGCCCGGTGCGAACCGACGAGATCGGCTGAAGACGAGAGATGGCGGCATGACCAGCGACTTCCAGCGAACCGACGAGATCGGCTGAGCCGTGCGGGCCTATGTCACCGGAGGCACCGGCTTTATCGGCTCCAACATTGTCAAAGTGTTCGCCGAGCGCCACGGCGCCACCGTCCACTGCCCGGTCCACTCCTTCGTCCCCGACAACCCTCAGGGCTACACCACCGAGCCGCTGGATCTGCTGGATGCCGACGCGGTGCTATCCAGCGTGGCCCAGTTCGACCCCGATGTGATCGTCCACTCCATGATCCTGAACGACTTGGACGGCATCTACGCCCGACGGGAGCTGGCGTGGCGCAGCTATGTGGACGCCACCCTCACCATGGCCGAAGCAGCCAATCGGGCCGGCGCCAAGCTCATCGTGGTGTCCACCGACTGGGTGTTCGACGGCACCCAGGCCGGGGCCGACGAGCACACGCCCCCCAACCCGGTGAACTACTACGGGGTGCTGAAAGCCCTCAGCGAGCAGGCCGCCCTGCTCCAGGCTCACCGGGCTGCGGTGGCCCGGGTGTCGGCGGTAAACGGCGTCCACTGGGCTCGAGATGAGATGCCCCGGGGCCAGGATCCCGGATACGGCTATTTCGTGACCACCGTGCTCGACGCGGTGTCTCAAGGCCAGCCATTCGGGGTATGGGAGGGTGACGACATCAACATGGCGGCCACGCCCAGTCTGGCCAGCGAGTGCGCTGAAACCATGTGGCTGATCGCAGCCAACGACGACGCCGACGGCATTTTCCACTGCTGCGGCGCCGAGCCGGCAGGGCGTATGGAGCTGGCCCGATTGGCCTGCGAGGTCTTCGGCCACGATCCCTCGCTGCTGAGATCGGTTCCGCCTGATTCGGAGATGATGTCGTCGATGGCCGGGGCCCGCATCCCCTACGACACGACGATCCGCACCCCTCGCACGACTGAAATTCTGGACTATGAGCCGCTAGGCACCCGCGAGCTGCTGGACCGCTTCAAACAGGAACTCGAATCTGGCGACCTTGTTCCCCCGACCACTGGAGGTTGACCATGGCGACCGCACCCGCATCAGGACCTATCCGCCCCCAGCCGGGACCAGGGCAAATCCTGAACATCACCCCGGAAACGGCCGGATGGGACAACGTGGCCTTCTCAGTGGTGGAGACCACCCCCTCCCAGCCGTGGTCGGGGGTCGAGTCCGACCGGGAGACCGCCATCGTCCCCCTCGCCGGCTCGGGCCGAGTGCGAGCCGGCGAGATCGACACCGCCATCAGCCGCACCTCGGTGTTCGATGAGTTGGGCCGCATTGTCTATGTGCCGCCGGGCACGCCCTATGAGATAGCCGCCGAGAGCTCGTTGACAGCCGCGGTGGGCTCGGCCCCCGCCGAGGGCCGCTATCCGGCTCGGATCATCGAGCCGACCGAGATGAAGGTGGAAATCCGGGGCGGCGGCCAGGCCTACCGCCAAGTGGTCCACTCCCTGGCCCACCCGCTGCCCGCCGAGCGGCTCATCCTCTACGAGGTGTTCGTGCCCCGGGGCACCTGGTCGGGCTGGCCCCCCCACTGCCACGATGGGCGAGACGGCTCGCCCTATCTGGAGGAGGTCTACTACTTCCGCCTGGATCGCCCCGAGGGCTATGCCATGCACCGCAACTGGCGCACTGAAGAGAACTTTGACGAAGCAGTCGTGATCCGAGATGGCGACGCTGCGCTGGTTCCCAAGGGCTACCACACGTCGGTGGCCTGCCCCGGTTCCAACATGTACTTCCTCAACTACCTGGCCGGCGAGCTGATCGGCGAGGAGCGGCGCACGCCCCCCTGCTTCGCCGCCGACCACACCTGGATCGAAGCCGACTGGGGCGCGGGGGCGTGGACGCTGCCGGTGGCCGGCGCGGTGCCCTCCAACTGAGATGAGCGTGGCCGACCTAGCCCACGACGGGCGGTTCGCGGTGCTGGCCATCGACCACCGCGACTCGCTGCGCAGCGTGCTGGCCCCCGACAACCCCGACTCCGTGTCCCACCAGGACATCGTCGATCTCAAGCGCGACCTAGTGGCCGGACTGGCCGGCGGGGCCACGGGAGTAATGCTGGAGCCGGAATACTCCATCCCCCAGCTGCTGGACGGCACGCTGCCCCCCAGGGTGGGCTTCACCGCGGCATTGGAGGCGCAGGGGTACATGGCCGATCCTGAAGCCGCCCCCGTCGCCCTTCTCGACGGTTGGTCGGTGCAGGCCGCAGCCGACTGCGGGGCCGCCGCGGCCAAGCTGCTGGTGCTGTACCGGCCCGACCGCCCCCACGCCGCTGCTCAAGAGAAGGCCGCGGCCGACATCTTGGCCGAGTGCCGGCGGGTGGGCATCCCCCTGCTGGTAGAACCGCTGTTCTACGGCCTCAGCGACCCGTCACTTCGCCCCCAGATCGTGCTCGACACCGTGGACAGATTCGCTCCCATGGGATTCGACATCTTGAAACTGCCGTTCCCCGTCGATGCCGACCACGACCCCGACCAAACTCGCTGGGCCTCAGCCTGCTCAGAGATCTCCAACCGCTGCGAAATGCCCTGGACCCTGCTATCGGGCGGCGGCACTTTCGACAAATATCACGCCCAACTGGAAGTAGCCATGGCCTCAGGCTGCGCCGGATTCACAGTGGGCCGAGCCCTGTGGGGCGAAGCCGCATTGGCGCCACCCGCCGACCGCCCCAAGGTAATCACCGATCTGATCGCCCCCCGATTGGCCGCGCTGAAGGAGCTAGTTGCCTGAACAGCTACCGCCAAACTCGCCGGAGCAGACCTGCAAGTGGATTAGGTCAACCCTTTCGGTCCGATTGGCCTTTCTGTCTCCTGAAACGCCGTAAGCCGAAGCGCTTTTCGATCTCATGCTGGAGATCGGTGATCACCTTCCTACATTTCGTGTCAGGACCCCAACCATTTAAGTTCATGTCGGTGGCCTTGGTGATTGCGGCGCTATCCCATGCTGAACTGATGGCAGGACCGATGGCTTGATCAAGCGCAGCTCGGGTCTCGGCATAGGTTTGAGCCAAGTTGGGATGGTCGGTTGCAATCCAGACCTGGTGGCAAGCGAGCCGCTCTTGGATGTCATGCCCATGATTCGCGAGGGCGGCAAGGGTGGCAGGGTTGTCGTCAGCACGGCGGCGGACCCTGTATGGGAACTCCGTCCAGGCAACTAGCGTCTCGACGGCTTGGGCATACCGTTCGCGACGACGGTTAGCAGCTTCATTGGCACGGGTGACTAGCAAGGTGGAAACAGCGCCGAGCACTGAAGAAACGGGTACGGTGATCAAAGCAGTGATCGAGACCGTCTTGAACGTGGCGATGACAGCGAGAGAAACAGACATCAGGCACTCCGAAGGGCAGGGGTGACGATGGGATGCGGGTGGCCGTCTAGGCGGTGGCCGTGGGGGGCGTCTTCAACTGGCCACGAGCCCTCACGACGCCAATATTCCTCGTACCAGAGATGCCGCTGGACGATGCGCAGGTAGGTGTCAATCCCGTCGCGCCAATGCCAACGCAGATGATCGGGATCGTCGGGGTACTCAAGGCATAGAGACCCCAAGAGGTGCTCCCATGGGATCCTGGCACCGCTTGGAAGGAACAGAAGTTCTGATACAGAGTGGCGCGGGTAACGATGCAACCAAGCTCTGTTGTCCCCATCAACGGGGACCGCAAATGCACGTCCGCTGGCCAGAACTGTGACGCGGACGTGCTCGGTCGGATAGCCGGGCAGATGCTCTCTCGGGGGCGGGTCGAACCGTACGTCGAAGATACTGAGCAAGTCATTGTGCCTGACAACGGTGACCTCTACTCCATGGACAACGCGTGACAAAGTGAGCCAGCGGACGTTCCCATGCGGGTCACCTCGGACATCGCCAAAGCTGCCACGTCTCATGCAGGCCTCCACGCCCGAGTAGGCGGAGTTGGGCGGGAAATGACAGCGGGACCCACGCTTGCACCGGCGTGTAAACCTTGGAGGAAGCGCTTCTCACCTTCCTTTGGATGGGGGAACATCTCGCCGAATATGCCGGCCCAAATGCGCTCTGCCGATGCCTCGTCGCCCCTAGCCGCAAGTCGCTCTGCTTCAGCCGCAAGGCCAGCCGAACGTTCCATCTCTCTCTGGGCAGTAACAACATCAGCAGGTGACAGTCGGTCGGAGATGCGATCCACTCCAGTGGGGTCGGTGTACGGGCCGCCAAGGAGCCGGGCGCCCATCGACAATGTGGCCGCGACTGCTTGAGAATGACTGGTGCTGCCTGTGATCGACTGATAGGCAAAAGTTTCAATGTGCAGACCGGGAAGCAATTCATACAGCCCGGCATGGTGTACTGCCTGCTTGGCCATACGAACTTGGCGCACAAACCTGCCGTCGCATGCTTGGTTCCGTTCGGCGATGGTGTCAATCAAGACATAGGTGTTTGACGGCTCCCATGCGTCGTCTTCGGTGTCGGCAATGGCAATCCAACCGGTGCCATCTTCGGGATTGAACGCCGGAACAGCATCAAAGTTAAAGCCGTCACCAGGAAGATAGATACCCAGGGCGTGTTTCTTGACCTCGAAGCGGGCACTACTGAAATGGGGAGCGAGGGCACTATGGATGATCTCCATGGCTTTTTCGGAGCCACCGGAACCTTCCAGCGGCGCATGCAGACTGTCTACCAGCTCGACGACTTTATCGATGTCATGCAGTTCCGGTCCCCTCATGGTGTGCCGAGCAAAGCTTCCCTGCAACCTCGTCCGCTTGGCCACACCAGCCTCGACAAGCAGCTCTCCAAGCCGGTTATGCGCGACTACGGCCCTCTGGCGCACCTCTGGATCCAACTTCAAATTGTCATCGAGGATGTCGAATTGCTCGTTCAGATTCATTGGCCTCACTCCTTCGTTCGCCGTACAGAGGAACAAATGCCGCAACATGAAGCGATGTCCGAATTTTTTTCGATCAGTTGCAGTCGACGCATAAGGACCCTCCGTCTGGAAACTGGTTGGGGGGCTTCAACAAGCGGCAGCCATCACATGCGCGAGGAGTGGGTCCGACAGGGCAGGAACATCGTTGGCATTGAGGGCAGATTCGGTCTCCACACTGTCTGCACGGTGCTGCCCACATACGAGACGCTTCACCACATTGGACGCACTCAATATCCTCAGCGTCTGGACCGGTATCAGCAAGGGCGAATTTGAGCCCTTTGTCCCATGGTGAACACGGGTCGGCGGCAATGACTTGATATACCCAGCCATCTCCAGCAGCGAAGGCGTCTCCATGCACATCCCCGCTATTTGTACCCGAAACGAACCGAACCCTGGTGACGCCTCTCGCCTTCCTTGTCACGTTGCGCCCTGCTCTGGCCAAGAGCGAGTCTTCGCCCTGCAAGGTGCCGCGAGCAATATGCCACGGCGTCGCAGGATGATGAGCTGTGAACGTCGCTGTTCCATCAGGCAATCCGAGAGTGACACATCCGGGAGTTCTCAGATGGCGGGCAGCAGCGACACAACAAGCCATGCGTGACGCTCCGGCCGCGCTATAGAGGGAAGCAACATCTTGCGCAGTGAACAATCCAGAAGGGAGAGTCCGCTCAATTAGCTCTGCGGGCAGCAGCACACTAGCGGCGACCTCGTTGCAGATCTCTTCATCGCGCCGATCGGCATCGTCGATTGTTAGGTCGTTGAGATGGGCGTCGTGCTCAATTAGGTGATGGCCGAGTTCATGGAGGACGGTGAATCGCTGCCGTGCCGGCGTAACGTCGTCAGCAACGAGGATTCGCGGTGATGGCCCAGGGTGATACGTTCCGTCGACTGCGCATCCTTGACCCGGCGGCGACGGCGGCCGCGTGGTTACCTCCACATCAAACAAGACCTCAATTGCCATTGCTGGATCATTAGCGAGTTCCGCAAGGTCCCCCGGGTCAACCTGCTCAAGAAGACGCCGCGCCTCTGCCGTTGGGTCAATCCTCACGCAGCGCCTCTCTGATCAACGACACCCAATTCAGCGGGCCACGATCCCGGTGTCGGGCGGCAAGAGCCTCCATCCGACCAGCCAAAGCTCGTCGTGCAGAAACTTCGTCACCGCGGTGCTCGCCTCTAGCAGCCAAGTGAAGTCTCGGTCGGAACTCAGGCAGGTCGAGACTAACGACTAAGTCGTCATCGAACTGCAAGCTGATTTCGGGAACACTGCCGAGGAGGTCAGAAAGCACACGCATCTCGTCTGCTGACGGCTCCCGCTGCCCTCGAATAAGGCGTCGGGCATCGCCGGGGGTGATCCCAAGGTGGCCAGCGATCTGGCTTGCCCCTATTCCAGCAGCCTCGGCAAGCTCAGCAATTGTTCTTTGCTCCTTGCTAGCCACAGGCAGCCACTCGGCTTCAGAAAGAAGTCGCAACCTCTCGCCCAAGTCGGTCCGGATAAGCACCCGGTCATCGAGATCGCTGCTAATGGGAGCCCAGTCACCTTGCTGCTGGCCATTCGCTACAGCCAAGATCCTGTCAAAGCTGTTCAAAGTCAGATCAGTGATCCGATACTCCAGCGCGAACATCTTGATGGAGCTAGTCAACCCGCCCCATACAGACATCATCATCTCATTCACCGACTCGGTGACGAGACCTCTCTCGTCACCGATCTGGTCCGCCGTTGCGGCCATCACAGGTACATCCCGGCCTTCGCGTTCCCCAGTGACCACCACTAGGCACGCCGTGCTACCCCATTCAGCACGCCAGAGTTGTCCTGGCGCAGGGTCGGGTCGATCCAGCGCCACTACTGGCCAACTCAATTCGCTGAGGCGATGCAGGAAAGGGTCAGCAGCCATGCTTGACTTCATCTTGTTCTGCCAAATGCCGCAAGTCGTCGTGCTGTCTGATCAGGTCGAGAAGGAGTTCCACCGCACTTTGACTGCCTTCTGAGGAGATATCGGCAAGGCGGCGCAACTTCTCTGTGAGACGGTTCCTGATTATCTCTGCCCGGTACCTGGAGCAATCCAGGGCTACCGCTAGATCGCGGATGCTTGCACCGTCTAGGAGATGTCCGAGAACACTCCGCTCTTCGTCGGTGAGCTGTTCAAGTATCCACCGAGCTGCTAGCTCGTCCTGAACGCTGTCAAATGCCTCTTCAGCTGTTGGCTCTACCGAACCTGCCTCATCTTCATCATTGCGATCGAGGTAGGCGAACCTCCCCTCAAACAAGACGTTGAACCGATGAGCAAGTACCTCGGCTAGGTGAACTTTTTTCAAAGGACCCGATAAACCCAATACCTGGGCACAAACTGCACGGATATCTGGGCGGGTAGCCATCGGCGGAGTCTTTGATGCGCTAGGCGACATTCGCACGGTCTGCGTGGCTACCTTCCAAGCTTCAGCTACAAGTACCGAGAGACCATCCTGCCAGTTCGGCTGGCGAGCATCGGCGCTCAGACGCCAATAGCCATTTTCGGAGCAAAACCGGCTTGGATCCCCCCTGAGGGCATCGTCCATCGCTCGAATGACTCGACCCGATGGTGTGCCCCTAGCACGGATGTTGAGCGTGGTGCGTAACGCCTTCCGCAGCCACCCAATGAATTCGGTGTCACTATGAGCCTCAGTGGCTGCGAGCACCAGTTGGTCAGGGGTAACCCGTACGACTGTGTCGTGAATCAGGTCATCAATGTCCTCCGCCAGCCAATGTCTCCCTCCTGTGGGAGACGGTCGAGTACGGGCAACGGCCTGAGCAACCTCTCGAGCCGTATCAACAAACTGCTGATCAATGCAGCTAGCCGCAGCCCTCTCCTGCAGGCCCCTCATGCCAACATCCACAAGGATGACACCAAAGTGCTAACACCTCGCACGCCGTCCACTGTAGATACAGCCAGTGACAGTTCCTTGGACCTTCGTTGGCGCTATGTCGACGGTAAGGACAGCGACTAGGGAGAGTTAGAAGAGCCGGAGAGGGGCATCTTCCATTTGGGGGAATGCTTGGCCAGTGTCAAGGGCTCGGAGCGCCTCCCTGATGTTGTGGCCTAGCCGTTCAGCAAACCGGACCGGAACGGCGTTGCCAATTTGGAGATGCACATCACGTTTGTTGCCACCGACGAACTCCCAGGAGTCTGGGAAAGTCTGGAGACGGGCATATTCTCGATGTGTGAGCGAACGGAGGCGGTCAGCCCGGATACGCCACAAGGTGACATCAGTGTCTGGATTCCGGACGAACTTTGCATTGCTGCTTCGATCTCTAGGTTCTCGGCGAGCGGACACGTGCCCGTGGGCAAGGCCCCATACGGTCGCGGTATCCACCGCGGGGAACGAGCGATCCCACTTTCGAATCGGGTTCCCGTCAGAAGCCGTCCGGGAGAAACGTACAATGCTGATCGCCGCATCTTGTCCAGGGTCAATTCCTCGATCAACATGCACCTGGGACTTGAAACCCCATGAAGGATCATGATTGGGCAAGGAGATCTTTTCGTCATGAGCGAGATCCCAAAGCCATGGGCGGATCGGCTCGTAGCCTGAGGATATTGGGAGATGCCAACTGTCAGGTGCCCCGTCTCGGAACGCCACGAACACAAACCGACGGCGAGTCTGCGGAACGCCATGACCATCCATCTTGAACACGTCCCAAGCAATGTCTCCATATCCAGCCTCGGCCAGCGACACAGAAATCTCCTTGATGAAAGGCCTCCCGGTGTCGGGATGCAGCATCGTGCGTAGGTTCAATACGTTCTCGATGATGACAACGCGAGGACGCACATGTTGGGCAACACGGCATACCTCACGGAATAGCCCGTTCCTATCGTCCGCTGCCTGGCGGTTCCCTCCGAGGCTGAATCCTTGGCATGGCGGTCCGGCTATCAGCACATCCGGGGTGTCAGGCAAACCTTCGGTCGTCCATTCCCGTACATCAGCCTCGACTGGATTCCACTCAGGCCGATTCTTGCGGAGCGTGTCGACAGCGTTCGGGTCATGATCAACAGCGGCGACGGTGGTGAAGCCCGCGGCCTCGAATCCAAGGTCGAGCCCCCCGGCACCGGAAAACATGCTAAGTGCGGTCAGGTCGCCCACAAGCCCACTCTAGGCACTTTGAGTGACACTATTGCTCATGGTCACTTCGGCACCTAGACCCTCAGGCCGGGCAATCCGCCATGCCCGGAAGTGGTGCTGTCGTCCAGCCATTGGGTTCCTGCGATATGTGGCACTCAAGTGGTTTGTAGCGAAGTCAAACGCATAGCCAGTCATCACATTTTCAACCTCAACCCGAGTGACCTCCCCGACTTGCACGAATCCGTCACCTGGATCATCGACAGCAGGTAGTAGAAGGGTGCGAGTACCCTCAACCCCTCCGAGCAGGGCTACGGGCGTTGGCATCACGTACATCTTGCGGTCGCGGAGCAAAATATCGCCATAGCTTCCGAAACCCCTGGTGCTTGTGTTCTTGTGCTCGTAAGTGTCATCGGCATTTAGAAAGGAGCCAGGGACCATTACAAGGTCTACAACTGGAAACGTGTTGCCCTCTGGGGACGCCGGGTACCTACCAAATGCATAGAAAATCGTCCGACCATTGTGTGTCGGGCGGGCGACCTGGCTATTCCCGTCGAACGAAGCATCGCGCCCCGGTGTGGACAGTCCCTTCACTTCGATGCCTTCGGGGCTGTCTACCAACGTCAAATCCGGGTAGCTATTCCGACCAGGATCGTCATAATTGATGCCAGCCTCGCCGAGACGAGCCTGGACCCACCGCTGAAAGTGAAACTCCTTGTCGTCGCGTCCCTCACGAACTATCAGCTCACCACGGACAATGGCAGCATCCATCGACCGAAAAGCGGAAGGGATCAGCGAAAACACCCTGTGATTCTCGCATCCCCCGCCATCAAGTACGAGGATCCAAAGGCTTCAGGCCACGGATACGCAGGGCAAGGTATCAGGTTGAGCCCTGCGAGTAGACCACAGTCCGCCTAGCTAGGCCGCTACCGCCCCGCCGGCTACTAGTTCGCCCTGGTAGAACACCACCGCCTGGCCGGGGGCTACACGGCGCTGGGGCTCTTCCCAGGTGACTCTGCCGGCTTGGTCCACCACGCCGACTGCGGGGGTGCCGTGGGCGCTCACCTGGATGTCTACCGGGCCATCGACCGCTTCATCGACCCAGTGGATGTCGCTCACCTCCTGAATGGGCGTGTACAGATCCTCGCGGCGGCCCACGGTTACCCGGCCTGCGGGGATGTCCACATTGGTCACGTATCGGGGCTCGTCAGTGCCGCCCAGATTGAGGCCTCGGCGCTGGCCGATGGTCACGGCCTGCACGGCCTCGACTGAGCCCAACTCCGTGCCGTCGGCGTCCACCACGGTGGCGGGCGACTCACCCAATCGACGAGACAGAAAGCCCTGCCTTCCCCCGGCCCGGTTGGCGATGAAGCACACGTCCTGGCTGTCGGGCTTGGCCGAGTTCCGCAAGCCCAGATCGGCGGCCCGCCCCCGAACCTCGCCCTTAGTCAAATGACCGATGGGCAACAGCAGCCGAGACATCTGCTCTTGGCCCAGCATGTAGAGCACATAGGACTGATCCTTGGCGTCGTCCACGCCCCGCCGCACTCGGAACCCGTCCTCCGCCGCCTCCAGACGGGCGTGATGGCCGGTGGCTACCGCGTCGAAGCCCAGCGCCTCAGCCCGCACCATGAGCTTGTCGAACTTGATGTGGCGGTTGCACTCGATACACGGGTTGGGTGTCAGCCCCACAGCGTGGTCATCCACATACGGCGCCACCACCCGCTGATCGAAGGCGTCGCCGAAGTTGAACACGTGGTGCTGCAGTCCCAAAAGGTCGGCCACTCGGCGGGCGTCCTCCACGTCCGACACCGAGCAGCACCCGGTGTCCGACTCCCCTCCCCACAACTTGAGGGTCACGCCCACCACATCATGTCCCTGCTCGGCCAGCATGGCGGCAGCCACCGAGGAGTCCACTCCTCCGGACATAGCGGCTAGCACCCGCATCGCTCAGCCCGTCCCGTAGTCCCGGAGGCGGGCTACTGCGCTAGGGATCACCGAAAGCGCCTGGTCGATTTCGGCGTCGGTGGTCTCATAGCCCAGCGAAAGCCGCAGCGATCCACCGGCCAGCATGCGGTCATAGCCCATGGCGGCCAACACATGCGACGGGTCCTGCGCCCCGCTGGAGCACGACGACGCGGCCGACGCATACACCCCGGCATCCTCCAACAGGAACAACAGCGCCTCAGATTCGATCCCTTCGAAGCACAGGTGGGCCGACCCGGCCACTTTGCCCGATCGCTCGCCGGTCTCCACTGTGCCGTCGACCGCGCTAAGAACACCTTCCGCCAGCCGATCCCGCAGACCGGCCAGGCGCACCACCTGCTCGACTCGGCTCTTCAGCACTACCTCTGCGGCCGCCGCCATGCCGGCAATGCCCGCGGCGTTGTGAGTGCCCGAGCGCAATCCCCGCTCTTGGCCACCGCCTAACAGAAGCGGCGAAAGCTCCACTCCGTCGCGCACCACCAGTGCACCCACGCCTTTGGGCCCGCCGAATTTGTGGGCGCTGACCGAGATCAGATCGGCGCCAGCGGCCAGCGATGCCACGTCCAGCCAGGGAAAAGCTTGCACCGCGTCGGTATGCAGCACCGCCTGGGGAGTCCCCGAGCGCACCAACTCGGCCACCTGCTCCAAGGGCTGGACCATGCCGGTTTCGTTGTTGGCCAGCATCACCGAGACCACGGTCACATCGTCGTCTAGCGCCGCGGCCAGCGCATCCAAATCGATCACTCCAGCGGCGTCCACTGCCACTACGCGCCCGCCCAGGTGCTCCACCGGCTCAAGCACGGCATGGTGCTCGATGGCCGAGCACACCGTCACACCGCCGGCCTTCATGTGCCGACCGACGACCGCGAGGTTGTCGCCTTCGGTGCCACCGCCGGTGAACACGATCTCACCCGGCTGCGAGCCCAGAGCCTCGGCCATCACATCGCGGGCATCGTCGATCCGACGGCGGGTGTCCCGCGCCATCCGGTGCGCGCCGGTCGGGTTGGCATACAGCTCCCGTTGCAGCGGAGCCATGGCTTCGACTGCTTCTAAGCACAGAGGGGTCGAGGCGGCATTGTCCAGATATGCGATAGCCCCCGATGTCATTGCAGCCCCCTCTCCTCTATACCGATGGAAAGACCAGGTCGTCGCGCTTGGAGCGCTTGAGCTCGGCGAACGACGGCCACTCGGCCAGCGTCACCACCGCATCCCACAGCCGGGTGGCGTCCTCAGAAGCGGGAACCTGGCTCACCACGGGACCGAAGAACGACGTGGTGCCACCGTTGTGGTGGAAGGTGATGATCGGCGTCCCCACATCTCGTCCGGTGCGGCTAAGCGCGTCCATGGTGGACTCCCGCAGAGCGTCGTCCAGCGATTCGTCCTCGGCTCGGGCGGCCAACTCCGATGGCACACCGGCCTTATCGAGGGCAGCGGCCAAGTGCTGTTCGGAAGCCACCTCGCCCATGGCCGAGCGGATGTCCCCGTCGGGGTTCCAAATGGTGGACCCGTAGGCGGTGTACAGCTGGCCGGCTGCGGCCGCACCGTGCTCGTCGCGAACCGCCTGGGCCACCCGCAGCATGCGCCGGCCCTTGTGGTGCAAATCCTGATAGCCCTCGGGAAAGTTCTCGTAGTCGCTGTCCTCGTTGAGGATCGACAGACAGATCAGCCGCCAGTCCACTGCGTAGTCGCGCTGGCGGGCGACATCGGTCACCCACCGGGAGGTAAGCCATGCGAACGGGCAGATCGGATCCCAGAAGAACTCGATGTCGGCATCAGACATGGCATGAATTCTACGGCCTAGTGGCTGCGGTTCTCCCTGCGAACCGCTCATAGACTGCCAGATCCACTTTAGAATTGCAGTGAATGGCAAGAATCAGGGTTTCCACCACCATTGAAGCGCCTTTGGATTCGGTCTGGGAGTACGTGCGCCGGATCGACAGCCACACCGAGTGGATGGCCGACGCTGAGTCGATCTCCTTTCATGGGTCTCAAACCGAGGGGGTGGGCACCGCCTTCGATTGCCTTACCAGGGTCGGCCCCCTCCGGCTCAGCGACGCCATGGTGGTCACCGAATGGGCAGAGAAGAAGGCCATCGGGGTGCGCCACACCGGACTGGTCACCGGCGAAGGCCGCTTCACCCTTGCGCCCGCAGGCACCGAGCGCACCGAGTTCTGCTGGACCGAGGAGCTTCAATTCCCATGGTGGATGGGTGGCCTGCTGGGCGACATGGTCGGCGCCCGCGTCCTCGAGTGGGTGTGGCGTCGAAACCTCAAGACCTTGCGCGCCCAGTTCTAGGCCGCCTAGAGCACTTCCAACCAGCGGGAGGCAGCCCACAATGAGCCGGCGAAGGAGGCCGCGGCCACCGCTATGGCTGCGAGCACCGGGGTCGCAGTGGTGTACTTCTGTTTGCGTATTGCTTGAGCCGCAGCTGCCCCCACGAGGACACCGCCGACGAGCCCCCCGATGTGGCCACCCAGCGAAATTCCCGAAACGGTGAAGCTGATAACGAGGTTGATGGCCAGGATCGGTCCAATCGGGGTCTGGAACAAGCCCACCCCTTGGGTCAGCAGGAGAGCGGCATAGGCGCCCATCAGCCCAAAGATCGCTCCCGACGCTCCCGCCACCAGCGAGTTGGGGGTCTCGACCAGCGCCCCGAATGACCCGCTCACCAGCGACGAGAGGTACACCGCGGTGAACGGCACTCGGCCCAGCCACCGCTCCAGGGCCAACCCCAGGATGTACAACGAGTACATGTTCACCGCGAGATGAAACACACCGTGGTGCAAGAAACCGCCGGTGAACACCCGCCACCACTCGTTGTAGACGTCAATGGCCGCCCCCCAGGTGGCGGCTTCGACTACTAGTCCGTCGAGTGTGCCCCCGCCGTTGAGGCTGTCCCCCATCGCCATGCCCACGATGAACACCACCACGTTGGCGGCGATCAGCACGTAGCTGACATACCAGGTGTCGGTTCTTTGCGGGACCATGCTTGCGGTATGTGGCTACAAGCCCACTGGTGAGCCGTCGCTCAGCAGATTCTGGCCCACATTCACCACCTCGGTTACCCCGGGTACCCGGTCCTTGAGAATCCGCTCCACCCCAGCCTTCAGCGTGACCGTCGAAGCCGGGCAGCTCACACAGGCCCCCGTCAGCTCCACGGTGACCACGCCGGTGTCCTCGTCCACCTCTCGCAAGAAGATGTCGCCGTCGTCGGCCTGCACCGCAGGGCGGATGGCCTCAATCACTTGTGCTACGGCGCTCTGCACACCCCAATTGTCTCAGCCAAAACCCGATTCGCCAACCTTCCCGCCGATCTAGTGGTGTGTCGTGGGTTTATTCGCGCGTGTCCTGCTAGGCATCGACGCCCCTCGCGGCGTTGCCCCTCCTTGCCGTACGCTGGAAGTATGGCTGCGTCGGTGCGCCTTGCGAGGAACGCCGCTGCCGTCGCAATCCACGGCGCTAAACCCACGACACACCACTAGTTCATTCAACCAAGTGGGCATCTGACAGACTCGGCACTGTGGAAGTTCTGGCTCACCAGGGAGGTTGGGACGAGATCCTCTTGGTAGGCGCGCCGTTGGCCCTCCTGGCCGGCCTGCTGTTCCTGGCTAACCGCCGGGCCTCTCGCGGCGGACGTCAGCCCCAAGAGCGTTGAGCTTGCCGGCAAAGTCCTCATAGCCTCGGTCGATGTGGTGGGGATCGGACACCACCGTGACGCCCTCGGCGGCCAGCCCGGCCACCACCAAGGCTGCTCCGGCCCGGATGTCGGACGCGCGCACCGGCGCGCCGTTGAGCCGATCAACCCCCCGGATCACTGCATGATGGCCCTCCGTTCGGATATCGGCGCCCATGCGCACCAGCTCGTCCACATAGCGGAACCGGCCCGAGAAGAGGTTCTCGGTCACGATCCCCACACCCTCGGCCACCGACAGCATGGACACCAGCAGCGGCTTGCAATCGGTGGGCAGGCCGGGATACGGCAGGGTGGACACATCGGCCGACCGAAGGCGCCCGCTGCACATGGCCCAAATGCCGTCGGGATCAGATGAAGTCCGCACCCCCATGTCTCCCAGTTTGCGGCACAGCATCGCCATGTGGTCGGGACGGGCGCCCAACAAGGTGATCTCGCCGCCGGCCACCCCCAGAGCAGCCAAGAACGTAGCCGCTTCAATTCGGTCGCTCACCGCAGTGTGTTCCACCGGGCGCAGTTCCTCTACCCCCTCGATCACAATGGTGGACGTTCCCGCCCCGGTTACCTGTCCGCCCATGTGGTTCAGGAATCCGGCCAGATCAGAGATCTCCGGCTCTCGGGCCGCGTTGTCGATAACCGTGGTTCCCTTGGCCCGGACGGCGGCCATCATCACGTTCTCGGTGGCCCCCACGCTGGGGAACTCCAGCAGCACAGGATTGCCCACCAGATTGTCGGCGGTGGCGTAGACGTCCCCGCCGGAGATCTCGAACCGGCCGCCGATGATCTCCAGCGCGGCAATGTGCATGTCAATGGGACGGGGGCCGAAGTCGTCACCGCCGGGCAGGGCCACCCGAGCATTTCCGGCGCCGGCCAACAGCGGGCCCAGCACCGCAGTGGAGGCGCGCAGCTGTTCAGTCAGCGCATAAGGAGCCTCGGGGGTGATAGCCGCGGGGCGCTCAATGGTGAGTGCGCCACCCGACCGGCTGACTGTGACCCCCATCGCCCGCAGCACCTCGGCCATCACGGTTACATCCTCGATATCGGGAACATTACGGATCACGAACGTGCCCTCAGTGAGCAGACAAGCGGCCATGAGCTTCAGCACCGAGTTCTTGGCCCCTCCGATGACCACCGACCCCTCTAGCGGTCCACTGGCCCGCACCTCGATGCGTTCCTGTTCATCGAAGCCCTCTCGATGGGCGCGCTCCACTCGACAAGTATGGTCCCCGCGCCCCCGAAAACACAGTCATGCCGGCGTTGAGCGCGGTCGTTGGGCTCCGGGTGCAGAAAAGTAGACTGAGCACCAATCCATGCCCCAAGTGATCTCTCGTCGCGTTGTGAGCACCCACACGGCCAACGGCGTTCTGAACGGCCCCAACGGCCTGCTATCTCCCCGCTCCGACATCGTCCTGGAGCGTGCCGAGGACGAAGGCGCCTTCGCCGCGGCAGAAGGACCGGTGGAGCACTACCGCCGCACGGTCACGGTGGAGGGGGCAGGGGGCGGGCAGGTGCAGATCACCGAGCGATTCGACTACCGGCTCGACATCCCGGTGTGGAGGGTTCTGTTCACCATCCCCTTCAGCCGGGCCCTGGTCCGGGGACGGGAATTGCCCTGGTGGCATCCCCCCGACCGATTCACCTCCCGGCAAGCCCACGTAGTGGCCCTGCTGGCCACCCTGGCCGTAGTCGCCGGGTTTCTGGGCTCGCTGCTCGGTCAGACCATCACCTTCGCCGCCGACGAGTTCGGCGCAGACGAGTCGGCCCAAGGGCTCGCCCTCGCACTGGTCCGACTGAGCATTCTGATCACGGTGGCGGTTGCCGTGCTCGGCGACCGCCAGGGCCGTCGGCGCACCCTTCTCTACGCCGCGACCGGATCGATCCTGGCCGCCGCGGCCACCTCGCTGGTCGCCAACCTGGCCACTCTGACCGCCGTCCAAGCGGTTGCCCGGGGCCTCTCGCACGCCCTGGCTCTGCTGATCTTTGTGTTCGCCTTGGAGGAGTCCCCGGCTGGCTCTCGAGCCTTCGTGGCCTCCATGCTCGGAATGGCCGCCGGCCTGGGCTCGGGAATCGCCGTCGGCTTCGTGCCATTGGCCGACCTGGGGGCCTCTGCGTGGCGGCTCATCTTCGGGGCGGCGCTGGCCGGGTTGCCTCTGGTGGCCTTTGCCGCTCGAAGGCTGCCGGAATCGCAGCGGTTCGAGACCGCCCGCCGGCGGCCCCGAGACCGCCCGCCGCTCGAGCATCGGTTCCGACTGATGCTCTTGGCGGTCACTTCGTTCGCCGTGCTGGTGTTCGCCACCCCTGCATCCCAATTTCAAAACGAGTTCCTCAACGAGCAGCGAGATTTCAGCGCCACCAAGATCGCCCTGTTCACCCTGACCACCACGTGGACCGCCGGTCCCGGAATGCTGATAGCCGGCAAACTGGCCGACATCCGCGGCCGCCGGATGATTGCCGCGGTGGGGATGAGCGGGGGCGCGGTGTTCGCCCTGTGGCACTTCACCCTGGCCGGCTGGCCGATGTGGGTGCTGATCGCCGTCGGCGCGTTGATGTCATCGTCCACGGTGCCGTCGCTCGGGGTGTACCGAGCCGAGATGTTCGGCACAGTCCGCCGCTCTGAGTCCAACGGATTGCTGGGGGTGGCCGGGGTATCGGGGAGCTTTGTGGGGTTGGCGGCCGGCGGCTTCATGATCGAGGCCTGGGGCTACGGCACCGCGTTCTCGGTTCTTTTGGCCGGTCCGATCCTGGTGGCGGTCCTAGTGCTGGTGTTCTACCCCGAGACCACCCGCCGATCCCTGGAGGAGCTGAACCCCGAAGACGCCGAGGACGCCTAGACAGCCTCCAGCCAGCTCGCCACCGCGGCGACGATATCGGCGTCGGCCTTCTTCGGATCGTGGCGCTCCCCCTCGAGCCACACCGTGGTCACCGGGCCTTTGATGGCCGGCAGATGGGCGCCGAATTCCTCGGGAGTGCCGAAGGGGTCGCGGTCACCGGAGATGAACAGGCACGGCACGTCCACGGCGCCGAAATGGGCGGTCCGCAGATTCTCAGGCCTTTTCGGCGGGTGCAGCGGATAGCTCAACAGCACCAGGCCAGCAGCGGACATGCCCTCGGCCACGGCCAGCGAGCACATCCGGCCTCCCATCGACCGGCCGCCCAGAACCAGGCGCCCGGGCTCGGTTCCCAGGCGCTCGGCGATGGCCGGAATCACGTCGTGCAGGAAGTCCAGGAGCTTGGGGGCCCGGTCGGGAGGTCGGCGGCCCTGGTTCCGATAGGGAAAGTTGATGCGCTCCACCGGCAGTGGGGCCAACCCCTCGGCAATGGCCACCAGCGTGTGCTGATCGCGGTCGCCGCCGGCACCGTGGGTCAACACCATCCCTTCCACCGTCGGAGGCGCCATTACATGTACCGGCGCAGGAGTTCCTTCAAGACGGCCGCGGCCTGCTCGGAGGCAGCGTCGCCTTGGATCGGGTCGGGATAAGCCACCAAAGCGTCTCGCAGCCCATCGGCGGCATCCAGCATGGCCCGCCAGAAATCGGCGTCGTAGCCCCACGGCAGACTGAGCTGGACCACTTGGTCGTGGGCGATGGCGAAATCCTCCACCGCCTTGGTGTCAGTGGTGTTGCGGCGGAGCCGGTTGGCGGAGAAGAACAACGCCTCCAACACCTGATAGGGCTCCACGCCGGGCAGGCCCGGACCGAACTGGCGCTGGGCCGCCGCGTTGATCAACTGCTCGAACAGCGCGTCCACCGCCTCCTCGTCGGCCTCGTCCACCACCAGGTTGTCGGCGTAGTCGAGCTCGTGGGCGATGCCCTCGCTCAAAAGCTCGCTCATCACATCGGCCTTCTGGGCGCCGTTGTAGTCCCCCAATTCGTACACCACCTTGGGCCGGCTCTTGTCGAGCTCGGGAAGCCGCTCTCGCAGCACGCCCTCCACTGCCCGGTCGATCACCTCCTCGTCGGCCTCGCATACGATCAGCGTGGGGCCCAGCCAAGCGTGCTCCAGATCCAGGGCTCGCAGCGCTGCTTCCAGGCCGCTGCGGGCGTCATAGGACCACTCGTGGAACTCATAGGCCAGCTGCTCCTCGTCGGGCCCGCCCACTTCTTCCGCCGGTTGCGGAGGGGTGGGAAAGGTGGCCACCCCGCACTCCATGCACTCTGACACGGCCTGCTCGTAGGGGGCGCCGCATTGAAAGCACCAAACCATGCCGCCCATGGTGACAGACGGCGCCGGCCCGGTCGCATTCTCGCTGATGCCGGCCATCGGGATATTGCCGTTTTGATCGCGGCAACACTGCCCTGGATAGATGAAGTCGGCGATGAGCAGCGCTACGGTTGGCCAACGTGAGCGCATCGTCAGAGACCCCCGACCGCAACTTGGCGATGGAACTGGTCCGAGTGACCGAAGTTGCTGCTCTGGCCGCATCCCGGTGGATGGGCCGGGGCGACAAAGAGGGGGCCGACGACGCCGCGGTGGAGGCCATGCGGGTGCTGCTTCGAACCGTGCCGATGGATGGGGTGGTCGTCATTGGCGAGGGCGAGAAGGACGAAGCCCCCATGCTCTACAACGGAGAGCTGATCGGCGACGGAACTCCCCCGGAATGCGACATCGCCGTCGACCCCATCGACGGCACCACGCTCACCTCACTTGGCCGAGCCAACGCCCTGTCGGTGATCGCGGTCTCAGGGAGGGGGACCATGTTCAATCCCGGGCCATGTGTGTACATGGAGAAGATCGCCTTCGGCTCCGAGTGCACCGGCTACGGCATCTCGCTGGAGAACTCCCCGACCCGGAATCTCGAGCTGGTGGCCGAGGCCAAGAGCGAGTCGGTGCGAGATGTGACCGCGGTGATCCTCGACCGCGATCGCCATGCCGAGCTGATCGCCGAGGTGCGAGAGGCCGGCGCCCGCATCCGCCTCATCCCCGACGGCGACGTCGCCGGGGCGATCTCCACCGCGTGGCCCGACTCGGGCGCCGACATCCTGTTCGGAATCGGGGGCACACCTGAGGGTGTCATTGCCGCCGCGGCCCTCAAGTGCATGGGCGGCGAGCTGCTGGGCCGGCTGTGGCCCCGCAACGACAAGGAGCGGAAGACCGCGGACAAACAAGACATGGATCTCAACGCCGCACTCACCGCCGACGACCTGGTGCGGGGCGACAACTGCTTCTTCGCCGCAACCGGGATCACCGATGGCGACCTGCTCAAGGGCGTCCACTACAGCAAGCAGCACGCCAGCACGCAGTCGCTGGTCATGCGTTCGAAGTCGGGCACCGTCCGGTTGGTGAACGCGAATCACCAACTGGAGAAGCTCAACAGCTTCTCCGCGATCGAGTTCGGCTAGCCCGGCTTGTCCCCTCAGGGGGCGCAGGCCGTTGCCTACTGGTCGGTGCGGTACAGGTAGCGCAGGTCCCAGTAGCCGTACAGCGTTGGCGTGTAGTTGCCCAAAGTGTTGCGGACCGCGCCCAGCCGCTCGCCGAGGGTGGTGTAGATCAACGGCACGTTCTCAGAGATGATCGCCTGAGCCTGCCGGTAGAGCTGCACCCGCTGATCGTGGTCCAACTCGGTGCTGGCCGCGATGTACAGCTCATCCACCTCGGCCTCCCACTCCGTGGCGGGCACGGATTGGTTCGGGTGCCACAGGTGCAGCGATTCACTGCTGTGCCACAGCGGCATGCCGCTGTAAGGATCGGGGCCGCCGGTGAAGCCCACCACCATGGCCTCCCAGTCGTACGTGTCGGTGAGCTGGGTCACAAGGTCGCTGAAGTCGATCAAGCGGAACTCCACATCGAGGCCCAGCGCGGCCATCCCATCGGCAATGATCTGGGTGACATCGGCCCGCACGCTGTTGCCGTCGTTGGTGGTGAGCGCGAACGAGATGGGGTTGTCGAGGTCGTCCTCGCGGATGCCGTCGCCGTCGGTGTCCCGCCAGCCCAACCCGTCGAGGATCTCATTCGCCCTCTCCAGGTCGTAGGGGTATCGGCGCACGCTGGGATTGTGGAAATCTCCAGCCGCCGGGCTCACCGACGACCACTGCGGGTAGCCCAGGCCGTGCTGGACGCCGTCGATCATGGCGGCCTTGTTCATGGTGTGGGCCACGGCCTTGCGGAACTCCACGTTCTGGAACCAGCGAAGCTGATCGGGATCGACATACGGCTCGCCCGCTTCGCTCGACCCCGGGTTCTGGTTGAACGCCAAAAAGGCGGTGCCGAAGCCGGGGCCTCGACGGTGCAGGGCAAAGTTCTCGGCGGCGGCCAGCGGCTCCAAGAGCGCGAACTCCTGGCCCAGCACGCCGTGGAAGTCGGTGGTGCCGTCGCGGAACAACACGAGCTCGTCCTCCAATTCCTCCACGATCAGCTCCACTACCCGGTCGAGATAGGGCAAGCGCCCGCCGGCGTCGTCGACCAGCCAGTAGCCGGGGTTTCGCTCGTACACGATCCGCTCGCCCGGCGAGTATTCCCCGATGGTGAACGGGCCGGTGCCGATGATCTCCGACGGGTCGGTGTCTATACCCCAGAAGTCTTGGAAAGTGCCGGCCGCGACGGGGCCTTCCAGGATGTGCTTGGGGTAGATGGATGTTCCCATGGACCGCAGGAACGGTGCGAACGGTTGGGGCAGCACGAACTCGACGGTGTGATCGTCGAGCGCCGCCACCTTCATCTGCGACTGCTCCCATTCACCGGTGTCGGAATCGAGGTATCGGAACTCGAATGTGGACCGGCTCGACGCGTTGAAGTCGTCGCTGTAGACAACCTGGTTGAACGTGAACTCGACATCGTGGGCGGTGAACGGTGCTCCGTCGTGCCACTGCACGTCGTTTCGCAGGTGGAACACCCAGCGCAACCCGTCGTCGGAGCGCTCCCATGACTCAGCCAGCAGCGGCTCGATTTCATCGGTCAACCATGAGGTCTCCGTGAGGCCCTCGAACAGGTGCGACAGCACGCCCGACGATCCGGCATCGGTTGAGAGTTCGAGGTTGAAGGTGAGCGGCTCGGAGATCGTCGCCGTGGTGAGGGTGCCTCCGTGGTTGCCGATCTCGTAGGAGAACTCGTCGGCGTTGCGGCGCAGATCCTCCACCATGGTCTGGGTTGCCGATGGCGGCGACTCGGCACCAGGCGGTCCAGGGTCGTCGCTGCAACTGGCGATGAGCAGGACTAGCGACACGGGGGCCAACAGGCGCGATGCGGTCTTCATAGGTTCCTCCTATGTTCTTTGGCTCCTATGCGCTTTGAGCCTTGCGGGCGGCCCGGCCGATGAGCGATCGGCGCAGGTGGCGGGGGGCGATGCCGGACAATGCGGCGAGAACCCGGTTTACCCGACCGCTCACCACCTCAGGCCGCGCCCTTGCTGCGGCAGCCAGCGCCTCTGAGGCCACCTCTTCCGCGCTCTGCCATCCCACCGACGGCCACTTCTCGAGATTCCAGCGGCCCCGCTGGTGGAACTCGGTACGGGTCAGACCGGGGAGCACGGTGGTGACCACCACCCCGGTGCCCTTCAGTTCCTCGTAGACGGCCTCGCCAAAACTGGTGATGAATGCCTTGGTGGCAGAGTAGACCGCGGTCATGGGCATACCCTGAAGTGAGGCCATCGAGGAGATGAGTATCACCTGACCCCGACTCCGGGCGGCCATCGGCCCCAAGGCGGCGTGGGTCAGCCTCACCAGCGCCGTCACATTCACCCCAATGGTCTCCGACACCTCAGCGGCATCTTGGGTGTGAAACGGCCCCTCGTAACCCAGTCCGGCGTTGTTCACCAGCAGATCGATGGGCATGTCACTGGTCCCCAGGCGCTTCTCCACCACGGCTAGTTCGGCCGGGTCGGACAAGTCGGCGGCCAAGACCTCCACATCAGATCCCCCTCCATTGGCCCGCAGCTCGGCGGCCAGCTCCTCCAGGCGATCGCTGCTCCGGGCAACTAGCACCAAATCCACGCTGGCGGCGGCCAACTGCACCGCCATAGCGCGCCCAATTCCCGTCGACGCCCCGGTAACCAGCGCCCGCTCCCACAGAAACCCTCGAGTTGGGCGAAACCGGACTCCCCCGACGCCCGAGCCTGGTGCTCTCACACCGCCACGGTACCGTCTTGTGAGGGTCGAGCATTATGCGGAGCTCGACCCGGTGCTCCGGTCTCGGCGTACATCTGGCGCGGGGCAGGGTCTTCAATGTCTTGTGGACGCGCTTCAGAAGAACTCGCGCCCCGTCGACCTGCTCATTGTCCAAGAGCACTCAGTCGATGAACGTCGAAACGGCGGATAGGGGTTTGCGGCGGATGTCGGGAACTTTCACGCCCTCTAGCGGATAGCCCACCGGGAACATGACGAACGGGCGTTCATTGTCGAAACGGCCGAGGATCTTGCGCAGAAACGCCATTGGGGTCGGAGTGTGCGTGAGGGTGGCGAGGCCCATGAGGTGCAGGGCGGTTATGAACATTCCTGCGGCAATACCGACGCTTTCTTTGACGTAGTAGTTCTTGCGCGCGCCTTCCTCGGCCTGCTCAAAGCGCTCCTCGAACAAGACGACGATCCATGGTGCGATTTCGAGGAACTCCTTGTGGTGATCGGTGCCGAGCGGGGCAAGGGCTTCTTGCCATTCTTCGTTCATGCGGTCCTCGAGGTAGTTGATCCGCTCTTCTTCCTCTGCGGCGAGGCGGATCTCGTGTTTGGTTTCCGCGTTCGACACCGCGACGAAGTGCCACGGCTGCTTGTGGGCGCCCGATGGTGCGGTGGAGGCTGATTCGATTGCCTGCTCGATCAGCTCGCGCGGCACGGGTTCGTCGCTGAACATGCGGACACTGCGCCTTCTTGCCAGGTGAGCGTGAAACTCGCGGCCGCGCTCGGCCATCTCCAATGGCGAGTAGCGCACGAAGTCAAGGGAGCGGAAGGGGAACTGTGCTTCTAGTTCGGGACTCGGGTAGGGGTGTTCGTAGAGCGGCATGCGATCCTCCTCGTTGGTCGCAACCAGACACGCGGGTGATCAGCGGTATCGTACCCTTGAGATCGCGCTGCGATGGGCATGAGTCGAATACCCTCCGCCGCGGTGGGCCGCAGCGGTTCAGCTGACGGTGGCGGTGTCGCTGAGGAGGGCGACGTTGTCGTGGGAGACCTCGACGAAGCCCCGCTCGACGGCGATGGTGGTCTTGGTGCCTTCGGTGGTGTATACCCGGACCTCGCTGGGGACCAGTACGCCCAGGAAGGGCACGTGGCCGGGCTGGAAGGCGATCTCGCCGTCGGTGGTGCGGGCCACCACCATCTCGGCTTCGCCGGTGTAGACGATCTCCTCGGGGGAGACGAGCTCGACGGTCAGGGCCATTACTGCCTCCTCCGCTCCGACGCTCCTTGACCCTCAGCCACGGTCAGGCCGCCTGGGCCTCGAGTTCGGCGGCTTTGCGGTGGGCATCCTCGGCGCCGCCGACCATGAAGAAGGCCTGCTCGGGCAGGTCGTCCAGATCGCCGTTTACCAGGGCCTCGAACGAGTCCACCGTCTCGTTCACCGGGGTGAAGATCCCACCCATGCCGGTGAACACCTCGGCCACGAACATGGGCTGCGACAAGAACCGCTGCACCTTGCGGGCCCGGGACACGATCACCTTGTCCTCCTCCGACAGCTCGTCGAGGCCCAAGATGGCGATGATGTCCTGAAGCTCCTTGTAGCGCTGGAGGATCTCCTGCACCCGGCGGGCCACGCCGTAGTGGCGGTCCCCCACCACCTCAGGAGTGAGGATGGTCGAGGTGGACGCCAGCGGGTCCACCGCAGGGTAGATGCCCAGCGCAGCGATGTCGCGGCTCAGCTCGGTGGTGCCGTCGAAGTGGGTGAACGAGGTGAACGGCGCCGGGTCGGTGTAGTCGTCAGCCGGCACGTACACCGCCTGCAATGAGGTAATGGACCGCCCCCGGGTGGAGGTGATGCGCTCCTGAAGCTCGCCCATCTCGTCGGCCAGGGTGGGCTGGTAGCCCACCGCCGATGGCATGCGGCCCAACAGGGTGGACACCTCCGAGCCGGCCTGCACGAACCGGAAGATGTTGTCGATGAACAACAGCACGTCCTGGTTCTGCACGTCGCGGAAGTACTCGGCCATGGTCACCCCGGCCAGGCCCACCCGCAGGCGCACGCCGGGGGGTTCGTCCATCTGGCCGAACACCAGGGCGGCCTTGTCGAGCACACCCGACTCTTCCATCTCCAAGAACAAGTCGGTGCCCTCCCGGGTGCGCTCACCCACACCGGCGAACACCGACACGCCGCCGTGCTGGGTGGCCACCCGGTTGATCATCTCGGTGATGAGCACCGTCTTGCCCACGCCGGCGCCGCCGAACAGGCCAATCTTGCCGCCCTCCTTGTAGGGGGTGAGCAGGTCGATGACCTTGATGCCGGTCTCGAACATGCGGGTGGACGGCTCCAAGGAGTCGAACGAGGGGGCAGGGCGGTGGATTTCCCACTCTTCACCCACATCAAGAGTGCTGCGGTCGGTGTCGAGGCAGTCACCCACCACGTTCCACACGTGGCCCAGGGTCACGTCGCCCACCGGCACGGTCATTCCTTGGCCGGTGTTGCGCACCGCCGTGCCCCGGGTGAGGCCGTCGGTGGGCTTGAGGGCGATGGCCCGCACCCGGCCGTCACCGATCTGCTGGGCCACCTCGGCCTTCACGGTCACGGTCTCCCCGTCGACGTTCACATCGAACTCCAGGGCGGTGTTGATCTCGGGCAGGGCGTCCGGGGGGAACTCGGCGTCGATGACCGGGCCGGCGATAGCGACAACCCGGCCGTCTTTGAGGTTCTCCGACATCTGTTTTCCTACTCCTACTGGTTGGCGGTGGCGAGGAGCTCGGCGATTTCGCCGTCATCGTCCTCATCCTTAAGGGCTTCGGCACCGCCGACGATCTCCATGATCTCGGTGGTGATGGCGTCTTGGCGGGCCCGGTTCATGGCCCGGGTGAGCTTGGTGATCAGCTCCTCGGCGTTGTCGGTGGCCGCCTTCATGGCCCGCTGGCGGTTGGCGTGCTCGGAGGCGGCCGCGTCTAACAGGGCCGAGAACAGCCGCGACTCCACATACCGGGGCAGCAGCGACTCCAGCACTCCCTCGGGGGAGGGCTCGAACTCGAAGGCAGATCGCAGTTCGCCGGCTCCGGCGGCGGCGATCACGTCGATGCTCTCCAGCGGCAGAAAGCGTCGCACCGCCACCCGCTGGGTGCCGATGGTGAAGAACTCCATGTAGGCCAGGATCACCTCGTCGATGTGGCCTGATTCGAACCGGTCGGCCACGATCTCAGCCACTTGGCGGGCGTCCTCGTAGGTAGGGGTGTCGCTCATGCCGGTGAAGGCCTCGTCGATCCGGTAGTTGCGGAACCGAAAATAATCCTGGCCCTTCTTGCCGATGAGCATGAGCGAGTAGTCCCGACCCTTGGTCTGGGCGTCCATCAGCTCCCGCTCGGCGGCCTTGATCACCGAGCTGTTGTAGGGACCGGCCAACCCCCGGTCGGAGGTGATGACCACGAATCCCACCCGGCGCACCGTCTCCCGACGCTCCAACAGCGGGTGGGCGGCCTCGGCGCCGCCCGCGGCCACGTCCTCGATGACGCTGGTGAGCTTGGTCGAGTAGGGCCGGGCGGCGTGGGCCCGCTGCTGGGCCTTGACCACCCGGGTGGCGGCGATCAGCTCCATGGCACGGGTGATCTTCTTGGTGGACTGCACCGACGAGATGCGTCGACGAAGTGCCCTTTCCTGACCACCCGGCATAGATCAGTCTTCCTCGGGCCGCTGAATGTCGGTCTCTGGCAAGGTGTGGTCGGCATCCACCACCCCGGCCTCAGCATCGGCCTGGGCCTCAGCATCGGGCTCATCGCCCTCGGGCTCGTCCGACGACTCGAACTGGGCGGCGAAGGCCGAAACCGCGGCCTCCAAAGCCTCTTCGTCCACTGCTCCAGAATCCACCACAGCAGACATCAGGCCGGCGTTGCGGGTCCGGACCCATTCCAACAACTCCGACTCGAAGCGGGCCACGTCTTCGATGGGGATAGTGTCGAGGTAGCCCCGGGTTCCGGCGTACAGCGACACCACTTGCTCCTCCACCGGCATGGGCGTCTGGATGCCCTGCTTGAGCAGTTCGGTAAGGCGGTAACCCCGGTCGAGCTGGGCTTGGGACACAGCGTCGAGATCGGAGCCGAAGGCGGCGAAGGCCTCCAGCTCGCGGAACTGCTGGAGGTCGGCCTTGAGCGTGCCCACCGCGGTCTTCATGGCCTTGATCTGAGCGGCAGAACCCACCCGGGATACCGAAATGCCCACGTCGACTGCGGGCCGCACCCCCGACTTGAACAGGTCATCCTGCAAGAAGATCTGCCCGTCGGTGATGGAGATCACGTTGGTGGGAATGTAGGCCGATACGTCGCCGGCCTTGGTCTCGATGATGGGCAGCGCGGTCAGCGAGCCCGCTCCCCGATCGTCGCTCAGCTTAGCCGCCCGCTCGAGCAGCCGGCTGTGCAGGTAGAACACGTCGCCGGGATAGGCCTCCCGACCGGGTGGGCGGCGCAACAGCAGCGCCATCTGACGGTAGGCCTCGGCCTGCTTCGACAGATCGTCGTACACCGCGAGGGCGTGACCGCCGTTGTCCATCCAGTGCTGGCCCATGGCGCAGCCGGCGTAGGGGGCCAAGTACTTGAACGGCGCCGGGTCGGAGGCCGGGGCCACCACCACCACCGTGTACTCCATGGCACCCCGCTCGGCCAGCGTGGCCACCGCCTGGGCCACGGTTGAGGCCTTCTGGCCAATGGCCACATAGATGCACTTCACCCCTTGGCCCTTCTGGTTCAAGATGGTGTCCATGGCCACGGTGGTCTTGCCCGTCTTGCGGTCGCCGATGATCAGCTCCCGCTGGCCGCGGCCGATGGGAATGAGCGAGTCGATGGCCTTGATGCCGGTCTGAATCGGCTCATGCACCGGCTTGCGACCGGTGATGCCGGGGGCCTGCACCTCCATGCGGCGGGTTTCGGCGCCCACGATGGGACCCTTGCCGTCCACCGGCTCGCCGAGGGCGTTCACCACCCGGCCCAAAAGCGCGTCGCCCACCGGAACCGACAGGATGTCGCCGGTGGAGCGGACGGCCTGGCCCTCTTCAATCTCGTCCACTTCGCCGAGCACCACCGCGCCAATGGAATCCTCGTCGAGATTCAGGGCCAAGCCAATTGTCCCGTTCTCGAACTCCAGCATCTCGTTCACTGCCGCGCCGGGCAGCCCGGAGATGCGGGCGATGCCGTCGCCCACCTCGGTGATCCGACCCACCTGGGCCAGCTCAACCTCGGGTTGGAACCCCTCCAAGTTGCGGCGGATGGCCTCGGCGATAGCGCCAGTGTCGATGGTCAGCTCTGCCATTGCTCTCCTCGGTAAGAAACGTTCATCAAACTCGTGTGCACGGGACTAGAAGGAATCCCGAAGCTGGCTTAGGCGGTGGCGCACCGATCCGTCGATCACCTCATCGCCGATGGTGGCCACCACGCCGCCCATGATGCTGGGATCGACGACCACCTTGATGTCCACCTGATGGCCGGTGGCCGCGCCCAGCGCGGCTGCCATTCGCTCCGCTTGGCCGTCGGCCAGCGCCACCGCAGTGCGCACCTCGGCCACCGAGCGGCCCCGGTCGCGGGCATTGATCTCCACCGCTTCCCGAGCGATGCCCCCCAGATCGGACGACCGCCCCGCGGCCACGATCATGGACACCACCGCGGTGGTGGTCTCCGAGGCGCGGCCGCCCAGCAAATCCTCAACGATCTGCTGGCGGCGGGCGGCGGGGATCTGCCGATCGGACAGCGTCATCCGCAGCTCATCAGAGCCCTCCAGCGCCCGAGCAACGCGGAAGAGCTCGTCAGACACCACGTCGAGGTTGCCCTCGGCTCGGGCCACTGCGGCCACCGCATCGGCGTAGCCGGTTGATCGCTCGGCCATTGATCTAGCCCTCCAGAGCCTCAGCGGAAGCCACCGCGGCTATGTCAATGCGGTCGGTCATCGCTCTAGCCCTGATCGGCGCCCACGCGGGCGATGTAATCGTCAACCAGCTGGCGCTGCATCTCCGGGTCTTCCAGGCTGCGGCCCAGCACCGCTTCGGCCGCGCCGAGGGCGATGTCGGATACCTCGGACTGCAAGTCGGCGATGGCTTGGCGCTTGGACGCCTCAACGTCGGCCGCGGCCCGCTCCCGCATGTCGGCGATGTCGGCCTCGGCCCGAGACTGGAGGTCGGCTCGCACGGAGGCGGCCTGATCACGGGCCTCGTCCACGAGCCGGGCAGCCTCGGCCTTGGCGTCGGCCAGCTCCGCTTCGTAGCGGGCTCTGACCTCGGCGGCCTCGGCCCGCTCCCGGTCGGCGTCGTCGAGGGAGTCCTGGATCCGCTGGGTGCGCTGCTCCATGAGGTTCTTCACCACCGGAAACAGCTTCCACTTCATCAGAGCTAACAGCACCACGAACGCCGCCCCGCCCCAGATGATCTCGGTGACCTCCGGGATGATCGGGTTGGGGGCCTCCAGGCAGCCCTCGAGATCCTTCTCGAAGTCTTCCTTGAGTTCCTTGGCGTGCTTGTCGCCGGCCTTGTACTGGGTCTTCAGTTCCTTGACCGCAGTGAAGCCGTCACCCTCGATGCCTTCGAACTGGGCTTCACCCAGCTCGTCGAAGATGCAGGAGCCCACCGTCTCCCCGGCAGCGCCGGCTGCCGACGCGCTCAGCGCGACCGCGGCCACCACCACGGCAGCCGCGGCCCAAAGCCGCTTGCTCATGGCAGAAGGAGGATGAAGACGACGAATCCGATGAGGGCCAGCGCCTCGGTGAAGGCGATGCCCAAGAACATCGTGGTCCGAGCCACGCCAGCCGACTCGGGCTGACGGGCCATGGCGGTGATGGCGTTGCCCACCACGATGCCAATCCCGACGCCGGGGCCGATGGCAGCAAGGCCGTAGCCGAGCCCCGCGCCGATGGCGCTCAGGCCCGCTTCACCGTCTCCGGTCAACTGGGCAAGGATGGTGGATATCAGTGCAAGCAAGGTACGTGTCTCCTAGTGCTCGGGGTGTAGGGATCCGCCGATGTACACGGCGGTGAGAATGGTGAAGATGAAGGCCTGAAGGGCCGAGACGAAAATCTCAAATGCGGTGAGCAGGATGAGGGCCGCAAACGGCAGCACTGCGGGCACATACAGGGTTCCCCATAAGGCGGCCGACAGCACCGCGAAGGTCACCAGCAGCAGGTGGCCGGCCACCATGTTGGCCCAGAGCCGGATGGCCAACGACAGCGGTCGGATCAACAGGATCTGGAGCAGCTCGATGGGCGCCACCAAGATGTAGAGCAACTTGGGCACTCCCGGCGGGAAAAGCGCGCCCTTGAAATAGTGGTAGAAGCCCTGGGCCCGGATGCCCACCACGTGGTAGATGGCCCACACCACCAGCGCTAGGGCCAAGGGGATGGCCATGCGGGAGTTGGCCGGGAACTGGATGAACGGGATGACCTCGAAGATGTTGCTGAAGAAGACGAAGAAGAACAGCGTGGTCAAAAAGGGCAGGTACCGGCGGCCGTCGGGGCCGATGGTCTGCATGATGATGCTGTTCTCGACGAAATCGATCCCCGCCTCGGCCACCGTCTGTGCCCCAGTGGGCACCAGTGCCCGCCGTCGCCCCGCAGCCCAGAACAGGCCAGCGGTGAGCACCATCGCGGCGACATAGATCAACCCGGTCTTGTTGAGGGCCACCGGCGTGTCGGTGAACAAGAAGTCGGGCCATACGAACAGGTGCGAGACCGGGGGAAAGTCCAGGGCAAACACGTTCACTGAGTGGCTCCTTGCGGTTTCAAGCCAGGATAAGCGAGGGACATGGAGACGTATCGGGTCTCCCAAACCAGCAGAACAATATGGGCCGCGACCAGCGTGATGACAAACGGCAGAGCCTCAAACCATCCGGTATTTCTCACCAGGAAATAGGCCCCGGTGAGAATCCCCAGGCGGATGAAGTAGCCGCCCATCACTCCGGCCATGAGCATGGTGGGCGAAATCCGCATCGACCAGGTGATCAGCGAGGCGGCCAGCCAGAAGTTGACCAGGATCAGCCCGAGGGCATAGCCGCTCGACCACAGGCCGTCGAACCCCCACACCCCAGCACATACTCCAACCAGCACCGGACCGCCGATCAACCCCCGGCGAACGATGTCTTGGGCCAGGGCCCGTTCGGGAGCCTCCTCGCCCATCGTTGGCGGCTGCTCAGCCATCGGCGATCGCTGAACCTGAGTCGCCCCGCCGGCTGGGCAGGTTGCGGTCGTAGGCCTCCATCCGGTCGCTGTAGGCCCTCATGGCTTTCCACGACGTGTAGGAAGCAGTCAACAGGCACAAGACCAAAGTGAAGATCGGCTGGGTGTCGAGGGCGCGGTCGATGAGCCATCCGAAGAAGCCGAACACCGCCGGGGTGGCCACCAACTCGAAGGCGATGGATAGGGCGTCCCCCGCGCTCTGACGGTTGTATTGTTGGCGATTCTGCGTCATTGCAGTTGGCACAGGTTGGGTCCCTATGTCGAGTGGTCTGGCCTGGCCAAAATGGTTTCGCGAACCACGCTACGAGGCCAAATCATCAGGCTGGCTGCCCGCAAAGCTGATGAGGCCGGATCACGGGGTGCGGCGGCGCAGGATGGGATGGAAGACGGTGTAGAGCAGCAACACCAGCGCCGCGGCGACGGGGACAATAATCACCTCTCCCTCCCCGGTATAGGTGGGATACAGCACCAGCGTCGACATCAAGGCGGTGAACAGCCACAAGATCAGCACGCTGCGGCGATGGCCGTGGCCCAGGCTCATCAGCCGGTGGTGCAGGTGCTCCTTGTCGGGAGCGGTGATGCTGGTGCGGGCCCGGGTGCGCCGCAGCACCGCCCACAGCACGTCCACCACCGGCACCGCCAGGATGATCAGCGGGATGAGCATGGGGGCGAACAAAAAGTAGGTCTGGCCGGCGAACGGCTCGCTGCTGCGCCCTCCCACCGAGACCGTGGAGGCGGCCAGCAGCGTGCCCAGAAAAAGCGCTCCGCCGTCGCCCATGAAGATGCGGGCCCGATGGAAGTTCTGGGGCAGAAAGCCCACCGCCACCCCGCTGGCAATGATCGCCACCAGCGGCCCGATGTTGTTGGGCAATAGCACCTCCTCATCGGTGAGCTTGACGGAGTACACGAAGAATGTGAGTCCGGCGATGGCCACGATGCCCGCGGCCAGGCCGTCCAAGCCGTCGATCAGGTTGATGGCGTTGGCAATGGCCACCAGCCAAAGCACGGTGACCACGAAGGCCAAATCTTGGGACAGGATCAGCGCGTCCAGCACCGGCAGCCTCAGATTCAGCACGGTCACCCCGGCAAACGACAGGATGCTGCCGGCCAGCACCATGGAGGCCACCTTGGCCGGCGCCGACATCTCCCGCACGTCGTCGTAGGTGCCGAACACGATCATCACCAGCGCGGCAACCACGATGCCCGCCGGCTCCGAGGCGGTGGCGAACACCACGTCGAAGTCGTTCATCAGCCAGGCCGCGCCCATGGCCGCCAAAAAGCCGACGAACATGGCCGTGCCGCCGAGCACCGCGGTGGAGCGCTCGTGGACTCGCCGGGCATCGGGCTCCACCATGAGATCCCAGCGCTCGCTCAACCGGCGCAGCACTGGCGTAGTCACCAGGGTGACCCCCGCAGCTACGGCGAAGACGGCCAGGTAGCTGTCAACTCCGGGGGCCATGGCGTTGGGAAGCGCCCTGTTCCGCTGCTATCCGGCCAGCGAATAGGGGGTGAACCGACCGCAGAGGTCGGCGACCTCAGATCGGACGTCGGCCACTGTGCCCTCGTCGTCGCGCTGGCGCAGGGTCCGTCCGATCATGCTCGCTATGAGGCCCATCTCCTCCGGGCCCATGCCTTGGGTGGTGGTGGCCGGGGTGCCGATCCGCACTCCACTGGTCACGAATGGGGACCGGGGGTCGTCGGGCACGGTGTTCTTGTTGAGGGTGATACCGGCTCGGTCGAGCACTTCCTGGGCCACCTTGCCGGTGAGCTCGTCGTCGAAGGCCCGCAGGTCTACCAGAAGCAGGTGGTTGTCGCTGCCCCCCGACACCAGGCGGAACCCCTCCTCGGCCAACGCTTTGACCAGGGCTCCGCTGTTGTGCACGATGCGAGCCGCATAGTCGGCGAAATCGGGAGTGGCGGCTTCGGCGAAGGCCACCGCTTTGGCCGCGATCACATGTTCCAAGGGGCCGCCCTGGAGGCCGGGGAACAGGGCTTTGTCGATGGCCGGGGCCAGATCCTGGGTGCACAGGATGGCCCCACCCCGAGGGCCGCGCAGGGTCTTGTGGGTGGTGAAGGTGACGATGTCGGAGTGAGGCGCGGGGTTGGGGTGGGCGCCGCCGGCGATCAGCCCGGCGATGTGGGCCGCGTCGAACATGAACAGGGCGCCCACCTCGTCGGCTATGGTCCGGAACGGCGCCGGATCGATGATGCGGGGATAGGCGGTGGCGCCGGCCACGATGAGCTTGGGCCGGTGCTCGAGGGCCAGATCCCGCACTTGGTCGTAGTCGATGCGCTCGTCGCTGGGGGTTACCCCGTAGGCGACGAACCGGTAGGTGCGCCCGCTGATGTTCACCGGCGAGCCGTGGGTGAGGTGGCCACCGTGGTCCAGGCTCATGCCCAGCACGGTGTCGCCCGCCTCCAGCACTGCCAGGTAGGCGGCTACATTGGCGTTGGCCCCCGAGTGGGGCTGCACGTTGGCATGGTCGGCGCCGAACAGGGCGGTGGCCCGATCTCGGGCGATGGACTCCACCTCGTCGATCACCATGTTGCCGCCGTAGTAGCGGCGACCGGGATACCCCTCGCTGTACTTGTTGGTGAGCACCGACCCGGTGGCCGACAACACCGCGGGCGAGGCGAAGTTCTCCGAGGCGATCAACTGCACGGTGGTGTTCTGACGCTCCACTTCCCGACCGATCATGTCGAACACCGGATCGCTGCTGCTGTTGGGCCACATCACGGGGCTACCTCTTCGGTGGGCAATAGAGCGTCGATCTTGGCTACCCGGGGAATGTGGCGGCCCTCTTCGAAGGTCGCCTCCAGGAAAGTGTCCAGAGCATCCTGAGCGGCCTCGGCGCCGATCAGCCTTTCTCCCAAGCAGATCACGTTGGCGTCGTTGTGCTCCCGGGTCAAACGGGCCGAGGTCACGTCGTGCACGGTGGCCGCCCGCACTCCAGGCACCTTGTTGGCGGCCATGGAAATCCCAATGCCGGTGCCGCACACGCAGAGGCCCATCTCCGCCTCGCCAGCGGCCACTTTGCGGGCTACCGCCTCGCCGAAATCGGGATAGTCCACTCGATCGAGGCCATGGGTGCCGCAGTCGATGACCTCGTGTCCTAATTCCCGCAAATGGGCCACCAGCACATCCTTCAACTGCACCCCAGCGTGGTCGGCCCCGGCGGCGATTCGCGCCATAAGGGCCAATCTACCCAGCCCGCGGCCTGTTTGATGACTCTTTACTGCGATCTTCCCCCACTATGTAAACGAGATCGGCGATTGCAGCCACCATGGGCGGTCGCTGGTCCTGATCTCGATCACCCACTTCACCCACCAGAGTCCCCGCCGCCCAGGGGCCACCAGTCGGGCCGGGGCGCCGTGACCGCGCGACAGCGGCACTCCGCCTAGCTGATGGGCCAACATCATCTTGTCGACGTCGCCGAGGGGAAAGCGGCGGGTGTAGCCGGTGGCCGAGCGCACCTCCAGGCTGCGTCCAGTGGCGCCCGGACCGAGAAGGTCGGACAGCATGACACCGGTCCAGTCCTGCGTGCTGTACCAACCGTTGGTGCAATCCAGCGTTGCCTCCTTGGCAGTGGTGTGGGCAGCAAGCTCCTGGTAGTCGATGTCTCGGTGTACCGAGCCCCGGAGTCGGAGCACCCAGTCGGAGGGGTCGATGTGAGGGGGCGAGTCGCTGAACCATTGCACCACCGGCATCTGCCGGGGCTGGCCCGAGCCCACTTCATGGGAGCCGGTAAAGCGCCGGTCGGCCGCAGCCCACCGGTCGAAAACCGAGCGGAGCCCGAAAGCGATCCCGGCCACTCCCAGCGCTTGAAGCCACGTGCGCCGCGACAGGTCTATCGGGCGGACTCGCTGAGGACGGGTCACCACGTGCAACATCGCCAGTGGCACGGCGCCGATGGCGAAGATGACGTGCAGGCCGATGGGCGACCACAGGCCGAACGGCTCCCAGACATCGAGGGTGTGGATCAGACCGGTGATCAGCGCACCGGTGACTATCGCGGCGAGTGCCACAGAGGCAAAGCGATTGGGGCGATGGCGACTGAGGCCGCGTTGCACAACCGGTGACTTGGGGCGGGCCAGAACCAGGACGACGAAGCCGAGCACGCCGTGCAAGGTCACGAGCCACGCCGTGGAGGAACTCCCGAGCAAGAAGGAGGCACCACCGGTTATCAAAACCAATGCCAGCGTTATCAGCAGGGCCAAATTGGTTTTGCGGCCTCGAGAAGTGAGGCTCTCGGGCCGGTTCATTCTGCAACCCCATCAACCACAATGGCCCCCTGGCGGAGGATGGAGAAACCATCCTCGGTCACCTCGACGACGGTGGATGCGGGAGCCTGGAGCCGGCCGCCGTCGATCACCAGTTCCACAGCAGGGAATGCGGCGGCGGCTTCGGCAGCGGTGTTGGGGGTGGGCTGGCCGCTCAGATTGGCGCTGGTGGTGGCTATCGGGCCGACCTCCGAGGCCAGGGCCTGCACCAGGGAGTGGTCGGGACAGCGCACACCGCAGCCTTCTTGGACGATGGTGAGAGCCCCTGGCCAGAACTCCTCCATGAGCCGACGAGTGGCGGGCAGCGGATTGAACATCTGTTCGGCGTCGGCCGGGCGGGCCACCAGGATGGCCACCGCTTTGTCGAGCGGGCGCTGTTTGAGTTCGAACAGCAGGTCGACATGCTCCGGCAGGGCGGCCAGCCCGTACACCGTGTCGGTAGGGATGATCACCGCCCGGCCCGCCCGCAGCTCGGTGGTGGCCATTTCCATCAACTCGGCGGGGCCGCCCATGCTCACTGGCTTCGGCATTGCAGCACTCGGTTTCGGCCGGCTAGATCAGAGTGGACCGCCTCTACGGTCAGCCCTTGGGCCATCGCGATGCCCGCGGCCCCGTCCATCTGGTCGGGGGACAGTTCCAGCAGCACCGACCCCCTGGCATTTAGCCACTTGACGGCGTCGGCCAAAATCTGGCGGGCGCCGTCCAGCCCGTCGGGACCGCCCCGCAGGGCCAGTGCCGGTTCCCAGTCGGCCACGTCCGCAGGCAGCGCCTCGTCGTCGCGCACATACGGCGGGTTGCTCACCACCACGTCCACCATTCCGACCAGCGACTGGGGCAGGGCATCGAACCACGACCCCTGCCAGATCGACACCCGCACCGCGGCCCGGCCCAATCCGGCCAAGTTGGCCTGGGCCACACCCAGTGCATCGGACGACACATCGGTGAGCACCACGCGGGCCGTCTCGCACTCTGCGGCCACCGCCAGCCCCACCGCCCCGCTGCCTGTGCCCAGGTCCACTACTACGCCGCCGGGCGGATCGCGGCGGGAGAGCTCGGCGATGGCCAGCCCGGCCAGCGTCTCCGTCTCGGGGCGGGGAATGAGCACCGTGGGGCCCACCATCAGGTCCAGCCCTCGAAATCCCCAGCGCCCGAGCACATACTGCAACGGCTCTCCGGCCAGCAGGCGGGCCAGCATCGAGTCGAGGTAGGCCAACTGCCGCTGGGTGCCCGCCTTGGTCAGGCCGACGTAGTACTCGCCGCCCTCATACCCTGACGCCTGCTCCACGAGTCGTCGCACCTGGGCCTGCGCATCGGCGGCCCCGGCCTCTCGGAGGCGGTGGGCGGCCTCGAAGGCCACATCGCCCCAAGTGACCGGCTCCGCCGCCAAGCTCACGACCCGACCAAGATGTCCTGGCGCTCGGCTTCGGCCAGGGCATCCACCACCTCGTCCAAACCCCCGGCCAGGATGCGATCCAGCTTGTACAGGGTCAGGCCGATGCGATGGTCGGAGACCCGGTTCTCCTTGAAGTTGTAGGTGCGGATCTTCTCCGAACGGCCCCCGCCGCCCACTTGGCCTCGGCGCTGCTCCGACAACTCGTCTTGGCGGCGCTGCTGCTCGGCCTGGAGCAGCCGGGCCCGCAGTACGGCCATCGCCTTGTTGCGGTTCTGGAGCTGGCTCTTCTCGTCCTGCATCGACACCACCATCCCGGTGGGCTTGTGGGTGACGCGGACCGCGGAGTCGGTGGTATTCACCGACTGGCCTCCCGGCCCCGACGACCGGTAGACGTCGACCTGGAGGTCCTTCTCGTCGATTTGAACCTCTACTTCCTCGGCTTCGGGCAGCACCGACACGGTGGCCGACGACGTGTGCACCCGGCCCTGCGACTCGGTTACCGGCACCCGCTGTACCCGGTGGGGGCCGCCCTCGTACTTCATCTTGCGCCACACGTCGTTGCCCCGCAGCATGAACACCACGTCGGTGTAGCCTCCCATGTCGGAGCCCTGGGCGTTCATCATCTCCAGATCCCAGCGCCGCTGGACGGCATAGGCCGAGTACATGTCGAACAGGTCGCGGGCGAACAGGTTGGCCTCCTCGCCCCCCTCGGCGCCCTTTATCTCCACAATCACGTTCTTGCCGTCGTTTGGGTCTGTTGGAACCATCAGCTCGGCCAGCTCGGCTTCCAGCGCTTCTGCGGCCGCCGACGCCGACTCGATCTCGGCCTCCAGCAGGCTCCGATCGGCGGCGTCGGCCTCGGCCAGCATCTCGGTGGCCACTTCTAGGTCCTCCCGATGGGCCCTCAGATCCCGGATGCGCCTGGCTTTGGCCTCCAGCTCCTTGTAGCGCCGAGCAGCAGCGGCATAGGCGTCTCGGTCGGCCAAAAGCCCGGCGTCGACGAGCCGCTCCTCGAGAGCGGAGAACTCCGCCTCGATCTCCTCATAGACGGCTTGCCCCTCCATGCCCTCAACCTACCTTTGGCCCGAGGGTGCGACGGGGATGGGTTTGCGAGGTTGCGCCGGCCAGGTCTACTTCGACGAGCGCTTGCGCTGGCCGTAGCGGCGCTCGAAGCGCTCCACCCGTCCAGCGGTGTCCACGATGGTCATCTGGCCGGTGAAGAACGGGTGGCTGGCGCTGGAGATCCCCACCTTGGCCAAGGGGTACTCGTTGCCGTCCTCCCACTCCACGGTCTCGGTGGTCTCGATAGTGGACCGGGTCAGAAAGGACGTGCCCGCGGAGGTGTCCTGGAACACCACCATGCGGTACTCGGGATGGATATCGGGCTTCATGTTGCTCCTAGCCTCACACCCCGGCGGGGCCCTTCGCCACTTCCTCCAGGAATGCGGCGTTGTTGGGGAATGTACGCAGGCGATCCATCAACAGCTCCAAGCCGGCCGCCCCGCCTCCGTTGCCGTCGTTGGATAGGCCGTTGAGCACCCGGCGCAGCTTCCACACCTGCTGAAGCTGGCGGCGCTCGAACAGCAGCTCCTCGTGTCGAGTCGAAGAAGCGTCGACGTTGATGGCCGGGTATATGCGCCGCTCGGCGATGTGCCGGTCCAAACGCAGCTCCATGTTGCCGGTGCCCTTGAACTCCTCGAAGATCACCTCGTCCATGCGGGATCCGGTCTCCACCAGCGCGGTGGCCAGAATGGTGAGCGAGCCGCCCTCCTCTACGTTGCGGGCTGCGCCGAAGAACTTCTTGGGCGGATAGAGGGCGCCCGTGTCGATACCGCCCGACATGATGCGACCGGTGGCCGGCGCGGCCAGGTTGTAGGCCCTCGACAGTCGGGTGATGCCGTCGAGGATGATCACCACGTCCTCGCCTCGCTCCACAATGCGCTTGGCTCGCTCAATGGTCATCTCAGCCACATGGGTGTGCTCGTCGGCCGGGCGGTCAAAGGTGGACGCAGCCACCTCGCCCCGCAGCAGCCAGCGCCGCATGTCGGTGACTTCCTCAGGACGCTCGTCTACCAGCAGCACCAGCAGGTGGACTTCGGGGTTGTTCAGCTCGATCGACTTGGTGACCTCCTTCATGATCGTGGTCTTGCCCGCTTTGGGGGGCGACACGATGAGGCCGCGCTGGCCCTTGCCTATGGGCGAAAGGAGGTCGATGATCCGACAGGTCATGTTGGCCGGGTCGTCATCGCGTTCCAACCGGAGCTTTTGATCAGGGAAAAGCGGGGTTAGATCCTCGAACTTGGGGCGCTGCTTGACCGACTCGGGCGGCTGGCCGTTGACGCTGTCGATGTGCAGTATGGCCGGGTTCTTCTCGTTGCGGGTCGCTGGGCGGCAACCGCCGGCGATCAAGTCGCCCTTGCGGAGCCCGAACTGGCGTACCTGCTTGACCGACACATAGGCGTCGTCTTTGCTGGGTTGGAAGCCCTTGATCCGCAAGAAGCCATAGCCGTCGTCTCTCAGATCGAGGTATCCGGAGATGGCTATCGGGTCGCCTTCCCAGAGCTCCTCCGGGCGATCCCGGTCGTTGCGGCCCCGGCGCCGTCGGCGCCGGTTGCCGATCTCAGGCTGGTCTTCTTGATTGCGGGGCCGGTCTTGGCGGTCCCTGCCTTGGCCGTCCCCGTCTTGGCCGTCCCCGCGGTCTTGGCGGTCCCCGCCTTGGCGATCCCCGCGGTCTTGGCCGTCCCCGTCTTGGCCGTCCTCGCGGTCTTGGCGATCCCCGCGGTCTTGGCGGTCTCTGCCTTGGCGGTCCCCGCGGTCTTGGCGGTCCCCGTCTTGGCGGTCTCTGCTTTGGCGGTCCCCGTCTTGGCGATCCCCGCGGTCTTGGCGGTCTCTGCCTTGGCGGTCCCCGCGGTCTTGGCGGTCCCCGTCTTGTCGGTCTCTGCCTTGGCGGTCCCCGTCTTGGCGATCCCCGCGGTCTTGGCGGTCTCTGCCTTGGCGGTCCCCGCGGTCTTGGCGGTCTCTGCCTTGGCGGTCCCCGCGGTCTTGGCGGTCTCTGCCTTGGCGGTCCCCGCGGTCTTGGCGGTCTCTGCCTTGGCGGTCCCCGCGGTCTTGGCGATCCCCGCCATCTTGGCGAGGGCGGTCTTGGCGCCCTTCACGGTCTTGTTCAGAATGGCTGCGGTCGGTCTTCTTGTCGGCGACAGCCTCCTCGGCCGGTCCATCTTGGTCGGCCTCCGCTTCCTGGGTGGTCGAAGACTCGGCCTGCTGGGCCTCAACGGGCCCGGCCTCGATGGCGGCCTCTTCGCGCGGCTCACCCTGGGTCTCGGGCTCGGTGTCGTTGTCCTCGGTGCTCGCCGCCGTTGCGGGGGCGGCCCCATTGCCGGCGGGATCGGCGGCGGGCTGGCCGTCGCCGTCGGCGCCGATGCCAGCGAGATCGAGGATCATTTCCACGATGTCGGCCTTGCGGGCCTTGGCGTCTGGGCGCCCGCCCATAGCCCTTGCGATGATCTGAAGCTGCGCTCGGTCTTTGCGCTGAAGTTTCGACCGAGAGAGCTCAGTGGTCTCTACGCTCACGTTTCTCCCTTGAAGTGCCACAACTGTGGGAGCACTTCGCTTTGTTCGGCGCGCCGCCCGCGAGTGCGATCGGCATCTTTCGAGAAGCCGTTAACCACCGGGACGCTGACAATTGGAATGTCGAAATCGACCGAGCGGTCAGAAGGCTTCCCGTAGGACTGCTAGCGAAACCGCAGCCCCAACGCCCGGCAGAATACCGCAATTCACCACCGCTGGCAACATTCCAAGCATTTTGCCTATCAGAGCCGGGTCAGAAGCCTTGTCATGAGATGGTGGCCGGGAACCACCTCGGCTGAGGCCGCTCCCTGCTCGGTGTAGACGCCGCCGGGGCCGTCAACCTCTGAATCCACCATCAGATAGGGAACCGGGTCGTCGATGTGGCTCCGCGTCGCCAGCGGCGTGGCGTGGTCGGGCAGCAGCAGCAGCCGCCAGGGGCCCATCTGGTCGAGCCCGTCCACCAGCCCGGCGAGGATGCGCTGATCCCAGTTTTCCAGGCACCTGACCTTCTCGGCCACGTTGCCCTCGTGCCCCGCCTCGTCGCTGGCCTCCACATGGATCACGTACAGGTCGGCGCCATCGGCCAGCCCGGCGAGGGCCGCGTCCCGCTTGCCCTCATAGTCGGTGTCGTACCAGGCGGTGGCTCCGGGAACATTGGCCACCGTCATGGCGGTGAGCGCCCCGATACCCCGCACCAAGTCGACCGCGCTGACCATCCCGGCTTCCACCCCGTGCATCTCCCGGAAGGAGGGCATATCCGGCTGGAATCCCTGGCCCCACAACCAGATCCGGTTGGCCTTCAACCCAAATCGGGGCACCACCGACCGGGAGACCTCTTCCAGCGCGGCCAGCTTGGGGCCGGCCGGGCCCTGGGGGCCGACCACCATTTGATCGGAGAGCTCGTGGGGCGGGGTGCACACCGCGTCGGCCCACTCGGCCGGGGCGATCATGGTGTGGCGGTATTGCACGCCGGCGTGGAAGCTGACCTCGCCCCCCGACTCGGCGTCCAGCTCGGCGATGACCTCGGCGGCCCGGTCAGAGTCGGGGTGCCCTCCGGCGAAATCGGCCATGACGCCGTCGCCGGTCACCGTGACCAGGTTGCAGCGGTAGGCCACCTGATCAGGGGTGAGGGTGAGGCCCAGCGCGGCGGCCTCGATAGGCGAGCGGCCTGTGTGGTAGCGGGCGGGGTCGTACCCGAATATGGACATGTTCCCCACGTCGCTGCCGGCCGGCATCCCCGGAGGGATGACCTCGGCGAGGCCCACCGTCCCCCGGGCGGCCAGCGCTTCGAGAACCGGAGTGTTCGCCACCTCCAATGGCGTGGCCCCTTCCAGCTCGGGCACTGGCAAATCAGCACACCCGTCGGGAATGCACACGACATATTTCACGACGTCCGATTCTGCCAGATCATCCTGGGTTGGCTGCTATCCAGAGCCTAGAGCCGAACACCGGGCGACGTGGGCTTTCAGCGCCGACAGGTCATTGGGCAGACGCTCGCAGCGCTCGGGGCGCCCGGCCAGCTCAGCCAGGGCCGCCGGCATCGGCGGGCGCACTCCAATGGCCGCTTCCACCGCTTCGCCAAACTTGGCCGGGTGGGCCGTGGCCAGCACCACCATCGGGCCGTTGGACCCAGGCCGAGAGCGACGGGCGGCGGCCAGGCCAACCGCGGTATGGGGGTCGATGATCATGCCGGTGTCGCGGTAGAGCCCGGCGATGGTGGCGGTGGTCTCGGCGTCGTCCACCCGGACCCCCGACCAGCCCCGGTCGAGCTCGGCAGCGACGCGGGCGTCGATCTGCATCTCCCCGGTGGCTCGGAAGTCGGCCAATATTTGGCCAGTGCGGATCCCGTTCCGATCCAGCAGCTCGAACAGAAGCCGCTCGAGGTTGGACGACACCTGGATGTCCATGCTCGGCGACAGCGTCGGGTGCACTTCGGAGACGGCCATGGTCCCGGTGGTGAAGAACTGGGTCAAAATGTCGTTGCGGTTGCTGGCCACGATGAACCGGTCGATGGCCAGGCCCATCTGGCGGGCGGCGTGGCCGGCCAGCACATTGCCGAAGTTGCCCGTGGGCACCGAGAACGACACCTGCTCCAGGCCGTACCGGGTGACGGCGGCCACGTAGTACACCGTCTGGGCCATGACCCGGGCCCAATTGATGGAATTGACCGCCGACAGCCGATGTCGGGCCCGGAATGCGGCGTCGGCGAACATGGCCTTCACCAGGTCCTGGCAATCGTCAAACGTTCCCTCGACAGCCACGTTGTGCACGTTGGCGCTGCCCACCGTGGTCATCTGCCGTCGCTGGACCTCGGAGATCCGACCGTGGGGATGCAAAACCACGATCTCGATGTTCTCCCGGTCGCGCACCGCCTCGATGGCCGCCGATCCGGTGTCTCCCGAGGTGGCCCCTACTATGGTCACCCGCTCGCCCCGGCGGGCCAGCTCCTCGTCGAACAAGCGCCCCACCACCTGTAGGGCGATGTCTTTGAAGGCCAGGGTCGGGCCGTGGAACAGCTCCATGAGCCAAAGCCCGTCTCCCAACTCCGCCATCGGCGCCACATCGGGATGGGCGAACCCCGCGTAGGCATTCCGTACCAGCTCGTCGAACCGGGCTCGGGGATAGGCCCCGTCCACGAAGGGCCACATCACCTCGGCAGCCAGATCGGCATAGTCGCCCAGACCGGGACTTCCGCTCAGCGCGTGGGTCGACAGCACCGGCCAGCGGTCGGGCACATAGAGCCCCCCGTCAGCAGCCAGCCCGGCCAACAGCACGTCACCGAAGTCCAGGATCGGGGCCCGGCCCCGGGTGCTGACGTACTTGACGGTCACTGGCTGATGACCCGCAGCAACGCGGGCACGCCCCGCACCGCCTCCAACTCCCGCAGGTCGCCCAGGGTGGCCTGCACATCTCGTTCTGTCGCCTGGTGGGTGATGAACACCAAGCGGGCCTGGTCACCCAAGCCCTCCTGCTCCATGGAGCGGATGCTCACCCCGTGGCGTCCGAATACTCCAGCCACCGCGGCCAGCACGCCCGGGCGGTCGAGCACCTCCATGTTGATGTAGTACTCCGAGACCAGGTCGTCGATCGAGTAGATGACTGCCTCCCCCAACCCGCCGATCGGGGTCCATGTCTGCCGGCATCGGTTGCCGGCCGCGTCGATGAGGTCGCCCAGCACGGCACTGGCCGTCGGTCGTCCGCCCGCGCCCCGGCCGTAGAGCATCAGCTCTCCCACGGCATCACCCTCTACGAACACCGCGTTGAAAGAGTCCCGAACCGAAGCCAGCGGGTGGTCGGCCGGCACCATCGCCGGATGGACCCGCACCGCCAGTTCGGGCTTGCCCTCCACTTGGCCCACATGCTCGGCAATGGCCAGCAGCTTGACCACATAGCCCAGCCTCTGGGCGTGGGCGATGTCGGCCGCGCCGATGCCGGAGATGCCCTCCCGGTAAACGCTGCCGGCCAACACCCGGGCCCCGAACGCCACCGTGGCGATAATCGATGCCTTGGCGGCTGCGTCGAAGCCCTCCACATCGGCGGTGGGGTCCCGCTCGGCGAAACCCAGCGACTGCGCGTCGGCCAAGGCGTCGTGGTATTTGGTTCCGTGCTCGGTCATCTGGCTCAAGATGTAGTTGGTGGTGCCGTTGACGATGCCCATCACCCGGCGGACCGGCTCAGCGGCCAATGACTCCCGAAGCGGGCGAATGAGCGGTATCCCCCCGCCGACAGCGGCTTCGAACAGCAGATCCACCCCGGCGGCGTCCGCCGCGGCGTACAGCTCTGCGCCGTAGTTGGCCAGCAGTTCCTTGTTGGCGGTGACCACCGGCTTGCCCAGCCTCAGCGCGGCGGCCAACAGCTCTCGGGCCGGTTCGATCCCCCCGATCAACTCCACCACCACGTCCACCTCGGGATCGTCCACCACCGAGGCGGCGTCGGTGGTCAGAACCCCATCGGCCAACACCACGTTGCGGTCGCGAGTGGCGCTGCGCACCGCCACTCGCACCACGTCCAGCGCAATCCCGGTTCGCTCCGCGATCACCGTCCGCTGCTCTTCCAGCAGCCCGATCAGCGCTGAGCCGACGTTTCCGCAGCCCAGCACGCCCACGCCGATTCGCGTCTTGGAAGGATCGCTCACCTTCTCCACCGTACCGGCTGGACCTGGCCCGGTTGGACACGGTTTCTTCCCCCGAGGGCTCTCTATGGAAATTGCCCTTGTGTTTCGAGCTATATCAATTATTTTAAATAACAATGATGCCCGACGAGCTATTCTCTCTGGCCGGTGACCTGAGGCGACAGGCGGTGGATTGCGAGCGGGTGCGGGCCGATATCGATCTGGTCTGGCGCGGTCTCGACCACGTGCTGGACGGGCTGATGGCCGGACATGTTCCCGCGGTGTGGACATCGGCTGCGGCCGATGCCAGTCGGCTCCTGCTCCGCCACCAGCAAACCCACCTCGTTCGGCTGCGCTACGAGATCGAACAAGTTGCCCGCCGCCTCCAGGCCAAAGCCGACGGACTTCATGCCGACGCGACCCGGGTTGAAACCGCCGCTGAAGCGGCTTTGAGGGAGGAAGCTCGGGAATTGGCGCTGCAAGTACATTATTTTCAATAATTTACTTGCTATTTCAGCTCCTTCAAGCTATCAAGAGTTCGACCTGGTCCGATAGAGGGGTCAGGAAACCGAAAGGCCAAACCATGTCAGTACTCACCATGAATACCGAGGAGATGGACCATCTCCAGCAGCAGTTCACCGCGTTCGCCGGCCAAGTGGAGGATCTTCGCAGCCGCCTGACCGCCACCCTGGAGGGCACCACTTGGACGGGCAGCCGCTCCGAGCGGTTCCGGGGCACCTGGCACGAGCAGTGGTCGCCCTCGTTGGGGCAGTTGCAGGAGGCGCTCACCGAGTTGGCCTCTGCGGTTGGCCTGGAGCGTCAGAACACCATTTCGGCCCTCGATTCGATCTGACGATGCCCGCTGCGATCAGCCTGGCCTGACTCCGCGGTCCGCCTCCACCATTGCCACAGCCGTGCGCCTGCTCTACGACGGTCCGAAAGGAGCCCGGGAGGTGAGCATCGCCGACGGCATAGCGGCCGACGTCGGGGAGTTGGCGGAGGTTCTGGGCCTCGCGCCGCCGGTTGCCGGTCTCTGGGTGGGCGACCAGTGGATGGAAGCCGACCGCCGACTTGACCAGGCCGGGGTGGCCGACGGCGCCCGAGTGGGCATCCGACCCGGTCCAGCACCCGACCAGCCGGGGAGGTCTCTGGAGGTGGTTGGAGGGCTGTGCGCCGGACAACGCCATTTGCTTTCTGCCAATGGGCTGAGCGTGGGCCGCTCCCCCGACGCCGACGTAACCCTGCCCGGCGTGGGGCTGCGACCCCGACACGCCCGCGTGGAGTGCCGGGATGGATCGACCTTCGTCCAAGTGGGCGGCGATGAGCCTTTCGCGGCGGAGGCTTGTGCACCGTTGCGGCTGGGCGGGGCATTGATCCAGATTTGCGACGCTCCCGACGACCGCCCGACCCGCCTGACCGCTGTCTTGGGGCCAACCGCCTCGGGCAAGATCTCCTTCAACCGCCCTCCCCGACCGGCACCTCCTGTAACGCCGGAGCCGCTTTCGATTCCGGCTGGGGAGCCGCGGCGATCGTCGCGCTCCATCGCGTTCGGCTGGGCCGCGCTCGCCGGACCGCTGCTGGTCGGCGCGCTGATGGCAGTGCTCTACAGCCCCTACATGGCTCTGTTCACCCTGGTCAGCCCTCTGATGATAGGTGCCCATTGGGTGGACAACCGCCGGCGCGACCGCACTGATCGCCGACAATCCCGGCGCCGGGCACAGGCATCCATGGTGGACTTCCAAGCTGCGGCCGAGGCGGCCCACTCGGCGGAGGCCCGCCACTGTCGCGATCTGCACCCTCATCTGGCCGAGGCGGTCAGAAGGATCCGCCAGCCCAGCGTTCGGCTCTGGGAGCGAAGACCCGCCCACGACGATTTCATGGCGCTGGTTGCCGCCCACGGCCCCCTCCCCTTCGCTCCTCAGTCGGCCGCCGACAGGCTCTCCCAGTCCGACGAGGCACGCGCGGTGCTCGACCAACTCGGACCGATGCCCGACTCCCCCATCGCCGTGCATCTGGGTCCGGGCGAGCTGCTCGGCTTGGTGGGCCCCCGAAGCGCGACGACCGCCATGGCCCGAGGGCTGCTTGTCCAAGCGGTCGCCTACCACGGCCCGGCCGATCTGGCCGTCCTGGTGGTTGCCGACGAGGTGACCGCTCCGATTTGGGCGTGGACCGCCTGGCTCCCCCACACCTTCCACCCGGCTGTCGGGCGGCCGCGGCTGTTCGCCGACCATCGCGCCGCCGCGGCTGAGATCGTCGTGGAGCTGGCCGACGCCTGGAATCGACGAGGGGAAGCCTCGTGGCCCCAGCTGCTGGTGGTCGCCGATGGGGAGAATCTGGCCACCGGACGGACACCGCCGCTGCGCCCCCTGCTCCGGGGATCGGCGGGGCCTGTCTCGGCCATTGTACTGGCCTCCAGCATCGACCAACTCCCCGCCGCGGCCACCGCAGTGGTCGAGGCCCGCGATCCATCCGGGGTCGTCGATCTGTCCCTACCCGAAGAGGCCTTCTCCGCGGTGCTGGCCACCGGGATGAGTTTGAGCTTGGCCCGCTCCAGCGCCCGCGGCTTGGCCCGCTATGAAGATCCCGAGCAGACCGGTGCCGATTCCGGGATACCCGACCGCTCGTCGCTGTTCGACCTTCTCGGCCTCTCCGCCCCCTGCGGACCGAGCCCACCGACCGGCTCGGCGGCAATGGCTGATGTGGTCGCCGACCGCTGGCGGGAACCCGAGTTGGCCGACAGCCTGGCTGCTCCCATTGGTGCCGACAGCCACGGTCCGCTGATGGCCGATCTGGCCGTCGACGGCCCCCATGCCCTGGTGGGCGGCACCACCGGTTCGGGCAAGAGCGAGCTGTTGCGCACGCTGGTGGCCTCTATGGCTGCCACCTACTCCCCCGAACGGGTCAACTTCGTGCTGGTCGACTACAAGGGCGGCAGCGCGTTCGACGCCTGCGCTTCCCTGCCCCATGTGGTGGGGCTGGTAACCGATCTCGACGACCGGCTGGCTGAGCGGGCATTGCGCTGCCTGGAAGCCGAGCTCCGCCACCGCGAGCAATTGCTGAGGGACTGGGGGACCACCGACCTGGTCCACTACAGGACGCTTGCCCGGGAGGCACGGGGGGAGCTCCGGCCGCCGCTGGCCCGGCTGGTGGTGATCATCGACGAGTTCGCGGCCCTGGCCGCCGAGCTCCCCGGATTCATGGACGCCCTGGTGAGCGTGGCCCAGCGAGGCCGCAGCCTGGGCATGCACCTGGTGTTGGCCACCCAGCGCCCCGCGGGGGCAGTGAGCGCCAACATCCGCACCAACACCGCGCTGCGCATCGCCCTGCGAGTGCTGGACGCCGCCGACTCGGTCGACGTGCTCGACAGCCCCGAGGCCGCGGCTATCGGACGGCACCGGCCTGGTCGGGCATTCGCCCGTCTTGGCCCCGGTGAGCTGGTGGAATTCCAATGCGCCCTGGTCACCGGGGTCACCGCCGGCCGGCGGGGCCCTCGAGTTGTTCCCGCCCCCGACGGCATCCCGGCGCCGGAGCCGGAGGCCGTTTGCGATATTGGGACACCCAACGACCTGGCCCGGCTGGCCGCCGCGGCAAACGCCGCCTGGGACTGCTGGGGCGGCTCTCCTCTCCGCCGGCCTTGGCCCGACCCCCTGCCGCCCACGGTCGCGCTCGACTCGCTGGCCGCCGAGGTTGCGGTGAGCGACGCCGGGGTGGCGTTCGCCCTGGCCGACGAGCCCAACCGGCAGTGCCAGTACCCCTTGAGGTGGGATCCTGAACAGGGCAATGTGCTGTTTGCGGGCATCCCGGGCAGCGGAACCACCACCGCGTTGGAGTCGCTGGCCATTGCCCTGGCCAGCCGCTACCCGCCCGAAGAGTGCCACCTCTACGCCATGGACTCAGGCTCGGGGCAGCTGACCCCGCTGGAAGACCTTCCCCACTGCGGCGCGGTGGTGGGCCCCGACGAGCGCGACCGCATCCACCGGCTCATCCGGCGGCTGGAAGACGAGCTCGACCGGCGGCTGGGCCAAGGTCGGGCTTCGCCGGATTCGAACCCCCCGGTGGTGGTGGCTTTGATCGGCAACTGGGGCGGCTTGGTCAAGAGCCTGGACAACGTGGCCGACCACGCTTTGCTGGCCTCGCTAGAGCGGGTGTGGGCCGAGGGTCCCGCGGTTGGCCTGTTTGTGGCCGCGGCTGCCGACCAGCTTTCCAAGGTGAGCCGGGCCATCCAGGCGGCCACTCCCCAGACCTTCGTGTTCCGCCTCGGCGACCCCGCCCTGTACCACCAGTGGGGTGTGGCGGTAGACGATCCGGCGACTCTGCCCCCCGGCCGAGGGTTCGCCGTCCCATCGGGCCTTGAGATTCAAGTGGCGGTGCCCGACGGCGGGCTGGCGGCCGCGGTGTCCAAGGCGGCCGCTGCTCACCCTCTCGACGCAGGCCCGCCGCTGGTGGAGAGCTTGCCCGCCGTGGTCGACGCGGCCCGCTTGGACCCGGCCCGACTGAGCGGTTCCCCGTGGTACCTGCCCCTGGGCTTGAGCGACGACACCCTGTCCCCCGCCGGGCTCACCCTCTATACCGGCGAGCACGCCCTCATACTGGGCCCAGCCCGGTCGGGTCGATCCGCGGCCCTGGCCCTGCTGGGAGCGGCGGCAGCTACAAGCGGAGGGCAGGTGATCGCACTAGCCCCCGAAGGATCGCCATTGGCCGACTGCCCCGATGTCGATCTTGTCGCCGATATCGGCGAGCTGCTCACCGCAGCGCACTCAGCCGATCCCCCAGCCCTGGTGCTGATCGACGACAGCGAGACGGTGGGCGACCCCGACGGCGCCCTGAAGTCGCTCGCCGCCAACAGCCGCCCCGGCCTGCACATCGTGGCCGCCGGTCGAGCCGACCGCCTCCGCACCGCCTACGGCCACTGGACCGCCGAGATCCGCTTCTCCCGCACCGGAGTCCTGCTCCAGCCCACCCCCCTCGACGGCGACCTGTTCACCATCCAACTCCCCACCCGCCCCACCCTCCCATCACTCCCCGGCCGCGGCTACCTCATCCAGAACGGCTCTACGTCCATCATCCAGATCGCCCAGCACGAGACAACTTGATGCCTCAACCAATTCGCTATCGATCAGCAAAAGCCGAGAAGTTGCGGTCAATGCTGCAAAGGGCTGGATTTGAGGTTGCGGGCACGAAGCGCAAGAGAGGCTCTCACCAGCGAGGGTATCGCCGACGTGCAGCTCATCCCAATGGACCAAGCCTCAGACATGGTTGCGAAGGAGGTCGTTGTAGGTTTCGCGTCCGACGACTAGGCGGGCGCGCCGTCCCCTTTACCCAGATCGCCCGTCATGGTGAACAGGCTGACACAGCGCTCTACGCCCAGTAGAGCCAGATGGGATGCCTCCACTTCAACTGAGGCCGGCCACGGTGCCCAAGCAGTCCGCGATGCCATCGCCGAGCAGATCGCCCATCCCGTTCGGATCCCAGCCGTCGCGTATCCGATTGGGCATCTGCACCACCTGCTCCTCGATCGCCGCTCCGAGCACGGTGTTCAGGGAAAACAGGTCAGTGGCAGCCAATCCCTCAATGTTGGTGGTCGAATTGAAATAGCCGGGAAGAGCCAGCAAGGCGTCTTGGACGCGGTCTCGCCGCTTGGTTCGGGGGTCATCCGGGTCTAGCGACGGCGGCTCAGGGACGGGAACCGCTCCCTCTTGCGTCGGTTGGTTGCTCATCAGCCTTGGAGCGCAGGCCGGGATCAGCAGATTCAATGCGTTCAATGGCCAGATCGGCAAAGTGTTCTACCGTCTCCGCAGCAAAGCCCCGACGGCCGGCCTCGACGGCGGCCACCACCGCGCTGCACAATCCGCCGAAGGGCTCCCACACCGAGTCCCCTGGCTCTGTGGCCGCGTTGATGATTCGGCTCATGAACTCCAGCGGCTTCTGATTGAGGTGGACCGCGGCATTGCGGCCCGGTTTGTAGACCCGCGGCGCCGAGCGAACACCGTTGCCCTTGTACCGCTCCTGGCCGTTGAGCGGCGGTGCCGACCACACGTTGGTGAGGCCATGAGTGTGGTGCCACCGGTCTCGCAGTCCGGCCCATTCCTCGGCGGTGACCGGTGAGACGCTGTCCAGCGAATAGTAGGGGGCACCAGGCGCAGCACCGTGCGCGTTGGCGTAGCGCACCAGCCGCTCCATCATCTTGGGGGGAGGGAAGTACCAGAGCCAGTCTTGGGTGAGGTACTTGCGGGTAGCGGCGTTGGCCACCCCGCATGCCTCATTCGCCTTGTACAGAGGCAACTTCGCTCGCTGCCATTCATATCGCAGCCATTTTCGAGCTGGCATCACGCCGTCGGGAGTTGGGAACTCCAAGCGGCGTCGGTAGAACGCGCACACCTCGGAAACCACCGGGAAACGCCGGATGGTGTCGCCGTTCACATTGCCCGCGATATGGCCGATGCCCTTGTCCCACACAATGGTCTGGACGTACTCCCAGCCGTGTTCGGCCAAGACGGGATGCACGGTCGCCCAGCCGATTTCGGTATTCCAGAACCACAGCGTGGCTGAGGGCAGAGCGTGCTTCGACCACGCTTCCACATGGGGGGCATACCAATCGGCCAAGTCTTCCGGGGTCCGAGGATCACCGGGAAAACCCCCTACGCTGTAGGCGCCGTCTGAGATGACAGCCGAAGGGGAGGGCCAATCGGGGTAGGCGTCCAGCGCGTCACCCCGGTACACCGACCAAGCTTGGCCGTCGGCACTGGCAGCAGGCACAACTCCTCCTTCGCAGACCGCGAACGGCAACCTGCGGTTGGCTCTCCTTGGGAATGATTCCATGCCGTGCCTCGCTCTGTGGTGGATGCTTGAGCGGCTTGGTGCGGCGCGGCGACCAGCGGGAACCCTAGTTCGACCCAGTGACAGGTTCCCCTGTCATCCAGTTAGCCGCGGAGGGGGTTGGGCAAGTGCCCTAGACGTCGTTGCGGAGGAGGTCTTCGTAGGTCTCGCGGCGGACGACGAGGCGGGCGTCGCCGCTGCGGGCGAACACCACGGCGGGGCGGGGGACTTTGTTGTAGTTGGAGCCCATGGAGTGGCCGTAGGCGCCGGTCACCGGGGTGGCCAAGATGTCGCCCACCGCGATGTCGCTGGGCACCCGCCCGTCTCGCACCAGCAGGTCGCCCGACTCGCAGTGCTTGCCCACCACCCGCACTGCCTTGTCGCGATCGCGGTCGGCGGCCCGGGGCAGGAACGTCTCATAGCCGCTGCCGTACAGCACCGGGCGGGGGTTGTCGCTCATGCCGCCGTCCACCGACACGTAGGTGCGGACGCCGGGCAGCTCCTTGATCGTGCCCACTTGGTAGAGCGTGACCGCGGCGGCGGCCACCAGGGCTCGGCCGGGCTCCACGCTCACCGGGGCGGCGAAGCCGACCGACGCACAGGACTCGGCGATGGCCGCGGCCCACTCGGCGATGGTGGGGGCCGACTCCCCCTCCACATAGGCCACGCCCAGCCCGCCGCCCAGCGACAGCTCGGGCAGGCCGTAGGGTCGGGCAAAACCGGCGATCACCTCCACCGCCCGCTGAAAGGAGCGCAGCTCGAACACTTGGCTGCCGATGTGGGCGTGCAGGCCCACCAGCTCCACCGAGCCGGCCTGGGCTGCCCGGCCAATGGCGGCGTGGGCCAGCCCGGTGGAGGCGGTGAAGCCGAACTTGGTGTCGTCCACCCCGGTGGTGACGTACTCGTGGGTGTGGGCCTCCACACCCGGCGTGATCCGCAGCAGGACCCTGGGCCGTGAACCGGTGGCGGCGTGGAGCGCGTCGAGGCGGTCGAGCTCGTCGAAGGAGTCCACCACGATTCGGCCCACCCCGGAGTCGGCGGCCGCGGCCAACTCGGCGGCCGACTTGTTGTTGCCGTGCATCACCAGCCGGTCGCCGGGCACGCCGGCGGCTTGGGCCGCGAACAGCTCCCCGCCGGTGGCCACATCCAGGTGGAGCCCTTCCTCATGAACCAGGCGGGCCATGGCCAGGCACAAGAAGGCCTTGGATGCGTAGGCCACCGAACCGGCGAAGGCGTCTCGGGCCTGGCGGCACCGATCCCGTATGTGGTCTTCGTCGTAAGCGAACAGCGGGGTGCCGAACTCCCGGGCCAGCTCCAGGGCATCGCACCCGGCGATGGACAGCCGGCCGTCGTCGCCGACCGTGGCATTGTCGGATAGGAGTCGAAGGGGCAAAGCCGACATGCCGGCCCCCTACATCGCCTCGGGCGCGCTCACGCCCAGGGTGCCGAGGCCGACGGCCAGACCCACCCGGGCGGCGTCGATCAGCACCAGCCGGGCCTGGGTGAGGTCGGGGGGGATGCCGGAGCCCACCACATAGCAGTCGTGGTAGAAGCCGTGGACCGCAGCGGCAAAGTCCCGCAGCCAGGCGGTAACTCGGTGCGGGGCCCGCTCGCTGGCTGCGGCGGCGATCACCTCGCCCAACATGGAGAGCTGGCGCATGATCTCCAGTTCTCGCTCGTGGACCAGCAAACCCAGGTCTACCTGTTGGATGCTCGGGCGCACCACCCCGTCGGCTCGGGCGCGCGCCGCGATGGAGCACACCCTGGCGTGGGCCATCTGCACGTAGAACACCGGGTTGTCCATCACCTGGGCCGCGGCCATGGCCAAGTCGAAGGTCGGGGCGGTGTCCATCGACTGGAGCAGGTAGGTGAACCGGGTGGCGTCGGCGCCCACCTCGTCAACCACGTCGCGCAGCTCAATGAGGTCGCCGGTGCGCTTGGAGAGCCGCACCTCCTCGCCGTCGCGCTCCAGGCGCACCAGCTGGGTAACCACCACTTCCAGGCGGTCCGGGTCGCAGCCCAGCGCGGCCATGGCCGCCTTCATCCGGGCGACATACCCGTGGTGGTCGGCCCCCCACACGTTGATCAGCAAACCCTGTGGCCCAACCCGGTCAAGCTTGTCGCGGTGGTAGGCGATGTCGGGCAGCAGATAGGTGTACTCCCCGTCGGACTTGACGAGCACCCGGTCTTTGTCGTCGCCGTGGTCGCTCGAGTGCAGCCATAGAGCCCCGTTGGATTCGTAGGAAGCTCCAACGGCATCGAGCGCAGCCAACGTGTCGTCGATGGCGCCCGAGTCCACCAGGGCCTGCTCGCTGAACCAAGTGTCGAACTCCACCGCCATTGAGCCCAGCACTTCCCGCTGGTCGGCCAGCGCCCGCTCCCGACCCCATTGCCGGGGGTCGGCCTCCCCCGGCATCTCCGCAGACCAGTCGACGATGTACTGGCCGTTGTAGCCGCCTTCGGGCACGGGCTGGCCGACGCTGACCGCGGCCAGAGAAGCGGCGTACAGATCCATCTGCGTGCCCCGGTCGTTGATGTAGAACTCCCGGTGCACGTCGTAGCCGCACCACGCCAGCAATCGGGCCACCGCGTCGCCGTAGGCCGCTCCCCTGCCGTGACCGGCATGAACCGGACCGGTGGGGTTGGCGCTCACAAACTCCACGATCACCGTTCGGCCCCCGCCCAGGCTCTGGCGGCCGTAGCCCTGCACACCGGCGGCCACTGCGTCGGCCACCACGCCGTGCAGCCAGCTCGGAGCCAGCCTGAAGTTGATGAACCCGGGGCCGGCCACGCTCACCTCGGCCACGTGCTCAGACCGGTGCTCCTCCAGCCGGGCGGCCAGCTCCGAGGCCAGCTCCCGAGGATTGCGACCCGCTCCCTTGGCCACCGCGAGCGCGGCGTTGGACGACCAGTCCCCATGCTCGCGCCTTGCGGGTCGCTCCAGTCCAGCCTGGAACCCGGCGGGCAGGTCTATGCCCGCGGCAATCAGCGCAGCGCGCAGCGCATCAGCCAGGGAGATTCGGATGTCGGCCATGAACTGAGACATGGTAGACCCGACCCGCTGGGTATACTCACCCAGTTACTGCCCACGTAGCTCAGGGGATAGAGCACTTGCCTCCGGAGCAAGGGGTCGCAGGTTCGAATCCTGCCGTGGGCGCTGTGTGATGTGTCAAGACATAGGAAACTTGTGAACCTGCGCGGGGGCGGGTTTTCAGGTTTTGTTTCGGGGTTGGTAGTCGCGGGTTGGGTCGAGTTGGAGTTGGCGTAGGAGTTCACCGGTTTGGGTGTCGATGACTCTGATGTGGGTGCCGGCGATGAGCAGGAGCACTGGGGTTCGTTTGTGTTTGCGTCCGATGCCGATGTGGTGGAGTTTGCCGTTGTGGCGCAGGGTGACGGTTCCTGATTTGTCGATGCGGTCGTGTCGGACTCTGAAGTGGGTTCTGTCGCCGTGTCGGGCGGGTTCGGCTTTGGGGATGCGCTGGTAGGCGGCGGCTGGTGTGGTCCGGCCGAGGGATCGGTGGGGGCGGTGGTGGTTGTAGGTGTCGGCGAATTCGTCGATGAGGCCCTGGAGGGAGTTGAGGTTGTTGGCGGGGGTTCGGGCTCTGAGCCATTTCTTGAGGGTTTGTTGGAACCTCTCGACCTTTCCGCAGGTGGTGGGGTGGTTGGGGGAGGAGTTCTTCTGTTCGATGTCCAGGGCCGCGAGGCGGGTCTCCAGCGCGTTGCGCCCGCCGCGGCCGCCGGAGAAGCGGGTGGTGTAGACCATGGCGTTGTCGGTGAGCACCGACGCGGGAAAGCCGTGCTCACAGCAGGTTTGGTCGAAGGTGTCGACGACTATGGGGCCGGTTATGCGGCGGTGCGCGGTGACCGAGAGGGCGTAGCGGGAATGGTCGTCGAGCCAGGTGATGACCTCGGCTGTGGAGCCGTCGGCGAGGTTCCAGTGGCAGAAGTCGGACTGCCACATCTGGTTGGGCAGATCGGCCTCGAACCGGACATAGGACGACTTCGGCCGTTTTTTGGGGTTGGGCTCGACGAGGCCCCGCTCGGCCAGGCGGCGGCGCACAGTGGACGGCGACACGGTGATCTGGTGGCGCTGGGCGAGGTGCCAGCAGATGGTGTGGGGCCCCGCGTCGAGCCCCAGTTCGGCGAGCTCTGAGCGCAGGTTCACGACCAGCTCGACTGTCTCGGCGGGGATCGCCGCAGGGGTGGTGCGGGGGCGGCGCGACCGGGCCTCGAACGCCGCTTCGCCCTCGGCTTTGTAGCGGGCCACCAGCTTGGAGACCCAGCCCTTGGACACCTCATAGAGCCTGGCTGTCTCGGTCTGGGACCGGCCCTCCAAAACGACGGACATGATGATCGCTCGAGCCTTCGACACCCCCTACAATCACCCGCACGGCAAACCACCAGAGTTTCCGATGTCTCGCGACATGGGTTTCCGATGTCCTGAACCACCACACTGCCGGGGGCGCTTCCGGGTATTCTCAGTAGTGGTTCGATGTTTCCAGTTGGTCCCTGTTTTCCCAGCTTAGCGACCGTTTCTGTCAGTTTGGGGTGGTAGGCTGTCCTCAGCAATTACCGGGCTATCCCCCGAAAAGTGGGGGATGGATTGGGGGATGGGAATGTCGCTTTTGACCGCTGTGGAAGTCAAAAATGCCGGTGTGGGAAAGCACCACGACGGGCGCGGATTATTTTTGCGGGTGTATAAATCGGGGTCGAGGTGCTGGGTTCTGCGCCTGACGGTGGACGGGCGCCGCCGCGAGATCGGCTTGGGCGGCTGGCCCGCGGTGGGCCTGGCCGACGCCCGCCGCAAAGCGCACGAGCACCGCGCGGCCGCCGCCGACGGGCGCGATCCGCTCGCCGACAGGCGCCGCTGCGACGTGCCAGTGTTCAGAGAGGCGGCGAGGATCGTGTGGGAGGCGAACAGGGCCCGGTGGCGCAACGAGCGGACCGCGGCGTTGTGGTGGGCGTCGCTGGAGAACCACGCTTTTCCGGCCATCGGCGACATGGCCGTGGATCGCATCACCCAGTCCGACGTTTTGGGGTGTGTGGAGCCGATCTGGACGACGCGCACCGAGACGGCCCGCAAGGTCCGCCAGAGGATCCGCACCGTGTTGCGCTGGTGCCAGGCGCATGGCTATGTGACCGTGAACGTGGCCGGCGAGGTCATCGACGGCGCACTGCCGCCCATGCCCCGCGTGAAGGCCCACTTCCGCTCCCTGCCCTACACCGAGGTCGCCGACGCGCTCGCCGTGGTGGACCGCACCGGAGCGTCAGCGTCGGCCAAGCTGTGCCTGCGGTTCGCAGTGTTGACCGCGGCCCGCTCCGGCGAAGCCCGCAACGCTGTGTGGGACGAGATCGACTTCGACGAGCGCGAGTGGCGCATCCCCGCCGACAAGATGAAAGCCGCAACCGAGCACCGAGTGCCCCTCAGCGACGCCGCCCTCGAAGTGCTGGACGAGGCCAAAGACAACCACGACGGCTCCGATCTGGTGTTCCCCTCCCCCCTTCAGAGCGGGCTGTCCCCTGTCGAACATGACGCTCACGAAAATCCTGCGCGACACAGGCCTGGCCGACCGGGCCACCGTCCACGGATTCCGGGCCAGCTTCCGCACCTGGGCGCTGGAGCAGACCGACACCCCCTGGGCAGTCGCCGAAGCCGCACTCGCCCACAGCCTCGGCGACTCAACCCAACAGGCCTACATCCGAGGCGACGCCTACACCAAACGCCGCAACCTCATGGACCGGTGGGCCGACTACCTGCAGCGGCCATAGACGGGCGGGCTGCCCTGGTGGCGGCAGGAGGGGCGCCGGCGGACCACGCGGCCGGGACTCGGGCAATTGCGGGAGGGGGCCTGGTGGTACTTCGCAGGGTGGGTTTCGGGGCTGCCGACTGGAGGCAGCCGCATTGGCGGGAGGCGCCCCTGCTAGTGGTGGGGCATTGGGGCTGCCCCAGAGACCCTCCACATGACGGGATCACGCTGAAACCTGGTGTTCGCCGCAACCGCCAGCCCCTGCTAGCCTTCCCACTCCCCTGAAAGAACCCCCATCACTCGACGCGGTTTCCGATGATCGCCAGCGGGATCGGAAGACACGACCGAGGGACAGACGATTGCAGTGGAGGCCGGCTTGACGCAGCGGGAACGACAGATGGCGCTCGACACACTCTGTGACAACATTCGGGGCGACTACAGCGAAGCCAGCGACGATAGAAGGGCTCTGTCGCGACAAGCCGTAGACAACGCATCCCTAGAGTCGCTGCGCGCCTTTGCTGAGATCCACGAGGAGCTTTCTCACCTGGTCGGTCCCAGCCACATCAGGACGAGGTTCACAGATCGAACGGCAACGGGAGGCTATGGCGTTTCCTACTATCGGGATCCGATCATCACTAAGGAGACCAACCGAACCAATCTTGAGATTCAGACAATATGCCTCCCCACGAAACCCAAGTGGAGAGGTGTTCTCGAAGTCTATTTCAGCGGTCATGCCCAAGCGCCGGTGGAGTCTGCGGACATCGAGATCGAGGGGCGCCGCGCGGGACAGCCGGTCTACCGCGTGAGGAATGCACCCACTCCCCAATTCGTCAGACAGACGATCGACGCATTCGGACGCAGTTCAATCCTGAGCTGACGCCAGCCATCCCAAGACTAGACAGGCACGAGGATTTCGGTGAGCGCCTACAGCCCAAACCCAAGGACCGCCGAACCCTCTGGCCATATCAGGGCCGTTCAGTGCCGTCTTCCATGCTCTGGGCCCCCGACCGGGGGTTCAGAGGTCGAGGCCGGGGCGGTGAGACTCGGGGCCGGCGATGGTGGCTGCATGGTCGTTGAGGGCGTGTTGTGCGGCGTCGGCGATGGTGTCGAGGATGGCAGCGAAGTCCTGGTGGGGGTCTTGGATCATGCCTGTGCGGGATAATTCGCCCCATTTTTCGGCCAGTTCGGTTTCGTGTTGGTATGCGTTGTCGAAGAGGATGTCGAGCCAGTCGCGATCCGCTGCTGGGGGGTGTGCAGCTTGGTGGCGTGCGGTGAACTCGTCGAGGGCCGCGCCGGTATCTATGGAGGGGTCTTGGAGGAGGCGGTGCAGGTCGTAGTAGTCACGTGGGGCGAGGCGGCGCGGGTCTGCGATGCAATCGAGCTTTGCTGCCAGAATCGAAGCCGGCGAGTATCCCAGGATGGGATTGGCGGTGTCGATCTGGGGGTATCGGTCCAAGATGGTCCATGGCACAGCGGTTGGTGGCGCTGCGGTGTGGTGGCGGGGTTTGACGTCGGTGTAGATGACGCCGGTAGTGGCTTTGGGCAATTCCCAGTAGATGTTGAGTTTGTTGGCGCCCCATTTTGTGTCGAAAGCGGTCCCGTAGGCCCTCGACGCTTTGTAGAGGGCTAGGTCGAAGAAGTCGTGTATGGCTTGTTTGCTGTCGTCGGCGTAGATCCAGTCGAAGTCCAGGTCCTCTGAGAACCGCCAGTCGTGGCGGTAGCAGACCCGCAGCAGGGTCCCGCCTTTGAACACCACCCGCGGGACCCTTTGTTGGCGGGCGGCGATTGCGGAGATGATTTGATGCTGGACCAGATCGGCCGGCTCCTACCGGCTGTGCCGGCTCGTAGGGGGGCTCATGTCGCCACCGCGGCGGCCACGGCGTCGGGGGCGGCCGCCCAGTTGACCATGCGGGCCGTGTCTTGGTGGGCGACGCGGGCCGGGCTGCCGGTGCGGTGCAGCGGCGCGAGGTGTATCCAGTCGTCCCCCCGGCGAGCAGCGGAGCCCAGCTCGGCCCACCGGAGATCGACGTCGAACCCCAGGGTGTGCCCTTCTGGGGTCTCGGCCAGTTCCTGCGCCAGAGACGAGATCCGGCGCAGGCCGGCGCGCCAGCCCAACGCTTCGGCGACCTCGGCGACCTCACCCGGCGCGCACACCTCGAAGTGGTAGGCAAGCATCCGGCCCACATACTCCTCCCAGCGGTGGGCGCGGTGCGGCCACTGCGCACACTCCAACACCGCCCGAGCGGGCGTCGACACCCACGTGTGCTCCGTCAACTGCACCGCGCCCACCAAGAGAGACTCCCGGCCCTCCCGCCACGACGCGAATCCGAACGCATCAGTGTCGAACGCGATCTCGCCAGCCACGCTGACCTCCGGCCGGCAGATCAACGCCGCCCCCGCCATCCCCAAAGCGGTCAGACCCGAGATACGGCGAACCGCGCCGCCGTAGGCAGCCTCCAGCTCCGCCTCCCACTGCGGCGTCCAATGGTGCGACACAGCACCGGCGCCGACCAGCAACTCGTCCGCGGACGGCCACACCACACAGAAGTTGCGCCACGTCCCCCGGCGGACCTTCTCCACCCTGCCCCCGACCGCCAACTCCCCCAGCGCCCGCGACGCCGAAGACGGGCGCACCCCAGCCGCCAACTCGAACTCCCGCGTCGAAAACACCGGTCCCAGACCACCCAGAATCTCGACAGAGCCCATACGAGAAATATACCAGAGCTAATCCGAGAACCATACACCCAACGCCACCGGCATCCCCGGCCCGCCAACACCACCAGCACCGCCACACCCCGCCGCTGCCCCTCGATCGCCAAAAGCCGCACCCATGCCCGCCATCATGCAACACCCCGCCGGTCGCAACCGGTCGCGACTCCCTGAAGCACCGGTCGCAACCCACTCCGCAACCCGAAACGACCGGTCGCAACCCCAAGAACCCGCCAAAACACAGCCAACACCCGCCGCACCCGAACCCAAACAGCCGACAACAGTGCGCATCAGCCCGATGCCCCTCCGCAGGAACCCCGAACCCACAGTGCTCAAAGCCCGCGGTCCACCCAGCTGCCGGCGACGCCCACCGGGAAGCGGCATAAGAACCCAGGCTGGCGACACCAGCCGCCAACCAGAACCGACCAACAGCCAACAACGACCACACAGAGCCGAACCAATCGCAACATGACACCCAACGCGAGCAAGCACCGAAAACCAGTACAGAGCTGAACCCCCACGAGCCAACCACAAGCGACCACCCAAGCCCTCAACCCACAGCGAACAGCGAGCCGAATCAGTTCCACACGTTTGCACTAAAGTCCTCGCTATACACCGTACTCACATGCAGCGAATAGCTATGCTCTCTTCTTGTGGGAGCAGAGTTTGCGCGGTCGTTGTCGGATTCTGAGCTGCGGGCCGCGGTGGCGGAGGTGGAGCGCCGGGCGCGGGAGAAACGGCTGGAGGCGTGGCCGGAGCTGCGGGCGCTGGACGCCAACGCTAAGGCCGTTGTTCAGCTCCGGGACCAGCTCGACGACGCCCGGGTTTTTCGGGCCGAGCTGATCGAGAAAGCGCTCGAGGCGGGCTGTGGTCGCGCCGCGGTCGCGGACGCCGCCCGCATCACGGTACGCCGACTCGACGCCATCCGGTCCAGGCCGCCGCGTCGCCTTTCTTAGCGGCCGGCTGCGGCGGGCGGGGGTGGTAGTGCCCCTACAGCTCGATGCCTGGCCGGTTTCTGCTCTGTTGGGTGTCGTCGGCGAGGTCGGCCACTGCGCGGGCCAGGTCTGGAGCGCTTGCGCAGACGGCTTCCCACACCAGGTCCCGGTCTATGTCGTCGTAGTCGTGCGCGATGAAGTTGCGCATTGCCAGCGCTTTGGCCAGCGGCAGATGCGGGTGCTGGTGGGCGAACTCCTCTGAAAGCTTGCCGGTGGCCTCTCCGATGATCTCCAGTTGGCGCTCCGCGGCGGCTCTCACCACCCAGCTGGCTTCGAATTGGTCCCGGCCGGCCCCGGCGATCCTGTTGAGGCGCTGCGCGGCCAAAACGATGTGCTCCAACAGGTCGCGGTCGCGCCTGTTCACAGCGAGATGGCGTCGGCGAGGATGCCGCTGTGTTTGTCTTTGAGACCGCCCAGCGAGATCACGTCCACATCGCAGCCCAACAGCTTCTCCAGGTCCAGCTTCAGCCCCGCCTGACTCCCACAAACCAGGACCAAAAAACAGGGCACAGATCACCCGGACCAATAAACGGGGTCCAGTCAGGGAAGTCAGTGGTCGTTGCGCAACCGCGTGTGCCGAACCATACTTGGCCAGGCGTGTATGAGACCGAGCCCTTACGGCATGGCAACGAACATGTTGGCTGCAGAATGCAGGTTCCGGCGGGCCTCCCACCACGCCACGCGCGCGCGCCGATTGGCTGATTGGTCGTGCCCGAGCAACGGCAGTTGCCACGTACAGTCTTGAAGGAAGCCGAGTCCCGACGTCGTGACGCTGCGGAACATCCTCTTCGGCGAAGGCCGGCTTGGCTTGGCTTTGATACCAGCAGACTCGTGCACTCCAGAACGGACGCGTGGGGAAGGCGACGCTCATGACCACGGTCGGCGAGCAGATTCAAAGCGCGAACGCTGCGATCTGTGAGAACATCGACTCGCTCGCCGACAATCGCGCCCTGCTCTCTCAGAACGTACTCGCCCAACTCCGGAATCTGGTCGAAGGCGTTGTCGTGCGACTCCACACGGGCATATCCAGTGCCGAGTTCAAGTATGAGGCCGTGGCGCCGGCGCTCGCCTTCGTGAGAGGCGACGCCAAGTTCAACTTTCTCGGAAAATTCCACAAGCTGATCCAGAAGAGCGCCTCGCATTACACGCTTGACGGTGATACGTCCGAACGGCTGATGCTCAAGTATTACGAGTACCTTCTTCGAACACGACGTGCTCTGGCAGATCACTGCAACACTGCCGTGTTGGCGAATCTTGAGTCATATCCAATCGATCTCGATCCATCACTCAAGGAGTATCACGAGAAGATCGGTGACAGGATCGATGCCGTACTGCGGTCGACACCGGGCAGCGACCGGCCCGCGCGGTATTACATCCACAAGACGCGGCCGTTCTTCACTGGTGGTCGCATCTACTACGAGGTCACCTTTTACCGAGCCGTCAACAAGGTGAACAAGTCCGACCGTATCATCGCCTTCACCGACATCGACATGACCGACAACTACTCCGCGATGCTGGCGCTTGAGAATGACTCGATCGATGTACTCGGCGAAACCATGCCGGTTACGATCATTCGCAAGTGGGACGTCTCGATCCGACCGTGTGAGTTTGACAACTTCGCACGCCTCGTAGGCATCACTACCCAGGTGCAGACTAATTCCCCTGAATACCACTACGTAATGAGGTATCTGACCTCGCGGTCCAGTGATCTGCTCGATGTCATCGACCTGCCTGACGACGAATACAGGATGTTTAAGGCAAGCGGAACGGCTAGCGTCGGAAGACCGCAGATATTTCCCGTGTTGGATGAAGCCCGTCGCCTGGTGCAAGCCGCAGCACCAGGGCACAACATCATTAGGTACCTCATGCTGCGAATGCACAATCAGATTCTGAAACCGCAGTATTCCCCGCAACCTTGTCCACCCCTATCAAGAATGAACGCGGAGTACGGGTGCATCCCGTTCGACACCATGCCATTCTGCACCTCGCTGATAGGTCACAACCCGCGATTCTGGGATCTCGTCGAGAGCATTGACATGACGGATAGGGAACACGAAGTCCTCGCTAGACGAGTAAAAAACAACGTCGAGCGCCACGGAATCCTATACACGCCGGTGACTGATCTAAAAGAGTTCGGCGATGTCGCCAATCTGATTGGCGCGCACAACAGCGGTCTCTACTACAAACACACTGGCCGCCAGCTCGCAGAAGACAAGGACCACGTCTTCGTGCGGGAGTACGAGGACGGCACCGTCGCGATCGTTGAGAAGCTCCAGGACTTCGCGTCGGATGGGATCGACGGTTACACCAACGCGATTGAAGGCTGGCTCGAGCAGACACCCCACGCTTTGGACGATGAGGTCAAAAAGGATGCGCTCAAACGCCTGTTCAGCAATTCCTGCGTTGCTCTGATCTACGGTGCCGCTGGCACTGGCAAGTCGACCATGGTCGACCACATCGCAAACTACTTCAACAGCAGCTCGAAGCTCTTCCTCGCTCACACGAATCCGGCCGTCGACAATCTCAAGCGCAAGGTCAATGCGCAGAATTCGACGTTTCGTACGGTCAGCAGCCATATCCGACAAGCAGCTACCGATGCGGAGTTCGACCTTCTCGTCATCGACGAGTGCAGTACGGTCAGCAACGCCGACTTGCTTAAGGTTCTAGAAGCGACATCGTTCAAGCTGTTGGTGCTCGTGGGCGACGTCTACCAAATTGAGTCGATCCAGTTCGGAAACTGGTTCGGGCTGGTGCGTTCTTTTGTCCCACCCACCTCAGTCTTCGAACTCACCACGCCATTCCGCACCAAGAGCAAGAAGCTGCTCGGCTTCTGGAACAAGGTCAGGAAAGTCGCAGATGACGTCGCCGAGGTCATCGCACGCAACGGCTACTCATCACAGCTCGACGAGTCGCTGTTCGAAGCGCGGAGCGATGACGAAATCATCCTCTGTCTGAACTACGACGGCCTTTACGGCATCAACAACATCAACCGGTTCCTGCAGGCCAGCAACCAGGGCGAAGCGACCACATGGCGCGCCTCGACGTACAAGGTGGGCGATCCAATTCTCTTCAATGACACTGGACGGTTTCGACCTGTGATCTACAACAACCTCAAGGGCCGAATCGTCAGCATCACGCTGGAGCGCGGCCGTGTCCAGTTCGACGTTGAGCTCGACAGAAACATAAGCGAATTCGATGTGCGCGACACTGAACTCGAATGGATGGGGAATAACACCGTGCGGTTCGATGTCTACGACTATGACGTCAGCGACAACGACGATGACTCCATAAACACAACGGTGCCGTTCCAAGTGGCCTACGCAGTGTCAATCCACAAGGCACAAGGACTCGAGTACGACTCCGTCAAGGTCGTGATCACCGACGCCAACGAAGATGATATCTCACACAGCATCTTCTACACGGCGGTAACCCGAGCACGTGAACGGCTGCGGATCTTCTGGACGCCCGAGACCCAACAGGCTGTTCTCAAGGGCCTCCACCGGAGCACCAATCCGAAGGACGTGGAAATCCTGTCCCGTCGTCGAGGCCTCACTCCGGTCGCTGGTCTCGACGCAAACGCTCACCGCTGAGGAACCGCTAATTCTGGACATAGGTCAAGACTGAAGCAAAGGGGCGGCTGACATTGAGCGAGTCGACGGATAGGGTGACCACTAAGCGCACTCGTTCCGAGCCGGGTTCATCACCTAGGCGAAGAACCGGAGTATCGACAAGGCAGACATCATACGCCACACCCGACACAAGAGCGTCCAGGTCATGCGCAGCTACGATCGGACTGCGGACATCTGGACACAAAACGCCACGAACGGGATGGCCATCTAAGCAGTATGACTGCCCGCTCCCTCGTCGAGAGCGGCTGGGCGTTAACTGCCGAGGTGCAGCACGTCCTGAACACCTGCCGAGGACGGCATGAACCTCCCCGGGTTTTGCACAGCCTGCTCAATCCCGAAGGACGGCCATTGTCTAGGTCCTCGATCAGGTGGTGGGGGGGCGTCCCTGATGAGCCGGTACACACCGCTTTCCTTCATAGTTGCGGTTGCCATTCCGGGGCTGATCACTGTCTGGCGGTTGGGACGCAGAAACGGCTGACTTGTAGCTGGTGAGTCGGGCTGACTCGCCGACCGATACAAGCGACCGGCCACATGGCTGCGTACAGCCGTCGCCACTCTTTCCGCACAGCCCGCCGCACATCCAAGAATCCTCAGCATCGCCCCCCGAACACCCCGACACGACTGGGGGATAAACTGGGGGATGCAAACAGATTTCGTAGTTCTAAAGTGTCTCTACCAGGGTATTTAGCAAGCATTCGAATCCTGCCGTGGGCGCTGTGTGATGTCGCGAGACATCGGAAACTTTGAACCTGCGCGGGGGCGGGTTTTTCAGGGTTGGTTTCGGGGTTGGTAGTCGCGGGTTGGGTCGAGTTGGAGGTGTCGGAGGAGCTCGCCGGTTTGGGTGTCGATGACGCGGATGTGGGGGCTGGCTTGAGTCACGCCGGGTTTGGTAGAGGCTGTTTTTGTTGAGTCACGGCCGGGCTGGGAGTTCTTGGTCGATGTGGTGGCATCTGGCTAGTGCTTGTTGGGCTTCGAGGGGCTGGTAGCCGAGTTCCCGAGTGATTAGGGAAATGCAGGTGCGGGCCGTCTGGGCGGCTGCTTCGGCCATGTCGGCGGCGAATTCGGGAGTGGCGGCTTGCGGGTCTCCTTTGATGCGCGCGTCGGCGGGATAGGTGCTGGTCTCGCGCCACACCGAAGCGTCCTGCGGACTGATCTGGCCCAAACAGGCTTTGACCTGCGCAGCGTCGTATGCAGAGAGCTGAGAGCCAGCGGCGTCGATGAGGCCGCCGATGCTGTGGATATTGGCGGGATGGGGTCCTTTCAGAGCGTGGATCAGGGCTTTGAGGGAGGTCTCCATCACGACCTGGGAATAGGCGCAGACGTTGAGCATCCGGCTGCGCTCCAAGTCCTCGGCGTATTCGAAATCGCCGGCCGACAACGCGTCGCTCTCGTGGCCAGACGGCACCAGGAGAGGAATAAGGCTGTTGAGCGCGTGAGTGGTGTTGTCGAGGCTGTCGGCAGACTGCTTCTCGTCACTCGGGGCCATGCCGATCTCCTTTTGCCAGTCTATTGGCGATGACGGGGGCCGAGAAGCCAGCGTAACGGCGTGGGCGGCGATATGGGCCTCGAACGTGGACCGGCACCGCTTGGTGCGGACCTCCCACTCCGGGCGGTCGGTAACCCGCACGTCTGAGGCAATCCCAGTGGCCCGCGCGACGGCTTCTGCAGCCCGGACCGCAAGCTCGCGGCGCTGCGCATAGTCCCCGAGATCGTCGAACACCAACACAAAGTCCAAGTCCGACCCGGCCTGTTGGCGACCACAGGCCACCGAGCCGAACAACAACACCACACCGGGATCCAAAGCCTCCCGCAGCGCGTCCGCAGCCCGCCGGGCGTCGCCGAGAGTTGGCAGACGATGATCGCTGGCCAAAGCCACCCCACAAGGCTACAACAGCACCCCCACAAGCCCGCCAGCACCGCCCCGACCAGCGCCACGGCAGGCTGTGGGAGCGGCCAGCCCCGACACGCCCACCAGCACGGCTCTATTGGGAGCTGGGGCGCCAACTCGACAGCGCTAGGAGCGCACCCAGCCTGCAGAGCGCGGCCCAGGCCTCGACGCCGGTCTGTTGCCACCACAACAGCGCCGCGGCGAACGCCAGGCCCAGCCCCCAGACCCCAAGCCAAACCGCCCGCGCCGCCCACAGCGTTGGTATCGCCCGGAGGTAGGACTCTGCGGTCATGACTTCCATAGTCACAGGGACCGCCGGTCGGAAACGGTCGCAAACCCCTCCAAACCGGTCGCGGAGCCGCCCAGCAGCCCCCAAGGGCCACTCCCAGCCCCCCAACGCCGCCCAGCAGCCCCCAAGGGTCCGACTACCGCCTCACAGTCCGAGGCCGCGCCCAGCGGCCCGGTGCCCGACCAGCGTGCCCGCTTGTGGGCGGCGTCTCGCAGCGGTCCCCGGCGACCGCTGGAAGCGGCGGCAACAGCATCTGAGGCCCGGCCAGCTTCGATCCGGCCCGCCCGGCTCGACCGCGCCAGCAGGCCGCAGCGAACCGGCGAACTGAGATGCGCCCGGCAGAGCACAACACAGGCCCAACCGAACCCGACACGACAGAGCAGGCCAACCTGAGCCCCAGGAGACGAACACAACCAGCCAAGCCCGAAAGAGGGCCAGCCAACAGCCCACCACAGCATGAGCACCACGAGCCGACACCAACGACTGTCCGGTGTGAAGAATTTGAGACGGATTTCTTGTTTTTCGGGCTGGTTTGAAGCAGGGCCCGTTGTCGGTGACGAGGCGGAGCTTGCCGATCTCGCCGGTGTCGGGATCGGCGAGGTCTTCGGCCCAGCCGATGCCGAGGAGGTTTTCGACCTCTGCCAGGGCGTCGCGAGGAATCCGATGGCGTCCGCGGTGGTCTTGGCGACGGTCACGGTGCAAGCGAGGCTGGCCTTGGCCCAAATGGTCCACGACACCGCCCAGGTCCCGGCGCCGTTGGTGTCGAACTCGGAGAAGTCGGCCTGCCACAGCCGGTTCCGGCGCGTCGGCGGGTCGATGAAGGCCTGTTTGCGCACACCGGCTTGGTGGCGGACCTCGCCGGTATGGTTCGCCGACAGCCCGAGCCCGTTGCGGGCCAGCACCCGGTACATCGTCGAGTCCGACACCGGGGCCGGCTCTGTGCTGTTGATGCCCACCCGCTTGAGGGCGGCCAGGTTGCGGTTCCCCCAGCCCTCCCCGCCAGCCGCCAGCGTCTCGGCGTCGGCCTCGACGGCGCCTTGGGCCGGTGTGGGCTGTGGCCCCTTTGAGCCCGACGAGGCGGATCGCCGCCGATACCAGCTCGCCCGGGGGATCCCCGCGATCTCGCAGAACCGGGCGACCGTTACCCGCGCCTCCTCGCGGAGGGCGTCGAACTCGCCGAAGGCCCATACAGCGAGCCCCCCTTTTCCCACACCCGCAGCTCCATGCGCGCCTCGCCCAACGCCGTGTTGAGCTGCTCGACCTCCGCGGCCAGCTGCTGCTCGCGAGCCAACGGCCCGTGCCCAGCCCCGGCCTCGAGGGCTCGCCGTCCGCCGGCGAGAAACTGGTCACGCCACTTCGACACCGACACCGCCGACGTCGCCTCCCGGCGCACCGCCTCCGCGATCGTGACCCCACCCCGCAACACAGCGAGCACGACCCTGAGCTCGTCCTCCACAGACTTCCCGGGCAGACAGCCCACCAAGACCCTCCATCAGATCAACACCAAACCACAACCTGACCCAAAAAGGGTCTGTCGGACGCTCCCTTGTCAAGCGGTGATCGATTGGGGTTGTTCTCGGGTGGTTTCGTCGCGCCGCATTCGGCAGGTGACCCGGTACAACGACGCTCTCGATGGCCCAACGCATGCCACGGCTGAGTTCAAGTCCACATGCAAGTTCTCCGGCTCCGGTGAGACCGACGTGGTGTGGTTTGAGGCCAGCCTCCCGGGTTCAACCCGCGACACGGCGCCATGCGAGGACTATGACAACGGTCACTGCGATCAGTGCCACGTGACCCTCGACCCTGCTCAAACCACTGCGATCAGTGCCACGTGACCCTCGACCCTGCTCAAACCAACATGGGATCCAACGCCGATGCCGACAAGACCGTCGGCCGCTAGCGGGGCCAGACCGCCGGGCTAACTCACGGCCCAGGCGGGGCGATGGCGGAGCCGATGACTGCATGATCTCAAGCGAACGACCCAGTACCAACAGTCAGTCTCATCGAGGATGCGTCCTCAGGTGAGCTGATCGGCGGGTTCGCCCCTCTCGATGAGCTGCTTCCGGCCTGGAACCAAGGAACGACGACCGTCGACGGTTTCACGGCCGAACACTTCCCAAGTGAGGAACTGGCCGAGTAGGGCGCCACCGGCGCTCACCCATGCGCACAACGGCCCGCCCGCCGAGACTTCCATTGGGCGGGCCTTCCGCTCTCAGGAGGCCACGGTGGCTCGTTGGACAGCCAAGCGGGCACGATCAGTGCATCCTTGGATCGCTGCGGTCAACCCTGGTTGGCCGCTGGTTGAGACGGCGCAGCCCCGCGGTAACTTTGGGGAGCGTGACAAGCACCCACGCTGTCGAGATCCGCTCCGCTTCAAGGGGAGACGAGCCCGGGGTGCGCGCCTGCGTCGACGCGGCCTACGCCCCCTATGTCGAGCGAATCGGCAAGCCGCCAGCACCAATGCTCGATGACTACACGACCCTGATCAGAAACGGGGTTGTCCACGTTGCCACCCTGGATGACCAGATCGTCGGACTCATCGTGTTGTGGCCAGCAAAAGACCACCTCTACATCGACAACGTTGCTGTCGTTCCCCCAGCGCAGGGCGCCGGAGTCGGGGCTGCCCTCCTCGGCTTTGCCGATCTACAGGCTCAGCGAGCCGGCCTGAGCGAGATCCGCCTCTACACAAACGCAAAGATGGCCGAGAACATCCAGTACTACCCCCGGAAGGGCTTCCGCGAGACGCATCGCGCCTGCGATGCCGGCTACCAGCGCGTCTACTTCTCGCGCTTCCTCGATCCCCAGCAGACATAGCGCACCGCTGCGGTGTCCCCGCGGTCGGGCCGGGGTGGACCGCCACCACGCCGACTCCGTCGCAAGCCACCACCTGCCCGGCGGATGCAGTCACCTGCGCCAATGCGGCCATGATCGCCCGCGCGCCATGCCGCCCAAGATCCGCTATAGCCCCCAAGGGCTCAGATCGACATCGAGCTCGCGGAGGCGCTCGACGATCATGGGGGGATCCATGGTCATGGCCGGCCAGTGGTAGTCGTAGATGCGGATGTCCAGCACGAAGGCTATGTACTCGGCCACTTGCTCGACGGTGAAGTAGATGCCCCGGCGGCCGATGGACGCCTCGTAGGCCGCGCCGTTTTCACGGTTCAGCACGAAGTTCGTGTGGTCGCACATGTGCTTCATGTCGGTGCTGACCCAGTCCCAGATCACCTCGGTGCACAGAATCAGGGGCTCAGCGGGCTGGGCTGAGACCAGTTTGAAGTCCTTCGAAACCAGGGTGATGGGCTCCAGGGTGTGGGCGTCGTAGGTCCGCAGCTCCACTTCTCTGCCCCGGAAGTACGGGGTCCACGACACACCGATCCCCTCGTGGGCACAGCCGACATAGCTGTGGAACTCCCCGTCGATGAACAGCTCCACTTGGCTGGGAAACGCCGAGAACGGCGGGGCCTTCAAGATGTCGCAGTTCGGCGAGGTCTCGTCGATCACCAGCACGATCCCCAACTGCAAGAGCTTGAGCGCCTCCATCAAGCGGCGCCGCTCGATGCCGGTCCCGGCATGCATTGCGGCCAGATTGGGGGCTCGCCCGTTCTCCCCCCAATAGTCGAAGACGAACTGGCGCAGCTCGAGCGCATCCTCGGTCCACTCGATCTCGGGCACATGCTGGGGCATGGCAGCAGTGTAACGATGGCATGAGCGATACCCGCGAGAGCACGGGGACCTCGGTGGCCGACACGCTGATTCGCGGCCACCGCTGAATCGGCGAAGCTCACCGTTGTCCATGCCGACGAGGACCATCGCCTGATCGCCGAAGTCACCGGGCAGTGGGGGGAGCGGCTTCGGCTGCCACTGGCTTTGAGCGGCACCGCTATCCTGCCGGGAGTGAGCGACCGCCCTGCCCCCATTCGCATCGAGGATCTCGTCGATCCGGTGCTGGCCCCCGAGATCGTCCAGCTGATGGAGCAGACCGCGCCCATGGCCGATGAGATCGAGTTGACCCCAGAGGCGATTCTGGGCGCGGCCGCCGCCCAGACCGGGCTCGGCGACTTCGGCCCCGACGAGTTCCGGGCCCCGCTCGAGGTGCTGTGCCACGCCCTCGACACCGAGGCCGACCACTCCCCCATGGGCCGGGTGAGCTCCTTCAGCCAGCTCGCTGCGTTTGCCGCCAACCGGCTGCGCATCGAGCAGTACATCAAGGATCACCCTGATGCCCTGGATGTGCCCATCGACCGGCCCATTGTGATCGCCGGGATGCCCCGCACGGGCACCACCCACTTGCACAATCTGATCTCTGCCGACCCCGCTCTGCGCTCACTTCCTTGGTGGGAGGCCTTGGAGCCGGTACCCCCGCCCGAGGAGGCCGGCACCGCCGAAGGACGCATCGAGCGGGCCAAGAACGGGCTGGCGATCCAAGGCACAGCCATGCCCCACCATGCCCGAATGCACGAGATGACCTGGGACCACGTGCACGAGGAGATCCACCTTCTGGCCATCGACTTCTCCACCATGCTGTTCGACTGCATGGGCGTATTGCCCTCCTGGCGCTCCTACTACAAAGACCACGACCAGACACCGCACTACCGGTACCTCAAGCGCATCCTGAAAGTCCTCACCCACCAGCGCGGGCCTCGGGAGCGCTGGGTGCTCAAATCGCCCCAGCATCTGGAGCAGATCGGCCCGCTGATGAACGTTTTCGGCGACGCCACCGTGGTGTTCACCCACCGCGACCCGGTGTCGATCACCGCTTCTTTCGCCACCATGATCTGTTACTCGGCCCGCTTGAGCGCCAACTATCCGGTGGATGTCAGCGGCATCGGCCAGTGGTGGGCGCAGCTCATCCAGGACATGCTCCAATCCTGTGCCGATGACCGCGACCTGGTGCCGCCCGAGCAGTCCATCGATGTGCTCTTCCATGAGTTCATGGCCGACGACGTGGCCATGGTCGAGCGCATCTACAAGCTGGCCGACCAGGCGTTCAGCTCCGACGTCGAAGCGGCGATGACGGCTTACATGGCCGACCATCCCCGGGGAAGGCACGGCCGGGTGATCTACGATCTGTCCGACTTCGACATGTCCTCGCAAGAGCGCCGCCAAGCGCTCAGCTTCTACACGGACCGCTTCGCGGTGGAACTAGAGCACTAGCCGAGATCGGCCAGCTTCACTACCTCGGCGCGTATGGGATCGGGGGCCCGCTCGGGGGAATGGGGACCAGCGCCGCCTGCTCCTTCACCCAGGTGGTGGCGGCCCGGAAGCTCCGGGCTACCTCGGCATCGGTGTGCACCTCGCTCGGTAGCCCTCTAGCACCGCTTGGTCGTCGGCCAGCGCTTTGGGGCCGGAGAGGAACTCCTGGTCGAGGCGCTTCATGGTGTCGAGCAGCTGGTGAGCCGCGGCGCTGGTCTCGTAGCGGGTGTCGATCATTGGTTCTTCTGTCGTAGATGTGCTTTTCCAGTCCTACAAGTCGTCGACGAGCTGGCGGTTGGCCCGCACGAAGATCCCCTCAGCGGAAGCGGTCACCACATCGCCGTGCGCCATCTCGCCTGATGCATACAGCTTCTTTCCCTCGCCGCCTGACGACCAGGCCCGCATGGTGATGTCTGTGAGCAATGGCGTAGGCCGCTGGTAGGTAACCGTCAGGGTGCCGGTATAGCCGCCTTGGCCGTTGACCACGTTGACCACACCCAGCAGCTCGTCGAACACCATGGCGATAATCCCGCCGTGGACCAGCCCGGGCGGGCCGGCGTAGACGGGAGACAGGTTCATCCGCCCGTGGACCTCGACGCCCTCAACCCAGAACTCAGCAGGGGGCGCGGCCGGATTCAGCCGTCCGATGATCGGACTGTAGGGGAAGAACTGCATGGGGTCGCGGGACTCGAAGCCGGATTCCAGCTCGCCCATCACCCCCTGGCGGTGGAGGCCCTGCATCTGTTGGGCCTCCAGCAGTCGTGCCGCTTGTTCCAGCAACCCGGCGGCCTCGGAAACACTGTCGTCGCCGGCTGCGGTAACCCTCGCCGCGCTCAGCACCCGGCGGGCGGCGCCGGCCATGGCCAGCCGCTCGGCGCCGGCGCCGTAGTCAGGGCCAGGGGCAGCGCTGGGAGCATCCCAGAGAGGCTGTTCGCTCAAAACAGGCGCAGCAAACTGAAGGGCATCAGTCGGAGTCGTAGCCGTAGTCGACCACATGATCGGTGCCGGGCAGGCCAGGGGTGATCGTCCCAGCTCGCCAGCCGCCGTCTACGTTCAGCTCGGCGCCGGTGACGTACGATGCCTCGTCGCTGGCCAGGAACAGAGCGGCATAGGCGATCTCGATGGGCTCGCCGACTCGGGGAATGGCCTGATAGACGTAGGGCTCCTTCTCCGCCCGAGGGTCATTCCTCGGGTTGCCCATAGGCGTATTCACCCCGCCGGGGTGGATGGAGTTCACCCGGATGTCGAACCGGCCCCACTCGATGGCCGCGGTCTTGGTCATGCCCCGAATGGCGAACTTCGAGGCGGTGTAGCTGATGAGCCCGTTCTTGGACTGCTGGCCGTCGATGGAGCTGATGTTCACGATGGAGCCCCCACCGGCCATCTTCATGGGCTCGAGCACGGCCTTCATTCCCAGGAATGTGCCCACCTGGTTGACGTTGATGACCGCCATGTAGTCCTCGAGGGTAGTGCCCTCTATGGCGGCCGGCCTGAGAATGGCCGCGTTGTTCACCAAAACCTGTAGCGACCCCATGCCGGCGGCCACACCCACCGCCGCGGCCCAGTCGGCCTCTTGGGACACGTCGAGGTGCACATAGCGGGCGCTTGGGCCGATGCTGGCGGCCACTTGCCCGCCCATGTCGTCGAGGACGTCTCCCAATACGACTTGGGCCCCCTCAGATGCGAACAGCCGGGCCTCGGCTTCTCCCTGTCCTCGCGCTGCTCCGGTGATGATCGCCACTTTGCCGTCCAGCCGTCCCATTCCGTCATCTCCTCCAGTGTTCAGGTGGTCTTCGCCGGGCCACCATACTTGCCCTGCCGAAGCCGCCCTAACCTGGGCGCATGGATCTGGGGTACATGCGCGACAACCTGGCAGGACTGGTCGCCCACTAAGCTGCCTCTTCTCGCGTGTCGCGGAATAGCCGGGGATCGTAGGCCACATCGCACCGCTCCAACGCTGCCTGCCACGCCGGGCTGTTCATCATCACCCGGCGAAGCCCGAGAATCATCGCGGTTGCAGCCACTCGGGCGCCGGGCGCGGCGCTCAGGCCGAGCATTGTGGTCAACCGACGGGGAATCGAGGTGATGGCCCCGTTCATCAACACATGGTAGCCCGCGCGCTGTGCCACGGGGATCGGGGGCTTCTGAAGAAATCTGACGGCGTCGCGCATGCCCGGACTGGCGGCCAGCGCAGGGTGCCCGGCGATCCAGTCCCTCAGATCGGCCGCCGTCGCCGGAAGGGGCGATGCCCCCAGCATCTCCCCCACCTTCGTCTGCTCGACTACGAATCGGTCGGCTTCGGCAACGGTCAAGCGCCCCCCGAATCGCTGGTAGGCCTCCAAGAAGGAATCGGTGAGGGTGTTGTGAACCCAAGCGGCCAACTCCGGGTTCGACGCGCGGTAGGGCCGTCCCCGGTGCGATGTCCCGCTCACCCGCTGGTGGGCCGAGTTGACCTTGTGGAGGGCCTCGGCCACCTCGGGCATAGCGCCGTAGGTAGCCGATGTCACATAGAAAGATGTTCGGCTGAGCCGTCCCAGAGGATCGTCTCGATAGCGGCTGTGGTCGTCCACACCGGCGACCACCTCTGGGTGGGCGGCCTGCATCAAAAGGGCCCGAATGCCTCCGACGAATACGCTGACATCGCCGACCACCCGCCAGCTGACCGACTCCGGGCCACAAAGCCCTGGATCTCCCGGAAAGTCGCCGGTGCGCTTCAAAGGCACCTCGGCGTGGGCAAACATGCTGCTCACTGAGTTGATGACTCGATTCTTGGCCCGATAGAGCATGGCTGGCCCACCATACCGGCAGTTGTGCTGAACCTGGCGACGCAATGGCGGCCAACAGCGGGCCAAAACGGCGGCTGGAGACATCATGCGCCCCCTCGGCGACCATCGGCCAGCACCGGGTAGGGGTTCGACCCGAAGGCGGGATCGGCGAGGCCTGCAACGGCAAACTGGCTCACAGTCGCTATTGTCCCCCGGCATGGAGATGCTTCCCCGTCCCGAGCCGTTCATCCAAGGAGTGGATTTCGGCGAGGGGCCCCGGTGGCGCGACGGCCGCCTCTGGTTCTCGGACTTCTACCAGTACTCCGTGAACGCCGCCTCGGCCGACGGAACCGTCGAGGTGATCGTTGAAGTGCCCGGCCAGCCGTCGGGGTTGGGGTGGATGCCCGACGGCGACCTGCTGGTGGTGTCGATGCGAGATCGCCGGGTGTTGCGCTTCGACGGCAACGCGCTCCACGAGCACGCCGACCTCTCTGGGATTGCCACCTCTTTCTGCAACGACATGACGGTGGACGCCGAGGGCCGGGCCTATGTGGGCAACTTCGGGTTCGACCTGCACGGCGGAGAAGGCCTCGCCCCCGCCACCCTCGCACTGGTGCAGCCCGACGGCACGCCAGAGGCTGCGGCCGGCGACCTGCTGTTCCCCAACGGCGCGGTGATCACCCCCGATGGCGCCACCTACATCGTGGGCGAGAGCTTTGGCACCCAGTTCACCGCTTTCGACATCGGACTCGACGGCCGGCTGGCAAACCGGCGGCTGTGGGCCGCGGTGCCCGGCACCGTGCCCGATGGCTGCTGCTACGATGCCGAGGGGGGTATCTGGTACGCCGATGCGGTGGGGCGGGCGGCACTGAGAGTGCTGGAGGGGGGCGAGGTCACCCACCGAGTGGAGACGGAGCTCAACTGCTTTGCGGTCATGCTGGGAGGAGACGACCGCCGTACGCTATTCCTGGTCACCGCACCGGGCTCCCATCCCGATGAGGTGCAAGGTCGGGGACAAGCCCGGATAGAGACCGTGCGGGTTGAGGTTCCCGGCACCGGGCTGCCCTGATTTGCCGCAAGTCGATCAACAAGGAGAAAGACCATGAGATTTTCGGGAAGGGTGGCGCTGGTCACTGGCGCCGGGTCGGGCATCGGCCAGGCCACCGCGGCGCGATTGGCCGGCGAAGGGGCAGTGGTGGTCGGCAGCGACATCAACGCGGCCGGGCTGGAGGAAACCGCGGGAATGACCGTGGATGGCGCCGTGTTCCACCCGGTTGTCTCCGATGTGCGCTCTCGGGAGGCCTGCCACGAGCTGGTGAACTCCACGGTGGCCGACCACGGTCGCCTCAATGTGCTGTGCAACGTCGCCGGTATCGCCCGGGGCCATCGGGTGGGCGACGTGGATCAGGAAGTTTGGGACTTGATCATGGGCGTGAATGTTGAGGGGATGTTCTGGATGTCGCAGGCCGCCCTCCCCCACTTGGAACCCTCGGACGGATGCATCGTGAACATCGCCTCCAATGCCGGATTGATGGGACAGGCCTACACCGTGCCCTACTGTGCCAGCAAGGGAGCGGTGGTGTTGATGACCAAGGCCATGGCCATGGAGACCATGAGGACCGGCATACGGATCAACGCCATTGCCCCCGGCGGGGTGGAAACCAATCTGACGGCCGCGTTCACCATACCCGACGACCCCGATATGGAGCTTATGGGGCGATATATGGGAATGCGGGGAATGGCGCAAGCCAACGACATCGCCTCTTTGGTGGCCTACATCGCCTCCGACGATGGCCACCGAATACATGGCTCTGTACTGAGCATCGACGGCGGTATGACGGCAGGATGAGCTGGGATCCACAAGGCCAACGCGTGCTGATCACCGGCGCCTCCTCGGGCATCGGGGCCGCCCTGGCGGTGGAGATGGCCCGGGGCGGGGCTCTGGTGGGCCTGGCCGCCCGTCGGGGTGACCGCCTCCGACAGGTTCTGGCTGACGTGCGAGATGCCGGGGGAGACGGCTGGTGCTGGACGCTGGACTTGGCCGATTTGGCGAGCGTGGCGCCGTTCGCCGAGCAAGCCTGGGCCGAGATGGGCCCCATAGATGTGCTGGTGAACAACGCCGGCGCCTCGCGGCGACGGTCGATGAAGCGGCTCACGCCCGACGAATTGGACGAGACGATGGCGGTGAACTTCACCGGTTCGGCCCGGCTCACCTTGGCCCTTTTGCCCTCCATGCTGGAGCGGGACTCGGGAGCGATCGTCAACGTGTCGTCTATGGGCACGCAGTCGATGGCTTTTCGAACCGGGGCCTACGGCGCGGCCAAAGCCGCCCTCAACCTGTTCACCGAAGGCCTCTACTTCGACCTGGCCGGAACCAGGGTTCGAGCTCATCTGTTCACCCCGGGAGCCACTGCGACCGAGTTCTCAACCCCGAAGCCGGGCAACGACGACCCGTTCCCCCAACCCCCCGACGCGCTCATGGCCCCGGTGGATGTGGCCAGGGCGCTGATCGCCAAGCTGGGCAACGACGATTTCGAGGGATTCGCCGCTCCGGCCCTGCGAGAGACCGCCCAAGCCAAGCGAGCCGACCCCAACGGCTACCTGGAGAGAATGATCGAGATGATGGCCCGGCGCTAGACCGCTCAGGCCGGCTGCTAGTCGATCTTCGAGAAGGTGCGGCCGGGGAACAAGTCCACTACCGGCTTCCACAGGTACTCCAGGCGCCAGGCCCGTCGGGCCAGGTACCGGAGGGCCTCGGCCTCGTCTTCTGCCCCCCAGCCTCGGATGGCTTGGTCCAGATCCAGCATTCCCCTCTCGAGCGTGTCGGCCCGGCGGCCGGTGAGCGCGGCGATCTCGTCCAATTCGACCGCCGCCATTTGAGGACCGATCTGCCTTTGCCGATCGAGGCACTCCACCAGCAGGGTGGCATGCTCCAAGCGGTGGCGGGGGAAGTCACCGGCCACGGCAGGCAGCACCTCATCGCGCAAGTTGCTGACAACGACCCCTTCGAGAGAGCTGGCCATCTCCATCTCGGGCAATTCGGGCCGCTCCAACTCGATTCCCATGGCGTCGGCCAGCGCTTCGCAGGTGGCCCGCTCGCAGATATAGCGGTAGGCCCAGTTCATCCCGTTGGGCATCTGGGGGTCGTTGATCACGGTTATCCGGGCCAACGACACGATAGACCGCACAAACTGCTGCACCCGGTAGTAGCGCACGGAGTCGAGATGCACCGGAATCCCGGACAGCTCCTCGTATCGTCGAAAGATCGGGCCGAGACCTTCGTCTGGTGTCGACGGACAGTAGAACTCTCGGGCGCAGATGTTGCCGAAGTCCTCCATGGGATCGCCGAAGTGAGCCCACTCCCAGTCCACGATGGCGCTCACCTGGCCCTGGTCGAACATGAAATTGGCCGGCCCGGTGTCGCCCTGCAACAAGCTCACCCGGTCCAGCCGCTCGGGCACATGGTTGCGGATCCACTGAAGCGAGAACGTATACAGCGGATCGACCACCACGGCGTCGAGAAACCGCTCGACGAACTCCACCTCGCCCAACGCGCACTCCGCCGAGGTGCTGGGAATGGGCATGTGGTCGAGTCCCAGCGAATCGGGGGCCAGCGAGTGGAGCAGGGCCAGTTGCTGAATGAAGTCCTCGAGCACCGAGGCCTGTTCCTCGGGATCTGCGTTGTCCAGGTCGGCCCGGCCCGGCATCCGCTGGTGCAGTGCAGCCTGGAGATCCTCGTTCCACGCGCAGATGGCGGGCACTTTCAAGCCGGTGTCGGCCAGCGCGGTCTGCACTCTGGCCTCGCTCTTCACCGAATGGGTTCCGCTGCCGTCTCCTTCGCGGTCGAGGCGCAAGAAGTACTCTCCCACCGATCCATCTGGGCGGGTCACATCCACCACCCATGCCTCCCGCCGGGCGATGTGGCGCTTCAGGCGGGTTATCCGACCGCGTCCCGCCTCGGCGATCCAGTCGGTCATCCCATCCGGCAAATCGTGCTTGAGCTCTTCAGCCATCCCGATGGCTTACCACGCCTATGCTGCGGGGCATGAGCACAGAGCGAGTATTGGGTGACGTAGCCACCAAGCTGCTGATAGAAAACGACCGGGTGAAGATCTGGGAGATGCGCCTCGATCCCGGCCAGCGATCCGATCTTCACCGCCACGACCACGACTACGTGCTGGTTCAGGTGTCGGGCGACAAGATCACCGGAGAGTTCGAGCCGGACACTGCCGGGGAGTACTCAGGCTCGGTGGAGGGCGACGTGATCCCCGGCCAGCCGATGTTCATCTCCCGCGGCGGTATCGAGACTGCGGTGAACACCGGCGCCGAGCCTTACTACGAGATCTTGATCGAGCTGAAGGACTGAGCTCCCCAACCATCCACCGACAGCCGCACGATCCGGTCTATGCCTGGCGGCTGCTGGTAACCCTGGTGATCGGGCAGGTGGTCTTCGGTTCCACCATGACCATCATCGGGGCTTCGCTATCTGATATCGCCGAGGGGCTGGACACCTCCAACGCCACCCTGTCGTGGGCGGTCACCGCCCCGTTCCTCGGTTTGGCCGCGGGCACCACGGTGTTCGGAACCCTGGGCGACCTGTGGGGCCACCGGCGGATGCTGATCATCGGATTGGCGGTTTTCACCGTTGCCACCGCAGTGTGCGGACTGGCCTGGAACCCCCTCAGCTTCATCGTGTTTCGGGCATTGGTGGGTCTAGGCGGAGCCATGATGATTCCCAACGGAATGGCGATCCTCATGGCGGCATTCCCGGTGAACCAGCGGGCCCGGGCCATGGGCTGGTTCCAATTCGCCGCCGTTGGCGGGCCGGCTGTCGGCTTGGTCACCGGCGGCGCCTTGGTGGATGCGCTGGGCTGGCGAGCGATCTTTGCGGTGTACACGCCGATAACCGTGGTTGGCCTGCTGGTTTCGGTGCTGGTGGTGCGCCCCACCGAACGAGGCGAGCCCAAGCCGGTGGATATCGCAGGAGCGCTTACCCTGGTGTCCACGGTGGTGCTCTTGATGGTGGCTTTGGACCGAGGAGCCTCCTTGGGCTTCGACCACCCGGCGGCACTGGGGCTCATGGCCCTTGTCCCGTTGGCCGTTGGCGCATTTGTCGGCATCGAGCGACGAAAATCCCACCCGATGATCCCGCTGGAGTGGTTCGGTCGCCGCAACTACGCCGGTCCGGTGGTGGCCTCAGCTACAGCCAACGCGGCCTATATGGGCGGCTTCATACTCGCGCCCCAGTTGTTGCAGGAGCGTTACGGATACACGCTGACGGTGGCCACCGTATTCCTGGTGGTCCGGTTGGTCTCCTACAGCATCAGCTCTCCGGTGGGCGGGCAGTTGACCGATACGCGAGGAGAGCGCTGGACAGCCAGTTTGGGCAGTGTGCTCGTGGTGCTGGCCATGGTGGCCTTCGCGGCAGGGTCATTGGTGGACGCCGTCGCGTTGGTGGTGTTGGGCCTGGCGCTGGCCGGCGGGGGGCTGGGAGTGGCCGGGCCAGCTTACCAAATCTCCGTAGTCGGCGCCGTTCCGATGTCCAGCTTGGGCGCGGCCACCGGCATGTTCCAAACGCTCACCAGTCTGGGCACGGCCGCCGGCATCCAAGTGCTGGTGCTGGCCGTCGGCGAACAGGCCACTGGGTCGGCTTTCGCCAACGCCTTTTGGCTGGGCGCGGCGGTCGCCGGGGTCGGCGTCTTCGGCGCCCTGGCTATCTCGTCAGCCGACTCCGATTCAGCGAGGCAATCGTCAGGCTTGGCCGGTCAGCGCGGCCAAGACCTTGGGGGCCATGATCTCGGCCAGCTCTAGGCATTCCTCTTTCGACCAGATGGCGATGGGAACCCAGGGATAGTTGACGGTGAGAAACCCGTAGTCGGAGCAGCCGCTCACTCGAGCGATGGCCTGGGCAGAACCCCTCATCTCCTCGTGCACGATGGCAATGCTGGGAACGCCGGCCCACTCCAGCTCCACTGCGTCCCGCAAACTGCGGGCACTGCAGCTGCCTCAACCGCCGAACCCGGTTATGGCAACGGTGGCCTCCTCGGTCAACCGGCTCCAATCGCCCGGTTCAGGCGGGATCGACACCGAGCTCTTGACCACCTTCAGCGGGGCTTGCAGGTCGCTCAGCTTAGCCAGCTCGTCATACAGGGCATCCAGGAAGATCTCCCCGTCGCCCAGGCCGTTGGCCACCAACCCGACCACCGCGCCATCCAAGCTGGCTGGGCGAGGGGCGAAATCGTGATCGCCAGCGCGATCAAATGGGCCGGAAGTGGGATCGAGGCCGATGAGGGCTGTCATGGCTTCAGGCTAGCGGATCAGCAGGCGTCCGGCCGCGGCCGGCGAATGGGCTCCGTGATGGCCAGGGCCAGATGGGGCAACAGGAGCCAGCTCGCTCCCATGCCTGCTCCTCCGGCAGCCACAATCAAGATGCCCTCAGGCTTGCCGATCCGAGCCATTCGATCAGCGGCGCCCGTTGCCGGGGCGTTGAGCCGGGGCCAAAGGTACTGCTGGATGTCGGACTTCGACCACCCCTCCTCGGTGAAGAAGCGATGATGCTCGTGGCCGATCACGATCACGACGTTGCCGTCTTCCCCCAGCCAAGAGTCCCCGGCGATGCCGTTGGCCCGGATGTTGGCCACCAGGGATTCGCATACCCCCTCGGCGTTTCGGCTGGTGAAATCGGTCGCCTCGACCATCTTCATCAGAGAGTGGACGGTCACCGCGCTCTGCTCGGGATCCAGTCCCCGCTGGACGTGGAGCGGCGCCCAATCGGAGGCCTCCTCATTCTCCCCGAAGCAAAAAGAGTAGCGGGCCGGCGTGGAGTAGCTCGCTCGGTCCAAGAAACCGGGGATGCCCCGGCAGACATTGCGGATCACCAGCCGCAGCGCCCGGCCGATGGTGGCGTTGGCCCGGAACCCCGGCCCGAAGCAGCCCGCGCCCGACGCCACGTCCAGCTCGTTGCGGATGGGCCCATTGATGACAACCGCTTGGGCTGCGCCCGAAAGCGTGCCCGTGGTGGAGTGGCAGTTGCCCTTGGGGTGCAGGTGAGCCCGCACCGCGGCCACCACCACAGGGAAGTACTCGGGGCGGCAGCCGGCCATGACCGCGTTCGCCGCAGCCTGCTCCGCGGTGCAGATCACCTCCCGGGTGGGAACCGTGCCCAACACCTCACCTCCGGAGAGCCCGGCATGTTCCAAGAACATGGCCACCTTGTCAGGGGTGGGGGGCATGATAGGCAGCCCATCGGTCCATCCCCTCTCGAAATAGTCCTCCACCAGGGCTTCGTAGCTGTCGTAGGCGTGTTGCGCGGGCGCGGTCATAGGCAGACACTAAAGCTCGTGGCGAGTGGTCTCCCATATCGAACGGATGGCAAAACTCGACCGGAGGCGGCCCACACCGCTGAAGCGGGACAAGTACTGGTTGTGGATCCTCTCGAAGTCGCGCTGATCGGCAACCGCGAGGTGGAGCAGATAGTCGGCATCACCAGCCATCAGGTGGCATGACATGACCTCGGGGCACTCCACCACCTCCCTTTCGAATTGGCGCAGAGATGTCTCGCTCTGGCTCACCAAGGAGATCTCCACAAAGACATCGAGAGAACGGTTGATGGCCTGCGGATCAACGATCATGACATAGCGGGCGATCACCCCGTCGGCCTCCAGACGGCGGACCCGGCGGTAGCAGGCCGAAGGGGAAAGGCCGACCCGATCGGCTAGCTCGGCATTGGAGATGCGAGCATCCCCCTGAAGCTGGTTGAGAATAGACCGATCGATCGAATCCAATTCCGTCACTGGTCTGACTCCTTGCCGTCACCCTCAGCATCAATCTTGTTGTGAAACACAAAATATCCGGCAAATCAACATTTTGCGAATGATCTCTTCATTATTGAGCAAAAGTCCGATACATTTTCAAGATTTTTCCCCTCTTTCGCGGATAAAATACCACTGTAGCTATCGGATCGCGGCGGAGGCATCAGATGAACATCGGGGTTCCGAAAGAAATCAAGAACGAAGAGCGGAGGGTGGCGTTGACGCCCGGCGGCGCCACCGAGCTCGCCAGTAGAGGCCACCAGGTTCTCGTTGAGCGCGATTGCGGCGCCGGGGCAGGATTCACCGACCAGGAGTACACCGCCCACGGCGCTTCCATCGCGGATTCGGCTGAAGAAGTATTCGACCGGGCTGAGATGATCGTCAAGGTCAAAGAACCTCAAGCCGAGGAGCGGGCCCGCATGAGACAGGGCCAGGTCCTCTTCACCTACCTGCACTTGGCGGCGGATGCTGTTCAGACCGCGGAATTGATCGACCAGGGCGTCACAGCCATCGCCTACGAATCGGTGGTCGGCCCGAATGGCGGCCTGCCCCTGCTGGCGCCCATGTCGCAGGTCGCGGGGCGGATGTCGATCCAGGCGGGCGCCCACTGTCTTGAGTCTTCCGCCGGAGGTCGAGGCCTGCTGCTGGGCGGTGTCCCCGGCGTGGCGCCGGCCAAGGTGGTCATCATTGGCGGGGGCGTGGTCGGTCGCAACGCCGTCCAGATGGCCATCGGGCTCGGCGCCGATGTGACGGTGATCGACCGCGACGTCTCCGTGCTGGAAGACTTGAACTCTCGCTACGGCTCGGGCCTGCACACCCTTCACTCCAGTGGAGGAGCCCTTGAAGAGGCCGTTTTGGGCGCAGACTTGGTGATCGGAGCGGTTCTCGTCAGGGGCGCCCTGGCTCCGCGTTTGGTCACCGCTGAGCTGGTCAAGAAGATGCGGCCTCGCTCGGCAGTCGTCGATGTCGCCATCGACCAGGGCGGCTGTATTGCGACATCGCGTCCCACTACCCACGCCGACCCCACCTATCTGGCCTACGACGTGGTCCACTACTGCGTGGCCAACATGCCGGGCGCAGTCCCCCGAACGTCGACGTTCGCATTGGAGAACGCCACCCTGCCCTATATGGCCAAGTTGGCCGACCTGGGTCCGACGGAGGCCATGCGGTCTGATGCCGGGCTGCGGGCCGGTCTGTCGGTCTGCCAAGGACAGGTCACCGAGCCGGCGGTGGCCGAGTCGCTCGGCCTCGACCACATTGCCCCTGAAGAGGTTCTGGGCCTTAGCCAGTGCGCAGCTTGAATGGGCCCGCCGAGATCAACTCGGCCATCCGCTCGGCCACCGCGATGACGTTCAAATTGGTATTGGCCCTCGGAGTCTCGGGCATGATCGAGGCATCGCATACTCTCAGCCCCTCGGTCCCCCACACCTGGCCATAGGGGCCGACCACCGCGGCGGGTTCGTCGGCTGAGCCCATGGCGCAGGTACCTGCACCGTGGTAGAAGGCCACATGGCGGGCAAACACATGGGCCAACAGATCATCGCGGGTGAGCTGGTCGGGCAAGAACACCGGCCCTAGGGCCACCTGTTGGTATGAAGGCGACAACAGCAGCTCCAGCCCGAGTTCGAACGCCTCGACCAGTCGTCCGAGATCGGGCTTGTGGGCCAGGAACGGGTAGGTGATCGCCGGAGGATCGGTCGGGTCGGGTGAAACCGGCCGCACCGACCCCCGGCTTTCCACCCGTTGCAGGGCGGCGTTGAATCCGAAGATGGTCTCGTTGCCGCCGGCTTCGGCCCGGCGCTCGGGGCTGGCCGAGAGGTCGATCATCCCGACGGGGAACAATTGGAGGTCGTTGGCCGGTCCCGACGAGCTGGTGAACCGCAGCAGGGTCTGGATGGTGACATCTTCGGGGAACACCACCTGCGGTTTGGGCACCGCGAACAAATAGACCGCGGGGTGATCAGAGAAGTTGGCTCCTACTCCGGGGCGGTCGACGACGACATCGATGCCCAAACCCGCCAGCTCCGCTGCCGGACCGATGCCGGAGCGCCACAGCAGCATCGGCGACTGGACGACCCCGGCCGCCACGATGACTTCTTCAGCCAAGGTGGTCTCCACCCGGCCGTTGCTCACTGAGCTGACGCCGACGGCTCGATTGCCATTCCAGCGCACTGTCAGCGCCAGGCAGTCGCCCCGCACCTCCAGATTGGGGCGGTCCCGGACTTCGGCCGTCAGGTAGGCGTCAGCGGCCGACACCCGTTGCAGTCCGCGGCGGTTGCGGGGCAGGGGGCCCACGCCGAGGGAATCCGGTGCATTGTGATCGGCGATGCAGCCGAAGCCCGCCGCTTGGCAAGCTTCGTAGAACACCGCTTGGACCGGGTTGAGCTCAGCCTCGGGGGTGCGCACGATGGGGAGCGGCCCGGCGCGACCGTGCCAGCGCTCCTCTCCTTCGAGATCGCACTCCAGGCGCCGATAGCTGTCCAGCATGGCGTCCCACCGCCACTCGGCGAATCCCCAGGCATCGAAGTCAGCGGGCATGGCCCGCACCGCTATACCGCCGTTCACCGCAGAGCTGCCGCCCAGCACCCGCCCTCGGGGATACGGCTGGATCCTCCCACCGGGCAAGCGCACCTCATCGCCCCAATCGTGTTCGGGATGCGACGAGACCCTGATATCGGCCAGTTCTGGGGGCAGGCGGGCCCCATGGTCGGGACCGGCTTCCAGCAAGAGCACGCCGCGGGCCGGATCCTCTGACAAGCGGGCCGCCAGAACCGACCCGGCCGAACCCCCGCCCACGACGATGGTGTCGAAGCACTGTCCCGGCTGCACTAACCGCTCAGCGTACCGACCAGACGACGGACTGCTCGGATGGCCCCCAAGATCACCTGTTCCCTGCCATTGACCTGCGAGCTGAACCGCCCGGTCCGCACACTGGACGGCACTGAATTGCACCCTGGACGGCAACCTGACGACATCGATCCCAGTCGCCTGCGCAACGGGGGAAGGGCTACTGGGCAGCTTTGTTCGACTCGCGTTCACCCTTGATGAAGGCGTCCCGGGCTTTGTGGCCTTCTCCCATGAGATTCAGCTCGTAGGTGAATCCCTGCTCGAACCGATAGCTGCGGTGGACGTCCACCGGGTCGATTCCGTTGATCGACCACTTGGCCTTGCGGATCACACCGGGCGGTTTGGACGCGATCACCCCGGCCACCCTGCGGGCCTCGTCCATGATCTGGTCGCCGGGGACCACGCTGAGCACGGTCCCCCAGCGGTGCAGATCCTCGGCCGCGATCGGCTCGCAGCTGTACATCATCCAGCGCATCACCTTCTCCGGCACGAGCCGAGCAGTGTGGGTAGCGGCCCCAAGGGCGCCATTGTCCACCTCGGGCATGGAGAACTTGACCCCCTCGGCGGCCACCACCAAATCGCAGTTCCCGGCCAGGCCGATGCCCAGGCCCAAGCAGAAGTCCTGCACGGCGGCGATCACCGGCACAGCACACTCGTAAACCGCCCCAAAGGCCTCATAACAGGCATCGCCAGTGCCCAAGACCCCCTCGAAGCCCTCCATGGCCTGCATCTCTTTGATGTCGACCCCGGCGTTGAATCCACGGCCCGCCGCGGTGAGGATGGCGGCCCGCACGCTGGAGTCGTGCTTGTAGCCTCGGAAGATCTCGGCCAGCCGGTAGGTGTCGGCGATGTTGAGGGCGTTCACCGGCGGATTGTCCATGGTGACTACGGCGATGCCCTGGTCATCGATCTCGGTGTGAATGGCCACGGTGTGCTCCTTTGCCTGTTGGCCGCCAGCGTAGGCCCGTCATGCATCGGCTACGAGCTTCTCGGCTTCAAAGCCGTCGCCGGCCAAATTGGGTTCACCTCAACGTTGTCCGAGTGCTGGAACTGTCCAGCGGGTCGCCGGGGCCATTGCGGCATCATCGGCGACTGGCCAATAGGGTGGGACGGGTGACCGAATGCTCCGACCCCGCCAGCTGAAAACGAGCCCACATTGCGCATCGGCTATTTGATCGACACCAACCACGGGCACTACGACCAGCCCCTGCCCGACCCCGACAACGCAGCCGACGCCATGGACGCCATGGTCGAAGAGGGCATTCTGGCCGAGCAATCGGGGTTCCACTCCATCCAGGTTCCCGACCGCCACGGTCGCACCGAGTCGTACTTCGGCTCGCCGTTGAACCTGCTGATGATCTTGGCCCGAGAGACCAGCCGGGTAGCCATCGGCTCCTACTGCTTGGTCAACACCCTCTACCACCCCATGCTGGTGGCCGAGCAGTGCGCCATCATCGACAACATCTCCAGGGGCCGGCTGTACATGACCTGGGGCCGGGGCTTCCACGCCGGCTACTGGGGCCAGTTCGGAGTTCCCTCCGAGCGGCTGTTGGGCCGCTACCTGGAGAACGTGGCCATCATCGAAAAGGCCCTGCACTCCAAGGGCGAGCGCTTCAGCTGGGACGGGGATTTCTACCAGGTGAACGACGGCCTGCTGTCTCCCAACTCCTACCAACAGCCCCGGTTCCCGTTCTGGGGCGGCGGACAGCTTCCCGCGGCAATCGAGCGATGCGGGGTCTACGCCGAGTCGTGGACGTGCGACGACTTCCCCATCCTCAAGGAGACCTGGGACCAGCAGGCCGGCGCCTACCGGGCCAAAGCCATCGAACACGGCAAGGAGCCGTTCATCGTGTTGATGAGAAAGGCATGGGTGGCCGACACTTTCGAGCAGGCCGCTGAGCAGTACGGCAGCCACTATGTGCCCGAGATGCGGTTCTACTGTGAGCAGGGCATCCTGGCCCACCATCCCGAGTTCGACTCCCCGGAGAAGATCACCACTGAATCGGCCCGCGAGCACATCGTGGTGGGCTCCCCCGCTCAATGCCGGGAGCGGTTGGAGCAGTATTACGAGGAGTTGGGCGTGCAGTATTTCACCGTGCAGTTCCGCATGGTTACCGGGCCCTCTTTCGAGGCCACCCGAGAGCAGATCCAGCGCTTCGGCGAGGAGGTGGTGCAGCCCCTGCATCGCAAGTACCCTGCTCCCGACCATCCGGCCATCCCCGAGGCCTGCCGGTGGTGATGAGATGACATCGGCGACACAACCTCCGACCATCGAGGAACTGGAATCCCTGGTGGGAAGGCAGTTCCCAGGCGGAACCTACGACATGGAACCCTGGCGGGTTTGGCTCACCAACGATGTCATCGGGGCACCGCAGCGAACCGACGGCATCGCCCATCCCATGTTCTGCTACTACGCGGCCATGGCCGGTTTGGGCGTCTCCATCGACGAGATGTTCACCCTTTGCTACGCGTCGGCCGACGATGGCCCGATGTTCGGGGAATGCGACATCAAGCAGCTGCGCCCCTTGGAAATCGGTGCCACCTACACCGTGCGGGGAGAGATCACCAGCGCAGTCCGCAAGCAAGGTGAGCGCACGGGAACCTTTGACATTGTGGCCTTCCAACTCGAGGTAGTCGCCCCCGATGGCGAAGTGTCGTCCGTTGTTTCCAACTCCTTCATCTTTCCCAGGAGGCCCTAGTGAGTTCGATCCTAAGTCCATCAGTGGGTGACGAGCTTCCCCGGCTGGTGATTGAGGCGGTAGATGCTGAGAAAATGAAGACGATGGCCGCGCTGCTGGCCGATTCCAACCCCATCCACTGGGATGTCGACACCGTTAGGGAGCTGGGAATGGGCCACCAGCCGGTGAATCAAGGCCCCAACAACTTGGGCTACGTGATGAACATGCTGGGCCAGTGGGCCGGCGGTGCCGAGCGCATACGACACATTCGGGTGCGATTCCTGGACAATGTGTTCGCCGGCGATCAGTTGGAGGCGGGCGGCAAGGTCACCGCGGTCGGCGATGACGGAACTGTCGACTGCGACGTCTGGCTGGCCCGCGACGGCACCCACCCGGTGCTAGCCGGGACTGCCACCTTGTCGTTGGTCTAAGAGCGGGCCCGGATAGGTGGCTGGTACCGACAAACACCCACCACCCAACCAAAAGAAGAAGAAACCGTCTCAAATTCTTGACACAGGACACCAGGGCTGCGGCCGCCGGAGCGGAGCAACAGGGGGTAGGCGCCACCTGAAGGGGGCGGGACCAACCGCGGCGGATCGGGCATTGGCGGGGTCATGCGCCGGGCGCCGGTGTGGCGATAGGGCGTCGGAGGGGAGCGTAGTGCGGCGGGTGCCGTTGGGGGGTGCCTGGTTTTGGGCGTGCCTCACCCCTCCCCGGCGTCGTTGGGGGGAGGGGTGAGGAGGGGTGAGGTGGTTGGGTTGTGTTAGGGGGTGTTGTCTTGGTCGGTTTTTTTGGGTTGGGTGAAGAAGTTGAAGACGTTGGGCCAGAATTGGTCGCGGGCGGCTTGGATTCCGCTTATGCCGAACATGACGACGATGACGAGTCCCACGGTTGCGACTACTGCGATGAACAGGACTGTGAGTATGTCTTCGGCGATCTCGACTTGGTTCAGGGCGGCGAAGATGCCCACTGCCCAGATCGCTCCGGCGGATATGCGGGAGAGGCTTGTGGCGTAGCTCTGTTCGCTCAAGGAGGTTCTCACGAGTTCTGCGACCCGGGAGGCGATTGCGCCGGTCACCACGACGATGACGATTGAGATGAACAGGCTGGGCAGGAAGCCGACGAGGTCGTCGAGGGCGTCTTGGATTGCCGACTCGCCGAAGGTGTCGATGGCGAGCTGGAGCACGAGCAGCATGGCGGCCCAGTAGATGATGGTGGCGAGCAGCCGGGAGGGTTCTTTGAGCCCGACGCGTGCGAGGGGGGCTTGCAGCCCGGATCGCTCCATGAGCAGGGGGAATCTGACTCTGTTGAGCACCCGTTGCAGGATGCGGCGGATTATCGAGGCAATGAGCCACCCGGCCAGCAGCACGCCGATGGCGGCAATGAGGCGGGGCGCGAAGCCGACGAGGTCGCTCCATGCGTCCTCGACTCCCTCGCGCCAGTTGATTTCGGCTAGTACGAAGCCCATTGCAGTCTCCTTCCGCCAGGCCAGCGGAGATGCGGCCTGTCTGGTGGGGAGACGCAGCCGGCGGCGACAAGTTACAGGGGAATTCTGTTGTAACTTGTCGGTGTCGACTGCGTCTTCTTCTAGTGGCTCCCGTGTTCCGACAGCGCCCAGCGGCTCTTCGCCGGTCTATTCGGCTGGCGGTGCTGTCGGCGGGTTCGATGAGTTGGTGCGCGAGCACGCCGGGGCCATGTACCGGGTGGCGGTGGCGATCGTCCGCGACTCCTCGCTGGCTGAGGATGTTGTCCAGGAGGCGATCATCCGCGCCTGGGATCACATGGACACATTCCGGGGCGAGGGGCCGATCCAAGGCTGGCTGCTGCGGATCACCCACAACGCGGCCGTGTCCATGCTGCGCCGCTCGCGGGAGGATCCGTGGGATCCGCAGAGAATCCCCGAACAGGCTGTCGGCGGCCCCGAGCGGCAGCTCATCGCCCGCAGCGACCTCGAAGCAGCGTTCGCTGGCCTCAAGAGCCTCGACGAGCTGTCCCTGAGCATTCTGGCGCTTCGGGTCGGTGTGGAGATGCCCTAACAGGAGATCGCCGACACGCTGGGGATCTCCCTGGGGCAAGTGAAGATCCGCCTGCTGCGAGCGCGGCGAGCGCTGGCAGCTGAGGTAGAGCGAGGTGGCCCATGAGCCAGATGAGAGTGCCCGACGCGTACGTGGCCGACTGGCTGGACGTCGACGCCGAGGCGGAGGCGCTGGGCATCTCCCCCGGCGACCTCGACCGGCAGCTAGTCGAAGCTGAGATGGAGGACTCGGAGCCGCTGAAGAGCCTGCTGAGGCCTGAGCCAGGTTTGGAGGACCGCATCGAGGAGCGCATCCGGGATCGCCTGCGGGCCCGAGAAGAGGCTTGGCTCGTGATCGACCTGATCAATCTGGGTTGGCAGACTATGAAGGCAGTTCTGGACTTGGAGACAGAAGGTGGTCCCGATGATCAATGAGCGCTGGCTGATCGCGGCGGCCGCCGTTGGGGGCGGGCTGCTGCTAGGCGCGGTGGTCGGCTCCTTTCTGAGGCGATGGCTGGCCCGGGACACCCGCCGGCCGGTGCTGCGCGAGGTCGCCGGCCCGGCAAGCGTGTTCGTGTTCTGGCTGGCCACCGCAACCGGAGCGATCGTCGCCATGGCCGCTACCAGCCCAGACACGCTCCGCCCCATCCCCAGCGACATCCTCGCCTGGATGCCCAACGTGCTGGCCGCCGGGCTGATCCTGTTGGCCGGATACGCGCTGGCCGTTGCCGTGTCGGGCTCTTTGAGCCGGGGCTTTTTGCGGGCCACTGGACACTCCAGCAGGCTCGCGGAGCGCTCCACGCGCGGGGCGGTCATCACCGGCTCAGTCATCGTGGCCCTCGGCCAGCTCGGCGTGGAGACCACGATCCTCATCGTTTTGACCAGCGGCGCAGCAGCGGCCGCCGCGCTCGCCGCCGGCCTCCTCGCCGGCCTCGGCGGCCGAGACGTCGCCTCGTCCATCGCAGCAGGCCGCGCCCTGAGACCCGAACTGGAAAAAGGCAGAACCATTTTGGTCGGCGGAGAAGAAATGAAAGTCGTCCACCTGCGCCCGGCAACCGCCGTTTTGGAGAACACGACCGGCGACCTCGTCGTCTCCTACACCAACCTGCTGGACCGCCCCATGATCATCCGCACCAAAGACCCCGAAGACCCCGACCCTGTGGACCGCTGAGCGGTCGGACTGGTCCGTCAGCCGTCAGGAGGCTCAGCAGGCCTGTGGCGGCGGAACCCGGCGACCGAGCCCGCTGATGCTCGCAGCGGGAGCGTGGACACCTCGAACACCGCGCCCACCAGATAGGCGGGTGCGCGTGCCGCCTCGATGAGGCCGCGGCCCAAATGGGCGCCAGCTGGGCGGCCCGAAGCGCGGCGTCGAAGACATCGGAGAACCGCCGCCGCCCCGAATCTGAGACCAACCCGGTCGCGGACGCCCTCCCACAACACATCGACAGAGGGCGAACGCCGATCGTGCACCGTGACCAGGCGGCGCTCAGACAAAAAGCAGTCCAGCTCGTAAGTCCCGACACGATCTTCGCAAAGGGCATGAAGCACCACCAGCAAAAAAGAGCCGAAATCGTCCACCTTGGGCAGATCAACATCCTTGACCGCATCTCGCGCCGAGATCACATCCAGCCCCAGCTGGCCAGCCAGAGCAGACAGCTCCCCCACATCACCAGGCGCCGCGGTGACATCGATCCACACCCAGCCCGCCTCCGGCAGCACATCGCCCGGCTCGATCTCCACCGCGCGCCCGCCCGGAACAAACTCAAGAGCACGAACCAGCATCCAAAAAAAGCTCCCACACCAAACACCGAACAGGCCGATGGGGCCCCAAGAGCCACACAATTCCCGAGGAGGTTCAAAAAGGGGGCTTGCTGTATGGGCCTTCGACGAGATCGACGCCCTCCGCCGGCAAGCGGGCGTGACCGTCACCGGGTTCTGCGAGGTCGCTGGAATCCCTCGGGCGAGTTGGTATCGGTGGCGGTCAGCGCCCGGCACGGCCAAGGGGCCGAGGCCGACCCCGGCCAGGACGCCGTCGAGGCCGAGGCAAGACCTCAGCCGCTGGCTGGGAGGGCTGGGGGCACCCCAAGCTGGCCGCCGTCGGGCGTGCCGGCATCGACAGCGCAGAGCCGGGCCCGGTGTCGGACTCGACGATGTATCGGGTGCTGGCCCGCAACGGGCTGGCGCTTCCGGAGAACTGCACCGCCGAGGTCCGCCACCAAGCCGAGATGCGCAAGGAGGCGTTCACCGACCCGCCCACAAGGCGGAACCGCCTGTGGCAGGCCGACTTCTCCGAGTTCGAGACCAGCGGCGCCGGGACCTGGAACCTGGGCGGTGTCGTGGACTACTGGGCCAAGGTGAACCTCGCTTGCGCCGTGACCGCCGCCAAGACCACCGCGGATGCCATCGGGTTCCTCGATACCGCCCTGGCCGAGACCGAGAACCTCCTCGGCATCGGCTGGACCGAAGACCTCGTCGATCCCGACACCGGCGAGGTCGGCAAGCTCCGACTCGTCACCGACAACGGGCCCTGCTTCAAATCGGCCCGGTTCACAGCCTGGGTCGCCTCCTAGCGCCACATCGCACACCTCCGCACCCGCCATCGGGCGCCGTGGACCAACGGGGTGATCGAGCGGTTCTTCGAAGCCATCAAATACGAGCACCTATACCGCCGAGACATCGACAACGCCATCCAGCTCGCAGCCGAGGCCGACTCCTACCAGACGATCTACAACGCCATCCGACCCCACCAGGCCATCGCCACGCACCGACCACTCGACCGCTACCGACAAACACCCACCACCCAACCAAAAGAAGAAGAAACCGTCTCAAATTCTTGACACAGGACATGGAGCTTCTGGTTTGAGGTTATTGATTGATGTTGGAGCTGCTGAATTGAGGCAATTGGTTGGTTTTGGAGTTGTTGGATAGGGGGTAATAGGAGGCAAAGAATATTTGGTTATGAGTCCCATTACTAGTCCTATTACCAATGATAAAGAATGGTTGATGACAGCCATTTATTGTGTCTAGGGTTTACCGAGAAACACTTTGTCTATTACCCAAGGAGTCCTCATGGCAGACCATGTTCACACTGATGCGTGTTACGACCACCCGGAACACACGCACGCCGACCATGCCGATCACTGCGACACGGCTGAGCACGGCCACGCCGACCATGCCGATCACTGCGACACGGCTGAGCACGGCCACGCCGACCACGCGGAACACTGCGACGACGCCAGCCACACGCACGCCGACCACGCCGATCACTGCGACACGGCCGAGCACAGCCACGCCGACCACGAAGATCACTGCGACACGCCCGTTCACAGCCACGCCGATCACGAAGATCACTGCGATATCCCGGTACACGTCCACACCGACGAGTGCTGTAACGCGGCCTAGTGGACAAAACTGATCATGGTCATGGCCACAGCCATGACCATGATGATGATTGCGGTCACGACCACGATCACGAAGATGTCCGCGACCACGACCACGGGCACCATGGACAAGACCACGGGCACCATGGCCATGATCACGACCACCATCACCACGACCACGGGCACGACCACGGGCACGACCACGGGCACCATGGCCATGATCACGACCACCATCACCACGACCTAAGGGAAGCCAGCCGCAAGAGCCTGATCACTGCGGTCACCCTGACCACCACCTTCATGGTGATCGAGGTGATCGGCGGATTCGCGTCAGGGAGCTTGGCGCTGATCTCCGATGCCGGGCACATGCTCACCGACAGCGCGGCCATCGGTCTCGCGCTGTTTGCCATGTGGGCGGCTGACCGCCCGGCATCGCATCGGCGGACTTTCGGCTTCTACCGCACCGAGATTCTGGCGGCCATGTTCAATGCACTGTCGCTCTGGGTGATCGTGGGATGGATCTTCTATGAGGCCATCCAGAGATTCGATGGAGAAACCCATGTCGAAGGTGGACTCATGCTCGGCGTCGGCGCGGCCGGCCTAGCGATCAATGTCTTGGTGGCCTATGTCCTGCACCGACAGTCGGGACACAGCCTGAATGTGGAGGGTGCCTTCCAGCACGTTCTGGCCGACCTACTGGGTTCGGTGGCCGTGGTTATCTCGGGCATCTTCATCATCAGCGTGGGCTGGGACATCGTCGACCCGATTCTCAGCATGTTCATAGGCGTGCTCATACTCTTCAGCTCTTGGAACCTCGTATCAGAGGTGTTCCACGTGCTGATCGATGGCACCCCTGAAAACGTGGATGTCTACAAGCTGTGCCACGAGATCGAGGAAGTGGACGGGGTGACCATCGTCCACGATGTCCACGTGAGGACGATCTCATCTGGCTACCTGTCGATGACTGCCCACGTGCTGGCCGACCCAGCTGTGGATGTGCTCGATTCGGACAACCAGCTGCGCAGTATCCGCGAAGTGGTGAAGCGCCACGGAATCCATCACACCACCATCCAGCTAGAGCACTCAGTGGAAGGGTGCGATCAGGAGAACCACCACGTCGACCATCTGATGGCGACGGAGCGGGAGATCCGCAAGAAGTCCAAGCTCGCCAGCTTCCTGATGCACTCCCACTAAGGGGCGGCGTGGACAAGTGACCATCCACAGGTCGCATGCGTTGGGCTGTCAGATTTCGCGCAGGCTCTAAGCCGCCAGCCTGACTTTGTAGGAGCCGACAAGGCTCCTAATTGTCAGTGCCATCAAGAACAGGATCACCGTGCCCAGGGCCATGGTGGCCCCGGCCGCGGTGTCGTGGTGGTAGCTGATAAGCAGACCGACCACCACCGATACCGTGCCGAGGAGGGCCGCGGTGGTCATGATGGCGGGAATCCGGCGTACCAACATGGCCGCAGTGGACGGGGGGGCCACCAAGAAGGCGAACACCAGCAGGTTTCCCACCGCCTGGAACGACGCCACGATGGAGATGGCCAACAGCGCCAACAGAGCGGCGTGGGCCAAGCGGGGTCGGAGCCCCATCAGCCGGGCCTGGACTTCATCGAAAGTCATCACCAGGAACGCCCGGTGGCAGAACACCACTCCCAGCAACACGACTCCGGCGATGATCAACTGGCGAATGAGGTCACTGTTGGTTACCCCGGTTATGGAGCCGAACAAGAATCGGCCGAGATCGCCCGCGTAAGCGCCCGAGCTGCTGGACATGATCACCACCGCTAAAGCCAAGAAACCCACGTAAAGCAAACCGATGGAGCTGTCGTCGGGTAGTGGGGAGTAGTTGCGGATTAGGTTGATGCCGGAAACCATGACTAGCGCGGCAATAAGCGCCCCCAACGTCGTATCACCCCCGAGAATGAAGGCGATGGCCAACCCTGGTAGCACCCCATGGGCCAGGGCCTCACCGAAGAAGCTCATCCCCCGAAGTACCACCCATGTTCCAACCGTGGAGGTGGCCAGCACCGCCAGCAGCCCCGACCACAGGGCATTGCGCATGAAGATGTTGTCGACGAAAGGCTCGATCCACCAGTCGATCGGACTGGTCAGAAACTCCATGGCGGGATCCCTAGTGGTGAGCCTTCGAGGGCAACGTCACCCGAGGGCGTCGGCGATCTTCTGCGCGTTGGAGCGCATGAAACCAAGGTAGGTGTCAGAACCGCTTCCCGACGGACCGAGAGATCCGGTATCCAGGACGACGACATCGACACCGGCCTGCCGGGCCAGCGCTTCGGCATCATCGGAGCTGTGTGAGGATTCGGCGAAGATCGCCGGCACACCAGTCTGATCGATCAGACCGACGAGCTCCTGAAGTTCTGCCGGATTGGCCTCCCCCACAGACGAGCCGCCGGGTATAACGGTCCCAACCAATTCAAATTCGTACCGGTTGGCGAAGTAGCCGAGAGCATCGTGGTTGGTGAGCAGCAAGCGCTTTTCCTGGGGAAGAGGTGCCAAGATCCCGGCGATCTCGTCGTCGAGTGCGATCAACTCTCCCCGGTACTTGGTTACACAGGCGCTTAGCGCACCAGAGTCGAGACCTCCCTGTGTGGCCAGAGCCTCGCTGAGCGGAAGAAGCGCATCGGCAACCCGGATCGGATCGAACCACACGTGGGGATCGTCTCCTCCGTGGTGCTCTTCTTCGTCCTCTTCTTCCTCCTCTTCTTCGCCCTCGTGCTCCAATTCCATACCTGGGGCGAATCCAATGGTGTCGATATGGTCAGCCATATGGAACACGGGTGTTCCGGCTTCCTCTACCGCTTCGAGGGTGTCTTCCAGTCCTTCTTCAAGTTCGAGACCATTGGCCACGACCATGACGGCGCTTTCCATTCGGCCCCGGTCCTGCAATGAGGGTTGGAAGGCATGGGGGTCGCCGCCTGGAGGAATGAGGGTGATCACCTCGGCCCGGCCATCGCATGCCACGTTGGCCACTATGTCGGCCCAGATGGAGGTGGTCGCCATAATTGTGGGCAAGCCATCAGAGCCTGCGTCGTCGTCGTTGCCGCATCCCGAGACAAGCAAAGCCAGTGCGGCCACGACGCATATAGCAGGGACAATGACCGTTTTAGTACCGATAATCGTTCTCACTCTTGTAACAATATTTGGGAATGAGTGTCATTCGCAAGCCTTTGATGAAATACTGAGCGCTGATGACTGCGGAATCGCTACCTGTGCTTGATGACAAGGAGTATCTGGCGGAAGTCCACTTGCAAATCGGGGCCAGGTTGACTCGGCAGGAGCATCGCTACACCTCTGGCCGAAGACAACTGGTTGAAGTGCTGGCCCAGGCCAAGCAGCCGATGACGCTGCCAGACATCGTGGCGGCCGACCCAGACCTCGCCCAAAGTTCGGCGTACCGCAACCTTGATGTTTTGGTTCGCAGCGGCGTTATCAGACGGCTCAGCGCCGGAGGCGACCACGCGCATTTCGAGTTGGCCGAGCCCCTACTGGGACATCACCACCATCTGATCTGCATCCGCTGCGGTTCTATCGAGGACATTCATCTCGGCAGCGACGTGGAGCTCCTGGTGGACCAGAGTTTGTCTGAAATTGCATCCCAAACTGGATTCACTCCCATCCATCACAGCCTCGACCTTCACGGCCACTGCGCCGACTGCTGATTCGGCATCCGGCCCTGGTTGGACATGCGGCTGACTGAACTCCGGCTAGTCCCAGAACTGGCCGAGTGGCGCCGCGAGATCAGAGAATTCTTGGCTGCCGAGATGGCGTCGGACAACGTGGCCGAGCACGTCGATCCCACCGATCTGACCGGCCTCGATCTGGACTTCGAGCGACGCCACCAGAAGGAGGCTGCTAACCGGGGCATGCTGGCCGTCACATTGCCGGCGGCCGACGGCGGCCGAGGCCGATCTCGAGCCTGGAAGCACGTGTACGACCTGGAGGCCGCCTTCCACGGTGCGCCGTCCATCGACACCGGCGTGACACTGTGCGGGTCTGTGCTCTCACGCTTCGGAAGCCAAGCCCAGAAGAACCAATGGCTAGCGCCAATGGTCTCGGGGGAGATCTTGGGCGCCATCGCTTATAGCGAGGCCGGTGCCGGCAACGACCTGGCGGCCATCTCCACCACCGGAGTGAGGGACTCTGGCGGTTGGGTGCTTGCGGGAACCAAGTCGCACGTTACGGGAGCCCACAAGGCCGACGTGGCCGTGGTGTTGGCCGTGACTGATCCCAAGGGAAGTGCCCGCCTGTCGATGACCATGTTCTTGGTTCCCCTGGATGCGCCCGGAGTCGAGATCAAGCGGAGGTCCACAATCAACCGCTGGACTCTCGGCGAGATCGACCTTCGCCGGGTGCGACTAGATGACGACTGCGTGCTGGGCGAGGTTGGCGCTGGGTGGTCGCAAGTCATGGCCGCAGTGGCCGCGGAACGAGGCTCATTGGCCCACTACGGATGGACGGAGCAGTGGTTGCAGCGGCTCCCAGCAGGAGTTTCCCCGCCGGAGCGAGCCAGGCTGCACGCGGCCGCGGCTCGAGTCCGGGCCTTCGGCCAGAGGCTGATCGACTTCGAGGAGGCTGGCCGGCCCATTGGCTATGAGGCATCACTAGTGAAAGTGGCGTCTACCGAACTCCTCCATGACATCGCCCGCACGGCCCTATCAAGAGCGGAGCAGAGTGAAACCGACTGGACTCCAATGTTTGAGGATGGTCCGCCGTATGCCTATGACGCCCTTGAGGCCATTCACCCCACCTTGTCGGTCGGAGCGAACGAGACCCACCGAGACATGATTGCGTCAGAACTGTTGAACCGCGACCTGTCGGCGGCCGCTCCCCCGGCTGCGACCCCCAATGACCCTGTTCTTCCTGCTTGCGCTGAGCAGGCGGTACAGGCCCGTCAAGTCTTGGCCTTGACTGCCCAGCACGCTCTCCGGCGGCCGTTGTACGGGAAGCAGGTGGGAGACTTTCAGGCGGCCCGCCATCGCTTCGTGGACATGGCCATCGCGGTTGAGGCCATGGAGCTGACAACGGCGGAGGCCGTCCTCGCCCCTGCCGGCCCCCAGCACGACTACCTGGTGTCCGCGGCCAAGGTGACGGCCAACGAGGCCTCGCTCGACGTTCTGGCCGGCGCCCATCAGTTGCACGGCGCCGACGGTTACTACGACGACCACTATCTTGCGGCGTTCACTCGCCGAGCCTGGGCGGCCCAGGCTCGGGGAGGTTCCACTGCCGAGCATCTGGATCGGCTGGCCCGGTTGACAGCGTGATGAGCTAGCCGGCAATCATGACCCGGTGGAGCACCCGCTCCTCGCCGGCCACATCGCCGACGACGGCGTGCTGGGTGGACCGGTTGTCCCAGATCACGAGGTCGCCGCTGCGCCAGCGATGCCGGTAGGTATTCTCGTAGCGCCCGACCACCCCGTAGAGGTACTCCAGGAGCGGACGGCTCTCCTCCGCGGTCCACCCGTCGATTCGGGTCACGTAGTTGTCGTTGACGAACAGCGCCTCGGCTCCGGTGTCGGGATGGGTTCTGACCACAGGGTGGACGGCGACTACCGCGCCGTGGTCCAAACCGGCGTCGGCAGCCAGGTCGGTGCCCTCATGCACCGCGGAGAGCGTGCGGAGCATCTCCTGGAATCCCCATGACAGCGATTCGAACGCTTTGGTTGCGCTGGCAAACATCGTGTCGCCGCCCACCTCGGGCAACACCCGGGCCAGCAGCAGGGTGTAGGCATGGGGTTGGCGCATGTGGGTCGAGTCGGAGTGCCATGTCTGGGTGATGGGGTTCGGGTCGTAGATCTTCATGATCCCCGGGTAGCCCTCGATCGACGGCACATAGGGATGGACGGAGATCTCCCCCCACCTCGCGGCAAAGCCGAGCTGGTCTTCAGGGGTCATCGCCGACTGGCCGCGGATACAGATGACGCCGTTCTCATGGAGCGCGTCACGGATCCCGGCGAACGCGACGTCGGCAATTTCCTCGGTCAGATCGAGCCCGAGCACTTCTGCTCCCAGTGCCCCTGCCAGTTGCCGTACCTCCATGGTTGGAAAACCCTAATCAGTGGGCGAAAGGCAGTCGCAGCATTCGATTGGCAGGGTTTTGGGCCGCCCAGCCCGTCGGTACAAGTCCAGCCAGCGAAGGTGGGCCCTACTGGGGTTGGAGTTCATTGACCCGAACGCGGCCAAGACGCCCACCAGCAACTCCAAAGTCTCAAGCATCGGGACGCGGTCTGTTGATCTGTCGCTGATATCCAAAGGGAGATTGAAATAACAACATGCTGCCATAGGCCGCTTGGAGGAAAATGGGGCAAATCACCTGTAGATGGTCAGGTCTTGCCAATGCGACAAGGTGATCCTTGCGATGTAAAGTTCCGCAAATGGCAGGCTCCAGCAAGCTCAGCAAGTACCGCGCCGATCACGGGGATCTGAACACCAATAGCCGCTCAGCGATCATCGAGGCAGGACAAGTGCTGTTTCTCGAGCAGGGAATAGCCTCCACGACAATGGGAGACATTGCTGAGCAGGCGAGAGTGAGCAGAGTCACCGTATACCGCCACTTCCCGGAGTGCGGCGCAGTCGCCTTCGAGGTCTACAACCAAATGCTTGACTCGATCCTCGAGGCCACCCGGACAGGGCTTTCCTCCGGAATCAGCGGTCGGGATGCTGCCCGCCAATGTCTGGATGCGCTCTTCGCGGCGTACCCCGCACAAGAATCCGCTTTCCGCTTCTGCGCGGCATTCAGCTCCTTCCACGCGACTGAAGAACGCTCCGACGAGATGACAGAGTGGTACGGCGCCCGGGAATTCCGAGGGCTGGCGGAGGCATGTGCCTCCTTGTTCGGCACCCAGTTGGACCACGAGACGTCGCACCGCCTGATGGCGCTCACCGATGCGGCCGCCAACGGCCTGTGCGGCTTGGCGGTCACCGGCGCCCCGCTGAACGAGACCGACGTAGAAGCCCGTCTCCACCACCTCAAAAAGCTGGTCCTGGATCACTTCGACTCGGCGATAGCCTGAAGGGCTCAGAAAAGAGCGGCTGCATGGCGGTATCTCGCCCGCAGCGCAGCAGACTCCCCCGCAGAGGGGCGCGAACGATAGAACCGGGGTTCGGCTTGCGTCGCATGGGCAATCCCCCACGATGAAGAAGAGCCAAGTCCCCCGCTTGGAGACCGTCGGCCCGCCTTGGCTCGCGGACCGCATCGTCGATGACAGCACCGCCGCGAGCCGCGATCTCGACCACCTCTATCCCATTGGATCCTCGATGCGGTAGAGGGCGGCCGCGTTCTCCCACAACAGCTTGCGCCGGACCTCCTCGGGATGCCCGGCCAGCGAGGCCTCGATCCGCTCGCGGACGTTGCCGTAGAGGCACGTTGGGTGGGGGAAGTCGGTCTCGAACAGCACGTTGTCGACGCCGATCTTGTCAAGCAGCCGCTGGGGTGCGGTCTCCTCGAACCAGTAGCAGGCATACACCTGGCGGCGGAAGTACTCGCTGGGCAGCATCTCGAAGTTGGGGGCCTTCTCGAGTCCGCCGCACTCGCGGAAAGAGTGGTCAACCGCCTCGAGCACGAAGGGGATGAAGCCGATGCCGCTTTCCACCGACACGAACTTGAGGTCGGGGTACCGGGCCAACACACCGGATCCCAAAAGGTCGGTGAGCTGGATTCCGTTCTTCAAGAACATCTCCAGCGACGCGTAGGCGTAAGTCGAAGGCTTGCCGTGAGCCGCCATCCGCTCAGGCGTGAACCCGGTGGTGGTGTCGCCGCTGCCGATGTGGAAGCTGATGGGGAGTCCAGCCTCCTGGGCCACCGACCACAGCGGGTCCCAGTGGGGATCGCCGAGCAGGGGCAGCCCGAACCGCTGCGGCTCCCCTGTGAACAGGACGGCGCGATGGCCGAGCTCGGCGCACCGGGTGACCTCTGACACGGTGTCATCGATGTCCCAGAAGGGCGTCGAGATGACGGCCACGAATCGCCGAGGGTCGGGGGAGATCCAGTCGAGCTGGAAGTTGTTGTAGGCCTGGACGCAGGCCAGCATCAGCTCGCGGTCTTCCAGCCTGAGGAAGTGCTGGGCGCCGAAGCCGCCGACGTTCGGGTAGAGCACCTGAGCCCAGATTCCCTGCTCATCCATGAGCTTCAGTCGGGCGCGGGCGTCATACGCCGCGGGGTGGATCTCCTCGAACACCGCAGGGCTATCTGGAAAGGGCTCAGGCCACCCAGCCACCGCGGTCATGCCCACCGACGAGAACACATCGCCCCCCACAAACCAGTGGTCTTTTCCCTCCTGGGTGCGCTCGACCCGGGGCACTCGCTCTTTGAACTTGGCGGGGACCCGGGACACAAATGTGTCGGCCGGCTCGGTGATATGGGTGTCGACATCGATGACGAGCTCAGTGCTGGGCATCCCCCCAGTCTGCCTGACTCTTGGTTGGCCGGCCTATTGCTCGCTGTTTCCACGGAGGACGAGGGCGAGGGCTGAAGCCGTCTGGCAGAGATCTTCTGGGTTATGCCGCCGAACCCAGCTTGGCGATGTCGGCCAAGGCAATCCCGTAGCGGTCGGCCACGTAGTCGGCCGGTAGCCCCGGGATGCAGTACTCGGGATTCTCAAAACCGTTGTGGGCATGACGCATGCGGCCTCGCTTAGAGTCCTCGAAGTGGATGGGGGTCTACGATTCCCGGCAATGTCGGTTCCCGACACTGCCCGAGTGGTGATCGTCGGCGGGGGGATCTGCGGCGCCAGTCTCCTCTATCACCGGGCCCATGAGGGCTGGACCGACCCCTTGTTGGTGGAAAAAGCCGAGTTGACCTCGGGCTCCACTTGGCACGCCGCCGGGCAGACTACCCACTCGGTGTCGAGCCACACCCTGGCTAACTTCCGGAAATACGGCTGTGAGCTCTACGTCTCGCTTGAAGCCGAAAGCGGAATTTCCACCTCATGGCACAAAAGCGGGAGCTTACGAGTGGCTTACGAGCCAATAGAGGTGGATTGGCTGCGGGCCCAGTTGGGAGTAGCCGAATACGTAGGCAACTACCTGGAGTGGGTCGACCGAGAATTCGTGGCCAAGTGGCATCCGTTTTACGAGGGCAGCGACGTCATTGGGGCCATCTGGACCCCCGACGACGGCCACGTGGACCCCACCGGGGCGGCCAACGCCATGGTTTCGGTTGCTCGGAACAAGGGAGCCCCGGTCAGTCGGCGCAATCGGGTGGTGGAGATCATTCGCCGATCAGACGGATTGTTCGATGTCGTAACCGAAAGGGGCGCTGTGCGAGCCGAGCACGTGGTCAATGCAGCGGGCTGCTACGCCTATCAGGTGGCGCAGTTGGTCGGCTTGTCGGTTCCTATGGCCAACGCCTTGCACAGCTATCTGATAACCGACGTGGTGCCCGAGTTTGCTGGGCTCGACCATGAGCTGCCGGTGATGCGCGATGACTACATCTCCGGCTATGTGCGCCAAGAACAGCAGTCGGGCCTGATCGGGATCTATGAGCAGCGCAATGCCGAGGCCGCGTGGCCCGAGGGCCCCGACTGGTCGCTGGAAAGCCCCCTCTTCCCTGCCGACTACGACCGTGTCGGCTTCTGGCTGGCCCGAGCCTTTGAGCGGATCCCGATTCTTGAGCCGCGGGGCATCAAACAGCTCGTCCGAGGCGCGATCTCCCACACTCCCGATGGAGAGCCCCTGCTGAGGCCGTCAGGAATACCCAATTTCTGGATGATGGCCGGGGTACAGGTGGGCATCGCCGGGGAGTTGGGATGGGAGCTGCATGTGCCCACCGAAGAACTGGGCACCGGGTGCTCGCGGCGAAGTGAGTTGGTGGGATGGCGGCTCCTTTCACGAGAACCTCCGCAATTCCCGGGGGTTGGAACCTCAACCCCGAAAGTCGGTAGACATATCGGCTGCCCCAGCCGGGTCAGGGATGTCTACAAGCTTGTCCGTCCCCACTACGACCACCTCTACGCCCATCGGATCGGGGTGCAGTGAGAACGGTGGCCCAGGTCGTGGCCGACGATCTCTGCATCGGATGCGGACTCTGCGAGGCAGTCACGAGTGGGCGGGTGCAGATGGCCATGACACCGACTGGCTCGTTGCGCCCAAATCCACTGGACGATTTTCGCCCCGAAGAGGAGCGGGTGATCATTGACGCCTGTCCTGGATTGGTGGCCGAAGCCCGAGCAGATCCGAATCTGCCTCCAGACCCGATATGGGGGCACCACGGGACAATGCGATACGCCTGGGCCGCCGACCCTGAGGTGAGGTTCGCTGCGGCCACCGGAGGGGTACTCACCGCTTTGGGCCAGCACCTGGTGGCCTCCAAAAAGGCGGCGTTCGTCCTTCACGTTGGCGCCGATCCCGCTCAGCCCATGCGGAACAGATGGGTGATGAGCGAGAGCCCCGAGGAGGTATTGGCCAACACGGGGTCAAGATACGGGCCCGCCGCGCCGCTGGCCGGGCTGGAGACCGCCCTGGATCGAAGCGAGCCGTTCGCCATCATCGCCAAGCCGTGCGATCTCAGCGCGATCCACCGGCAGGCTGCGGCCGATCCAAGAATCGACCAGCTGGTGGTGGCTCGCCTGGCCATGGTGTGCGGCGGACAGTCTCGCTTGACCAAGTCGCAGCGATTGCTGGAGCAGTTCGGCATCTCCGAGGCCGCGGTCTCGCTGTTCCGCTATCGGGGTCGCGGGAACCCCGGTCCGACCAGGGTGGAGACCTGGGATGGACGGGCCTTTGAGGTTTCGTACTTGGAGATGTGGCAGGACGAGGCCACCTGGGATGTGGAAACCCGGTGCAAGTTCTGCCCTGACGCTTTGGGCGAGGCCTCCGACGTGGCGGTGGCTGACGTGTGGCCGGGCGGGGCGCCCACCGGCGAGGACGAGGGCTTCAGCGGCATCATCGTGCGCAGCAAGGTTGGAGAATTGCTGGTCGAAGAGGCCGCAGCAGAGGCACAGATCGTGCTTGGCGAACCGATCAGCCCCCGAGAACTCGACCGCATGCAGCCCCATCAAGTGCGCAAGAAGCAGGCGTTGGCCGCCCGGTACGAGGGCATGGCAGACGCCGGGGTCTCCCCCATAGATACCCACGGACTGCGGATCAACGAGTTGGGCCGACGCCTGTCTCCCGCACAAGCCGCCGATGAGCGATCCGGCGCGGCCACCCGCATAAGAGCGGCTCGCTCGTGATACCGGCCACAACATCGGTGCCAGGGACACCGCGAATTGGCCGGATATCTGGGCAGCGAGCGAGACGGTGGATTCGCGGAATGTTGCGCGGTGCCAGCTCGCAACGTGCACCCGATCGATACCGGGCTAAGCGATGTCGAATTGGCCAGCTTCGCGTGCTCTTGGTCCACAGCCGAGCACATGTTGCAGCGGGTAGGGCTGAGCGAAGGACAGTCGATTGCCATTACCGGCGCGTCCGGCGGGGTGGGTTCGGCGCTGATCCAGTTGGCCAAGCGACGAGGTGCCCGGGTTGTGGCCGTGGCGGGACGGACGAGACTCGAGGGAGTGGCCCAGTTGGGGGCCGATATCGCTGTGGCCAGAGACAGCGACGCCGGGCCCGCCGCCGCCATAGAAGCCAACGGCGGGTCATTCGATGCCGTGGCCGATGTGGTGGGAGGGGCCGATTTCTCTTGGAGGAGATCCATGCCGCCCAAGCCGCATTCGAGCGCAAGACCCACATCGGCGCATTGGTGATCACAGTTCGCTGATCGGAGATCCCAGCGACGCGGTCACTGCTTCGGAGAGCGTGCCATGCCTCCATCGACCACCACGGTCTGGCCGTTCATGAAGCTCGAATCGTCCGAGCAGAGGAACAGCAGTACACCAACAAGATCTTCAGGCTGGCCTTGTCGCCTCACAGTTTGGCGGGCCAGCAGGGTCTGCACCTGCTTCTCGGGGAGTTTCGCGGTCATCATGCCCGGAGCGATGCCGTTGACCCTGATGTTGTCCTCAGCGAGTTCATCGGCGAGCACCCGAGTGACGCCGTTGAGGGCAAGCTTCGACACTGTGTAGGACCCTGCGTCCATCAACGCGCCGTTTGACGACTGGTTGACGACAACTCCTCCCCCGCGACTGCGCATGGACTCCCGGCAAGCCACGGCGCACCTCACCGGGGCGACCGTGTTCACAGCCAGGATCTCCATCCACTCTTCAGCAGAGAGCACGACCGCCTCACTCCACTTTCCTCGGGCCAGCCCGGCGTTGTTGACCAGGATGTCCACCCCGCCGAATGTGTCAACGGCAGCTTGCGCCATGGCATCGATGTCGTCTTCAGAAGTGACATCACACCGGACCCCGATGGACCGCGCCCCGGTGATGGCAATGTCGTCGGCCACCCGGTTGGCCGCTTCCCCCTCGATGTCGGCCACCACCACAGCCGCACCTTCACAAGCAAGGGCATGGGCATAGACCACCCCCAATCCTCCGACTCCCGCACCGCCTGCTCCGGTGACAATCGCCACCTTCCCCTCTAATCTCATCCCATCATTAAGGAGCGAAGCTGAGCGGGATTCGAATCGTGGCCTCAGGTTCGAGAATCCCAGGGTCGTTGACACCTGATGACCCATTCGAGTTCCCAGCTGATTCTCATCCACACATCGAGCGACTCGCCCGGCTCGAGGATCATGGGATCGCGGTGGAAGGCGTCGGGTGGGCACGCACTCCCCCGTCGCAATCCCGCCGGCGTCTCGCTGCCATACGAAACCGCCGGCAGCAGCCGCACCCCGGCCCGCACGGCGACATCGGAGTGGCACAGCCCGCTGGCTCCAGCTCTGACCCGGATGTGGTGGGGACCCACAGAGTGGGGACCCACAGAGCCCGAGGTGAAGTCGACGACTTGGATCGGCTCTCCGGCCTCATACAGAACCGCAGCTTTCATTTGGCTCCCCCGCCTCGAGTTGGCCGAATGGCGAGCAGCTGGCCAGCAGGCAGGGCTTGGTGGTCGCCCATCGGCCTCAAGAAGTCGAGCGGAGGTCAGGGGCAGCCACGTTGGGGTTGCCCTCGGTCCAGACTCGGCTGAGGATGCGATGCTTGATCCGCCAGCCGTCCGAGGTGCGCACGAGCTGATCCTCGTAGGTCCCGGCCACCAGCCACAGGTCTCCGCCCTTCGTGCCCCGGAGCATGTGCTGAGCCTGGAGGTAGCACTTGTGGGATGCCCGGTCGCCATCGACCTCCACCATGTGGCTCCCCACCAGGTGGTGGCTGACGTCGAGCCGGGTGAGCGCGCTCGAAACACGCATGATTATGGCGTCGATGCCATGGCACTCCGTGCCGCCCAGAATCGCGAATGCGTCGGGGGTGAACACGTTGTGGAGATCCTCGAAGTCCTTGGCATCGAGCGCCCAGCAGTAGCGCGACACAAGGTTGATCACGGCGCGTTCGTCGGACAGTGTTTGCCGGTCGGGTTCCAAGGCTCGCCACAATAGTCAGGCGACCACCCCTTTGACCTTCAAGTCGATCACGTGGTCCCAATCCATCCCCAGGTTCTCCGTGAGGATCTCATCGCCGTGCTCGTTGAATCCCGGCGCCCGGCCCGGCTCGGCCGGCTCACCGTTGAACTGGACGGGTACCGCGACCAGCTTGAAGGGCATCCCGTCTTCCGAAACCGCATCCTGGACGTAGCCGTTGGCCCCCACTTGGGGATCGTCGATGATCTCGAGAGTGTCGAGCGCCGGAGTCCACTGCCCGGAGAAATCGGCGAAGAGGTCCCGCACTTCGTCCAAGGTCCGGCTGTTGACCGCTTCGCTGACGATGTCTCGCGCCGGAGCGGCGTTGGCCGTCAAAGCCTCGTAGGTGGCGAATCGGTCGTCTTCGACCAGCTCTGGTCGGCCAACGACCCGGCAGAACTCCTGCCAGTACGGAAGGGGCTGAAGGCAGGTGATGTTGATGGTGTACCCGTCGGCGGTGACGTAGTTGCCAAGAAGCGGCTGGGGGAGCCCGCTGAGATCGATTGGCCGCCACGGCGTGTTGTTGATGTGCGACATGGCCACGCCGGCACCCATTGACCACAAGCCGGTGCCGAGCAGCGACACTTCCAAGGCGATGGCCTCGCCGGTCCGCTCCCGGTGGAACAGCGCGGTGGCGATCCCACCGGCAATGGTCATCGCTCCGATCGAGTCGCCGAATGCCGGCCCCGGCTGCGACGGCATGCGCTCGTCGTCGGTGTACCAGGTGCCCATGGCCGCCCCCGATCGCACCCAGAACGAGGTCATGTCGTAGCCGCCCCGGTCGGCCTCCGGTCCCTTGTGGCCCCAGGCGGTGCCTGCGGCGTACACGATGGTCTGGTTGTGGGGGCGTACCTCTTGCTCGGTGATGTGCAGGCGCTCGCGCACGTTGGGCGGCTTGTTGGTGAGGAAGACGTCGGAGATGGCGATGAGCCGGTGGAGCACCGACATCCCCTCCTCGGTCTGGAGGTCCAGTCCGAGACTGCGCTTGCCCCGATTGGCGTGCTCCAAGATGGCGTGAACCTGGCCGGTGAGATCGAGGGCTCCACTCGAGGCCAGGCCCCGGGCGGCATCACCCCTCTGAGCGTGCTCGATCTTGATGACGTCGGCCCCCCAGTCGGCCAGCACCGCGGAGGCCGCGGGCACGAAGGTGTGATCGGCGACTTCCAGTATGCGGATGCCCTGCATCGGTTGAACCATGGTCGATCTCTCTTCCGCTCTTTGGTGGCGAGGAAACTACCAATACGATCTCACTGTGAGCGAGATTGCATCCGCACGGGGCCGCCACCCCCGTTACGCCATCGACTTGGTGCACTGGTCGGGACGGGGTCGAGTGCAGTACGCGGGCGTGGTGGTGGCCGACAGCCATACCTGCTTGATCGTCAAGGAGTCAGACCACCAGGACCAGCTCTACTTCCCCATCGGCGATGTCGCTTGGGAGCACTTCACCGAGACCGATTTGCACACGGTGTGCCCGTTCAAGGGCGAGGCCGACTACTGGTCGCTGACGGTTGGCGGCACTTCCGAGGAGAACGTGGTTTGGGCTTACCGCCGGCCGTTCCCCGAGGTGGCGGGCCTCGAAGGCTATGTCGCCTTCTACACCGATCGAGTCCAAGTCGAGCTCCTCGAGACCGTGGAGGAGGACGACGGGGACGTAGTGGCCTATCCCTTCCCCGTTTGGGGCACGGCCGCCGATCTGGCCCGCCTCATCGACGTTGCGCCGGACGGGGAGGGCCGGTTCACCAGTCCATCGTTTCCCGACCCGCCCCTGGGCACGTTCATCGACCTGCCCGACCACCGGCGACCCCGCCAGGTGATCGAAGGCGGCCAACTGTTGGGCCAGGCCATTGTGGCTGCGTCCAAGACCGTCCCCGATCAGCGGGTGGTGTCGGCGTCGATGGTGTTTACCCGAGCAGCCCGGTTCGACGCCCCACTGGCCGTCGACGTCGCCGTGCTGCGCCGAGGTCGGACCTACTCCACCGTGGAGATCCGCATGATCCAGGAAGACAAACTGTGCAGCGTCGGCCTAGTCCTGCTCGACAGCGGTGCTGAGGACGTCTACCGGTTGGCGGCCGACATGCCCGAGGTACCCCCGCCGTTGGAGTGCCCACTGCGAGACTTCGGAGTGATCGGACGAGATATCCGAGTGGTGGATGGCGCCTACAACTTCGACCCCGACGATGTGGGCCCGGCTGAGCTCTATGTTTGGATGCGCTACCGGGAAAGGCCTGAGGAGCCAGCCATGCAGGCCGCGTTGCTGGCCCAGGCCACCACCCACTTCACCATCGGCGCGTCGATGCGACCCCACCAAGGCATCACCGAGGCCCTGGCCCATGTCACCTTGTCAACCGGCCCCATGGCCGTGGACATCGCCTTCCACGACGAGCCCGACGCGGCCGACTGGCACCTCTACGAGAACCCGGCAATTTACGCCGGCCGCGGCCAAGTACAGGGTCAGGGCCGCATCTTCGCCCAAGACGGACGCCTGGTCGCCTCCTACAGCGTCCACGCCATGGTCAGATCCTTCGACGCCGACCCCAATCGGATCGGCGGCTACACCTCTGCTATGTAGGTGAGTGGTTGTCTTCGTTCTGGAAGCGCCGCTCACCCGTTCCAAACTGCGCGGGGAAGCCGCTTCTCCTTGTCGATGAAGGGCAGCAACTCCACGGTCGCCTCGTGCAATTTGCCGTCATGGTCCTGCAACTGGACCGCTTTGCCCATCCATTCGTCACCGGGCAACGGCTGATTGAAGCGCACATAGCCGACTCCCCTGTCCCTCGTGGGCGACCATGTGCCGAGGGTTATGTGCCCTGCCGGTGCGCTCTCAAAGTGCACGGCCATAGAGGTCTCCGGCGTTGTGCTGGGACATTCCAGCCCAAGGAGAAGCTGCCTGCGGTCGGCGGTCTCCAACGAGTCCCGGCCGATGAAACCTCCCTTGCCGAAGTTGACAAAGTGTCCGAGGCCGGCGCTGAACGGTGTCAGATCGGGTTCGATATCGCTGCCGTTGTCCAAAATGCCAGCCTCTATACGGCGAATCCCCATCGAAGATGACGTGCTGAACTCCATGCCGAACTGCTCACCGCTAGCGAACAGGTGATCCCAGAGGGCATCGTGGTCGGTCGGCTCTGGGCCGCTGTTGCTGTAGATCTCGATCCCCGCTTCCCCAGTCCATCCGGTGCGAGACACCCACAGCGTCTGGCCGCCCAAGTCGAAGAATCCGGCGCGGAAGTACTTGAAGTCGGCTGACAACCCGCCGCCGATCGCCGCATTCAGCACATCAAGCGACTTCGGTCCCTGAATCTGGAGCACCTGTGACTGCGGATCGGATACCTCGGCATCAAGCCCGAAAGCAGCGGCCTTGAGCCAGCTGATGAACTCGCCGTTGGCCTTGACGTACCAGTAGCGGTCTGGCCCCAGCCGCATGACCACGCCGTCCATCGCGATGGTGCCGTCCTCATTGCAGGCGAGGGCGTATCGGCATCGTCCCACTCCGAGCGTCTCCGCCTGGCACACGAGAACTCTCTCCAGGACCCTGACAGCATCAGGGCCGACAAGCTCGAGAGGCTGCTCGGGAACGTCGTACAACAAGACGCCTTTTCGCAACTTCCAATAGTAGGGAACCGGGTCCTCGTCGTGGTTCGCCTTGAGAGGGTAGAGACGCCCGCAGTACAAACCAAAGATCGTCTGATCAGTGACATACCGATGAGCGAACGGCGACTGGTAAAGCCGGAAGGCACTGAGCTCGATCGTGCCATACGACTCGACGTAGTAGTGCCTGTCCCCGACCATGCGACCCCAACTTACTGGGAAGCGCATCACAAGATCAGGGCGGATCGGCACACGACCGCGGTTGACCGGGGAACTGGCTTGGCAACAGTCAACCCCTGATTCCCTCACCCTTCATTCTTACGAGTCGACGAGTTAATTTGTTCTTGACGGGATGTCGGAAAAATCGGGGGCAGCCTTCTCTGCCACCCCATTGCTCATTGTCGGCACTGGTCATCGTCAAACACCGCGACATCGGGCTGTGCCAGCCGCTCTCTCCCAAGCTCTGCCGTGAACCCGCGCAAGAGCTTCGGCAGCGTCCTATCAGATCCTGCGGAGTCTGGAGATCAATAGAAGGAATACGATGGTGCTGGGTAACGCCGCGACGGCTACCGCGCCGCCGACTCCGAGCCTGGTTCCGGCGATGGCGCCAATCACAACGGGGATGACCAGAACGGCGATGCGCAACCCGGCGGTCAGCGCGCCGAGTCCAGCTCCGGGGCGGCCGGGGCGCTTGGCCGCGGTGTCATAGACCGAGGGAAGCAGCGCCGCGATTCCAAGCCCCGCGAGGACATAGCCCGCCACGACCAGGTATCGGCCCGGCACCAGCGTGGCGATCGCCAAGCCCGTCCCTGTCATCGCCACCGACAACGTGACGAGCCTGGTGCTGCCCAGACGGAGGCTCGCCCAGTCGCCCGCGAAGCGCGCCGCAGTCATACCCCCCATAACGGCGACATAGCCCAAAGCGGCGAATCCAGCCGAGGTGCCCAAGTCGTCAGTGAGCCGAAACGCGGCCCAGTCGAATGACGTCGACTCCATTGCGGCCGCGGTGAACCCGACCAGCACGAAGAGAACGAGGGATCCCCGGAAGTACCGTGAGATCAAGCCAGCTTCCCCCGAAGCGGCGGTGTCCTCGGATTGATCGGGCGTCTCATCGACTCGAAGCAACCCAGGGCCGACGGCTCCCAGAAACGCCAACAACACTGCGGCAGCAGCCATCAGATGGACCGACAGCGACACACCGGCCGCGGCAACCCTCGACGACGCTGTTCCGCCGATGAGGGCCCCCAGACTCCATAGCCCGTGGAGCCGATTCATCACTGGCGTATGCCTCCGGGCGCTCAGCCACGACCCCTGCATGTTCATGGCGACGTCTACAAGGACGTCGAAGGCCATCATCAACGCCAGACCGGCCAACAGCAACCCAGGCGAAGTGGCGAGGCCGACGACCGCCAGTGATATCGACAGCAAGGCCCCAGCACCCAGCAGCACCGACCGGGTGCCGAAGCGGGAAATCGCAGAACCGACTCCGACGCTGCCTACCAGCCCGAAGACACCGGCAATCGACAGCAAGGCGCCCACACCGGCCACCGAGATCCCCACACGGTCCCGGATCTCGGGCAGGCGGGGAACAAATGAGGCGAACAGAGCCCCATTGATGAAGAACTGTACCGCGACCGACCGGAGCGCCCTCCGGTCAGCCAGACCGCTGCTCAATCAAGCCCTTGAAGCTCGATAGGCTGCACAAGCCCAGCCCAGCGGCTCAATCGGGCCACTCGATGTTGTAGTCGTCGAACCAGAACCGGGCCTCGCGGACGGCGTTCGGATCGGTGCGCAGGCCGAGATCTTGGTTGAGCTGCTCGGGGGTCGGCCCAATCTGCTCGGCGATCGTCGACAGCCCGTCGATGTCGAGGTTGTAGCAGCGCACCGCGTTCAGCCCCAACAGCAGGCGGGTCTCCTCGACGGGGATCTGCTGGAAGTCGGTCTCGAGGCGCTCGATCGTGTTCGGCCAGCTGCCCTCGGGGTGGGGATAGTCGGTACCCCACATCAGGGCATCGACGCCGTTGACGTAGCGCCGCCGCAGCTCGACCTTGCTCATGGTGGAGGCGCCGATGAACACGTTGGCGCCGATGTACTCCGAGGGCAGGCGCTGGATGAGCCCCTGGGTGCGCGAGCTCATCTTCTTCACCTTCCAGTTGCGCCCGCCGAACATGGCATCGGCTTTGAACAGCAGGTCGCCGAGCCACCACGAGCCGCACTCCACCGGGGCGTACCGCAAACCGGGATGGCGGTCGAAGGCCCCGGAGAACAAGAGCTGCCACAGGGGGCGGTGGGTCCAGAACGCCACCTCGAGCATGTACTGGGCCATGTTCTCGTTGTACGACGAGGTGTCGGCCTCGCCCGAGTGGGTGTGGACGACGAGACCGGCTTCGGCACAGGCGGCCCACACCGGCTCGTAGCTCTGGTGACCGTAGGAAGGGTGCTCGTGCCACATGGTCGGGATCATGATGCCCTTGATGCCGGGCTTGCCGGCCAGCGCCTCGATCTCCTTCACCGACTCCTCGATGCCGTGGGTGATCGGCACCAAGGCGACACCGGCGCGGCGCGGCGGATTGGTGGCGCAGAACTCCTCAAGCCAGCGATTGTGGGCTCGGGCGCCGGCCCAAGCGCGCCGCGAGTCGGTGATCTGCCCGGCCGAGAGTCCTGCCCCGAACGGCGGCGCCTCCATTCCAGTGACTGCGTCGCCGTCGGCGAAGATGATCTCGCCCGCAACACCGTCGGCATCGAGGGTCTTATCGCGAATTTCAGGGTCGTAGGCGCCCTTCAACCCGATCTCGTTCTCGCGCTCCCATTGCTCGACGTACTCGCCGTTGAGATCCTCGACCATCGCCCGGTGCTGATGACGGGTCGCGAGCCACTCGTCGAACTCGGGATGCAGCGACGACTCGAGATACTGGCGGTAGTCCTCGACGAACAACCCGGCGTGGGTATCGGATGAGATGATGATGTATGGGGCATTGCTCTGGTCAACGCCTGCGACCGGGCTGGGCATGTTCGGCTCCCTCTCGATTCCGTCGAGCTAGCGACTTCCAGAATAACGTTCTACCCCAGACACGTATATCCGCCCCAACCACCAAGGAAGCCACCATGACTCAAATCCTCGGCCAGTACTGCATCAACGTTGAAGACATGGACCGGGCCATCGGGTTCTGGGTGGATGTGTGCGAGCTCGAACTCCAGCACCGCACCGAGATCCCTGGCGTCCACGAAGCGGTTGTCCAGTCGCCCCACGGCGGGTCGCGCCTCCAACTGGCCCAGCACCTCGACCACGAGGGCCCCATCGATATGGGCACCGCCATGTGGAAGATCTATGTCAACACCTCCGACTGCAAGCGCCTCCATCAGAGGGCCATCGACGCCGGCTGCGAGTCGGTCATGGCGCCCCAAGACCTCGACCGCTGGCCGGTAATCGTGGCGTTCGTGAAGGACTTCGACGGCTATCTCATCGAATTCGTCGAGCACAAAGAAGGCACCCGCCACGGCGTCCCCGACCCGAAAAAGGTCTGACTGTTGCCGGTCTCAGAGATGGGAAGTCTGTCCTGACCGCGCTCGAGATCCTCATCATCATCGGCTTCTCCACAGCCGGGGCTGTGGTGCAGGGCTCACTGGGACTCGGAGCGGCTCTGGTGGCGGGGCCTGCTCTGGTGGCCATCGACTCGGGATTTGCTCCCGGACCGCTCATCGTCGTCGGCCAGATCGTGGGCCTTCGGCACTTCTACGTGGAACGCGAGCACACCGACCGCCGAGCCGTTCGCCACTGCGCGATTGGACTTCCCTTTGGCTTGGCAGCCGGCCTTGCCGTTCTCACCACCATCAGCGAGCAGATGCTCGGACTCTTGATCGGAGCTGTGGCCGCGGCGGCCGCCATCTCGCTTCTCTGCGGCCTGCGAATCCGCCGCAACGCGCCGGTCGAAGCGGCCACCGGCTTGGCCGCCGCGTTTACCAGCGTCACCGCCGGCTTGCCAGGACCACCGCTCGTGATCTCCTTCAGCGACATGAAGCCGGCGACATTGCGTGGCACCGTCGCCACTTTCGTCCTCTTGGTGGCAATTGCCGCGGTTGTCGGGCTCGTCGCCGCCGATGAGTTCGGCCGTCGCGAAATCGAACTCACCGGCTGGCTCATCCCAGGCGTGGTATTCGGGTTGGTCATTTCTCGCTTTGTCCGCCCTCACGTGGATCGCACTTGGTTCCGGCCCGCAGTTCTGATCGTTGCCCTCACCGGCGCGATCGCCCTCATTCTCCGCCAGCTCACCTAGTGAGGTGGCCTTCTGTGAGAGGCCCTAACGTGGCGGTGTGACCCTCCGCCGCGCCAATGATGTCCTAGCAGAAAACGTCGAAGTGGCCGACCGGGATGTGCTCGATGTGGGCTGCGGCGACGGTGGCTTGGTCCGCTGGCTTCGCAGCCAGGGTGCCCGGGCCGTGGGAGCCGATTGCGGAGCCGAGATGCTCCGACGAGCCCTCGAAGCCGATCCCGGCCACTCAGACAGCTATGTCGACGCGCCCGGACAGGCACTTCCCTTCGACAACGACTCATTCGACGTCGTCATCTTCTCGAACTCCCTGCACCATGTGCCGTCCAGTGACATGGCCCAAGCCCTCGACGAGGCCGCCCGGGTGCTCCGACCGGGCGGGGCGCTTTACGTTGCCGAGCCCGAGTTGGACGGGCCCGAGGACTCGGTCGGCTATCCGGTCATCGATGAGGTCGCCGTCCGCACCGCGGCGCAACAGGAGTTGGGACAGCTTGTCCGTCGCGGATTCAGCTCGCCGCATCGCTTCGAATTCAGCTCTGAGGCGGTGTTCGAGAGCTTCGATCAGTGGTGCACGCTCGCCGTCGGCATCGACCCGGAGCGAGCCGCGGCGATGGAGATCCACAAGGCCGACCTCGACCGGCAATTCCATAGGATCGGTGAGCGCCGGCCGGACGGGTGGGCCTTCACCCGGCGCACCCTGGTCACTGTCGCTGTCGCACGCTGAGCAAAGCGCAGGCTCGGCCCGGTCCACACCGGCAGACGGTCCATCGGGTGGGCCCACGGCTCGCCCCGCATCTGGGCCAGCCGGGCGCGACCAGTATCGTCCAAAAGCTGGCCGCGAATGCCCACCACCATGTGCTCCAGCAGCGCAGCGAAGCGCCGTGGCCGTCTTGGCGTCAATCTCATCGAGGTCGATGTCCGATAGCTCGGCCCCGAGGGCCGCAGTGAGCGGCTCGATTCCCATTGCAGTTGTCCAAGCGGCTCCATCAGGCACCGGTATTTTCGTCCAGGGGGTCGAAGGTGACCAGCAGACTCGTACGGCCTCGCAGGATGTAGCTGTCCATGAAGGCGTCGGTGTGGTCGTCGGCCAGTGCCAGGTCGGGCAGGTCCAACAAAGCGTTGGTGCCGACTTTGCCCTCAAGGCGGGCTAGGCCCTGTCCTATGCAGTAGTGCTCTCCGTGTCCGAAGGCCACATGGTCGTTGGGGTCCCGGTCGATCTCGAATTGGCGCGGTACCGGGCATGCCTTCGGGTCGCGGTTCGCAGCCGCGAAGGCCAGCCACGCGAACTCGCCCTTGGCGACGGGCAACTCGCCCAGCGTCGTGTCCCTTGTGGCTACACGGAACAAGCCGGTCACCGGCGCCTCGTGGCGAAGGGCCTCCTCGACGAAGGCAGGCACCAACTCCCGATTGGACGCCAGCCGGTCGCGCAAGCCGTGACTTGTGGCCAGGCGGTGGCCGATATTGGTCAACAGCGTTGTGGTCGTCTCGTTGCCGGCCAGCAAGAACTGCCTCAACGCCCCCATGCGCTCTTCATAGGTCAACGGCTCGCCGTCTACCTCGGCGTTGGCCACATCGGAGATCAGGTCGTCGCGCGGCTCAGCCTGGCGCTGTTCGATCAGGACCGAGAAATAGTCATCGAACTCGTATTCGGATCTGATGTAGCTGCGCACCTCGTCGCGGCTCGGTCTGGCTCGCCCAATGGGAATGGCGAAATCGTCCGACCACCCCTTGAACATCTCCAGTTCTTTCTCGGGAACACCGAGCATCCTCGAGATCATCACCATGGGCAACAAGACGGCGTACTCCCCCACCAGATCGGCCTGGCCTCGGTGGGCGAATTCGGCCACCAGCGATTCCGACACCGACTCGACCTCAGGTTCCAGCGCTCGCAGGCGTGCGGGGCGAAACGCCCGGTTCAACGCCCGTCGCTGCCGCACATGCTCGGGCGGGTCGGCGGTGTTGAGCACCCGCCCCCGGGAGCGGTTGCGAAAGCGGCGAACCGCCTCAGCCATCTCTGGCTCTTGTTCGATGGCGTGGGCATGATCGGTCACGGGATTGCGGAATTCGTAGGTCGCGGTAGGCGACCGGTTCGACCATGTGGCCGGGTCGAGCACAATGGCGTGCAGCAGTTGGTAGCTGGTAATCACCCAAGCGCCCATCGCCTCGCTGTAGAACGCCGGATCGGATGCCGCCCGCACATCGTCAAAGAGCTGCCAGGGCGAGGCCAGCAACTCCTCATCGCGGTCCAGCAGCCGTTGAATCCTGTCGTCCAGTGATTCCATCACCGAGCAAGCTACAGAAACTTGAGTGGCACAGGAATTTTCCCAAGGCCATTCGGACGTCGGAATGGGCGTTCGGACAGCCTCCGCACCAGATCGCCGTAGGCGCGGAGGTCGTCTATGTTGCAAGGCAGATATGACTGAATGGCGCGAGTTTTGCGATCGGATTGCGGCCCTCGGCGAGGGTCTCGATGGCGAGGGGCAACGGCATCTGGCCAACCAGGTGGCGTGTTGGCTGACCTATTCGATTGGCCACAATGACGCTCGGCATCCCGCTTTTTTCCGCAGCAGCGACCCCGTCTACCAGTGGGGCGGGCCCAACGCCGATCAGGTGGCTCGCCGGACTCGCGTCGATGGCGACGGCGTGTACCGGATCTCCGGCCACATGGGCGCCTGCGAGGAGTTCGTGCTTCAGGTCAAGCTCGGCGCGACCCAAAGCGGCGGCGCGGGGGTGGGGCTTGAGGCAACCGGATCAAGCCTCGGGCTCGGCCCCGGCGACGACATCGACATCCTGTTGGGCGGCGAGGAGCCTGACAACCGGAGCGGGATCTGGTTGCCGCTCGATCCCGAGGCCTCGTTCATCCACATCCGCGACTACTACTTCGACTGGCAGCCGACCGAGCCGGCCACGTTCGTGATCGAGCGCCTCGACACCGTGGGCGAGCACAAGCCGGCGGTCGACGCCGCAGCCATCCTCAGCACCGCTCTCGGCGAGATCGAGCACTCATTCGCGTTCTGGAACGGCTACCAGGAGCGAATGTTGGGCGACCAGCCGCCCAACACGTTCCTCCCACCCGCCGGCATGGGCCGCGGCGTGAAAACCTTGGTCTACAGCCATGCCGGGGTGGCCCTCGACAAAGGGCACGCACTGGTCGTTGAGATCGACCACCGGGGGGCCGCCATGTGGGACATCCAGCTCTACAGCCGACCGTGGTACGAGGCACTGGATTTCACCAACCGCCTTACCTGCCTCAACCATGCGCTCATCGAGCCTGGACCCATCGTCATCGCCAGCACCGACCCCGGCGGCGCCAACTGGCTCGACACCGAGGGCCGAGATTCGGTGCTGTGCACAATCCGCTGGTGGCACCCACCCGGCACCCCTGTTGTCGAAGCCCAGGTCGTCCCCATCAGCGAGCTCAACCTCCCCCCAGCTGACCGCCGAGCCCAGATCACCCGCCGCTCCTCCCACATCGCGTGGCGCTACCGCACCTAGCGCTCCGGGGCACAACCACCGTCGCCGAGGACTTCGACGACGCGCCCAGTGCGCTGCCCGACTTCCTCGAGCAGTGACCGCCGGTAGTAGATCAGCCAAAAAAGCCGTTGCTGGCCGGTCCGAGATCGGGATCGATCTCAGGAAGAACCCGGTTACCTGCAAAGCAGCAGTTCGGCCCTAGGAGTAGGCGCCTGTGGTCCGGAAGGCGAAGTAGCCGTAGCCCTGCCAGTGCAACCGTGTCGCCCACGGTGGCGCCCCGGGAAGCTGCGAGCTTCTTCAACTCCCGATGCGGGTTGATGTCGATCCGCAGACTCGTGCTTTGCATATAAATATGTCAGCTGATCTGCATCCGATACTCGCGGCCTCAAACGGCTGAAGGCCCTGTAGGCCAGTCGCGTTCAGCTGTGTGCTGCCCAGGGTCTCCCGATATGTTCTTGTCATGGGATGGCGCCTGGCCACGGTATTGCTGGCGATGGCGATTCTTGCGGCAGGTTGCGGGGGCGGGAACGACGACGCTGGGGATTCTCCTACCGCGGTTCCTGCCGCTCCGACGCCAGACCCCACCGCCGCTCCGACGCCAGACCCCACCGCCGCTCCGTCCGAAACGACGGCCGAACCAGCCGACACTCCCGCCCCGCCACAGGAGGAAGACGACGCTGAGCCCCATCGGAGCGATGTCTTCTTCGCCCTCGAGCGCGTGCTGGACATCCGCATCGAGATCGACGTCGAGGATTGGGACACCCTGCGCCACCAGACCCGGACGCTGGAAGACGTGCTTGCCGAAATCGAGGAATACGGCCTATCCCGTCCCTTTGCCAACATCTACTCCTGGTTCTCTGCCACGGTGACCGTGGACGGCGAGACCCACGCCGACGTGGGCGTGCGCAAGAAGGGGTTCGTGGGGTCCCAGAGCGACACCAAACCCTCCCTCAAGCTCCGCTTCGACAAGTATGTGGACGACCAGTCCCTCGGCGGGGTCATGGAGCGGATGACCCTGAACAACAGCGTCCAGGACCCTTCCATGATCAACACCTGTCTGTCGTACCGGGTGTTCGCCGCCGCCGGAAATCCCGCGCCCCGCTGCAACTTCGCCACCGTGTCGGTGAACGGCAAGAACCTGGGGCTTTACGTCCACGTCGAGGAGTTCAAAGCCCCGTTCCTGCTGCACCACTTCGACAGCGCCGAGGGCAATCTGTACGAAGGCACGGTCAGCGACTTCACGCCGACCTATCGCGGCACCATCGAGAAGAAGACCAACGAGGATGCCGCCGACTGGTCGGACATAGACGCCGTGGTGACGGCCCTGGAGGACCGGTCGGATACCGGCCTGGAGGCGCTGGGCCAGATCGTGGACCTGGACCGCTTCCTCACGTTCTGGGCGACGGAGGTGCTCGTGGGGCACTGGGACGGATACGCGGGCGACCGCAACAACTATTGGTTCTACCGTGAGCCAAGCGGTCGTTTCGTGTTCCTGCCGTGGGGCACCGACGGCACCTTCCACTTAGAGGACGACCCCAATCCGTTCGACAACATCAGCGACCCGCCTCCGTCGGTGCTGGCCCTGACGGCCATTCCAAACCGCCTGTACAACCACCCCGTCTGGCAGGGCGAATACACGTCCCGGCTGAAGGACATCCTCGACACCGCCTGGGACGAAGACGAGCTGTTGGCTGCGGTGGACGAAATGGCCGCCATCGTGCAGCAGCATGCCCTCCCCGAGGCAAGAGATGCCGCCGCGGCCGGCGCCGAGCGGGTGCGCAAGTTCATCTTGAAGCGGAGAGGCGAGATCCTGGCAGACCTCACCCCCCGACCGCCCGACTGGCCGGAGCCGGAGGGATATCTCCCAGCATCCGCCGGTTCGGGAACCCTGGAAGTCACCTTTGAGACGACTTGGGGAAGCCATCTGAATCCCAACCCTCCGAGTTTGGGCACCGTCTTCAGCCTGGAGTTGAACGGATCCGAAGAGCCGGTCGATAACCTGGCGGTCTTCGCCGGTCATTCCAGCCCGGAGGAAAGGCGCCTGCTGCCAGAGGTTGACAATCCTGCGTCCATCGTCGCGGTGAGCTTCAATGAGGTTGGACCCCTCACCGGAATGACGCTGGCCATGGACCCGGACCTGGTGGCTGCTGGAACAACGCTTGTCATCGGTGTGGACACCATCGCGGGCGGCATCTGGTCCATCCAGCCCGGAGCGTCTACGCCAGATTCGTTTTCGCCCTTCACTGAGGGCACGCTGGAACTGTCGATGGCGGAGACGACGCCCGGCGCCCCCATAGCCGGCACCTTCTCCGGGGTGTACGGGTATAACCTGTCTCGGATCAGTGACGACGGCGACGGCGAAGAAGGCACCGGCCGCGGCACCACTTCGGCCGACGTTGGCCTCGTCATCAATGAAATAGCCGCCAAGGGCGACCCTCTCGACTGGTTCGAACTGCACAACACCCTGCCCGACCCGATAGCACTCGACGGCTTTGAGGTAGCCGATAGCCTCACCGACGTCGGCAAGCGGGTCGCCTTCCCGACCGGCGCCATCATCCAGCCGGGCGCATACATGCAGTTCTCCTTGGAAAAAGACGGCTGGCCTGGCTTCGCCCTGGGCGGCGACGAGGAATTGGGCATCTGGCTGGTAGACGGCACTCTTGTCAATAGCGTGGACTGGGACGAGGGCCAGTCCCCTGGCGGACAAAGCTACGCCCGAGTGCCCGACGCCACCGGCGGCTTCCAAACCGTCGACAATCCCACTCCGGGTGCCGCCAACTAGCCGCAGCATTCGACGCCGCGACGCCCCCTACTAGGGTGATTCCCGTGCGCATAGCGATGACAGGGGCAACAGGGTTCATCGGTGGGCACACCGCCGCGCGCGCCATTGAGGCTGGTCACGAAGTTTGCGCCCTGGCGAGGTCGCCCTCCAAGCTTGAAGGCCTCCGCGCGGCCTTCGACCTGCCCTCCATCGACCAAGTCGTGGGAGACATGACCGATCCTGCTGCCGTCGCGGCGACCCTCGAAGGCGCCGATGCGGTGATCCACTGCGCCGCCGTCGTGTCGCTTGACGCCCGGAGCAGCGCTCAGGGGATCAAGAACAGCATCGTCGGCGCCCGGCTCGTGCTCCACCAGGCTTATGCGAAAGAGCTTGACCCGATCATTCACGTCTCCAGCGTGGCGGCCCTTTTTCAACCCGGTGTTGGGGCGCTGACCACCGACCACCCGCCATCGTCGGCCGGCTACACGTATGGCCAAGCGAAAGCCGAAGCCGAACTGGTGGCCCGAAAACTCCAGGCTCACGGTGCTCCTATAACAATCGTCTACCCGAGTGCGGTGATCGGCCCGCCAGCAGGCTCGGCCTTCGGCGAGGCCAGCGAGGGCATAGCCCGGTTCACCGCAGCCGGAGTCATTCCCACTCGCAGAGCGGCGGTGGCGATCTCCGATGTCCGCGACATGGCCTCGCTGCTCGTGGCGCTGCTCGAACCGGGCCATGGGCCCCGTCGGGTCATGAGCGGCGGCCATTTGGTCGACATGGACCTTTTCGCCGACATCCACCGCGACCTCACTGGTCGAAGGTTCCCCATGGTGCCGCTTCCACCCTCGGCGCTTCGAGGGGTGGGCCGCATGGCCGACGCACTTCGGCGTATCGTGCCGATCAACGCGGCGATGAACAGATTCAGCATGAGCGTGCTCACCCAATGGGAGGGGTCGATCGACAGCGACCTCGCCGCGTACGGGGTGGAATTCCGAGACATAAAGGAGACGTTCGCCGACAGCTTGGTTGCTTGGCATGAAGCCGGGCTGCTGTCCGATCGCCAGGCTGGCGATGCCCGGCCCGACCTTGATCCCGGCGCAGCGCCGACACCGCCCAAGGGATTCCAGATGCCGGCCCGTGTGGTGCTCTCGCGGCCGTTCCGGTCTCTCGGACCGCACATCGTCCCCCGGTTCCACCGAGTGGTCAATCGGCTCACCCGAGGGCGAACGCTGCTCGATTCCTCCGCGCAGCCCATGCTCATGCTCTTCTCCACGGGCGCCAAGACCGGCCGCACCCGCCAGACGCCGCTTGGCGCGGTCCCGCTCGAAGAGGGCCGCTTTCTGGTGGTGGGCAGCAACTTCGCCCGCGAAGATCATCCCGCGTGGACGGCCAATCTCCTCGCCAACCCCGATGCCGAGATCGTGTTCCATGGAAAGAGGACGCCTGTGCGGGCTCGACTCCTCCAACGCGCCGAGCGTGAGTCGAGGTGGCAGACCGCAGTGGCCTGGTATCCGCTGTGGATCCAGTACGACGCGGCAACCGAACGCGAGCTGCGCTTGTTCGAGCTCGAGCCCGTCCCCGAGCCAGACGATAGCTGAGAGGCCGACGACTCGGCTCTTGCCGCCGCTGACGGGCGTTAGCGGCCGGTCGGTTTGAAGGTGAGGGGCATCGTCTTGGGGGCCCGGGTGAAAACGCCGGCGGGCGTCGGCGGCCGGCCGTCGAACTCGACGTCGTCCATGGCGTCCAACAGCTGGTTGGTGGCGATTTCGACTTCGGTCTTGGCCAGCATGGCCCCGATGCAGAAGTGCCGGCCCAAGCAGAAGCCGGTGTGGTCGGCCGCCCCCGAGAACGCCTTGGAGACGTCGAGGTCTTGGCGGAAGATATCGAACCGGTCGGGGTCGTTGTAGCGGCGAGGATCGCGGTTGGCTCCGGCGATGAGGCAGGTCACAGTGGCGCCGGCCGGAATGGTCATTCCGCGCATCTCCACATCTGCTTCGGGCTGGCGCATGATCATCTGCACCGGCGGTGAGTGCCGCAGCGTCTCGGCAAACGCATTGTCGACGAGGCTGCGATCATCGCGAACTGCCTGGAGCTGATCGGGATTGGCGATCAGGTTCATCATCATGTTGGCCATGGCCTTGTCGGTGGTCTCTCCCCCGGCCACCAAGAGCAGCGAGACGAATGCCTTTATCTCCAGGTCGGTCATCTGCTCTCCGTCGATGACCGCGGTACACAGGGTGCTGAGCAAGTCGTCGCCAGGTTTGGCTCGACGCTCGGCGATGATCGGCATCATGTAGGCCTGAAGCTCCTCTTTGGTCTGTAGCCCCTGGGCCATGACCTCCTCATCGCCGGTGAGGTTGCTGAGGAACATCATGATCGAGTGGTACCACTTCTGGAACCGCTCGTGATCGGACTTGTCGAGCCCCAGCATGTCGACGATCACGTTGATCGGGAAGCGGATGGTGAACTGATCCACTAGATCGACCTTGCCATCGTGGCGGAAGCCGTCGATCAGGTCGCGGGCGTTGGCCTCGATGACCGGGACGAACTTGGCCGTCAGCTCGCTGCCCCGGAACGCGGGGGCGATCAGATTCCGATGAGCGGAGTGGTCGCGGCCCTCCATCTGGAGGATCGTGCGGCCATGGACGGGCTCGAGCTGCCACTCGTAGTTCTTAGAGGTGAAGGCCTTGTCCTTGAAGGCCCGTTCAATGTCGTCGTAGCGGGAGATGAGCCACGCCTCGGTCGCCTCGTGGTACACGACCGGGTACTCCTCCCGCATCACCTCCAAGACAGCATTGGGATCCTCGGCAAATGTCGTCGACAAAATGTCGGGTTCGATGGCAGCCACTGGCCCTCCTTAAAAAACGGCACCCGCTGGGCGACTCGCAGGGTAGTGGCTGTACTCAACTGTCTCAATCGACGAGCCCACCCGGAGGGGGACAGATGGGATTCGTCGACAGCAAAAGCGGCCACTCCCGCGAGCGCGCCCAGCGGGTCGCGCCGTCCTCAGGTGAGGTCGAAGCGGTCCAGGTTCATCACCTTGGCCCAAGCGGCGGCGAAGTCGGTGACGAATTTCTCCTCGCCGTCGTCGCTGCCGTAGACCTCGGCGATGGCCCGGAGCTGGGAGTTGGAGCCGAACACCAGATCGACCGCGGTGCCGGTCCAGCGGAGCTCCCCTGAGCCCTGGGCGCGCCCCTCGTAGACGCCGGCCTGTTCGGTCGATACCCGCCACTCGGTGTCCATGCTCAGCAGGTTGGTGAAAAAATCATTGGTGAGAGCGCCCGGCCGATCAGTGAGCACGCCGTGTTGGGCTTGGCCGACGTTGGCGTCCAGCACCCGCATCCCGCCGACCAGGGCGGTCATCTCGGGGGCGGTCAGGTTGAGCAGGAATGCCTTGTCCACCAGCAGCTCCTCGGCCGGCCGCTTGTGGAATCCGGCCAGGTAGTTGCGGAAGCCGTCGGCGGTGGGCTCGAGCACTGCGAAGCTCTCCACGTCCGTTTGCTCTTGCGTGGCATCGGTGCGCCCCGGCGAGAACGGTACCGACACTTCGTGGCCGGCATCGCTGGCCGCTTTCTCGACTGCGGCGCATCCGCCGAGGACGATCAGATCAGCCAGCGAGACCTGAGGTCCGCTTTGGGCGTTGAAGTCTGTTTGGACCTGCTCGAGGACGGCTACCACGTCAGCCACTCCCGCTTGGACGTTCACCTCCCAGCCGTCTTGCGGCACAAGCCGGATGCGGGCGCCGTTGGCCCCGCCTCGCATGTCGGTGCCCCGGAACGTGGAGGCCGAGGCCCACGCAGCCGACACCAGTTGTGGCACCGAAAGCCCCGAACCGAGGATCCGGGCCTTGAGATCGGCTATGTCGTCGCCACCGACCAATTCGCCCTTTACCGCGGGCACCGGGTCTTGCCAGATCAGCTCCTCGTCGGGCACTTCAGGCCCGAGATAGCGGGCCACCGGACCCATGTCGCGGTGGGTCAGCTTGAACCAAGCCCGGGCAAAGGCATCGGCCAGCTCGTCGGGGTTCTCGTGGAAACGACGCGAGATCGGTTCGTAGATCGGGTCGAACCGCAGCGCCAGATCGGTGGTCAGCATCATCGGCGCATGGCGCACGGTGGGATCGTGCGCATCGGGCACGGTGTCATCGGCGGCCCGGTCGGTCGGGTGCCACTGGTGGGCCCCGGCGGGGCTCTTGGTCAGCTCCCACTCGTAGCCGAACAAGTTGTCGAAGAAGCCGTTGTCCCAGGTAGCGGGATCATTCGTCCACGCGCCCTCGAGACCGCTGGTGATGGCGTCGCCGCCGACCCCGGAGCCATAGGTGTTCGCCCAGCCGAAGCCCTGCTCTTCGAGGCCGGCGCCCTCGGGATCAGCCCCCACATAGGTGTCGGGGGCGGCCCCGTGGGCCTTGCCGAACGTGTGGCCGCCGGCGATCAACGCCACGGTCTCCTCGTCGTCCATGGCCATGCGACCGAACGTCTCCCGGATGTCGATGCCCGCGGCGATCGGGTCGGGGTTTGCGTTCGGACCCTCGGGGTTGACGTAGATGAGGCCCATCTGCACGGCCCCCAGCGGGGTCTCCAGATCTCGCTCCCCGGTGTAGCGCTCGTCGCCAAGCCACTCGTTCTCCGAACCCCAGTAGATGTCTTCCTCGGGAGCCCAGATATCGGTCCGGCCGCCGCCGAAGCCGAAGGTCTCCAAGCCCATCGATTCCAGGGCCACATTGCCGGCCAGGATCAACAGGTCGGCCCAGGAGAGCTTGCGGCCGTACTTCTGTTTGACCGGCCACAGGATCCGGCGGGCCTTGTCGAGGCTGGCGTTGTCGGGCCAGCTGTTCAGCGGGGCGAACCGCTGAGCGCCGGTGCCGCCCCCGCCGCGGCCGTCGCCGATCCGATAGGTGCCGGCGGCGTGCCAGGTGAGGCGGATCATCAGCGGGCCGTAGTGCCCGTAGTCAGCCGGCCACCAGTCCTTGGAGTCAACCAGCACATCGGCGATGTCCTGCTTCACCGCGGCCAGATCGAGGGACTCGAACTCGGCGGCGTAGTCGAAGTCCTCCCCCATCGGGTCGGCTTCGGGCGAATGCTGGTGCAGGATCTTCAGGTTCAGCTGTTCGGGCCACCACTGCTCGGTGGCCGATGTGCCCTTGGCGGTGTTGGCGCCCGAAAACGGGCACTGGCTGGTGCTCTCAGTCATTGGGACTCTCCTTTGAGTTGTTGCTTGGTTGTTGGTTGGCTCATTGGGCGGCCGGCTCACTGTCGGCGGCGAAACACTCGGGGCAGCGGCCCCAGTAGATGACCTCGGCCTCGTCGATCTCGTAGCCGGAGTCGTCGGCTGCGGTGAGACACGGGGTGTACCCCACCGCGCAGTCGACATCCACCATCCGGTTGCAGGTGCGACAGATCAGGTGGTGGTGGTTGTCGCCCACCCGATCCTCATAGCGGGCTGGCGACCCCGCGGGCTGAATCCTTCGGATCAGGCCCTTTTCGGCCAGCATCCCCACCGAGTCGTACACCGCTTGGCGGGATATGGCGCCAATGTCGCTGTGGACCGCCTCGGCCACGTCATCCACCGTACCGTGGGGACAGGCCGAAACGGCACGGATGACGGCGATCCTCTGGGCAGTGACTTGGAGGCCGTGCTGGCGTAAGAGGTCAGCGGCGGCGGGGGTGTCGCTCGACGGCATGAGACCATCGTATCGACTAGTTTAGACTTAATCAAATATTTGTTTGTATCTGATTACTCTATTTGTCCCGTACCCGAACCTCGCGGGAAGTCAGTCAGGCCGGGTGGTTCTCGACGAGGCGGCGGATGCCGTCCTGCCAGTTCACCAAGCGGTCGGGCCGCAGGGCCTCAATGCGGCTGGTGTCCATGACCGTGCTGGGAATGGCGGTATCCGACTCCACGATCTTGGGCGGGTCGCAACCGTCAATCTCGGCCATGAACGCGCACCATTCGGCCACTGACACCAGTCCGGGGCTGGCCCAGTTGAGGGTGGTGGCCGGCACCGAGGCCTGGTCGAGCAACACCGGCAGGTCGGCGGCGATGTCCTCATCGTGGACAAGGTTGTAGCGGGCGCCGTCGGTGTGGACCTCGATGTCCATGCCTGCCCGCATCATCAGCAAATGGAACAGCGGCCAGCCATTGGTGTCGCCATAGGGCACGTTGAGCCGGGCAATCACTGTCGGGAGGTTGAATTCCTGAGCCCCGAACCGGGCCACCGACTCCCCCGCGATCTTGCATATCGAATAGGTCGGCATCATGTGGGCGTGGTGGTTGCCATGGGGGCTGTCCTCGGTGAACGGCTGCCCGCCATTGGGCTGATAAACCGCCCCTGAAGAGCAGTGCAGAAACGCCTGGGCGTTGCGGAAATGGCTCATCAAGTGGCCCGTGGCCTCGGAACACACGGCCAGATCGGTCTTCCAATCGCCGGTCTTTGTCACCGCCAGATTCACGACCACATCCACATCGCGGGGAACGGCCGAGAAATCAGCCTCAACGAAGTCCACGGCGATGCACTCCACTCCCCCAGCCTCAAGATCGGCCCGAGCATTGGCATCCGAGAACCGAGCCAGCGCGATCACCCGATTGTCGGCCGCCAAGGTCTTGCACAACGGCGGCCCCACCATCCCCGTCGGCCCCGTCACCACGATGGTCTTGTTTCTTAGCTCCACTTTGTGCTCCTCTATCAACCAGAGGGCCCACAATCTAGTGCGAGTCTTCTTCGCTCAGAATATTCACATGCAGAGGTGAGAAGTGACGACGACAACTACTGGATACAACCCCGACCTCGTCCCCACCGGCATGGAGGGCGGCGTCGACACCAACGCCCTGCCTTGGATCGAGACGCCCCAGGCGCCGGGTTGGCGGATCAAGCCACTTCGCGCGTCGAGAGAATCCGGTGTGTTCTCCGCGATCGTGGGACTCGACGCCGGGGTCACGTTGCGCCCCGCTGTGCATTTGGGTGCCACCGACTTGTTCGTGTTGTCGGGGCGCATGCGCTATACCCAAGAACCGCTTGCCGCAACCATCGAGACGGGCACGTGGGGCTACATTCCCGCCAACGCTCGCATCGAGGGCCTCGAAGTCGACGAGGAAACCGAGCTGTTGATGAACTTCTTCGGCCCGGTCGCCTTCCTCGGTGCCGACGGGCACAGCGTGACCCGCATCCTCACTGCACTGGACATCCAGGCCTCGGCCCAAGCCAATGGCCTGGCGCTGGTGCCCAACACTTTGGCCGAGTGCATGGTGCCGCGAACCCAGAACTCCGACCTATCGCCCGAGCCGCTCCGCATCGCCGAGGATGCCGCCAATCAGTTGCTGATGACGGCGGAGAACCTGCCCGAGGGTGCGACGACCCACCCTCATTTCGTGGACACCCGGGCGTTCGATTTCTTCTCCAATCCGAACGGGCCCGGCTTTGGCATAAAGGTCCTTCGGGTCAGCGAGGAGACCGGCCACGTTTCGATGATCATCAGGCACATCGGTGTCGCCGGGCCCCACTTCCACCTGGGTGCCGGCGACTTCCTGGTCATCAACGGCCGCATCGGGTATCGGGCCGGCCCGCCCGAGGGCTACGGCTCCGGCGTGTGGTTCTACGAACCCGCCGGCGCCCGCCACGAAGCCACCCAGCAACTGGGTGACGAAGACCTCATCTACACTGCCAACATCTACGGCCCGATTCAGTTCGACGACGGCCCCGGCACCCCAATCACCACAGTCTCGTCGTGGATGCAGTACAAGGCCACCGCCGAAATCGCCGGCACACCGATGGTGGCCAACGTTTTTGAAGGCGACACGTCGCTGCTGGCCTGGGCGCCCCTGGGCAGCGATGCCGCCGCAAGCAAAGGAGCGGTCCGGTGATCCTCATCGTGGTCAAGTTCAAGACCAAACCCGAGTGGTCTGACCGGTGGATCGACCTAGTCGACGAATTCACCGAGGCCACCCGGGCCGAGCCCAAGAACCTGTGGTTCGACTGGTCCCGCAGCGTCGAAGATCCCGACGAGTTCGTGTTGGTCGAAGCATTTGAAGACGACGGAGCAGTGCCCCACGTCGAATCCGACCACTTCAAACAGGTCATGCAAGATATGCCCCAAGCCCTGGCTCAAACACCCAAGATCATCAACACCACCATCGAGGGCGCCAACGGGTGGTCCCAGATGGGCGAGCTCAGCGTCGACTGATCATCCTCGAGTTTCGGCGCCCAAACAGGTTGGCCGCCCCGTCAACTAGGAGGCCCGCTCAGCAGCCAGTTGGTCCATCATCTCTTCGAAGCTGATCTCGCCGCGGAGCATGCGCTGGGTGACCTTGGACAGCGGGCTTCTCGGCCAATGGCCTTCGCCCACCAAATGGGCCTCGCTGGAAACCGACCCGTCTTCGGCAAACTGGTAGGTGCGGTAACCGGGTGGCATCGTGGTGAAGTTCTCAAGGTCGATGTTGACGGACAGCGACGAGCATTGATGGATGGGCCGACCGGCAACCTCCAACGTCGTATTGGTGTGGGTGTGGCCAGCCCCGACTCCACGAATTGCCGGGGCCATGTCAATGAGTCGGGCGAACTCGGCGTCATGGTCGGCCATGTGGAAGAAGCCAAACGCCCCCGGAGGGTGGTGGGTCCAGAGGAAGGCATGCTCGGCGTCGCTCTGCTCGACGGTCTCGGCCATCCACGCCACTTCAGCATCGCCGAAGCGCCCGTGCTTATGGGTCCGATCCTCGCGATCGACCAGCGATCCGTCTGGGCGCTGATCCCGACCTTCTGCATTGGAGTCGGCAAATAGAAACAGCCAGCTCCCGACCCGCAAGGTACGCCCGTTGCTCACCCCCGGGCGGGGCAAAATGGCATCGAAGGGCACCTGCCGATCGTGATTGCCGGGACCACACCACCGCAGGCACCGGCAGGCGGGCAAGCTTCTCAGCGATCTTCTGGTATTCGGCCTCGGTACCGTTGTGAGCGATGTCTCCGGTGATCACCACCAGATCCGGAGTGGGCCGGCCCGAATCAAATGCATCGTCGAAGACCGCATCCCAGGAGTCATCGGTATTGCGCGGCTCCCCCTCCGGCTCGGTACAGAAGTGCATATCCGAAAACTGCGTGACACGAAACACATCCCGAGTGTCCCAAACTCGCCACCGCTGAACCACAGTCGTTATTTCAGCACCAGATCGCGGTCGAGTAGGTTCGAGCGCCGTGACGAGCATGATCCGACGGTTTTACGTCTTGCCATTGATGCCCGGGGTGCCCGATGTGAAGGCGCAGGAGATGATCGCGGTGTTGGGCGCCGCCGATCGTTTCATACCGGGCCTGTTGGATTCCTCCGCCAGCGTCGATCTCGACTCGCGCACGGTGCTGTGGGAGAACACCTTCGTCGACGAGGCCAGCTACTCCGGGCCCTACATGGTGCACCCCTACCACATCGGGGCCATTGACAATTATGTGATGCCCGACAGCCCCGAGTGCATCACCGACAACACGTACGCGACGCGCTACACAACGCCCGACGCCACCCAGGAGGTGCGAAGCGGCATCCGCCGGGTGCTGCTGTTGAACGCAAGCACCGACGCCGACGCGGCGGCGATCAAAGCCCTCGCGGCGCAGCCCCAGGAGATGGCGGCATCCGCCTTCGGTGCCGACGACGTGGGGTGGGTGTCGGCCAAGGGCCGGGCCTGGACCCATATCTGGGAGCAGGCCTTCACCGACATGGCCCAGCTAAAGCGCCACCTTGGCACACAAGCGGGCATGGCCTGCTCGAGCATCGAGGGCTTCGACAGCCTCGGCATCAGCCTGAGCTCGCTGAAGATCTTCACCTGTCCGTTCGAACTTTCACCGGCCGAGGACCAATCGCCCCCCGCGACACCGCCGGACACCTTCCCGGTGCTGTATACCATCGCCGCCCGTACCGCGGTGTCCGACGCCGACGCCTACGTCAAGTTGCTTGAACGCCACTATGACCCATTCATGGTCGAGGGCGGCTGCCCCCTCCTGAATCGCTGGCGCACAGTCGATCAGGGCTATCTCGAGGCCGAGGTCCACTCCACTTGGCAGATCGACTCCCTGGCCGCCTACTGCGACCTCCGAGCGACAACCATCGCCGACCCGGGTTGGACGGCCTTCGTCAAAGACTCCATGCCCCTGGTGCAGGGCGGCTCTCGACGCTTCCACCGCGCTGTTTAAACGCCCACGCCGACTGGCCCTGGTCAGCGGGGAACGAAGGCGTCCAACTCCGCGTCGTAGACAAAGAGCCGGGTCAGCCTTCAGGGTGGGCGGGCTCCATGTCGAAATTATTGAAGAGCACGTTGTAGGCGTGCCAGGTATTCCAGTGCTCGGTGAGGTAGGCGATCTCGCCCCGGTGGTTGAATCGGAACACAAAGCAGTAGACGTTCCTGTAGTCCTGGCCCCGCAGGGTCGTAGCGGAGAAAGTCTGTTGTCGGACGACGTAGTCGCCGTCGGCCAGCGTGACGACGTCGCTGATGGCCATAGTGGCCAAGTCGTACTTGTCGCCGCCGGGCCTCGGCGGGGCCTTCGACTGGGAGGGCAATATGTTGCGGATCGCCTCGCGGCCTTTGTGCTCGGTGACGCCCTCCGCCCCGGGGATGAGCGGTAGCCCGTTCCACCAAACGGCGTCCTCGGCGAAGAGTTCAGACTTGTCGGCCGGACCGTTCTCCTCGCCGAGGAACTGGCGAACGACGCTGAGGTTGCGCTCTTCGGTATCGGTGTAGTTCGGCATCAGCCCGCTCCGTTCCAGCGGATCAGTTCGGCCAGGTCCTGGCGCGCTCCCGCTCCAAATTCTGTACCCACTGTGTAGGCGATCGGGAACAGGCCGACCTGCGTGTGCTTGGTGGCGTCGATGCCTAGAAGCTCGGCCATCTCGGCTTCCTTGTGCAAGTGGATCGTCGTCCATGCACTTCCCAGCCCCCGGGCCCGCAGTGCGAGCATGAAGTTCCAGACCGCGGGCAGGATCGATCCCCACACGCTGGCTTGGAGGAAGATATCGGCCCCGTCCATCCGACCCCCGACGGTCGGGATCAACAACGCCGGTACCTCGTGCAGGTGGTCGCGGAGGTAGGCCACCGAAGAGGCGATCCGTTGTTGCTCGTCGGTGCTGTAGTCGATATCCCGGGTGGCGCGGTTCGGGTCGGCCTGGTGGCCGCTCATTCCAGTCCGGTAGACCTCGGCGACCTCAGCCCGCAGGTCCGGTTCGTCGACGATGTGCCAGTTCCATCGCTGTTGGTTCGATCCGTTCGGCGCCTGCACCGCGATCTCGAGGCACTCTGTAATCAGCGCCCTCGGCACCGCCCGAGTCAGGTCGAGCCGCTTGCGCACCGTCCGCGTCGTCGTAAGCAACTCGTCGAGGGACAGGTCGAGCAGGTCCGCACCATTTCCAGCCATCTCGCCACCCTAGTGGTCCATCTGCCCGCGCTGGACCGCCGCCATGATGATGTGAAGATCGTCAGGTATGAAGTGCGAATGGGTCTCATTCCTATTCTATAGTGAGGCCATGACGGCAAATGAGCGCTCCTCGCCGCCCCAACCCGATCGGGAGGCGACGGTTTGCATCCTGGGCGCCGGCCCTCTTGGCCTGGCTACTGCCGTCCATCTACTGACCGCCAGGCCTGGCCTTGCCGATGGGCTCGTGGTCGTCGACCCCGCGGGCGTCTGGATGCGCACCTGGCACGAGCAGTTTGCTCGGCTCGAAATCGGGAACCTCCGGTCGCCGGGGGTCCACCATCCCGGCATTCGCTCGGGCGAGCTGGCCGAGCACACCGTACGCCACGGCCTCGACCGGTCGGGACTCCCCTATGACCTGCCCACAACCAAGGCGTTCGCGGCGTACTGCGAGGACCTCGTCGCCCGTATGGACCTGGATCGGCCGCTGGCCGCAGCGGCAAGACGAGTCGTCCCCGTAGGTGACCACCTTGCCGTGGAGACTGACGCCGACACCATTTTGTGCCGCCATCTCGTCGTCGCCACGAACCCACATCGCCGGGAGATCCCCGACTGGGTCGCACGACTACTCGGCCGGTTGCCTGGCGCCATCGACCACGCCGCCGACATCGACCTGCGCGCTATCGGCGACCTCACGGGCACCACGGTGGCGGTGATCGGCGGCGGACTGACCGCAGCGCACCTCGCCGTGGGCGCCGTCGAGCGCGGCGCCCACGTTGAGCTCGTCAGTCGGCGTCCCATCGAGATTCGCAGCTTCGACACCGATCCGGGCTGGCTCGGCCCGAAACACTTGCGGGCTTTCTCCGCCGAGCCCGATCCTGAGTTGCGTCACCGGCAGGCGCTTGCGGCCCGGGGCGGAGGCACGATGCCTGGCTGGATGCACCAACGCCTCGAGGCGCTCGCCGCGTTAGGCACGGTGCGGCTCCACGAGGGCCGCAGGGTCGTTGCCGCCGGCGTGGCCAACGACCGAGCCGAACTTGATCTCGACGACGGCACGGCGCTCGACACCGACCTCATCTGGCTCGCAACGGGAACCACGCCCGACATCGCCGCCCAGCGGGCCCTCGAACCGGTCCTGCCCGACATCGCCACCGTCGCCGGCCTGCCCGTTTGCGATCGCGACCTGCGCACCGGCCGTCACCCCATCCATGTCATGGGCCGCCTGGCCACCCTGACGCTTGGCCCCGCCGCCGGGAACCTCTGGGGCGCGCAACGCGCCGCCCGGGCAATCACCCGGGCCATCACCGGCGTCGACCTCGAGTACGACACCATCACCACCATCCCCCACCCTCGACCACCCCGGAGGCAACCCGCCATGTCCACCACCGAACATCACACCAACGCGGCCCGATGAGCCGGGTACCGGTCACGATCCTCACCGGCTTCCTCGGGGCCGGCAAGACGACGCTGCTCAACCGCATCCTCACAGAGCACCATGGCCGACGCATCGCGGTCATCGAGAACGAGTTCGGCGAGATCGGCATCGACCAGGGCCTGGTGGTCAACGCCGACGAAGAAGTCTTCGAGATGTCCAATGGGTGCATCTGCTGCACCGTTCGAGGCGATCTGATCCGGGTGCTCGGCAACCTCGGCAAGCGGCGCGACAAGTTCGACTACGTGCTGGTCGAGACCACGGGCCTTGCTGATCCGGGGCCGGTGGCCCAGACGTTCTTCATGGACGACGACATCGCCGCCGAGTACGCGCTCGACGGCATCGTCACCGTCGTCGACGCCGTCCATGTCGACCAACAGCTCGGGCGCAGCCGCGAGACCGAGGAACAGATCGCGTTCGCCGACGTCGTCGTGCTCAACAAGACCGACCTCGTCGAGGAGCGCCGGCTCGACGAGCTCGAAGCGCGTATTCGGTCGATGAACGGCGTCACCGCAATGCATCGCGCGAGCTTCGGCTCGGTGGCCGTCGACGTCCTGCTCGACCAGCGGTCCTTCGACCTGACGGTCGCGCTCGACCGCCGGCCCACGTTCCTCGAACCCGAGTACCCGTTCGAGTGGACCGGCGTCTACCGCCTCGACCCGGGCACCCACACCCTTCGTTTCGACGCCGGGCCCGATCCCACGATGGGCCTGGCGGTGCTGCCGCTGCCGGAGGCGACGATCGAGGCCCTCGAAGCTGGCGCCGAGAGATGCGTTCGCGTGTTCGCCGAGCCGCCGGCATGCGTGCGGGTCGGTGACCAGGTGACCCCTGGCCACCATGTCGATGCGGCGCTCGATGCCGTCGACCAGACCGCGGTGACGCTCCTGATAGGCGAGGGCACCGGCGAGCAGCTGTACGGCCTGTTTTGCGAACACCTGGCAGAGGAGTACCACCCCACCGTCACGACCGCCGACGGCGCAACCATCGCGCCGGTGATCGAGCGGGCCTGGGTGGCCGCCCACGAACACGACGAGAGCGTCACGTCGGTCGGGATCGAGGCCGATGGCAACGTCGACGGCGATCGCCTGAACCAGTGGCTCGGCAAGTTGCTAGACGACAAGGGCACCGACCTCTTTCGGATGAAGGGCTTCCTCGCCGTCGCCGGCGAGACGGACCGTGTCGTGTTCCAGGGGGTGCACATGCTGCTCGATTCTCAGCCGGACCGGCCATGGGGTGATGAACCTCGCCGCAATCAGCTCGTCTTCATCGGCCGCGACCTCGACGCCGACGAGCTACGAGCAGGATTCCAGGCATGCCTGGTCTGACCGGCCGGGTCGCACAACGGCGACGTGCGGGTGTGCTACGGCAGGGTTGGTCGCATCTGCTCGACGACTACCCCACGGCGCTCGCCTGGGCGTGCGGGGGCAGACTCGTGATGACGGGCGACTCATCGGGGGCGCTGACCGCCGTCGACGCGGCGCGCAGCGACATCGTCTGGAGTTTCGCCGACGCGCACGAGCCCGGACCGGTGCACCTCGCTGCTGGCGGCCCGTCGTTCGTCGTGAGCGCCGGCGCCGACGGCGTGGTGGCCTCACGTGATGCCGCCACGGGTGCGCTTCGGTGGCGTCACGAGCTGGGAGCTGCCTGGCTCGACACGATCTCGGTGTCGCCCGACGGATCGCGTGTCGCGACCGCCGCCGGTCGACACGCGCATCGCTGGTCCGCCGACGGCGGGGACGCCTGGACCTCGTTCGAGCATCCGAGCACGGTGGCCGCCGTCGCGTGGACGCCGGCGGGCGAGTTGGTCACCGCATCGTTCGGTGCAGTCTGCGTCTTCGGCGACGATCCCGAGCCGAAGGCGCGTTTCGAATGGCAGGGCTCGCTAGTGTCGCTGGTACTGAGCCCCGACGGCGATGTCGTCGCTTGCGGCAGCCAGGACAACACGGTGCACTTCTGGCGCACCGCGACCGGCACCGACGCCGCCATGTACGGCTACCCGGCCAAACCCAGCGCCCTAGCGTTCGACGACGCGAGCCGGCTGCTCGCCACCGGCGGCGGCGAAGCCGTGACCGTGTGGGTGTTCGGCGACGGCGGCCCCGAGGGCTCCACACCCGGTGTGCTCGACGCCCACGCCGACACCGTCACGAGCCTCGCGTTCGCGCCGCGGTCGACGACCCTCGCCTCGGGAGGGCGCGACGGCGGGGTACTGGTATGGCGTCTCGGGCCCGACGGCAACGGCAAAGCCGTCGGCTTCAACGTCTGCGATGGCCGCATCGAGGCCGTGGCCTGGCGCCCCGACGGCCGTTCCCTGGCCGCCATCGACGCATCGGGGCACCTCACAACCTGGCGCACCGGAAGCTGATCCTTGATGTGTCGCTGTCGGCCCTTCTTGGCTGTATACCGCGAGCTCGGGCCGCAGGGACTCCCCGGCCGCGTTGGTGCCGGCCGATAGGGTCCCGGCTCATGGGGATCGACGTCGCAGAGGTCCACAACCTGATCTCGGGTCGGATGCGGGAATCGGGTCAGCTGTACACCAAGGGCCGCCGCCATCTGGTCGAGCTGCTCGCGGCGGCCGGGCGTCCGGCAACGATCGCCGAACTGCTCGAGGGGGGACCCCGGCTCAAGCAAAGCTCGCTGTACCGCAACATGGTCGACCTCGAGTCGGTCGGCATCGTGCAACGGGTGGTGGGCACCGACGATCTCACCCGCTACGAGCTGTCCGAGGAGATCATCGGGCATCACCACCATGTCGTCTGCACCGAGTGCGGCGCAGTCGACGACTTCGTCGTGCCGGTTCGCGCGGAGCGCTCGCTCGATACCGCGATCGCCAAGGCGCTCGAGGACACCGGCTTCGTGCCAACCGCACATCGCCTCGACGTACTGGGCACCTGCGCCGCCTGCGCCTGATCCAGCACCGGGGAGAGGCACCGGTTGGTCAGCGCATCGAAGGTGCAGCCACGCGAGCACGGCCCCAGGCAATCCACCTCGAAGGGTCGAGCCCGCATGCCGTCGGGAAGGCTCCGGCGCAACGTCTCCACCTGGCTTGGAGCAACCCACCAAGAGGCCCCGCCGTAGTGCGCACGGTCCGCGTCGTCGTAAGCAACTCGTCGAGGGACAGGTCGAGCAGGTCCGCACCAATTCCAGCCATCTCGCCACCCTAAGCGAGACCAAGCCGAACCCATTTGCCCCCGCTGGACCGCCGCCATGAAACCCAGCCGCACTGCTCGGCACCGAGCATGCGTTGCGGTGTCGGAGGGGGGACTTGAACCCCCACGCCCGTAAAGGGCACTAGCCCCTCAAGCTAGCGCGTCTGCCAATTCCGCCACTCCGACGTGGGCGCCTTGAAGCCGGCGCAGAGGGCACACTATCGCGCCACAACCCTGCTTCACTACGAGATAGGTGATCCCGAAACCCTCATGGGTTCCGGGCAAAAAACAGCTGGAGCTCGACGATGCCGTGGTCTTCGGCTGACAAAACAATGGGGACTCGGGGGACCGAAACGTCGTAGTCGGAGAAGACGATCTCGGTGGAGCCGACCACGACAACGGTGTCGTCAACCAGCTGGGCCTCCAGTGCGATCTGCACCGGCTGGGTGATGCCTTTGACGGTGAGCTCGCCGACTGCGGTGGTGGAAATGGGATTGCCGGAGTCAGGGTCGGGGCCAAGGTCGATGGGCTCGGTGAGAGTGAAGACCGCAGTTGGAAACTCAGCAGTGTTGAGTGCGGTTTGCACAGGGCGGTCTCGGCGCGAGTCGTTGGTGGTGATAGCGCTCATGTCGGCCTCCACCGTGACGGCGGTCACAGTCTCGCCGTCAATGGTGATCGACCCGGTTACCACCGGGGTGCGGCCCACAGCGGTGGTGGAGCCGATGCTGGCCAGCTCTTCATCCACCCGGAAGCCAACAAAAGTGCCGGTGGAGTCTTCATAGCTGAACTCTCCGATAGAGGTGTCCACCGTCCAGAGGCCACTCACTCCCTCTAGGGCTGGGGCTGCCTCGGGTTCGACAGCGTCCGCCAAAGCTGTTGGCACAGTTGCGGTCGGTTCGGCTGTGGCCGGTGCAGCCGAGGGGACTGGCGTCGGTGTCGAAACGGGTTCCACCGTTGCTGTTGCCGCGCCGCCATCATCGTCCAATGTCGAGACCGCGGCCTGAAGGTCGACCGAGGGCGGTGCGTCGTCCCTGGTCAACCACCAGATGAGGACAACAGCCAAGACCGCCACCACAACTACGGCGGCCACAACCAACCACAGGATGGGTCGCCGTCTCAACCGCTTGAGCACCAGCCGAACTTCCTTGGCTCTCTAGTTCACCCCGAAGCAGTGTCGGCTAGCACAGCGTCGGGTAGGGAGAGATCTGCTTGCAGCAGCTCGATGCGGATGCCGTCAGGGTCTTTCAGAAAGACAACTTTGCCGCCCTCGAGCGGTCCTTCGGTAAGGTCGATGATGCCTGTAGAGACCATCTCTGAGCCGAGAGCCTCCAGCTCGGCCCAGGTGGCGTCGAGATCGTCGACGTAGAAGCAGATGTGGCAGGTGCCGGGATTCGCCTGCTCGGGATTGATCGGCGTCCCCGACACATTCTGCACCTCAATGACCTCCATGATCGCCTGAGTGCCGGGCAGGCGCAGCATGGCCAAATTCAACACTGCATCCCGGTAACCGATCGCGGCGCGAGCCGACTCCCCTTCCTCGACGAACTCCGTCAGCACCTCAAGGCCGAGTCGGCCAACATAGAACTCCAATGAGCGCTCGAGGTTGCTCACATGGATGGCGATCTGGCTGAATTCGCTGGCGCCGCTGAACTTCATTGTGTCGGAGGAGGTACTTGAACTTCCAGGCCCGATTTGGGCACTGGTCGCCCAAACTAGCACGCCTGCGAATTCCCCCATTCCGAGTCCTACCCAGCGTGGAACGCCAATACCAACGCCTCCCGGACCAAACAACGAATTCGCGCAAAGTTGGCTTGGCTTAGGAGTTACGACCCATTGCCGCCGTACAGTCTTGGGCGAGTGGGTCACAAGATCGACTCGAACGAAAGCGCAAGGTCATGCAAGGAACTGTCAAGTTTTTCAATAGCGAGAAGGGCTTCGGCTTCATCTCGCGAGACGGCGGCGAAGACGTTTTCGTCCACTACTCGAACATCACCGGCGAGGGCTACAAGTCCCTCAGCGAAGGCCAAAAGGTCGAGTTCGACGTCGCCCCCGGCCGCAAGGGCCAGGAAGCACAGAACGTGCGGGTGATCTGAGCAACCGGCGCAGAGGGCCCGCTATCGCGCCAGGCCCTGAAGTCGCTTGGAGACCGCATCGTTGATCGGATCGCCGATGAACCCCGAGGTTGGCATCTGCATCAAGGGGTCACAGAAGTAGCCGGACCAGATGGCCGAATTGCCGCCGATCCTGCCCATCTGTGGGTCGACCGAGGACTTCAGGTGGAACAAGCCCTGCGACCGCCACGGGGGCAAGGACAATCCTCCAAGAGACGAAGGGCTTTCCGCCTCTCATGTTCTTCTAGGGGGCTCTGCTGGACGATCGTTGTCGACTGGGTGTCGGAGGGGGGACTTGAACCCCCACGCCCGTATTGGGCACTGGCCCCTCAAGCTAGCGCGTCGGCCTATTCCGCCACTCCGACGTGGACGCCGGGCATCCGGCGCAGAGGGCAGACTATCGCGCGGGGTCTCGATTGCTCTATGAGATAGCCGCTTCACCGGCAACACCATCACAACGGCGATCAAGGGCTGCGGGTGAAGAACAGCTGGAATTCGACGATGCCGTGATCCTCGGCTGACAAGACGATGGGGACGCGGGGAACAGCTACGCCGTAGTCGGCAAACACCACCTCGGTGGAGCCGACCACCACGACCGTGTCGTCCACCAACTGGGCTTCCAAAGCGATCTCCACGGAGCGGGTGATGTCCTTGATGGTGAGCTCGCCCATAGCGGTCGTGATGATGGCGTCGCCGGAAACAGGGTCGTCGCCCAGGCGGACGGGCTCGGTCAGGGTGAAGGCTGCGGTTGGGAAGCTGCCGGTGCTGAGCGCGGTTTGAATGGCGCGATCCCGGCGCTGATCATCAGTGACAATGCCGGTCATGTCAGCTTCGATCGTCACTGCGGTCACAACTTGGCCATCGATGGCGATAGATCCGCTGACCAGCGGGGTACGACCCACAGCAGTGGTGGAGCCGATGCTGGCCAGCTCTTCCTCGACGCGGAAACCGACGAAGGTCCCGGTGGAATCGTCATAGTTGAACTCGGCTACCGACGTGTCGATGAACCACTGACCGTTCACCCCTTCGGCGGTGATCTCTTCGGCGAGTTCTTCGACTGGCTCAGCAGCAGTCGGTTCCTCGGTGGACGCGATGGTCGCTGTAGGCACCGCCGCGGGGTCTGCCGGCATCTCAGTGGCGGTTGGCGCCGCAGTGGCCGTGGGTGCGGCGGTCGCGGTCGCACCGCCCGCATCGTCGTCGAGGGTGGAAACCGCAGCTCCGAGGTCAACTGCGGCTGGAGCGTCGTCCCCCAACCACCACCAAAGGCCGATCGCCAACAAAACGATCAGCACGAGAGCGATAGCCACCACGGTCCACAAGACCGGTCGCCGCTTGAGTCGCTGGAGCATGACGTCAGGGTAACCCTGCAACTAGCAATTTGATAAAGAGCGCTCCAAGGTGTCTTCAGCGAGGCTCGCGCGGCAGCCCCAAGACCCGCTCGCCCAGGATGTTGCGCATGACGTTGGAAGTGCCGCCGGCGATAGTGTACGAGGAGGCGTAGCAGATGCCCCTGGTCCACTGATCGTCGAGCAGGGCCGTCGGCCCGAGGCAGGCGGCGGCGAACTGGGCTACCCGCTGCTCGTACTCGGTGCAGAAGGCCTTGGTAGCCGCGCTGAACCCGACCGGGGCCTGGCCCAGGGCTTCTCGGTACACCAGCAGCCGCCCCACCCGGTATTCGCTCTCCAGGCGGGCGATCTGCTGGCGGACCCGGGGATCGGATCGGTCGGCCTTCGCGCCAGCATGCTGGAACAGTGCCCGGTTGGACACCAAGCGGTCGATGCCGCCTCGCTCGTGGGCCAGCTGGGCCATGGTCTGCTTGAAGGCATCGCCCTCGGCGCCCACCAGATTCTCCGCAGGCACCCGTACGCCGGTGAAGTAGATCTCGCAGAAGTGCCGGTTGGCGATCATGTCGGTGATCGGACACACCTCGATGCCCGGCATGTCCATCGGCACGATGATCTCGCTGACCCCCCGATGGGGCGGCCCCTCGTTGCTGGTGCGGCAGATCAGATAGCAGTAGTCGGCCACATGCCCGAAGCTGGTCCAGATCTTCTGGCCGTCGATCACAAAGTCAGAGCCATGCCGAACCGCCCGAGTGGAGATGGAGGCTAAATCCGAGCCGGCGTCGGGCTCGCTCATCCCGATGCACCAGGTGGTCTCCCCCGCCAGCATCTTGGGCAGGAACTCAGCCTTTTGCTGTTCGGTGCCGTGGGCGATCAGCGCCGGTCCCATCTGGCGGTCGGCGAACCACATGGCCGCCACCGGGGCGCCGGCGCCGATCATCTCCTCGGCCACGATCAGCCGCTCGATGGGCGAACGGGCCTGTCCTCCATACTCCGTCGGCCACCCCATTCCGATCCAGCCCTCGTCGGCCATGACCCGGGCGAACTCCTTGGAAAACCCGTTGATCCACGAGTCGTTGTGCCGTCCGAAGCGCGCCACTCCCTCGGCGGCTACTGCCCGCGCCCGATCGCGCAAATCCAGCAACTCGGGGCTGAGTGCGAAGTCCAACAGGCGGTGAGCGGTCCGCCGCTAGCTGGAATCCAGCAGCAGGGCCAGGGCCAGCGTGGAGAAGGCGAAGATCAGCGCGGCCACGATGGTGAGCCGGTCGAGATTCTTCTCGATGACCGTCGACCCGGCTGCCTGGGTGCCGAAACCGCCGCCGAACATGTCGGACAGACCGCCGCCCCGGCCGCTGTGCAGCAGCACCAAGAACAACAGCCCCAACGCGGAAACCACGTCGACCACCACGAGAACAACAGTCACAGCGGCCAATTCTACCCGCTGTACTCCTCCGCTCACCTACCCAGAACCCATTGTTGGGCGGTCCACATTTCGGGACTCTCAACCCGTTACCCTGGCTCAACCAGCGTAATCTCTGCATGGTCGTGGAGGCCGAGAGTTTCCGGCATCGGGGGAGATCACTTGTCCGCAGTATGGATGGCAGCACGGGGCCGGGATTGAAGCTGCTTGGTACCCTCGCCTCTGCCGCCCGCTGGTGCTGGAAATCGCCCAGCCGGGGCGCAAGCAGCATCCGGCGCGGACTGGCTGCCGTCGCCCGCCAATGTCGGACGCGGATCACAGCAGGCCTCAAGAGCATCACCTCACGGCGCGGCCTCGCGGTGCTCGCTGTCGTGGTTGTGGCCTTTGTTCTGGGAATTGTGGTCGCCCAGGCGTGGAACTCGGATGATTCCAACGACGGCAGCGCTCCTCAATCCTCTGCTGGGGCCTCGGAACCCACTGCCACTCCCCCCCAAACCAGCACCGAGACCACCGAGACCGACCCGGCAACCGCATCTGATTCGGCGGGGAGCACAGCTGAGCGTGCGCCGACAGGATCGAATTCCCCAGAGCCCCCTGGCGACCAGCCATCCTCCACGCTGGGTTCCGGCGCTGAGCCGACTGCTGTCCCTGAACCAAGTCCTACCCCCGTGGTGGTGCTCCTCGAACAAGAGCCCCCGACCTACGAGTCGGCACTGGCAATTGCTGCCGGCCTGGCCCCGCACACGATCTTTCCCAGCGACTGCATGTCTCCGCTCCCCCATCCCGACCTCCTTCCCAACGCTCCCCGGACCTACCGGTTCGGAGTCCACCAAGGGGTCGACTTCCGGTGCTTCTCGCTGGGCCGCTCAGCAGTGGCCGCGCTCGACGGACGAGTGGTTCTGATCGTCGGCGACTATCAAGACCCTGCTCCCAACGACCGCGATGAACTGCTGGAGATCGCCGGCGACCTCGAGGCAACTCCGCCCTTCACGCTTCTGACGCTCTATGGCAATTTCGTGGTCATCGACCACGGCGTATTCCCCTATATCGGCCACGTGGTCACGGTCTACGCCCACCTCCACGAAGTAGACCCCGGTGTCGGAGTCGGCCAGACGATCAGAGCAGGACAGCGGATAGGCGACATCGGAAACCGGGGGACCCACGCCGCGGCCAACGGGGACTTTTACGACGATCCCCATCTGCACTGGGAGCTGCACATCAACAACCAGTACCTGGGCGCGGGCCTGACCGCGGAGCAGACCCGAGAGGTCTACACCACGCTGTTCTCCGAGTCTTTGGGCTGAACGCCCCTCTGAGGACTAAAGAAATCCAACTTGGCTCTGCCAAACTTCCGGGTATGGATTCCGAGTTCATCAGACGAGCAGTGGAGCTGGCCGATTTGGACGCGGTACGGGTGGCGCTGTTCCACCACACCGACGATCCTGAAATCGAAGCGCTGCCCCGAGCCCTCCAGCTCGACGACGACGAGCGTGAATTGCTGATCACCAAGACCGTGGCCTGGTTGGAGGAGAACGCCGGGCCGGGGATGCCCGAAGAGCCGCCCGTTCCCCGACTTCGCCAGCTGATGAATCTGGCCACCAAGGAGGACATGGGCGATCTGGAATTCGAGTCACGGCGCGACTTGATGGCTTTCAAGCCCTTCCCCTGGACCGTTGACTGGACCAACGGCAAGCCCGATCTGCCCGAGGGGTTTCAGGTAGCGGTCATCGGAAGCGGGTTCAGCGGGCTGGCTGCGGGCATCCAGATGGAACTGCTGGAGATCCCCTACGTCATCCTCGAGCGCCGGTCCGAGCCCGGCGGCACCTGGAGCAGGCACCGCTATCCCGACATCCGAGTAGACACCATATCGATCACCTACGAGTTCGCCTTCGAGAAGAACTACCCGTGGCCCGAGTATTTCGGGAAGGGCCAGTTCGTGAGGGAATACCTGCTCCACATCTCGCGCAAATACGGGATGTACGACAACACCCGGTTCGACCACGACCTGAAACGGGCCACCTTCGACGAGGACCGCGACGTCTGGGTACTCGAAGCCGACACCCCCGGCGGAATCGAGACGATAGAGGCCAACGTGGTCATCAATGCGGTAGGCGCCTTCGCCAATCAGCGAACCCCTGCATTCGATGGCATCGAGGACTTCCCCGGTCCGGTCATCCATCCCTCGCAGTGGCCGGAGGATTTCGACTACCGCGGCCGCCGCGTCGCGGTCATCGGCAACGGCTCGACGGGCGTACAGCTGCTTTCCCCCGTGGCCGAGGGCGCAGAGCAGGTGTACGTCTTCCAGCGCTCCAAGCAGTGGATCAGCCCGCGGCCCAAGTACGGCCAGCCAATCGAGCCCGAGGTTCGCTGGCTGCTCGACAACTTCCCGGGCTACTGGAACTGGTGGCGCTACATGGCCATCGCCGCCCTGTTCGCCACCCACAACTACCTCTACGCCGACGAGGAGTGGCAGGCCGCCGGTGGCCACTGGAACCAGATGAACGACCAGCTGCGCGACTTCCTCACCAACTACATCCACGAGCAGACCGACAATCGCCCAGACCTCGCCGACAACCTGGTGCCGGACTACGCCCCCTTCTCCCGGCGTCCCGTGGTGGACAACGGGTGGTATCGAGCGCTCACCCGCGACAACGTCGAGTTGGTGACGGACCCGATCGCCCGGCTGACGCCCGCCGGCATCGAGACCGCCGACGGCACTGTGCGCGAGGTGGACGCCATCATCACCGCCATCGGCTTCGATGTCGTCCAATTCCTATGGCCGGCCGACTACTTCGGCCGAGACGGCCTCAACGTGCACGACTTCTGGTCCAAAGACGGCCCCCGCGCCTACCTCAGCATGATGGTGCCGAACTATCCGAACATGTTCATGCTCTACGGCCCGAACTCCCAGCCTTTGTCGGGGGGCACCGGCCTTCCCATCTGGTATCAGGTGTGGTCGGGGTACGCGGGCCAGTTGATCGTAAGAATGCTCGAAGAGGGCAAGACCAGCGTCGAGGTGACGATGGACGCCTACGAGCGGTACAACGAGGCGCTGGACAAAGAGGCCTCCAAGCTCCTCCTCATGCACGAGGAGGGGGCGCCGGACAAGAACTACTACCTCAACCAGACCCACAACCGGCTTCAGATGAGCGCCCCGTGGTACGGCCCGGAGTACCACCGGCTCTGCACCGAAGTCGAGTGGGACGACCTCGATATCACCTGATCCCTCGCCCCGCCCGCAGTATTCGCAACGACACTGTGGGAAATACCGGCTAGAACTTCGCCATGGGCTCGATCAACTACAACCCGTTCGACTACGACATCGACATTCGAGCCCACGATGTGTGGCGGCAGATGCGCGACGAGGCCCCGCTGTATCGCAACGACGAGCACAACTTCTACGCCCTGACCCGCTACGACGATGTGCTCGCCGGGCTGCTGGACGTGGAGACCTACTCGTCGCGCTATGCCACCTCGCTGGACCTCATGGGCGACGAGGAGTGGACCGGCCCGCTTTTCATCTTCCGAGACCCGCCGGAGCAGACGCTGCTGCGCAAGCTGGTGAGCCGAGCCTTCACCCCCAAGGCCATCCACGGCTTGGGAAGCAGGATCGAGGCCATCTGCGACGACTTGCTCGATCCCCTCGAGGGTTTGAGCGTCTTCGACTTCGTCGACCGGTTCTCCGCGCTCATGCCCCCCACTGTGATTCTGGCCCTGTTGGGATTCCCCCACGGCCTCGAGCAGAGCCTGCGGGAGTCGATGGACATCGGCCTCCATGTCGAGGAATCCGCCACCGCGGGCAGCAGCCGCGAGCTCATCGACCAGACCGGCAATCTCTCCCATGACGTGTACGCCCTGGTCCCCGAACTCTGCGAGCAGAAGCGGAGAGAACCAGCGGAAGACCTTTTGACCATACTGGCCACCCACGAGCGCGAGCTCTTGGACGGTTCCACCCGCCCTCTCACCCTCGATGAGATCTCGTCCTATGTCGCCCTGATCGGCGGAGCCGGCGCCGAGACGGTGGCCCGCTTCCTGGCCTGGGCCGTGGTGCTGCTCGCCGACCACCCTGGGCAGTTTGCCGAACTGCGAAACGATTTCTCGCTCGTGCCCGATGCCCTGGAGGAGATCCTCCGCTACGAGGCACCGTCGCCGGTGCAGGGGCGGCGGGTTATGCGCGATGTCGATCTGCACGGCCAAGTGGTCCCCGCCGGAGCCAACATGCTGCTGATCAACGGCAGCGGCAACCGCGACGAGCGCCACTTCCCCGACGCCGACCGCTTCGACATCCGCCGAAAGATCGACCGCCACCTGTCGTTCGGCTACGGCGCCCACTTCTGCATCGGCGCCGCCCTGGCCCGGCTGGAGGGCCGCATCGGCCTCGAGCAGATGCTCCGGCGCTACCGCGACTGGGAAGTCGACGACGAGCACCTCGAGTGGATCCACACCTCCACCGTGCGGGGCTACAAGTCGGTCCCCCTGACCGTCAGCGCCACACCCCAGTAGTCGTCATGGCCGGAGCTCGATGAAACCAGCCGCAGCGAAGTCCTGATCGAAGGCCAGCGCTTCTCGAAGACGGCGGTCGCGCATCACCTCGAAACTGGTGGCATCCACAATTGAACAGATCCGCTCGTCGTGGCGCCGCAGCCAGGTCCAGGCCCGGGCCTCTTGCTCGAGGGTTACCCGATGGACGATGAGCTTGCCGTCCAATCGGAGTTGTTCAGTCCGGTCGAGGAAGGAAACCGCGTTGTTATGCGAATCTCGTCGAAGAAGAAAAGTCCAGCTCTCGCCCATCACCATGTTGGTGGTCAAAATCTGCTCTGTTGCTCCAACATGGTGGATGAGCAACTCGCGAGCATCAATGTGGCGGGAATCATCGGTCAGAACCCAGGCCACCCACCAACTGGTATCGGCGAATTTCACGATCCATAGACGACTGCGTCGATGTCATCCCCAGCGGTAACTCCGGGTGTGCCGAATCCGCCTAGTGGTGTGTCGTGGGTTTAGCGCCGTGGATTGCGACGGCAGCGGCGTTCCTCGCAAGGCGCACCGACGCAGCCATACTTCCAGCGTACGGCAAGGAGGGGCAACGCCGCGAGGGGCGTCGATGTCTAGCAGGACACGCGCGAATAAACCCACGACACACCACTAGTTTGAGAAAGGCCTCCGCGGTGGTCATCGAGCTATTGATATCCGGTAGCGGATCGGGCAGGACTTTGGCCAAGCCCTGCCGTATCAACTCCGACTTGGAGATGCCCCGCCGCCGAGCCTCCTGGGCGGCCTGACGGTCAAGCTCGATAGGGATCGTGATGGAGATCGTCTTCATATCCAGCAATATCCATATGTAATGCCACAGTCACTACATATGTCATACATCCCTATTGCAACCGGAAGCGGACGATGCGGGAGAAGCTGTCTACTTCCAGCGAGGCGCCGCCCACCAGGGCGCCGTCGATGTCGGGCTGGTCCATGAGGTCGGCGATGTTGACGGGCTTGACCGAGCCGCCGTACTGGATGCGGACTCCCGCGGCGGCATCGGCGCCGAAGTTGGCCCGCACCCGATCCCGAATGAGCCCGCAACCGGCCTGGGCATCGGCAGGCGTTGCGGTGCGGCCGGTGCCGATGGCCCACACCGGTTCATAGGCGATCACCATGGCGCCCACCTGATCCCGCTTCAGACCGGCCAGCCCGGCGTCCACCTGGGTGGTGATGCGGGCCTCGGCCTGGTCGGCCTCACGCTCATCCAGGGTCTCGCCGCAGCACATGATCGGAGTCATTCCTGCGGCCAGGATGGCCTTGAGCCGGCGGTTCACGTTCTCATCGGTCTCTCCGAACAGCCGGCGGCGCTCGGAGTGCCCGGCGATCACGCAGCTCACCGCCAGCTTGGCCAGCATGGCCGGGGACACCTCTCCGGTAAGCGCCCCGCTCTCCTCCCAGTGGCAGTGTTGGGCCCCCAGTGCGATGGGGATGTTGTCGGCGTCGAGCACCGTCTGGGCCGAGCGCAGGTTGGTGAACGGCGGATGGATGGACACATCAGCGGAGTCATAGTCGGCGTGGTCGAGCGCGTACGACAGCTTCTGGATGAGCTGGATGGCCTCCAGATGGTTCATGTTCATCTTCCAGTTGCCGCTGATCAGCGGCTTGCGCTCAGCCATTGTTTACCTCCTCGCGGGTGCCAACGGATTCTCTCAGTGCTCTCAGACCGGGCAGATCGCCCTGCTCGATCAACTCCAGCGACGCCCCTCCCCCGGTGGACACGTGGTCCATCTCCCGGTCCAGTCCAAACTGGCGGACCGCAGCGGCGCTGTCTCCCCCGCCCACCACGGTGAACGCCCGACTGTCGGCCAGTGCTTGGGCCACCACCTTGGTTCCCGCCGCAAAGCGGGGGTCTTCGAACAGTCCCATGGGGCCGTTCCACAACACGGTGCCGGCTTCGGCAATGAGATCGCTGAACTCGGCCGCAGAACCGGGGCCGATGTCCAACCCCCGCCAGTCAGAGCGCAGATCCACCCCGGCCTGCACCACCCGCTCCCCCGGTGCCAGGGCGGTGATGTCGGAGGGCAGCCGGATGGGCGCACCCGATTGCAGCAACCGGGCGCAGGCCTCGATCTGGTCGGTCTGAAGCAGCGAATCGCCCACGCTGTGGCCCAACGCGGCCAGGAAGGTGAAGCACATGCCCCCTCCGATCACCACCTCATCGGCAGTCTCCAGCAGGGCGTCGATCACCCCCAGTTTGTCACTGACCTTGGCCCCGCCCAAAACGGCGACAAACGGCCGCTTGGGCTTGGCCCGCAGCCCGAGCAGCACTTCGGCCTCTTTGGCCAGCAGGCGGCCGGCCCCGCCGGGCCGATAACGGGGCGGTCCCACGATGGAGGCGTGAGCCCGGTGCGACGCCCCGAATGCATCGTTGACGTAGCCATCGCAACCATCGACCAGCCGCTGCGCCAGGCCGTCATCATTGCCGGTCTCGCCCGGATCGAAGCGCAGGTTTTCCAACAGCTCCACGCCGGGGGCAAGCTCGCCCAGCCGAGCCTGCACCGGAGCCAGTGTGTACCGGGGATCGGGTGTGCCTCCGGGGCGGCCCAGGTGACTGCACGCCACAACCGCGGCTCCCTGCTGGGTCAACCACCGGATGGTGGGCAGGGCCGCTGTGATGCGGAAGTCGTCGGCAATCTGGCCATGGACGTCCAGCGGGATGTTGAAGTCGGCCCGCAGCAGGATTCGACGGCCGTCCAGCCCGCCGAGGGCCTCGCTCAGCGATTCAAGGGTGGGAAGCACCTCGCTGCTCAGCGGCTTGCCGCACCCACGATGGCGACCAGGTCGACCAGCCGGTTGGAGTAGCCCCACTCGTTGTCGTACCAGCCCGACACCTTGACCAGGTTGCCCAGCGACATGGTGAGCCCGGCGTCGAAGGTGCAGGATGCGGGTGACCCGACGATGTCGGTGGACACCAGAGGGGCCTCGCGGTATTCGAGCACTCCGGCCAGCGGCCCGTCGGCCGCCGCGGCGGCAAAGGCCGCGTTGACCTCGTCGACGGCGGGCTCGCCCCGCACCACCGCGGTGAAGTCGGTAATGGAGCCGTCGGGAACGGGCACCCGCAGGGATATGCCGTCGAGCAGCCCGTTCATGGCCTGGAGCACCAGCCCGGTGGCCCGAGCGGCGCCGGTGGAGGTGGGCACGATGTTCACTCCGGCAGCCCGGGCCCGGCGCAGATCGGAGTGAGGCCCGTCCACCAGTGCTTGGTCGCCGGTGTAGGCGTGGACGGTGGTCATCAGCCCCCGCTCCACCCCGAAGGCGTCGTCGAGCACCTTCACCATGGGCACGAAGCAGTTAGTGGTGCACGAGGCGTTGGACACCACCAGGTGGTTCGCCGGATCGAAATCACCGTCGTTCACCCCCACCACGAAGGTGGCGTCGGCCCCCGACGCCGGGGCTGACACGACCACCCGCGGCGCGCCGGCGTCCAGATGGGCAGCCGCCTTGTCCCGGGCGGTGAAAAATCCAGTGGACTCCACCACCACGTCCACGCCAAGTGCTCCCCACGGCAGGTCAGCCGGGTTGCGCTCTGACAGCACTTGCAGGACACTGCCGCCGATGTCGAGTCCGCCGTCCACCACTTCAATCGGGTCGGTGAACCGGCCCATGACCGAGTCGTACTGCAACAGGTGGGCCATGGTCTCCAGGCTGCCCAGGTCGTTGACGGCCACGAATTCCAAATCGGCGCCAGCCTGGCGAGCCGCTCTGAAGAAGTTCCGCCCGATGCGGCCAAACCCGTTGATACCCACGCGAATACTCATGCGGCTGACACTAACGTAGGCCCGTTGTGACTTTACGCACCTATCGGGATATCCACCCCACGTTCCCCGACCGCAGCATGTGGGCCACTCCGCAGGTGCTGGCCCACCGGGCGGCCAGCCACCGCGACGCCGTGTACCTCGACTGCCCCGAGGAGGGCATCACCTGGACGTACGCAGAGATTCACGAATCTGCCTGCCGCATTGCCTGCACCTTGATCTCGTCGGGTGGAGCTCCCGGAGATCGGCTGCTGGTCATGCTGCCGAACTCGTCGATGTTCATCCGCACTTGGCTGGGATCTCAGATGGCCGGGATGGTCGAGGTCCCCATCAACACCGCCTACCGAGGCCAGTTCTTGGAACACCAAACTTCCACCGTTCAGCCCAAGCTGGCGGTGGTCGACGGCTCCTATGCCGAGCGCTTCGTCGAGTCCAAGTCGGCCTGTGCATCGATCGAGCGGTTCTGGGTGGCCGGCCTCGACGCCGACGCCGGAATCGCCGTTCTGCGCGATGCCGGTTGGGAAGCTGAGCCGTGGAACGCCCTGGAGGCTTCCGAGCCGGCCGATCCCCTCGAGGTTGCCCCCCGCGATCTGGCTTCGATCTTCTTCACCTCCGGGACCACGGGGCCGTCCAAGGGGGTGATGATGCCGCAGGCGCAGATGTACTTCTTCGCCGACGAGTGCGTGTCGCTCACCCGCCTCACCGACGCCGACACCTACATGGTGACCACGCCCCTGTTCCACGGCAACGCCCAGTTTCTGGCCGCCTACCCCGCGCTGGTGGCCGGGGCCCGGTTCGTGCTCCACAGCCATTTCTCGGCCAGCCGCTGGATCGACCAGATCCGCGACTCCAAGGCCACCGTCACCAACTTCTTGGGCGTGATGATGGACTTCGTGTGGAAGCAGGAGGCCCGCCCCGACGACGCCGACAACAACCTGCGCTGCATCTTCGCCGCCCCCACGGCCTATTCGATTCTCGACGCGTTCAAGGCCCGCTTCGGCGTCGGTGCCTTCGTCGAGGTGTTCGGCCTCACCGAGACGTCGATGCCGATCTTGTCGCCCTATGGAGAGGATCGCCCGCCGGGTGCCGCAGGGCTCGCAGCCTCCGATTGGTTCGACGTGCGCCTCGTGGATCCCGAAACCGACGAAGAGGTGGGAATCGGCGAGCTCGGAGAGCTGGCCATCCGGACCAAGGTTCCCTGGACGTGCTCGATGGGGTACTACGCCATGCCCGACAAGACCGCCGAGGCCTGGCGCAATCTCTGGTTCCACACCGGAGACGGGCTGCGCCGCGACGCCGAGGGCTGGTACTACTTCGTGGACCGCCTCAAAGACGCCCTGCGGCGGCGGGGCGAGAACATCTCCTCCTACGAGGTGGAACAGGCGCTGCTCGGCCACCCCGACATCACCGAGTGCGCGGTGGTGGCCGTCAAAGCCGACATCGAAGCCGGCGAGGACGAGGTGATGGCCTGGATCATCACCTCGGCGCCCATCGACCTGGCCGAGCTCTGGGCTTGGGCCGAGACCCGCATGCCGTCATTTGCGGTGCCCCGGTTCATCGAGATCGTCGACGAGCTTCCCAAAACACCCTCGGAGCGGGTCCAGAAGATCAAGCTCCGCGAGCGGGGCGTGACCGCTTCCACCCACGACCGGGCGAAACAGCCTTAGCACACATTCCCCTCCTGGGACGGCGACATCTACCCCATGCGCGCCTAGCGCACGTTCCCCTGTCCGCCGTCGACCGCGATGAGTTGGCCAGTGACGAACCGGGGCGCATCCGAGGCCAAGAACACCATCACCGGCCCGAGATCCCGATCCGGGTCGCCGTAATCTTGTCCCAACGCGATGCTGTGGCTGTTGCGCCAGAACTTCTCGGTTCGCCCCTCATCGGTAGCCCGGTCCCAGGAGGCCTGGAACATCGGCGTTCTGATGGCCGGGAGAACGGCGTTCACCCGCACACCGTCGGCCCCCAGGTTCCGGCCGCCGTGCGAGTCCAGGCATGCACCGCGCCCTTGGACGCGGAATAGGCGGCGGCCCCCGGCTCGGCCCGCCGGCCGGAGATGGATCCGAAATTGATGACGGCCCCGCCCTCGGCCACCTTGAGCCGCCGCATTCACATAGGCCCGCACCGTCGCCGCCCCCATCCCACTCGCACAACCGGTGACGATGATCCTCTTGCCGCTCAACTCCACAACGCCCTCCCGCAGGCCACTCCGCAGTTTACACATTGAAGTGTATAGTAGTGTCATGAGCCGCACCAACATCGACATCGACGACGAGCTCATTGAGCGCGCCATGCAGACGTTCGGACTGCGCACCAAGCGCCAGGCGGTGCATCTCGCCTTGGAACGCCTCCTAGGCGGCGGACCGATGACCATTGAGGAGCAACTGGAGATGGAAGGGGTCGGCTGGGACGGCAACCTCGACACCATGCGAGCCGATCGCTTTGCCGACTGGGACAGCAGTGCTGATAGCTGACACTTCCGCCTGGATCGACTTCTTGTCGGCGACGGGATCAGCTCAGGCGCAGAGAATGCGCCAGGCAATCTCCAATGGAGAGGTCATCACCATCGACCCGATCCTGTTGGAGGTCATGGCCGGCGCCCGCCGAGATGCTGTGGCCCGAACCCAACGGCTGTTGGAGGCTCAGCAACACGAAGCGCTCTCCCCCAAGCTCGATTGGCTCGATGCCGCAACAATTTACCGAGAACTCAGGTGGCGGGGAATCACCATTCGCTCGCAAACCGATGCCCTCATCGCGTCCGTCGCCATCCGCCTCAACGTCCCCGTGCTCCACCACGACCGCGACTACGACCGAATCGCCCAGCACACCGCCCTCCAACTCGTCAAAGCCTGACACCACCGCCTCTGGGCCATTGAAGGTATGCCTGTTGGGCGGCGTGGGAGTACGTTGCCGGGGTGAATGAGGTGTTTTCGGTGGGCTTGGACGAGGGGATTGCCTGGGCCTCAGCCGCGGAGCGGTCGTGCGCATAGTTGACCTGTTGGAGCGCGATGCTGCGCTGTATCCCCAGCGGACTGCGGTGGCGGTCGAAAGAGGACCGTCGGTCACGTTTGCCGATCTGCGCGGCCGGGTTTGCCAGCTGGCGGCAGGTCTCGAGGCTGCTGGGGTGGGCCCAGGCGACCGGGTGGCGCTCATGGCCGACAACGGTCTGGTCTTTTTTGACGTTTATCTGGCGGTGGCCTACCTGGGCGCGGCGGCTGTGCCGCTGAACACCCAGTTCACCGATCCCGAGTTGTCCTTCATCCTGTCGAACGCCGAGCCCACCCTCACCATAGCGACCAGCGATTATGCCGAGCGGCTGAAGGCCATCGGCTCCACCGGCCCGGTGATCGACGCCGATGGCGATGCCTACGAATATCTTCTGGCGTCGGTGCCGTTCACCGATCTGGATCGCGCTGCCGAAGATGACACCGCGCTCATCATCTACACCAGCGGCACCACCGGACGGCCCAAAGGGGTGTGCCTCACCCAGCGGGGGCTGGCGTTCAACGGGCTCACCATGGCGCTGGTGCAGCGGTTCCGGCCCGACGACGTGTTCTTGTCGACCACGCCGCTTTACCACGCGGCCACTGGTACCCGGGTCAGCTCCATGCTGGCCGACGGCCAGACCCACGTGGTGCTGCGCTCCTTTTCGCCGGAGTCGTTCTTTGCCGCGGTCGCCGAGCACCGGGTGACGATCTCGATCCTCGTCCCCGCCCAGCTGCGCCGCCTTCTCGATCACCCCGGTTTCGACGAGGCCGACCTCTCCAGCCTCCGCCTTATTGTCTACGGCGCGGCCCCCACTGCCGGGCCGCTCATCCGACAGGCCTATGAGCGGTTCGGCTGCGGGCTGTATCAGGGCTACGGCATCTCCGAGTGCGTTACCAACCTCACCGGGCTGCTGCCCGAGGATCACGACATGGCCATGGCCGGGCGTACTGAGCTATTGGACTCGTGCGGGCGCGTTGTGGCTGGCGTCCGGATTGAACTCCACGACGGGAAAGGCGCCCTCGTGGCCCCCGGCGAAGTGGGCGAGATCTGGGTGAAGAGCGAGAAGGTGATGGCCGGCTACTGGCGCGACCCGACCCAGACCGCCGAAGCGCTGGTCGACGGGTGGCTGCGAACCGGGGACCTTGGTCGATTCGATGCCGACGGCTACCTCTACATCGTGGGCCGAGCCAAGGACATGCTCATCAGCGGCGGCGTCAACGTCTACCCCAGCGAGATCGAGGCGGTGCTCCACGACCACCCGGCCATCGCCGAGGCAGCCGTGGTCGGGCGCACAGACCCTGACTGGGGCGAGCGCCCGGTGGCCTTTGTCGAGCTACGACCGGGAGAAACGCTCCACGGGATGTCCGATTGGTGCCGCGACCGCCTGGCCAAAATCAAGGTCCCCGACGAGTTCATCGCCGTCGACACCTTTCCTCGCACCGTCACCGGCAAAATCCGCAAAGTCGAGCTCCGAGAGCACCTCGCCACCGGCTGACCGGCCAATTGAGAACCATGTTGCAGTTCTCGGAAGCGACGACAACCGGATCTTGCCGACCATAGAAGGCTCTCGGGGTCGTTCCAGCACTGGAGTGGAAGGTCGCAATGCCGACGATCGGGCCCTCAATCGGCGCCTCACCATCATCCAGGTCAATGACAATCGCCGCATGGATTCCCTCGACAGTGTCCGGGAGCGCCGGCTCAGCTCTCACAAGATATCGATCGCCATTGGGCAACACGCCCGCGATCTCAGCCTCAACCGCCGCAGCAGGTTCTGCAACGGAGCCGCCCTCAGCTCTTTTGTCTTGCGGCTCGCCCCTGTCCAGGGAACCCCATTGGGGCTCAGAGACGAAGAGCCCACCGACATCGAATAAGACCAGTCGGTTGCCCGCCACCATGCCTGTGGCGTTGTATCCCGACACTGGTGAGATTCCCAAGAGTTCCCAGGTCTCGTTACGGGGCTGGTAGCTCAGCAGCAAGGACTCCGCGGTGCCGAGGCCGGTTCCCAAGTGACCAGTCGAGACGATGAGCTCGGTTCCGGTCCACATCAGCGTCTGGCTTCCCAAGTTGCCTTCATAGCTTTCTGGTTCGGGAAGGGGTTCAGGCATCGCAGTCCATGCATCTGTGGACGGGTCGTACGCCGAACCGGCGGCACGTTCTGAGTAGTCGACAACCGCGGAGCCGGGAAGACCGCCCCATACGATGAGCTCTTCGCCGGTCCACACGGCATCGGGCATCGCCGGCCATGCCGGTGGGTCGGGCAGCGTTCTCCAGGTGTCCTCAATGGGGTTGTAGGCAAGTCCTCGCTTTGTCGACCGTGATGTTTCTGTTGGCCAAACAAACAGCTCAGCGCCGGTCCATGCGATTTCGCGGCTGCGTCCCAGTCGAGTTGGCGGAACAGCGACCACCTCCCAGGCATCTAATTCGAGGTGATAGACCGCGACTCTGCGTTCGGTTATAAGCAACACTTCAGTGCCATTCCAGAGGATGTCGGCAGAAAACACACTGGTGATCGGCGCGTCGGTCAGTGAGCGCCATGTGTCAGTTTGCCGGTCATAGGCGGACACCGAGGGGGACTCGTTCCCCCAGTAGACGATGACCTCGTCATCGGTCCAGGCGCTCGCAGTGCCGTAAACAGCAGGCCTGGGACTCGCAGCTAGCTGACGCCACGTTGCTGTCTCCGGGTTGTAGGCAAACCCAAGATCGGCCTTGCTGCCCCACAGCATCAATTCGCTACCGGTCCAAGCGGCAATCAAATGCGGCCCCGCCACTGATTCGGGAAACTGGACTTTTGCCCAGCCGGTGACCGGGAGGAGCCCAGAGTCCACTGGAAACTCAGAGCTGTCTTCGACAATGCCGGTCTCGGTTCCACCTCCAACAGATGGCTGGGTCACTGGTGGTGAAACCGCGTCATGGCCGGCGCTGCCACAACCGCCCAAGACGGCCGCAACCCACACAGTCACCACAAACGTGCCAGCTGTGCGAGCGGCAGCGTTGGCCATGAGCCAAAGCTACCTCTTGATCTTGTCGTCGGCGTCTACGTCGATGTCGAGGATGAGGGATTGGTAGGACTTGCCGTGGGGGTCGGTTCGCAGGCTGCGGGACACACCACTAGCGCTTCGGTCCTCACTTTCCACCCATCATCCACACCCACCAGTACCTTGAGCGTGTCGGGGCGGGGGCGGCCCGTCGCGCCGCCGACCTGCACCCGATCGGAGCCGATCTCTTCCACCCAGACTGGGGTGAAGTCGGCGGTGCTATCAGGGGTGAGGCAGGCCGCCGGATCGTGGATCTCATAGGCCAACTGGGTCTTCATGGTGCCGATGTCCACCGCCCCGCCGGTGCCTTCCAGCGTGGTGGTGCCCTATGAGGCGTTCCAGACCGCCGACGGCTACGTGGTGGCTGGGGTGGTGGGCTCTGCCTGACCCCTACCGACCTGGACCACAGTGCCGGTCCAGGGCTTCGGCCGCGTCCCGGGTCTCGGCGGGGTCATACGAGACGACCACCATGTTGACGACATCGGCCCCGGCTTCGCCCAGCGCCACCAGAGTGCTCAGCGTTGCGTCCCGGTCACCGACGTCGAGCACATTCGGGTTTTGACCCCCAACTGCCGCTGGACAGGTGGCGGCCACGGTGAACGGCTGGTCGGCCCGGGGCGATTGCTTGCGCTCTTCGCACAGGAAGCTCACATGCTCCTGCAAGTCATCCGGAGCCATCCGGGCGGCCAGCCAGTCGTCTCCCATTGCCGCCGCCCGGCGGAGCGCGGCCCGGGAGTGGCCGCCCACGAAGATGGGCACCGGCGACTGCACCGGCTTGGGCCTCATGTTGAGGGGCGCAAACGAGTAGGTCTCCCCTTCATAGGAGGGCTGGTCCTGCTCCCGCAGGGCGCGCAGGATCTCGATGCCGTCCTCCAACAGTTGTCGACGGTGGGGGTAGTCGGCACCGAGGGCGTCGAATTCCTCTCGAAGCCACCCGAGCGTCACCCCGAAGATCACCATCCACCCGCCCATCACCTGCCCCAGTGACGAGTTCTCTCGAAGCCACCCGAGCGTCACCCCGAAGATCACCCTTCCCCCCGACAGGTAGTCGAGCGTGGCCACGGCCTTGCCGATGATCACCGGGTTGCGCTGGGGAAGCACGCAGGCGTTGACCATGAGCCTGATGGTGGACGTCGCCCCGGCGACATAGGCCAGGGTGGTGAGCGCCTCGAGGCGGGGATTGTCGATGGGGTACGGGTACTTGCCATCAGCCATGGTCGGGTTCTGCGAGGTGAACTCCACCGGAAAGGCGATGTGGTCGCCCACCCGCACCGAGTCCAGCCCGGCCCACTCCGCCGCTTGAGCCACATCCACGACGTCCTGAGCCGTGGCCGAGCCTTCATAGGGCAAGCAGAGGCCAATCCGTGGACCGCGGTAAGGCATATTGTCCGATCCCATAGACCCTGCTTTCTAGCCGGACAATAGCGGGGTCACCTCGGCGCCGAACCGCTTGAGTTGAGCCATGGCGTGGGCATGGTTGCATCCGGGCCACTGCGGCATGCTCGGCGATCTGTTGGCTCATCGGCACCCTCCAGTCGTGTGCCGAGGTCGACAGCAGGCCGAATCTCACCGTCTCATCCTTTGTTCATCACAAACTCGGCCACAATTTCAGGCTACCGATCTCGCCTCGGGGCGTGAAGCAACTCGTACACCGAATGGGCCGCTGCATCAAGGAGCCAGTTCAGACCCGCCCCTCGCCGACCAGCCAGTCCTTTAGACTGTCGCTTGCACCAGTGGGAGCTTCGCGAAATGGCGGTTCTAACTCGTTATCCACAAGTGGGAATACGATTCCTCGTTCTGAATGGTCAAGGATCCAGCCCTGCGGTGTGGTGAAGTACCACTCGTTGCCATCGCTCCGAGTGTTGTGCCAAACACCTTCCAAGGGATCGTTGTTTGGCTGTAGATAGATAACGCTTTGAGAGCCGATGGGCAGTACAGAACGCAGCTGTGTTACGTCCGAATCCATTGGTCTGGGTAACTGAACGTAATATCTCGTCTTGTCGTCCGTCCCAAACACGAGATTAAGGGTTACGCCTTCGGGTTCTGTCTCAGAAGCGCCAAAGAAACGTCCGTTCTTGACATCAACCAGCGTGGCTTCAACGACGACTGTTGAGCGTTTGGCCAGATCCTCGGCTGTGGTAGCCGGGTTGTAGTCAAATGCAAAGGACTGAAAGTACGAGTCGTAAGAATAGGAGAATGCTCCCTCGGACTCGGCATTGGAACCACATGCAACCGCTATCAGAGCTGCGATGGCGAATGCAAGGTATTGAAGCAGACGAACGTGGATATGGCGACTAGCCGGCCTCTGAACTGTTGGATTTGGGCCTAGTGCTGCGGTTGCAGGCGCTGAACGTGACTTCATAGTGTCCATTCCTTTTCTTCTGCATGCTGCCACCGGTGGAGTTCACCGACCCACGGCTTGATCAACCAAAAGGAGTGTCAAAACATAACAAGTATCCGTCATGTTTTGATACTTGACAAACCTGGAAGAGGCGTGCAGGTCGGCTGCTCCCGCTAACAGGCGAGCCAGACCGGCCTGCGCCTGGGTGCTCAAGACCTCGCCTCACCTGGAGCGCCTCGACGTCTTTCTCAGGGTGCTCGGCGGCGCGGCAGTCGTGCAGACCCACCACGATCCCCATTGAATAGCCCACACCAGGCTCACCGGGCGCCAAACCGTCCACGATCAACGAGGTACCTTTTGCCATGAGCCGACCACCAAAGAAACGCACCGTGGCCAACGCGATCGTCGGGGCTGTCCGCGACTTCCGCAATTTGAAGACCCCCGATGTCGACCCGGTCCCCGATGACGTGCGGATCGACGGCAAGACGTGTCTGGTGACCGGGGCCAACAGCGGATTGGGCCGGGCGGCCGCCATCGAACTGGCCCGGCGAGGGGGCAACATGATCCTGGCCTGCCGCCCCGGCCATGACGACACCTGCGACGAGATCAAGGAGGCGTCTGGATCGGAGACCGTAGAGATGGTCGAGGTGGACCTGGCCGATGTCCGCTCGGTGCATCGTTGCTACGACGAGCTGCGACGAAGCGGCATCCGCATCGACATCGCGCTCATGAACGCCGGCCTGATGACGCCCACCGCGAGGGAGACCCCGCAGGGGTACGACACCATGTTCGCGGTCCACTTCTTGTCCAAGCGAGTGATGATCGACTGCTGGCTTCATGATGGGGTCATCCGTCCCGCGGAGAAGGGTGGCGAGCCGCCGAGGATCGTGTTCGTCTCATCGGAGTCACACCGGTCCGCCGGCGCCATTGAGTTCGACCACCTCGGCAAATACACCGAGTACGGGATCAAGGAGAGCATGCGGCACTACGGCCTCAGCAAGCTGGTGTTGAGCACCTATGCCACCGAGCTGTCGCGCCGCCTGAACCCGAGCAGGGGAACCGAGGTGGCCGTGCACGCCCTGTGCCCGGGTGGCGTCGCCACGAGAATCGCCCGAGACGCTCCGGCGCTGCTGAAGCCGATCGTCAACCCGGCGTTGCGGCTGTTCTTCCGGTCTCCCGAGAAGGCCATCGCCCCGATCGTCTACCTCTGCTGCTCGGACGAAGCGGGGGCCTCCACCGGGATGTACCTCCACCTGATGAATCGCAAACCAGTGTCGGAGAGCGCAGCCGACCCCGACAACGGGGCCAAGCTGTGGGAGGACAGCGAAGCCATGGTGGCGGAGTCTCGAGAAATCACCTGAGGGCTGCGCCGCCACCTCTCCGGGCTATTTGTCGATGTCCCGGTGGATGACCAGGGGGCGGACGCCGAGTTCCGGGTTCTCGACGAGGCGGCGGTTGATGTCCTCGGCCACGAAGACCGAGCGGTGGTGGCCCCCGGTGCAGCCGAAGGCGATGGTGAGATACGACTTGCCCTCCCGCACATAGGCGGGCACCAACATCGCCAACAGATCCTCGGTCTTTTGGAGGAAGGTCTCGGCCATGGGCTGGCCGTTGAGCAAAAAGTCCCTCACCGCCTCGTGTTGGCCGGTGAGCGGGCGGAGCTCCTCCACCCAGTGGGGGTTGGGCAAAAAGCGGCAGTCCAGCACCAGGTCGGCATCGAGCGGGATGCCGTGCTTGAAGCCGAACGACATGATCCGGGTGGTCACCGACTCGGGCCCGGCGTCCAGTTCGAACACCTCGTCGATGAAGCGGTTGAGCTGGTAGATGCTGTATTCAGAAGTGTCCACCACCACGTCGGCTTCGCTGCGGAGATAGCCCAGGGCCTCCCGCTCGGCCTCGATGGCGTCGGACACCCCCATCGGGGAGGCGCCGGCGAACGGGTGGCGGCGCTTGGTGCTCTCGAAGCGCTTGACCAGCACTGGGGTGGAGGCGTCGAGGAAGAGGATCCGCACCGAACCTTCGGAAGAGGCCTTGAGGGCGGCCAGCGCGGGGGCCACCTCCTCGTGGTAGAGGTTCAATCCCAGCACCAAGCCCACTCGGGAGATGCCGCTGTCGGGGGCGTCGGCGAACTCCCGCACCTTGGGCAGCAGTGCGGGCGGCAGGTTGTCCACCACGTACCAGCCCAAGTCTTCGAAATGGTTGGCGGCCTGCGACCGGCCCGCCCCCGACATCCCGGTGATCACCACGAACTCGGCCACCACTTCAGGCTAACGGCCGAGAAGGAGTTGCTCAGGCTCTTTCGCGAACTTCAGTGCAAAAGGGCAGGTCAAACCGCCTGCGGCTCTTTCCGGCACACCAGCACCAGCAGGCGGGGAATAGCCTCGGCTTGGGGATATTCCGGGGCTGCGGCCAGAAAGCCAGGCGGCGGGGCGGGCTCCAGCATCCGGTCGATGGCCAGCCCCGCGTCCCGCAGTGCGTTCACGTACCGGCTGAGCGGGCGGTGGACGAATGGCAAGAACACATCCTTTTGCACTTCTTCGATCATCACGCTCTCGCGCAGGTACGCACCGATCCGCCAGTACTGCTCGGGAGGGTCGAGGATGTGGTCGTCGATCCAACCGCTGTCGGGGGTTTGCAGCAGCGGATGGTTCAAGAACAGCAGGAACCGACCGCCGTCGCGCAGCATCCGGGCCGCCTCGGCCACGGCGGCGTCCATGGCGTCGATGTGCTCGAACACCAGGCAGGCCACCGCGGCGTCGAATGACCGATCGGCGAGTGGCAGGGCCTCGGCCTGTCCCCGGGCATAGAGCGGCCCCCCACGGCGGTGGGCGGCCTCGGCAACTTGAGCCCGGGTGGGGTCCACCCCGACCACCAAGGATGCACCCAGCCCGGCCGCCAGGCGAGAAAGCTGCCCCTCGCCGGCGCCGATGTCCAACACCCGGTCGTGCCCGGTCAGCAGTTCGGCAGCCAGCGGGACGATCAGCTCGGCGTACTCGGGATCGGCGCCATCAGTGCACTGCGCCTGCCACCACCCCGCGTGTTGTTCCCACAGGGCATGATCCGCGGTTTCCCCAGGGTGTTCCCCGGTCATTGCGGGCCGTGGAGTTTCTCGTATACCGCATGGGCCACTGCGTCGGGAAGCCAGCTCTGTGCCAGCAAGTCGCCGAGCGTGGCCCGCTCCACTGCTCGCACTCCGCCCAGCTCTTTGACCAGGCGGGTTCTGCGGGTCGGGCCGAGGCCGTCTATGCCGTCGAGCGACGACTTTGTCATCCGCTTGCCCCGCAGTTGGCGGTGGTAGTCGTTGGCGAAGCGGTGGCTCTCGTCTCTGATGCGCTGAAGCAAGTACAGGCCCTCCGACGGCCGGGGAATCTCCACCGGGTGGGGTTGGCCGGGCACGAAGATCTGTTCGAATTCCTTGGCCAGCCCGGCCGGGAAGATCTCTCCGTCGAGGCCCAGCTCGGCCAGCACCCGTTCGGCCACCCCCAGTTGGCCCTTGCCGCCGTCCACCACCAGCAGCTGCGGCGGGTAGGCGAACTTCCCCCGCTCGTCCACCGGGCGGTCCCGCTCGGCCAGGTAGTTGGACAGCCTGCGGGTGAGCACCTCCTCCATGGCCGCGTAGTCGTCGTTGCCGTCCACGGTGCGCACTTTGAACCGGCGGTACTCCGACTTTCGGGGCAGCCCGTCTTCCATCACCACCATCGAGCCCACATAGTCCGAACCCTGGAGGTGGCTCATGTCGTAGCACTCGATCCGCAGCGGGGCCTCGGGCAGGCCGAGGCTGTCTTGAAGCTCGTTGAGGGCCCGGGCCCGGCTGTTGTGGTCGGAGGTCCGCTTGAGCCGGTGGCGGGCGAACGCATCGGCGGCGTTGCGGGCCACTGTCTCCTGGAGCTTGCGCTTGGCCCCCCGCTGGGGCACCGAGATGCCCACCTTTGATCTTCGCTGCTCTCGCAGCCACTCCTCGTACAGCTCCTGGTTGTCGGGCAGGTCGGGAACCAGTACCTGCTTGGGGCCGCCCAGCGGGTTCTCCTCGAAATACAGCCGCTCCAGCACCCGGCTCACCAGCTCAGGGCGGCTGAGTTGGCCGGCTTTGTCCACGATGAACCCCCGGCGGCCCATCACCCGGCCCTTGCGCACGTAGAACACCTGGCAGGCGGCCTCCAGCTCGTCGTCCACCAGGCCGATCACGTCGTAGTCCTCGGAGCGGCCCCCCACCATCTCCTGGCCCTCGATGGCCTTGCGCACGCTGGCCAGCCGGTCCCGACAGCGGGCGGCCTGCTCGAACTCCAGGGCGGCCGCGGCCGCGGCCATGTCGCCCTCCAGCCTCCTCACCACCTCGTCGGTGTCGCCGCCGAGGAAGGCCAGCAAATCGTCCACCATCTGGTCGTAGCGCCCCCGCTCTACTTCGCCCACGCACGGGCCGGCGCACTTCTCGATGTGATGCAGCAAGCACGGTCGGCCCAGCCGGGCGTGGTGGTTGAACTTGTTGTCGCTGCATGTGCGGATGGGGAACGTGCGCAGCAGTTGGTCGAGGGTCTCCCGGATGGCGTAGGCGTGGCCATAGGGGCCGAAATAGCGGTTGCCCTTCTTTTTGCGGCCACGGATGACCATGGCCCGGGGCCACTCGTCCACCATGGTCACGCACAGGAACGGGTAGCTCTTGTCGTCCCGGTAGCGGACGTTGTACCGGGGCTGGTGCTGCTGGATGAGGCTGTACTCCAGCATCAGCGCCTCCACCTCGGTGTCCACCTGAATCCACTCCACCGATTCCGCCTCGGCCACCATCTGAGCGGTGCGGGGCGGCAGGTAGGCCGGGTTCTGGAAGTAGCTGCCCAGCCGGGAGCGCAGATTCTTGGCCTTGCCCACGTAGATGAGCCGTCCATGCCGGTCTTTGAACTGGTAGGAGCCCGCGGCGTCGGGGACGGTGCCGGGGGGCGGGCGGTTCAACATGGCATTCCCATCCTAGGAGCCGGGCCGGTGCCGGCTGCCCTTGAGTCGAACCTGTCGTTTGCCCTTTGACTCTGTGTCCCAGACGGGTAATATTTCTTCCCACGCTGGCCAGGTATCCGGCGACATATCCAACTCTAAGGCCGACATCCCCGTGGCGAGGCGACCTGGCTGTCCCCACCGGCCGCTAATTGGAGTTCCCATACCTCACGGAGGTTCCCAAAACATGTTGCGCGTTCAGCGACCGCTCCCCGAGCGGTACACAACGGCATCGCCCGAGCAGTTGGCGGGCTGGATCGCCGACGCCAAGGAGACCCTGGGCGACCGGCTGTTCATTCTCGGGCACCACTACCAACGAGATGAGGTCATGGCGTGGGCCGATGCTCGAGGCGACTCCTTCCGGCTGTCGGTGCTGGCCCAGCGGCGCCCCAAAGCCGAGTACATCGTGTTCTGCGGGGTGCATTTCATGGCCGAGTCGGCCGACATCTTGACCGGCGACCACCAGCAGGTGGTGTTGCCCGACCTGAATGCGGGCTGCTCCATGGCCGACATGGCTGATATCGACCAAGTGGAAGAAGCCTGGGAGGAGCTGGCCCGGGTGACCGACATCGACCGGGTGGTGCCCATCACCTACATGAACTCGGCCGCCAACCTGAAGGCGTTCGTGGCCCGCCACGGCGGGGCGGTGTGCACGTCGTCCAATGCCCGGGCGGTGCTCACCTGGGCCCTGGAGCGGGGCGACCAGGTGCTGTTCTTCCCCGACCAGCACCTGGGGCGCAACACCGGCTTCGACTTGGGCTACGACGAGAGCGACATGGCGGTGTGGAATCCCCGCTTCGATCGGGGCGGGCTGACCGAGGCCGAGTGCAAGGAGCCGGTGTTGTTGCTGTGGAGGGGGCATTGCTCGGTGCACCAGCGGTTCCAGCCCGACCATGTTGCCGCGTTCCGGGCCGAGCACCCCGACGGGATTGTGGTGGTTCACCCCGAGTGCAGCCGGGAGGTGTGCGCCCTGGCCGATCAGGTGGGCTCCACCGACTACATCATCAAGGCGGTGGCCGCGGCGCCACCCGGCGCGGCGATCGGGGTGGGCACCGAGATCCATTTGGTGAACCGGCTCAACGACGAGACCCCGGACAAGACGGTGGTGTCGCTGGATCCGCTGATCTGCCCGTGCTCGACCATGTTCCGCATCGACGCCGCCCATCTGGCCTGGACGCTGGAGGGCTTGGCCGAGGGCAAGGTCCGCAACTGCATCACCGTGGACCCTGATATCGCGGCTGATGCCCGCATCGCCCTCGACCGGATGCTGAGTATTACCTAGTTCTCCCGGTCCACGCTCAGCTCGGCGTAGCGCTCCACCGCGTGGTGGTAGTGCTGCAAGCTCGGCTCGTTGCGCCCGAACAGCACCTCGGCGGTGGCCCCGCTCTTGAGGGCGTTTTGGATCTGGAAGCCCACCCAGTAGTCCTCGTCGCGCACCGCCCGCAGCACCAGGGCGCTGAACTGCTCGGCTACTTGGCGCTCCTCGTCGGTGGACGGCTCGTGGCGGCACAGCACGGTCTGGATCGTGAGGCTGGTGTCGGTGGTCGAGCCGGGGAAGAGCTGGCTCACCAGGCAGAAGTCGCCCAAGATCCCAGAAATGGACACGTTGGGGAAGATCGAGTGGATCAGGCGGATGTGCTCGTCTAGGTCCCACTCGCTTTCGGGCTGGCCGACCAGCTTGGGCAGCGACTTGCGGCCGAACACGATGCGCTGGTGGGGACCCCAGGTGTCGTGGGCCATGAGGTTGCCGATGGTGTTGAGCCCCACGGTCTTGGGGTGGAGCCGCTCCTGGTGGTAACCCTCCAGATATCCATCCCATGCCACCTTCCAGCCCGGGCCGTCGAGGGTGCGCTGCTCGAAGATGTGCCACTGGTCGAGGTCGAGGGCGGCAACGTAGGGGCCGAAGTCGCCCAAGAAGGTGTCGATGTCGAAGGTGACGCCGGGGGTGAGGCAGGCGAATACGAAGCCAGCTTTCTCGGCACAGGCCAGTGGGGTGAGCGAGAGGTGGTCTCGGTCGACATCGCCGAAGGTGTGGGCGCCGAACATGCCCACTAGGTCGCCGGCGGTGTCGTAGGACCAGGCGTGGTAAGGGCAGCTCAGCCGTTGAGCCGACCCCGACCCGGGCTCGCACAGCGGCGACCCCCGGTGGCGGCAGACATTCAGAAATGCCCGGGCCGCGCCGTCGGCACCTCGAGTGAGCAGCACCGGCACTCCCATGACCTCCATGGCCTTGTAGGTGTTGGGGCCGGGGAGCTCTGATCCGAGGGCCAGCGCCAGCGGCAGATGCTTGAAGATGCGGCCGGACTCGAACTCGAAGCGGTCTTGGTCGAGGTAGGCGTGAACCGACTGGCGCATCACGTCGGGGGCCAGGTCGGTGGTGTTGTCCTGCCACAGATCGAAGACCCGGCGGGTCAAGTCCCGGATCGCGTCATCGGTGTAGGCCATCGGTCAACCCTACCTAGTGGGGAAATCTGACTTGGAACTAGACACGGCGGCTGTTGCGGCCGGTCTTTACGACCGGCGAGCCAGGTATTCCTCACGCAGCGGCTTCTTATAGAGCTTGCCGGTGGGAAGCCGGGGAAAGTCGGCCCGGAAGTCCACCACCCGGGGCACCTTGTAGCTGGCCAAGCGCTGGCGGGCGTAGCTGCGCAGCTCCTCGGCCAGAGCATCGGACGGCTCGATTCCGTCCTCAAGCTGCACCACCGCATGGACGTACTCCCCCATCTCGTCGTCGGGCAGGCCGATGACGGCCACGTCGGCCACCTTGGGGTGCAGCGCGAAGCAGGCCTCGATCTCTTGGGGGTAGATGTTGACACCGCCGCTGATGATCATGAACGTGGCTCGGTCGGTGAGATACAGGTAACCCTCTTCGTCGAGGTATCCGACGTCGCCCACCGTGGACCAGTTGTCGTGTTGAGGGTGGCGGGAGTCCTTTGTCTTCTCCGGGTCATCGTGGTACTCGAAGGTCGGTGTTTCCTGCTCGAAGTAGACGACGCCGGGTTCTCCGGGTCCGAGCTCGCGGCCGTCGTCGTCGCAGATGTGGGGTATTCCCATGATCGCCTTGCCCACCGACCCCTTGTGGTCAAGCCAGTCTTCGGCACCGATGAAGCACAGCCCGTTGCCTTCGGTGGCGGCGTAGTACTCCTGCACGATCGGGCCCCACCACTCGATCATCTGCTCTTTGACCGGCACCGGGCAGGGAGCGGCCGCGTGGACCGCCATCTTCAGCGATGACAAGTCGTAGCGGTGGCGGACCTCGTCGGGAAGCTTGAGCAGGCGGATGAACATGGTGGGCACCATCTGGGTGTCGGTCACCGAATACTTCTCGACAAAGGCCAGGAAGCGCTCGGCGTCGAAGCGGTCCATGATCACCAGCGTGCCGCCCAGCTCGTGCACTCCGGCGCTGTACATCAGCGGTGCGGAGTGGTACAGGGGCGCCGGGCTCAAGTACACCGAACTCTCGTCCATTCCCAGGAGGTGGTGCTCGAGCATGCCGATGCCCGAGAGGCTGGCATCGTCGATGGTGAGGCCCGTCAGGGGCCGCAGGATCCCTTTGGGGCGGCCGGTGGTGCCCGACGAATACAGCATCACCTCGCCCTTGGGCAGGCGGGCCAGGGGCTCAGTAGGCATGGCGGCCACCGCGTCTTCGTATGACTCGAAGCCGTCAGCGGCGCTGTCGATCATCAGCTTGTGCAGGCAGCCGGGGATGAGGTCGAGCATCTTGGTGGCTGGATCGGCCATCGCCTCAGTGGTGATCAGCGCGATAGAGCCACTGTCGTTCACCAGATAGGCCGCTTCTTCGGGCGACAGATAGCGATTGATGGTGGTGAAGTACAGGCCCGAGGTCATCGCCGCCCAAAAGACCTCGTAGAAGCGGCGGTTGTTCTCGGCGAAGATCGAGATGTGGTCGCCCTCCCGCAACCCCCGCTCGTAGAGAAGCTGAGCCAGCCGGTTGGCCGCCTCATCCAGCTCTCGGTAGGTAGTGACCTCCCCCGTGCTGGCCATGATCTGCGCCGCCTTGTCCGGTGTGGTTTGGGCATGGTGTCCCGGGTACATGAGTGGCTTACTCCTCGAAGGTGGAAGGCCAATTCTGCACGTCCACCTCGGGCATCGGAAAGTCCCTGACGTTTGCCGTGGCCAGCGCCGCTCCGACACCGATTGCTGCGGCGGCTATCAGACAATCCGCTTGGTGAATGGTGATGCCTTCTGCCGCGTATTCACGTCGCCAGCGACCAGCCCGTCGTGCTTCGGCAACTCCTATCGGGGCGAGCCTCAGCGCCTCGACCAAACGGCGTGCTGCCATCTCTTCTTCAGAGCGCAAACCACGCCAGATTTCCTCAATCGATATCGCAGATACCCACGGTTCGACCCCCTGTCGCCTCAGTGCTCTCAGACGGTTTGCCGCGGCCCGTTCCCTAAGCGCGTCAATCAACACTGTCGTGTCGAGAAGCAGGCGCGACACACTCAGCCCGACCGTCTCGGGTCGCTGCGCCGCTGCTCACGAACCCACGCCGAGGGATCTTCGTCCCACTCATGGCCGCTGTCGGCAATGGACCCCAAAGACGCTTCAATTTCATCCCACCGTCGCTCATCTTCAAGGGTGCGACGAATCAAGGCTGCAATAAACGCGCTCCGTTTGCGAGGGCCAACTCTGCGATCCAAGTCTGCGACTAACTCGTCCTCAAGCTTAATGTGTAATCGCATGTGTCTAAATGTACACACAATGAGCGGTGGCAGAACAGAGGCCGACAAAAGCCAGAATCCTCACAACTCGTTGCAGCCGCGGAAGCCGGGGTCGGGGCCGCCACGACGGGGAGGGGCGAAGAAGTCGTTCTCATCGTCGTCGAGCCGGTTGCACTTGCGCAGCATGGCCCGCCGCTCGGCCTCCAAGAACAGGTAGCGGGCCACATCATCCGGCGTATCGTCACTGGCAAACAGGTCGCTGGCCACCGGATCCCGCATGAGCTCTCGGCGAATGTCGTCTTTGGTGATCGCCGTGCCGTCAGGGCCGACGGTGCGCACCTTCGCCAACTTCCGCCGGTACCACTTGTTTCTCAAGAAGGGGTACAGCAACCCCAGGTTGAACATCATCAACCCGAAAGACCCGTACACCGCCACCGTCAGGAGCACACCCATCCTGTGTTTCTCCTCGCATATGCGAATTGCCTGGGCGCCCTGAAGATCGAGTGCGATACTTTCTAGCTATCATACTAATTTTCAATGCATGTTAATGCAAATGAAGATGTTGATGGTAGGTCAGCGGCATGGATCCTGCGGATCCGCAGTGCCTCGCCCAAGCTAGATGACACGAGACGAAAAGCGGTTGGAGAGAATCCGGAACAACCCGGGCAATGTCTCGTGGGCGGACCTGGTCGCGGTTTGCGACCTATGCTTTGGCAAGCCGCGGCGACGTAGGGGCAGCCACCTGATCTATGACACTCCGTGGATGGATCATCCGTTGCTGGTCCTTCAGCCCCGCAAAGGCAAGGCGAAGCCCTACCAGGTACGCCAGGCGCTGCGGGCGCTCGACGAGATGGAGGAACACGATGGCAATTGATCAGTATCGGTTCTGGACTGAGTGGTCTGACGAGGACGGCGAGTGGGTCGGCCTGTGTGACGGCTTCCCTTTGGTCAGCTGGCTGGAGCCGGAACGGGAAGCAGCGGAGTCGGGCATCCGGGCCGTGGTTGCCGAGGCCATCGAACACCTATTGGATCAGGGCAAGCCTCTGCCCGAGCCTGGTGTGGCATGGCCGCCTCAAGTGGCGGCGCGCCGCCTTTAGGCCGATTTGAGGTCTCAAATGGAAACAACACAGACATAACCATGGGACGCAGCGGCTCACCTGCGGACTGAAGAGAACGTGATTGCGTACCTGGACGCCGCTTTTGCCGAGAGCGATCCAGGGTTGATCGTCGCCGCTCTGAGCGACGTCTTCTGCTGCGGCAACTTGACGGGGCACAGTCGAACCAAATTGTCGTTAGACAAGCGCTAAACAGGCAATACGCTTTCGTCGTGACCCGACCTGACCGTCCCGAGACAGAACCTCGCCCCTTGCGCCATCAGGGTCCAAACCGTCAAGCCTTGCTCGACCGCTGGCGCCACCTGCCCCACATCGACCCCGACAAGATGCACCGCGACATCGACCAGGTCATCGACCCTTCGCTGTGACCTGCGATACGGCCTAGGCCGATTGCCCGTCCCCCGCCCCGGCCGGTCCTGAAGCTGTATGTCATCCGATTTCGGCTTTGACCCTGAACACGAATGCCAGTTCCAAGAACTAGAGGTCTACAAGGGTACGGATGTCAGCGACTTCGGCATCCGATAGGTAGGCGCGGTGGTGGCGGAACTCCAAGCCAATATTGAGAGCGGCCAAGTAGAGGTCCTCCTGCCATTCAGCGGCCTCCCCGAGGTAGGCCCTCATCCAATACTCAACTTCGCCTGCTCTCCATAGTCGATATCGGCTTCGGGGGTCGGTAGCTGGCGGTGGAAACCCCCCAGGCCCTCGCTTGCCTGCAACCAGGAGCCGAATGCTCTCGCGGGTGCGGCCAGTACGAGCCGCAATCTCAGCCATCGTGATGAGACCGGCATCAGCGATTCTGGTCACCGATAGCTCTTTGACTGATTCGACATCCCCCACCGCGGATAGCACTGCCTCCCCAAGTGTGTCTGCCTCCCGATCAAAATCCAGGAACTGAACCCCATCAGAAGACCCAGCGAGGGCATCGTCACAGCCGGCATCGAACAAGGCATCGACGACTTCAACATCCTGAATGTCAGAACCCTCGACAATCAGCGTGAATGCAAACGTTGTCATCTCAACCGCCCTCCCGACTCCATTCGTGGAGACACCTTTCGAGTCGATGCAGCAACTGCCGAGCGTGAAGGCCCTGATTGCGAGGTGTCGGCCAGATCGACAACTGACAACCGGCTCTGCTGGACTCTCCACACTTTGCCACCCCCCAGCGATGACCTGTCGACGCCGTTGCGACCTCCCATCCGGCCTCATCCATCTGGGCAAGAGCCTTCTCGACGTCCTTCTGCGGATGCCGAGCCCTCGTCACGTTGACACGATACAACACCCTAGCCTACGAATGTGGCCCCGGCTCCAGCTGCTCCACACAGTGACTCCGGTAGGGGTTGGGGTGCAATGCCCCCAGAAAAAGGAACGCTCGCCCTGCTTCAGGGCAGCGCACAGCCCCGATAGTCTGCCCCTGTCTCAGCACCGGCTTTCGAACAGTCCCTGGAATCCCTTTCCACCAGCATGACCTCAACAGACCTGTCCCTGGGTAGTTGATCGACTGAAGTCAGATCTTCGAGACATCTGCACGGGCCTGGCCGACCAGTTCAGGCACTATTGAGGGGCCTATATTCCAGGAAGTTGCTGATTTTCGAATCCGTCTGTGCTTCGTTTAGCCCATCGCATGAATGAAACAGCGCTCGGATGATCAGTAGCGTGGATCATGTGATACTGCGGGCGTCCTGTTATTGGATCTTTGATCAATTGTGGAAGCACATACTGGTATCCGAGGTTGCGTAGCTGCTCAGTGAACCGCTCAATCAGTATCTTGAAAGTCTTACGCTGCTCCCACAGTTCCCACCAAACCTCTCGGCTTCCAAAGACTCTATCTAGGGTTTGAGGACTAAATGACTCTGGAAACCTATCTCGATCATGAGGCCAGAGTCTGCTCATAGCCTGGTGAGAGTTGAAAAGAATCCACAGTTCTACTTTGCATTTCTTGGGTCTACCACTGTTAGTTGGAGGAGGTTCGTAAGTCTTCCAATTCGCTAACCTCTCAATTGTATCCCAGTCAAGTTGAGTAGATTCTTGATCCAGCAAGGCAAAGCAAGGCTTTTGCATGTCAAGTTCCCCACCTCCCAACAATTCGCGTATTTTCGAATTGCAATCATCATGATACGTATGAATTCTAGAGGACTGACGGGAGTTTAGAACTTTGACTTCGGAGTCGAGCAACTCGAAATGGTCCTTGTTCTTCTCAATGAGATGAAGAGTAGAGAAGGCTCCGCTTTTGCTCGCAATGAGCGACGATCCATCCCGAACGAAACTTTGACCATTCTCGACGAGCCTACCTTTTCCTGTGCCCGCAAAGGCATCAATATATGTTCCACCTCCCGCGACCCGACGGTACATCTTAAGGTAGTTTTCAAAAACATCGAGCTTATTGAGAGTCCAACCATGGAATTCTCGTATCTGTGTTGCGATGTCTCTAGCTTCAGGAACACTGCGACCTGAATCGATCTCCACAATCATAGCATCCAAGTCAGCGTCACTGAACAATGGAACGCCTTGGTCAGCTTTTGGCACTGTCATGAAGCGGCAAGATAGAAGCCCTGCGGCATCTCACCATGGTAAATGCCATCTAATTCGCGTCCATTTGCTTTGGGAGTGCGACCACCCCACTGTTTGAAGAAGAAGGCAGTGCTGGCCGCAACACACTGATCGCGAAGATCACGAACCCACGCATCTTGGACGGGTCGAGCACCGTGGCCACTTTCTCCTCCGGCGATTAACCAGCCGATATCCGTCAAGTCGAGTTCTGGGAGTGGACCGAGAAGGGGTTCGGCGCTGATGAATCGGACCGCGGCGTCTACCGAGCGCAGGTGGTCGATTCTGAAGGTGTAGCGGTCGTTCTCGACAGTGACACCCATCCACACATTCGAAGGCCAATCCAACTCTTCGGCGAGAGCAGCGAGCCGTTTTGAGCGCTTGGTGAGGATTTGGTAGGTGTGCTGGGGAGTGTCGGCCATAATGGTGAAGACCTTCTGGATGAACTCCAGCGGCACGTCGTTGTGGAACAGGTCGCTCATCGAGTTTACGAAGACGAGCCGAGGGGCTCTCCATCGGTATGGAAGCTCCAGTTGGTAGTCGTGCAGCGTGAGTCCAAATCCTGGGCCGCTGAACTTGGGGTCGCCGTCGTTCTGGTACTTGGGGTTGCCCATGGCTTTGAGGCGCTTGGCGAGGGTTAGCGCGTAGCAGTTGTCGCAACCGACGGAGACTCGGTCGCAACCGGTGGTTGGGTTCCAGGTTGTCTCGGTCCACTCGATTCTGGTTCGGTCGGCCATGACCGCTGCCTTTCGGTCGCCAAGTTATCCACAGGCCGTGCAGAAGGGTGCAGACTACTCCCAAGGAGTGACATGTACCTACTTCGCTTCAGCTTGACATACCAGTGCCGGGAGGCTCACCGGCAGTCGCGAGGCTCTCGGCAAGGGCTTGGATTTCGGTGAGGGCGGATTGGAGATCTTCGGCGATTTGGGTGGCGAGGACGGCGGGGGTGGGGAGGTTGTCGATGTCTTCGAGGCTTTCGTCGCGGAGCCAGAAGAGGTCGAGGCTGGCCTTGTCGCGGGCGATGAGCTCGTCGTAGGAGTAGCGCTTGAAGCGCTCGGACTCTTGGCGCTGGTGGCGGTTGGCGGGGTTGTAGCAGGTTACGAAGTCGTCGAGGTCGGCTTTCGTGAGCGGGTTCTGCTTGAGGGTGAAGTGCTTGTTGGTGCGTAGGTCGTATACCCATAGCTCCTTGGTCCAGGCTTGCTCGGCACCTTCACGGCGGCGGAAGAACAGGACGTTGGCTTTGACGCCTTGGGCATAGAAGATGCCGGTGGGGAGACGGAGAAGGGTGTGGACGTCGCAGTCGTGTAAGAGTCGACGGCGGATGGTCTCGCCGGCTCCGGCCTCGAACAACACGTTGTCCGGGACCACCACTGCCGCAGTGCCACCGATCTTGAGCAGGCTGACGACGTGCTGGACGAAGTTGAGCTGCTTGTTCTTGGTGGTGGCCCAGAAGTCCTCCCGCTCATAGCTGTCGGATGACGACCGGCCGAAAGGCGGATTGGTGAGCACCATGTCGAATCGTTGGCCGGGGTCGTCGCGCAACGCATCGTCCACGTTGATGGGAGAATCCGACTCGGGGCTCTCGATGCCGTGGAGCAGCAGGTTCATGGCGCAGAGTCGAGCGGGCAGGTCGGCGATCTCCCAGCCGGTGAAGGCTCCCGACCGCAGGTGAGCGGCCTGGTCGGGAGTCAGGTGGGGGAATCGCTCAACGATGGACTGGTAGGCACCGAGGAAGAAGCCGCCGGTCCCGCAGGCTGGGTCACAGATGCGGTCGCCGGGCTCGGGCTGCATCACATCGACAATGGCGGAGATGAGAGATCGGGGGGTGAAGTACTGCCCCGCTCCCCTGGCGCCCTCTTGGGCGGTCTTTTCGATCAAGCCCTCGTAGGCGTCGCCTTTGAGGTCGGCGTCATAGCTCATCCACTCGTGCTGGTCGATGAACTCCTTGATGAGCTGCTCCAGCTTGGCCGGATTCTGGATCCGGTTGCGAGCCTTGCGGAATACGACGCCGAGCATGTCGTCGGCTGATCCGAGTTCCGTGAGGGTCTTGTTGTACTGGGCTTCGAGGTGCTCTCCCGACCGGTTCAGCAGTGTTGACCAGTCATAGCCGATGGGTACCACCCGCTGGCCCAACAGCTCGTGCTGCTCATCGGCCATCTTCAGGAACAGCAAGTAGGTGAGTTGCTCCAGGTAGTCGCCGTAGGACAGGCCGTCGTCTCGGAGAACATCGCAGAAGTCCCACAGCTTCTGCACCATGGCCTTGGGGTCGGAGGTCATCTGTGATTCACCGCATCAAAGTTTGGAGGCAGTGCCTTGCTCATGCATCATTCGGAGTGCCGCTGCGATCTGATCGACACTCAATTCGCCCGTGGCGACGGCCATGACAAGGCCATACACGTCATCGTCGGCAGCAGAGCTCACACTTGCTTCGTTGAGTTCCAGAAACACGGCTGTCGCAAGCCAACCAAGCCGCTTGTTGCCATCTACGAGCGGATGGTTCCTGACGATGGAATGAAGCAGAGCACCGGCCTTGCTCCAGATGTCTGGATATGCGTCCTCGCCAAACGCTGATGCCTGTGGCCGGGCGGCTGCCGCACCGAGCAGACCTAGATCCCGAACCGGTGGAGGGTCACCTAGCAATCGTCGTGCGAGTTCTACAAGGTCCTCAGCGTCCAGGTATTCGATGCTGAGGCTCACTCGCCCAGGCGTCGCAGAGCGACGGTATGACGCTGGGTGATGAGCTCAGCAGCAGCCGCAACGCGGTCACGATGATCGGCCTTGGCGATGTACTCGCGTACCGCCCGCCGCGCGGCCTCTTGCATGGACGTGCCCTCGAGCGCCGCTCGCTCTCGCAGAGCGTCCTGTTCTTCCTCAGTCAGCCTGAGCGTCATAGCCATTCAACGAATGGTATCAGCTAGATACCACACTGCCGACAACGACTAACTGTTGTCTCGGAGCACATCGCAGGAGTCCCACCCCTGCTACACCGTGGCCTTGGAACTTGAACAGACACCCGCCCACGCCACGGCCTCCGCCAAAGGTAGAGTCGTCTTGCCGATCGGCATCGCGGACCACCACTGATGAGAGAGGACGGGGACGTGGCCGGAGTTGAACCAAGTTTCACTCCAGGGGAGATCCTGAAAGACGAGTTGGAGGCACGCGGCTGGAATACAGCCAGGTTTGCTGAGACCTTGGAGAGGACTATCGAAGCGACCTCGGCGATACTCCAAGATCGGACGGAGATCACCGCCGAGATTGCCGACGATATCGGGCAGGCACTCGGAACCGGCCCCCAACTGTGGCTGAACCTACAGGACAACTATCGCAGCAGATACACCGATACCGGTGATCGACCGGTACCGGCCTAGACAGGCCGCCGAGAGTCGGCGATGCGCTCCAACAGGGCTGAGGCTGGTTCGTCGTTAGGGTCTTGAGGCACGAGCCGGCCAGAGAAGGCATCGGCAAGCACTGCCGAGCGCAAAGCAACCACCCGATCTTGAACTATCCGAGCAATCCGCTCAAGTAGCTTCAGTTGCTCAAATTGCTTGTCAAGCTGGGCTGCGATCTCACCTTGCAGTTCGCGCGGAGCTACCGGGATCGGGAACTGAGCGAGCCCGCTCTTACCGAAGTGGCGGATATTCACTCCACGGCCAGCATCTCCAAATCGACCGCTCAGCGCCGCGTAGTAACAGTACCAATACAAGTACTTCATGTCGGTCTGAGTAGAGCGAACGCGAAGGAGCGTGTTCTGGAAGCAGCAATTCTCGATCTGCCCATCCCAGATAACTGGCTTACCAACCTTGACCGGACCCCGTTTTTTGGTCAGGTGGACCAAACTCAGGGGGTCACGCCGCTGCACCTCGCCACGAGATCCTTGCCAGGCGCCCCTTCTTGTGCGGAGAATGCTGCGGGGCATACGATCGGGAACGAAGGAGGGTGCGGGTTTCCTCGTCCCCAGAGCTCTACCTGCTAGGAGAAGGAGGCCACCATAGACGGGTTAGACCTGCTGGTGGAATCCTGGACACAGAACTCCGCCAACGAGGCACCCTTGTTGCGCGCCGGTCCCGCCCATCGGGAGCGCCTGGCCCTGGCACTGGAACCGAGCACTCGGGCGTCTCTCGACATCGTCCACGTGCGGCGCGACGAACACGCCGATGGCTAAGTCCGCTAGCAAATTCCATCCCACCCGCATCTGGCGCGGCTATGCCTCGGCGCTGATCCGACCCGTCATGCCCTTGGCGAAGTTCTTCTACGGCGATGCCCACAAGTGGTATTTCCGTTCCGCTGCGACGGTGCTCGTGGCCGTCTTCGTAGCAGCGATCGGCGTCAGCTACACGGGGCACGCCCGCTGGGTGTCCTACCTTCTCGCATTCGGAGCTATCTCCCTCATCTACTGGTGTTTCTACGCCCCAGCGAAATGGGCAACCAAGGACTGCCTCCGAGATCCCCGGAGCCCTACAGGTCCCGAATACAATTTCAACAGAGTCTTGAATTCCGATCTGATCCGATCCATCATCTTCAAGGACGGCTGCGGGGAGGGGAAGTCGAACCCACCTCCGGAGGTCGCGCTTCTCAGCCAGTATTTGCAGTTTGGTGGACGGATTGCCGAGACCAGCGAATACCTCCACGCGAGGGAATGGCATCCTCCCGCCTGCTGGGCCGGCCAACAAGAGTTCCAACTCCTCCTACAAACCGCTGAAGACCAATTGGAGGAATGTCTCACCAAGCTCGGCCACGAACCGGAAGACTTCCCCATCGCCGCGAACCATCGGATTGGCCTAAGCGTTAACATGCTATACCTCATTAAGGTCGTCGTGTTCCTCGACGTCGTCCGCCCGGAATGGCGAGAGCACGCCATAGCCTGGAACAGAGGGCGCCGGAGCCTGCTCCTATGGCGCTTGCAGAGATTATGGAATCTCGTCCTCAAAGCAGGGCTAGCTGGACGAATCGGGGAGCGGCGGGGTGGTCGAGCCATTCGGTGATTCGGCAGCCCAAAGCGGCGATGGCGACAGAGAGTCGAAAGCTCGCCTCGGTGATGACCATCCGCCGTATTTGGTCGGACAGGGATCACCGCCGAGATTGCCGACGACATCGGGCAGGCACTCGGAACCGGCCCCCAACTGTGGCTGAACCTACAGGACAACTATCGCAGCAGATACACCGATACGGGTGATCGACCGGTACCGGCCTAGACAGGCCGCCGAGAGTCGGCGATGCGCTCCAACAGGGCTGAGGCTGGTTCGTCGTTAGGGTCTTGAGGCACGAGTTGGCCTGCGAAGGCGTCGGCGAGCACTGCCGAGCGCAAAGCAACCACCCGATCTTGAACTATCCGAGCAGTCCGCTCAAGTAGCTTCAGTTGCTCAAATTGCTTGTCAAGCTGGGCTGCGATCTCACCTTGCAGTTCGCGCGGAGCTACCGGGATCGGGAACTGAGCGAGCCCGCTCTTACCGAGGTGGCGGATATTCACTCCACGGCCAGCATCTCCAAATCGACCGCTCAGCGCCGCGTAGTAACAGTACCAATACAAGTACTTCATGTCGGTCTGAGTAGAGCGAACGCGAAGGAGCGTGTTCTGGAAGCAGCAATTCTCGATCTGCCCATCCCAGATAACTGGCTTGCCAACCTCATTTGGACTCCCTGACGCCTCGTTGAGCAACAGATCACCCCGCTCAAGGCAGTAGGTCTCGAAGTCGCGATCGTCGAAGTTCATCTCCTTGACGTCCCCCAGAGAGACGCCGTCCCAGGTCACGTTGGCTGAGCGGAGATACGGACGCATCTGTGATCCAGTGTGATGCTGAGGCGAGCGCTGGCGCCCCAGTTGAACTTCTGCGATCTCACCAACGGTCGCCCGGTGCCATCTAGAAGGTAGATCACCATTCATTCGAAATGATTCAGTCAGGAGCGAGGACTTGAGAATGTTGATCTGATGGAAGATCCGGCGTTGTGTGGCCTCAACAGCATCGAGGCGGGAGAAGTGTTCTTCGATAGCGGCAACAATCCGCTTTTGTTCTTCACGGGGAGCTATTCGGATACTCATTTCCCTAACATCTCTATCCCGCACCGCTGGATAGCTCGTCCCGGTTTGTCTCTCACTCAGCCGCATCGCGAACTCGTGGCTCAGGGCTTGAAACAAGATGAACTGAGGAACGATGTCGCGATCGGGGCGTAAGACAAAAAAGCCTGTCGAAGCAACTGCCCCATCAATACTTGGGGGCACAATTGCCGTCTTACGCTGATACGTCCTCACCGTTGACAAGATCACATCTCCCGTGCGGACGAGCTGTCGGGCTCGCGAAGGTGCGTCAGCGCCCCTAAGCCACTTGGTCTCACAGATTTGGCCGGCACCAGGGAGGACTCCACCGATGTCGATGTACTCGAATTCCTGATCAGGGTGCTGTCGCGGGTCGACCTTGCTAACTGGTAGGCAAACATCGCCAAGCAAGACCTGCATCCAGCCCTTGGGCAGATCTCCCGTCATGCGGCTAGTGCTTCGGTCAGATCACCCAATAAGGAGTTCAACTCGGTCCCAAAGAGCTGACGGGCCTTACCCAATCCCCCATGAGCGCTGAAGGGCGGGTGTTGGAGGTCAGCGGGGGCGATGGTAAGGCTGGAGGCAATTCGGTCTTTGATCAAGTCGAGGAAGCCGAGTTGCTCGTCGGTGAATTCGGTGCCAGCACTTCGCTGTTGGTTCAGCCAGATCTCGAAACGCTCGTTTACGAGGTCGGGGTAGGCCACAAGCTCGTCGACCTCCCCAAGGGCGTAGCGGACCAGGCTCACGAGGTCGGTGTGCACTCTGTGGCCTGAGCCTCGGACTTTGGACTCATCGAGAGTTTCGTAGGCCTTCCATAAGATGTCGGGGGTCCAGCGGTGAGGTGGGCGACCGATGGCGCTGACCAGTTCCCTGATGTCGTCGTAGGTGAGGCCACGGCCGTAGGGCTGGTGGTAAAGCACTTCCAATGCGGTGATCTTGCCCCGGTTGTTCTCGATGTACTGCTTCCAGGACTCCACTTCGCTTCGGGCTCGGTCGGCGGCATCTACGGAGAACTCTCCGGAGATCCCCCGGTCACGAGAGGCTTTGTCGATGACCTGCTCGTAGCTCCGGCGGATGTCCACCAGCTTCTGTCGTAGCTCGGAGTTGCCGGCTAGGGGTTGGATTGCCTCGGCAATCAGTTGTTGGGCAGTCGCGGCCACTTGCTCGAGGGTCGGCTCGTCGGTACCGGTCTCGGCAGAGGCGACTTCGTGCTGGCGGTCGGGGTCGAGGGCGTCGGTGATGTGGTGTACCAGCTCGCTCAGCTCGACTCCGGCTACCCACTCCACCTCGGCTCGGTCCTCTGCGGTGATCCGGCGGTTGAGGCGAGCCAGGCGCGACGCTACCGACGACACCACGTCGGGGTCTTTGGAGCCGAGGCCGATCTGGTTGAGCAGCTTGTCGAAGCTCACGTGGCGCTGGCGCTCTAGCGGGACGGTGTCGTGGAGGTCGGCTTCGGTCACGCCCACTGCATCGACGATCACGAAGCGGTCTTTTGCTTGGGCGTCGGGGGTGACGGTGCGGAGCTGGTCGCTGTCGATCACACGGACGCCTCGGCCCTTCATCTGCTCGAAGAAGTTGCGGCTGCGCACCATGCGCATGAACACCACGCATTCGATGGGCTTCACATCGGTGCCGGTGGCGATCATGTCCACGGTCACGGCGATGCGGGTGGGATAGTCGGTGCGGAACTTCTGGAGCAGTTGCTCGGCGCTCTCGCCCGCCTCCCCGGAGCGGTAGGTGATCTTGACCGCTCCCTGGTTGCCGAGGCCGAACTCCTCCCGCACGATCTGCACGATGTCGTCGGCATGGCTGTCGTCTTTGGCGAAGATCAGCGTTTTGGGGATGTTGACCAGGAAGCCGTCGTCGTCTTGCTCTCGGTCTTCGAACATCTCGGGCAGCGAATCGCGAAGGGTGCGAACGATTGTGCGGATTTGATCAGGGACCACTACCCGGCGGTCGAGCTCGGCGGCGTGGTAGGCGATGTCGGCATCGGCCTGCTCTAGGCGGATGCTGCGGGTCTCCCGGTCGCGGAACTCGGTCACGAAGCCGGAGGGGACGGCGCCGCCGGTCTCGGTGATCTCGGTGCGGATGCGGAATATGTCGAAGTCCACGTTCACCCGGTCGGCCACTGCCTGGGCGTGCCCGTACTCCATCACCAGGTTCTGGTCGAAAAAGGCGAACGTCTGGATGCCGGGCGTAGCGGTGAGGCCCACCAGGAAAGCGTCGAAGTATTCCAGCACCTGGCGCCACACGCCATAGATCGAGCGGTGGCACTCGTCGATGATGATGAGGTCGTATGACTCGATCGGCACTCTCGGGTTGTAGGCCACCTCCACCGGCTGTTCGGGGGCAGTGTCGAAGCCGGTCCGCTCGTCGTGATCGTCGTCGAGCTCCTCTCCCCGGAGGATGGAGTGGAGGCGCTGGATGGTGCTCACGTGGACTTTGGCGGCAGCCTCGTTGGCCATGTCAAGCTGTGAAGAGGCCAGCCAGCGGACGTTGTACAGCTCGGTGAACTTGCGGCGGTCGCCCGGTACGTCGAAGCCCTCGAACTCCCGCACCGCCTGGCGGCCCAGGTTGGCCCGGTCGACCAGGAACAGGATGCGATTGGCCCGGGTGTGGCGCAGCAGCCGATAGCAGACGTTGGCCGCGGTGAATGTCTTGCCCGAGCCCGTGGCCATCTGGATCAGCGCCCGAGGGCGGTTGGCCTTGAATGACTCCTCCAGGTTGCCGATGGCCTCGGCCTGCGCCGGCCACAGCCCGGTGGTGTCGTCGCTCAGGCCGGGCAGTTCGCTGAATCCGCTGCGCAGGGTGGCGTTGCCGTCGAACTCGTTGTAGTTGGTTAGCCATTGAGCGAGCGCTTCGGGACGGTGAAAGCTGTAGACCCGACGTGAGGTTGGAAGCGGGTCGAGCCCACAGGTGAAGCGGGTTTCAGCCCCGGTTGACTCGTAGCCGAAGGGCAGCGCGCCATCCACCTGGAAGGCGGGCAGTTGGCCGGGGTAGGCCGACTGGTACTTACGGGTCTGGGGCTCCACCCCGGTGAGCGTGGCGCCCTCTTTCTTGGCCTCGATCACCCCCACCGCTTGGGCGTCCACGTAGAGCACATAGTCAGCGGGGCCAGCCTCGGTGGGCACCTCCCGCACCGCCACCCCCCTGGCGGCGGCCACCGCGGCGCGCTGGTAGTCCTGCACTACCCAGCCACACTCCGCCAACTGCTCGTCGATCGCCATACGGGCACGAGCCTCAGGGTTGAGGTAGTCAGTCGGTGAACTCATCTTCTTGTCGCCTGCGGCACCGGGACCGACTGCAATGCCACTCGATCGCCATGCCGCCGGGCAAGTGTAGGTGGTTTGAGGGTAACTGTCACAGGTGGTGGGTATAGTTCTTGACATGGCTGATAGGGCTGTGAACAGGGATTTTGTATCCAATAGGAGCGAGGTCGAGGTTGCCGTTCGAGTGCCTGAGATGGACCCGGCGGGGATGTCGAGCGCACAACGTCGGGCGGCCTTGGTCTCGGTGGGACGTGCCGAGGCTCGGCTGGCCGGGTGGAAGGCTCATCTCATCAATGCCGAGCGAGAGCAGTGCGGCGAGAAAATGGTCGAGCAGGTCTTGCGAAACGAACTCCAGTCTTCTCGGCGGGAAGCCTCGCGGGATGTGAAGACCTCGACCCAATTGGCCGAGCTGCCTACAGCCTCTGCGGCATTGGAGACTGGGCTGATCCCTGCGGGTCATGCCCGGCTGATTGCCCGAGCGGCTTCGGACGGTCCGATTGACGAGGCTCTGCTGACCGAGGCAGCCCAGCGTCAGAACTACGACCAGTTCACGAAGACGGTACGCCGCAACCAACAGGACATGTCCGAGGACGATGGCCAGTCGATCCTGGCCCGCCAGCAGGAGAATCGCACAGCGCGGACATTTCTGAGCCGAGAGACGGGGAAGTTCCTGATGTCGGGCGAGTACGACCCCATAACCGGCGCTCGCATCGACACCGTTCTGGCATCCAAAGAACGCGAGTTGTGGAACGCCGAGGACCCCAAAAAGCGGCGCACTCCGCAGCAGCGGATGGCCGACGCCTTGGCCGAGTTGATCCTCGAGCCCGAAAAGGGCAAAGCCAAAGGCACCGCGCTGATGGTGATTGCCGAATACGACGTGATCAACCAGGAGTTGGTCAACGCCCGCCTCGCCGACGGCACGCCGATCCCGACTGCTGAGCTGATCCGGCTGGCTTGTGACGCCGATCTGCTGCCAGGTGTGTTCCGGGCTGCCACCCAGGAGATGAATCTTGGGCGCAAGCGGCGCACGGCGTCTGATGCCCAGCGGGCCGCGTTGGTCTACCGGGACGAAGAGTGCATCGGCTGCGGGGCCAGCGCCAACCGAAGCTTTGCCCACCACGTCCGATTCTGGAGAAACGGCGGGCCGACCGACATGCCCAACCTGGTGCTGGTGTGCAACAAGTGCCATCACAACATCCATGACGACGGCTGGGAAGTCCACCATGACTCAGCCGAGAACCGCTTCAAAGTCGAGCCACCACCCGATCCCTTCCCAGAGACTGGAGTGGACACCTACCGCCCGCCCCAAAGGAATCCAGTTCTGCTCAGCTGACAGACCCACCACAGCAGGGCACTCCGGCGATGCCCGCGGCCCGGTCCTCAAGTTCGATGCAGCTTGCAACAGGGCCTGTGACCGCCAAACCGGAACTAGCACCTTGACAACTGAATACAAGAGTCAGGAGCCCGAGATCATAGGGTTTGACCATTGACCCGGATCAAGGAGGTTGGCTGTGCTGACTGCGGGGATTGACCATGTTGCCACGATCACGAAGGACTCTGACCGGCTTCAGCGGTTCTATGTGGACAATTTCGGGGCCACCATTGAGAGCGACGGGCCTGAATTCCCGGGTGGGCCGCGCATGACCATCATCAACATCGGCCCAGACTGCGAGCTGAACGTGTTCGAGATCGAGGGGAACACCGAGGCCGACAACCAGACGCCGATGCACGGGCGGGGGCGCCTCGATCACATCGGTGTGCTGGCGGCGGGCCTGGAGGAGTTCTCCGAGATCAGGGTGCGGCTGATGGCCGACGGCGCCACCGACGGCGTGGTCACGATATTCGGGCGCAAGCTGAGCATGTTCTTCCGGGATCCCGACCGGATGGAGTGCGAGGTGCTGGTGGCCAACCTCGATTTCGATCCCGAAAACGTGATCTTCGGCGTGCCTTCGGCTCGGTTCCAGTAGGGGCTCGCGGCAGCGGACTGCCCGCAGGCCGAGGCCCGGAAGCGGGCAGTCAGATGCCCAGCACGGGGCGGAGGAATTTGCCGGTGTAGCTGTGGTCGGAGCGGGCCACCAGCTCGGGGGGGCCCTCGGCAACGACGGTGCCGCCGTTGTCGCCGCCCTCGGGGCCGAGGTCGACGATCCAGTCGGCGGTTTTGACCACATCCAGGTTGTGCTCGATCACCAGCACGGTGTTGCCCTGGTCGACCAGGCGGCTGAGGACGGCCAGCAGCTTGCGGACGTCGTCGAAGTGAAGCCCCGTGGTGGGCTCGTCGAGGATGTAGATGGTGTGGCCGGTGGGGCGCTTGGCCAGCTCAGAGGCCAGCTTCACCCGCTGGGCCTCGCCGCCCGACAGGGTGGGGGCGGGCTGGCCGAGCCGGATGTAGCCCAGGCCCACATCCACCAAGGTTTGCATGTGGCGGGTGATGGCCGGCTGGTTGCCGAAGAACTCCAGGGCATCGGCACACGACATGTCGAGCACCTCGGAGATGGTCCGGCCCTTGAACTCGATGTCGAGGGTGTCGCGGTTGTAGCGGTCCCCTTTGCACACCTCGCAGGGCACGTACACGTCGGGCAGAAAGTGCATCTCGATCTTGATGGTGCCGTCGCCCGAGCAGGCCTCGCAGCGACCGCCCTTCACGTTGAAGGAGAACCGGCCGGGCATGTAGCCCCGCACCCGGGACTCGGGAGTCTGGGCGAACAGCTTGCGGATGTGGTCGAACACGCTGGTGTAGGTGGCCGGGTTCGACCGGGGGGTGCGCCCGATGGGCTGCTGGTCGATGTTGATCACCTTGTCGAGGGCTTCGGTGCCGTCGATGCCCTTGTGCAGGCCGGGCGGGATCTTGGACTTGTAGATGCGCTGCATCAGCGACCGGTACAAGATGTCGTTGACCAGGGTGGACTTGCCCGACCCCGACACGCCGGTGACGGTGACGAAGCAGCCCAGCGGGATGTCGATGTCGATGTCGGCGAGGTTGTGCTCCCGGGCGCCCCGGATGGTGAGCCAGTCGTCTCCGGGAATCCGGCGGCGTTCGGGCACCGGGATCGACTTGCGGCCCGACAGGTACTGGCCGGTGAGCGACCGCTTGTTCTTCAGCAGATCGGCCACCGTGCCGGAGTGGACCACGGCGCCGCCGTGCTCGCCGGCGCCGGGGCCGATGTCCACCACGTGGTCGGCCACCCGCACGGTCTCCTCGTCGTGCTCCACCACCAGCACGGTGTTGCCCAGGTCGCGCATCCGCTCCAGGGTGTCGATGAGGCGGCGGTTGTCCCGCTGGTGCAGGCCGATGGAGGGCTCGTCGAGCACATAGAGCACGCCCACCAAGCCGCTGCCGATCTGGGAGGCCAGCCGGATGCGCTGGGCCTCTCCCCCGCTGAGGGTGCCGGCTGAGCGGCCCAGGGTCAGGTATTCCAGGCCCACGTCGAGCAGGAACTTGAGCCGGGCGTTGATCTCCTTGAGCACCTGCCCGGCGATGGTCTGGTCTCGCTCGGATAGATCCAGCGAGGCCAGGGCCGCAGCCGCGTCCCGGATCGACAGCGAGCACACCTCGTCGATGGTGCGGTCGTCCACGGTGACGGCCAGCGACAGCGGGTTGAGCCGGGCGCCATTGCACCCCGAGCAGGGCACCTCCCGCATGTATCCCTCGATCTGGGCCCGCACGGCGTCGGAGTCCGACTCGCTGTGGCGGCGCTGGAGATAGGGGATGACCCCCTCGTAGCGGGCGTTGTAGCGGCGGACCCGGCCGTATCGGTTGCGGAAGCGGACCTCGGTGCGCTGGTTGGCGACGCCCTTTCCATATAGCAGCAGATCATGGTGCTGGCGGTCGAGGCTCCCCCACGGCTGGTCCATGGGAATGTCCCGGTCCTCGGCCACCGACTCCACCAGGCGTTTGAAGTACTGGTTGTGGCCCTTCGCCCACGGGGCGATGGCGCCGTCTTCCAGGCTCAGGTCGGGGTCGGGGATCACCAGCCGGGGATCCACCTCGAACACCGATCCCAGCCCGTCGCAGTGCTGGCAGGCCCCGTAGGGCGAGTTGAAGGAGAAATTGCGGGGGGCCAGTTCCTCGAACGACTTCCCGTCGGAGGGCCGGGACAGGTGCTGGGAGAAGGTGATGGTCTGGGGCTCCTCGTCGGAGTCGGGGCCTTGGGGCATGATCATCAACTCGGCGACGCCCTCGGCCAGCCCCAACGCAGTCTCCATCGACTCGGTGAGCCGCCGCTCGATGCCCTCTCGCATCACCAGGCGGTCGACCACCACCAAGATGCTGTGCATCTCGTAGCGGGCCAGCTCCAGGCTTTCTGTGCCGTTGTCCAGCTCGATCAGGTCGCCGTCGACGATGGCCCGGGCGAACCCGTCGGAGGCCAGCTCGGCCAACAGCGTGTCGTAGGTGCCCTTGCGGCCCCGCACCACCGGGGCCAGCACCTGGAACCGGACCCCCTCGTCCATCTCCATCACCCGGTCGACGATCTGCTGGGGTGTCTGGCGCACCAGCCGTTCGCCGGTCTCGGGGTCGTGGGGGATGCCGATGCGGGAGAACAGCAGCCGCAGGTAGTCATAGACCTCGGTGATGGTGCCCACTGTGGAGCGGGGGTTGCGCGACGCGCTCTTCTGGTCGATGGAGATGGCGGGAGACAGGCCGTCGATGAAATCCACGTCGGGCTTGTCCATCTGGCCCAGGAACTGCCGGGCATACGCCGACAGCGACTCCACATAGCGGCGCTGACCCTCGGCGTAGATGGTGTCGAAGGCCAGCGAAGACTTCCCCGAGCCGGAGATGCCGGTGAATACGATGAGCTTGTCGCGGGGTATCGTCAGATGGACGTCGCGCAGGTTGTGCTCACGCGCCCCATGGATGACGATCTCGTCGGCCACGCAGTGAACTTATCGGCCCGCGCTGGCAATGAGACAAGAGAACGGCAAAGAGACCGAGAAAAGAAGCCTGATAGATCCCATGCCCTACCCCAACGTGTTCCAGCCGCTGGACATCGGCGGCTGCACACTGCCCAATCGGATCGTCCGGGCCGCCCACAGCACCGGGGCGGTCGGCGAAGACCTGATCGCCTACCACGAGGCCCGGGCCAAGGGGGGCGCCGCCCTCACCGTCCTCCAGATCGCCGGCGTCCACCCCACCTCGCCCACCGACATCCCCGTGTTCACCGACCGGGTGCTCCCGTTCTACGAGGAGATGTCCACCCGCCTGCATGCCGCGGGCGGCAAAGTGTTCCAGCAGCTCTGGCACGGGGGCGCGGCCATCGAGCAGCGGTCGCTCCACAATTTCCAGCAGCCCCTGGCCCCCAGCACCATCCCGAGCCCGATGGTGGGCATGGTCCCCCAGGCGCTGACCACCGCCATGATCGACGAGCTGGTGGGGGCGTTCGCGGCAGCCGCCCGGCGATGCGAGGAGGGCGGGCTCGACGGCGTGGAGCTCCACGGGGCCCACGGCTATCTCATCGGCCAGTTCCTCTCCCCCGCCACCAACCACCGCGACGACCACTACGGCGGCAGCCTGGAGAACCGCACCCGCTTCCTGCGGGAGATCCTGGCCGCCATCCGGGCCGAGACCAGCCCCGGCTTCCCGGTGGGCGTCCGCATCTCCGCCGACGACCAGATCGAGGGCGGGGTCTTCCCCGAGGAGGCCGCGGCCATCGCCAAGCTGGTGGAGCCCGACATCGACTTCCTGGACGTGTCGCTGTCGTCGTACTGGCGCTTCCACCGGCTGCTGTCCACGCTGGACGAGGGCCTGGGATACGAGGTGCCCACCAGCGAGGTGGTGACCGGCGCAGTCGACGTCCCCGCCATCGTCACCGGCCGCATCACCACCCTCGACCACGCCGAGCACCTGCTCAAAAGCGGCGTGGCCGACTTGGTGTCCATCGTAAGGGGGATGATCGCCGACCCCGATCTGGTGGTGAAGGCCCAAAGCGGTCGGGAGGGCGAGATCCGGCCGTGCATCGGCACATCGGTGGGCTGCGTGGCCCGGTTCATGGTGGCCGGGAAGATGCGCTGCGTGGTCAACACTGCGGCCGGGCAGGAGACCAAGGTGCCGTTCGAGCCGGCCGACCGGGTGGCCGAGCCCAAGCGGGTGCTGGTGGCCGGGGGCGGACCCGCCGGGCTGGAGGCGGCTCGCGCCGCGGCCCTGCGGGGCCACCAGGTAGTGCTCTATGAGATGACCGGCGAGCTGGGAGGCCAGGTGCGCATGGCGGCCTCGGCCCCGCCCCGGACCGACCTGGGGGCGATAACCGCGTTCTTGGCCGACGAGCTCGACCGCCTGGGGGTGACCGTGAGGCTCCGCTCCCCCGTCGATCCCGACGTGGTGGCCGACGAGAAGCCCCACGAGCTGGTCATCGCCACCGGCACCACTCCCCGCCGAGGCTTTCAGATCTCGGCGCCGTCGAAACCGATTCCCGGTGCCGGCCTGCCCCACGTGTTCACCAGTTGGGAGGTGCTGGGCTTCGGCGGTCGGGCCGCCGTCGGCAAAAGAGCGGTGGTGTTCGACGACACCGGCACGTTCGAGGCCATCTCGGTATGCGACGCCCTGATGGCCGCCGGTGCGGAAGTGAGGCTCCTCAGCCGCCACGAACATCTGGGGGCCGCGATCCCGTACCCGGCCGCCACCGTCGAGGCCAGCCGAGAACGGCTGTTCAGCGGGCCGTTCTCATTCACTCCCGCGGTGGCGCTCCGGGAAATTGCCCCGAACACAGTGGTGACCCGCGACCTGGGCACCTACGCCGAGCGGAGCTTCGACGCTGACACTGTGGTGATCGTGAGCTACCACGACTGCAACAACGAGCTGGCCGACCACCTGCGCGCCAAGATGTCCGATCAATCTGGGGCCCCGCCATTCAACATGCACCTAGTGGGCGACGTGAACGGCACCAACAGCATCATGGCCGCCATCCACGCCGGCGCCTGGGTCGGCCGGGAGATCTAGCCCTGCAAGTCAACCGGACAGGGTCAGCGTAAAGGAGATCTGGTCGTAGTAAATCCTGGTAAGTCCCTCGAAGCCTGAGTCGGACCCCACGATCAGCCATGCCCGGCCATCGCTATCAGTCTCAACGCTAAGGAACTTCGGCCCGCTGTCCAGCTTCTTGATCCGGTACTCATTTTCGATGACGTCGGGATTGGCCACGTCGCCAATCACCTGCATAGCCGAGCCGCCGGTGGACTGGTTGCCCTTGTCGATGTTCATTCGCAAGTGGTTGTTAGAACCAGTCGCACCTAGTGGCTCCACCGTGGATGCACCCGCCTTCACGTACACGCTTGAACCGGGGGAACCGCCGATGCCAAAACTCGCCAGCGGGACGTTTGTCGCCAAATCGATTGAAGCCGAAACGGTATAGACCGCTGACGGCTGCAAGTCGTCGACCTGTCGCTTGAGATACATGAACAGGTCGTCGCTGCGGTTATGCCCCTGGACGTAGATTCCAGAGCCCTCTAAGCCATCAGGCAGAGCACGGTGACCGCTGTCGAGCTCATAGATCGACTGGTCGTAGTCAACCGGCAAGTCCGCGAAGCCCACTGTCCAGCCATCGGCACCATTCTCGAAGGAGAAATCGAATTCAACTGTGCGTTCGGGTGTTGCGGTCGGCTCCGGCGCCACAGTGGGCACCGGCGTGCTCGTCGGCTCCGGCACCACTGGCGGCACCGGCGTGCTCGTCGGCTCCGGCACCACTGGCGGCACCGGCGTGCTCGTCGGCTCCGGCACCACTGGCGGCACCGGCGTGCTCGTCGGCTCCGGCACCACTGGCGGCACCGGCGTGCTCGTCGGCTCCGGCACCACTGGCGGCACCGGGTTGCTCGAGGGCTCCGGCACCACTGGCGGCACCGGGTTGCTCGAGGGCTCCGGCACCACTGGCGGCACCGGGTTGCTCGAGGGCTCCGGCACCACTGGCGGCACCGGGTTGCTCGAGGGCTCCGGCACCACTGGCGGCACCGGGTTGCTCGAGGGCTCCGGCACCACTGGCGGCACCGGGTTGCTCGAGGGCTCCGGCACCACTGGCGGCACCGGGTTGCTCGAGGGCTCCGGCACCACTGGCGGCACCGGGTTGCTCGAGGGCTCAGGCACCACTGGCGGCACCGGGTTGCTCGAGGGCTCAGGCACCACTGGCGGCGAGTCGCTTGAGGTGCAGCCCATTGCCAGCGAGATTGCCGCGACAATGGCCAGAAGCAGTCGCAGAGCCGAAAAACTCCTCCTGCGGCAAGGCCTCGGGTGTGCCGCGGTGGCCGAGTTCGCCATCATCATCGGTAGCATCGCACAGGTGAGCAGCTTGGGGGACTCGGCCTTTCGGATGGTTTCGCCGTTCAACCCGGCTGGAGACCAGCCCAAGGCGATTGCGGCGCTTTCTGAGGGGTTGAGACGGGGCGACCGGTTTCAGACCCTGCTGGGCATCACCGGGTCGGGCAAGAGCGCAACGGTGGCCTGGACCATCGAGCAAGTACAGCGGCCCACGCTGGTACTGGCCCCCAACAAGTCGCTGGCGGCCCAGTTGGCCAACGAGATGCGGGAGTTCTTCCCCGACAATCGGGTGGAGTACTTCGTTTCGTACTACGACTACTACCAGCCCGAGGCCTATATGCCGGCCTCCGACACCTACATCGAGAAGGACTCGTCGGTGAACGACGAGATCGACCGGCTGCGCCACTCCACCACCGAGGCCCTGCTGACCCGCCGGGACGTGATCGTGGTGGCGTCGGTGTCGTGCATCTACGGGCTGGGGGCCCCAGAGGAATACCAGAACCTCCTGTGCATCTCGAAAGTGGGCCAGAGCTACGACCAGCGGGATCTGCTGCGGCGGCTGGTGGACATGCAGTACGAGCGCAACGACGCCAACCTGGTGCGCGGCCGATTCCGAGTGCGGGGCGACGTCATCGAGGTCCACCCGGCCTACGAGGAGTATGTAGTGCGCATCCAGCTGTTCGGCGACGAAGTGGATCAGATCACCACCGTCGACCCGGTGACCGGGGAGCGGCTCGACAGCCTGAGCGAGGTAGTGGTTTTTCCGGCCACCCACTATGTGGCTGGCGAAGAACGGATGCGCCAGGCCATTTCGGGCATCGAGGACGAGCTCCAGGAGCGGCTGGCCCAGTTCCAGAAGGAGGGCAAGCTGCTGGAGGCCCAGCGGCTGCGGATGCGCACTACCTACGACCTGGAGATGATGCAGGAGATCGGCTTTTGCAACGGCATCGAGAACTACTCGCGCCACATCGACGGGCGGGCGCCGGGCGAGCGGCCGTTCACGCTTTTGGACTACTTCCCCGACGACTTCGTGACGGTGATCGACGAGTCCCACGTGGCCGTGCCCCAGCTCCACGGTCAGTACGAGGGCGACCGCAGCCGCAAGAACACCCTGGTCGGCCACGGCTTCCGGCTTCCCTCCGCAGTGGACAACCGCCCGTTGCGATTCGAGGAGGTCATGGACAGGGTCGGCCAGGTTGTGTTTCTGTCAGCCACCCCCAGCGACTACGAGCTCAACGTGTCCGACCAGGTGGTGGAGCAGATCGTGCGCCCCACCGGCCTGGTGGACCCCGAGGTCCAGGTGCGTCCCACCAAGGGGCAGATCGACGATCTGATGAAGCTGATCGAAGGCCGCACCGAGCGGGGCCAGCGGGTGCTGGTCACCACCTTGACCAAGAAGATGGCCGAAGACCTCACCGAGTACCTGTTGGAGCTAGGAGTTCGGGTCCGGTACCTGCACAGCGAGGTGGACACCATCGAGCGGATCGAGATCCTGCGGGATCTCCGGCTCGGTGAGTTCGACGTGCTGGTGGGGATCAATCTTCTGAGGGAGGGCCTCGACCTGCCCGAGGTGTCGCTGGTGGCCATCTTGGACGCCGACAAGGAGGGGTTCCTGCGCAGCGAGACCTCGCTGATCCAGACGATCGGCCGGGCAGCCAGGAATGTGGACGGTCAGGTGGTTATGTACGCCGACATGGTGACCGACTCCATGAGGCGGGCCATCTCGGAGACCCACCGGCGGCGCGGCCTTCAGCAGGCCTTCAACGAGCAGCACGGCATCAACCCCCAAACCATCCGCAAGGCGGTCAGCGACATCCTGGCCGAGCTGCGCCCCGCGGAGGACGGGGTGCCCATCCCCGGCGGAGGCCAGCGTTCCCGCACGATGGACCGGTCTCGGCGCAGCGCCGAGGTGATCGACCTGGACTCAGGGGGCATCGAGCGCCTCATCCACACCCTCACCGAGGAGATGAACGAGGCCGCCGCCGACCTGAAGTTCGAGTACGCCGCCCGCCTGCGCGACGAGATCAAAGACTTGCAGCGCGACCTGCGGGCAATGGCCTGAGGGAGTTTCGCAATCGCCGCTAAACCTGCTCGACGGGCTCCTGGTAGGGCTCTTCGACGACCTCTGAGCTGCCGGCTGCGCCCTCGGGCCCGGAAGCGGGGATGATGGCCTCGCCGGTCCCGATATCGGGAGCAGGAGCAATGGCCTCACCGGCCTCCAACTCAGGGGCGGGGGCGACGGCCTCACCGGCCTCCAACTCAGGGGCGGGGGCGACGGCCTCACCGGCCTCCAACTCAGGGGCGGGGGCGACGGCCTCACCGGCCTCCAACTCAGGGGCGGGGGCGACGGCCTCACCGGCCTCCAACTCAGGGGCGGGGGCGACGGCCTCACCGGCCTCGAGACCGGGAGGAGGAGCGATGGCTTCGCCGGTCTCGGAGTAGTACTGGGCCCAGGCCTCGTCTTGGTCGGCGGCCACTTCCTCGTCCAGCCCGCCGATGTAGTTGCCCTCGGCGTCGTAGGCGTGCTCGCCGAAGTGCTCCTGGAACTCGGCGGCCACCACGCCGCCTTCGGCCGCCTGCTTGATCGACAGGCTGATGCGGCGCCGGTTGACGTCCAAGTCGATGATCTTCACCCACAGCTCCTCGCCGGGGGTCACAACCTGCTCGGGCAGTTCGATGTGGTGAGAGGAGATCTCCGAGATGTGGACCAGGCCCTCGATGCTCTCGCCCACCTGGACGAACGCCCCGAACGGCACCAGCTTGGTGACCCGGCCGTACACCAGCTCGCCCACCTGATGGCTGGAGGCGAACTCCTGCCAGGGATCCTGCTGGGTGGCCTTGAGCGACAGGCTTATCCGCTCCCGGTCGAGGTCCACTTCCAGCACTTGGACCTCTATCTCGTCGCCCACCTGCACCACCGCGCTGGGGTGATCCACATGCTTCCAGGACAGCTCGGACACATGCACCAGCCCGTCCATGCCGCCCAAGTCCACGAACGCGCCGAAGTTAACCACCGACGACACCACGCCGCTGTGGCGCTCGCCCGGCTTGAGGTTGTCCAGGAACGCCTCGCGCTGCTCCTTCTCGGTCTCCTCCAGCCAGGCTCGGCGGGACAGGACCACGTTGTTGCGGTTCTTGTCCAGCTCGATGATCTTGGCCTCCAGGGTCTGGCCGATGTAGGGCTGGAGGTCTCGAACCCGGCGCAGCTCCACCAGCGAGGCGGGGAGGAAGCCCCGCAGGCCGATGTCCATGATCAGGCCGCCTTTGACCACCTCGATCACCGGGCCCGACACCGTGCCCTCTTTCTCTTTGACGTCTTCGATATTGCCCCAGGCCCGCTCGTACTGAGCCCGCTTCTTGGACAGGATCAGGTGGCCGTCCTTGTCCTCCTTCTGGAGCACAAGAGCCTCGATCTCCTCTCCGAGGGCGACAATCTCGCCGGGGTCGATCACATTGCGGATAGACAGCTCCCGGGAAGGGATGATCCCCTCAGACTTGTAGCCGATGTCCAGCAAAACCTCGTCGCGGTCGACTTTGACCACTTTGCCGGCGACGATCTGCCCGTCTTCCACTTGGACCATGGTGGCGCTGTAGGCCTCTTCCAACAACTGGTCTTCGATGTCGTGATCGGTGATCTGGCGGGGGATGTAGTTGCCCTCTGCATCAAAAGTCCCCACACCATCTGGGGCGTCGATCACCGCAGTCGCGGTTGGCGGCGCGGGTGGGGCGGGTGGGGCGGTATCGAGGTCGGACACGTTGGATTGAGCCTCACGGGAGGAGATGGTTGGATCAAAGTGCGCGGCGCAGCAGCCTGAACCGGCGGATGGATGCTAACAGCCCCGTCCGGGTCGGGCTACTTGGCATCAGCCCAGGTGCGCCCCGACGACAGGTGCACTTCGAGGGGAACCCTCAGCTGGCAGGCCCCGGCCATGGTGTCTGTTGTGAGCTCGGCCGCCGCGTCGTGCTCGCCCTCGGGGACCTCCAGAATCACCTCGTCGTGAACTTGGAGGATGATCCGGCTGTCCAACCCCTGGTCTTCCAGCGCGTGGTCGAGCCTCACCAGGGCCACTTTGAAGATGTCGGCGGCCAGTCCCTGGATCCCAGCGTTCATCGCCTGGCGCTCGGCCGCCTGGCGAAGTCGGAAATTGGACGAGTTGATCTCGGGAATCCGGCGCCTCCTCCCGAACAGGGTCTCGGTGTATCCCCGGGACCGGGCCTCGGCCACCGTTCGGTCCATGTACTCCCGCAGCGCGGGGAACGCATCGAAGTAGGCGTCGAGCATCACCGCGGCCTCTGCGGTGGGGACGTTCAGCCGCTGTCCCAGGCCGTAGGCCTCCATCCCGTAGGCCAACCCGTAGGACACCATCTTGGCGGTGGACCGCTCCTCGATGCCCACCGCACCGGAATCGATGCTGAACACCTGGGCGGCGATGGAGGAGTGGATGTCCTGGCCGGATTCGAAGGCCTGGATCAGCCCGGGATCCTCGGCCAAATGGGCAATGCAGCGCAGCTCGATCTGGTTGTAGTCGGCCACCAGCAGCTCACAGCCGCCGGCGGCCACGAACACCCGGCGGAATACCCGCCCGGTCTCGGTGCGGACCGGGATGTTATGCAGATTGGGGGCGTCGGAGCTGAGCCGCCCGGTGCGGGCCACCGTCTGGTTGAACGTGGCTCGGATGCGGCAGTCGGGCTCGACTGCCACCGCGGCCACCAGTCCTTCCCCGTAGGTGGAGCGCAGCTTCTCCACCTCCCGATAGTCCAGCAGCTCGCCCACCACCGGGTGCTCGCCCCGCAGCTTCTCCAGGGTGGCGGCATCGGTGCTGTAGGCCCCGCCCGGGGTCTTCTTCTGGGGGGCCAGCCCCAGCTTGTCGAACAAGAGCTCGCTGATCTGCTTGGAGGAGTTCACGTTGAAGCTCCCCCCGCCGGCCGCCTCGATAACCGACGCCCGGAGCCGCTCGGCGTCGGCGGCCAGCTGGTCCCGCAGACGGGTCAGGCCCTCCACGTCGACCTCGATGCCCACGTGCTCCATGCGGGCCAGCACCCGTACCAGGGGAATCTCCATGTCGTCGTTGAGATGGCGCAGGCCCTCGGCGTCCAGCGCTTCCCGCAGAGGGGAGGCCAGGCGGGCTACGGCCAGGGCCTGGAGGCCGGCTTGCCTCGACGGCTCCACCGAGTCACCGGAATCATCGTCGAACAGCCGGCCCTCATCTGGCTGGTCATCTCCGGGAAGCTCCAGCGATGTGTGAGCCCTCAGCAGGTCGTCCAACTCGTAGCGCCCGCTGGCCGGATCCAGCAGATAGGCCGCAATGCGGGTATCCAGTTCAAGTCCACCGGCATCGATCCCCCGAGACAGCAGCCACAGCATGAGCGGCTTGGCATCGTGGGCGATGAATCGGTTCTCTGCGGCGAAGAACTCGGCCAGGGCGCCGCTGCCCGAAGACTCCGACATGGACTCGACCAGCTCGGCCGGCAGCCACAACGCCTTGTCGGCCTCGGGGTCGGCGGCCAGGGCCAGGCCCAGCAGCCGGCAGCGATGAGGCTGGCGGGAATCAAGCGGATCCCCCCAGCCCGCGGCCAGCGCCACCGGCTCGCCGCCGGCAGCGAGCCCTGCCAGCACATCGGCTGCCGCCTCGGCCGTCGCCACGGTCTCAACCGACGCCTCCAGCACTCCTGCACCGTCTTCGGCCCCGCCCAAGTCCACGTTCAGCACATCGGCCACGAAGTCGCCGAAGCGTCTGAACTCCAAGAAGTCGAACAGCTCTTTGACCGCGGCAGCTTCGGGCCGGCCGAGTCCCAGATCGTCCACGCCCACTTCCAGGGGTACGTCTCTCAGCAGCTCCATCAGCTCCAGGTTCAAATTCACCCGCTCTTGGGCCGCGCCGAGGTTCTGCTGGAGCTTCGGGGTCTGGTCTTCCAGGTGCTGGTACAGCTCCCCTACCGTGCCGTAGGCGTTGATGAGCTTGGCCGCGGTCTTCTCCCCCACTCCGTCCACGCCGGGCAGGTTGTCGGACGGGTCGCCCCGCAGCGCGGCGTAGGCCACATAGTCGGCCGGCTTCACCCCGGTGCGCTCCTTGATGCCGGCCTCGTCGTAGAGGGCGTAGTCCGACACCCCCCGCTTGTTGTAGAGAACCCGGATATGGGGGTCTTCCACCAGCTGATAGGCATCCCGGTCGCCGGTGACCACGATCACGTCGTCGCCCCGGTCGCGGGCCTGGGTGGCCAGGGTGGCGATCACGTCGTCGGCTTCCACCCCGACATGTGCTACCGAAGTGATCTGGAGGGTATCCACCAACTGGCGCACCAGCCCCATCTGCTGGCGCAGGGTGTCGGGGGTCTCCCGGCGGTTGGCCTTGTAGCTGGAGATCCGCTCATGGCGGAAGGTGGGCTCGGGCCGGTCGAAGGCCACCGCCACCCGGTCGGGGCGGTGGTCCCGCAGCAAGGTCAACAGCATCATGGTGAAGCCGTACACCGCGTTGGTGGCCTGCCCGCTGGCGGTGGTCATATCCTCGGGGAGGGCGAAAAAGGCCCGGTAGGCCAGAGAGTTGCCGTCCACCAGCATCACGGTGCCCGATTCAGCCATCGGATTCCTCCCCGCTCAGCGCCCGAAGCCCGTCGGCGCTCATATCGATGATCTCGGCCGCGACGTCGGCCATGGAGCGCCGCTCACCCATGGCCCGGTGCTGGATGTGGCTGTAGGCATCGGCCTCCGACATGGAGCCGGCATCCATGAGGCGTCCCTTGGCTCGGTCGACAAGCTTGCGGGCTTCCAGCCGAGCCTCGGCCCGCTCCACCTGGTGGTTCAGCGCCACCAGCTCCCGGAAGCGCACCAGGGCCACCTCCACTGCGGGCACCAGCTCGGCCCGCTCGAACGGCTTGACCAGATAGGCCAGCGCACCGGCGTCGGCGGCCCGGGTGATCAGCTCTCGCTGGCTGAACGCAGTGAGCAGCAGCACCGCGCACAGCCGCTCGTCTCGGATCTGCCCGGCCGCGGTGATTCCGTCGGTCCCGGGCATCTTCACATCGAGAATGGCCACATCTGGGCGCTTCTCCCTCACCAGGTCGAGCACCAGGTCGCCCCGGCTGGTCTCCCCCACCACGAGGTAGCCCTCCTCCTCCAAGGTCTCCCGCAAGTCGAGCCGGATGATGGCCTCGTCCTCGGCCAGCACGATGCGGACCGGGCCGGCCGGCCGAGGGGAGCCGGGCTGGGCCGACGGGTCAGACATCGGAGTAGTACCTGTCCAGCAGATCGTCCTGCTGCTCCTCCAGGCTGCGAATCTCCTCCCGCAGCCGGGCCCGGTGCCGGGCCATGGTCTGCGCCTGGCGGGCGGCGTCGCGGTGCTGGCGCTCTGAGGCCGGGGTCTCCGAGACCAGCGCCCGCAGCCGGGCGTCGTCGGCCAGATCGTCGAAATGCCGGCACTGCTCCTCGGCGACCTCCAGATCGGCTCTCAGCCGCTTCAACCGGTCGGCCAAGTCGGCCAGTCGACGATCCACCCTGCTCTCAGCCACAAGCCGATGTTATTGCCCGCCGCCTCTGCCAACCTGCTTCGGCTGCCCGACAATACCTCAGGTGCAAGTAGCCTCCCCGTGGACCACGAGGGCAAGACGAGGATGCAGACGAGCGACGAGAACCGAGACAATGCGGTCAACGGGAAGGCGTGGGCCGACTTCTGCGACAGCCTGAAAGAAGCCGGCCAGATCATCCTGGACAACAGCACCGACGACATCGACCGGCTGGAGGGCTTCCGCTACTTGACCCGCCTGACCAGGGGAGAACTCGGACGCCTCGAGAGCCACGGTCCCGCGTATGCCCGGATCCTGCCCATCGCCCACAATGTGAAGATCGGCTGCGACAACCCCGATGCCCTCTACCAAGGCGTCAGCATTTCCGGCGCCTACGACTACCGCATCAGCGGGCCTCGGGGCACGGTCAACTACTTGAGCATGAACGCACTCTCCGGGGGCTTCGGAGTGGGATCGGCCCCGCCCGGCCGGCAGGGCACCCTGGCGTTCAACAATCCCCAACCCGACGAGCAGGTCGACGTCATCGCCAGCGTCAACGAGCCCGAGCAGCTCGGCCCCGTACAGCGATGGCTCCAGCTCGGACCGGAGACCAACCAGATCGTCGTCCGCAACTTCTACCTCGACCGCACCACCGAGCGACCCTCCGAGCTCCAGATCGAGTGCCTCAACGGCCCCACCGACCCCCCGCCCCCGCTGAGCGCCCAACGCCTGACCCATGGCCTCGCCCGGGCCGCGCTGGGGGTGCACGGCATCGTGCGGCGGTTCGCCGACTGGCTGGACATGTTCCAACAGCGGCCCAACACGCTGGATTTCCTTCCGCCCCGGGATGGTCCCGGCGGGTGGGGCGACCCCACGCAGGCCTTCCGCCACGGCTACTGGACGCTCGAGCCCGGCCAGGCGCTGGTGATCGACGTGCCGCCCATCGACGTGTACTACTGGAACTTCCAGCTCAACAACATCTGGGAGGAGTCGCTCGACTACGAATGGCTCCAGGTGACCGTCAACAAGCACACCGCGGCATACCAGCCCGATGGAGCGGCCCGGATCATCGTGGCCGACGAGGACCCCGGCTTCGCCAACTGGATCGACACCGCCCACCACCGCCACGGCACCATGGGCCTGCGCTACAACCAGGTAGTCGAGGACATCCCGCCCACACTCCGGGTGGTGGACGTGGTCGACCTGCCCAGCCTGCGCTAGACCCCTAGGGCGACAGGGCGGCGACCAGCTCGTCGCCCCGCTCGGTGGTGATGGTGAGCTGGCGGTCTTTTCCGCGGTGGAGATACTCGACGGTGACCGCATCGTTACCGCCCAAGCTGTAAAGAAGGTGCCCCCTCCTCGCCCTGATGCCCCAGCCCCCGAACTCCCGAAGTGGCTTGACGGTGCGCTGGCGGGCGGAACGGATCTGCTCTGTCGGAATCTTCTTGGCGGGAGGTAGCGGCCACACCTGAACCCGCAAAAGGCTGTCGCCAACGCGAATTTTCAGCCGCAGCCCGAGCGTCGACAGAATGCAGATCGCGAGGACGAGCAGCGACGCCAACAGGAACGACAACCAAGCCCGGGACCAGCCGCTCCCGCCCGCGGCGGCCGCAACCGCCAACCAGACCACATTGGCCGACACAGCCACGCCGGCCATGCCCACACAGAAGTGCTTCTGCGCCCCTGAAACCGGCTGGATCTCCTCGAACAAAGTCATCGGCAATCCCTTCTGCCCGGCCATGGCCATTGCGCCCGGGGCTTTCATCCACGGCGATCTTAGCCTGAAGGGCCTGTCGGACCGATTGCTGGTCGGGTCCGCCTCCGCTCCCCATCGCGCTTGATCCAACAGCCCCATTGTCGGGCATTGCCACTGGGGTTACGCTTCGCCTATGAGTCTGGAGCCAGGTCACGACGTGCTGGGGATCTCCGGAGCGGACACGCCGATTCTCGAGCTGCGCAAGAGCATCAAGAAGAAGGACTACGAGCGCGAGCTGGCGCGTCTCCAGGAGGAGCTGGTGCGATTGCAGCGCTGGATCCGCCACAAGGGACTAAAGGTGGTGGTCATCTTCGAGGGGCGCGACGCCGCCGGCAAGGGCGGGGTGATCAAGAGGATCTCCGAGCGGACGAACCCCCGGGTGGTGCGGGTGGTGGCGTTGGGCACGCCCAGCGACCGGGAGAAGACCCAGTGGTGGTTCCAGCGCTATGCGGCCGAGCTGCCCGCCGCGGGAGAGATGATCCTGTTCGACCGCAGTTGGTACAACCGGGGGGTGGTGGAACCCGTGATGGGATTCTGCTCCGAGGATGAGTACCGCGAGTTCCTGCGGTCGTGCCCGGAATTCGAGCGGATGCTGGTGCGGTCGGGGATCATCTTGATCAAGTACTGGTTCTCGGTGAGCGATGAAGAACAAGAGCGCCGGTTCCACAACCGGATCAACGATCCGATGAGGCGCTGGAAGCTCTCGCCGATAGACATCGAGGGCCGAACCCGGTGGGTCGAGTTCTCCAGGGCCAAAGACACCCTGTTCGCCCACACCGACATCAAGCAGGCCCCGTGGTACGTGGTCAACGCCGACTCCAAGAAGGCCGCTCGGCTCAACTGCATCTCACACCTGCTGTCGATGATCCCCTACGAGGAAGTGCCCTGGGAGGAAGTCAAGCTGCCCGAGCGCCAAGACCGAACCGGCTACGTGCGCCCGCCCATGGAAGACCAGACCTTCGTTCCCGAGGTTTACTGAAGCGCACCGCCGCTTGGGCTCCACCTAGACCTCTCTCGGCGGTAGGGGTCGGCTACCGGTGCCGAGTTGACATCGAAGACCATCGCCATGCGGTCGTCGAGATCACAACGGGGCCAAGGGCCCAGCTCAGCGGTGGAGGGATCGCCGGTGCGGGCGAAGGCCGCCCATGCTGATCGCAGGCCCCGGCCCAGCGCCTCGGCGGTGAGTTCGGCCCCGATGAACTCACGCCAGCCGTCCACATGGAAGGTGTCGAACACGAAGGGCAGGTCGATGGCGTGGAACGCCCCCCGATCTGGATCGGCCCGCGAGCACCACCGGAAGTCGTACAAGTAGGTCTGGGCTCCGGCGCCGGCCCGGAAATCGGCGATCCGCTGAATGGGCTCGCGCATGGAGACATCGGTGTTGACGGCGGTCAGAACGTCGGAGTCCGAGGTCCAGGAGGTGGCCTCGGCAGCTTGGCGATACTCCCCCACCACCGCCTCCACTTCACCTGCGGTTGGCTCAGTGCCGCTTCTCTCGGCCATATAGCCGCTCACCATGCGATGCAGGATCTGCCCGGAACTCTCTTCGGGCAGATCCTGTTTGAACAGGCGCAACTCATGGGCCGTCGCGCCGACCAGCACATCTATGTCGGCCGCGGCCCCGGTCCGGAGAGCTTCCGCGGGCATCGCCGGTATGAGCGACCCATCGACGACCGGGTGAAACGGCATCGGCCCCACTTCGGCGAACATGTCCATCGCGGTCTGAAGCTGAGCCGCGACCACCGCATCTGCTTCCAACTGCCTCAGCCCTGCGACATCGCTCACCCCGGCATTGCCCATGAAGGAGCGGGCAACGGCCGCAGCCACGCCGGGCGACTGGGTCATGTCCACCCCGGGACTCTGCATAGCGGCCCGCCGCAGCACCGCCGAGATCCCCGGAGAGCCGAGGAGGTGGAGTACCGATCCGGCCCCCGCCGACTCGCCGAACGCGGTCAGCGTCGCCGGGTCGCCACCGAAGGCAGCCGCATTGGCCGCCACCCATTCGAGCCCGAGCCGCACATCGTGCAGCCCGCAGTTTGCCGTGGTGGCTTCCCCGCCGGGCATTTGGCGGAGGTCCATGAACCCCAGCGCCCCCACCCGGTAGTTCGCCGACGCCATCACCACCTGCTGCTCAGCCGCCAACCTCGCCCCGTTGTACAGCGGAAATGAGCTCCCCCCCGTCAAGAACGCCCCGCCATAGACCCACGCCAAAACCGGCAATCCAGCATCAGCCCCCACCGGCGCCCACACGTTCAGGGTCAAACAGTCCTCTGACACCGAGACCGCATCCGTCCCCGGAATCAGCCCCGTGAACGGCCCGCCAACCGCTTGAACAGGATCCGGCCCAAACGCCACTGCCTCCCGCACCCCACCCCAAGGCTCCGCAGCCTCGGGAGCACAGAACCTCCGCTCGCCCACCGGCGGCTTCCCAAACGGCATCCCCAAGAACTGGCGCACCGGGCCATCGGGCGTGTCGACAACCATCCCCCGAACCGGCCCGTGTGTCGTACCGACTACCAGCCCCGTGTCGCTCATGCGCTGTCCTCCAGTCGCTCCCATGGTTCTCCCCTGAGTCCTTCCGACGCTACTCCCCAATGACAATGCTCCACCCCCAGGCTTGAGAACAGCGGCTAGTGGTGTGTCGTGGGTTTATTCGCGCGTGTCCTGCTAGGCATCGACGCCCCTCGCGGCGTTGCCCCTCCTTGCCGTACGCTGGAAGTATGGCTGCGTCGGTGCGCCTTGCGAGGAACGCCGCTGCCGTCGCAATCCACGGCGCTAAACCCACGACACACCACTAGGGCCCAGGGCATCGTCAAGTCTGGATGCTAAAATTGAGAAGATGCAGCGGGCTGCGACCTGGATACGGGACAAGGCGGCCCCCAAGGACCAGGCCCGGATGGCGAAGTTCGAGACGCTGCGAGTACTGGCAACAATGCTGATCGTCTTCTTCGCCGTACTGGTCGCCGGCTGGCTGACAGCTCTATGGGTCTCCGGCATTGTCGGCGCCTCCATGGCCTACGGCGTGGTGCTACGCGCTAAACAAACAGCAACAAGAACCCAGCCCCAGGTCTGATCGGCACGTGGCAATTGGCACTGAGAAGCTCGGCTGGCCCTACAACCGCCTGAAGTCGCCCGATCATCTGGGCTGGCCCTATAGAAATGCCGACAAGCCGCTCCCGCCGATCAATCAGCGGCGACAGGCGTTGTTCTCGTTCACATTCTTGGCGCTGATCCAATTGGGCGGGTATGCGCCATTGTGGATTTGGGGAGCGAGCGCACCCTGGCGGATCCTGGGAACCCTGACAGTCGCGATTGCAGTCGGGATTCTGTGGTACTGGGCATCGCGCCGCGGCTTCTTCTACCTGCCCGACCAGAATTCTGATTGAACTCAATTGGGCAAAAGCCACAAGGTCCGCCAATGCCCCGAACAGCGGCATCGTCAACCCATGTCGCACAACCGCCGACGCTGGCTTGCGCGGGCTACGGAAGATTCTCGTGGCCTCCGATTCGCATCCGAACAACGCGGCGCTTTCCGGGTCGCTGCTCCAGACCCCGTGCGAACATGGCCCGACCATCTCGGGCCCAGGTCATCTCGTGCAAACCCTCAGCCCCTTTGCCCTTCTTAACGCGCAACTGCGGACAGAACTCTGCGAGGTGCAGTTCGGCCGCGATCTCCTTGCTGCCTTTGCCCTTCTTAACGCGCAACTGCGGACAGAACCATCTGAGGCGCCTCTCCTTCCTGGCGCGCAGGTCGTCCTTGAAGTCTTGTAGACATGCCTCAAAAAGGGCTGCCAAGGAGGCCCAACGCCGCGAGGGGCGTTGACGGCTAGCAGGACAGGCGCGACTGCGTCTCCGCCGCACCACCGGCCGGCGGGTTGACGTGGATAGTGACGATCTCGAGTTCGTGGTACTGCTGGTGGAACACTGAGGTCGCGTAGTGCTGAAGTAGCCGCAACGAGAGGTCGCGCTCGACGGGCCTGTCGGCCGTCGGCTCGTCGAGCACAGCCAGCCGGTCCTCGATGTTCTCCCCCCGGGCCGCCGCCACGAACTCGAGCACGGCCCGCCCGTCCCGCTTGCTGGCCGTGACGCGCAGCTCCCGCGTGGTTGCGGCCTCTTTGGCCTGCTCGGCGTCGAGCAGCGTCGCCAGTGTCTCCTCGGCAACCGCATCGAGTCTCTGCGACATCGACGGCGCCCAGCCGTGGCGCGTTGCGAAGGCGTTCAGAAACTCCTGGATGCGGATGAGCTCCGGCAGCGCCAGATTGGTGCGCAGCTGATGGCGGCGGGATTGGGTAGCCTCCGTGAACAGCGTCAGTACGATGGCCACGAGGCCGCCCGAAGTCATGCCATTCTCCAAGAAGCCACCGGCGAAACCTCCCAGGTATTCCGGGAAGATCAGGTTGTTCTGGAATCCGACGCCGAGCCAGAAGGCGACGCCCGCCACCAGACCCTTGCGGTAGTCCGAGACCTCTTCGGCGACGATCCTCATGCCGACCACAAACAGAAGCGCAATCAAAACGGTGAGGTACGCGGCGACGACTGCGTCCGGGATGGCGAGCACCAACGCCAAGAATTTGGGCAACAACGCCAACACGACGAATATGACGCCGATGGCGACGCCCACCCGGCGAGCCGCGACGCCGGTCAGCTCGGTGATCGAGACGCTCGTTGAGTAGGTCGTGTTCGGCATCGTTCCGGCCAACCCCGACAGCAGATTGCCGGTGCCGTCCGCGGCCACTGCTCCCTGCACGACGCGGTAGTCCACTGCTCGCGGCTTGCGCCACGACACACGTTGGATGGCCACGGAGTCGCCGATGGTTTCGACCGCTCCGATGATGGTGACCAGCGCGAACGCGGGCAGGAGGCTCCAGAACGCTGAATCGAACGAGATGTCGAAGCCGGGCCATCCACTGTCGGGCACACCAACCCACGGGGCGTCGGCCACTTGATCGAAGTCGTAGAGCCCGAAGGCGGCGGCCACAACCGAGCCGGCCACCACACCGATGACCGGCGCCCACAGGCGCAGGGCGCCGGAAGACTTCAGTGCGATGGCGATCAACAAGACAATGGCGACGAGGGCGCTCGTCGGCGCGCTCCAGTCGGAGCTGCCCTCCGGAGAAGCTCTCACCATGTCGAAGACGAGCGGCATCACGGTCACCGCAATGAGCATCAGCACGGTGCCGGATACCACTGGCGTGACCAGTCGCCTGAACAGCGAGAGCTTTGCGGCGAGCAAGAACTGGAACAGCGACGACGCCACCACGAGGGCGGCCAGCAATCCGGGTCCTCCCTTTTCCAGCGCCGCCACGCACACGGCGATGAACGCGCCCGAAGTCCCCATGAGCAGCACGTACCCGGCGCCGATACGCCCAAACCGGACCGCCTGGAGGATTGTGCTGACACCGCTGACCATGGCCGCCGCGAACACCGCCCAAGTCAGATACGAGTCGCTTTCGCCCGCGGCTCGAACGACGATCGCCGGCGTGAGCACAATGCCCGCGATGCATAGCACCGCGAACTGGAGGCCCATTCCCGCGGTCAGCGCCACCGGCGGCCTGTCATCGGGTTCGAACCGGATGTTACGGTGCCCCGCGGGGCCGCCATCTTCCATGGCGCCCATGCTTGCGAGTTCCGCCGGCGGTTTCAAACCTCGGAGCAGACCCCGGCCATCAGGTACAGCTCATCGGCTAGGCCAAGCCCCACCACATGATGAGAGGTCCCGCCGATGACAAACGCGTCCATTGGGCATCCCCCCCTTTGGGCCGATCTGGACGTTTTCTGAGGCTCCCCCCTTTTCGTGGAGACAAGCTCTATAAGGACAGTCTCGCCACAGCGAAGGAAGTTCGATGTGGAATTTCCGTGATGGGGCTGCCCGTATCGCCAAAGAGACCGGCTTGTGCCCGGGGAGAAGATATTGGTGGTTGCTCAGGTGTTTTCAGGGGGTCCCAGAGAGTCCCGAATATGGGGTGTGATCTGGGAGTTTGTTGATTTCCTAGATGTCAGGCGATACCGTCGATTCCGAGGGCTTCCAAGACGAAAAGTGATACCGGAGGTGGTGCATGGTTGATAGGAAGCCGATGAGCGCGGCGTTCGTCCGCAACGTCAGCCGTCCTGGTCGCTACGGCGATGGCCGGGGCGGATATGGGCTCAGTCTACTTGTGCGCAACATGGCGAACGAGCGCGTGTCGAAGACGTGGTCGCAGCGGGTGCGGATCAACGGGAAGGTCACCAACATCGGCCTGGGCAAGTACCCGCTCGTGACGCTGGCCGAGGCCCGCCAGGCCGCGTTCGAGAACCGGCGGGCCATCGACAAGGGTAAAGACCCCCGCGGCGGCAGCACCCCGACGTTCGCCGAGGCCGCCGAGAAGGTCATCGAGGTGTACGCCGAGGGCTGGAAGGACACCGGCCGGACTGCGTCGAAGTGGCGCTCGCAGTTCCAGCGGTACGTCTATCCCCATCTCGGCAACAAGCGGGTGGACCAGATCACCTCTGCCGACGTGCTGGCCGCTCTGGTGCCGATCTGGCACACCAAGGCCGAGATCGCCCGCAAGTCCCGACAGCGAATCTCCGCGGTCATGCGATGGGCCATCGCCGAGGGCCACCGCACCGACAACCCCGCAGGCGACGCCATCGCAGGAGCGCTCCCCAAACAAAACGGGCGGACCAACCACTACCGCGCCCTGCCACACGACCAAGTGGCCGGCGCCATTGCGGCTATCCAGCACACCGACGCCTGGCCGGCAACCAAGCTCGCCTTCGAGTTCCTCGTCTTGACCGCGACCCGCTCAGGCGAGGTCCGCAACGCCACCTGGGCCGAGATCGACTGGGAGACCGCGACATGGGAGATCCCCGCTGAGCGGACCAAGGCCTCCAGGCCCCACCGAGTGCCGCTGTGCAAACGTGCGGTTGAGATTCTCGGCGAGTCCCTCGGCTTCGCCGATGCATCCGGACTGGTCTTTCCAAGTATGAGCGGAAAGACGCTGAGCAGCGGCACCATCGGCAAGCTCCTAAAGGATTCAGGCATCACCGCAGTGGCTCACGGTTTCCGGTCGTCGTTCCGCAGGTGGGCCGCAGAATGCACCAACATCCCCCGCGAGGTCGCCGAGTTGGCCTTGGGCCACGTCAACAAAGACCGCGTCGAAGCCGCCTACCAGCGCTCCGACTTATTCGACAAGCGCCGCAACCTCATGGACCAATGGGCTGAGTACCTAAACAAGATATGACCTAACCCCCAGCATCGGGCGCTCAATGACGCGACAGCCTTATGCCTGCCGCCGACTAACACATGCGGGGCACTGACAGCTCTTGAAGTAGGCGCTGTCATGGATTAGCCCATGCATCCGACCGTTGTCCACATCGAATTGAGACCAAAGCCGCCGCACGTAGCGCTCATCCCTCCTTCCTCTTGGCTTTGAGTAATACCTGTACAAGGCATACGCGACCAGATCTGCTGCCTGGAGAGCTCTAGACGCTCGGGAATCGGCGAACATTGGGACATCAGCAAGATTTCTCAGAGGCCCAAGTGAGCTACTGGCGACTCGCCACTGATTCGTCCAGCTTTGAAGGGTTCCTTCGACACTGCTGCGGTCATGGACAATAAGCCCGGTCTGCTGCTGGCCGCCACGGCTCGCACGGCCCACGAAGTCATCGAATTTCTTGATCAGGAGTTCATACGCTCGAAGCCTCTGGTGTCCAGAGTCTCGTTCCATTACAGCGCCAATGAGCCGCCATGGCAGGTTGGGATTGACGGAGCTGAAGCCAGCCAGGGCACCGTAGGCACCGTTGAGAATTCGATGCCGGTCGGGCTTGTCAACATTTTTCCACTGCTTGGTGCCGCGCCGAAGCTCAGTGGCATGAAGCTCATAGATGGTGTGGTCCTGACCTAGCGGATGGAGCTTCCGGAACAGGAACGAGTCAAGGCGCTGCTGGAGATGCCACGCGTCCAATTCGTGGATGATGATCCCTCCCACCACGAACACAGGACTTCCACCGTGTGTTCCAGACTCGTCAACGAAGCACAGATACACCAGTCCCTCCTACGCGTCCGTGCCCCGCCAGAGGCGGGGCACGTTCTGCTTTGTCGGCAGAGGAGCAAGCTCACGGAACCGAATAGGTACGGTCCTCTCCGCCGAGGGCATCTTACCCCCTGATGTGCGTACAAGCCACCTATTCAATACTCGGCAATTCATTTGGGTCGGTGCTAGAACTCCCCGTCTCGCCTGTTTCACGAAGCACAGCGAGGCTAGTGGTGTGTCGTGGGTTTAGCGCCGTGGATTGCGACGGCAGCGGCGTTCCTCGCAAGGCGCACCGACGCAGCCATACTTCCAGCGTACGGCAAGGAGGGGCAACGCCGCGAGGGGCGTCGATGCCTAGCAGGACACACGCGAATAAACCCACGACACACCACTAGTTCTTGCGGCTTACCCAGTTTCATCGCCAAAAGAAAGTGCGGGCCAAGGCTCAAGACCTCCAGCCCGCGACCCCGGTGGGCGGTCTAGAACCTGGGCACGGGGATCTTCGCAGCGTCGTTCATCCACCTCTCGGTGAGCTCGCTACGCCGGCCCGCTTATCAGGCTGCGAGCAGCTCGACCTCGAAGAACACGCCGTGGTCCGCGCAAACCGGCGGTGCCTGAGATACCACCCACCTCCCCCACTCAGAGTCGGCTGGCCGCCCAGACATCGTCACCGGAGAATCCAAGCGCTGCGACAAAACCCACTCCGGGACGCCGATCCCGTCACGCTCGCACAAACCGTGCACCACCGCGGCCACCAATGCCAGATCACCCTGAGGTTCCCCCCTTTTTGTGGAGACATGCTCTATGAGGAGGAGCTATGTCTAGTCCACGAAGAAGGTTCGATTCGGAGTTCTGTGATGGGGCGGTCCGGATCGTCAAGGAGACCGGCCGGCCGGTGGCCCGTGTCGCCCGTGAGCTCGGTGTCAACGAGGGCACGCTGGGGAACTGGGTGCGCCGGGATGCCGCGGAGCGGGCCGGCGGGCTGACCGCGGACGAGCGGGCCGAACTGGCCCGGCTCCGCCGCCGGGTGGCCGAGTTGGAGATGGAGCGTGATGTCCTCAAACGATCCACAGTCGTCTGGGTCAACGAGGCCGCTCGATGACAGCGGATATGGCTGGTTTCATCGATTCCCAGAGGACCGACCACGGCGTGCCTCATGCGGTGGCCTGCAGAGCGCTGGATGTGGCACCGGCGACGTTCTACAAGCACCTCAACCGGCCCCCGACCGGGATGCAGCTGCGCCGCCAGGCGACAGACGCCGAGGTGAGGCGGGCGTTCGACAAGTCCCAGGGCACCTGCGGGTCGCCCAGGGTGCGCGCGCAGCTGCGCCGCGACGGGATATCGGTGTCGAAGAAGACGGTGGAGGCCTCTATGGCCCGCCAGGGCCTCTGTGCCCGGCCCAAGCGCAAAAAGGGCCTCACCAGCCAGAACCCCGGCGCTGCGGCCCCGTCGGACTTGCTGGGGCGCGACTTCAGCGCCCTCCATCCAGCAATACTGGACAACGGACTCACAGATCAAGCGGACCAAACACAGGGGGTCACGCCAACGGCGCGAAGCGACGATAGGCAGGATCGCTCAGGCGCCCTTCTGCTAGAGCAAAGCGGACCTCTTGCAGAGCCGAGTCAAAAAAGCCCGAGGGGCCACACGATAGTCCCGGAGCGGCCACAGCTCGGGAGTGGACCCTGTAGAACGGCTGCAGCACCCGGCGGCGGTGGAGGAGTTCGAGCTGCTCGCGAACGAGCCTGACCCCCCTCTTTCTCGCCTCTATGATGAAGTCCCGAGGACTCAGGAGCCTGGTCTGCGTGAACGCGTACGGATCCTGAAGAAGGGCCAGCGTCGTCGTTGACAGATGCGGGGGCACCACCGAGTCGCCCCGAACGAGATAGGACGGAGGCATGGCTAGTGAGGTGTGACACCCCGGTTCAAAGCTGGCAGGGCAATCCTGTGGGGGTCCTGTGCGCGAGAACGGTCTGCTAGGAACCTACAAGGGGGGAACGTCGCGGGAAGAACACAGCCCCACGTTGTTGGAAGCGCAAGGGATTGGATCTCCCGAATCGGGAAAGAGTTCGACCTGCACTGGCGATGAGAGCTACCGAGCTGAAGTGATGTTGAAAGTGATAACGAATATCCATTAATTCCCTGTTTGTGCAGGTCATATAGCATATAGTGGATCTGATATGGTGCCCGGGGAGGGACTCGAACCCTCACTCCCTTGCGGGAACCGGATTTTGAGTCCGGCGCGTCTACCAGTTCCACCACCCGGGCGGGTGGCCAGCACGGTGGCTGGGAGAAGGTCAGTCTACCCAGCGCAGGGCCGGGGAGGCCCGCCAGATACCGTGGCTGAGCGGCCGTCTCCCGTAGAGTGTTGAAACCCCACTGTCGTCTGAGAGGTCTGACACCTGATGATCTGCTTCACCTATCCCGGCCAGGGATCCCAAAAGGCCGGCATGGGTTCGGCTTGGGTCGACCACCCCTCTTGGGAGTTGGTGGCCGAAGCCTCTGAGGCCGCGGGACGCGATGTGGCCCGGCTCCTTCTCGAAGCCGATGACGACGAGCTGCGCCACACCCGCAACTCCCAGCTCGCCACCTTCATGGTGTCGATGATCGCGCTGGATGCGGTGAGCCGGGTGGGGATCGAGACCGCGGGCCACGCCGGCCACAGTCTGGGCGAGTACTCCGCGCTGGTGGCGGCCGGGGTGGTCGACTTCGTCGACGGCGTGCGTCTGGTGACCGAGCGGGGCGACGCCATGCAGGTGGCCGCCGAAGAGCAGGAAGGCACTATGGCCGCCATCTTGGGCTTGGACGACGACCTGGCCGAACAGGCCTGCCAGCGGGCCGACAGCGAGGTTTGGGTGGCCAACTACAACGCCCCCGGACAGGTGGTGATTGCCGGTTGCCCCTCGATGGTGGACGCGGCGGGCACCATCGCCAAAGAGCTCGGCGCCAAGCGGGTGATGGCACTGCCGGTGGGCGGCGCCTTCCACACCCCGTATATGGCGTCGGCCCGGGAACGGCTCCAAAAGGCGGTGGGCAAGACCGAGTTCCGGATTCCCGACCACCCGGTGTACGCCAACGTGGATGCCGCCAGCCACACCGGCACCGACACCTGGGGCGACCTTTTGATCGAGCAGCTGACCAGCCCGGTGCGCTGGCGCCAGTCGATCCACAACATGTGCGACGCCGGGTTCACCACCTTCCTGGAACTGGGACCGGGCGCAGTGCTAACTGGGACGGTGAAGCGGACCGCCAAGGAATGCCAGCCGCTCAAGGTGAACGCCCCCGCCGACATCGATGCAGTGCTAGAGGTCTTGGCCGGGCCGCCGGTGGCCGCGGCCGGACCGCTGGAGGGCGAGGCCCTGTTCGCCACCGAGCGCCTGGTGGTCAGCCCCGCCGCCGGGGTGTTCCAGCCCACCGACGACCAGCTGCTGGGAACCGGCGTGCCCGCCGGGCAGCTGCTGGGCCATGTGGGCGACACCGAGGTCCGCACTCCCTGGGCCGGTGTGATCATGGGATTCCTGGCCGTGGACAGCGAGCGGGTCACCGCCAGCCAACCCATCGCCTGGCTGCGGACGAACTAGGGGAAAAGACTGATGACAAAAGCAGCCATCACCGGCTTGGGCACCGCGACCGGCCACAAAGTGGTCACCAACCACGACTTGGCCGCGGTCCTCGACACCAGCGATGAGTGGATCGTGGAGCGGACCGGCATCCACGAGCGCCGGGTGGGGGGCAGCTGCCTCGAGCTGGGGAGCCAAGCGGCCCGAATCGCCATGAAGCAGGCCGAGATCGACGCCACTGACCTGGACCTGATCATCTGCTCCACCTGCACCCCCGACCAGGTGTTCCCCGCGGTGTCCAACCGCATCCAGAACGAGCTGGGCGCGGTCTGCGGCGCGTTCGACCTGAACGCCGCCTGCTCGGGCTTCACCTACGGCGTCTCATTGGCCCGGGCACAGATCGCCGCCGGGATGGAGCGGGTGCTGGTGGTGGGCGTGGACACGCTCAGCCGTTTCACCGACTGGGACGACCGCTCCACTGCCATCTTGTTCGGCGACGGCGCCGGAGCGGTGGTGATGGAGCCGACGACGAGCGAGGACCGGGGCGTGCTCAGCACCTACATGGGCTCTGAGGGACGCTTCGCCGACCTGTTGACCTGCGACTTCGGCGACTACATCCGCATGGACGGCAAAGAGGTGTTCCGCCAAGCGGTGCGGGTCATGGTCTCAGCCAGCAAGAGGGTGCTGGCCGATGCCGGCCTGGAGGCCTCCGATGTGGCCGCGGTGGTCCCCCACCAGGCCAACTTCCGAATCATCGAGAGCGCCATGAAGCGCCTGGACATACCCCTGGAGAAGGCGGCTACCGTGCTCGAGACCACCGGCAACACGTCATCGGCGTCGATCCCGCTGGCCATGGACGCCGCGGTCTCCAACGGTGCCATCAACGACGGCGACGTCGTGCTGCTCGTGGGCTTCGGCGCGGGTATGAGCGTCGCAGCCGCGCTGCTACGCTGGGGCCAGTGAGCACATCCAGGGTCGTCCTGGTGACGGGAGGGAACCGGGGCATCGGGTTGGCCACCGCCACTGAGCTCGCCGAAGTCGGCCACCGCGTTGCGGTCACCTTCCGCAGCGAGGCGCCACCCTCGAACGGGCAGGTCGATCTTTTGGGCGTGAACTGCGACGTGACCGATGAGAGCCAGGTCGACGCCGCATTCGCCGAGATAGAAGACCAGCTCGGACCGGTGGAGGTGCTGGTGTCGAACGCGGGGATCACCCGGGACAAGCTGGTGATGCGCATGAGCGAAGCCGACTTCACCGACGTGATCGACGCCAACTTGACCGCGGGCTACCGGGTGGCCAAACGGGCGGCCCGGTCGATGATGCGCAATCGCTGGGGGCGCATCGTGTTCGTCTCCTCGGTGGTGGGCGCCATGGGACAAGCGGGCCAAGCCAACTACGCCGCATCCAAAGCCGGACTGGTCGGGCTGGGCCGTTCGCTGGCCAAGGAGCTGGCCAGCCGCAACATCACCGTAAACGTGGTGGCCCCCGGCCCGGTGGGCACCGACATGATCAACGAATTGGACGATGATCGCCGCTCGGCCATCATCGATGCCGTTCCTCTCGGACGATTGGGCGAACCCTCCGAAGTTGCTGCCACCATTTCCTTTCTGGCCTCCGATGCCGCCGGATATGTCACCGGGGCGGTGATTCCGGTAGACGGGGGCCTGGGCATGGGAGGATAAGTGCCCAAGACCACACGATCGGACCCATCCAAGGACATCCAGTCCACGAATAGGAGAAAATCAGCGTGAGCGACGACAATTTCACCCGCTTCCAGAACTGCACCGTGGAGGTACTGTCGGTTGAGGCCGACCAGGTAACTCCCGAAGCCAACTTCGCCGACGACTTGGATTCGGACAGCCTCGACTTGGTCGAGTTGGTAATGGCACTCGAGGAGGAGTTCGACGTCACCATCGAAGAAGAAGAGCTGGAGGGCATCGAGACCGTGGGCCAAGCCTTCGGCTTGGTGACCGACAAATTGGGATGACCCAGCCGCAAGCCGACGACGCCCGTACCGACGCCCGCCAGCGGTGGGCGGGAACATGACCGCACCGCGCCGGGTAGCGGTAAGCGGTATGGGGGTCTTGGCCTGGCCCGGCCTTGGACGGGACGCCTTCTGGCAAGGGCTGTTGGCAGCGCCTGCCGACGGCCGGCGGGTGATGGACCACTTCGACCCCCTCCCCCATTTCGACAGCCCCAAGGAGGCCCGCCGCACCGACCGGTTCGCCCAAATGGCCCTAGCGGCGGCCGCCGAGGCACTGGAGCAGTCGGGCGACCTCAGCGCCGACCCCGACCGGATCGGCGTCTGGGTGGGAACGGGCGTGGGCGGCCTTCGGACGCTGGAAGACCAAATCCAGATCCGCATCGAACGGGGTGAGCGACGGGTGTCGCCATTCCTGGTGCCGATGCTGATGGCCAACGCAGCGTCGGCAGCCATCTCCATGCGCTACGGCTTCTCCGGACCGTGCGAGAACACGGTCACGGCGTGCGCGGCGGGCACCCAGTCCATTGCCAACGCGGCCACGCTAATCCGCGCCAACCGCTGCGACGCGGTCATCACCGGCGGAAGCGAGGCCTCCAACTCCATCACCGGCGAGGCCACCTTCAAGAACATGACCGCGGTCTCCAGCCGCCACATCAGCCGCCCGTTCGACTTGGAGCGGGACGGGTTCATACAGGCAGAAGGCGCAGCAATCCTGGTGCTGGAAGAGCTGGAGAGCGCTCTGAGCCGGGGGGCGCCCATCTTGGGCGAGGTACTGGGCGGGGCCAGCACGGCCGACGCCTACCACATCACCGCCCCATCGCCCGGGGGAGCAGGAGCCGTGCGGTGCATGGAGCTGGCTCTGGCCGACGCCGGGTTGGCACCCGACGACATCACCCACATCAACGCCCACGGCACGTCCACCCCGCTGAACGACGCCGCCGAAGCCGAGGCCATCCAGAAGGTGTTTGGCACCCCGGGACCGCTGGTCACCTCCACCAAAGGGGTGACCGGCCACGCACTGGGCGCCGCGGGAGCAATCGAGGCGACCGCTGTGCTGATGGCCATGGAGCACGGGCTGATCCCGCCCACCTACGGCTATGAGACCTCTGACCCCGACATGGCCCCCATCCGCATCGTGGCCGGAGAGCCGGCCCCATGGACCCCCGGGCCGTCGCTGTCCAACTCCTTCGGCTTCGGCGGGCACAACGGGACTATCGTGATCGGTCCCCCGCCCGCGTAGCCAGAGTTCGCCGGCCGGCCTCCATCAGCCGGCGTCGACCACCACGAACAGCATCTCGCACTGGCAGGCCACCTCGTCGTTCACCGACGCCTTTCCCTGGCCCCGACCCCCTCGGGCCGACAGCCGGGTCATCTCCACCTCCAGGTCCAAGCGATCCCCGGGGCCGACCTGGCGGCGGAAGCGGGCGCCGTCCAGGCCGCCGAACAGGGGCAGCTTGCCGGCGAAGCGGTCGTCGTGGAGCACGATGTAGGCCCCGAGCTGGGCAATGGCCTCGGCCATCAGCACGCCGGGCAGCGTGGGCCGACCGGGGAAGTGCCCAGCGAAAAACGACTCGTCGCCGGTGAGCCGCCAATAGCCCTCGGCCCGCTCCCCGGCCACCATCGAAGTCACTTCGTCCAAGAACAGGAACGGAGGACAGTGGGGAAGGACCTCGGCCGGAGGCCTCATCAGCCTGCTCCTAACCCACTACTCCGCGGACAACGCCGCAGCCAGCTTCTTGGGGGTGTCCTTGGGGCTGACCTTGTAGAATGCATGCTCAACTCGGCCGTCGGTCCCCACGATGAAGGCCGAGCGGACGACGCCCATATAGCTCTTGCCGTACATTTTCTTCTCCCGCCACACGCCGTAGGCCTCCGCGACCTCATGGTCGGTATCCGAAAGCAGGGTATAGCCCAGCTTGTTCTTCTCGTCGAACCGCTTCTGCCGCTCGGGCTTGTCCCCGCAGATGCCCACCACGGCGATGTCCTCACTCTCTGCGGCGATGTCACGCACGCCGACTGCCTGGGTGGTTCAACCCGGGGTGAGCGCCTTCGGGTAGAAGAAGATCACCAGCCTCCGGCCGGTGAAGTCGCCCAGCGATACCTCATTGCCGTCCTGGTCTGACAAAGTGAACGCCGGGGCAGGATCGCCGGGCGACAGTAGCCAATCAGCCATGCTCAGACACTCGCGGATCAGGTTCCCTTGGCCGCCGCCTTGAGACGGGCGCCGGCGCTGACCTTGCAGCCCTTGGTGGCCGCAATCTGGATGCTCTCGCCAGTGCGGGGATTGCGGCCGGTGCGAGCGTCCCGTAAGGTCTGTTCGAACGACAGGAATCCGGTGATTGAAACTTTCTCACCCAAGATCACCTGTTCGGTAACCGTTTTCTCCAGGCTGTAGAGCACCGATTCCACAGTACGCCTGCTCTCGCCGGTGCGATCGCTGATGGCGCTGACCAACTCAGACTTGTTCATGAAATACTCCTAATTTTTGAATTATATAGTGCAGTTCAAAGGGCTGCGAATAAATAATCTTCAGAGTCAAGCAGCCCACACGGGAAATGCAAAGTTCTCTGGGCTCAATCCAGGGCTCTGCGAAACCGCCCGACCAGTTCGCCGACTGCCATCGGCCCCCCGTCGTCCAGCATCCGGCGCACTACTGCTGAGCCCACCACCGCGCCGTCGGCCACCCGGCAAACCTCTTCGGCCTGCTCCGGGGTTCCCACTCCCACGCCCACCAGCACGGGCAAATCGGTCATCTGCTTGAGCCGCTCGGCCATTACCACCGCGGATGCCGCCAGCTCGTCGCGCACACCGGTCACCCCCAAAAGCCCCACCCCGTATACGAACCCCCGGGTTCGGGCGCAGATCCGGCCCAGCCGCTCGTCGGAGGCGGTGGGCGTAGCCAACAGCACGGTCTCCACTCCGGCGGCGTCGGCTGCCTCGGTCCACGGCCCCGCCTCCTCCAAGGGGAGATCGGGCAAGATGGCCGCCGCCACGCCTTGGTCGGCCAGAACAGAGGCGAACCGCTCCAGCCCGAACCGGAAAGCGATGTTGTAGTAGGTCATCACCGCCAACGGCACGCCGATATCGAGTCGGCCGACGGAGTCCAGAACACCAAGGGGGGTGGCCCCTGCGGCCAGCGCCCGGTCATTGGCCTGCTGGATGACGGGGCCATCTATCACCGGGTCGGAAAAGGGGATCCCCACCTCCACCGCATCGGCCCCCGCATCGGCGGCCGCGGCCAGCGCCCCCTGCCAGTCGCCCAGCCCACCGGTCAGGTAGGGCACCAATGCCTTGCCGCCTCGGGATCGGCGGGCCCGCAGCGCAGCCTCCAAAGGACCGACCTCAGCGCTCACCCCATCGGCCCGTCATCCCCGTCGGAACCGCTGTCTGGCTTCAGTCGGCCCATCATCTGGTCGACGTCCTTGTCCCCCCGCCCGCTCAGGTTCAACAGCACCGCTCGGCCGGCCAGCTTCTCTCGGGCCCGCGACACCCAGGCCAAGGCATGGGCCGGTTCCAGTGCGGGAATGATCCCCTCGGCACGCGACATCAGCTCGAAGGCGGCCACCACCTCGTCGTCGGTGACCGACTCGTAGGTGGCCCGACCGATGGCCGCCAGGTGGGAGTGCTCCGGGCCGATGCCGGGATAGTCGAGACCGGCGGAGATCGACTCGGCTTCCAGCACCTGGCCGTGCTCGTCCTGCATCAAAAACGATTTGGAGCCGTGGACCACACCGGGGACGCCCCGGCCGATGGCCGCCCCACCGGCCGGCTCCACCCCCACCAGCTCGGCATCGCCGTCGACAAAGCCGCTGAAGATGCCGATGGCGTTGCTGCCGCCGCCCACACAGGCGGTGACCACATCGGGATCTTTCCCCAGCAGCCGTCGGCACTGCTCGCGGGCCTCATCGCCGATCACCCGGTGCAGTTCCCGCACCATCCAGGGGTAGGGGTGGGGGCCCATCACCGAGCCCAGGCAGTAGTGGGAGCTCTCCATGGTGGCCACCCAGTCGCGCATGGCCTCGTTGATGGCGTCTTTCAGCGTACGGCTGCCCGACACCGCCGCCCGGACCTCGGCACCGAGCAGCTGCATGCGGAACACGTTGAGGGCTTGGCGCTCCATGTCGAACTCGCCCATGTACACCACGCAATCCAGGCCCAACAAAGCCGCCGCGGTGGCGGTGGCCACGCCGTGCTGGCCGGCGCCGGTCTCGGCCACCAACCGGGTCTTGCCCATGCGCACGGCCAAAAGAGCCTGTCCCAACACATTGTTGATCTTGTGGGAGCCGGTGTGGTTGAGATCCTCCCGCTTCAACAGCAGGCGCAACCCCAACTCCTCCGACAGGCGGTGGCACTCGGTGAGCGGCGACGGGCGGCCGGCATAGTCGGCCAACAGCCGGTTCAGCTCGCCCCGAAACTCCTGGTCGGCCCAGGCAGAGCAGAACGCCGCCTCCAGCTCCTCGCAAGCCGGCACCAGGGTTTCGGGAACGAAACGCCCGCCGAAGTCCCCAAACCGCCCGCCAACGGGCTCGGCCATGATCACCACCGCTGCTCCTCCTGCCAGTCGTAAGGGGCATCTTCAACCAGCTCTTCGTCGGCTGGGTGGAGATGAGCCGGCTGAGCAGCTCGGGCGGCGTTGATGAACGCCCGCAATCTCGCCGGGTCCTTGCGACCGGGAAGCAGCTCCACCCCGGTGGATACATCCACCCCCCAGGGGCGGACCTTGGCAATTGCCGCGGCCACGTTCTCAGGGTTCAGGCCGCCGGCCATGATGAGTCTGATCCCTCCGGGAGCTCCCTCAGCCAGCGACCAGTCGAACACCTGGCCCGAACCGGGGCTGTCGGAGTCCACCAGCACCATATCGGCGCCGTAGCGGTCGGCCGCGGCCAGGGCTCCGCTGCCCCCGGGGAAGGCCTTGATCACCACCGGAACCTCTTCGGACACCAGTCGGGTTTCGGCTGCGCTCTCGTGCCCATGCAGTTGGGCGGCTTTGAGGCCGCAGCGGTTGACGATCTCGACCACACGCTGTGGGGCCTCGTTGCGGAACACACCGACGGTGAGGACCCCGGGAGGGAGTCGCCGGGCGATTTCCTCCACCCGGGGCGGGGCGATCTGACGGGAGGACGGGGCCATGATGAAGCCCACCGCGTCGGCGCCCAAGGCGGTGGCCAACAGAGCATCATCGGCTGTGGTGATGCCGCATATCTTGATGAACACTTCTTTCAAAACTACCGGTTAATTCCCTCGGGAGATGGATCATGGGCCCGATCAGCGGGGAACGGCCGATGCCTGAGCCGGGCAGCCGGCCAGCTGCACCTCGGCGGGCATGGCCAGGGAGCGCCTGATGTAGCCCAGGGCCACCGTGGTGCCGGTGATTGCGTCCCAGGCGATGCTGGTGACGTTGCCGACATCGGCGCCGTCGGTGCTGTGGATGGGGTCGCCGCCGGTCAGCTCAGCCCGGCCTTGGAGGGTCAGCAGCCGCAGGTAGCGGGGGGCGTTGCTCCCTCGAGAGTCCATGCGGGCGACCAGCTCCTGGCCGGTGAAACATCCCTTGGTGAAGCTGACTGTCCAGGGCACCACCTCGGCCTCAGCGGGGATGGTGCGGTCGTCGATGTCTACTCCCATGCGGGGGAACCCTGCCTTGATCCGTTGGACTTCCAGAGATTCAGCGTCGATTCTGGGCATGTCCTCCGACACCGTCGGGGCGGGGCCGAGCACATCGACACCTCCGGTGGGCACCGGGCCTACGATCTCGCCGGAGACAGGTGCATCCGCCGCGCCCGGCCCCCGGACGGCAATGCACCGCCAGTCCAGCGGCTCCAGCGTGACATCGGTGCGCAGCATGAACCGCTTGAGCCGAACGATGAGCTGCTCCAGCGAGCCGTCGGTGTCGAGCACGTACCGGTCGGCAGCCTGGCGGGTGACGCGGACGAAGGCGTCGATGCGCCCTTGAGGCTGCAAGACGAGGGACCAGGCCGATTGGCCTTCGGCCAGCGCCGCGACATCCTGGCTGAGCTGGCCCTGCAAGAAGTCCTCGGCGTCGGGCCCGGCCACCGCCAGCACGCCCCGCTGGGTCGCACAGGCCCCCACCATCGTCGACAGATCCACCATGCTGGTCATGATTGGCGACTCCGGCTCATCCTCCGGGCGGCGGGCACGGCCATCAGCAGGGCCCGGGCCTTGTTGCGGCACTCCAGGTCTTCTTGCTCCGGGATGCTGTCGGCCACGATGCCGGCCCCGGCCTGCACCGAGGCCCGCCCCCCCTGGACGACCATGGTGCGGATGGCAATGGCGGTGTCGATGTTCCCCGAGAAGTCCAGATAGCCGACCACGCCGGCGTAGGGGCCCCGCTTCACCGGCTCCAAGTCGTCGATGATCTCCATGGCCCGCACCTTGGGCGCTCCCGACACTGTGCCCGCGGGCAGAGTGGCCCGCAGAACGTCCACCGGGGTGCGGCCCGGGGCCAGATCCCCCGAAACCTGCGAGGTCAGGTGCATGACGTGGCTGTACCGCTCCAGAGTCATCATCTCGTCCACCGTCTCGGTGCCAAAGGCCACCACCCGGCCAACGTCGTTTCGGGCCAAGTCCAGCAGCATGATGTGCTCGGAGACTTCCTTGGGATGCTCCACCAGCTCGGCGGCCATGCGGCGCTCTTCTGCGTCGGTGCGGCCCCGGCGGCGGGTGCCGGCGATGGGGCGGGAGATGACCCGCCCGTCGAGGAGCTGCACCATCGGCTCCGGCGAGCATCCCACCAGTGACAATTCGGGCAACCTCACGAAGTACATATAGGGGCTGGGGTTGACCTGGCGCAGCGAGCGGTACAGGTCGAACGGCTCGGCCTCCAGGTCGAAGTCGTACCGTTGGGCCAGCACCACCTGGAAGATGTCCCCGGCGAGGATGTGCTCTTTGGCCGCCTCCACCGCGTCGCAGAAGGTCCGCGAGCCCATGCTGGACACCACCTCGGGCAGCTCATCGTCTTCTTCTGGGGTCTCCAGCAGCGGCTCGACCACCGGACGGGCGCCATCGGCGGCCAGTTGCTCGAGGGGGCCCAGCGCTCGATCGTAAGCGTCGTCGACATCGGCCGACGAGGCACCGGGGGGGATGATCACGTTCTCGATCAGCGTGACCCGCTGGCGCCAATGGTCGAATACCGCCAGCTCCCCGATCACCGACATAACGGCGTCGGGCAGATCCTGGTCGTCGTCGGGCACGTTGGGCAGGTGCTCCACTTCCCTGACCACGTCGTAGCCCAGATAGCCCATGAGACCGCCATGCAGCGGGGGCAGCTCCTCGATTGTCGGAGAGCGCCACTGCGACAAGATGTGCTCCACCGCAGCCAGAATCCCCTGGTCGAGCGGGGTTCCCTCCGGGAACTCCCCCGTGGCGGCCACGGTATGGCCGCGAGCTACCAGGGTGCCCAGCGGACGGCGGCCGATAAAGGAGAACCGGCTCCAGCGCTCGCCGTGCTCCACCGATTCGAGCAAGAAGCCAGGCTCGCGGCCCACGGTGCGCACGAAGGCGGCCACCGGGGTGGTGAGATCGGCCACCAGCTCTCGCCACACGGGAACCACCGTCCACTCGGCGGCCAGCCGGTGGAACTCGCGGCGATCTGGCCTGATCACAGACATGGTGGCCGCATCACGATGATGGCGGAGGCACCGGCTCGTCGAGCGACCGGAAGAAACAAGAGAACTCACCGGTGTGGCACGCCCCCCGGCCCTCCTGTTCCACCGTGAGCAGCAGGGTGTCGCCGTCGCAGTCGTAGTACGCCCCCCGGAGGTACTGGCGATCGCCGGAGGTCTCCCCCTTGCACCAGTACTCCTGCCGGGAACGGCTCCAGAACCACGTGCGCCCGGTCTCCAGAGTGCGCTCCAACGACTCCCGGTTCATCCAGGCCATCATCAGGACCCGTCCCCCCTCGTGCTCTTGAACGATGACGGGAACCAGCCCGTCGTCGTTGAACACCACCTCGTCCAGCGCCCCAGGTGCAGCTTCTATTGGCGTCGTAGCCGGCATCGCCCCATCGTAGGATCAGCGCCCGGCCCAAATGGAGCCATTTGCCGGCCAGGATCAGAGATACAGCCCCGTGCTGCCCTCGTCGAGGCGGGGGGCGGCCACCGCGTGGATGTCACGCTCGCGCAAGATGAGGTAGTCGGCGCCCCGCACCTCCACCTCGTAGCGGTCCTCAGGGTTGAACAGCACCTGGTCTCCTGCCTCGACGGTGCGGACATTGGGACCCACCGCGATGGACTCGGCCCAGGCCAAGCGTTTGCCAACCTGGGCGGTGGCGGGAATGAGAATGCCGCCGGTAGACCGCCGCTCCCCCTCGGGGCTGTCGAGCTGCACCAAGATGCGGTCGTTGAGCATCTTGATGGGGAGCTTGTCCTCGGGCGCGACCTGACTTGCTGATCTTGCTGCCTTGGCCATGAGGTGACAACGCTACCGTGCGGTTCCATGACAGACGACTTCGGGCCTACCCCGATCACGCTGACCACCGCCGACGGCCTCAGCCTCGAAGCCCAATGGGCGGCGCCTCCCCAAGCCCGGGCCAGGGTGGTGGTCGCCCACCCCCACCCCCAGCACGGGGGCAACATGCACTCGCTGGTGGTCTCCGCCCTGTTCACCCATCTGGTGGACTCCGGCTGCGCGGTCCTGCGGTTCAACTTCCGTGGGGTAGGGCGCTCCGAGGGCGAGCACGAATTCGGCGAGGGCGAGCAGCTCGACGTGCGGGCCGCGGTGGACGCCATGGCCCCGACCGGCGACGGCCGGCGTCCCCTGGTGCTGGCCGGATGGTCGTTCGGCGCCGATCTGGCCTTGACCTGCGACGCCCCCGAACTAGCCGGATGGTTCCTGGTCGCCCCGCCGCTGCGAGTGCTCGATCCCAGCCGGTTCAAGGCCGCCCTCGATGTCCGGCCCAAATGCCTGGCCGTGCCCGAGCGGGACCAGTTCAAACCTCCCGATCAAGCCCGAACGACAATCGCCGACTGGACCAACGCCGAGATCCGCACCGTCGGCGGCGCCGACCACTTCCTGGTCGGCCGCACCGACAAGCTCAACACCCTCCTCGACGCGTTCCTGGCCAAACTCTCTGCTTCGTGACGAGTTAGGCGTTGGCGGGGCGGATGGGGATGCCGGCGGCGGCCATGTGGGCCTTGGCCTCGGCCACGGTGTGCTCGCCGAAGTGGAAAATGGAGGCGGCGAGCACGGCATCGGCCCGGCCCTCGAGCACGCCCTCCACCAGGTGATCCAGGGTGCCCACTCCCCCGCTGGCGATGACCGGCACGTTGACCGCATCGACAACGGCCTTGGTCAGTTCCAGATCGAAGCCGCCGCGGGTGCCGTCGCGGTCCATGGAGGTGAGCAGGATCTCTCCTGCGCCGAGATCGGTCACCCGCATGGCGTACTCGATGGCGTCGATTCCGGTGGGAGTGCGGCCCCCATGGGTGAATACCTCGAAGGGGAAGGGGCCGCCGCTGGTTCGACGGGCGTCGATGGACGCCACCGCGCACTGGCTGCCGAACTCCTCGGCGATCTCGGCCACCAACTCGGGGCGGTTGACTGCCGCGGTGTTAACCGACACCTTGTCGGCGCCGGCCCGCAGCAGGCGGCGAGCGTCGTCCACGGTACGGATGCCCCCGCCGATGGTGAATGGAATGAACACCTCCTCAGCGGTGCGATGCACCAGCTCCACGGTGGTCTCCCGCCGGTCCGACGACGCGGTGATGTCCAAGAACACCACCTCGTCGGCACCTTGTTGGTCGTAGCGGGCAGCTAGCTCCACCGGGTCGCCGGCATCGGTCAAGTCCACGAAATTGACGCCTTTCACCACCCGTCCGGCATCGACGTCCAAACAGGGGATGATCCGGGCATTGCTGGACCCGTTGGCGCTCATGGGACCAGCGTCTCCAGGGCCTGTTCCACGGTGAAGCGGCTCTCGTAGAGCGCCCGGCCCACAACTACCCCGGCCAACCGCCGGTTGTCGTCTTTGATCGCGGCCAGCGAAACAAGATCGTCCAGAGTCGCCACCCCGCCCGAGGCGATCACCGCCAGCCCAGTGACGGCCAACACGGCGGCCAGCCCGTTGGTGTCAGGTCCGCTCAGGGTTCCATCCCGGCTGATATCGGTGACCACCACCGCCTCGGCCCCCGACGACTCGAAGCGGACGGCCAACTCCAGCAGGTCTCCGCCGCCGCCCCGCTCCCACCCGTGGGTGGCCACATCGCGGCCCCGGGCGTCCAGTCCCACCGCCACCGGCTGGCGAGCGGCCACCTGCGCCACCAATTCGGGGTTCTCCACCGCGGCAGTGCCGATCACCACCCGGGCTGCGCCGGCGTCGGCCAGCGCGGTCGCGGCTTGCAGGCTGCGGATCCCGCCGCTGGCCTGCACCGGCACATCCACCGCAGCGGCGATGGCCGCGACCACCGCCAGGTTGACCGCTTCTCCGGTACGGGCCGCGTCCAGGTCCACCACGTGCAGCCACGAAGCCCCGGCATCAGCGAACTGGTGGGCCTGGCCCACCGGGTCGTCGCTGTAGACGGTCTCGGCATCGTATGACCCCTGGTAGAGCCGCACACAGCGGCCACCCCGCAGGTCAATTGCCGGATAGAGCTGCATCTCACCCCCCCGCTGCCGCGGTTCGGGCCTGGGATACGAAGTTCTCCAGAAGACGCAGACCGGGGCGGGCCGATTTCTCGGGGTGGAACTGAGTTGCCCATACGTTGCCGTCGGCCACCACCGCGGCCACCGGACCGCCGTAATCGCAGACCGCGGCCACGTTTTCGGCCATCGGCGCGACATAGGAGTGGACGAAGTACACCCAGGCGTTGTCGAGACCCTCCAACATGGGGTCGGGGGTTCGCACATCCAAGCGATTCCACTGCATCTGGGGCCGCTTCACGTTGCCGGGCAACAGGCGCACGATGCCGGGAACAATGCCCAGACCAGCAATGCCCGGCGCCTCTTCAGAGCCTTCGTAGAGAAGCTGCAAGCCGATGCAGATCGCCAAGAAGGGCCGGCCGTCGGCGGCGGCCGTGCGAGCTTGCTGGTCAAGTCCGGTCTCTTCGAGCGCGGCCATGCACGGCCCGAACGCCCCGACGCCGGGAAGCACTACGCCGGCTGCGTCGGCGATCACCCCGGAGTCGGCCGTCAACCGGGCATCGGCCCCCATGCGCTCCAGGCTCTTCTGGGCCGAGCGGAGGTTGCCGATGCCGTAGTCCAGCACCGCGATGAGCGGTCGGCCGGCACCGTTCCCCTCGCTCACCGAGGACCGTCGATCACGTCATTCACAAAACGCCCTTTGTGGAGGGAATCCCGGTGCCCTCCACCCGGACGGCGTCGCGCAGCGCCCGGGCCACCGCCTTGAAACTGGCCTCGACAATGTGGTGGGTGTTGCGGCCCCGCACGAGCGTGATGTGCAGGGTCAGGGCCGCCGAGGTGGCGAAGGCGCGCCAGAACTCCTCGCAGAGCTGGGGGTCGAACGGCGGATCGCCCAAGATCTTCTGGCCTGGCGGGCTCACGTCGTAGTGGAGGAACGGTCGGCCCGACAGGTCGACCACGGCCTCCACCAAGGCCTCGTCCAGCGGGACCGAAATCGACGCGAACCGTCGGACTCCGGCCTTGTCGCCCAGAGCCTCAGAGAAGCACGAACCCAGCAGGATGCCCACGTCCTCCACGGTGTGGTGGGCGTCGATCTCCAAATCGCCGGTGGCGTCCACCCGCAGCTCGAAGCCGCCGTGGCGGCCGAGCTGGCTCAACATGTGGTCGAAAAACGGCAGTCCGGTGGCCGCGGTGCCGTTGCCGTTGCCATCGATGTCAATGGCGATGTCGATGCTGGTCTCGGCAGTGGACCGAGAAGCGGTGGCGGTACGAGATGGGGTGGTCGGCGTAGCTGTCATGCTGGCGCGTCGCTTGGAGCAGAAGACGATAATGGGATTGTCATGTCAGCACCTCGCTCAGAGCAGACAAGAACGCGTCGTTCTCGGATGGGGTTCCCACGGTAACCCGCAGACAGCCGTCCAGCCGGGGCCAGGAAGAACAGTTTCTCACCAACACTGACCGCTCGACGAGACCCTGCCATACGCCCTCGCCGTCGCCGGAGCAGGGGCGGAACAAGATGAAGTTGGCCCCCGACGCCCATTGCTCGACCGGCAACCCGTCGAGCGCCGCGGCAATCCGCTCCCGCTCGCCCACCAGGGAGGCAACGCGGTCTCTCATCTGTTGCCCATAGGCCAGGGCGAGCCGTCCGGCGATCTGCTTGAAAGCGTCGAGGTGGTAGGGCAGAGTCGCTTTGTCGAGCTCAGCCACCACCCACGACGGGGCGATCAGATAGCCGAGCCGGGCAGCGGCCATCGACCACGTCTTGGAGTACGTGCGGGCCACTGCCAGCGATCGGCTCTCGTCGACCAGGTCTACCGCCGTGTGGGAGTCGAACTGGCCGTAGGCCTCGTCCATCAGCAACAGGCCGGGCAGGGCGGAGACCTCGGCCAACAGCCTCTCGACCGTGTCCGGGGGTTCGACCATGCCGGTGGGATTGTTGGGGGAACACAGGAAGGTGACGGCTGGACGGTGCTCGGACACCATGTCGGCGGCATAGTCGGCATCCAGCGAGAAGTCCTCGAGCCGCTCGCCGGCGACCACCTCGGTTGCGGCCAGCCGGGCGATGTGGGAGTGGAGCGCATAGGTGGGCTCGAACGTCAGCGCCGTCCGGCCCGGCCCTCCGAACGCCAGCAACAGGCACTGGAGCACCTCGTTGGAGCCGTTGGCCGCGAACACTTGCTCGGGTGCGACCCGTTCGTGTTCGGCCAGGGCAGCCCGCAGTTCGTGCGCCCCCCGGTCGGGATAGCGGTGCCAGTCGATCTGGGCCTGCGCAGCCCGCAAAGCCTTAGCCCAACCGTCGGGCGGCGGTACCGGCGATTCGTTGGTGTTGAGCCGCACGGCCACGTCAAGCTGCGGAGAGTGATAGCCGGACATCAGGGCCAGGCTGTCTCTCACCGGAAGTCGGTCGGGCCTACTCATTCTGGGATCCTCTCTGGGCCGCCCCTCGCAGACGGACCGATTCGGCGTGGGCCGGCAGTCCCTCGGCGTCGGCGATGGCCGCCACGTGGGGGCCGACAGCCGCCAACCCCTCGGGCGCCACAGTGATCTCGTGCATGGGCTTGACGAAGTCCCGCACGCCGAGCGCGCCGGCGAAGCGGGCGGTGCCGTTGGTGGGCAGCACGTGGGACGGCCCGGCCATATAGTCGCCGATGGATGCCGGCGCCAGCGGACCCCGAAAAATGGCCCCGGCGTTCTGTACTCGGTTGATGATCGCTTCGGGATCCGCGGTCATGACTTGCAGGTGCTCGGGGGCGATGAGGTTGACCACCTCGGCGGCGGCCTCGGGACCGTCGACCAAGACGATGTGGCCGCTGCGGCTGAATGTGGCCGCAATGTCGTCCCGGCGGGCGGCGACGGCCAGCAGCTCGGCCACCGCAGCCTCTACCGCGTCGGCGGCTGCGGAATCCCACGTGATGAGCCAGGCCAGCCCGTCGGGGCCGTGCTCGGCCTGCACAATGAGGTCGATGGCGGCATAGTCAGCCGGAGCAGTGCCGTCGGCCACCACCACCACCTCCGACGGCCCGGCGAATGCCGCCGGCACTCCCACCGCCCCGGCCACCAGTTGTTTGGCGATGGCCACATACACGTTGCCCGGACCCGCGATCACATCAACCGCGTTCACCGACTCGGTGCCATAGGCCATGGCGGCGACGGCTTGGGCGCCCCCCACCGCATACACCTCGTCGACCTCGGCGATGGCCGCGGCAGCCAGGGTGACGTCGGCCACCCGTCCATCGGGACCAGGGGGAACGCACAGAACCACCTGGCCCACCCCGGCAACCCGGGCGGGCAGCGCGGTCATCAGCACGGTGGACGGATAGGCCGCCCGCCCACCGGGCACGTAGCACCCTGCCCGGCCCACCGGCTGGTCCCAGCTGCGGATGGCGATGCCCTGGCGGTCGCGGGCCTGCTCGGGCGAGCGCTGGTGCTGATGGAACTCGGCGATCGAGCCGGCGGCTGCTTCCAACGCGGCTCGCAACGCGGGGTCGATGCGGCCCCGGGCCTCGCCAATCTCAGAATAGGGAACCCGCAAACTCCGGGCGATCACCCCGTCGAATCGCTCGGTGTAGCGGACGAGAGCGGCATCGCCCTTTGCTCGCACCTCGTCGATGATCTCGCGAACCGAGGCCACCACGTCCGCAGATACCGGTTCGGGACGGGGCAGCAAACCGGCGGAATCGGCTACGCCCCGCAAGTCCACTCGGTTGAGCACGACAGCCAAAACTACAGGGCCAACTGACCCGTCAACGAAGGGTTTGCTGTTAACCGCCAATGGCGAAGGCCACCGATTGGCAGATGTGCCGCATCTTCAGATCGCTCAGCTTGCCGACCCGGTTCACAAGTTCTGAACGCCGCATCGTGTGCAGACCGTCGCAGTTGACCACCGATGGTTTCGCAAGTCCAGCTTCGTCTTGGTCAACCCGCACCTCGACGGCCAGACCCCGAATCGTGGTTGTGATCTCGGCGACAGTAACCAACTTCCGCACGTCGACAACCTCCGGTCGGGTGAGAATGACAACCGGGCGCCGCTTGCCCCCGACCTCTCCGCACCACACCTCGCCGCGATTCACCTATCACTCCCTGCTTCGGCCTCATCCCCGTCACCCCATGCTTCGGCCTCATCCCAGAAGTCGTCCGGTTCTTCCGGATATCGGAGATAGGCGGCTCGATCGGCTTCCCCCAGCGCGCGCCTCACGGCGGCCAAAACACCCTCGCGAGCTGCCGCCGACATGTTGACTCGGAGCTTCCGGGCCTGCTCGGCCAGCTCCTCGTCAAGAGTAAACGTGGTGCGTGTTGTTGCCATCATTTGATGCTATCAACATTGATAGCGTTTTCTGCCGAGAAGATGAGCAGGGCGGTCTTGCAGTAGAACCTCTCTTGTGGATGACCGGTCAATGGCGGCGGACGGGGCGGAGCTCAGCTCGCTGAGCAGCGTGATGCGGGATCTGGTGGAGCGAGTTTCGGAGGTGGCCCGGCGCTACGAGGGCACCGACCGGGAGGACGTGTCGTTTGAGCTGTACGAAGTGGAGCGAGGCTTGCGGGGGGCTGCCCGCCGTCTCGACCGACTCACCCGAAGTCTGTAAACCTACCCATATCCAATGAGCTGACCGGGAGAAGAAATGTTCAATCTGCGCTTTGATCTGCGGACCCCTCCGTTCACCGAGGTCACCCACGGCGAGCAGTACCGCACCATGCTGGAGATGGTCAAGTGGGCCGATAGCCGGGGCTTTGCCGGGGCTATCACCAGCGAGCACCACGGCACCGAGGACGGGTTCATGTCAGCCCCGTTGGCCATCTCGGCCGCCATCTTGGGGTCGACCGACAACATGATGTGCACCCTGTCGGCGCTGCTCGTTCCCTACCACGATCCCCTGCGGCTGGCCGAGGACATCGCCACCATCGATTTGATGGCACCGGGCCGGTTCATCGTCATCGCCGGGCTGGGCTACCGAGAATTTGAGTTCGAGATGTTCGGCAAAGACCGCACCCGCCGGGGCCGCGACACCGAAGAGGCCATCCGGGTCATGCAGCAGGCGTGGACGGGAGAGCCTTTCGAGTATGAGGGCCGCACCGCCTGGGTGACGCCAAAGCCGGTGACCCAGCCGCACCCCATCGTGATGGTGGGCGGTTCCGTACCGGCGTCGGCCAAGCGGGCCGCCCGGCTGAAGCTGCCCTACATGCCGCCCATCGGCGACCAGGAACTGGTGAACCTGTACTACGCCGAAGCAGCCGAGATCGGCTACGAGGGGGCATTTGCCATGGCCCCCGACGGTCCGGGACTCGTGTTGGTGACCGAGGATCCCGAGGCCCTGTGGGCCAAGATCGGCCCCAACATGCTGTATGACGCCCAGGCCTACGCCAGCTGGCAGTACCCCGACCAGCGCTCGGGCTGGCACGTGGAGGCCCAAGACATTGCCGACCTCAAAGCCTCTGGCCAATTCGAAGTGCTCACCCCTGAAGAATGCGTCGAACTGGTCCGCACCAAGGGAGCGGCCACTCTCCACCCCCTGTGCGGCGGCATCGATCCCGCCATCGGCTGGGAGACCCTGGAATTGGTCGTCGACAAGGTCATGCCCGCCCTCTGATCGGTTCACAACCCCGAACGGCCCACAGCTTGGTTGTAAAGAAGGCCCATCATGGACAAACGCACCCTTCAACTTGGTTGCCGTCGCTTTGTGGTCGCAACGCTTTTGGCTCTGTCGCTTGTTCTGACAAGTGGTGCCATACCAACGACCGCACAGGATGATCTCAATCCTGGGGCAACTCAAGAGGAAATTGAGACACGCGACATGCTGATTGTGTCTCAAGAATCGCTTTTGAACGCCTACCGTTGCCGATTCGACATCGACACTCAGATAGTGCCTGGAGGCTGCGAAAGCGGCAAACCCCACAAGCGCGTGCCCGAACCTCCCAGATTCGAAGGCTTCCCGACCCAACGAGAATTGCAGATTCGCGATGACCTGATTGCTTCGCAAGAGGCACTGCTGAACACGTACCGTTGCCGCTTCAACATAGACACCCATATTGCGCCCGGCCGCTGCATACCCCCGCTTGTCGAAGTGTCCTCAGATCTCGTGTGGTCTCCCGATGGCACTCGAACAGCATATGCCCGAGGATACGTAGAGGCTCTCTATGTAGCCGATGTCTTGGGAAACAACCCCAAGCAGATCGCTAGTGGTTTCGCATATCCAAATTGGGTGCAAAATATCGCGTGGTCCCCTGACGGCGCAGAAATCGCATTCAGCCATGTACATGGGCACAGCTATCGCGGCGGCATACGAGTAGTGCCAGCAGATGGCAGTGGCAATCCTCGATGGATTTCTGACTGCGGAAACCGTCCTAGCTGGTCTCCAGACGGAAGCCGCATTGCATTCTACTTTGAGACAACCCGAGGGTGCAATATGGTTGAAGGAACATACGTAGTAAATGCCGATGGGACTGGCTTCATGAAAGTCTCAGATTATTTCGAACTATCAGGAGATACTCCTGATTGGACTCCAGATGGTAGGGCATTGCGTTCACCTACAAGATTATACCACATAAATGATGATGGAACGATCGATATCGAAGAGATGGAATACCTCAGAGTTCCTGAAGGACGGCCATTGCCTGAAGGTATCGACAACGGTTCAGAGCCGGTATGGTCTTCAGACGGCACACGAGTAATCTTTCTTGGCGAATGCACAAGAGAACTTACCCCAGACGGAGCCATTAGCGGGCAACACTGTAACAAGGTTTTTGTTGCAAATGCCGATGGCTCTGACCTCAAGGAGGTCATTAGCATCAAAGATCTACCGAAGACTACTGATGAATACAAGAATAGTTTTCGGAATTGGTATTTCGATTCTGAGTCTAGTCCCTACCCTGCGCCGATGCAGTTCATCCCCGGCGAGAATATAATTGTCGTCACAGCCGCGAGCAAAAAGCCTAGAGGCCCTTGTGGTGATGGCTGCTATTCGCATTCTAATGCCTATCGAACGTTTCTGGTCACACTCCCTGAACAGTCATGAGTTCAGAGATGGTGAGGCTCCGCAATTTCCACAGTGGGAACACAGCCCATGCCGCCTGCAATGACCTCATTGGCGACCACCCATAGAGCTTGCCCTGCATCGCCTACCCGGCCAGATTGTCGATGATGGCCCGGCCGACGTATTTGCCGGCCTGGAGCTCGTCGAAGATGGCGTCCAACTCCGACAAGGCACCAGTGCGCCCCACATGGGTGGTGACCTGTCTGGCGGCAGCCATGTCCACCAGCTCTCGCATGTCCTGCACGGTGCCGACTGCGGAGTAGATGAGAGTCGCGTCCCTCATGAAGAACTCGAACGGGTTCAGCTCGATGTTGCCCTCGCTGGTGGGGGGCAGCCCCACGGCCACGAACAGCCCCTTGGGCCGCAGCAGCCTGAACCCCAGGGTGAAACCGGCCATGGCCGCCGAGAACACGATGCTGGCGTCCACGCCGCCGACCTCTTGCTGCACCGCCTCGAGGGCGTCGTCGGCGCCCACCGCCATGTCGGCGCCCAGCGACTCCACGAATGCCAGCCGGGCAGCCCCGATGTCCACACCCACGACCTTGTAGCCCAGTGTCTTCGCGATCTGGACCGCATAGTGACCGAGCCCGCCGGCCGCGCCGATGACGGCAACCCAGCGACCAGGGGGCACCTGGTTGCGGAACAGCTTTTTCACCGCGCCGTAGGCGGTGAGCCCGCCGCAGGCCAGCGCAGCCTGGTCGTCGCCCACCGACTCGGGCAGCACCACCAACGATTTGGCCCACACGCAGAACTGCTCGGCAAAGGTGCCCATGATCCCCTGGGTTTGGGAGCAGTGCCGGGGCGCCCCTTGGAGGCAGAATTCGCAGGCCCCGCACCAATAGCCGCCGCCAGTGCCCCCCAGCCCGAGGATCACCCGGTCGCCTACCTGGCTGTAGCGCTCCGCCCCCGGCCCCAGCGCCTCGACCACGCCGATGGCCTCATGGCCCAGCACCTCGATCCCCGAGATGCCCGTCCAATCGCCCCGGGCCAGGTGGAGGTCGGAGTGGCAGACCCCCGATGAGCTGATGCTAATCCGCGCCTCCTCAAATCCCGGCTCGGGCACCGGGACGTTGAGGATGCCCAGTTGCCCGTCAACGAGTCGTGCTGCTCTCATGGCCAGCCGTCTCCTATCTTCATCGGTTGTGATTCGAGATGACACCCTAGTCACACCGGCTCTCTGCTATCGCTGAAGAGCCGGCAGGTCGCTTAGCATGGCCGTCTTGACGAGAATGACTGGCGTTTGGTGATAGCGAGCATGAGGCTTTTCGCAATTGTTGCAGTGGTGATGGCGGTGGCCGCCGGGTTGACGGTGGCCGCCTCCGGGCCGGCAGTGGCCGACACGGCAGCCGACCGGTGCTTCGAGCACTATGAATTCGGCCAAGAGCCTGTCCCGGTGGCCAAAACCGCCGACGGGACCCAAGTCCTGGCCCAAGTCCACTGGGGATGGCATGACTCCATCGGCTGCTACCTTGTCCTTGACAACCAAGCCGTCAACACCTTGCGAGCCAACCCCACCGGTATAGCACCTCCCACCTCCACCAGCGCCCAAACATCGAACCGCTGCTTCGAGCACTACAGATTCGGCCAACAGCCCGTGCCGGTAGCCAAGACGGCCGACGGCGCAACCGTGCTTGCCCAGGTCCAGTGGGGTTGGCACGACTCCATCGGCTGCCACCTCGTGCTCGACAGCCAAGCCATAGAGACCATCCGCACCGCCGCGGCTATCCCCAGTCCCAACTTCACCTCGGTGTCAGTGGGCCGAGCGCATTCGTGCGCGGTGAGCACGCACCAGAGTGTCGTCTGTTGGGGAGCCAATGACGATGGACAGCTGGACATCCCCGACGGGCAATACGTCGCTTCGGCAGTGGGCGATGCCCATACCTGCGCGGTGCGCGCCGACCAGACCATCTCCTGCTGGGGCGCCAACCGCCACGGGCAAACCGACGCCCCCGAGGGCCGATTCACCGCGGTAACCGCTGATCAGCACGTCTCGTGCGGACTGCGCGCCGACCAGACCATCTCCTGCTGGGGCGCCAACAGCAGCGGCCAAACCGACGTTCCCCAAGGCCAGTACACCGCGGTAGCCGCCGGCAGCCTGCACGTCTGCGGGCTCCGCGCCGACCAGACCATCTCCTGCTGGGGCTGGAACGGCAACGGTGAAACCGACCCGCCCCCGGGCAGGTTCTCTGCCATTGATGCCGGTGGGTCGCACTCGTGCGGACTGAGCACCGGCCAGGCCATCGTCTGCTGGGGCTGGAGCGCATGGGGACAAAGAGATACGCCCCCGGGACGGTTCATCGCCGTGGCCGTCGGCAGCAGCCATTCCTGCGGTCTCCGCATCGACAAGACCATCGAATGCTGGGGCGACAGCAGCAAAGGAAGGACAGACGCCCCTGACGGCCGATTCAACGCCATTTCCACCGGCCATCAGCTCTCCTGTGGTCTGCGAATCGACAACACCGTCGAATGCTGGGGCATCAGCAGCTCACAGCAGGTCAATGCTCCAGAAGCCCAATACACCGCAGTGGCCGCCGGCCAATGGCACTCATGCGGTCTGCTATCCGACAAGACCATCGAATGCTGGGGCTTGAACTCGGCTGGACAGGCAACCCCACCCGATGGGTATTTCAAGGCAATTTCCGCAGGAGGCGGACACTCGTGCGCGCTGCGCATCAGCCGAGCCGTCTCCTGTTGGGGCCACAGTGCCAACGGAGCAGCCGATGCTCCCAAGGGCCGATTCAGCGCATTGTCTGCCGGCTTCGCGCACACCTGTGGGGTGAATCACTTCCGCAACATCGTTTGCTGGGGCAACAACGGCAACGGCCGAACCGACGTCCCCGTCGGCGAATACACCGCGGTGGCCGCCGGCGACTACCACACCTGCGGGCTGCACACCGACGACACCATTGTCTGCTGGGGCGACAACAACCACGGCCAAACCGACGTCCCCGTCGGCGAATACACCGCGGTGGCCGCCGGCGACTACCACACCTGCGGATTGCAAGCCGACAACTCCATCAGATGCTGGGGAGATAGCAGCCTCGGCCGAGCCGACGCCCCCGAAGGCCGGTTCGACGCGGTCAGCGCCGGGAGTGCACACACCTGCGGACTGCGAACCAGCGGCAGCATTGTTTGCTGGGGTGACAACGAGAACGGACAGACCAACACCCCTGAGGGCCGGTTCACCGATGTCTCCGCCGGGATGTGGCATTCCTGCGGAGTGCGCTCCGACAAGACCATTGTCTGCTGGGGCAGCTCGACGCTCCTATTCGAATCCGCGCCAGAGCACCAAGAAGAAGCCTGATTCGAATCAGCGCCAGAGCACCAAGAAGAAGCCTGATTCGAATCCGCGCCAGAGCACCAAGAAGAAGCCTGATTCGAATCAGCTTCCGGCCGAGGGACAAAAGGAGGCTAGGACGCACTCCTCGCATCGGGGGCGACGGGCGATGCACACCCGGCGGCCGTGGAGGATGAGCCGCAAGGAGAACTCGCCCCGCTCGGTCGCCGGCACCATGGGGTTCAGCTCGTGCTCGATCTTCACCGGGTCTTTTTGCCCGGTGATTCCCAGCAGACCGGTGATGCGGGCCACATGGGTGTCCACCGGCAACCCGGGCAGGTCCAGGGCGACGCTGCGCACCACGTTGGCCGTCTTTCGGCCCACGCCGGGCAGGCTCACCAGTTCGGCCATCTTCCCGGGCACCTCGCCGTCGAAGCGGTCGACCAATTGTTGGGCCATACCCACGATGTTGCGGGCCTTGGTGGCGAAAAAGCCGGTGGACCGGACAAGCTCCTCCACATGAGGCAGAGGTGCTCCCGCCAGGTCCTCGGGGGTGGGATAGGCGGCGAACAGAGCGGGAGTGACCATGTTCACCCGCTTGTCCGTGCACTGGGCCGACAAGATGGTGGCCACCAGCAGCTGGAATGCACTGTCGTGGTCCAGCTCGCACACCGCCTCGGGGTACTCCTGTGCCAGCAGCTCATGCGTGCGTCTGGCCCGGCCTTTCGGGGTGCGCGGCTTGCCCATCGCCGGGATGTTATCTCGGGTGTCTGGTGTCGGGGCCGCTACCGTGGTTTCTGTGACGCTGACGGTTGCCCTCCTCGACCAGGGAGAGTTCTCCTGGTCGATCACCGTGGGCCCCGACCAGCCCCGAGACGACAACACGGCCGATGAGATCACAGCAGTTGTCGGCCGCAGCGAGGCCGGCCAGCAGGGGCAGCTCTGGATTGAGCGGGCTGGCGCCGACGACGATCTATTTGCCGATGGGCTGGGGTTTCATCCCTACCGAGATCTGTGGAGGATGCAGCGGCCACTGCCCACCGACCGCTCTGCGTTGACAACCAGGGCTTTTGTACCCGGTTCCGACGATGACGAGTTCCTACGGGTCAACAATCGGGCATTCCACTGGCACCCCGAGCAGGGCGGCCTGACCCACCGCGACCTGGCCGGCCGAATGGCCGAGACATGGTTCGACCCCGAAGGATTCCGGCTGTACGAACAAGGCGGACGACTGGCCGGATTCTGCTGGACCAAGATCCATTCCGATGAGACCCCGCCGGCAGGTGAGATCTACGCCATCGCGGTCGACCCCGACTTCCACGGCCAAGGCTTGGGCAAGCCCATAACCTTGGCCGGACTCGACCATTTGGCCGATCAGGGGCTCACCGCGGGCTTCCTCTATGTGGAGTCGGACAACCATCCGGCGGTGGCCACCTACCGCAGCCTGGGCTTTGGCCATCACGCCACCAACCGGGCCTATCGACTGGTTGTCGAATGAGCTCAGATTCTGCGCTGCCCCAGGGCAAAGAAAAGGTAGCTGCGATTCGGTCGATGTTCGACGCCATCGCCCCCCGCTACGACCTCCTCAACCGATTGCTGACCTTCGGCATGGACAAGCGATGGCGGCGGCGGTCCGTACGGATGCTGGGGCTGCCAACCGGCGCCCGGGTGTTCGACCTGGCGTGTGGCACCGGGGACCTGTGCCGGGATCTGGAAGCCGCCGGGCTCAGCCCAGTGGGATTCGACCTGTCGGCCGGCATGCTCCACGCGGCCCGCAAGTATCGGGCGACGGGCAAGCTGCACGCCCCAATGGTGCTGGGCGACGCCCTGTGCCTTCCGGTTCCTGCTGAAAGCGCCGACGGCATCACCTGCGGATTCGCTCTGCGGAACGTGGTGAATCTGGACGGCCTGTTCGCCGAACTGGCCCGGGTGGTGCGCCCGGGCGGGCGGGTGTCGCTGCTGGAGGTGGCCGAGCCGTCAAACCCGGTGATGCGGCTCGGCCACGGGATGTACTTCGGAAAGGTGATTCCTTTGATCGGTGGGCTGCTGTCGGACCGGACCGCCTACGAGTACCTCCCCAAGTCGGTGGCCTATATGCCCCCCACCGAAGAGATGCTCGGCCTTTTGGCCGGGCACGGGTTCGACGCGGTAAACCATGAGCTGCTCTCCGGCGGCATCGCCCAGCTGATCACCGCCACCCGAGAGCTCTAATTCGCACGAGCAGACCCAAGCCCTCTCCATGTCCCTTCTGACCAAGCACATCCCCTCAGACGACCCCGATCGTCTGGCGTTGGCCGACCAGCAGACCACCCTGGGCTGGGCCGACCTCGACCAGATGATGAACCGGGCGGTCAACCTGGTGCGCTCTTTGGACTTGGGACCGGAGCGGCGGCTGGCAGTGTTCGCCGAGAACTCGGCCGAGACGGTGATCGCCTACGTGGCTGCTGCGCTGGCCGGCGCCTCCGCGGTGCCGGTGAACTTCCACCTCACCCCCGACGAATTGACGTACATCCTGGAGGACTCGGCGTCGAACCTCCTGCTGGTGGGCCCCGAGACAGCCGAACGGGGCGTGCGGGCCGCCGAAGCAGTGTCCAATGCCTCTGGAGGGCCGCCCATCGCCGTTATGGGATGGCACTGCCCTGATCGCCCCGGGGTGATCTCCTGGGAACAGGGCCTGGCCCTGGCGCCCGACGAGCCCCCGCCAACCGACATCCCACCGCTGCCCCATCTCTCTTCTACACCTCGGGCACCACTGGTCGGCCCAAGGGGGTGGAGGCCCCACCTGGCCTGTACAAGGGCGGGGCGACCGTCGCCGAGTATTTCGCCACCTGCGCAACTCCCAACGCGGCTATCGGCACCCATCTGGTGGTGGGCCCGATGTATCACGCCGGGCCGTTTGCAGCCACCCGCAACCTCATGGGCGGGGCTCCAATAGCGGTGCTGGGCCGATTCGACGCCGAGGCCACCCTGGCGGCCATCGAGCGCTACCGCGCGCGGGGAGTGTTCATGGTGCCCACCCACTTCAGCCGGCTGCTGGCCTTGCCCGTGGAAATGAGACTGCGCTATCGCACCGACAGCCTGGTTTCGGTGACCCATAGCGGGGCGCCATGCCCGGTGCCGGTGAAGCGGGCCATCATCGAGTGGCTCGGACCCATCGTCTACGAGGGCTACGGATCCACCGAGGTGGGCGGCTCATGCCATATCAACTCCGAGGACTGGCTGGCCCACCCCGGCTCGGTGGGACGGCCGGTACCGCCGTTCGAGGTGCTCATCGTCGACGAGGGCGGCGACGAGCTGCCGACAGGACAGGAGGGGCGGGTGTACTTCGCCGACGGCAGCGGGCGGGGCATCCGCTACCGCAACGCCCCCGAGAAGACGGCGGCCGCCCATCTTCGGCCAGGGGTGTTCACCCTGGGAGAGATCGGCTACGTGGACGACGACGGGTTCTTGTACCTGACCGACCGGTTCTCCGACATGGTGGTGTCGGGTGGGGTGAACATCTATCCGGCCGAAACCGAGCAGGTGCTGGCGGAGCACCCCGGCGTGGCCGACGTGGCCTGCGTCGGGGTGCCCGACGAGGAGATGGGCGAGCAGCTCAAGGCCTTGGTGGTACCAGCCGACCCCGGCCAGCCGCCCTCAGAGGCCGAGATCATCGCGTTCTGCCGCGACCGCATCGCCCACTACAAATGCCCCCAGTCGGTTGAACACGTCACCGAAGGGCTCCTGGGCCGATCCGCCATGGGCAAAATCAACAAGCAAGCCCTGCGCGCCCCGTATTGGAGGGAATAGGCCGACAGGGCTAGGCCGACAGGGCGAGCCCGAGAGCCAGAAGTGCGCCGTAGACGAGGTGGAGACGGGCGGTTTGGTTGAGCAGCGGAGTCTTGGGCGCTGACGACAGGGCAAGACGCACGGCGGCAATCGCCAGCGTGAGCGCGGCCAGGGTCACCGGGGTCCAAGGACGAGTGGCGGCCAGCGCGGCCCCGACTGCGAAAGCAGCCGTTACCAGGGCGGCGTAGAGCCAAGCCGCCCATCGGTCCCCGAGGCGGACGGCCAGAGTCTTCTTGCCCGATACCCGGTCTTGAGGAATATCTCGCAGATTGTTGGCCGCCAACAGCGCAGAGGCCAACAGGCCGACCGGCACCGCGGCGGCCACAGCCAGCCCGGTCAGCTCCCCGGTCTGCACGTAGGCTGTTCCCACGGTAGCCACCAGGCCGAAGAACACGAATACGAACACTTCGCCAAAGCCGGCGTAGCCATAGGGGCGCCGACCCCCGGTGTAGTACCAGGCAGCGGCCACGCAGGCCGCGCCCACTGCAATCAGCCAGAGAGCCGCCGCGACGGCCAGCGCCAAGCCGGCCGCCGCCGCTATGGCGAAGGCGCCGAAGGCGGCCCGGCGCACCAGAGTGGGCGCCATCTGGCCACCGCCCACCAACCGGACCGGGCCTACCCGATTGGCGTCGGCGCCCCGAATCCCATCGGAGTAGTCGTTGGCGTAGTTCACCCCCACCTGGAGGGCTACCGCCACCACCAGTGCCACCACCGCCCGCCACCACACCACGTCGGGAGCAGCCGCAGCGGTACCCACCGCTACCGGCACCAGCGCGGCGGGAAGGGTGCGGGGCCGGGCCCCTCGAATCCAATGCTCCATAGCCCCGCCAAGCGTATCTATTGCCTGAGTTCGTTAGTGTCACAAGCATGAACCGACTCGGGGCCGAGACCAGCCCCTACCTCCGCCAGCACGCCGACAACCCGGTGGACTGGTACCCGTGGGGCGAGGAGGCCTTCGCCGCGGCCCGGGCCGCCGACAAGCCGATCCTGCTGTCGGTGGGCTATTCGGCCTGCCATTGGTGCCATGTCATGGCCCACGAGTCGTTCGAGGATCCCCACACGGCGGCGGTCATGAACGACTTGTTCGTGAACGTCAAGGTGGATCGCGAGGAGCGCCCCGACGTGGACACCATCTACATGGAAGCCGTCCAGGCGCTCACCGGCCGGGGCGGGTGGCCCATGACCGTGTTCATGACCCCCGACGGTCGCCCGTTCCACGGCGGCACCTACTACCCCCCGGTGAGCCGGGGCCAGATGCCGTCGTTCACCGAGATAATGAACCGGATCCAAGACGTGTGGAGCAACCGACGCCAAGACGTGGACGACCGGGCCGATCAGATCACCCAATCGCTCAACCGCACCGCGCTGATCCAACCCGACCCCCAGCGAGCGCCCGCCGGAACCGGCGCCGAAGCCCTCAGCCAGGCCACTGCCGCCCTTCGCCAGCAGTACGACGCGGCCTGGGGCGGCTTCGGCGGGGCGCCCAAGTTCCCCCAGACCATGAGCCACGAGGTGCTGCTGCGCTCCTACCTCCACAGCGGCGACGAAGACGTGCTCAACATGGTGATCAACTCGCTGGACGCCATGGCATCGGGGGGGATCTACGACCACCTGGGGGGCGGCTTCAGCCGCTACTCAGTGGACGACCGGTGGATCGTGCCCCACTTCGAGAAGATGCTGTACGACAACGCCCTGTTCGCCCGGCTGTACCTGCACGCCTGGCTGGTTACCGGCCGCCCCCGGTTCCGACAGGTGCTGGACGAGACCATCGGATTCGTGCTGCGAGACCTGCGCCATGACAGCGGCGGCTTCTACTCGGCCCTCGACGCCGACTCCGAGGGCGAGGAGGGCCGGTTCTACGTGTGGACCCCCGACCAGATCACCTCGGTGCTGGGCGACGACGCCGCCGAGTTCATGGCGTGGCACGGAGTGACCGAGTCTGGCAACTTCGAGGGCCACAGCATCTTGTGGCGGCCCGTGCGGGGCGACCTGCTCCGCCCGGCCAGCGTGGAGTTGGGCCGGGAGCGGCTGCTGTCGGCCCGCAACCTGCGCATACCACCGGGGCTCGACGACAAGGTGCTGCTGGAGTGGAACGGCCTCATGCTGGCCGCCCTCGCTGAGGCCGCGGCAGCCACCGGAAACCAGCAGTGGATGGAGGCCGCCATCAAAAACGGCGGGTTCCTGCTCGACCGGCTGCGCCGACCCGACGGGCGCTGGCTGCGCTCCTGGCAGGCGGGCGACGAGAACCACCCGGCCCAGGCCCGCCATCTCGGCTATGCCGCCGACTACGCCGCCGTGGCCGACGCCTTCACCCGATTGGGCGAGGCCTCGGGACAGGCTCGCTGGATCGACGAGGCCGTGAAGGCGGCCGACGGGCTGCTGGAGCTGTTCTGGGATCTCGCGCGGGGCGGCGTGTTCACCACCGGCGCCGACGCCGAAGAGTTGATCTGCCGGCCCAAGGAGATCACCGACAACGCCGTCCCCTCGGCCAACAGCGCGGCCGCGGCGGCCTTGCTGCGGCTGGGAGCCCTCACCGGGCAGAGCCACTACCTGGACCGGGCCCAGGACATCTTGGCCCTGCTGGGCGAGATGGCCGCCAACCACCCCAGCGGCTTCGGCCATCTGCTGGAAGCGGTGGACATGAACGCCACCGGCCTCTGCGAAGTGGTGATCGGAGGCGACCGGCCCGACCTGGTGGACGCCGTGCGGGAGGGCTATCGGCCCAACGCCGTGCTGGCTTGGGGCGAGCCCTACGACTCCCCCCTGTGGGAAGGCCGCACCAAGGGCCTAGCCTACATCTGCCGAAACTACACCTGCGAGTTCCCCGTCGGCACCAAGGACGAATTGCTGGCCCAGCTGTAAGGAGAATGGGCCGGTTGACCCTTGGGGTTCACCAGATACCGTCCTGCCTGGGATAAACTTGGGAGCCACGTTTTGATTTGGCGCGCCGACCGCGACATTGGAGGGCAGTATGTCCAACGGCACCAGCAAACCCAGGCGGGCAATGCAGTTGGGTGGAGCATTTATTGCGATAGCCGGGCTCGTGGCTGGACTCACCGCGTTTGCGTCGGCTCAAACCACCGATTCACGGCTCTATTCAGGAGTTATCACCGGTCCCGACTTCTGCACCAACCGGAGTTTGGGCGGCCCGGTGACCTACGCGTTCGACAGCGACGGCGACGGCGTGGCCGACGTCTGCTCGCTCCCCCGCTCCCGCCGGGAAACCGCCGCCCGCCAAAACGCCATGGAGCGCTTGGGCGGTGAACTAGCCCTGTACTTCGGCAACCTGTTCGCCGATGAATGCACCAAGGTGCTGGAAACGTTCGGAGAGCCGGATGCTGAGGCCACCGATGAATGCGCCGCCCCGAGAGCCGCAGCAGCGGACGGGCGGGCCTTGTCCGCCGTTCCCCAAGCGCCCATTCCGCTGGAGAACGACTCTGATCGATTCTTCTCCGGGCCAGTGATCACCAGTCGTGTCTTCTGCCTTAACCGCAGCTTCGGTGGCCCGGTGACCTACCCGTTCGACAGCGACGGCGACGGCGTGGCCGACATCTGCTCGCTCCCCCGCACCCGCCGAGCCGCGGTGGCCCGACAGAACGCCTTCGAGCGCCTAGCCGCCGAGCAAGGGCCCTATTTCAACCTGCTGGTGGCTGAAGAGTGCCTGCGGGTCCCTGGCTCCTTCGGCGAGCCTGGAGCCGAGGCCGAAGACGTGTGCGCCGTCGGCCAGCCCACCCCCACCGAGACCGCCACCGGCGTCCCCCTCCCCACCCCCGGCGGAACCACCACGCCAAGCCAGCAACCCATCACACCCCCCAGTGCCCCCGTCGCCACCAACCCCGGCACCTACAACAAACGTGCTGCTCAAGACGTGGTGTTGGCTGCAGGCACTGGCTCGGTCACCATTGGATGGGATCCGGTCACCGCTGACGACAACCTCGACGACAGCAACGATGATCCCTACGATGCCAACGATGTGTTCGAGCACATCGTGGAGTACAGCACCAACCGGAATATGTCGGGGAGCCGACAAATCGTCAACGTGCTGACTAACGCTCCTTCTGAGTGCACCGGGACGACTCCTTCGGCCAGCGACCTCAACTCGGAATATGCGTGCACAATCTCGGGGCTGACCAACTTCACCACTTACTACGTGCGTATCAAAGCCAATCGTGGCACCGGCAGCAATCCCTATACACCGGTCCTGTCCATCACTCCGGGGCTGGCCGGCCCAGTGGTATGGCCCGAAGACGATGCCAATACGGAAAACATCGACGAAGGGCCGCTCACCAGCAGCCTCTACGGCGAGATCGACGTAAGCTGGAGCGCACCCTACGGAATCCAAGTCAACTCCTACGTAATCCAGTGGGGCACCACCAGCAGGCTCCCGGAGAGCTGCGTCGGCGCTTCAAACTGCAACCAGACCAACTTGGCCAGCACTGCCACTACACACAAGATCATGGGGTTGAACAACAACACCACTTACTACGTGCGGATCCAAGGGGTGACCAACAACGGTCCGGGAACGTGGTCGATCACCCAGTCGCTGCGTCTGACCAGCAACCTGCAAAACCCCGGCGTGCCCACCGGCCTGATGCTGACTACCGCAGGTACTGGTAACACCCTGCAAGCCAGCTGGACCGCACCGGTGGTCACCGCCAATGACCCGACGCCCACCCACTACATCGTCCAGTGGCGCAACGTCACCGACCAGGAGAACTGGTCGGGGTCGAGGAGACAGTCCACGGTCCAAGCTCCGACCCTCACTGCCGACATCCCGAGCCTGGTAGCCAACAAGCAGTACGAAGTACGAGTGCAGGCAGTGAACAGCCAGGTGGCTGGTGGGTGGTCGCGTACCGAGCGACTCATACTGGGCCAGGCAGCTCCGCCGACGATCACCTCGATTGTTCCCGGCAACCGCCAGCTCACGGTCACGTGGACAGAGCCGATCAGCGTGCCTCAAGCACAGAGCTACAACCTCCAGTACAACACCAGCAGCAGCTTCCCGAGCAACTGCCAGACCAGTTCAAGCTGCACCCAAGTAGGCCTGTCTCAAGGAACAACCACTTACGAGATCACCCAATTGCAAGACAACCGCAGTTACTACGTGCGGATACAGTCGATCAACACCAACGGCCCCGGTGCCTGGTCGCCGGTGGCCTCCGCCGAACCGGGGACCCCGATTGCCCCAACAAGCCTCTCCGCAACAGAAGATGCCGACAACATCAGAAACCTCGATCTGATATGGAGCTATAGCGAAGAAACCGGAAAGCCCGCCCTTACTGGATTCCGAGTGCAGTGGCGCACCGTTGAATCAACCAGCTGGAGTTCCCGCAGTCTGTCCCTGGCTCAATCTGGTTGCCCAGCGACCGATACCAACGGCGACCCAACTTCGGGCTATCCCTACTGCTCCGGCGGCTACAGCTATACCCTCCCAAGCTTGTCAACAGGTCGTGCCTACGAAGTCCAAGTGCTTGCCGTGAACGGCTACGGCAATGGCCAGTGGTCCGAATCGGCAGACAAAACGCCAGGCGAGAGCTTTATCCCAACCAGCGTTGTCGTCGGCGTTCCATCAGGTGACAACACCAATATTGAGGCTCAGTGGAGCCACAGCACATCATTGACCTTCAATCACTTCACCGTGCAATGGCGTACTTGTGGAACCACCGGATACTCCTGTGGAAGCTGGGGAAGCAGTAGGAACACTGCCGATAGCACTGCTACAACCTTGGCCTACCCGGGCTCCAGCTTGCGTGACGGCTACTACTACCAGGCTCGGGTACGAGCTAACGGACCCAGCACTTCCGGCGGCAGCAGCGCTTACGCTGAGTCTGCAAGATACAAAGTCGAAGTCGACGACGCCGACGACTCGGTGACGCTAACAATCCTTGCCAGCTGACCAGCAAGACAGAGTAGCGTGACCCACCGTGTTGGTGGGTCACGCTACTCGCGGGGGTCGTCGATGGTGACGGTACTTATCTCGCTGAGGCGATTGCTCACCATGTCCAACGCGATCTGCTCCAAGAATTCCTTGGGCATGACGCATTCGCGGCACTCGGCGCCTTCGAGGATGAGCCTCAGGGCCACCGTGCCGCCTGTGGCTGACACCAACTCAATGTCGCCGCCGTCGAGGGCCACCAGGGCCCGCAGCTCGCCGACGGCTTCGTCCAACAGCCCATGATCCATGGCGATTCCTCCTAGCTGGCGTCCTGGCCCAGATTCGGGGGGCGGGTTCGAGATAGGAAAGCCCCGGCGTCGGCCAGGATGAGCTGTCCGGTGGTGCAGCGAGCCAGATCGGAGGCCAGGTACACCGACAATCGTCCCAGTTCCTCGGGCAGGGTCTCCCGTTGCAGCGGGGTGGCGGCCACGATGGCGTCGTAGTGGCCAAGGGGGAACGCCTTTTTGACTTCTTCGGTGAGGGTGGTGCCCGGGGCGATGGCGTTGACCCGGATGTTGTGGGGGCCGAGCTCCACCGCCATCGACCATGTCAGGTGGTTGATGGCCGCCTTGGCCGCGGCGTAGCTCGACATCATGGGCGAGGGCCGGGTGGTCTCCCCCGAGCTCACATTGATGATGACCCCGCCGCCCTGCTCCATCATCACGAGGGCCTCGGCCCGGCCGCTCAGCGCGGTCAGCACCAAATTCTGGTCGACGATGTCCCGCCAGAACGCCCCGTCCATATCCACGAACCGGGCAGTCCCCCGCCCCGCCATCATCCCGACGTTGTTGACCGCGATGTCCAGCCGCCCGCCCCAGGCCGTCACATCGGCCACCAGTTGGTGGATGGCATCGTCGTTTCGAAGGTCGGCCACAAACGCTGAGGCTGTGCCCCCTTCGTCAGCAATGAGGGCCACCGTCTCGTCGGCTTCTTCCGTCCGAACGTCGTTCACCGCCACCGCAGCGCCGGCTCGAGCCATCCACCGGGCGATCTCCCGGCCAATGCCTGCTCCCGACCCGGTGACCAGCGCCACCTTGCCGGAGTGGTCGATCTCGACGCTCATCCCCCGGTTCCGCTAGCTGTGCCGGAGGCCGACCCGCACCGCATCGCGACCGGCGATGCGCTGGAGCATGGCCATGGCCTCGTCGATCTGGCCGATGCCGAACACCTCGCCCAGCAGCGGGCCCGTGGGGAACTCCCCCGTGTTCAAGATGGCCACCGCCTCCTCCATGGAGCCATAGGTTGATCCAGAGCCGCCCTGCACGGTGAGCCCCTTCAGCACGATCAGGTCACTGATCAACTCCACCGGGGCCATATTCTTCAGCCCGGCCAAAAGCACCTTGCCGCCCTGGCGCACCAGTTTGAGGCACAGCGGCACGGTCACCGTGGTGTCCGCGGCCAAATCGACCGCCATGTCGGCCATAGCCCCGCCGGTGATCTCTGCTACCAGCGCAACGGGGTCGGCTTTGGTCACGTCGATGGTCACATCGGCGCCCAGCTCACGAGCTGCCTCGAGGCGCAGCCCGTCGGCGTCGGTTCCGGTGACGACCACCGTGTCCGCGCCCCGGCGCTTGGCCTCCGCGGCGCACACCAGCCCCATGTGGCCCGGCCCCTGCACCACCACGGTCTCGCCCTCGACCACCGGCATCCGCTTGAACCAGTTGCACACGCTGGCCAGCGGCTCGAACAAGGTCAGCTCAGCGGCATCGACGTCTTCGGTCAACTTCATGAGGTGGGATCCGGGCAGCAACCCCATGTACTCCCCGTAGCCGCCCCACAGCCCGTGGTCGTCGTCGACGCCCATGGTGTAGCCGTAGAGATTGCCCAGGCCGAACGGGTTGACGTCGGTGGGCGGCACCCGCACGATGAGATCCACCGCCACCCGGTCGCCCACCGCCACACCCAAGTCGGCGTGGTCGGCCAACTCGTGTATTCGGCCCACTATCTCGTGGCCGGGCACCAGCGGGGACTTCTCCCCCGGCACGTGCTGGTGGCCGTGGAGCTGGGCCAGGTCGCTGCCGCACATGCCCACGGCCTCCACCTTCAGCACCCCGCCCCCTGGAGGCGGCTCGGGCACGGTGAAGTCGTCGCGCTTGACGTAGGTGCCGTCGCCGTTGAATACCACTCCCCGACAGGTGCCGCTCATGGTCGCCGCCTTCCTCCCAGAGCTTGTGGGCCGGCTACAGCGGGATCAGCTGATCCCGCTTTTCTCCAGAATGTGGACGCCGCAACTGGAGCCGAGGCCGATCACGTGGGCCAGGCCCAGGTTGGCCCCCTCCACCTGGCGGTCGCCGGCCTCGCCCCGCAGGTGGGTGGCCACCTCGTAGACGTTGGCCACGCCGGTGGCGCCGATGGGATGGCCCTTGGAGATGAGGCCTCCGGACACATTCACCGGGGTCTCACCGTCGCGCCACGGGGCGCCCCGGTCGATGAAGTCGCCCGCTCCGCCCCGCTCGCACAGCCCCAGGTTGTCGTAGTGGATGAGCTCGGCGGTGGCGAAGCAGTCGTGCAGCTCCACCAGGCTGAGGTCCTCAGGGCTCACGCCGGCCTGCTCATAGGCAGCCTGGGCAGCGTTGCGGGTGAGGGTGTTCACGTCGGGCTGCATCTGTCCCGACTCGACATAGGGATCGGTGGTCAGCACCGACGCGGAGATCTTCACCGCCCGGGACTGCTGCTCCCGGCTCAATGATGCGAATCGCTCCTCGCCCACCAACACGCAGGCGGCAGCTCCGTCACCGGTGGGGCAGCACATCAGCAAGGTGTTGGGGTACGACTGCATGGGCGAGCCCATGACCTCCTCCAGGGTGAACTCCTTCTGGTATTGGGCCAGCGGGTTCAAGGTAGAGTGGGCGTGGTTCTTCTGGGCCACTTTGGCGAACTGCTCGAAGCCCACCCCGTCGTTGTCGTTGGCGTACTCCATGCCGGCTTGGGCGAACACCCCGGGCATGGTGTCGGTGCCCAAGATGCCGTCGATACCCATGACCGCGCCGTAGCGGCCCGACGGCTCGTACACGTTCTTCTCCTTGCGGGCGCCGCCGGCCAGAAGGCCCATCTTGCCCATCTGCTCCACGCCGATGGCCAGGCCCAGGTCGGCCTCGCCGGCCCGGATGGCCATGATCACCGTGCGCAGGGCGGTGGCGCCGGTGGCACAGGCGTTGGACACGTTGTACACCGGGATGCCGGTCTGGCCGATCTGCTTCTGCACTTGCTGGCCCATGCCGGAGTTGGCCTGGAACAGAGTCCCGCAGGACAGGATGTCCATGTCGGAGATCGTCACCCCGCCGTCGTCCAGCGCTCCCAAAGCCGCCGTGGTGGCCAAATCCACCGCATCCTGGTCGGGGTAGCGGCCGAACGCGGTCATGTGCGCTCCCAGAACCCAGATGTCTTGTGCCATTTTCGGCCTCCTGTCGGTTGGTCCGTTCTCGTGGTTGGCTTTGCCGATTCCCTGGTTCGGTCAGATTGTCACGCGGGGGCGTATCCGAAGGCGACTGCTTCTTGGCCGTCGTCGTCGGTGCCCACGACGTAGGTGTCGAGCTTCACCTTCATGCCCAGCGTGATCTTGCCCGGGTCGGGCGCCACATTGATGAGGTTGGAGCGAACCGAGGTGCCGTCGTCGGTTTGCACGATGGCCGACACGTAGGGCGTGGGGATGGTGGGGGCAGCCCGGTACACGATGCTGAACGTCCGCAGCGTGCCGGTATCGCTCACCCGCACGGAGTTGAACTCCCGTCCCCCGCATTTAGCGCAGGCGTTGCGCCGGCCGAAGAACCGGGCGCCGCAGCCCTCACACTCGTTGGCTTGCAAATAGGGGCCGTTGTCCAGGACGAGATAGTCCACCAGTGGGATCTGCACGACGGGCAGACTACCCCAGCAGCCCCTTCACTGGCCCAACTGCCGCTACTCCGGGATGGCGAAACCCTCGGGGAAGCCGCCGTCGTGGTAGCCCGACTGCTCGACTTTCTTGACGATGCGGAAGCCGTCGGGGGTGCGGGTCACGGTGTCGTGGTACCAGCCGCCCACATAGAACATGAACAGCTTCGACCCGCTGGGATCGTAGGTCTTGCCATCGTCGCCCACCGGCATGCCCATAGGGTTGTGGAACAGCGTTGTGCACTGGGCGGTGTCTCCGTCCCAGCTTCGGATGTAGGTCTTGCCCACCATGTGCTGGGTCATGGGGAAGATGGACAGCGCGGTCTGGAGCCAGCGCTTGACCGTGGGGTAGCCGGCGTTGGCGTCGTCCACGCCGGGCGCCGACGAGGAGTAGTCCAGATGGGCGTCGGGGGTGAAGACCGTGTCGAGGAGGTTCCAGTCCTTCTCATCGATGGCAATGGTGTAGCGGACAATGGTGTCCTCGATGGCCAAGCGGTCTACTGGATCAGGCATGTTCATGGCGCAGAACCGTAGTAGATGATCTCGTCTAGAGGGTGCCTGAGGCGCGTGGCCGAGGAGCTGGGGCGATCTTTGGCGGGGAACCCGAGGGCTACGGTGCCCACCACCCGGCGCCCCCGGGGGATGTTGAGGCCCTCAATCACGACCGCCTCGTGTTCGAAGGCGCCGAAGAAGCAGGCGCCGAGGTTGGCGGTGGTGGCGGCTATCAGGAGGTTTTGGATGGCCATGCCGGCGTCTACCCACCAGTAGGGCACGGCCCAGGCCTCAGTGCTGTCGCCCAAGCCGGTATGGGACTTGTCGGGCTCCGAATACCGCTGGACATACCGCTCCGGGTTGGTGAGCACGACGACGAGGACGGGGGCGACCAGAAGGCCGGGCCAGGGGAATTCGGCTCGGCGCTCGGGGGGGAGGGTCAAACGCCAGTACTGCTCGGGGTCGCCAACCACACAGAACTCCACGGCCTGGGAGTTGCCCGCTGAAGGGGCTCGGCGAGCGTGGTCGAGCAGCTCCAGCACGAGCCCATTGGGAAGCGGATCGGCGAGGAAGTTGCGGCACATGGGCCGCCGAGTGGGCGGTGAGTCGCTCAGGCGTACTTGAGCAGGTCTTCGGCCATGATCCAGCCGAAGGCGATCATGGTGTCGCCGCCGTCGCGGTCCACTTTGTCGAATAGGGCGGCCACCTCGGGGTCGATGTTCTCGGGCTTGGCGGTTTCGAAGTCGAGCAGGCAGGCCTGGCTGTCGTCTCCCACCACCCGGAAGTCGCGGTCGAGATACCGAGAGGCGCTGATGCTGAACCGCTTGGCCAGCCGGCGGCCCCAGGCCCGCTCTTCTCCAGAGGCCTTGTGCCCCGGGCGGGGAACAATGTCGACCAGGGGCTTGAAGGCGTCGAACCCGCCGGGGTTGTCGAACTGGGTGCCCATGAGGACGTCCTCGTCAGGGAAGGCCATCAGCGCCCGGTGGAGCTGCGCCTCGGTGATCTGGCGAAGAACAGTGCTGCGCTTGGAGGTGCGGGTCACCGATGCCAGGCCCACCAGCACACTCGGCGTCCCGCCGATGCGCTCCAGGGTGGAGAAGGAGAACCCCCGGAGTTTGCCGTTCTCTCGAACGGTGGAGATCAGCACCCACTCCTCGGTTTGCTTGGAGAGCAGCCCCACCGAGAATGGGTTGGGGCCATCAGCGCACATGTCCGCCATTTCGGCCAACTCAGCATCGGTAACCGCTGTGCAGTCCTTGGTTTCGATGTCGATAGCCATGCGCTGCTCGTCCTCCTCGCTCGCTGATCCCCCACAGATTTCCCCCCGTGGGCACCCCTATAGTCCATCAATCACCCAGGTAGGCGTGCAAACCCGCTGGAATACAAGGGTTTTGCTGAGAGATCACCCTCAGCAAAGTGCCAGCTAGCCGGGCTACACGGCGATGGCGTTCTCCCCCAGCATCTCCCGCAACTCACCGATCAATCCGCTTCCCGCGTCCACCCCGTAGGCCGAAGAGAGCTTGATGCCCTTGTGGGCGCCGAGCATCAGGATCACCTCAGACTTGCCGGGATGGCCGGTGATAGCTGTCTTGAGAGTGTCGATCCGCTCGGGGGGCAGACCGCAAGCCCCAAGGTTCAGCCTCACAGTGGCCGTCCCGTTGGCCGACGCAGGATCGATCGGCTCCACCCCGAAGCAGATCAAGTTGGGCTCGTCGTCACGGCGATCTAGGCGCCCTTCGACCACAACCACCAGATCGTCTTCCAGCTTGTGGCCGTGCTCTTCCATGGACCGGGGGAACAGCGTCACCTCCATGGACCCGTACATGTCTTCCAGATCGCACGACGCCATCTGATCTCCCTTGCGGGTCCACCGCTTGCGCAGGTTGCTGACCACCCCGCCAACCTTCACCGAGGTGCCTTCCTCGACTTCGGCCAGTTGGTCGATCCGATGGGTGGTCTTTCGGGACAGCACTCCCTCCATGCCCATAATGGGGTGGTCGGACACGTAGAGCCCCAACATCTCCTTCTCGGCGGCCAACCTCCGGGTCTTCTCGAATTCGACATCGGGTATTTCGATGCGCTCCTCGAAGTTCTCCTCGCTGCCCTCGCCGAACAGGCTCATGATTCCCTGACTGCGCTCCCGCTGCTGCTGGATGCAGCGGCGGACGATCGTCTCGGAAACGTTCAGCAGGCCCTGGCGGCGATGGCCCATCGAGTCGAAGCAGCCGGCTTTGATGAGGGCTTCGACGACTCCCTTGTTCAGAACCATGGGATCGACCCGCTGGCAGAAGTCGTAGAAGTCGGCGAACGGGCCGTTCTCCCTCCGCTCGTCCAGGATCATTTGCGCCGTGCCCGTGCCCATGTGGCGGATGGCGGACAGCCCGAAGGAGATGCACTGCTCGCCTTCTGGGGAAGCGATGGCGGCGAAGTCCGACTCCGACAAGTTCACGTCGGGCAGAGCCACCTTGATAGCCATCTGGCGGCACTCGGCCAAATACACGGCAGCCTTCTCCAGCTTGCTCTTCACGCTGGTCAACAGGGCGGCCATGTACTCTACTGGGTACTGAGCTTTGAGGTACGCCCCCTGGTAGGCGATCAGCCCGTAGCCGTAGGAGTGGCTCTTGTTGAAGGCATAGTCGGCGAATTGCTCAATGATATCGAACAGCTGGGTGCCCAGCTCTTTGCCGTATCCGCTCTTCTCGCAACCCTCCTCAAATGAGTCCCGCTCTTTGGCCATCAGCTTGCGGTCCTTTTTTCCGCAGGCCTTGCGGAGGTTGTCGGCCTCGGCCAGGGAGTAGCTGGCGAACCTCTGGGCCACCCGCATGACGCTCTCCTGGTAGATCATCAGCCCGTAGGTGTCGGCCAGGATATCGGCGGCGTCCTCGTGGAACACCTGCACCGGCTTGCGGCCGTTCTTGCGATCGGCGTAGTCGTTGTGCATGTTGGCCGCCATCGGGCCGGGCCGGTACAGGGCCACCAAGGCGGCCACGTCATCGAAGCATGTGGGTTTCAGCGACCGGATCAGCGACCGCATGGGCCCGCCCTCCAGCTGGAACACCCCGATGGTGTCGCCCCGGGCCAGCAGCTCGTAAGTGGCTCTGTCGTCCAACGCAACGTTGTCGATGTCCACCCGCACGCCGCGCGACTGCTCGATCAGCCCGATGGCGTCCTCGACGACATCCAGATTCCGCAGGCCCAGAAAGTCCATCTTGAGCAAGCCCAAGTCCTCCACCGCGTGCATCTCATACTGGGTGACGATGGGGGCTTCCTCCAGGGTCTGGCCCGGGGAAGCCTTGCGTTGAATGGGGAGGTGCTGGGTGAGCGGCTCTTTGGTGATGACCACCGCGGCGGCGTGGATGCTGTCCTGGCGCCGCAGGCCCTCCAGGCCGCGGGCAACATCGACCACCTTCCGGGCATCCTCGTCCTTCCCGCACATTTCCCTCAGCTCGGCCGCCGCGGTGTAGCCGTCGGCGTGATCCTCGCTCTTCTCCAAACAGGCCCACAGCGGGGTATCGCGGCCCAAGACCAGCGGGGGCATGGCCTTGGCCAGCTTGTCGCCCAGTGAATAGGGGAAGTTCAGCACCCGGGCGCTGTCGCGCACCGCGGCCCGGGCCTTGATGGTGGAGAAGGTGATGATCTGGGCCACGTGGTCTTGGCCGTACTTCTGGGAGGCGTAGCGGATGATCTCGTCGCGGAACCGGGAGTCGAAGTCCATGTCGATGTCGGGCATGGAGACCCGCGACGGGTTGAGGAACCGCTCGAACAGCAGGTCGTAGCGGATCGGGTCGAGATCGGTAATCCGCAGGCAATACGCCACCGCGCATCCGGCTGCGCTGCCTCGGCCGGGTCCCACCCGGATGCCCCGTTCCCGGGCGTAGCGGATCAGGTCCCAGGTGATCAGGAAATAGGAGGAGAAGCCCATGTCGGAGATGACCTTGAGCTCATAGGCCAGCCGATCGGCAACCTGGTCGGACAGCGGGCTGCCCCACCGGGCTTCGGCGCCCTCCAGGGTCAGGGCCCGCAGATAGTCGTCGGCATTGTCGTAGTTGTCGGGAATGGGGAAGTCGGGAAGCTGCGGATTGCCGAACTCGATCTCCACGTCGGCCCGTTCTGCAATCCACAGCGTGTTGTCGCAGGCTGCACTGACCTCGGAGAACAGCTGGCGCATTTCGGCGGCCGTCTTCAGGTAGTGTTCATTGCCCTCGAACTTCAAGCGGTCGGTGTCGCTGACCAACGAGCCGGTCTGCACGCAGAGCAGGGCGTCGTGGGCTTCGGCGTCGGCCCTATTGGTGTAGTGGCTGTCGTTGGTGGCCAGCAGAGGGGCGTCGATGTGGCGGGCCAACCGGAGCAAATCGGGGTTGGTGCGCCGCTGTTCCGGGATGCCGTGGTCCTGGATCTCCACAAACAGGCTGTCCTTGCCGAAGATGTCCTGGAGGCGGGCCGCTTTGGCCACCGCGTCGTCGTAGTCGTTGCGCAGCAGGGCTTGGAGCACGTGGCCGCCCAGGCAGCCCGTGGACGCGATCAGACCCTCGCTGTGCTCGGCCAGCAGATCCCAGTCGAGCCGCGGCTTGTAGTAGTAGCCCTCGAGGAAGGCCCGGCTGGACAGCTGTATCAAGTTCTTGTAGCCGGTGTTGTTCTCGGCCAGCAGCGTGAGGTGGTAGTAGAGCTTCTCCCCTCCCTCGGTGCTGCCCCCGCTGTCGTCCAGCTTGCCCCGGCGGGACGGACGCTCCCTCCGGTTCTCGTGAGCCATGTAGGCCTCTGTGCCGATGACCGGCTTGATGCCCTCGCCCCGGCAGGCCCGGTAGAAGTCGATGACCCCGTACATGTTGCCGTGATCGGTGATCCCCAGGGCGGGCTGGCCATCGGCGGCGGCTGCGGTGACCAGGTCCCCCACCCGGGAGGCGCCGTCGAGGATGGAATACTCGGTATGGACGTGCAAGTGGGAAAAGGAACTGGACACGGCGCTCCTGTGGACGATCTGTGGCCTGTGTGTGGATAACTACAGGTTTGTGGTTTGGCTTCGCTCTGACCATACCAAGACTGGAGGACACATGCTCGCCCTCCGGTGATTCCGAGTGTTTCCGCAGGTGAGCGAGGATTTACAGGTACGTGCCCGAGGGGCCCTGGGTCGGGGTCTGACGACCGGTAGGGAGCTCGGCGCGGATGTTGGCCAGCTGTTGTTGTGCGGAGACCTGCTGGGCGAACAGCGCGGCCTGGATGCCCTGGATGAGGCCCTCCAGCCAGCCCACCAACTGAGCCTTCGCCACCTGAAGCTCGGCTTGGCTGGGAGGGTGGTTGTCGGGAAATGGAAGCATCAGCCGATCAAGCTCCTCGCGCAGGTCGGGGGACAGCGCCGAGCCCAGTTCCTCGATGGAGGTGGCGTAGATCTCCCGCAGACGGTCGCGGCTCGACTCGTCCAAGTTGGCCTGGCGGACTTCATCCAAGAGCTGCTTCATCATCGTGCCGACTCTCATGACCTTGGCCGGCTGCTCAATCGCCTCCTTGGCCGATGCCGGCTCAGTCGGATCGCCGTCGGAGTGCGGCCCTTCGAGCAAAACCTCGGCGGGCTCTACCGCCGCCGGCTGACAGATATCGGACATAGCTGGAAATCTACCCGCTAACCGTCGGAGTCCGGTGACACCTTCATCACGTTCTAGTACCGAACGCGGCCAGACAGGGAACCAGCATTTCCGCCGAGGTCAGCGATCCGTGGCGGGCCACCAACTGGAACGAGGGCGTTTTCTCGACACCGGTGGGATTCGGGCGGGAAGGCTTCGGCTCGATGAACGCCACCGGGTCGTTGGGCACAAGGGCTACATCCCCCATCCGGGACCGGGCGTCCGGGCTCACATGGGGGCCAAACCATCCCTCATCCAACACCTGCTCTACTCCAACGACCAGGCCGTAGCGCCCATAGCGCTCGGTTGCCATCTCGAGAAGCCCTCCGGCTCTACCCGGCCGGGAATGGAGCCAGCGGAACCGGGCTTCCCCCGAGACCGCCGACGTCAGGGCCACCACATCGCGGGCCAGTTCTACCTTGGCGTCGCCCACCATGACCTGGCCGTGGTCGGAGACCACCAACAATGCAGCCTCTGGAGGCAGCACCGCGAGAAGCTGGGCCACAATGCGGTCTACTTCGGCGTACTCGGCGTCCAAATGGGGGCCGAATCCGTACTCATGGGCGATGCGGTCGGGACCGTCGTAGTAGGCGTATACCAGCGATGCACCGCCGTCCACCAGCATCTGCACCTCGACGGCGATGGAGCTGGTGAGCTTGTACCCCTTGTGGTCCACCCCATCAAGGTGGGCCCGGGTGAAACCGGTTCCCCGGAACTCACTTCGGCCCACCGCCGGGACCCGCCGCCCGAAGAAAGCCGGGCGGGTTTGCACCTGCTCGGGAACGATGCTCTTGCGGGCATCGGACGGCTTGTCCCCCGCGGTCCACCGCAGGGCGTTCAGCATTTGGCCCTGCATGTAGATCTGGTAGCCGATCAGACCATGCTCACCGGGCGTCGCCCCGGTGACCAGCGACGTCAGGGCGGTGGTGGTCGTGGTTGGGGCCACGGTGGTGATGGGACCGCCGTCCATGGTCGACAGAACCGGGGTCAGTTCAGCCCGCTCCTGGAGTTGCTCCCACCCCATGCCATCCACCAACAACAGCACCACCGCCTTGGCCTCCCCCACCGGAGTGGGCAGCCAGTCGGATGCCGCGGACGGGCCAAGCAGTGCGGGCACCACGTTGCTCAAACAGGCTGCCCGATAGTCGGGCAGCACCGGGAAGCCGGTCATCGACCCGCGGCTCGCGGGGTCATCGTGATCTCTATGAACCGCCATCTAGCCTCCAACCTAACCGGCGTGTCCTAGTCTGAGTGGTGGTGAGAGTATCGACGCGGGGGGACTACGCCAGCCGGGCACTGCTATCGCTGGCTCTGCATTCCCACGAGACCGGTCCCACCTCGGTGCGGGACATCGCTGAACGCACCGGCCTCCCCCAGCCTTACCTGGAACAGATACTCCAGGCGCTCAAGGGCGCCGGGCTGGTCCGCTCCAAGCGGGGAGCGGGCGGGGGCTATGCCCTGGCCCGCCCGGCCACCGAGATCAAGCTGAGCGAGATTGTCAGCGCAGTGGACGGGCCAATCGTTCTCGGCGACTTCGGAGAACCCCACCAGGACGGCGCCTGCGACCACGAAGGCCAGTGCGTGCTGTTGGCCATATGGACCCATGCGGGCGACATCATGCACGACTTGCTGAGCGACTACACCCTGGCCGACATCGCCAAGACCGCCCGCGGCCTGCTCCCCTGGCCGGGATCAGACTGACTCCTAGCCGGCGGCCTGCTCCCCTGGCCGGGATCAGACTGGCGCATCCCGCCTCTACGAACTGAGCAGCCGATAGAGCCGGGAGAAGTCCTCAGGGGGATCGGCCTCGAATCGGGTCGGCTCACCGGTTCCGGGGTGGGCGAAGGCCAAGGTGCGGGCGTGCAGCGCGGGGCGGCTGATTCCGGGGGCTTCGGGGCCGCCATAGAGATGGTCGCCGAGAACCGGATGGTCGATTGCAGCCAGATGGACTCTGATCTGATGGGTGCGCCCGGTTTCCAGCTGCAACTCCAGTCGAGCGGCGTCAAAAGCCGCCGACTCGTCGGGCCGATCGGAGCGGACCGGCATGCGAGCGGTCACCTTGTAGTTGGTGCGGGCCGGACGGCCATCGGCGGTCACGGCCATCGTGGTGGGGTGGCGGGTGGAGCGCCCGACCGGGGCGTCGATCACCCCTCGGTCATCGGCGGGCATCCCTGCTACCAAGGCGACATAGCCCCGATGCACCTCGCGTCGGCTGAGCGCCGTCGTGAGCGCTTCGTAGCAGGGCTGGGTGCGGGCGACCATCATCAGCCCCGAAGTGCCCCGGTCGAGCCGGTGGACGATCCCCGGCCGCTCCGCCTCGCCCACTCCGGCGATCTCGGGAAATCGGGCCAACAAGCCATTCACCATCGTTCCAGTGGCATTGCCGGACCCAGGATGGACCACGAGATCGGCCGGCTTGTTCACGACGATTACCTCCTCATCGACATGAAGCACATCCAATGCCACCGCCGGGTCGGGCAACGGTGCCGGCCGGCCGACAACCGGCTCTTCCAACAGCGTGATGTGATCCCCGGAAGCCATCCGCTGAGACCGCCCCGAGGCCTGCTTGCCGTTGACCGCCACCTTTTGCTGGTCGACCAGGCGGGCGGCCTCGGCTCGGCTGCACCCCCAGACCAGCGTCACCACCCGATCGAGGCGCTCGCCGATCAGCGCATCGGGCAGGGCCAGTTCAGCGCTCATCGGGCTCGTCGGCCGGCTGGGGTGCTCGGTTGCGGGAAGCCGTCGCCACCAGAAGGACTCCGCCCACCACAATGGCGGAGTCGGCCACATTGAACACCGGCCACCATTGGAGGTCGATGAAGTCGACCACCGCGCCTGTGAGGAAGCCGTCGCCGCCTCGCGCTGCCCGATCGACCAGGTTGCCGACCGCACCGCCCAGCACCATGCCCAAGAGCATTGGCGGCAGCGACAACCGCTGGCCTCCCCAACTGGCCCAGGCGACCACGGCAACGAACAGCAGGGCGACCACTGCGATCACGGTGTCGAGGTCTTGGCCCAACCCAAAGGCGGCCCCGGTGTTGTGGACAAGGTGGAGGCGAAGGGTCCAGAACACGTCGATGTCGCGGTCGTTCAGCGCCTCCAGTGCCCACCATTTGGTCAGCTGGTCGACGGCCACCACCGATGCGGCCACCACCAGAAGAACCAGATTGTGGCGGCGAGATCCACTAGCTGCCTCGGCCGGACCAGCCGATTTAGAAGCCACCGGCTTTGTGCTCAACCCGCTCCGCGGCCCACGGAATGGCGTTGAGCCGTTGGCGGGGAATCGGTTTGCCCGACACCAGGCAGATGCCGTAGGTGCCGCCTTCGATCCGGGCCAGGGCAGCGTCGATCTGGTCGACCGCAGCTCGGGCGTGGGCGCTGAGAGCGAGGTCTCGCTCCCGTTCTACGGCCAGCGTGTCGCCCTCGCCCGATTCCTCGTCGAATTGGACATCGCCTGGCTCTCGCTCCTCCACCAGGGAATCGGCCTCCGCCTTGAGCCGAGTGGCCGAAGTGACATAGCGGCTGCGCTCAGTCAGCAGCAGGTTCCGCTGCTTTTCCAAGTACTTCTCATCGAACAGCGGCTTTTTGGCCGCAGCCGTCTTGGCCGCCGGCTTGCCACCGTCGGTGTTCTTCGTCGCAGTCTTCTTGGCAGCCATCGCAGGCGGCAGTGTAGCCGCCGTCGCCGCCAATTACTTCCCAATGCGCATCGAACGGCGGGGAGAGCTTTAACAATGTCTGACCCGACATCGCGACGGGTTATTTTGTGATTTCCCAGTTTGCCTGGAGGCCCGTTGTCCGATCCGCCCACCCCCTACCCCGAAGTCGACCCCAAACCCTCCTTCCCCCAGATAGAGCGACGGGTGCTGGATTCGTGGGCCACAGATGAAACCTTCGCCCAATCGGTAGAGGAGCGGCCTGCGGGAACCGACGGCGACAACGAATACGTGTTCTACGACGGGCCGCCGTTCGCCAACGGACTCCCCCACCACGGCCACCTGCTCACCGGCTACGTGAAGGACGTGATCCCCCGCTACCACACCATGCGCGGGCGCCGGGTGGAGCGCCGCTTCGGGTGGGACTGCCATGGCCTGCCCGCAGAGATGGAAGCCGAGAAAGAGCTGTCGGTCTCAGGTCGGGCCGCCATAACCGGCTACGGCATCGATCGCTTCAACGACTACTGCCGCCAGTCGGTGCAGCGCTACACCCAGGAATGGGAAACCACAGTGACCCGCCAGGCCCGCTGGGTGGGCTTCGAAGACGACTACAAGACCATGGATCTGCCCTACATGGAGTCGGTCATGTGGGCGTTCAAGTCACTGTGGGACCAGGGCCTCGTGTATGAGGCCTACCGGGTGATGCCCTACTCATGGGCAGCCGAGACTCCGCTGTCCAACTTTGAGATCCGCCTGGACGACGCCACCCGCCCTCGGCAGGACCCGGCCATCACCGTGGCCTTCGACCTGGAGCCGGCGCCGGGCGACCCGGGAACCATGCGGATGCTGGCCTGGACCACGACGCCCTGGACCCTCCCGTCCAACCTGATGCTGATCGTCGGTCCCGAAGTGGAGTACGCCATCGTGGAGCACGACGACGCTCATGTCGTGCTGGCCGCAGCCACGCTGGCGGCCTATGGGACCGAGTTGGGAGAGAGCCGCATTGTGGGCACTGTCGCCGGCGCCGAGCTGATCGGCCGCCGCTACCGCCCCCTGTTCGACTACTTCGCCGCCCTGGCCGACAACAACGCCTTCTCTGTGGTGGGGGCCGATTTCGTGGATACCGCCGAAGGCACCGGGGTGGTCCACGCCGCTCCCGGCTTCGGCGAGGACGACCAGCAGACGGCGGAGGCCAACGGCGTGCCCGTCGTCGTGCCGGTGGACGACCAGGGCCGCTTCACCGAAGAGGTGGCCGAGTGGTCGGGGATGAACGTGTTCGAGGCCAACAGCGGCATCATCGCCCAGCTCAAAAGGCAGGGGAGGATCCTGCGGCACACCACCTACGAGCACAACTATCCGCACTGTTGGCGCACCGACGAGCCGATTATCTATCGGGCGCTCAGCTCTTGGTACGTAAGGGTCACCGAAATCCGCGACAAGATGCTGGCGCTGAACCAGCAGATCAACTGGGTGCCGGGACACGTCCGCGACGGCCGGTTCGGCACCTGGCTGGAAGGCGCCCGAGACTGGTCGATCAGCCGGAACCGATTCTGGGGCTCCCCCATCCCGGTGTGGCGCAGTGACAACCCGGCCTACCCCCGGATAGACGTGTACGGCAGCCTGGACGAGGTCGAGCGGGACTTCGGAGTTCGGCCGGCAGACATTCACCGGCCGTTCATCGACGAGCTGTCCCGGCCCAATCCCGACGACCCCACCGGCACTTCCACCATGCGCAGGGTGCCCGAGGTACTGGACTGCTGGTTCGAATCCGGGTCGATGCCCTTTGCCCAGGTCCACTACCCGTTCGAGAACAAGGAGTGGTTCGAGCACCACTTCCCAGCTGACTTCATTGTGGAGTACATCAACCAGACCAGGGGCTGGTTCTACACCCTCCACGTGCTGGCCACCGCCCTGTTCGACCGGCCCGCGTTCAACAATGTGATCTGCCACGGCATTTTGCTCGACGCCAAAGGCCGGAAGCTGTCCAAGAAACTGAGGAACTACACCGAGCCGGAGGAGATATTCGCCACCAAGGGGTCCGATGCCCTGCGCTGGTATCTCATGGGGTCGCCCATTGTCCGAGGAGGCGACCTCCGCCTGGACGACTCGGGCATCGACGACGTGCTGCGCCAGGTGATCATCCCCATCTGGAACGCCTACTTTTTCTTCGCGCTCTACGCGAACGCCGACGGCGTCGAGGCCAAGCTCCGGGCCAGCTCGCAGGATCTGCTGGACCGGTACATACTGGCCAAGACCCGGCAATTGACCGAGGCGGTCACCCGGCGCATGGACGCCTATGACTTGCCTGGCGCCGCCGCCGAGCTGGAGGGGTTCATCGATTCCCTGAACAACTGGTATATCCGCCGCAGCCGAGACCGATTCTGGGCCCCAGCCCGCCCATCCTCCGCCGGCGACAAGCAGGACGCCTACGACACCCTGTACACGGTGCTGACCACCCTGGCCCGGCTTCTGGCGCCATTTCTGCCCTTGGTTTCCGAGGAGATATACCGGGGGCTGACTGGAGAGTCGAGCGTTCATGTCTGCGATTGGCCCGATCTGACGGAGATGCCGGCCGACCCCCGGCTGGTGGCCGCCATGGACCGGGTGCGCGATGTGTGCTCCACCGGGCTGCGAGTGCGGGAAGACGAGGGTATCCGGGTGCGCCAGCCCCTGCCCTCGCTAACGGTGGCCGGCAGGGGCGTGGACGCATTGGCGCCGTTCACCCGTTTGATTGCCGACGAGGTGAATGTGAAGGAAGTCCACCTGAGCGACGACCTGACGGCTTACGGCCAGTTCGTGCTCCGACCCAATGGACAAGAACTGGGGCCCCGTCTTGGCCAGGACGTGCAGAGGGTGTTCGCCGCCGCCCGCGAAGGGCGGTGGGAGCGCAACCTCGACGGCTCCGTCACCGTGTCCGGCCACACCCTGACAGACGGCGAATTCGAGTTGGCTCTGAACCCGGCGGAGGACACCACTGCCGCCGCGTTGCACACCAACGATGCGCTGGTGGCCCTGGACACCGCCGTCAACCCAGAGCTAGCCAGCGAGGGAATCGCCCGAGATGTGGTCCGAGTCGTCCAAGCCGAACGCAAGAACCAGGACCTGGACGTCACCGATCGGATCAACCTGGCCTTGACTGCCGATCAGGAGATCATCGACGCCGTCCGGGCCCACCAGGCCTATGTCTGCGAGCAAGTACTGGCTGCATCCGACCCGAAGCTGACTGCCAGCCATGAGGTTGGAACCTCGTCTGGCGCTCAGGCCATCGACGCGGGTTCTCTGGTCATCGACTTGGCCAAAGCCGGATAGCTGGCAGATGGCAGATGGCAAGCAGTCAGGCGTTGTTCTGGTAGTCGGCTTGCTCCATGCGGCGCCGATCCTCGTCCGACACCTCCACGTTGGTGGGGGTCAGCAGGTAGACGTGGTCGGCAACCCGCTCCATGCGGCCGTCGAGCCCATAGCACAGGCCGCTAGAGAAGTCGATGAGCCGCCGAGCCACCTCCCGGCTGCCGTGCTGCAAGTTCACGATGACCGCCTGCCCGCCCCGGAGGCAGTCCCCCACATCCTTGGCGTCGTCAAACGTTGTCGGCGTTACCACCGACGGCTTGGAGGATGTGGAGGGAATGGGTCGCACGAAGCTGGTCCGAGGCTGCTCAGCCGTAGCCTCGACATCCGACGATTCGGATGGGGGGACAGGCCGGACCGAGCCGACATCGGCGCCCATCGGATGCTGTTCTGCTGGCGCCTGTGGGACGAGGCGCATGTCGCGGTCCTGTTCCACGTACCCCCCCTGCCCGAACTCCTCCTCGGAACCGAACCCGAGCCAAAACTTGGTTTTCTGCCACACGGACGACATGTGCTCATCCCCCTCTCGGCAGCGACTTGCTTGATCCTTCCGATGGTACAGGAACCAGCCCCCAGAATCGGGGACGGGTCATGATCCCGGCGCTGCCAATCCCGGATCAGCGAGATCGGGGGCCGAACAAAGCGGTGCCGATCCTGACCATCGTGGCACCTTCTTCCACCGCGACATCGAGGTCGGCGGTCATGCCCATGGACACCTCTGCCAAGCCGAGATCGGCGGCTTGGGCGGCCAGCAGGCGAAAACCAGGGCGGGCGTGTTCCGGCGGTCCGGGCTCACCGACGGCCATCAGACCGGCCACCACCAGGCCGGCCTCGCGGCATCGACCGACAAGGCCAGAAGCATCTTCCGGGGAGCATCCTCCTCGGCCTCCGATGCCGGCGATGTTCACCTGCACCAGCACGCCGGCACCCGGCGCCCATCGGGCGATCTCGATAGCCAATTCGGGGCGGTCTACGCTTTGCCAGAGGTGCACGAGATTGGCGATCTTGCGGATCTTGTTGCGCTGGAGCCGTCCGATGAAGTGCCAGCGAGGCTGGTGAGCGGCACTAGGCGGGACGTTGAGGTCATTTGCTTTGGCGAGTAGCTCTTGGGCGTAGTTCTCTCCAACATCTGTCAGACCTGCCCCCACTGCCGCAGCAACCGCGTCAGGGCCGAAGCCCTTGGTCACGGCCACCACCTTGATTTGGCGGCCCCCAATCCGGGACAGCCGTTCCCGCAACGCGCCGACGCGCTCTGCTACCCCCGCGGCGTCGATCACTGACCGCAGCCGGCCATCAGAGAGCTACCGGAGGAAAGAGGGAATGTCGAACTCGTCGTCGACGTCGGAGGACAAGAGCCCATCGTCGTCGCCCCCACCGAACACATCGGGAATCTCTGAAGAGCCCAATGAGTCGGTAGCCGACAACCGAGTCGCCCGCTCACCTTCCCACCGGTCGAACCCGGCCGCGATAACCGTGACCCGGATGTGGTCACCCATGGACTCGTCCACCACCGTGCCGAAGATGATGTTGGCATCGGGGTGGGCCACGCCCTGGACGATCTCAGCAGCCTCGTTCACCTCGAAGATGCCGAGTTCGGGACCGCCGGCGATGCTCAGCAGGATTCCGCGTGCTCCTTCGATGGACGCTTCGAGGAGCGGGCTGGCAATGGCCTTGCGAGCGGCGCTGACCGCCTTGCCCTCACCGGAGGAGATGCCCACGCCCATGAGCGCGGAACCGGCGTCGTGCATCACCATGCGAACGTCGGCGAAGTCGGTGTTGATCAGACCTGGAGTGGTGATCAGATCGGTAATCCCCTGCACGCCGTGCAACAGCACCTCATCGGCCTTGCGGAACGCTTCAACCACCGAGGTGTGATCGTCAGAGATGCTCAGAAGGCGGTCGTTGGGAATGACGATCTGTGTGTCGACTTTGTCGCTGAGGGATTGAATGCCGCTCTCAGCCTGAACTGATCGGCGACGACCTTCAAAGCCGAACGGCCGGGTCACCACCGCGATGGTGAGCGCGCCAAGGCCCTTGGATATCTCCGCTATCACCGGTGCCGCACCGGTACCGGTGCCACCACCTTCTCCCGCGGTGATGAACACCATGTCTGCGCCGCTGAGTGCCTCCTCGATGTCCTTGCGGTGATCGGTGGCCGCCTGGGCGCCGACTTCGGGGTCGCTGCCCGCGCCCAACCCTCGAGTCAGCTCTCGACCGATGTCGAGCTTTACCTCAGCTGAACTCATAAGAAGGGCTTGGGCATCGGTGTTGACAGCCACGAACTCAACGCCGCGCAGGCCGGCTTCGATCATCCGGTCAACGGCGTTGACACCGCCGCCGCCCACGCCGACTACTTTGATGACCGCTAGATAATTCTGGGGTTCAATCATGGGAAATCCTCACTCAAGAACTCAAGCCATCATTCTCTACCTATGGTTTAACTGAATGAAAGGTTGAGTCTTTAGAACCTATTCCTCTAGTTGAGGTGCATCCAGCTTATGAGCAGTTGTCGATTCGGGTCAAGACGGGAAATTCCGGGACGCTCAGATCGATCATTTCATAGCACTCCAGATCGACTCTGCTCAGGAAGGTAGCCAAGACCACCGCCTTCCCGTGAGGGTCGTCTCGGCCTCCCCAGCGGACCCTGCTGGTGCCCGGCAAATCCACAATCACCTGCCCATTCACCCTGGAAATAGAACCGATGCCTTCGCCCTGTAGAGGAACGAGGGCATTGCTGGCTTCCAGCAGCGGCAGTGCCGAACCTAACAGCCAGTCCCCCGGTTCGGGAACCGGGCCAAACAACACCACCGGCAATTCCCCGGGGATCGGATTCACCTCGAGCACCCTCCCCTGAAGATCGACAATCGCCCAACCTTCCTCGTCGGGGATCTGGGCGACCGCCCGCCGCTCGGTGACATCGAACGTGACCTTGCCGCCCCACCTCCGGCTGGATCGGACTTGGTCCACCCACGGCAGCGCGGCAATGGACCTTCTGGGACCAGAAAGATCCAGTCCCAGAAGCGGAGCACCGAGGTCTATACCCGCAGCTTCCAGAACACGGGCGGCACCGGTGTGTCGAGCGCCGATCACCTCGATTTCATCGACGTCCAGCAGGGGGCTCTGGGTGATCCCGAAACCAATGGCCAGCACAACGACGATCGTCCCCGCGGAGATCCACATTCGAAGGCGTCGACGGGAGCGAATGTCATGGCGCCGGGCCTCGATCCGGGGATCGACCGGAGACTCGTGGCTTGGCAGCCGCTCCTGGGATAGATCGTCCATCTTCTGGTCCTCGGTCATATCAGCCTGCCCGGCCCGTCCACGGCCCCGGCCCAAAGCCCACCAGGCGAGTTTCCGGCTGCAACGCGAGATCAAACCTCGCCTCGACCTGTGAGAACACCTCGCACATCACAGCGTGGAGATCGTCGGCCGAGCCGCCTCGGTCGGCAATAAAGAAGTTGGCATGCTTGGCTGAAACCGAGGCAGTGCCCACTCGGTGACCCTTCAGGCCAGCTGCTTCGATGATCCGTCCCGCGCTGTCCCCCGAGGGGTTGGTGAACACCGAACCAGCGTTCTGCCCTCCGGGTTGATTCTTGCGCCTCCAGGCTACAATATCGGCTATCGCTGCCTGCGACTCCGAAGCGTCTCCTGAGGCCAAGCCCACCTCTGCTCCCACCACCACGTGGTAGTCGGCCAAGGTGGAGCGCCGGTAGCCGAGCTCCAGCCGCTCCAGATTCCACTGCTCGACTCCCCCACCCCGCAGATCGACGACTCCGGCACAGATCAACGAGGCGGCCATGTCGGACCCGTGCCCGCCGGCATTCATGCGAACCGCTCCTCCCAGCGATCCCGGCACACCCACCGCCCATTCGAAACCGGCCAGCCCGGCCGCCGCGCTCTGCCGGGCCAGCACTGGTAGACCGGCCGCCCCCCCGGCTCTGACCCTGACGCCTTCGATCTCCACCCAATCGTGTCCGGGGCCAAGCCACACGGCCACGCCATCGAATCCGCGGTCGGCCACCAACAGGTTGGAGCCCTTGCCCACTACTAGGACGGCGGGGCGATCGGCGGCCATGATCTCGGCCATCGCGTCAACATCGGCATCGTGGGCAAGGGTCACCCCGACCCGAGCGGCCCCACCGACGCGATATGTGGTGTCGGGCCCAATGGGACGCTCCCGACAAACCGCCTCTGGCCCCAATACCTCAACCAGGTCTTGGGCCAGCCGATCCCAGCGAGCTGAGCTCATCACCGCCCAGCGAGCATCGAGATCACCTGGTCGGGCACTTCGGTCAGATCGCCGGCACCAAGGGTCAGGCACAGGTCACCGGAGCGCAGCACCTCGACCAAGTGGTGGGCGGTGTCGTCCAGACTGGCCACATAGGAAACGTCTTTGTCAGGGTTGGCCTCGGCCACTGCCCGCCATATCAACTCGCCGGACACGTCGGGAATCGCCGGCTCGCCCGCGGAGTAGATGTCGGTGACAACCAACGCGTCGGCCGCCTCGAAACAGTGGGCGAACGCCGACCACAGGTGCAAAGTCCGGGTGTAGCGATGGGGCTGGAACACGCACACCACCCGATTCCAACCTCCCTCGGATGCGGTTTTCAGCGCGTGGGACACTTCGGTGGGCAGGTGGGCGTAGTCGTCGATGAAGTCAATCCCGGCGGCTTCGCCCCGCCGCTCGAAGCGCCGGGTCACACCTTCGAACCGGGCTATGGCCGCCGCGGCGTCGGTCCCATCCATCCCCAACTCGCAGGCCATGGTCAACGCACCCAGCGCATTGAGAGCGTTGTGATCTCCTGGCATGGGCACCGTCAGCCGGCCCAGCAGGTCGCCTCGGCAGCTGACCTCGCCGACTATGGATTCCCGGTGGCGGCCCAGGGTCCGCCAGCGATAATCAGCCCCGGGCCCCATGCCGTAGAGAACCCGGGCTTGGCCCTCCGACGCCCTCATGGCTCCACGGTCGTCAGCGCACACCACCAGCCCGTCGGGGGCCCCGGCGCAGAATCGGGCGAACTCGGCCTCCAACTCGTCGACGGGACGATCGCGGCGCAAGTGGTCGGGCTCCACGCTGGTGACCACCGCCCGGCTCACGGTCAGCTCTCCGAAGGTGCCGTCGCTCTCGTCTGCCTCCACCACGAACCAGGGGCTCTCTGACCATCGGGCCCCGATGCTGCCGTCGGCCAAAACCGCACCGACGACGAAACCGGGGTCGGCGCCTACTTCCATGAGCGCATGGGAGAGCATAGCTGCGGTGGTGGTCTTTCCGTGGGTGCCGGCCACCGCCACTGTGGAGCGCAACCTGGTGATGGCGGTCAAAATCTCCGCCCGGCGGTACACGGGGATGCCGGCGGCTCGGGCGGCGACCACCTCGGGGTTGTCTTCGCTGACGGCGGTGGATCGGGCAACCATGTCGGTGCCCGAAACCTGGGATCCCTCATGGCCGACAAAAACGTGCACACCGATGTCTCGGAGGCGGTCGAGCACTTGGGAGTCAGCCGAGTCGCTACCGCTGACCTGACAGCCCAGCCCGCGCAACACGACGGCGATCGCTGACATGCCCGCCCCGCCCACCCCCAAGAGGTGAACCCGAGCCGCTGAGCACAATTCGACCATAGACTCTATTTTCGACCCTGGAGGGAGCGGAGAGCGTGCTCCTCCAGAAGATCGGCCACCAGGTTGGCGGCGTTGCGACGCCCGAGATCGGCAGCCTCTCGATCCATGGCGGCAAGAAGGCCGGGAACCTTCAGGAGACCGTCCACCTCGGCGACCATGCGATCGCCATCCATCTCGGCGTCGGGCACCAGCACCGCCCCACCCGAAGCCGCTAGCCGAGCGGCGTTGGCCGTTTGATGATCACCGGGCGCCCCTGGCAATGGAACCAGCACCGACGCCAGCCCGACGACGGCCAGCTCGGCCACACTGGATGCACCGGCTCTGCCCACCACCAGATCGGCTGCGGCATATACGCCGGGCATGTCCTCCTCGTACTCCACCGCCCGATAGTCCAGCGGCGCGTCGGACAACTCGGGTCTCAGATGGGCCAGATCCTGCCAATCCCTTCGACCCACGACGTGGTGCACGGCCAAGTCGTCCCGATCGGCCCACTGGCGGGCGGCCTCGAACGCGGCCCGGTTGATGCGGGCCGCGCCCAGCGACCCGCTGGTGACGACCACCAGACGGCGTCCATCTTCCACACCGAGGGCGGCTCGGGCCACCGACCGGTTGCGCTCCCGGTCCACTTTCTGGATCTCGTCTCGCACCGGATTGCCGGTCAGGACCGGGCGGGGCAGCTTGGTTCCCGGATACGATACCGCGGACACTCGGGCCCAGCGCCCGGCTAGACGGTTGGCCATACCCGCAACGGCGTTCTGCTCGGCAACCACAAACGGGATCTTGAGCAAGCGGGCAGCCAGTGCGCAGGGCACGCTGGCGTAGCCGCCCAGCCCCAACACCACCGCAGGCTGGTCGTCTCGCAGCAGGCGCGTAGCCTGGGCTGCGGCCTGAACCAGACTCCAGACCGACGACAGGTTCTGCACCGTGAGCCGACGCCTGATGCCCCGTCCCGGCAGCAGAGTGAGCTCGAACCCAGCAGCCGGGACCAGATCTCGCTCAACCCCTCGAGCCGATCCCACGAAGTGGATGGACTCGGGGTCATGGCCCCGCCCAACCAGAGCGCGGGCCACCGCCAATCCGGGGTGGACATGGCCGGCGGTTCCGCCCCCGGCAATCACTGCCCATACCTGAGGGCCGCCGGAAGCCGGGCCCAGCCCTCCCGACCCGCTCGGACGGGCGCGGCGTTTCACGGCTCGACTCGGATCTGGCGGGCGATGTTCAAGAGCATCCCCATGGCCACCATGCTGGTCAGCAGTGCGGAGCCACCCACCGACAAGAACGGTAGGGGAACCCCGGTAATCGGCAGCACGCCGACCACCGCCGCGATGTTCACAAACGCCTGGGCCCCCACCCACACGGTGATGCCTGTGGCCAAAACCTGCCCGAAGCGATCAGGACTGTGCAGAGCCACCCAGATCCCGCAGAACACGAACCCAGCGAACAGCCCGACTACGAACACCGCGCCCAGCCAACCCATCTCCTCGGCCAGAACGGCGAAGATGAAATCGGTTTGCGCCTCGGGAAGGAATCCCCACTTGATGCGGCTCTCTCCCAGCCCGACGCCAGACGCCCCACCCGACGCGATTCCTACTCGCGACTGAATGGTCTGCCAGCCGGTGTCGAGGGGGTCGGACCACGGGTCGAGCATCGACAGCACGCGGTCGCGGCGATAGCCCGAACCCCAGGCGGCCAACGCGGCGGCTCCGCCGCTGATCAGCGACCAGCCGGTCAGCGGGAGCAGAGGCACACCGGCCATGAACAGCCCAGCAAAGGCGACCATCACGATGATGACCGCGGTGCCCAGATTGGGCTGGAGCAAGATGAACCCCGACATGACGCTGCAAATCACCAGTACGGGGCGGATGGTGGTGCGGGTATCGCGTTCTTTGCCGGCCTTGTCGGCCAGCCACGCGGCCGCAAAGACGGCCATGGTCAACTTGGCCATCTCAGAGGGTTGGAAGCTGATGGGGCCGAAGTAGATCCAACGGGTGGCGCCGTTGGCAGTTGTGCCGATCCCAGGAACCAGTACCGCCACCAGCAGAAGCATGGTGACGCCTACCACGGCATTGGCGTACTTCTGCCACTGCCGGTAGTCCACTCTCATCACCAAGACCAAGGCCACAAACCCTCCCAGGCTCCAGACGAGCTGGCGCTGGAATGTGAACCACGTGGACTGGCCCGCGTACAGACTGGTGACCGAGGAGACCGACAGAACCATTACCAGCCCGATGGCGTTGAGGGTCACGATCGTCCCGAACAACAGGTAGAACGGCATGGTGGCCTGGCCCGCCGGCGCCGATCGGAGCGCTGCCACCCATGCTGGCCGCGGGACTCGAGTGGCTACAGCGGTCATGAAGATCCTCCGACCAGTTTGCGGGCCAATTGGGAGAAATGGTCGCCTCGCTCGGCGTAGGAGCCGTACCAGTCAAACGAGGTGCAGCCCGGCGAAAGCAGAACTGCATCACCGGCTCGGGCGATTGCGGAGGCTGTGCTGAGCGCCTCCTCCATGGACTCGGCAACTTCTACCGGGCACCGTCCGCTGAACACTCGCTTCACGTCGGGCGCCGCCTCCCCGATGGCCACCACAGAGCGCAGCGCATCGGCCACCTCGGCCATCGGTGTCAGGTCGAGTCCCTTGTTGCGTCCGCCGGCGATGAGTACCGCCCGCCCCACCGACCGGACCGCGGCGCACACCGCATGGGGAGTGGTGGCTTTGGAGTCGTCGTAGAAGCAAACCCCGTCGTGCTCGACAACCAGGGTCATCCGATGGGGCAGCCCGGTCCAAGCCAACAAAGCCGCCCTAACTCCCTCTCGGTGAGCCCCGCCGGCCATGGCCAGAGCGGCTGCCGCCAGACAATTGGACAGCTCATGAGGCTGTGACCGGTGCAGTTCGGCGATGTCGGCAAGCTTCTGCGACCAAGCCCACAGGGCCCCGCCGCTCACCCGGAAATCGCCCTCGTCGAGACCGAAAGTCACGACCTGCCCTTGATCGGGGGCATGGGCGGCGACCACCGGGTCATCGCAATTCACCACCGCGGTGGCGTGCTCATCGGCCCTGGACCACAACGAGGCCTTGGCCCTTCGATAGCTCTGCAACGACTCGTGCACATCGAGGTGGTCGGGGGCGAAGTTCAACCATGCCCCCACTTGCGGGCGATAGCACCGGCTGTGGCCCAACCGAAAGGAGGATGCCTCAACCACGAATGCCGAGGGCCGATCGTTGCGAATGGCCTCTACCAGCGGCGTTTCAGTGTTGCCGGCCACGCTCACCGCGACCCCAGAAGCCTCCAGCATGGCAGCAGCCAACAGGGTCACCGTGGTCTTGCCGTTGGTCCCGGTAACGGCCAGCGTGGGGCGGGAATCCCACCGCTGGGCCAAGTCGAACTCGGAGATCACCGGTGCGCCGATGGCTGCGGCCGCGCTGAACGAGGGGTGGGACTCAGCCAGCCCCGGGGTGGGCACGATCACCTGGGCGTCTGCCACCAGAGCGAGCCAGTCTTGGGAGGCAGAGCTCTCCAAGAGATCGATGCCCAGCGCCGCGGCACAGCTCCGGGCCTGCTCGTCGGGGGCATCGTCAGCGGCCACCACCCGATGGCCGCGCTCGGTCAGTTGGGCGCCCACCGCCTGGTTGGTCACGGCGAAGCCCACCAGCAACACGGGAGCGCGGCTCAATCCGCACCTCCGATAGAAACGAAGTCGGCGTAGAAGAGCCCCAGAGCCACCGCGGTCGCAAATCCGGTCATGATCCACAGCCGGATGATCACCGTGGTCTCCGGCCAGCCCCCGAGCTCAAAGTGATGATGTATGGGGGCCATGCGGAATGCCCGGGTGCCGAACACCCGGAAGCTGAACACCTGGATGATCACCGACAAGGTCTCCATCACGAACAAGCCCCCGATGATGGGCAAGAGCAAGTGGGTATTGGTGGCCAACGCCAGCGCGGCCATCCCGGTTCCCAGGGCCAGTGATCCGGTGTCGCCCATGAATATGCGGGCCGGGGCAGCATTCCACCACATGAATCCCGCACTGGCCCCTGCCATGGCCGCAGCCAGGATGGCCAGATCCAGGGCGTGGGGAATGCCGTAGATGTCCTGGTTGCGGAAAGCCCAGAAGCCGATGACCACGAAGGCGGCGTAGGCAAACACCGACGATCCGGCGGCCAGGCTGTCGAGGCCGTCGGTCAGGTTCACCGCATTGCTCGTGCCCAGGATCAGCAATACCGCCCAGAGGCCCCAGCCCCATGGCCCCAGATCGATGTCCAGAGAGTCGTAACGGGTGAAGGAGAGCTCGGTGCGGACGTCGGTCAGGTGGATCATCAAGACCGCATACCCCACCCCCACGATGAGCAGGCCCATGATCTTCGTCCCCTTGCCCAGCCCCAAGTTCCGCTCTCGGGATACTTTGAGCCAATCGTCGGCAAAGCCGACGATGCCCGAGCCCACGATGGCCGCCATCACGATCAAGCCGGTACGGGTGAAGATGCCGTTGTAGAGGTCGCTGAAGACATACCCAGCCAACGCCCCCACCACGATGGCCACGCCTCCCATGGTGGGCGTTCCCGCCTTGCTGATATGGCCTTGCGGTCCGTCCAGGCGGATGGGCTGGCCAATGGAATGCCTGCGAAGAAAAGTGATCAACAGGCGGGTCCCAACCACAGAGACCACCCCGGCTATGGCCACAGAGAACAACAAGCGGATCATCGAGCAGCTTCCACGAAGAACAAGAGGCGGATCATCGGGCGGCTTCCATGGAGGCCAAAAGCTCTCGGGCGACGACCCGGTCGTCGAAGGGGATTACCTGGTCGCCCACTGTTTGAGTGGTCTCATGGCCCTTTCCGGCCAACACCACCACATCGCCCTCGGAGGCGTCAGCCAGGCTCCGGGCAATGGCCGCCCGCCGGTCGGGCTGGGCCAAGATTCCAATCGAGCGACGGGGCACCCCGCACAGCACATCGGAGATGATGGCATCGGGATCCTCGCTACGGGGGTTGTCGGAGGTGATGATGACCTGGTCGGCCAACTCGGCCGCCACTCGGCCCATTGTCGGGCGCTTGCTGGAATCGCGGTCGCCGCCACAGCCGAATACGACCCGCAGGCGCCCCACCCCGGCCACCAGCTCCCGGGCGGCGGACAGCACCTGGGCCAATCCGTCTGGAGTGTGGGCATAGTCCACAACAACCGCGAAAGGTCGATCAGACTCGATCATTTCGAAGCGGCCTGGCACGGGGGCTGTCGACTCCAAACCGGCCGTCACCTCTTGCACACTGGCACCAAGAAGAAGTGCGGTTTCGGCAGCAGCCAACGCGTTGGCCGCGTTGAACCGACCGACGAGAGACATATGGGCATCCTGGCCGCGCCATCGGAGCGAGAGCCCCCGGGGTCCCAGCTGGACCGGAACACTCCGCAGGTCATAGCCGACGGTGGGGATGCGGGGTCCGGCCACCAACCGCATACCGTGCTCGTCGCCTCGGTTTACCACCGCCCGCGCCGACAGACCGGGGGTGAACAGCCGGGCCTTCGCCGCGAAATACTCCTCGGCGGTGTGGTGGTAGTCGAGGTGGTCAGCGGTGAGGTTGGTGAACACGGCGGCGTCAAAGTGCGTGCCGTCCACTCGATGCTGATGCAGCGCATGGCTGGACACCTCCATAACCACCGCTTCCACCCCCTCAGACCGCCAGCAGGCCAGCTGGTGCTGCAAGTCGAGAGACTCCGGTGTGGTCCTGGTTCCGGTGAGCGTGCCGAGAGTCTCGGTTCGCAGGCCGGCAGCAGCCAGCACCGAGCCCAGCAGGCTGCATACGGTGGTCTTGCCGTTGGTGCCGGTAACCCCGACCACGCTCATGGAACGGGACGGGTTGCCGTAGAAGGTCGCGCTGATGGGGCCCATGGCCTGTCGCACCGAGTCGGTCAGCAATTGGGGACAACCGAGGCTGAGCGGGCGCTCTACCACGAGACCTGCCGCGCCCCGGTGGACCGCGTCGGATGCGAACTCGTGGCCATCGTGGCTGGCACCCGGCACACAGAAGAACAGGTCGCCGGAATCCACGATTCGAGAGTCGTGAGCCAGCCCGGTGATCTCGACATCACCTCGCCTTTCGATCGGGCCGGGAGCAGCCTCGGCCAGCTCCCGCAAGGACATCGGCTGGACGCTCATGGCTCATCCCCGGGCAAACCCGAGTCGCTGGTCCCTTGTTGTGGCGTCCCAGACCCCTGCGGCTCGATCCCCAACGATGGCCCCGGCTCACTCGGGGGAGTCGGCTCGGTGATGACCTGCGGTGTGGGGGAAGCCACAGGCGTTGCTGGCACCGTGGGCTCGGGCGTACTGGCGGTGACGGGGGCGGACGTCGGATCTGGAGCGGGGGTCGGCTGGGGGGTGGGGGCTGGAACGAAGACGGGAGTTGCCTGGGGGGTCGAGGCTGGCCCCAGCTTGGATACCACGGTGACGAAATCAGCTGGAGGAGCGATGCGGAGGCGTTGAAGGGAGTACTTGGCCAAATCAGCGAACAGCGGGGCGGCTGCCTGGCTCGCGTAGAAGTTGGTCACCGGCTCATCGATCACCACGATCATCGACAGCTGGGGATCCTCAGCAGGATAGAAGCCAGCGAAGGTGGCCGTATAGCGGCTGAGCCCTTCGCTGTCTTCGTAGTTGCCGTCTGACAGCACCTTCTGACCAGTACCGGTCTTGCCGGCAATGCTGTAGCCCTCGACTTGGGCGTTTCGCCCCGTTCCCTCCCGGACAACTGTGACCAGCATGTCGGTCATCTGCGAGGCGGTGAGCTCCGACACCACCCTTACTGGCTCGGCCCGTTCCAACGGGATCTCAAGGCCGTCTTCGTCGACCGCCGAATGGACCAGCGTCGGCGGCACCCGCACGCCGCCGTTGGCCAGGGTGTTGTACACCATCAGCACCTGCAAGGGGGTGGCCAGAATGCCCTGGCCCAGCGCGAAGCTAGCCACGTCGGTGCCACTCCACGTCAGGAACTGCGGAACCAAGCCGGATGACTCGCCTTTGAACCCCAGTCCGCTGGCCGACCCCAGTCCATACCGGGAGAAATAGGCGGCCAAGCGGGTGGAACCCAGGACAAGGGCCCACTCGACAGTGCCGGTGTTGGACGAACGGGCCAGGATCTCCTCCATGCTGTAGAGCGCGGTCCCGTACTCGGTATGGTCGGTGAACACCTGATCGTAGAGCTGGAGCCAGTGATTGACTTCGCGTACGTGGTGCGGCGCTCCCAAGCCCTCCTCGACCACACCAGACAGCACCACGCTCTTCATCACTGATCCGGGTTCATAGGCCCAGGTGACCGCTCGATTCTCGATTAGCGAGACCGGGTTTCCCTCTTGGTCTCGTCCCACCGAGGCCATGGCCACAATCTCGCCAGTGTCGGGAACCATGATGATAACGATGCCGTTGGACGCTTCGACCTGCTCGATCTGGCGCATCAGCGCCCGCTCGGCCTCGAACTGCAAGGAGCGGTCGATGGTCAAGTACAGGTCGGCGCCCGGTTGTGCGGGTTTGATGCGGCGAGCTCCGGTGGGGATCGTGCGACCGTCGTGGCTGCTCTCCAGCACCATCTCTCCAGGAACGCCGCCCAAGAGATGTTCGTATTGGTACTCGAGGCCGCTTATGCCGGTTTGGTCCACATCCACGGTTCCGACCACCGCACGGCCCAAATGCGAGCCCGCGGGGTTGAACCGAGCAGACTCCTCCAACCGGAACACACCCTTCAAACCGAGGTCGGCCACCGCCCGGGCAACGTGGTCGGGCACAGTCCGAGCCAGATAGGCATGCTGGTCGGGCTCGCTCAGCAGCTGGAGCAGACGATCCTCGTCTATGTCCAGCAGCGGGGCGAGAGCAGCCGCGGCCCTCGCCGGGTCTTCCACTTGGCTCGGATCGGCCCACACCGTCCACTGCGGCACCGATACGGCCATGGCCACCCCGTTGCGGTCGAGGATTCGGCCCCGATCAGCGGTCAGCTTGACGGTCCGGATTCGCTGCTGCTGTCCATATTCCACGTAGGCGTCGGAGCGGAAGAGCTGAAGATCGGCCAATCGAACGCTCAGCACCACCGCCAACAAGGCGAACACCACCGCCATTGCCGCACCCCGACGGCGCCGCGACCGAGTGCGGGTCGCCTCCTCGGCTGGTGCGGCGCGCAAAGGTCGAGAACGATTGCCCCGTACCTCTTCAGAGGGGCTCACTTCGTTCCACCCTGGTCCAATTCGACGGGGGCCAGATACACGCGCCGATCAGGCTCCACCATCCCCAATCGATACAGAGCCTCAGCCACGATGCGGTCGGGTGACTCGGCCCTGGCCACATCGAGACGCAGCCTGTCGTTCACGGCCCGAACATCTTCGAGCTGCTCATTGAGGCCGTCGAGCGTTGTTTGCCGATCGACGATCATGGCGTGGAACAAGGCCAGGGCGAACAGGGCAATCACTACCGTGATGGCGGCAGCCCAGCCCACCATTGGCATCAGTCTGCGGCCGGGCCGGGGTGCCGCCTGGAGATGCTGGTGGGTTTGGTCGGCGGGATTGGCCGGCGATGGACGCGGATGGCGTTGCGGAGAGGCCATCATACTGTCCCTTCACCCTGATCGGTCCCCAGCTTGCAGAAGGCCCGATAGCGGGCGCTGGATGCTCTGGGGTTGTCGGCCATCTCCAGGGAGCTGGGTCGGCGGGTGCCCCGGGGGACGAGCTCTATGGCGGGCGGGGCCTGGGCCGGCGGTCGGGGCAGGCCCCGAAAGCGGGCTTCGTCATTCAGCCCGGCCCGCCGGCGAAGAACCTGTTTGACGATGCGATCCTCTCCACTGTGGTAGCTGAGAACCACTCCCCGGCCGCCCGACTCCATCCGATCAATGACCGCCTCCAGAGCAGGCTCAATCTGATTCAGCTCGTCATTGACCGCGATCCGGATGGCTTGAAAGGTTCGCTTGGCGGGGTGGCCCCCCTTTCGACGGGCGGGAGCGGGGATGGCGTCGCGCACGACAGCGGCCAGCGCGGTAGTTGTGGCGATCGGCCGGGCCGCGTCAATGGCCACGGCAATGCGGTTGGCGTAGCGCTCGTCTCCGAAGTCCCGCAGGATTCTGGCCACATCTTCGGTCGGCCAGTCATTGACTACTTCCTCCGCCGACAATCGCTGTCCGCAGTCCATTCTCATGTCCAACGGCCCGTCATTCCGGTAGCTGAACCCACGCTCCGGCTTGTCCAGTTGCGGAGAGCTGACTCCGAAGTCGAACAGAGACCCCACCACACGGGCTACGCCCAGCGAATCCAGCACATCGCCCAGCTGAGCGAAGCTGGCGTGGCATATTGTGGCCCCACGGCCGGCCAAGAACTCGCTGGCAGCCTCGACCGCGGAGGGGTCACGGTCGAGGCCCACCAACGACAGGTCGGGGCGAGCGTTCAACAGAGCTCGGGCGTGCCCTCCCCCGCCCACGGTGGCGTCCAGAAACACTCCCGACGGGACCGCGGACAGGTGTTCAACCACTTCGGCCACCATGACGGGGTGATGGACAAATCGACTATCGGTCGCTGTCTGCGTCCCCCCGATCATGTTCATCCACCTCCTTGGTGACTCAGCTGCCTGATGGTTGAGGGATCATCTTTTGCGCCCGACCGGGTCGGACGATAAAAATGGCGGTTATCGGCAGTCCTCCGCCTGGCGACCGCACTCCGGGATTTCTCCCCGGCAGTGTCAGATGGCAAGCGGGCGGAGTAGGGGCCTTCCATCTCGTCAGACGGAGGACTGCCCATAACCGCGGTGTGTCCCCTTACACGGTGAAATCCAAGCCCTTTCTCATTTCGTCAGGCCCCATCACAACCACCGATCCACATCGGCATCTGCCAGGCCTTCATGAAGCGAATCCCACTCCCCCGCATCCCATACCTCGCCTCGGTTGAATACGCCGGCCAGCACAACCTTGCTGCCCATGCCCATCTGCTCGCGTTTGGAGGTGGGCAGGCTCAGCCGGCCCTGGGAATCGACAGTCGCCGGCTCGAGGCTGGCAGAGAACCGACGCAAGTCATCGCCGGTGGCCTCTCCAGCCCGTACCGCGGCCTCAAGCCGCTCCAGCGCGCCGCGGGCTTCATCGGCGGTCCATACTCCGAGGCATCGCTTGTAGATCGCCACATAGGCCCCTTCGGCCAGCGCCGAGCGAAATGCCGGCGGCAGCGAAAGCCGACCCTTGTCGTCCAGGGATCGCCGATGCTCACCGGTAAGCATGATCCCCCCCGACGGGTTCCCGCTTATTCCCCTTTTCTCCCATCTTGTCCCACATTATCCCCCTAGATCCCACCAACGCAAGCCAGTGGCGCGGTTTTGGGCTGGCCGATGCCTCTGGGTCTGAGTTGGGCGTGCCGGCCCAGGGGGAATAGCCCGCCTATCGAGGAAGAGCGTGCAGGAAGGCGGTGCAGATCTCGTCGTGTGGGGCATCTATCGGACAAGCCGCCTCAGCAAGTTCGTCTCGAAGATCATCGACCTGGTCCGGTGGCACCGAGAGGCGTTCGAGGAGCGCCTCGGGCGCCCAGCGTCGATACAGAAGAGATTGGAACCGGGCCACCGCGCGGGTCCGGCGCTGGGAGACCCCGACCGCTTTGGCCCCGCCAATCAGCACCTCGCCCGGCCCCCGGCTGGCGAAACACGCCAACCTGCCCCACGGGCCGGGCTGGAATCGGTCGCATACTTCCCCGGGGGACAAACCCAGTGAAACCAGGGCCGCACCCCAAACCTGGCCCAGCCAGATGGGCGCCCGGTTCACATCGTCATCCCACAGAGGATCCTCATGGCCGATCACCACATCGATCCACACCGAATCATCGGGGACTACCACCACCGCTCCCCCACCGCTGCGCCGGCGCACCACTCCGGCTTCACGGGATACTCGGCCTCCAGCGATCTCGGGCGGTTGGGCCGAGCCCAATACGAGCGCGGTGTCGAGGGGCGCCATCAGCCAGACTTGCCGACCAGCGTCGGGATCGGGGCGCCGGTCTTGCAGTTCCCCCACCAGTCCGCTCAAACGGCGGGTCGTCCACCCCCCGGCGGCTTCCACACCTCTAGGAGGACGCGCAAATTGGGAACACCACATGCCTTCCAACTATTGGCTCCTCAACAGATTCGGCAATCCAGAGTCCACCTATCCCGCGCGGATCTAGTGGTGTGTCGTGGGTTTAGCGCCGTGGATTGCGACGGCAGCGGCGTTCCTCGCAAGGCGCACCGACGCAGCCATACTTCCAGTGTACGGCAAGGAGGGGCAACGCCGCGAGGGGCGTCGATGCCTAGCAGGACACGCGCGAATAAACCCACGACATACCACTAGGCAGTCTGGGCGACAGATTCAGCCGATGGGTCCAGGTAGGGCAGCCAATCGGAGGGCACATGGCCAACCGCGGAGGCCACCCATGCCGAGCGGGGCGGCTCGGCCGGGGGACGCATCAGCCTCATCGGAGTCTCAGAGAGCAGTCGATCCCGCTTGGCCATGTTGCACCGTCGGCAGGCAGCCACCACATTCTCCCAGGAGTGGGTTCCTCCCCGGCTGCGAGGCCGGACGTGGTCGATGGAGTCGGCATGGCGACCACAGTACTGGCAACGGTATCCGTCCCGGGCAAACACCCCCCGGCGGCTGAGCCCGCCGGTGCGGAAGAACGGCACTTTGACGTAGTAGCGCAGTCGAACCACCGACGGCACGGGAAAGTCCAGACGCTCAGAGCGGAACCGTTCGCCGGACTCCAGGACAACTTCGGCTTTCTCCGCGAGGACCAAAACCAAGGCGCGCCGGGGAGACACCACGCTCAGTGGCTCAAAGGAGGCGTTCAGCACCAGCGCCCGGCTCATGAAGGAAACCATAGTGAACCTGTCGAGCTGCGATGCGCGGTTTACCGGTATCCCTCCCGGGCGCCGCTTCGCGGTGAGTGGCGGTTCAGACCAGGTTTACCGGTGTCTCTCCCAGGCCTTGCACCACCGCAAGAAGGTGACCAGGTCTTCGAAGCGGGGCTGGGCGTGGCCATCGCCGTACATGGTGATCATCCTGAACTTCAGATAGGCCGGATCGGGGAACAGCCTCAAACGCCATCCCATCCGTATCGCCGTCATCCAGATGCCGGGGTGGGCGAGCAGTTTGGCCAGTGGTCGAACCACGGCTTCAGGCTACGCCTTGGACCTCTTGATCGGTACGATGGGCGGATGGGAACACTTGCCGTCACCGGCGACCACGACGCCGACCAGCTCCTCATCGATGACCCGTTCGCCCTGCTGCTGGCCATGATGCTCGACCAGCAGATCCCCATGGAGTGGGCGTTCAAGTCGCCCCTCCGGCTGAAAGAGCGCATACCCGACGATTTCTCGGCCGAGCGCCTCGCCGTGCTCGATCCCGACAAGGCCGAGGCCGCCTTCAAGGAGAAGCCCGCGCTGCACCGGTTCCCCGGGTCGATGGCCCGCCGGGCCCAAGAACTGGCCCGCCACATAGTGGACGAATACGACGGCGACGCCGGCCAGGTGTGGGCCGGAGCAGGCACCGGCCAAGAGCTGTTGGATCGGCTGAAGGCCCTGCCCGGCTACGGCGACGAGAAGGCCAAGATCTTCCTGGCTTTGTTGGCCAAACGCTTCGGAGCGGCCCCAAAGGGTTGGGAAGCCGCCGCCGGCCCCTTCGCCGACGCCACCCCTCGCACCGTCGCCGACATCGACGGTCCCGAAGCCCTCGCCCAGGTCCGAGCCTGGAAGAAGGCCCAAAAGGCCAAGGGGAAGACCAAGCAGGACTGACCGATTCAGCCCCGATCTCTGCGAATCAGGGAATGAGGGTGATTTGGGAGTCGAGCCACCCGAGGAGGATGGCGATGCAGCGGGGATCGGAGTGGAGGCGGTGGCCGGCGCCGCTGATGATGCGAAAACCGGCGTCGCCATGGGCCTCGGCGATGGCCCGGGCGTCGAGGGGCGACACCTCCCGGTCGTTGGAGCCGTGCAGCACCAGCATGGGCCTGGGGGCGATCTCCGCGGCACACCGGTCTACCCGCATTGAACCTGCGGCTTTGGCCCATGAATCCAACGAATCGGGAAAGCCGGGTGTAGAGATGATACCCAACGAGCGGGCGTACTCCACTATCCCTGAGGCGTCGAGGCCCCAATGGGCGAAGTCCACCGATGCCCCCATGGTGGCCACTCCCCTGACTCGGAGGTCGCCCTTGGCCTCATCGGCCGCCAAAGCACCACCGATGCCGAACCCCGCCAACCAGACCCCCTCCACCTGATCGAGCCCGTTCAGGTAGTCGACCGCGCTGCGAATATCGTCCGTCCATCCGTCGAGCGCGAAATTGCCCTCGCTATCACCGCATCCCCGGTAGTTGAGCACCAGCGCAGCCCACTCCATATTCTGGGCAATCCGATCGGCCAGGGGATAGATCCGCTCGGCTGCCCGCGAACCCCCGTTGGCTTCCGACGGGAAACCAGGGCATAGCACCACACTGGGCAACGCCCGCATACGCCGGTTCTCGGGCAGCGCCAGATGTCCAGCAAGTGTGAGCCCGCCGGTGGTCTGCCAGTGAGTCACACCGCCCGGGGCCGATAGCCGCGGTTACGGGCTTCGGCCAGGTTGTCCGGCCCGAACACCGAGAACTGCTCCGAAGCCACCAATTCTTCGATGACCGACTCGTCGCTGATCTCGTCCAAGTCGTATACCAACTGGGATCGCTTGTCCCCCACGTAGCGAAAGCCCTCCAACGACCGCGGCCTGTCCATCCCTAGACCGTACCGCCCTGGCTGCCCGCTTCCTCCGCTGGAGGGCCGAGGGCTCCGATGGACTTCAAATACTGGCTCTCCAGGTCGAGCACCACCACTACGTCTAAGGCCTCGATTTCTCGCCCGGACTTTGAGGCTTTGGCCAACACGTAGTCCACCGAGTCATCATCGCTGGTAACCACCTGCTCGTCTCGGCTCTCCGCCTTGGCGGCGGTCACGTCGGCCCGTCCATAGGTGACCGACCCCCGTAGCCGCAGGTGATCCAGTCGCCACAGCAGCACCGCTTCCACATCGTCGTAGCTCAGCTTGGCCGACAACACATCGGGCAGCCGATCGGCCACGAATTCCACCGCGTCAGCCAGGTCATACACCGCCCGCGCCCGGGTGTGGGCCAGACGGGATGACACTCGCATCACCGCGTAGGCGGCCATCCCGACCACCAGGACTGCGGCGAGGATCAATAGGAACGTCAGATGCCGATGCGCTGAGCGAGCAGCTCGCGGTGGTAGGTGGGATCGCCGAACAGCAGCTCCGACGACTTGGCCCGCTTGAAGTACAGGTGCGCGGGATGCTCCCAGGTGAACCCGATTCCACCGTGGATTTGGATGTTCTCCGCCGAGGCGTGAAAGTAGGCCTCCGAGCAGTAGGCCTTGGCCAAGCTGGCCACTGAGGGGAGCTCGTCGTTCAGCTCGGAGGCGCACCAGCCAGCGTAGTAGGCAGCAGATTTGGCCGACTCCACCTCAAGGAGCATGTCGGCGCACTTGTGCTTGATGGCCTGGAACGAACCGATGGGCCGTCCAAACTGCACCCGGTCTTTGGCGTACTGCACCGACATGTCCAAACACATCTGGGCGCCGCCCACCTGCTCGGCGGCCAGCGCCACCGCGGCCAAATCGAGCACCCGCTCCAACACCGGCCAACCCCCGCCCTCGGTGCCAATCAGTGTGACCGGAGTGTTGTCGAATTCCAGGCGGGCCTGCTTGCGGGTTTGGTCCATGGTGGACAGCGCGGTGGAGATCAAGCCCTCAGCGTCTCCAGGACACCAGAACAGGCTCACCCCGCTGGCGGTTCGAGCGGCTACCAGCACGACGTCGGCGGTATGGCCGTCGATCACGAACATCTTCGTGCCGCTGATGCGCCAGCCATCATCGTCAGCGGCTGCCTCTACGGTTATACCCGAGTCGTCCCAGCGCCCGTTCTCCTCGGTGAACGCCAGTGCGGCCACCGTTTCACCGCGGGCGATGCCGGGCAGCAGCGCAGACTTCGCCGCCTCGTCACCGCTATGGACGATGGCATTGCCAGCCAGCACCACGCTGGAAAAGAATGGAGCGCACAGCAGAGCCCGGCCCATCTCCTCCAACACAACGATCAGCTCGACGTAGCTGAACCCGCTACCCCCGTATTCCTCGGGAATGACGAGCCCCTGCAAACCAAGCTGCTCGGCCATCTGGTTCCAGACTGCATCGTCGTAGCCCTTCTCAGTGTCCATTTGCTCTCGGACTGCCGATTCCGGGGATTTGTCCTCCAAGAACTGCCGCACAAAGCGCCGCAGTTCTTCTTGTTCCTCGCTGAAGGCAAAGTTCACGGCCCTTTTTCTACTAGATGGCGGTTCGACTAGCCATGCCCGAACACTCTGTTAAGACGATTGACTCGCCGACCTCGTAGCTGATGACCTGTCACTGAGTCGATTGATGGGGCACAATCAAATCCTCAACGGGAGCACGAGAGCGAAAAGAGCTGCCATGACCCTGCACTGGCAAGACACCCAGGTCGAGATCCACAAAGTGGTGGTGGGACCGATGGACAACAACGTGTTCATCGTCCGCTGCCGCCAGACCGGTGATGCGGTACTGATCGACGCAGCCAACGAGCACGAACGCCTGTTGGAGCTGTGCACTTCCCTGGGCGTCCGCACTGTTCTGGAAACTCACGGGCACTGGGACCACATCCAAGCCATCCCCGCGGTGCGCAACGCCGGCTACGAGGTGGGAGTCACCGCAGAGGATGCCGCCATGCTCGACTCCTACGACTACCTGCTTGAGGACGAGTCGGTGATCGAGGTGGGTCGGCTCCGCCTGCACTGCATCCATACGCCTGGCCACACTCCGGGATCCATGTCGTTCCGCATGGAGGGCTCCCCCCTCTTGTTCTCCGGCGACACTCTCTTCCCCGGCGGCCCCGGCGCCACCGGATTCGAGGGCGGCGACTTTGACACCATTATCTCTTCTATCGAGCAGCGGATTTTCTCCCCGCTGCAAGCCGACACCGTGGTACTGCCCGGCCATGGCGACCAGACCACCATCGGCGACGAGACCCCTCATCTCCAGGAGTGGATTGACCGGGGGTGGTAGGCGGGCCCATAGCCCCGTTGTCCGGTGATAGGGACTGTCACTTTCCCGGCGTAGACTGGCTTTGTGAGCCACCCCGAGGCCCCGCTGTTCGAAGTCGAAAACCTGCACGTCGCGACGGCTGAAGACGGCATCCCGATTCTGTCGGGCATCGACCTCACCGTGCAGGCGGGCGAAGTCCACGCCCTCATGGGGCCCAACGGCTCGGGGAAATCCACCCTGGCCAGCACACTATTGGCCAACCCCGATTACGAGGTGACCGGGGGGCGCATCCGATTCCGGGGCGACGACATCACCGACTGGCCTGCCGACGTGCGAGGCAAAGCAGGCCTGTTCTTGGCCTTCCAATACCCCCAGGAGTTTCCCGGCGTGTCGGTGATGAACTTCCTGCGCCAAGCTCTGTCGGCCCGCATGGGTATCGACCTGTCGATCCTAGAACTTCGATTGGCCGTGATGGAGTGGATGGAGCGGTTCGACATGGATCCCTCGTTCGCCGACCGCTATTTGAATGACGGGTTCTCCGGGGGCGAGAAGAAGCGCAACGAGGTGCTCCAGCTGGCCATTCTGGAACCGGAGATGGCCATCTTGGACGAGACCGACTCCGGCCTGGACATTGACGCCCTCAAGATCGTGGCCCGCGGGGTGCAGGAGGTGCGGACCACCCGCCCGGAGATGGGGGTGCTGGCCATCACCCACTTCCGCCGCCTGCTCGACCATATGAAGCCCGACCATGTCCACATCCTGGTGAACGGGAAGATCGCGGCCAGCGGTGGATTCGAGTTGGCCGCCCAATTGGACGCCGACGGGTACGAAGCATGGCGCTAGACCCAGCTTCTATCCGCACTGATTTCCCGATCATGTGCCGGCAGGTGCACGGCCGCCGCCTGGTGTACCTCGATTCGGCCGCCAGCTCCCACAAGCCCAGAGCGGTGATCGATGCCATAACCGACTATTACGAGCGCTACAACTCCAACGTCCACCGGGGCTCCTACCAACTGGCGGTAGAGGCCACCGAGGCGATGGAGGTGGCTCGGAACAAAGTCGCCCAATTCATCGGAGCCTCTCGGGACTCTGAGGTCATATTCGCTAAGAACGCCACCGAGGCCATCAACCTGGTGGCCCGAACCTGGGGCCGGGCCAATCTGGGGCCGGGTGACCCGGTGGTGATCACCGAGTTGGAGCACCACGCCAACATCGTTCCCTGGCACATGCTGACCGCCGAGCAGGGCATTGAGCTGCGCTGGATCCCCATCGACGCCAACGGCCATCTAGACCTGACCGACCTCGACCGGCTGCTCGACGGGGCCCGGCTGCTGAGCGTGGCCGCAGTGTCCAACGTGCTGGGCACCATCAACCCCATCCGGCAGCTAGCCGACGCCGCCCACCAGGTGGGAGCGCTGATGATGGTGGACGCCAGCCAGTACACCCCCCACCTGCCCACCGACGTGGTGGAGATGGGGGCCGACTTCGTGGCCTTCACCGGTCACAAGATGTGCGGTCCCACCGGGATCGGGGTGCTGTGGGCCAAGTCTGAGCTGCTGGAGACCATGCCGCCGTTTCTCGGCGGAGGCGAAATGATCCAGAACGTGACCAAAGAGGGGTTCAGCACCGCTGAGGTCCCGTGGAAATTCGAGGCCGGCACCCCTCCCATCGCCGAGGCAGTGGGGCTGGGGGCCGCCGTGGACTATCTGACCGGTCTGGGCATGGAGCAGGTGCGGGAGCACGAAGTGGCCCTCACCGGCTACGCCCTGCGGACGCTGACTCTGCGCTACGGAGACGACATCACCATCCACGGGCCGACCGAGCCGGCTGAACGGGGCGGGGTGCTTTCGTTCGAGTACAAGGGGATCCACCCCCACGATGTGGCCCAGGTGCTGGACCGCTCCGGAGTGTGCGTGAGGGCCGGCCACCACTGCGCCAAGCCGCTCATGCGGGTGCTGGGCTGCACCGCCACCAGCAGGGCCTCGATGTACGTGTACAACGACGAGTCCGATGTGGATGCACTGGCTGATGCGCTCGGTGATGCCGACGCTTTCTTCATTGAGTGAAGAATGACTGCATATAACGGAGACTTCGTTCGTAAACTGGTGAACCGCGGCCATGCCTGACCTTGAAGACCTCTATCGCGAGGTCATCCTCGACCACTACCGCAATCCCCGCAACCGGGGAGAGCTGGACACCCCGCCCGCGGTCCGGGCCGAGGGTTTCAACCCCCTGTGCGGCGACGAGGTCATCGTCTATGTGCAGCTGGCCGATGGGATCATCGACGACATCAAAGTCGGTGGCCAGGGCTGCTCGATCAGCCAGGCCTCCGCATCGATGATGTCGGCAACGGTGAAGGGCCGCACCACCGAGGAACTGCGCCAGCTCAACCGGGCGTTCAAGGCCATGATGTCGATCGAGCCCGACCCCGCCGACGACCTCTCCCCCATGAGCGGCAACGGCGCCGACATCAAGCTGGGCGACCTCGAAGCCCTCAAGGGGGTAGTCAAGTTCCCCGTGAGAATCAAGTGCGCCACCTTGTCCTGGCACACCCTCACCCAAGCCCTCGAAGAAGCCCAGGCCACCGCCTGAGCTACCGACCTCGCAGCGTCGCCGACCTGCCGTCTTGGTTGAACGGGCGTTCAAGCATGGTTAGGTTCCACATGGTGGAGGCTGTGCTCCCGCGTCGTCTTGTGGTCAGAAGAGACTACCCATGAAGGCACAATCCGCCGTCGACATCCGACAGGGGTGGCACCCCGATCCCGGCGCGTCGCTCTCGCTTCACAGCGATGCCTACACAAAACAGCGGTGGTTCTCCGCTGACCAAACTGCCATTGTCGGCCGGACCTGGCAGTGGATCTGCCATGGGGAGAAGCTCCGCCAGCCGGGCAGCTTTGTGGCCGACTCCGTCGCTGACCTGCCGATCGTCGCCATTCGCGACCACCACGGCGAGCTTCGGGCGTTCTATAACGTGTGCCAGCACCGGGCCCACGAACTCGTCCAGGGTGAGGGCCAGCTGAAGAATCTGGTTTGCCCATATCACGCGTGGTCCTACGACCTGTCCGGTCGGCTCATGGCTGCTCGCCATACAAACCGCCTCGTCGACTTCGAACCCGGTGACATCTGCCTCGATCAAGTGCAGATCACCGAATTCGGCGGATTCGTATTCGTCAACCTCGACCCGGAGGCGGCATCGCTTCAGCACCAGTCGGGCGACTTCGGCGCCGAGATCGCCCGTTGGGCCCCAGACGTCGAACAGCTCACGTTCGCTCATCGGCTCACGTACAAGATCCGGAGCAACTGGAAGAACGTCGTGGACAACTTCCTCGAGTGCTACCACTGCCCCGTCGCCCACAGGGACTTCGTGTCGCTCGTCGACATGGACACCTATCAGGTCACGACTCACGGTATCTACTCGAGTCACTTGGCCGAGGCGGGCAAGACCGAGAACACCGCGTACAACGTGAGCGAGGCCACCGTCACCGACCACGCGGTCTGGTGGCTGTGGCCCAACACCTGCATGATGCGGTACCCGGGCCGAGGCAATTTCATCGTCTTGAAGATCATCCCCGCGGCCCCCGACCTCACCTACGAGACCTACGACATCTTCCTCGAGACCCCCGAGCCCAACGAGGCCGAGATCGAGTCCATCCGGTATCTCGACGAGGTTCTCCAAGTCGAAGACATCGGCCTGGTCGAGAGCGTGCAGCGAGGAATGTCGACCCCGGCGTTCTACCAGGGCCGCATTGTCAACGACCCCAGCGGGTCGGGTCTCTCAGAACACGCCGTCCACCATTTCCACGGACTCGTCCTCGACGCCTACAACGGCGCCGCAACATGACTGGGACGCTGGAAGGACGGGTCGCCTTGGTGACCGGCGGTCGGGGCGGTGCCGGGCGGGCTGTGTGCCGGCGATTCGTCGACGAAGGCGCCCATGTCTACGCGGCCGGTCTCAGCGACGGCGAAGCGATCGGCAGCGAGCCCGCGGCCGGAGAATTTCTCCGGTTCGACGTCACCTCTGAGGACGAAGTAACCGCCGGTATAGCCGCCATCGAGGCCGCACAAGGCCGCCTCGACATCGTCGTCAACGCCGCCGGCCTCGAGATCGAGAAGACGGTCGAAGACACCACGCTCGAAGAATGGAATCACATCTTCGCCATCAACGTGACCGGTACGTTCCTCACCTCGAAGCACTCGCTGCCGCTGCTTCGCCAGTCGGCCCACGCGTCGATTGTGAATTTCGGCTCCTACGACGGCTTCATCGCCGATCCCAAGCTGGCCGCCTATTGCGCCACAAAGGGCGCCGTGCACGCCCTCACTCGAGCGATGGCCTGTGACCACGGACCCGAGGGCATCCGAGTCAACGCGATCTGCCCCGGATACATCGACACCCCGATGCTCGACCAGTTCTACCCCGATGGCGTCGACTCGGCCGTTGCCCGCACCGAAGCCGAGCGAATCCACCCGCTGGACACCATTGGCACCCCCACCGACATGGCCAACCTCGTCCACTGGCTCGTCTCCGACGAGGCCCGCTACGCCACCGGCCAGTTGTGGGTGCTCGACGGAGGACTCTCCGCTCAGATTCAACAAATGAGGTTCTGAACGTGGCCGAGGCCTTGACTATGGCCGATGAGCGAATTGTGGACGCCAGCCTCGCCATTCTGGCCTGCGAGGGCATCGCCGGGATCAGCAGGCACGCCGTGTCCCGCGAGGCCGGCGTCGCCGTGGGCCGGGCCAACTGCCACTTCCACAACAAGACATCCCCCATCTGCGCGGCCTTGCAGCAGGCTGGCGACCAAGGCATGGAGTTGGTCACTCCTCCACCAGATGCCGAGGCCGCAGATCGGCTTCGCCACTGTCGGCAACGAGCACTCAAGCCCGCCATCCTCGCTCCCTTCTATCTGATCCTTTGGCTGAACTGGGCCCTCGCATTTCAATTGCGCCGAGTCCGGCTACGGTCAAGGCATGTCCATCACCGCCCAGGCAGCGGTCATCGTGGAGGCAAGCCCCCAAGAAGTGTTGGAATTCGTGCTCGACTTGCATCAGTACCGCCAAGTCGATCTCAAGATCGCCCGGGTGATCTCTGTCGATGGTCCAGATAGCGACGGACGGGGATCGGTCAAGATTTGGGGAAAGCTCAAGGGCTTGCCACCAGCGCCAGACCGACAGGATTTTGTGCTTCGTCGCTGGACAGATCTGACGTTCACCGGGGCCCCGCGCCAGCCCGCTCGTTAACTGTGGGGAGAGGCTGCCAAACTTCTCATCGCCAATCTGGACTCGGTCTCGTGGGTTACGTGTGTATCTCTCCCCAATGCCGACCGTCATGACGCATTCTCTACTGTTGGGCTGGCACCGATCTCAATGTATTGGAGCAAGCCCCTCGAAAACGACCCTTCGCTTCCCGAGATCGGGGAAGCTCCGGCCATCCCCGAGCAGAGACCTGATGCGCCTTCCCACACATTCGGAGGGGTCGCGTTCGATCCCGGGATTCCCGGCGCGCTGGCAGTCTGCGACCACGACGGTAACTACGCCATCGGATCTCCCGGAATCGAACCGCCGATCTATGACCCCGGTGGGCCCACCTGCGTTGTCGATCAGATTGGCGGCCCTCGAAGAGGAGTCGCGCCCGACCTTGCACAATCAGCCGCTGCTGGCCGAGGCGATGCCCAAATCGTCGTTGTCGTGGAGATCGACGATGTCAACCTACTGAAGGATCTTGAAGCCAGAGACTTCCAGATTCAAATAGTCCCAATGGCTAAGTCAGCAAGTTGGCGCGGCGTACGCAGCTCTCTTGCAAAAATCGTCTTGCCGACACCACTGCTGGCCCAGCTTGCCAGCCGCCTGGGTCATCGAGGGTCTGACAAAGTCCCATGTAGGTGCTACTTCTGGGGTTGTTGTGATTACTGTGATTGTTATTTCATTATTTTCAATAATTTTCTATTTTTTTTGAGATATTCAAGGGTTATTGTCACAGACGGCTGGTATTCTTACAGGCATGGAATTTCCACCTCCGTACGCCGATGACACCGAGGCCCAGCACACCGTTGAGAGCGGTTGCGGGGCTTCGGTGTGTATCGAGGCGGTGGATGTGGCCGGCCAGTCGGAAGAGCGACTGCGGACGCGGATCAGTTTGATCGGGCGGGCCGAATCGAAATTGGCGGCGATGAAGTCCCAGGCTGTGGCCGAGATAGCGTGCCAGCACGATGCGGTCGCCGCGGAGCGGATAGTCCGAGAGGAGCTGCAATCCTCCAAGCGGGCGGCCCGCCACGACGTCAAGTCCGCGGAACGGCTGGCCGCGTTGGAGGCCACATCTGAGGCCTTGGCCGCCGGCGACATCCCCCAGGACCATGCCCGGTTGATCGCCCGGGCCTCGTCGGATGGGCCCATCGACGAGGAAGCACTTGTAACTGCGGCCAAAGAGCAGAACTTCGACGAGTTTGAAAAGACGCTACGCCGCCAACAACAGGATCTATCTGGCGACGACGGCATGGCCATCTTGGAACGACAAAAACAAAGCCGCACCTCGCGGATGTTCAAGAGCCGCGAAACCGGAATGTTCGTGTGGTCGGCCGAGTTTGACCCGGTCGCCGGCGAGCACATTGCCGCAGTTGTCGCCGCCAAAGAGCGCGATCTGTGGAACAAAGAAGACCCCAAGGCCCGCCGCACTCCCCAACAACGTGGGGCCGATGCGCTGGCCGAGCTGATCTTGGAACCGGAGAAGGGCAAAGCCAAGGGCATTGCGCTGGTGTTGGTGGCCGACTACGACGCCGCCAGCCGGGAACTGGCCAACGCCCGCCTCTCCGACGGCACCCCGCTACCGATGGAAGAGCTGGTTCGGCTGGCCCTCAAAGCCGACATCTTCCCCGCGGTGTTCGATGCCAAGACTCAAGACCTCTGGCTTGGCCGGAAGCGGCGCACCGCCAGCGACGCCCAGCGCATCGCCCTCATGGTCCGCGACCAAGTCTGCATCGGCTGCGGTGCTCCGCCCAGCCGTTGTTTCTCTCACCACGTCAAATTCTGGAGAAACGGCGGTCCCACCGACTACCCCAACCTCGTTCTTGTCTGCAACGACTGCCACCACGACATCCACGACGACGGCTGGCAGACCACCCAAGAACCCGACACCGGCCGCTGGAAGACCCATCCCCCACCCGACCCATTCCCCGACACGGGCACCACAACCTGGCAGCCAGCCCAGCGACTACGCCCCCACTCCCGGCAAATGGCCTGATCAGCTTGGTCAGACAGATTCATACCAGGGCGTTGACACGGCGGGCGAACTCCAAATCGAGATCGGTGAGGCCGCCGGCGGCGTGGTTGGTGATGGCGATCTCTACGGTTGACCAGACGTTGGACCACTCAGGATGGTGGAACAGGCGCTCCGAGATCAGAGCCACTCGGGACATGAAGCCGAAGGCCTCAGAGAAATCGGAGAAGTTGAAGGTGGCGGCAAGCTTGTCGCCCTGCCGCTCCCAACCGGGTAGATCTCCCAGGGCGGCGGTTATCTCCTCGTCGGCGAGCAGTCTCTTGGCATCGGCTGTCATTTGTTGCTCCAAATCCTCTTGTTCTCCATTCCAGCCTATTCTCCCTCAAGCTCCACCCCTTCAAGACCTAGTGGTGTGTCGTGGGTTTAGCGCCGTGGATTGCGACGGCAGCGGCGTTCCTCGCAAGGCGCACCGACGCAGCCATACTTCCAGCGTACGGCAAGGAGGGGCAACGCCGCGAGGGGCGTCGATGCCTAGCAGGACACGCGCGAATAAACCCACGACACACCACTAGAGCCATGGGTCTCCTCCTAGGTGGATTTCAACAGGGGCGACGGAGCGGTCATCAATCCAGGGGTCGTAGCCGGTTTCCTCCAACTGTGCGGCCAGTTCAGGGCCTCCGGTCTCCCGGATAACACCGTCGATCAAAACGTGGACCACATCGGCGTGGAGCACAGTCAGCAGGCGGCTGAAGTGGGTGATGGCGAGCACGCCGAGATCGTCTTGGTGGGTGGCCTGCTCAATGCGATGGCTCACCGCGGCTAGGGCGTCCACATCGAGACCACTGTCCAACTCGTCCAAGATGGCGATGCGGGGGCGAAGCACTCCGAGCTGCACCGCCTCGCTTCGCTTCATCTCCCCCCCGGACAGATCGACGTTCAACGACCGGTACAGCAACTCGACGTCAAAGCCGACCAAATCGGCCTCGGCTGCCACTTGGGCTTCCACTGCGCTTCGGTCCCCACCGACGGCGGCCACCGCCTCTTCCAGCATGATCTCCAAGCCCACGCCCGGCACCTCGGTGGGGTACTGCTGGGTGGAGAACAGCCCGGCATGGGCCCGTTCCCACGGGGAGAGGTCCACCAAGTCGACACCGTTCAGGCCGATCGACCCCGCGGTGACTTCATAGCCGGGACGGCCCATGATGGCGTAGGCCAGGGTCGACTTGCCCGACCCATTGGGCCCCATCACGGCGTGGACCTCGCCGGATCCCACCCGCAGGTTTACCCCATTCAGCACCATCTGCCCGCCGACTCGGACATGGAGTCCATCGACAACCAGCTCGCTCCGGGCTGGCCTACTCACCGTGGCCGACCTCCAACCAAACCTGCCCATCTTCGACGCCCACGTCATAGACCGGCACCGGGCGAATGGCGGGCAATGTCTCGGCCGCGCCGGTTGACAAGCAGAACAGGCTGCCGTGCTTCCAACATTCGATGGTGCCCTCTTCGGCGTCCACTTCCCCCTCGGCCAGCGAGTAGTCGGCGTGGCTGCACGTATCGCCCAGAGCGTACAGGTCATCTCCCAGCCGGACAACCGCCACCTGGTGAGCCAAGCCGCCAGCCTCGACGTCGAACCTCCGGGCTTCCCCGTCGCCCAACTCGTCAAGCGGGCACAGCGCCACTCGATCCCCGGTCACGCCCCCGACCCGTTTCTTTCAATGGCGTGGTGATGGCTAAACCCCTCGATCTTGGAGTGGAGCCGATCTCGCACCGCAGGCACCGCCTCCAGGACAGGAAACTGATCGAGCACCTCGTCGAAGAACCCGGTCACAATCAGGCGCTCGGCGGTCTCGGTGGGAACCCCCCGGCTCTCCAGGTAGAACAACTGCTCGCCGTCGATCGGGCCGACCGCGGAAGCGTGGCTGCAATGCACCTCATTGTTCTCAATCTCGAGGTTGGGCACCGACTCGGCCCAGGCGTCCTCCGAAAGCTTGATGTTCCGGTTGGTCTGGTAGGCGTTGGTGCCTCGGGCCTCGGGCCGAACCCGGATCAGCCCGGTGTAGACCGAACGGGAGGAATCGTCCACCGCCCCCTTGAACAGCAGGCTGCTGGTGGTATCGGGAGCGGCGTGATCTTGGAAGGTGCGAAAGTCCAGAGTCTGGTCGCCGTCGCCGAAATACAGCGATATGAGATCGCCGGTGGCGCCCCGGCCGGACAGATGGGTGTCCAGCCGCATTCGGGCATACCCTCCGCCCAGCGCGGCAGTGGAGGCCCGCATATGGGCTTGCGAGCCGATGTGGCTGACCTGCGAGCCGATGTGCCAAACCTTGGGACCCAGATCCTGCATAGCCAGATAGCCGACCCGGGCGGCGGAAGCCACCCTGATCTCGACCACTGGGCTCACGAATGCGGCAACGTCGGCTGAGCCGTACAGCTCCAGCACCTCGACCGAGGAATCGGCCCCCGCGTCCACGATCAACCGGGGGAAAACTGCGGCTCCTTCGGCGTCGATCCAGTGGCGCACCACGATGGGCCCTTCCACGCTCACCCCTGGGGGCACCCGCACCAACACCGGCTCAACGGAGAACGCCGCATTCATGACGGCGAATAGGTCGACATCAACCGATGCGGCCAGCTCGGCGTCGCTCTCGCCCAAGGGTCGGACCTCCACTCCTTGGGCTGCGGTCTCGAGGGCCAACTCCATCCCGCACAGCCAGCCGTTGCTGGTGTCGGCTATCGCACAGTGACCGGGGATGGGAGTCGGTGATTGGGCGCCGGCGTCGGTAGCCAGCTGATAGCGGCCGAGGTCTAGCTGCCCGATGGGGGTATACCGCCAGAGTTCTTCTTCCACCGAGGGCATAGCCGAGGCAGCCACCTGCTCGGCGGCAGCTACTCGACGGCGGGCCAGCCAATCGGGGCCGGGTATGGCACCGGCCGCCTCGGGAGTGAATTGTGAATCGATCACGAACGCCGACGGCGCTTTCGCCGCTTGGCCTTTCCGCCGCCCCCCGCTCTCAACCTTCTCCGGGACTTCTCCTTCTCCAGTTCAGCCATCACCCGGGGGCCTGCTTCGTTCACGATGTCCTCGGCGGCATCAAGCAGAGCGCCGATGCTGTCGTCGCTGCCCACGCTGTCCGGTGCCTCAGGGGTAGGCGGCGTGACCAGAGTGCCGTGCGACCAGTTCACGTCAACCATGCGGCGCTCATAGGCCGAGCAGTCGTCGGGACAGCGCCACGGGGCCTCGGGGGCCAAATCCAAATCGCACTTCCGCACGGTCTCTCCATTGGGGTACGACCGGCTCTCGAAGTACTTGCAATCCTGCCGCATGGGCATCAGCCGACAGATCCCTCCATCTGCAACTCGATAAGCCGGCTCCACTCCACGGCGTACTCCATGGGCAAGGTGCGGGTGATCGGCTCGATGAAGCCGTTGACGATCATGCCCATGGCCTGCTCCTGGGTCAGCCCCCGGCTCATCAGATAGAACAGCTGCTCATCGGCCACCTTGGAGACGGTGGCCTCGTGGCCGATCTCCGCGTCCCGGGTGCCCACCTCCATGTAGGGGTAGGTGTCGGACACGCTGTCCTCGTCCAAGATCAGCGCGTCGCACTGGACGTGGCTGCGGCAGCCGTAGGCATCGTCCTCTACCCGGACCAGACCTCGGTAGCTGGTGCGACCGCCGCCGTTGGAGATCGACTTGGACACGATCTTGGAGGTGGTCTCGGGAGCGGCGTGGGTCATCTTGGCCCCGGCATCTTGATGCTGGTCGGGACCGGCGTAGGCCACCGACAGCACCTCGCCCGAGGCCTTGGGGCCGACCATCACTACGGCGGGGTACTTCATGGTCAGGCGGGAGCCGATGTTGCCGTCGATCCACTCCATGTGGCCTTCGGCCTCGACCTTGGCCCGCTTGGTGACCAGGTTGTACACGTTGTTGGACCAGTTCTGGATGGTGGTGTAGGTGACCCGGGCCGATTTCTTGACCAGGATCTCCACCACTGCGGAGTGCAGCGAATCGCTGGTATACACCGGAGCCGAACACCCCTCGATGTAGTGAACCTGCGAACCCTCGTCGGCGATGATCAGGGTCCGCTCGAACTGGCCCATGTTCTCGGCGTTGATGCGGAAGTAGGCCTGAAGCGGCATGTCCACCGTCACACCGGGCGGGACGTAGATGAAGCTGCCCCCCGACCACACTGCGGAGTTCAAGGAGGCGAACTTGTTGTCGCCCGGCGGGATGATGGAACCGAAGTGCTCCTGCACCAGCTCGGGATACTCCTTGAGCGCGGTGTCCATGTCGCAGAACAGCACTCCTTGGCGCTCCAAGTCTTCCCGGTTGCGGTGGTACACCACCTCGGACTCGTACTGGGCGGTCACTCCGGCCAGGTACTTGCGCTCGGCCTCGGGAATGCCCAGCTTCTCGTAGGTGTCCTTGATCGAGTCCGGCACTGCATCCCAGTCGTCGGCCAGACCCTCGGTGGGCTTTATGTAGTAGTAGATGTTGTCGAAGTCGATGCCCGACATGTCGCCGCCCCAGTTGGGCATGGGCCGCTTCTCGAACCGGGCAAGCGACTTCAAGCGGAAGTTCCGCATCCAGTCGGGCTCGCTCTTCATCCACGACATCTCCTGGACGATGTCGGTGTTCAGCCCTCTTTTGGGCTTGAAGACGTAATCTTCCTCATCGCTCCAGCCGAGTTTGTACCGGCCTAGATCAAGGGCGAGGGCTTCCGACGACATATGAAAATCCTAGCGAAGGTTGCGACGTGGGTTACCTGAATACTACCGGCGATCAGCCCAGTAAGCGCATCTCAGCCCGATATCGGCGGCCTCGGTCCACATAACCCTGGGCGTCCTGTCGATTCTGCCCTTCCGACATGTGGCCCTCACGGATCTTGGCGGGCACGCCCACCGCCAGGGCCAGCGGTGGGATCTTCATACGGTTGGTGACCACCGCACTGGCCCCCACCAGTGCTCCCCGACCCACTACCGCTTCGTGCAGCACGACTGAAGCGACGCCGACCAGCGCTTCATCCTCAATTGTGCAGCCCTCCAAGTGGGCTAGATGGCCGACGGTCACATCGTTGCCCACCACGGTGGACAGCTCATCGGTGTTGTGGATGACGGCATTGTCCTGGATGGAAGTGCGGATCCCAATGGTGATCCCTGCTCCGTCGCCCCGGAGCACTGTCCCCGGCCAAATGGTGGACTCCGCTCCAACGCTCACCCGGCCGATGATTACCGCCAGGGGGTGGATGAAGGCATCAGGGTGGATGTCGGGCTCGATGTCTCCCAGCGCATACAGCGGCATTGCCCGTTAGCCGATCGGGTCGAACGAGCCGTATTTGCCGGCCAAGAACACCAGCGGCCCGACGTCGTCACGCTGGACGCCCAGTTCCAACACCCGCCCGAGGACGATCCAGTGATCGCCGCCCTCCACCACGTGGTCGATCTCGCAGTCGATCCACGCCAGCGAGGATTCGAATATGGGAGCACCGGTGATCTTCGTCGCCCACTCCAAGCCGGCAAACTTGTCCTCAGCTTTGGAGGCGAACAGGTTGGACATCTCCACTTGGTCCTCAGCCAGGATGTTCACCCCGAAATGGCCGGCGGCCTCGATGGCCGGCCAACTGGTGGACGACTTGCCCGGCATGAACATCACCAGCGCCGGGTCGAGCGACACCGAGCCGAACGAGCCAATGGCCAGCCCGGCAGGCCCGTCAGGCCCCGCAGCGGTGACCACGGTCACCCCGGTGGGAAACTGTCCGAGCACTTGGCGGAATATGGCCGAGTCGAGCGGCGGGCTGTCAGACACATGAACTCCTCGAGCAGGGGGCAGACCTTGCCCCTGACAGGACGAAGGCTAGTTCCTGCCTTCAAACGACCTCGCGTCGGGCAAGGTTGTCGCGCCGTCATCGCCGATGACGGCCATGCCGTCGGCTACCAGTCCGGCCAAGATCCGATCGGCCCGGTGCGGGTCATCCGGCCAGCCTGCGGCCTCGGCCACTTCTGATGGCGACAGCGGGCCGCGGCGGAGCGCGGCCACCAGCCGACCTCTCCCCTGGCGGTCAGAGCCCTCGAAGCGGGATTGGCCGCCGCTGACCCGGGCTGAGCCGTCGGCCGGGTCGGCCCCCCGGCCCTGCCAACAGCAAGCCGAGCGCACTGGGCACTGTTCGCATCGAGGGATTCGCCGGATGCACACCTCAGCTGCGAGATCGAACAGAGCCTGGTTCCAAGCCCAGCTTGATCCAGCGGGTACGGCTGCATCAGCCATCGCTTGAACCTCGACAGACCTCAAGCGGCGACCCTGCCATCGAGCCAGCACTCGGCCCACGTTGGTGTCCACAACCCCGGCGTCGTGCTCATAGGCGAACACCAGCACGGCCCGAGCGGTGTAGGGCCCCACACCGGGCAGCTTCAGCAAAGCCGAAAGATCGCGCGGGGGGATCCCCCCATAAAACTCCTCTATCTGCTGGGCACAGCGATGCAGCTGCACGGCACGGCGGTTGTACCCCAGCCCCTCCCAAGCCCGGATCACTGCTGCCACCGGGGCGGCCGCGCAGGCCGAGGGTTTGGGAAACTCAGCCATGAAGGCTTCATAGCGGGGAATCACTCGGGCGATCTGGGTCTGCTGGAGCATCACCTCGGAAACCAGAATTGCCCACGGGTCTCGGGTGCGTCGCCAGGGAAGATCCCGCCGGCGCCGCTCACCCCAGGCCAACAATGCAGCCTGAAAGGAAGCTTCAAGCAGCGATGTCGAACTCGGAGTCGCCCGTGCCACCGCCATGGCTGGTTACGGTCCGTCCGCGATCACGACATCCACGCCGTAGCTGCGAAGCGTGGCGGTGGTCCGAGCCCCCGACTGCTCGAGATGGCCGGTGAGCTCCGGACTGGAATCAGCAGCCAATGCGGCATACACGTCAACAATGGCAAAAGTCCGCCGGTCGACCCATGTCGGCGTGGCGCCAATGGCGGCCACCGCGATGTCGCCAGATTCGTCTTCCCGCAAGGCAACCTCCACGATGACGCCATCGGTGCTTTCCGGAGGGCACGACCGGCATGACTGGGGCGACTGGTTCGACAGGAAGTTCCCCAACCCGTAGATCACGTAGTTTCCGCCGACGAACTCCACTGGCTGGATGACATGGGCGTGGGTTCCGACAATGAGGTCGATCTCATCGCCGGCGAGGAGCTCTTTGGCCAGCGCCCGCTGCTGGTCTGTCGGCGTCACCCGGTACTCCGCGCCCCAGTGGATGCTCAACACCGTGAACTCAGCCCCGGCCTCGATGGCCGTCCGGGCCTCCGCCAAGATGTCGTCAGCGGAGATGACGTTGACCGCCCAGGGCTGGTCAGCCGGGAGAAGCAAGCCGTTGAGGCCATAGGTGTAGGAGAGGTGGCCAATGGTGATTCCATTCACGTCGTACAGAGTGGGAGTGGCGGCTTCCCGGGAGGTGCGGGCCATGCCCGCGTGGCCCAGATCAGCCTCGTCGAACAGGTCGAGGGTGGCGGAGAGCCCACCGGTCCCCTGGTCTATGGAGTGATTCGAGGCAGTGGAGCAGCCGTCGTAGCCCACGTCAGCGATGGAAGCGGCCAGGTCACCGGGAGCGTTGAACAAGGGGTAGCCGGAAAGATTGGTGTTGTCGGGCGAAAGCGGGGTTTCCAAGTGGCAGATGGCCAGGTCAACGCGGCTCAAGGCGGCACGCACCTGCTCGAACATAGGCCGGTAGTCGTAGGCCAGCTCATCGCCGCCGAAGGCCTTGGCGGTGTTGAACACCGACGTATGCGATAGCAGGTCACCGGTGAAGGCCAGCCGCGCTTGCCGGGGCCGCGGGGTGGGCAGGGGGGTAGGAGCAATAGTCGGAGCAGGAGATGGGGTCGGCGAGTAATCAGAAGCAGACGGCGACACCGCTTTTGGGGTGGGACTGAGCGCGGTGTCTGGCCTCGGCGTCGTGTTCGGACTTGCCGAGGCCTCCGGAACTCGATCGTCTGACCCAGCGGGGGTGCCAAGAACTGTCGGGGCTACCGGAGACGGAGCAGCAACGGGATCATTGCCCCCACAGCTGCTGGCAGCTCCGATCAACACCGCCAACGAGACAGCCAACCGCCGAAGCTCGGCGGAACGAAGCAGGCGTTGGCTAGTCAAATGACTGCGCAGAACAACTCGGGGGCCACAGGGCAATCGGTATCGGAAACCGCCTCGGAAACTGAGATCAGCCCGTCGGGACCGGCTACTCGGTCTGCCAATGCGAGCGGCACAACCTCTTCGTCAGCCTCCCAGGCCTCAACCATTCCCACGGCCCTCTTGAGCAATGTACCCCACATCGGGCCGGGCAGGACTGTTCCGGTGCCGGCAACCAACCACACCGGTACCTCGGCGGCTCGGGCGACTGCCGCCGCGGCCCGAGACCCGGCTACAGCGAGGAACCCCTCAGGGCCGACCGCGGCCGTCTCCAACAGCACCACGTCTGCTGAAGCTGCGGCCGCTCCCAGCCCGCTCCCAGCCACCTCGTCAACCCAGCCGTCCTGTTCCGACAATCGACGCGCCAAGTGGTGACCCTCCCCCAGCACATCCACGACCAGCACCCGCAGATCGCCCCGCAGCCGCAGGGCGCGGCCGATCAGATCCGGCCAGCCGAGCACACACACTGCGGCTTCAACCGGCAGCTCCCGCGACAAGAATCGGGCGGTTCTGTCCTCAGCGATCGCCTGCATGCACGCCCGGACTTCCGACCGGGGGTCGGACGCGGTGAGAACCCGAGCGGCCAGCCACATGAGCGGACCCGAAGAGGGCTGGCGGGCGAGCATTCGCCGACAGGTGGTGACCAGCGCAGCCGGGTCGTGGCCGAAGCTCAAAAGCGCCCCGGCCGTCTCCCGGACCAGCGATTCTTGGCCCACTCCGGATGAACGGGCCACGTAGCGCAGATGCTCGATCGGATGCACCGCATCAGCGTACGCGACCTCGCCAGGGCACCCGACGCCAATACCGGCTTTGCCCCACACCCGACCATCAGCCACGACACCGGCTTCAGCCCACACCTGACCATAAGCCACGACACCGGGTTCAGCCCCACGCCTGCGGTAACTTCGAATGCGATGTCCACTACGCTTGACGCCGATGTGACTTTGACGCCGCTGAACGGCGAGCCCCGCCCCATCGGCGATTGGGTAACCGTCTTCCATCTGGTCATGGTCGTGCTCGACCCCTACACCTACGAGAGTTCATGGATGATCGACACCGCCGGCCGCATTCTCCGCAACTTTGTCGGCGCCGACTGCCGGGTGGCGTTCTTGGTCACCTCCTCTCCTCAAGAGGCAGAAGACTTCCTCGGGCCGTGGACCAACGAGATCCTCACGTTTACCGACGAGGACCGATCAGTAGTGCGGGCCCTGGGACTGGAGTCGCTCCCCGCCATCGTCCATCTCGACCACCAACTCGACCTACGGGCGTCCGCCGAGGGCTGGAACCCGCCTGACTGGAGAGATTTCGCCTCCCAGCTCAGCAAGGCGATGAGCTGGCATCCCCCGCTAATCCCCAGCGATGGCGACCCATCGCCGTTCGCCGGAACCCCGGCGTTAGGCTGAGTAGAACCCACGTTGAACGAAGCGAACGCATGGCCGAATTCGCCTACTCCGAACTGCTCCCCAAAGGACCTGACACCACCACCGAATATCGCCTGCTGACCACTGATTTCGTCTCCACCATCGAGTTCGGCGACCGCCAGTTCCTCCAAGTCGACCCCGAAGCCCTCCGCCTCCTCACCAGCGAGGCCATGAGGGACATCGCCCACCTGCTGCGGACCGGACACCTGGCCCAACTCGCCGCCATCTTGGACGATCCCGAAGCCTCGCCCAACGACCAATTTGTGGCCACCGAACTGCTTCGCAACGCCAATATCGCGGCTGGTGGGGTGCTGCCCGGCTGCCAGGACACCGGAACGGCCGTGGTGATGGGCCACAAAGGCGAGCGGGTGCTCACCGATGCCGACGACGAGCGGGCCATCGCCCGAGGAGTGTTCGACACCTACCAGACCTCAAACCTTCGCTATTCGCAACTGGCCCCGCTGTCCATGTTCGAGGAGCGCAACACCGGCAACAACCTGCCCGCTCAGATCGAGATCTACGCCACGCCCGGAGACGCCTACTCGTTCCTGTTCATGGCCAAAGGCGGCGGCTCGGCCAACAAGTCGTACCTGTTCCAGGAGAGCAAGGCGCTGCTCAGCCCCGACTCGCTCACTCGCTTTATGGACGAGAAGCTCCGCACCCTGGGCACCGCCGCCTGTCCGCCCTACCACCTGGCCGTCGTCATCGGCGGCACTTCGGCGGAATACACGCTGAAGGTGGCCAAGTACGCCTCTGCCCGCTATCTGGACACGCTGCCCACCGAGGGATCGGCCATCGGCCACGCCTACCGAGACTTGGAGTGGGAAGACCGCATTCTGGAGCTGACCCGGCACTTCGGGATCGGGGCCCAATTCGGCGGCAAGTACTTCTGCCACGACGTTCGGGTGATTCGGCTGCCCCGCCACGGCGCCTCCTGTCCGGTCGGCGTGGCGGTGTCGTGCTCGGCCGACCGCCAGGCCCTGGGCAAGATCAATTCCGAGGGGATCTTCTTGGAGCGGTTGGAGACCGACCCGGCCCGCTTCCTGCCGGAGATAACCGACGACGAGCTGAGCGACCAGGTGGTGCGCATCGACTTGAACCGACCCATGGCCGACATCCGAGCCGAGCTGTCAAAGCACCCGGTGAAGACTCGTCTGTCGCTCACCGGCACCTTGGTAGTGGGCCGAGACATCGCCCACGCCCGAATCAAAGAGCGGCTCGACGCCGGCGAGCCCATGCCTGGGTACCTGCGCGACCACCCGGTGTATTACGCCGGCCCGGCCAAGACTCCCGAGGGCTACGCCTCCGGCTCGTTCGGTCCCACCACGGCGGGGCGCATGGATGCCTACGTGGACCAATTCCAGGCCGCGGGGGGCAGCCTGGTCATGCTGGCCAAGGGCAACCGGTCTCGACCGGTGGTCGAGGCCTGTGCCCGCCACGGCGGGTTCTACCTGGGATCGATCGGCGGCCCCGCCGCCCGCCTGGCCAAGGACTCGATCCGCAAGGTCGAGATCTTGGAATACCCCGAGCTGGGCATGGAGGCGGTCTACCGGATCGAAGTGGAGGACTTCCCCGCCTTCATTGTGACCGACGACAAGGGCAACGACTTCTTCACCGAGGTGGCCACACCGGTCTCGTTGGGCTAAAGCGCCCAGCTCTATCAGTTGATCTGGCGGTCCTGGTCGGACCAGTAGGGCTCGCGCAAACGGTACTTCTGGAGCTTGCCGGTGGCGGTGCGAGACAACTCGTCGCGGAACTCCACCGATGTGGGGCACTTGTAGTGAGCCAGGCGGCGGCGGCAGTGCTCGATCAGCTCCGCCTCGGAGGCTGCCGCCGCCGGAGCCAACACCACCAGAGCCTTGACCGTCTCCCCCCACTTCTCATCGGGCACCCCGATAACCGCCACCTCGGCCACCGCCTCGTGGGCGAACAAGGCGTCTTCCACTTCGATGGAAGAGATATTTTCACCTCCGGAGATGATCACGTCCTTTTTGCGGTCCGACAGGGTGAGATAACCCTCCTCATCGATGTTCCCGCCGTCGCCGGTATGGAACCAGCCTCCCGCCAGAGCCTCAGCCGAGGCCTCGGGCTGCTCCCAATACCCCGTCAGCACATGATTGCCTCGAGCCAGCACCTCGCCGGTATCGTCCACGGCCAGCGAGATGCCCAGAGCCGGAACGCCCTGGCGCGACAGCTTGACCGCCCGTTCGGCCGGGCTCAAGCGGTCCCACTCGGCCCGACGGCGATTGATGGTCAAATAGGGTGCGGTCTCAGTCAAGCCGTAGAGCTGCATGAACTCCCAGCCCAACTCGGTCTCCATCCGCTCGATGGTGCGAGTGGGCGGGGGCGCGCCGGCCACGGTCATGCGCACCCGGCCCGAACCGGGGATGTCCCCTTCCCATTCTTGGGCTGCGTCCAGCACGGCGGCCACCACTGCCGGCGCCCCGCACAGGTATGTGACCCCATGGCGCTCGATTCTGCGCAAGATCTCTGCGCCGTCCACCTTGCGCAGCACGATGTGGCAGGCCCCCGCGCCGCTGACGGCGTAGGGCATGCCCCATCCGTTGCAGTGGAACATGGGCAGGGTGTGGAGATACACGTCGCGGTCGCTCACCCCGGCGGCCCAGCCAAAGGTGGTGGCATTCAGCCACAGCGAGCGATGGGTCATCTGCACACCCTTGGGGCGGGCGGTCGTGCCTGAGGTGTAGTTGACGGTGGCAGTGGCGTCCTCGTCGGGAGTCCACGTTTCGGGCGCCACACCGAATCGGTACAGGGACTCATCGGCCTCAGCCCCAAGCACGTAGCGGTGGCGGCAGTCCACACCAGCCAGCGCGTCGGCCAGCTCGGAGTCGATCAGCAGCATCGTTGCTCCGCAGTGCTCCACGATGTAGCTGATCTCTTCCCGATTGAGCCGGAAGTTGATCGGCACGCACACCCGGCCGTACCCGCTGACCCCGAACAAAGAGACCATCAGCCGGGCGGCATTGTGGGAAACAACGGCCACCCTCTCGCCGAAGCCGATCCCGTGCTCGTCCAAGGCGGCTGCTTGGGCCCGGGCCAACTCGGCGATGCGGGAGTAGGTCAGCTCGCCCCACCCCTGTGCCGGTTGATCGGGCTCGTCCACGATCCCCACTCGGTCGCCATACACCGTCTCGGCCCGATCCAGGAAATCCCGCACACTGAGAGCAACATTCATATCTCCACCGTATCCAGCAATCAGCGCCCGCTGTGGGTCGGACATGGCGCACTCGTACAATTCCCACTGTGACGGTTGCACGAGTTCTGGGGGCGTTGGGCAAGACCGTCATAGTGATCGGGATCATCACCCTGCTGTTCGGGATCTTCCAGCTTTGGGGAACCGGCGTCATCGAAGCCCGAGCCCAACAAGATCTCGATAGCGAGTTCTCCGACTTGCTGGAAGCATCCGTTGCATTGGCGACGGCACCCAGCTCCACCTTCTCCCCTCTTCCCCCCGCAAACCCCGATTCCTCTCCAACTGCGCTGGCCACCGCGGAGCCGACGGCCGAGCCGACCACCGGAGTTCCCGGCCCAGCCGCATCGACGCCTCGTGCCGGGCAGATTCCAACTGCCACAGCAATGCCCGACCCCGACGAGAATCCTCGACTGTCTGGCGAGCCTCATCCTTCCTGGCTGTCCATGCTCTACCGGGATCGGGGATCGGCCATCGCCCGGATCGAGATTCCTCGCATCAATGTGGACAAGACCGTCGTGGAAGGAGTCCGGGTCAGCGATCTGCGCAAGGGTCCCGGTCACTACCCGGCTACGCCGATGCCCGGCCAGGCGGGGAATGCGGCAATTGCTGGGCATCGCACCACTTACGGGGCCCCCTTCGGCGAGATAGATCAGCTGATGCCCGGCGACCAAATCATGGTCACCACCATCCAGGGGGAGTTCACCTACGAGGTGTTGGAACAAGGAGACGGCCACGGACATCTCATCGTGTCCCCAACCGCAGTGGAGGTCCTCGATCAGAATTTCCGCGACCATCCCGACCGCCTCACCCTCACCGCGTGCCATCCCAAGGGCTCCGCCCGGCAACGGATAATCGTCGTGGCGGAGTTGGTCGGCGATCCGGCCCCCACCTACCCCCGGCCCGGACAGGAGGAACTGGCTGCCGCCCAATTGGCCGACGAGAATCTGGGCGAAACCGAAGACAGCCAAGAGACGGTCACCGCAACAGCCACCCCAGCTCCTGTCGAAGAACTGGCAACGCCTGCGGCAGAACCAGCGCCCACTCAAGAAAACGCGACACCCCCACCAGAGCCCGCAGCCGCCGAAGAAGCGGCACTGCCTACGGCTGAATCCGCGCCCGCCGAGGATGGGCCCGGCCCAGAACCCGTGTCCGAAGAAGACGAGGCCAGCAGCCCACTCGGGCTTCCCGACGATTCTGGCGTCGGGGGTACAGGCCCCCTGGCCTCGGAAGCGCTGGCTGCGGCCCCCTCTCCGACGGCCGAATCCTTCGGCGAGGGCCTCGACGGCGACTCCGATGCGTTGATCCCGGCAATATTGTGGGGCTTGGCCGCGCTGGCCATCTGGTTGTCAGCCCTGTTCGCCGGCCTTCGGTGGAAGAAGCTGCCCGCCTACGCCCTGTCCGCTCTACCCTTCCTCGTGGTGCTGTTCATGGCGTTCTGGCATATCGACCAGATTATCCCATCCTATTGATGCTCGAAAGCAGACCAGGGCGATGACCACAGATGCCCGAAAGCAGACCAGGGCGATGACCACAGATGCCCGGAACCAGACCAGGGCGATGACCACAGATGCCCGGAACCAGACCAGGGCGATGAGGCGTCTCTTGGTGCTCGTGGTGCTGGCGCTTCTTGCTGTCGGATGCGGCCGCGATGAGTCGGAGGACCTCCGGCTCGACGAGGTGTTCATCGATCCCACGGCCGAACCCGATCTCCTGCCTACCGAGAGAGATCTTCGCGACCGGTTCGAGGGGACCGTGACCGAGCCCCAAGACCTGCTGGTGGGCACCTGCTTCAACCAATACACCTACTTGGACCGCAATGACCTGCCCGCCCAGCTAACCACCGCCATCGGCTGTACTCGCCCCCACAACGCCCAGGTATACGCCATCGTGATCCACGATGCAGCTGCCGGTGCTCCCTACCCGGGAGAAGAAGCTGTGAACAGCTGGGGCCTGAGCTTGTGTTATGAGCGATTCGAGCCCTTCGTCGGCCTCGACTACGAGCTTTCGCAACTTGACATCGGCATGATCACTCCCAGCCGCACCGATTGGGAAGGAGGGGACGACCGACGGCGCGTTGCCTGCTACGTGCACAGCTACGCGGGAAGGCTGATCGTCGGCACCATGGAGAACATCGCCCTATAAGCCCTCAAGGGCAGTCACGCCATCAGAGCCGCCAAGGCCGTCCACGACTGCGGCACGGCCCCGCCGCCCGCGCCGTCGTCTGGATCCCAATACTCGGCAAAACCACTTCGCATCGCCCCCCTAACGGTGGTCGAAGCCACCGCCTCAGCGGCCTCCACCCGGCCGTGCCGGCGCAGCCCCACCCACACCAGGTAGCTGAGCTGGGGCCAAGCCGGACCCCGCCAGTACGAGCGACGTTCGAAACCGGGCTCCTGTCGATGAACTCCAGCGGGCCCGCACCACCCGCCATAGGCCGAGGGATCCAACAGGTCGGCGGCCACGGCGTCTACCCGGTTGGCCTCGGCGGCCACCAACATCGGCAACAGGCCGTCCAATGTGCGAGCCCGGCCCGACCCCGACTCCGACGCGCCGGAGTCCACCCAAGTGCGACGGGACTCGTCCCACTGAGCGGCCAAGCTCCCGGCCAGCTCATCGGCCCGATCGGTTGTATCGGAGCGGCCGGTCACCGTGGCCAGTTCCCAGGCATTGAACACGACGAGCGCGTTGAATCCCGCAGATGCGGAGTCGAACGCCGGATTGGCCACCGGAGAGCCGGCCGGGCTGCGCTCGATCGGCGTCACCAACTGGTTTTTGATCAACCGCCAAAGATCCAATGAGAACCCTCCGGGGCAGAAGTCATCCCAGCGAGGACTGTCATCAGCACCGCTCTCCCATGGATGGCACAGCGCAACCAGCCCGCCTGGCAGGCGGTGTCGGCTGCACAGCAGAAAACTCAGACCATCCTCGGCTTTGGCCACCGTTTCCTGATCAATATCCACTCCCCGGCGCACCAACTCCGCCACAGCATGCCCGTACATCGGAGGCTGGGTGATGGACGAGGCGCCATCACGACCCCACAAGTCGGCGGCCACGCCGGGATTGCGCACATAGTTCATATGGGGGACGAACCCGTCTTCGCACTGGACCGAAAGAGCGGTTTGGAGCTCGATCAGGCCGCGGTCGTCACCCAACTCAGCCCAGCACACCGCGTGGAAGCACGAATCCCATAACCACTGCCAGGGATAGGTGGCAGGATTTGGGACGGCATAGCCCTCGGGAACCCAGTGAGCCTCCAAAACCGCCCGGGCCGCACCACGCACCGCCGAGCGGTCGAACTCTGCTGGCCCTTCCATGTCTCCAAAGTCTCGCGGATCGAGCAGGTCTGATTACCTCATGAGAATGAACCGGGGCGCAATCGTCTCATTTCGACTGGGCTTGAGCGACGGTGTGTCGATTATCGCCCGCTTATGGCAGGAGATATTGGCCGACATCGGCTTCGAGATGGTGACGGTGGCCGGGGAAGGACCGGTCGACCGAGTGATTCCAGGTCTCGGCATCGACCAGCTCGATGGGCCCGACCCCGACGCTTTCGCCGCCGCGATGGCCGACATCGACTTGGTGGTCGTGGAGAATCTCTGCACCATCCCCTTGAACCCCCCCGCCGCTCGCACTGTCGCCCAGACGCTGGCCGGTCGACCCGCCATCCTCCACCACCACGATCCTCCCTGGCAGAGGGAGCGATTCGCCTCGATAACCGAGCTGCCGGCCCACGACCCCTCATGGCGCCATGTGGTCATCAACAAGCTCTCCGCCGAGCAGTTCGCCCACCGGGGAATCGAAGCCACGGTGATCTACAACGGCTTCGACACCCACAGTCCCGAGGGCGACCGGGCCGAGATGCGCAGCAAGCTGGACGTGGACGACGAGACCCTGCTAGTCGTCCACCCCGTCAGAGCCATTCCTCGCAAGAATATTCCTGCGGCCATCGCCATAGCCGAGAAATTGGAGGGCACGTATTGGCTGATGGGGCAAGCCGAAGAGGGTTACGACGCCACCCTGGAGCGATTGCTGTCCGAGGCCCGCTGCCCGGTTCTCCACCGGCCGGTTGCCCGGACCCCCGACATCTACGCGGCCGCCGACCTGGTGGTGTTCCCCTCCACCTGGGAGGGATTCGGCAACCCCCCGGTGGAGGCAGCCATCTGGCGTCGACCCTGTGTGGTGGGCAGCTACCCGGTGGCCGACGAGCTAGCCGAATTCGGTTTCCGGTGGTTCTCCCCCGACCACCTCGATGACGTAAGAGCATTCATGGAATGCCCCGACGCCGACCTGCTGGACCAGAATCAAGCCATCGCCCAGCAACACTTCTCACTGGAACGGGTCCATTCAGACCTCGTCGAGCTCTTGGATAGCGAGGGATGGCTCCCGTGAGCACCGACGATCTGGCCGACCGCCGACGGCGCATCGCCCGACTGACCGCTACCGGGCAGCGACTGGGCTATCTCCTGTATCTGGCCGCGGCGGCCCTGTTCTTCACCGGTTTCGCCACCAGGTTCCACAGCCCCCTGGTCACCGCCATCATCGTGTGCCTCCTGGCAGGCTCCCTCGTCCTCGCCCCCGCCATCATCTTCTCCTACGCCGTCCGCGCCGCCGACCGCGAGGACCCCTTGGACTAGGGGCTTATGTCAATCGGCTCCACGGGCAACCTGCCTGAGACCACAGCGGGCAAGAACTCCCGCAGCCTCTCAGGCAACATATTCTCCTCAGAGGCCAGCACCTCTTCCAAACCCCACCAGCGCGCCTCCTCAAATGCCGCCGCCTCCAGTGCTTCCAGGTGCTGGGGATCCCATTCCCCGCCGTCGGGACACCAGGCCACATGGATGCGCTCGTTGGAGTCGAAGTGGATGCCGGCAAAATCGAATTCCACGTGCTGGATCCAGATACAGGGGCCTACTTCGACGTCGGCGAACCCGGTTTCCTCCCACAGCTCCCGGCGGGCACCGGCGGCAGAGTCCTCCCCCGGCCCCAGCCCGCCCCCGGGTATCTCCCACCACGACTCCTTGTGGGGATCAATGGGGTCGCTGGCCCGCATCAAGAAGATGCGCCCATCCCGGTCGAGTAGCACCACTCGGGCCGCCGGTCGGCGCAACGTCCATGCCATAGGCGCCGACCATACCCAGCCGAAGCGCCCACGCCACAGTGCAGCCGATTCGGCCCTCGGATAGATCGTTGACGACAAGCGCCGGTACAGTCCCGCTCGACAAGCCACTACCGGGGGGTTGCCCAAGATGGAATTCGGATATTTCGCCCAGTGCTTCGTGCCTGATTTCGGCTATGAGAACAACCCGGAATGGGAGGCTCAGCGCATACGCGACAACCTGGAGATCTCCCAGCTGTGCGACCGCAACGGGTTCAAGTACATCTGGGCCTCTGAGCACCACTTCTTGCGGGAGTACTCCCACATGTCCTCCCCCGAGGTGTTCTTGTCGGCGGTGGCTTCGACCACCGAGAACGTGCATCTGGGCTCGGCCATCTTCAATATCACGGCTCCGGTGAACCACCCGGTGCGCTCAGCCGAGCGGGCCGCCATGATCGACGTGCTGTCGAACGGGCGCTTCGAGCTGGGCACCGGCCGAGGCTCCTCGTCCACCGAGGTGATGGGCTTCGGGATGCCGGGCACGCCTCGCGACCCAGCCACCGGCTTGGCCGACACCGAGGTCACCCGCGGCCTGTGGGCCGAGGCCATCGCCCAGATCCCCGATATGTGGCGCGAAGGGGCCTATAGCTACACCGGTGACAGCTTCTCGATGCCGACCCGGGAGATCTTCCCCAAGCCGGTCACCAAGCCCCATCCCCCGCTGTGGGTGGCATGCGGCAGCCCGGGCACGTTCGAGAAGGCAGGCAAATTGGGCATAGGGGTCTTGTGCTTCACCATCGGTACCCCCGACGAGATCGCTCCGCTGATCGAGATCTACAAGAACGAGGTGGCCAGCTGCAAGAACCCGGTGGGCGACTACGTCCACGACAACGTGATGTGCGTGGGCTTCGGCATCTGCCTGGACGACAGGGAGATGGCCATCGACCTGGCCACTCGGAGCCACATGTACTACTACCAGTGCCTCGTCTACCGCTGGCTGGACACCTTCCCCAAGCCGGAGGGAATCCCCGAGTGGCCGGCAGTCATACCTGAGCCAACCCACGACGACGTCAAGATGGCCGTCGAGGGCGGATCGCTGTGCGTGGGCAACGCTGAGGACTGCGTGCACGTGTCCCGCCAGTACGAGCGGGTGGGTGCCGATCAGTACGTGATCAGCCCGCTCACCTCCACGCTGCCCATGGATGTTGTGCGCGAGACAATCGTCAACTTCGGCAAGCACGTCATCCCGGTGATCGACACCGATCCGGTCCACCGCTCCACCCGCCAACGAGAGGCGGCCCTGTCGGCAGCCGGGTAGCCGGAACATTCTGCTCATCGGACAGAAATTTATGTCGATTCTCATTCGCAAGATCTAGCTACGGCCGAATTTAGCCGCTAGCGTTTGATCGTCCCTTGAGTCCAAGGTTGGGAGCAATGACATGCAGAAATCCGATCGCCGCTTGTTGGCCATCTTCGGGTTAGTGCTGGCCTTATCGTTGATCGCCGCGTCATGCGGTAACGACGATGACGGTGCAGAGCCCGAAGCGACAGTAGAGCTAACGCAGGAAGGAGTGAGCAGGCTCCAGCTGGTCCAAGAGCGAGACGAACTGATTTGTGGTAGCCGAGGAGACTCTCCCGGTTATGGCGTCGTCCAAGAAGACGGTTCGTACAAGGGCTTCGACATCGACTTCTGCGCTGTGGTCGCCGCCGCAGTGTTAGGGGACTCCACCAAATTTACCGTTGTTCCGCTTACCTCAGCAGAGCGCTTCACCGCGCTTCAGTCCGGTGAGATTGATGTGCTTATCCGCAACACCACGTGGACGGCCACTCGTGACGGAGCCGAGGGCGCCAACTTCCTGTTCACCACGTTCTTTGACGGCCAGGCTCTGATGGTCCCCGCTTCAACAGGGTTTACCAAGCTGGAAGACCTGGCGGAAGCCAGCATCTGCGTTGTGGCGGGCACTACCACCGAACTGAACCTCACCGCAGTGTTCAGCGCCAGAGAAATCCCGTTCAACCCTGTGGTTTTTGACGACACCTCTACGCTACGCCCAGCCTACGAGGAAGGCCAATGTGAAGCATGGACCTCTGATGCCAGCCAGCTCGCCGGGTGGAAATTCACCATCGAGCAAGAAGACGGCGGCGAACAGCACATCATGGCCGAAGTCATATCTAAAGAACCCCTTGGGCCTGTAGTAGCCGACGGCGACACGGAATGGGCCCAGGTCGTGAATTGGGCAGTGATGTCAACTGTGCAGGCCTGGGAGTTCGATTTGAATTCCGGCAACATCGAGTCGTACGACGGAGAAGACCCTAATATCTTGAACTTCCTAGGACGTGCAGATTTCAATCCCGGCCTCGGACTGCCCGACGATTTCGCCGTCCAGGTGGTCTCACAGGTGGGCAACTATGAAGAGATCTATAACCGCCATCCAGAGCTGGTGCCGTTAGATGGCAGTGTCAACGACCTCTGGACCAACGGCGGGCTTATGTACGTCCCGCCCTACCGATAGGCGGTAGTTCTCCCGTCTCACGACGGGTGGCAAGACATACTGAGCGGCGCACCGGTCACCAGCCGGTGCGCCGCTCTCATCTACACTTCAGACCCACAATGCTATGAGCAGCCCTGCTGACATCGCCAGCGCAAAAGCTGATCTCACCGCAGTTCCCTCCGCGCCATTCATCCGTCGGGCAATAGCACTGATTGCCGACCTGCTCATTCTGGCCGTGATCGGCATTGTCTCGGTGTGGCGGCTCGGCCTGGGGCTGCTGGACGGCTACAGCGACGTTGTGGAACTCATGCTGGCGTGGGGCTTTATCGCAGTTGTGCCGACGATGGTCGTGGCCATGGTTGTGGTTGACGCCGCCCGTATCGGGCAGACGCCGGGAATGGCTGCGCTAGGCATCCGAGTCGTGCACGACGGTGCCAGCAGGCGCACCGTAAACACCAGCGACCCCAGACTGCCGTTGCCAAGTGTCCCAGCGATGTGGCGCGATGTAAGGGTTCTAAGAGTGGTGGGGCAGGTCTTGTCACTTGTTGTCGTGATAGTCGTCGTTCGATGGCTGTTCTCCAACCTGGTCACCAATATGGACGATCAAGGAGTGCCTCGGGACTTCGACTTCCTCCAAAAGCCATACAGCGTGGACATCAGGGACTCGGGGTTCAATTCACGAAACCCAGTCTGGAAGGCGGTGCTAGTAGGTGTCCAAAATACCGCCCTGGCCGCAGTGGTCGGTATCTTGTTGGCCGCGATCGTCGGGCTCATCGTGGGTATCGCCCGGCTCTCCAGCAACTACCTGGTGGCGAAACTTGCCGCGTTCTACGTGCAGAGCATTCGCAATATCCCGCCGCTAGTCATCATCATCTTTTTTCTGTTTGCATTGTTCACCTACGGGCCATTTCCCCAGTTCACCGCCAGCGTCTCCCCCTGGCAGGGCAAATGGCCCGGGAGCGACAGCAACTATCTGATCGCCAGCAAGGATCGCTGGGGAATTCCGTCTCTTGCTGAAAACGGCAATGTCGGCTGGTTCTGGTTGCTGGCTTTGTCGGGACTCATCCTGGCCGCCGGCGTGTGGCAGTGGCGCACTCATTACAGCGCCTCTAGTGGTGAGCCACACCGGCGGATGCTCTGGTCTGTCGGGGCGCTGATGGTGGTGTTGGCAGCATCGTTCATCGCTCTGGGCGGCCCCTACCGCTGGTCGTGGCCAGCGGTATCGGATAGCGGCCGGACTATCGAAGGCGGCTTCGCCACCAATGCCGGGTACCTCTCAATCTCTCTGGCGTTAGGGCTGTACACCGCGAGTCATGTGGCCGAAATTGTGCGAGGCAGCATTTTGGCCGTGCCTCGAGGCCAGACCGAGGCAGCCAACGCAATCGGCCTGAGTGCGACCCAGAAGTACCGCCACGTATTGCTCCCCCAAGCGGCCCGCGTCTCCATACCGCCGTTCATCAACCAGTGCCTGAACCTCACCAAGAACACATCGCTGGGCATCGCAGTGGGATACCCCGAGATCGTCCGGCTCACCGACTCCAGCATTGGCAATGGAAACCCCGCGCCGCAGTCCATCGTGGTACTGATGGGAGTCTTTCTCAGTTTCAGCCTCCTCATCTCACTGGTGCTCAACCTCTACAACCGCTCGATCCAACTCACCGACCGATGACTAGCTCTACCCGCGCTGCTCCGCCTCCCACCACTCAGACGCCCGTGGCCTGGGCTCGGCGACGCCTGTTCAACTCCTGGTACAACAGCCTGCTCACACTGGTTCTCGGGGTGGTGGCCGGCTATCTGGCCTATCGGACCATATTGTTCGTGGCAGTAAACGGCAGGTGGTCCCCCGTGCGGGTGAACCTCACTCTGTTCATGACCGGCACATTCCCTCGAGATGAGCAGTGGCGGCTCGTGGCCCAGATCTACCTCATGGCGGCGGCCATCGGGGTTGCCTGGGGCGCCATTACAGCTAGCGCCGCCGACCGAGCAGCAGACAGCGGCATCGCTGCCAACCGCGCCAGCGCCCCGGATCTTCTGCGGCGCTATTGGTCCCTGCTGCTGCTGATCGCCGTGATCCTGGGCTTCACAAGGACGGTGTGGCCCATCGTGTTCGCCCTGACAGCATTGGCTGGAGGTCTCGGGCTTCGGTCGGCAACCCATCGACTGCCTCGCGCACTCCGGCAGGCCAGCTGGTATTTTGCTGCCGCCCTCGGCATCGCTTCATTTCAAGTGCTTACGGGCACTGGTGGCATCAGTTGGTGGTGGGCCAGCGCGCTGTTCTCCCTCGCTGCCTTCCAATTCGCCAGCGCGAAAGACTACGCCAGGTTCTTGGGATCGGTGATGGTCTGGCCGGTTTCTGGTGGCAAGAGGCTTGTCACAACCAAACATCTGGCCAGATTCAAGATGGCATCCCAGATATTGGCCGTAGTCGCCGCAGTGGTCGTAGGGAGGGTGCTCTACTGGCTCATCGGTGATACGACAAGCGTGGGGTGGGACAAATGGTCAGGATTCCACCTCACCCTGGTGGCCTCTTTCGCAGCCATCATTCTGGCCTTCCCTATCGGAATGCTGCTAGCTATGGGACGGCGCTCGTCGCTGCCCGCAGTCCGATTGATCTCGGTCTCCTACATTGAGTTCTTCCGCGGTGTGCCGCTCATAACCCTGCTGTTCACCGGAGACTTGTTCATCGGCTTCTTTTTGGATACCGATACGCCGCTCTCAGCCATAACACGGGCCATCATCATGCTCACAATCTTCACGTCGGCCTATGTCGCAGAGATCGTCCGTGGTGGTCTTCAAGCAGTACCGAAGGGCCAAATCGAAGCTGGACAAGCAGTGGGCTTAGCCACTCCGTCGATCATGAGGCTTATCGTGCTCCCGCAAGCGCTGCGGGCAGTTATTCCGGCCATGGTCGGACAGTTCATCAGCCTGTTCAAAGACAGCTCCCTGCTGTCCATCATCAGCATCGTGGAATTCCTCGAGGTTCGGTCGCTGGTCCACAATCAGGAGGCATTCCGCGGCTTTGGCATTGCCGAGACGCTGGCGTTCGTGGCCTTCGGATATTGGGCCATCACCTATGCCATGTCCAAGGAAAGCGAACGGCTCGAACGCCAGCTAGGAGTGGGAGAACGATGACAGAAGCCACCAACCCCTCAAACCAAAATGCGGCGAACGCTCAGGTTGATTCCGATGCCACCCAGATCGGCAGCCGAGATGTGATGGTTGAGCTAGAGGGTGTCGACAAGTTTTTCGGCACGTTCTGCGCCCTAAGCGACATCAACTTGCGAGTGGGTACTGGCGAGGTGGTGGTAGTCATCGGTCCTTCTGGATCGGGAAAATCCACCCTTATCCGCTGTGTAAATCGCTTAGAACACCACAACCGTGGACGCATCGTGGTCGACGGGATAGAGATGACCGAGGACCTTCGCAACATCGCTCAAATCCGACGAGAGACAGGGATGGTCTTCCAACAGTTCAACTTGTTCCCCCATTTGTCAGTAATCGACAACATCACTCTGGGACCCCGACAAGTTCTCAAGATGCCCAAGAAGCAGGCCGAAGATCGTGCCATGGAATTGCTGGAGCGAGTCAAGATCCCCGAGCAAGCCCGCAAATTCCCTGGCCAGCTCTCCGGTGGCCAACAGCAGCGAGTGGCCATAGCCCGCTCGCTGGCCATGCAGCCCAAGATCATGCTCTTCGATGAGCCCACATCAGCCCTAGACCCCGAGATGATCTCCGAGGTACTCGACGTGATCCTGGAACTGGCCAAAACAGGCATGACCCTGATCGTGGTAACCCACGAAATGGGATTCGCCCGAGAAGCGGCCGACCGGGTCATCTTCATGGCCGACGGCGAGATCGTCGAGGTCGGTGAGCCCGAGCACTTCTTCACCAACCCCCGAGAAGAACGCACTCAGCTCTTCCTGTCTCAGATTCTCTAGCCGGAACGCTCCCAGTTTCACAGTCCCTCAAGCTGGAGTTCTGCGTTCATCGCCTTGCGTTCAACACGTCAAGCTGTCCTGATTGACTGGCCCAATCAAGTATGGCCTTGTCAGTGGTAATCAGCGGAATACCCTGGCGGATAGCTGTGGCGACGATCGTCTGATCAAAGGGATCTCCGTGGAATCCCACATCGGCGAGCAGCGGCGCAGCAGCGGCAATCTCCCATCCAACGGGAATGGCCACTACACCTGAGGAGACACATCGTCGGCACCAATCGAGAATCGGCATATCGAGGCTGACGATGCCATCACGGCACAACCGGGACACCTCGTGGAACGAAACGGCTGACACCGCCAACTCATTTTGCTCCGCTCCTATGCGGAGTCGTTCTCTGGTCTGGGGCCCGATTAGCGCGTCGCCGCTGCGCAGACGTATGAGGACGTTTGTGTCGAGCAGCATTAACAACTGGGAGGCTTCCCTCAGCTCACGATCTGACGGGGGCGGGCAATCATGTCGAAATCGTCATCAGACCAAAGAGGCTGGCCAATGTCTCCGATTATCTGGAGTATGTCTTTGTCGCAGCCGAACATATCTCCGGGAATGTCGACTTCGCGGATAATGCGCACATAGGGCTTGCCCCGTTTTGTAAGCACCATCGGAATGCCCGTCTCGTAGACCTCTCTGAGCACGGCAAAGAAGTTGTCCCGGCATTCACGGGCGGTTGCTGTCCGCTCCTGATCATCAGACTTGGGGACGGAGCCTTCAGACGAAGTAGGTATCGGCAGGGACATGGAAGAACCTTACCACCTAATGTGGCCCTTTCATAGGGCCACATTAGAAATTCCTAACTAGTGGTGTGTCGTGGGTTTAGCGCCGTGGATTGCGACGGCAGCGGCGTTCCTCGCAAGGCGCACCGACGCAGCCATACTTCCAGCGTACGGCGAGGAGGGGCAACGCCGCGAGGGGCGTCGATGCCTAGCAGGACACGCGCGAATAAACCCACGACACACCACTAGACGGCCAGGATATTGCTTGTCACCCCTCGATGTACCGGGCTCGGAAGCGGAAGCGGACTGGGTCTTCGCCGTATTCCTCTAGGGCGTGAGCGATCCAGCCCGCGGTGCGAGCGATGGCGAACACCGCCTCGCCGGCTTCGGGTCGCATGCCAGCCAAGAACGTCATGGCACCCAACGGGAAGTCCACGGTGGCGGGTGCAGCGGTGCGCTCGCTTGCCAGGCTCTGCACGGTGAGCACCTTTGGAAGATGCTCGTGAGATGCCCACGCCCCGGCCACCGCTTCCATAAGCGCGCTGCAACGAGGATCCCGCTGGCGATAAACGGCATGGCCGAACCCGGGGGTGTAGCCAGTCCTTCGCTGGGCCTCGCCCAGCGCTCCAGCGGGATCGCCGTTGGCCACAGCCTCCTGAAAGATACGGTGAACAGGACCGCTGGCGGCCCCGTGCAGCCGCCCGCCCAGAATCCCAAGGCCGGCCGACACTGCTGAATAGGGGTCAGCTCTCACCGACGCGGCCACTCGAACTCCCAGCGTGGAACTGGCCAGACCATGGTCGAGCAGTAGGACTAGAGCACGATTGAGGATGGCCCGCTGCCGCAGATTGGACCGCCCCGGAGCCAATCGACACCAGAGCCGTTCGGACAGATCACCCTCCCTAGGTGCCGCGACCACCGGTAGTGAGTGCATCATCACAAAAAGCAGCCTTCGGCCTGCAGCCCGTACTGATGAGGCCGAGAGGTCGTTGCGGAGTGGGTCGGTGGCCGACGCGATGCTCACCGCGACTCGGAGGCGGTCCATCATCGGGGCGGTGTCGGGCAGCAGACCTTGGATTTGGCCGGACAATTCCTCTGCCTCGTCGCTGTTGGACCATCCAGCATCAGGTTCAGCCCCCCACACCCAATCGACGGCGTCTTCAAATCGAGTCTCGGCAGCCAGCCCGATCAGGTCTCGCCCTCGAACCCGAAGTTCCCCATCAGCAATCTTGGTAATGGCGGTGGAAACCAGGACACCGATCTCGTCCTCCCGTCGACGGCCCGAACGGGAGCGCAACCGATCCACTTCCTCGGGGTCGAAGCGAGAGCTGCGGCCGTCCGAGTCAACCAACCTTTGCAATAGGCCACGGCTTACATAGGAGTAGAGCGTGGCCCGCTTGACCCCCAGCCGGGCCGCTGCTTCAGCGCTCGTCAGCCAATCATCCATCTTCACCCCAACACATTGATTGATCAATATAGATATTGATCAATGTTGTCTATATATCAATGTAGCGGCATCATGGGCGTCATGAACGTTGACTCCCTGCTGACTGAGAATGTTGCTCCCCCCGGCCTCAAGGGTGTGATCGTGGCCGACACGGAGGTGGGCTCGGTTCGCGGGGATGAGGGGTGGTTTCACTACCGGGGACACAATGCGGCCGAACTGGCCCGAGAGCACACTCTTGAGGCCTTGGCCCACTTGCTGTTAGTCGGGCACCTGCCGGACTGCACTGCCGAGGAGCAATTCCGGGCTGAGTTGGCTGCGGCGCGTCGTCTGACTGGGGAGGCGGCAGATCTGATTGCTGCGCTGGCGCGAACTGATATGCCCTCAATGTCCATCTTGCGCAGCGTGCTGGGGATGGAGGTCGATCCCCGGCCCACCTTGGACCTCGAACATGACGAACGACGAGCTGCGGTCATGCGAGCCATTGGGATCACCCCAACCGTGCTGGCCGCGGTCAATCGTATTCGCTCAGGGGTTGAGCCTTTGGCGTCCGACGAGTCGCTGTCACACAGCGCTGACTATCTGCGAATGACTTTGGGGCGGGCGCCGCTCTCCCAGCACGCCCGTGCCGTGGAGACTTACCTGTGCTTGACGGCCGACCACGGCTTCAACGCCTCCACGTTCACGGCCCGGGTCATCACTAGCACCGGCACCGACGTGGGCGGGGCCATGGCCGGAGCGCTGGCCGCACTGGCCGGACCGCTGCACGGTGGGGCTCCGGGCCGGGTACTGGACATGCTGAGGGCCATCGGCCATCCCGACAATGCCGTGCCCTGGATCGCGGCCGAGCTCGACGCCGGTCGCAAGATCATGGGATTCGGCCATGCCGTGTACCGGGCGGCCGATCCCCGCTCGGAGACATTGAAGGCCGTCGCCTTGGAGCTGGGGGGCGACCTAGTGGACCGAGCCCTCGACATCGAGTCCCGAATCCTGGGTTACCTGGCCGAGTGGAAGCCCAACGCGGTGATCGTGACAAACGTGGAGTTCTACGCCGGCGTGGTGCTCCACCTGGCAGGTTTGCCCCAGGAGGCGTTCACCCCCACCTTCACCACCAGCCGTGTCGTCGGCTGGGGCGCACACCTCCTTGAGCAAGCCGCCAATAACAAAATCATGCGCCCCAGCGCCCGCTACACCGGGTTGCTCCACAACGGCGACTAGGTCATTCGTCGAAAGCGGCGAGAACCTGTTCAGCGGCTGCGGCGGGGGCCACTTGGCCGGCTACCACCTGTTGCTCTAGGAGATCGGCGAGATTGGCCACTTCAGGGGAGGCTCTGAGGCGGTCCCGTAGACGGTCCTCAACCATGGCCCACATCCACCGCACTTGCTGGTCGGCCCGGCGGTCGGCCAGTTCACCGGAATCGGTCAAGACCCGGTAGTAGGCCTGAATCTGTTCCCATACCTGGTCGAGTCCGGTGCCCTCAATCGCGCTGACCGCCAACACGGGGGGAACCCATCTGGGGTTGGCCGGGGCGGTCAGGGACAGCGCGGCCCGGTAGTCCCGCACGGCCCGCTGGGCGGCGATCTCGTTGCCACCGTCGGCTTTGTTCACCACCAGAGCGTCGGCCAACTCCAGCACTCCTTTCTTGATGCCCTGGAGCTCATCGCCTGCTCCGGGCAGCATCATCACCAAGAAAAAGTCCACCATGTCGGCAACCGCGGTCTCCGACTGACCCACGCCCACAGTCTCAACCAGAACGACATCGAATCCAGCCGCCTCCGCCACCGTCATGGTCTCGCGGGTGGTGCGGGTCACTCCCCCCAGCGAACCGGAGGATGGCGACGGCCGGATGTAGGCGGCGTCATCGATGGCCAGGTTGGGCATCCGGGTCTTGTCCCCCAGGATGCTGCCCCCCGACACCGTCGAAGACGGGTCCACTGCCAGCACCGCCACCCGGTGGTCCTGTGTGGTGAGATAGGTGCCCAACGCGTCGATGAAGGTGGACTTGCCCACCCCGGGCACGCCGGTGATCCCCACCCGTCGGGCCCCACCGGTATGAGGCAGTAGCCGATTCAGCAGCTCGGCAGCCGCCACCCGGTCCTCGGGCCGGGTGCTCTCCACCAGTGTGACCGCTCGGCCCAGCCACGTTCTATCGGCGTTCAGCACCCCATCGACACAGGCGTCGAGGTCGATCACTGGCGGTCGTCCAAAGCGTCCAACAGCTCCAAGGCCGCGTCGGCAATCACCGTGCCGGGACCGAAGATGGCCTGCGCCCCCGCAGCCCGCAGCTCGTCGTGGTCGCTGGGCGGGATCACCCCGCCAACCACGATCATTATGTCGCTCCGACCCAGCTGCTTCAGCTCGGTCCGCAATTCGGGCACCAGCGTCAAATGTCCAGCGGCCAGCGACGAAGCCCCCACGATGTGCACATCGGCCTCCACTGCTTGGCGGGCCACCTCGGCCGGGGTCTGGAACAGCGGTCCGACGTCCACGTCGAAGCCGAGATCGGCAAATGCGGTGGCGATGACTTTCTGGCCCCGATCGTGGCCGTCTTGGCCCATCTTGGCCACCAGAATGCGGGGCCTGCGTCCGGTTCGGGACGCGAAGCCAGCTACCGCTTCCCTCACCTCGCCGGTGCCGCCGCCGTTGTCGTCGCTTCGTCCCATTTCTGATTGGTACACCCCGGAGATGGTGCGAATACGGGGCGCATGGCGACCATACACCTTCTCCAGCGCGTCGCTGATCTCTCCCACCGTGGCCCGGGCGCGGGCGGCGTCCACGGCAAGGGACAAGAGATTGGAGTCCGAACTGCCGACTGGGCGCTCGGCTCCCGCCGTCAATGCGTCCAGGGCACGACCGCAGGCGTCGTTGTCCCGGTCGGCTCGGAGCCGCTCCAGTCGGGCGATCTGGGAAGCCCGTACCTCCGCGTTGTCCACCTTCAGCACCTCGATGCCCTCTTCTCCCTCCACCTGGTAGCGGTTCACGCCAACCACTGTCTGGGCGCCGGAGTCGATGCGGGCCTGGGTGCGGGCGGCGGCCTCCTCGATGCGCATCTTGGGGATTCCGGCCTCGATGGCCTCGGCCATGCCACCCGCGGCCTCAACTTCGCTTATGTGCTCCCACGCTCGCTGGGCCAAGTCGTGGGTCAACCGCTCCACGTAGTACGAACCGCCCCAGGGATCGGCCACCCGGCAGGTGCCCGATTCGTGCTGCAACAGGAGCTGGGTGTTGCGGGCGATTCGAGCCGAGAAATCGGTGGGCAGGGCCAGCGCCTCGTCCAGGGCATTGGTGTGCAGCGACTGGGTGTGGCCTTGGGTGGCGGCCATGGCCTCGATAGTGGTGCGCACCACGTTGTTGAAGACGTCTTGGGCGGTGAGGCTCCACCCCGAGGTCTGGCTGTGGGTGCGTAACGACAGCGATCGGGGGTTGGACGGATTGAACGGGCGCATCAGCTTGGCCCACAGCAGGCGGGCGGCCCGCAGCTTGGCCACCTCCATGAAGAAGTTCATACCGATGCACCAGAAGAAACTGAGCCGAGGGGCGAAGGCGTCGATCTCCAGCCCCGAGTCCAGCCCGGCCCGCACGTATTCCACGCCGTCGGCCAGGGTGTAGGCCAGCTCCAAGTCCAGGGTGGCCCCAGCCTCCTGCATGTGGTAGCCGGAGATCGAGATGGAGTTGAACTTCGGCATGTTGGCCGAGGTGAAGGCGAAGATGTCGGAGATGATCCGAATGGACGGCGCCGGCGGATAGATGAAGGTGTTGCGGACCATGAACTCCTTGAGGATGTCGTTTTGAATGGTCCCGGCCAGATTCTTGGGCGCCACGCCTTGCTCTTCGCCGGCCACGATGTACATGGCCAGGATCGGCAGCACCGCCCCGTTCATGGTCATCGACACGCTCATCTGATCCAGCGGGATGCCGTTGAACAGGATCTGCATGTCGAGGATCGAGTCGATGGCCACCCCGGCCATCCCCACGTCGCCGCTGACCCGCTCGTTGTCAGAGTCATACCCCCGATGGGTCGCCAGGTCGAAGGCCACCGACAACCCCTTTTGCCCGGCGGCCAGATTTCGCCGGTAGAAGGCGTTCGAGTCCTCGGCGGTGGAGAACCCGGCGTATTGGCGGATGGTCCATGGCTGGGTGGCGTACATGGTGGCGTAGGGTCCCCGCAGATAGGGCTCCAACCCGGGGTAGGTGTCGCAGAAGTCCAGCGGCGCTCGATCCTCGGCGGTGTAGAGCCGACGCACGCCGAAACCCTCAGGCGTGGCCCAGGTCAGCCGGTCAGGACTCTCTCCAGACTGCTCAGCCACCAGATCGGCCCAGCCGACGCCGTTGGCGTCCCACGCAGGCGCGGCAAAGAAGTCCACGCTGGTGAAATCCGGAACGGTCACAGGCCCAGCCTTTCGTGAAGAGCACGAAGGGCGACCAGCACGTCGCCGCCCATGTAGACATAGGCGTCGGCCCCCCATCGCTCATCCGGGCGCCCGGCGAGCAGCACATAGCCGCATCCGGCCTCTCTCAGCGCGGCCACCGCGGCAACGGCGTGCTCCTGGTACACCTCGTCAGAAGAGCACACCACGGCGACGGGCGAACCCGAAGCCGCCCAAGCACCAGCCGCTTCTGCCGGCGTGTCAAAGCCGTCGCCGGCGATGGCCCGGATGCCGCCGACAGCCAGCAAGTTGGAGGCAAACGAGGATCGGGCGGTGTGGACGGCGATCGGACCCAAACTGGCCAAGAAAACGGTCGGACGCGATGGGGCGGCATCGGCGGCATCCCGCAATGCCTCAAACGGCTCGGCCAGACGGCGCAGGCCGGGAACCGGCTTCATCGGGGGTCGTTCGACCACAGACTCGTCCAAGTCGGGGAACTCACTCACCCCAGTGAGCGGCAGCCGGCGAGTGGCCACGTCCCGACTTCGGGCCGCGCCGGTCGCTTCAATGCGCTCCGACAGGCTCGCCCCCGCCTCCAACTCTTGGAACAGGCGCCAGGCAGCAACGGCCAGGGCGTCGGTGAGCGATTCGACGTAGTACGAGCCGCCGGACGGATCTATGACCCGATGGACGTGGGATTCCTCTCGCAGCAAGAGCTGGGTGTTGCGCGCGATCCGCAGTCCCAGCGGGTCGGGCACTCCGATGGCCGCGTCGTACGGGCTGACCGTGATGGCGTCGGCACCGCCCACCGCGGCGGCGAAACAGGCCACCGTGGTGCGGATCATGTTCACCCACGGGTCGCGGCGGCTCATCATGGCACCAGCGGTCACCGCGTGCTGCCGCTGAGACGCGGACTCGATGCCGCAGGCCTGGGCCACCCGGGCCCACAGCCGACGGGCGGCCCGCAACTTGGCCAAAGTCAAGAATTGGTCCACCCCGGCGGCGTAGCGGAATTCAAGTTTGGCTGCGGCTCTGCCCAAATCGATGCCCGCTTGCTCACAAGCCCGCAGATAGGCCACCCCATCAGCCAGCGACCCAGCTAGTTCCTGGGCTTCGCTGGCTCCCTGGTCGGCCAGCCGCGCCCCATTGGCCACCGCGGCAATCACCTGTGGAGAATCCAGCGAACAGGACACCGCCGCCCCCACCACGGGGTCGGAGGCATCAACCCCGAATCCGCCCTGGGCCTCAGCCGTCGCTACCCCTCGTCGCTCCCACAAGCCGACCAACGCATCGGCTGCCTCGCTACCCGGAGCAAGCATGACCGGCACCGCCTCGGGAACTCCCAGAAGCAGCCGGTCGAGATCATCGACGCTGCTCAAGCCGTCTACATGCAGCTCGACGGCGTCCACACCCCCGCTCACGTCGGCGAGGACTGCCTCGTTCCCGGTGTACGGGCCATGGGCCTGTCGGACCTGCCAGGCGCCGCCCACAGCCGTGCTCCCCCGGGTGAACGGCGCCATGCCGGGCAGGCTGGGGTCGCCAGCGTGGTCAGCGCCGGTGTAGAGCGGTTGAGTCGGGATGCCGTCGTAGGTGGTTTCCACCAGCTTCTTGTCGAACGGCGCCCCCCTCAGCACCTGCTCCACCAGCGCCATCCACTGGTCCCGCCCGGCCAGGTCGAAATCCCCGGCCAAGCTCATCACGGCATCGCTCACACCCATGATGGTACGCCCTGCCCCTTGGCGAACCCGCCTTGGAAAAAGTCCCCGATGGCCTTTGCCAGGCCCAATTTGTTGCTGATTACCGGCGAGAACGAAAATCAAGGAGACCCTCCCCCACCCCACCCTCTTCCAAAATTGAGGTACCGACATGGCAGACCTGCCGTTCAAGGTGTTCGACGCCGACAACCACTACTACGAGGCCACCGACGCCTTCATCCGCCACATCGACCCGGCCATGAAGAAGCGCTGCATGCAATGGGCCGACATCGACGGCAAGCAGCGCTTGCTGGTAGCGGGCAAGATCAACCGGTTCATCCCCAACCCCACGTTCGACCCGGTGTCCAAGCCGGGCGCGCTACAGGACTTCTTCCGAGGGCGCAACAAGGACGGCGTGGACGTGAAGACCATGTTCGGCGAACTCGACCCCATCTCCGAGCGGCCCGAGTACCGAGACCGGGACAAGCGCCTCGATCTGATGGACGCCCAGAACATCGAAGCCGCCCTGTTCTTCCCCACCCTGGGGGTGGGCATGGAGCAGTCGCTGCGCCACGACCCTCGGGCGGTGGTCGCCGCCTTCACCGCGTTCAACCGGTGGCTGGCCGAAGACTGGGGCTTCGCCTACCAAGAGCGGATCTTTGCTGCTCCCATGATCTCGATGATCGACGTGGACTGGGCGGTCTCCGAAGTGGAGTGGGCCTTGGAAAACGACGCCCGCATGGTGGTGATGGTGCCCGGGCCGGTACCCGCAGTCGACGGTGCAAGCCGCTCGCCGGGGATGCCAGAATACGACCCGGTGTGGGCTCGCATCGCCGAGGCCGGCGTCACCGTGGGCATGCACGGCGGCGACGGCGGCCTGCACGACTACAACGAGATGTGGGAGCCGACCGCCGACTTCCAGTCGTTCCGGACCTCCACGTTCAAGCAGATCACCGGCCATGACCGCCAGATCTTCGACACCATGGCCGCCCTGGTGTGCCATGGGCTGTACGACCGCCACCCCAACCTGCGGATCGCCTGCATCGAGAACGGGGGCATGTTCGCCCCCCGGCTGGTGGAAGAGCTGAAGATCGCCTACGGCAAGATGCCCCAGGAATTCCGAACCGATCCGGTGGAGCAATTCGTCGAACATGTCTGGGTGTCGCCCTACTACGAGGACGACATCGACCTCATCAAAGAGACGATGGGCCCCGACCACATGCTGTTCGGCTCCGACTACCCCCATGCTGAGGGGCTGGAAGAGCCCACCGACTTCATCTACGACATCCCCAACTTCACCGATGCCGAGACCAAGGCCATGATGCGGGACAATGCCTGGGACGTGATCACCCCCCGCTCCGCCCTGGCCGCCTGAGCACCGACCGCCCACACGGTCCGTCAACCACAAAGGACAAACACCATGGGCATGCCCACCGATATCCCGATCATCGACACGATGGTCGGATTCCCCAAGCCCGACTTCTCCACCTACGACTTCATCCGAACCCAGACCAAAGACGCCCAGTCCTCCGATGACTTCGACTTCCCGGTGGAGTACATGTTCAAGGGGGTTCCCAAAGAGCTGTACGGCACCGATGACGACCCGGTTCAGGTGGTGCTGGGCGAGATGGACCGGTTCAACGTCGAAATGGCCCTGATCTCCTGTGAAGACGAGACCGGCCAGCGGGCGCTGAAGGATCATCCCGAACGATTCATCCCCTCCATGAGCGTGGACCCCAACGACGTGATGGGCGAGGTGCGCCGCATGGACCAGCTCCACCGGGAGTGGGGCGTGAGGGCGGCAGGGGCATTTCCGGCCGGGTGCTTCCCCCAGGTGCCGATAGACGACGCCAAGTTCTACCCGATATACGCCAAGTGCGTGGAACTCGACATCCCCATTTTCGTGTGCGCCGGCGTGCCCGGCCCCCGCTTCCCGTTCTCGCCCCAACACGTTGAGCGGATCGATCGGGTCATGTACGACTTTCCCGAGCTCACCTTCGTCACCCGCCATGGCTGCGAACCGTGGGAAGACCTTGCGGTGAAGCTCATGCTGAAGTGGCCCGGCCTGCACTACTCCACCTCGGCGTTCGCCCCCAAGCACTACCCCGAGGCCATAATCCGCTACGCCAACACCCGGGGCGCTGACAAGATCATCTACGCTGGCTACTTCCCAATGGGCCTTTCGCTGGAGCGGATTATGACCGAGATGAGAGATGTGCCCTTCCGCGACAAGGTGTGGCCCGGTTTCTTGCGGGAGAATGCCCGCCGGGTTCTGAAACTGGACTGAGCAGTTGGACTGAACATCTGGACTGAGTGTAAGGAGACAGCCGATGAGCGATCAAAGAGTCGAGCAGACCTGGGAGACCCCCTCGTTGGAGGAGATCCCGGTCATCACCAAGATGCACGTGGAGGCCATGGAGTCCAGCGACGACCCCATGGTCTGGGGCCAGGTGGGCATGCACCATGTGCTGATCCGCACCTTCGGCCGCCGCTCGGGAAACGAGCACAAGGTGGCCCTCCCCTACTGGCGGGACTCCGACGGCCACCGCATCGTGGTGGCATCGTACGCCGGGGCCAAGGCCCACCCGTCGTGGTACTTCAACCTGGCCGACAAGGGGGCCAACCCCGAGCTGCTGATCACTGAGAAGGGCCGGCAGTTCTGGGCGGTGGCCGACATCTGCGAGGGCGACGACTACCAGGCCACTTGGGATGGCTTGGTGGCCGATCGGGCCTGGTACGCCGACTACCAGGCCAAAGCCCCCCACCGCCAGATCCCCGTGGTCCGGCTGGTCGAGCAGCGCCCAGCCTGAGTTCCTGGGATTCAGCGGAATGGAAGACCGACCTGTCCGGACCCTGCCTCCCGCGGGGGCCATCCAAGACGAGCGCGAGATCGAAGCGGTGATGAACGTGCTGCGCTCGGGCAACCTGCAAATCGGCGAGAACGTGGCCCGCTTCGAAGACGAGGTGTCCACCATATTGGGCAAGGAACGGGGAGTGATGGTCAACTCCGGCTCATCGGCACTGCTCTTGGCCATCGGGCTGTTGGACTTGGCGCCGGGCGACGAGATCATCACCTCGGTGCTCACGTTCTCCACCGACGTGGCCCCGATGGTGCAGCTGGGACTCGTGCCGGTGTTCGTGGACGTGGAACCCGACACCTTCCAGATCGACGTGGACCGCATCCCTGAGATGATCGGACCCCGAACCAAGGCCATCTTGACCCCAAACCTCATGGGCAACTGCCCCGATTGGGACGCCATCCGGGCCATTGCCGATGAGCACGGATTGAAGGTGATCGAAGACTCCTGCGACGTGCTCGACACCCGGCTGCGGGGCACCCGGCTCGGCACTCGCAGCGACATCAGCGTCACCAGCTTCGCCATCTCCCACTCCCTCACTTGTGCAGGCAATGGCGGCATGGTGGCCATGGACGAGCCCGAGATGCACGACAAGTGCCTCACCCGACGGCGGTGGGGGCGGAGGTCGGAGTCTTATTTGTACGGCTCGCGCCAGGGTGAGGACACCCGCTGGGGACCGCTGGACGACGGCACCATGTACGACCAGATCTTCATCTTCGACGACATCGGCTACAACTTCGAGCCGTCTGAGCTGGGTGCGGCCTATGGGCTGGTGCAGCTGACAAAGCTCAAGGAGTTCAACGCCCGACGCCGCCACGCCTGCGACCGGTACAACGACTTGCTGGTCAACCACACCGACAAGGTGATCCTGCCCCGCACCACACCAGAGGTGGAGACCACCTGGATGCGCTACGGGTTCATACTTCGCCCCGAGTCCGGCTACGACCGCACCGAGGTGCAGAACTTCCTCGAAGACCGCAACGTGCAGTCCCGCATGATTTGGACGGGGAATATCCTGCGCCAGCCCGGCTTCTCGGGGATCGAGCACCGGGCTCCCGCCGATGGCTTCCCCAACGCCGATCTGGTGATGAGCCACGCCCTTTCGATCCCCACCCACCACGGCTTGGGCTCGGACGACATCGGCTACGTGGTAGACACCCTCACCGAACTCTTCAGCAGCTGATCACAACCGTTCCCCAACGCCAACGCTCAAGGCCCACCGGGATAGAGGCACCGCGGAAACCAGCGGTAGGCTCAGCTGTCATGTCAGATGACGGGAACTTTGAGCGGTCTTCGGGGCGGCATGTGATCTCTGATGACCTTGGGCGCTTTGATATGGGAGCGTTCTGCGAGTTCATAGAGAGCGAGGCGGGCGGGGTTCGGGAGCGCAGTCCGGAAGCCACCGCCGTGGCAGTGGCTCGCAGCGTAGTGCTGGGCTTGTATGAGCCAGAGGGGGCGATGGTGGGGGCGGTGCGGGTGGTGAGCGACTGGGTTACGTTCGGGTGGCTGTGCGATCTGTATGTGCGGGAAGACCATCGAGGGTTGGGGCTAGGGCAGGCTTTGGTGTCGGCGGCTTGCGAGCATCCGGCTCTGGCCGAAGTGGAGCGGGTAGTGCTAGCGGCCCCCGACGGCCACGAGCTCTTCCACCCGTTGGGATTCGACGTGCCCGTCGATCCCTACCAGTGGCTGGAGCGTCGGCCCGGGGCTCGACCGGTGAGAAGAGAAAGCGGCGACAACCTGCCAACGAGCGCGGTGGCTTCAATGGCAGCGCCGGCGGAAGACTTGGGCGAGCCTGTCGCCTACGCAGCGTGGAGCGGGGCAGGGCTGCCCGATCCGCGCACGGCCCGGACGGCCGATGTGGCTGCCCATCTGTTCGAGATAATCACTGCCGAAGGGCCGATCCTCGCTGACCGGGCGTTTCGGCTGTTCATCAAGGGAGCGGGCTCGGTGAAGGTGACCCAGCGGGCCCGTGAGCCGCTGGAGCTGGCTCTCGGCCGCCTGGCTCGGCGGGGCGACTTGAAGGTCGACGAGATCGAACTGGGCGACTCGACCCAGCAGGTGGCCCGCCGCCGGGATATTCCGCCGGTGATGGTGCGGAAGCTGGGTGACCGCGATCTCTATGAGGTGCCGCTCAATGAGATCGCCGCGTTGATGGGACGCAACCGCCGCCTGCTGACCGAAGGCCCCGACCCGTACTACCGGCCGGCGGTCACTGGGCTGATCCAGGCTCGGGCACCCCGAATCGGGCCCGATGAGCTGAAACGGAGTGTGCTTGACACTTATGGCCTCATCCGCATGACCCAGGCTGCCGACAATTACCTGGATGCCGCCCTGCGCCTACTCGACGGCCCCGGCCCTGACCCCGATACTGACGATCTCAGCCCGGAGCAGGCCGCGTCACAAGAGGCCTCTTCAGTCGAAGCGGCTGAACCAGACGATTCGGCCAAATAGCGCCAACCTCAGCCGCCGGTGAGCTTGGCGGCGTCGAAGTAGTCGGACCAGCGGGTGATCTTGCCGTGGTCGTCCAGGTCGAACACTCCGCACACCGGCAGGTCTACAGGCCCGTCGGGAAGCTGGATGGTGTCGGTCCGCTCGTTCATCACCACGTTGCCCGACACCACCTGGAGATGGGTCTCGAACACTACGGCCCCGAACCCGCTGAAGAAGCCCTCCAAGAACTCCTTGATGGCCGCCTTGCCCACCAGCGGCTCCATCGGCACGTTGTGGTACACGGCGTCCTCAGCAAAGTAGGACGCGATCTCGTCCGCGTCCCCCCTGCCCCACGCCTCGCAGAACTCCCGTACCACCGCATCAGCATCGCTCATCGGCTTCTCCCCTGTCGTAGTCCTGCCATCCATCCTGCCTCACGCCGTCCCAGCCCCGCCACCTTGCCGAAGATCCCCTCGCCCACGACAAGACGATGGGCTTTCGTGCAATGCAGTCCAACTCGCTGTGGTGGCGAACTCGATCCGTCGCTGCCGATACTCTTTCTGCCATGGAGGAGCGGTCTTGGTACGACTTCATTGTCGTGGGCGGGGGATCTGCTGGCTGCGCGTTGGCCAACCGCCTGAGCGCGGATGCCGACAACAGGGTTCTGGTGTTGGAGGCAGGGCGACGAGATTACAAGTGGGATGTGCTGATCCACATGCCTGCGGCCCTGGCGTTTCCCATCGGCAGCCGCTTCTACGACTGGAAATACCAGACCGATCCCGAACCCCATATGGGCGGTCGAAGGGTGTACCACGCCCGGGGCAAGGTGCTCGGCGGCTCCAGCTCCATCAACGGCATGATCTTCCAGCGGGGCAACCCGGCTGACTATGACAAGTGGGCCGTCGAGCCCGGAATGAAAGCGTGGGACTACCGCCACTGCCTACCGTATTTCAAGCGCATGGAGACCTGTCTGGCCGGCGCCGACCAGTGGCGGGGCGGCAATGGCCCGCTGGTGCTGGAGCGGGGGCCAGCCGACAGCCCCTTGTTCAACGCTTTCTTCGAGGCAGTGCAGGAAGCCGGGTACGAGCTGACCGACGACGTCAACGGGTTTCGTCAAGAAGGGTTCGCGGCCTTCGACCGCAACATCCACCGAGGACGGCGGCTCTCAGCGTCGCAAGCCTACCTGCACCCGGTGATGGCCCGCGAGAATCTCGAGGTCGAGACCGGCGCCCTCATCAGCCGGGTGCTGTTCGAGGGAAACCGTGCGATGGGGGTGGAGTACCGCCGACGGGGGCGGACGCAGGTCGCCCGAGGCGCGAACATCGTCCTGTGCGCCGGGGCGTTCGGGTCGGCCCAGCTGCTGCAACTCTCCGGAGTCGGTCCGGCCAGCCTCTCTGAGTCGCTGGACATCCCGGTGGCAGCCGATCTGAGCGGCGTCGGCGAGAACCTCCAGGACCACCTGGAAGTGTACATCCAGTACGCCTCCAACCGTCCGGTGTCCATGCAACCCGCCCTCAAGCTATGGCGCCGGCCCTGGATCGGCCTGCAATGGCTGGCCCGTAAGGGACCCGGGGCCACCAACCACTTCGAGGGCGGCGGCTTCGTGCGCTCCAACCCCAACGAAGCCTACCCCAACCTCATGTTCCACTTTCTGCCGCTGGCCATCCGCTACGACGGGTCGTCGCCAAGCAGCGAGCACGGCTACCAAGTTCACGTCGGCCCCATGTACTCGGACGCCCGGGGCTGGCTCAGAATCAAGTCGCGCGACCCCAACGTGAAGCCAGCGATCCAGTTCAACTACCTCTCCACCGAGCAAGACCGCCGCGAATGGGTCGAGACGATCCGAGTGACCCGCGACATCATGAACCAGCCCGCGTTTGCCCCCTACAACGCGGGCGAGCTGTCGCCCGGTCCCGAAGTCACCGCTGACCAGGAGATCATGGACTGGGTGGCCCGCGACGCCGAGACCGCATTGCATCCCGCGGGAACGGCCCGAATGGGGACCGATGAGCACTCGGTTGTGCATCCCAAGACAATGCTGGTGCACGGAACCGAGGGACTCATGGTGGTGGACGCCTCGGTGATGCCCACTGTCACCAACGGCAATATCTATGCCCCGGTGATGATGATCGCTGAGAAGGCGGCCGATCTCATTCTGGACAACGAGCCGCTTCCCCCTCAGGATGCCCCGGTCTATTCCTCCGAACCGAGCGAGTCCTGAGCCGCTCCATGATCGGCAATCATGTTCGAGACCAGGTGGAGTACCTTGCCGCGCTCCTCCTCGCTAGGGGGAGCCAATCCGAACAAGTCGATGAGCCAGAACCCGTCTCCGACGACTCGGGCCAGCAGCGCTTCCACCCCATCGATTCCGTCGTGGTGCAGCAGGCGTTCTCGCTAGTGGTGTGTCGTGGGTTTAGCGCCGTGGATTGCGACGGCAGCGGCGTTCCTCGCAAGGCGCACCGACGCAGCCATACTTCCAGCGTACGGCAAGGAGGGGCAACGCCGCGAGGGGCGTCGATGCCTAGCAGGACACGCGCGAATAAACCCACGACACACCACTAGCATTCGAAAGTTGCCCGGGTACTGTCCAATAGATCACTGTCCACCGCGGCGGCCAGAATCGACGCCGCGGTACCGATAGCCGTTTTGCTTGGCTCCCGCACATAGTCGAGGTAGGACAGCGCGAAGGCCGCAGGGCTGGTCTCAAAGCCTTCGGCAAGCACGTTGAGCTCATCGCCAAGCATCCCCATCAGTTGGTTGAGCAGCCCGATGATCAGCGCGTCCTTGGAGCCGAATTGATGGAGCAAGCTCCCTTTGCCCACCCCATCTCGGGCCGCCACCCTTGTCGAGGGTCAGCGATGACACGCCTTCCTGCTTGGTCATCTCTGTGGCCACCAGCAACTCAGCAGCGGGGCGGCAGCGGGGCGGCCTGGCCCGCGCCTTGGTTGTAGATCGTGAAGGGTTGTTCTTCGATGAGTCGCTCTCTGGCCTCGATCCGCTCGTGGGAATACGGTCTGGTCGACCAATCACAGAGAGGCTCTGCTGTTGGCGGTCAGCGATTGTCGTCGATCCACGCCGCGGTATCGGCCGTCTGCTTGGTGCCGTCGAAGGAGATGCGCTGGGTGGGCTCCACCTCGAGTACCACTCTGCGAGGTGTGTCCAAGAACCGGGTGAAGTGTCGCTGCATCTCCTCGTCGGGATGCAGCGCGGCAGCCAGATCGGGATAGAACCAGGCCTTGGTCTCGTCGTCATCGTGGAGGCGGCAGATGCCCTTGTAGGTCACCGTCTGTCTGCGGGGCACCCCAGCGGCGCCGGTGCTGGTCACCACCACGCACACCCGGGGATCCCGGCGAACCGCGGCAATGCGGGCCCGTTGGCCGCTGGCCGTGAGCCAGAAGCGCCCCTGGCGCCAGATGAAGCTCATAATCACCCCCACCGGCCACCCTTCTTTGTTGGTCCAGATAAAGGTGCACTCCGTCTGAGCCGCCAGCATGGCTTCCTCCGCGTCGGTGTCCAGCCACCATCCCGTTACATCCTCATAGTCGGCTGCCCCCGGCTCGGGTGATTGCTCATCGCTCATCTGTACCTCCGCACTCCTAGCCCTTGGCCATTGCCAGTACTTGGGACCGGGCGATCTTGCCCAGAGGGCTCCGGGGAAAGGCTTCCACGAACCACACCTCGCTGGGAACCTTGAACGAGGCCAGATTGAGTCGGCACGGGCCGGTCATCGTCGTCGAGCACCTGCACCTCGATGTGGGGCAGGGACCGCCCGCAACCCCCTCGACGATCGGCCGGTCGAGGTCTTGGCGAGCCACCAGCGTCGGCCCCTCCGTGAGGGCATAGCTGGTGGCGGGTTTGGCTCCGAACCGCTCCTCGAACAAGAGCTTGACCGGTTCCGGCATCCCCGCGCCCCCCACTCGGGGCTTGGTGAGTGTGGCCAGATCATGGGGATGAACATCGGGATGGGTCAGCAGGTCGTAAGCCACCGTGGGCACCACCGCGAAGTGAGTGACACCTTCCTGCTTGATCCAGCGGGCCAGCGACACCGGGTCGTGGCGATCGGCAATGACGCATGTGGCGTGAGCCTGGATTGTGGTCAGTGGGTTGAGCACCTGAAGATTCAGAATCGTCGGCGGCTGGACGCACAGGAAAATGTCATCGGCGTCGTAGCTGCCCCGGGCCACGGCCACCGCCCCCGGCAATAGGGCATTGTGCTGGCTGTGCATCACGCCTTTGGGATTGCCGGTGGTGCCGGAGGTATAGGCGATGGCTGCCACCGCCAGCGGGTCTACCTCGGGAAATGGGTCTAGTGGATCGGCACTGGTTACCCGCGATCGCCAATGGTCCAGTCCAATGACCTGGGGGGCGCCCGCACCCTCTGAGAAATCGGTGGTCAGATACAACGAGGGTTGGCAGTCGTCGATCAGATATCGCTTCTCAGGTGGAGCCAATACCGTGTGGACCCCGACGAACACCGCTCCCCGGGCCCAAGAGCGCCACCACGACGTCGATGTCGTTGGGAAGGGACACCGCCACTCGATCGCCAGCTCGGATCCCAAGCCCGTCCAACGCCGTCGCCGCCTTCGAGACCTCATCGGCCAGTTCCCTATACGTCAGCCGGCTGCTGGCCCCCACAATCGCGGTTTTGTCAGGCACCGCGGCCACGGCCCGATCCAACTGCGCGCTCAGCGATCGGAGCTGACTTGAGTCGATCGGGCAGGCTTCCGGCACCGGCGTGATGCTAGCGATCGGCCTGCGGGTATCGCGAGCGACCTCTATCCTCGGGCCATGAGCGCCTCCATCGCATTCGGAACCGGAAAGGTCCCCGAGGACCTGTCGACCTACGGGACATGGGCCCGCCAGGTGGAGGATTGCGGTTTCTCCATGGTCGTGGCCGGCGACTCCCAGTCGCTGTGGGCCGATCCGTTCATCACCCTCACCGAGGCCGCCCGCAACACCGACCATGCGCTGTTGGCCACCACCGTCACCAACCCCGTCACCCGCCACCCGGCGGCGGCGGCATCCACCGCCATGGCGCTCCAACAGATTTCCGGAGGACGGTTCCGCTACGGCATCGCCTCGGGCGACAGCGCACTGCTCAACATCGGCGAGCGGCCGGCGACAGTGGACTGCCTCCGGGACTACACCGTGGCGATCAAAGCACTCAGCAACCGCCAGGAGGCCCACTGGAAGGGCAAGAACCTGCACATGCGCTGGGGCCCGGCCCCCGTCCCGGTGTGGATAGCCGCCGAAGGGCCCCGCACCCAACACATGGCCGGGCAGATAGCCGACGGGGTGATCCTGTCCAACAGCCTGCCCGCCGACGTGGGCGACATCGTTCTGGGCAACATCGCCGACGGGGCCCGCTCGGTGGGCCGGGACCCCGACGAGATCGAGGTGTGGTGGTTCGCCAACCTGCTGTTCGCCGAGTCAGAGGAGGCCGGCCTGGAACAGATCAAGTTCCTGATCGCGGGCACCGCCAACCACGTGTACCGGTTCCACATGGACGGCAAGGGCCTGCCCGAGGACGTCAAACCCCGGTTGGCCGCCATGATGGCCGAATACGACAGCCGCCACCACGCCTTCGCCGACGGTGCCAACGTGAACGCCGGACTGGCCGACAAGCACGGCCTCACCCAATTCCTGGCCAGCCGGGGCACCATCGCCGGCCCCCCCGAATACTGCATCGACCGCTTGGCCGAGCTGTCTGAGCGGGGTGTTAACAAAATGGTGTTGGCTCAGTTCATGGAGGACAAAGAAACCTGGATGCGCACCTTCGCCCAGCACATCGCCCCCGTTTTCTGCTGACCCTCAATCGGCCGCGCGGAATCACGACTGCCCTCCGTTTCGGGCCCAAAATCCAGCGCAAAGGCTATTGCGGTCTTCTTATTTGTTAGTTATGCTTACAAACTAGTGCGAGGGGCCTCCGATTCACGTCTGCTTCGACTGCTAAATGGGCAGCGAATCGTCGACGCCATGTTCGATGCCGCCCCGCAGGGAATCTCCCGGGCAGACATCGCCCGAGTCACCGGGCTGTCGAAACCGACCGTTTCGAATCTGGTGGCTGATCTGGAGTCCTCAGGACTGATTCGCCTGGCCTCCACCCCGACCACATCTGGGAATGTGGGGCGGCCGGCCGCGCTCTATGAGTTCGTGCCGGAGGCGGGATTCGTGGTGGCGGCTGACATAGGCGCCACCAAGATCATCGTCGGCGTGGCCAACCTCTTGGGGACAGTGGTCACCGAACAGGAGTTGGAAACCGGCCCGAACGCCGAGACGGCGCTCAACCGGGTGGCTGAAACGGCGCGCCTGATGCTGTCGGAGGTCGGTGGGCAGGCGGGTTCAGCCTGTGTCGGCGTGCCCGGGATCTATCGCCCTGGTACCGACAGCGTCGAACAAGCCCTGAACTTGCCAGGATTCGAGGGGCTTCGGGTTCGAGCGAAGCTTGAAGAACTGCTCGACATAGAAGTCCACGTAGACAACGACGTGAACTTGGCTGCACTAGCCGAGGCAGATCTGGACATCGATCAAACCAATTTCGCGGCGATCTCCATTGGCACAGGGATAGGCATGGGCATCATCGTGGGGGGAGAGCTGTACCGCGGCGGCACTGGAGCAGCGGGAGAGGTCGGATCGCTTGTGCTCCACGACTCCCCCGCCGATACCAATTCGCCCCTCATCCTGGAAGACGTCTCATCGGCGCCGGCGATCCGCAAACAATTCGGGCAGGCAGAGGAGTCTGGCTACCCGACAGAGCTGCACGGCAATGCCGATGTCCCGGAGATATTCGACGCAGCCGCTCAAGGCGACCCGGCAGCTGTGCGTGTCTTGGAGACCGCGGCGGCGGCCATGGCGACCGCCATCATGCAGCTGTCCTTGATCATCGACCCGGAGCGGATTGTGTTCGGCGGCGGTGTGGGCGCCAACCAAGTATTCGTGGAAGCAGTAAATGCCGATCTGCATCGGCGGCTCTCCCCACCAGTGGAAGTCTCTGCCTCGACTCTCGGGCGGCGCGCCACATTCCTCGGGGCTGTGTCGTGGGCGCTCGACGAGCTGCATGAGTCACTGGTCACCGACACGCTCGGGAGCCAGCGGTGACCCCTGAGGCGGTAGCCAAGGCAGTCAACCCCGACGGACTCATTGAGCTCGTCCAAGAGGCCGTTCGCATCCCCAGCGTGACTCCCCATGAGGGGAACTTCGCCCAATGGGTGCATGAGCAGCTCCAAGACGGCGCTTGGGACTTCGCTCGGCTATCCCCTTGCGCCGACAAACGGCCAAATGTCTACGCCAGCACCGGCCACGGCAGCCCCTCGCTGGTGCTAGCCGGACATCTCGATACCGTGCATGCCGACGACTGGGCAGCGCACTGGGCCGGAACCGACCGGGCTGATCCGTTTGCCGCCCCGATCATCAACCGGGAGATATGGGGACGGGGTTCTGCCGACCAAAAGGCCGGCATCTGCGCCGTATTGGAGACGCTTCGGGCGATCAGTCGGACCGGGCACAAGCCGAAAGGCTCGGTTACCGCTCTATTTGTCTGCGACGAGGAGTCGGGCCAGCCCGGCAGCGGCGTTTCAGCTGGCATGAAGACTGCCATCGCCGACGGGGCTGTCTCGACAGAGCACCTCCCGGACTTCCTCATCTACACCGAGCCAACAACCTCGGCCATCTACACCGCTCAGATGGGCTTTCTCATCGCCGACATCACGCTGACCGGGCAATCGGCCTATTTCGGACGCCCTGAGATGGGGATCGACGCGCTGCAAGCCGGGCACCGCCTCCTCACCTTGCTGTGGAAACACTCGGAATACCTCCAGTCCAAGCCAGAGCATCCATTGATCGGAGGGGCATTCTTGCTGGTAACCAAGGTCAGCTCCGGAGGGAGCATCGCCGTGCCCGGACAGTTCAGCCTGTCTTTGATCCGCAAAGTGCTCCCCCATGAGAGCCTCGACTCAGCAGCCGAAGCCATCCGAGCAATCACCGCCAAAGTGGCCGCAGATCAAGGAGTCGAAGCTTCGGTGGAGTTCTCCGCTCCCCGGGACCACCCGGTGGGAGGCACTCCCGATGAAATACCCACCGACCATCCCGGGGTGCAGGCGCTGGGATCGTCCATTGCCGCGGTGACGGGCGATTCGCCCCGGATCGAAGCTGCGCCTTTCTGGTCGGAAAAGTCATTCCTCGCTTCTCTGGGCGTCCCCGGCGTGTACTTCGCCCCAGGTGACATTTCGAACTGCCATACGCCGTTCGAGCATGTGGAGATCGACGAACTTATAGCCGCCACCCGCACCCTCGCCCATTTCGTGGCGTCGTGGTGCGGACTCGAGCCAGCCCCAACCACCTAACGAAGGAGAAACCCATGCACCCCCGAAAGAGAACGCGATGGCTCGCACTCAGCGCTTTGCTCGCTGTCTTCGTTCTGTTGGCCGCAGCTTGCGGCAATGACGATGACAGCGATAGCGGCCCCACTGCGACGCCGGCCACCGCCGCGCCCACTTCAGCTCCCGAACCTCCGGACGAACCCGCCCCTGAGCCCACACCCGAGCCTGAGCCCACCGAAGCAGAGGCCCCGGCCATGGATGCCCCGGTAACCCAGGGGCCGAACGGCGAGCCCGCGAGCCCGTCTGGCGACATCGTCCTGACCGCCGACGAGCTGAGCCAGATCCAAGGGGGCGGCTACACCGCAGCCCTTCTCTGGCACACCTCCGGTGCTTTCACCGACGCGGTGAGCCAAGGGGCGCGTGACGCCTTCGCCGAGATGGGCATAGAAGTCGTGGTTGACACCGAGGCCGGTTTCGACGCCGCCCAGCAGGCCAACGACGTCGAAACTGCAATGGCACTGAACCCCGACATCATCCTCAGCCTGACGATCGACCCCGTGTCCGCGGCAGAGGGCTTCCGGCCCGCTGTAGACGCTGGCGTGCAGCTCGTGTTCTTGTCGACTACCCCTGAGGGGTACACGCAAGGCGAGGAGTTCGTGGGGGTGGTGACCGACGACTTGGCCGCAATGGGCATTGCCGCGGCCAACCTGCTCGGCAACGCGCTCGAGGGCGAAGGCGAAATCGGCTTCATCTTCCACGACGCCCCGTTCTATGTGACCAACCAGCGCGATCAGGCGTTCAAGTCCTGGATCGAGATCAACTTCCCAGGGATCGAGATCGTGGCTGAACAGGGTCTGGCCAACCCGGCCGACGCGGAGGACATCGCTTCCACGATGCTCACCCGCAACCCCAGCCTCGATGGCATCTATGCCCCGTGGTCAGCCGGTCCGGCCGACGGCGTGCTGGCTGCGCTGCGGGCGGTAGGCGCCAGCGACGTGGCCGTGGTGACCATGGACCTGGATACCAACGTCTCCCTCGACCTCGTAGAAGGCGGCAACATCGTGGGCATCGCCGTCGATGAGGCCTACGAGATCGGCCGCACGATGGCCACCGAGGGCGCCTACGGTCTTCTCGGGAAGGAAACGCCGCCATTCGTGGTTGTACCTGCCATCGAGGTGACCGCCGACAACATTGTCGAGGCGTACAGGGTGTCGCTGGCCGCTGACCCACCTCAACAGGTGCTAGACGCCCTCGGCGGCTAGACCTGGACAGGTGACCAGGAGATCGATCCACAAGCAGGCCTCGACCGGGCTCCCCTCCCCGGTCGAGGCCTGGATCGACCGCTACAGACATGACGGCGGACTCCGCCAGTTCGTCGTCTACTTTGCGTTCGCACTGATCTTGGCGACGTTCAGCATCATCCTGCACGACGACGGATTCCTCAGCTCCTCCAACCTGCTCAATATCGGCCGGCAAGCTGCCCCTATAGCAGTCATGGCGGTTGGGATGGCCTTCGCCCTGGCCGCGGGAGAGATCGACCTCTCCGTCGGTTCGGTGGTGGCGCTCTCATCGCTGGTGGCCGCGGAGATGGTGGGCAACCACGGATTCCTGATCGGCGTACTTGCGGCCCTGGGGGCATCGGTGCTCGTCGGCGTGGTGAACGGGCTGATCACGGTGAAAGTGCGAATCCCGTCATTTCTGGTCACGCTGGGCATGCTGGGCATCATCAGCGGGATTGCCCGCAACTGGAACGACTTGCAATCGCTGCCTATCCGCAATGACAGGTTCAGCGGGCTGTTCGGCGCTGGCGGACTGGGCCCGGTCTCGTCGCTGCTCATCTGGATCATCGTGGTCGGCGGCCTTGGCCACATTGCGCTGCACCATCTGCGCTGGGGACGCCACGTTCTTTCCACTGGGGCCAACCGCGACGCGGCCAACGCAGTGGGCATCAATACCGCTCGAGTGAAGATCTCTGCGCTGGTGGCCAGCGCCACCGCAGCAGGCTTTGCCGGGATTCTCCTCGCCGGCCGGCTCAGCATCGGTCGACACGACCTGGGCGAGGATTACCTGCTCACCGTGATCGCCGCGGTGGTGATCGGCGGGACCAACCTGTTCGGTGGAAGAGCTTCCATAGTCGGGGCTGTAACCGGCGCCCTCATCATGGCCATGCTCAACAACGGCCTCATCCTCATGGGGCTGGAAGTGGCCGATCAACTCATTGCCCGAGGGGTAATCATCATCCTGGCCGTGGCGCTGAGCATGAGAGAAGCCAAGGAGAGCTGACCGTGTTCCTGCAATCGCTAATGCGCAAGAACTCTGCCTTTATCGAAGCGGTGGTGGCGCTGCACCAGGCCGGCGCCATCCCAGCCAACAGCTACGCCGTCGATCTCGACGCCATCACGACTAACACTTCGCATCTCATGGAGGAGGCCAGATCGCTGAGATTGACCGTGTACGCCATGACCAAGCAACTCGGAAGAGCACCCGGCGTCCTTGATGCCATAACAACCGCGGGAGTAGACGGCTACGTGGCTGTGGACATGGCCTGCGCTCGGCCGATTGCCGCCAATGGGCACAATCTCGGACACATCGGGCACCTTGTGCAGGTAGCTGCTGCTGAAGCCGGCGAAGCCATGGCCATGCAACCCGACTACTGGACAGTGTTCTCACCCAACAAGGCGGTAGAGGCTTCGGCCGCGGCCGCCCGCCTCGGTCGTGTCCAGAACCTGCTGGTGCGGGTGTTCGCCCCCGGCGATGAGTTCTACTCCGGCCACGAGGGAGGCATCCCCCTCGACGAGCTACCCGCGATGATCGACCACATCGCCGAGCTGCCGGGGGTGCGGTTCGCCGGCCTCACAACATTCCCGGCGCTCCTCTTCGATCCAGCCAGCGGTCTCACCCGAGTCACTCCCAACCTGGCAACCCTGGCCCGGGCTGCGGAGTCGGCCCGGCAGCGCTTGGGCCACGAAGGCCAGGAGCTACTCCAGATCAATGCTCCGGGCACTACTTCAACCGAAGTGCTCGCCCAACTTGCCGAGGCCGGCGCCACCCAAGTGGAGCCGGGCCATGGCCTCACCGGAACCACCCCGCTGCATGCAATCAACGATCTACCCGAGCAGCCCGCAGTGTGCTACGTCAGCGAGATCGCCCACATCCACCACGGCACCCCATTCTGTTTCGGCGGCGGCCTTTACATCGATCCGGTCTTCGGCGACTACCAGCCCACTGCTGTTGTTGCCCGCGACCCCAGCGAGGCGGCGACCACGCCCATCCCGGTGGACATACCCGACCCCGTAGCCATCGACTACTACGCCAAGCTGCACTCCGAATCGGGGCGCACCGTCAGCGAGGGCGATACCGTGGTCTTCGGATTTCGAATCCAAGCGTTCGTCACGCGGGCCTATGTCGTGGGCGTCACCGGGGTGCGTTCTGGTGCCGCGTCGGTGGCCGGTGTCTGGGATGTACAGGGGAATCCTGTGAATTGGAAGGGCAGTCGATGAGCATGAGCCCCGCGCTGGTTGCTGTTGGAATCTCCAAGTCATTCCGGGCTGTGCAGGCCCTTGACGACGTCTCCATCGAACTGCACCACGGTCGAGTCACCGCACTGCTGGGCGACAATGGTGCCGGCAAATCGACGTTGGTGAAGTGCCTAGCGGGCATCTACCAACCGGACGCGGGCAGATTTCTCATCGAAGGGACCGAACATCGCATCAACTCATCACGCCACGCACGAGAGCTGGGCATTGAGACCGTCCACCAAGCCCTGTCGGTCATAGACCCGCTGGACGTGGCCGAAAACCTCTTCTTAAATCGAGAGCACACCCGTGGGGGATGGGCGGGTGCCCACATCGGCCTGCTCGACAAACGGCGAATGCGTGAAGAATGCACGGCCACTCTGTCAGACCTCGACATCCGGATCCCGTCACTGCGGCGTTCAGTCGGATCACTTTCTGGGGGGCAGCGCCAAGCAGTCGCCATCGGCCGAGCAGTCGCTTGGGGTCAGAGGATTGTGCTGCTAGACGAGCCGGCTGCGGCACTCGGCGTCGAGCAGACCCAGCGAGTTCTCGACCTCATTGCCAACATGCGTGACCAGGGGGTAGCAGTATTGCTCATCACCCACAATATGGACAGAGTGCTGGCAGTCTGCGATCAGGCGGTCGTGCTCTACCAGGGTCGGAAGTGTGCCGAAGTCGACGTGCCCGATGTCACCAAAGACGACCTGGTGTCGTTCATCACCGGTGCACGCGGTACTGGGTGAGCAACGAGATCACCGGTGCGCGTTCACATCGCCGCTAACGCCGCCGCAGCGGCCGAGAAGGCAGCCGACATTGTGGAGGGCGCTCTCCGGTCAAACCCCAATCCGAGCATTGGACTGGCCACCGGCAGCACGATGGTCGGCGTCTACCGATCGCTGGTCAACCGCTGCCGAAAGGGTTCGCTGAGTTTTTCGAAGGCGACGGCCTTTCTGCTCGACGAGTACATCGGCCTCGATGCCGAGCATCCCCAGGCCTACCGAAACGTCGTCAAGAGGAGCTTCGCTGATCTTGTCGATCTGCGAAGTGAGGCAACATTTGCTCCTGATTGCCGAGCCGGTGATCTTGACAAAGAGGCTCGGCGCTACGACAGCCTGGTGCGCGCCGCTCGCCTCGACATCCAACTCCTCGGGATCGGGGGCAATGGCCATATCGCCTTCGACGAACCGGGCACGCCATTAGATGCGGAAACGAGGGTTGTCGAACTCAGCCAGTCAACGCGGCGGGATAACGCCCGCTTCTTCGATTCCGATGAACAGGTTCCCCGCCAGGCCATTACCCAGGGGATAGGAACCATCCTGCAAGCAAAACACATCCTCCTCGTGGCCCAGGGGGCGCACAAGTCCCGCCCGATCCGAGATGCTCTTGAAGGACCAGTGACAACCGAAGTTCCGGCCTCGGCCCTTCAACTTCATGGCAGGGTTTCCGTAGTCCTCGATCCCGAGGCAGCTTCACTCCTGTCGGCTCATTACTCGACGAGCGAGTGAACCACTAGCCCAAGTTGAGCAGATGGCCGAGGCGCTGCTGCTTGGTGCGGAGGTACTCCATATTCTCATTTCGAGGAGGGACCTCCAAAGGGACCCGGCGGGCGATCTCCAGGCCGAAGGAGGCCAAGCCGTCGTGCTTGGTGGGGTTGTTGGTCATCAGCGCCACCCGTTTGACCCCTAACTCGGACAGGATGGCCGCGCCGATGCCGTAGGTGCGGTCGTCCACTGGCAGGCCCAACTCCAGGTTGGCGTCCACCGTGTCCCGCCCCTGGTCTTGAAGGGCATACGCCTGCACCTTGTGGCCGATGCCGATACCCCGGCCCTCATGGCCCCGCAGGTACACCAACACGCCGGTGCCGCAATCAGCGATAGCGTCCATGGCCGCGTGCAGCTGGGCACCGCAGTCGCAGCGCCATGAGCCGAACACGTCCCCGGTGAGACACTCGCTGTGTACTCGCACCAGAACCTCGTCGGCTGCGTCCACATCGCCGAGGGCGAATGCCACATGCTCCTCGCCGTCGTCTTTCGACTGGAAGGCGTGGCAGGTGAACCGGCCCCAGCTCGTGGGCACCTCGGTGGTGGCGATCAGCCGGATCTCAGATTGGCGTCTCATGAGGTGGCCCTGAGAGTACCCCTGCCAGCAGCGAAACAGGCAGCCAAAGAGACATACGCTTCGGCCATGAGATTCGGGGTGATGATGCAGACCACCGACCGGTCCATGTCGCCAGTACAGCTGGCTCAGGAAGCAGAGGCCCGGGGGTACGCCTGCATCTACCTGCCTGAGCACACCCATATCCCCACCAGTCGGCGCACCCCGCCTCCCACCGGCGAAGAGGAACTGTCTGAGACCTACTTCCGGACCCTGGACCCCTATATCGCGCTGGCTGCCTGCGCCCAGGCCACCACAACCGTCGGGCTGGGAGTGGGAGTGGCGCTGCCCGCCCAGCACGACCCCATTGCCTTCGCCAAGGAGTGCGCCACGCTCGACTGGATGAGCGACGGGCGCCTCGTACTGGGCGTCGGATATGGCTGGAACCACGAGGAGATGGAGAACCACGGCATCGACGTCCGCCGACGGCGGGCTTTGGTCAGAGAGCACATCCTCTGTGCTCAAGCGCTCTGGGGGCAGGAAATAGCCGAGTTCCACGGCGAGTTCGTCCACATGGAACCCTCGTGGAGCTGGCCCAAACCGGTGCAGCAACCCAGAATCCGCACGATCATCGGCGCGGCAGCCGGTCCCACCGCATTCGCCCATATCGCCGAGTTCGGCGACGGCTGGATGCCCATCGGAGGTGCGGGGATGCGGTCGGCCCTGGCCGACTTAGGTGAGATGATGGCCGTCGAAGGCCGCAACCTCGACGAGTTGGAGCTCGTCACCTACGGCAGCCGCCCCGACCCCGGCAAGCTGGCCTACTTCCGGGACATCGGCATCACCGAGGTGGTGCTGCGATTCCCCCACGGCGGCTCAGCCGACGATGTCCTCCCGGTACTCGACGACTGCACCCGCTGGATCGACGAGTTCGGGGAGAAGTGACAGCTCACTCCTCCGCGATATCCAGCACCGTGCGGACCACGCCGCCGGTGTCCAGTTCGTCGAGGGCGACGGTGACGTCATCGAGGGGGCGGTGCTGGGTGATCAGCTCGTCCAGGAGGAGCTCGCCGGAGCGGTAGAGGTCGAAGATCCACGGAAAGTCGCGAGCCGGCGACGAGTTGCCGTACATGCTTCCGGTCAGGGCCTTGCCGAAGTAGATCTCGGCGGCGTCGATGTGGAACGGGGTTCCCGCGGGAGGCCCGCCCACCATGACCGCCAGCCCGCCCATGCCGATCGAGTTCCAGGCATTCATATAGGTGGCGCCGGTGCCGATCACCTCGAAGGCGTAGTCGGCGCCCCGCCCCCCGGTCATCTCCATCACCGCCGCCACCGGATCGCCGTCGGACGCGTTCACCGTGTGGGTGGCACCGAACTTCTCGGCCAGAGCCAGCTTGTCGGCCAGCAGGTCCACGGCCACGATCTCGGCCGCTCCCATAAGGCGACAGCCCTGAATCACATTGAGGCCCACACCGCCGCAGCCGTAGACCACGCAGGTGCTGCCCCGGCGCACCTGGGCGGTGTTGACCGCCGAGCCCACCCCGGTGGGCACCCCGCAGCCCACCAGGCAGGCCACGTCGAGTCCTACATCGTCGGGTACCGCCACTGCTTTGGAGAAGTGGACCACGGCGTGGGTGGCAAACGATCCCACGGTGCAGAACGAGTGGTACACCTCACCGTTGCGCTCGAAGCGGTGGCCGCCGTCGTAGTAGGTGCCGATGGGGAAGGCGGGCAGCTCCCGGCAGCGGTTGGCGAAACCGGAGGCGCACGACCGGCACCTTCCGCAGCTGGCCACCAGGGAGAGCACCACTCGGTCGCCGGGCTTGATGCCGGTAACACCCGCCCCCACATGCTCGACCACCCCGGCCCCCTCGTGGCCCAAGATCATGGGGGTCTCCCAGTCGCGGTTGCCGTGGTACACGTGCAGGTCGCTGTGGCAGATGCCGCTGTGGGCGATCCTAACCAGCACGTCTTGGGGGGCCAGGTTGCAGATGTCCAACTCCACGATGTCCAGCGGCGCATTCGGCTCCCGATACACCGCAGCCCGTGTCTTCATGCCTGTGTCTCCTTTGCCTCCAGCCATTCCCGGAGCTCCTTGACACCCCAGTGCCAGCGGTACTCCCCGATGCCCGGCTCGCCCTGGTAGTCCCAGTCCACGAACCCGTTGCACGAGAACGCGTTGATGGACACCTTCTCGATGGTGCGGGCCACCCGACCCTCGAAGCGGTGGTGGCGGCCCCACTCGTCGGCTATCTCATACACCGGCGCGGTTGTCCGATAGTCATCCAACTCGAATCGGCCGGTCCCCTCGGCGATGCCGACGATGTTGCCGCCGTCCAGGAAATAGCCGTGGGTGACCACGCAGGAATCGGGGATGTCGTTGCCAGTCTGAACCAAGAGGTGGAAGTCGTCGCCGCAGTGGCCGTCGTCGAAATTGCCGCACCCCAGCCGGGGCACCGACTCTCGGCGGGAACCCCAGGAGTGATCCCGAAAGCGGGGCTGATGCAGGAACCGGTCCCGTCGGCTCAACCGCGTCCCCAAGGCTTGGCCGCTCGCTCCCATCGCCCTTCGACCGTACCCCGCAGGCGAGCCCCCACGTTGCTGCCGGGGACAAAGTGAGATCAGTCGTGACCGAGATCCAGGCCGGCAAACCCATCAGACCGGATCACGGCGATAACCCAGAAGGCGGCCAGCAACCCCCCGTACAACAGCAGCACAAACCGCATGGACACCAGGTCGCCAAGGAACCCCCCGACCAACGAGCCGAGGGGAAGACCAGCCAGTACCGACATCATCCACACCGACATGACCCGGCCCCGGTACTGCTCGTCTACCTGTACCTGGAGGGCGCTGTTCACCGTTACCCCGTGGGCCATGTGGGCCGCCCCGAAGATGAAGTAGCCCAACAATCCGATCGCCAGCCAAGGGGTGGCACCGATCAACAGCACACCGGCGGCATATACCCCCACGGCGGTCATCTCCACGCGGGATCGGGCATGGAGGTCGCCGAATACGGTCACATACATCCCCACCACCAGTGACCCAAGTCCAAAAATGGCCGTGAGCCAGCCCAAACCGCCGTCCCCAAGCGAGAACACATCGTCGGCCACGCTGGCTACCAGGGCAAAGGCGAACACGGCTCCAACACTGGCCACAACGAACGAGGTCACCACCACCAAGCGCATTTCTGAACGACGCCATATATAGTCCACCCCCTGGCGGAACTGCATCAACAACGGCTCGCGTTGGACTGGCTCGGCCGGGCGAAGTCTCATCGGAACCATGAACGCCAGGCCGATGAAGAACCCGACAATGGTCACCGCGAAAGCTGGTCCCGGCCCCCACAGCCACAGCGTGAGACCTGCCATCGCCGGGCCGAACGCCCGTCCGGCAGTGAACGACAAAGACACGAACCGCACTGCCGACAGCAGGTCCTCCGGAGGTACGAGGAGGGCGGTCATTGCCTGGGTAGGCGCCCACTGGAAACCTGAGGCCACACCAACCACCACTTGAAGCCCAACTATGAGCCAGGGGTTCAAGACATCGGCCAGGAAGAGAGCCAAGAACACCGCCGACATGATGAGCTGAAGGCAGAACGACCCGAACAAGATTGCCTTTCGGCTTATCCGATCGCACCAGATGCCGGCCACCGGGGTCACGATGAGCGACGGAATCAGCACCGCAAACGCCGAGCTCCCCACCCACCAGTTCGAGTCAGTGAGCTCGTTGACATAGAAGGGCACCGCCAACGACTGCATAAATTGCCCGGTGGTGGCGATGGACACCCCGATGAAGAACAGAAGGAACGACTGGTGGGAAAGAGCGCGAAGAGCAGATGGCTGGGCGGGCACGATCAGCCGAGAGTACTTGCCCCGATAGCGAATCTGTTCGTCCGGTGCGGGTATGCCAACATCAGACGGTGTCTGAGCTGATCCGCAACCGCCACGGCAGCGGCGCGTTCCGCCGGCGGCTGCGCTTGGTCGCCCCCGATAGCGGAACAGTGGTGGTCGGCCTCGAAGACGACATGCACCACTATGAGGCTGCCCTCACCCATGACGGCGAGAGGATCACCGGGGTGGCCGCCGCCGGGCCCCGTATGCCCTGGGCACCGTGTTCGGGGGCACTCGATCAGCTCCAAGCCCTGGTGGGCTGCCCGCTCACCACCACCGCGACCGAGGTATTTGCGTGGACCGAGGTCCGCCAACAGTGCACTCATCTCTACGATGCCGCGGTTCTGGGGGTGGTCCATGCCGCTCGGGGCCAAACCGGCACCCGCCAGTACGACGCCACCGTCCCCGACTGGGATCAACCCCCTTTCGACGCCTGGATCGAGCGGGACGGAGTGGAGGTGTATCGCTGGCAGATGGCCACAACCCTCAAGATCGAGTCTCCCGAGCCGTTCGCCGGTCGCCCCCTCAAGGGCGGGTTCGTCCATTGGTGCGAGCAGACCTTCGACCCCGACGGCGCCGAGGCCGCCTGGGTGCTCCAGCGCACCACCTGGCTCTCCGGTGCCCGTCGCAGCGAGCTGGAGGACTGCGATGATGCCGTCGAGTCGGGGCTGGCCCCCGGGGTCTGCTGGACCTCCCAACCCGAGCGCTATCACATCGCCTTCCGCCGCCGCGGAACCCTGCGGGACCACGGCCCCAGCTCCGACAAGATGCTCGCCGACATGACCGAGCGCTGGCCGCAACTCCGCAGCACCTGAGAGACTCATCAATACTCATCAACACGGCAATGAGCAAGGCAGGAGACGAACTGTGACATGGCGATGAGCAGAACCGAAGAAGACCTGTTCGCCGAGCAGTTCCAATCCATCGCGGCCAACATCGGGCTGACCATCATGGGCAAGCCCGACGTGCTGGACTTGGCCGTGACCTGTCTGCTGGCCGAAGGGCATCTGCTCGTCGAGGATGCCCCCGGTGTCGGCAAGACCAGCTTGGCCAAAGCTCTGGCCATCACGGTGCAGGCCGATTTCGGCCGGATCCAGTTCACCCCCGACCTGCTCCCCTCCGATGTGGTGGGCGCCACTATCTGGAACCGAGCGGAAAACACCCTCGATTTCCAACCCGGACCGGTGTTCTCCGGCATATTGGTGGCCGACGAGATCAATCGGGCCTCCCCGAAGACCCAATCTGCGCTTCTGGAGGCCATGGCCGAGCGACAGGTCACCGTCGACGGCACCACCTACGGCCTCCCCCGGCCGTTCATGGTGATCGCCACCCAAAACCCGCTGGAGCACGAGGGCACCTACCCGCTGCCTGAGAGCCAGCTCGATCGATTTTTGATGCGCATCGAGGTGGGGTACCCCTCCAAGCAAGCCGAGCTCGAGATCCTTGATGCCCATGGCTCGCACAGCCCGCTGGATTCCCTGCGGCCTGTGGTGGACTCCCAGGTGATCAGGGCGCTGGCCGACCAGGCCAATTCGGTGTTCACAGCACCGGGCATCAAGCGCTATCTGGTGCAGATCGCCACCGCCACCAGGGATCACCCCAACCTCATATTGGGGATGTCCACCCGGGCCACGCTGGCGCTGCAAAGGGCCAGCCGGGTACGGGCCGCATCCCAGGGGCGGGACTACGTGCTGCCCGACGACGTCAAGCAGCTGGCCGTGCCCGTACTGGCCCACCGGCTCTTGTTGAACCCACAGGCCCGGGCGCGAGGCACAAAGCCCGCCCAAGTGGTGGACGACATTATGAGCTCGGTTCCGGCCCCGGTCGACTGATTGCCCGCGCACGATGGCAAACCGCTCCCCCGGCGCCCCGACGACTGGTAGCTGAGGATCGTGCTCACCCCAGCGGGCTGGCTGCTCCTGACCGGATCGGGGCTGCTGGTGGTGGCGGGCCGGGTGTTCGGCTCACAAGAGCTGTTGGCCGTGGGCATTGCCGGCGCCGCGGTGGCGATCCTCTCAGTGGCATATGTCAAAGCCCGCCACCCGCTTCGGATGACCGCCCGGTCGCTCGAGCCGCGGCAAGTACACGTCGGGGACGAATGCCAGGTGATCTTGGAGATGGCCAACCCCAGCCGTCTCCGCACTCCGGTGCTGCGACTGGCCGATGAGATCTCCTTCTCCACCGAGAGAGCAACCGGCCTCTTCCGGTCACCTGACCTGTTGGTGATACCGGTTCATTCCGGTGACAAGCTGGCCGTCTCCTACCGGCTCCCTACCGAAGAGCGAGGACGGGTGTTCGTCGGCCCTGTCACGCTGACGGTAACCGATCCGATGAGCATGGCAGCCCGGCACCTCCAACTCGGCGACCAGGCGGAGGCGATGATCTACCCGGCCGTGTTCCCGGTGGGGCCTCCCCCGCGACTGCCGGGCAACACGTTCGACGCCGTCAGGCGAAGCCCCATGGCCCAAAGCGGCGACGAGCTCTACGGTTTGCGCCCTTTCCAGCGGGGAGACGATCCGCGGCGAATCCACTGGAGATCGTCGGCTCACCACGATGAGCTGATCGTCCGACAATTCGAGGACTTCTCCCACACCCACACCACCGTTGTGCTGGACACCAGGAGCGCGCAGATGGAGGCGAGCGCCAGCCGCGCGCGATTCGAGGCCATGGTGTCGGCCGCAGCCAGCATCTGCCGAGCCAGCCAGCGCCGAGGAGACCAGACCCGCCTGACCACCACTGCGGACTTCGACAGCGGGTTTGGCTCGGACTCGGCCCATCTTCACAAGATCTATGAGTACCTGGCTCTGGTCAGCCCCGGCGACGGCAGCTTGATCGGCGCAGTCGAGCGGCTAGGCCGAGAACACGGCGGCGGGCTCGTCGTGGCCGTGACCGCGGAGGTCAACGGAACTGAGTCCGGGTCGCTGGTGCCGTTGGGCACCCAGTTCAGCTCCAAGACTGTGGTGCTGTTCGCCGATGCCGACCAAACCCAATCGAGCCAGCCGCCCCCGGCGTTCATCCCGGGCACGTCGCTTCTGGTCGTGGATGATCCTCTTGAATTCGCTGACGCGTGGGCGGAGCACTCCGCCTCTGGCGAGGAATCTCCGACTCAGCCCAACCCGCCCCCGCCGACCGCTCGCGGCCACCGCCCATGACCGCCCCCCGAGAGGCGAATCAGGGACGACCGCCTGGATTGGAGGCCGCTTTGGAATTTGCCGGTCCGATCCTGACCGCGGCCGCTGCGTTCAGCCTTATCCGCGTGTTCGAGGGAGACGGCTGGGTCCTGCCCGTGTTCATCGCCGCCGCCCTCAGCCACCTGCTGGCGCTGGCCGTTCGCCGCATCGGCTGGGGAATGCTGCTCTCGACCGTGGTGAGTGCGGCCGGATTGGTCTTGGCGGTCACTTGGACCCACTACTGGAGCACCACCTTCTGGAGTCTGCCCACCGGAGAGACCCGGGCTGTTTTGGTCGACGACCTGGATCAAGCTTGGACCGCTTTCGGGGAATTGAGCCCACCAGTGGAACCGCTCAGTGGGTTCACGGTGAGCGCCATGGCCGCGATCTGGCTGATCGCCTTCCTCAGCGACTGGTCTGCGATGCGGGTTCGGGCTCTTTTCGAGCCCATGCTGCTGCCAATCGCCTCCATCGGATTCGTGGGACTTGTGGGCGCTCATGAGCACCAGATCCTGACCATCGCAGTTTTCACCGCGAGCCTTCTGCAATTCGCATTGATCCACCGCGTTATGGCCCGTACCGCAGACGCCGCTTGGCTGGGAGGCGAGGGGCGGGCCTCGGCCGGGCGACGGGCTCTGCTCGCCGGAAGCGCGGCGATGGCCGCGGTTGCCTTGGCGGGGGCCATCGCCGCTGGACCGGTTCTGGGAAGCAACGAAGACCCCCTCGTCGACCTTACCGAGGCGTTCGAGCCCGGTCGGAGAAGCTCGGGGCGAGTGGTGGTCAGCCCGCTGGTGGATATCAGGGGGCGATTGGTGAACCAGGCCGAGACGCTGATGTTCAGCGTGCGATCTGATGAGCGGTCGTATTGGCGTCTCACCTCGCTGGACCAATTCGACGGGCAGGTGTGGACTTCCCGAGCCGACTACGCCGCCCGGCCCACGCAGCTGCCGTCGCTGTTCCAGTCGGGCTCCAGCGTGCAGGAATCGGTCCAGCAATTCAGCATCGAACAGCTGGGGGCGGTGTGGCTGCCCGCGGCGTTCGAGCCCCGCTCAGTGGAGTCGGCCGTTGCTGAAATCAGCTATGAGCCCTCATCCTCAACGCTCATCGTGGGCCGCTCCCTGCCCAGCTCCAACGGCCTCTCCTACACCGTCTCGTCGGCCCTGCCCCGTTTCGACCCCGAAGTGCTCAAGACCATTCCCCGCGACGCCCGGGCCAACTCACCGGTGGACTCCTACACGGCACTGCCATCCGATTTCAGCCCCCAGGTGAGAGCACTGGCACAACAGCTGACCGCCGGGGCCGCCTCAAGCTACGAGCAAGCGCTGGCGCTTCAAAATTTCTTCCGCAGCGGGAATTTCACCTACGACGCCAGCGCGGCTGCTGGCCACTCGGGAACCCGCATTGAGGAGTTCCTCAGCATCCGCCGGGGATATTGCGAGCAATTCGCCGGAACGTTCGCCGCCATGGCCCGATCGCTCGACCTGCCTGCTCGGGTGGCGGTGGGCTTCACCGTGGGTGAGGCCCACCCCGACGACCCCGGCCTCTTTCTGGTCCGGGGAAAGCACGCCCACGCCTGGCCCGAGGTGTACCTGGAAGGTGTTGGGTGGGTCGCCTTCGAGCCCACGCCGGGCCGGGGCGCCCCAGGAGCCCAGAACTACACCGGCGTGGCCGAGAACCAAGCAATCGGCAGACCTGAGCTGGCTGCGCTGGAGCAAGGCCCGGCTATCGACTTCGGAAGCGAATCCGACCGCCCGAATGAGCTTGAGGATTTCCTGCTCCCCCAACTCGAGGACTTCGGGGATGCCCGCGGTACTGCCAGCCCAGACGGAGGAGGCAGGATGACTTGGAGGACATGGGCCGCCATTTTGGCTCCTTCCCTGATCAGCCTGCTGGTTCTGCTGATTCCGTGGTTCAAGCACATTCGAAAACGGCGGAGATTCATGGGGCTTTCTGGGAATCGGGGGAAGATCAGACTGCTGTGGGCGGAAACAGTCGAGTCGTTGGCCCAGATAAGCCTGACCCCCCGGCCCGACGAGACCTATGCCGAATTCTCCCGTCGAGCCATTGAGCAAATCCCGCTCCACAGCCCGGACTTGCGGCAACTGGGCGAGCTGGCCGCGGCCGCAGCTTTTGCCCCGTCGGAGCCATCCGACCGCAGCCAGTGGTTGGCCCGGACGTGGTCGCTGTCGGTGCGAGCCGAGGTGAATTTCCGGGTGAGCCGTTGGCAGAGGCTGAAAGCTGTCTTCAATCCACTACCGCTTTTCAGCTTGCGACGGGAAGGGCGCGGCCCCGGCTGGACCATCGGACCTTGATCGAGGGCTAAACGGCTGGTTACTCGCGCCCGGGGCGGTCGGCATCGCCGCGGCGCAGGCGGTTGAGTATGCGACGGCCCGGCGACCGCAGATAGTTGCTTACATCGCCTCGGTTGATGCTGTCGCTGATCTGTTGGAGTCCGAACCGCCCGAGCTGCCGCAGATTGCTCCAGCCCCACAGCGATGCGGCCAGCATCACCAAAAAACCCAGGAATGACAACCAGTACGAGGTGGAAAGGGTCACGATCATGAACACCAGCCCGGCGATGCAGCCCAAAATGGCCAGTCGGAGATTGCGGGCGGGGTGGGTGAACACCGTCGTACGGCCGACCTCCCGGGCCAGCGCCGGGTCGGTCTCGTAGAGCCGTTCCTCTATTTCGCTGAGGATGCGTTGCTCGTCCTCGGAAAGTGGCACTTGCTAAGTGTCTCACAGGCCGATCCTTCATACAATGCCAGTAGCCTTGGCCAGCGGGCTTCCAAGCTCAATTCGGCCTCGTCCAGCCACTGCCGCGGTGATCGGCGCCAGCAGCACTCCCGGGGTGGATTGCCTCGGTTCCAAATCGGTCCCTGATTTGGTCCATGGCCCGGTCGATATGGTGCCACGAGGGGGTGCCGGCGTCTTCCAGGGAGAGCTGGCGATGGCCGGGATCGTCCAGCTCCGACACGCCTACCCCGATAAGGCGCACGCCGGGGGCCACATCCACGGCTTCCAACAGCCGCTTGGCCACCCGGGCCAGAACCACCCCAGAGTCAACCGGGCTGGGCAGAGTGTACGACCTGGTTATGGTGGTGAAGTCTCCGAAGCGGACCTTTATGGTAACCGTGCGCCCGGCCAACTCTGCGGCCCGCAGCCGGGAGGCCACCGAATCGCTCAAACCCACCAACTCTGCGCCGAGACCTTCGTGGGAGTACAGGTCGCGGGAGAAGGTCTTCTCCTGACTGATCGATTTCGGCGCCGTGTGGGGCACTACCGGGCGGGGGTCGATGGCGTTGGCCAGGTTGTGCAGATGCCGGCTGTGGGCCTTGCCGATGACCTCCTCCAGCCGCTGAAGGGGGAACTCGGCCAACTCTCCGATGGTGGCGATGCCGATCCGGCTGAGTTGGGCCAGCGTGACCGGTCCCACTCCCCAGATATCTTCGACCGGGCGGGGAGCCAAGAAGGCCCGCTCCTCGCCGACCGGGACCTCGAACACTCCGGCTCCACCCGACGGCCCCGACGGTGTGGGCTCGGGCTTGGCCACCTTGGAGCTCAGTTTGGCCAGGAACTTGGCTGAGGCCACCCCGACCGCGCAGTTGATGCCCTCGTGCGCGCGGACTCGCCGCCGGATTAAGTGGCCGATCTCGACCGGTTGGCGATGGGCGCCGGACACATCCAGGAAGGCCTCGTCCACCGACAGAGGCTCGACCAGCGGGGTGAACGACCTCAAGATCTCCATGATGCGCCCGCTCACCTCCTGATACAGCCCGTGATCGCCGGGCAAGAACACGATCTCGGGACACAGCCGACGGGCCCGGCCCGCAGGCATGGCCGATGAGACCCCGTAGGCCCGGGCTTCATAAGAGGCCGACGCCACCACGCCCCGGCTGCCCGAACCGCCCACGGCCACTGGCAAGCCCCGCAACTCGGGACGCCGCAGCTGCTCCACCGACACGAAGAACGCATCCATGTCCACATGCAGGATGGGCCCCGATCGGGACTGGCCGCGTTCGCTCCGGTCGTCTCCGCTCATCGCAGCAACGGACCGCTATACGCGGGTCACCGTGAGTCCGTGGACCTCGGTGCCGCTCACCTGATAGTGAAAGCTCAACATCTGATCGGGGCGCCGGCGGCACCACTCCAGCAGCGGCTCGCGCACCCAGCGGGGGCTTTGGCCTAGATAGATCTCGCATTCATTGGGATCATAAAAATCAGCATGCTCCACGATGCCGTCGGGATCTTCCAGCACGATCTCGCCGTTCCAGTCCACTGCCCGATGGGTCTCCACCCGCAGTCGCCAACCCAGGTCGGCGAAATCAACGGTGATCTCATACAGCGGCCCGTCCCAAAGAAACACTTGAATGCCCGTCTCCTCGAACACCTCCCGACCCAGAGCCTCCAAGATCGTCTCTCCCGGATCCACCACTCCGCCCGGCGTGCTCCACTCCACCGAGTCATTCCGGCGCCGGTTGCGCACCAGCAAAAGCTGCTCCCCTCGCAGGACCACTCCCCCGGCCACCTCCCAATCCCGAACTCGCCCCGGCATCTCCCCAGTATGGCCCGGCCCGGTGACTACACGCTCTGAGCAATAGAGCTTGCCCAGCGAGGCATCAGCTCAACGGCAGGAGTTTGGCATTGCAGCAGGATTCAGAACCGCAAGGCGGCACCCCAGCACGGTGTCAGTTCAACAGCAGCTGTTTGGAAACCTCAGGCTGCCAGCTGGTGATTCCAACTTCGGGAAAAGCGTCGGGTGAGCTTCCCTCCTAATCGTGGAGGGTCCGTCGGTTCTTCCTGGCACTTCGGCCGCCGCAGTGCTCAGAGCCTTTTCGAGAGTGATCATCGGTCGTTCAATCGCCGTGAGTTAGTGGTGGTGAAGGGCTCTGACCTTGCGGCTCCGCGCCCGGCGCAAAGCCCGCCAATGCTCTGAACAGTCGCGCTGCTAGCCATCGGACCCGCCCGGTCGGTAGACGTAGGCGCTCACCGCATCGAGATCGCTCACAAGCACGGCGGCCGCTTCAGTTTGTTCGTCGATGTGGAAGAAGTCCGGCGAGTCCTGTCGCTCGGGAGCGAGGAGGTCGGGGATCGGCTCGACGACCACAACGTCGCTCTCGGGGTCGACTAAGACGTGCGTCGACCAGGCAGTGAGGGTCTCGCCACTGAGTCGTCCACCGGCGATCAGCATGTGCAGTCGGCCTTGCGCGTCCGCGTCCCACTCGAGGAGGAATGGCGTTGGAACGGGGTCGCCATTGGGGAGGATGAGAGCGATGGTGATCCGCTTGCGAAGCCTGGACAGCTCGGCCCGCTCGTCCGCAGTCAGCCCGCCTTCCTGCTCGGCCTGGCCCCGGCGCACCCAGTTGCCCAGCGTGCCCTCGTCGACACCGAGCTCCCGGGCCACATGAGCCACCGGACGGCCGGTCTCTGTGACGGTCCAGACCGCTCCAGCACGGAACTCTGGATCGAACTTTCTTCGCGGGTGTGGCATGACTCTCCTCATAGAGCATGTCTCCACAAAATGGGGGGAACCTCAGGAGAGTCGGTGTGTAGCTGATCGCCCCCGTAACATGGGCGGGTGGTCGATCAGGGATCTCCTGAAGAACGCTCAGCGCTCCCCCCCAAAGGGGCCCGCTGGTTGGCCTTCGCGGCGATATTGCTCGGCGGGCTGTGCGGCGGGCTGATCGGGTTCGCCTACATCGACCTCCAGTGCGATGGCGACTGCGGCCTGTGGACTGGGCTCGGCACCCTGATCGGCGCGGTGGCCGGGGCCGTGGGCCTAGCCGTGGTGGCCATCTTGACCTTGCGGGCCATGGACGAGTGGCGCCGTTTCGGTGGTCGCCGCCAAGACCGCTAGTCGGGGGCGGCGGAAAGGGCGGCGACGGTCCGCTCTATGTCGGCGTCATCCACGTCTAGGTGGGTAACGAGACGGACGATGCCGGGGCCTAATAGCCCGGCTTGAATGCCGGCCAATCGCAGGTGGTCCAACAGGCCCAGGGAATCGGGAGGACGAAAGGCCACCACATTGGTGAGCGGGCGCCCACAGGCTGCTTCTGCCTCGCCCAAGCGGCTGCCCGGCCACCGCCCAGCGACAACGTCGCCCAAGCGCCCGGCCCGGGCGTGATCGTCGGCCAGCCGATCGATGTGGTGGTCCAGCGCATACAGACCGCCGGCTGCGATCACCCCGGCCTGTCGCATGGCCCCACCCAGTCGTCGCCGATGCAGACGGGCCTCGGCGACCAAATCGGCCGGTCCGGCCAAAAGCGAGCCCACCGGAGCGCCCAGCCCCTTCGACACACATGACATGACCGTGGTCGCCGTACTGGCCAATTCCTCGGCGGTGGTCTCCAAGGCAATGACGGCGTTGAACAACCGGGCGCCGTCCAGATGCACCGGTGGCCCCAACCCGGCGGCCACGGCCAATTCCCCCGCGCCGATGGCCAGCCCACCCGAAGCCAGATGGGTGTTCTCCAGGCAGATCAGCGACACGGGAGGCCAAAAGCCGCCGCGGCCCGCCGCCACCGCCTCGGCCGCGGCCGCGGTGTCGACCACCCCGCCGGAGTCGTCCACTGCATAGGTCTGAAAGGCGTTGTTGAGCCCGGCCGCACCGCTCTCATAGGACATCAAGTGCTGTCGCCTGCCCACCACCACATTGCTTCCCGCCGTCCCATGCAGTCGAAGGGCAATCTGGTTGCCCATCGTCCCCGACGGCACGTACACCGAGGATGGCTTACCCACCAGTTCGGCGAACCGCTCCTCTAGGCGGTTGACCGTGGGATCCTCCCCATAGCGGTCGTCTCCCACCGGCGCAGCGGACATGGCCTGCCTCATCGGCTCGGTCGGCTGGGTCAGCGTGTCCGAGCGCAGGTCCACCACTCCACGAGATGACATGGCAATGAGCGTAGAGTTTCAACCGTGCCAGAACCTGAACCCTTTCCCGCGCCGGTGAATCCAGAGTGGGAACGCCTAGAGAAACTGGCCGCGGAAGCCGCCGAAGTCGCCGCCTCGCTGCTGCGGTCCCAGACCAGGGACCAACTCCAGATCTCGGCCAAGTCGTCGCGCACCGACCTGGTCACCGATATGGACGTGGCCTGCGAGGCCGCCATCGTGGAGTTCCTTGCTGCCCGCCGGCCCGCCGACGGGGTGATGGGCGAAGAAGGGTCGGGCCGCGACGGCACCAGCGGCGTGCGCTGGATTATCGACCCCATTGACGGCACGGTGAACTTCGTGTACGGCCATCCCGGCTTCGGGGTGTCGGTGGCCGCCGAGGCCGATGGCGAGGTAGTGGCCGGTGCGGTCGTCGATCCCGTGCTCAAAGAGGTGTTCGCCGCCCACCGGGGCGGCGGGGCCCGGCTCAACGGAAACCCCATCACCGTCCGCCCCAACGGCCAACCGGCCCTGGCCCTGGTGGCCACCGGGTTCTCCTACCAGCACGAGCGGCGAAAGCGACAGGCCGAGATCCTCGGCGAGCTACTTCCCCTTATCGGCGACATCCGACGGGTGGGCGGGGCGGCGGTCGACCTCTGCACGGTGGCCTGCGGCCGGGTAGATGCCTTCTTCGAAGTGGGGCTCAATCCATGGGACTACGCCGCCGGAGCCCTCATAGCCGAAGAAGCCGGCGCGGTCGTCCAAGATCTGAACGGCGGACCCCCCAGCAGCGATTTCGTGTTCGCGTCCGCCCCCGCGGTGGCCGATGCCCTCCTGAAACTGCTGCAAAGCGCCGAAGCCGATCAAATATAAGCCCCCCCGACACGCAAACCGGCTCAAAATCGGGCACCATTTTGGGGTGGGAACCCGCATCCTGGCCATTGAGGACGACGAGAGAATCCGCACCGCGGTCCGCCTTGCCCTCGAAGACGAGGGCTGGGATGTCCTAGAAGCGGCCAATGGCCAGGAGGCGTTCGATGTATTCTCGGCTGCACCCGCCGACGTCGTGCTCATCGACATCATGCTTCCCGATGTGGACGGGTTTGAGGTGTGCCGCACACTTCGCCGAACCAGCGACGTTCCAATCATCATGGTTACCGCCCGGGCCGACACCCATGACGTGGTGGCCGGCTTGGAGGCGGGTGCCGACGACTATCTCACCAAGCCCTTCGCTCCCAAAGAGCTCTCCGCCCGCATCCGCGCCTTGTTGCGCCGGGTCCGCACCACCGATACCGCCTTGACCGACATGCGCTTCGGGCAGCTGGAGATCATGCCCGAACAGGGAGTGGTCACCGTCAAGGGTGAAGAAGCCCACCTGACCAAAACGGAATTCCGCCTGCTGGTCGAATTGGCCACCAACTCCGGCAAGGTGCTCAGCCGAGAGGTGCTCCTCGAGCGGGTATGGGATCTCGGGTATTTCGGAGACGGACGCCTGGTAGACGTCCACATCCGGCGGCTTCGCACCAAAATCGAGACCGACCCGGCCCACCCGCGGTATGTGGTGACCGTCCGCGGCCTGGGGTACAAGCTCCAAGCATAGGAGCGATACGCCGATGTCCTGGCCCGAAAGGGGTTCTGAGACCCGCGGGACCGGGCTCCGCTCCCGCATTTGGCCCCGGGCAGGATCCCGGGCCCGGCGACTGAGGCTTCGAACCCGCGTCATCGTGGCCTTCGTGCTCAGCACTCTTTTGCTGTCGGCTCTGCTCAGCGTGACCGTGTTCGTGCTGACCCGCCAGAATCTGCTCAACGGGCGGGAGAACGACGCCTTGGCCACGGTGGGCTTCAACGCCTCCGCAGTGAGCCGCCGCCTCAGCCCCGACATCGAGTCCGAAGCCCTTCAAAACCTGGTCAGCACGCTGGCCACCCCCGAGGGCTCTCGCCCCGTATTGCGAGTGGGCGGCGACTGGTTCCAGCCGTCCTTCGAGTTCGAATCGGGCGACATCGACGAGCGCCTCCGCCGCACGGTGGAAAGCGGCAAGCCGGCACGGATGCGCTACCGGGTTAGGGACAAGCCATTCCTGGTCATCGGCATTCCCATTCCGGGTCGCAACGCCTCCTACTACGAGGCCACCCCTCTAGATGAGATCGAGGATACGCTGGGCTCTTTGGGGCTCATCCTGGCCAGCGCGGGCGGGGGTGTGACCTTGGCCTCAGCCGGCGTCGGCTTCTGGGCCAGCCGGCGCCTGCTGCGCCCGCTGGTGGAAATCGGCGAAGCCGCCCAGTCCATCGCCCGCGGCGATCTCAGTACCCGTCTGGAAGCCGGTGCCGCCCGGGAGCTGGTGGTGCTGACCGACTCGTTCAATGAAATGGTGGGCGCCCTGCAAAACCGGATCGCCCGCGACGAGCGGTTTGCATCTGAGGTAAGCCACGAGCTGCGGTCGCCCCTCATGACCCTCTCCGCTTCGGTCGAGGTCATGAACACCCGCCGGTCTGAGTTGCCGGAGCGAGTGCGTACTGCCCTTGACCTTCTCACCGAGGACGTAAACCGCTTCGAGCACCTGGTGGAGGATCTGCTGGAGATCTCCCGGTTCGATGTGGGCACCGCCGAGCTAGAGCTGGACGTGTTCAATCTGCTCGAGTTCGTGGAGAACGCGGTCTCGGCCACCAGCCCAGTCGAGGTCCCCATCGTCTGCGATCCAGTTGTCTACCGGATCAGGGTTCGGGCCGACAAGCGCCGGCTCATGCAGGTCATCGACAACCTGTTGAACAACGCCCAGAAGTACGCCGGAGGGGCCACTAGGATTGTCCTCTCCCGCCAGGCAAGGGGGGTTGAGATCGCAGTGGAAGACTCCGGGCCCGGCGTGGCCGCCGACGAGAGAGAGCACATCTTCGACCGGTTCTCCCGGGGTCGACAGGCGGTCGAACGGGGAACCACCACCGGTGTGGGACTGGGGCTGGCCCTGGTGGCCGAGCACGTGGGCCTGCACCAGGGCCACGTCTGGTGCGAGGAGCGGCCCGACGGACAGCCGGGGATCAGATTCGTCGTCCAACTCCCCATCGCGGTGGCATGACCCGATCAGCAGCGCTCCGACGCCTGGTGGCGGGCCTGGCCACAGCCACCTTGTTGGCCGCGGCCTGCTCGGTTCCCGAAGACGGCCGCCCCCGAGCACTGGACTACTCGCGGCTTCCCGACGATCTGGCCGCTCCAACCGAATCGCCGGAGCCTACGCCGCTGATCACCCAGGACGTCCTGATCTACTTGATCGACGAGAACAACCTGCTGTCCCCCGTGGCCCGAAGCGTGGCCAGCCCGGCCCTTCCCACCGCTGTTTTGGAGGCTCTGTTCTCCGCCCCCAACGAAGCCGAGTCGCAGCAGGCCCTGTCCACCGCCTTGCCAGCCGAGGTCGAGGTGGTCTTGGTCGAATTCAACCCGTCCAACGACCTGGTGACCGTGGCGCTGGAATCAGAGGTGTTCGAGGAGCGCTTGGAAGGAGAAAACCGCCAGCTCGCCGTGGCCCAGCTGGTGTTCACCGCCACCGAGAACACCGGCGCAACTCGATTCTCATTGATGCTGAACGGCGACCCCGTGCCCCTGCCCACCGACAGCGGCGAAAGCGATGCACCGGTTACCCGCGACGACTTCCATTCGGTAGACCCCGACTACCAACCCGAACCCACCCCCGAGCCAACCGAGAGTCCCACACCTACTGCGGCCCCGGAGCCGACCCCTGCTCCAGAGACGCCAGCGCCGACGCCGACCGCGACGGCCTCGCCCAGCCTAACGCCCGAACCCGGGCCCACTCTGCCTCCCGGACTTCCTCCCGATTTCAGGCTCGACTTCTCCTGAATCTGAGGCGAGGGCCAAAAGGAGGGGGACTAGGGGAAGAAGGCCCGGGCGACGTCGTAGAGAGCGGGGCTGACCGGCTTCAGCTTGTCCACCGCGTCGGCCAGCCCCACTCGCACCATCTCGCCGCCGCGATAGGCCACCATCGATCCCCAGTCCCGATCGTGGACTGCGTCGATGGCCGCAATGCCGTACCACGAGCACAGAACCCGGTCCAGAGCGGAGGGGGTTCCGCCCCGCTGGACATGGCCCAACACCGTGACCCTAGTGTCGAACCCGGTGCGGGCCTCGATCTCGGCCGCCACCACTTGGCCTACTCCCCCCAACCGAGCGTGGCCGTACTGGTCGATCTCCGGCTCGGGCAGCTCCAGCGTGCCCTCCTTGGGCTTGGCCCCCTCGGCGACCACCACGATGGACGCCCATCTGCCCCGCCGATGGCGCCGGGTGATGGCCTCGGCCACCGCGTCGATATCGAAGGGCTCTTCGGGAATGAGGGTGAGGGTGGCCCCCCCGGCGATGCCTGCCCAGGTAGCGATGTGCCCAACATGGCGGCCCATCACCTCCACCACCATCACCCGGTCATGGGACTCGGCCGTGGTATGCAGGCGGTCGATAGCGGCGGTAGCCACCTCCACCGCGGTGTCGAAGCCGAAGGTGAGCTCGGTAAGCCCGATGTCGTTGTCGATCGTCTTGGGCACGCCCACCACGTTGGCCGCCCCAGCCTCGTTGATCCCGACGCCCGCCGACAGGGTGCCCTCACCTCCGATAACGATCAACGCATCGGTACCGGTCTCATCCATAGTCGACCGCACCCGCTCGACCCCGTCCTCATGCATCCGGGGCGAAACCCGAGAGGTGCCCAACACGGTTCCACCTCGGGGAAGGGTTCCCCGCATGCGCTGGACATCCACATCGATGAATTCGCCCTCCAGCACTCCCCGCCAGCCGTCCAGAAAGCCGATCACGGAGTCGCCGTATTCGCGCTCGGCTTTGCGCACGATCGCCCGGATGACCGCGTTGAGCCCCGGGCAGTCGCCGCCCCCGGTCAGCACGCCGACTCTCATTGTGGGCTAGCCGAGCTTGGCAAGCGATTGGCGGAGCTGTCGAATGGCCTGAGCGGTGCGCTGCTCATTCTCAATGAGGGCGAACCTGACGTGGCCCTCTCCACCGGGACCGAAGCCCACCCCGGGCGAAACCGCCACCCGGGCGTCCCGAACCAGCCAGGATGCGAACTCCACCGACCCCATCTCCCGATAGGGCTCGGGAATCTTGGCCCATACGAACATGGTCCCCCTCGGCGGCTCCACCTCCCAGCCCATGCGGTTCAGCCCCGAGCAGAGGGCGTCTCGTCGGCTCTGGTAGATGTCGCTCACCTCTTTGGGATGGCCGGCGGCCTCGTTCAAGGTCACCGTGGCGGCGATTTGAATGGGCTGGAAGGTGCCATAGTCCAGATAAGACTTGAGCTTGGCCAGCGCCGCCACCACCTGGGGATTTCCCACCATGAACGCGACCCGCCAACCAGCCATGGAGAAGGACTTGGTCATGGAGTAGAGCTCCACCGCCACGTCCTTGGCCCCCTCCACTTGCATTATGGACGGGGGCAGGTAGCCGTCATATCCCAGATCGGCGTAGGCGAAATCGTGGACCAAGAGCACATCGTGCTCCTCGGCGAAGGCCACGACACCGGCCATGAACTCCAAGTCCACACAGGTGGTGGTGGGATTGTGGGGAAATGACAGCACGATGATGCGGGGCTTGGGCCAGGAATACTGCCAGCGCTCCTGCATCGTTCTGAAGAAGTCGGTTCCCGTGCTCAGCGGGATCTCGCGCACCTCAGCGCCAGTGAACAGCGGGGCATAGAGGTGGATCGGGTAGGATGGCGACGGGACCAGCGCGGCGTCGCCGGGCTGGAGCAGGGTCCACATCAGATGGGAGAACCCCTCCTTGGCCCCGATAGTGTTGATCACCTCGGTGTCGGGGTCGAGATGCACCCCGAATCGACGGGCGTAGTATCCGGCCACGGCCTCGCGGAGCTTGGGAATGCCCCGACTAGCCGAATAGCGATGGTTGCGGGAGTTGCAAGCCGCTTCGGCCAACTTCTCCACCGCGATGTCCGGCGACGGCAGATCGGGGTTGCCGAACCCCAGGTCGATGATGTCATAGCCGGCTCGGCGGCCCTCCACCTTCAGGTCGTTGATGATGGTGAAGACGTACGGAGGCAGGTTGTTGATCCGGCGAAACTCCACAGGGCCAATCTACTCCCCGTCGGCTCGAATTTAGCGCAGCTTCCCGGCGCCGGATTCGGCCCGGCGGCGCAGGTCCTCCAGCGCGGTCTGCATGATGCGAGCTTCGGCCCTGCGCTTCACGAAGCCGGGCAGGGGCATCACCATCTGGACGGCCAGGTGATAGGTGACCTCGGTGCGGTCCGGCTCGCCGGAAACCGGGTTGAAGCAGTACTCGCCGTCGAGGCGCCGGGTCAGATCGCCCTGCACCTGCCGCCAGGACACCCGCAATGGGTTGGACCCGTAGTAGTACTCCAGCAGGTAGTTGGTGCTGCGGCCCATGGCCGCGGCCCGAAACGACACCAGTCCGCCCCGGCCGTCGTCGTCCCGCCTGACCACCTCGACCTGCTTGACCTCAGTGGCCCATTCGGGGTAGGACTCGAATTCGCACACCACCTCGAAACAGCGCCCTGGCGATGCCTCGATGGAAATGCTCTTGGTGGCTTGGTCAAACATCGTCACCGTTCCTGCTGGGATCGCCTCGCTCTGAGATTGTGCCGTTGGAGGACCGGGACGGGAAAGTCCCGTGTCTGGCCCCCCATGCGCCGGACAAGCCCAGCGCATAGACAGGCACCAGGATACCGAATGCAGAGGCGGTAAACGGGCGAATCGAAGCGGCGGCCAGCGCCACAACCGCCTCGACGGCCAGTGCGGCCATCATCGAGAACCGCACTGACCGGGGAGCGCAGCCCGCCAAAAAGTACAGGCCCCCCACCCCGATCAACTCGTAGCGGCTGCGCTGCAACGCCCTCTGGAAAGCCCAGAGCATGGCCGCGCACCCGGCGGCCAGGAGCCCGAGCGACACCACGGCGATGGGAACGGCCATGGGGTCGGAGAAGACAGTGGTGACAACCGCCGTCGCGGCGAACACGCCGGTCCCCGCCCAGCATGCCTTGAGGAGGTCGTGGCCCTCGGCTTCCGGCGGCACCAATAGTTGGCTCCATGCCATCAGGGGTGCCTCCCGCGGGCGATCACTTCGGCGATCACAGTTCGAAGGCGCTCGGCCATGTGGTCGTAGGAGAATTCGGCCACCGCTCTCAGTCGGCTTTCCAACCCCATCTGCTGAAGGCGAACCCGATCCGAGAGCAGGGCATCAAGGGAGGCGATCACCGCGTCCTGATGGCTGGGCTTGTCCACCACCAGGCCGGTTCGGCCGTGCTCCACCGCCTCGGCCGCTCCCCCGCTGTCGCCAGCCAACTGCGACACTCCGGCGGCCGCCGCCTCCAGGAACACGATGCCGAAACCCTCCTGCTCCAATCCTCCCCAGCGCTGGCGGCAAACCATGGCGAACACGTCGGCGCACCCGTAGAGATCGGGAAGCTCCGAATCGGCCACCCGGTCGAGCAGCCGAGCCGGTGCGCCGGTGCGCCCGATGAGCCGGTCCAAACGAGCCCGATCCCGCCCGACCCCGGCCACCGCCACTGTCAGACCCGGATGGCGGTCGGCCAAACGGGCCGCTGCCGAGATCAGCACATCCATGCCCTTGCGGGGCACCAGCCGGCTGATCGAAACCACAACTGGATCGTGGGCGGGCAGGCCGAAACGCCGGCGGGCCTCCAGCCGCTGGGCGGCGTTGAGGGGCTTGAAGCGATCCACATCCACCCCGGGCGGCACGATCACCGCGGGCAGCGGCCCGCCGGCGGCCCGCTCAGCTTCCGCTACCGAGTACCGGCCGGCAGTTATCACCACCTGGGCGCCTCGCAGCACCTGGGCCAGCAGTTGCTTGGCGCCTGGCAGGCGACCGGGAACAGCCACCTCGGCACCGTGCAGAATCACGCCGTAGGGGTGGGGCAGGCGCGGGGCAAGCGCCCCCAGCGGAACCGCTGGGTCGTAGAGCACCAGTTCAGCCCCAATGTCAGCCGCCAGTTTGGTGATCTCCTCCCCCATATCCGGGGTGGGAAGGAGAAAATGGCGCGGTGAGCGGACTACCCGGTGATTCTGGCCGACATCCCACTCCGCGTCTCCAAGATGAGAGCGGGTCAGCACGCAGACATCGTCAGGAGGCAGTCGGCGCCACAGCTCCCACAGATAGTTCTGAATTCCCCCCAGCTTGGGGGGATAGTCGTTGGTGACCAGCAGGTGCCGGGCCATTGCTCAAACCAGCTCCGCCGCGCCCACGCCCAGGCGCTCGGCGGCCCACGCTGCATGACGCGCCAACATGGGGTCGGGATCCGACAAGTAGCGGCCAACGGTGTCCACCACTTCGGACGCGGCTCCCCGCCCGGAGTTCCCCAACGCCACCAGCGCGTTTCGCCGCACAAAGCGGGGCTCGCGGCGAGGGATGTACCAGCGGCCGTGGCGGGCCATCAGCTCGTCGTCGTCCATTCCCAGCAGCTCCACCAAATCCACCCACGCGGAGTCCTCGCCGAGCGGGGCCGTGTCCCCCCCGTTCGGGCCGCCCGCTGATGGGGCATGCCTATTGGGCGGGCACACCTCTTGGCAATCGTCGCATCCGTAGATCCGGTCGCCCAGGGCCTCTCGGAACTCCAGGGGGAAATCACCGTCGGCCTGCACCAGCCACGCCAAGCACCGTCGGGCATCCACCACGCCGGGGGCCACAATCGCCCCGGTAGGGCAGCCGTCCACACATCGTTGGCACGGCCCGCACTGATCGGGAACCGGCGTCGACGGGTCAAGCGCCGCGGTGGTGATCACCGATCCCAAGACGAACCAGCTGCCCTGACCCGGCAGCAGGATATTGCTGTTCTTGCCGAACCAGCCCAGCCCCGCCCGCCGAGCCGCCTCTCGATCCACCAAGGCATTGTCGTCGGCCACCACCGCGGCTTTGTGGCCGGCGCCGCGCAGCACTTCGGCCACCTGGCCCAGGGCGTCTCGCAGGCGGGCGTAGTGGTCGCTGCGGGCGTAGGCGGCCACTCGGCCCACGGCCCGATCGGGCGGTTCGGAGGTCGCACGCCAATAGCCGAGCGCGCCGACCACCAGCGAGCGGGCACCGGGTACCGCCCGAGCGGGATCGGTGGAGCGATCGGGGTTGCGGTAGGTAAACGCCATGCCCCCGTGCAGACCTTGATCCCGCCTCTCCAACAGCGTGGCCCGGGTGGACTCGAACGGCTCGGCCGGGGCCACGCCCACGGCATCCAGCCCGGCCGCCAAACCGGCGGCGACCACCTCGCCAGTGCCCAGCATGCTCACCGCTCCAGGAATCCGAATGGGTCGTGGTCGGTCTCCATCGCAACGCCCATCAGTGTGAGCAGTTTGCTGGGCTGCACCAGATTGGCCCCCAACTGGCGGGCGCTCTCGCGGACCCGGCTGTCGTGGGAGACCACCACCAACGGCTGCCACAGCGGATATTCGCGGCACCACTTGATGATCACATCGTCGGCCTCGATTCCCGTCGGAGAAAAGCGAATGGTGACCCCCAAAGACCGGACAGTGGTGGATATGTAGTCGTAGTCGGTCTCAGTGCCGTCGAACACCACGACGATCTCAGCCTCCGAGAACCGGGCGCTCAACTCCTCCAACTTCTGCAACAGCCGCTCCCGCTGGGCCCTCACCGGCATCTCCTACCAACTTTTGAAGGTCACGTTGTAGCCGTCTACCAGCATCACCACTTTGGGCGTCCGCAAGAGGTGCTCGATGGCCCCCACGGTGTCTTTGAGCATGCCGGGAGGCAGGAGTGCCGGTGTCCGGCGACTGATCGGGGACGGCGGGTCGGGCTCGGTCTCCCGCGGTGGCTCGAATCCGGCCTGTCGAGCCATCGCCGCCTCTTCTTCGGCGACGGTCAACCGCTCCTTGAGGCTGCCGACTTCCTCGTCGTACTGCGCCCGGGAATCCCTCAGCTCCTTCTTCAGAAGGTCGATCTGCTTGTGAGCCTTCTTGAGCTTGTCGTGGGTGCGGACCTCTTTGCGATCAAGGCGCTCCAAGCTCTTGCGGATCGTGTCCCGGTCTTCTCTCACCAGATCCAGTTCGGCCAACAGCTTGGAATACTCCACTTCGGAGTTGCGGGCCTCGGTGCGGCCTTGAGCAGCCTGCAAACGGGCTTCGTCGCGCTCCCTGGCAGCTCTGTCCCGTTGACCCTCGGCTTTCTTCAGAGCACCCTTCGCCCGCTCCAGCCGCTGCTCCAGCGCATGGTGGTTTTGGGCATCGGCTGAATGCTCCGATTCCAACCGAGCGGACGCGGCCAGTTCGGCCCACTCCTGTTCCCAGCCGCCCGGTCGAGACAGCCACAACCAGGCGACCCGGCTCATCGCCTCCTCGTCGACGGCCGCAACCACCCGGTCTCGAAATTCGTCGTCGGAGTCCACCACCTCGCGCACTTGGCCCCAGGCCTGTGCGGAGAACTTCTTGAACGTCAGGATCGGCTTCAACCGCGCCGGCGGGTCGATTGGTGGCTTCGCCTCTTTTCCATCCCGAGCCACACTCAATGCCGCGGCCAAAGCCTCTCTCAGCTCCTCATTTGAAGGACTATCTCCCGGTTTCATCCCTTGCCCCCCTCGGCTCGGGCACCATTTGAGATTGAGACAAAATTCTCAAGGACCTCCCCGGCCCGGCCCTCGTCGATGGAAGCCGCGGCCGCTTCCAACCCCTCTCCCAGTGTGTCGGACACCTCGGCCACCACCAGAGCGGCGGCCGCGTTGAGCAAGACGATATCCCGGTGGGCGCCGGTGTGGCCGCCGAGCACTCGCCGCAGGCAATCGGCATTGACGGATGCATCCCCGCCAACCAGATCTTCAGCCCGGGCGGGTGCCAGCCCGAGGGCGGCAGGGTCCACCGCGTGGCGGAAGGTTTCGCCGTCGCGCAGCTCCCACACATCGGTCGGGGCCGCGGTCGACAACTCGTCCAAGCCGTCGCGGCCGTGCACCACCATGGCCCGCGCCGATCCGGTGGCGGCCAGCACTTCCAGCATGATCTCGGCCATCGCGGAGTCGCTGGTTCCCACCAGCTGGCGCTTGACGCCAGCCGGGTTGGCCAGCGGGCCCAGAAAATTGAAAACCGTGCCTATCCCCAGTTCTCGGCGGGGGGGTGCGGCGTGGCGCATGGCCGGATGGAAGCGGGGAGCCAGGCAGAAGCCGAAACCGGCCTCGATCACGCATCGGGCCACTCCGTCCGGGCCCAGGTCGATGACCCCGCCCAGCGCCTCTAGCACATCGGCCGAGCCGCACTGGGACGAGGCCGACCGGTTGCCGTGCTTGCACACCCCCGCGCCCGCGCCGACGGCCACCAGCGCGGCTGCGGTGGACACGTTGATGCTGCTGCTGCTGTCGCCACCGGTTCCGCAAGTGTCGATCAGCCCGAGGCCGGCGGCATCCAGCGGGACTATCTCCGAAGCCGCCCTCATGGCCGACAGAAGCCCCACCAGCTCCTCAGCAGTCTCGCCCTTGGTTCGCAGCGCGATCACGAACCCGGCGATCTGCGCCGACGTAGCCTGACCGCTCAAAATCTCGGTCATCGCCGCATTGGCTGCCTCCGCGCTCAGTTGGCCTCCCCCGGTTAGCTGCCGGAGAATCCCGGCCCATCCCCCGTGCTCGTCCAAGCTCACCGCTTTAGTGTGGACCATCACCTCCACCCTGCCACAATCTCTTTTCCAGCATCTGCCATGGGACGAGCTGCATTGCCCCTGTCATCGCGAAGGCAGGTACTTTGTGTCCGCATTACTGGTCTATCAGCGAGTCCGCAAATGAACATCTGCGTCATCGACGTGGGCACCAGCAGCATCCGCTCGGCGGTGACCGACGGGCACCGGGTGATCTGCTTTCGCCAGCAGCGCACTCCGCCCGACATACCCGATCCGGGATTGGTGGAGTTCGACGCCAGTGAGATGGCCGGAGTCATTCTTCAAACGGCCACGGAGGTAGTCGCCGAGGTCGGGGGCGTCGATGCGGTGGCCGTCACCAACCAGCGGGGGTCGGCGGTGGTGTGGGACCGCCGAACCGGCGAGCCGGTGGGTCCTGCGCTGGGTTGGCAGGATCTCCGCACCGTGGGCGAGTGCCTGGCCTGGCAGGCCAAAGGCCTTCATCTGGTTCCCAATGAGTCGGCTACCAAGCTCGTGTACCTGCTCGACCACTGCGACCCCGATCGAAGGCGAGACCTTTGTTTCGGCACTGTGGACACGTGGGCGGTGTGGTGCCTCTCGCAGGGTGCCAGCCATGTGGTCGACCCTTCCAATGCGGCCATGAGCGGGATGCTGTCCGAAGATGGAAGCCGCTGGTCGGATGAAATAGTCGGCCGCCTCGGCGTTCCCCATCGCTGTCTTCCGGAAATCGTCGACTCCACCGGCATTGTGGGCACCGCCACTGCCCTGCCGGGAGCACCGCCGATTGCCGGGATCATCGGTGACCAGCAGTCGTCGCTCATCGGGCAGCGCTGCGTGGTCGAGGGGCAGGCCAAGCTCACCTTTGGTACCGGCGCCTTTTTGGACGTGTACACCGGCGCCGACCGGCCGATCTCGGAAAAGCGCAGCGACCGAGGCACGTTTCCCATAGTGGCCTGGCAGGAGGACGGGGCCATCGTCTGGGGTGTGGAGGCAATGATGATCGCCGCCGGGTCGAACATGAGCTGGCTGATCGACGACGTAGGGCTGTTGGCCGATGCCTCCGAGTCAGCCGAGGTGGCTGGCAGCGTGGCCGATACCGGCGGAGTGGTATACGTACCGGCCCTGTATGGTCTGGGCACTCCGCACTGGGATTTCGGCGCCCGGGCGGCGCTGTTCGGGATCACCGGGGGAACCACTGCGGCTCACATCGTGCGGGCGGTGTTCGAGGGGGTGGCTCAGCGGGCTGCCGACTTGGTGGAGGCAGCCGAAGATGACAGCGGCTACCGCTTGGATCGGCTCCGAGTAGATGGCGGTATGTCCCAAAACCCGGCGTTCACCCAGATCCTGGCCGACACCCTGGGCCGCACGGTGGAGCTGTGCCCGGTGCCGGAGGGAACCGCGCTAGGGGCCGCGGTCTTAGCCGGGCGAGCGTTGGGCCAGTGGTCGAGTTGGCAGGAGGTGGCCGACTCCTGGTCGCCCCGAGCGGTGGTCGAGCCAGAATTTGCCGTCGACCGTGAACGCTGGCGCGACGCGGTGCAGCGGGCCTCCCGCTGGTACCCGGAGCTCACTGACCTCGGCTTGTAAACCCCCTCGCCTCCGAAGGCGCGGGACTGGCAGACTAAGGCCACGGTGAGTCGGCCAGGTGGCCGCGGCATCGACGCCCGGGATTCCGGACTGCGATGTCGAGGAAGGTCGGGACTCCGCAGGGCAACGGTGCTGGCTAACTGCCAGTCGGGGCGACTCGAAGGAAAGTGCCACAGAGAACAGACCGCCGATGGCCCGGATTCTCGGGCACAGGCAAGGGTGAAACGGTGCGGTAAGAGCGCACCAGGGGCCGGGGCGACCCGGCTCGCTCGGCAAACCCCACCGGGAGCAAGGCCAAGCAGGGGACATGGTGGCCCACCGCCCCGCCAGGGGCAGTCCCCGGGTAGGCCGCTTAGATGGATGGCCACCCACGGTCCGCAAGGACCCGGACAGAATCCCGCCTACAGGCCGACTCACCGTCCAATCTCTCCTGAGATTGGCTTTTCAACGCCACCGCGGCCGGGAATCGCCCATCTGGGTGCGATCCAGGCGGCCCTGGGTGCAGAAAAGGCGCAATCGCTCCCGGTCGGCCAGGCCGTAGCGGCGAACGGCCCAAGCCCCCACGGCCACCCCGATCAGCTCCAGCGCGATCATCAGGGCTGCGGGCTTGAAGTCCGGCACGTCGCTGCTGTCCACCCGAACGCCCCATGCCGGCCACCAAAACAGCTCGGTCCGCAGCCACGCCCCATCCAGCGCCAAGTACAGGAACAGCCCGATGGGCAGTCCCAGCCAGCGGCGCCGAGCCAGGCGGCGGCCACCGGTGGCCAGCATCACCAGCATGAGCACCACCAGCGGGGCGAGCAAGGTGTGAAGCGCCCACGGACCGCCGGCCAGCAGCTCGACCACGGGCAGCACCGATCCGAGCAACACCATCCGGTAGTCCAGCGCCGGGCTGTCGAACACCAGGGCCACCAGCACGAAGCTGAGGGCCAAGAACCAGATGAACACCAGGCCGTCTCGGTCAGGTCCGCACCAGGATGCGGCCGCACTCCTCGCAGTAGCACACCTCGTCGGCCGGTGCGTGGCGGATGCGGTCCAATTGCATCGCCGACAGCCCAAGGTGGCAGCCCTCGCAAGTGCCGTTGCGAAGCCGGGCCACGGCCACCCCGCCCATACGGGTTCGTAGGTCCTCGTAGCTGGCCAGAACCGATAGGGGGATGTCGGCCGCTTCGGTTGCGCGGGCGGCAGCCTCCTGGTCGATCTCAGCTCGGACAATCGCTTCAGCCTCGGACAGGTGCTGCTCCCCGGAGACCACATCGGCGTCTGCGGATTCGAGGCCAGCCAGCAGTGCATCCACCTCGGCTTCGACCTGTTCGACCTCCTCCATCTGCTCCAAGGCATCGCTTTCCATATCGGAGCAGCGGGATCGCAATCCGTCTACCTCTTCTTGGAGGGTCAGCAACTCCCGGGTGCCGGTTATCTCCCCCGAGTACAGCCGGTCTTTCTCCCGCTTGAATCGGTCTTCCACCGCAGCCAGCTCATCCTCGTGGCGCTTGAGATTCCGTTGAAGCTCCAAGCGCCGAACCTGCAACGCCTCTCGCTGGTCGTGGACCAGTTGGCGGGCCTGCTGGCGGTTGGCGAGCGCAGCCCGCTCTGGGAGGGTGTCGAGGCGATGACGGAGCTGGTCGATCCGGGTGTCGTGGTCTTGCACCGACAGCAGGCGCTGGTATTGATCATCGCTCACGGCTCGATCCTAGGTTCAGATGGACGTTCAGGGTCAGCCCCGGCATCGAGGCCAGCTTCGACGTCGGGATCGGAGTCGCCCGGGGAGCCCGAACCAGATCCTGGACCTACGCAGGTGTCAGCGACCCCGTCATCATCGGAGTCCAGGGGAAACTGGCCTTCGAGGCATTCCACCTCGATAGGTGAGGGCGTCCCGCAGTACAGCGGTATTGGCTCTCCGCCCTCGACGGCGAACTCGCTGAACCCACAGGGCTCGATCCCCTCGGTGGCCAATAGGTTCACGCAGGTGTCATGGGTGCCGTCATCGTCGGTATCGACGGCCACGATAACCGGAACGGGCGCCTCGCCGTCCACGGGCGCCGGCGGGGTCGCGCAGGGGACTCCCACGGTGAACACGTCTTCCAGCTCGATTAGATGACTGATCCGGGTCTCGCCGGGACAGCTCGGAAAGTCCACCGCCTCCAGGCCCTCGTGGTAGCTGGCCATGAACCGGCCCCAGGCCACCGCCGGATAGGAACTGCCGGTCACCTTTCGCATGGGAATGCGCTCGTTGGGGTTGCCCAGCCACACCGCAGTGGCCAGATGGGGGGTGAACCCGACGAACCAGGCATCGGCCGATTCCTCGGTAGTGCCGGTCTTGCCGGCCGCGGCTTGCTGGGGCAGCTGGGCCCGTCGCCCGGTGCCGTTGACCACGTTGTTCTCCAGCACGTCGGTGGCCCAGCAGGCCGAGCGCTCCGACACCACCCGCTGGCCCGACAGCTCATGAGTGAAAAGAACGTTGCCCTGTCGGTCGACGATCCGCTCGATGAAGTAGGGCACGTAGCGGATCCCGCCGGTGGCTATGACCCCGTAGGCCGACGCCATGTCGATGGGGTGAACCTCCTCGGAACCCAGTGGGAGCGATGCCACCGGTTCCAACTCGGTGGTGATGCCCATCTTTGATGCGATGCCGATAACCGGCTGTATCCCCGCCACCCGGCCCAACCGCAAGAACGCGCAGTTGGAGGAAACCCTAATTTGGTCGGAAATGGTCTGAACCTGCCCTGGCGAGCTGGCGAAGTTATTGGCCACATAGGGGTCGGGGACGCCTCCGGGATTGGGTATCTGGCAGGGCCCCCGCCCGCTGATGCGGTCGCTGGGCTGGTACCCCTGCTCGAACAGGGCCATCATCACAAACGTTTTGAACGCCGACCCGGGCTGCCGGGTGCCCTGGGTGGCCAGGTTGAACTCCTCTTCATCCGGCGCGAACCCCGGTCCGCCCACCAATGCTCTCACCGCCCCGGTATCGGGCTGGAGGGCGGCCAGGGCCATGGTGGCCTCGACACCGCCGTGCTCGCCCTCGTTGTACTCAACCAGGGTGGCGGCCACGGCGGCCTCGGCCTGTTGCTGGGAAACGGGGTTGAAGGTGGTGTAGATGCGTAGGCCGCCGTTGAATACCAGGTTGAAGCGATCCTCGGGACTCCCGCCCAGATATCGAGGGTCGTCCAAGAGCTGCTGCTTCACTTCTTCCACGAAGTAGCTCTTGGGAGGCAATTCGATCTCGTTGACCTCGGTGGGCAGCGGCTGGAGATGGTACGAGTCGGCCTGCTCCTCGGTTACGTGGCCCAGCGCGGCCAGCCGGTTGAGCACGATGCGCCGTTGGCGCAGTGCCTGCAAGGGGTTGTAGATGGGGTCGTAGCCACTGGGATTGCTGATCAGCGCAGCCAACAGCGCAGCCTCACCCCAGCCCAGATCGGCCGCGTCCAGCCCCCAGTAAACCTCGGCGGCGGCCTGCACACCGTAGGCGCCTTGGCCGAAGTACACCGTGTTGAGGTAGAGGTGCAGGATCTCGTCTTTGCCCATCTCCCGCTCGAGGCGCTTGGCCATGGCCATCTCCTGGAGCTTGCGCTCGGCCTCGACCTTGTTGCCCACCACCAAATTCTTGATGAGCTGCTGAGTGATGGTGGAGCCGCCCTGGGTGATGCCCCCGGCTCCCACGTTCTGAAGACCGGCCCGGAACACCGCGCTGAGGTCGATGCCGGTGTGCAGGTAGAAGTTCTCGTCCTCGATGGCAATCACTGCGTTCTTCACCTGTTCGGAGATGTCGTCGAGATCCACCAACACACGGTTCTCGACGTAGCTGAACACATCGATAATTCGGCGATCGGCGTCATAGACGTAGGAGCGGATAGACAACTCGTCCAGGCTCACATCCTCGGTCAGGTTCACTTCCACCGGCGTGGACTCCCACGACTTCAGCACGTCGGCCGTCGGGGGCCAGACCACGAACAGCGTGGCGGCCAGGGCCAGCGCCAGCATGGGCATGAGTACGGCCAGTCGGAAGAGGTGGGACAGCCACCTCAGGAAGTCCCTCACCAGACCTCCAACGCTACCGGGCGGTCACCAGAAGAGGGCGCGCACGGCAAGTCGCGGAGTGCGGGCACCAGCGGCGTCAGTAGGTGCCGCCCAGCTTGGTGTGGTCCCAGCTGATGACCTTGGCGGCCTTGACCACCACCGCGGTGCGCTTCAGGGCCATGCTCTCGGCCGCTTTGGACAGCATTTCCCGATTGATATCAGGGTTGTTCCGATCCATAACCTCCAGGGCCAAGCGGTGGACCACGGCCGGGTCGGTGTGCAGCTCGGCCCGGCCATTGATGGCAACCCCCCGGAGCTTGTCGTATTCAACACCGTCCTCCAGCAGCAGGGCGATGCGGTTGTCCCGCTCCAGATTCTTGATCTTCTGCGACTTGGTGTAGGTCTCGAACACGAATTCGCCGTCTACCACTGCAAACCACAGGGTGCTCAGATGGGGGGTCCCGTCCTGGTTTATGGTGGCCACTTGGAGGCTCTTCTGCCCCTCGATGAAGATCTCCATCTCCTCGGGAGTCAGACGGATCTTGTCGCGACGCTTTGCCATTCCGTTAGCCTGCCATACCCGCCTCAGCGCCGGTTATTCGTCCATCAACGCCCGAGCGCGACGCGCAAGCGGCTCATCTACCATCTGGCCCTCAAAAGCCACCGATGCCTCGCGCCGGGCCTGGGCTTGGTCCCACACGACCAGAAGGGCCCGAGCCCGGTCCTGCTCCTCGGGCGACGGGGCAAAGCCCTGGTTGGCCAGGGGCACCTGGGCGGGGTGGATGCAGAGCTTGCCGCTGTAGCCGATGGACCGCCCCACGGCGGCGTCGGCTAAGAAGCGCTCGTCGTCGCCGAACGCGGTCACCACTTGGTCGATAACCGGCACCCCGGCCAGCCGGGCGGCCAGCGCCACCTGGGAACGCGCGTAGAGCACTTCGAGGCTGTCGTCGGTGCGGACGCCGCCCATGTCGGTGATGAAGTCCTCGGCTCCAAAATAGGCCCAATCAACCCGAGAATGCTCCAAGACATCGGCGACTCGGGCCACGCCGGCGGCGGTCTCGATACCGGCCATGATACGGAGATGACGGCGGTCTGCCTGCGCTAGGGTTTCTTGCACCAGATCGACTTGGGTGGCACCCTCCAGCTTGGGCACCACCACGCCGGTCAGCTCCGCGGCCAGGCTCTGGGCGATATCGTCGGCGAACCACTCGGTGCCTGGTGGGTTGACCCGCACGAACACGGCTAGCTCGGGATGTCGGCTGCGCAGCTCGGCCGCGGCCGCGAAGGCCTGGAGCCGAGCCTCGGCCTTGGCCGCGGGCGCCACTGCATCCTCCAAATCGAGCACCACCCCGTCGGGGCCGCTGCGGGGCAGCTTGGCGCACATGTCGGGGCGGCTGGCCGGGGCGAACAAGAGGCTCCGCAGCCGGGGAAGCAAGTCTTCCATCAAGAAATTCTCGGCCAAGCCAGCTCCGGTCGGTTGCGGAAGCAGTCCAAGGCCTCGGGGTTGGCCAGCGCCTCGATGTTGGCAATGGGTCGCCCGCTGATCGCGTCGCGCACCGCCAACTCCACCGTCTTGCCGCTGCGGGTTCGGGGGATGTCGTTCACCGCACAGATCACCGCCGGCACGTGCCGGGGAGTGGCCCCGGCCCGGATGGACGCCCGGATGGACGCCTTCAAGCCGTCGTCGAGGCCCACGCCATCGGACAGCTTCACGAAAAGCACCACCCGAGTGTCGCCGTCCATCGGCTGGCCCACCACAACGCACTCGACCACTTCGTCCATGGCATCCACGAGGCGATAGATCTCGGCGGTGCCTATCCGAACCCCGCCGGGGTTCAAGGTGGCGTCGGAACGGCCGGAGATGACAAATCCGCCGTGCACGGTGGAGCAGACGTAGTCACCCTGGTGCCAGCGGCCCTTGAACCGCTCGTAGTAGGCGGCTCGATACCGCTCATCGCCCCCCGGTCCCCAGAAGCTCAAGGGCTGTGAAGGGAACGGGGACGCGCACACCAGTTCGCCGAATTGGCCCGGCCCCGTGGTCGAGCCGTCGCCGTCGAGCACCTCGATGTCCAGGCCCAGGGCGGGCCTCTGGATCTCCCCCGACCACACCGGCCCGGTGGGGTCGCCGGCCACCAGACAGCCACACAGGTCGGTTCCCCCCGAGATGGAGGCCAGGTGAACGTCGGCTTTGACCTCCTCATACACATAGTCGAACCCCTCGGGCGCCAGCGGCGAGCCGGTCGAGCAGATGGTTCGCAAGCTGCTCAGGCGGTGGGACCGGCGAGGGAAAACCCCGGCTTTGCGCATCGAGTAGATATATCGGGCCGACACCCCGAACAGGGTGACCCCGGCCCGGTCGACCAAGTCGAATAGAACTTCGGGGCCGGGATGGGCGGGATTCCCGTCCCACGCCACCGCAGCAGCCCGCGAAGCCAGCGCCGAAGCCAGCCAGTTCCACATCATCCAACCGGTGGTGGTGAAGTAGAACACCCGGTCGCCGGGGCGCACATCACCGTGGAGCTGGTGCTCGCACAGGTGCTTGAGCAAAATGCCGCCGGCCCGGTGGACGATGCATTTGGGCCGACCGGTAGTGCCTGAGGAGTACAGCACATACAGCGGGTGGTCGAAGGGAAGCTGCTCGAATTGGATCGATCCGGTGGAATGGGACTCGATCCAGGCATCGAAGTCCACGGTGCCCTCGGGCGGACGCTCGCCGAGACCCAGGCGGTTCAGCACCACGGTGACAGCCACGGTGGGCAGTCCGGCTCGAATCTCAGCCAACCGCTTCTGGCAATCGAACCGCTGGCCTCCATAGACGTAGCCGTCCACCGCGAACAGCAGAACCGGCTCGATCTGGCCGAAGCGGTCCAGCACCCCGGCGGTACCGAAGTCGGGAGAGGTGGACGAGAAAACCGCCCCTATCGATGCCGCGGCCAGCATCACCGCATAGGCCTCGGGAACGTTGGGCATCCAGCATGCCACCCGATCACCGGGGCCCACTCCCTGAGCCCGCATGGCTCCAGCCAGACGCGACACCAGACCCCGGAGTTCGGCCCGGCTCACCTCGGTGTAGACGCCGGACTCATCGGCGAACACCAAAGCGACTTCGGAGTCGTCGCCGGCCAGCAGATTCTCGGCGAAGTTGAGCCGGGCACCGTCGAAAAACCGCACGTCGGCGTTGTGCTCGGCCTTGACAACCACTGCACTCCCCTGCTCCGAGGCCACCACCCCGCAGAAGTTCCATACCGCCGACCAGAAACCGCTGAGGTCTTCCACCGACCACCGGTGCAGCCTCTCAAATCCTCCGCTGGCTGCAATGTCGATTCCCACCCCGGCGGCGAAGCGGGCCAGATTGGTGTGGGAGACCTGATCTTGGTCTGGCACCCAAAGCGGCCGGCTGCTCATGGTCGCACGTTATTGGGCGCCGGCGAGCCACCACCAGAGCGCAGCTGCCACCGCGCCGGACACCAGGGCGACGATGAAGGCCCTCTTCATCAGCTTGTACAGGAAAAGCAGCGAGGCGGCTACCGCAACCACTATCGCCACCAGTGCCAGTTCAGGGTTGGCCGTGGCGAATTCGATGAGTTCGTCGGGAATGGCGTCGCGGACATCGGGGGGCAGGCAATCGAGAGCGCTCTCGGGGAGCTTGTCGATTGCTCCATTCCGCAGCTTCTCCAGCAGATCGGGGTCGATGCAGTCCAACCCGTCGGGCAGCTCAGGCGTCTGGCCCAGCAGTTGCATCCCGATATTCTTCCCGACCGGCAGTCTGATTCCGCGCACCCTTTTCGACGCAGGGGCGAACTGACTCGTGTCGCTCGAACCTCTAGGCGAGCCTGGTCAACCGGGACGGCCAACCAGCCGCGCCATCAGCGCGCTTCCGCAGTCTCAGACTGACTCGTGAAGAGTCCCTCAAGCCGGCCCACTCGTCGAACCAAATCGATGATGATTTCGGTGAGCTTGTCTATTCGCCCGTTGACACGGTCAAAGCCAGCCTTGGTCTCCTCCCGGTGGGCCTCGAACTGCCTCCCAGTCTCCTCCCGGTGGGCCTCGAACTGCCTCCCAGTCTCCTCCCGGTGGGCCTCGAACTGCCTCCCAGTCTCCTCGAAGCCCCGCTGGGTCTCCTCTCGATGCTTCGCGAGGTCAGCTCGATGTACCCGGTCGAGATACAGCATCAAGGTGATGATGACCCCCAACATGGCAATGATCACTTGTTCCATTCCAACTCTCCATCATGAGTTGAGTCATTGGGGGAAGCGCCCACCACTATACCGGAGTCAACCACAACCTCATCGGCTCCAGATCGCATTTGGATGCACACGCGCGTGACACCCTCGCCTCTCCCGAGTCGCCGGGGTCTGCGCTCAGCGCAGGTCAGCCAGTTTGACCAATTGCGGCTCGATTCGCTCCACCGGACCGGTGGGCAGGAAGAACCGCCAGAAGATGCTGCCGGTCGGGCGGCCTTCGGTGTCCAGCCAGTTGTATCCGCCGGGGTCGGCATGGGCGATCACCATCTTGAATGTGCCGTCGGCTTCCAGGGCGGTGTTGGCCCGGTTGCGGCTGGTGACGCGGTTGGCGTAGTCATAGGTCTGGCCGAAGGTCGTCCACAGGCATACATTGCCGAACTTGCACTCCGGCCACCGCCCGGTCATCACCAGGGCGTCGTCGGGGCCGAGCACATAGCGGCCCATGGTGTAGTAGGCGTCGAAGGCGGCGAAACCCATGGTGCCAGGCGGCTGGGGGTCGGGCAGCTCGTTAGGCTTGCGGCTGACCCACGACGGCAAGGGATAGCTGCCCGGGATGGGCTGTTGCAGGGTTTTGCCCAGCAAGTGGTTGTTGACCCGGGTGATGGCTGCGGCCACCGTCTCATCGGTCCAATGGGTTGCCGGGCCCACCGGCGACAAGCACTCGATGGTCAGGGGAATGTGGAGCGACTCGTCGGCCGCCGCCGGCCTGGGGACCTCGAAATAGTGCCGGGTGGTGATCCGGCCCGCGTCGGAGGGCAATTCCAACCAGTTGCGGTCCCGGGCCTCGCCGCCCAGGAACACCTCGTAGTTGCCTTCGGCATCCACATCAATGTCGTCGTCGTTGAGCACCCCGCCGGTGCCGGTGGCGTACTTGCCATCGCTAGAGCCCAATTCAACGGTGAACGATGTGTAGACCGCCCCGGCCAGATTGCCGGTGACCCGATAGGCCAGATCGCCGCTCACCGGAGCCTCGAAGTACACTGCATCGGCGTTGTCGCCGGTGAACTTGCGAGTGGGTGACACGATCCGGCGCCAAGCCGGCCGCTCGGGGTCGAACTCGGCATGGGCGAACAGGGCCGACTGGAGAATGTGCATCACTAGGCGGTGGCTGTCGGCAATGTCCTGTTCACCGGACACTCCCCACTCCTCGCCACAGAAGCGGTCGCCCACCTCCAACAGAGCATTTGCCATGTCGGTCCACGCGGCCTGGGTCTTGGTCTGAGCTGCCATATCACTCTCCCCCTTAGCTTTTGCCGGACGATACCGCAGCGACTATGACAGCCCACCATCCACCAAACTGTCACCCCCTGTCGGTATGGTCGCATTGTGAGTGCAACCTTCGTGGACACGGCTTTTGACGCCGATTTGGACGGGGCCGTGGACGCAGCCCCAGAGGCGCTGTCGCGGCTTGCGATCCGCATAATCCGCAGTCCGAAGCGACGGAAGACAGCCGCAGCCAAAATCCTGCCCGACTGCATCGAAGTGCGGGTTCCCGCGGGGATGAAGTCCGACGCCGAGGCCGAGATGGTGGCGAGCCTGGTAGCGCGCCTCGAGCGCAGACGGGCCGCCGAGGCCAGCGCAGTGAACCTGGTCGAGCGGGCCGCCAAGCTGGCCCGCCGATACGGCCTGCAACCGCCGGAGTCGGTGCGCTGGGCCGAGCAGAACGACCGCTGGGCATCGTGCACATCTGCCCGCGGCACCATCCGCATCTCCACCCGCCTCGCCCGAGTGCCCTCCTGGGTTCTCGACGCCGTCATCATCCACGAGCTCGCCCACCTCACCGAGCCCAACCACAGCCCCGCCTTCTGGGAACTGGCCAACCGCTACCCCCGCCAAGAACGCGCCTCTGGCTTCCTCGAAGCCATGAGCACCGGCCACTGCGACCCCTGCCACACGGTTTGAGTGCAACAAGCCGACGCGGTCAGCGAAAGCTTGACCCGCCCCTTTGATCGCGACTGGTCGTCGTGACTGGAGCAGACTGAGGGGCGATGGGCGAGCGAATATTCTATGCGGCCAGTGTGCACGATGAAGCCGAGGTCGATGCGGTGGTGGAGGTGCTGCGGGGCGGAGCCGCCGCGCTGTGGCCGGGGCGAAACGTCAACGCCTTCGAGCGAGCCGTGGCCGAGCGGTTCGGCAAGCAGCGGGGTCTCATGTGCAACTCGGGCTCATCGGCGCTGTACCTGGCGGTAGAGCTGGCCGATCTGCCGCCGGGCAGCGAAGTGATCACTGCGGCGGTGACCTTCTCCACCGATATTGCCCCGTTGGTGCGAGCCGGGCTGGTGCCGGTGTTCGCCGACATCGATTCCGACACCTACCAGATCGACGTCGATTCCATCGAAGCTCTGGTCAGCCCAGAGACCAGAGCCATCTTGGCCCCCAACCTCATCGGCAACGCTCCCGACTGGGACACCATCCGGGCCGTCGCCGACCGCCACGGGCTGCTGGTGATCGAGGACAGCTGCGATGCCCTGGGGCCCACCCTGCGGGGCACCCCCACCGGCACCCGCAGCGACATGACAGTTACCAGCTTCGCGTCGTCGCACATCATCACCTGCGCCGGAGGCGGCGGCATGGTGCTGCTCGACGACGAGGCGCTGCGAGACAGGGGCCTTCTGCTGCGCCGCTGGGGGCGGCGCTCCGAGCTGCACTTCTACGGCTCCAAGCGCCGGAGCCGGGACTTCTGGGAAGATTTGGACGGCATCCACTACGACAACCAGTTCATCTTCGACGAACTCGCTTGGAACTTCGAGCCCTCCGAGATCGGCGCTGCCTTCGGGCTGCAACAGCTTGACAAGGTGCCCCACAACTTCGCCCGGCGCACCCGCAGCTTCGCCCAATACACCGGCTTTTTCTCCGCCCACGCCGACCGCTTCCGCATACCCCGCCAGACCGAGGGGCTGGACACCGCCTGGCTGTGCTACCCCCTCACCATCACCCCCGACGCCGGCTTCGAGCGAGCCGACCTCCAAGTCCATCTGGACGGCAACGGGGTGGACACCCGCACGGTGTGGACCGGCAACGCCACCCGCCAGCCATTCATGGCCGACGTGTCCCTCCGCCAGCCCGACGGGGGCCTGCCCAACGCCGATGCCGTGATGGAGCGGGGCGTCGTGCTGCCTATGAACCATTCATTGGACGATGAGGACATCGGCTACGTGATCAGCTTGGTAGACGACTTTCTCGCCAACCTCTAGATGCCGCCCCGCGGCCCGGACACTGCCAGCGTGGCCGGCCGCGTTTAGTCTGTCCTGGAAATCAACAACCGAGGAGAAGCCATGCGCGGCGCCGTATTGCACACCAGCCCCGGCGAACTGGTCGTCGAGAACCTCACCGTGGACAAGCCGAATCCCAACGAGGTGCTCATCAGCACCACCCATGCCGGGCTGTGCCACTCCGATCTTCACTTCATGGACGGGCACTGGCCGGTGGCGCAGTCGATGGTGATGGGCCACGAGTCGGCTGGCGTGGTGGCCGCAGTGGGCGAAGACGTGACCTACGTGCAGCCCGGCGACCACGTCATCACCTGCGTCTCGATGTGGTGCGGGGTGTGCCGCACGTGCCTTCAGGGCAAGCCCTACCTGTGCCTCGACGCCGACTCCATGCGCTCGGGCCGTCCCACCCCCTCGTTGAGGCTCGAAGACGGCCGGGGCTGCACCGCCTTCGCCGGGCTGGGGTCGTTCGCCGAGGAGCTATTGGTCCATGAGCGGGCGGTGGTGAAGATCCGCGACGATATGCCCCTCGACCGGGCCGCCCTGATCGGCTGCGGGGTCACCACCGGGCTGGGAGCAGTCATGCGCACCGCGGCGGTGCCCGCGGGATCGAGCGTGGTGGTGATCGGCTGCGGCGGCATCGGCTTGTCGGCCGTCCAGGGGGCCCGCATCGTGGGCGCCACACCCATCATCGCGGTGGACCTCGTAGCCTCCAAGTTGGAGATGGCCCGCACCCTGGGCGCCACCCACACGGTCAACGCCTCGGAGGTCGACCCCGTGGCCGCCGTCCACGAGATCACCAGGGGCGGGGCCGACTACTCCTTTGAGGCCATCGGCCTGTCGGCCACCGCCGAGCAGAGCTGGGCCATGATCGGCATCGGCGGCACGGCCACGGTCATCGGCATGCTGCCCATGACCAGCCAGGTAACCATCCCCGGCGGAGAGATCATCTTGAGCGAGAAGAAGCTCCAGGGATCGCTTATGGGCGGCAACCGCTTCCGTCTGGACATGCCCAAGTTCATCGACCTCTACCTCGACGGACGGCTCAAACTGGACGAGATGGTGTCGGCCACCATCGATATCAACGAGGTGAACGATGGCTACGCCGCCATGAAGGCCGGCGAGACCCTGCGCTCAGTCATCGCTTTCTGAGCTTTCCCTACCCCGCAATCAGCTTCTGGAAGGAGCGAGAAGATGGGACAACTGGAGGATCGGGTGGCGGTGGTCACCGGCGGCGGCGACGGCATCGGCCGCGGAATCTGCCGACGGTTCGCGGCCGAGGGGGCCAAGCTGCTGGTCACCGACATCGACAATGAGGCCGCCGAGCGGGTGGTCGGCGAACTGTGCCACGAATTCGGCGCCGACGCCCGATCGATGCGGGTAGACGTGGCCGACAAGGCCGAGGTGCTGGCCATGGTGGACGCCGCCGCCGACCACTGGGGCCGCCTCGACGTGCTCATCAACAACGCGTGGGGCGGCGGAGAGCTCTGCCGGGTGGAGGTCAAGACCGACAAGCTGATGAACGACGCCATGCACGTGGGGTTGTACGGCCCGCTGTGGGCCATGCAGGCCGCCTTCCGGGTGATGCGGGATCAGCAGTATGGCCGGATCGTGAACCTGTGCTCGCTCAACGGGGTGAACGCCCACATGGGCACATTGGAGTACAACTGCGCCAAAGAGGCGCTGCGGACCCTGAGCCGCACCGCGGCCCGAGAGTGGGCGCCATACGGCATCGCGGTGAACGTGATCTGCCCGGGAGCCAAGACCGCCTCGGCTCGCCGGGTGGAGGAGATGATGCCCGATCTGATCCGCAATGCCGAGGCGGCCAACCCTATGGGCCGCATGGGCGACCCCGAGGGCGACATCGCCCCGGTAGCCCTCTTCTTGTCGTCGGAAGACGCCCAATACCTCACCGGCAACACGCTGTACGTGGACGGCGGCAGCCACATCAACGGTGCCAGCTGGATCCCCGACATGCCCGAGACTGAATAGCGCCGACACCACCGGCATCGGATCCCAAGACCGTGAACAACAAACCAAACCACCGGCATCGGACCGAGAGACTGTGATGCACAAGGGAGCCAGATGAACCGCTCGATGGCCGGCAAGGTGGCCATCGTCACCGGAGCAGGGCCGGGGGTGGGACGGTCGTGCGCGCTGGCTCTGGCTGGCGACGGCGCTGAACTGGCCCTAGCCGCCCGGCGGAAAGAACCGCTGGAAGCACTGGCCGCTGAGGTGTCTGAGGCCACCGGGCGCCGGGTAGTGGCGGTACCCACCGACATCGCCCACCACGACTCCGCCGCGGCCCTGGCTGACACCGCAGCGGCCGAGCTGGGGCGGGTGGATGCAGTGGTGAACGTGGCCACCCTTGGCGGCGCGGTGCGTTCCACCGTGACAGACATAGACTGGGGCGACTACCGCCGAGCCGTCGAGGTCAACGTGATCGGCACCTTGGAGGTGAGCCGTAGGGCGGCCGAGCACATGAAGGCCGCCGGCGGGGGCTCGATCGTGCAGATCAGCACGCTCGGCACTCATTCGGTGCCCGAGAAGATGGCCATCTATACCTCCACCAAATCGGCCGTGCACACCGCGTCGTTGGTGATGGCCCGAGAACTCGGCCCCCACAACATCAGGGTGAACATCGTCACGCCGGGCTATATCACCGGCGACAACCTCGACCAGTTGTGGCAAGGCATCGCCGCCCAGACCGGCAAAACGGCTCAGCAGGTCTCCGATCGGGCCGCACGGGCCGCAGCTTTGAACCGGCATGTCGATCCCGGAGACATTGCCGAAGCCGTTCTGTTTTTGGCCTCGGAGCGGAGCCGAGGGGTTACCGGCCTGGAGATCCGAGTAGACGCCGGCCAAATGATCGGCTGAGCGGGCTAGCCCTGGTCTGGCCCTTGGGCCAGCACATCGGCCATGGTGTCGAACAAGGTGCCGATCTCGTGGTCGGTGATGACCAGGGGCGGGCAGATGGCCAGCGCGGTGCCGATGGGCCGCAACACCACCCCGGCTTCCAGCAGCCGCATCCGGGAAACCGCCGCGTCGTAGCCCAGCTCGGCGGCGTACACCGCTCCGGTCCCCCGGTAGCTCTGGATGAGACCGTCGGATTGGAGTGCGGCCAGCCCCTCGGTGAGCTTTTCGGCCAGATGGGGCACCCGTTGCACCAGCTCCTCTTCTTCCATCAGGGCCAAGTTGGCCACCCCGGCGGCCATACACGTCGGGTGCCCGGCGTAGGTGTAGCCGGTGCGCAGTACCAGGCCGGGCTGCTCCAACACGTTACACACGTCCCGGCTGCAAATCACCCCGCCCACTGGCTGGTATCCCGAGGTGACCCCCTTGGCGAAGGTCATCAGATCGGGAGTGACGCCGTAGTGCTGGGCCCCGAACCACTGCCCGGTGCGGCCGAACCCGCAGATCACCTCGTCCATGATGAGCAGCGCCCCGTGCTGGTCGCACAGTCGCCGCACACCTTCCAAATAGCCGTCGTGGGGCGGGAACACTCCCCCGGCACCCTGCATCGGCTCGGTGATGACGGCGGCCACCCGCCCCGCGTGGGCGGCCATGACGGTGCTCACCGCCTCGATATCGTCGCGGGGCACCTCCACGAAGTGGGGAACCAGGTCGCCCCAGCCCTCCCGGTTGCCGGCGATGCCCTGGGCCGATGTGCCCCCAAAGTTGGTGCCGTGGTAGGCGTCGGTGCGCCGAATGACGATCTGACGGTCCGACTCGCCTCGGAGCTGGTGGACCCCCCGGGCGATCTTGAGCGCCGAGTCCACTGCCTCCGAGCCCGAACCGCAGAAGAAGACCCGGCCGTCGGGCAGCGGCGACCGCTCGGCCACCATCGAGGCCAGCTCCTCAGCCGGCTGGTTCGTGAACGGTGCGAAGGTCTGATAGGCGTCCAGCGTCCGCATCTGGCCGGCCACCGCGTCGATAATCTCACGCCGGCCGTGGCCCACCTGGCAGTACCACAGGCTGGCTAGGGCATCCAGATAGCGTTTGCCCTGGTCGTCCCACAGTGTGCAGCCCTCGGCCCGCACGATGGTGATGAAGTCGTCGGCCGCGGCCGGGGCAAATGGGTGCAAGAACTTGGTGGGCACCGTCGGATTCTACCCACTGCCAATTCACCGGCAGACCACCGGGAGTGGGATGTCCATGTCCTTCCGAGCAAGATCGCCAAGACCAACGAGGCCAGGAGTCAATTTCGAGAAGCAGTTCTCGTCGTTCATCTGCACACCGTGGGATAGTCGGAGACTATGAAGCTGGGAATCGGGATAGACGTCTGGAATCAGGCCAAGCTGGAGATACCGCTGGAGCGGGTGCATCTGGCCGAGCGCCTGGGGTACGACTCGGTGTGGTCGGCGGAGATCTACGGAGCCGACGCCATCACTCCCCTGGCGTGGATCGCAGCCCATACCCGCCACATCCGGCTGGGCACCGCGGTATGCCAAGTGGCGGCCCGGCCGCCGGTGACCACCGCCATGCAGTTCGGCACCCTGGAGGCGCTGGCCGGTCCAGGGCGGGCCATCTGCGGCCTGGGGCTCTCGGGCCCCCAGATCGTGGAGGGGTGGTACGGCCAGCCATGGGGCAAGCCCAACGCCGTGCTGCGCGACTACATATCCATCATCAAGAAGGTGTTCGCCCGCGAGGCCCCGGTGACCCACGACGGATCGCAGATCAATCTGCCCTTAGCCGGAGAGCGCGCGCTGGGCATCGGCAAGCCGCTCAAGTCGATACTGCACATGAACCCCGACATCCCCGTGTTCTTGGCCACCGGCGGGCCGGCCAACACGGCGCTCATGGCCGAGTTGGCCGACGGGTGGCTGCCGCTGGGCTACACCCCGGGCAGTGCCCACCTCTATACCGAGGCCATTCAGAAGGGCCTCGAGCGGGCGGGGCGCACCTGGGATGACCTCGAGATCCAAGCCGGTGCCCGGGTGTCGATCACCAACGATGTGCAGGAGGCCATCAACTCGGCCAAGCCCCAGTTCGCCTTCTTGGTCGGGGGCTACGGCACCCGAGAGCACAACTTCCACCGCGATGCCATGGTGCGGCGGGGGTTCGGAGAGGCCGCCGAGCGTATCCAGGATCTGTTCATGGCCGGGCACCGGGAGGAAGCCGTGGCCGCGGTGCCCGATGAGTACATCGACGACGGGGCCTTGATCGGCTCTCGCCAGCGCATCAAGGAGCGCTTCAGCCGTTGGTGCGACACCAAGGCCACCGGCCTCACCATCCGGGCCGATTCCGACGAAGAGTTGGCCTACATCGCCGAGTTGGCCGAGGCGAAGCCCCGGACGTAGTAAGCGGAACAACACTTGTGCTAGCGGTAGGGCCATATAGGGCATGACCAAGACGACCGCCTGCCTTCCTTGGCGAGCGGTGATGGACCCCGAGGATCTCTCAACGACAAGACAGGTAGTCGCCCGCTACCGCGACCTTGGCATCGGACTGGCCGACGCCTCCCAAGTGGTCTTGGCCCAGCGCTGTCGAACACGCACGATCTTGACCCTCGACCACAAGCACTTCAGCGTCATGGGCTCGCTCGGGGGCGGCACTTTCAAGATCGTCCCCTCGTTGTCACAAGCTCTCCGGCTGTCACAACTCGTGGCCCGGATCAGCCGGACTACCTGGATATCGGAGTCGAACTCCATGCCCGCACGACAGTGCAGCAGGCGTAGTCTCAGTCCATGCCCCATCCCCCGTTTCTGTGCACCGGCACGCTGGGCCGAGTGCCGTGGGAGCACAAAGCCCGGGCCGCGTCAGCCGCCGGGTTCGCCCGGTTGTCCATCTACGAATGGGAGTACCAAAAGCTGCTTCAGCAGGGATGGGATGACGCTTGTCTGCTGGACCTGTTGGGTGACCTGGACCTGCGGGTGGCCGAGTATGACGGCGCGGTGATGACCATGCGGTCCCCCGACAGCGCAAATGTGACAGTGGCGGCAGCCGCGGCCCTGGGTTCCCGGTCGATCACTGTGCTGGAGCACTCCGACTGGCTGCCAGGCGAGCACCTCGCCCAGGCGGCGGCCACCCTGGCCGAGATCGCCGACCAAGCCGCCGACCACGGCATATTGGCCCTGATCGAGCCGTTCGCCTGGTCGCCGCTGGACGACCACCGGGTGGCCGCCAAAATCGTCGAGCGGGCCGACCGGCCCAACGCCGGACTGCTGCTGGACACCTGGCACCTGTGGCGTGGACCAGAGCGCGGGCGGCTTGACGCCTCCATCGACCCAGCCACGATCAGGGCCATCCAGGTCGGCGACACTGGTCCGGTTCCGGACAACGCACCGTCGAACGACGAGTTGGCCCACGAGTGCATCCACCACCGCCTCCTGCCGGGCAACGGCCACGGGGACATTGCCGGGTTGCTGGCCGACTTGGCCGACCGGGGCGTGGACGCACCAATCGCCGTTGAAGTGTTCTCCGACGAGATGTACGCCCTCGATCCGGGAGAAGCAGCCCGCCAAGCCATGGACTCACTGGGTAGATTGGCCTTGTGAGCACCGACGCCATCCCCCAAGAAGTCGACGACGCCATCGACGCCCTGTTGGCCGAGCACGACCCCGCAACCATGTCGGTCGAGGAGTTCCGGGGCTGGCAATACGACGCCGGGCTGGCCTGGATCCACTTCCCGGTGGGCTACGGCGGTCTCGGGCTGGCGCCCCGCCACCAGCGTCATATCGAGCGCCGTCTCCGGGAAGGGGGTGCGAAACCGGCCGACTCCGGTACTTTCTTCTTCGCCCTGGCCGGCCCCACCATCGTGACCCACGGCACCGACGAGCAAAAGCACCGCTTCTTGCGGCCCATGTTCACCGGCGAGGAGCGCTGGTGCCAGCTGTTCTCCGAGCCGGGGGCGGGGAGCGATTTCGCCGGCCTGGCCACCCGGGCGGTGCGCGACGGCGATATCTGGACGGTGGACGGCCAGAAAGTGTGGAACACCCTCGCCCACCTGGCCGACCGGGGCATGCTGGTGGCCCGCAGCGATCCCCAGGCCCCCAAGCACAAGGGCATGACCTATTTCGCGCTGGACATGCATGCCCAGGGAGTTGAGGTCCGCCCACTGCGGCAAATCACCGGGGAGGCCGAATTCAACGAGGTCTACTTCACCGATGTCCGGGTGCCCGATGCCGACCGCATCGGCGAAGAGGGCGAGGGCTGGCGGGTGTCGCTCACCACCCTGATGAACGAGCGCACGGTGATCGGCGGCGGCAGTTTGCCCAAGCGGGGCTCGGGCAGCATCGCGGAGTTGGTGCAGGTCTGGTCGGAGCTGCCCACCGAGCAGCGCACCTCGGCCCGCCTCGACCGGGTGATGCATCTGTGGAGCCAGGCCGAGACGCTGCGGCTCACCAACATGCGGGCCTCTCAGAACCGTCGGGCCGGAAACCCCGGCCCCGAGGGCTCGGTGGCCAAGGCCATCCACGCCGAGCTGAACAAAGCAATCTTCGAGGAGTGCGTGAATCTTCAGGGACCGGCTGGCTCGGTGGGCTTGGACTACACCTTCCGCCGGCCTGACACTGTGTCAGAAACCGGCGCCGAGAACGGGGTGGGCCATGCGTTCCTCCGAGCCCGGGCCAACTCCATCGAGGGCGGTACCACCGAGATCATGCGCAACATCCTGGGCGAGCAGGTGCTCGGCCTGCCCGGCGAGCCTCGGGTGGACAAGGGCATCCCCTGGAACGAGATCCCCCGCAACTAGCGCCAGGGCCTGCTTAGACGCGGGCTTCGATCCGGCGGCGATTGAGCCAGCCCATAACTACTTCTGCCACGGCCTCGGGCTGTTCAGGAAGGAGGGCATGGCCGGCATGGGGGATGACCACCACCTCGACCCGGTTGCCAACGGCCTCGACGAGAGCGTCGGCGTTGGCCGGCACGGCCAGCTTGTCGTCGGCGGGCTGCACCGCCAGCATCGGAGCGCGGCCTCCGTGCCACCAGTCGCTGAGCGGGGTGGATACGGTGGCTTGCTCTTGATGGCGGGCCAGCGACCCGTGCCAGCCGCCAGTCCACGGGGAGGGGTCGTTGCCCGGCGCGAAGAATGCCCGGCTCACCGCGTCCAGGCGAGCCTCGGGTGGGTTGCGGGTGTCGAATATCGTCCTCATGGCCACGGCCATTTCATCGGTGACCGGTATGAATCCGCCGCAGGCCAACAGCACCAGGCTCTCCACCAGCTCGGGATACTCCGCAGCTGTCATCCGGGCGATCCGGTTGCCGTAGGCGTGCCCGACCACCACCGCAGGACTCTCGCCAAGCTTGGCGATGACCGCGGCCACATCGGCCGCCAGCGCCGACAGCGTCTCCTTCCGATTGGGCACAGAGCTGGCCCCCAGTCCTCGGGGCTCGGGACAGGCGACCCGATAGCCGGCGGTGGCCACGTTGGCGGCTAGTTGGTCGAAGTCGACTGCCCCCCGGCCCATCGACGGCAGCATGACCACCAGCGGGCCCTCGCCGCGGACGTGCACCTCGATAGGCCCGTGTTCGGTGGGAACCATCATGATCGGCGACTGTAACCCACAGGCCTGCTGGCAAGAGAGGTGGTGGTGATTCGCGGGGCCCAGGCTCACTATTTCGACTGCCGGGATTGCCGGTTACACTGCTGGTGGCTATGTCCTTCGATGAAACCACGCCGCCGCTGCTTGCCATCGACGGCCTTCACAAGTCATTCGGCGCCACCAAGGTGCTGGACGACTTCAACCTCACACTGCACTCCGGAGAGATGTTGTCGCTTCTGGGGCCCAGCGGTTGCGGCAAAACCACTCTGCTGCGGCTTATCGCCGGGCTGGAGCAGGCCGATCAGGGGATGATCAGCCTGGATGGGAGCGCGGTGGACGGCGGCCGGGCCTGGGTGAGGCCCGAGGGCCGCCACGTGGGCATGGTGTTCCAAGACTGGGCGCTGTTCCCCCACCTGGATGTGGCCGGCAACGTGGGCTACGGCGTCCCCCGCCGCCAGCGGGCGGTGGAGGTGACCAAGACGCTGGAGCTGGTGAACCTGCCCGGAATGCAGAGCCGCACCCCCGACACACTCTCCGGCGGCCAGCAGCAGCGGGTGGCGCTGGCCCGGGCACTGGCCCCCAAACCCACGGTCCTGCTGCTGGACGAGCCCTTCTCCAATTTGGACGCCGCTTTGCGACGCGATGTCCGCACCGAGGTGCGCGAGCTGCTGCGGGACGCGGAGATGACCGCGGTGTTCGTGACCCACGACCGAGAGGAGGCTCTGGTGCTGGGCGACCGGGTGGCGGTGATGAACGCGGGTCGCATCGTGCAGACCGGAACGCCGGCCCAGATTTACCAGCACCCGGCCACCCCGTGGGCGGCGGCCTTCGTAGGCGCGGTGTCACTGTACCCCGCGGTGGCCGCCGGTGATGTCGCCGAGGCCGATTTCGGGCCGATCCCGCTGCTCGACTCCGCCCGGGGTCCGGTCGAGGTAGCGGTGAGACCCGAGAATGTGGACCTGCGGGCCGGTGATGGCGAGCACGTCGTTGATAACTACGAGTATCGGGGCCCCGACGCCATGGTCACCGTGGCCAGCCCCACCGGGGTTCTCCTCCACGCCCGGGTCAGCGGCATGAATAGCTTGGCCCTCGGTGATCGGGTCTCCCCTGTCTACTCCGGGCCACCTGCTGCGGCCTTCACCCGCCCCGAGGCCGGCAGCTGACGCACCGACTAGGTTGCCATAACCAGTCAATTCTTGTAAAGCAAGCTTCAACTTCGTTGCCGCCTGTGGATAAGGTCGCACTCTGTGCGGTCGCCGAACATACGATCACCGGCGCTGCTGAAGCTCGTTGCCGTCGTGGTGACCGTGGGGTTTGCCTTTCCCGCGGGCTATTTGGTGTGGCGCAACTTCACCTTCAGCAGCGACCCACTGGGCGTGCTGTTCTCCCAGCGCACCCGGGGGCCGCTGTTTCGCACGCTGCGGCTGGCGGTGCTGGTGTCGGCGTCCACCGCGGTGCTGGGCACGGCACTGGCCTGGCTGACCACCCGCTGTGACATCCCTCTGAAGCGACTGTGGCTGGTGCTGCTGCCCCTGCCGCTGGTGTTCCCCACTTTCATCGGCGCCGCCGCGTTGATCCGCACCCTCAACCCCGGCGGTCTTTTGACCGACTGGCTCAACAACGTGGGGCTGAACTGGGACGTGGAGATGCGAGGCCTTTTCGGCGCGTGGCTGGCGCTGACCCTGTTCACCTACCCGTACGTGTACCTGCCGGTGGCCGCCCGCTTGCGGCGGCTGCCCGGCTCGGCCGAAGAGACCGCCCGGCTGCTGGGCAACGGCCCGCTGACCATCATCGGGCGGGTGGTTCTGCCTCAGACCGCCACCGCCATCAGCGCCGGCACCCTGTTGGTGTTCCTCTACGCCATCAGCGACTTCGGCGCGGTGCAGCTCATGCGCTACGACACCCTCAGCCGGGCCATCTACACCACCCGGCTGAACAACCAGCCGGTTTCGCTGACCCTCAGCGTTATCTTGCTGATGTTGGCCGCCGTCGTCGTGCTGGTCGAGCGGTCGGCCACCCGGCGCTTCGAGGTGGCCGCGCCGGTGCGCTCGAGGCGACCGGTGGTCTACCGCTTGGGCCGGGCCAAGCCCGCTGCGGTGGCGTTCTTGGCTGCGGCGGTGGCGCTGAGCTTTGTGGGCCCCCTGGCATCGCTGGGCGACTGGGCCGTCGACGGCATCAAGTTGGACGCATCCGGCGGACGGGACCTGCTAGTGGGCTGGGACGACGTGTGGTCTCCGACATGGAACACCGCATTCGGCAGCGTGGTGGCCGCGGTGGTGGCAGTGGCCGCGGTGCTGCCGGCCGCCTATCTGGTGGTGCGCTACCGGTCCCGGATCGGCACGGTGGCCAACGCGGTGATCGTGTCCTCCTTCGCCCTGCCCGGAATCCTCATCGGTCTGGCGCTTTTGTTCTGGACGCTGAAGACCGACGTGGGCAGCCACCTCCGCAACACCCTGGTGCTGCTGGTGTTCGCCTATGTGGTCCGCTTCGGCGGCCAGACCATGCGCACCTCCCAGGTGGCGGTCTCCGCGGTGTCGTCCCGGCTGACCGACGCGGCCCGCACCCTGGGGGCCGGCTGGCTGCGCCGCTTCCGGTCGCTGGAGCTGCCGCTCATGGCCCCGGGGCTTTTGGCCGGAGGCGGGCTGGTGATGCTGTCGGTGATGAAGGAGCTGCCCATCACCCTGCTCATCGCCCCGTTCGGCTTCCCCACCCTGACCACCAAGGCGTTCAACAGCATCGAAGAGGCCTTCGTAGCAGAGGCCGGGGTGTGGTCTGGAGTCCTCGTGGTGCTGTCGGGTGTGCTCACCTGGCTGTTCGTGGTCCGCCGGGCCGATCATTTCGACTAGTAGCCCGCGAGATGGGTTGTGACACGCTCGGGGAATGAGCATCGAGCCGTTTGCGATCGACATTCCCCAAGCTGAGTTGGACGACCTGCGCCGACGCCTTGGCATGACCCGGTGGCCCGACACGGTGCGACCGGGGTGGGAGGACGGCGCTTCAGTGGCCTACATGCGGGAGCTGTGCGAGTACTGGGCCGACAGCTACGACTGGCGGGCCCGAGAGGCGTATCTCAACGCCTTTCCCCAGTTCAGCGCCACCACCGCCGGCGAACGGGTCCACTTCTACCATGTGCGCTCGCCCCAGCCCGACGCCCTGCCCATGGTATTGATCCACGGCTACATGGGCTCGGTGGTGGAGTTCCGGGAGATGATGGGGCCGCTGTCCGACCCGGCCGCCCACGGCGGCGATCCGGCCGATGCCTTCCATGTGGTGGTCCCCTCGCTGCCCGGCTATGGCTTCTCCGGACCCATCGCCAACCCCGGTGTGGACATGCACCGCTGCGCCGACGCCATCGCCGGGGTCATGGAACAGCTCGGCTACGACCGCTACATCGTGCAGGGGGGCGACTGGGGGGCGCTGGTTACCCGGCGCATGGCCGAGGCCTACGCCGACCGGCTCATCGCCGCCCACTTCAACATGCTCTTTGCTCAGCCCACCGCCGAGGAGGCCGCCGACCCGGCCAAGATGATGGCCGGGGTGACCGAGGCCGAGCAGGTGGCCATGGCCCGGTCGCTGGAGGTGATCGCCGGGGGCACCGGCTACATGGCCATGCTGTCCACCAAGCCCCAGACGCTGGCGGTGGCCCACAACGACTCCCCCGCCGGGCTGGCCGCCTGGTTCATCGAGAAGTACCAGCAATGGTGCGACCTGGGAGACGGCGACTTGGAGAGTGTGTTCACCAAGGACCAGCTGTTGGACAACGTGATGCTGTATTGGATCACCGCCACCGCGGCGTCATCGGGCCGGCTGTATCTGGAGTCGGCCCGAACCGGCGCTTCGGCGCTGGATCCCTGGTCCGGCCAGGTGACCGTGCCCACCGGCCACGCGGTGTACCCCCGGGAGCTGCTGCAAACCCCCCGGGTGTGGGCCGAGCGCCGCTACAACATCGTCCATTGGTCGGTGCAGCCCAAAGGCGGCCATTTCGCTCCCTTCGAGCAGCCCGAGCTGTTCACCGACGACCTGCGGGCCTTCGGCCGCCTGTTTCGCGCTTAAACCACTCGGGCGCTGCGGCGGTCTACTGTCCGATGGGTTCTCTCGATGATGGTTGTCACACTACGCAGATCGAGTTTGCCGAGGTTCCACCCGGAGCGGAATCCATGGCGGAGCAGCTCAAGATAGAGCAGGCTGGGGCTGGTGGCGGCCTGCCCGGCAAGGTGCTGTTCGACAATCCGCTCCACATCAGATGCCAGAGGGACTGTCAATTCACGAGGCGGACTTTGCGCGGCGCGCATAGTGAGCATGAGGTCGAGTGTGGCTGTGTTCTCGAATCCGGATGCCAGCCCCTTCACCGACCGTTGCCCCTTGTCCAGCATGGCAATGAGCTCCGGGACCACCTCTAGGCCAGCAGCTGCTATGGACCGCTGGAGGAGTTGCCACACCTTTCCTGAGCTGTTGCCAAAGAGCAGAGTGATACACCCTCCTGGCTTTACGACACGGAGGCACTCTTGCAGCGCATCAGTCATGATCTGCTCGTAGCGCTCGGCTGTCCTGACCGCGCCAGTGTCTACTCGGTCGATCACGGCTTCCTCATCTGGATCAGTGAACTCCGACAACCATGCCTCTTGGAAGAGGTTCATGTCCGAGTAGAAGATGTTGGCCCCGAACGGGGGGTCGGTGAACACGTAGTCGACAGAATCGTCCTCAAGAGGTAGAGATTCCGCGCTCGCGCGCTGGTAGGTGACGTCAGATCTATCGTCTGTGTCCCAATTGAGGCGAGCAGAGCGCTCTTCTCTGATCCACCGGTCGGAGCGGATTGCAGCTTCGACCTTCCGGTTGAAGAGGTCGAAGACGTTCCACTCGTAGAACACCGGGGCGACGTAATAGTTGGCGTTTGCCGCATTGAGCGGACGCTGGCGAGACCACTGGTACCGCTTGCTTGCCCTGGTCAGTATGGCCGTGAAGGCAAACCGCAGCTTCTCGCGCAGGTCTACTTCGTCAACTTCGTCGATCGCCTCGCGTAGCGCGGCCAGAGCACAGAGGTTGCGATGCGAGTAGAACGACGAAACTGAAGTCAGGCCATGTCGGCCCAGTGCAGAGGCAACGTACATCTGACGGGACTTCTCGATGGCCACTTCAGGCCACTTGAGACCGGATGCGTCAGCCTCCTCAATCGGAGTTTGATGGGATTGCTCGATCTGGGTTCGGGAGCAATCGCAGGAGATCGAATCCACCACTGGCCTCTCGTAGAGCCTTCGGCACTTACTCGTCACTGACGCATCGCAGCCGGGGCAGACCATCCGTGACTTTTTCCAGTCGGCAACCTCCAAGCAGTAGTAAAAGTTGAAATCCTGTCCGCACTCTGGGCACTCCATGACCGCTGACCAGACCGTCTTGGCGATCTCTGCGTTGTCTCCGCAGAGTCCGCACTTCACGGCATACACCTGGCCTACACGCTTGCTTGCTTGGTCAATGACTTCATCAGCTCGCTTGCGCAGGTGCTCTTCCGGCACCTGATTCACATAGTTGGTCCCTATATGGCGACCGAGAACCGAGACGTCGAAGAGCCGAGCCCGGCGACCAGTCATGAGCGCAGCAACACCGGTCATCCCCGAGCCCGCGAACGGATCCAGGACGACTTCACCCTCGCTGGTAAACGCCTCAATGAAAGGCACAATGCCCGCCACCGGCACTTTGGTCAGGTACGCGTGGGCCATGTAGACGGGGTCACTGCGCTTGACTGCCACCATCAAGGGCGGGTCTCGAAGCATGGTCTCGCTCACGACTCCGACCTTACTTACTGGGGGTGACAGTAACGGGCAATGCGCCGGTACACTCCGGCAGGCATGAGCGCAGGCAGGACCTAGTGGGTTTCAAGGAAGACGCTGATTTCGCACGCTTCGTGTCGGTCGGCGCAATCGGCACTGCCGCAGTAGCTGACCGCCTTCGAGACCGATACGACCATCACCCGATAGAACTCGAGCGTTATGCCATATCCAACAAGGTGTGGCAGACGAAGGTAAAGAGGCTGCGACTACCCGATTTGCTGTGCGTGCGCTGTGGCCTGAGAGTGGAATCGAGGGCAAAGTCGAAGCTCAAGATCATGCTGTCGCACTCGGATTCTCCTGGCCGCCAGTGGGACGCGGGTGGCATGCGGGACGAAGACCTGTTCGCCTTCCTCTTGGCCGATATCAACCAGGATCCGCCTCACTGCGGCGCTCCGATCTTCTTTGCGACTGGGGCCCTGCGGGCAAGCATCACGCAAGCCAGGAGGTCCGCCCCGAAAGCGGCATCGGAAGGATCAGAGGTCACGCTGACATGGCCGTGTTGGGTGCCAGCCAAGCGAGGGCGGTTTGTCCACGTCGACAACGAAGATCGGATCGTCTTCGAGGGAGATGACGGCAAGGTGCAGCGGTACTGGCACTGGCGGAATTGGGCAGGCCCGAGATTTGTCTATTCGAAGCGCGGTGAATTCTTCCAAGGAGACGAGAAAGTTCTTGCAGGGGTTGTCGAACAAGAATCAAACCCGGTGTGCTCAGGTGACTCTTGGGACTTGGTGGCTGCCTTGCACTCAAGCGACGCCGTGGAACGGTATGCGGCGGTAAAGGCAGCAGGAGCTTTGCGACATCGTGGGCTCGTCGACGTTCTATCCGAGGTTGGCGAAGACGGCCTTGAGGATTGGAGGATCCGGCTTGAAGCGCAAATTGCTCTGGCTCGGCTTGAACCCAATCCGTGGATCAGCCAGATCATGCAGCAGATCAACGATCCTGAGACTGAAGCCGATCAGCAGATGGAAGCGGTTCTTGCAGTTTCCGAACTCCCATCTGATGCTGCTGCTGAAGCTCTTGCCGAGATCGCGGCGTCATCAAATCTCCCAAGTGAATTGAGAGCGGCGGCGGCTTGGGGGTTAGGTCAGGGTGCAGCACGAAGACCGGAGCTGTTGCTCGACAGAATCGTCGATCCAGAACCCATAGTCGCATTGCATGCGATCTCGGCTGTTGACGAGCTGTCAAGTGATCTTCGGCGAACACTCGTCGGCTGGATGGCTGGAGGCGACGCAATCCGAGCCTCCGCTGCTGCTCAACTTCTCCAGCGCCATGGTTGTGTCGACTCGTTGTTGGATGCGTGCTTAGGCGGTGGCAATGCCCGTCTTTGGGCACTTCGAGCACTCGGAGAACTGCCTCCAGCGTTGGTTAGGTGCCTGGCCGGAAGTCGACTGACTCCAGACATCGAAGGGGTCTTGCTCCCAATGTGGTTGGGTCAAGAGGATTGGCTCAGACTGGACGGCAAAGAGGGGCTAGACGCCCTAGACATCCAGAAGATCCGGTTCCGCTAGAGACCGCTGCCGCCTGGCAGCAGCGGTTGTTAGACGAATCGAGCAGAGCGCATCGCCAGGATGTCGCCATCACCGTTCTCGTCCATTGCCTCTTGGGCCTCCTCGGGGCCCTTCATCCGCAGCGGGCAGGAGACCGACACGTCCATCACCTGGTTGATGCGGCCGAAGGCGATCCAGCAGCCGATGGACAGGGTCATGTCCACCATCAGCTCGTCGCCGAAGTGGCCGATCATGCGGTCCATGAACGCCTGGTCGATGGCCATATGGTCGCTGGCGTACTTCTCGCAGTACTCCAAGGCGTCCTGCTCGGCTTCGCTGTAGCCGTCGTAGCCGTCCCGATTGCCGACGTGGAGGTAGTCGTCTTCGCTCAGATCATGTTGCGCCAACGACGCAACCCGGGTGTCCAGTCAAACCACGCAGTGGTTGATCTGGGCAATCCTCATCCGCAGCAGCTCCCGCAGCCGCACCGAGAGCTTGCTCCGGTTGTACACCGCGGCGCTGAACGCCGACGCCGGGGCAGTCAGCTCCGGGCACATCATCCACAACCGGTGCAACTCCTCTTGAGGGCCGTCGGGAATCCGAATTCGTGCCATGCCACCTCCTTGGCTGGAATGGCCAACACATTACTGTCTCTTGACCGGCCAACACTTGCCGACTGGACATGGTCAACGCCTCCAAAGCTGTCCAACGGCGGGCCGTCGTCGGACTGGGGTCGTCTTGGCCCCGTCGGCTTGCGCATCGTTGGAGGACTCAGGAAACTCCGGCATCGCCGAAGACAGCCGAACAGTTCATCACAACTCTTCTGCCGGTCCGGCTGCTGTAGTACGCAACACGGCCAGAACCGCCGACTCGCCGACAGCCGTTGGGAAAATGCGCCGATCTTTCCAATCGACGCCGCTTGTTGGAGCTGCGCCCGCTCTTGCACATCAGCTCCGCGATCTATCAGCACCAATCCGATGGTTTCGGCGACGAACCTCTCCCATTTCTGTTCTGCCAAGCGGCGCGTCAGCGCCTCCCACATCACCCGTGGTCCGACTGCCGCCTCGCCATCCAAGCGGGTTCTGACTACAGACAGACTGCGTTTGCCCACGATGCCGGCCGATTGCAGCCATACTCGAACGATATTGAGCACGGGGGCGTCGATCCCCCGACGCGCCAACCCTTCAAATGGCATTGGACAAAGCCAATCCCCTTGAAATCGCCACTCGATCTCCGGGTGCACCTGCTGAACGAAGGTCGGATCAATTAGCCGTTGCGGGTTGTCGGCTGTTCTGTGCCGAATTGGCTCAAGAGACGCATCAACGGCCCCACTGCCTCGGCGGCGCCCTCTGGACAGTCGATGGGATGCAGAAGGCGGTTGGCTACACCAGATCGCATCCGGTGCAGCTGCTCTGAGCGCCTTGAGGTGCTGGCGACCCATGCCTGACTGCGCTCGGTTGTCACCGCGGTCCGCCAAGGCTGGGACGCTGCTGTCGGCGACATGATCAACTACCCCATCGGCCTGATCGAGAACTCCCAAGTTCCCCAACCGCCGGCGCTTCGCTTGAGGTCCGAGGGATGCGGCTGCCAGTGGCGGCTGGTTAGGCCAATTCGGGGAAACGGCTGCGGGCCCCGGCCTCGGCCCAGTCCATGTGATCGCGCACGTACTGGTTGGCCGCGTCTTGAGCCGGGGAGTAGTCCCACGAGATGCGGCTGCCGTTGCTCATAGCGGCATGGAGCAGCCGTCGGGCCCGCTGGGAGGCCACCACCTGATCCCGGATAGCGGCGCTGTCCCAGCGCTGACCCACCTCATCGGCGAATCCGGCGGCCACCTCGGCATGGGCCGGGTCGTCGGCCAGGTTGTCCCGTTCCTGCGGGTCGGCCTCCAAGTCGTAGAGCAGGCAGGGATCAGAGTCGCAGTGGATGTACTTGTAGCGGCCCCGGCGGATCATGAACATCGGTTGGGAGGTCATCTCGGCGGTGTACTCGGCGATGGCCTCATCTGCCGGGTCGTAGCCCCCAGCGGCGCTCTCCCACAGGCTGCGCCCGGCCAGCGGGGCAACTGGCGCTATCGGAGATCCGCTGTCAGCGGCGATGTCCAGAAGGGTCGGGAAAAGGTCGAGCAGTGAGCAGGCGTTGGGCACCGTGGTGTTGGCGACTCCGGGACCGGCCATGATGAATGGAACCCGAAGCGACTGCTCGAAGAAGCTCATTTTGAACCACAGGCCCCGCTCGCCGAGCATGTCGCCGTGGTCGCTGGTGGCGATCACCACCGTGTCGTCGAGCTGGCCTGTCTCCTCCAGCGCATGGACCATCTTTCCCAGCCACCCGTCGATGTAGCTGGTGTTGGCGTAGTAGCCATGGCGGGCGTTGCGGCACTGGTCATCGGTGTAGCCGATGGTGTCGGCCTGGATCCCGCGGCGGAGGCGCCGGCTGTGGGGGTCAAGCGAGTCCAACCACACCTCATCGGGCAGGTCGATGGCGTCGTGGTCGTAGAGATCCCACCACTCGGGGCGGGCGACATAGGGGTCGTGGGGGTGGATAAACGCCACCGCCATGAAAAACGGTCGGTCGTCGCTGTCGCGGGCGAAGTCGTAGAGCTTGCGAATAGCCGCGAACCCCACCTCCTCGTCGTAGTCGAGCTGGTAGGTGGCCAAGGCCTGGCCGGCCTCCGACAGGCTGTCCATATTGTGGTACCACTTGTCGAGCCGCTCGTCGGCGTTGTCCCAATCAGGGGTCCAGGCGAAATCGGAGGGGTAGATCTCGGTGTTGAGCCGCTGGGCGAAGCCATGGTGCTGGTCGGGCCCGATGAAGTGCATCTTCCCGGCCAACACGGTTCGAAAGCCGGCCAAGTCAAGGTAGTGGGCCAACGTGGGAATCGATGCCGGAAACTCAGCCGCGTTGTCCCACGCTCCGATGCACGACGCCAACTGGCCCGACAGCATCGAGAACCGAGACGGGGCGCACAGTGGAAAATTGCAGTACGCCGCATCGAAGCGGGCCCCCCGCGCAACCAGGGCATCCATCGCCGGCGTCCGCACCAGCGGGTGCCCATAGGCACCCGTGAAATGCGGCGCCAACTGATCCGCCATCACCACTAAAATGTTGGGTCGCGCCATAGACTGCAACAGTATCGCCGCTGCCAATATCCCACTGTGGGATGGCGCCACTTGCATGTGAGGCTCACAATGGCTCAAACCCCCAATCTTGCGGCGCGCTCCGACCTCCGCAATGTGGCGATCATCGCCCACGTCGACCACGGCAAGACGACCCTGGTCGACGCTATGCTCTGGCAATCCGGCGCTTTCCGGTCCAACGAGACAGTGGCCGAGCGCGTCATGGACTCGATGGACCTCGAGCGGGAGAAGGGCATCACGATCCTGGCCAAGAACACCGCGGTCCGCTACACCCGCGACAGCGGTGAAGAGATCAAGATCAACATTGTCGACACGCCGGGCCACTCCGATTTCGGCGGCGAGGTGGAGCGGGCCCTGACGATGGTCGACGGCGTCCTCTTGCTGGTCGACTCAAGCGAGGGCCCGCTGCCCCAGACGCGGTTCGTCCTTCGCAAGGCACTGGGGCTCAAACTGCCCGTCGTGCTAGTGATTAACAAGATCGACCGGCCCGATGCCCGCATTTCCGAAGTGGTCGACGAGGTATACGAGCTATTCCTGGATCTCGACGCCTCCTCCGACCAGATCGACTTCCCAATCGTGTACTGCAACGCCCGCCGAGGCACTGCGACGCTCGACCCACAGCAGGCGGGCACCGATCTGCGCCCCATGTTCGAAACGCTGCTCATGGCCGTTCCCGCGCCCCGACACGATCCCGAGCACGCGCTCCAAGCCCGGGTCACCAACCTCGATGCCAGCCCTTACGTAGGCCGCATCGCGCTGTGCCGCGTCATGCACGGATCCATCAAGAGAGGACAAGACGTGGCGTGGTGCCGCACCGATGGGACGATCGCCACGGCCAAGGTCACCGATCTCTACGTCACCGAGGATCTCAACCGGGTAGACGCCGAGGCAGCCAGCGCCGGCGAGATCATCGCCATATCCGGCATCCCCGAAATCACCATCGGCGACACCCTCGCCGATCTCGCCAACCCCACTCCTCTTCCCGGCATCATGGTGGACGAGCCCAGCCTCTCCATAACGATCGGCACCAACACGTCTCCCATGGCGGGGCTCGACGGCGACAAGGTCACCGCCCGCCTCATCAAGAACCGCATCGACAGCGAGTTGGTCGGCAACGTGTCGATCCGAGTGCTGGACACCGACCGCCCCGATACCTGGGAAGTCCAGGGGAGAGGCGAGCTCCAGCTCGCAGTGTTGGTGGAGATCATGCGCCGCGAGGGCTTCGAGATGACCGTCGGCAAGCCCAAGGTGGTCACTCGCACCATCGACGGGAAACTCCACGAGCCAACCGAGAGGCTCACCATCGACATCCCCGAGGACTTCGTCGGCGCGGTTACCCAACTTCTCGGTGGGCGCAAGGCCACCATGGCGAGCATGTCGAACCACGGCACCGGCTGGGTCCGGCTCGACTACATCGTGGCCACCCGCGGCCTCATCGGCTTCCGCACCGAATTCCTCACCGAGACCCATGGGACCGGCCTGATGGCCAACGTGTTCGAGGGCTACACCCCCTGGCAGGGTGAGATTCGCACCCGTCGCTCGGGCTCGATCGTCGCCGACCGCAGGGGCCCGGTCACCGGGTACGCAGTGGCCTCCCTCCAGGAACGGGCTTCGCTGTTCGTCGCCCCGGGCGATGAGGTGTACGAAGGCATGGTGGCTGGTGAGAATCCCCGTCCCGAGGACATGGACGTCAACATCTGCCGGGAGAAGAAGCAGACCAACGTGCGTGCAGCCGCTTCTGACGACACCGTCCGGCTGACCCCGCCCCGCATCTTGTCGCTGGAGCAGTCCCTCGAATTCATCGCCGACGACGAGTGCATCGAGGTCACCCCCCACTCTATCCGCCTCCGCAAGACAACCCTCGAATCCGGCACCCGAGCCCGAAACAAGAAACGCCTCCAGCGGTAGCCGGGCAGAAGCGCGCCTGCCTTGCCGCCTAGCCGGCAAGAGTTGAAGCTTTAGAGCGGGTGGTGGCGACGGTGCCGTAGAGCACGCCGACCAAGACGATGACGGCGCCGACGGCGGCCACGGGGCGGGGCAGCTCGTTGAAGAACGCGGCGGCCCAAATCGTGCCGGCCACCGTCTCAATGGGCGAGAACAGGGCCACGTCGGCCACCGGGGCGAAGCGGGGGGCGTTGGACAGCGCCAAGCGGCCGAAGGGGTTGAACACCAGGCCCATGGCGGCGATCGACAGGTAGGCCCGAACATCCAGCGAGAGCGGCGATGCCGAGTACACCAGGGCCGCAACGGTCATCACCCCGCCGATGGAAAGCCCCACCAAGCGGCTCATGTCGGGATACCGGCGCCACATGGTCAGGCTCACCGCAAAGCCCATAATGGCCAAGACGCCCAGCAGATCGCCCGTGAGGGTGGGCTCGCCCACCGAACTCGACACAATCGCCCCTATTCCCGCCATGGTGATGGCGATGGCGATGGCCATCTTCCGGGAGATGCGCTCCCTCAGCCATACCCAGGCGCTCACCGCGGCCAGCAGCGGCACTGCGGCCACGATGGCCACTACATTGGCTATCCGGGTCTGGGTGATGGCGATGACGAAGCAGAGTTGGCTGCCCCCGGTCAAAGCCCCAATAATCAGCTGCTGCCACGGGTGGCGGCGGAACGCCTCAAGAGGCCAGCAGCCGTCTACCCGATGGCTCAGCGCGGTGTAAAGGGGCACCGAGCAGCACGCCACCCAGAACGACACATCGATACCGTCGGCCTCCGAGAGCCGGATCCACAGCGAATCGGTGGACACCGACAGCATGCCCACCCCGGCGAGCAACCAGCCCAGCCGCCTACGATCACTGGACTGGACGACATCCATTCGGTGGGCCGTAAGGGACTCGAACCCCTGACCCCCTGCGCGTCATGCAGGTGCTCTAGCCAACTGAGCTAACGGCCCGGAATGGGTCAGGCTAGCAGGATCGCCGGTGAGTACGCCGATGCATATGTGGTAGACACCAGTACTACACCAGCAGTCGAATCACTCTTGGGGGCGAAGATGTCTGGCGATGCCACGATGGAGAAGTGCACGGTTGGCTTCGTAGCCCTCAATCGCTTCAATGCGATCGGGCTTGCCGCCATCGCCGGTATCAACGCCCTTGGCATCGCGGCACTGGGCTTGTTGAACGCGATGGGCCTGGTGACGTTTGGCGCGGTCAACTCAATGGGCATCGTAACGGTGGGCGGCGTAAACGCAATCGGCCTGGTCACGCTGGGCGGGGTCAACTCAATCGGCATCGTGGCCATTGGCGGACTAAACGCCACCGGAGTTGTCGCCATCGGCGGAGGCAACGTCACCAGCATGGTGTAGCCGTCACCGCCAGCATCTCTTCCTCGCCCTGCAACATTCCCGGCAACCCATATGAGAGTCACGGCTTTCAGGCTGCTTGAGCGTCCCCCTCGGAGGGGGGCAGCGGTGATTGCCGCAGAAAGCCCTCGATGTAGGACAAGCGCTCTCGAACCTCTCCGAGGCTGCCGGTCAGTTCCGAGTGGTTCTTCTCAATCAGCTCCCGGTTCTCCCGGATCAGCCCCCGGGTTTCCCGGTTCGACTTCTCGATGAGCCCCCGGTTCTCCCGGCTGGATTTCTCGATGAGCTCCCGGTTCCTGTCGATGAGCTCCCGGTTCTTGTCGATCAGCTCATACATCAGGTTGCGGGTCTTGACGCTGTCGACGTGCTGATAGCGCATCATCGCGAGCATGATCGCCAGCATCGGACCGACTACCGCGGCCAGGATCGGCGCCAAGTCGCTCAGCGTCACCACTTCCACAGCCCCACCCTACCGCAACACCCTGCCCAATACAACAATAGTATTTCTACATCTATTTCCATAAATGTCAGATCTATTGAAACCGCACGCGGCCGCCGATAGTTCGATAGGTCAGGTTCAGATCATCCGATCGCCAGTTGCATTCCTCTTCGTGAAGGCGGCCTTTGGCAAAGTGGAGTAGGAACAGGCACATGCAGATCACCGAACTGGCGGAGCAGCTTGCGGACGTCGATGGCGTTTCCTGTGTTGTTCTGGGTGGCTCGCGGGCTCGGGGGACCCACTCCGAGTCATCTGACTACGACTTTGGCCTGTACTACGAAGAGTCGATCAGCGTTCCGGGGATCGAGGACTTCGTGCGAAGCGTGGCCGACCCGAGCGAAGAAGCCACCGTTGTCGCCCCCGGCGAGTGGGGGCCGTGGATAAACGGTGGGGCCTGGCTGAAAGTAGGCGGATTCAAGGTCGACCTCCTCTACCGCAACGTTCCCTTCGTGAGGCAGAAGGCCGAGGAGGCCCATCGCGGGGTCTTCTCCTCGCACTATCAAGTCGGACACCCGTCGGGCTATCACAGCTTCTACCTTCTGGCCGAGGTCGGTGTCTCCCAGGCGCTTTCCGACCTCACAGGGATGTTCGGCGAGCTGAAGAGCTTGGCCGACCCCTATCCGGAGGCGCTGCGCTCGTCAATCATCGAGAGATTCCTATGGGAAGCACACTTCCAACTCGGAATTTTTGAGCAGACCGACTTCGGTTCTGACCCCTGCTATGAGGTGTCGGCCATCTCTCGGTTCATCTCGTGCCTGCTCCAGGTGCTGTACGCCAGATCCCGGATCTGGTTCCTGAACGAAAAGCGGGCGACGCAGAACTTGGCCAGACTCGGGACCGACATGGATGACTTTGCCGAACGGTTGCAACACATCAGCAAGCTCCCCGACGACACCCTCAAAGAAGCCCGTGCGCTGCTCGCCGACGTCGAGAGCGCCTCAAAGCCCTGCTAAACCGATCCGAATCCCAGCTCGGGGCAAGGCGGCTAGCGCGTTGGCGACCGTCGACGCCTGCGAGTCCTTAGCGCCAGGCGGGATGTCCCTGGCCGGAGACGAGCGCTCCTGGTCGGTGCGCGGAGGGTTATTGAGTCGGAGTACTGGTAGAGCACCGCGCCGACGAGGGTGAGGATGATGACGTAGGCAGCGGCGAGCGCTCCGAGGTCGCTCTCGCGAGTAATGCCGAGCTCGGCGATGACGATTGAGAACTCCCCGTGGGCGATGAGGGCGGCTCCGGCACGGGCCCGGCCGGGTTTTCCGATGGCGGCTCGTCCTGCTCCGATCCAGCCGGTGGCGAACTTGGTGGCGATGGTCACGACGGCGATGACCACTGCGGCGACGGCGACATCGGAGAGGAGGCGAATGTCGACTTGCAGGCCGAAGAACACGAAGAAGACCGCGGCGAAGAGGTTGCGCAGCGGCAACAGCAGACCGCGGGCATGGGAAACGATGTCGCCTGACAGCGCGACGCCCACCACGAAGGCTCCAACCGCCGTTGACAGGTTGAGGCGTCCGGCTATGCCGGAGAAAAGAAGGGTGCCGCCGAGCAAGGTCAACAACAGCGCTTCGCTGGATTGGCTCAAGGCGATGGCGCTCAGCCGGTCGCCGAACACGTAGGCGGCACCGAGCACGGCAATAACCACGAGCAATGACACGGTGACGGTGACGATGGTGCTCAGCAGCGACCCGCCAAAGAGCACGCCCGACACGATGGGCAAATACAGCACCATGGCCAGGTCTTCGATGACGAGCACGCTGAGGATCACCGATGTCTCGTGGTTGCCGATGCGATCTAGGTCGGCGACGAGTTTCGCCACAATGCCCGACGACGAGATGTAGGTCACTCCGCCGAGCAGGACGGCAACGATCGGGTCGAATCCCAATAGCAGGCCGGCTAGGAAACCGGGAGGGAAATTGAGGACTAGGTCGACGATCCCGGCCAGCGTTGACCGTCGCACGTTGTCGATCAGCTCGTGGGCCGAGAACTCGAGTCCCAGCATCAGCAGCATCAAGATGACGCCGATCTCAGCGCCCACCTCGATGAACTCCGTCGACGCCGGCAACTCGACGAGGCCGCCGTCGCCGAGGGCCAGTCCCACCAGCAGGTACAGCGGAAGCGCAGGCAGGCCGATCCGTCGGGCCAGGCGGGCGACGATGGCCAAGACCAGCACCACCGCCCCGAGCTCGATCACAAACAGATCGCTGGCCGTGTGCATGGGCTAGCCCGATTGGGTCAGCAGCTTGGTGGCCGCCTTCACCGCGGCCGGGACGCCGACAACCACGGCCGTGCCGCCGACTTCGAGGCGGTCGGCTCCACCCGGAATGGGAATGGAGCCCGAGTCGGTGACGAGCGCCATGACGCCCGCGCCGGTTTGCGCCCTCAGCTCGGCCTCGGCCAGGGTGAGCCCGGCAAGAGAGGACTCCGGGTCTATCTTCACCCAAGAGATCACGAGATCCTCGAGGCGGTGTACGACGTCGTCCAGATGCTCCAGCACCGGGTTGCCGCCCAACAGCTCACCGAGGGTGTGGCCCTCGTCCTCGGTCAACTCCACGCTCTCGCAGGCGCGGTCAATGTCCCGTTCGTCGTAGATCACCAGATCGCGCCGACCGGTTTGATGAACGACCACGCCGACGGCGCGGCCAGCGTTCGTCTCCAGGTCGAAGCGAACCCCCACACCGGGCAAATCAGTCTCGGTTGCCTTTCCCACTGGTCTCTCCTCCCAGTCGTCGTCGAGGCGACAACAGCCATATTGGCAGAACAGCGCCACGGGGGGGTGCCAGGAGTTCGCAGTACAGTACGCATCGGTCCACCAGTCGCCAACGCCTCAGCGCAAGCGCCGGCAAAACGGGCCGATGGTGGCGAGAAGGGAGCCGATCACATGAGCACCAGGCGGGTCGTTATCGTCGGCGGGGGCTTCGCCGGGCTCAGCGCCGCCTATGAGCTGAAGAAGCGGGGTATTGCTACCCTTTTGCTCGAAGCCAAGGACCGTGCGGGCGGTCGCGGCATCGGCGAGAGGGTGGACGGGTTCTCCGTGGACAACGGCGCATTCGTCTTCACCGCCACCTACGACACCGCATTCCGCATCTGCGAGGAGTTGGGACTGCCGCTGGTGGAGTCCCAGATGATCTTCGGCCACCACCGCAACGGGCGATGGGTAACAACGACGCCCGAACAATCGTTCGGGAACTTCATACGGCAGCTGCCCGCGGCCCTGGCCATGGGGTTCCTGTCGCCTTCAGGCCTGCGGGCGGGGTCCAAGGTGATGCGGCATATGTACCGCCAAGAGGAATACCTGAGCTTCGCCAGCGACAGCCGCCTCTCCGAGATCGACGACGACGAGACCTACGGCGACTACCTCGATCGGCACAAAGTGCCGCACAAGCTGCGGGTAACGCTCAGCGGCCCCCTGAAAATGATCTTGGGCGATGCCGCGCCCGCCGGCCAGGCGCTGATGCGGGCCTACATCGGAGAAACGATGCTGAGCGCTGGCAAGGTGTACATGCCCGAACGGGGCATCGGCTCATTGAGCGAAGCGCTGGGCGCTGCCTGCTCTGATGCGATTCGCCCGTCGGCACCCGCCAGGAGAATCGTTGTGGAAGACGGGGCTGCGACCAGCGTCGTCGTGGAAGGCGAGACGATCGAGGCGGATGCGGTCATCTGCGCTGTGCCCGGCACGAAGGTCTCAGATCTCGTCCCCGACCTGCCGGAAGCGACTCACGCCGCGCTCGGCACCGTCAGCTACTCCACCGGCTGCCGGGTGGTGATCGGCCTCGACCAGCCCCCGCTGCCTCCCGGATGGCATGGCGCTCTCTACCCCGAGGACGACGACACCCCGCTGTTGATGGACCGGACCACCTTCCTGCCGGCCTGCGCGCCTGCGGGCAAGAGCATCCTCGACATGCTCATCGGACTCGACCGGGCCCAAGAGCTCATCGGTCTCGACGACGATGAGGTGAAGCGCCAGATGCTGGGCGCCGCTCGCCGCAATGCCCCTCCCGGCTCCGCTCTTCCCGGCGACGACGAGGGCCTGTTCTACCGCGTATACCGCTGGGAAGAAGCCCTGTGCATGGGCAAGCCCGGGATGCTCGCCGAGGTGGCAAAGATCCCCGGCCAGCTTGCCGGTCGCATCGACAACCTGTTCTTGGCCGGCGACTACATGGGCATCCCGTCAGTAAACGGCGCCCTCTCCAGCGGCCACAGTGCCGCAACCCAGGCCGCTGACCTGCTCGCGTCTAGCACCGCCTAGCCAAGCCGACTGCCCAACTTCTCGACACCATCTCCGCTCAAGTCGCGGAGTGCGATGGGCCGGTTGGAGACTGTCAATAAGATCGCCTCTGCTGGTCCTGACACCAACGCTCCCTCACCGGCCGACCAATCCACATCAATTGCCTCGAATCGAAGGCCCTCGGTGCGCTTCCTAGGCGCAAAGCCGTAGGCTCGCCCACCGCAGCAGTAGTCAAGTGCCGCACGCAGGCCCTCAGGCAGGAGAGTTGCCGGAAGGCCCAGCGGCCGCTCGATGTCTCGAGTGTGGACCAGCACATCGGTCAACGGCGAGATGGGGCCGACGATGGGCGGAGCGAACTGTCTGTTGGCTAGCTGGCGGTACTTTGCCAGAAGCTGGGCGGGTTCTTGTGAGCCGTAGTCTGTGGCCACAACTGCGGCGTAATCGTCGAAGCTCCCGGCCCGAAGCGACCCCCACAAGAAGCGACGAATTGGTATGTCCAAAATGCTGACCACGTGGCCCAACACATCGCGCACCCGCCACTTCTCGCACAGCGACTGCACGCCCCACTGCTCGTCGCTCAGGTCTTCCAAAACGCCGATCAAGCGGTGACGCTGCGCGGCAACGGCATCGAACAAAGCCGCCTTCTCCATCGCCGAACACTACAGAAAGCCGGCAACCGCGTTAGAGGCCATGTGGCCTGTCGTCGCGGAAGTCTTGCTGTGCCAGCCAACGGCAGAAATGCACCCTCCGGGAACACCTTTTCATAGTGAGTGCGTCGCCCGTGACGCCCTCGCATTCTGGCTCATCGAGAGTGGCCGACAGGAGCGCGCCGGCGAATAGCGAACTTCACCGGTATCGCGCGGGCTGCCTGAAGCCCGGGGGAGGCTAACCAGGCCCGTATTCTGAGAAGCGGAAGAGTCTAGATAGCTCTATTTCCCCTAGGTTTTTGCCGCGGAAAGCGGTTCGACTGACTCCCGACGTTTTGAACGATAATTCCCCCTGCTTCTGGTAGAATTGGGGCATGGATGCCGCTTGCGCCCCCTCCACCCAGCGGGCTCGTTCCGACGGATCCGCTTGGGATCGCCTCGTTGAGGTCAGGTGGCCGGGTGGCGTGGAGTGCCCGAGGTGCGAAGCCGGCGAGCCGGTGTTTCGGCCTGGGCGCTCGACGTGGAGGTGTCGCTCATGCCGGTACGACTTCACGGTCACAACGGGAACGGCCATGCACAGATCGAGAGTCGGTGTCTCCAGGTGGGTGAAAGCGGCCTGGCTTTCTGATATCCGCCCCGCGGTTCTGGCACGCGAACTCGATGTGTCCGCACCTGCCGCCCAGCGCATGGCCACTGCATTGGAGATGACAGGGCAGCCGCCCGGAGAGGGCCGCTTGAAGGCACTGGTGAATCAGCCCAGCGATCCCGAAGCGGCGCTTCGGAGCCGCCTGCCCTGCACGTTCGATCCAGATGCCAGCCCTGTCGCCGGCCTGAGCAGAGGCCAGCGGGCCGTAATGGGAGTCCTGAGGGGCAGGATCAGGGGCACAGCGCTCAGCCAGGTGGCCACCGAAGCCAGACTGTCCGAAGACCATGCGCGGCGATGTCTGAACGCCCTTGCCGAAAAGGGCTTTGCGCGGCGAGAAGACGCCAGCGTGCCTTGGGGTTATGGATCGCTGAAGACCGTCCTGTGGTCGCTCGACCTCACCGAAGAGTGCGTGACAGCGTTGGCATACCTGCCACCGCGGCCCCGAAGGGACGACGACGCCTGCCCTGAGCGGGTGCCGCCCGAGTTCTGGAGCCTGTTTTGGAACGGGGCGAGCGCGAAGGACCTGAGGCTCCCCGACGACGCCTTCTTCGTGGCAACTTCCCTGCTGGACGGCCCCGACCCGGTGGCGCGCACTTGGGCGCTGAGATGCCTCCCCATCGACGACCTGCGTAGATGCCGGGACATGCGCGGCTACGACACGGGCGAGATCGCGGCCAGAATCGACAAGGCCATCGCCCAGCGCGCCGATGGCTGAGATCGACGCATGGAAGGACGTGCTCCCAGACCAAATGCGGGCAGTGTGGCCCATCCTGCAAAGGGCCACGCATCCGCTCGAAGGCTGTTTGACGGGCGGCACCGCCCTGACCATCCATCTGCGCCACCGCGTGTCCTTCGACCTCGACTATATGACCGCCGATGGCTTCTCCGGCGACCACCTTGCCAGGGAGTTCGAGAAGGCCGCGGACAGCATCGATATCTACACCAGCGGCCCCGACCAGATGCACGCCAGAATCGACGGCGTGCAAGTGCAGGTGTTCAAGACACCGTACCGGGGGGCCAACCCCGACTACGTCAAAACCCTCAAACAGCCCGTTGAGTTAGACGGACTGCCCGTCGCCTCCCTGCCAGACCTGCTCGCCTCGAAACTCGACGTGATCATGTACCGGCCGAAACTGCGCGACTACGTCGACCTGGTGGCCATAGACACAGCAGGCCCCTACACACTCGAAGACGGGCTGCGATTCCACATGCACCGCTACGGCATCACCCCCGCATCCACCGACGCCGCCCGCATTATCAGCCTTCTCGAAAGCCCCGGAGACCTCGACCACGATCCCCTTTTCGGAGATCGCAAAGTCGAGATTCTCCAGTACCTCGCAGATCGCGCACCCGACCTGGAACAGCTCCTACACCAAATGCGAATAGAACACAGCGGCCCGACCACCCAAGACCCTCCCGACAGGATCAGCGCCGCCGGCCTCACCCCAGACTTCGACGAGTCCCTCGGAACCCTCTCGGACAAGAACCTTTAGAAGGTTGTTCGCCAGAGGAAACCACATACCTAGCTAGCCACGAGTTGATCGCAGTGGCGTTAGGACCCTCTGATGACAACACCAGAAATGGCTGTGCCCGGCTGGGGTCCAGACGCATGGCAAGAAGACAGGTCAGCTACCGGCCCGAACACCTCTTGGACCAATGCAGCGAGAGACGGGTCGTAAGTCTCAAGCTCGCTTCGGGTGTTGATCTCGTTGTGGACGGAGCCGGGGGGATCGTTCAGGTCGAACCAAGATTGAACCCCTTCCGCCCAATACTCATCAGGATTCGTTGCAGCGTAGGTATCCGCCCAAAGACCGGCATCCAACGCGTTGCGGTGGGCAGTCTCGAGACGCTGGCGAATTTCGGTGCCACCTGGCAGCAACTCTATGCCCATGTTGAGGATGCCGTGGGCAAACTCATGCACGAAGATGTCCTCGAAAGGGAAGAGATCGGAATCGGAGCACAGAAGGTGCTCCTCAGCAATCGCTACAACGGGGCGGGCAATTGTTGGTCCAACTCCACCGCCCCGAGTCCTCTCATCCCAGTCAACGTCGGGGAAGACTTCATTCAAGTCGCTCAATTCGGGAAGTTCTGTAATCCCCGAGGACGCCGCCATGACAGCTACTCGAACATTGTTCTCGCTGAACTTCGTCACGATGTCGGGACGACCACCCAGCATCTCGTCGATGAGACGCTTGGCTTGCCAAAGAGCAGCATCAGCAACACTCGCAGAGGCGATGACCGGCAAACCCCCAGCATCGAGATATTTGCCGTAGAAGGGATCGAATCCGAGCTCAGCTGGAGGTGCTCCCAGTGGTTCCGGACCTGTATCCGGCTCGTCCACCACGACCGCCGCGGGCACCCCGTCCACACATCCGCCGGGAACGATCTCGGTGTCGACATCGAACCGGCAGCGGTAGACATTGAGCAGCGCCTCCTGGTTCTGGATGAGCCCATCTCGCACCTCGATGTCGTTCTGGGTGGGGCTCGGCGGAGCAACTCCAGGCGAGACAGGAACAGGGGTGGGACACTCTCCGGGAACCACATCTGTATCCACATCGAACAAGCACCGATAGGAGTTGAGGAGATTCTCCTGGTGGACAGATCAGGTGGACCAAAAAACGGGGTCCGGCCAGACGTCTTGGAATTGGTGCCCGACTGCGCATGCGATGCATGCGACTCAGGATCCCAAATCGCCCTCGACGTTCTTGACGAATACGTGATCTGCGTGGTGACTGGCACCTACCGCAAACTCTGGCGAGGCAGACGGGAGATCACCGTCTACTCGAAGGACCGAATGAGCTGGTCGGGTTTCGACAAGCGACGGGTGAGCCTTGGGAGATTCGTCAGGGGGCGGCTTATGACCAGCCAGGGCATCCCAGATGGCCGTCCCGGGCGTCTCCGCCTCCGGAGATTCGTCGGTGGCCGGTTCACGGCCAGCCCGACAGCGATCCCAGACGACTACTACACCACCGCCAATGACAGCACCCACCAACTCAAGCTCAGAAGGCTCGACACCCTTCGCAGGGCCATCGCCAACAAGTTGCGCCGCGGCGGCAACCGCCGCAACGAGCGTAAGAAGACAGAGAAGGTCCTGGCGCGCCCCAAGAGGTGGAACCAGATCCACGGATCACCCTGGCTCGAATGCAACGACCAGCAATGACCCCCCTCGAAGTGGTCCCAGACTTCACCGGGTATCGCGCGGGCTACCTAATGCCCGGGGAGATTAAGTCCTCAGCTTGCCGGCTCGGAGTGGCAGTTCTCAGTCATCGCCTGAAGAGCCTGACGCGAGAAGTGCTTCGATCACGTCGAGGTCGCTCACCGCGAGCACGGCTCTCTTGAACTGATGGTCGATCAGGTCTAGCACCAGCAGGGGCAGTTCCGGCCCGCTGGCAGCCGTGGCCCAGAATTGCTGGCCGACCACATCGCGGCCGAGATGGATACCGAATCGACGCCCGCCCGGACGGCGCTCGCCGGCGTGAGTTCCGATTCCCCATTGGCGGTGGTCGATGCGGGACTCAAGCTCCTGCCGCGGGATGACAGCCGCTCGGGCGATATTGGCCCGGTCGATCTCGACGATGCGCCGGAACATGAATATACGGTGCCACCCAGAGAGCACAACCCGAAGAGTGCGACCCGTCCACTCAAACCGGAAAGCCATTAAGCCACGGTATCTCGCCGCTAGGCGGTCAGCGGCCGAGGGCGGCAAGTTCGGGCGGCACCCAGTCCGGCCAGGCGGGGTTACCGACTAGTGCTCCCCGGTCGAGCTCGGCCACCAGTCTGAACGGCTTGCGGGCCGACGTGTTGTCGTAGAAGGAGGCTTCGTCGCACATACCCGCCGCTTCCGCCACCAGTCCCCACAAGCGCTGGTATCGGCCCCGGATCTTCTCCTCGGGGACGCTGTGCCCACCGGAGAGGACGCGGCTGCGGACCCGTGAGACAGCGAGGTCCTCCGGCACCATGACGGCGTGCATGCCCACGGTATAGCCAGCGTCCAAGGCGGCGCGGACGAAGTCGATCTTGGACGGGTGGGAAAACACCGTCTCGGCAACGAACGACTGCCCAGCGGCGATCAGCTCAAAGCGACGCTCTGCGGCCACAGCGGCAGCCTCATAGGCATGAGACTCCTCTTCGCCGGGCCAGCTCTCGGCGGCAATCAAGTCGGCGTTAACAAACTCAAGGCGGGACTCGGCAGCGAACCGACCGGCGAACAGTGTTTTTCCGGCGCCGTTCGGCCCGGCCACCAAGATCAGCGTCCGGGCACCGCCCATCTGCTCAGCCCGCAGCAGCAGACGACCCGGCCACCAAGATCAGCGTCGAGATGCCGATGTCGGGCCGGCAGGCTCGTGAACGACGACTTCGCCGCTCTCGTTCAGCTCGGCGTACGGAAGGCCCTTGGCGATGAACTCCGCCTCAAGATCAAGAGCCTCGCGCCACTGCTTCATCTGCTCGGCCCACGAAGCCCGAACGATCGCCTGGGCGCGGGGATCGTCGAGGTCGTCGAAGTGGGCTTCGCCATTGAGGACGGCGGCAATTTCGCGGTGAGGGATATCGCGCGACCTCTCCATCTCGCGTCCGATCCGCGCCCAATGGGAAACCTGCTGGGCGGCACTGCGGTCCATGGCCGGGGCCGCAGCCTTGGCAGAAGCGTAAATGCCGTCGTCAATGCGGATGGGATTGCTCAGAGCCATGCCATAACCTCCTAGCACTACCGTAGCAGACAGCTACAACGTCCCGTTGGAGGGTAATCCGCCAGTTACGTGAGCCCAGGTATTGCCTCACGCTTCCTCAGTGGCCTAACGGGGCTCCAACTAACTGAGAGGGTGGGCTCCAACTAAGGGTCTAGAGTAGCAAGCCCTTTGACGGCCGCAGCTACGCAGTCTGGTCCCCGGCTCTGTAGGAATCGATCAACAAGGAGCTGGCAGCCAACCACCTATTGCGGCTGGGCAAAACCTGACTCGCCGGGAATCACGCCTCCACCAAACCCAGGGGGGCCCTAGGGTGCGGTCCGAGCTGGTGTGCGTTTGACAATGCTGTAGGTAGCCTTGAAACTTGAAGTGTGTCGTCTGGTAGTTCGCCTCGCCACCTGGCCGGTGCCGCGAACACGCAACGTCTGGACGACACCACTCTCCTGCGTGCCACCGGAGTTACAAAGCGCTTCGGTCAAAGAGTCGTCCTTGATGGCGTTTCGCTGACGGTGGATCGCGGAGAAGTTGTAGGAATAGTTGGCGAAAACGGGGCGGGAAAGACGACCCTCCTCCGCATTTCTGCGGGGCTGCTGCCCCCCGATGGGGGCCGGATCGCGAGGGTTGATCGAGTCGGCTACTGCCCCCAGAATGCCGGGCTGGTGAATCTGCTAACTGCAGATGACCACATCGAGCTCTTCGGGCGTGCTATCGGACGTAGTTCTGCGGACGCGCGACGAGTGGGCCAAGCTCTACTCTACGACCTCGACTTCCGCGGTGGCTTCGGCGTGCCCGTAGGTAAGCTCTCCGGCGGGAACCAACAAAAGCTAAACCTCGCTCTTGCTCTTATCGGCGATCCTGAACTTCTCCTCTTGGATGAGCCGTACCAAGGCTTTGACCACGGGACATATGTCGACTTCTGGGACCTCGTCGCAGGCTGGCGAAGTCATGGGCGGGGAGTGGTGATCGTCACGCACCTCCTTACCGAGTTGCATCGGGTAGATCGCGTTTTCGAAGTGGCAGCGGCACAACGAACCTCCCAATCCGCCGCGGAGCCCTGATTCTTTTGGACTTCTAATGGCGTGGCGGCGAATACTGACAGTCGCGATCATTCAGGGTCGCGGTCTCGTAAGAAGGCGACTGGCAATGCTATTGCTCGTAGTTGTGCCGGGAGCATTCTTTCTTGCAGTGAGCGCAGCGTCGACAGCCGTTACCGAACGGGAGAAGTTCTTCAACCTTAACGTGGGAGTGATGGGGGTCGCGTGGGCAGTTGGAGGTGGCGCATTCTTCCTCGGCCTCTCAGCACGTCAGCTAGACGAGAGACTTGTGCTCGCCGGCTATCGGGCAGGTGAGCTAGCGCTGGGCCGCCTGGCGTTTCTCCTTGTCGGAGCCATCCCAATAGTGCTCCTGTATGGTTTGATGCTGCCTCTCGTCGCTGGCACAGACGTCGGCCTCCTGTTTCTAGCGGTCTGTCTGACAGCACTCGTGTCAGTAGCATTGGGTCTTGCGTTCGCTTCGATATTGCCTCGAGAGCTTGAAGGAGTCCTGCTTCTCATTGCGGTAATCGGCGTTCAATCGTCAACCGTGAATGCCGGGTCCGGCACTACTCCCGCTCTCCCGTTCTTCGGCCCGCTTCGGATCGTCAAGACGGCTTGGGACTCGAGCGGTGGGTTGATAGCGCCGACAGCCCACTCACTCGTGACGTTCGCTGCCTTGCTAGGCCTAGCAACTTGGATGTGGCGCAGCCGCCTCAAGGTCGCGCACGCCACCCCTCGGAGTCCGCGCCGCCAGCACCGCCACTCGGCGAGAAGCGGCACACACGGCCCTCCAGGGGGGCCATAGGTGAACAGCAAGGCGCGCCGGGCGGTCACCGCCGCGTCCGAAGTCACCCCCACGCAATCCCAGAACACCTAGCCAGCAGAAGACAAGCCCTAAACCCCAACTAGGCCTCCCCAAATCCCTCCTCAGCCACCCCGAAACCTCACAATCAGCGCTAAGTGGCTAACAAAATCAGACCCAAATGGCGAATAGCAGTGAGAGCGCCGGACGGGATTTGAACCCGTGAATCATGGCTTTGCAGGCCACTCCCTTAGTCCACTCGGGCACCGACGCGTGCCTGGCTGCCGGAGCAGCCAGCCCTGACAGTGTATGGGATCGGCCCGGCAGGACCACACAGGGGTTTAGGGTTTCGGGCATGGCTGATGGCGGGACCCGCTCTCCACTGGAGTTGCTCGACGTGATGGGGATCGTTGAGGCCGAAGCGGGGCCGGAGCTTCGGCACTTGGAGGTGTACTGCCCTGACGGGCTTCTGACGCTGCTGTGGCACGGGCCGGCTGATGCTACCGACGTTGTGGTCACTATGGGTGGGGCCATCGGGGGATTGCTGGGGCCGGCACGGGCGCTGTACCTGCGGCTGGGCGAGAACTTGTCCGACGAGGGAATTGCGGTGATCCGGGTGCATTACCGGCGGCCGGGGATCATCGAGCGCTGCTTGTTGGATGCGGCCGCGGCGGCCGATTTGGCCGCTCGGGAGCAGGGGCGGCGGTTCATCTTCATGGGGCACTCCTTTGGAGGTGCGGTGGCAGTGCAGGCCGGGATCGCTCTGGGAGAACACACGGCGGGGGTGGTGGGGCTGGCCACCCAATCGGCTGGGTGCGAGAACGCGGCGGCGCTGGAGGGCACTCCCCTGCTGTTGATGCACGGCGGGATGGACCAGATCTTGCCGGTACACGCCAGCGAGGCGGTGCGGGCGCTGGCCGGGGGCGGCGAGCTTATCGTCTACCCCGACGCTGACCACGGCTTGGCCTCGGTGGCCGATGAGATCGCCGCTACGCTCGCCGACTGGATACCGGCCCGATTCGCCGAGCACGCCAACCAATAGAGGAGCCACCGCATGGGAGCAGATGAGGACGCCCTGATCGGGCCGGAGGACGACAACTTCCACCCCCCTTCCGACGATCCGTGGGAGACCGAGACCTGCTGGTACGCCTTCTGCGTCCCCGAGCGCAACATGATGGGCTATCTGTACACCTGGATCCGCCCCAACCTGGGCATCGCCGGGGGCGGGGCCATGGTGTGGGACGACACCGCGTATCTGCCGTGGGAGGTGCCGTTCTTCGACTACAACCACAGCATCCCGCTGCCCGAAGGCCTCGACCTCCGCGATGCCGTGCTGCCCACCGGGATGCGGGTGAAGGTGATCGAGCCGCTCACCAGCTACGAGCTGGGATACCGCTACCGCCGGGGCGACATGTTCGAAGCCGAGTTGCGCTTCGACGCCCTCACGCCACCCCATGTGTTCACCCGGGGCGAACCGCCGTTCACAATCGCCAGCCACATCGACCAGCCCGGCCGGGTCACCGGGAGCTTCCGCCTGCATGGCGAAGAAATCGCCGTGGACTGCTGCGCCATGCGGGACCGGTCGTGGGGGCCGCGCAGCGACCTGGGGGGCTTTCGCATCGGCTACTCCTTTGCCACCGCGTCGGGCCAGAGCGCCTTTCTGTGCTACTCGCTGCCCCAAGAAGACAGCGATCCGATAAACGCGGGCTACTACCTGCGCGACGGCGTGCGGGCCGACATCGTCAGCGGCCAGCGCCGGGTGGAGAGCGATTCCGAGCACGGCTACGCCACCGCCTTCGAGATAGAGGCTACCGACGAGCTGGGCCGAGAGCTGCGGGCGACCGGCACCCCGGTGAGCCGCATCATCTTCAACCCCTATCCCAAGATGCTCACCTGGGTGAGCACCACCGCCTGGGACTTCGACGGCAACACCGGTTGGGGCGAAGACCAGGACTGCTGGCGCCCCGACCAGTGGTCCCGCTACCGCCGCAGCCTCCGCCAGTAGTCTCTGCGCCATGTTCACCGCCAGATTCGAGCTGAGAGTCCCCCCGTTCGCCGATGTGACCCATGCCCAACTGCACCGCGAATACCTGGACATGGTGTCGTGGTGCGACGACAACGGCATCGCCACCGTCATCGTGTCGGAGCACCACGGCGCCGAGGACGGGTTCATGGCCTCCCCGCTGATCCTGGCCGGCGCCGCTTTGGCCCGCACCGACAACATCATGGTGGCCGTCTCGGCGCTGCTGCTGCCGTTCCACGATCCCATCCGCATCGCAGAGGACATCGCGGCCATCGACCTGATGGCACCGGGGCGCCTGTCGGTGACCATGGGAGTGGCCTACCGGGAGTTCGAGTTCGACATGTTCGGCAAAGACCGCACCCGCCGGGGCCGCGACACCGAGGAGGCCATCAAGCTCATCCTGAAGTGCTGGTTGGGCGAGCCGTTCGAGCACGAGGGCCGCACCATCTGGGTAACGCCCAAGCCGGTCACCGAGCCCCACCCGATGCTCATGGTAGGCGGGTCGGTGCCGGCCTCGGCCCGGCGGGCAGCCCGGCTGGGGCTGCCCTTCTCCCCGTCCACCCCCGACCAGTCGCTGGCCGACCTCTACTACGCCGAGGCCGCCCGGCTGGGCTACGAAGCCCCGTTCGCCATCGTGCCCGACGGCCCGTCGATGGTCATGGTCACCGATGACCCCGAGCGCACCTGGGCGGCCATCGAGCGCCACGCCCTGTACGACGCCGGGCTGTACAACAGCTGGCAGTACAACGACCACCACAACCTCACCGCGGTGGACGCCGACGATGTGGCCGGGTTGGCAGCCAGCGGCCAATGGGACGTGCTCACCCCCGAGCAGTGCGCCCAGCTGGTGAGGGACAAGGGCAGCGCCATGCTGCACCCGCTGGTGGGCGGCATCAACCCGGCCATCGGCTGGGAGAGCCTGGAGCTGACCAAGAACAAGGTCATGCCCCTGTTGGCTGCTGATGGGTGATGGGGATGCCGGTTACTAGGGCCAACGCAGATGGTTGAGACCGCCGAGCGTCTGCTAAGCCCGGAAGAGTTGGCGAAGCTCAGCCAACCGCCCCGGGCTGATCTCGTCGAGGCACTGGCCGACAGCCCGGACTCCGCCGTCGAGGTGTTCCGGCGCATCGACCGGGCCTACCGGAACTTCATCGAAGGGTTCGGCGCATGGATCGCCGCCACCCAGCGATTTGTATCGGACCACTACGGCACAGACGGCTTGGCGCAGGTGGGCTCGGCCGACGACGCCTACCGGTCGGCCCTGCTGCACGGTCTGACCGACGAGGACGTCATCGGACGGCGCCAGCCCGACCGGGCCGATCGCATCGCACGGCTCATCGCCGATGGCGACCACGAGGCCGCCATGGCCGGATTCGACGCTCTAGAGGCCAGCTATCGCCGGATCCACGATGTGGAACGCGACCGGGTGGCGTCGGTGCTGTCGCAGGTATACCGGGCCTGGGGCCCCGACTTGCTGGAAGCGTGCATCCGCTTCGCCGGCGAGCAGACGCTGCTGGGGTGGATGCCCCATGATGTGGCCCGGCCCGCCGAGGTGCGGGTGCGGCAGTGGGCCGCCATGCAGAAGGGAAATTTCGCCGACATCACCGTGACCGAGACCTGCGACGCCTTCGTGATCACCCTGCATCCGTGCGGCACCTGCGGACGCCAGGTGTCCGACGGCGGCTACGGGGAGAACCTGGATCTAGCAGTGGTTGCCGAGGACCATCCCCTCACGTTCGGCGATGGCCCTTCACCCATCTACCGCACCCATGTGGCGGTGATGCACTTTCTGGTCCCTATGGAGCGCACGGGGGTACCGTGGCCGGTCATCCAGTGCCCCGAGGGGATGGACGCCGAGCCCTGCCGGGTGATGCTGTTCAAAGACCCCGCGGCCACACCGCCGGAGGCCTACGGATTCGCGGCTCCCTGAGCAGCAAAAAGCTCGGTAGCTGACACCAGACTGGAGCGGATGACCGGGCTCGAACCGGCGACCTACACCTTGGCAAGGTGTCGCTCTCCCAACTGAGCTACATCCGCAGGACTGCCCAGCATAGCAAGCTGCTTCCGGGACACCCATAGCAATAGACCGGGGGCAGAGATCAGTCGCCGGCCATTTCCAGCAGGGCCGCGGCCCGTTCGCCCAAGTCCAGGTCTTGGGCGATTCGACGAGCAGCAGGGCTCATCTTGACCAGGGATTTGGCCAGCACTTCGGCCATATGGTCGTCGCCCAGCTTTTCGGCCAGAGCCTCGATCTGGGTTTGGAGGAACACCAGGCAGAGGGCATCCTCGTGGGTCTGCACCCGGGGGTCGGTGCCCAGGCCCCGCTTGGCCACGATGGCCGACACATCGGCGGCGAAGGCGTCGTCATATCCCGCTTCGGTGGCGATGTCGCCCACCTCCGCGGCGTGGCGCTTGCTTTGGGCGGTGCGCCAACGCAGGTAGCCGGCCCGGCCATCGGGGTAGTCCGACCGGGGCAACACCCAGCGCCGCAGATGGTGGGCTCGGGCGGCCACCAGCTGGGCGTCGTCGGGATCGGGATCGAGGCGCTGCACCCACTCGGTCATCAGCTCGGCGTGGGCCAGCTCCTTGGGCCGGGCTACCCCGTTTGCCACGATGGTGTGGGGATCATCGGCGTTGGCCGCGTCGATGGCCGCCAACGCGGCGCTCAGCCGCGGGCTCGGGGCGGTGGCATCGGACACCATGTGATCCGATCAGGAGTCGGCGGGCGGGCGCAAGTCCAACCGCAGAACCAGAAAGCCGTCCTCTATGGCACCGGTGGCGTCGCCGATGATGGCGAAATCCTGGAAGTCCTCCTGGGCCCGGCGGATGAACAGCGTCCGCTCCTCGCCGCCCACCGGAGGCAGCGGGCGATTCCTCACCGCCTCGGCCCGCTCCCGGAACCGGTTGATCATCGCCTCCACATCCAGTTCGTCGGCCATCAACCGAGCGTATCTTCTGGCTCGGGCCTGTCCGGTGAATCTCCGTGGCCCGACGCGGATCTGTCGCCGGTCCGTACCCAGTAGATGAACGTCCCCAAAAGGGCCGCGGCGGCCACGGAGATCAACAAGGCCATCACCAGCCGGACCTCGTCGTCGGAATCAGGCGGTGGCGGGATGGCCTCAGTGTCGGCCATCTGCTGCTGGGCGACCGACTCGGCCGGCCCCGATGCCCCCGCCACAGGTCCGAATGCGGCGGTCGTCCCAAGAACCACCAGAGCCAGAATCCAGATCACCAGCAACTTCCGACGCACCGCGACTAGTCTCGCGCGGCGCAGGCCGGCTTCCGAGACGCCTGAGGTAACGGTCACTTCTGATGTTGAGGGCAGGAGTACGTGGTACGCCCGCCGATGGTACGCCGGTCCAACAGCTCGCCGTCTCTGGGACACGACCCGCCCCTCACTCGGGCCAGATGCAGATCGCCGGTGTGCGAGCCTCCCCGCTGGGCCAGCTCAGCCACGGCAAACTTGATCCCATCAGCCAACCGGGCCTGCTCGGACTCGCCCAGCGATCCCGCCTCCCGGGCCGGATCCAGTCCCGTCCGCCACAGAATCTCGTCCACCAGCAGATTGCCCAGTCCGGCCACCCGTCGCTGGTCGAGCAGCCGGGCCTTCAGCGCGGTGCGGCTGCCCTCCAGAGCGGCGGCCAGCTGCCCGATCGCCAGACTGAAGGCGTCAGGGCCAAGACGGGTCTCATCAGGATCCAGCTCCACGCCGCCCAAGCGCCGCGGATCGATGACGGCGAGGCACCCCCCATTGGCAAAGCCCACCTCGAAGCGCCGCCACTCAGGAACATCGCGCCCGCTGGAGTACTCCAGCTTCTCGATGACCGGGCGGTCGTCCACCACCAGCCTCCCAGTCATGCCGAACCGAAGGCCCAGCACTGCGCTCCGACGTCCGCCGGGATCAGCGAAGTCCACAATCAGGAGCTTTCCGATTCGACGCACTCCGACAACGGTCCGTCCCTCCAACGCCAGGCGCAGCGCGGTAACATCGGCACCCCCCTTGATGAACCAGCCGTCGGGGGCATTGACGGCTGAGAGAATGCGGCCAACCGTGGCTTCGGCAGCTCGGCGGTAGTACTCGACTTCGATTATCTCAGGCAGAAAAACCTACCTCGATGTCCCCGACGACCTCAGGCATTGGCCTTGTCGGCGGCGTGCAGCAGATCGGCGACCACATCGTCGGTGTGCTCCAGGCCCACCGAGATCCGAATGGTGCCCGGCCCGATGCCGGCTGCCGCCAGCTCCTCGGGCGACAACCCGGCGTGGGTGGTAGACGCTGAATGGGTTACCAGCGTCTCCGGGCCGCCCAGCGACGTGGCGATCTGGGCCAGCTTCACCGCTTCCACGAACCGCTCCCCCGCGTCGTGCCCCCGGGCGAGGTCGAAGGCCAAGAGCCCGCCGAACATCCGCATCTGCCGCTTGGCCAGTTGGTGCTGGGGGTGGGAGGCCAGGCCGGGATAGCGAACCGTCTCCACTCCGGGATGGTCTGACAGCGCCTCGGCCAGTCGCTGAGCGGTGGCGCTCTGGCGCTCCAGGCGGACCCCCAGGGTGCGCAGGCCCCGCAGGCCGTTCATGGCGTCGAACGGGGCGGCGTTGGCCCCCTGCAAGATGGCGAACGCCCACAGCGAGGCCATCAGCTCGGCGCTGCCCGACACCACTCCCAAGGTGGCGTCGTTGTGGCCGCCGAGGCCCTTGGTGGCCGAGTGCAGGCTCAGGTCCACGCCGTAGTCCAGCGGCCGGGTGATGCTCGGCGGGGCGAAGGTGGCGTCCACCGCTTTCAGCGGACCCCGAATAGCGCCCAGCTCCTCCAAATCGACCAGATCCAGGCAGGGGTTGGCCGGGGTCTCGGCAAACACCAGCATGGTCTTCCCCGGCCGCACCGCGGCTTGGAATGCCCCCGGCTCGGTGCCGTCCACAAAGGTCACGTCGATTCCGAAGCGGGGGCACACCGCTTGAAGCAGAAACTGAGTGCCGGAGTAGAGCTGGCGCTGGGCGACGATGTGGTCGCCCGACGAGCACAAGCCGAGGATCACGCAGCTCACCGCGCCCATACCTGAGGCGAAAGCCCGGGAGGCCTCCGCCCCCTCCAACTCGGCCATGGCCTCCTCGAACGCCCGCACAGTGGGATTGCCGTTGCGGGTGTAGTAGTGGCTCTCGGTCGGATCCAGCGCCATGCGCCGGCCCGACTCAAGGGATGGAATGCGGAACGTGGTGGTGGGGTGAAGCGACGGGGCCAGCTCAGCCCCTCCTGAGCGCCGACCGGCCAAAACGGCCACGGTGTCGGGGTGGGAGAACCGGGTGGGGTCGGGTGCGGCCACTGCTTCCCGGCTGTCGACGGCCTCGCTCCAGCCTGTCTCAGCCGACACCGCTTCCCACCTTCTCCAAGAAGTCCTTGATTGCCTGGCCAACTGCCTCGACTTCCAGCAAGAACCCGTCGTGGCCGTGGGGGCTGTCCACCACGGTGTACACACACCGCCCGCCGGTGGACACCACCGCGTCGTGCAGCTCGACCTGCTGGCGGGGCGGGTACAGCGTGTCGCTGGTGATGCTCAGCGACAACACCGGCGATCTGATCCGGGCGGCGGCCGCAGCGAGCCCGCCCCGGTCTCGGCCGATGTCGTGCAGGTCCATCACCCGGTTGAGCACCAGGTAGGTGTTGGCGTCGAACCGGCGGACCAGCTTTTCCCCGTGGTAGTCGAGATATGACTCCACCTGGAACCGATCCCATGCCCCGTACACCGAGTGGATGTCGAACAGCTCTCGCCCGAAGCGGTCTTCGAACACCTCGTCGGACCGGTAGGTGATCTGGGCCAGCGACCGGGCGATGGCCAGCCCAGCGTGGGGGCCTTGGCCGGGCGGATTATCGTAGTAGTCGCCGCCTCGCCAGTTGGGGTCTAGCGCCAACGCGGTGCGCCCCACCGCCGACCAGCCGATCTGCTGGGCGCTGGCCGCCATGCAACCGGCCAATGAGCACACCGACCCGACCCGCTCGGGGAACATAACCCCCCACTCCAGAGCCTGCATGGCCCCCATGGAGCCCCCGACCACCGTCAGCCAACGCCTGACGCCCAGATGGTCGGCCAACCGGCGCTGGGTGCGCACGATGTCGCGCACCGTCACTGTGGGGAACAACGAGCCGAAGGGTTTGCCGGTGTCGGGATTGGGCGAAGCGGGCCCAGTGCTGCCCTGGCACCCGCCCACCACATTGGCGCACACCACGAACAGCTCATCGGTGTCCAGAGCCTTGCCCGGGCCGACCATCTCTCCCCACCACCCCGGAGTGGGATGGGCGTGACCGGCTTCGCCCGAGACGTGCGAGTCGCCGGTCAGGGCGTGGCAGATCAATACGGCGTTGGACCCGTCGGAGGCCAGCTGCCCCCAGGTCTCGTAGGCCAAGGTCACTTCCCGCAGCGCCCCGCCGCCCTCCAACACGAAGGAGTGGGGGCGGTCGAGGGTGAAGAATTGGCGGTTGCCGGGGGGATCGCCGGAGAGCCAAGCCCCGGTCACCGGCAGATCGGTGCTATAGCCCCGAGGATGGGCCGGCTGGGGGCCGTCTTGAGCCGACTCAGTGGGAGGACGGCGCTCGCGGCTGGGGTTCTTGTCGGCTGGCATGGTCCTCCCTTCGTCTGTCTAGGGGAGGGCCACTGTCTCCGCAGCAGTCAAGCACGGACACTTGGTTGCCCCTGGCCAAACCAGAGGCCACATCCCCCGCCGAAACGGGTGAGCACCTTGGGTGTCCCCCCCAGGTTGCTGGACCCCCGTCCGAGCATGCTGACCCGGGCGGCGAGCCGCTCTTGATGTACCCCACCACAGTAGCGGGGTTACGATCCCTGGCTCAACCTTTTACTGTTGTGAGGGGTCAGACGGCCTCAGCCACCGGATCCCATCGGTCGAGGGCGTCCAGTCGATCATCGTTGGAGAACATCTCCACGATGGGGACGTCCAGAGACAGCCGGCGCTGAAGCCGCTTGACCACCAACTCCTCGTTCCACAGCGACAAAGTAACGGCCATGCCCGACTCCCCGGCCCGGGCGGTGCGGCCCGAGCGGTGCAGGTAGGTCTTGTGGTCGGGCGGCGGGTCATAGTGGATCACCACGTCCACGTCGTCGATGTGCAGCCCTCGAGCGGCCACGTCGGTGGCCACCAGCGCCTGGATCTCGCCGGCGGCGAACCGGGCCAGCGAGCGCTCCCGGGCCTGCTGGCGGAGGTCGCCGTGGATGGGCTCGGCCCGCACGTTCTCCGACTTGAGCTTGCGACTCAGTCGATCGCACCCGTGGCGGGTGGCAGAGAACACCAAGGTGCGCTGGGAGGCCCGGATGATGGCCGCGGCCACCTTGACCTTGTCCATCTCATGGACGGCCACAAACCGATGCTGCATCTCGTCCACCGTTACCTGCCGGGATTGGACCTCATGGCGAACCGGATCGCTCTGGTAGCGGCGGACCAGCGCATCCACCGCCCCATCGAGGGTGGCGGAGAACAGCAAGGTCTGGTGGCGGGAATCCACATGGCGCAGGATCCACTCCACCTGGGGCAAAAAGCCCATGTCGGCCATGCGGTCGGCTTCGTCCACCACCACGATCTCCAGCTTGGCCACCGACACCGCTTTGCGGTCGATCAAGTCGATGAGCCGCCCGGGGGTGGCCACGATGATGTCCAGACCGTCTTCGATCCTCTGCATTTGGACCTCGATGGGTGCCCCGCCGTAAACCGGATCCAAGGTCAGGTCCCGGCACCGGGCCAAGGGTTGCAGCTCCTTGGCCACCTGAACGGCCAACTCCCGGGTGGGTACCAGAACCAGGCCGCGCGCCCAATGGGAGTCGGCATGGGAGAGGTTCTCCACCATGGGAAGGCCGAAGGCCAGTGTCTTGCCCGAACCGGTTTTGGCCTTGCCGCACACGTCTCGTCCGGCGAGCGCGTCGGGGATGGTAAGGGTCTGGATGGGGAACGGGGCGTGGATACCCCGTTCTTTGAGCGACGCCACCAAGTCTGATGCAACGCCCAAAAAGCGGAATTCTTCGGTCATCTATGACGCGGGCTGCGGAAGGAAGCGAAATTGATCGTCAACCCGCGTTGAGAGGATACCGGATTCAGGTCTCCAAAGAGATGTTTTCGGCCGCCGAGCCTTCGGACCCCGGCTGGTTGGGCGCGGAGTCTTCGGGAGCCATCTCGGGCGATGCTGCCTCGCCGGGAACCGCCTCGTCGGTGTCGGGCCCACCAGAGCCCGCCTGATCTGGGCCTGTCTCACCGCCACCCCGGCCCCAGAGCAAGAATGCCGCCGAGCCGATGATCAGGGCCAGCATCACCCAGATGTTGACCCGCACCCCGCCCAGCTCGCTGGCGTAGTCCACCCTGATGGTCTCGATCCACAACCGCCCCAGCGAATACCCCAGTACGTACAGTCCGAACAGGCGGCCCGGTTTCAGCGTGAACCGCTTGCCGGCCCACAGAAGAGCCCCAACCAGCGCCAGGTTCCAGATGCACTCGTACAAGAACGTGGGGTGGAAGGTGTCCTCGTCCACATATTGGAATCGGCGATGCTCGGGGTCGATCTCCAGCGCCCATGGCAGATCGGTGGGCCGCCCGTACAGTTCCTGATTGAACCAGTTCCCCCATCGCCCAATGGCCTGGCCCAGCGGGAGGGCGGGGGCCGCCGAATCGACGATATCAGAAAAGGGGATGCCTTTTTGGCGGGCGAACACCCACATGACAGCAGCGGCGGCAATGACCGCGCCGGGAATGCCCAGCCCCCCCTCCCAGATCTGCCAGGCCTCGCCCCAGTTCCCCTCATAGGACTTCCAATCGGTTATCACGTGGTAGATCCGGGATCCGATCAGCCCGGCGATCACCGCCCACACGGTGGCCGAGCTGACCAGCTCGGGAGAATGTCCCCGCTGGGTGCACCGCCGGGTGAACAGCCACGCCGCGGCCAATACGCCGAGGGCGATCATCAGGCCATAGGCCCTCAGATCCAGGGAACCGATCTCCAGGCTGTCTGAGCCCGGACTGGGAATCGAGATCAATATCACTGCTCTACTCTGCCATGTTCGACTGGAAAAGCGGCCTATCGAAGCTCATCTAGTGCTCAGCCCGGCCAGGCCTGACTAGATTTCAGCCCATGAGCGACAGCGCACGATTGATCGAGAACCTCCTCTACACCTATGCCGAGCGGATCGACGCCGGGAATCTGGAGGGGGTAGCCGACCTGTTTGCCCACGGCCGCATCGTGGCCTCCCCAGATGCGCCGGTAGAAACGGCGGTAGCCGGGCGCGACGAGGTGCTGGGCATGTACCAGAGCTCCACCCGCCTCTATCCCTGCGGCACCCCCCGGACCAAGCACGTCACCACCAACGCCATCATCGAAGCAGACGACGATGCCGGCACCGCCGCGGGACGCGCCTACTACACCGTTTTCCAGCAGCTCGACGACTTCCCGCTTCAACCCATCATCACCGGTCGCTATCACGACACCTTCCACCGCATCGACGGCGTGTGGTGGTTCGACCAGCGGACCATGCTGGTGGACCAGCTCGGCGACCTCAGCCGCCACCTCTTGTTCGAGCTTGAGCTGTGAGATCAACAGCCAGCGGGCCACGCGGCGAGGAGAAGAGACGATGACCGATCTGACACCGGCCAAACTGTTCAGCCTCGACGACAAGACCGCCCTGGTCACCGGGGGCGGCCGGGGCATCGGAGCGATGTTCGCCGAGGGTCTTTTGGGCGCCGGGGCCCGGGTGGTCATCTCCTCCCGTCGTCAAGACCAGCTCGACGAGGCAGCAGCGGAGTTGTCGGAATTCGGCCCCGTCGAGGCCATTGCCGCCGATCTGTCCTCTGAGGAAGGCTGCAAGAGCCTGGCCGAAGCCGTCGGTGAGCGCACCGACCACCTGGACATCCTGGTCAACAACGCAGGCGCCACCTGGGGGGCGCCCATGCGGGAATTCCCCGACTCGGCTTGGGACCGGGTGATGAACCTGAACGTGAAAGGCGTGTTTCAGCTGACGGTGGCCCTGCTCCCCCTGCTGGAGTCGGCGGGCTCTGCCGATGATCCTGCCCGAGTCATCAACGTGGGCTCAGTGCAGGGGCTCCAAGCCCCCGACATCGAGAACTACTCCTACTCGGCCAGCAAGGCCGCGGTCCACCATATGACCCGGGTGCTGGCCAAGAAGCTGGCCGGCCGCCACATAACGGTGAACTGCATCGCACCGGGGGTGTTCTACACCAAGATGATGGCCCATACCCTCGACACCTTCGGCGAAGAGATCGTCGCCGAAACCGCGCTGGGCAGAATCGGGCGGCCCGAGGACATGGCCGGGGCGGTCATATTCTTGTCGGGGCGGGGCGGGGCATATCTGACCGGCGCGGTCATCCCGGTGGATGGCGGCTACTCCACCACCCTGTGAGCCAAAGCTAGGAGGACAGCCATGTCACCCGTGTTCATCGAGGTCCGGGCCAACGAGTACACCGGGCGGGAGGCCAACCCGAATGTTCCATGGTCGATCGACGAACTGATCGCCGATGCGGTGGCCTGCGCCGAGGCCGGAGCGTCGGCCTACCACTTCCACGGCAGGGATCCGGCCACCGGGGCACCGGTGTGGGACGCCGACACTTTGGGCTCGGTCGTCACCGGGGTGCGCGACGCCTGCGACTTGATCCTGATGCCCACCCTGGGGGCCTCCACCGTGCCCGATCCCCACGCCCGGCTGGCCCCGGTGCTGGATCTGGCCGTCGATCCGGCCACCCGGCCCGAGCTGGCCCCCATCGACCTGGGCAGCTTCAACATCGACCCCTTCGACCCGGCGACCGGCACGTTCGGCAACCCCGACATCGTCTATGTGACCCCGCTGCGGGCGCTGCGGGAGATGGTGGCTGACGTCGCTGACGCGGCAATGAAGCCGATGGGCGCCCTGTGGACGGTGGGGTCGGCCCGGCTGCTGTCGGCGTTTCTGGACACCGGTGACCTGGCTGCGCCGGCGTACGGCGAAGTGACCCTGTCTGACTCATGGCTGTCAGGGCACCCGGCCACGGTGGACGGGCTGGACGCCATGACCCGCTTCTTGCCCGACGACGGCCGAGCGGTGTGGGGCTGTCTGGCCTACGGCGCCGATCTGCGCCGCTTGGCTCCGGAGGTGATCGCCCGGGGCGGCCATCTCATCGCCGGGCTGGGCGACTACCCCTATTTGGAATTGGGCACGCCGTCCAACGCCGACATCGTGGGCGCATTGGCCGACTGCATTGCTGACGCGGGGGCCGAGTTGGCCACCGTCGGCCAAACCCGGTCCCTGCTGGGAATCGCCTGACAAGCGATTAGCTCAGACGGAGCCGGGCACCCGAACCAAGAGCACCCCCTCGGGGGCTTCGAGGCTGATGGCCGCATCGGCCACTTCTCCGGCAGGCCGCTGGGAGGAGAACGCCAGCCGCCACTGCCCCGGCGGGAGCTGGAAGTCGGTGGGAACGTCGGCCACGTTGAGGGCGCACACACAGTCGCCCCGCCGAAAGCCGATCACCGGCGCCGACCGGTCGGTCAGCCACTCCAGCTCGCCGCCATGGAGGTCGTCGAGCCCATGGCGCACCGCGAGGAGCTCCTGATACTTGTAGAGCACCGAGTGGGGGTCGTCGCGCCGGGCCGCCACAGTGTCGGCTCCGGCCCGGCCCACGGGCAGCCACGGCTCGGCACCGTCGGTGAAGCCGCTGGTGGGCCCCGGCGACCACGGCATAGGTGTGCGGCATCCGTCTCGGCCGTCGGCGGGGTTCTGGTTCCGGACGGCCACTGGATCCTGGCGCTGATCGAGGGGCACATCCACATCTTCCAGACCCAGCTCATCGCCCTGGTAGAGGAACGGCAGGCCGGGCAGGGCGAACAGCAGCACGCTGTAGGCCAGCGACCGCGACTGGCCCAGCTCACCACCGCCCAGCCGGGTGGGTGCCCGGGGGTCGTCGTGGCTGCTGATTGCCCAGGACAAGTCTCGGGGCGCGGCGTCCAGCGCGTCGCGGAACGTGGACCACATGGCCGCCGGCTCCCAGGGAGTGTGCATGGGGGCGAAATAGAAGGCCCGGTGCAGCCCGTCCTGGTTGGCGACATACCGGCTCACTTGATTGGGATTGTTGTCCCTCAGGTAGATCTCCCCCAAAAGCAGGGCGTTGTAGCGCTCAGCAATGGCCCGCCAACGGCGGTAGATGGCGGTGTTGCCCGCTTGGTCGAGGTCGTAGCGGTGGTCGTAGCAGCCGAACGCCTGACGCGGGCTCATGTCCGGAGTGACGGGGAACCGCTGCGGGTTGTCGGGCATGAGCATGTTCTTGACCAGGCCATGGGCCATGTCCACCCGGAAGCCGTCTGCATCGCGATCCAGCCAGAACGTCAGCACCTGATCGAACTCCCGCACCAGGTTGGGGTTGGACCAGTTCAAATCGGGCTGCTCGGGCAAGAACAGGTGGAGGTAGTACTGCTCGGAGGCTTCGTCGAATGTCCAGGCCGTGCCGCCGAAGTGCGATATCCAGTTGTTGGGGGGCCCGCCGCCCAAAGCCGGGTCTCGCCAGTGGTAATAGCCCCGCATGGGTCCATCGGGGTCGGCCCGAGATGCTTGAAACCACTTGTGCTGGTCGGAGGAGTGGTTGGGAACCAGGTCGATGAGCACCCGCAGTCCCAGCCGATGGGCCTCGGCGATGCAGGCGTCGAAGTCGCCCAGCGTTCCGAACAGGGGGTCGACCCCGGTGTAGTCGGCTACGTCGTAGCCGAAATCCCGCATCGGTGACGGGTAGAAGGGGGTGATCCACACGATGCCGACTCCGAGCCATGCCAAGTAGTCCAGCTTTTCGGCGAGTCCGGGCAAATCACCGATCCCGTCTCCGTTGCCGTCGGCGAACGAGCGGATGTAGACCTCATAACCCACCTCGCGATCCCACCAGCGGAGTTTGGTTTGGGCCATGTTCAAGGGTTCCTGTCTATCCGGGAGTTGAACTTGCTCAATCGAAAGCGATGACGCTTCGCACCACATCACCGGCCTTCATGGCTGCGAAACCCTCGTTGACGTCGTCGAGGGTGATGGTAGCCGACACCATCTCGTCGAGCATCAAACGGCCGTCGAGGTAGAGGTCGACCAGGCGGGGCATGTCCACCCGGAACACGTTGGATCCCATCAGCGACCCCTGGAGCCGCTTGTCGGACATAAAGAGCTCCCGTCCCTCGATCTCCACCTTGGTTCCCGGGGGAATCATGCCCATCACCGTGGCCGTTCCCCCCCGGCGGATCATCCCGAACGCCTGCTGGGCGGTGAGGGACAAGCCGATGGCCTCGAAGGAGTAGCCCACTCCGCCGCCGGTCAGCTCCAAGACATGCTCCACCGGGTCGCCATCGGCGGGGTTGACCGCGTCGGTGGCGCCCAGCCGCAGCGCGGTGTCCAGTTTTCGGGGTTCCAGGTCAACGGCGATGATCGCGGTGGCGCCGGCGATGCGGGCGGCTTGGATCGACGACATGCCCACCCCGCCGCAGCCGATCACCGCCACCGAGGAGCCGGGCTCCACCCCGGCGGTGCGGAAACCGCTCCGGTGCCGGTGGTGACCCCGCAGCCGATGAGCGCGGCCCGGTCCAACGGCATGTCGCCGCGCACCTTCACCACCGCGTTCTCGTGCACCAGCATCTGCTCGGCGAACGACGAGAGGTTGGCGAACTGGAACACCTCCTGGCCGCCGCGGCTGAGCCGGGAGGGCTCGTCCGGGGAGCGGACGCAATCGGCCTGGCTCTGCACGCACAGGTAGGGCTGGCCGCTCAGGCACACCTCGCAGCGCCCGCAGAACACCGACAAACAGCAGATGACGTGATCGCCAGGCTGCACCTCGCGCACGTCGGGCCCCACCGACTCCACCACCCCGGCGGCCTCATGGCTCAACACGATAGGACGGGGCAGCACCCAGCCCTCGGTCTCCATGAAGTGCAGGTCGCTGTGGCACAGCCCCGAGGCCGCGGTCCGCACCAGCACCTCATTGCCGATCGGCGCGGCGACCTGAACCTCGTCCACCACCAGATCTTCCTGCCCGTCTAAAAACAGCGCCGCTCTCATGGGGTCCTCCCAGTCTGCAAACCAGCCCTCAGTTTGCCTTCTGCCTACATCACCGGAGACAAAATGTCACTGACCGTTCGCATTGTGCCTGCCATGACCAATTGGGCACGAACCGAACTACAGCCTCCAACCCTTTCTGACACAGATGAGGCCCGCCGAATCATCACCACTTCGGGGGCAGTGGATCGTCACGCTGGAGATGAACGAGTTCTCTGATTGGATCCCGAAGGAGCACCGGGGTGGGTTCCGGGGCTTCGTGGAGTTCGACCGCCTCCTCGAACGCGAGCTGCGCAAAATTGAGAACCCGGCCCATGACGGCTACAACAAACGAAAACGGCTTTACCAAGAAATCGTCCAAGAAATCCGCGACCTGGTCAGAGATTTTGCAGTCCAACGGGGATGGCACGACACCGAAGACGCAACCCCGGATCCAGAATTCGATGCTCTCGTCCAAGAGTACGCCCGACTATTTGTGGCTCCTGAGTCAGGCAGGCATGCCCCGTCACCGGTCAAGTGGGGTTGCCAGGTAGATGCCGCCTACCCCGACCCGGCAATTGCCTCCGCAAGCTGGGGAGAGTCCATCGGGGTAGATGCCACCTGCTACCGGCGTCCTTCCGCTGATGGCGAGCCCATCGCATTCGAGGCTGAGCTCATACGGCCGGATGGGTCGGCAGCAAGCATTTTCACTCGGCGCATTCAGAACATGCGGAGCCGATCAGACGAGGAATCCACGGCCGGTGTCAACTTCGGCAAACTGAAAATCAACTACCCCGGGCGGCCGGGTTCACCCTTCACGGAACCCGGTCGGTATTCGGTCAAGGTGAACTGCACAAACCGGGGGGTAGCCGTCGCAACGGGGAAGTGCTCGTTCTATATTGCCTGTGAACCCCCTGAGCCAACGATCAACCCTGTGACCATCCAGCTTCGAGCCTTCAACCCCGAAGACGGGAGCAAGGTCATTCCCCAAGGCGGAGAACTCCACGCAGGTGAGACCCTGGCAACGGCAAGGACGTTCATCTGGGTGGGTAACCCGCCCGAAGAAGGCGAAGCTGGAAACCTTCTGTAGACTCATGTGACTGCGCCAAGTGCCGGTGAAGCGAATTTCAATCTTGGAGATTGCCCGTGTATTCCGTAAAGTTGAAAATCTCCATCGCGGTGGCGACTATCGTCATCGGCTTCTTGGTTGCCTTGTTGGCGGCGGTGACTGCTGTGCAGATAGTCGATGTGCGCTACAACTTCTCCGGCGAATCAAGTGATCACCCTGCTTCAGAGATCGAATATTCAGAGTGACCTTCGACCACAAACCATCTGAATCAACCAAGATTCGGAGGGAGCGCCTACCCTACTGAGCCAAGCCATGCAGCGCTGACAGGAGTCTTGGGGCTTCTCTCGACAACGTCGCCTAACTGAAGGCTGACACCGCTACGAACCTTGGATTTAAGAGCAGCCGGAGGTGGTGCCGCAGTCGGGGCAGGCGTGGCAGCTTCCGGCCCGGACCATGAGGACGCCGCAGCCGGAGCAGAACGGGGCGTGGGCATCCAAGGGGATCTCCCGGGTGTAGGGCGACGGCGGGTCAGGCTCCACAACGTGGCCGGGCACGGCGACCGGAACCTGCTCTTCTACCCCGGGCAGGGTGGGCTGGATGCGCTCATCGGTGGTGTAAACCCCCAACCCGAGCCGCTCCTCGGGCTCGAGGTACTCCACCGCCAGTCGGCGGAACAAGTAGTCGATGAGGCTGGTGGCGATGCGGATGTCGGGATCGTCGGTCATCCCGGCGGGTTCGAAGCGCATGCCGGTGAATGCATCCACATAGGCCCGCACCGGCACGCCGTATTGCAGTCCGTGGCTGACGGCCATGGCGAACGCGTCCATGACCCCGGCCAGCGTGGAACCCTGCTTGGACACCCGGATGAAGATCTCGCCGGGGCGGCCGTCCTCGTACTCCCCGACGGTGGCAAAGCCCTTGCAGTCGGCCACCCGGAACTCGAAGGTCCGGCTGGCGCGGGATCGGGGCAGCCGGTGCCGCTCCGGCAGGACTTTGGCGGCGCTTCCACCAGATGCCGGGGCGCCAGCGGCCCCGGAGTCCGACAGGCTGGGTTCCGAAGCGTTGGTGTATTTGGCGGCGCCCGACACCGAAAGGGGCTGGCCCAGTTTGCAGTTGTCCCGGTACACCGCCAGTGACTTGACCCCCATCTGCCAGGCATCGACCAAGAGCTGCTCGATCTCCGCCGCAGCGGTCTGCTCGGGGACGTTCACCGTCTTGCTGATTCCCCCCGAAAGCCAGGGCTGCACCGCGGCCATCATGGCAACATGGCCGCTGGGGGAGATCACGTTGTCGCCCATGGAGCAGGCGAACACCGGCAGATGGGCCGGGTCCAGGTGGGGGGCGCCCACCACCGTGCCCCGCTGGTGCACATGGGCCTCGATATCGGCGGCCTGGGCGGGGCTGTAGCCCAGCCGGCGCAGCGCCCGGTCCACCGTCCGGTTGACGATGGGCATCGTCCCGCCACCCACCAGCTTCTTGGTTTTCACCAAGCCCAGGTCGGGCTCGATTCCGGTGGTGTCGCAGTCCATCATGAACGAGATGGTGCCGGTGGGGGCCAGCACGGTGGCCTGCGAGTTGCGGACGCCGACCCTGTCTCCCCACTCCACCGCGGCGTCCCACGCGGCCCGGGCGGCGTCCACCACCTCCGGCGGCGCCGGCTCGCCCTCCAGCCGGCTGAGCGCGTCCCGGTGCATGCGCAGCACCCGCCGGGTGGACTCGCCGTTCTGGGCGAATCCCTCGAACGGGCCGAGGCGGGCGGCCATGCGCCCCGAGGTCTCATAGGCCACACCGGTCATCAGCGCGGTTACCGATGCGGCCAAGCCCCGGCCCTCGTCGGAGTCATAGGCCAGGCCCAGCGCCATGAGCATGGCCCCCAGGTTGGTATAACCCAAGCCCAGCTGGCGGAAGCGGCGGGTGGTGTCGCCGATCTGCTCGGTGGGATAGTGCGACGGCCCGACCAGGATCTCCTGGGCCACGGTCATCACCCTGACCGCCGCGCTGAACCCCTCCACGTCGAAAGCACCGTGGTCGTCCACGAACGCCAGCAGGTTCAAGCTGGCCAGGTTGCAGGCCGAGTTGTCCAGGTGGAGGTATTCCGAGCAGGGATTGCTGGCCGTGATGCGGCCGGTATCGGCCGCGGTGTTCCACCGGTTGATAGTGGTCTCGAACTGCACTCCGGGGTCGGCGCACTCCCAGGCGGCTTCGGCGATCTGCGACAGAAGCGAGCGAGCCCCTACCGTCTCCATGACCTCGCCAGTGGTGCGAGCGGTGAGGCGCCACTCGCGGTCATCGACCACCGCCGACATGAACTCGTCGCTGAGCCGCACCGAGTTGTTGGCGTTCTGATATTGGATGGAGTGGACGTCGGCGCCGTCCAGATCCATGTCGAACCCGGCGTCGCGCAGTGCCCTGGCCTTGCGCTCCTCGACGGCCTTGCACCAGATGAACTCGGCGACATCGGGATGGTCGGCGTCGAGCACCACCATCTTGGCCGCCCGCCGAGTCTTGCCCCCCGACTTGATGGTGCCCGCCGAGGCATCGGCGCCCCGCATGAAACTCACCGGTCCGCTGGGGGCGCCCCCGCCGCTCATCTTCTCCCGCTTGGACCGGATGCGGCTCAGGTTGACACCGGCCCCCGACCCGCCCTTGAAGATGCGGCCCTCCTCCCCATACCAGTCGAGGATCGACTCCATGGTGTCGTCCACCGACAAGATGAAGCAGGCCGAGGACTGGGGCACCGCACCGGGAACCCCGAGGTTGAACCAGACCGGCGAGTTGAACGCCGCCCGCTGGTGGACCAGCAGCCAGCGGAGCTCGTCGGCGAACGCCGCGGCCTCCTCGGGCTCGGCCAGATGCCCCGACTCGGTGCCCCACACCACCAACGTGTCCACCACCCGGTCGATGACCTGGCGCAGCGAAGTCTCCCGCTCTGGAGTTCCCAGCCCGCCCCGAAAGTACTTCTGGGTGACGATGTTGCCGGCATTCACCGACCAGTTGGCGGGGAACTCCACATTGGTCTGCTCAAAGGCCACCTTGCCGTCGGCGCTGGTTATGCGGGCGTCGCGACGGTGCCAATCCACCTCGTCGTAGGGGTTGGTGCCAACGCGGCTGAAGTAGCGGCCCAGGCCGATTCTGGTGCGATCAGATGCCAGAGCCATCAGCACTCCTCAAAGGAACGCGGCTCTGGTAGGCGCATTCCACTCTCGTATTCTAGCGGTGACAATTGAGGCTGCGGCGTGAGCGGCCAGGTCAAAGGAGCCTCTTGTCGAGGCATGCCTGCACCAGACACGCCAGCCCGCTCAAGCGCCGGGCTGAACCCCTCAAGGAGTCGCCTGAACCCCACTATGGTCGTCGGCGTCAGCCACCATTCCGGACACTCACGCCGCAGCAATAGGTCACGGTAGAGCACCAAGCCTGTGGATGGTAAGGAGGATAGTGAGGATTTCCTGTGGATTTCGGGTGAATTTCCGGAGACGTGCCGAACCGACCCGCCTGCTACGGTCGGCAGTAGGTGGATCAGCTGCTCCCTCGGTTCGTCTCCGACATCGATCCGGTCGCTGTTTATGCGGCCGACAGCCGCGCCCCGCACGCCGATCGCCCGTGGCTGATGCTGAACATGGTTGCCTCCGCCGACGGCGCCACTTCGGCCGACGGCGTGTCGGGCGGTTTGTCGGGCCCTGAGGATCGGCGGGTGTTCGCAGCAATCCGGGCGGTGGCCGACGTGATCCTGGTCGCAGCCGAGACCGTGCGGAACGAGCGCTACGGGCCGCCCAAGGCCAACCCGGAGACAGCCGCAAGCCGAACAGGGCGGAACCAGATGCCGAGACCCCGCCTGGCGGTAGTGAGCCGCTCGCTGGAACTTGACTACACCGCGGCGCTGTTCGATGACCGCCCGCCACCGATGCTGTTCACCGTGGCTGAACCGCCCGCTGACCGGCTGGCCCGGGCTGAAGCGGTGGCCGATGTCCACTGCATGGGCGCCGACCGGGTGGATCTGGCCGAGGTTCTGCGCCATATAGGCCAGTCGGGTGCCGGCGTGGTGCTGGCCGAGGGCGGACCCTGCCTCAATGGGCAGCTTTTGGCCGCCGGATTGTTGGACGAACTGTGCTGGACGATCTCGCCGACACTGGTCGGCGGGGACTCCCCCAGAATGGCGCGGGGCGCCCCTCCCCGGCTCAACCAGCTTCGACTGGATCGAGTGCTGGCCCAAGGCCACACCCTGTTCCTGCGCTACCTCACCCATTGATCGGCCCTCGCTGCCGCCGCGGCCCTGCTGATCAGCGGCTGTCGGAGCTGACCCGCAGGGCGGTATCGCCCAAGATGATGTAGCCCGGCTCGGGCCGGTTCAACGCCGGCGGATCTTCGGGGGTCAGTCCCCAGCGGAGCTCAGCGGCTAGCAGCGAGCTGGCCCAGAGGAACAGCAGCAGTACCGCAGCTCCCAGCGCTCTGCGAAACCAGTACACCGGAGCGGGCAGCCGGGGTACCGCTGATGGGCGATGCCGTCGAGACGGGTCGCTGGAAGCCAAGGCCAAAGCAGGCTGGGTCGGGGGTTGATCGCACATGGGAAAAGCCATGCGAACATTGTCCAGACCGCGGTGACAGTTTGTCGGTTAACTGCCAGAAAATGGGGGTCTATCTGGACTTTTGCAAACTTCAGCCGAGTATTTCAGCCTGTCGTGATCAGCGCTTCCAGGCAGCGTCGGTAGGACTCGACGGCATCTCGATCCACTCGCTCCTGTGCGGTGTGGGCCAAGGTAGAGTCGCCGGGCCCGAAGTTGGCCGCCGGGATGCCCCGCTCGGCAAAGAAGGCCACATCAGTCCAGCCCAGTTTGGCCCGGATCTCCAGGTTGTTGTCCCCGATCAGCCTTTGCAACACCGGATGGCCCAATCCAGGCCGCGCGGCCGGCGAATGCTCGGTGACCGCGAACTGGTCATCGTCGTCCAGGACAGGAGCCAACATCTCTCGCAGAACAGCTTCGGCGGCAGCAGGGTCGCGGTCTGGGGCATATCGATAGCCCAGCGTGACCTCGGCGCGGTCGGGCACCACATTGCCCGCCACCCCTCCCCCCACGGCCACCGCCTGAAGCGATTCGCGATACTGGCAGCCGTCGATCACCGGCGTGCGGGGTTCGTAGGCCTCCACCAACCTCAGCAGCAATCCCAAACGGTGTATGGCGTTGACCCCCATCCACGGACGGGCGGTGTGGGCTCGGGCGCCGGCCAGCGCGACAACCGCCCGCATCGACCCTTGACAGCCAGCCTCCACCCCTCCCCCGGTGGGCTCGCCCAACAGAGCCACATCAGCAGCCAGCAGGTTGGGACAGGCGTCAAACAACTCCCGCAAGCCGCTATCGGCAATACGCACCTCTTCGCGGGCATATACCAACCAAGTCACGTCCACGGCCGGCTCTTCCACGGTGGCGGCCAGCTCCAGCATGACGGCCAGGGCGGCCTTCATATCGGCGGCCCCGAGTCCCCACACCACGTCGCCGTCAATACAAGCGGTGGCGTTCCCTTTAGGAGGCACAGTGTCGCTGTGTCCGCCGATCAGCACCCGCAGCGGGCGGTCCAGGTCGGTCCGGGCCACCACGTTGTCACCCACCCGATGCACCGCCAGCGCGGGCACAGCCCGCAGCCGGGCCTCGATGAGATCGGCGATGGCCGCCTCTTGATACGACACCGAGGCCACATCGATCAGCTCGGCCGTCCTGGCCAGCAAGTCAGCGGTCACGGCCCCTCCTGGCAACATCGGGCCGACAGGCCGACAGCCACAGGATCCTCCCCGAATCGGCCAGCCTGTGGACAAACCATGTCTACGTGGCCGCCCCCTGCTCGCGCAACAGGGCATTCAACCGGGCCTTGTCGTGGCGCTCGCCGGGCTCGAGATGCCGTATCACCAACATGTCTACGTGGCCGCCCCCTGCTCGCGCAACAGGGCATTCAACCGGGCCTTGTCGTGGCGCTCGCCGGGCTCGAGATGCCGTATCACCAGAACGCAGGGCAGGCCGAATGTCCCCCCGTCGAAGGTCCGGGATCGGGTGGCCGACACCGCCACCGTCCAATCGGGCACCGAGCCCCGGGCCAACTCCTCACCGCTGGCCGCATCGATCACCGGAATGGAACCGGTGAGCACGCATCCCGCGCCCAGCACCACGCCATCTCCCAGACGAGCACCATCAGCGACAATGCAGCGGCTGCCCACCAAGCAGTCGTCGCCCACGAATACCGGCACCGCCTGGGGGGGCTCCAGCACCCCCCCGATGCCCACGCCGCCCGAAAGATGGACGTTGGCCCCGATCTGGGCGCACGAGCCCACAGTGGCCCAGGTGTCAACCATGGTGTTGGCTCCTACCCGGGCCCCGATGTTCACGTAGCTGGGCATCATGATCACACCCTTGTCCAGAAACGAACCCCAGCGGGCCGATGCCCCGGGCACCACCCGCACCCCGGAGGCCTGGTAGTCGGACTTGAGGGGGATCTTATCGGCGTACTCAAAGGGACCCAGTTCCATGGTTTCCATTTCCGCCATGGAGAACAGCAGCAAGATGGCCTGTTTGAGCCACTGGTGGACCACGACCTCGCCGTTGCCGTCCACCTCGGCCACCCGGGCTGTTCCGGAGTCCAACAGTCCGATGGCCTCTGCAACCGCGGCCCGGGCCTCGGGGTCGCCCTCGGCAATAGGCGTCCGGTCGGCCCACAGCGCCTCGATCCGGGTTTGCAGATCCCTCATGCCGTCAACCTCGCATTGCTTTTGTTCACTGCCCCACGGTATCGCTCCGGCAGGCGGCCATACGCTGTTCTAGCAGGTCGATCCGGGCATCGGGGACCACCGCGGCCACCCTGATGTGGCCGGCGCCCGCCGGGCCGTAGAACTCGCCGGGGCTGACCAGCGCCCCCACCTCCTCGGCCACCTGGCGGGCCAGTGCCCAGCCGTCGCCGTCGGTAGATGCCGCCCACAGATACAGCCCGCCGCCGGGCAGGGCCACGAGGGGGTCATAGGCCGAGAAGATCTCCCGCAGGCGGTTCAGGCGAGAGGTGTACACAACCCGCTGGGCATCCACATGGGCATCGTTGCGCAACGCCGCTACCGCGGCAGCCTGCGCTGGGCCGGGAATCATCATTCCGGCGTGCTTGCGTACCTCGGACAAATAACCAACCAGCTCGGGGTCGCCGACATAGAAACCGGCTCTGATTCCGGCCATGTTCGACCGCTTGGACAAGGAGTGGACCGCCATCACTCCCTGGGCGCCGTGATGCAGGATGCTGGCACCGGGGTCGGCTCCCCAGCTGAATTCGATGTAGCACTCGTCGCAGAACACCAGCACGCGGTGGTCCCTGCCCCATTGGGCGATGGCCGCCAGGTCTTCAAGCCCGCCTGCGGGGTTGCCCGGCGTATTGACCCATAGGCACAGAGCTCGAGCAGCATCGTCGGGGTCTACTGCATCGAGGTCGAGGCGCCAATGGTCGTCCACCGGCACTGGGACCGCCCGACAGTCGGCCAGTGCGGCACCCATGGCGTACGAAGGATAGGAGAGAGCCGGGTACAGCACGGTGTCTCGGCTGGGGTCCCGCAGCTTCAAATAGTGGGGTAGCGAGGCCACGAACTCCTTGGTGCCCACGCAACCGGCCACCGCCGCCCCGGCGGCGTCGACACCGAAGCGGCGGGCCAGCCAGCCCATCGCCGCCTCTCGATAGGCGGCCGACCCCGGCGATGCCGGGTAGCCCCGCTCCGCGCTGGAGGCGGACAGCGCGGCCACCACCGCGGGCGGGGGGGGATCGCACGGCGCGCCCACCGAGAGATCCACGCAGCCGCCGTCGAATCTTTCGGCAACCGCTCGCAGCGGGTCGAGACGGTCGTAGGGATAAGGAGGGGGAACAAAACCGGGCACTACTCCACCACCCATTCGGAAAGCCGGGCTGCCGACGCCAGGTCGAGGCGGGCCTGCAATCGGTAGCCGTCCTCCTCGTTGTCGGTGGTCAAAACGCGCCCGGCACGCTGCACCGCCGCCAGCACCTCGCCCCGGGCGTAGGGCACGAGCAGCTCGACGATCACCGCGTTCGAGCGCAGTTGGTCGGCCATTGCGGCCACCAGCTTGTCGATTCCCTCGCCGGTAGCGGCCGACACCATGATGGCGTCCCTGCTGGCGCCGAGGGGGCTCTCGTGGCCAGCCAGCAGATCGCACTTGTTGTACACCAGCAGCTCGGGAACCGCCCCGGCACCGATTTCCTTCAACACTTGGCGCACTGCGGTGATATGGGCATCGGGGTCAGGGCCGGCGGCGTCCACCACATGCAGCAGCAGATCGGCCTCGACCACCACGTCGAGCGTGGACCGGAACGCCTCCACCAGCTGGTGGGGCAGCTTCTGGATGAATCCGACGGTGTCGGTGAGCAGCACCCTCTCCCCGCCGGGCAGCTCCAGGCGGCGGGTGGCGGCATCGAGGGTGGCGAACAACCGGTCTTGCACCAGTACACCTGAGTCGGTGAGCCGGTTGAGCAGCCGGGACTTGCCCGCGTTGGTGTAGCCGACAATGGTCGCCGCGCTCTGCGCCGATCGTTGGCGGCTCCGGCTTTGCACCCGGCGGTTCTTTTTGATGTCGCGGAGCTGAGCTTCCAACTTGTGGATGCGCCGCTGAATGCGCCGGCGGTCCACCTCCAGCTGGGTCTCCCCCGGCCCCCGGGTGCCGATCCCCCCGGCCTGCTGGCTGAACCCCCGGCCCTGGCGCAGGCGGGGCAACCGGTAGCGGAGCTGGGCCAGCTCCACCTGGGCCTGGCCCTCCTGGCTGCTGGCATTCTGGGCGAAGATGTCGAGGATCACCGCAGTGCGGTCGATGGCGGTGCGGCCCAGGATCCTCTCCAGGTTGAACTGCTGGGCCGGGCTCAGCTCGTCGTCGAACACCACGGTGTCGGCATCGAACCGCTCACTCGCCTCCAGGATCTCGTCGACCTTGCCCTTGCCGATGAAGGTGGCCCGATCGGGTGCGCTGCGGCGTTGGACCACCCGGCCCACCTCGTCGGCTCCAGCAGTGTCGATGAGCTGGGCCAGTTCGTCCAGATCGGCGTCGGTCCGGGCCGCGTCCGCGCCGCCCAAAGTGACGCCCACCAACACGATCTTCTCCCGGAAGGCCCGCTCGATGAACGCCCCCGACTCCCCGCCGTGGCTTCCGAATCCGCCTCTGTGGGTCTCGCGGTCAGCCATAGTCAACTGCTGCGACGTATTCGGCAGCACCGATCAAGACTGCGGTGTTCCCCAACTCCACGGTGACGTCACCGCCGGACATGGACACAGCGACCAAAGGGCCGACCAATCCCCAGTCACAGGCCGCCCGGGCGGCGGCGCACGCCCCGGTCCCGCATGCCTGGGTCACGCCTACACCCCGTTCCCACACCCGCAGGTTGATGCCGTTGCCGTCAGCGCTCGGGCTGATGAACTCCACATTGATTCCCCCGGCGACACGGGACAGCTCTGCTCCGTCACCGGCGATGTCTGCTTCGCGGGCATCGGGCACCTGGATCACCAGATGGGGGTTGCCCACGTCGGCAGTGGCGAATCGCAGGCCGGGGGGATAGTCGATGGCCCCCAGCTCGGGACCAGCGTTCACTGGCCCCATGTCTACTCGAGCCTGGATGACGGTGGGGTCATCGGCATTCCCGACGCTCACCGCTCGAATCCCGGCGTCAGTGCCGACCCTCAGCTCCCCACCGCACCGGTCTCGCAGGACGACCGCCTGGGCTAGGCAGCGTATGCCGTTGCCGCTCATCTCGGCCCGGCTCCCATCGGCGTTGTACAGCACCATGGTGACATCGGTGTCTGTCCCAGGATCGCCGGGCAAGCCGAATATCAGGCCATCGGCGCCCACCCCCCGCGTGCGGTGGCACACCGCCTGGGCCAGTGAAGGGGCATCAGACGGCAGCGCGTCGGCGAACGCGACCAGGAAATCGTTCCCCAAGCCATGGTGCTTGGTGAGCTGCATAGGCTCCAGTCTGGCAACTCGCGCACCCTGGGCCGCGCCCCTATTTTCGAGGCTCATGTCTCGCGAATCCGAAAGGAGCGCTGGGACAGCGCCTCGTCGGCCAACGATTCGGCATCGGCGTCGGCGTCAAGCCAGATGATCCGGGGGTCTCGCCGGAACCACCTTTCTTGGCGGCGTGCGAACCGCCGGGTGCGGGTAACTGCCCGCGCCACCGCCTCATCCAGCGGCATCTCTCCGTTGAGGTGGGCCAGCAGCTCCTTGTAGCCCAGGGCCTGGGATGCGGTGCGCGACAGCGGTGGACGGCGCTCAGCCAGCGCCTCCACCTCGGCCAAGAACCCGTCGGCCAGCTGCTGGTGGTAGCGCTGCTCGATGCGTCGGTCGATCTCGACTCGGGACAGATGCAGGCCGATCTGAGTGATGTCGCGGGGCGGATAGTCGCTCAGACCCGGCCCGTAAGAGGAGAACGGTCGGCCGCTGCCCACCGTCACCTCCAGAGCTCGCACGACCCGTCGCCGGTTGTTGGGCTCCATTCGGGATGCGGCCACTGGATCAAGCTCGGCCAAACGACGGTGCAGAGCGATGGTGTCGGGCTCCGCCTCGAGGTCGGCCGCAGTGTCGGGATAGCGGCTGGGGATGTCCAGGTCGTCGATCACTGCCCGGTGGTACAGCCCGGTGCCTCCCACCAGCACCGCCGCCCGGCCCCGGTCGGCGATGTCGGAGCGGGCTTGGCGGGCCGCTGCTTGGAACATGGTCAACGAAAAGTCCTGCGCTGGGTCGGCCACATCGATGAGGTGGTGGGGCACCTCGGCTCGAACCTCAGCGGAGGGTTTGTCGGTGCCGATGTCCATTTCCCGATAAACCTGCATGGAGTCCGCGGAGATGATCTCTGCTTCCCCCCGGCGGCGGGCGATGGCCAGCGCTACTGCCGACTTGCCGCTGGCGGTGACCCCGACGATGGCCAGCGCGTTCGGCGCGCCACCGGGATCGGGGAATGGCGAACTGCTCAGAGCGCGGCCACCGGGATCGGAGAATGGCGAACTGCTCAGAGCGCGGCCACCGGGATCGGAGAATGGCGAACTGCTCAGAGCGCGGCCACCGGGATCGGAGAATGGCGAACTGCTCAGAGCGCGGCCACCGGGATCCGGGTGCGCCAACGGGGCGGCGCGGTCACCTCGGCCAACTCGCCCCGCAGATGGTGGGCCCCCGCCTCGGTCACATCCACGGTGGCGAATGTTCCCGGCTTCAGTTTCTGCGACGAGGGGAAATGGACCAGGCGGTTTTGGCGGGTCCGGCCGGTGAGCACGTCGGGATCGCGCTTGGACGGACCTTCCACCACGACCTCTTCACGGCGTCCGACGCGGGCCTGGTTGCCCCGGCGGCTGGAGCGCTCCACCACAGCCCGGAGCCGCTCGAAACGGTCCCGAACCTCGTCGGGGTCGCAGAACCGGTCGGCCATCTCGGCAGCCTCGGTTCCCGGCCGGGGCGAGAAAACGAACGTGAACGCCGAGTCGTACTCGGCTTCGGCTACCACCAGCAGCGTCTGCTCGAAATCATCCTCGGTCTCGCCGGGGAACCCCACGATGATGTCGGTGGACACGGCCAAGTCGTTCACCGCTTCCCGCCCAGCCCGCAGCCGCTCCAGATAGCGCTCAGCGGTATAGCCCCGATGCATGGCGGCCAGCATCCGGTCGCTGCCCGATTGCAGGGGCAGGTGAAGGTGCTCGCACACCGCGGGAACCTCGGCCATGGCCTCGATGGTCTCGGGACGCAGGTCTTTGGGATGGGGGCTGGTGAACCGGATCCGCTCGATGCCGTCCACCGCGCCCACCGCCCGCAACAGCTCGGCGAACAGCGGGCGCAGCGGAACCCGCTCACCGGCTTGGCGGCGATCCCGCTGGAGATCGCGGCCGTAGGAGTTGACGTTTTGGCCCAACAGGGTGATCTCGGTGACCCCGCCGGCCACCAGGTCGGCGGCCTCGGCTATCAACATGTCCAGCGGGCGGCTGATCTCTGCTCCCCGCACCGAGGGCACGATGCAGAAGGCACACGAGTTGTCGCAGCCCACCTGGATGGTCATCCACGCGGCATAGGGGGCCTCCCGGCGCACCGGCAGCGCGGAGGGGAAGCTGTCGCGGTCGTCCTCGACGGCTGCTTCCAGGATCTCTACGATGGGCCCGTCGGTCGCCGCGTCGATCAGCTCGGCGGCCCGGTGAACGTTGTGGGTGCCGAACACCACGTCCACATGGCCGGCCCGCTCTCTGATCAGCTCCCGGTCCTTTTGGGCCAGACAGCCGGTCACCGCGATCTGCATGTCGGGGCGGGACTGCTTGAGCCGTTTGAGGTGGCCGAGTTGGCCGTAGAGCTTGTTGTCGGCATTCTCCCGGATGCAGCAGGTGTTGAGCACGATGACGTCGGCCGACTCCATGGCATCGGCCGATGTCAACCCGTCGGCCTCCAAGAGCCCGGCGATGCGCTCGGTGTCGTGCTCGTTCATCTGGCACCCGTAGGTGCGGATGAAATAGCTGCGGCTCACCCCGCCAGGCTACCTGTCGGCTGCCAACAGCCTGCTAGCCAGTTTGCGCGGCTGGTTCCTCGGCATCGGCTGTTTCCTCCTGGGCCGGAGGGTTCACGGCATTCCACACCCGGTCGGTGATCTCCACCATGATCTCGGGGTGCTCGGCCAAGAACGCCTTGGCCTTCTCCCGGCCTTGGCCGAGGTGCTCCCCCTCGTAGGTGAACCAGGCCCCGGACTTCTCGACGATGTCCAAGTCGACGCCCACATCCAGCAGCGAGCCCTCCCGGCTGATGCCCTTGGAGTACATGATGTCGAACTCGGCCTGACGGAACGGCGGAGCCACCTTGTTCTTGACCACCTTCACCCGAGTGCGGTTGCCGATCACTTCCACTCCCTGTTTGAGGGACTCGATGCGGCGGATGTCCAACCGGACCGACGAGTAGAACTTCAGCGCCCGGCCGCCCGGCGTGGTCTCAGGCGACCCGAACATCACACCGATCTTCTCCCGCAGCTGGTTGATGAAGATGCACACCGTCTTGGACCTGTTCAAGTTGGCGGTGAGCTTGCGCAGTGCCTGTGACATGAGCCGGGCTTGCAGGCCCACGTGGGTGTCGCCCATGTCCCCCTCAATTTCGGCTCGAGGGGTGAGGGCGGCCACCGAGTCGATGACGATCACGTCGAGCGCACTTGACCGGATCAACATGTCGGCGATCTCCAGAGCCTGCTCACCGGTGTCGGGCTGCGAGATCAACAGCTCGTCCACGTCCACACCGATGGCCTTGGCATAAATCGGATCCAAGGCGTGCTCGGCGTCAACAAACGCGCAGATCCCCCCGTTCCGCTGGGCCTCGGCCACCGCGTGCAGTGCCAGGGTGGTCTTGCCCGAGGACTCCGGGCCGAAGATCTCCACCACCCGGCCCCGGGGAAGCCCCCCGACGCCCAGCGCCAAATCGAGGGCGAGCGCCCCGGTGGGGATGGTCTCGATGGCCATGGTGCCCTTCTCGCCCATCTTCATCACGGCGCCTTGGCCGAATTGCTTCTCGATCTGGCCAAGGGCCATCTCTAGTGCCTTCTCTCGCTCCATGTCTTCTCCTTGGGATCATGCCTTTGCGGCTGCGAGTTTGTCGGGGGAATGTCGAAGGCACACTCTAAAGACGACCAGTGACAGTTTGTCCCCAGGTAATGACATGAGCGTAGTTACGACGGTCGAATTTCACAAGTACCCCGCCATCGCCAACCTGCCAGTTCGCAAGAAAAATCCGATACGGTGAGCACCATGGCTGAACAAACCTTCACCGACGAGGAACTGCGCCAGCGGCTGACCGCTGAGCAGTATCACATAACCCAGCAAGCCGGCACCGAGCGGGCCTTCACCGGCGAGTTCTGGGACTGCAAAGACCAGGGCATATACCGCTGCCGGGTGTGCGACGAGGTGCTGTTCTCCTCGGAGACGAAGTACGACTCGGGCACCGGCTGGCCGTCGTTCTACCAGGAGATGGCCGAGGGCAAGGTAGACCGCCACACCGATGCCAGCCACGGCATGGTCCGCACCGAGGCAGTGTGCGGATCGTGCGGGGCCCACCTGGGCCACATATTCCCCGACGGCCCCCACCCCACCGGTGAGCGCTACTGCATGAACTCGGCCTCGCTGCGACTCGACCGCGACGCCACTGGTGAAGAGAGCTGAAATGGGCAGGCTCGACGGCAAGGTAGCCATCATCACCGGCGGCGCCCGGGGCCAGGGCGAGGCCGAGGTGCGGCTGTTCGCCGCCGAGGGCGCCAAGGTGGTGTTCGGCGACGTGCTCCACGACCTGGGCGAGGAGGTGGCCGCCGATGTGGGCTCCGACGTCCACTACCTGCCCTTGGACGTGACCGACCCAGAGGCGTGGCAGGCGGCGGTGGCCGAGACCGTCGACCGCTACGGTGCACCCGATGCGCTGGTGAACAACGCCGGGGTGCTCCGATTCGGGGTGTCCATGGTGGACACCTCCCTGGACGACTACATGCAGGTCATCAACATCAATCAGGTGGGGGTGTTCTTGGGCATGAAGTACACCGTCCCGGCCATGATCGAGGCCGGTGGCGGATCGATCGTGAACATCAGCTCCACCAACGGTATGGCCGGCTACGGCGGGACGGTGGCTTACACCGCATCCAAGTTCGCGGTTCGGGGCATGACCAAAAACGCCGCCCTGGAACTGGGCCGGCACGGCATCCGGGTCAACTCCATCCACCCCGGAGGGGTGGACACCCCCATGACCGCTCCCGAGACGCTGGGCGACACCATCACCGAACAGGACCAAGCTGCGTCCTACGCCATGGTCCCGCTGGGCCGGCCCGCCCAGCCCATCGAGATCGCCCGCCTGGCCGCCTACTTGGCCTCCGACGACTCCTCCTACAGCACCGGCGCCGAGTTCATAGCCGACGGCGGCATGCTCGCCGGTGTCGTAAACCCCGAGGTCTAAGCGTAAATCCACTGCCGAATTGTTCGAGCTCAATCGAAGGCAACTCACTGTTGCAGCCACATCGAGATACCTGGTCAACGGGCCAGGCGCTCGAGCAGTTCTTTGTCTCGCTCCAACAACCGCTTCGCCTGGGCCGTGAAATCGTCGTCGGCCTTGAAAAGCCCCTTGCCCAGGCAGACGGCTTGGAAGTCGTCAACAAGCTCGAAGACGCCACTCACACCGCTCTGCGCAGTCCCCTGTTCTTTGACGACATCGCTTCCAGGCAGATGGGATCAACCGGCAAGGACTTCATCAAGGACGAGACTCCCCCGGGCCTTGAGGAGTACCCGGCATTGGCCATCTCGATGAACCACCACGATGGCGAATTTCCCGATGAGATCATGAAGAGGGCATTCCTCGTCTACACCAAGACAACCCTCTCGGTGTACAAGCCCGAGGGGTGGTGGATCGAAGCCGAAACCGACCGCCTCATCGCATGCGAGCGGGTCAACCAATATGGCAAGGGATGTGTCCACCTTTTTTCGGGTTGTTTTTCGCCCATTGGTCGGCACATTCGGCTGGTGTGAGCATGATGCTCGTTTCAGTCACGACCGGGACGGGAACGATATCCAGCAGTACATTCGCTCTTGTGGAAGGTGGGTTCGACAAGTTGGGCTATGGGCCTAGGGACGTAATGGAGGCCACGCAGACTCCGTCGGGGCGCTGGTAGGCGTATCCTCCGGCGGTGATCACCATGAGTTTGACGGGGTTGCCCATCTTGGCTTGATCCAGCTTGTCGTGCAGGCACCGCAGTGCTTGGGCGCCCTTGTCGATTGCGGCGGCACCGCCGAGCTTGACCTCTGCGGCGATCCATCTCCCGTCGGGATGGGCAACGATCAGATCAATCTCAAGGTTGTCGCTATCTCGGTAGTGCGATAGCGAGCAGCGGTTGGCTTGGGTGCAGACGAGGAGGTCGCGCATCACCATCGACTCGAACAGTCGGCCTGCGACAGCCAAGTCGTGCAACAATCCATCGACTTCGACCTCCAGTGCAGCCGCAGTGAGGGATGGATCGGCCGGCTGGATCTTCGGACTCCGGCGCGCCTGGGCCCGAGAGGCGATGTGGGGCCTCCAGGCCGGCACCTCCTCCAACACGAATAGCCGCGACAACGCCTCCAGATAGCCGGCAACTGTGCGGCGCTCCAAGGGAGCATCGCCCGCGGCTGCCGTGTCTGCGGCAGTACCGTGCGTCTTGCTTCGGTAGCGACGTTGCGGGCCAACGACACGATGAGCCTCTGCACCCGCACCGGATCTCGCTCGGTACCGTCAACCCTGGAAATGTCGGTACGGCTGATCTCTTGCAAGTAAGCACGGGCCGCATCGCCAGCGGTGGCCGAGTCGGCGTCAAGCAGCTGGGGCCACCCACCACGGCAAGCCAGCTCCAGTACTTCGCCCAATGACCGGCCAGCGTCGGAGGCAGCGCAATCGCCGCCCTCGAGGAGTTGCCCCAGCGACACACCACCGTCTGACTCTCCGCTCTCATACAGGCTCATCGGCCGCATCCTGACCCGCATGGTCCTTCCCGCTCCCGAATGCCGGGTGATGTCGTCCGGCGGGTCGGCAGAGCCCGTCAAGATAAACTGGCCCCTCACACCTCGGTGGTCGCAAGCTCGGCGCATCGGATTCCACACTCCAGGGGCAAGCTGCCATTCATCCAGCAGTCGAGGCGCTTCCCCTTCAAGAATCGATGCCGGATCCATCCCCGCTTCCAGCGCGGCGCTCACCCTGTGGTCTAAGTAGACAGCGCTCTTGGCAAACTGGCGTCCAGTCCACGTCTTGCCGCAAGCACGAGGACCCTCGACCAACACGGCGGGCATCGTGCTAAGCGCCCGTTGCATCTCCTCGTCAACAACGCGCGGCAAGTACTCATCGGGTGCGATGCCGTCAGCCGCCATGAAGCCTCCCAATCAAGTATCAGGTACACTATCCGCCACTAAAATGGCGGCTAAGAAGCCAAGAACATGGCAATTGACCGTCCTCAGGACATCTACTTCGCGGCCAGAACCCTTACGCGGAGGTTGTTGAGGATGGAGACGGTGGTGAATTGGCGGGTGCGCTCGCGGTCGAAGGGGAACTTGACCCGGGTGGCCTCCACCTCGCCGTTGACCAGAGTGGCCATCCACACGGTGCCGGGGTCTTGGCCATCGAGGGGGTCGGGGCCGGCCACGCCGGTGACGGCGATGGCGCAGTCGGCACCCAAGAGCTTGGCGGCGCCGTGGGCCATGGCAGCTACCGCCTCCTCGCTCACCACCGGGCCCTCGGGCACATCTAGCAGGTCGAACTTCACGTCGCTGGCGTAGGACACCAGCCCGCCCCGGAACACGTCGCTGGCTCCGGGTACGGCGGTGAGCCGGGAGCCGATCAGCCCACCGGTAAGAGACTCGGCCAGCGCTAGCGTCCATCCCCGGCTGCGCAGGGCGTCGAGCACGGCGGATTCCATGGTCTCGTCGTCCACCCCGAACACGATGTCGCCGATGATGCCTCGCACAATCTGCTCCTCGTTGGCCAAGATCTCATCCACCTCAACCTCGCTGGAAGCCTTGGCGGTAAGCCTCACCTTGAGACCCTCCATGCCCGAGGCCAGAAAGGCGATAGTGCACCCGCCAACTTCGTCCAACCGCTCGATCTCCCCGTGCAGCTTCTCGGCCAGGCCGGATTCGGAGTCGCCCCAGGTGCGCAGCGTGAGGCTCTTGATCACTGCGGTGATCCCGGCTCGCGCCTTGAGATCGGCAAGCACGCACTCCCTCACCATCTGCTGCATCTCCCAGGGCACGCCGGGCACGGCGTACACCGCCTTGCCGCCGCTCTCTATCTTGAAGCCGGCAGCGGTTCCGGGCATCACTGGCAGCACCTCGGCCCCGTCGGGCATGTCGGCCTGGCGCAGGTTGTTCGCCGGCATGGGCCGTCCCCGGCCTCCGAAGACGGTCGAGATGCGCTCCGCGATGTCATCGCGCCGTACCAGTTCCACCCCCAAGGTGGCGGCGATCACGTTCCGGGTGATGTCGTCTTGAGTGGGACCGAGCCCGCCGCACACGATGACCGAGTCGCTGCGCTCCAGGGCTTGGCCCAGCACGGCCCGCATGCGCTGGAAGTTGTCGCCCACCTTGACTTGGTGGTGCGAGTCGATGCCGGCCAGCGCCAGCTGCTCGCCGATCCACGACGAGTTGGTGTCGACAATCTGGCCGAGCAAAAGCTCGGTTCCCACAGCGATTACTTCACAGTTCACGCCCGGAGGCTAGTGGTCCGTCCGTCAGATACAGCAGCTAGCCGTCAATTGCGGCAATGGCGCCGGCACGGCCGTCGGCCCAGTAACGCCAGCCGGTGTAGAGGGTGAGCGCCACGGCCAGCCAGATAGCCAGCGACGGGGCCCAGTCGCGCTCCTCCAGGGGAGGCAGAGCGGCGACGATAAGAGCTACGCCCTGCAACAGCGTCTTGTACTTGGCCAAAAGGCGAGCGGGAAGCGACAGACCCTCTCGAGCCCACCGGGTCCGAACCGCGCTCACCAGCAATTCTCGCACCGAGATGATCAGCACCGGAATCCAGAACAACCGGTCTACCACGACAAAGCACCAGGAGGCCCCGAGGATCATCACCTTGTCGGCCAGCGGATCCAAGAAGGCCCCCCAGCGGCTGACGCTGCCGGATGACCGGGCTACCCAGCCGTCGTAATAGTCGCTGGCCCCCAGCACCAGACCCACAGCCAACACAGACCACGAAGTTCCCCGGCTGTCGGACGCGGCCAGAATCAGCGCGAACAGCACGGGTGATGCCACGATGCGCCCCAATGTGATGAGGTTGGCCGTCAACCGCAGATCGGCCCAGGAATATGCCTCAACCTGGCTCATGGAAGCACCGCCTCAGCCGTCAAATCGGGACCCATGGCGTCTATTACCCGCACAGTGTGGAAACGCCCGACCGCCAGGTGGTCGGGTACGGAGATGATCCCGTCGATCTCCGGGGCTTCTCGGTAGGTGCGGGCAATACCGGGGGTGTCCACCAGAACTTCGACCTCGCGGCCGATGAGTTGGTCACGCTTGGCTGCGGTGATCCCGTCTTGGGTCTCGGCCAACTCTCGGCGGCGCTCGGCAGCCAACTCCGCAGGAATTTCCCCACCCAATGTGGTGGCGTAAGTGCCGGCCTCCGCGGAGTAGATGAAGAACCCACACCAGTCCAGGCCCACGTCAGCCACGAAATCAAGCAGGGCATCGTGGTCGGCCTCGGTCTCACCGGGATAGCCCACGATGAAGTTCGACCGGAAGACGGCCTCGGGCTGGCGCTGGCGGATGTCCGCGATGCGGGCCGCGAATCGGTCGCCGTCGCCCCAACGGCGCATCCGGGTCAAAAGCGGCCGGGACACGTGCTGCAACGACAGGTCGAAGTAGGGCACGCCGGTAGCGCAGATGGCGTCGATGAGAGGGTCGGTGAGGTCGGACGGGTACAGGTACAGCAGGCGCACCCAGTCGACTCGGTGGCGCAGCGACTCCACCAGCGGGATGATGCCCCGCGGCCCCTGGCCCTGGTCGCGCCCGTAAGAGGCCAGGTCTTGGGCCACCAGCACCGCCTCCCGCACCCCGAGGCCCTCCACCTCGGCCACGATGGCCTCGGCCGACCGGGAGCGCTGCGGACCCCGGAAGCTGGGAATGGCGCAGTACCCGCAGCGCCGGTCGCAGCCCTCGGCGATCTTAACGTAGGCCCACGGCGCTTCACCGGGCGGTCGGGACAAGTTCAGCAGGTCAAAGGAGGGAGGCTCCACTGCTGATGGAGAAGAAGCCGAAGGCTTCGCCTCGAGGCTGACCGGCACGCCGAACCCGGCAACCCGGTCAGCCTCAGGCAGAGCCTCGGCCAGCTCCGCTCCGTAGCGCTCGGCCATGCACCCGGTGACCACCAGTTCGGCCTCGGCCGCGGTCGAGCGCAGCGCCAGCACCGTGTCCACCGACTCCTGGCGGGCCTCCTCGATGAAGGCACACGTGTTCACCACCACCAGATCGGCCTCTTCGGGTGCCTCCGCGGCGGCCATCCCATCTCGAACCAGCAGACCCGTGATCTTGTCGGAATCCACCTGGTTCTTGGGACATCCCAGCGTCTCTACCCAAAACCGGCGCACCATGCTCAGATTATGCGGAGAAGGACATCAAACCATCAGCGTCTGAGTCCGACTGCGCTACCACGACGATCGCGGTCGAACCCGGGGCACCCTCTTCGGCATCACCCGGGTCCTCGGAAATCAAGAACGGCAGCGACACCAGGTAGACAGCCAGCAGGAACGCTCCCTCCCACCATCGCTCCAAGCCCTTCCCCCGGAACATGAGCAGCCAGGCGCTGACGGAGATGCCCACCATGATCCACACCGCCAAACCGGACAGGTTCCCGTCGACCAGCGGACCGGGGCCGACCAGCGCCACCACCGCGCTCACCAGCAGGCTGTTGAACGTGTTGGAGCCCAAAATGTTGCCCACCAGAAGATCGGCCTCGCCTCGGCGGGCGGCCTGCACCCCGGTGATCAGCTCGGGCAGCGAGGTGCCGAACGCCACCAGCGAGAGCCCTACGAATCCGGAGCCCAACCCGACCTCGCGGGCGATGTCCACCGCACCCACTACCGCCAGCTGAGCGCCGAACGCCGTGGCCGCCAACCCCGCCACGGTGCGCACCAACTCGGCGGGCTGGCTGATCGGCTTGTCGCTGTGGACGACATCGGCCGTGCTGGCAATATGGGCCGGCCGCCACAAGATAACGGTCATGGCCACCACGAAGGCGGCCAGCAACACCAAGCCCTCCCAGCGCTCGAACCCGTCTTGAACCAGAATCCAAAACAAGAGCGCGGCACCCAACGACACCACACCCTCCCGCCACAGTGTGCTGTCGGCCACTTTGATGTAGCGGCCCCCGACGGCCACCGCGGCCACCAGTGCGGAGAAGCCCAAGACCAGGCTCAGGTTGGCGACGTTGGAGCCGACGATGTTGCCAACCCCCAAGTCGACGTCGCCGTCGGCGGCGGCCAGGCCCGACACCAGCATCTCGGGGGCGCTGGTGCCAAAGCCGATGACCAGCGCCCCGATCACGATCGGCGAGATGCCCCGGGCGAATGCCAGCCGGGACGCCCCGATCACCAGCTGGTCGGCGCCCACCGCCAGCACAATGAGGCCCCCCGCCAGGAAGACCACTGCCAATGTCACAAGAGGAGACTACCGATGCTCGGGAACCTTGAATCAGGGGAGCTCGTCGGGGCTCATCAGCACCTCCCGGGCCTTCGAACCCTCAGATGGGCCGACCACTCCCCGCTGCTCTAACAGATCCATCAGCCGGCCGGCACGGGCGAACCCCACCCGGAGCTTGCGCTGGAGCATCGATGTGGAGCCCAACTGGCTCTCAACCACCAGCCTCATCGCCTGGGCCAAGAGTTCGTCGTCATCGTCGCCTCCACCAGCGGAGGCGGCCGACGGAGCAGGGGCCAGCGGATCGTCGTCGCCGTCTCCCCCGTCGGTGGCCACCGACAGACTGTCGCTGTTGTGTCCCATGGCCGCGGCCTGGCGGCGCCAGGCGGCCACCACGCTGCGGACCTCCCCCTCGGTCACCCAGGCACCCTGGATGCGCTGGGCGGAGGTAGAGCTGGCGCTGATCAGCAGCATGTCACCCCGGCCTACCAGGCGCTCGGCGCCCTGCTGATCGAGAATCACCCGGCTGTCGGTCTGGCTGGACACGGCAAAAGCCAGCCGGGCCGGGATATTGGCCTTGATAACCCCGGTTATCACGTTGATGGACGGCCGCTGGGTGGCGATTACCAGGTGGATGCCCACGGCCCGGGCCTTCTGGGCGATCCGGCAGATGGAGTCCTCCACATCGCGGGGAGCCACCATCATCAGATCGGATAATTCGTCCACCACCACCAGAATGAGCGGCATCCGCTCTTTGGACTCGGAATCGTCGATCCCCAAATTGCGGTCGTTGTCAAACGCGCCGCGGTCGCAGGCATCGTTGTAACCGTCGATATCGCGGACGCCCACAGAGGCCAAGACCTCGTAGCGGCGGTCCATCTCCCGGCACGCCCAGGCCAATGCGTTGGCCGCCTTTTTGGGGTCGGTCACCGGCTGGGTGAGCAGGTGGGGCACATGGGTGTACTGGGCCATCTCCACCATCTTGGGATCGACCAAGATCATGCGAACCTGGTCGGGTGTGGAGCGCATGAGCACCGAGGTGATCATGGAGTTGATGCATGAGGACTTGCCCGCCCCGGTGGCCCCGGCAATCAGGATGTGGGGCATCCGGGTCAGGTCCATCATCACCGGCTTGGCGTTGATGTCCCTCCCGATGGCCACCTCGAGGGGATGGGCGGCCTTGCGAGCCTCAGCCGACGACAGAATTCCGCCCAGCGACACCACTTGCCGGTCGCGGTTGGGCACCTCTACGCCGATGGCTTGGCGTCCAGGTATCGGGGCCAGGATGCGGACATCAGGGGAGGCCATGGCGTAGGCGATGTCCTTGCTCAGGCTGGTTACCCGGCTGACCTTCACCCCTGGGGCCAACTCCAGCTCGTAGCGGGTCACCGTGGGGCCGATCACCATGCCCACCAACTTGGTGTCCACGTCGTGGGCGGCCAAGGCCTGCTCCAATGCGGCACCCCTCCGGGAGGCCTCTTCCTGGTTGACCTGCTGGGGATCGGACCCGCTCAGCAGCTTGAGCGGGGGCAGCTTCCACTTCGATGGCCGGGGAGACTTGTCGCCGACGATGGCCGGCGCCTCCCACACTGGTTCTGGATCGGGTGGTTCTGGGCCAGGCGCCGGCTCAGGCGCCGGCGGAGGATGCGCAGCACCAGACTTGAGTTCCGGCTCAGGCAGTGGGGCGGAAAAAACCACTTCGGCGGGGGACGATTCAGTTGACGGCCCCAGCTCCCCGACGCCGCCATGCCGATCTTCGGGCGCAGGCGGAGGCTGATCGGCGCCGGTCAACAAGTGGAGGAACCGGCCGAGGGCAACCTTGATCTTGGCACCGTCCACCCGGCGGGCCCAGGCTCGCAGCGACACCCGGGTGAGCACCACCGATCCCAACAGCCCGAACGCCCCCACAACCAGGCTCGCTCCCCAGGTGCCCATGACCGCGGCCAGCGTGCCTCCAAATGCCAATCCCAGAGCACCGCCGGAATCCATCAGCCCGTCCAAGTCTTCGATGCCCGGTCGATCAATTGCTATATGCAACAGGCCGGTTATCGACAGAAGAGTCAAGGCGGTGCCGATGGCGAGGCGAACGGCCAGCACCAAATCGGCCCGGGCCGGATCGGTGTAGGGGTTCTTGTCGAAAGCGCCTGGGGGGATCTCGGTGTTCTCGTCGTCCGAGCGTGGACCCCGCAGCAGGACGATCCCTGTAGCCACCAGCATGATCGGCACTGCGGCCCGCGCCGTCCCGATCAGCGCGCCGAGCACAATCCGGAGCCCCTTGCCGAACGGGCCAGCCACTTCTGCCCATAGGCTGCAAGCCGCGACCAGACCGGCGAGGATGAGCCCCACCGCAACAATATCGGCCCGGTGACGGGCCCAGACCGCGGCCGCTGCTTGCTTTAGTCGACTGTCAGACTGAGCACCGGCTTTGGGTTTGGACTTTGCGCTGGGCTTGGCAGGGGATTTGCGAGCGGTTTTGGAAGCCACAACGGCAACAAACGTACCATTGTCAACACCAGCAACCAACGGTTTGTCTGGATCGGACTGATCGAAGCCGAATCTAGCGATGTGACGGTCAGAACTCGAAGATGATGGGAACGATCATCGGGCGGCGACCGGTGTTGTGGTTGACGAATTGCCCCGCAGCCCGCCGTACCAGGCGCTCCAGACCGTCTTCGTCCCCCGAAGCCAGGTGATTTTCCACCGCAACAGCAACCTCATCGGCCCCGGCCTGCTCCAGTTGCCACGCGATGTCGGCTCCGACCCAACCCTTGGTCTCGAAGCGGGGACGGGCCAGCAGACGGCCCTCATCGCGGCTCAACACCACCACCACGCTGACCACGCCCTGGCCTCCGAGGATGGATCGCTCGCTGAACAGCTCTCGGCCGCTCTCGATCAACTGCCCATTCACGTAGTAGTACTCCCCGGAGGTGGCCTTGCCCCGGTTGAGCAGGCCGCGGTCGCTCAGCTCCACCTGATCGCCGTCACGGGCCAGAACCACCTGATCGGAAGGCATGCCCATCTTCACCGCCAGATCGGCATGAGCCGCGAGGTGGCGGACCTCGCCGTGGACCGGCACGAAGTACTCGGGGTCGGCCACTGTGTGCAGGGTGCGCAGCTCGTCCTGCTTGCCGTGGCCGGTGGTATGGACCTCCAACTGGCCGCTGTGGACCACATCGGCACCCCGTTCCACCAGGTTGTTGATCATCCGGGCGACCCGGGCTTCGTTGCCGGGAATGGGGCTGGAGCTCAGCACCACGGTGTCATCGGGGCCGACGTCGATCCAGCGGCTGTCGCCGGTGGCGGCCATCGCCAGCGCCGAGCGGGTCTCCCCCTGAGATCCGGTGGCCACCACGCACACCTGCGGTGGGGGATATTGCTCGGCTTCGGACACATCGATGAAGGCGTGGTCGGGCATCTGAAGCAGACCCAATTCTCGGGCCAAAGCGAAGTTGCGCTTCATGGACAGACCCAGCGTGGCCACCTTTCGACCCGAGGCCACCGCGGCGTCCACCACCTGCTGGACCCGGTGGATATGGCTGGAGAACGCGGCCACTACCAGTCGTCGGGCCGGATGGGCGGCGAACACCCCTCTCAGCACCCCTCCCACTTCGGACTCCGACCGAGAGCTGCCGGGGATCTCCGAGTTCGTGGAGTCGCACAGCAGCAGCCGCACCCCTTCATCGTGGGCGATCGCCCCGATCCGGGCGAGGTCGGTGCGCCGGCCGTCAATTGGATTCAGGTCCAGCTTGAAGTCGCTTGAGTGCAAGATGACCCCTTGGGGGGTGCGTATGACCGAGATCAGCCCGGAGGGAACCGAGTGGGTGACCGGGATGAACTCGCAGTCGAACGATCCGACGCGGATGCGGTCGTGGTCGCCGATGGGGTTGAGGCTCGCGCGCTCGATCAACCCTTGTTCTTCAAGGCGGTTTCGGACCAGGCCCAGGGTAAATGGCGAGGCATAGACCGGAAACGACAGCCATTGCAGTGCATGGGACAGCGCGCCGATGTGATCCTCATGGCCGTGGGTACAGATGCAGCCCACAATGCGATCGGCCCGGTCGCGCAGATACTCCAGATCGGGGAGCACGAAATCGGCGCCGGGCATGTCCTCGTCGGGGAACAGGACTCCGCAGTCCAAGAGCAGCAATTCACCCCGGCACTCGATGGCCGCGCAGTTCCTACCGATGTCCCCCAACCCGCCCAGAAAGGTGATCTGGACTGGATCAGCCATGGGCGGCGCCTAGTCGAGTGCCAGCCAACACGTAGGCGGCGGCCTCGGCCTGGCCGTCGGGCTCGACGTCCAACGGCGGGCGGCACCGGCCCACAGGAAGGCCGACAAGGCGCATCATGGCCTTGGCTGGAACGGGGTTGGGGGCCGCCAACCCCGTCTCATAGTCATACGACGGGATGAGGCTGGCGTTGATCTGGCAGGCGGCGGCGACGTCGCCCTTCTCGAAGGCGGCAATCATGTCGGCGTGCTCGGCACCGGCCCAGTGGGCCGCCACGCTTATGAAACCCACCGCGCCCACCGACAACAAAACGAGGTTGAGGCTGTCGTCGCCGCTGTACACCTCGAAATCCTCGGGGGCCTGGGCGATGAGCTTGGCGGTCTCGGCGGGATCGCCGGCCGCATCTTTGAGGCCGACGATGTTGCTCACTCCGTGGGCCAGTTCCAGCAGCGTGGCGGTATCCACCTTGCGTCCTGTGCGAATGGGTATGTCGTAGATGATCACCGGCAAGTCGGTTGACGCAGCCACCGCACCAAAGTGCCTGGCCAGGCCGGCTTGAGAGGGGCGGTTGTAGTACGGGGCCACCAACAAGACACCGTCGGCGCCGACCCCGGTGGCCCGCTCAGTCAGCTCTATCGCCGCGGCCGTGTCGTTGCTACCTGTACCAGCCACTACGGGTATGTCCACCGCCGAGGCCACCGCGCCGATGAGGTCGATCTGCTCGTCATGTGTCAGGGTCGGCGACTCACCCGTGGTCCCCGCGACCACCAGTCCATCGCTGCCATTGTTGGCCAGCCATTGGGCCAACTGAGCAGCCGCTCCCAAATCGAGCGAGCCGTCCTCGCGAAACGGCGTGACCATGGCGGTCAATACCTTTCCGAATCGAGCCATGGGTTCTCCTTACGCGTCAGCAGAGTCGGCGGCCAGCTCGGTTGCCCGATCAATGCCCAGTGACACCAGGAGATCCTCGTGCAGCTCGAACCACACTTCATGGTAGGAATCCAAAGAGGGCTTGGTAAACCAATTAAGATCACCGCTCTGTACCTGAATCAACGCGTAGTCGAGCCGTCCTCCATAGTGCCCGAATCGGTCGAAGGCTCCGGCCAGTCGTGAGATGATCGGCTGGACTCGCCGGTTGATATCGCTCAGGCGGGCGATCACCGCGGCGTCGTAGTCGGGATCGGTGTGGTCGTTCATGATCTGGTCGCCGCGTACCTGGAATTCGGTGCAAGCCTCTTTCAGCTCAGGGTCCAACACTTTGAACAACTCATAGTTCTCATGGATCAGGGATCTCATCCCGGACTCGTCGACTTCGAGAGCCACCAGACGCTCAGCCTCGGCCCGACCCTCTCCAAGCAGCATCCATCCCTGGGCCCTCTTCCCGTCTCGGTAGCGCACCCACCCCTGCTCTCCCAATTCCTCTAAGGCCGCGGCAGTTTGGCTGTTGGACAGACCGGTGGCTTGAGCCACCGAATCAACTTCAGCCATGCCCTTGGTGCGCAGGGCAAACAGGACTCTCCCAACAATCTCGAACACATGCGGCACAACATCAGCCTACTGCTGCTCCGGAATCAAACTAGACCCCAACATCCATGGCCGCCTCCTCATCACCGGGGCGGCCCAATCGGCGCAAGATGAGCGGGTAGCCCACCACCGCGACGGCGGCAAAGACAAACCACTGCACGGCGTAGGCCAGATGGGCACCCTCCCCAAGGTCGGGGGACGGTACCGGAACAGGAAGATCACCGCCGGAGGGTGATTGCGCTTGGAGCTGTATGTAGATCGGCAGCAGGTCGGCGTCGAGTTGCTGGGACAGGCGGGCCAGGTCGGGACGGGCCATTTCGGCCAGCACCCCGCCTGAGGGGTCGGACTGCTGGAGCCCAGCGGCAGTAACGGTGGCGCGAACTGGCCCGACCACCTCAACCTCTCCCTCGCCAGACGCGAAATCCGCCGGGGATGCCCCAGTACCCGTCCCGTGGGAAATCCAGCCTCGGTTGACCGCGACCAGCGCGCCTGAGCGAAGCCGCAGCGGAGTCAACACCCAAAATCCGGCCGATCCCTGGTAGGTGCGGTTACGGATCAGCACCTGATCTTTGGGCTGGTAGACACCAACCGCCCGAACCAAGCGGAACTCAATCTCGTCCGCCATGTCGTAGGCATCGTCAATCTCCACCAAGTCTTGCACCTCGACCACGGGGAGTTGGCCGCGACTGGTGATCGTGCTGTTGCGATCCCGGCGCTCAGATAGCCGATGAAGCTGCCAGAACCCAGCAATGACCATGGCGGCCACCGCCAGCAACACCGCGATGTTCAGCAACAGGCGCCGCAGCGACACGAGGCTCTAGCTAGTGGTGTGTCGTGGGTTTATTCGCGCGTGTCCTGCTAGACATCGACGCCCCTCGCGGCGTTGCCCCTCCTTGCCGTACCCTGGAAGTATGGCTGCGTCGGTGCGCCTTGCGAGGAACGCCGCTGCCGTCGCAATCCACGGCGCTAAACCCACGACACACCACTAGATATCCAGCAGTGCATCGAGGCCGATGACTAGCCCGGAGCGTTCTGGGGCGGCCTTCACTGCGGCCAACACGCCCGGCATGAACGAAGACCGATCAGTGGAGTCCTGGCGGATGGTGAGGGTTTGGCCCTCGGTGCCCAGGATCACCTCGTGGTGGGCCACCATACCTCTCATTCGCACGGCATGAACCCGCACACCCGCAGGACCTTCGGCCCCCCGCGCGCCGGACAGCATCTCATGCTCGGTGGGATCAGGGGCCCAGTCGCCTGATGCAACCGCCATTTTCTCCGCCGTCAACCGGGCGGTCCCCGATGGAGCGTCGATTTTGGCGTCGTGGTGTAGTTCAATCACTTCGGCGGTGTCGAAGTAAGGCGCGGCCAGTTCGGCAAACCGCATCATCAGCACGGCACTGATGGCGAAGTTGGGGGCGATGATGCACGCCCGCCCCGCGCCGTTGAAAGCAGCTTCGAATCGCTCAAGATCGTCGTCGGTGAAACCAGTAGTCCCCACGACGGCGTGAATTTTCTGGGCTGCAAGCCAAACTAGATTGTCTCGGGCTGCTTCAGCAATGGTGAAATCCACCACCACATCGGCCCCGGCGTCGGCCACCGCTTGGAGGTCGGCAACCGACACTGCGCCACCCGCCGACGCACCCACCCGGTTGGGGTCCACTGCGGCCACCAATTCCAGTTCGGGATCAGCAGCCACCGCTTCGCAGACGGTGGCACCCATTCTGCCCCCCGCACCGAACACCCCGACCCGAATCATGAACGAGATGATACAGGGCTGAGTGGTGGCAATTCGGCTTGAAAAATGGAGCGAGAAATCGGGCTAGCGCGGTGCTCGGTCGCGGCCGCGACCCCCGCCTCGACGATGTGAGCCCCCGACGGGCCCGAGGTCGCCAAACTCATCTCGCAGCTGAGACTCAAAGTCGTCTTCAAAGGATGCCGCTTGGGATGGGCCTTCCCGATCACTTCGGTCGCGGCCACTCCGGCCGTCGCGGCGATCATCGCGATCCCGACCACCCCGACCGTCGCCGCGATCATCTCTACGACCCCGACGGTCGTCGCGATCATCGCGATCCCGACCACCCCGACGGTCGTCGCGATCATCGCGATCCCGACCACCCCGACGGTCGTCGCGATCATCGCGATCCCGACCACCCCGACCGTCGCCGCGATCATCGCGATCCCGACCACCCCGACCGTCGCCGCGATCATCTCTACGACCCCTACGGTCGTCGCCGCGATCATCTCTACGACCCCGACGGTCGTCGCCGCGATCATCTCTACGACCCCGACGGTCGTCTGAACGGGAACCAGAATTCCGGTCGTCGCTGCTGTCGTCGCCGGTCAACTTGAGGCTTATTTTGCCGTTGGGATCGATGTCCTCCACAACGACCTCGAGATCGTCGCCCAAAGCGACCACATCTTCCACCCGCTCGACACGACGACCACGGCCGAGCTTGGAGATGTGCACCAAGCCATCGCGACCCGGAAGGATGTTCACGAATGCCCCAAACGCGGTGATGTTCACCACCTTTCCGTTGTAGACCTCCCCAACATCAGCGGTGGGCGGATCCAGTATCAAGCGGATTTGGCGCTCAGCCTCATCTACATTGTCACGGTTGGGCGAGGAGATGGTAACGATGCCAGTGTCTTGGCCGTCGTCAACATTGACCTCAGCTCCGGTCTCCGCCTGAATGGAATTTATGACCTTGCCCTTGGGGCCGATCACCTCACCGATCTTGTCCAGCGGGATCTCGAACTTGATGATCTTGGGAGCAGTGGGACGGACATCATCCCGGGGGGCGTCGAGGGCCTCGGCCATCACCTCCAGAATCTTGAGCCGAGCATCGCGAGCTTGGTTCAGAGCATTGGCCAGCACATCAGCAGGCAGCCCGTCGATCTTCGTGTCGAGTTGCAGCGCGGTCACGAAGTCAGCCGTGCCTGCGACCTTGAAGTCCATATCGCCGAATGCATCTTCGGCGCCCAAGATGTCGGTGAGCGTGGTGTAGCGACCCTCATGAAACACCAATCCCATGGCGATGCCAGCCACCGGCGCTTTGACGGGCACGCCCGCATCCATGAGCGACAGCGTTGACGAGCACACCGAGCCCATAGAAGAGGAACCATTTGAGGACAGCACCTCCGATACCAGGCGCAGCGTGTACGGAAACTCGTCCATGCTGGGGATGACCGGGACTAGGGCTTTCTCGGCCAACGCCCCATGTCCGATTTCCCGGCGCTTCGGGCCCCGCATGAAGCCGGTTTCCCCGGTGGAGTAGGGGGGGAAATTGTAGTGGTGGATATAGCGCTTCTTATCGACGGGATCGATCCCGTCGATCATCTGGTCCATCCGGGCAGTGCCCAGCGTCGTGATGTTCAGCACTTGGGTCTCACCCCGCTCGAACAGCCCTGAGCCATGGGCGGTATCCACCACGCCTACAGCGGAAGCAAGCGGGCGGATGTCGGCTGTTCCCCGCCCATCGATGCGCACGCCGTCTTGCACGGTCCGGCTGCGAACGAGCCGCTTGGTGAGCGAGCGGACAGCAGCAGAGATCTGCTTTTCAACCCCTTCTACCTGGTCGAATCGGTCGGTCAACGCCTCGGTGATCTCCTCCTTGGCCTGCGACTCGGCCTCCTGGCGCTCAGCCTTGTCGGCAATGGACATGGCCGCAGCCAGCTTGTCGGTGCCTACTTCGGCCACCGCTGACTCGACCTCTGGGGAGTAGTCCGACTGGAGTTCGTATTCCATGGGGGGCTTCACCCCCGCGATGGCGATCAGCCTGCGCTGGAGGCCCACAGCTTCTTTGATCCACTCTTTGGACCGCTCCAAACCCTCAGCTAGCGCGGCTTCGTCTACCTTGGGGGTTCCGTTGCTGTAGAGCTCCCAGCCCGCCTCAGTGCCATTGGCTTCCACCATCATGATGGCCACGTCGCCGTCGTCTAGAACCCGTCCAGCCACCACCATCTCGAAAGTGGATTCAGCGCCCTCGGCATAGGTGGGATGAGGTATCCACTCCCCATCGGCACTGTGGGCCACTCGTACCGCTCCAATCGGACCGGCGAACGGGATGCCCGAAATGCTCAGTGCCGCCGATGCTCCATTGATGGCGATCACGTCGTAGGGGTTCTCCTGGTCCGCACCCAAGACGGTTCCCACGACGTGGATCTCATTGCGGAACCCGTCGGGAAACGAGGGCCGCAGTGGTCGATCGATCAGACGGCACGTCAGGATGGCCGACTCTGGGGCCCGACCCTCCCGCCGAAAGAACGAGCCGGGGATCTTGCCCGCGGCATACATCCGCTCTTCAATGTCGACGGTGAGAGGGAAGAAGTCGGCCCCCTCGCGCACACGGCGGGCCGCGGTTGCGGTCACCAAAATCGTGGTATCGCCCATGCGGGCCACAACGGCACCATCGGCCTGTCCGGCCAATCGACCTGTTTCAAAAGACAGGGTTTTGCTTTCCGCGCCGCCTACGACGGCTGAAACGGTGATGGCTTCCGCCATTTTTACTCCTCTCCGGACCACGCAAGGCCCGAGCGGGCCGGAACGGAGCCAGTTCCCAGTTGAAGGGGCCCAGCACAACTCGGCCCCTTCAACTGGCAGCTGGCCTCTCTTGTGGCCCGCTTATCTGTTTTTCTTTGGTCGCCTGGGCGAATCCCGCTTCTCAGCGGCGAAGTCCGAGTTCGGCGATGAGGCCGCGATAGCGCTCCACATCGTTGTCCTTGACGTAATCGAGCAGCCGCCGCCTGCGGCCCACCATCATCAGCAGGCCTCGCCTGCTGTGGTGGTCCTTCACATGCACTTTCAGATGCTCAGTGAGGTGGTTGATCCGCTCAGTGAGCAGAGCAACCTGAACCTCGGGCGAGCCTGTGTCAGTGTCATGCAGGCGGTGCTTCTCAATGGTCGCGGTCTTTGACGCTAGCTTCTCGGCCATCCCTACTCAGTGTGTCCGTCGGTCAAAAAACGGGCTTTTGCACTGCTCCTCGTAGTTTGAGGCTGTGCCTTCGCCCGGGGGACCCCTTCAAGTTACCACCCCGCAGACCAAAACACCTACCTGAGAGCATATAGGCGATACTGGTGGAGATGAAGGTTGTGTCCTTCGGGAGCCTCAACTACGACTTGTCGATATGGCTGGATCGGCTTCCCGGGCCCGACGAGACCCTTCAGGCCCAGCGGATGGAGGCCTTTTCAGGGGGCAAGGGCGCCAACCAGGCGACTGCCGCGGCCCGACTCGGGGCCGAGGCCCACATGGTGGGCTGCGTGGGCGACGACGACCGGGGTCGCTGGCTGCTGGAGGTGCTCACCGCCAGCGGCGTTGACACCGCTCACGTCCGCATCGCCGAGGAGCCAACGGGAACGGCGTTGCCGCTCATCACCCCCGCAGACGTCTCCATCGTCATCGTCGCCGGGGCCAATGCCAGAACCGGGATCGACGACGCTGATGCCGCCGCGGAAGTCATCGCCGCGGCCGATGTCTTGCTGCTGCAAGGCGAGGTGGGGGCGGCAGGCGCCCGGCGTGCGGCCCAGGCTGCCCGCACTGGAGGAACCATAGTGGTGTTCAATCCTGCACCAGTCGATCCCTTTGTGGTGGAAGCAGTGGTACCGCTAACCGATGTACTGGTGATGAACCGGGCCGAGCAGGCTCAGATAGCCGATTTCGGTCTGGAGACCGGCCAATGCGAGACAATTGTCACCTTGGGCAGCCGGGGCGCCCAAGTCGGCGAGGTGTTGGTCCCCCCCTATTCGGTAGAGGTGATCGACCCCACTGGAGCAGGCGATGCCTTCTGCGGCGCTGTGGGCGTTTCACTGGCTGAACGGCGCCCACTTGTCGAAGCCGTCCGCTTCGCCAACGCGGCCGGGGCTCTCGCGGTGGGAACACCCGGCGCTCAGCCGTCCATGCCGACGCGGAGCGCCGTCGAATCGATCCTCGTCAGCCAGGGACTCAGCGGGTGAGGGCGGGAATGACATGGGCGGCGGTGAGTCGGATGCTCTCCATGACCTTGTCATGGGGAATGGCATAGGGATTCATCATGCACAAGAGCAGGTCAACTCCAAGGTCGGAGAATCCCCGGCACAGCTCGATGCACTGGTCGGGATCCCCGGCAACGGCCACGCCCTGGGCCACCAGATCTTCCACGCTGAACGTGGTCTCCCAGTCGGCGTCTCTAGTCATACCGGGCAGATATCGGAGATAGTCCCAGTCACCCAACTCGGTGCCCTCTTCTTGGAGCATCTCGGCCACGCTGGCCACCAGCTTGAACGCCACCGTGGGGTACCACCAGAACGACTCCCGGGCGTTCTCGTAGGCCTCCGCCATCGTGGGCGCGCAGTGAAACATGGCGAAGGTGGCCACCCGATCGTTCACAAACCCGCCCACCGGGTTCTGGCAAGCCGTCACCGCCTCACGGTACAAGCCCACCCGCAGGGCAAGCTCCTCCAGCGACACCCCTGCACTGAAGGAAAGCAATCCCATCCCCATCCCCCCCACCAGCTGATGGGTCTCCCGGCTCCCGGTGGCTGCCCACAACGGAGGATGGGGTCTTTGCACTGGCTTGGGCAATACCCGGCGACGGGGCATCGACCAATAGTGGCCTTGGAACTCATATTCGTCGTTGACCCAGCAACCCGCGATATGCTCCACCGCCTCGGCCCACATCGACCGGGTCTGCCGAGGGTCGATGCCGAACCCCTCCAGCTCAGCTCGGGTGGTTGAGCGACCAGTGCCGAATTCCACCCGTCCTCCGCTGATCAGATCCAGTGTGGCCGCGGACTCGGCGCTGCGAACGGGATGGTTGTAGGGGTCGGGGGCCAAGCGCACGCCGTATCCAAGCCTCAAGCGCTCGGTTAGGGCGGCCACCGCTCCGTAGAGCACTTCGGGGTTGGAGCAGTGCGACATCTGCTCCAAGAAGTGATGCTCAACCGTCCAGAAACTATGGAAGCCCACCTGATCGGCCAGCACCGCCTGCTGGATCAGTTCTTGATACCGAAGCTGCTCGCTGTTGGGATGCCATGGTCGAGGCACGGGTATCTCAGAGAAAAGAGCGAACTCCATGCCAGCTAGAGGGACGATTCGGAAGTCAATATCTCCCGCGAGAGGGCAACGTCTATCCGGAGTTGTCTCACCAGTGAATCGATACCGTCGAAGCGGTGCTCGCTTCTCAGCAATTCCACAAACTCCACCCTGGCCTCCTCGCCGTAGAGATCACCCTCGAAGTCAAGGAGATGCGCCTCCAATAGCGACTGCTGGGCATGCTCATAGAAAGTGGGGCGACGGCCGATATTGATGGCCGCCATGTACCGGGACCCGTCGGGCCGGGTGTACCAACCGGCATATACCGCGTCGGCCGGCCAGGCCATGACCATAGAAACCGGGATGTTGGCGGTAGGAAACCCGATGGTCATACCCCGCCGATCGCCCAGTACCACCTTGCCCCGGATCTCGTGGTAACGCCCCAGCATGGCCGCCGCAGTTCGCACATCCCCACCGGCTAGCGCTCGACGGACCGCAGTGGAGGAAACCGGCTCGGGCCACTTCTCGTCATGGTGCAGAAGCTTCACGGCCTGCACCTCAAAGCCCATTTCCCGGCCGAATTCCCGCAGCGTGTCGATGTTTCCCAGCCGAGCCCGCCCGAAGTGGAAGTCCTCCCCTACCACCACGCTGCGCACCCGCAGCCTGTCCACGAATACCTGACGCATAAAGTCCTCGGGCATCGTGTGGGCTCGATCAGGGGAGAACTCAACCAGATACACGTATTCGATGCCGGCAGCCTCGAGCAGCTCCAGCTTCTGATCGAGGGAGTTGAGCAGCTTGGGTGCGTTCTCCGGCCGCAAGACCAGTGCCGGATGGCGATCGAACGTGACCACTGCGGGAGCCACCCCCAATCGATTGGACTCCGAAAGAACCTGTTGGATGACGACCTGGTGTCCGACGTGGACACCGTCGTACACGCCAATGCTGGCTGCGGTCTCCACAACGCCCTCTAGGCTGTCGAAATCCTCGATGACCTGCACCGCGCTGCACGGTAGCGGGCGCAGCCTCAAACTGGACAATCCCGGCCGCCACTATGCCGGGGGAGATGCATCACCGAGGGATGACCATCGCCGGCTTGACCGAGCCAGAGGTGAAGGGCTCATAGACAGCCAACAGCTGGCCCTGCGATCCGACCACCGCCCATGGGCCGTCACCCTCCACAGCCAACTCGTCGACTTCCATGACCTGCCCGCTGCTCACCCTTCGGCCCACAGACTCGTCGACCGACACTGCGGGGTAGTCGCGCAGGGCTTCAGCCATTGACAACAGCGCGGGCGAGCCCACCGGTCGGGCCTCATCAGCCGCGAACGAGCCGATGGCCGTACGCCGCAGAGCCCGAAGGTGCCCACCTCCCCCCAAAACAGTGCCGATATCAGCGGCCAGCGAGCGGATATAGGTTCCCGAAGAACAGCTCACCTCAATCCGGTACACCCCAGCATCGGGATCTATCGGCGCAACCACCAGGTCATGGACGGCCACCGGGCGGGCTTCTCGCTCCACCTCTAATCCTTCGCGGGCCAACTCGTACAGGCGACGGCCTCCAACCTTGATTGCCGACACCATCGGAGGAACCTGCATGATATCGCCGACAAAGCCGGAGGCAGCATCAGCCACCTGCTCTGGGGTAATCCCTGACATGTCGTATACCGCGGTGATCTCGCCCGCCGCATCCAGCGTCGAGGTTTCTGTGCCTAGAACCAGCTCCCCCACGTATTGCTTGGAAAGCGGCGTGAGGAACCGCAAAAGCCGAGTGGCCCGGCCCACCCCCAACAGCAGCACCCCGGTAGCGCCGGGGTCCAGCGTCCCGGCGTGACCCACTTTGCGGGTGTTGAAGACTCCGCGGGCCTTGGCCACCACATCGTGGGAGGTCCACCCATCCTCTTTGTCGATGACCGCCAATCCCTCGGCCTGGCCCGCCTCTTTTTCGCTCACCTTTCAGACTCATTGCCGTCATGAGCCTCCTCATCAGAACTGCCCCCATCCGAGCCGGGAGGGTTCTCGTCAGCCAGTCTGCGCAGAATCCGATCAACCCGCTCGCCGGCAGAGATGGACGGATCGAGATCGAACTCCAACTCGGGGACTCTGCGGACCGCAGAAGAGCGGGCCACCGCCTGTTTGAGCTGGAGACGATGCTCGTCCAACGCCTCCAAGGCTGACGATGCCGCTTCGTCGTCCAGCGCGCTTATGTACACTCTGGCCCGGCTCAGCTCGGCGCTGGCCTCCACACCGGTGAGGCTGACCATGTCCAGCCGATCGTCATCCATCCGGGCCAGCTCGGAGGCCAAGATCTCTCTCAACAGCTCGCCCAACCGAGCTGACCGTGAGTAGCGGGGGGGGCGCGACGGCCGATTGCGAGCCACGTTCACTCGTTGGTGTTCAGCCAGTGCGACGAGGCGCCCACCACCTCGATCTCGGGTATCGACCACATGAACCGGTCGACTTCATCGGCCAGCGACCGGCATTGGCCGGGCTGGCCCGACACCAACGCTACACCCACCTCGGCTCTCTGCCATCGATCGGTGTGGCCGGTCTCCGCCGCCGACACGCCGAATCGACGGGCCAACCCCGAAAGAACAGGACGAAGCACCGAGCGTCGATCTTTCAGCGATCGACAACTCGGGATGTGCAAGTCATAGACCACGGCGAGAACGTGCATCAGCCTGATCAGACTCGGGCGACTTCCCGCTCCTCGAAAGTTTCGATGATGTCGCCCTGTTTGAGGTCTTGGAAGTCAGACAGCCCGATGCCGCACTCGAAACCAGACTGCACTTCGCGTACATCTTCTTTGAAGCGTTTGAGAGATGAGATCGTGCCCCGCCAGATGACGGCGCCCTCTCGCAGAAATCGGACTCTGGAACCTCGAGTGATGGCCCCATTGAGCACGTAGCAGCCGGCCACCGCGCCCACCCGGGGAACCCGGAAAATCTCCCGAACCTCGGCGTCGCCGGTAACAATTTCCTCGAACTCAGGAGCGAGCATCCCCACCATGGCATTCTCAACGTCCTCGATCAGGTTGTAGATGATCTCGTATGTGCGGATCTCCACCTTCTCGAGCTCGGCCAGCTCTCTGGCTTTGCGGTCAGGTCTGACGTTGAAGCCGATGATGGTGGCGTTGGAGGCCGAGGCCAATTGGATGTCGTTGGCGGTAACGCCGCCCACGCCCCGATGGACGAAAGCCAGCTTGACCTCTTGTCGTCCGAGGTGCTGAAGGCTGTGCACCACCGCTTCCAGCGACCCGTTCACATCAGCCTTGACGATGAGGTTCAGCGTCGCGGTCTCACCGGCCTGGATCTGACTGAAGATGTCCTCCAATCGCGCCCCGCCCGCGGTGGCCGCGGCATCCCGACCTAGGCTGGCGATCCGCTGGGAGTGCTCACGTGTCTGAGCGACCTTGGCCGCCACTTTCTCGTTGGGAGCAACAACAAAGGCGTCACCGGCGTTGGCCACATCCGAGAGCCCGAGCACTTGCACTGGCTTCGATGGCAGGGCCTCTTGAATCTGGTTGCCGCGATCGTCGAGCAGGGCCCGGATCCTGCCCCATGAAGCCCCGGCAACCACCGGATCTCCTCGCCTCAGGGTTCCTTGCTGGACCAACAGGGTGGCCACCGGACCCCGTCCGATGTCCAGGTTGGATTCCAGCACCACGCCTTGAGCCCGGCCCTCCATGTTGGCCCGCAAATCCTCTACCTCGGCTACCACGGCCAACTGCTCGAGCAAGTCGTCGATACCCAAGTTCTGAAGAGCGGAGATCTCAACCATGATGGTCTCGCCACCCCACTGCTCGGGCACTAGGTCATGCTCGGATAGCTGCTGCATGGTCCGAGTGGGATCAGCGTTGTTGCGGTCAATCTTGTTGACGGCCACCAAGATGGGCACTTCAGCGGCCCGAGCGTGGTTGATGGCCTCCAGGGTCTGGGGCATGACTCCATCGTCGGCCGCCACCACCAACACCACTATGTCAGTGGCATCGGCACCCCGGGCTCGCATGGCCGTAAAGGCCGCGTGGCCTGGGGTATCCAGGAAGGTAAGCGTTCGCCCATCTTTCTCCACCTGGTAGGCACCGATGTGCTGGGTGATGCCACCGGCCTCGCCTTCGGCCACATTGGCACTGCGAATCTGGTCGAGCAGCTTGGTTTTGCCGTGGTCCACATGGCCCATGACAGTGACAACCGGAGGGCGAATCGGATAGCCCGATTCGAGCTCATCATTCTCGAAGTCGGCTTCGAGCAGCTTGAGCAGCTCGTTCTCCTGCTCCTCACCAGGATCCACCAGACGTACCTCGGCGCCGATTTCAGCAGCAAAGAGCTCGATCATGTCGTCGGCGAGCGATTGGGTGGCGGTGACCATCTCACCCTGCTGCATGAGGAAGCGAACCACGTCAGCGGCAGTCTGATTCAGCTTCGGACCCACCTCTAGCGGGGTTGAGGATCGCTCAATCACTACTTCCCCTGTGGGCGCGGCTGCGTCCGTTGGGGTGTAGTCCGGGATGTTCATGGGCTGGAGGTCTTCAGCCACCCGCCGACGCCGCCGGCTCTTGCGCCGCCTCTGCTGAGGACGCTGAGGACCACCTCGACCTCGACCACCTGGGCCTCCGGGACTGGCTGGAGGCCCGCTGAGCGCACCGCCCGGGCCACGCGCCGCCAATGGCGCAGGTGACCGCCCTGGCGAGACGACACCCGGCCCGCGGGCACCGCCCGCTGGTCGGGCAGGACCACGAGGACCCCTTCGGGGACTCGGTGCTGGACCCCGCCCTCCCCGGCCCGGGGGCGGCGGAATCGCCTTGCCCGAAGGGGACGTTGGCGGGCGGCCGGGAGGCGGCGGAATCGGCTTGCCCGAGCGTGAGAGCGGCGGACTGGGTCGAGCTGGAGCAGCCGGCTGTGCGGTCGGCGGCCCGGGCGCGGGCTTTGGCGCGGGTCGAGGCAGCGCTGACGGCGCTCTATTTGCCGGAGGCTCAGACGGCGGACTTGCGGGGCGGAGCCGAGGGTGCATTCCCCCACTGGAAGTAACCACCCGCGTGGGCTTTGGCAGGGACTCGGACGGCTCGAGCTCAGGCTCGGTCGCGACCGGCTCAGGCTCGCGCACCGCCTCAACTGACACCGGATCAAGCTCCGAGGCAGCCGGTTCGGGCTCGATCGCGACCGGCTCTGGCTCGGGCTCTGGCTCGGTCGCGACCGGCTCGGGCTCGGGCTCTGGCTCGGTCGCGACCGGCTCGGGCTCGGGCTCGGGCTCTAGCTCGGGCTCGGTCGCGACCGGCTCGGGCTCTGGCTCTGGCTCGGGTGGCCGAACAAGGCCATCTCGATGTGCTCGACGGCGGACGCGATCCGCTTGAGCATCCACGATGCCCGAAGAATGGCTGTTGACGCCGATCCCCAAAAGCACACAGAGATCAAGCGTTTCCTTGTTCGTAAGGCCGAGCTCGCGGGCAAGCTCATAAACCCGAATCTTTGCTGGCAAAAGGCTCTTTCTTGATCCATCCGCAGTGCGCGGCCGACCCGTTTGGGTCGGTTTTTTATTGTCTCACGCCCGGCCTTCAGATTTCGAAGTCAATCTGAGACGCAGGGCGTTACTCCAGTGGAGGGCCACCCCCCGAAGCTTCCCCCACCTCCTCAACTGGGGTGTCCTCGGTGCCTTCAGCAGCCCATTGTTCGGCTGACAGCGCTGGCCCCCCTTCGGCTGGCCGCCATACCTGCTCGCCAGTCGTCTCGTCTACCACCCATTCACCCTCGGCCCAATCCATCTCCTCATACGCAGCTTCTTGGGCCAGCTGGGTTTCGCTCTTGATGTCGATTCGCCACCCAGTCAACCGGGCCGAAAGACGGGCATTTTGACCCTCCTTGCCGATAGCCAGCGAAAGTTGGTAGTCGGGCACGACCACCACGGCCGTACCGGACTCCTCGTCGATGGTGACCTCTTTGATCTTTGCCGGCGACAGCGCCTTGGCTACAAAGTCGGCCGGGTCATCAGCGAAGGGGACAATGTCGATCTTCTCACCCCTCAATTCGTTTACCACCATGCGAACTCGGGCACCGCGGGCACCAACGCATGCACCAACCGGATCCACATTTGAGTCGTTGGATACCACCGCGATCTTGGTGCGATGACCAGGTTCACGGGCGCACGCCCTGATCTCCACTACCCCATCGGCAACCTCGGGCACTTCCAACTCGAACAGCCGCTTGATCAGCCCGGGGTGGGTGCGACTGACCACGATTTGCGGACCCTTGGCCGTCTTCCGCACCTCCACGATGTAAGCCTTCAGCCGGCTGTTGGCTTCGGGGCGCTCAAAGGGCACCTGCTCCGCCTGGGGCAGGAGCGCCTCCACCCGGCCCAAGTCCAACAGGGTGTAGCGGGCATCGTTCTGCTGGATGATCCCGGTCACGATATCACCCTCGCGACCAGCGTATTCCTCGTATTTCAGCTCCCGCTCCACCTCGCGTATCCGCTGCATCATGACCTGTTTGGCCGTCTGAGCAGCAATGCGGCCGAAGCCATCAGGAGTCACGTCAAAGGGCTCTCCGATTGGCTCGCCATCCTCGTCGAGCGTTTGAGCGAAGACCTGGATGTCCGCCGTCTCTGGATTGATGGTGACCCAGGCGTATTCCTCACTGTTGGGCATGCGCTTGTAGGCCGATTCGAGGGCATCGGCCAGAGCAGCCAGCAGGGCGTCCACCGAGATGCCCTTGTCGGTGGCCAACGCTTGGAGGGCTTCCAGCATGTCGGGGTTCATTGGCTGCTCTTCTCCTTGATCTGCTTCTTCGGCTTCGGGCCCCATTCAAAGACGGTTCTGGCTTTGGTGATTTCATCGAAGGCCACCCGACGGGGAACTCCGTTCACTTCAATGGCAATCCCATCATTGTCGTATCCCATCAGCTCACCCTGTACCCGGCGCACCCCCTCGACTTGGGGGCCGAGTTTGACGCTGATTGTCTCACCCACCGCTCGGACATAGTGCTCTGGTCGGCGCAGAGGCCGCTCCAAGCCAGGGCTAGTGATCTCCAGGGTGTATCGACCGGGAACGAGATCGTGGTCGTCCAGCAAGCGAGAGGCCACCTTGGTGGCGTCGGCCACCTCGTCGAGGCTGACGCCGCCGGGCTTGTCCACGATTATGCGCAAAACCCCGCCTCCATAGGTGAGGTCGTATACCTCTAGTCCCCTTCCCTGGAAAAGGGGCGCGAGCAGGTCGTGCACGTTGGCTGCTACTGACATCTCACCCCTTTCCTAGACTGGTGGTCAACCGATTTTCTCGTCGCCCCCAAAGTCAGAAGGCGTGGGCTGCGGCCCACGCCTCACCCGACAAGAGCGATCGACGATCCGCCGGCAATCTTACCCGGTGGAAACAGCTATGTCGTTTTAGTAACTCCGGCCGCAGACCGCCACAAGATCGAGCTCATCGCCACTTTCAGGCAGGGATCCGTCGGCACGCTGCAAACAACGCACAGTGACTGCGTCTTCGGCCAAGACAGCTTCCCCCTCAGGGCCCAGTTTTCCCCACGGAATCCGGGCGAAGCCGGTGGCCGCCGCCTCCATCACCTCGGCGATGGTGGCCACCTCAGCAGTGTGAGTCTCACGCCACGCAGCGGCGTCGTTGAAAATGCGCTGCTGGATGACATCCAGCAGCGACCCCACCGACTTCGGCGCTTCAGAGAGACTGGCGATCTGCTTGTCTTCGCCGATTCGAGACACCAGCGTGGCCTGATCTTGCTCCAAGTCCCGGGGTCCGATCTCCACCCGGACGGGCACACCCTTCAGCTCCCAGTCTGTTGCTCTGCGGCCAAAGCCGGTTCCCATCCGGTCGTCCACCCTGGCCCGAATCCCATCGGCAGCCAAAGCGTCGGCCAAGCGGTGACAGGCGTCCACCACCCCGTCGGCATCGCGTACTGCGATGACCACCGCCTGGACGGGCGCCAGGCGGGGCGGGACAACCAGCCCATGGTCATCGCCGTGCGCCATGATCAACCCACCCACCATGCGAGACGAAACCCCCCAGGAGGTCTGCCACACCTGGGCCTGGTTTCCTTCGGGATCCAGATAGGTGATGTCGAACATGGCGGCAAAGCTCTGGCCCAGCTCATGGGAAGTTCCCATCTGCAAGGCCTTGCCGTCACGCATCATCCCCTCAAGGCACATGGAGTTGATGGCCCCGGGGAACCGCTCGGCCTCGGTCTTGTACCCGATGAGCACCGGAATGGCCAGCACCGACTCCATGAAATCCTGGTACACATCGTGGAGGATCTGGGCGGCGTAGTCGCGGGCCTCCTGGCGGGTGGCGTGGGCGGTATGCCCTTCCTGCCACAAGAACTCCGTGGTCCGCAGGAATATCCGAGGGCGCATCTCCCAGCGGACCACGTTGGCCCACTGGTTGATCAGCAGCGGAAGGTCGCGATGGCTCTGCACCCATTTGGAGAAGTAGGCGTTGATGATGGTCTCGCTGGTGGGACGTACCACCACCGGCTCAGCCAGCTCTCGACCCCCGCCCTGGGTAACAACCGCCAATTCGGGGCTGAAGCCCTCCACATGGTCGGACTCCCGGTTCAAGTAGCTCTCGGGAATGAAGAGGGGGAAATAAGCATTGTCAGCCCCGGCGGCCTTGATGCGCTGATCCACTTCGGCCTGCATCCGCTCCCAAAGGGCATAGCCGTAGGGCCGGATCACCATGGTCCCGCGCACCGGCCCGTTGTCGGCCAGCTCGGCTTTGTTGAGGATGTCCTGATACCAACGGGGGAAGTCCTCGTGCTGCGGGGTGAGCACCCCTCGTTTGGCCATCCTCACCCTCTCCTGCGAATTGACTCGATCTTCTCATTCGCCTGATTGGCGTCGTCACCCTGCTCGGCCAGCAGACGGCTGCGGTCGCGTTCAGCCTCCCGGGCGGCGGCTACTGTGTCGGCTTTGGCCAAGGCAGCCTCGGCTCCGTGCTCGTGGATCAACTCGGCCCACTCCACCAGTGAGGTCACCATGTTCTCCTCGGCCACTACGGCGACATTGCGGCCCTTCACGAACAAGTGGCCCCGCTTGTTGCCGGCCGCGATGCCGATATCGGCATCCCGGGCCTCGCCGGGCCCATTGACCACACAGCCCATGACCGCCACTTGCAGGGGAATCTCCCGGTCACCGAACGCATCCATGGCCTGCTCGGCCACGGCGTACACATCGATCTCCGCTCGACCGCAGCTGGGACAGGCGATGAGATCGACGTTCTTTCGCTCCCGCAGGCCCAGCGATTCCAGCAGCTGACGACCGGCTTTCGCCTCTTGAACCGGATCGGCGGTGAGGCTGTAGCGAATAGTGTCCCCAATGCCTTCGGCCAAGAGCGTACCGATGCCTGCGGTGGACTTGATCAACCCGACAGGGGGCGGCCCCGCTTCGGTCACCCCCAAGTGCAAGGGGTGGTCGGAGACCTCGGCCAGCTGACGGTAGGCCTCGATCATGAGGGGCACACTGGATGCCTTGACCGAGATCTTCACGTCATGGAAGTCCACTTCTTTGAAGTAGTCGAGTTCCATCTGGGCCGACTCCACCATGGCCTCGGGGGTAACCCGGTCACCGTACTTGCGGTACAGATCAGGGTGCAGCGATCCCCCATTCACACCGATGCGAATGGGCACCTCTCGGTCCCGGCACTCTGAGGCCACCGCCTGGATGTGGTCGGGCTTGCGGATGTTGCCGGGGTTCAGCCTCAGACACTGGACTCCGGCATCCAAGGCGGCCAGCGCCATGCGGTACTGGTGATGAATGTCGGCCACGATGGGCACCGGAGAACGGGGCACGATCTGGGCCAGCCCCTCGGCCGCCTCGATCTCGTTGCACGTGCAGCGCACGATGTCGGCCCCCGCCGCGGCCAGGGCGTAGATCTGCTGGAGGGTGCCTTCCACATCGGCGGTGCGGGTGGTGGTCATGGACTGCACCGTGATCGGCGCGCCACCGCCGACGGCTACATCACCGACATAGATCCGGCGGGTCGGACGCCGTTCGAAGGCTGCCTGGACTTCCACAGTATTAGCTTGTCATGCCAGGTCTGCGGCTCAGGTATTCGCAATCGCCCATGACCATCTCAGTCCTCAACTGGGAAGCTCTACCGGATCGGTGAAATCCAGATAAACGGATCCGATGAAGACAAAAACCAGAACCAAGATCACGGCATAGGCCACCGGCACCATTTTCGCAACGTCGGCAGTGTATCGGCGGCCTCGCCAAGACCGCAGCCGCTCGTAGGTGGCAATCACCACATGGCCCCCGTCCAATGGCAGAAGCGGAATCATGTTGAAAACCCCGATGAACACATTTAGCAGCGCCAAAAAAAGCAGTAGGTTCCCATAGCCGCTTTCGGTTAGGTCGGCACCGATTCGAAGCGCACCAAAAATGGAGATGACGCGGTCCTGGTTTTCGGCTGGGGCCGCGGTTGTCAGACCGCCTTCAGCCGGAACGACCCCCCCTTGGACAGGCTGGTCGGCCACATCGCGGAAAAAGTTGTTGAGCCCGCTGGGAGAGAAGAATCTGCCAATGCCCAGAACCGACTCTTTGGCTAAGAACCCAAATTCATCCAGCGTCTCGGGAACAGCCTCGAGGTAGCCGACCTGCACCGGCTGGCGCAGCCATGCCGACCGAGAGGAGATGCCGATATACCCCCGGCTGGCATCTTCAGGATGGGTGCCCAGCATCAGCGTGCGGGCCAATAGGGTGTCTCCCCGCTGGACCCCCAGACTCACCGGTGTCCCCGGTCCAGGCAGAATCGCCACCATGTCCTCCATAGTGGCCACCGGGCGGTCGTCGACCGACACGATGCGATCCCCTGAGAGCAAGCCGGCGCCCTCCGCGGGCGACTCGGAGGCCACCAAGTGCACAGTCCAGTTTGGAGACGGGACGCTTTCGCTCTTGCCGTCAAGCACCAGGAAAGAGAAGATCAGAATCAGCGCCAACAGGAAATGGACGGTCGAACCGGCCACGGCCACAGACATGCGGCGCCAATAGGGCTTGCTGCGGTAGGTGCGATGCTCTTCGGCGGGGGCGACCTCTTCCAAGTTGTTCATCCCGATTATCCGCACATAGGCACCGGCGGGGATCGCTTTGAGGCCATAGACCGTGTCCCCCCGGCGCATTGACCACAGCCGGGGCCCGAATCCCAAGAAGAACTCAGTGACCTTCATGCCCGCGGCCCGGGCAGTCACAAAGTGGCCCAACTCGTGCAGGAAGATCATGCCGATAATGGCCAGAACCACAATCAGCATCGGCATTCCCCACTTCAGCTGCACCACCGCGAGCAGGCCAACCGCCAACGCCAGACCTCCCCACCTCTCGCGTGAAGCCTGCAATTTGGCGGGCAGAGAAGACCGAGGCCGACCACTCTCCGAAAAACCGCTTTGCTGCGACGCCATCGCTCAGGTGCAGTCGGATTGGTGGGCGACGACGTGCTCGGCAGCGGCTCGGGCTTTGCCGTCGATCTCCATGACTGCCTCCAGTGAGTCGGCCTCGGTACCGTCGTGGCCTCCGAGGACCGCCTCCAAAACCTCGGGGATTGCCGTCCATTGTATCCGCTCATCCAGAAAAGCCTGCACGGCCACCTCATTGGCCGCATTCAGCAGGGCAGGTGCGGTCTGGCCCATGCGCCCGGCTGCGTAGGCCAACTCCAGGCAGGGAAACGCCTCGGTGTCGGGGGGCTCGAAATCCAGTCGGCGCAACTCTGCCCAATCGATGCGGCCAAACGGAGTGGCGATGCGGTCGGGGTAGGCCATGGCATATCCGATGCACAGCCGCATATCGGGCAGCGAGAGCTGGGCGATGGTAGCGCCATCGGTGTACTCCACCATGGAGTGGACCACTGACTGGGGATGGACCACGACCTCGATTCGGTCATAGCCCAAGCCGAAGAGTTCGTTGGCCTCGATCACCTCCAAGCCCTTGTTCATCAGCGTTGAGGAGTCCACCGTGATCTTGGGTCCCATGCTCCAAGTGGGATGGGCCAAGGCGCACTCCACCGTCACATCGGCTAGCTCATGGCGTGCCCGACCCCTGAATGGGCCGCCGCTGGCCGTGAGCACTATGCGGTGCACGCGCTCCATACCCGTATCTGCGGAGAACACATCGTTGGCCCGCAGGCATTGGTGGACGGCGCAATGCTCGCTGTCCACCGGGAGCAGTTCGGCACCGGGAGTCTGGCGGGCCCTCTGGACAACTGGTCCGGCTGCGATCAGCGATTCCTTGTTGGCCAAAGCGAGGCGCCGACCAGCCTCCAAGGCAGCCAGGGTCACCGGCAGCCCGGCAAATCCGACAACCCCGTTGACCACCACTTCTCCCATAGCAGCGGCTTCGGCGAGAGCGGCGGGGCCGCTGGCCACGGAAATCCCCGGTAGCGCCTCTCGGACCTCGGGAACCCGGTCGGCGTTGCCCACCACCACGAGACGGGGATCAAACTCCCGGGCCTGGGCCACCAATTGCTCAACCGAGCGTCCCGCCCCCAGCGCCACCACGTCCCAGGCACCGGGTTCGGCCCGCACCACGTCCAACGTTTGGACACCGATCGAGCCGGTGGAACCAAGCAGCGATAGGGAGGCCATCACATGATGTCGTCGGGATTCCCCGACGACTCAGACCACCTCGAGCATCAAGGCAGTGAAGTAGGTGGCCGGCAGCACGAACAGCAGCGCGTCGATCCGATCCAACATCCCTCCATGGCCCGGCAGCAGAGTTCCCATGTCCTTGATGCCGAGATCTCGCTTGATGGCCGACTCCACGAGGTCGGCCAGCGGTGCCACCACGGCGACCACGATGCCCAGGATCACGCCATCGGAGCGCGATCCAGACTCGGCACCGAAGGGGCCGATCTCCAGGACGGAGATGAACACCAACGCGGCCGCAATGGTGAGAATGGTGCCGCCGATCAAACCCTCCAGAGTCTTGTTGGGGCTGGCCTTCGACAGCGGAGTGCGGCCTGCTGCCCGGCCGACGGTGAACGCGCCGACATCGTGGGCCACCGTCAATATCACTGCGCTCAGCACCAGCTCAGAGCCGTCGGGCATGTCCAAAAGGAGCGCGCCGAAAGCACCGGTCACCCCGATATAGGCGATCCCGAACAGGGTCACCCCCAGGTTGGACAGCAGACGGTCACGGCCTACCCCGCCCACATACCACAGCCCAGCACCGAACAGGGCGAACACCAGCACCAGCATCATGCCGTCTGCGCCTCTCCAAAAGGCAGCCAGGGGCATGGCCACCACGGCGGCAAAGCCCACCAGGGTGGGGGGCTGATAACCGGCTTGGCGCAAGGTGGTGAACCACTCCGCCGCGGCGATCAGCAGCACAATGACAAGCAGGGCGAGCGTGACCTTCTCGCCCAGGGCAACCGCGCCAAGGACGACTCCGCCCAGCAACAAACCGACCACGATGGCAGTCATGGTGTTGCCGTTCGGGGCTGAATGCCGCACTTCCCCCATCGGCGACGGAGGTGCCGGCAGGGGCGAATCCATGGTCTCGACCATCTCCGAGGCGGCCGGGGAGTCGGGAGCATCGAGTGAGAGCACCTCGTCGACCCGGTCCACCGAGGGAAACTCCACCGCCTCGGTTGGCTCAGGGTCTTCAAAGACGCTCACGCTCTCAGCTGCCTGGCTGAGGCTTGGCGGATCGGGCAATTCGGATGAGTGCTGACCTTCGGCGTCATCACGCCACCGGGGAGCAACATCGGTCAGGCTGTCCCAGGTCTCTTCTGCTTCCGATTCGTCATCAGAAGCCTCATCCCAGCTTGGCAGGCTGGAACCATCGTCATCTTCATCGAACAGGGAAGTCAGATCGTCCAAAAAGACGGCCTGCTCGTCTTCAGGGAGATCTTCAGGCCGGTCTTTGGGCCTTTGGAAAGGGTTGTCTTCGTCCACTGGTCCCTCCAGTTGTTCAGAGAGTTTAAATCTCGAGCAGCTCTTGCTCTTTGACGCTCAATGCATCGTTGATGAGCTGCTCATGGTCGTGGGTGAGCTGGTCAAGCTCCTTTTCGGCTCGAGCGGATACGTCCTCGGAGACATCGCCGTCTTTTCTGAACTGATCGATCTCATGGCGTCCGCTGCGGCGGTTGTTCCGAATCGCCACTCGACCCTCTTCAGCCATCTGCTTTACCAACCTGACCAATTCACGACGGCGTTCCTCAGTGAGCGGCGGGAACGTGAGCCGCACCACAGTTCCGTCATTGCTTGGATTGAGCCCCAGATCGGCTTGGATGATAGCCCGTTCAATCGCGGAGATGGAGTTCTTGTCAAATGGTGAGATAACGAGCAGCTGCGCTTCGGGAACGCTGAAACTGGCCAACTGCTGTAGCGGCACCTCGGTGCCGTAGTAGTCCACGAGGAACCTCTCGAACAGCGCTGGAGAGGCCCGACCGGTTCGAACGGAGGCGAACTGCTGGCGGGTGTGCTGGACTGCGGAATCCATACGCCCGCCAGCCTCGCCCACCACCAAGTCGGTCAGCTCATTGCCCGTGGTCATTTTCCCGGTGTGTCTGGACGATCTCGGCTAGCACGCCAAGAGGATCTCCGGACCAGTCATCTTCTCGACGCCTCTGGACACCCCTCATGACACCAGAGTACCGATTGGCCGGCCATCGAGTATGGAGCGTACGTTTCCCGGCTTCATCAGATCGAAAACCACGATGGGCAACTCGTTGTCCATGCAAAGAGACACGGCAGTGCTGTCCATGGCCTTCAATCCCTGGGAAAGCACCTCCAGATACTGCACTTGATTCAATTTCTGGGCGTCGGGATTGGTCCGGGGGTCGGCGGTGTAGACCCCATCTGTGCCACTGTGGGTGCCCTTCAACAGAACGCCGGCTTCAATCTCCACGGCCCGAAGAGCGGCCGCGGTGTCGGTTGTGAAAAAGGGGTTGCCGGTTCCAGCAGCAAAAATTACCACCCGGCCCTTCTCCAAATGGCGAATTGCCCTTCGTCGGATATATGGCTCGGCCACTTGGGCCATGCCGATGGCCGTCTGCACCCGGGTGGGCTGGTTCAGCCGCTCGAGGGTGTCTTGGAGCGCAAGGGCGTTTATGACGGTGGCCAGCATCCCCATGTAGTCGGCTTGGGCCCGGTCCATGCCCGCACCTGCTCCGGTCATCCCTCGCCAAATGTTCCCGCCGCCGACTACGACGGCCACGTCCACGTCGAATTCTGCCCTAACATTGACAATCTCAGTGGCGATCTGAACGGCGATCTCGCCGTCGATCCCGTATCCGGCTTCTCCGGCAAAGGCTTCGCCGGAGAGCTTCAGAACAATCCGGTCCCACCGACCAGATCGCTTGATGCAGTCACTGGCTGTCACACTCTGGCCCTCAACCGCCACTGGCGATCAACTCTGCCCGGTCGATCCTTCATACCTCGGCTGCTAACTGCCGATGGCCGCCAACTCGAACCGGACAATCTCACCATCTCCCAACCGCGATTCCACGGTCTCCTTTTCTCCGAACATGCCTTGTTCCAGCAACACCCGCTCGGCATACCACGCCCGCAGACGACCGGCGACAATCTTGTCCCAGGCCTGCTCGGGCTTCCCCTCGGCCTTGGTCATCTCGGCCAGAGCCACCCGCTCACGTTCCACCTCTTCGGCGCTAACCTCGTCGCGGTGCAGGACTGCGGGCTTGGCAAAGGCAATGTGAAGAGCCACCTCGTGGGCCAATTCTTGGGTCACGCCGCGGGCTTCTACCACCACTGCACTGGTCCCCCGGCCGTCTTGGGTGTGTAGGTAGGTGTCCAGAATGTTGCCTTCGGAGGCTTGGACTTTGACCACTTTGCCCAACCGGACGTTTTCCTTCTTCGTCAAGCTGAGATCCTGGATTGCCGCTTCACGAGTTCCAACCGAGTCCTCACCCCCGGCCAGGACTATCTGGGCCAGCTCGTCGGCCAGGGTGGTGAAGTCCGCGGCTTTGGCCGAGAAATCTGTCTCGCAGCGCAGCTCAACGATGGCGGCGGCATGGCTGTCGACCGCAAGGGCCACCGTTCCCTGATCGCTGACTCGGTCGGCGCGAGCTGCAGCTTTGGCCATGCCCTTCTCGCGCAGCCATTGGGTGGCTGCTTCCATGTCGCCCTCGTTCTCTGTGAGGGCCCGCTTGCAGTCCATCATTCCGGCGCCGGTTGCCTGGCGCAGAGTCTTGACGTCATGGGCAGTAAATGAGCTCACGCTTGCTCCTGGGGATCGATTTGATCAACTTCAACAGTTGGCTCCGCGTCACCAACCACAGGCGCGCCCACCGCCACAGGCTCGTCACCAACCACAGGCGCACCGTTTGTTGTCGGCACCCCATGCTCCGGTTGAGATTTGGCGACGGAATTCCCCCGAGCAATAAAGCGGCCCTCGAGAACGGCATCGCTGACAACCCGGCACATCAGCTCGCCCGAGCGGATGGCATCGTCATTGCCGGGAATGACGTATTGGATTACATCAGGGTCGCAGTTGGTATCCACCACCGCGATCACCGGCAGCTTCAACTTATTCGCCTCAGCCACCGCGATGTGCTCCTTTTTGGTGTCGAGAACGAACACCGCGTCGGGCGGCCGGGTCAGGTCTCTGATGCCGTTGAGATTGCGTTCCAGCTTCGCGAGCTCCCGGGATATGAGAAGGGCCTCTTTCTTGGGCATGACATCCAGCTCGCCTGAGCTGCGCATCCGCTGGAACTCCTTCATCTTGCCCATGCGCTTGGAGATGGTCTCGAAATTGGTCAGGAGACCACCCAGCCATCGCTCATTCACATAGGGCATGCCCACGCGCTCTGCGTAGCTCTGGACACTGTCTTGGGCTTGCTTCTTGGTACCCACGAACAGCACTTGACCGCCTTTGGCCACCAAGTCCCGAACATAGGTGTAGGCCGCCTCAATGTGAGCAAGGGTCTGAGTCAGGTCGATGATGTAAATGCCGTTGCGCTCACCGAAGATGAACCGCTGCATCTTCGGATTCCATCGGCGGGTTTGGTGTCCGAAGTGGACCCCGGCATCGAGCAGTTGACGCATCGTCACGACTGGCGCCATGGCTTTCTCCTCTCCCAACGGTTCAGCGAAACCCGGGGTCAGCACCAAATGGCGACCGTGGGATGCCCCGAGCGGTAATTGTCGTCGGCCCAAAACTGCTTCCAGACCGGGGTACACAATAGCCGGTGAGTCGCGTTAACCATAAGCAGGAAGCCGACTGAGGCCGTCGGGTTCTCGATGGGGCACCAGCCGGACACGTCCTGCGGTCAAGACCGATGCCGGGTCGAGATAGTCGTCTCCTGCCCGAACGCTGAAAAAGAAGCGCTCTGAGGTGGTGCCCAGCAATTGCCCAGGCGCTACCCGGTCGCCCTCGACTACCGCAATCCAGCCCAGATAGCCGTATGCGGTGCGCAGCCCGTCGCGGTGCAGCACGGTAACGAACCGGTTGTGGGCCACTGATCCAGCGAACACCACTTCACCCTCTGCCGAAGCCCACACCGGTTGTCCGGGCTCAGAGTCATATTCCCAACCACGATTGCCGGGGGCCCCGACATGTTTCGGGAGACGGAAGACGTCCACCACCTCGGCATCCACCGGAGGCAGGTACAGCTCGTTTTGCCGGGCGGCATCCTCCCATTGGAATCGAGCGTTTGACTGGGAATTCGAATTTGTCGGATGGCCGGCCATCAGGGCCACCCCCGCCAGCAACACGCCTGCCGCAGCGACCTCCAATCCCCGCACCATCGGATTCCCTCGGATTTCTGAGCAGAGGGGGAAGCAGTCTCAGCCTAACGGGCACCAGTCCTGCTTAAGCACGGGGATGGCTGTCCTCAATCACTTTGCGGAGCCGGTCGCGGCTGACGTGGGTGTAGATCTGCGTGGACCCCAAGTCGGCGTGACCCAATAGCTCCTGCACCTGCCTGAGGTCGGCTCCGCCATCGAGCAGGTGAGTGGCGAACGTATGGCGTAGCGCGTGGGGATTGGTCTGCGTCTCCGCTCGACGATCCACCAGCCGGCGCACCGCCTGGGTGTTCAGCGGCCGGCCGTGCAGGTTCACGAACACGGCATCGCCGGCTGAGAGCTCATCAGCCATCTCCAACCGGCCCTCTTGCAGCCACTCCTCTAGGGCGGCAGTGGCCGGCTCGCTAAGCGGCACGACTCGCTGCTTGGAGCCCTTGCCATTCACGGTGATCTGCCTGCGCTCCCAATCGATGTCACCCAACCGGAGGGCGCACACCTCACTGACCCGAAGCCCGCTGCCGTAAAGCAATTCCAACACCGCTAGGTCGCGTTGGCGACGCGCGCGGCTGTCGTCGGCCACTGTCGCTCGCGGCTTGTCCAGCAAGGTTCTCAACTCCTCTGAGCGCAGCACCCTCGGCAGGTGACGCCCTGGGGTCGGCGTCATCGCGCCGACAGTGGGATCTGCATTCACCCGGCCGGTGCGCTTTGCCCAGCGGAAATAGCGACGCAGCGAAGACGCTTTGCGAGCCACCGTTTTGCGGGCATACCCCTCCGTGCTCAGAAAGGCCAGATACCTGCGGATCATACGGAGGTCCACGTCTTCAGGATCTATGTCCTGGGCATCAACGGCGGTGACGCCGGTTCGGGTCTTCTCAAGCCAATCGGTGAACGCCACCACTTCCCGGCAGTACATCGCCGCAGTGTCCTCGGCGACTGAAGCTGTCGACGCGGCAAACACGTCCAGATCCCACCCCATCAACCCTTAACACTACCGTTCAACGGACCTTGGTCTGAGCCAGTTCGCCGGGGAACGCCCACCCGCTCGATCCAGCGCCCCGACACTGCCACCCAGCCGGCAACCCGAAGCTCTTCCACTGCTCCGGCCACCTGGACCATGGTCAGACCTGTTCGGCTTTTGATCTGCTCGGCATCAGCGGGCTGCCATCCCAGCGCCTCCAGCACCCGTTGGCCTACCGTGCCAGGATCTGGACGGGAGTCCACCGGGGCTGTTTCGGCACCGGACATGCCCAGCGCCAGCAGCACATCATCGCCATCTCGACAAGGTGCGCAGCCATCGGCCAGCAGCTGGTGACATCCATCCGATGCGGAGCTGCGCACCGGCCCGGGAACGGCCAGCACGGCACGATTTCGAGCAGCGGCCTCGACCACCGTGTGCATGGCCCCTCCCGAGGCATGGGACTCCACCACCACGACCACGTCGGCGAGGGCCGCGATGATGCGATTTCGAGCCGGAAATCGCCATCGCTCGGGGGGCGCTCCCAGAGGAGCTTCTCCCAACAGCACTCCCAGATCAGCCACCGCCCGCCAGAGGGCTCGATTGCGCTCGGGATACACCCTGTCCATACCGTTGCCCACCACCGCGACGGGAGGCGCCGCATTCGCATCCAGGGCCCCGGCATGGGCAGCAGCGTCGATGCCCAGGGCGAGACCCGAGACGACGCCCACACCGGCCAAGGCCAAATCCCGGCCTAGTTCGAACGCCACATCGCTGCCGTAGCGGGTGCATCGACGGGTGCCGACAATGGCCACCCGGGGACCGTGAACCACCTGGGGATCTCCCTTGTGGAACACCACCGCGGGCGGATCCAAGTCGTCACACAGCACAGGCGGATACCCGGGAGTGCCAAGAGCGGCCACCCCAACGCCGTACTCCCGGTGCCGAGTCCACAAACGCGCCACATCAAGGTCAGCCGCGGTGCGATGCCACTGCTCGTACAGTTCCCTTTTGCCGGCCACCTTGGCAATCTCAGGAGATGGCGGGCCTTGCAGACTGGTCCACAGTTCAGAAGGCCTGTCGATGGCGAGCATCGCCCGCAATCGGGCCGGCCCCACTGCGGGCAGCGAAGCCAGCGCCACGAGCCAAGCCTCCACCGGCAGCTCTCCTGGGTCTTCGCCATGGATCCTCGCCGAAACGAGCCTACGGGCGGACATTGGCCAGACTCCAGGGATCGTGGGCCACGGTAACCGGCTCGGTCCGCATAAACAGCGCCTGAGCGACGATCCCACCGGTCAGCGGGGGCCCCTTCCCGGCCAGGTCGGCCAGAGTGAGAGCGACCCGTCGAACTCGCTGAAACCCTCGCGCGGTGAGACGGCCCTCGGCGATGGCGTGGCTGAACAGGCTCTTGGCTTCGGGATCAAGCGGGGCCAGATGATCCAATGCATCGTCCGGCAACTGGCTGTTGGAGACCACCCCGCGGTCGCGGGCCACTGCACGCGCCCGGTCCACCCTTTCTCTGACCTCGGTGGAGGATTCCCCCGGCGGAGCGTCGAACAGGTCGCTGACCTCCGGCCGGCCCACGTGGATCCTCAGGTCGAACCGGTCCAACAGCGGGCCGCTCAGCCGCCGGGCGTAGCGCAAGCGGGCCAACGGGGTGCACCGGCACATGCCGGGCTGACCAAGCTCCCCGCACGGGCACGGATTCATGGCCCCCACCAGCAGAAAACGGGCAGGAAACGAGGCCGCCGCCGTGGCTCGATTGACTCTGATCACCCCTTCTTCGAGAGGCTGGCGCAGCGCCTCCAAGGCTTGGGGCGCGAACTCCCCCATCTCATCCAAGAACAGCACGCCGCCATGGGCACAGCTGATCGCCCCCGGACGCAAGGCCTGGCTCCCGCCGCCCACCAAAGCGATCATCGAAGCCGAGTGGTGGGGGGCTTGCCATGGGGCTCGGCGAATCAACCCTGAAGAGGGCAGATCCAAGCCGACGCCAGAGTGCACCATGGTGGCCTCAATGGCGGTGGCCTCATCTAGGGGGGGCAGAAGTCCGGGAAGTCGGCGAGCCAACATGGTTTTGCCCGCACCCGGAGGGCCGATCATCAGCAGGTGATGTCCGCCGGCCGCGGCCACTTCCAGCCCCAAGCGAGCCATGTGCTGGCCTCTTACGTCCGCCAGGTCGGCCGCCTCCTCCAGCGGATTCGCCGGCCCCGGCACAGGCGGGTCGGGCCAGACATCCTCGCCTCGGAGAACGGAAACGAGCTCCTGGAGCGTGGACGGCGCCCGGACCATCGGTCCATTGGCGAGAGCAGCTTCTGCTGCGCTCTCGGGAGCCACCACAATTGCGTCCGTTTCCATACAGCGCACCTGGGGCAGAACACCGGGCACAGCTCGGAGCCGGCCGTCGAGTCCCAGTTCGGCCAAGAAGGCCATGTCGGCCAATGCCTCAGCAGGCAGCTGATCGTCGGCAACGAGCACCCCCATGGCAATGGCCAGGTCGAGCCCTGGACCTTCTTTGCGAATCCCCGAGGGTGCCAGGTTGACGGTGATGCGCCCGGCTGGCCACGTGACGCCACTGGAGATCAGGGCGGCGCGAACCCGGTCACGAGCTTCCCGGCATGCGGCATCGGGCAGGCCCACCACCGTGAACGTGGGCAATCCACAAGAGACGTGGACCTCCACGGAAACTGGATGGCCGGTGATACCGGCGAGGACAGAGGCAGGAATGGTGGCGAGCACGGTCGGTGCCTTCTCGAGGAAGATTCCTCGTGCCTGGAGGGTGACCCGATCCGCTGGCCACAAGCGTTCCGCAAACCCTACCGACGGCCTGCGACAAATACCCAGGGACGGCTACTGGAGAATCTCGCCTATGTAGCGGAGCACCGCGTCGATCTCGCCGCCGGTCAACTGCCCGCCAAAGGCCGGCATACGGTTTCGCCCCATCAACACGATTGCTGTGGCATCATCGGGATCTGGGTACGCCTGCGCCAACCGGCCCCGATTCAACCGCGGGCCATTGCCAGTCCCACTGCCATCGTCGTCGTGGCAAGACGCACACCGGTCGATGAACACCGCCCGACCGGCAACGAGCACGGGTTCAGGAGTCCCGTCGGGACCATCCCCCACTTCAGGAGAAGAACCCGACCCACAACCGGCGGCCACCGCCAGGCACAGGGCCAAGACAACCGGCCGCAAAGCAATAACGGCTTCCCTGACAGCCACGGGGGGGACGATACTGGCGTATCGGATTCGATCCCACACGAAAACAGCGGCGCACCCGGTTCGACTACTGGTATGTGACCATGGGCCTTCTGCTCTGTGTCGGGCTGATTCTGTGGGCAGTGCTGGGTTGACACCGCCTACGGGGCTCTAGAACGCCGACTCGATTACCCGGATCTCCCGGCCCACCACCTCGGCCACATCGAACCGAACCTGCACTGGCCCCCTGCCCTGCTGCTCAGACAGCCATTGGGCGGCGAGGCAGCGGATTCGCCGCTGCTTTTCTGGACCCACTGCCTCTGCGGGCAGCCCGAAGGCCAGCGAGGAGCGGGTCTTGACCTCGCACACCACGACGACCGGTCCCCGCTGCACGATCACATCCAACTCGCCGCGGCTGCAACGCCAATTGCGTTCGATAATCTCAAACCCTCGGCGGCGATACCACCGCGCCACACGGTCCTCGCCCCAACGCCCCAACGCCTGCTTGTATACCATGCCCCCACGCTAGGAAGCAGGTGTGACAATTGGACTAGCGGATTAAAAGCGCTTCTCTTTGACGCGGGCGGCCCGGCCGATGCGGTCGCGCAGGTAGTAGAGCTTGGCGCGGCGCACATCGCCGCGGGCACCGACTTCGATCTTGGCGATGATGGGAGAATGAACCGGAAAGGTACGCTCCACTCCTACCCCGAAGCTCACTTTTCGAGCGGTGAAGGTCTCCCGGATTCCGCTGCCCCGTCGGCGGATGACCACGCCCTCGAATACCTGAACCCGCTCGCGGCTGCCCTCCACAACGCGGACATGCACTTTGACCGCGTCGCCGGGCGAGAATTCAGGAATGTCGGAGCGTCTGGTATCGCGATCAACGATGTCGGTGGGATTCATAGCACGCTTCTTGTGAGTACAGACCGCCCAACTCTGGCATTGGGGCGCGGGGGAAATCATACCTGCCCAGATCAAGCAAGGCCGAACTCTTCTAGGAGCTCGTGCTCTGCATCGGTCAAGCCGCCCCGGGCGTCAATGAGGTCGGGCCGCACGGCTCTCGTCCGGGCCAACGATTGGGCTCTCCGCCAGCGGTCCACCCGACCGTGATCTCCCGACCGCAATACTTCCGGCACCGACCAACCCCGGAAATCGGCGGGCCGGGTGTAGTGGGGATACTCCAAGAGGCCATCGCTGAACGACTCATCGGCGGCGGAAAGCTCGTTGCCCAACACCCCGGGGATCAGCCGGCCCACCACTTCGATGATTGCCATCGCGCCGATTTCACCGCCGGCCAAGACAAGATCTCCCAACGACAGCTCGCCGTCTACGAGATGGTCCCGAACTCGCTGATCCACCCCTTCATAGCGTCCACAAAGCAGCGAGAAATCACCGCCGGAGACCAGCTGCTGCGCGACGGCCTGGTCAAACCGTCGTCCAGCAGGCCCCAGAAGGAACAAGGGTCGAGGTGGTTTGGCCTGCTCTACCGATTTGAACAGGGGCTCCGGCATCATGACCATTCCCGCACCGCCCCCAAATGGGGCATCGTCGACCGAACGGTGCGGATCGCCCGCGCCCGCCCTGAGGTCGTGAGCACGCACCTCAATCAGGCCCTGCTCCACCGCCCTCCCAATCACCCCATAGCCCAAGAACCTCTCGAACATCGACGGGAAGATGGTGAACACATCGACTCTCATGCTTCGTCGAAAAGGCCGGACGGTACATCCACAACCAGTCGATCTCCCGATTGCTCCACCAAGAAAGTGAGCGGCACCAAAGTTCCCGATTCCAACACCAGCAAGTCGCTGGCGGGGTTTGCCTGCACCGACTGGACCCGGCCTCGCGTTGTGCCGTCGACTTCGCACACCCTCATTCCGATCAGCTCGTGGATCCAGAGCTCGTCGGGATCGGCGATCGGCTCAGCCCTCAGCGCCTGGCCTCGCAGGGACTCAGCTGCGCTTCGTCCGCTGATCTCCGCGAATTGCACAATCCATCGCTGTTGAAAGGGCCTAGCCGCAACCAGGGTGAGCACACCGAGATCGGCGAAGAGCATCGCCCCGGCCTCTAGCCGCTCGGCTCGGTTGGTCCACAGCGTGACCACTACCTCCCCCCGGACCCCATGAGCCCGGTCGATGCGACCGACCTCTAGCAGAAGGGGTGCGCTTGATTGATCAGTCGACGAACTCGATGTCGATGGAACTGTCATCTTTGCTGGCCGCAGCCCGCACGATCGTGCGGATGGAGTTGGCGACCCGTCCCCGGCGACCGATGACCCGGCCCATGTCTCCCTCGGCTACCGTGACCTCCAAGGTGACTGTGCCCCGCCGGTCAACTACCTCGACATCAACATCGTCGGGGCTTTCCACCACCGACTTGACCAGGTATTCCAGAACGCTTCTCGCCGTTGGAACCTCGATGGTGTTGATGTCGCCGCCTTCGTCGAAATCCTCGTCGTTGCGGTAGTCGTCGTCTTCGACTCCAAAGTCGGTGTCGCTCACGATTCCTCGTCCTCAGCTTTCTCGGCGTCCTGTCCTGTACTCTCTTCAGCCTTTGCCGATTCGGCCTCGGAATCCTCTTCAGCCTTTGCCGATTCGGCCTCGGAATCCTCTTCAGCCTTTGCCGATTCGGCCTCGGAATCCTCTTCAGCCTTTGCCGATTCTTCTGGGAGAGCAGCGTCGGCGGCCTCAGCAGATGCGGCTTTGGTCACCATCGCGGGCACCTGATCAGATTTCCGTGCTGGCCCAGCTTCGCCGGTGAACTCTTCCCATGCCCCCGAGACAACCAGCAGCTTCTGGACTCGCTCGCTCGGCTGGGCGCCGTGGCGGAGCCAGTGCAACGCCCGCTCATTGTCGATCTCTATCAGAGACGGCTCCCGGCGGGGGTTGTAGGTGCCCACGATTTCGATGAATCGCCCATTGCGGGCTTTGCGGGAATCGGCTGCCACTACGCGGTAAGTGGGCTGCTTCTTCTTGCCCATCCGCATAAGCCGGAGTCTTACTGCCACGAGCCGGTCAGCCCTTCCATCGTCCTGAGCCCCATTGGCCCCTCATCAGTGCCAGTGCAGGCACGAACCGGCGCCGACCGCCGGAATGAACAAACTCTACCCGCCCAAAATACCCGTGGGCTACCTCAGGGAGGAGAGATCGAATTGCCCGTCTTCCAAACCAGGCAAGGTCAGCTTGGGCTTGCCCGGCTTCTTCTGCTGACCACCTGGTGGCGTGACTCGGCTCCCCTTGCGACCCTTCTTGGATTTCTTGCGACCCGAGCTGGGGCCCTTGCCCCCCATGCGCTTCATTATCCTCTGGACTTCGCTGAACTGCCGCAAAAGCTGTGAGACCTCAGAGGGGCGGGTGCCCGAGCCGGCGGCGATCCTCTGCCGGCGAGAGCCGTCGATGATCCGGGGAGCAGTTCGCTCCTCTGGGGTCATCGAACAGATGATAGCCTCGACTTGGGCGATCCGATCGTCCTCGATCTCGGCCTTGCGCAACTCAGGGGGCGCACCGGGGAGCATTCCCACCAGGTTCTGAAGCGAGCCCATCTTCTTGAGCTGGTGCATCTGCTCCAAGAAGTCCTCCAGTGTGAACTCCCCTTCCAGCAGCTTGGCCGCGGCCGCTTCAGCCTCGGCCTCCTCATACACTTGCTCGGCCTTCTCAACCAGGGTGAGCACATCGCCCATGCCGAGAATCCGACTGGCCACCCGGTCGGGGTGGAACAGCTCGAATTCGTCGATCTTCTCGCCGGTGGAGGAGAAGGCGATGGGCCGGCCCACCACTTCCTTCACCGACAGCGCAGCGCCGCCGCGGGCATCGCCGTCTACCTTGGTGAGGATCACCCCGTCAAGCTCGAGAACAGCATGGAACGACTCAGCCGTGGCCACCGCGTCCTGGCCGGTCATAGCGTCGACCACCAAGAAGGTGTAGTGGGGCTCGATGGCGTCGGATATCTGACCGACTTGGTCCATCATCTCGTCGTCGATGGCCAGCCGCCCGGCGGTGTCGCAGATCACCACGTCCCGGCTGGATTCCACAGCCTCAGCCAAGCCTTGGCGGGCCACCGACACCGGATCGGAGGGCTCGCTGAACACCGGGACACCGATGGAGGCCCCCAGCGTGCGGAGCTGCTCTACCGCGGCCGGACGCTGCAAATCGGCGCCCACCAACATCGGGTTGCGGCCCAGCTGCTTGAACCAGGAGGCCAGCTTGGCCGCATTGGTGGTCTTGCCCGAGCCCTGGAGTCCGGCCAACAGCACCACCGTGGGGGGCTTTGGCGGATGGGAGATCTCCAAGGTCTCACCGCCCAAAGTGGCAATCAGCTCCTCATGGACGAACTTGATCACCTGCTGAACCGGGTTCAGTGCCCGGTGGACCTCGGCCCCCACACACCGCTGGCGGACCCTCTCCTGGAATCCCCGGACCACATGGAGGTTTACGTCGGCCTCCAACAGAGCCAGGCGGATCTCTCGCAGCACCTCGTCGACATCGCTTTCCCGCAGGGTCCCCAATCCCCGCATTCGTTTGAAAATGCCCTCGAAGCGGTTGCTGAGCGAGTCGAACATGGACGGCCTACCCTAGTGGTCGGCCCCAGAAAACCGTGCTTCGGGGAATCAGGAGAAAAGGGCTTCGACGAATTCGACGGCGTCGAATTCCAGCAAGTCCTCGACGCCTTCCCCCAGTCCCACCAACTTCACCGGGATGTCCAACTCGTCTTGCACGGCCATGACGATGCCGCCCTTGGCCGACCCGTCGAGCTTGGTGAGAACCACGCCGGTCAGCTCGGCCGACTCGGTGAACCGGCGCGCCTGGGCCAGGCCGTTCTGGCCAGTGCTGGCGTCGATCACCAACAGCACCTCGGTGACGGTACCCGGCCCTTTGCCGGCCACTCGGTGGATCTTGGACAGCTCCCCCATGAGGTTGGTGCGGGTGTGAAGGCGACCGGCGGTGTCAGCCATCACCAGCGGAACCCCCGCAGCTGAGGCGTGTTCAATGGCGTCGTATATCACCGAGCTGGGATCGGCGCCCTCAGCTCCTCGAACCAGCTCGGCGCCCGCCCGATCGGCCCACTGGCCAAGCTGCTCGGCGGCCGCTGCTCGAAATGTGTCTCCTGCGGCCAACACCACCTCGCGGCCGCTCTTCACCTCTCGGGCGGCCAGCTTGCCGATGGTGGTGGTCTTGCCCACCCCGTTCACGCCCACGAACAGCCACACCGCGGGATTGCCGTCGGTGCCCATCTCAAGGTCTCGGCCCCCTAGATGCTCGGTCATTCGAGCCTTGAGCAGGGCCGCCAGCGCCTCGGGATCGGCGACCTTCTCGGTCTTGGCCTGCTCCTTCAGTCGCTCAAGCATTGCGGTGGTAGTACCGACCCCGGCATCAGCCAGTATCAAAGCCTCCTCCAATTCCTCCCAGGTGGCATCGTCCACTCCCCGTGAGACCACCGAGGCCAGGAAATCCGAAAACGTCCCCCGAGCGGACCACAATCGGTTTCGAAAGCTGGCCTGATCGATTTCCGGCTCGGGTTCGACCTCCTGTTCGATAGGCGGGTGCCAGGCCTCCTGTACTGGTGACTGCTCAGCTTCAACTTGTGGCTCGACCTCTGATTCCGCTTCGGCAATGGCCAGTTGCTTCTTGTTCCGCCATCTCCTAGGACGCACCTCTAGCCCTCAGCCATCCTCGGATTCTTCAACAAACGGGCGAGCGCCGATGACCGCGGTGAGCGTGATGTGCTCGTCGTCGCGCACGATCTCCAGCTCCACCTCTGTTCCCGGCACGCGGAACTGAACCTTTGCGGCCAACTCGGTGAACGTCGAGACCGCCTCGTTGTCTATGACCACGATCAAATCCCCGGCCGCTAGCCCAGCTCGCTCGGCAGGCGTATCCGGCTCCACCTCCACGACGAGGGCGCCCGGATGGCCGATCTCCGGATCAGTTCCGAAAACACCCAGATATCCGAGATCGGTGCTCTCGCCGCTCAGAATGCGCCGAACGATGTTCAAGGCGATGTCTGAGGGAATGGCAAACCCCAAGCCGATGTTGCCGCTTGAGCCGTCGGTCTGGATGAGCGTGTTCATACCGATGACCTGGCCGAAGCGGTTGGCCAGGGCACCACCCGAGTTGCCGGGGTTGATGGGAGCATCGGTCTGGATCATCTCCACGAAAGCACTGTCGCCTGCTCTCTCTCTGATCGCCCGACCGACCGCGCTGACGATCCCAGAGGTGACCGACTGCTGCAACCCGAACGGGCTGCCCACCGCCACCGCCAACTGCCCCACCTCGACGGTTGAACGATCGGCGAACACGGCTGGAGTGAGTGTCAAGTGGGTATCGACCCTCACCAATCCCACATCGATGGCCGGTGAGGTGCCGATCACCACCCCTTCTGCTCGAGTCCCGTCGGCAAACTGCACCCTTACCGTCTCGGACTCCCCGAGTACATGGGCGTTGGTCAGTATGAGTCCGGAAGCGTCGTAGATGATTCCCGAACCCTGTCCACGTATTGGCTCCTGCTCGGGAATTTCCGGGGCCAGCTCGGGAATATCTAGTTCCGGCCGGGCCCCCACTTCGATCAAGACCACCGAGGGGATGACCGCTCGGGCAACCGCCACGACAGGATCGTCGAACTCTTGGGGAACCACCGGCTGGTTCGAGCCGGCGGCACCACCTGACAGAGGCCGCTGCGAGGGGGCAGCGGCGAGTGGGGCCGGGACAAGCGGGGATTGACTCGGCGCGGCGCTCACAACCTGGGGTCCAGAGACCACGACAACCTCGGGCGGAGGGGGATCCTGGTTGAAGAAGATGCTGCCCACGCCGATGCCGATGCCAACCAGTCCCAAAACGGCCAGCAGCACCGATGCCACCAGCATGGATGTGGCGGGATTGCGGGGTTGATGCGATGGATTTCCATTGGACGCCCAGGCGACGACTTCTACCGCACGGCGCATCGGCAAGTTGCTGGATTGCTCGTCGGGGCTTTCCAGTTCCCACCCCAGGGGGTCCAACTCCGACCGGGGATCGTCGGGCTCGTTGCTCATCGTGTTTGCTGAGTCCTCAGCTTTGTCCGAGAAGTACCTTTGGCTCTGAGGCTACCACCACTTTTTCGGAAAGCACTTTGGAGCTTCCCCCCGGTTTCATGGACACGCCATAGAGGCAGTCGGCCGCTTCCATCGTGCGCTTTTGGTGGCTCACTATCAGCAACTGGGCGTCAGCCCGGAACTCGTCGATGAGCTGGAGGAAGCGGTGCAGGTTGACGTCATCGAGGGCCGCCTCCACTTCGTCCATGACATAGAACGGCGATGGACGACTGCGGAACACCGCGAATAGAAAAGCCAGCGCGGTGAGCGAGCGCTCCCCCCCCGACAGAAGGCTCAGACGACGGATGTTCTTGCCCGATGGGCGGGCCTCGATCTCCACCCCGGTGTCCAGCAGGGCATCGGGCTGGGTGAGCCGCAGCTTGCCCTCTCCGCCGGGAAACAGCGTCTGGAATAGATCGGCGAAGTTGCGGGCCACGTCGGCGTAGGCCGATGAGAACACGCTGACAATCTCCTCATCGATCTTGCGGATTACCTTGCGGAGCTCCCGGCGGCTTTGGCGGATGTCGTCAATTTGGCCCTGGGTGAACTCGTAGCGCTCCGAGAGCGCCTCGTATTCCTCCAGCGCCAGCGGGTTGACCGGCCCCATGATGCGCAGTTCTTGCTCCAATGCCCGTATCCGGTCGGCGGGAGCGACGCCCGGCTCCAAGGGCGGGCATTCGGCGGCCATCGCTTCGCCGGGCTCACAGTCCAACTCCCTACGGCACCGGTCGACCGCCGCTTCCAGCCTGATGCCCGCCTCGGCCAATTCGATCTCCGCGCTGCGGTCCCGCTCTCGACACTGCCCCAGCCTGGCCTCAGCCTGAGCCCGCTTACTGCGCAAATCCTCAAGTCGGCGGGCAGCCGCCCTCGCCGCCTCTGATTCCTGGGCGCGCCGGCGGTGCAAGTCCTCTAGATGGCGAACCGCTTGCTGGGCCCTCTGGGCCACCAGACCGAGAAGCTGGTCGACGACGGCCAGCCGCATCTCCACGTCCTCTCGACGGGAGGCGGCCTCAGAGCGGGATTGGTCCATCTGGCCCAGCCGGCGCTCAATGTTGCCGCGCTGAGCGGTCAGAAGACGGCGCCGCTCCTCCATCTCTGCGGCCCGCACCTGGTAGTCGGAGCGGAGGCTGCTCACTGCGTGTGATTTCTGCGAGAGCTCATCTCGGTCCCGGTTCAAGTCGTGGACGCGTGCCTGTTGCTCTGCATCTTTGGCCACTTGCTGAGGCAGTTCCCGGTGCAGCTCGTCAGCCCGCCTGCGGTCCTCGGTGATCCTGGTATCCAACTCGTCTCGGCGAGGACCGAGCGCGGCGATCCCCACCTCCGCATCGCGTAGCTCCCGCTCCACCGCGGCCGCCCGAGCCCGAGCTGCGTCCAACGCCTCCAGCTGACTGGACACTTCCCGACCGGCCCCGGTGGCGTCCTGCTCGGCTTCCGTGAGGCGGAGATCGGCCAAGGCCATCTCCTGATCGGCGGCGTTGACCCCCTCAGCTGCACGAGCCGATGACTGCTCGGCCTCTTCGAGCAATCCCTTGGTGGCCCCTGAGCGCCGCACACCTACCCGCCAACCCGACGGGGAGAACCGATCCCCCCGACGGGTCACCACGACCGCCGAGGGGTCAGCGATGGCCACCGCGGCTGCCTGCTCGCTGTTCTCCACCACCCCGACCCCGCCTACCAAGGAGTCCAGCAGCTGATCCATGCCCGCCAATGACGAGTTCACATGGGAGCGCAGAGGAGCCCCGACTGCCGGAGCCGCCGGCACCATGCCCGAATCGCCCAGAGCCAAGACCGCACCGCTCACATTGTCTGCCTCCAGGGTGGCGATGGCTCGCATGGCTACCTCGGCGTCGGTGGCCACCACCGCTGCCACCGCCTCGCCGGCTGCGGCCTCAAAGGCCGCCTCCCAACCTCGATCGATGTCGACTATCTCGATCAAGGTTCCGACCACGCCCTTGATTCCGGCCAGACGCTGGGCCCCAGACCGGTCGCGTGCCTCGTCCAAGGCCAGCGACAACGCCTCGCGCCGAGCCTCCCACGCCTGGCGATCTCCCAACACCTCGGCATGAGCCGCCTTCGCTTGCTCACTGCCAGCCCTGGACTTCTCAACCGAAAGCAGGGCCGCTTGATGCTCGCGTCTCCGGGACTGGTACGCAGCCTCGGCGTCTACCACCACAGCCCAGCAGCGGTCCAACTCGGCAACCAGTGCTTGGCGACGTCTTTCCAACTCCTCCAGGCTCCTGCCCAGGCCATCCGACTCGGCCTGGTCCCGCTGGATAGACGTCTCCAGAATCCTTATCTCGCCCTTGATCCGAGGCGTATCCGATGCCGAGGCCTGCAAGCTCTGATCGCCCCGTCTTTCTTCGAACGACAGACGAAGCTGCTCCAGCTGTTGCTCGGCGTCGGCCACCACAGCCGCTTCGGGCGCCAAAGCCGCCACTGCTTCTTCCACTTCGTGCAGCTCTCGGCCCAGCCGATGAGACTCGGCCTCCAGCGTGGCCACCACATCTTCGTCCACTCCGGCGTTGCGGTCGCGCTGCAATCGCAAGCGGCGTTCCGACAACAGCGCCTCCATCCCCCGAAGGCGCTCGGCAAGACCCTCAAAGCGCATCAGCGCGTCGCTTATGTCCTGTCCGTCAGCCGCCGACATCTGAGCCTCGGCCACAGCCAGTTCGCGGTCCAAGGCCTCCGCCCGCTCTGATAGCTGCTGCACTTCCCGGCGATCGGCGGCCTGGTCGGTCGTGAGCTGGCGAACCCGACCTCGCAGCTGGCTGACCTCCTGTCCAGCCAGGTATCGGCGAAGACTGCTCAACTCATCCAGAAGGCCCCCATGGCGTCGGGCAGCCTCGGCTTGGCGCTCCAACGGGCGCAGCTGGCGTCGCATCTCCCGCACCACATCGGACAATCGGGTGAGATTGGCTTCCGATGCTGCCAACCGCCGCTCAGACTTCTCCTTGCGGCGGCGATACTTCAGCACGCCTGCGGCCTCTTCGATGACCGCCCGACGTTCCTCGGGCCGAGCACTCAGAACTCCGTCGATCTGGCGCTGGGAGACGATCACATGCTGTTGTCGACCAACGCCGGAGTCGCTCAGCAACTCCTGAATATCGAGCAGGCGGCAGGGTGCCCCGTTGATGGCGTACGTGCTGTCCCCACTGCGAAACAGCGTCCTGGTGATGGTGACCTCTTCAAATTCGATGGGCAGCAGGCGGGAAGCATTGTCGATGCTCAGCGACACTTCGGCCCGACCCAATGCCGCCCGGGTGGCAGTTCCCGCGAAAATGACATCGTCCATCTTGGTCGACCGCACAGAAGTGGGGGCCTGTGCTCCCAAGGCCCAGGCCACGGCGTCCACCACATTGGACTTGCCGCTGCCATTCGGGCCTACGATCACCGTCACACCGGGCTCGAACACCAGCGTGGTGGGATCGGCAAAGGACTTGAATCCTTTGAGCGTCAGCGCCTTCAAGAACACCTATGCGACCCTACCCAGCCGAGGGCCGCGAATTGTGGAACTGCGTCCAGTTGCCCGAAGCCGCGCCGCGGTCAGTTCTGGAACAGCTTGAGGAACGAGCGACGATTGCTCGACCACACATGAGGGGTCAGATCTGGCACTGCTCGCAGTAGTAGGTCCACCGGCGGCGGAAGCGGTACTTCTGGATGGGGCGATGACAGCGGGGACAGGGCCGGCCATCTCTGCTGGCTTGCTTGAACACGTTCAGGTATTCCTCGTAGCCGCCCGGCTTGCCGTGCACGTCAACGTAGTGACCGTCTTCCAGCGTCGCACCCCGATGCTTGGCTGCATCATGGAGGGTCTCCACCATCGCCCGGTGAAGCCGCCTGACCTCTTGGGGCCCAAGGGACTTCGGCAAGCGGTCGAACCGCAATCCCGCCGTGAAGAGGATCTCGTCGGAGTACATCTCTCCTAGTCCGACCACCACGCGATCGTCGGTTAGAACGGCCTTCAGCTTGGCGTCTTGAGCCAAGAGAATCTGGCCGAACATCCGCCACGGCACCGGCTGATCAAGGGGGTCGATGCCCATTCCCTCCAACTGGGGGACTTCCTCTACCAGCCTTTCAGCTTTGGCCAGGAACAGCTCGGCGTCGCCAATCCCATCTACGAGTCGAAGCTGTCCGCTCTTGGTGAACGTGATCGAAACAAGCGTGTTGGATTCGATGTCGTCCCGGTTGGCGTGGCGTCGCATCTGCCCACCGCTGCCCAACTGAGCAACCATCACATCGTCGCTGTCCAAACTCATGATCAAGTAGAGGCCCCGGCGACGAACATTGGTGATCTTCACCTTCTCGAGACGGCCCACGAATTTCTTCGCACCCCCCGACCGCTTTGTGACCCCAGAGTCCATGACCTCAATCGACTTGATTCGAAGACCGGACAGCTCTCTGTCCAAGTCGCGGCGGATGGTCTCGATTTCTGGCAGTGCGATCATCTCAAACTCCTACTACTGAGATCACGGGGTTTGTCCGGTGGCGGCGACTGCAAGCTCAAGGTCCAGGGTTTCCCATGCAGAGGCCGCCGCGGCCTGCTCAGCCTGCTTCTTCGACCGGCCCTCGCCCATGCCGCGTTCCTCACCGCCCACATGCACAACCGCGAGGAACTGCTTGGCATGGTCGGGGCCCTTCTCAGACAGGCAGTACACGGGGGCAACTTGACCATTGCGAGCGCAGTACTCCTGCAACCTGGTCTTGAAGTCTCGTACGCCTGGACCTTCAGAGGCCATTGCAATGCAATCGGCCAGCCATCCCGTCACCAGATTGGCCAAATCCTCCCAGGGAGCATCCAGGTAGACCGCGCCGATCACCGCCTCCATGGCATCGGAGAGGATCGACTGCTTTTCCCGTCCCCCGGACGCCTCTTCTCCGCGCCCGAGGCGCAGAGCTTGGCCCAACCGCAACTCCACAGCCAGGTCGGCCAGCGTCTCAGCTCGAACCACCTCTGCCCGCAAGGGGGCCAGCTTGCCCTCGGCCATTTCGGGGTAGGCGGTGTAGATGTGGTCGGTCACCACCAAGTCCAATACAGCATCACCCAAGAACTCCAGCCGCTCGTTGGAAGATGCTCCGGCGTGGTCGGCGCACCAGGACCGGTGAGTCAACGCCTCGACAAGCAGGCTGGGTTGGGTGAAGCGGTAGCCGAGTCGATCGACTAGAGCAGCGATGTCGGCTTCGGCAGTCAGGAGCTTCGGCTCAGACGGCCGTGGACGTAGTCGACGGCGTCTCGCACCGTCTTGAGATCCTCTAGGTCTTCGTCGTCAATGCTGAAGCCGACCGCCCTCTCACTCAGTTCTTCTTCCAATGTCTCCACCAGCTCGATGAGAGCGAGAGAATCGGCGTCGAGATCATCGGCGAAGGCCTGGCCCTCGGCGATCCGAGCGGGAGAGATCTCCAAGATGTCAGCCAAGCACTCCGTGACGAGGGCCAAGACTCCGGCGCGATCCAGCGGATTCTGTTCGACATGGGTTTCGGATGGCACGGCGTCTCCGGGGCAGCTCAGCAATACGGCGCCAGAAAAGTATAGGCCAACTTCTTGCTGTTCCCACCCACTGGGAACCCCTATTCCGAGGACAGGACGCGGCGCAACGAGCCCACGGTGTCGCGTTCGGCCAGTTCATGAGCCACTTGGATGGCATTGGCCAACGCTCTCGGGGACGAGGCCCCATGGCTGATAATGCTGACACCCCTCACCCCGAGCAAGGCGGCACCTCCCACCGAATCGGGGCTGAAGTCGTCGTAGAGCGGTGTCAGCGCCGGGGCAAGAAGCTCGGCGCCTTGTCGAGCCTCGTCCGAGGAGTCAAATGCCTCCAGCAGCGCACCGATCAACTGTTTCGCCACCCCCTCGGCGGTCTTGAGAGCCACGTTCCCGGTGAACCCGTCCGTCACGATCACCTCCACCAGGTCTTCCAGCAGATCCCGCCCCTCGACGTTGCCGGCAAACACCGCCCCTGTTCGGGCCTGCCAAGCGCCGCCCTCCAGAAGCTCGAATGCCTCCTTGACCAGGGGCGAGCCCTTGCCAGCCTCTTCCCCGTTGGACAGAAGCCCGACACGAGGCTCCTGAACCCCCCAGCGGTCACGGCAATACACCGCGCCCATCTGGGCAAATTGCACCAACCACTCGGCGGCGCACTCGGTGTTGGCCCCCGAATCCAGCATCACATTGGGCCAAGCTCGGCCAGGGACGACGATCGGAGTGGCGATAGCCGGCCGGGCCACTCCCCGGATACGGCCCATCCTCAGCAGGGAAGCCGCCATCGCCGCCCCAGTATTGCCGGCGCTGACCATGGCTGACGCCCGGCCGTCGCGTACCGCCTCGGCAGCGCGCACCAGCGAAGAGTCCTTCATCTTCCGCACGCTGGACGCCGCCTCGGCCTCCATGGCAATCGCCTGCGATGCCGGCAACACCTCGATGTCGCCGGCATCTGTCAACTGCTCGGGCCGGCCTACCAGCAACACGGGAATGCCCTGTTCGGCGGCAATTCGGGCACCAGCCAACACCGATCCAGGGGCATCATCACCCCCCATTGCATCCACGGCAACGGGAAGCGAGGTCAATACACGCCCTCCAAGCGGTTGCGAGGGACGGCTCAGGCCACTTCTACGGCTTCGCGGCCGGCGTACCAACCGCACTCCTTGCACACTCGGTGCGGCCGCTTGGCCGATCCACAGCGAGGACACGTACTCTGCGCCGGCGCAGACACCTGCCAAGCTGCCGCCCGTCGGCTGCGGCCCTTGGCCTTGGATGTTTTCTTCTTCGGTACAGCCATCGAACGGTCCTAGGTGTGAAGGAAAAGTGCCGCGCCATATGCGGCATCTGCGCTGACGCAGCCCATAAATCTACTGGCCAGTTCGCAGCGCGTCTAGCGCAGCCCAGCGAGGATCCTTGAGACGATCTTCTCCGGTGGCCTCAGGCTGGTTCATGGGATAGGCATCGGGGGCCGGCCCGGCGCAGTCCTCCGAGCACAAAGGAGCGATGGGCAGGGCCAGAACGAGGCAGTCGCGGACCATGGGAGCAAGATCCACCTCTCCGTCATGGATGGGATACGTCTCGTCATCGGTTGGTGCGCTTCCGAACATCTCCCGCAGATCCTGCTGCACCATCTGCTCAATGGGCTCCAGACACCTCCGGCATGAGCCCCGCCACCCAGTCGTTGCCGAACCGCTTACCTGCAAACCGCCGACCACCGATTCCAAATGGAGCTGGAGGTCGACTGGACCGCGAACCGCGGCATCTGATGTAGCCAGATCTTCGAATTCAGCCTGGATCGACAGCTCTCGCTGCGAACCGGGGCGGCGCAGCAGCTCAGCAACCGGGATGTTCATCCGGCTGGCGCGGCTTGAGCTTTTTGACACGTTGTCTCCTTTGGCGGCTCAGCGGTCGTATCCCAGGGTGTCTTGATCGAAAAAGCCGTCGTCAGGCTCGGGACCCGACTCTGGTCCATATGCCTGAACCAGGTCGGCTAGCGGATCGCCTTGAAGTCGGGTCCTGGCCTCTTTGACGGTGTTGAGAATTCGTTCGAGGGCGTTCTCAAAGCTCCCTAGCTTGGTATCGCAATAATCCTCGGTCTCCAAGCGCAAACGGCGAGCCGTGGCCCCGGCTTCCTCCACCATCCGACGGGCCCGCTGCTCGGCCGCCTTGACTACCTCCGTGCGCTGCACCATGGCCTCAGCCTGTGTTCGAGCGGCCACCAAGATCTCATCACCCTCCCGGTGGACCCTCTTCAGGAAATCCTCGCGCTCCTTCAACAGCCAACGGGCTGCCCGCATCTCCTCCGGCAGCCGGTTCAGACAGCCTTGGAGCAGCTCGAGGACTTCCTCCTTGTTGATCATGGAGGAAGCCGACAGCGGCATGGGGCGGGCCGCGTCCACCAGCTCGATGGCCCGACGCAACAGCAGATCGAACTCGGGATCCACAAACGTCCCGGCCATAGCTTGGTGAGTTACGGTTGAGCTGGGCTCGATGTCAGTCATCTCGATACCTCTCGATGAGTCGTTTGGCCACTGGGGAGGGAACCATGGATTCGATCTCCTGCCCAAAGCGGGCAAGCTCGCGGATCAGCTTGGAAGCCAGGAATGAGTGCTTGCTGGCTGAGGGTATGAACAGCGTGTGAACGCCGGAGATGGCTTGGTTCATCTGGGCCATTTGAAGTTCGCTTTCGAAGTCCGAAACCGCCCTGAGGCCCTTCACGATGAAGTCGACGCCTTCTTCTTTGGCCAGATCAACCACCAGGGTGGCGAACATAGTGGCCCGCACATTGGGCAAGTGGGCAAAGCACTTCTCCAGCATCGCCTGGCGCTCATCCAGTTCGAACAGAGGGTTCTTCTGGGGGTTGTGCACCGCAGCCACGATCACTTCCTCGAACAGACGCGCCGCGGTTTCCACGATTTCCATATGACCGTTGTGTATCGGATCGAATGATCCAGGGAACAAGACACGCGTCACGAAGAAGTCTCCTGGGGTCTCTCATTGTTATCGCCGGCCGGCAATTACCACAACGGTACCCGCGTAGCGCCGCTGCTTTATGACATCCCAGCCGGGCCCGGGATCCACCGCCCGATCGGACTCCGCCATCACCACGTCGGCGGGGAGCCGGGCCAGCAATTCTGGCCAAGCATCAAACTGATAGGGAGGGTCGCACAGAGCCACGCCATAGTCACCTACCAGCCGGGCCAGCTCCACCATGACATCGCCGGGTACCACCCGGCAGCGGTCGTTGAAACCAATGGCGCGAATGTTGGCCTTCAGCGCGGCCAGCGCCGGCGAAGCGGACTCCACAAACGTGGCCGAGTCGGCTCCTCGCGAGACGGCTTCCAGCCCCAACGCCCCCGATCCGGCAAACAGATCCAGCACGTCCGCCCCTTCCAGGCAACTCAGGCTGTGCAATGAGTTGAACACCGCTTCTCGGACCCTGCTAGGGGTGGGACGCACATCCATGCCATCTGGGGTGATAAGCCGACGGCCCCGGGCCTCCCCGGCGATGATTCGCAGCGACACGGTTGCGTTAGTCCTCAGGAGGGCGGGGCTCTCGGGTCATGGGGGTGATGAGCACTCCGCCGCCCAACAAGAACTCGCCGAGCGGCTCGAAGCCGAGACGCCGATAGAAGCCCACGTTGGCCGGGTTGCTGGACTCCAGGTACGCCAACATCCCGATTCGATCGCAGCGCTCCAGCATCGGGACCAGCACCCTGCCCCCCAAACCCCTGCTCTGCTGGTCGGTCGACGTGCCCAGCACAGCCAGATACCAGTGGGGATCGGACAAACGGGCCTGTTGCATCTTGCCCAGGGCCTCCATCCGAGACGGGGCCAGATCCCCCAAGAGCTCGGTCATCATGGCCACGAACTCCGCCTGGGCATTCGACTCGTGGCCAGAGCCGTCATCCCTGCCGGCTGACGTGGGCTCTTCACCTCTAGGAGGCTGCCAGTAGGCGACGCACCCGTCGGCTCGGGTGCCGTGCAGTTCGGCGCCCGGAAGAAGGTGATCGAGTGCGAAGCCCCACCAGCGTCTCAGCGACGCCAGCCGAGCTGTGTCATCAGGAAAAATCCAATTCATCAGCGGATCACGTTCAAATGCGTCAGCCCAGATCGCCGCAATTCGATCCCGCCTCTCCAGCCCCAATCGCACGATCTCCAACACAGCGGCTCCCAGGATGTCAGCTCTTCATCAAATAGTCGGCATCATCATCCACCAGGAGCAACTCCACCTCAGCTCGCAGTTCCCCATGCCGTTGCAAGTAGGGGTCGTCGTCGAGCATCTCGCCAGCGGCTTGGCGAGCCCATACAACCCAGTCCTTGTCGCGGCGCAGGGAGGCCAACTGCAAATCGTTCCGACCCTTTTGGCGCTCCCCCAAAATGGTGCCCTCCCCCCGCAATTCCAAGTCGGCCTCGGCCAGCTCAAACCCGTCGGTGGTCTCCACCAGGGCCCGAAGGCGTTCGGCGGCAACCCCTACCGCATCGGCGGCCAAAAGACAGCATGAGGACGCCTGGTCGCCCCGGCCCACTCGGCCCCTGAGCTGGTGAAGCTGCGCTATCCCGAACCGATCGGCGTCCACGATCACCATGATCGTGGCATTGGGCACATCCACCCCCACCTCGATAACGGTGGTAGCCACCAGCACGTCGATGGCTCCGGTCCGGAAGAGATCCATTACCGACTCCTTCTCCGCCGCAGTCAGCCGGCCGTGGAGCAGGCCGACCCTCAGCCCGGCCAGCTCGTCGGCTTGAAGGCGCTCGTAGGTTTCGGTGACCGACCGGGCCTCGATGGCGTCTGATTCCTCGATCAGCGGGCAAACCACATAGGCCTGGTGGCCACGCCCTACTTCCGTCCTGACCTGCTCCCATACCTCGGCCTCGTCCGCGGCAGTCTTGGCCCATCGGGTGGCAATCGGCGTTCGGCCCGGAGGCATCTCATCCAGCGTGGACACGTCGAGGTCGCCGTAGACGGTCATGGCCGCGGTGCGGGGGATGGGGGTGGCCGTCATCACCAGCACATCAGGGGCTGCGGCTTGAGATCCCTTGGCCCGCAATGCGGCCCGCTGCTCGACTCCGAAGCGGTGCTGCTCATCCACCACCACCATCCCAAGAGAGTCGAATCCCACCCCCGCTTGGATGAGGGCGTGGGTGCCGATCGCGATGTCGATCTCCCCTGAGGCCAGCGAGTCCTGGATCCGGGTCCGCTCGGCCCCCGTGGTCTGATTGGTGAGAAGCGCCACCCGCAGGGGCCGCTCGGCCAGCAGCGAATCTGACGCGGGTACTACCAGGTCCTCCAACAGGGAGCGGACTCCCAAATAGTGCTGGGTGGCCAGAACTTCGGTGGGGGCCATCAGCGCTCCCTGATGACCCCCCTGAACTGCGGTGAGCATTGCGGCCACCGCGACCACTGTCTTGCCCGCCCCCACATCGCCCTGCAAGAGACGGTGCATGGGCACCGGGCGGGCCATGTCTTCCACCACCTCGCCAATCACCCGGCCCTGGGCACGGGTTAGAGGAAACCCCAGCGAACTGGTGAAACGGTCGACGAGCTCGCCGCTGATGTCATGACAGATCCCGAGCGCAGCCCGTTCCACCGTTCGCTTGTGCATGATCAGCTTGAGCTGGAGCCGCAACAGCTCATCAAATACCAGCCGATGCCGGGCGGTGTACTGGGCGTCCATGGTCTCTGGGCGATGGATGCTGTCGAGGGCTTCGTGGCGCCCAATCAGATCATGACGCTGCCGCAGGTAGTCGGGGACCGGGTCGCTGATGCCCCGCTGCTCTGAGCGCCGCAGGATCTCGTCCACCCAGCGCCTTATCTCCCGGGTCTGGAGTCCGGCCTTGCCCGACTGCGGGTACACCGGCACGATGCGCCCGGTCTCGTCGCCCACCAGGTCCACGATGGGGTTGGTCATCTGGTGCTGGCCCCGGTAGCGGTCCAGTTTCCCGAACACCACCACCTCCTGGCCCTGGGAAAGCTGGCGATCCCGCCACGGCTGATTGAAGAAGACCAGCCGCAATCGCCCGGTCTGGTCGCTGACCCCCACGGTGACCAGCGAGCGGCTGCCTCGAAGCCTTTTGGAGAACACGCTGTCCACTCGGGCCATCACCATGGACTCGACCCCGTCCACCAAATCGGCAATGGCCGCTTGGTTGGTCCGATCGATGTATCGGCGGGGGTAGTAGGTCAACAGATCCAGCACCGATTCCAATTCGACCGAAGCCAGGGCCTTGGCCTTGGCGCGTCCCACCCCGCTCAGCGCTTCCACGCCCATGCTTTGAAAGTCGGCCATGGTAAGCGGAGGCCGTCGACCACCCTCGTGGGGATCGTCCCCAGCCCTTTGCTCGGCGCTGATCACTCCGCGCCGAGGGGAACCGACACCGAATCACAGCAGGGAGCCATTCACTCCACTCCGAAGTAGAACGGATAGAGCGGCTGGTTCCCCTCGTGAACCTCTGCCTCGACCGCGGGATGATGCTCGGCCAGCCAGGCGACCACCTCCTCGACCTCAGCGGCGGTGGCGTCGGCACCGGCGATCACAGTGACCAGCTCGTGGTTGTCGTCGATGAGCTCGTCCAAAAGCCCAGTGGCCGCCCGAGCGGCGCTGGGGGCCACCACCCGCAGCCCGCGGCGATCCAGCCCCATCCATTGGCCGACAGCAATGGGCCCCAACCCGCTCTCGGTGTCCCTCACCGCCTGGGTGACCTCCCCGGCGACCACGTCCGCCGCGGCCTCGGCCATGGCCGACTGATTGGCTTCAGCACCGGCCGACGGGTCGTAGGCCATCAGCGCGGCCAGCCCCTCGGCGATCCCCTCGGTAGGAACCACCCGCACACTGGCTTCCGTGCAAGCGTCCACTCGCTCGGCTACCGGCACGATGTTCCTGTTGTTGGGCAAGAGCACGATCTCTGAGGCGTCGAGCTGCTCGACAGCCTGCACAAAGTGCTCCGTGGAGGGATTCATGGTCTGGCCGCCGGCAATGACCGCCCGTACCCCCAACGACTCGAAGATGCGGCGCACTCCCGCTCCCACCGAAACGGCCACCACTGCGGTGCGTACCGGCTCGCCGGCCACCGTGGTCACCGTCCCGCCGATTTCGGCCGCAGTCAACGACTCGATGTGCTCCACCTGCTCGAACAAGTCGGTCACCCGGATGTCGAACGGACGGCCAACGCCGATGCCCGCCTCAATGCTGCCTCCGATGTCGTTGCTGTGGATATGGCAGTTCCACAGGCCATCGCCGCCCACCACCACGATGGAGTCTCCCAGGGAGTCCCAAGCAGCCCGGAACTCGCCAACGCGGTGGTCATCGGCCTCCAAGAAGAACATCACCTCATAGCGCGGGCCGTCGACTTTGTTGTCAGCACCGCGGGCATCGGCGACCCCGGCAACAGCCGCACCCACCCCAGCCGTCGGGTCCACCGATGGTGGATCGGGCAGGGGGCGGCCGTCCACTGCGGTGGCCATCGCGTCCAAGAACAGCAGGAACCCCGCTCCCCCGGCGTCCACCACATTGGCCTGGGCCAAGTGGGGCAGAAGCTCCGGCGTGCGCTCCAGCGAGGCCCGCCCTGCTTGTTGACACCCCTCGACCAGATCGATGAGCTCGTCGACCCCCCGGTCGACCGCCTCCGCCGCCGCAGCGGCCACATCGCGCACCACCGTCAGAATGGTTCCCTCCACCGGGACCGACACTGCTTCGTCGGCCGCAATCGAGGCCTGCTTGAGAGCACCGGCCAATACCGGAGGATCGACATGGCCGACGGCAGCCACCGATTCGGCCAGGCCCCGCAAGATCTGCGACAGGATCACGCCGGAGTTGCCGCGGGCCCCCATGAGCGAGCCGTGGCTGATGGCCTGGCACACGTCGTCCATCCCCTCACCGGCGGCGGACACTTCGGCCACCACCGACTCCAGGGTCAGCGCCATATTCGTGCCAGTGTCGCCGTCGGGGACCGGGTACACGTTGAGCTGGTTGATGAGGTCTCGATGCATGCCGAGAGCGTCTCGGAACCACTCCATCGTGGCCCGCAACCCCTCAGCCCCCAGACGCTCAGCCGTCATGCCCCGCCATGCTAGTTACTTCGGGCTGCCCGACTCGCGAGCCGCCATGACCAGCCGTTACTCTTCACTGACCCCGATCACTGGCAGAAAGAGTCGTCGTGCAGGGTGTGATCAAGGCATATGACCCGTCAACTGGCATCGGCGTCGTTGTGTGCGACACCGACCTGGCCGAGTTCGATCTAGCCCCCGATGCGCTGGAGGGATCGGTTTTCCGGATGCTGCGCCAAGGCCAGCGAGTGCTGTTCGACCTAGAAGAGGGGTATGCCACCCGCCTGCGGATCGGCTCAGAAGTGGACATGGGCACCCCTTCGTTCCTCACTCCCGCCGGCGATTCGGAGCGCGCGTGACGGGCTCGGCTGCCGACCAGCTCCGCATACGCTTCGGCCTGGACTCGGTGGACGTCCGGGCCGGGCTGACCCAAGAAGAGCTATTCCATGCGGCCATCGACCGGGACCGGGGCCGCACCCGCCTCGATGGCGGCGAGCGCGACCAGAAGGCGTTCGCCACCGCCTTGGGCTCCGATGGGCCGCTGATCTTCTACTCTGATCCCTCGTGCACCGGCCGTCCCGTGCAGGACACGTTTGCGGTGGCCTGGCCCGAGGTGGTGGACGAAGTGTGGTGGAAGCCGGATTTCAACAAGCTGGACGCCGACTGCTTCCCGGGTCTGCTCGAACGGGTATTGGCCCACCTCAACGATCGACAGGCCACGCTTTATGCCGCGGATGTGTTCTGCGGCTGGGATCCGGAGTTCGCCATCCCCTACCGGCTGGTCAGCGAGTACGCCACCCACGCCTACTTTGCCAACGTCATGTTCCCCAAGGGGGTCCGCGACGACGCCGACCGAGAGTCCACCGGTTGGACCATGATCAATGTTCCCAGCTTCCGGTGCGATCCCGACCGCGACGGCACCCGCACCGACCGGGCGGTCATCATGGATCTGCGCAACCGGCTGGGGCTGGTGCTCGGTCGAGCCGACTACTGCGGCGTGGTGAAAAAGACCATGTTCACGGTGATGAACTTCGTGCTGCCCGACGCCAAGCAGCTCACCATGCACTGCTCGGCGAATGTGGACGACAACGGCAACAGCGCCATCTTGTTCGGCCTGTCGGGCACCGGCAAGACCACCCTGTCAGCCGATCCCGACCGCAGCCTTATTGGCGACGACGAGCACGTGTGGACCGAATCGGGGGTGTCCAATTTCGAGGACGGCTGCTACGCCAAGCTCATCGACTTGGACAAGGACGCAGAGCCGATCATCGCCGCCGCCTTGTCGATGCCCGGGACCCTCATTGAGAACGTCCCCGCCCCCCCCGGCCAAAGTCTGGCCGACACCGACCCTCAAGAGCTTGACCTCACCGATGGCTCTCTCACCGAGAACACTCGCTTCGCCTACCCGCTTTCGTGCAACCCCCATGTGGCGCCCGGCGCCAAGGGGCCCCACCCTCGCACCATCGTGCTTTTGACCGCAGATGCCTTCGGCGTGCTGCCTCCGGTGTCGATCCTCGACCGGGACGAGGTCATGTACCACTTCGTGATGGGGTTCACGTCCAAACTGGCCGGCACCGAGGTGGGAGTGGTGGAGCCCCAGGCCACGTTCAGCGCCTGCTTTGGAGCGCCGTTCATGTCGCACAAGCCATCGGTGTATGCCGAGCTGCTGGCCCACCGCATCGACGCCCACCAGGCTCGCTGCATCCTTTTGAACACCGGCTGGTCGGGGGGCCCTCACGGGGTGGGCGAGCGCATGTCCATCGCCCACACTCGAGCGCTGCTCAATGCCGCTCTCGATGGCGATCTCGACGCCACCGAAACCGTCAGGGTCCCAATACTGGGGCTGCGAATCCCGCTATCCTGCCCCGGCGTCCCCGACGAGGTGTTGAACCCCCGCAACACCTGGAGCGACCCCGACGCCTACGACGAGGCCGCGATCCGCCTGCGCGAGCTGTTCCGCCAGAATTACGGGGATCAGGACTATGCCTCGTTGGGCATCAAGGCGATGCTCTAGGGCAAGCTCCTGCTTCGATACCCCTGCGGATGGGTCGATTGCCAGGCCCACGCATCCCGGCACATGTCTCCAAGTGCTCGGTCGGCAGACCAGCCCAATTCCCAACGGGCCTTGCCGGGGTCGGCCCACAATTCGGATATATCGCCGGGTCGGCGGCCGAGTTCTTCATAAGGCAACGAGTGGCCAGTAGCCTCCCGCATGGCAGCGATGACCTCCAGCACTGACGCGCCCTGGCCGGTGCCCAAGTTGTAGGCCTGCACCTGTCCGGGGGCGGAATCCAAGTGATCCAAGGCAGCCAAGTGGCCCTCGGCCAAGTCCATCACGTGTACGTAGTCGCGCAACGCGGTGCCGTCCGGAGTGGGATAGTCGGTCCCGTACAGCGGAAGCCGGGGACGGCGGCCCACCGCCACCTGGAGCAAGTAGGGCATGAGATTCCCGGGGACCCCCTCGGGATCCTCACCGATCATGCCACTGGGATGAGCGCCGACCGGGTTGAAGTAGCGCAGCACCGCCGCCGACCAGCGAGGGTCGGCCCGAACCACATCGGCGATCATCTGCTCGATCATCAGTTTGGACGAGCCGTAGGGGTTGGCCGGGCGGGTCGGCGCCGTCTCTGGCACCGGTAGCACATCGGGCTCTCCGTAGACCGTGGCCGATGAGGAGAACACGATCCGGCGCACTCCACAGCGGGCCATCACCGACAACAACACGGCGGCCGACTCCAGATTGTGTCGGTAGTACTGGAGCGGATCGGCCACCGAGTCGGGCACAGATTTGAGCCCGGCGAAGTGCAGCACCGCATCGGGGCGAACTTCGGCGAACACCCTCTCCACGGCGGATTCGCCCCGACAGTCGACTACGTCGAGCCGAGGACGGCGTCCCGCGATGTCCCCCACCGCATCTATGGCCGCGGCTGAGGAGTTGGCCAGGCTGTCCAGCACCGTGACCTCGTAGCCCGCTCCCAGCAAGGCGACACAGGCGTGGCTACCGATGTAGCCCGCTCCCCCGGTCACCAGCACCGACGCCATGTGCGGCACGTTAGCGGTGTGCCGCCGTGGGATAGGTGCACATTGCCGCTATCCCGGGCCTCGCAGGACGCGGGTCTTGCCGTACATCGAGCCGAACAGCAGACGGCCGTCATCGTCCACGGTCACCCCCGCACCGATGGTGTTGAACTTGGAGCCTCCCAGCACGTAGTGGAACCGGGACTGGCCGGTGGCCCAGTCGGCGGCCTCGATCGTCCAGCGGCCGTCGCGCGCTCCGCAGGTGTAGACCAGGCCGCTCTCCTCAGCCACGAAGGGAACCGAGTTGGGCGAGGAGATGTCGAGGTTGACCCACGCCTCCTTGAGCTCCCGGGCCACGGGATCCCATTCGTACTTGTGGAGACCGTGGGGCTGGTACTCCGGCTTGTGGCCGAGCATGAAGCAGAGCATCCGGGCGGCCTGAGCCGGGTAGCCGTCGGGAATGGAGGCCGGCTCGTTGTTGACGGTCATGGCCCCGTAGCCCGCCACGGTGATCGACTGCTCGGTCTTGATCTCGGCGAGATCGGGATCGCCCATGTTGGCCGGGCCGATGCCGGCGATGCGGCGATCGGGAGCGTTGGGCAGTTGCTCCCAGTCGTCGGGAATCTCGTCCCGCCACAACAAGGTGATGTTCACCACCTCATCGCCGTCGCCGATCACCACGAACCTGTCCTCGTCGGGGCCGAATCCCATGAGCGATGGCGTAGTCCCAGAGCCGTGGCCGCCGCCGTTTCGGTAAGGCACCCTCCAACATCCGTGGACGGGGTCGTCGGTGAGCTCAGAACCCGTCCAGCGCAGCTTGTGGTGGTGGTCGTTGGACGACACGTAGATGCCGTTGTCCTGGTCGACACAGATGCTGGTGCGGACCCAGCCGTAGCCGGTGTTTCCCCGCTCCTCTGCTCGCTGGGCGCAATACTCGGCCGCCTCCTCGGCCCCGCCGGCGATCTGGAGCGCGTGATAGGCGCTGAAGTCCCGTTCCAGCACGACGACCCAGCCGTGATCGGTGGACATGACCAGCTTGCCGTCGAAGGTCATGTTCATCCCCACGAAGAAGCCCTCGATATGGTCGGGCTTGTTCCATCGGTCCCACTCCACGATGGGCGACGCCGGGTCGGACGGATCGGTCTCCACGTAGGCCACCGCGTGGTCTTTGCGGCCAAGGAACAGGGTGTGATCGCAATCCAGCAGCGCATAGACCCCATCGATGCCGGTCATGAACTTCATCGACAGCTCGATGGCGTGCTCGATCGCATCCCAGCCGTCCTTCTCGTCAAGACCTCGGAGATATTCCTCCAACTCGACTACGGGGGTGCGTCCCTCCCCCCCGACGATTTCGTGGTCGGCCAACAACTCAAGGGTCTCATAGTCGAGTTTGGCGATGTTCTGGCGACCGTTGCTCCACACCACTCGTCGCCCGTCGGGATAGGGCCCCGACGTCAGGTGGCCGAAGTGGCACGGGCCGAGCCAGGCGTACTGGACGTCGGTGGTCTCGTCGAGCGTCTCGGTGGGGCCCTCCGGCCCTCGCCAGGGCACGTTGTCCTGCTGGTCGCATCGACCGTGGGCGATGCCGTAGGAGGAACGGGCTAAATACGGATTGGCGGGGGCGCGGTTCATGGTCCGTCATCTTTGCCCACAGTTCAGAAGAAAATCTCCCCAGACCGGGAATAGCCTCAAGGTGCTGGAGGTTACATTTGTTGTACCTAATGGCCTACCACTCAAGTTTTATGAAAGGACTTCACCAATGCTCCGTGCAATTCCTGTGAACAGCCTGGCCAACAGCTTGTTTTCCGACTTCGACCGGTTTTTTGCCAGGACTGACAGCGACTCCCAATGGGCTGTGCCCACCGATGTGATCCGCTTCGAGGACCGGATAGAAATCCATTTCGACCTTCCTGGCGCCTCCGTGGAAAACATCGATCTCACCGTTGAGGACCGACAGCTCAACCTGCTAGTTGAGCGTGAGGCGCCAGCCTATGAGGGTGGAGCCGTCATCAGCCGGGAGCGCCGTAGCGGTTCAATGCACCGCCAGCTCTACTTGAGCGAGAACCTCGACCCCGACGGCTTGAAGGCCTCCTACACCGATGGAGTGCTGACTGTAACCCTTCCAGTGGCAGAAGCAGTCAAACCCAGGAAAGTGGCCATCTCCGCCACCCACCCGGCCATCGAGGCCACCGACTGAACAAGTCAACAACTGATCCCCCTCCAGCCCGGTCCCCTGATTGTCGGGGGGCCGGGCCGCGCTGTCCCACAGGCGCACAGCTTTGAGTACGATGCGGGATAACCAACCGGAGGTGTAGTCACGTGGGTGTTAGCTCATATGTTTTGATCCAAACCGAAATGGACAAGGCCCGCCAGGTGGCCGAGTCCATCCGCGAGATCGATGGTGTGGTGATCTCTGAGATCATGACCGGCCCCTACGATGTGATCGCCAAAGCAGAGGCCGAGTCGATGGACCAGCTGGGCCGATTGGTTGTGAGCCAGATCCAGATGGTGGAGGGCATCACCCGGACCCTCACCTGCCCCGTCGTCAACCTTTGAGCTGGTTCCTCGCTAGGTGAGGATCATGGCTCGGATGGCCAGGCCGGCCAGAAAGAAGCTGCCGCCGGCATAGAGCAACTCACGGCGATTGACGAGCTGAATGCGATAGGCGTAGATGATGGCCACCGCGGCAATGGCCGCGAACCCATAGAGGCGATGGAGGTCACCGGGATCAGCGCCGCTGCGGTTCTCGAGCACCACGCCCACGATGACCTGGGAAAACACAGTGCACTGAGCCACGGTGATGAACACCCACAGCGGCCGGCCTCGCAGTCCGGGGCGAAAGTGGGCCCCCAACGCCCAACCCCCGGCGGCGGCATTGGCCAGCATGACTGCCCAGGAGAACCAATCGTGGAAGCTGGCCAGCGACATGGCGGCGACAACCGAGGGGGGCTCAACCGAACAAGTCGGTGGCGAAGTCGCCGGTGCGGGTCGGCCCTGGGGCCACAAACCACTCGGTTCCAAACGCATCGGCGAATTGCTCAGCGGTCATGGCACCGAAGAAGGAGTCGGCGGTGATCTGGCTGGCGTGGGCCAGCATGGCAGACCTCTTGCGCTCCAGATAAGCGCTCACATCCACCGCATGGGTGATTTCCGCCTCATCGGTGCCGAAGTCCTCCTCGCTGAACCGCTGGGCCCGCTCAGCGTCAATCTCTTCAATCGCCTCGGCAAATGACACCACCTCGGCCATCTGGCGCAGGATCTGAGTCCGGTTCATGGTGACGTAGAACACGCTCTGCACCCCGGCTTTGCGCGCTGCTTCAACTCCCACCCGGTGGACCTGGATATGGTCGGGGTGGCCGTAGCCTCCGTGGTCGTCATAGACGGTGAGCACATCGGCGGACTCCTCTGCCAGGATCCGGGCCAACCGCTGCACCGCCTCGTCGAAGTCGGCTTGCCAGAAGCAGGCCGGGTTGTCGTTGGCCTCGTCGCCGGCCATTCCGGAGTCCTCATAGCCAAGGAACTGCACCCGATGCACGCCGATGATCATGGCGGCGTCGAGGGTCTCCGCCGCCCGCCGGTCGCCCAGCTGCTCGCCGGGACCCAGTGCTCCGGGCACCGGCTCGCCCTGCTCTCCTTTGGTGGCCACCACCAGCACCACCCGATGGCCGTCGGCGGCTGCCTTCATCATCGTGCCCGAGGTGGCGATGGCCTCGTCATCGGGGTGGGCGTGGAAGTTCACCATCGTGGCCACTATTTGACGGCCCCCGATTCTTGCAGGGCAGCCACCGCCACGGCGTCGAAGCCCCAGTCGGCCAGGGTCTCGGCGGTGTGCTGGCCGGGGTTGGGGGCGGGACGGGCGATCTGGGCGGGAGTACGGCTGAAGCGGGGCGCAGGGCCGGGCTGAACTGCGCCTCCCACCTCTACGAAGGTGCCCCGGGCCACGTTGTGGGGATGTTGTGCGGCCTCGGCCAAGCTGAGCACCGGGGCGAAGCAGACATCGGAGCCGTCGAGGATCTCGCACCACTCGGCCCGGGTCTTGGCCTTGACCGCCGCGGCCAGCTTGGTTCGCATCTCCGGCCACACAGCGCGGTCGTTCTGGTCGATCCCTTCGGCGTCGATGCCCACCTTCTCCACCATCTCAACGAAGAATTGCGGCTCCAGCGAGCCCAGCGAGATGTACTCCCCGTCAGCGCACTCGTAGACGTCGTAGAACCAGGCGCCGGTGTCCAGCAGGTTTGTGCCCCGAGGGCCCCATGCTCCCAGGGCGTGCAAGCCGTACATCATGGTGATGAGCAGGGCGGAGCCCTCCACCATGGAGGCATCCACCACTTGGCCCTGGCCCGAGGCCCGGGCCTCCAGCATCCCGGCCAGCATCCCGAGGGCCAGCAGCATTCCTCCCCCGCCGAAGTCGCCGGCCAGGTTCACCGGGGGCACCGGCGCCTCGCCTTGCCGGCCAATCGAGCCCAGCACGCCCGACAGGGCGATGTAATTGATGTCGTGGCCGGCCATGGCCGCATACGGGCCGTCTTGGCCCCATCCGGTCATGCGCCCGTACACCAGTTTGGGATTGCGGGCCAGGCAGGCGCCGGGGCCGATTCCCAGGCGCTCGGCCACCCCGGGACGGAACCCCTCGATCAACCCGTCGGCGCCCCCCACCAGCTTCAGCACGGTGTCGACGCCGCCGGGATGCTTGAGGTCGACGCCCACGCTCCGGCGCCCCCGATTCAGAACGTCGGGATGGGGGGTGTCGGGAATCTCGTCGCGGACTCGGTCGGCCCGATCGATCCGCACCACGTCGGCACCCAAATCGGCCAACATCATAGCGGCAAACGGCCCCGGCCCGATGCCAGCGACCTCTACCACCCGAATGCCCTTGAGCGGTCCCATGCAGCCTCCTGAAGTGTCCACCGCTCGGACAGTACCCGCGTTTCAGACGAGTCGGTCAGCCCAAGAACACCCCCGCTCAACCTCTGTTCAGCCCCAGCCCAACTCGTCGAGGCGGTCGTCTTCAATACCGAAGTGGTGGGCCACCTCGTGGATGACGGTGATCCCCACCTGCTCCACCACCTCGGCTTCGGTGTCGCACCCCTGGCAGATCGGCAGCCGGAAGATGTAGATGCGGTCGGGCAACACCATCCCGCCCCCGCCATAGTCGCCCCGATCAGTAAGCGGCACCCCGTCGTATAGTCCCCAGATACCGGGATCGGCGCCCTCGTCCTCCACCAGCACCGCCACGTTCTCCATCACCTCGACCAGATCATCGGGAATCTCGTCCAGCGCCTGCCCCACCAACTCCTCAAACCGCCCCCGCGAAACCGCAACCATCCCCGCCATCCTCCCACGAACCGCATCCTCTGCCACCGGGCCTAGCGAGGATGAAGAGCATTGGGCAATTAAGTGTCACCGGCGTCGGTACCTTAGTGGGGTGAGCGAATTAGAGGGGCTCTTGGATGGGCTGAACGAGCGACAGCGGGCTGCGGTGGTTGAACCGGGGATTCCGCTTTGCGTCCGGGCGGGGGCGGGCACCGGCAAGACAAGGGTGCTCACCCGACGGATCGCCCACCAAGCCGCCGTCGGCGCCATCGACCCCAAGCGCACGCTGGCGCTGACGTTTACCCGCAAAGCGAGCCGCGAGTTGCGAGACCGCTTAGCCGGGCTGGGCATGCGGAACACGGTGAGCGCGGGCACCTTCCACAGCGCGGCATACGCCCAGCTGCGCACCCGATGGTCTGAGCGGAGTGTTCGACCTCCCGAGCTGGCACAGGACAGGCGGGGGCTGCTGGCCAGGGCGGCCAAGCAGGCTGGGCTGCAACTGGACAAGATCGAAGTACTGGATGCGATGACAGAGATCGAGTGGGCCAAGGCCCGCCGCATTCCTCCCCACCGCTACGTCGAGACAGCCGCCAGCATTGGCCGCTGGTCAGCTTTGGACTCCGCTCTGGTCGAAGATCTCTACCAGCGATACGAGAAGGAAAAGGCCAAACGCCGAGTGGTGGATTTCGACGATCTTCTGATCTTGGCCCTGCGGGACCTCAATGACGACGCCGGCTACGCCGAAGCCCGACGCTGGCGCTTCCAGCACCTGTTCGTGGACGAGTTCCAAGACGTGAATCCACTTCAGTTCGACCTTCTGCGGGCCTGGCTGGGAGATCGCAACGACCTGTGCGCGGTGGGTGACCCCCACCAGGCCATCTACAGCTGGAACGGCGCCGATTCCGATTACATCGAGCGGTTCGGCGACTGGCTTCCTGGCGCAGCAGTACTCGATTTGGTGGACAACTACCGCTCCACTCCCCAGATCCTGGCTGCGGGGCAGGCCGTCCTTTCCGCGGGGGCTTCCTCGCTGGTATCCCATAGTCTCGATGGGCCCCGACCTACCGTCACAACCCACGCCGACGACACCGAAGAGGCCGCAGCCATCGCCCGAGCGCTGCGCGACGCCAAAGGCCCAGAGACGGCTTGGGCTTCGATGGCCGTGCTGGCCCGGACCAATGCCCAGGCCGCCAAACTGACCGCGGCTCTGCGCCAACGGGATATCCCCCATCGAGTGCGCTTCGACGCCAACGGTACCGAGAAAGGCGCCGCCGACGGCTCGTCCAACAGCACCGATGCAGTGGACTTGGCCACGTTCCACGCGGCCAAGGGTCTGGAGTGGCCAATCGTCCATCTGGCCGGCTTGGAACAGGGACTCGTGCCGATCAGCCGAGCACACACGTCGGCTGAGGTCGCCGAGGAACGGCGGCTGCTGTATGTGGCCATCACCAGAGCCGAGCGGGAACTGCACTGCCACTGGGCCGGTGAGCGGGCCTTCGGCGATCGCACGGCGTCCCGCTCACCCTCCCCCTATCTCAGCGCCATCCTAACCAGCTAGAGATCGAATGGGATCAGCACTACCACCACGGTGGCGTCGCTGTCTCGGAGCACCTGCTCCACACGGTGGCCCAAAAACGGCCGCTCCCCCACCCGGCGGAGATTGGCCCCCATCACCACCAGGTCGGCTTCGATCTCCTGCACCAGCCTCAGGATCTCCTCAGCCGGCGAGGAGCCCTCCAGCACCGCGGCTCGGGAGGTCGCCCCCAATTCGTCGGCGTGGGCCATGGCCTGCTGCACCACTCGCTCCCCGACGTTCGACGCGCTCCGGGTGATCATCCGGCGGCTGAACAGGGATGGCAGCCCGGCGGGCTCGCCCCTCACGGTGTTGACGTGGGTGAGGTGCAGCTCGGTCCCGAGCTGGGCACTGAGATTGAACGCCACCTCTTGGGCGGCCCGAGACACCGGGCTCCCGGTAACCGGCACCACGGCTCGGCTGAACGCCCCCGGCAGCGGTCGGTCCAGATTCCGGGCTCGGCGCACCACCACCACGGGGATGGGGCTCTCCGAAAGCACCCCGTCGACTAGCGGGGAGATCACCTGCTGGGTGTCGACATAGTCCTGAGCGCCCAGTCCGATCGCGCCGAATCCCAGCCGGCTCTCATCGATGATGGCCCGTACCGGATCGTCTTCCCGCACCCGCCGATGCTCCAACGGGCGGTCGTGCAGCACATTGCGCAACGGGGTGATGTCCAACTCGTCATCTCGACCGCCCACAGAGAGCACGGTGGCGCCGGCTTCGATCGGCCAGGCGAAGTGCAGGACTTGGGCGGCGGCAATGGACTCCGGGCCGCCCCGGCTGGGCAGCAGCAGCCGGGAGGTCCGCACTACCAGGTTGCGGCTCAGCGCCTGCTCCCGGCCCAACCGCTCCTGTTCATCGGGGGTGCCCTGCCAGTTGTTCACCACGCCTCGCAACGTGGCCGAGGCGAACAGCGAGGTGAGCACCGGCACCAGCACGATCACCGAGAAAGCGGTGGGGCTGAACACCCCGACGCTCAATCCCACGGTGGCAATGACGATCTCCAGCGCCCCCCGGGCGTTCAGCCCTGCCCCCAGGGCCAGGCCGGCCCGGTGGGTGCGGCCGGCCAGCCGGGCGCCGCCATAGGCGCCGGCGAACTTGAAGATGATGGCCACCAGCAGGATCACCAGCGCCCACCACAGGGCCTCGGCGTCGTTCAACAGGCGGAGGTCCACCTGCAACCCGGCGGTGGCAAAGAACACCGGTGCGAACAACGCTCCGGTGAGACCTTCCAAATGGTGGATGACCTCCTCATGCTGGAAGCGGGATCGGTGCAGCACCACCCCGGCCACGAACGCCCCCAGCACGGCCTCCACTCCCAGCCACTCGGTGGCCACCCCGAATCCCAGCATGGTCACCATGCACACCATCAAAGCAGCGGCCAGGCTGCCCCCGGTGCGCCGCACTCGCCGCAGGAACAAGTCGACAATGCGCTGGCCGACGGTCAGCGCCAGCACCCCGAAGGCCACGATCCCCCCCAGCGTGGCCAGCACTTGCCCGGCCGAAAACTCGCCAGAGGTGGCTAGGCCGGTGAATACGCCCAACATGACCCAGCCGACCACATCGTTGGCCATACCGGCGGCGACGGTGATCTGGCCGAAATCCCGCCGCATCAGCCCCAGTTCACTGAGGATCTTGGCCACCACCGCCAACGAGGACACGCTCAGAGCCAAGGCGACGAACAAGGTGAACGTAAGCCGTTCGGCGTCGGGGTCCAAAAAGACGGACGGCAGCAGCAACCCGACCACAACCCCTCCGACCAATGGCACCACCAGGCTTCCGGTGGTGACCAGAATGGCAGGCCTCCCCAGCTTGGAGATGAGGCCCAAGTCGGTCTCAAAGCCGGTGACCACCAGCAGCAGCGCCACCCCGACCCAGCTGACGGCTTGGAGGGCGGTGTTCTGGTCGCTCCCATCGGGGAGGAACCACTCGAAGCCCGACTCCCATACAATCCCGAATACCGATGGCCCCAGTACCAGACCGGCCAACAGCGCGCCCACCACCGACGGCAACCCCACCTTTCTCATGACCACCCCGAAGAGGTGGGCGGAGGTCACCAGGGCCAAGATCTGGACCCAGAACACCAGAAGGTCGAAATCTCCCGATTCAGCAGCGAGAACCATTGCAGGCCAACCAGGACTCAGCCGCCCTCGGCGGCATCACCCCAGTCGAAGTCCACCACCACCGGAGCGTGGTCCGACGGCTTCTCACCCTTGCGAGCGTTGCGGTCCATCAGGACCGTGGTCACCCGTCGGGCCAGCGGCTCAGTGGCCATCACCATGTCGATGCGCATCCCCTGGCGCTTGTGGAACCGCCCTGCCTGGTAGTCCCAGAACGTGTACAGGCCGTCGTCGGGCCACCGCCGGCGGAACACGTCCACCAGGCCCCAGTCCAGCACCGAGGCCAGCGCCTCCCGCTCGGGCCCGCTTACATGGGTTAGCCCCTCGAAGGCAGCGATGTCCCACACGTCGTTGTCGGCCGGAGCCACGTTGAAGTCCCCGGCCACCACCACCGGCGCCCCGGCATCGGCATTGGCCGCCAGATGGGACCGGAGCCGGCCCAGCCAGTCCAATTTGTAGTGGTAGTGGTCGTGGTCCAGCTCCCGCCCGTTGGGAATGTAGGCGCTGGCCACCCGCACCCCGGCGCACGTGGCCCACAGGATGCGGGCGTCGGGATCGGCCTCTCGGCCGTCGTCGAACCCATTGCCGGGGTCGGCCAGACCCACCCGGCTCAAGATGGCCACCCCGTTCCATCGCCCCTGGCCGTGATGGGCCCACTCGTAGCCCATCGCCTCAAAGGCCAGGCCGGGAAAGGCGTCGTCGGCCATCTTGGTCTCCTGCATGCACAGCACATCGGGGTCGGCCAGCTCCAGCCACTCCTGCACGCGGGGCATACGGGCGTTCAGCGAGTTCACATTCCAAGTGGCCAACCGCACCCGCAGAACCCTAGTTCCTGGGAAGTTCCTAGACTTGCAGCATGGACACCGATGCCGAGCAGGTCGTCGGCCAGAACGCCTGGCTGGTAGATGAGATGCACCGCCAGTACTTGGCCGATCCCACGTCGGTCAGCGAGAGCTGGCAGGACTTCTTCTCCGACTACCGCCCCGACCGGGTCCTCGCCGAAACGACGGCTCCTGCGGGCCGGCGCCAGCCGATGGCCGAGCCGAACGCGGCCCCCGAACCGGATGGGGCCCCCGAAAGCCCGCCAGGTGACCCGCTGCGGGGGGCCGCTGCCCGTATCGCCCGCAACATGGAGGCCAGCCTGGCGGTGCCCACCGCCACCAGCTTCCGAGAGGTTCCGGCCAAGCTGCTCGACGTCAACCGCCGGATCGTCAACGGCTACCTGGGGCGCACCGAAGGGCGCAAGGTGTCGTATACCCACCTCATCGCCTACGCCGTGGTGCAGGCCATCGCCCACCACAGGCCGGTGATGAACTCCACCTTCGTCGACGCCGACGGCGGCCCCCGGGTGGTGCGCCACCCCCACGTCGGCCTGGGCATCGCAGTGGACGTGGAGAAAGCCGACGGCTCCCGCTCTCTTCTGGTGCCGTGCATCCCCGAGGCCGACACGCTGGACTTCCCCAATTTCGTCGAGCTTTACGACACCATGATCCGCAAGGTGCGCAACAACGATCTGAGCCCTGACGATTTCACCGGCGTCACCGTCAGCATCACCAACCCCGGCACCATCGGCACCGTGCAGTCAGTCCCCCGGTTGATGCCCGGCCAAGGGGTCATCGTCGGGCTGGGCACCATCGACTACCCCACCGCCTACCAGGCCGCCGACTCCCGCACCCTGGCCGACTTGGGTGTGTCGAAGGTGATCACCTTGTCGTCCACCTACGACCACCGCATCATCCAGGGCGCCGAGTCGGGGATGTTCCTGGGCGCGGTCCACGAGCTGCTGCTGGGCAAGCACAATTTCTACGAGGACATATTCCGGCAGGTGGGCGTGCCGTATGAGGCGGTGCGCTGGCGGCCCGACATCCTGCCCCTCGACCGGGAACAGGCCGTGATCACCAAACAGGTGCAGGTGAACGCGATCGTCAACATGTACCGGGTGCGGGGCCACCTCATCGCCGACTTGGACCCGCTGTCGGCCAACGAGCCCGCGATGCACGCCGAGCTCGACCCGGCCACCTACGGCCTTACCATCTGGGATCTCGATCGGGAGTTCCTCACCACCGGGCCCGGAGGCATCGACCTGGGCCAGCCCGACGGCAAGATGCCGCTGGGCGAGATCTTGCATGTGCTCCGCAACGCCTACTGCCGGACGGTGGGTGTGGAATACATGCACATCCAGGAACCCGAAGAGAAGCGGTGGATCCAACAAGAGGTGGAGGGGCTGGGCAGTCCGGTGGGGCTTGACGACAAGCTGCACATCCTAGATCGACTGAACGCGGCCGAAGCGCTGGAGCGATTCCTGGACACCAAGTACTTGGGCCAGAAGCGGTTCGGGATCGAGGGGGCCGAGAGCGCCATCGTGGTGCTGGACGCCGTACTGGGCAAGGCCGCCGACTCGGGCATGGCCTCGGCGATCATGGGAATGGCCCACCGGGGCCGGCTCAACGTGCTGGTGAACATCGTGGGAAAGGACTACGGACAGCTGTTCGGCGAGTTTGAGGGGAACCTGGACGAATCGTCCACCCAGGGGTCGGGCGATGTGAAGTACCACCTGGGGATGATCTCGGAGTTCGAGAGCATGGCCGGCAACCGCATCCCGGTGGAGCTGGCCGCCAATCCGTCGCACTTGGAGGCGGTGAACCCGGTGGTCGAGGGCATGGTCCGGGCCCACCTGGACCGAATCAGCCACGAGCGGGGCGAGCACAGCCCGGTCAGCGGGCTGGTGCGAGGCCAAGCCGCCGTCGAGGACGACCGCTACCCGGTGCTGCCCTTGCTGGTCCACGGCGACGCCGCCTTCGCCGGTCAGGGGGTGGTCAGCGAGACGCTGAACCTGTCGCTGATCGAGGGGTACCGCACCGGGGGCACGGTGCATTTGGTGATCAACAACCAGGTGGGGTTCACCACCACCGCAGAGTCGGCTCGCTCCAGCTACTACTGCACCGACGTCGCCAAGATGATCCAGGCCCCCATCTTCCACGTCAACGGCGACGACCCCGAGGCCTGTGCCCGGGTGGCCCGCCTCGCGCTGGCCTACCGGAACCAATTCCACAAAGACGTGGTGATCGACATGTGGTGCTACCGCCGCCAAGGGCACAACGAGGCCGACGACCCCAGCTACACCCAGCCCCAGATGTACCGGAGGATCGAGAGCCATCGCTCGGTGCGGAAGCGATACGTGGAGTCGCTGGTGAAGCGGGGGGACATCACCCTGGAGGAGGCCGAGCAGGCTATGGACGAGTTCCGAGCCAAGCTCCAAAAGGCGCTGGTGCAGACCCGGGACCGGACCGCGGACGAAGCGCCGGGCGACCCCGGTGGCCCAGGGACAGCCGGCAGCCGGGAACTCCAACTGTCGATCTCGGGGGCGCTGGCCCACACCACGCCCCCCGTCGCGCCTCCAGTGGACACCGGGGTGTCGGAAGGGCAGATCAAGCGGGTGCTCGACGCGCTCACATCAGTGCCCGCCGGATTCCTCCTGCACCCCAAGCTGGCCCGCCAGTTCGAGGCTCGAGACAAGATGATGGCTGAGGGCATGGTGGACTGGGGGCTGGCCGAGGCGCTGGCCTTCGGCAGCCTGCTCGACGAGGGAACGTCGATCCGCCTGGCCGGCCAGGACTCCCGTCGGGGCACGTTCTCCCACCGCCACAGCACCCTGGTGTGCAACCAAACGGCCCGGGAGCACTGTCCGCTAGCCGGGCTGGCCCGCCGCGGGGCCGAGCTGTGGGTGTACGACTCGCTGCTGTCGGAATATGCGGCCCTGGGCTTCGAATACGGCTACTCGGTGGCCGACGCCGAGACGCTGGTTCTCTGGGAGGCCCAATTCGGCGATTTCGTGAACGGCGCGCAGATCATCATCGACCAGTTCGTGATGTCGGCCGAGGACAAGTGGAACCAGCACTCGGGACTGGTCATGCTGCTGCCCCACGGTTTCGAGGGCCAGGGGCCGGAGCATTCCTCAGGGCGGATCGAGCGGTTCTTGCAGTCGGTGGCCGAGAACAACATCCGGGTGGCCAACCTGTCGACCGCAGCCCAGTACTTCCATTTGCTCCGAGACCAGGCCAAGCGCTCGAGCCCCAAGCCGCTGGTGCTGTTCACGCCCAAGTCGCTGCTGCGCCATCGCGACGCCAGATCACCAGTAGGCCAGCTGATCGATGGCTGGTTCTCGCCCGTGCTGGCCGACCCCGACGGTCCCGATCCAGGCGACGTCACCGCGGTTGTGCTGGCCAGCGGCAAGATCGGCCATGAGGCCATCGCGGAGAGAAACCGAGCGGGCGCCCCCGCGGCGGTGCTGCGGGTGGAGCAGTTCTATCCCTGGCCGGCCGGCGCCCTGGCCGAAGCCCTCGACCACTATCCCAAGGCCGGCAAGATGGTCTGGCTCCAAGAGGAGCCCCAGAACATGGGAGCGTGGAACTACGTGAAGGGCCACCTCCACGACGCGTTCGGCGACCGAAGCGACATCGTCCGGGCCAGCCGCAGCGAGTCGTCTAGCCCGGCCACCGGCAGCGCCGCCGTGCACGCCCAAGAGCAGTCCGAGCTCATTGCCCGGACTTTCGCGTCGCTGTGCTAGTGGTGTGTCGTGGGTTTATTCGCGCGTGTCCTGCTAGGCATCGACGCCCCTCGCGGCGTTGCCCCTCCTTGCCGTACGCTGGAAGTATGGCTGCGTCGGTGAGCCTTGCGAGGAACGCCGCTGCCGTCGCAATCCACGGCGCTAAACCCACGACACACCACTAGGACTCCTAGTCGGCCAGACTGTCAGGAAGCGGAATCCCCGGTCAGCCGATGTCGAGGTTGAGAAGGCGGGCGGCGTTGCCCCTCACCAGCTTGTGGACCACGTCTGAGGGCAGGTGGCCCATCATGTCCTCGGCCACCTTCTTGGTGTGGGGCCAAGTGGTGTCGGTGTGGGGGTAGTCGGTCTCGAAAGTGACGTTGTCCACCCCAACCTCATCCAGCGACCTCAAACCGTGGTTGTCGCGGAAGAAACAGCCGTAGATCTGCCGGTAGTAGTAGGTGGAGGGCGGTTCGGGAACGATGTCCCTCACCCCGCCCCAAGCCCGGTGCTCCGACCAGACGTCGTCGCAGCGCTCCAAGATGTAGGGGATCCACCCGATCTGACCCTCGGAATAGGCCAACTTGAGCCGGGGGAATCTCACCAGCACCCCGGAGAACAGGAAATCGCTCATCGACGCGATGGCGTTGTTGAAGCTGAGCGAGGCCGCCACCGCCGGCGGGGCATCGGGTGAGGCGGCGGGCATGACCGACGAGGAGCCGATGTGCATGCACACCGCGGTGGCGGTGTCCTGGCAGGCGGCGAAGAACGGGTTCCAGTAGTCGGTGTGGATGCTGGGAAGGCCCAGATTGGGGGCGATCTCGGAAAAGCACACCGCATGGCAGCCTCGGGCCGCGTTGCGCTCCACCTCGGCCTTGGCCAGCTCCGCATCCCACAGGGGGATGATGGCCAAGGGGATGAGCGCCCCGCCGGAGTCGCCGCACCACTCCTCGATCATGAAGTCGTTGTAGGCCTGCACGCAGGCCAGGGCGAGCTCCTTGTCCTCGGCTTCCAAGAAGGTCTGGCCGCAGAACCGGGGGAACGTGGGGAACGACAACGACGCCTCCACATGGTTCATCTCCATGTCCTCGACCCGGGCCTTGGGGTCGTAGCACCCCGGTCGCATCTCGTCGAAGGTGATGGGCACGGCCTCCATTTCGTCGCGGTCGAAGCCCACGGCGGCCACATGGCGCTTATTGGGATAGATGAGGTCCTCGTAGAACCAGACGTCGCCCCACGGCGCCCCCTCCACGTCCAGCTCGTAGGTGTACATCTTCGCCCCGCCGATGTAGGTGATCGGCCCCACTCGGCGGCGCTCGACCCGTGGACCTCGCTCTTTGAACCGCTCCGGCAGCCAGCTCCGCCACAGGTGGGCGGGTTCCACCAAGTGGTCGTCCACGCTGATGATCTTGGGAATCTCGGTGCGCACGCCTAAAAGCCTACCGGCCGGCTGTTCAGTCTGCGGCAGCCAATGCCGCAGCCACATCACGAGGCAGGGAGCATTCGCTGAGGGGGAGGTGATGTTCCGCCGCCCATACCACCGTCTGATCGGCGCTGTCCGCCTCGCGCAACATCGTTGCCCCCAGACGAGGGTGATCCCGATAGTCCGCCCACCGGCCCCGGAGCCGGCCGGGAGCGGCAATACCGCCCAGAGTAGCCCCCACCCGGCCCAACGTCCCCAAACCCGACCTGGCCTTGCCCACATCGTGCAAAGCTGCGGCCACCCGTTGGGCATCGTTGACCAGCGCCGGGCACTCGGCCGAGCGCAGCGCGTGGCGACGGTCGGCTGCGCTCATCTGCTGATAGAGATCCGCTTCGGATTGGGTAAGCAGCCCCAGCAGCCAAGCCTCCTCTGTGGGATCGGGTCCTCGGTCGACAAGCGACTGGAAGAAGCGCCGAACGAGGTGGGCGCCAGAGATCACCGGTTGATCACCGCCCGAGGATGAGCGGCGCGGTAGGCCTCCCACAGCTTTTCTTTGGAAACCATCGTGTAGACCTGCGTGGTGCTGATGGAGACATGGCCCAAGAGCTCCTGTACGGCTCTGATGTCAGCCCCATGGTCCAGCATGTGGGTGGCACAGGAGTGGCGGAACACGTGGGGGGAGACTTTGGCGCCCAACCCCACCAGTTGAGCCCTCTTCTTCACCGCCCCCCAGGCCCCCTGCCGCGACAGGCGGCGACCCCGCTGGCTGAGCCAAACCGCTTCCCGGTCGTGCTGGGATGCCCAGCGCTCGGGCTCCATCTCACCCCGCCCGGCGGGAACCAACCAAGCGGTCAGAGCCTCGATGGCGCATCGGCCTACCGGCAGGACCCGCTCCTTTTGACCCTTCCCCAGGATCCGTACCGTGGATCCGCCTATATCCAGATCATTGAGAGACATCCCGACCAGCTCGCCGATACGCATGCCCGTGCCGTAGAGCACTTCCAAAATGGCCCGATCCCGTCGAGACACCGGGTCTGAGCCGACCACTGCGTCCATAACGGCGTCTACTTCGGCCTCGCTCAGCGCCTTGGGCACCGCTTTCGGAACCGTGGGAAGCTCCAATCGGGCACCGGGGTCATCGGCTCGCCGACCCTCTACGACCAAGAACTGGTGGAAGGTCCGCACCGCGGTCATCGCCCGCTTCACCGATGCCGGGGCCATGCCCCGGCTCTGCTGGTGGCGCAAGAACGCCAAGAGATCTTCTTCGCCGGCCGTATCAGGGCTGTTGCCTCGGGCCGTCAGCACCTCGCAGTAGCTATTCAGATCCCGCCGATAGGCCTCACAGGTGCGGGGGGCGCGGCCTCGCTCCAGCACCAGCCAATCCAAGAACTCCTCAATCCCGTTGCCTGCGCTCACCGCCGGCGGCACGGGGCGCTCACCCCAGCCGCTCGCGGGCCAGCATCAGGCCGATGATGGACTTGGCATCGACCAGGTCGCCCGTGGCCACCAGATCGGGGACGTCGGCCAGCTTGATGCGCTCGATGGCCATGTGCGCTTCCTCGATGCCGTGGGGATGACGGTCGGCATCGGTCAACTCGGTGGCCAGGTAGCAGTGGGTGATCTCGTCGCAGAATCCGGGAGAATTGTGGAAGACGGCCAAGAGCTCAAGGTGGCCGGCGCGCTGGCCGATCTCCTCTTCCAGCTCCCGATGCGCGGTGAGCTCAGGAGGCTCGTCTTCGAAGTCCAGCTTTCCGGCGGGGATTTCCAGCATCTCTTTGTTCACCGCGGCTCGATACTGGCGCACCATAATGACCTCTCGGCCGTCGAGGGGCACGATCGCCGCCGCTCCGGGATGACGGATGATCTCCCGTTCGTGGACTGAGCCATCAGGTGCCCTGATCTCGGCAACGGTCAGCGACACCACCCGTCCCTGCCAACCCTGGCGTTCTCCGAGCGGGGTGAAATCATCCCCGTTGTCCATGGTTGCGCTGCCTCTCAAAGGTGGGCTGCGGACGAGGCATCGGCCTTTGTCTCAGCCTGTTCGCAGATACGGCCGTCATCCGCCTCGCACTGGGACTCGCCGCCCTGATCCGCTGTTGATCTGCTCTCCTGGCGGTCCAACGCGGCTTTGACCAAGCCGCAGAACAGCGGGGCGGGCCGGTCGGGACGGCTCTTGAACTCGGGATGGGCCTGGGTGCCCACCCACCAGGGATGGCTGGCCAGCTCGATGAACTCCACCAGAAGCCCGTCGGGCGACTCCCCCGCAACCACAAAGTCGGTATCCTCGAAGCGGCTGCGGAGCTTGGGGTTGAACTCATAGCGGTGGCGGTGGCGCTCCGACACCACTTCGGCGCCGTACGCCTCGGCCACCTTGGTACCCGGTCGAAGCTTGGCCAGACACGCCCCCAACCGCATGGTGCCGCCCTTGTCGGTGATGCCGCGCTGCGATTCCATCAAATCGATGACCGGCCACGGGGTGCGGGGGTCGAACTCGCTGGAATGAGCGTTGGCCAGGCCCACCACGTTGCGGGCGTAGTCGATGGTCATGACTTGGAGGCCCAGGCACAAGCCCAAGCAGGGAATACCATTCTCCCTGGAGTAGGAGGCGGCATTGATCTTGCCCTCGATTCCCCGCTCGCCGAACCCGCCGGGGATAACGATGCCGTCCAGGCCGCTCATCAGGCTGTCGACCATCAGACCCTCCACGCTCTCGGCCTGGATCCACTCGATCTCCACCGACGCGTCGTGATGGATGGCCGAGTGGTTCAGTGCCTCCACCACCGACAGATAAGCGTCTTGAAGCGTCACGTATTTGCCGATGAGGCCGATCCGCACGGTGCGCTGGGACAGGGAAATTCGCTGGTTCAGCATCTGCCAATCGGTTAGATCGGGCTCGGGAACGTTCAAACGCAAGATGTCGCACACCACGCCGTCGAGGCCCTCCTCGTTGAGCACCAAGGGGATCTCGTAGATGCTGTCAGCATCGGCCGCATTTGCCACCGCGGACACATCAACATCGCACAGGCTAGAGATCTTGCGCTTCAACTCACCGGAGATAGGCGACTCGCTGCGGCACACGATGGCGTCGGGCTGAACGCCCCGGCTGCGAAGCTCGGTCACCGAGTGCTGAGTGGGCTTGGTTTTCTGCTCACCGGTTGGGCCGATGAAGGGCACCAACGTGACGTGTACGTAGCAGACGTTGCCCCGTCCCACGTCCAAGCGCACCTGGCGGATGGCTTCCAGAAAGGGGAGGATCTCGATGTCGCCGACGGTCCCGCCGATCTCGGTTATGACCACGTCCACATCGTCGGACACCAGGCTGGAGATACGGTTCTTGATCTCATTGGTGACATGGGGGATCACCTGCACGGTCTTGCCCAGATACTCCCCCTGGCGCTCCGATGCGATGACCGAGGAGTAGATGGAGCCGGTTGTGGCGTTGGAGAGCTTGGTGAGGCTCTCGTCGATGAACCGTTCATAATGGCCGAGATCCAGATCGGTCTCTCCGCCGTCGTCGGTTACGAACACCTCTCCGTGCTCGAAGGGGTTCATGGTGCCGGGATCCACATTGATGTACGGGTCCAGCTTTTGCATGGTCACCCGCAGACCCCGCTGTTTGAGCAAACGCCCCAGTGATGCGGCCGTAAGCCCTTTGCCCAGCGAACTCGCCACACCGCCGGTGACAAAAATGTGTTTGGTCACGCCTGCAAAGCTTAGCGGGGTGCAGTGACGACTGGTGGACCGTTCGGCCAGGGTGGTCTGGTGGTGTGTGACCCCGTCAGCCCTGGGACATCTGGAGAAGCTCGGAGGCTCTCAGCCCTGGGACATCTGGAGAAGCTCGGAGGCTCTCAGCCCTGGGACATCTGGAGAAGCTCGGAGGCGTGTCGCCGGGCGCTGTCGCTGTCGGGCGATCCGGAGAGCATTCGGGATAGCTCGACGACCCGGTCCTCGCCGTCCAAAGTCTCTGCCAACACCGTGGTGGAAACACCATCGTCGTGTTTGACGATGCTCACTTGGCGGTCGGCCCAGGCGGCTACTTGGGGCAGGTGGGTGACGACCAAGACCTGGTGATCGGAAGTCAGGCGGGAAAGCGCCCCGCCCACAGTCTGAGCCACTTGGCCCCCGATGCCGGCATCCACTTCGTCGAACACCAGCACCGGAGGACCAGAGCTGATCACCAAGCGCAGGGCCAGCATGACCCGGGCCAGCTCTCCCCCTGATGCGGCCGACGTGAGCGGCAGTCCGGGTGCACCGCTGTTGGCGGCCAACAAGATGTCCACGTCGTCTCCGGGGTCGTCGCCCACCTCCAGCTGCACCTCGGCTCGGGCCATGGCCAGCTCTCTCAAGCGGGACGTCACCTCTCCGCCCAGCGCTTGGGCCGCCTGCCGTCGAGCCGCGCCCACTTTCGCACCGGCCTCGGCCACGGCGGCGGCGCGGCGCTGGTGCTCTCCGTCCAGGTCTTTGGCCAGACGGTCGAAGTCCTCCAGTTCAGCGAGGCGGGCGGAGAGATCGCGGTGGAACTCCATGACCTCGGCCACGGTCTCCCCGTACTTGCGGCGAAGATCAACCAACAGCTCCCGACGCTGGCGGACCTCGGCCAAACGGACCGGGTTCTCATCAATGGACTCGGCCGCGCGGCGCAACTCGGTCGATAGGTCGCCAACCTCGGCAACCAGGTCGACCAGCCGCTCATGCTCGCTCTCCAACGGCAGTCGGCTCTCCAGGGCGGCGGCTACCTGGGCCAGCCCGGCACCCACTGCGCCATCGGCACCCAAAGACATCGCAGCCTGTCGGGCCGCCTCCCGGCTGGCCGCGGCGTCAGCGAGCACCGCCTCTTCGGCTTTGAGCGCCTCCTCCTCGTCGGGGTTCTCCAAACCGGCCTCATCCAGGTCGGCCAACTGGAATCGGCAGAGCTCGATCTCCCGAGCACGGGATCGCTCATCGCCGCCTAGCTCGGCTCGTCGCCGATTCAGATCGGCCAGCGCGGCCCGAGCCTCCATGAGGGGCGCCAAGTCCACATCGCCGAATCGATCCAGCGCGGCCCGTTGATGGACGCGGCGCAACAGCGACTGATGTTCGTGCTGGCCATGCAGGTCTACCAGCTCTGCGCCCAATTCGGCCAGGGTGGCGGCCGACGCGAGCCGACCATCCACGTACGCCCGAGCCCGACCGTCGGCAGGCACCACCCGCCGAAGCAAAACCTCCTCCCCCTGGTGGTCAAACCGGCCTTCGACGGTGGCCTCGCCGGCATCGAATCGCACTAACGCCGGGTCGGCCCGACCCCCCAAGAGCAGGTCCACCGCTGTCACCACCAGGGTTTTCCCCGCCCCGGTCTCCCCGGTCAGCGCAGTCATACCCGGTCCCAACACCAGGTTGAGCCGCTTGATCACCCCTAGGTTCTCTACTGCCAGCTCAGTCAGCACTGTCTCGGGCCACCGTCAGCGATCAGACAGACCGAAGGACGACTTGAGGGCTTGGTGGAACCCCCGGTGGCCCAGGGCCACCAAACGGGCCGGCTGATCGGAGACCGTGACCGCCAACGAGCCGCCTTCGCCCAGTTCGCCCAGCGAGCGGCCGTCCACCGCCACTGCGGCAGGACGGTGGCCCAGCACTTCGATGATCAACTCGCTAGACGGAAGTAGCACCAAGCTGCGGTCGAACAGCGTGTGAGGGGCTACCGGCGTCAGAATCACCGCCGGCATGGTCGGCGCCAGAATGGGCCCACCGGCCGACAGCGAATAGGCCGTGGAGCCGGTCGGGGTCGCGGCGATCAGCCCGTCGGCCGCGTAGCTGGTGAAGTATTCGCCGTCGATGTGAACCGCCAAGTGGACGGTGCGCCCGCTGTCCACCTTCTCCACGATGGCCTCGTTGAGGGCGCTCACCTCGGTGCCGTCTCCCAGTCGACAGCGCAGCCGGATGCGCTCTTCGATGATGTAGTCCCCGGCCAAGAACTGCTCTATTGCTTGGGGGGCGGCCTCCGGCTGAATGCCGGTGAGGTAGCCCAAAGAGCCGTAGTTGACCCCCAAGACGGGCACGCCGTCGTCGGCAACGGAGGTTACCGCCCGGAGCATGGAGCCATCTCCCCCCAAGCTCACCGCCAAGTCCAACTTCTCGCCGATGTGTTCATCTAGATGGGCAAGGTCGGTGCGGCCCACCACCTCAGCCGACTCGAGCGCTAGGCGAACTTGATGACCGTCGCCGTCCAAACGGTCGATCAGGTCGGCCGCCAACTTCAGGGCTTCCGGCCGGTCAGCGTGAACAAAAAGGGCAATTGCAGCCACGGAGTCAGGCTATTCGCCTTTGGTGACAACTTGGGCCACCACTTGGACAGAATCCACTGCTGACGGCGTACCGCCTCTCAACAGGTGCAAGAAGAACTCGACATTGCCCTGGGCGCCCTTCAGCGGGGATGGGATGGCGGCTTGGGGAGCTAGGTCGGCAGCCGTCGCGGCTCCCAGCACACGGTCGAGCGCGGTCTGCCACTGCTCGGGGTCGCGGATGACGCCCCGACCTTTGCTGGCCTCCTGACGTCCCACTTCGAACTGGGGTTTCACCAGTACCACTACCGGTGCACCTGGTAAGGCAAGTTCGGCGAGGCGGGACATAACCGAAGTCAAAGAGATGAAGGACACATCGGTGGTTACTAAATCAAATGGGGCCCCGATTGCGGCGGGATCAACGTTGCGGACGTCGGTGCGCTCGTAGGGAGTCACCCGGGGGTCGGCAGCCAGGCGTTCGTGCATCTGGGCCCGACCCACATCTATGGCCACCACACCAGCCGCGCCGCTTTGCAAAAGGCAGTCGGTGAATCCGCCGGTGGACGCACCCACGTCGCAGCATCGCAATCCCGAGATATCCAGGCGGAATGCCGCCAGCGCTCCGGCCAACTTCTCACCGCCCCTGCTCACGTAGCGACCCGGCGGGCCGGCGATTTCAACAGCGTCGCCGGGCAGCACCAAACGAGCCGCCTTTTGAGCCACGGCTCCGTTCACGGTGACCCGACCCGAGGCCACTGCTTCCCGAGCCCGGTCCCGACCCGCAACCAGGCCGCGGCGAACCAACTCAGTGTCCAGCCTCCGGCGCGAGCCTTTCATCCCACCTATTCAAGCCCCATCTGATCAACCAAGGTGGCCAAATCGGGGGCGCAATACTTCGGCTCAGGAGACACCGGCAGGTCGTCTTCGCCGACCACCCCGCTCAGCACCAAGGCGAACTCGTAGCTCAGAGCCTCGGCGAATAAGCCGTCGGAATCGGGGCGGTCCCCCACCACCACGCCCGTGTGGCCGATTCGGCCCTGCACGCAATCGACGATTGGCTGGTTGGGCTTCCCCGCCACGATCGGCACAGCTTCTGCCGCCGCAGCCACAGCCGCCACCAGTGCTCCTCCTCCTGGCTCCAGTCCAGACTCGGTGGGGTAGCTGGGATCATGATTGCTGCCGATTAACCGAGCACCGCTTCTCACTGCCCGCATAGCCCGGCTTAGGGCGTCATAGTCGAACTCAGGATTGATCCCCACTATGACCGCATCGGCGGGTCCCGACGAGCACACCTTGGCCCCGGCTAGCTCAACCGCCTCGACGATGCCAGGACCGCCCACCACAAGAACACGTTCGCCTGGGTTGACAAGTCGTCCTGCAGCTGTGGCCGAGGTGATGACACACCCTGCGGCATCTATTCCGACCGATGCCAGCTTGGCTTCTACCTCGGCCAATGTTTTGTCGGAGGCATTTGTGACGAATACCACTGCCGCGCCAGATCTGCGCAGCCGCTCGACGGCATCCGCTGAGCCGGGGACCGCCGTCTTTCCTACCCAGATCACCCCGTCCAGATCGAGGACCCAGCCACTGGGGGCAGGTTCAGGTGTCACAACGCCTATTTCGGATACGGGGAAAACACTGGCGCCCTCTGGGGGCAGAAACTTCCGACATGGAAGAAGCGTTGCTCAGGAGACTTCCCAGGTGGGCCGGGAATGCAGCAAGGCCTCAAGGTCGCCGGGGCCGGACTGCTCTTGGGCCAAGGCGAGCTGCTTGCTGGCCTCGCCGGCGTATTCCGACCGCTCTACCGCCCGGTAAACCCCGATGGGGGTGGGCTCGAAGGGGCCGGCTGAGAGCCGGGACAGGGCAAAAGCCAAACTGGGATCCTGGCGGGTCTCATCGTGAACCAACAGAGCCGACTCGCCGACATCGGCCACGTTGACCACCTCGGCGCTGCCCTGGGGGTTGATAACCACGCCATTCTCGTCGTTCTCGCCAAAGCGGATGGGCTGACCGTGCTCGAGGGGGATGAGCATGGAGGCCCGCTTGTCCTTTTTGGTGATGGCCCCGAACGCGCCGTCGTTGAAGACGTTGCAGTTCTGGAACACCTCCACGAAAGAGGCGCCGGGAAAGTCGTGGGCCCGCCGGAACATGTCCATCATGTGCTGGCGGTCCATGTCGTGGGTGCGGGCCACGAAGCTGGCCTCGGCCCCGATGGCCACTGAGACGGGGTTGAACGGCTCGTCGATGCTGCCCGCCGGGGTGGACTTGGTGACCTTGCCGATCTCGCTGGTGGGCGAGTACTGGCCCTTGGTCAGTCCGTAGATCTGGTTGTTGAACAACAAGATGTTGAGGTTCACGTTGCGGCGCAGGGCGTGCAGCAAGTGATTGCCGCCGATGGACAGCATGTCGCCGTCCCCGCCCACAACCCACACGTGAAGCTCGGGCCGGGCCATGGCCAGGCCGGTGGCCAGGGCGGGGGCCCGGCCGTGGATGCCGTGCATCCCGTAGGTATTCATGTAATAGGGGAACCGGGCGGCACAGCCGATCCCCGAGACGAACACCGTGTCCTCCCGGCGCACGTTGAGTTCGGGCATAAGCATTTGAACCGCGGTCAAAATGGAGTAGTCCCCGCAGCCAGGGCACCAACGAACCTCTTGGTCGCTGGTCCAGTCGGCCTTGGTCGTGGTGGGCACGTCAGTCATCAAGGACTCCGTTTATGTGTGAGTGAAGCTCGGCGGCGGTGAAGGGTATCCCCTCCACCTTGCAAACCGATTGGGCATCGACCAGGAACTCGGCTCGGATGATGCGGCAGAACTGGCCCAGGTTCATCTCCGGAACCAGCACCTTGGGATATCGGCGCACGATGTCGCCCAAGTCTCGTGGCAGCGGGTTCAGGTGGGTGACATGGGCATGGGCCACCTTGCGTCCCTCGGCCCGGGCCCGCATGACTGCGCTGGTGATGGCCCCCCAGGTGGAGCCCCAGCCCAGCACCAGCAGGTCGGCATCGCCGGTGTCGCCGTCCAGCATGGTGGGGGGGATGTCGTTGGCGATGTGGGCGACCCGTTCCTCGCGCAGCTTCACCATGTAGCCGTGGTTGTCGGCCTCGTAGTTGATGTTGCCGGTGCCGTCTTCCTTCTCAATGCCGCCAATGCGGTGGGTGAGGCCGGGCGTGCCCGGCACCGCCCAGGGGCGGGCTTTGGTCTCAGGGTCGCGCAAGTAGGGCCAGAACACCTCGGTGCCATCGTCCTTGGTGTGGTTAGGCCCGGTGGCGAACTCCACTGTCAAGTCAGGCAGCGTCGACACGTCGGGAAGGAGCCAGGGCTCGCTGCCGTTGGCCAGATAGCCGTCGGACAGCAAAATCACCGGTGTGCGGTACTTGAGGGCGATGCGAGCCGCCTCTATGGCAGCGAAGAAGCACTGCGACGGGGAGTAGGCGGCCACGATGGGAACGGGCGATTCGCCGTGGCGGCCGTACATGGCCTGCATCAGGTCGGCGCTCTCGGTCTTGGTCGGCAGCCCGGTGGACGGTCCGCCTCGCTGAATGTTGATCACCAGCAGGGGAAGCTCGAGGCTGACGGCCAAGCCGATGGTCTCGCCCTTGAGGGCTATGCCCGGTCCGCTGGTGGTGGTAATTCCCAAGTGCCCGCCGAAGGAAGCTCCCAGCGCTGCGCACACCGCGGCGATCTCATCCTCGGCCTGAAGGGTTCGCACGCCGAAGTTCTTGCGCTGGCTCAGCTCGTGGAGAATGTCACTGGCCGGGGTAATGGGATACGACCCTAAGAAAAGGGGGACCTTGGCCTGCTGGCTGGCGGCCACCAGGCCCCACGACAGCGCGGTGTTGCCGTTCACATTGGTGTATGTCCCCGGGGCTAGCGCGGCCGGCTTCACCTCATAGGTGAAGTCGAATAGTTCGGCGGTCTCCCCGAAGGCCATACCCGCCTTGAACGCCGCAGTGTTGGCGTCGGCGATCATCTGCTGGCGCTTGAATTTGGCCGAGATCCAATCCAGTGTGGGCTGGGCCGGCCGGCTGTAGAGCCAGGACAAAAGGCCCAGGGCGAAAAAGTTCTTGGACCGCTCGGCGTCGCGGGGCTTCACCCCCAAGTCCTTGCAGACCTCCTTGGTGATGGTGGTCATCGGAACCTTGAACAGGGTGTAGTTGTCCAGGCTGCCGTCATCCAACGGGTCGGCGTCGTAGCCGGCCTTGGTGAGGTTGCGCTCCACGAAGGCGTCCTGATTGACGATCACCGTCCCGCCAAACTCCAAGTGCATCAGCTCCTTGCGCAGAGCCGCCGGGTTCATGGCCACCAACACGTTGGGCGCGTCGCCCGGCGTGGTGATGTCGTGGTCGGAAACCTGCACCTGGAAGGCCGACACCCCGGCCAGGGTCCCCTGGGGCGCCCGGATCTCAGCCGGGAACTCGGGCAGCGTGGCCAAGTCGTTGCCGAACAACGCGCTGGCACTGGTGAAACGGTCACCGGTGAGCTGCATCCCATCGCCGGAGTCGCCCGCAAAGCGAACAACCAAGCGGTTCAGCTCGCGCGTCCCGACGATACGCGGCACGGTGTCTGTCACGGAATCCTCCTTGACCCCAGATGGCCGTTCGCGAAAGCGACGCCGGTTCTTGAGGTTACCCAGCGAGCCACCGCAAGTGGCACATCCTCGGCAGAAGCGTCGACCAGGCATCTGATGCTCGGCCAGAACTCCCGATTCGCCTGGGCATCCACTCACCCCATGATCGGCTATTCGGACGTAGCGAAGGCCACCGGTTGCTGATCGAACAGATCCTTGGCGTAGACCACCAATGTGTCGACTTGCTTGGTTAGGACCACGAAGCAGAAGTTGATAGTTGCCTTGCCCCCTGGGAAGACGTCATCCAAAGAATCGAATTCTTTCGGCACAACACCGCAGTCCGACGAGGCCTCGACGTTGGAGTCCGAGACTGCCGCAAGGTCGACTGACAACCAGGGTGCCTCTGGGGCAATTCCGGCATTCTCAAGGGTCGCGGGCACGATCACAAAGTCGTACCCTTCCGGAGGCGGTTCGTTGAACTGGTTCTAATGCCGATTTTCGACACCCAAGAATCCTCAATTTCGACACTGTGTCCAGATCAGCGGTAAGACCCCCGGCGCTACGCGACGGTTACCGAGTCGGACAGGTATACGTCTTGGATGGCGTTGAGGAGTTCTACACCCTCGGAGACGGGGCGCTGGAAGGCTTTCCGGCCGCCAACGAAACCGAGGCCGCCGACCCGATCGTTGATGACCGCAGTGTGCACCGCTTCGGCCAGATCGCACCCGAATCAACCGATCGCCATTGCGTGTCGGAGAGGCAAACATTGGGTATCCTCCCGAAGCCCCTACTCCTCCCGCACGGCCGTCTCAGCCCGAACTCTCAATGCGTGATGACGGAAGCGGACTCGGCCTTTGGAACTGGAACTGATCGCGCCGGCGGCGATGAGACGCCGACGATAGGTGCGAGCGTATTGGAGGTTTCGCTCCAGCCGCTCGGCGATATCGGCCAGCGAAGAGTCAGGCTCATCCTTGAGCATGGCGAACAGAAAACGCCTATCCATCGGCGAAAGCCGATTCCAAGTGGGGCCGGCGATCTGGTCCACCATGGCCGACTCAGCCACAACCGCCCCCGCTCGGACGTTGATGAGACTGATCGGAGCACTTGGGTCCTCGCGCATCTGCCAAGCATGGAAGCCGACGAGCTGGATCATGTAGGGATAGCCGAGAGTCAAAGCAGCGGCCTCGGCCAAGGCATCGTCTTTGATAACACTGCCGCGGTCGATAATGGGCTGCTGCAGCGCCCGCCGCGTCTCGTCGGCTTCGAGCAGCCCAAGTCGAGCCCGAGCACAACGCTGAAGGAACGTCATATTGGGATCAGCCAGATGCGTGTCCTCGATGAGCGGAAGGGCGGCGGCGGCGAACGCCACTGGCCTCTGCCGGCGACGGGTGACGATCTGAACAGCAGAGGCGACGTTGCGCACGTCGTCTCGGTCCACATCGTGCAGTTCGTCTACCGTCAGCAGCACCCCGCTGCCTCTATCGGCCAGCAGGTCTCCGAGTTCTTCCAGAACAGCCAGCAGACTGGGGGCTCCTTCGCTCCCTCGCAGGTCCGGTTCGAGCGACACGCCGACTCCCATCATGCTCACCGAGCTAACCCGAGTGCCTCGCCGCCCTTTCCGCATCTGCTCAATACACCGCCGCGCCTCGCTGGCAACCCGCGCCGACACCGACTCCGCCGACGCTGCTGCGGTAATGACCATCCAATTTTGGTCGGCAGCTTGATCTTCGAGGACGTTCAACAACGCGGTCTTGCCCGTACCGCGATCGCCGGTAACCAACAGCGTGTAATCGGGATGAGTCGGACCGGTGGCCAAAGCATCGGAGAACCTCTCCAAAACCTGGCCGCGTCCAGCAAGCAGCGGAGGCGTGGCCCCAAAAGTCGGCGAGAACGGATTCCCGGAGCGAGAATCGCCCATACAACTACCGTACCGCCCCAGACTTTGCTTTTCGTTTTTATTCGTCTTTTCGCTTTTGTTCGTTTCAAGCTAGGCGACGGTTACCGAGTCGGAGAGGTACACGTCTTGGATGGCGTTGAGGAGTTCTACGCCCTCGGAGACGGGGCGCTGGAAGGCCTTGCGGCCGCTGATCAGGCCGAGGCCGCCGGCCCGTTTGTTGATGACCGCGGTGCGCACGGCTTCGGCCAGGTCGCTGGCGCCTGACGATGCCCCTCCAGAGTTGATCAGCCCGATACGGCCCATGTAGCAGTTGGCCACCTGCCAGCGGGTGAGATCGATGGGGTGGTCGGTGGTCAGCTCGTCATACACCAGAGAATGGGTCTTGCCGAACCCGAGGGCCGTGTAGCCGCCGTTGTTCTCGGGGAGCTTTTGCTTGATGATGTCGGCCTCGATGGTCACCCCGATGTGGTTGGCCTGGGCGGTGAGATCGGCCGCCGCGTGATAGTCGGTGCCGTCCACTTTGAAGTCGGGATTCCGCAAGTAGCACCACAGCACGGTGAACATCCCGCACTCATGGGCCCGGTGGAACGCCGCGGCCACCTCTTGGATTTGGCGGGTGGCTTCTGCCGAGCCGAAGTAGATGGTGGCCCCCACGCCGGCTGCGCCCAAGTCGTAGGCCTGCTCCACTGACCCGAACATCACCTGGTCGAACTTGTTGGGGTAGGTGAGCAGCTCATTGTGGTTGAGCTTGACGATGAACGGGATGCGGTGGGCGAACCGGCGGGAGGTCGCCCCCAGCACGCCGAAGGTGGAGGCCACCGCGTTGCAGCCCCCTTCTACGGCCAATTCCACGATGCCCGCGGGATCGAAATACCGGGGGTTGGGAGCGAAAGAAGCTGCTCCCGAGTGCTCGATGCCCTGGTCCACCGGCAGGATGGAGACATAGCCCGTGCTCCCCAGCCGACCGTGGTCGAATAGGGATTGGAGGTTGCGCAACACCTGGGGAGAGCGATCGGTGGCGGCCAAAACCCGGTCGACGAAGTCAGGGCCGGGGAGGTGCAAGTCCTGACTGGGGATGGTCTTGGATTCGTGCGATAACAGCGATTCGGCCTCGTCGCCCAACAGTCCTTCAAAGTCCACGATCTGTTTCTCCCTCGAACCAAGTGCCAGTCGTCCTCACGATAGCGGCGCGCCGAAACCTTCGGGGGCATTGCCCGGGAGTATTCGCTACCGAAGAGAAGCCAGCCTCTCGGCTACGTCCACGTAGAACTCGTCCTGGTCATTCAACCAGCCGAACAACTCCCTCGCCCGGGGAATCTCTCCGGCCCGCTCGCACAGGTCGGCCAAGGCGTAGGTCTGGCGCAGGTGGTGCTCTTTTGCCTTTCGAGGACGCTGGAAATTGGCGGACAGCAGTTGAACCGCCTCAGTGAGATCGCCTCGATCCCCCAGCGCGCCGGCAGCCACAATTCTCCCCTCGACAAGCACCGCGGCACTCTCCCCTGAGGCTCTCAGCTCAGCCCACAGCTCATCGACGTCGGCCCACCGGCGCTGGGCCCGGTGGCAATCGGCCAGAACCGGGTGGAGGTCAGTGCGGCCGGTGAGCTCTCGGAAGGCCTCCAGCTCCCGGGCAGCCAACTCCCAGCGCCCCAGGCGGTAGAGGGCCAGGCCGGTCAGCTCTCTCACTTCGGGCACGTTGGGGGCGTCTTTGGCCATACCGTCCAAAGCCCTCCACGCTTTGTGGTAGTCGCCTAGCTCATAGGCCACCTCGGCTCGTCCCAGCCGTTGCCGGTACCGAGGACCATCTCTGCGCCCCACTGCCTCCTCCAGCTCCTGGGCCTTGGGCGACAGGCCGCCCTCGGGCAACGGAGCACGCCTTCGCCCCCGTTGTCGCTTGCTGGGTGGGCTGCTCTGCCCTTCGCTCAGGTTGCCCCGCTGAACGGCCTCTTTGGCCTCAACGCGAAGCTGCCGGGTCCGGGCTTGGCGAGCCTCCCGCCGCTCGGCCCGCAAACGGGCCTCTTCAGCCTCCTCGGGCGTTTCGTCGACAACCTCCGATTTCGCTTTCTCCTCGGGGTCCAAGGGCAGCTCCACCACTTTGGCCGCACCCTTGCGAGCCACTGCCCCCATCCCCCGCGGTCCTTTAGGTGGAGTTGACTCCGACCTTCCCCGGCTCTGAGGGCCCCGGCGATCCGACCTTCCCCGGCCCCCAGAATCCCGGCGATCCGACCTTCCCCGGCCCCCAGGGCCTCCATTCGCCGTCTTTCGGCCTCTCGGGGTGCCGGCTCTACCCTTGCTCTGATGGGTCCGTTGCTGAGGAGGCCTCCGGCGATTGGGAGGCTTGCGGGCAGACCCTCCACCGGAAGACACCGCCAAAGTCTACCGACACGGCTGCCATTAACTGCGGGCAAACGAAAGCGGGGAGCCAAATGGCTCCCCGCTGTTGCGAAATCCGGCGGCGACCTACTCTCCCAGGGCGTCTCCGCCCAAGTACCATCGGCGCTGGTGGGCTTAACTTCCGTGTTCGGAATGGGAACGGGTGTGACCCCACCGCCATCGCCACCGAAACCTTTATGTTCTTGTCAAAGAGGCAATGCTTCAAGAACTCCACAGCGAGCACGAACATCAGATTCGACATCGAGTTAGTGATGTAGAACCAAGCCCTCAGCCGATTAGTACCGGTCAGCTGAACATGTCGCCATGCGTACACTTCCGGCCTATCAACGTGGTGTTCTGCCACGGGCCTTACCCGGTTTACCCGGTGGGTGATCTCATCTTGGAACAGGCTTCCCACTTAGATGCTTTCAGCGGTTATCCTTTCCGCAGGTCGCTAACCAGCCATGCCCTTGGCAGGACAACTGGCACACGAGAGCTGCGTCCGTCCCGGTCCTCTCGTACTAGGGACAGCCTTCCTCAAATCACCTTCGGCTACAGAGGATAGGGACCGAACTGTCTCACGACGTTCTAAACCCAGCTCGCGTACCGCTTTAATGGGCGAACAGCCCAACCCTTGGGACCTGCTTCAGCCCCAGGATGCGATGAGCCGACATCGAGGTGCCAAACCTTCCCGTCGATATGGACTCTTGGGGAAGATGAGCCTGTTATCCCCGGGGTACCTTTTATCCGTTGAGCGACGGCGCTTCCACACGCAACCGCCGGATCACTATGCCCAACTTTCGTTTCTGCTCGACCCGTCGGTCTCGCAGTCAAGCTCCCTTGTGCCATTACACTCGCCGCCTGATTGCCAACCAGGCTGAGGGAACCTTTGGGCGCCTCCGTTACTCTTTGGGAGGCGACCGCCCCAGTCAAACTACCCACCTGACACTGTCCTCAACCCGGGTAACGGGCCTAAGTTAGATGCCCAGCATAAGCAGAGTGGTATTTCAAGGTTGACTCCACACAAACTAGCGTCCATGCTTCCCAGTCTCCCACCTATCCTACACAACACATACCAAACACCAATATCAAGCTGTAGTAAAGGTCCACGGGGTCTTTCCGTCCTTCTGTAGCTAACGAGCATCTTTACTCGTACTTCAATTTCGCTGGGTCTATGGTTGAGACAGTGGGAAAGTCGTTACGCCATTCGTGCAGGTCGGAACTTACCCGACAAGGAATTTCGCTACCTTAGGACCGTTATAGTTACGGCCGCCGTTTACTGGGGCTTAGGTTCAGAGCTTTGCCTTACGGCTAACCCCTCCCCGTAACCTTCCAGCACCGGGCAGGCGTCACAGCGTATACAGCGTCTTACGACTTCGCACGCTGCTGTGTTTTTAGTAAACAGTCGCTTTCCCCTGGTTTGTGCCACCCAATCAAGCTCCGGACGCGAAGTCCATCACTTTACTAGGGTCATCCTTATCCCAAAGTTACGGATGTAATTTGCCGAGTTCCTTAACCATAGTTCTCCCAATCGCCTTGGTATTCTCTACCTGCCCACCTGTGTTGGTTTGGGGTACGGGCGCTGTGAAAGCTCGCTAGCGGCTTTTCTTGGCAGTACAGGATCAGTGACTTCACCTCATGCGGTTCGGTATCACGCCTCAGGCTTTATGGGGACCGGACTTACCTGGGCCCCACCCTACACGCTTACCCCAGGAACTACCGTCGCCTGGGCTCACCTACCTCTCTGCGTCCCCGCGTTGCTGGCCGCTCTGGTGTGGGTCGGTTTCTCCTGTCCCTTTGCGGGACAGGCATCCCCTTAGCAACACCGGTTAAGCCTGGTCGCGTTCACAGCGGTACCGGAATATCAACCGGTTGTGCATCGACTACGCCTGTCGGCCTCGCCTTAGCTCCCGACTCACCCTGGGAGGATTAGCCTTCCCCAGGAACCCTTGGGCTTTCGGCGGAAAGGTTTCTCACCCCTCTCTCGCTACTCATACCAACATTCTCACTCGGACTCGGTCCACATCAGCTCACGCTGCCGCTTCACTCCAAGCCCGACGCTCCGCTACCACTCCTGCCTAATGGCAGAAATCCGCAACTTCGGTTTCTAGCTTTAGCCCCGTTACATTGTCCGCGCAGGATCACTCGACCAGTGAGCTGTTACGCACTCTTTCAAGGATGGCTGCTTCTAAGCCAACCTCTTGGCTGTCTGTGCAATCCCACATCGTTTACCACTTAGCTAGAAATTAGGGACCTTAGTTGGCGGTCTGGGCTGTTTCCCTTTCGACCCCGAAGCTCATCCCCCGGGGTCTCACTGCTGTGCTCTGGAACCATGGCATTCGGAGTTTGGCTGAGGTCAGTAAGCTTGTCGGCCCCCTAGCCCATCCAGTGCTCTACCTCCATGGTTGAACGCACAACGCTGCACCTAAATGCATTTCGCGGAGAACCAGCTATCTCCGGGTTTGTTTGGCCTTTCACCCCTATTCACAGGTCATCCGCCCAGTTTTCAACCTAGGTCGGTTCGCGCCTCCACGGAGTCTTACCCCCGCTTCACACTGCCCATGAATAGATCACCCGGCTTCGGGTCTACGGCATGCGACTATACGCCCAGTTATGACTCGCTTTCGCTCCGACTTCCCTTCACAGGTTAATCTCGCCACATACCGTAACTCGTTGGCTCATTCTTCAAAAGGCACGCCATCGCGATCTCAGATTGACAATCCGAAGATCATCGGGTTGAGACGACGCTCTGACTGCTTGTAAACCAACGGTTTCAGGTACTATTTCACTCCCCTCCCGGGGTACTTTTCACCTTTCCCTCACGGTACTAGTTCACTATCGGTTGCCTACATATACTTAGCCTTACGAGGTGGTCCTCGCAGATTCACGCCGAATTACACGGCAACGGCGCTACTCGGGGACACTCAGCGAAGTGTGCAGCAGTTTCGTGTACGGGGCTCTTACCCCCTGCGGCTCGCCTTTCCAGAACGATTCCACTACCACGCACGTTTGTAACTTCGTGGAGGATCTGGTGCTCCTCCTCTGAGGCCCCACAACACCGAACCGGCAACGCCACCAGGCTATTCCACCGGCACGGTTTAGGCTTTTCCCATTTCGCTCGCCGCTACTAAGGGAGTCGCGGTTGCTTTCCTTTCCTACAGGTTACTTAGATGTTTCAGTTCACCTGGTTCCCTCTACCGGTGCTATGTGTTCACACCGGAGTGATACCCCTTTACAAGTATCGGGTTTCCCCATTCGGACATCCTCGGATCGAAGCTCAGTCGGCAGCTCCCCGAGGCTTATCGCAGCCTCTCACGTCCTTCATCGGTCGTAGGCACCAAGGCATCCACCGTTGGCTCTTCGTAGCTTGGAAGATTCATACATCGAAGAACTCTAATTTCGATCAGATGCTCGTGCTCGCTATGCAGTTCTCAAAGAGCACAGGAGGATGCTGAACAAGCGAATAAGCCATTCAGACAGCGCCTCGAGCGTGAAAATCACGCTCCCTCAAAACGGAAGAGAGGACAAAAAAAACCAGTGCATCAACTGGGAGTGTCCGAACTTGATTCCACCATTTGGCGGTATCAAGTGGAAACGGAACTCCTTAGAAAGGAGGTGATCCAGCCGCACCTTCCGGTACGGCTACCTTGTTACGACTTCACCCCAATCGCCAACCCCACCTTCGGCAGCTCCCCCTCAAAAGAGTTAGGCCACTGACTTCGGGTGTTGCCGACTTTCGTGGTGTGACGGGCGGTGTGTACAAGGCCCGGGAACGTATTCACCCCGGCGTTGCTGATCCGGGATTACTAGCGACTCCGACTTCATGGAGTCGAGTTGCAGACTCCAATCCGAACTGAGACCGGTTTTAAGGGATTCGCTTCACCTCGCGGTGTCGCTGCCCGTTGTACCGGCCATTGTAGCATGTTTGCAGCCCTGGATATAAGGGGCATGATGACTTGACGTCGTCCCCACCTTCCTCCGAGTTGACCCCGGCGGTCTCCTACGAGTCCCCACCATTACGTGCTGGCAACATAGGACGAGGGTTGCGCTCGTTGCGGGACTTAACCCAACATCTCACGACACGAGCTGACGACAGCCATGCACCACCTGTGTACGGCCCCGAAGGACACCATATCTCTATGGCTTTTCCGTACATGTCAAACCCAGGTAAGGTTCTTCGCGTTGCCTCGAATTAAGCAACATGCTCCGCCGCTTGTGCGGGCCCCCGTCAATTCCTTTGAGTTTTAGCCTTGCGGCCGTACTCCCCAGGCGGGGCACTTAATGCGTTAGCTACGGCACGGAACCCGTTGATAAGGCCCCACACCTAGTGCCCAACGTTTACGGCGTGGACTACCAGGGTATCTAATCCTGTTTGCTACCCACGCTTTCGCTCCTGAGCGTCAGTACCGGCCCAGAGTGCTGCCTTCGCCGTCGGTGTTCCTCCTGATATCTGCGCATTTCACCGCTACACCAGGAATTCCACACTCCTCTACCGGACTCTAGTCATAGCAGTATCGGATGCATTCTTAGGGTTGAGCCCCAACCTTTCACATCTGACTTACTAAACCGCCTACGAGCTCTTTACGCCCAATAATTCCGGACAACGCTCGCCCCCTACGTGTCACCGCGGCTGCTGGCACGTAGTTGGCCGGGGCTTCTTCTGCAGGTACCGTCAATTTCGTCCCTGCTGAAAGGGGTTTACAACCCGAGAGCCTTCATCCCCCACGCGGCGTTGCTGCGTCAGGCTTTCGCCCATTGCGCAAGATTCCCCACTGCTGCCTCCCGCAGGAGTCTGGGCCGTGTCTCAGTCCCAGTGTGGCTGATCGTCCTCTCAGACCAGCTACCCGTCAATGCCTTGGTGAGCCGTTACCTCACCAACAAGCTGATAGGCCGCGAGACCCTCCCGAAGCGCCGGAGCATTTCCTCTGCCGATCATGCGACCAGCGGAGGGCATCTGGTATTAGCCACAGTTTCCCGTGGTTATTTCAGTCTTCGGGGCAGGTTCCTCACGTGTTACGCACCCGTTCGCCACTCAGTATTACCCGAAGGCAACCTTCGTTCGACTTGCATGTGTTAGGCACGCCGCCAGCGTTCGTCCTGAGCCAGGATCAAACTCTCCGTCAATATCTCCAGCAACTCCTCCCCGAAGGGATTCGCCGCCTTCGATCAAGTGCTCGTCTCACTAATTTGCCTCGGCGAGACGAAGCGATTCCGGAAAGTCAAAAGGGTCGAGACCCTTCCTGACTTGGTTTCCTTGGAATTGTGTCAGGTCGACGACTTAGACGCGAGGTGCGCTAAGACGTCGCCCGCACTGGCTTTTCCGTCCTCTCTTCCGTTTTCAAGGAGCGTGAGGCGGTGACCCTGACGGGAGAACCGCATCGATCCAGACAAGCTGAACCGTGCTCTGCCACTGCGGGCAACTCGAGAGCTACCCATTTCAGAGGCGAGTTGTAACGCTACTGGTGCTGACCAGCAGCGTCAACTTAATCAGAGGATTCATTCCCCGCCACTCGCAGCAGATGGTGGCGGCGCTTGCCCCGCCGAAGCAGGAGGTAGCGGCCGTGCAGCAAACTGTCGGCGACCACGGCAGGGGCCTCGCCGGAAACTCGCTCATTGTTCACGTACACCGACCCCTCGGCCACGCCTCGGCGGGCGTCGCCCTTTGAGGTCGCCAGTCCGGTTGAAGCCAGCAGCTCCACCAGGTCGAAGCTGTTCGAGGCGGCGTCGAACCCGTCGTCGGTGGTGAGGGAGATGTCGGAGGTGGGCACCTCGACGGCGACCGCCTCGAAGGCCGCCTCATCCATGTCTACGACCGGAGAGCCGAAGAGAATTCGGGCCGCTTCCTCAGCGGCCGCGGCCGCAGCCGGGCCGTGGACCAGCGAGGTGACCTCGTTGGCCAGCGTGCGCTGAGCCTCCCGGCGCCCGGGATCGCGCTGATGGGCCTCGGCCACCTCGACGATCTCCCCCACCGGCAACATGGTGAACTGAAGCAGGCTGCGCACCACATCCTCGTCGGGCACCTGCACGAAGTACTGGTGGAAGAGGTAGGGGCTGGTGCGCTCGGGGTCGAGCCATACCGCTCCTTCGGCGGTTTTGCCGAACTTTGCTCCGTCGGATCGAGTGAGCAGCGGCCAGGTGAGGCCGTGGACCTGAGCCCCCGAGCGGCGGCGGATGAGATCCACCCCGGCGGTGATGTTGCCCCACTGATCAGAGCCCCCGATCTGGAGCTCGCACTCCTGGTGGGCATGCAGCCACCAGAAGTCGTAGGCCTGCAAGAGCATGTAGGTGAACTCGGTGTAGGAGATGCCGCTCTCGCTCTCCATGCGGCTGCGCACCGAGTGCTTGGCCGCCATCTGGTTCACGGTGGCGTGCTTGCCGGTGTCGCGCAGAAACTCGATGAGGGTGAGGTGGCGGGTCCAGTCGTAGTTGTTGACCAGATCGGCATCGCCATCGAAGTCCAGCAGATTCCCGAGTTGTCCTCTGATGCCGGCCAGGTTGGCGGCCAGCGTGTCGTCGTCCAGCAGATTGCGCTCGTCGGAGCGCCCGCTGGGATCGCCAACCATGCCGGTGGCCCCGCCCACCAAGGCGATGGGCCGGTGACCGGCCTCTTGGAACCGCCGCAGCACCAATACTCCGATGAGGTTGCCCAAATGCAGGGAGCTGGCCGTAGGGTCAATGCCGTGGTACACCCCGATCGGGCCGTCGTTCAGCCGTCGGGCCAGCAAATCCCGATCGGTGGTGTCCTGCACCAGGCCGCGGGATTCGAGTTCTTCAAGCACCTATCGCATGCTACGCACCAGAGCGGCCAATGGAGAATGAGTACGTGACGGGCGGGCGAATCGCTGGGTTGGTGGGAATGGCGGTGGTCGTGCTCTTCGCCGCCTTCTGGATCGGGGCCACGATCTGGTTTTTCGGCGATGGGAACCCCGACCGCCTCGAAGATCGGGAATGGGTAGCCGACGCCGAGGCCCGATGCGCTGAGGCCAGAGACGCGTTGGACCGCCTGCCTCAGGCCCGTGACGCGGTGAACATGGATGAACGGGCTGGCCAGATTGAAACCTCGACCGCAGTCCTGGCCGAGATGACAGCCGACTTGGCCGCCTCCGCGCCCGGCGGCGAGGACGGAGAGCTAGTGGGTTTGTGGCTGGGCAGCTGGGAGAGCTATCTCAACGATCGTCTGGCCCACGCAGTGGCCCTCCGGGCCGGAGAAGACCGCCAGTTCCGGGTGAGCGTGGAGCGAGGAGAAGGGGTTGACGCCCTGTTGGATGCCTTCGCCGATCGCAACCGGATGCCCTCGTGCGGCGACCCGCTGGACATTGGCTAGACCTGGGGCAGGGTCTTAAGGGCCTCAGATCCAATTTCACCAAGCTGCACCAGGCCGTAGTCGCAGCCAAAGTCGGCAAGATCCTGTAGCGGCACCCAGCGCAAGCCCCGAGACTCGTGATTGCCCTGAGGCTGGGCATCGGCAGGGGCCCGCACCAAGAACCGGACGTCGTAGTGCAGATGGGCGTCTTCACCGGGGGGGTCCACCTCGTGGATGTCCAGATGCAGGGGCTGGGGCCAGATGCGCAGTGCGTCGATTCCGGTTTCCTCGGTTGCCTCCCGCAGTGCCACAGAGACCAGGTTGGCATCGCCGTCGGCGTGACCCCCGGGCTGTAGCCAGCGGCCGAACTTGGCGTGAAGCATCAACAAGGTTCTGGCTCCAGCGCTGTCCACCACCAACGCTGAGCCGGTGAGGTGTCCTGGTCTGCATGTTCGCAGGCTGGCATCGGGGTGGCCATCGATCAGCGAGCGATATCGGTCTCCAAGACCATCGTCGAATATGGCCAGCTGCGCTCGGGCCACGGCCAGATCTTCGGTGGAAGCCAACTCGGCATCTCCACTACTCAACCAGGTCATATCTTCATCAGCCTCTGCGGGATAGATCGGGACAACCGGGAACGTACCAGCGCCAGGGCAGATCGGTTCCGGAGCTGAGGCCGATGCGAACCGAGCGACCCGGTTCGGCTGGGGGCGGGGTACCGTCGTCGAGCAGTTCGATACCCGAATCGGCGGTCACCAAGTCGGTGCCGTTGGCCGTGCCGTCGATCCCCAGCGCGGCGGTGAGCTTGGCCGGCCCGCTGCACAGATCCCGGTTCTGGCGGGCCTTGGGCCGCCGCTCTCTCATCTCGTCAATCCCTACCAGCGGCGTTAGCGCCCGCAACAGCACCGCAGCGCACTCCCCTTCGGCGCCGCACACCACGTTGGCGCACCAGTGCATGCCATAGGTGAAGTAAACGTATAAACGGCCAGGAGGACCGAACATGACCTCGGTGCGGGGAGTCATACCCCGAAAGCCGTGGCTGCCCGGGTCGTCGGCCCCGGCGTAGGCCTCCGCTTCCACGATTCGGCCCCGGCACTCCCCGGACACCAGCACCTTGTTCAACAGATCGGAGGCCACTTCCCGAGGGTCTCGGGCGTAGAAATCCCACTCCAGCCTCATCGCCGTCAGGATAAGGCAGCCCCAGCTGGTAACCGTCAGTCGAAACGGGCCGCATCGGCGAGGATGCGGGTTTGGAAATTGGTGATTTGGGCCCTCACAGAGTGGGGTCCCGCGCCGCCGGGGGTGGTGCGACGGGTGACGGGGACGCCGGGGGCCAGCAGACCGGCGGCGTCCTCTCCTAGGCGGGGGTCGGCCTGCACCAAGTCGGCTAACGACGCCTCGCCGTCCAAGGAGCGGCGCACTAGGTCGCCGACAATGGCGTGGGCGTCGCGGAACGGCACGCCGTCGGCCACAAGGTGCTCTGCCAGGTCGGTGGCGGCTGCGGTCGGAGCATCGGCGGCTGCGGCCATGGCGTCGGTATTGAATGCGATGGAGGACATGAGCCCAGTCATGGCCCTCACGCCGAGGCGCACCTGATCGACCGCGTCGAACAGGGGTTCCTTGTCCTCTTGGAGGTCGCGGTTGTAGGCCAGCGGCAGACCTTTGAGAACAGCCAGCAGGCCAGTGAGGTTGCCGATGAGCCGGCCGGCTTTGGCCCGGGCCAACTCGGCGATGTCGGGGTTCTTCTTTTGGGGCAGCATGGAACTGCCGGTGGCGTAGGCGTCGTCGAGGGTGGCGAAGCCGGCCTCCTCTGAGGTCCAGAACACAATCTCCTCGCCGAGCCGGGACAGGTGTATGGCCACCATGGCCAAAACGAAAAGGCTCTCGGCCACGAAGTCCCGGTCGGACACCGCGTCCATGGAGTTCTCGAACCGGGCGGCGAAACCAAGCTCGGCAGCGGTCATATCGGGATCCAGGGGAAGCGAAGAGCCCGCCACCGCGCCCGCTCCCAGGGGGCTCACGTCCAAGCGGGCGCGAGCGTCGGCCAACCGGTCCACATCCCGAGCCAGCGCCCAGCCGTGGGCCAGCAGGTGATGGGCCAGCAGCACCGGCTGGGCTCGCTGGAGGTGGGTGTACCCCGGTAGGTAGGCGTCACCGGCGGAGGCAGCCCGGTCCAGCAACACGCTCTGGAGAGCGATCACGTCGGCGGCGATGGCGGCCAGCTCCCGCTTGGCGAACAAACGCAGGGCCGTGGCCACTTGGTCGTTGCGGCTGCGGCCGGTATGGAACTTCGCCCCGGCTTGGCCGGCCAGTTCGGTTACCCGGCGCTCGATGGCAGTGTGGATGTCCTCGTCGCCGGGCGCGAAGACAAAGTCGCCGGAGGCCAGTTCGGCCGCGGTCTGGTCGAGCGCAGCCAACACCTCGGCCACCTCGGACTCCGAAAGCAAGTCGACGTGGCCCAACATCTGGACGTGGGCCCGCGACCCGGCGATGTCGTCGGGCGCCAGCCTCACGTCAAAGCCGATGCTGGCGGTGTAGGCCATCAGCTCATCGGCGGGATCACCCTCGAACCTCCCGTGCCACAGCGTGCTCATGACGGGCCTTCCCGCTGGGCCAGGGTGCGCAGCCGCAGGGCGTGGAGCTTGATGAACCCCTCGGCGTCGGCCTGCTGATAGGCGCCTTGGTCCTCTTCGAATGTAACCACCGCCTCGTCGAACAGGCTGTCGTCGGAGCGCCTCCCGGTGACGGTCACATTGCCCCAGTAGAGCTTGAGCCGCACGGTGCCGTTCACCCGCACCTGGGAGTGGTCGATGGCGGTCTGGAGCATCAGGCGCTCGGGGCTCCACCAGTAGCCGTTGTAGATCAGCTGGGCATAGCGGGGCATCAGCTCGTCTTTGAGGTGGGCCACCTCCCGGTCGAGGGTAAGGCTCTCCATGGCTCGGTGAGCCTTGAGCATGATGGTGCCGCCGGGAGTCTCGTAGCAGCCCCGCGACTTCATGCCCACGTAGCGGTTCTCCACCAGATCCAGCCTTCCGATGCCGTTAGCCCCGCCGATGCGGTTCAGCTCGGCCAACACGGTGGCCGGGCTGAGGGGCTGGCCGTCGATGGCCACGATGTCGCCGCCCTGGAAGGTGAGCTCGATCTCGGTTGGCGTGTCGGAGGCATTCTGGGGTGCTACCGACCAGCGCCACATCTCTTCGGGAGGCTCGAACCACGGGTCTTCCAGCGGGCCGCCCTCATAGGAGATGTGGAGCAGGTTGGCGTCCATGGAGAACGGGGAGCCGCCCTCCCGCTCGGCCTCGATGGGGATGCCGTGCTCGGCGGCGTAGGCCACCAGCTTCTCCCGGGAGCCCAGGTCCCAGATGCGCCACGGGGCCACCACCGAGATGTCGGGGTTGAGGGCATAGGCCCCCAGCTCGAAGCGCACCTGGTCGTTGCCCTTTCCGGTGGCGCCGTGGGACACCGCGTCGGCGCCCGCCTCGGCCGCAATCTCCACCAGCCGCTTGGCGATGAGCGGGCGGGCAATGGATGTGCCCAGCAGGTACTCCCCCTCATAGATGGCGTTGGCCCGGAACATGGGGTACACGAAGTCGGCGGTGAACTCCTCGCGCAGGTCTTCGATGTAGATCTCCTTCACGCCCATGGCCTCGGCTTTGGCCCGGGCCGGTTCCAACTCCTCGCCTTGGCCCAGGTCGGCGGTAAAGGTGACCACCTCGCAGTCGTAGGTGTCCTGCAACCAGCGAAGGATCACCGAAGTGTCCAGCCCGCCGGAGTAGGCCAGCACGATCTTGTTCAGGTTTTGGTTCACTAGCTCTCCTCCAATAGGGCGGATTCCGCCTGGTCAGTCAGCCCGGCGAGCGAGCGGAAGAAGTCGGCCACGGAGTGGCCGCCGGTATTTTCGGTGGCCACCACCAGCACGGTGTCGTCACCGGCGACGGTGCCCAGCACCCCGTCGATTGCGGAACGGTCTATCGCCGAGCCGACCACGTGGGCCGATCCCGGCGGCGTGTTGAGCACGATCAGATTCTGGGAGCAGCCCACGGCCACCACCCACTCACCCAGCACCCGCCGGAGATGGTCGTCAGGGGCGATCTGCTCGGAGGGCAGCTCGGGGATGGCGTAGACCGACCCGCCGCCGGTGGGGACCTTGACCGCGCCCAGGTCGTCGAGATCGCGCGACACGGTGGCCTGGGTGGCGGCCACTCCTTCAGCGGACAGCAATTCCACTAGGTGGTCTTGGCTTGACACCGACTCCTTTTTCAGGATCTGGGCGATCCGGTGCTGGCGCTGGTTCTTACCCAGTCTCATGGCGCCCCCAACAGGAACGTGAGCAGGCCGCGGGCGGCGTGCATCCGGTTTTCGGCTTGCTGCCATATCCGGCTCTGGGGGCCGTAGAGGACCTCTTCGGTCACTTCGAGACCGGGGCGTGCCGGCAGGCAGTGCAGGAAAATGGCATCGTTGGCGGCCCGGCTCATCAGCTGCTGGTCCACGGTGTAGCGACCGGAGAATGCGGTCACCTTCTCGGAAGCCTCGGCCTCTTGGCCCATCGACACCCACACGTCGGTGTACACAACGTGGGCGCCGTCCACCGCCCGGACGGGATCTTCCACCACCTGGGCCTTTTGCCCGCTGTTGGCGATCCGGTTTAGGTCGACGGATTCGAATCGGTAGCCAGCAGGACTGGCGATGACGAACTCGGCCCCGGCCAGACCGGCGGCGATGGCCAGCGACCGGGACACGTTGTTGGGATCGCCCACATAGACGATGCGGCAGCCGCTGATCTCCCCGAAGACCTGTTGCACGGTCAGTATGTCGGCCATGGCCTGCAACGGGTGGGCCTGATCGCTCAGCATGTTGACCACCGGCACCGGGCTGACTGCGGCCATGCGCTCCACCACGGCGTGGTCGAACACCCGGGCACCGATGGCCGCGTGATAGCAGGCCAGGGTGCGGGTGATGTCCTCGGCCGACTCCCGCTCGTCGATGCCCACCTCGCCACCGGCAATGGACACCGGGTGGCCGCCGAGCTGCACCACGGCCATCTCCATGGAGTGCCGGGTACGAGCCGAGGGCTTCTCGAACAACAAGGCCATGCCCTTGCCTTCCAACACTGGTGAAGGAGAGGGTTCGGCGGAAAGGTCCAGCACCATGGCCAGCTCTGCCGCAGTGAGGTCATCGACCTCAAGGAGGTGACGGACCGGCTTCATGACGTCAGCACCTTGTCGAGCACGGCCACGCCGTGGGCGATCTCATCGTCGCTGATGATTAGAGGCGAGGCGATCCGGTGCTGGCGCTGGTTCTTCCCCAGTCTCATGGCGCCCCCAACAGGAACGTGAGCAGGCCGCGGGCGGCGTGCATCCGGTTTTCGGCTTGCTGCCATATCCGGCTCTGGGGGCCGTAGAGGACCTCTTCGGTCACTTCGAGACCGGGGCGTGCCGGCAGGCAGTGCAGGAAGACGGCATCGGGGGCGGCCCGGCTCATCAGCTGCTCGTCCACGGTGTAGCGACCGGAGAATGCGGTCACCTTCTCGGAAGCCTCGGCCTCTTGGCCCATCGACACCCACACGTCGGTGTACACAACGTGGGCGCCGTCCACCGCCCGGACGGGATCTTCCACCACCTGGGCCTTTTGCCCGCTGTTGGCGATCCGGTTTAGGTCGACGGATTCGAATCGGTAGCCAGCAGGACTGGCGATGACGAACTCGGCCCCGGCCAGACCGGCGGCGATGGCCAGCGACCGGGACACGTTGTTGGGATCGCCCACATAGACGATGCGGCAGCCGCTGATCTCCCCGAAGACCTGTTGCACGGTCAGTATGTCGGCCATGGCCTGCAACGGGTGGGCCTGATCGCTCAGCATGTTGACCACCGGCACCGGGCTGACTGCGGCCATGCGCTCCACCACGGCGTGGTCGAACACCCGGGCACCGATGGCCGCGTGATAGCAGGCCAGGGTGCGGGTGATGTCCTCGGCCGACTCCCGCTCGTCGATGCCCACTTCGCCACCGGCAATGGACACTGGGTGGCCGCCGAGCTGCACCACGGCCATCTCCATGGAGTGCCGGGTACGAGCCGAGGGCTTCTCGAACAACAAGGCCATGCCCTTGCCTTCCAACGGCCGCGGTGGCGACGGCTGAGCAGCTAAATCCATTACCTGGGCCAACTCAGCCGCGTTGAGGTCATCCACCTCCAGAAGATGGCGCACACCGCTGGGAGACAATGGCTCGCTCACGAGCTCAACACCTTGTCGAGCACGGCGACGCCGTGGGCGATCTCCTCGTCGCTGATGATCAGGGGCGGCGCGATGCGCAATGAAGTAGCACCGGCGGTGCCCAGCACCAATCCCTCGGCCATTCCCGCGGCCACCGCCTCGACGGCGGGCCGCTCTCCGGTCAGCTCAACACCCAGCAGCAGGCCTCGGCCTCGCACGCCGGCCACCCCGTCGAGCGCCTCCACCGCGGACCGCATGGTCTCTCCGGCTCGGGCGGCCATGGCGGGCAGGTCGATCTCTTCCATCACCTCCAGGGTGGCCTGGGCCGCCGACGCGGCCAGCGGCTGGCCGCCGAATGTGGTGGCGTGGTCGCCGGGTTGGAAGGCGGAGGCCACCTCGCTGCGGGCCCAGCAGGCTCCGATGGGCATTCCGTTGCCCAGTGCCTTGGCCATGGTCACCACGTCGGGCTCGACCCCGTCGTGGTGGTGGGCGAACCAGCGACCGGTGCGGGCCAGGCCGGTCTGCACTTCATCGAGCATGAAAAGCAGGCTCCGGTCGTCGCACAGCTCGCGCACCGCGGCCAAATAGCCGGCGGCGGGCACGTTAATGCCTCCCTCGCCTTGGATTGGCTCCAACAGCACGGCGGCGGTGGTTTCGTCGATGGCCTTCTCAAGCTCGGCGATGTCGTCCCATGGGACATGGCGGAAACCCTCGGGCAGGGGCTGGAAGGGCTCGTGCTTTTCGGCCTGACCGGTGGCGTGCAGTGTGGCCAGCGTCCGGCCGTGAAACGACCGGCCGGCGCTGATCACGGTGTAGCGGCCATGCCCGGCCCATTTGCGGGCCAGCTTGATGGCGCATTCGTTGGACTCGGCGCCGCTGTTGGCGAAGAACACCTGTCCCGGGGGGCCGCCGATCAAGCGGTCGATGGTGCGGGCCACATGCATCTGGGGCTCGGTGGCGTACAGGTTGGATACGTGGCACAGGGTGCGGGCCTGTTCGGCCACCGCCTCGGCCACCCGGGGATGAGCGTGGCCCAGGCTGCACACCGCGATGCCGCTGAGAAAGTCCAGGTAGCGGGTGCCGTCTCGGTCCCACAGCCAGCACCCCTCCCCCCGCACGAACATGACTGATGGCGGGCCGTAAGAGGGCATGAGCGGACATTGCCCGGTGTCGGTGCCCACCGCGTCGGTATGGGTGGTCATGGAGAGGTCTCCTGTACGTGTTCGGGATCGGGACAGACCATGGTGCCTACCCCGGCATCGGTGAACAGTTCCAACAGCAGCACGTGCGGGGTGGTGCCATTGACCATGTGGGCTGAAGCCACCCCGTGGCGCACGGCGTGGATGGTGGCCTCGGCTTTAGGGATCATGCCACCGGCCAGACCTCCGGTTGCGATCATCTCCTCGAGTTCGGAGGTAGTGGTGGCGGTTATGAGGGTGGACGGGTCGTCGGGATCGGCGTACAGGCCCTCGACATCGGTGAGGAACACTGCCTTGGCCGCGCCGAGCGCTCCAGCCAGGATCCCGGCCACAGTGTCGGCGTTGATGTTGAGCGCCTGACCGGTGGCGTCGGCGCCGATGGTGGATACCACCGGGATCAAGTCCTCGTCGAGCAGCCGGTCGATGATGGCGGTATTGACCGCGTCCACCGTGCCCACATAGCCCAACTCGGGGTTATCGGCCCGGGCGGTTATCAGACCGGCGTCTTCACCAGACACACCCACCGCCAGGGGTCCGTGGACGTTGATCGCCGAGACGATGTCGCGGTTGACCCTGCCCACCAGCACCATGCGGGCGATGTCCAGGGTCTCGGCGTCGGTGACCCGCAGTCCATCCACAAACCGGGGCTCCAACCCGAGCCGCTGCATCATCTCGCCGATCTGGGGGCCGCCGCCATGAACCACCACGGGGCGAATCCCTACCGAGTGCATCAGCACCACGTCGGCGGCGAACCCGGCCAAGTGATCGCTGTCCATCGCACTGCCGCCGTACTTCACCACCACGGTGGAGCCGGAGAACCGCTGGATGTAGGGCAGGGCCTGGGTGAGCACCGATGCGGTGGCGTCAGGGGTGAGGCTCATGACGTCCCCATGTTCTCGTCGATGTAGGCGTGAGTCAGGTCGGTGGTGATGATCCGGGCCGACCCGTCGCCCATGCCCAGGTCGACGTGCAGGTCCAAGCGCCGCCCGGTCATGTATTGGGCCAGTTCGGGGGGATGGGCGGGCTCACCGTGGTCGTACACCACATGGGGTCCATAGGCGATGGTCAACTTGGTGTTGTCGAAGGCCACTCCAGCGGCCCCCATCTCCGAGGCGATGCGTCCCCAATACGGATCCTGGCCGTACCAGGAGCACTTGACAAGCTGGCAGTTGGCCGTGTCCCGAGCTGCCTTGGCCGCCTCGGCGTCGGAGGCCGCCCCGGTGACTTGGAGGAACACCGTCTTGGTAGAGCCCTCGGCGTCGTCGGCCATCTGGAGGGCCAGGCTCTCGCACGCGGCGGCAACCGCCACGGTGAGGGCGTCGGATTCGACCGGGCCAGCCTGACCATTGGCCAAGATCAGCACGGTATCGTTGGTGGACTCGGCGCCGTCAACGGTAAGGGTGTTGAAAGTGCCGGCCACTCCCTTCCGCAGTGCCTGTTGCAGGGTGTGGGGATCAGCGGCCGCGTCGGTGACCAGCACCGCCAGCATGGTGGCCATGTTGGGCTCCAGCATGGCCGCGCCCTTGGCCATGCCCCCCACAGTGAACCCGTCACCGGCAATGAGCGCCTGCTTGGGCACGGTGTCGGTAGTCATAATGGCTTCGGCTGCTTGGAGGCCGGCGTCATGGGTAAGGGCCTGAGCAGCCGCAGCTATGCCGTCCGAGACCTTGTCCATGGGCAGGACGTAGCCGATCAGCCCGGTGGAGCACACCAACACCTCCTCAGGGGCAACTCCCAGGGCGGCGGCGGACTCCTTGCACATCTGGAGGGCGTCGGCCATTCCCTGAGCACCCGTCGCTGCGTTGGCGTTGCCGCTGTTTAGGACCACCGCGGCAGCCTGCCCCCCGGTGGCGGCCAGGTGCTCTCGGCACACCAGCACCGGGGCCGCGGTCATCTTGTTGGAAGTAAACACCCCGGCCGCGCTGACCGACGCGCCATCGGCGGTAGCCACCAGGGCGAGGTCGGGCTTTCCGTTGGGCTTGATGCCGCAGGTCACCCCTGCGGCGATGAATCCGGGGACTTCGGTCACACTCATGGATACACCCCCACTGCGGTCAAGCCAGCGGTCTCGTCCAGGCCGCTGATGAGGTTGGCGCACTGGACGGCCTGCCCGGCCGCCCCTTTCACCAGGTTGTCGAGGGCACACAGCGCCACCACGGTTTGGGTACGGGCGTCGTAGCGAACGGTGAGGTGGGCGGCGTTTGATCCCAGCGTGGCCTTGGTAGACGGCGAGCGCTCGGACACGACGATGAACGGCTCCTCGGCGTAGAACTCGGCCAGCGCGGCGAGCAAGGAGTCAGTGGAAGTCTCCCCTGCGGGCTTGGCGTAGCAAGTGACCAGGATGCCCCGGTTCATCGGGGCCAGGTGAGGGGTGAACAGCACCGATGCTCCGGCAGCCTGCTCGATCTCGGGAGTGTGACGGTGGTCGAGTAGCCCGTAGGCAGTGAAGTCCTCGTCGACCGCGCAGAACGTGGTGTGGGCCTTGGGAGGCCGTCCCGCACCGGATACTCCGCTGGCCGCATCCACGATGACCCCTTCGGGCTGGATAAGACCCAAGCGAACCAGTGGGGCGACGGCCAGCGCCGCAGCAGTGGGATAGCAACCGGGCACCGCCACTGCGGTGGCGTCGGCCAGCTCGTCTCTAAACAGTTCGGGGAGGCCGTAGGCAAACTTCCCGAGCAGTTCGGGCGCCTGGTGCGGCTCCCCATACCACTCCTTGTATTGACCGGCATCCTTCAGCCGGAAATCAGCCGCTAGATCGACGGTGACCTTGCCCTGATCCAGGATGTCTCCGGTCAGAGCCATCGACTGGCCGTGGGGCAGAGCCAGAAACGCCAGTGAAACGTCGTCCAGCAATTCGGGGCCGCATTTCACGAATTCCTGGTCAGCGCCAATGGCGGCCAGGTGGGGATACAGGTCGGCAACCGGCTGGCCGGCCTGGGTATCGCCGGTGACGAAACGCACGTCGAAACCGCCATGGTGAGCCAGCAAACGCATCAATTCCGCGCCCACATACCCTGATGCCCCAATGATTCCGACAGGAATCTTCTCTTCCATAGGCAAGATTATGCATCAGCTTGCATACTCATGCAAACCAAATGAGACAACCTCGGTCCCGTGATCCCAACTTTTCGTTGGTCGTCCAGACAAAACTGTCACCGGCCCTCGGTACTTTGCCGCCTGTGGCAAGAGGCATCCACCCGAAGAAAGAGGTGCGCAGAGCGATCAAACAACTCGTGAAGTCGGGATGGACAATCGAGTTGTCTGAGGGCCGATCAGCGCACAGGTGGGGTACGGCATATTGTCCGGCGCGCAATCCTGGCTGCACCGTGGGGATTGCGGGGTCGCCCCGCGTACCCGAAGACCAGGCGAGTAGGCTCTTGAAAAGCGCCAACAAGTGCCGATGCCAGGATGCTGGTACCGCTGGGAGGCTGGGATGACATCTCGCAAGGTCCATTACTTCGAGCTAGTGACTGATGGCTCGCTTGACCTTCTTGAGGATGCCGTATTCGATGCCTTGCACCAGGCCGGCTGCGATGACGCCCTGATCGCCCACCACCGACTGGATTTTGCCCGTGAGGCTGACTCCTTGTCTGAGGCACTGGAGTCCGCCAAGGCTGATGCCGAGTCCGTCCCTGGCGTGCAAGTGCTCTCCGTCCACATCGACTCGGCTGAGATCCCCATTCAAGACAAGCAACGCACCGCCAACGTCTAGTTTGAACTCCTAGCCACGGAGGGTGGCGTTGTGGGTCGTGGTAACGGCTTCAATGCAGGATTGGCGGGCGGCGGCGACTTCGGCGTCGTTGAGGGTGCGGTCGGCGGCTTCGAATCGGAGGGTGTAGGCCAGGCTGCGGCGGCCCTCGCCCAGTTGGTCGGAGCGGAACACGTCGAACAAGGCCACGGAGGCCAGTAGCTCGCCTCCGGCCTGGGCAATGGTGGCAGCTATTTCGTCGGCCGAGACTTCGTCAGGGACGGCGAAGGCGAGATCCACGTCGCTGGACGGATAGCGGCTGGGGGCTCGATACGGCGCCAGTCCTCGATCGGCGTCCAGCAGCGCTCCCAGATCGACCTCCAACCAGGCCACCCGCTCGCCAATCTCATAGGCATCCAGCACCTGGGGGTCGATCTCGCCTAGCGCGCCGACTGGCTGGCCGTCAGCCAGTACCTGTCCAGACCGGCCGGGATGGAGGCCGTCAACCATGGCATTGACCACACCCGGATTGGCGACGGCCAGATGGCGGGCCAGGCGGCGCCACAAGGTTGTGGCCGCGGTGGCTTCCTGGCCGGCCAGGATCACGGCCAGGTGCTCTTGCTCATCGGGGAGATCGCCTCCCCCACCGGGATTCACCCGCCCGATCTCGAAGAGCGACACTCCGGTGGTGCGCCGGGCTGCGTTGTAGGCCACCGCCTTGAGCAGGCCGGGGCGCAACGAGGTTCGCATGATCGACTCCTCGGCCACCAGAGGGTTGGTCACGGTGATGCCGTCGTCACCAAGACCGGCTCGGGCCAGATCACCTGGAGCCAAGAAAGGCAGGGGCATAGCCTCGGTGATCCCCATTCCGGTGAGCAGTGCCTGGATCCGGCGGCGGTCCTGCTGGCGGGATGTGAGAACGCCAGCCTGCTCGGTCACCGGTACGGTACGGGCGATCCGCGAGTAGCCGTGCAGGCGGCCTACTTCCTCGATCACATCGATCTCGGTAGCCGAATCGAGACGCCACGAAGGGATGGTGACGTCGAAGTCCTGGCCGTCGCTATCTGAATTGCAGGCAAACCCGATGGGTTCCAATAGGGAGGCCATCTCGTCAGCGCTCAAGTCGGTGCCCAAGATCGAGTTGACCCGCGGAGGGCGGACTCGAACGGTGATGGATTCAGGCCTATTGCCGGCGGCATCGACCATGCCGGGGGCGGTGGTGGACCCGATGGCGGCCGCTAGTTCGGCGAAGCGGTCCAGCGCCATGGGGATGATGTCGGGATCGGCCCCCCGCTCGAATCGAGCTGAGGCCTCGCTGCGCAGGCCCAATCGGCGAGCGGTGCGGGCAATGGTCATGGGATCCCACCAGGCGGCTTCCAGCAATACCGAGCGGGTCTCAACGGAGATTTCGGTGGAGGCACCACCCATGACCCCGGCCAGGCCGACGGCTTCGTCGTCGCGATTGACAATTACCCCGTCGGCTTCCGTCAGGGTGCGCTCCACCCCGTCCAAGGTGGTCATCTGCTCGCCTGATCGAGCCATGCGCACCCCCAGCTCACCGCCGGGAACCAGATCCAGGTCGTAGGTGTGGTTGGGCTGGCCCAACTCGAACATCACGTAGTTGGACAGGTCGACCACCGCGTTGATGGGCCGCTGCCCCACAGCCAGCAACCGATTGGCCATCCACCGAGGCGACGGACCTGAAGGCACATTGTCGAGCACCCGCACTCCAAAGCGGCCGCACAGGTCGAGAGCGGAGATGCTCACCGATGCCCGATCGGTTGCGGATTGGCCGGTCTCGCCGACCTTGGGGGCAGCCACCGAGAAGGGCACTCCGAGGCGGGCGGCCAGATCGCGGGCCACGCCCATCACCGACATGGCATCGGGCCGGTTGGGGTTCACCTCCAAGTCGAACAGCACATCAGGGTGGATCCCCAGTGCCTCGGAGAGGGGAACGCCCAACGACAGGCCCTGCTCCAAGATCAGGATGCCCTCGTGGTCGTCGCCCATGCCGATCTCGGCCCCCGAGCACAGCATTCCGTTGCTCCATTGGCCCCGCATCTTGCGCCGGGCGATCTCCATGCCGTTGGGCATGGTGGTGCCCACAACAGCCAGCGGCACCCGGTCGCCCACCGCCATGTTGAAGGCTCCGCAGCACACTTGGAGGGCCTCGCCGTCGCCCGCGTCCACATCCACCAGCTGGATGCGGTCGGCGTCGGGATGGGGCCGGGTGGCCAGCACCTCGGCCACCACGATGCCCTCCAAGCTCTGGCCGATGTGGACCAGATCCTCGACAGCCAGGCCCAAGTTGGACAAAGTCTCGGACAAGTCCTCCGGGTCGCCGTCGATGTCGGGGGCGAAGTCCCGCAGCCAACTCAACAGGACTTTCATCGCGCCGCCACCTCAAGAGCCAGAGCACAGCTCACTAGAACTGCTCCAGGAAGCGGATGTCGTTGGTCCACAGCTCGCGCAGGTCGTCGATGCCGAACCGGATGAGGGCCAGGCGGTCGATGCCGAATCCGAAGGCGAAGCCCTGCCACTGCTCGGGGTCGATGCCGCAGGCCTCGAACACATTGGGGTGGACCATGCCGCAGCCCCCCAGCTCCAGCCAGGTGCCGTCGGGCCGCTGGATGTCGAACTCGGCCGAGGGCTCGGTGAAGGGGAAGTAGGATGGCCGCAGCCGAGAGGTGAAGCCCGGTCCGAAATAGGCGGCGGTGAATGCCTCGATGGTCCCGGCCAGATCGCCCAGGGAGGTGTTGCGATCTACCACCAGGCCCTCGATCTGGTGGAACACCGGCATGTGGGTGGCATCGGCGGTGTCTTGGCGGAAGCACCGGCCGGGCGCCACCACGTAGATGGGGGGCTCCTGGTTCTCCATAACCCGGGCCTGAACCGGCGAGGTGTGGGTGCGCAGCAGCGTGCTGCCCGGCTCTCCGTAGCCCACATAGAGCGTGTCGTACATGTCCCGGGCCGGATGCCCCAGGGGAAAGTTGAGGGCGCCGAAGTTGTACCACTCGCTCTCGATCTCCGGGCCCTCGGCCACCCGGTAGCCCATGCCCACGAAAACGTCCTCCAAATCCTGCCAGGTCTGGGTGATCACGTGGAGGTGACCGTCAGCGGGCCGATCGGTCACCTCGGTGAGGTCGAGGCGCTCAGCGGCCAGCTTCTCGGCTCGGGCAGCGGCAGCCAGCTCGGCCTCTCGGGCGCTCAGGATGTCGTCGATGGCCGACTTGGCCGCGTTCAAAGCCTGGCCAGCCTCCCGTCGAGCCTCAGGCTCGAGACCGCCCAGCGCCTTTCGGGCTGCCACCAGCGGGGACCGCTTACCGCTCACCGCGGTCCGCACCGCGCCCAGTTCCTCGAGGGTGGTCGCGGCCGCCGCCTGCCGTCGGGCCTCGACCACCAATAGTTCTGGCTCAGCCATCGGACTCCACTATGACAACCCCCGTCCTTCAACACCGCATCAAATAGTCCGGGTCGAGATTGTCAATTCTCCCCCATGGGCCGAGTCGGGTTCGGGCATGAACTAGTACTAAGTTGCGGGGATGGCTATGAGAGATTTGCTGCTTCGCGGGGGAACGGTGGTGGACGGCACCGGCGCTGCGGCCTACGAGGCCGACGTGCGGGTGCGCTCGGGGGTGATCACCGAGGTGGGACCAGGGCTGCGGCCCGACGGTGAGCCGGAGATCGACGCTGGCGGCGCCCTGGTGACGCCGGGATTCATCGAGCCCCACACCCACTATGACGGGTCGCTGTGGTGGGACCCCCACATCGATCCCATGCCGTCACACGGCACCACCAGCGTGGTGCTGGCCAACTGCGGGCTGGGCCTGGCCCCGCTTCGGGAGGCCGACCGAGACCAGCTCATCGAGCTGATGTGCTTCATCGAGGACCTGCCCACCGACGCCTTCGAGACGGCTATCCCCTGGACGTGGGAGACCTGGCCCGAGTACCAGGCGGCCAATGACGAGCACCCGACCGCCCTGAACGTGGCCGCGTTCTTCCCCCACCAGACCCTGCGAATGTGGGTCATGGGGGCCCAGGCGTGGGAGCGGGCCGCCACCGATGCCGAGCGGGCCGAGATGGCTCAGGTGCTCGACGAGGGGCTGGCCGCCGGGGCGTTCGGCCTGTCGACCTCGCTGATGGACCTAGACCGCCACAACCGGCTGGTGCCCAGCCGCATGGCCGACGACCAGGAGTGGGGCGAGTTGCTGGATGTGGTGGCCGCCCATCCCGGCGCCACCTTCCAGTTCGTGCCCCGGGCCTTTGAGTTCGAGCAATTCCCCGGCGATATGGAGCGCATGGCCGCGCTGTGCGGGGCCCGGGGCATCCGGGCCAACTGGGGCGGCTTCTTCACCCAGGAGAACCGGGCCGAGGAGCGCAAGTTCTCCCTGGAGCTGGTGGACCGGCTCAACGCCGAGGGCTCCGAGATCGCCACGCTGTTCTCGGTCCGCCCCGGCTATGTGAACCTGCACTTCGAGCGGTCGATCATGTGGAGCGGGGTGGAGGCGTGGCATGAGCTGTGCAACATGGACGGCGACGAGGCCAAGATGGCCATGCTGCGCGACGAGACCTGGCGGGAGCGGGCCCGGCGAGACTGGGACGCCTGCACATACACGCTGGCCCCCATCAACCGCCCGCACATGATCCTTTTGGCCTCCGATGAGCCCCGCAACGCCGAATGGGCTGAGCGCTCCATCGCCGACCTGGCCGAGGCCCGAGGCGTCCACCTGTCGGACGCGGTGGCCGACTGGCTGCTGGACAACGACATGGGCGCCCATCTCAAGACCCAGACCCAGCCGGTGGACAACGAGACCTTGGCCGAGATGGCCCGGTCGCCGCTGACGGTGAACGGAGCATCGGACGCGGGCGCCCACATCCAGATGTTCGTGGGCGCTGGCGATGCCACATTCTTTTTGACCGAGATGGTGCGCGAACGGGGCCTGCTCACCATCGAAGAAGCGGTCCATTCAGTGACCGGCAAGCAAGCTGCGTTCTTCGGGCTGCGAGACCGGGGCATGGTGGCCGAAGGGTCGGCCGCCGACCTGGCCGTGTTCGCGCTGGACGAGATCGATCTGGGCGCCGAGGTCCGGGTACACGATCTGCCCACCGGCAGCTGGCGCTACAGCCGCAAGCCGGCCGGCTACCGAGCCACGGTGGTCAACGGCGTCCCTACCTGGGCCAACGGCGATTCCACCGCCGCTCTGCCCGGCCGATTCCTCCGCAACGCCGCGGCGCCATAGCAGACTAGGAGTCGTCCTGCCCGCCCGGCTGGCTTAACTCGGCCATATAGAGGGCTCGGGTAGCGAGAACTTCGCGGGCTTCGTTGGCCATGTCGTCGTAGAAATGCTCCCGATAGGCGCTATCGGTAACCGATGACACCGCAAATTGGAGGGCAGACAGCGTGGCGATGAAGCCCGAAACCCCCAGAAGCTCCCACGAGAGCACCAACTCGTGTCCCAGGAAGCCGAACCGGGCCAGCGGGTCGAGCGCCTCCGAGGCCACCCACGACACAATGGTGGCCTCCCGAACGGTAAGCAGGCCGAATGCCACGTAAAACACCCCGATGACCAGTCCGACCAGCACCACTCGCACAGCTTGGGCCACGAACATGAGCAAACCGAGGTTTAGCCGGTCGAACCGACCGAGGGGCGGCACTTCGGAAACGGCGTAACCAGTCGGGGGCTTGGCCGGCGCCAGCGGTGAGTTGCAGCCGTTGACCAACTCGCACACTTGGTTCCAACTCTCGAAGCGGGACAAGCCCACCAGCTCTGACGGAATGCGCACCGCCACCGAGCCGAGACTGACGATGCCGATAGCCCCCAACACGATGGCGTAGTAGGGCCAGGAAAAGTCGTGGGCCACCTGCCATACCTCGGCGTTCAAGAACAAGAAGGCGCTGAACAGCAGCAGCAAGGGCAGGATGCGGCCCACCAATCGGCCGATGAGGGCGATCTGGTTCCCGGAGTAGGCCCCGGCCCAGACGATCATGGGGAGCAAGCCGAAGCTGACCACCACATAGGCACCGGCCAAGATGCCCACATTGATGAGAGCCAATCCCGCGGCGTCGGACCACCGGTCGTCGGAGAACAGAGCGGGAAGCACCGGAGGCACTAGCACGAAGACGGCCAACTCGATACCCCCCACCCGGTCGGGCACCTGCAATAGCCGCCGACCTCTGAGCCGGTTGACTGCACCCACCGCGCCCAACGCGATGGCCACTCCGGCCCAGAACACGCCGAACTGCGCCCAGCCGTCGAAACGGTCGCCAAAGGAGGTGAATATCTCGGCCGCGAACACCAAGGCCAAGAACGGCACTGCCCGAGTGAAGACATCGGTGCTGGCTCGATACTCATGAATGACGTGGGGCACGCCCCGGCAGACGAACCAGCGCTCGACGGCATCTCGGCGGGAGGTCATCGCCTCCGCCACCGATCAGTCCCCTTCAGGGATGGTGGGCACCTCGACGCCGGGGCCGTAGTAGATGAACAGATTGGCGATCAGGTCGTCGAGGCCGTCGCGGGTGCCGCCCTTGGCCAAATCGACGGTGATGATGTTGCTGTTCACGTGGACGGCATCGATGCCGCCCCGGTCGAACAGGCGGCGGGCCAACTCGTCCACCGGCCGCTCACCAGGGATGTCCCGCCCGACGGCATAGTGCTCATGGCCGGTGCCGGTGATGCTCCGGTTGATCTCATAGCGGATCACCCCCGGACGACTCGTCGCCCTCTCCACAACGGTCACCGGCTGCCCCATACGACCCGAGATGGTACCCGTTGGCTACGGCGAGACGGTCAATCATGGATCAGTCTTTGCCACCGCGCCCAGGTTGCCAAGGCCTTGGGCCAGTCCAGGCTTACGCGTCTAGCAACGGGCCGCGCAATATCGATCGTCCGGAGTGGCCGGCATCTCCATCGCGGGGCTCAATGCTTATGTCCACCACGAAGTAGGCGCTCGGGTCGTAGCCCACAGGCACGTCGAGGGGGCCTGGATCACCAGGGTCCACCAAGCCAATCGAGACGAGGGCGGCGACATTGCCCTGTTCGTCGGGCTGGATGAGCCAAGCTTCCAGGTCTGCGCCAGCCTCAGGAGAAGGTAGCAACGCGTCCACGATTTTGATGCTATGGCGGTCGTCTTCGGCGATTAGTTCGGCGCCAGCTCGAGCCTGTGCGCCCAACTCGTCGAAGCTAGCCGGATCGTAAGCGAGTTCGGCAGAGGCAATGACGCGGGCAGGATCGTCTCGAGTGAGGGTGACGGCTGCCGCTACCCCAGCGGCTACGAGCACCAGTGCCGCAGCAGCACTGAGCATGATTCGCCGAACTCTTCGGCGCCGGAACTCCAAAGCAATGACGGCACCCGGAGCATCCTCGGCCGCTTGCACGGCCGATTCGATGCCTTCCCAGACGTCTTCGGGGGGGTCGATCAACTCCAACTCCGCAGCATCGAGGCCCCGAAGCAGGGCTTCGATGGCAGAGTCTGTCCGACCGGCGCGCTCTTCATCCATGAACCGACTCCAACTGTCTTCGAATCTGGAGGAGACCGCGGCGCAGATCACTTTTGACCGTGCCGATCGGCACTGACAAGCGGTCGGCGATCTGGCTGTGAGTGAGATCGTCGAAGTAGTGCATCGCGATAACCCGGCGAGGACGGTCAGAAAGGCAGCGCAGGGCCTCTGCGACCATCATCCGGTCACCTGCCTGGTCGACCTGCGCTTCGACCGCCACTTCCCCGAGATCAGCTTCAGACCGGCGTTTCTCGTGCCGCTGCTCAGCGCGGATATTGTCGATGATCCGGTTCTTGGCAATAGCGATCAGCCACCCAGCGAGGGTGCCCTTCTGTGGCTTGTACTGCCCGCGATTCCGCAGCGCTCTGATGAACACCTCCTGAGTGACATCTTTGGCGCGGCTCTCGTCAAGAGACCGACGGCAGTAGGTGTAGACAAGTGCGCCATACAGCTCGTAGGCAGCTCTGAGAGCATCCTCATCTCCCCCGGCAAACGCCTGTTCAACGTTGTCAGCCGACTGGCGCGCGGGGCTGGGCACGCCGAAAGCATAGTGACTGATCACAACTCCGCGGTCAGTCCCGCACTGAGAGCGTTGGCCTGAGTCGAGGCCTACAGCGGACGGGCGCATGAGGGGATTTGCAGTAAATGCACGCCCGTCCGCCGAGGCCGAGGCTCCTACTCCGGTGCGGGAGGGAGCAGGACCTTGTCGATGACGTGGATGACGCCGTTGGAGGCCTCGATGTCGGCAGTGACCACAGCGGCGTCGTTCACCATCACCGCGCCGCCGTCGATGGTGATCACGACATCAGAACCGGCGACCGTGGTCACGCTCTCTCCATCGAGGGTCAGCACCAACTCAGCTGGGGCCGCCAACGGCAATACGTGATAGGTCAAAACCCCAGTCAGCAGATCGACATCGGCCAACAACTCCTCAGCAGACAATCCCAGGGCTTCCAACGCCGCGGCGAAAGCCTCCTCAGTAGGGGCAAACACCGTGAACGGGCCCTCCCCGCTCAACACGTCCACCAAACCAGCAGCCTGCACCGCGGCCACCAAAGTCGGAAACGCCCCCGACTCCACCGCCACCTCGACAATCGTCCCTGGTGCCGCCGGAGCCTCGGTCGGATCCGGAGTCGGATCCGGAGTGGGATCAGGAGCCTCAGTCGGATCCGGAGTCGGATCCGGAACCTCCGTCGCCGCCGGAGGTTGGGCACTGTCATCGTCGTTGCCGCATGCCGCTGCAACCAGCGAAAAAATCAGCAGAATTGCCAGGAGTGATGAGAGCTTTCTGGGCATGTTCTTCTCCGTACTTTGGGAACTTCACTCTTAACTACGGAGGGAACAGCAGGTTTGGATGCAGTTAGCTCAAAATGGGAGCAATGCGCCTCCAACCCGGGCTGCACTCCATTGGCTCGGAGGGGATTGCGCCAGCGCAGGCCGGAAAGCGGTCGAAGTCGGATTCGTTGAAATGGAGTTCGGCCTGGTTCTCGATGGCGAGCGCGGCAATATGGGCAGAGGATTACCTCGTCTACCGTGTTTGCGGTCTGGTCGACATCAAAACGGCAGGGCGGTGTCGGGGCCGGAAGGGATGCGGAGGTGGGGCCAGCCGAGGTTGTCCATGAAAGCCCAGGATCTGCGGTGCAGGGGGGTGGGGCCCAAGGCCGCTAGGGCGTCTTTGTGGCGGGGGCAGGGGTAGCCCTTGTTGCTTTCGAAGCAGTAGTCGGGGTAGTCGCCGGCTGCGGCCCGCATGAGGCGGTCGCGGGTGACCTTGGCCAGGATGGAGGCGGCCGCGATAGACAGGCAGGTGGAGTCGCCCTTCACCAGCGCTCGGGTTTTGCCGTTTCCGACAAAATCCCACCGGCCGTCCACCAGCACGGCGTCGGCACCCAGTCCCAGCCCGTCCAGCGCCCGCCGGGCGGCCAGTCGCTGGGCCGCCGACATTCCCAGGCGATCGCACTCGTCGTTGCTGGCGTGGCCCGCCGCCCAAGCGACGCACCAATTGGCAATCCGGTCGTAGAGCCCTTCACGCTCAGCCTCGGTCAGCAGTTTGGAATCCCTCACCCGGTAGACCCGCCGGTCTGGGGGCAGCACCGCCGCCACCAGGGTGAGAGGGCCGGCCCACGCTCCTTTGCCCACCTCGTCCATGCCCACCACCACCTCGTGGCCTTCAGCCCATAGACGACGCTCGACAGCCAGAGTAGGGACAGCCGACTTCAGCGCGGCCCTCATCTCCCCACGGTAGCTAGCTGAGTCCGTCCAGCAGCGCTTCTCCGGAAGCCTGATCGCTCCACCAGCTCTTGTCCAGAGCCGGTGCCTTGACTGATACCGGCCCCTGGCCCGGGCGGGAGTCCAGCTCCCACAGCAGGGCGGGGCGGGCACCGTGCCAGCGCACCGCATACGACACCGGCCCGAACCGGGTGGGCAACCCATAGACCGCCAGGGGTCCTCCTCGCCACGCCGGGCGGAAGCCGGGGGCCACCACCAGATGGTCGCCGTGGTCGGCCACCAGCTCGGCCCGCAGCCCTTCGGCAGAGGATTCAGCCGGGCGCAGGTCGAGGCGGCGCAGATCTCGAGCGGCCCGATCCTGGCCGGCGGCAACCAGGAGGCGCTCAACGGGCTCCACTGGCACAGCGACCCCGACGCGGGCCGCGGCCTCGATGGCCTCGGCCACCACCTCGGTGTAGCGGGCGGCGGCCTGGTGATCGCCAGTCAGCTCATGGTGGGCTGCAAACGCGGTCAGCCGCTCGGCCGGCGCATCGGTGGTCCAACGAGCGGCAACCTCATCGAGCACGATCTCGGCGTCGTCGTGGTAGCCGTGGTGGTCGAGACGCAGGGCCAGCTGGCTTAGCTCGGCGACGTCGGCCGTCTCCATGCGCCCAGTGCGGCCCAGCCAGCGTCGTCGATTTCGTTCAATACGGCGGGTCAAACCTTCATCGGGAACCTCAATCCGGGCACCCCGATCTAGATGGGTCTGCCAGCCGCGTAAAACCGCATTGGCGTCGGGGAGATCGGATGGCGGCGGAGGCGTGCCCCGGCCCAGTGAAGCACTCGCCGCCAGCCGAGCGGTGTGGGGCAGCGGCCACACCATGACAGCCATGCCGCGGCCCTTGCCGCCCAACCGGGGGCTGCCTGCCTCAACCCCGACATCCGCGCTCAACACCGCTTTTGCGGCATCGGGGCCAACCGCGGCGATCGCCGGAGGCCGGTCCCAGGCCAGCATCGGCTGCCCACCAACGTCAACGCCGGTTGGGCCGACCGACAAGGTCGCTCCCGGGGCATCCAACACCAACGCCGCGGCGAAGGCGGTGGCGGCCTCATTGCCCACCTCTACCACCGCCACTGCCGGTCCTCCGCCGGCGGCCACTGCCCAAACCCGCTGAACCGCATCTCCGTCGGGCACCTTCATGCGGGTCTCCACTACTGCGCCAGCCCCGGCATCGCTTTGGCGCACCGCGGCCTCCTGCGATGCCCGATGCCATCGGTCGGATGCCCCCACCCACCAGCCCAGCGTCCATCCCCCGGTACCCGGCCGCACGAGCCCGCGGGCATCAACCTCCCCCCAACCGGAGGCGCCCAACACGTCGAGGGGCTTCGTTGCCGGCCTGCTCATCGAGAGGAACGTCTGACGAACTGCCAAACCCGGCGGAGCCGCGACCCCCGGGAGTTGCCCTTCTCCGGCTCGGGGCGGGCTTGGCGGCCCATAAGCACCATGGTCGCCTCGGCTGCTGTCCGGGTGCCCTTGACAACGGCGTATACCTCAGAGCTGATCGGCATCTCCACGCTGTGCTCGGCGGCCAGCTCCACCACCACGCCGGCGGTGAACACCCCCTCGGCCACCTGGTCCATCTCGGACACGACTTCCTTCGCCTTCCTCCCCCGGCCGAGCTGCTCGCCCACATGGCGATTGCGGCTCTGGGGGCTCATGCAGGTGGCCAGCAAGTCGCCCATACCGGCCAGCCCGGCGAAGGTGTCGGCCCGGCCGCCCATAGCGGTGCCCAGCCGGCCGATCTCCGCCAAACCCCGGGTGATCACCGCTGCTCGGGTGTTGTCGCCGGCGCCGAGCCCGTCGACCATGCCCGAAGCCAGAGCGATCACGTTCTTGAGGGTGCCGCCCAGCTCGCAGCCGATCACGTCGTCGTTGGTGTACACCCGGAAGAGATCGGTGGTGAGCACTCCCTGGAGGGCGGTGGCCACCGTGTCGTCGGCCATGGCGATAACCGAGGTAGCAGCGTGCCCAGCCAGGATCTCCTTGGCCAGGTTGGGTCCGGTGAGCGCGCCCGCGGGGTGGGCGGGGGCCACCTGGTTGACGACCTCGGTCATGCGCAGACGGGTGCCCCGCTCCAGCCCCTTGGTGAGGCTGACCACCGGCACCCATGGCCGCAGGTGAGGGGCCACCTCCACCATCACCGGTCGGAAGACCGATGACGGGACTCCCATCACCACCACCTCGGCTTCGGAGACGGCCCGCTCCAAGTTGGTGGTGGCCCGCAGACCGGGATGCAGGTCGAAGCCGTCCAAATAGCGGGGATTGGCGTGGTGCTCGTTCACCGCGGCGGTGGTCTTGGGGTCGCGGCACCACAGAACGGTGGGCTCGTTGTGCGCCGCCAGGTGGGCAACCGTCGTGCCCCACGACCCTCCGCCGATGACCGCGACCCTGTTCGACATAGGCATCGAGCGTAGACGGGCCGGGGTCAATATGAGCCAGCGCAGCAGCAGCTGGGCGCGGACAATGGCCGTAGACTCCTGCGGGTGAGTCCAGTGCCGACTATCGCCGTGTTGATCCCGGTGAAAGCGTTCGCCGAGGCCAAGCACCGACTGGCGCCCGCCCTCGGGGCCGCCGAGCGGTCTGCTTTGGCCCGCGACATGGCCACCCATGTGGCTCGGTCGGCTGCGCCGCTGCCAGTGGCGGTGGTGTGCGACGACAACGAGGTGCGGAACTGGGCCGTCTCTGTCGGCGCCGAGGTGGTGTGGCGCCCCGGCACCGGGCTGAACGGGGCGGTGGCCAGCGGGGTGGAGCATCTGAGAGCCGCCGGATTCGACCGGGTGATTGTGGCCCACGGCGATTTGCCGCTGGCCGGACCGCTGACCCCGCTGGGCGACTGGCCCGGCATCACCCTGGTGCCCGACCGCCGCAACGACGGCACCAACGTGATCGCCCTGCCCAGCGACTGCTCCTTCGGCTTCTCCTATGGGCGGGGCTCGTTCGCCCGCCATGTGGCCGAGGCCCAGCGGCTGGGATGCAGCCTGCGCATCCTGCGCGACCCGGCTTTGGGGCTCGACATCGACCTTCCCGCCGACCTGGACGAATTGGCAGTGATGACGTGAGATCGCAAAACCTGGCCGTCCCCGAGCGGGCCCTGGCCATCGGCGCCCACCCCGACGACATCGAGCTGAACGCGGGGGCCACGCTGGCCAGGTGGGCTGCCGCGGGATGCGAGGTGAGCCTGCTGGTGTGCACCGACGGCTCCAAGGGCACCTGGGATCCCCGCGCCGACCTGGACAAGCTGGTGGCCGTGCGCCAGGACGAGCAGCGGGAGTCGGCCCGCCGGCTGGGCGCTCGCGGCGAGGTGGTGTTCTTGGGCTGGGTCGACGGGGAGCTGGAATCCGGCTCAGAGCCCCGCCGCCAAGTGGCCTCGTGGATCAGGACCCTGCGCCCCACCGTGGTGCTGGGCCACGACCCGTGGCGGAGATGGCGGCTCCACCCCGACCACCGCCACGCGGGCTGGCTGACCATCGACGGCATCGTGGCCGCCCGCGACCCCCACTTCTTCCCCGATCTGGGACTGGTGCCCCATCGCCCCGACGCCCTGTTGCTGTTCGAGGCCGACGAGGCCGACCACGCCGAAGACGCCGCCGGCTTCGAGGGGGCCGTGGCGACCGCGCTGGAGGCATATGTCAGCCAGTACGAGACCACCCTGGACCTGCCTCCCGAGCCCGACGAGGCCGACTTGGCCCGCCTCCGCTCTTGGGTGGCTGCCAAGCTGGCCGCAGCGGGGGCGGAAGCCGGGCTGGCCACGGCCGAGTTGTTCAAGCTCATCGACGACCTCTGAGACCTGCTAAGGAGTTCCCATGCTGCAAGACCAGAAGATCCTCATCACCGGCATGACCGGCCAGATCGCCTTCCCGATGGCCGCCTACCTGGCCCGGCACAACGAGGTGTGGGGCATCGCCCGGTTCAGCGCCGAGGGCAGCCGGGAGATGGTGGAGGCTGCCGGGGTCCACACCGAGGTGGTGGATGTGGCCGACGGGGACTTCTCGATCCTGCCCGACGACTTCGACTACCTGGTGCACATGGCGGCCTTCCAAGGGCAGGGCTTGGACTACGACTGGGCCATCCAAGTGAATGCCGAGGGAACCGGCCTTCTCATGGCCCACTGCCACAAAGCCAAGGCCGCGCTCATCGCCTCCACCTGCTCGGTGTACCACCCCCACCCCGACCCCTGGCACCTCTACACCGAGACCGACCGCATCGGCGATTGCAACGCGGTCCATGCCCCCACCTACTCGATGTCGAAGATCGGCGGGGAGGCGGTGGCCCGCACCATGGCCCGGGCGCTGGGGCTGCCCACCACTATCGCCCGCATCAACGCCAGCTACGGGCCCAACGGCGGACTACCCGTGTACCACATGGACTGGTTGATGAGCGACCAGCCCATCCGGCTGCGGGCACCGGCCCCGTCGCCGTACTCCCCAATCCACCAGGACGATATGAACGCCCAGGTAGAGCCGCTCTTGGCCGCGGCCTCAGTGCCGGCCACGGTGGTCAACTGGGGCGGAGACGAACACGTCAAGGCCGAGGACTGGGTGATGCTGCTGGGCGAGCTGTCGGACAAGATGCCCGAGATCATCTACGACCAATTCCCCGGCTCACAGCCCGGCGCAGGGGCCGACCCGGCCAAGCGGCTGTCGCTCACCGGGCCGTGCCAGATGAGCTGGCGAGACGGCTTGGCCGGGATCTACGAGGCCCGCTACCCCGGCGGCCACCCCGCCCCCGGCATCGGCGGCGCCGAGCGCCTCTCCGCGGCCTACGGCAACGACTAGCGGCCACCCCGCGGCGACTACACCGCCAAGCAGATCGGGTTACCGGGGGAACGGGTATTCGCCGACGGCTGTTTTGCCGAGGTACTCGTAGCCCTCTATGGGGGAGAACGGCTGCATGTACATCCCGGCGCGGACGTCTCGATACAGTCGGGAGAGCGGGTTCTTGCTCATGTAGCTGGCTCCTCCGGCCACCGTCATGCAGTCGTTGACGATATCCACCGCGGTCTCCATGACGAAGAGCTTGGCCTTCTGGCATTCGGCCACGATCGGCGGCAGCTCGTCAGTGAAAAAGCCGTAGCCGTCTTCGAGGTAGCGGTCGACGCTGGCCAGCGACTGCTGAAGTATGGCTCGACAGGCCGCGATCTTGGTGTCGACCTGCCCGAGATACATCACCACCCCGGCCCGCTCGGAGCTGGTCGCCTGCCGAGGGCCGGTTCGCTTGGAGACGGCTGAGGCCACCGCCAGCTCTCGGGCGTGCTCGGCGATGCCGAGGAATGTTCCAGCCAAAAAGGCCGCACCCACGAACACGGTGGTGGTGAAATCGGGGGCCCACTCCCCCCACGGGCCGTAGTCCCGGATCAGAGATGCGGGCACTCGGCAGTCGGCCACGATGGTGTTGCCACTGCCAGAAGCCCGCATGCCGAGGGCATCCCAGGAGTCCTCGTCAAGGGTCAGGCCCGGTGTTCCCACCGGGATCGCCACCATGACATAGTGCTCGCCGGGTTCGGCGTCGTCATCGCCGATGTTCAACCGTGCCCCTACCGACAACAGATCGGCCGCCGGAGACATGGTCGAGAAAATCTTGGTGCCGTTAACGACGACGTCGCCGCCGTCGATCTCGGCGTAGGCCAAGGGGGCGCAGATGTTGGTTCCCGCTTCGGATGCGACGCCGCAGGCGATGACCCTCAGGTCGGCCGACATCTGCACCCGCATCCGCAGATCCTCCTCTTTCGGGCTGTGGCAGCGAACAGCCTCTTCGTATTCCCGGCACAGCGACCAATAGCCGACCATGTGCATGGTGATGGCGATACCGGTGGAGGGGCAAGCCCATCCGATCCGGTTGAGCGCGGCGAGGATGTCCACGGTGGACAAAATGCCAAGGCCGCCGAACTCCTCTGGAGCGGAGGCGATCGTGAACCCGCTCTCGCGGAGCGCGGCGATGTTCTCATGGGGAAAGGAGTTCTGGCGGTCGTGCTCGTCGGTCCGGGCGGCAAAGTCCTCGGCCAGCGACTCGGCCAGGGCGACAAGTTTCCGCCCCGCATCGGTTGCGGGCTGCACGGGCGGGTTGTGCATGGATTGCATCCTTTGATTCGTTGATGAGCGGGCCGGCAAGGATTCCAATCATCTACCTTGGACTCACAGCCTAGACTTCTCCCTCCAAAAGCTCGCCGAAAGCGCTTAGCCCAGGCGGGAAGCCAGCAGGCGGGCCAGCTCCAGCGGCTGGTCGCCTTGGATGCTGTGGCCGGCGTCGGCCACCACCACAACCTCGGTGTCGGGCTGGCGGCGCCGGAGCTCTTCCACGTCCTCGTCGCCCACCACCCCCGAATTCGCCCCCCGGTACAAGGACAGCGGGCACGCCAGCGCATCCACCGCGGCCCACAGACCGGAGAACTCGGGGCTGCCTCCGCCCGGCTTGGCCGGGTCGGCGAGCTTCCAGGCCCGCACCGGGTCCCACCGCCAAGTCCAGCTTCCATCGTCCTGTTCGAAGGCGTTGTGGATGATCCCCCGCCGCAATGAGGACTCGCTGCGGGTGGGGTTGAACTCCGTGGTGCGGGCCAGGATGTCGTCGAAGCTCTCGAAGGTCTGGGGTCCGGAGATGAACTCCACAATGGGCTCGGCTTTAGCGTGGTCGGTGCCCGGGGTCACGTCTACCACCGCCAGCGAAGGCACCAGCTCCGGGTAACGGGCCCCCAGGCAGATAGCGGTCAGCCCGCCCAGCGACATTCCCACCACCAACTCGGCTAGCGGGGCCATCTCCCGGATGGCCACCGCCACGTCGTCGGCCATCGAAGGCGGCCAGTAGTCGTGTTCGGGCCGCCAATCGGAGTGCCCGTGACCGGGCAGATCTATGGCCACCGCCGGTTCCCCCAAGGTCAGCACCACCGTGTCCCAGGTGTGGGCATTCTGGGCGCCCCCATGGAGGAACACCACCCGGGCCGGGCCGTCGCCCCACACAATGGCGCTCAACCCGAGCCCGCTGGGCAGCTCCACTCGGCGGCGCTCCACCGGCGGCGACCCATTCCAGTCCAGCCCCACCTCAGAGGCATTGTCGCCCAACATGGAGAATTCGTCATACCCCGTCATCAACATCACCCTGCCGGTGTTCAGCCATCGCTGCCAACTACAGCGACACACCACTAGCCTGACATCGTAATGAGTGTGTCTTCCTGGGAGCCCGACCCCACTGGCCGCCACCAGTACCGATGGTGGGACGGCGAGGTATGGACCGATCAGGTGGCCGACGACGGTGTACAGGCGGTTGACGCGATCTCTGACAGCGAGGCGAATCTTCCCTTTGGAGCGCTTCCCTCCGTGCCCCCTCCTCCTCCAGGACCTGGAGATAGCGGAATTACCAGCCCTAGCGGACGCATCGCGATCATCGCCGGACGCCCGCGGCTGTTGGCTTCCCCTCTTCGACGGCTCGGCGCCCGGATCATTGATTCGATCATCCTCCTAGTCCCCAGCCTCATTATCGTCGGAATCGCCCTCAGCTCTGACAATGACGACCAGAATCTCGGGAGGCTTTTGGGGTTGTCGCTGGTCGGGGCCCTCATCGGATTCCTGTACGAAGTCACCCTGGTTGCCATCAAAGGCCAGACTCTCGGGAAGATGGCAAACTGGCATAACAATTGTTCGAGGTGGCGACGGCCGAGTCCCCGGCTGGGGTAAGGCCACTGGGCGATGGGCTATCCCCACTCTCTTGAGCATCATCCCGTACGTCGGATGGGTGGCTGCGATGCTGTGCTATCTGTCCTTGACCTGGGATCGCGATCACCAGGGTTGGCACGACAAAGCTGCCCGCACCTACGTAATCGACAACAACTGGATCGGGTCCCGCTCATCTCCCGAGGTCCACCAAGGCTCTCAGTGACTAAGCCTGCCAAAGCAGGCCAACTCCTTGCATTCAAGGGGCACGCCAGCAAGTCAAGCGGGTCGGGAGCGCGGCCGCATACCGACACCGGCTACATGAGTTGCAACAGCAGTTAAATCGACGCCATCGGCCTCACTTACGACAAGAGGGACCGCTATGAGACCATCCGCCTCGATCCGTCGGGCTTGGGCCAGTGGCGGCCCAACGTCACCCAGATGTACAAAGCAATGGTCAAGTGCCTGAAGACTGAACTGCATATGTGGCCGCATGTGAAGAGCTGGGACTCGATACGCCAGCAGCTCGCGTGCCACATGGACGGGTCTTTTCTCGGAACCGGGGCCACGTGGGATCTCGAGGGCTTCCGGGATACCAAAGGTTCCTGACTGTGGGGAGTATGGTCACATAGGTGCAACTGGTAACGCGAGCGGTGCCAGGTGATCGCCCGGCACCGCTGTGCTGCGACTGGCGGATGCGGTGATCTTTCTCGCCGCAGCCGCGGCCGCGGTTGTTGTCTGGGCGCTCCTCAAGGGGCCGGGCGATGCCCCGTCTTGGCGGCTGGTTATCGCGTGGGTCGCCGGTGTCGTGGCGGTGCACTGTCTGGCTGTGCTGGCCATCTTGGCGGCGTACGTCGAATGGGACGATCCGTCCTCGTCGAGCCGCCTGGGGCCGCTGGGCGAGCCGATTGTGGCTATAGCCGCCATGTGCCTGTCGGCGGTGTTCGCTCTATTCCTGCGCCGCAAGGCGGTGCTGGGCCTGGCGTTGACCTCGCTGCCCCTCATGGCCTGGTATTGGGCCCCGGCGTTCTGAGCCGGATCGAGGCAGCGCGCTCCAGACGCGAGACAGCGCCGGATGATAAAGCCCGGCGCTGTTCCAGTGGGGTTGTCTATGACATCTCGTTGCTCTTTCCGTGCGTCCCTTTGAGCTTGGTGCTGGCCGACCCATACGCCGGCGTGGAGTGGGGTAACGAGGGCGGCGACAAGAACAAGGGACCGACCACTGTGGCCGGATACCTATCAAACAAAGGTCGCCGTCACCGCCTCTGGCAAAGATATCGGAGGCAGGCCAGGACCCGGCCGATCTATCCGGCGCTGGGTCATACCTGGGCTGCTGCTTCTGATCCCATTCGTCGGGTGGCTGGTGACGCTGTTCTGCCGTCTCTCCCTCACCTGAGACACCGACCGTCAGGGTTGGCCCGACAAGGTCGGAGGCACCCTCGTGGTGGTGAAACAACCTCGGTGATCAACCCGCGGTTGGCGAGTGTCACATTGCCGCCCCCGGCTAGCCTGAATTCGGTATGAGCGTTTCTTCTTGGGAGTCCGATCCCACTGGCCGTCACCAGTACCGCTGGTGGGACGGCGAGCGATGGAGCGATCAAGTAGCTGACGACGGCGTGCAGACCGTCGATCCTGTCAGCGTCGCCGAAGCGAGGCTTCCCTTAGAGGCGCCCCCACCGGCATCACCGTCGCCCGGCCTGCCTCCTGAAGACTCCGATAGCGGCCTAAGCACCGATCACCCCGATCTGTCGCTAATGCTGGCCACCAGGAGTCAGCGCCTTGGGGCCCTCTTCCTCGAACTCTTGCTCGCCATCATCACCCTATTGATCGGCTGGCTCATCTGGTCTCTGATCGTCTACTCCCGAGGCCAGTCACCAGCCAAGCAAGTACTGAAAATGAGGGTGATCCGGCTCGAAAGCCGTCGGGCTGCCGATTGGGGGTGGATGGCCCTGCGCGACCTGGTTTTGAAGGCGGCTGCCATCTTTTTCTTGGCCGGAGTATTTCTCTTGGGATTCATCTGGGTAATCGTCAACGGCATCGTCTTGCTGAACAACGACCGCAATCAGACGCTGTGGGACAAGATGCTCAAGACCGTCGTCATCCACGACCCAAGTGATCGGTACAAGCCCATCCCCCGGCCGCGATATCCGTCTGGCAGCTAATCCCGCTTGCCGCTCTCCTGCTGTAATCCGAGCCACCGGCTCGACAACAACCACCGGTTAGTCTGACCTCCGCATGAGCAATCCCGCCTGGGAGTCGGATCCCACGACCCGCCACGAATACCGCTGGTGGGACGGTGAGAAGTGGACAGAGTACGTAGCCGACAGCGGTGTCCAATCCCTGGATCCCCTCACCGGGGCGGAGAGTCTGAAGCCCCCGGCCGGCCAATCCATGCCGGCAGCACCCAGATCCTCAAACCCGACTGATCAGGGCACGCTCGCCTCTCAGCAATCCCAAGAGCTGGCTTCCCGGTTTGCACGCCTCAGTGCCCGGTTCGTCGATGGGATCATCTTCGTGGCGTTCACAGTGGCCTTGCTATTCGCCTTTCACTTCACCGACACAAAGCCGATGCCGATCGACGAGCTAGCTGACTCTGACACCGCCGAAGACTTCTTTGATCTCTTGCAGGACTATTTCGAGGATCTGGACAATCTCACCTGGTGGCTTACCGCCGTGGCGGCCTTCTATGAGATCGCGTTCATCGCCGTCAAGGGCCAAACACCGGGCAAAATGGCTACCAGAATTCAGGTGGTTCGAGCCGAAGACCTCTTCCAACCGGAATGGGGCCGGCCCCCGAGTTGGGGACGTTCATTGGTTCGCTGGGGTCTGCCCTTCGTGTTGGGGCTTCCTGCGTATTTCGTCCCGTTTGGGAACTTCCTGCCCCTTCTTTGCTACCTCTCCCTGACGTGGGACCGCGACCGCCAGGGGTGGCACGACAAGGCCGCGAGAACCTTCGTCATCAGGAAGCTGTAGTTCCAACCCGCCTGAGTGCTCATGAGAAGCGCGGCGAATGGGCGAGCATCCGCTTCAACCGTTCGACCAGCTCGCCGTGAAGATCCAGCTGCTCGCGAATGTAGGCGGGGGACAGCCCGACCACGTGGATGCGGATGTTGATGGTGTCGGTGCCGGTGGCTTCCATTGCGGTCCACAATTGCTCGGCGGCCTCGGCGCCGTCGGCGGCCAGCACAATGTTGGCTCCTTGGTCCCAGCGGGCCATGGTTCCCTGGGCGGCGTAGCTCCGATACAGGCCGAGCTGGTTGTCGACAGCCTCTCCGGGTGGGCCACCGATCCACACCCGCCGGATCAGGATCTTGGGCCCGGTCCCCCCGGCCTCGTCGTAGGCATCGGACAGCTCCCTCACGTGGTCCACAGCTTGGAGGCTGTCGTAGAGGATACCCAGGTCGAGGCTGGCAGCCCGACGGACAGCGGTCTTCGATTGGGCGGCCGCCACCATCGGCACGGGATGGTCGGCGCAGGCCGCGATGGCCCGGTCGTCGGCCAGTGAGCCACCGGCCTCGCCCCGCAGCGCGGCCACCAATTTGGGCAGGGCCTCCTTGAACCGCGGGCCGATCTCGTCGAACGGGACCTCGGCCAGCTCGAAGTCCACCGGCAGCGCCCCGGACGCGAACCCAGCTCCCACCCGGCCGGGAAAGGCGGCGGCCAGCCAGGCCACCTCCTCGGCCACCAGGGCATAGGGCTTCATCGGCAGCAGCAGCGGGCAGGGTGCAGCCCACCCGGCGGGCATGGCGGCCAGCAGGAACCCGGCCATCTGCTGGGGGTTGGGAAAGTACCCCGGAAAGCCGGCATGGTGCTCCGACACCATGATCCCGTCGTAGCCCACTTGCACTGCCCGACGAGCCAGGAAGCGCACCTCGTCCAACTGCTCGGCGGCTGGGCCGTCGTGGGGATACAGCCGCAGCGACACCGAGCCCTTGGCCAACGGCGCTGCTGTATGTGCGGTCACGGGTTCAGCGCCGGATGAAGGTGTCGGCGAAGCGGCCGAGGGCGTCGCGTTTAGCCTCGATGGAGGCGTGAGTTGGGTCGCCGGGGTACCAGGGCATGGCGATGGTGGAGGTGACCCCGTGTTCGGTCATCTTGTCGTGCAGGCGGGGGGAGGGCTCGGCGTTGGGTATCACCATCGTCTCGAACGGGCTGTGCTCCTTGTCGGCCTCCTTGCGCAGCTCGCCGAGGCGGTCAAGCAACTGGTGGACCTCCGGGAGGTCGTAGTTCATGCCCAGCCAGCCATCGTTGCGGACTGCTCGGGCCAATGCCGCCTCTGACTTCCCCCCGATCCACACCGACACCGGCGCCTCGGGCTGGGGGTACACGCCAGTGGGACCGAAATCGAAGAGCTCCCCGTGGAACTCGGCGGTTCCGTCGCGCCAGAAGCGTCGGCAGATCTCGATCATCTCGTCGGTGCGCCGCCCCCGGCTGCGGGGGTCTGCTCCCAGCAGTTCGATCTCCTCCCGCAGCCAGCCCACTCCCACGCCGAGTCGGAACCGGTCGTTGGAAAGCAGCGACAGGCTGGCCACTTGGCTGGCCACCGAGAACGGGTCGCGCATGGGCAGGATGTACACGTAGGTGAGCACCTCCAGCGTGGTGGTGGTGCTCAACATGGCCGACGCGGTGATCAGCGGGTCGGGAAAAGGCGAGGTATGGCTGAAGGGGTTCTCCCCCGAGGGGTGCACCGAGGCGAACCCCTCGGGCACAGCCACATGGTCGGCCAGGGCCACCCCTGTGAACCCCTCGGCCTCGGCGGCCCGGGCGATGTCCACCAGCTGATCGGCCTCCTCGAACATCACCGCGGCGTAGTATTTCACTGGCTCTCCTCTCGATTCATCTCCGCTGTCTCGCCTTGGCCGATCAGGATCCCGGCAGGGTGCCGAGCATCACGTCGGGGCCCAGCGCCGGGGCGATGAACGGGGAGAAGTCGGGCCCCCGCCGCAGGCTGTGGCCGCCGTCCACATTGATGCACTGGCCGGTGATCCACCGCGACTCGGGTCCGATCAGGAACCGGGCCAGATTCCCCACATCCTCGGGCAGGCCAACATCGGCCATGGGAGTGTTGACTATGTAGCTCTCGTACACATCGCCGTCTCGGGGGATGCCCTCCATGATCTCGGTGGCGATAAATCCGGGGCGAATGGCGTTGAACCGGATGTCGGCCGCGCCGTACTCGTCGGCCGCGTTGCGCACCATGGCCTCGATGCCCGCCTTGCCGGGGGTGTAGGCCCCGAAGTACGGGTGGGTGATCTGGCCGGCGATGGACGACATGCCCACGAATGATCCGCCCCCGGCGGCCCGCATCCGGGGCACCGAGTGCTTGATGGTGAGCATGGTGCCCAGCACGTTGAGGTGCAGCACCCGCAGGAACTCGTCGGTGTCCTGCACGTGGTAGGGACCCATGCCCCCGCCCCCGCCGGCGTTGGCCACCACCCCGTTCAGCGTGCCGGTGGGCTCGGCCGCAGCGGCAACGGCGGCGGCCACCGATGCCTCGTCGGTCACGTCGGCCACCACGTAGGCCACACTGCCGCCGTTAGCGGCCGCCTTCTCGACGCGCTCGGCCGAGTCGGCCAGCTTCGACTCGGTGCGCCCGCAGATGGTGACCGCGGCACCGTCCGCGGCCAGCGCGGCCGCGCAGGCATGGCCGATGCCGGTACCCCCACCGGTGACCAGCACTCCGTATCCCTTCACGCCATCTGCCATGATTGCTCCCTGATGAATCGCACGAGGCTTCTCTACCCTGTGCGGTTGATTGATCTCAGCAGCCGCAAAGGTAACAGGAGGATCTGATGAAGGCAGACGCGCTGGACGCATTCCGGTTAGACGGCAAAGTCGCGGTAATCACCGGGGCGGCCTCGGGCATCGGCGAGGCCACTGCCGAGCTGTTCGCCGCCGCCGGGGCCAAGGTGGTGTGCGGCGACTTGGACGGCGAGGGGGCGGAGTCCACCGTCAAGGCCATCCGCAAGGACGGGGGCGAGGCCATCGCCCAAGCCTGCAACGTGACCTCCCGAGACGAGGTGGAAGCTCTCATTGCCCGAGCGGTGGCCGCCTACGGCGGGCTGGACATCATCGCCAACATCGCCGGCGCCATGTTCCCCGGCCTGATCGAAGATCTCAGCGACCAGGACATCGACGCGGGCATCAACTTGAACCTCAAGGGTGTGCTCTACGGCTGCCAGGCCGCTATCAGGGCCATGAAGGACAATGGCGGCGGGGTGATCCTCAACGTGTCGTCGGGGGCCATCGACCTGGCCTACGAGGGCATCGGGATCTACGCCTTCACCAAGGCAGCGGTGGCCATGCTGGGCCGCACCCTGTCGCTGGAAGTGGGCCAATACGGGATCCGGGTGTGCACCCTGGCCCCGGGTAGCACGCTCACCAACTTCACCACCTGGCGCCTGCACAACGAGGACGGCACCCTGAACCAAGAGGCCTACGACGAGTTCTTGGACTACGCCCGAGATCTCTCCCCCATCGGCGCCCTCGGCGAGGCCCTCGACCAGGCCTATCTCATGCTCTACCTCGCCTCCGACGCCGGCAAATTCACCACCGGCAACGTCTTCCGCTCCAACGGCGGCCAGACAACGACTTTCTAGCGCGCTACCGAGGCGACCTCGGCAGCCCCAAGCCGGCGGTGGCGATGATGTCCCGCTGCACCTCGTTCACTCCACCGCCGAAGGTCCCCACCGGTGCCCCCCGATACGCCCGCTCAAGTTCTCCCGCCAAGACCGCCTCCGGCGTTCCCTTCACCAAATAAGAACGCTGGCCCAGCACCTCCATGAGGGACTGGAACGACTTCACCTTCAGCTCTGTCCCGAACACCTTCATCGCTGACGCGTCGGCTGGCTTCAACTCGGTGTCCTCCAGGGCGGCAGCCACCTTCCAGTTGTACATCTTGAGCGCCTCGTTGCGGGCGTACACCTCGGCCAGGGCCAGGCGCACCCACTGCTGGTCGATCACCCGGCGCCCGTCGTCCAGGGTGGTTTGGCGGGCCCAGTCCACCACCCGGCGCAGCGGCCCGTCGATGTTGCCCGCCGGAGCCAGGCCCACCCGCTCGTGGTTGAGCTGGGCGGTGATGAGCTTCCACCCCCCGTTCACCTCGCCGATGCGGGCCCAGTCGGGCACCCGCATGTCGCTGTAGTAGGTGGCGTTGGTATGCCCACCGCCCAACAGCCAGATGGGGGTGTGGCTGAACCCGTCCAGGGTGGTGTCCACCGCGAAGATGGTGATGCCCTTGTGCTTGGGCACATCGGGATCGGTGCGGGTGGCCAGCCACACCCAGTCGGCCTCGTGGCCCCCGGTGGTCCATATCTTCTGGCCGTTGATGATCCACTCGTCGCCGTCGCGCACCGCCCGGGTCTTGAGCGAGGCCAGGTCGGTGCCCGCGGTGGGCTCGGAGTAGCCGATGGCGAAGTGCAGCTCGCCGGCCAGGATCTTGGGCAAGAAGAACGCCTTCTGCTCCTCGGTGCCATACACGTTCAAAGCCGGTCCCACCGTGTTGAGGGTCACGAACGGCAGGGGCACGCCCGCCCGGTTGGACTCCTCGAAGAAGATGAGCTGCTCCAGCGGGGTGTAGCCCTGCCCGCCCCACTCCTTGGGCCAGCCCACCCCCAGCCAGCCGTCTTTGCCCATCTGGCGGACGGTCTCCTTGTACACCGGCCCACCGTGCTCGCCCCCTAACGCGTCCCGCCGCTTAGGGGTCATCAGGTTCTCGAAATAGTTCCGCAGAGTGGCCTGAAGCTCGAGCTGGCTTTCAGTGAGGGCGAGGAACATCGACGCCAACCCTATTGCTGTCGAGTCCCCGAGCCTCAGCCGGGAACATCCTTCAGCCCCACAAGGCAGGGCGGGTGCCGATGACTTGGGCTTCGGCTAGGCGGGCGATCTCGGCGTCGTCAAGGCCGAGTACGTCGCGCAGGATTTCCTCGTTGTGCTCTCCCAGGGTGGGGGCAGGACGGCCCAGTCGGTGGTATTGGCCGTTGAACCGGGCCGGGAAGCTGGGATAGGGAACCGCGCCGACCACGACGTGGTCCATCCACTGCTGGTGGCCCCGGGCGGTGAGTTGGGGGTTGTCGATCGACTCTCGGCCGGTGATCACCGGAGCGGCGGGCACGCCGGCCGCCAGCAGTTCGGCTACTGCGGCGTCGCGGTCCCTTTCGGCCACCCAACCGCCGATGGCGGCGTCGATCTCATCGTGATGGGCATGGCGCTCATCACGGCTGGTCCACCCCGCCCAGTTTTGGCGTCCGATCAGAGCCGCCAGAGGGGACCACTGGGCGTTGTCGTCCACCGAGACCACCACCCAGCGATCCTCACCGGTCGCAGCGTAGATGCCCTGGGGGGCAGCGTAGGGCGAGCGGTTGCCCTGGCGCTGGAGGAGCTGGCCGTAGGCGGTCCACTCGATCACCTGCTCGGCCGCGGCGTTGAGCCCGGCTTCGATCAACGGAACTTCCACCAACAAGCCCTCGCCGGTCTGGACCCGATGCTCCAGCGCCAAGAGAGTGGCGAACACCGCGTGCATCCCCCCGAGCTGATCGCACATCCCCCGGGGAACCAGCGGGCGACCGTCGGGGTCACCGGTGAGAAAGGCCAGGCCGCTGGCCTGCTCGATGGTCATGGCGAAGCCGGTGCGGTCGCGCCACGGCCCATCGAGGCCGAAAGCCGGCATCCGCACCATGATGGCGTCGGGATTCAACCGGTGGACCTCATCCCAGTCCAAACCGAAATTCTCCACCACCCGGGGGGAGTAGTTCTCGATCACGATGTCGGACATCTCCACCAGCCGCTTCACCTGGGCCAGTCCGTCGTCACTCGACAGATCAAGTGTGACCGACCGCTTGCCGGTGTTAGCCCCGTGGGTCACCGGGCTCCACTCCCACAGCTCGTCGCGTTGGAGCCCGCTGGCAAAGCGCATCCCGTCGGGGCGCTGGATGGACTCCACCTTGATGACATCGGCCCCCAAGGCCGAGAACAGGCACGATGCCACCGGCCCGGCCCAGAACGTGGCCAGATCGCACACCTTGAGTCCCGCCAGCGGCAGCGAGGGTTCCGTTCGGGGCGGGCCTAGGCTCTGCCCCGGTGCCGAACCGGCCCCTGCGCCCAAGAGCTCCCCGTCAGCCTCTCCCAAAGCAGGGGCGGGCGACACCGGGCGGGGCGGGCGAGTACTGAGCTGATAGGGCACCCGGGGCTGGGTGAATCCGCCGGGGTTCTCCACACATACGCCTCGCTCGGAGAAGTGGTCGATCTGGGCCACGCGGCTGCCGTCGCCGATGGGGGCCACCGGCACACGCAGCAAGGTGGCCTTGTCCACGATCTCGTCCACGGTGTGGGCCTGGGTGTAGCGGGCGATGCGTTCCCACACATCCTTGCGGTGGTCCATCCGCCCGTCACCGCTGGCCAAGGCGGGATCGTCGGCCATTTCGGGATCGTCGATAACCACGCAGAAGTCCTTGAACTGCTGGCCGGTGATGGTGCAAAAGCCCACCCAGCCGTCTTTGGCCGGCTCCACGGAGGGAATCTCGATGGAGCGAGTGGCCCCGGTGCGGGCATCAGAGGCATAGGCCGCGTAGAGATGGGCATACACCACGAAGCTGGTGGTCATGGCCTCATAGGCCGATACGTCCACGTGCTCGCCCTGGGCGTCGTCTCGCCGAGCAGCCATCACCGCAGCCAGCCCGAGAGCGCCGGCGTTGGCCGCCACCAAGAACTCCCCCAGCTTGCCCCCCACCCCGAGGGGCATCTCGCCGGGGATGCCGCGGCTGTGCGTGGAGCCCACCCAGGCTTGGAGCGTGAACTCGTTGGCCGGGCGCTGGTCCCAAGGGCCCCCTCGACCCCACGGAGAGATCGACAGCAGTACGAGAGACGGGTTGCCCTCGGACAATTCGGCGTGGCCCAGTCCCATCGACTCCACTTCCCCGGCGCCTAGGTCCTCCACCACCAGATCAGCGGTGGCGGCCAGCTCCAGTAGACGGCGGCGGCCCTCAGGGTCGTCCAGTTCCAGTGCGACGCTGCGCTTGCCAGCGTTGAGGAACTGGAAGAAGGCGCCGTCGCCGGCATCGCCGCCCGCGGGCGACCCCGAAGCCGACCACGACCGCCATGGGTCGCCGCCGGGAGGCTCCACTTTGACCACCTCGGCGCCGGCGTCGGCAAACAGCTTGGCGGTATAGGCCCCGCCAATGGTGCGGGTGATCTCCAGCACCCGAACCTTGTCGAGCACCGCCCCGTCGGGGGTGCCCAGCAAACCTGCCGCGGCCGTATCGGGCATGGGCGGGTGCTAGCCGATGACGACTGGGTTGATGGGGCTGCCGGTGGCCCCAGTCACGTTCAACGGGGACACGGTCATGAATCCCTCGTGGCACCCGTCGGCGGCCATCTGGGAGAAGTTCAAGAACTCCAGCATGTAGATGCCCGCGCCCACCAGCAAGATCTTGTGGACGGTCAGGAAGTCGTTCTCGTCGAACGGGATGACCTCGATGGCCGCGTTGTCGGAGCCCACGGCCACCACGTCGTTGGCCGTCAGCCACTCGGCCCCGTCGTTGTTGATGCCCGGCTGTGCGAAGGGCTGCTCAGCGGAGGGGTCGGCCTCAATCGACCACCACATGTCGAGGTAGCCGGTGCGGATCAACACGATGTCGCCGGCCCGCACCGGAGTGCCCTGGGCCTCGGCGCAGGCGGCCAGGTCGGCGCCGCTGATCGGCGTGCCCGCCTCCAGCCAGCCATCGGCGCCGGTATGGGCCACCATGTCGAGCAGCACGGCCCGGCCGGCGATGGCGCCCACCTTCTCGATGCCCAGCCGGGAGGCCCCGGTGTGGGTCTTCATGGCCTCCTTTGAGAAGCCGTTGTAGTGCTGGTCTTGGCCGTACACATGGCACAGGGCGTCCATGTGGCTGGTGGTGTGGGAGGCGAACACCAGCACGTCCTCGTGGGCCCCGGTGCCGGCGTGGCAGCCGTAAGCCTCGTAGATGCCCTCATCGGAGGCGTTCTGGAGGGTTAGCCGCATCGGGGTGCCCCGGTAGTCCATGATGGGCACGCCCTGCGACTGGATGGGGATGCCCAGCGGGTACACCTTGCCGGTGGTGATCGACGCACCAGCCGCCCTCACCACCTCGGGGGTCAGCAGATTCAGCGCTCCCCGCTCATCCTCGTCGCCCCATCTTCCCCAGTTGTTCTCTGCCATGGCCGAGACTCTAGTGACGGCGGTGGCGTCCGGTCATCCCGCCAGCCAGACTTCACTCCGAAGGCGACGGCGGACTCATGCCCATGCCTGTCATGCGCTGCTCCAGCAGGGGCAACAGGCCGGGGAAACCGGGAATGCGGCGCAGGCGGCGGTCGAGGTACAACCCGGCCGTCAATATCGTGAGGATGGAGAGCCCCCAGTTGACCCCCAGGCGGATGAGCACGAACTTGTTGATGGAGGCGTTCTGGAGCAGCCAAGTGTCGAATCCGACGCTGGCGAACACCACCAGCGCCACTGCGACGGAGACTCGGCGCGTCACCGCTCGGTATTCGGGGTGAGATTTGACGGCGCGGTCTATCGGCACGAGGAAGGGCAAGGCGTAGCCGGTTGCGTTCCCCCTCATGGCAGCCGACACCAACAGGGCCACCGCGGCCAGGCCCTTGGCCCCGATGCCGATGCCGAAGTAAACCTCCTCGCTGTCGTAGATGATGCCCAAGGTGCCCCGGACCAGCAGGTACAGCACGATGATCGGCATCACCCGGCCCAGAGGCAATCCCCGGCGATACCGGCTGACCTGGGCCTTGACGGCCCATAGGGTCATGGCGCCGATAGCCCAGACCAACCCGCCCACGCTGTTGAGCACCAGAAACAACACGATGGGCATGTACTGGTCGAACACATCGACCCGGGTGGGGGCCGAGGGGGTCGGCGACGGGCGGGATGTGTCGTCGGTCATGGTCAGGTCGGGTGGGCTAGGTGGCTCTACCGCGACAGCGCGAACCAGGCTCGGGCGGCGTCGGCGTCGCCGAAGGTCTCCACGCCGGGGCGGTCGAGCCCAATGCGCTCCCACGACAGCAACAGCAGGTCGGTGCCGCTGGCCCGCACGGCGGCGTCGCCTTTGGCGTGCTCGCGGCTCACCTTGATGCGACCGCCGTCGTTGGCCAGCAGCCACTCCCCTTCGCCATCGGTGCGGTGCAGATGGAGGCTGGCATCGGGCAGGGCCATGTCCCAGTTGGCCACTGCGAAGGGCCGCACCACCTCGAACAGCTCGCTCACCCCGTCGGCCGCCAAGTCGGAGTCGATCGGGCCGGGCTCGCCGAATGCGTCTTCGGCATCCCAGCGGTGCACGGCGGTCTCATGGGCCATGCGGCGGAAGTAGAAGGCCGTGGTTCTCTCACCGGTCCAAGTCCACACTGCTTCGTCGGGGTCGGCCCCGTCGAGCGCGTCCTGCACGAAGCGGTGCCCCTCCTCGAACCACTGCACTATGGCGTCGCCTTCGGGAGGACGGGGGATCTCGTCGGCGGGGATCATCTCGGTGGCCCGCTCGGCCACATGGCGCCCCACCGAGCGGTACACCCGGCCGACGTGGGCCAGCAGCTTGTGCATGGTCCAGCCGGGGCACGACGGCACCTCGGCTTCGATGTCCCGCCGCCCGGCAGCGGCAATGGCCTCGCCGTCGGCGTTCAGGGCTTCCATGTAGACGGCTCGGTTGATGCTCATGGCGCGACGGTACCAACCCCAACCAGGTAGACCACTAGGTTGAGGCCATGATCGAAGCCAATTGGGACGTCGAAACCCTCCGGGTATTCCTCCACATCCTGGGCGCCGCCGTGTGGGTGGGAGGCCAGGTCGTGGTGGCCGCCCTCGTGCCGGCCCTGCGCCGGATCGGTCCCGAGGCCACTCAGGCCGCCGCCCAGCAGTTCGCCCGGGTGGCGTGGCCCTTCTTCGCTCTGGCCGTTTTGTCCGGGCTGTGGAACCTGCTCGAAGTCGAGTTTGCAGACGCGGCCAACAGCTATCACATCACCCTCACCATCAAGCTCGTGCTGGTGGTGGCCACCGGTGTAGCCGCATGGCTGCACACCAAGGCCACCGACCGCCGCCGCATCGCCATGTTGGGGTCGCTGTCGGGCTTGGCCTCAATCGGCGCGGTGCTCGTGGGCGTAGCTCTCTAGAACCCCGACGCACTCCTCGTTCAGAACTCAAAGTCTCCGAAAATCTCGGGAAGGGTGAGGTCGAACCCCACCTCGAAAGCCGCCCGAGCCCCGAACAGGGAGTCCATGGCGGCGCTGGCCATTTCATAAGCGGCCCTGATCTCAACGAGAGACCCTGAGCCGACCACGGCTCGAGCTTCGATCAAGGCATCGGCGGCCACTGCCCGATTCTCGACCAGCAGGGCATCTACCGCGTCGCAGGCGCTTTGGGCCCGGCGCCGGAACTCTTTGGCTTCGACCACGACATCTCGAGCGGCGTCGTAGATGTCGGTCGGGGTCTCGGAACCGCTGAATGAATACGCCAGGGCCGATGCGGCATGGATATCGTCGGCGCTGCCGCGGCCGCCCGCGGCAGCTTGGATCTCAAAAACGGTTGCGGTGGCGGCGGCCAAGTTGGTCCGGGCCTCGGCCAAGGCCCCCCACAGCTCGTCGGCGATCTCGGCGTTGTAAGCGGTGCGGGTCACCGCCAGGGTGGTCAACGCCGAGCGGAACTCGCCAAGGGACTTCGCCCGGATGTCGTCGGCCACTGCGGCCTTCAAGTCGGCGGCCAACGCGGTTTGCGCGGCGGCCAGCGATTCCTTGAGATAGGCGACTCGGGCGTTGGCCAGCAGGATCAGCGCCTCGTCAACCGCCCGATAAGCGGACCGGGCCCCTGCCAGCACCGACAACGTGTTGGCCATCTTGACATAGCCGGCGTCGTCGGAATCCAAATCGATGTCCCGTTCCCGCTCCTCTACCAGGGCAACCAGGGCGCGGGCCAGATGGCCCGAGAACGCACTGTCATCATCTGCGCTCCCGTTTTTGGCATCGGCATCTTCGGCCCCCGCGCCGACGATGGCGCTGCTGGGCGTTTCGGACGCGGCGAAGGCCGCGGTGACCTCGGACAGCGTGCTGCGGGCGGCATCGGCGTAGATGGCGACCGCCCCTTTTGCCCGCAAGGCCTCGGCCATGGCCATGACCGCGGCCTTGTCGGCATCGTGGGCCGAGGCGTCAGCCTCGTCGTTCCAAGCGGTGATATCGGAGAAGAACCTGGCCCGCTGGGCCGCATCGGCCGCCTCCCCTATATGGGCACAAGCACTGCGCAGGGCCTCAACTGCTCCGGCGTAGTACCGGGAGTCGGCGACGACGCCCCCGGCGGAGCGCTCCATGCCTGCTACCGGTTCAGCCATGGCCTACACGGTAGTTGGAACTGTCAAGAGATATGGGCAGAGCGAAGCAACCTCATGCTGTCAATTGCATACGCCACCCAAGGGGAGCCGAAATAGTACGGTTTGATCCAATCGGAACCAGGGATGTGGGAGCGGGAATATGTCAGAAGCCTTGACGCCGGAGGAGATAGCCCGAAAGATCAAGCGGGCCGGAATCGGCAAGGCCAAGTTCGACTTCACCCAGACCTCCATCCTCGGGATCATGGCCGGGGCGTTCATCGCCTTGGGCGGCGTGTTCGCCCTCACCATCGCGGTCAGCCCGGAGCTGGGAACCGGCCCGGCCCGGCTGCTCATCGGGGTGGGCTTCTCGCTGGGGCTGTTCTTGGTGGTGGTCACCGGGTCGGAGCTGTTCACCGGCAACAACCTGATGGTGGCCAGCTTCTTCAGCCGCCGCATCAGCGGGCCCGAGCTCACCCGCAACTGGGCGCTGGCCTTCGTGGCCAACCTCGTGGGCTCGCTGGTGATCGTGTTCTTGCTGTATTTCAGCCGTTGGTGGGCCCAGGCTGACTACGCCTTCTCGGTGAGGACCATCCAAATCGCCAACGACAAGGTGAACTTGTCCTTCGAGACCGCGTTCGTGCGGGGCCTGTTGGCCAACATGCTGGTGTGTTTAGCAGTGTGGATGGCGGTGGCCGGCCGCTCGCTGGTGGACAAGATGATCGGGATCATCCTGCCCATCACCGCCTTCGTGGCCGCCGGCTTCGAGCACAGCATCGCCAACATGTTCTTTCTGCCCCTGGGCTGGCTGGTGTCCACCGACGCCGACGCCCTCGCCGCCGCCGGCCTCACCACCGACCAGATCGGCCGCCTCAACTTCCCCTGGGTAGCCCACAACCTCGTAGCCGTCACCCTCGGCAACATCATCGGCGGCGCCCTAGTCGGCCTAACCAACTGGACCGTCTACCTAAGACGCCAGTAGGCGGGACCATCGCCGCTTCGCTACCAAACGGCAGCGAGCGAGCCAGGTGTGCCAACGGCTACCAGATGCGGCGGGCGGCCGCCCAGCGGCTGAGCTCGCTGCGGTTGGACAGCTGGAGTTTGCGCAGCACGGCTGAGGCGTGGGACTCCACCGTCTTGATCGAGATCGACAGGCGACGGGCGATCTCCTTGTAGGTGTAGCCCCGGGCCAGGTGGCGCAGCACCTCCTTCTCTCGGGGAGTGAGCCGATCGAGGTCGTCGTCGAGCAACGGAGCCGCCTGCGCACTGTGCATGAAGGCATTGAGCACGAAGCCTGCCAGCCGGGGCGAGAGCACTGCGTCGCCGTCGCGAACTCGCAGGATGGCCTCCACCAACTCATCTCCAGAGATGGTCTTGGTGACGTACCCCCGGGCGCCGGCCCGGACCACATCCACCACATCCTCGGTCGCGTCGGACACCGACAAGGCTAAGAAGTTTGTGTCGATCCCTGCCGCTCCCACTGCCTCGATGACCTCCCGACCCGATCCCGAGGGCAAGTGGACATCCAACAGCACGACATCAGGGGACCAGCGCTCAATCTCGGCCACGGCCGAGGCCACGTCGTCGGCTTCGCCCACTACCTTCACCCGGTCGCCCAATTCAGCTCGCACGCCGCTGCGGAACAGCCCGTGATCGTCTACAACCACGACTCGGCACGGTGCAGCAACCACACCCAGAACGGTAGCGGGCAGGGAACCGCCGCCCGCATCGCCGCGGGGCAGGATTCAATGCCGAACCAAGCGGAGATGGACCTCGGTGCCCTCACCGGGCGCGCTTCGAATCTCGCATTCGCCCCCCGCCCGGCGCATCCGCCCCACGATGGACTCCCGTATGCCCACCCGGTTGTCACCCACCGCTGCGGGGTCGAACCCGAGGCCGGTGTCGCGCACGAACGCCTCGGCCACCTCCTCCCCCACTTCCACGAACAAAGAGAACTTGTCCCGTCCCGACCACCGGGCCGCGTTGGTCATCGCCTCCCCTGTTGCAGCTACCAGCGATTCCAGCGGCACGTCAAGCACCGCGTCGCCTACCGACACCACGTCGATACGCACACCGTGGAGATCCTCGACTTCGGTGGCTGCCTGCTCAATCGCCGTGCGAAGGGTCCTCTCCGATGGATCCGACTCCTCCGCATACAGCCAGTCCCGCAGCTCCCGCTCTTGGCGGCGGGCCAGCGCGGCCACCCGGCTCGGGTCGTCGGTCCGCTGAATGAGGGCCAGAGTCTGGAGCACCGAGTCGTGCAGGTGCGCGGCTACCTCGGCCCGTTCGTCAGCCCGGACGCGCAGCCAGCGCTCCTCCCAACGATCCCTCGCCAGCACAGCTATCCAGGGACCGAGGATCAAAGCCAGCCCGCCCGCCACCAGCGCAGCGGGTAGCGCCCCATCGAACACCACACCCGGGGAGACATTGGCCGCGATCAGCGTGACCACGCCGCCAGCGACCACGATTACGCCCAAGGCCACCCGTAGCGCCGATCTCAGGGCCCCTGCCGTCCCGACCCAAGCCATCGGTCGTGCCTGCCGGGCGATGAATCCGAAGCCGGTGGTGACGCATAGAAAGGGCCATAGCACTTCGTCGGGAGCGGTGATTCGAAGCTGTCGGGCCAACAGGACCACTCCAACCACCATCAGGCCCAACCCGAGGGCCCGCCGATTGGCCAGCCGTGCCTGGAGTGCCTCGGGCTCTTCCTCGTTATGGCGGGCAGGCAGCAGCGCCCATGCCAGCAGGTAGAGCGGAACACTGACCCAAGCCGCCGTGAGGGCGACGAAAGCGGTCCGCACGACAACCGGCTCCATGCCGAGATTCAGGGCGATGCCGCCGCATACCCCGCCTGCCATCCGATCAGTGCCCGACCGAGCCAATCGGCTCACACCCATGCCCTCATTGTCGCATGGCAACCGGGTGGTGGCTCTGGGGAACAACCCTGACCACTGTCCCGCCTCTCAGGGGAATATCAGGGAAACCCCCTATGGGGAGTCGGCTTCGACAAGGCGATGATGAAGACATGGCCGACAACAAGATGCAGTCCCTGCGCCGGAGCGCTGACGACCGGATCATCTCCGGTGTCGCTGGCGGGATCGGGAGCTTGGCCGGCGTCAATTCCGTTTCAATCCGGGTCGGTTTTATCCTGCTGACGTTCGTCGGCGGGGCCGGCTTGTGGCTGTACTTCTTGGGCTGGCTCTGTCTTCCCCACCGGGATGGGTCGCCCAGCATTCTGGCCAACACCCTGCGGGGCGACTCCCCCCACCGATTTCGCAGCATGGCCGGAGCACTGCTTCTCTTGGCGGCGACCGCAATCAGCGTGTTCCTGCTTGGTCCGCTGCTGTTGGACCTCCTCGCCAAGTTCTTGTCCAATGGGGCTGTCGTCGTCGTCCTGCTGGCCGTCGCCCTCATCGCGGCCGGCGCATGGCTCATGTGGCGGCCCAAAGCCTCGCAACCCTCACCGCATCGGTCTGGGCAGCCCCCGCAGGAAGCGGCAAGCTCGCCGGTGGCCGCCGCGGCTGCGGTGTCGACGATGGATGTGAAGGCACCGACCGGGTCGGCAGATTCCCCCGGCGGCGGCCCGCTCGCCCCCACCGGTCGCCGCCGGGCGCGCCTCAGAGCTCAGACGCGTCGAGCCTCCGCCCGCCGCCGGCGACGCTCTCGACGCCAGCGACGGCGGCGCGAGCGATCGTTCCTCGGGCCGATCGCGAGCGCGGTCATGCTGATTTTTGTCGGCGGGGCAGTGATGCTCGACCGTTTCGACGTGTTCGACACAGACCCGACTCTGCTCGTTGCCGTGCTGGTTCTATTTGTCGGCGCAGTCTTAGTGATGTCTTCCTTCCTTGGACGAGCTCATGGATTGATACTTCTGGGAGCTCTGCTTTCAGCCGTCCTGATCCTCGGGATAGCCGCTGATATCCGCTCTATGTGGTCGGGAATTGGAACCGAGCGGGTCGAGGCAACCAACCTCGGGGAATTGGAGGCCGAATACCGGCACGGGATCGGCAGGATGGTGGTCGACCTCCGGGAAGTCGATTTCCGCGGCCAGAGCGCGACATTGGACCTCGGGCTCACCATCGGCGAGCTTCTGGTCTTTGTGCCAGCAGATATCAGCCTTGAACTGAACGCTCACATCGGTGCTGGCGATCTGCACATGGACCCGTCACCGTTTGACAAGTGGGGATTGCTCAGAAGTGACCCGACAATCATGGAGAGTGGCGTGGACAAGAACGTAAATGCATCGTGGGACCAGCCTGAGCCCTCCAACGGCACCCTGCACCTTGACCTGGATCTCGGCTTCGGCATAGTCCGAATCCTCCCCGGTTCACCCGGTTTGAACGCATAAGGACAGTTCAGGAGATACCAATGTCGAAACGCCATCCCGATCCCATGGAACATTCCCCCAACAACCCCGATCGCGGCGATCAGGCGAAAAGGCTGAATCGCCACCCCGTGAACCTCCTGGCCCTGATGAGCGGCCTGGTGTTCCTTGCCATTGGCGGTGCTGCCCTCATTCACCAAATCGCGGTCGAGATCGATACCGTCCTCGTCACCGCGCTGACCCTGATCGCGATCGGCGCGATCTCCACTGCTGCCCTCATCGCCCGCCGACCCCGCCCACCAGCCCCCGTCTCAGACCTTGACTAGATCAAGTGATACTATGATATTTAAATATATTTCAATTTCACAAAGCTGCGATTCGCCGCAAGCGCGCGGCGACATGAGATTTCGGAAGACGATGCCCTCCACGCCTGCCGAAACACCATTCGCATCATTCCAATGGACGATCCATTGATGTTCATGGGTGCCGACCCCAGCGGTCGCATGCTGGAAGTAGGAATCGCGAGAACGGGCGAAGCCCCTAGAATCATTCATGCGATGAAGGCACGGCCTAACTACTTGAGGTGAATGACATGTCCCAACCCCTTCAAGAATTGATCGCCAAGGCCGAGGCAAGCGGCGACTGGGACGAGGTGGCCGACTGGTGCGAGGCCTTTGACTGGTCAGAGGCCCAGGAAATTCCCGTCGCCGAGTTCTACCTAGGGTGTGCAGCAGCAGCCAGCCCGACGAACAAACCCCAGCTCCTCGAGGCGATTTCAGCAGCTCGAGCATGTGGTTCTACTTGGGCACGGATCGGGGAAATCCTCGGCCTCTCAGCCCAGGACACCCAAGACCACTACGAACCACTACTCAAGACCCAGGACGTAGCGAACGCTAGTCCCTAGCTGACGGGACCACCTCTGACATGAACTGTTCTAGTTCGTCGTCTCGCCGGGACAGGGACTCATAGGTCCAATCAGGGATGATGAGCTCGTTGGCACCTGCCTCGCGGAGCTGGCCGACTTGATCAATCACCGCTTCGACTGAGCCCACCAGCGTTGGCCGCCTGCCTGCTTGACTGACGAAATCGCGTTGAACGTCCAAGTCTTCGCTCAAGCACAGGAACGCCTGGGTCGAACATCTCACTTCATCCGGGTCACGCCCCACACCCCTAATCCTCAAAAACAACCCCTCCACGATTAGGGGGGAACCTCAGGGGGAACCTCGGCGCCCTCGTCGGCCTCACCAACTGGACTGTCTATCTGCGCAGGCAGTAGCAGCCGAACTTCTTCTCTGCGCGGCTAGTCGACGGTGCCGCGCTCCAACACCCATTGGTGGGGTTGGCCGGTGATCTCGGCAACTAGCTCGAAATCGGCGTCGTAGTGCAAGACAATCAACTGGCGAGCTTCGGCCACCGCGGCGACGAGAGCATCAACCAGAGAAAGCGCACGATGCTGGCCGCGCTCCGCCAGCTGCCTTTGTATCCCTATCGCTCGGTGGTGGTCGGCGTTGGTAGCCGGCACGGAGTCAAACGCATCGAGACGGCTCATGATCGCCTCATGGTCCACCGCGTTTCGGGCGCTGAATCCCAGTTCGAACATCACGGGAGGGCACAATGCGATCCGCCCCTCGGCAATCAAAGGGGCAACCGCCGCAGCGACCGCAGGTTTCGACAATCGGGCAAAGGCACTCGTGTCGGCCAGATGGGTGGCCCGTGCCACTACGCGTCGCCTCCCCAGGCTTGTTCAGCCGCATCGAAGTCGAATCTGCCCTCCTCGCCTAGAAGAGTCACTAGTTCGAGTCGGCGCTTGGCGTTGACGATCTCTAGCAGCGAAGCGTTGACTGTCTCTCTCAGCGTCGTAGTCCCAAGTATCGCAGCGGCCTGTTCAGCGATATCTCTATCCACATCAATAGATGTCTTTGCCATGCCCTTCAAGATATCAATCTCAAAGACAGGATCAAACAACTAACCCGCCAATTGAGTCAGCGACCCCAAATGGAAGGAGCTACCTCCGAGATGAACTGGTCGAGTTCGTCGTCTCGGCGAGACAAAGACTCGTAGGTCCAGTCGGGGATGATGAGCTCCTCAGCCCCGGCTTCGCGGAGCTGGCCAACCTGATCAGTCACCGCTTCGACTGAGCCCATCAGAGTTGGTCGCCGCCCAGCTCGACCGACAAACTCACGCTGCACTTCTGGGTCTTCGCTCAAGCACAGGAACGCCTGGATCGAGCACCGCACCTCATCGGGGTCACGTCCGACCTCTTCGCAGTGCCGGCGGAGCAACCGACGCTTGTGCCGCAGAGCCTCTGCATCCACCCATGCGTTCCACCAATCGGCGTACATCGCCGCTGTGCGCAGTGTCCGACGCTCCCCCTTGCCTCCAACCAGTAGCGGAAGCCTCCCCTTCACAGGCTTGGGGTATCGGGGCGCTTCCTCGAATGAGAAATACTGCGACTGCATAGTCCAACTTTCGTTCTCAAGCAGCCCTCGAATAGCCCGACAGCCTTCCTCAAGCCGATCCGACCTCGTCTTCAAGTCGCCCAACTCGAATCCATACGCCCTGTGCTCGTTCTCCTGCCACCCCGCTCCGACCCCAAGAATGAACCTTCCATTGCTGATGTGATCGCATGTCACCGCCGCCGACGCCAACACCGCCGGATGCCGATAGGTCATCGAGCACACCAACGAACCCAAGGTGATCCGACTAGTTGTTGCCGCCAGCCCAGCCAGCGTGCTCCACACCTCCAGCACCCCTTCCTGGCTCTCTCGCGGCTCTTCCAGCATGAGGTGATCCGCCACCCACGCTCCATCCCACCCGGTCTCCTCTGAGCGCAGGGCAAGCTCAAGAACCTCTTCCCAAGTCCGCTCCAACGCCGGCCAAACGCTAAATCTCATAGTGGCAATTTGATAAGAGAGGCATTTGCAATCTTGATATCGTGCAATTCGAATGAGAGCACATTTTCCGCGACCTGCAACTTACTAATATGCCAACCTTGGGCGACTCGATCCATGCTGAATTGCAATTCACAACGGGTCACAAGAGATTTGCAAAATATCTCGCCAGCAAGAAGTAGCTGCCCGCAAGAAGCATACAAACAAATGCAAGATGAATAACTAGTTGTCTAATTTCAAGTGTCATTAATCGGGTCTTCGCGTTGAGGCTGGGACTGGGGTGATTGTGGGGGTCTGCCACTGAGTCGGGGGTCTCGCCGTTTCTTGTGGCTGATCAGTTAGTCCAAGAGTCGGGAGGCCTCTGGTGGTTCAGGGTAGTTCAGCGGTGTGGTTCGGCGCGGCGGGGTTCGAGGTGACCGGCGTGGGCGCGGTGGAGGGGTTGGTTGCGTCTTTGGCCCGCCGGCTTGGCGTGGGGTGGCCCACGGTGTGGTCCGCGGTCGAGGCGGTCGCTTGTGGGCAGGCCGGCGGTCCCGCCCGGGTGGGCCCGGCCGCGCGGGTCGGGTTCGATGAGACGGCCATGTCCTCGGCCACCCGCCGGCGCCGGTTCACCGCCGCCGCAATCGACGCCGCCGGCTGGGTGATCGACGTGTTCGACGGGCGAGGTGCCGCTGGTTTGCGGCGATGGCTCCAACAACAGCCCCGGTGGCGGGCCGGCTCTATCGAAGTTGTCTGTGTGGATCCCTGTGAGGGCTACCCCAGCGCCGTCAAACACGGGATCGGCGCCGGGCGCCTCTCGGCCGGCGCACAGATCGCCGCGGACCCGTCCCCGCATCATGGGCCTGGCGAACCAGGCGGTGACCAAGTGCCGCCAGCGCACCCACAACGAGACCACCGGCCACCGCGGCCGAAAAGGCGACCCCCTCTACGGGATCCGCGAACTCCTTTTGACAGGCGCCGAGCGCCTCGACGCCCGAGGCCACATGCGCCTGCAATCAGCCCTGGACCAAAGCGGCCCCCACGACGAGGTGGCCGACTGCTGGGACGGCTGAAGAGAAAGTCCGGTCCGTGTTCAAAACCACAGACCCCGAACAAGCCGAGCACCGCCTCGACGACGCCATCGAATGGTGCACCGCCCCCGAGTCCGGCCCCGAGCCGCACCGGCTCGCCCACACCCTGGGCCGCCGGCGCGACGAGACCACAACCAGCACCCGCACCCGCACCCACAACGGGCGCACCGAGGCCGCCAACGCCAAGACCAAAGACGCCAAACGCTCCGCCCGAGGCCTCCGCAACCTCAACAACCACCGGCTACCCATACTCCTGGCAGCCGGACAAAAACCACGCGAAACCCAACCCGTCACAAAAATCAGAACCCGACGCCCCAACTTCATCGCGTAGAGCCCCTATGGGCAGGCCTCAACGCATTGTTGCCAAGTTACAGGCGCGTCATTTTAGTTGCAATATGGTTTTCGGGCCTGTGCCTTTAAGGCCCGCTGCCGGAGGGAGATCCCTCCTAGGTCGAATCCTCCGTGGGGCGCTCGACCGCTTCCAGTAAGCGGTACATGCCGGACGAGGGGTTGTCGTTCGGGAACTTGGTGCCATCGCGTTTGTGCTTTGTGGTCAGCGATCGAGCACGGCGTGCTGCTTCATCGCATCGAGACATGTACTTGTAGCCATCCACGCCCTTATTTTGGCTACCGTCGAGGGTTCGGCGCAGGCCATCAGCAGCCTTGCTGGCGATTGGAGCAGTCTGGTCCTGAAAGTGCAGAGCTAGCCACAATTCAAAACAAGGATTCGACACCGCCACTTGGACACTTCGGTCTCTGGCTAGGGCGACGGCTTTCTTGAGGTTGGGGTGGTTCTGGGGTTGCTCCACGTCGAAGATGCACCAGACCTCGTCGATTTCCCCGTCCTCGCCATTCGCTCGTTCTCGGGCTTCAGCGGCCGCTGTGACCAGGGTCAACGGGGCATACCCATGGGTGTCTTCGTCAATCTGGATGTCAACTGAAGCCACCTCGCGAACAGCAGGCTCGCTTTTCAACGCCTTCAGGTAGTCGACCTCGGTCCTCGCACCTTCGCAAAATACGAGGACCGTGCGCCTGGGAGAGCGAGTGGCCACTTTGCGACGAAACGACTTGTCCTTGCTCTTATTACCTCGTGGCGATCGAGCCATCAGGGTGATTGCTCAACGAGGCCGAGAGCTCGACGCACGTCGATGTGATCGATTTCGGGAACTGCACCAAACCGACCTTGTAGGTAGGCCCGCTCAAGATTCAGCGACCTTCTGACTTTGTCCCCGCCGAACTCTGCAAGGGCTACGAGGCGAGTGGCGCCGTCGGGCCCCTTCTCGGTGAACCACACCTCATCGCGATTGAGGGTGCTGAGCAATGATGTGTCGTGGGTGGCAAGGATGATTTGGGCTCTGTTGGGGTTGGTCTGGGGGTCTTGGAACATCTCTATGAGCCGGGCGGAGAGTCGGGGGTGCAGGCTCGCGTCGGCCTCGTCGAACAGCAGGACCTGACCTAGCCTCAGAGCATCGAATACTGGGCCCAACAGCCCAAACAACATGCGAGTCCCTGCGGATTCATCGCTGAGCCTGAACAGGGCCGGCGCGCTTCCACTGCCATGTACGAGCAGGATCTGTTGGTTGGATGCACCCGTGATCCGGTCTTCGAATTCCTTGATCTCGAAATCAACGATCCCTGGGTCGGCCAGACGCAAGAAGCTCAAGAGAGCCGCATCACCTTTGAGCGACCCGTCAGAAATTCGATCACGAACGCCCTTGTCCTCGAAAAGCGAGTGGGTATCCGAACTACGAACAACGAACTGCAGGGGCGGCCTCCCCCAGGACCTTCTGACCCCCTGGGCGTTGACCTCGGATATTCCAGAAATGGCGCGAGCAACGGTCTGGATGGCGGGGTCGCCGACGCGCTTCGCCGCAGACAGGAGCAGCGTCGTGGGAGTAAGCAGTTCCTTGGTAGCACTCGTGCCACCGAGCCCTCGGCGGAAATGCACCTCATGTCCCTCGCGCTCGAAGAGGACGCGCCGCCTGCGCTCGGGATAGCTGCAAAGGCTCTCGTACAACACCTCTAGATCGTTAACTTCGAGCTGATACCCGTGGCGGACGCCTTCCACCTCTATGTCCAAGTCGAACCTGGTGGGTCGATCGTCACCGTCATTGAAACGATGGGGATCTCGGGCAATGAAGTCGCCTCCTCCCAAAAGGGAGGTCCCGACGGCGTACGACAGCCAGTTGATCGCATCGAGCACGTTGGACTTGCCGGACGCATTGGGGCCGTAAACGCCGGCGACCGTCAGGACTCGCTCCGACAGCCCTTCGATGTCGCGTGCCGCTTTGCGATCCTCGTCGACAGCGATCATCGACAGCTCCACGGGATCGAGGATGGAACGGTGATTAGAGACCTCGAACCGGAGCAACATCGGTATTCCTTCCTAGCAAGTTAATGACATTCTAATCGCTATAATCGTTATTTTGCTACGAAATTTGCATTTAGCTTGCTGCTGTCGTCACTCTTGACCATTCACGCCATTGGAGATGAGCCCAACCTAAAGGCAGCATCGACAAGATGAGACGAGAGGCTGCGCAGCCAGAGGGAAGGCGACTACGGCGAGCTGCCGCTACCCATGGGGCGGACTTCGTTGGCCAGCACGAGTAGGCAGTCGTGGTCTTGAAGCTTCCGGCGGAGGGCAGAGAGGTTCTTCAGAATCCGCCGCTTGGCTTCGATGGGGTTATCGGCTTCGACTGCCACGAGGGCCACGCCTGCTTGTTGGGCGGTATCTCGCAGGTCTGCCTGTTGGAGTGAGTCCCGGCCCCAGAGGATGACGCCACGACATCCTCTCTCCCCTGACGCGCGGACCAGATCAGCGTCTGACACGTCAGGGCCATCCCAACGGTCAAACGCCACCTCAGCCGGGGCTTCAAGAGCGAGGTTGTGGGGCAGAACGGCGTCGTAGAGGAATCTCATGGTCAGAAAGCACTCAATAGCTGCTTGCCGACCGACACCGTGTCTTCGAACGACTTGCCCTCCAACTCGGGATAGGCCGCTTCAATGACCTCTCTCCGACAGAGGGTGTCGACGCTTGCCAAGGCCTTGGCGCTGATCCGGTGGCCGTCAATATGCGGGGTTCCGTTGAGGACTGTTGGATGCAACTTCGTATTGGTGCTGGCTTGCAGCAGGTCGAGTGTGGTGCCGGCGCCGTAATCGAAAGGACGGAATACGTCGTCGATATCCGTGATTGGGAGACCCAAGGCTCTCTGTCCGCTCTCCACATCAGCCCAACCGTCTCCCCTGTTCACGAGCACTCTTCCCTCAGAGGTTGCACCCAGCCGAACGGCCCGAGAATCGCCCGCGAACCGAGCAAGCGCCCCAACCACACTGCTGAAAACCCGGCGCGGCGATCTCGACCTCAAATACATCCAGGTTCTAACAGCCACTACGTCTCGGAATGTCCAGAGCAACACACCCGAATCGCGCGGGTGGAGAACCCCGCGCTTGCGCAGATTGTTGAGCGACGATGTCGTCGCCCCCGCCAAGAACGCCGCATCCCTGGTGGGATACGCCCCAGCGGTGAAAACATCCGGTGACCAAAGGGCGTACTCCGCCTCAGGGCCGAGCGCCGCGAGACGAAGCCTCTCGGGGCCCGTCAACACTGCATTGACTTTCTGCAACAACCCATTGATCTCCCATTCGGTCGTAGGCATAGGCTCGACGAGAATTTGGCGTTCGGGAAACCCTGGGAAGCTGCTCAAGACCCGGCTCCGGGTCGTGGGCTGACAGACGAGCACCGTTTGAGCACCGAACCAGAACGGCATCTCCACATCGGGTGGCAACCGGCGCACCGATGCCCCCACCCTGTCGGCACGAATGGCGAAGTGGAGGACTGCATCGGCGGGAAAACCCCAGTCCAGCACAACCACCGGAGCCTGCGCGAACGGCAAGGGCTCCGTGCGAGCACCGGGCCAGCGCTGCCAATACAGGCGCTTCTCGTCCTCTGTCTCTGGTACAACACTGCGATCCAGCCTTATGCGGCCGGCCCGGTCGTCACCCACCGCATCGGCAACACGCCGCCGAACCGAGTTGTCTACCGCGGGATGCCCGCACAGCATCGCCGCTGCCAGCCTCAGGTCGCGGTCATCGATCGCTAGCGCGATCTCAGCCAGTTCTCCGGCGGCTTCGAAGAAATCGAAGCGGGCAACCAGATGAGCCGCAAACCGCAGCCTTTCGGGGTCCGTCCTCAACATCGGAAGGACTTTGCCAATCACTCGTGGCAAACATTCAGCCTGCTCAGCGGTCAGGTGCTCAGCCAGGTCGCCCATCGTGAACGACATAGAGCGCGAACGAGAGTCGGTGTTTCCCAAGATGTGCAAAACCGCGCTGTACAAGCCAGGCGACGGCTGCTCTACGGCCGCCATTGGATGCCTCCGAGAGCAGCGCGGGGGATGTCTTGGTCAATCCGCTCATCGAGCACATCTCCCGACACCCACTGCACAAGCCGGGAGGGCACGGCATCAACTCCGCGGGGCTCGCGCACCATCACGCCAGCAGACTTCAGCTTCGCTACAGGGAGCACGAATACGAGATAGGGGGGTTCATGGCCGGTCAGCCGCAACCGTGACTTCAAGCTCCGACCGCTTAGATCAGCGATGTGCTCAGCGGGCACCAACCAGGAATGGGCAGCCGGTACTAGGTCACATGTTGAAAGATCACAGAGCGCAGCAGCCGCAGGATCAGCCTCACGTTGCAGCCAACGGAGGTACTCCTCTGCGGTCGGAAAGTCAGCGCGGCGCTCAGAGGTCAAGTTGTATTCCCAGAACACATCGACCGGCACGCAGCGTGCGTAATCGCAGGCCGGCGAATGACAGGGCAGGTCGGGCAGGATCTGCTGGCGCAGTTCCTCGAGCTCATCACAGACGAGTCCGGGCTTCGTGACAGCAAGCGACTCGAGCCTCGCAGCCCGGTGGCGCGCATACCTGGGCAACTCCGAATCGCTGGTCACGATCCTGATGAGCTCGCGTGCCTGAGTCACGGCATCCAACACCCTCCCAGTATCGCAGGATGACCGAAATGACAGAAACGTGGCGGTGCAAATCCACCAGAGTTATCCTTCGCATTCTCCGCTCTTCAGACACCAGCGGTCAGCTCGGAGGCCCAGCCGCGGCCAGGAGATCGGCGATAGCTCGGCGGTCGGTTTCCATGACTTTCTCTTGTCCCCCTTGCGGGTACCGCTCGTCGTGTCGAACCCCCAACTAGCTGATCATGCGACTTGCACTGCGTCTTCGAGGCAGTCAGGGACCTCGATGGGAAATGACACCACCAGGTGGCGCCCCAAAGCCGTCGCGACCCGGGCAAGGGTGTCGATTCGGTTTCGTGCACCTCCGCCCTCTTCGAGCCGGGAGATACCGACTGAGTGGTGCCCATGCGCTGGGCCAGTTCCCGCTGGCTGAGGTTGGCCCCGCGGCGCAGGTCATAGATCAACTGACCCAGGGCCAAGTCCTGCTCGATGCCAGCACGGGTCTCCTCTGAGGGTTCGCCGCGCTGCTTCTTGATGGTCTCCCATCGCGAGTAGTTGGCCACGGTTCCCTCTTTCAAGGATTGAGCCAAGCGCAGTCCTCGGCAACCTTGCGAGCGCTGGCGACTACGCCTCCCTCGTTATCACGCCTCACCCCGGCCGCCCTGACCGTCGGCTCACAAGATGATGTCGACATAGCCGCCGCCGAAGTTCTCGACCAGGAAGTCCGTGGCGGCCCTATCGGCCTCGGCCCACGTCGAGTGCGTCGAATCGGGGTAGTGGGCGCTCGGTGCCCGCACTTCCCACAAATCGTCGCTCTTTCGCACCACTAGGCGTTTCTCAGGCATATCAACTCTTTTCAATATATTAGATGAATTGCCGTTCCTCCACTATACATTGCCACGATGCGCGTCGGGGCATACATTGATGGCCTGAATCTCTACTACGGAGGTCGCCACCTGTGCGGTCGTGGCACCTCTGGATGGCGCTGGCTCGACGTTCCGAAGCTCGTTGAGCTTCTGGTCAGTCGCAACAAGGCCTGGACTGCCCAGAAGGCTGTGGTGCAGCGCATCGCGTACTGCACTGCGCTGATTGGGGGCGTACCTGATGCCCAAGCGTCCCAAAGACAGAGGACTTACCTGGCGGCCCTAGGAGCGGACCAGCGAGTCGTGGTCGAGTTGGGGACTTTCGCCAGCCGGAAGGTTAGAGGTATTGATATCTCGACTGGGGCACTTCACACCGTCCATGTGCCCGAAGAGAAAGGGTCCGACGTAAACGTGGCCTCGCATCTCCTGATAGACCTCCTCACTGACAAGATTGACGCCGCTGTGCTGGTCACAAACGACAGCGACTTGCGCCTGCCAGCCCATCGCGCCCGGGGGCACCTGCCGCTGGGCACGGTCAACCCCAGAGGCACCCCGACCGCCCAGGGTCTGCGAGGTCGGCCAGACGACGGAGCAGGCGGCCACTGGTGGTACTCACTCACCGCCGATGACTTCCGATTATGCCAATTCCCCCAGGAGGTTGGTAGACACCGGAAACCTGCGGGCTGGTAGCCACTTTTGACGAGAGATCACTCTTGAGAAATTGCTGGCATCACTAGGTTGCCACCGGTACGATGGCGGCACCCACCCGGTGCTCACCTAGGGAGTCAAACCTCACCTAGGGTGTGCCGGGTCTTTCTTTTCTGGGCACCCCCAAACACTGGCTAGCTGCTGCTCAGCAGGGGTCTTGGGTGGCGGCCAAGAGGTCAGTGACATTGAGGCTCAGGCCGGTCTGGGCGAAGTGGGGGGTGTAGTCGGAGAAGGGGTTGAGGAGGTAGTGGACGGTGGGAGGCTCGGCGGGGTTGTCGGGGACGGAGACGACGGCGAGGCGCCAGTTTTCGGGGAGGGACTTGGCTTTGCTGATTTGCTGGGCGCTGATGTGGATTTCGGTGGTGCGGGGGAGGTGGCCTTTGACCTCGATGAAGTAGTGGGTACCGGACTTGGGGTCGATGGATAGGACGTCGTAGCCGGGGTTGCTGTGGGACTGGGCCTCGGGATTGCGGCCGAGGGCTCGCTCGGCTTTTAGGACGGCGGCGACGGCTCGGCGGTCGGTCTCCATCTTGTCGGCGGTTTCTTCGGGGTCTGGCGGTGTGCCGCGGAGCTGATCGATGAAGCCTTGGGGTACGACGATGGCCGCGCCGACGATGGTGGGTGGGCTGTTGTGGAGGTCGTCTTCTCGGTCCAGCTCTAGGCGACGTCGGGTCAGGCGGGCAGCTAGATCGTCGGCCCTGGCGCGGGCACGGCCTGAATTGAGGCGGGGTTTTTGGCCGGCGAGCTCCTGTTTCTTCAACTCCTCGGCTCTCTGGTCCCAGTAGCGGATTTCGGCTTCGAGGCGTTCCCGTACTGCCTCCTTGACCTTCGCCACTCGAGCTTCAGTGACACGCTCGATCTCCTCGAAGTGCGGCTGAGAGAGGTGTTCTATGGCCCAGCTCTTGGCTGTCTCTTCAGCGGTATGGTCGGCCCAATCCAAGTCGAGTTGGCCTTCGAGTAGCGCTCGGTCTTCCTCGTTCAGCGGGGCATAGCCGATGTAGGGCTCGTTCCCAGCGCTCTTGGCGTTGCCCTGTTGGTCGATCTCCACGTACTGGAACCGACGAGATACCACCTGGCGATGGCCGTGGACTTGTCGCCCGTCGGTGACGGAATGATCTAGATAGACCAGAAGGCGGGGATCGGAAGAACGGTCTTCGGGATCAACCAGAGTCGCTCCCCGGACCAGCGTGTGCTCGTGGTCGGCGAGCACCTTGTTGATGACTGCGGTGAGAAGTGGCGTGCCCGGTGAGATCAGCTCGGCTCTGTCGCCTCCGTCGATCTGGATGCAGACTTTGTCGAAGGTCACCCGCTCGTAACGGTCGTGTACGTGGCCGAGACCTGGATCAGCATGCGAGCGGATTGCCGCCGGGATTCGGGTGATCTCATAGCGGTTTCGTTCTCGTCCGGTGATGCGCCCGCCGTACTGGCGAAGGGCCTCGGAGAAGAAGGCGTGGACAAACCACGGTTGCAGCTTGCGGGCCCGGGCCCTCTCCATGTCCTCTCGGATCTTGTCGTTGGCCGCCGGATCGGCAAGACCCCCGACCAGAGCCCGTTTTTCCAGCACATCCACCAATTGGTTGCCGATATCGCCCTCAATCACTTCTTGCATGTATTCGAGGTGGGCGGGATCGTCGTCGGCGGTGATGGCCTTGAGAAGCAGTTCTTGAAGGGAAGTGTTGATGTGGGAGTCGCCCAGCACGTCATACACCTGGTCGCCATACACACCCCTTTGCTGCTCGATCTTCTCGAACAGCCGGGTGAACACCACTCCCTCCCTGGTCTCGTGAGCGACCATGTTCCACAGGTGGCAGGGCCGCTGCTGCCCGATGCGGTGGATGCGGCCGAACCGCTGTTCGATACGGTTCGGGTTCCATGGCAGGTCGTAATTGACCATCATGTTGGCCACTTGAAGGTTCACGCCCTCGCCGGCGGCATCGGTGGCCACCAGTACTCGCACCGTTGGGTCGACTCGGAATCGGTCTTGGATGCCCCGGCGGTCATGGCGTTTGATGCCGCCGTGGATCACTACCACCGCCTCTGACCGGCCCAACTCGGCGGTTACCCTATCGGCCACATAGTCGAGCGTGTCCTTGTGCTCAGAAAATATGATCAGCTTCCGAGGACCGGACGGCGTGTCGTCGCCATCGGGGTTCTCTCCTTTGCCGGTTCGGAACTGCTCCGAGCGCAATAGCCCCCGAAGCTGGATCCACTTCTCGTCGACACCGCTGTTGCGAACTGCCTCGGCCAGCGTGGCGAGTCCTTCTAGCTCAACGACCTCGGCCTCGATCTCCTCGGCAGTGGCTGAAGCGGTGGCAGCGTCGATGACACGGTCCTCAAGCTCCTCCAGCTCTACATCGTCGAAATTGTCGAAGTCGAAATCCTCCAGGTCGGCGAATCTCACTCCTTTGGGCAGGTCGGTTACCTGCACTGGTTTGCCGCCAGCAGTTAGGCGGCGCAGCTCAGCTGCTTGGTCTGCCAGTCGGTCTCTTCGACGGCGCAGAGAGTGGTAGATGGCCGCGGGGGACGACGCCAGGCGGCGTTGGAGCGCGGCCAGGGCGAACCCGAAGATGATCCCTCGCCGGCGGTCCCCCTCCTCCTGCATTCTCCTTGCACGGTCCATGCCGGTGCGCACATATTCGGTGACCGCCTCGTAGAGGTCTTGTTCTGGTTCGGACAGCTCGAAATTGAGGCTGTTGGCGAACCGCTGGGGAAACAGACGCCGACCTTCGAAGGTGGTCAAATTCTCTTTGACCTTCCGGCGCATCACGTCGTCGGTTTCGGGCATCTCGTCATCGCGCAGCCGCCCAGCGAACCGCTCGGGGTCGATGAGGGTCATGAAGGCCAAGAAGTCCTCGTTCTTGCCATTGTGGGGGGTGGCTGACAGCAACAGGAAATGACGGGTGCGTTCGCGCAGCACCTCGCCCAGTTCGAAGCGCTTGGTCTTTCGCAGCTCGTCTCCGTATAGGTGGGCCGACATCTTGTGAGCCTCGTCGACGATCACTAAGTCCCAGTCGGCCACCTTCAGCTTCTCGGTGAGGTCTTCAGCCCGCGACAACTGGTCGATGCGGGCTACCAGCAAGTTCTTCTCCAGAAACGGGTTACCGGTGCGCGACGCCTCCACCGCTGAGCGAGACATCAGCTCGAAGCTGAGGCCGAACTTGTCCCATAACTCGTCTTGCCACTGCTCCACCAGGCTGCCGGGGGCAACGATGAGGCAGCGAGCCACATCGCCCCGAAGCATGAGCTCTCGGATCAGCAAACCCGACATGATGGTCTTGCCGGCGCCGGGATCGTCGGCCAGCAAGAACTTGAGCGGCCGCTGCTCCAAGAAGCGGTTGTAGACGGCGTCGATCTGGTGGGGGTAGGGCTCGATATTGGAGGTATCCACCGCGGCGTAGGGGTCGGACAGGTGGGCCGACTTCATACGGCGGGCTTCCGAGGCCAGGCGGAACGCGGCACCGTCGGCGTCGAAACTCCACCGCTGCTCGGAGACTTCACCGATCCCGACCAGGTCATCCAACGTGATAATGCGCTCGTTAAGGCTCCCGTTGGCCGAGCGATAGGTCAGGGTCGCCGAACCAGCGCCGTGGACTTCCAGGGCCACGACCGTCACGTCGCCGTCGGCCACCACTCCAGACAGCCGCATTCCAGCTATGAGGTCGGCGAACTTCAGGCCAGTCATCCGGGCCGCGCTACCCTGCGGCCATGAGCAAGAGGCTTGATGGAAAAGCAGCGATGGTCACGGGGGCGGGCAATGGGATCGGGCGGGCCATTGCGCTGTTGTTGGCGGAGCATGGGGCGCAGGTGGTGGTCAACGACCTGGGGACCGACGAGCTAGGCGACGGGACCGACGACTCCCATGCGGCCCGCACGGTGGCCGACATCGAGGCGGTGGGGGGCACGGCGGTGGCCAACCACAGCGACGTGGCTACTTTCGAGGGCGCCGGAGATGTGGTGCAGCAGACGGTGGACACCTATGGGCGCATCGACATTGCAGTGAACTGCGCGGGGGCGGCCATTGAAGGGTCTATCTATGAGATGGCACCCGAGCTGTACCACAAGACCATCGCGTTGCAGATGTCCCAGAAGTGGTACATCGCCCGCCACGCGGTGCCGCTGATGGCAGCCCAGGGCTGGGGCCGGGTGGTGAACACCACCTCGCACGGGGCGCTGGGCGATCTGGGCCAGCCGGCGTTCGCCGCGGCCATGGGCGGGGTGATCTCCATGACCAAGGCGCTGGCCACCGAGACGGCGGGCACCGGGGTGACCGTGAACTGCCTGGCGCCGGGGGCGGCCACCCGGCTGCACGCCAAGTCGCACGACGAATTCAAGGCCTGGCACGAGCAGGGCATCATCGACGACGAGATGTGGCAGAGCTACCTCACCACTCCCCCGCCCGAGTACGTGGCTCCCGCGGTGGTGTGGCTGTGCACCGACGCGGCCGACTACGTCAGCGGCCACGTGGTCCATGCCGCTGGTGGCCAGGTGGCGGTGTTCAACGAGTTGCGGGAGGAGCGGGCCATCTACCGGGGCGACCACTCCCAGGTCGAACCTTGGACCCTCGACGAGCTCGACCACCTCTTCCCCCGCAACCTGCTGCCCCGGCCCTGAGCGCTGGACTAGCCCAGCGCTCAGAGGGCGTGCTGGCACACCCAGCGGTGCATGGCAATGCCCGAGGCCACCCCGGCATTGATGGAACGGGTGGAGCCGAACTGGGTGATGGCCAGAACGGCCTTACACGCCGCCACCGCCTCGGGTGACAGGCCCGGCCCCTCCTGGCCGAACAGCAGCACACAGCGCTCGGGCAGCGAGTGCCCCTCAATGGGCACGGTTCCGGGGCCGTTGTCGATGCCCAAAATCGGCAATTCGGCCTCGGAAGCCCAGGCGATCAGATCGTCCAAGCCAGGGTGGTGCAGGACGTGCAGGTAGCGGTCGGTGACCATGGCGCCCCGGCGATTCCAACGGCGGCGACCCACGATGTGCACCGCAGCCGCCCCGAAGGCGTTGGCGTTGCGCACCATGGTCCCGATGTTGAGGTCGTGCTGCCAGTTCTCCACCGCCACATGGAAGCCGTGGCAACGGGCGTCGAGGTCGGCCACGATGGCCTCGTGGCGCCAGAAGCGGTAGGCGTCCACCACGTTGCGGGTGTCGCCGCCCTCCACCAGTTCGGGGTCGAGGTGGGGTGGGAGGCGCTCAGCCCACCGCGGCAAGACCCGTCCCCTCCCCCGCGGCGGTGCTCATCGCATGACCGTACCAACCCGCTGGCAATCGACTAGAAACTCCCCATGACCAACCGCTTCGTTCCTGCTGCCACATCGATGCTGGTGGCGGTCTCGCTGATGGCCGCCGCGTGCAGCGATGCCGACACTCCCGCCCTCGGCGACGGCTCGTTCGGGTTCGTCACAGTGGGCGAGGGAGAGGCCATCCAGATCCGGTCGGTCAGCACGATTGGGCATGACGACGCCGGTGCCCGCGACTACGTCCACGTGGTCGAGACCGCAATCGAAGACTACGGGCCCATCCACGGCAGGTTCACCGTAGATCTCGGCAACGCCATCGACGACGGGTGCTCTGCCGACGACGGCCCGAGAGTCGCCGAGGAAGTGCTAGCCGACGACGAAGTTGTGGGGGTGATCGGCACGTCATGTTCGGCAACCGCCACCACCGCAGTGCCGTTGATCACCGCCGCGGGCATGGTGGTGATCTCCATGTCAAACAGCTCGCCCTTGCTCACCTCCGACCTGGCCGGCAACCCCGCTCAGTACTACCAGCAGGGGTACTACCGCACGTGTCAAAACGACCTCTACCAGGGTGAGGCGGTGTCCGCCTTTCTGCACAATACGATCCGGGCCCAGAGTACGGCGGTCGTCCACGAGGGCGATGCCTATACCAAGGGGCTGGCCCAGGCCTTCCGCACCGCATTCGAGCGCCGCGGCGGCACGGTGACTGACTTCATTGAGATCAACCCGGACTCGGCCGATCTGGCCGAGGTGCTGACCCGACTGGCCTCCGGCAATCCCGACGCCCTGTATTTCCCGCTCACCGAGGAAACGGCTGCCGAGTTCATCGTGGCATTGAGACGCAATGGCGAGTTCGAGGACACGGTGCTGGCGTCGGGCGACGGCGTCATCCACGACACCTTCCTGGCACTTGATGAATCACGCGGCGTGTTTATCTCCGGCCCCGATTTGGAATTCGGCGGCAACACCAACCAGGCCACCGGCGTGGACGCCCAGCAAGCGGCCGACCGGTTCAGCAACAAGACGGGAGCGCCCCCCTACCGGGCTTTCTGGGCCCATGCCTACGACGCCACCACCTTGCTGCTCGATGCCGTCACCGCCGCATCGCGAGTTGATGGCCGCGGACTCGTGATCGACAGGGCGGGAATCCGCCAGTACCTGAACCAGATTGGCGGGTACCAGGGGCTCATCGGCGACATCGACTGCGATGCGTTCGGGGATTGCGGCTCGGGGAAGATAGCGATCATCGAGCACCTGAACCCCGAAGACACCCTTGCCTCCCGAGACAACGTGGTCTATCGGTTTTCCCCGCAGACGCCCGCCACAGACCACTAGACCATCGCGGCGATGCGCTCGGCGTGCTCGTCGAGCGATCCGAAACAGGGGGTGAGCGCCCAGGCCCGCTTGAGGTAGAGGTGGGCGTCGATCTCCCAGGTGAAGCCCATGCCGCCGTGGATCTGAACGCAATCCTTGCCGTTGTGGTCGGCGGCCTCTGCCGCCAGGATGCGAGCTCCCGATATCGCCCGCACCATTACCTCGTGCTCGCGATCGCCTCGCACGTCGCCAGGATCATTCGTGTTGCCCTCGAAGTACAGATAGTTGCCGGGGTCCGCGGGCAGGCCGGGACCATGGGTGGCGTCCATCGCGCAGCCGGCGTAGTACAGGGCGGCTCGGGCCACCTCTTCCCGGCTGTACATGTCGGCGCACATGTGCTTGACCGCCTGGAACTGGCCGATGGGCTTGCCGAACTGCTGGCGCTCCTGGGCATAGGCCACGGCCAGCTCCCGGGCGCCGGTGGCCAGGCCAACTTGGAGGGCCGAGTAAAGGAACACCGCCCTATTGGCCCAGCCGTAGCAGTGGTCGACCACTGCCTCTCCCTGGGGCAGCACGGCCACCCGCCCCACCGGCGTCAGCGGGTCCACTGAATGGGCGGCTTCGAACGACAGGGCAGCGGCGTCCACCCGCCACACGCCGTCTTTGTCCACCACCAGCAGGGCGTCAATCACGTCCGGATACTCCACCAATGCGGGCCCGATGGGACGCTCGATGAGGCCGACCACGGCGTCGTCAGTCCTCCCGGAGGCCAACAGCGTGCCCACCAGCGGTCCGGGCACCAAGGACCGGCCCAACTGCTCGAACACAAGCCCAGCCTCGGCCCAGCCCAAGCCGACCCCGCCGTCTTCTTCGGGCACCACAAGCGAGAATACGCCGGTGTCGGCCAGCTCTGCCCAGAGGCGGCGGTCCACCCCACCGCAGTCGGCCAGGCCCCGCACGGTGTCGATGTCGAAGCGGCCCTGGCACAGGTCCCGGATACCGTCGCTCAGCGCGACTTGGTCGTCGGTCAGCTCGAAGTCCATCTACCGCTCCTTGGGCAAGCCCAGGATGCGCTCGCCGATGATGTTTCGTTGAATCTCGGAGGTGCCCGCCGCTATCGACAGACTGAGGACGTACAGACGGCTGGCCACCATGTCGCCGCCGGTCTGCTCATCGCCGGCTTCGCTGCCAAACACCAGGGCCTCCCGCTCCAGCATGCGGTGGGCCAAATCGGCCATGCGCTTTTTCACGTCGGCGTAGTAGAGCTTGAACACCGAGCCACCCGGTCCGGGCATCCCGGTGCGCTGGGCTTGCGACACCACCCGTTTGGTCAGCGCCCACAGGGCGTCGTATTCGGCTTGAAGGCGACCGATCTCCCGGCGAATTTCGTCGTCGTCCCAGGCCAAAGATCCGTTGCAGGAAATATTGCGGGCGATATCGGCCATCTCGGCCAGTTGGTTCATGGTGCCGAGCAGTTCGCTGATGAAGGCGGTGCCGCGCTCGAAGCTGAAGGTGACCATGGCCACCCGCCAACCGTCGTTCTCGTGGCCCACCCGGTTTTCCACCGGGATGCGGACCTCGTCGAAGAACACCTCGCAGAATTCGCTGGAGCCGGCCACGGTGGTGATGGGGCGGACCTCGATGCCGGGCAGGTCCATCGGGCAGATCAGCCAGGTGATGCCCCGGTGTTTGGGTGCCTCGGTGTCGGTGCGCACCAGCAACTCGCAGTAGTCGGCCACGTGGCCGAAAGACGTCCAGATCTTCTGGCCGGTAACCACGTAGTGGTCACCGTCGCGTATGGCCCGGGTGGACAGCGAGGCCAGGTCGGACCCGGCGTTGGGCTCGGAGAACCCCTGGCACCACACCTCCTCGCCCTTCAACATGGCGGGCAAGTGGCGGGCCTGCTGTTCAGGAGTGGCTTCGAGGATGAGGGTGGGTCCGGCGTGGAGCTGGCCCACGAAGTTCATCCCCACGTAGGGGGCACCCATCCGGGTGGTCTCTTCCAAGAAAATCAGGTGCTCGGTGGGAGTGGACCCTCGGCCGCCGAACTCCGAAGGCCAATTGATGCCCGCATACCCGGCGTCGTACAGCATCCGCTGCCAGCCGGTGTCCCACTCCCGCCGGGCGGGCCAATCGTCGCTGTCCGGCGGGTCGCCCAGCGTGGGCAGCACATCGGTGAGCCAGACGCGCAGCTCGTCGCGGAACGCGGCCTCTTCCGCGGTGAATCGAATGTCCATCGGCTGCGATGGTATCGACCCTCAGAGGAGCGGCAGTAGTTGGTCCATCAGAGCGTCGATCTCTCGGACGCAAGCCACGAACTCGTAGTCCTCTCCTCCCCCGGGGTCGACCACTTCCTCATCCCGTGGAACCTTGGCATCGGCCAGGTTGAGGGCTGCAACCCGCTGGGCCAGCGGATCAGAGCCAGCCTTCAAATCGGCCACCAGACGCTTGATGGTGGCGGTGCGCCCGGCGGCCCCGGGATGGACTCGGCGCACGTAGTCAACATGCTCGGGGGCGAAGGCCACGATGAGATCGGCACCATGAACATCATCTGCAGTGAGCTGGTGGCTGCGATGGGTGCCGTCGGCCAACCCCAGGGTTTCCAGTGCCCGCCGGGTTCGACCACTCATGGGCAGGCCCTCGATGCTGTGGGTGCCCGCGCCGACGAAACGCACTTCGTCGGTCCGGTCCCGGCCGATGACGGTGGCCATCACCGAGCGAGCGGCGTTGCCGGTGCACAGCATTACCACTACTGGGCGGCTGTCGGAAACGCTCATCGACGATCGGAGGCCGGGCGCACGAACAGGCCTTCGGCCTCGGCAGTGAGGACGCCATCGGCATGGCATTGACCCGTGGCGGTGACCCGCCGGCTGCGGGCATCGGTCACCTTGCCGGTGAGAACCAGATCCTTGTTGAGCGGTGTTAGCGCCCGATACCGAACGGTCAGCCGGCCGGTGAAGGTCCCCCTGCTGCCGGTCAACCGGTAGGGCAGAATCCCCAGGAGATTGTCGAACATGGCGGCCAAGTACCCGCCGTGGACGCTGCCAGGAGGACCCTGGTAGTCCTCACCCAGGTTCACCACCGCGGTCACGGTGGGATGTCCGCGTTCGTCGGTGTCGTAGCTCACTTCCAGTGCGGGGGGCAGCAGGACGGGTGCTCGGAGCCGCCCCGACGAGCTCACGCCCCTCGGCCCGGCAGCTCGGCCGCGCTCCGCGGCGCATTGCGACAGCAGCTCACGCCGATGGGGCTCGGCGCTGGGCCTCCTCGGCGATACCGGCAGCCATCTTGGCCGTCGACGATCCCATGAGCTGGCGCATGATTCCGCCGGTCAGCGGGATCACCGTCTCGAACCAGGAGTCCCAGTGAAGCGTGCAGCCGTTGCCGTCCTCGTCGCTCACCAGCAGCAAATCAGAACGGCAGTTGCGCACCGGCAAGGGCAGGCTCAGCACCCGGTACGCCATGCGGTGAGGCGGGTCGAAGGTGGTGATCTCCTCGCGAGTGCGCACCGGGCCGATGTGGAATACCCGGATGGCGCCGACACCGTTGCGATCGGGCGAGCCCTCGACCTCCAGATCGACCACCGAGCGGGGAACCCAGCGGGCATACAGCTCATGGTCGGTCATCACCTCCCAAGCAACTTGTTGGGGTGCGGCAATCGGTGTGGATGAAGAAATGGTCTGCATGGGACGGCTACAGCTATCCCAAGTAGGCGTCGCGGACGGCCGGGTTGTTGCGGACTTCCTCGGGCGACCCCTCGCCGATCACCTGGCCCAAGTTCAACACGGTGATCAGGTCGCAGTGGGCCATGACGAAGGCCACGTCGTGCTCCACCAAAAGCACCGAGCACTGGTCTTGTGACCGGATGGTCTGGATGATCTCGCCGAGCTGTTCGGCCTCTTCGTGCTCGATTCCCGAGGTGGGCTCATCCAGCAGCAGGAGCTTGGGGCGGGACACGATCGCCCGGCCCAGCTCCACCATGCGGGCCCGGGCGATGGGCAGCTCCCCTGCCGGGGTCTCGCGGATATCGGTGAGGCCGCAAAGCTCCAGCACTTCGTCTACCCGCTGGCGGCGCTGCTTCTCGATGCGGCGGCGGGTGGGCCAGGCGACCAAGTCGGCGGCGATGCCGCCCCCGCCCCCCTCCCACTCCAATGCGGCCAGCACGTTGTCGGCCACCGACAGCCATCCGAAGGGCTGCTGGCGCTGGAAGGTGCGGCGGATGCCCCGGCGGGCCCGCCATGTGGCCGGGCGGTCGGTGATGTCCGCTCCCTCCAGCCGGATCGTGCCGGCCGCAGGGGTGTTCACTCCGGTGATGCTGTCGAACAGGGTGGTCTTGCCGGCGCCGTTGGGCCCGATGAGACCTCTGACCTGGCCGGTCGGCACCGACATCGACGCGTTGTGCACCGCTACTACGCCGCCGAAGCGCACGGTGACCCCCTCAACCGCCAAGAGGGGCTGATCCGAACCGGCGGGACGCTCGACCACCGCGGTGGCACCCTGTGCGCTCATCTCCGTCACGCTACTCCACATCGGACGGGCACAACCGGTTGAGCCATGGACTGGGTAGCGCTTCAGATACCCAGTGCAGCGGCAATGCGGTTGCGGTGCCAGGCGGCGTCGCCCCAGGTGGCGGAGAGGGCCCAGCCCCGCTTCATCCACAGGTGCAGGTCGTACTCGAAGGTGTACCCGATGGCGCCGTGGCACTGGAGCGCGGTGCGGGCAGCCAGGTCCACCGCCTCGGAGGCCAGGGCCTTGGCCAGCGACACGTCCCGGCTGCGATCGGGATCGCCGACAGCTATACACCAGGCCGCGTGGCGAGCCGCGGGGCGGGCGAACTCGATCTTGAGGGCGGCGTTGGCCAGGTGGTGCTTGACCGCCTGGTAGGTGCCCACCGGCTTGCCGAACTGGTAGCGCTGGGCCACGTACTCCACGGTGGCGTCCAGCAGATGCTGGGCCACGCCGACGCACTGGGCGGCGGCGGCGGCGGCAGCCCGGTCGAAGGCCAGGGCGGGGTCGGCGTCGATCACCGCCGCGTCTCCGTCTACTTCGAACAAGCGTCGGGACCCGTCTACCGATCTGTGCTCAACCAGCGACGCACCGTCCACCGGCACGGCCAGCACCTGATCGCCGATGAGCAGCACCAGATCGCTGGATGCCGCTCCCACCGCGTAGCCGCCATAGGCGCTGGCGCCCAGCGTTGCCTCCCCGGCCGCGGCCCGCTCCAGCCAAGCTTCGCCGAGAGATCCGCCAGCTTCGGCCAGTGTGGGAATCCCCACCGCGGTGTGCTCCAGCAAGGGCTCGGGCAACGCAGCTCGGCCGGCCTCCTCCAACAACAGCACCAAGTCGGTCTCATCCATCCCCAGCCCGCCGGCCGACTCAGGGGCGGTCATGCCCACCACGCCCATCTCGGCCAGCGCAACCCACAGGCCGTCGGTGCGGCCAGTGTCGTTCTCCCAGGCCGATCTCACCACCTCAGCCGGACACTCGTTGGTCAGAAAGTCCCGCACTGCCTCCTGGAACATGATCTGGTCGTCGCTGAATGAGAAATCCACGCCTACCGCCTCGGAAGCCCGAGAACCCGCTCGGAGATGATGTTTCTTTGGATCTCGTTGGTGCCAGCATAGATGGGGCCGGACAGCGCGAACACATAGCCGTCCATCCACGAGCTGTCGGCCCGCTCCCCGTCTCGCCCCAACAGCCGCAGAGCGGTGGCGTGCAGCTCCACATCCAGCTCCGACCAGAGCACCTTCATGAAGCTGGCCTCCGAGCCGATGGGGGTACCGCCCCGCAGGCGAGCCTCGGTGGCGTAAGTCTGCCAGCGATAGGCCTGGGCCCCCATCCAGGCGCCCACCACCTGATCGCGCCGATCCAGGTCGGGGCCCTGGCTGTCGGCCAGCTCCTTGTAGAGGCCTACCAGGCGATCGGCGGCGGCTGTGAACCGGCCCGGCGCCCGCAGGTTCAGCCCCCGCTCGCTGCCGGTGGTGGCCATGGCCACCGCCCAGCCCTCGCCCTCGCCGCCCAGCAGATGGCGCTCGTGCACCCGGGCGCCCTCGAAGAACAGCTCGGCGAAACCGGGTTCGCCGTCCAAACGGCCGACGGCCCGGGCCTCGAAGCCCTCGGTGTCGACGGGAACCAGCAGATAGCTCAGCCCGGCGTGGCGCTCGGAATCGGGGTCGGAGCGCACCAGGCAGAAGAACCAGTCGGCGAACGCCCCGCGAGAGCACCAGGTCTTCTGGCCGTCGATCACAAAGTACTCGCCGTCGCGCCGGGCCTTGGTCTTGATTCCGGCCAGGTCGGAGCCGGCGTCGGGCTCCGACCAGCCCTGGGCCCAGATCTCGTCGCCTCGAGCCATGGACCGCAAGAAGCGGTCCTGCTGCTCGGGGGTGCCGAAGTCGAAAATGGTGGGAGCCAACAGGCTCACCCCGTTGGACGACACCCGTCCCGGCGCCCCCGACGCCCAGTACTCCTCCTCGAAGATCAGCCACTCCACCAGGGAGGCCTCCCGGCCGCCGTAGCGCTCGGGCCACGACACCACCGCCCACCCGGCGTCGAACAAGATGTGCTCCCACGCCCGGTGCTCCTCGAACCCGCCGGCAGTGTCCATCGACGCCAACGGCTCAGCGGGCACGTTCTCGGCCAGCCAGGTGCGGGCCTCCTCCCGGAACTCCTCTTCCGCCGGGGTGAACGACAGATCCATCCGCGCAGAACTCTAGGGCCAAGAGGCCAGTTCAGACGATATCTGGTAGACGCCCGGACAGGCTGGGCGGGGCAACGGCCAGATTCTCAGCCACGGCGCCGTCGTGAAGGCGGCGATCCCACACGGCCATCACGAGATCGGGAACGCCCAGCTCCAAGGCGCTGGCCAGGTGGACTGCATCGGCACCGCGCAAGCTGCGGCGCTTGGCCAGCTGGCCGGCGGCCATCTGCACACGGTGGGTGAGCTCGACGGGACGGATAGCAGCCCAGAACTCCTCCCAGTCCTGCTCGCACCTCGCCAGGCTGGCATCGTCCAAGTCGTGATTGCGCCCCGCAGCCGCCAAAGCAGCCCGCACCTCGGGATAGGCAAGACGACTCGACACCGCTGCATCACATCCATCCCAGAGTGCAGCCGCGATCACGCTTCCCGATTCCTCGACCGCCAGTTTCACCAGCGCGCTGGCGTCGAAATAGACGATGGCCACCGATCAGCCCCGTTGCTCCGTAACCCGATCGGAGACCGGTCGACGAGAGCGGGGCCGCGGACGGCCAGTTGCCATGGGGCGACCTTGGGAAGACGGGCGGGCAATGACACCCTGCTGTGCCAGAGACTCGATGACAGGGGCTGTTCCCAGACCGAGGATCCTTGCCACCGGCGTTCCCCGCTCAGTGACGACGACCTCTTCGCCGTCTTTAGCCCGATCCAGCCAGTGGCTCAGATGGGCCCGAAGCTCAGTGACCGCAACATCCATGACGGAAAGTGTACAACTCGCGGAGAAGAATTTGTACGCTAACCGGCCAGGCGGTCCAAGACCTCGATTGCCTCGGCGATGATGGAGTCGATGATCTCACCGCAGCTGGGGAGGGCGTCGATGTTGCCCACCACCTGGCCGGTGGGCAGGATGCCGACCTCGGGGTGGCCGTCCACCATGGCGGCCTTGGTCATCATGGGGGCGTTGGCCGCCATGGCCATCTGGGCCCAGGTGAGGTCCAGGCTGCGGCGCATGGCCAGGCCCTCCGACAGCAGTTGGCGGTAGCCCACCCCGGTGAGAGCCCGGAACTTGAGCGCATTGCGGGCGGCCCGGATGAACGACAGCGGACCCGACCGCTCCAGCCGGGAGATCACGTCGGTGCTGATGACCCGCTGGGGCACGCCATCGACCGCGGTGGTGACCACCGTGCCCGTGAGCTTGGTGTTCAGGTAGACGGCCTTGACGTGGTCGGGAACGTCGCTGTCGGAAGACAGCAGAAAGCGAGTGCCCATGGCGATGCCGTCGGCCCCGAAGGCCAGAGCCGCGGCCAGCGACCGGCCGTCGAGCATGCCCCCGGCAGCGATGACCGGGATGTCCACGGTGTCTATCACCGACGGCAGCAGCAGTGAGGTGGCGATGGGACCGGTATGGCCTCCGCCCTCGGCCCCTTGGGCGATCACCGCGTCCACCCCCCAGGCGGCCACCTTCTCGGCGTGGCGGGGGGCGCCGATGGTGGGCACCACCGCCACCCCGGCGTCCTTCAGCTTCTTGACGGTGGCCTCTCCAGGGGCCTGGGCGAAGCTGGCTACCGGGACCCCGCGGGCGATGACGTGGTCGACCCGGCGGTCGATGTCAGCGGCATCGGTTCTGAGGTTGACGCCGAAGGGGCGGTCGGTGGCCTCGGCCACCGCGTCGATGGTCTCGACCATCTGGTCGAAGGTCAAGGGCGCGGCCGCGATGATGCCCAAGCCGCCGGCGTTGGACGTGGCCGCGGTGAGCCGGGCGCCCGACACCCAGCCCATGCCGGTCTGCACGATGGGGTGCTCCACCCCGAACAGCTCGCACAGCCGGGTCTGGAGGCGGGGGTCGGCACTCACTCGGGAGTCCCCCGAACCTGCGGACTGGGGGCGGCGTGCATGAAGCTCAGCGGAACTCGGCCTTCCGAGCGCCGCCGGGGTCGAGCACCTCGCGGATCAGGCGAAGCTCTTCGGCGGTGGGCAGCCGGGTCTCGGCTACGTCGTCGGTGCCGGCCAGCTCGAAGGCGGTGGCCTCCACCACCTGCTCCACGGTCGCCCCGGGGTGGACCGAGGCGATCCTCATGCGGTTGTCGTCGGTCCGAAAGTCGAACACGCCCAGGTTGGAAACCACCCGGCGCACCTCGTGGTCGCGGTTGCCCGGCGCGCCCAGCTCCCGCATCCGGTCGTACCCCGGCCCCGACACCACATCCACTGAGGCCACGAACGAGCGGGTGGAGTGGTTGGGCACCCAGTAGCTGGTGGGGTGGTTGACCAGGTTGCCGGGCGCGCCCCGCAGGCCCAGGAGCTGGGCCTTCGGCTGGCGGAAGTCGCCGATGGCGGCAATGTTCTGGTTGCCCCACTGGTCGATCTGGCTGGCCCCCATCATCACGTGGCGCTTGCCCGACCAGACGATGTCGAACACGGTGCGATAGGGCACCCACGACTCCACCACCTTGGGGGCATCGGGGTCGCCCACCGGATAGTCGTTGGCCGGCAGCACCGAAACGGTGTCGGTGTACGCCAGGTCGGGCTCGAAAGTGGCCCGGGCCAGCCGGCCGCCCACGATGGGCACGGTGCCGATGGGGTTGCACAAAATCTCGCCGTCGCCCCGGAAGGCCTCGGCGCAGGCCACCACGCAGATCTCATCGATGGTGGCTTCGGCGGTGACATGCCCGCTATTGCTCATGATCGGACCTCGGGACTGCCAAGTCGCTTCGTGCTCATGGTCGGGCCTCCAGCGCTTTGCGGTACTCGGCATGGGAGGGAGCGTCGAGATAGGCGGAGCGGAAGGCCTCCCATGCGTCGGGGTCGCGGGCGGTGGCAGCGTACTCCCGCTGGAAGGGCTCGTCGCGCCCATAGTCGGGGGGGCACTCGGTGAAGTGCGCTCCTTGGGGGGCCTCCACCACGCCGTCGGTGAAGATGCGCTGGAGGCGCAGGGTGTGCACCGGCCCCTCGTCCAAGAAGGTCTCGGTGGGCACGATCTTCTCGGTGCTCAGGTACGTCTTGTCGGCGGCCATGGCGAACAAGTCGTCGAAATACAGATCGGGCCCCAGGAACTGGCCGTTGCCGGCCGCGTCAGCCCGGTTCATGTGGATCAGCGCGGCATCCAGTTTGAAGGCGGGGATGGCCACCAGCTCCTCCCCGTCGTCGTAGGGGGAGGTCACCGTGCGCAGCTCGGGGTTCATGGTCAGCATGTCGGAGCCCAGACCGGCCCGGGTGGGATAGAACGGCACTCGGTGGGCGGCGGCCAACAGCCCCAGGTAGAAGGCCCCCTCGTCCAGCTCGGTGAACTCGATGGCCCCGCTCTGGCGGGCCTGGCGGAAGTGGGGCTCCAATGGGATCGAGTCGAGGGACACAAACCCGTACACAGCCCGGCGCAGTTTGCCCGCGGCGCACAGCAGCCCGATGTCGGGGCCGCCGTAGGCCACCACGGTCAGATCCTTGAGGTCAGAGCGCAGAATCGCCCGGACCAGCGACATGGGCTTGCGGCGTGATCCCCAGCCGCCGATGCCTATGGTCATGCCGTCGCGCAACTCGGCAATGACCTCGTCTTCGGTCATCTGCTTGTCGACCATGGCGGCGACGATAGCCCGCGCCTGGGACACGGCCCACACTGGCCGAGCGGCCTCCTTTGGGGCGGTGATGCCCCCAACAGCGCCCATGGGGCACACTGGCAGCAATGGAAGACCTCGATTTCACCGGCAAGACCGCCATCATCACCGGCGGCACCCAGGGGCTGGGCCGGGGCATGGCCACCCGTTTCCTGGCTGCGGGCGCCGACGTGGTGATCTGCGCCCGCCGCCCACCCCAAGAACCGGTGGCCTCTGGCGGACGAGAAGCGCGGTTCGTAGCCGCCGACGTGCGAGACCCCGAGCAGATCGCCGGAGTGGTGGCGGCTGCGGTGGAACACACCGGGCGGGTCGACACCCTCATCAACAACGCGGGCGGGGCCCCTCCAGCCGAGTCGGCCACGGTGTCGCCCCGGTTCAATGAGAAGATCGTGGCCCTGAACCTGATGGCCCCCATGGCGTTCAGCCAGGCGGTGTACCCGGTGATGCAGGGGCAGGAGAGCGGCGGGGTGATCCTCAACATCTCCTCGGTGTCGGGAATCCGGCCCAATCCCATGGGCATCGCCTATGGGGCGGCCAAGGCTGGGCTGGTGAACTTGAGCGAGACCCTGGCGGTGGAGTGGGGGCCGAAGATCCGGGTGCTGACCGTGACCGTGGGGCTCATCGTGACCGAAGACGCCCATATGTACTACGGCGACGAGGCCGGCATCGCCGCGGTGGGCGAGACCATTGCCATGGGACGCATGGGCCGTCCCGACGACGTGGCCGATGTGTGCCTGTTCTTGGCCTCGCCCATGGCCCGGTGGATGTCCGGAGCCAACATCAAGGTCCACGGCGGCGGGGAGAAGCCGGCCTATCTGGGCGCCTCCACCGGCGAAGTGGCCGCCGAGGACAGCTGATCGCCGCGCCATGGGGGTGAGCATTCCGTTTCTGACCGAGCCGGAGGTGGACTACGGCGCGGTGGCGGAGATGGCCCCCGGCCTGCGCCGAGTGGTGGCCAACAACCCCGGCAAGTTCACCTACCGGGGCACCGGCACCTACATCATTGGCGAGGGACGAGTGGCCATCGTCGACCCCGGCCCCGACGACGACAACCACATCGCGGCAGTGCTGGCCGCGGTGGACGGCCAGCAGGTGGAGGCCCTGCTCATCACCCACACCCACCGGGACCACTCCCCCGCGTCGCAGGCGGTGGCCGAGGCCACCGGGGCGGTGGCCTACGGGTTCGGCCCTCATCCGGCCGGCGACGCCGACGACGCCAAGAGTGAGGAACGAGGCGATCTCCAATTCGCCCCGGATTTGGCCGTGGTCCACGGAGATGTGGTCGAGGGTCCGGGATGGAGCTTGGAGTGCCTTTACACACCAGGCCACATCTCCAACCACATGGCCTATCGCTGGCGGGAAGCTGCCGGGGTGTTCACCGGCGACCACATCATGGGGTGGTCCACCACCATCATCCCCCCGCCCGACGGCAACATGACCGACTACCTGGCCAGCTTGCGGCTATTGGCCGACTATCCCGATGACCGCGTGTACTGGCCCACTCACGGCCCGCCGGTCACCGAGCCCCACGCTCTGGTGAAAGCCCTGTACGCCCACCGACTGGACCGGGAGCGCCAGATCCTCGAATGCCTGACTCTCGGGCCGCAGAACATCGCCGAGATGGTAGAGGTGATGTACGCCGACGTTGCCTCAGAGCTCCATGAACCCGCCGCCCGCTCTGTGCTCGCCCACCTCATCGCCATGGTTGGCGACGGCCGGGTGGGCACGGACGGCGAAGCGGCCGCCGAGGCAGTGTACTTCCAGGAGTAGCAAGCGGTACGGGCTGCCGCCGCCTCGCTCTGCTGTTGAACTACAAGACCGTCACCGAAGACGCGTTCAAGTAGCAGACGGTAAGGGCTGCAGCCACCTCTTCCTGCGCCTCCCCGAAGCCCTCTCCCGTGTCGACCACCATGGCGTCTCGTACGACGTCCCGTAGCCCGTCAACCGAGATTTGGGAGGCGATGCATCTGGCTCGGTCTATCGGCTCTCCCTCTGAGACCAAGACCTGGACCACGAAGTTCCGCCAGTCAACGCAACCCAGAGCCAGATTCTCAAGATCAAACGCCTCTCGATCGGAAATGTCGAACCAGTCCCCGAACACAAAGAGTCCCGGTTGCCGGTATGCCTCCGCAAACGAGTCCGGGTGGAGTCCCAGTTCGCGAAGCCGTTCGTCGTTGAATACGCCAAATGCTCCCTCGGCCAGGCAAATGATCTCCTGTCGCGTCATGAAGGTGGTGACCAGTTCGTCTCCCAAGACCAGCTCTGCAAATGTGTCGGTCAACTCTTGCCTATTGGGCGCGGGTAGATCGCCATCTTCCGGCTGCTCGCCGATGTCGCGGCCACCGGTGTCGGCAGACGACGAATTGGAGGCTTCGTCCGCCTCAGTGGGTTGGACAGCGGGGGCCTGGGTAGCTGGCACGGACGGTGCGCTGCCCTCGTTTTCGCTCGAGCAGGCCATCGCTATGAGGGTTGCAAGGACTATCGGGAAGAACCAGCCGCGACGCATAGGACTGCTCTCGTGTCAGCCGGTTTCTTCGATGGTGACCGAGTTGACCAACACGGGAGGCTCGGGCCCCCCGCCCAGTGGGTTGTCAGGCTGGTCGACGTGGCTGGCCAAAATGACCTCGGCCACCGTCAGGCTCTCGTCGTCCATCTGGCCGAACACCACATAGGTGCCCTGGCCATTGAGCCGGGCGGTGTTCTCGTTCACCGCGAAGAAGAACTGGGCGCTGGCGCTGTTGGGCGCGGCGGTGCGGGCCATCACAATCTGTCCCGGCTCGTAGGTAAATCCGAAGCCCTCATCGGGAATGGTGTAGCCCGGACCTGGATCGCTCGGCGAATTGGTGTGGGGCGCCCCGCCCTGGATGATGCCGATGCTCGGGTCAGTGCGGAACAGCAGCGTGTCGTCGTAGTAGTGGTGTCGGGCCAGTACTGCGAAATTGTTGGCCGTGATCGGCGTGTTGAACGTGTCGAGGTCTACACGAATCTCCCCCGCAGTGGTGTCGAATACTGCGGTGTACTGCTTGGCCGGGTCCAAACACAGGGGCTGGGGACCATCGAAGTACAGCACTGTCGGCCCTGATCCGTCGGCGAGCGGACACGGTCCCGAACCATAAGCCTCCCCAGAAGCCGGGGCTGGGGTGAATCCGGAACCGCCCATCAACTCGAGCTCTTCTGGGGTTAGGCACCGGTTCTGTAGGGCTGAGAGCTGGCCGAACATCTCTGCGATTTCCTCGTCGCTCTCAGGCTCCTGGGCCCCGAGAATCATGGCGACAATCTCATCGGACAGCCCGTCGGCAACGCACCGAGCACTCTCCTCAGATAGCTCTTCTTGGACGAATGTCTGATAGAGCATTTCCCGGACGTCGAAGCAGGTCTGCGACGCTGCTTGGGCCTCCTCTGGATCTATGCCTAGATCATGCTCGGACTCGGCGATGAACACGCTCATCGCCATGGCCCGAATTCCCTCACTTGTGACCTCCGATGCAATGCAGCGGGCTTGCTCGCCTGGCACACCCTCAGCCTCAATTCCGGCAGCCAGTATCGATCGCAAATCAATACACTCCACTGCCCTGTCCACCACCTCCGAAATCTCATCTTCGGTGATTGCATAGGTATCGCCAAGGGAAAAAATACCTCTTACTTCGTATATCGCAGCTACCGACGAGCCGCTCATGCCCAGTTCCACGAGCCGGTCGTCAGAAAAAACTCCGGCCAAGCCGTCGGCCAAGCAGCGGACCTGGTCTTCGGGAATGGTGAATGGACGGTATTCGTCCTGCATCGTGTCGTCTTCGTGAATCGCCGTGAACAGCGCGTCCGCCAGGTCGCGTTGGCCATCTGTGAGCACGACAGGGGCCTCGGTCGGATCAGGGGCAGGGGTTGCGGCGGCCTCGGTAGGCTGGGCAGCGGCCTCAGTCGCTGCCGCAGGCGGTGTGCTGTCGTCGCTGTCGCTTGAGCAGGCGGCGGCAACCAAGCAGACCAGGGCCAACAGCAAGACCAGTTTCAATTTGCGCATTTGGGCACCCATCTTCCAATCACCATCTACGACGCTCCAACGGTACCCACGGTTCCTCCAAAAGCGGCGCAATTGTCTGTAGCCGACTCAAGCCACCGCGCCCGACGACCGGAGCGCTTCTACCTGCTCGGCGGAGTAGCCCAGTTCAAGCAACACCGCTTCGGTATCGGCTCCTGGAGACTGGGACGTCACCGCGGGCTCTGAAGGCGTCCCCTCAAACCGGGGAGCGGGCCGAGGCTGGGTAACCCCGCCGAATTCGAAAAATGAATCACGGGCCTGGGCATGAGGATGCGATGGGGTTTGCCCCATGGTGAGAACAGGGCTGACGCAGGCATCGGTGCCGTCGAACACGGCCACCCACTCATCCAGGGTGCGCTGGGCGATGATATCGCCTATCCGCTGCTTCATCTCCGGCCACCGACCCCGGTCCATCTGGTCGGGCAAATCTTCGGCTCCGGCCAGGCCGATGCCGGCCATGAACTCGGCGTGGAACTGGGGCTCGATGGCACCCACCGCCAGCCACTTGCCGTCGGAAGTGCCGTATACCTCGTAGAAATATGCCCCCGAGTCCAAGAAGTTGGCCCCAACCTCGTCGGTCCAGAACCCGCTGGCATGGGCTGCATACAGCGGCGACAGCAGGTAGGCCGCGCCGTCCACCATGGCGGCGTCGACCACCTGGCCTTCGCCGCCCCGGGCCACCTCCAAAAGGGCGGCCACCATGCCCAGTACCAGGAACACCGATCCGCCCCCGAAGTCGCCGATGAGATTGAGCGGCACCGAGGGGGGCTGGCCAGCACGGCCGATGTGGGCCAGCGGACCGGCCAGGGAGATGTAGTTGATGTCGTGGCCGGCCCGGTCGGCCAGCGGGCCGCTCTGGCCCCAGCCGGTCATCCGCCCGTAGACCAGCTTGGGGTTTCGGGCCAGGCAGGCGTCGGGGCCGACGCCGAGACGCTCGGCCACTCCGGCCCGGAAACCCTCGAACAGGCCGTCGGACGCCTCGACCAGCCGGAGCACGGCCTCAATCCCGGCGGGCTGCTTGAGGTCGATGGCCACGGTGCGCTTGCCCCGCTCCATGGGGCCTGATTGCGACGCCACCGGGTTGCCCGAGCCGCCCACCCGGTCGACGCGGATGACCTCGGCACCCAAATCCGACAGCATCATCCCGGCAAAAGGTGTCGGCCCGATTCCGGCCAGCTCGATGATGCGCATTCCCCTCAATGGACCCATGGCCCTACGGTATGCCTGCGAGGCACCGCAACCGAAAGGCAGAGCAGCACCGATGAGCGCCAATGAGCGGAAAACAGCCCTGGTCACCGGGGCCAGCCGGGGCATCGGAAAGGCCAGCGCCACCGCCCTGGCCCGGGCCGGATTCGACGTGGCCGTGTCGGCCCGCACCCTGGTGGACGGTGCGGGCCGGGATATGTACGACCCCGATCTCACGGTGCCGGGCGGGCTCGACACCACCGTGGCCGCCATCGAAGCCGAGGGTCAGCAGGGGGCGGCATTCGTCATGGACCTATTGGACCGAGCCAGCGTGGAGGCGTGTATCGACGGCGCGCTGGACTACTTCGGCCACCTCGACGTGCTGGTGAACAATGCCATCTACCAGGGCAAAGTGAGCATGACCCCGTTCCTCGACCTGGAGGAGCACGAGGTCCATCGGCTGTTCGAAGGCAACGTGTTCGCCCAGTTGGCCGTGACCGGTCGGGTGCTGGCCACCATGCGAGAGCGGGGCTCGGGCACCATCGTGAACATGATCTCGGCCTCGGCCTACACCGACCCGCCCGGCCCTATCGGCAAGGGCGGCTGGGGCATGGCCTACGCCATGAGCAAGGGGGCGTTCAGCCGCATGACCCCCCACATCCATGTGGAGCACGGCAACGAGGGCATCCGCTGTTTCAGCATCGACCCCGGCTATGTGATCACCGAGGCCGCCCGGGCCCGAAACACCGCGGGATCATTCCCCTATCCCGGCGGCGAGCCGGCCACCATCGGCTCGGTGGTGGCCTGGCTGGCCACATCGCCCGACGCCGACGAGCACTTGGGCGGCATCGTGTACGCCCAAAGCGAGTTCAAAAAGCGGGGCCTTTCGGCGTGAGGGCGGTGCGCCACACCCCCGAGGGCATCCGACCGGTAGAGGTGCCGATTCCTACCACGGTGGCGGTGGGAAACTCCGAAGGGGTGCGGATACGGCCCCGCTCGGTGGGTATCTGCCAGACCGACCTGAACATGGTGGGCTTCGGACCGAGGGAGATGACCTTCGGCCATGAGTTCGCCGGTGTGCTGGACGACGGAACCCCGGTGGCGATTGAGCCGATGGTGCCCTGCGAGGTGTGCGAGTTCTGCACAATGGGCGACTACCACTGGTGCGAGAAGTCGCACGAAATGATCGCCGGGGTGGCCTTCGACGGGGGTATGGCCGACGAGATCCTGCTGCCGGAGCGGTGCCTGGTGCGTCTTCCTCACGGCTTGGATGTGGCCAACGCCTGCTTGTGTGAGCCGCTGGCCGTGAACATCCACAGCCTGATGCTAGGGCGGCTGGAGAGCCGCCACCGGGTGGCGGTGGTGGGCCCCGGCATCACCGGATTCGGCTTGTTGGGCGGGGCCGCGGCCCGCTGGCGGGGCTGCGTGGTGGACGTGGAACCTGATCATGATCTTCACGCGGCGGCGGCCGAGCAGATGGGCCTCGGCGTGGGCCTATCGGGCACCTACGACGTGGTCATCGAAGGTGACGGCTCGGAGCGCTCCATCACCCGCTCGGCCGAGGTGGCTCGTCCTGGAGGGACGGTGCTGCTGGTGGCCGGCTACTACCAGAACAAGCTGTTCGAGGTGCTGCCCTGGGTGCTGAAGGAGCTGACCGCGGTGTGGGGAACGTTCTATGGGCACCATGGCGCCGGCCGAGCCTTCGACTCCGCCGCGGCACTGCTGGCCCACCGCCCCGAGATCGCCGAGGCCATGATCACCCAGCGCTTCCCCCTCGACGGCGCCGGCGAGGCATTCGCCTTGGCCGCCAGCGACACCCCCACGCTCAAGGTTGTAGTGGAGCCCTAGACAGAGGGGTGGACCAGTGGGACCAAGCGGGTACGTTCGGCCCAATCGATGATCTGCATGTCCATGGTCGCCAAGGTCATGCCGCCCAGCATTGCCGTGGCAACGATCATCTGGTCGGCCGGGTCCCGGTGGAAGCCCGAGTTCATCAAGAGAACCGACTCTACGGCTACATCGCCGTCGACAGGGATCTCTCTAAGTCCCGACTGCAAGCGCTGTTGGCGCCACACGGAGGGATGGCAACCCAAGTCGATACGCTGATGGTGGTGGAGGCGCGTGGTCTCCATGAAAGTGGCGGACGAGACGGCTACCCCGCCGTCACCCAGCACAGACTCCACCTCTGCCTTGAACGACTTGCTGATTTCTGAACTGTCGGCGACCAATCTCAGCAAGACGTTGGTGTCCAACAAAACAGTCACGCTCCGCCCTCAGGATTGAGGATCCGCTCAGGACGGGCGACAACATCCCAGTCATCTAAGGGGATAGGCGGTTCGGCATCGATGTCGGACAAAATCTGAAGCTGGCCAACGCACGACCCCACCAACTTGGACCGGTCTTCGCGAAACGGGCTGACCCGCACCACCGGTCGGCGGTGCTTGGTGACCACGATCTCCGCGCCAGTCTCTTGCACTTCGTCCATCAGACGCAGGCAGTTCGTCTTGAACTCCCCTGCTGGCACTATGCGACCTGCCAACGTCGCGCTATCCGGTGTTTCCATGCCCTCACTATAGTCATATTTATATGACTATGTTTGATTGATTTTGTGATTCAGACCAGGAACGACTCTCGCAGCCGTTCCATGGTCTGGGGTTTGACGCCGTATTCCAGGGCGTAGCCCTCGGAGCCGCCCCAACGAACATCGACGATGTCCAACAGCTCGGACATGGCGCTGATGGGGGCCGTGGTGATGTCGTCGGGCAGCTTTTCCCAGACTTTGGCCATGTCGGGCAGCTCGGCTAACCCCCGTTCCCGGATAAGGGGAGCCGCAGGAGCGGTGGCCGCGTAGTCGCCCACGATGTCTTGGCGGCCTACTCCAACCAATCCCAAAATCAGTGCGGCCAGACAGCCGGTGCGGTCCTTTCCGGCCATGCAGAAAAAGGCGGTCGGCCACCGATCGGAATCGGCCACCAACTCGATGGCGGCGGCAAACCGCTTTCCCCCGCTGCTGATCATGTTCTCGTAGAGTTGACCGAAGGAGCGGCTCAACAAGTCGGAATCGGGGCGCTCATAGGTGTGCATGGTCCGATCGGTCGTGCCGATGTGGTGCTCGACAATGCCCAGCGTTGGATCAAGCACCCCAACCCGGTCTCGCTCGTCGTTGGCCCGCAGGTCCACGGCGGTGCGGATGCCCAATCGACCGGTGACCACTGCGCCATCAGCGGGGCTTAGCCGGTGCAGCGAGTCGGCTCGAAACAGCACACCCCATTTGGTAGTTCCGCCCAATGTGCTGGCGTAGCCCCCCAAATCCCGGAAGTTCACGCACCCCTCCAGCGGAATGCGTCGCTGATGGTTCATTGCCTCTGTTCCCGTCTTCTCTCCGGCCCTGCAATCTAGAACACCACTAGCGTGGGATCGTGATCGGGAAGATCCACATCTTGGACGAGTTAACGGTTGAGCCTGGAAGGCTGGATGCGGTGCGGCAGCTCATGACTGAGGTCTATATGGCCGGCGCCGTAGAACGGGGCATGGCCTTGGAGCAGACCTGGCTGAGCCCGCCGGTGGAGCTGTACGACCAGCCCAACAACCTGGTGTACCTGTGGTCGGTGCCCGATGCCGCTGCCTGGTGGGCCATGCGGGGTGCTGCCGGGCGGGATCCCAGTGTCGGCGAATTTTGGGCCGAGATGGACGCCCTATGCGTGGAGCGGCAGAGGCGGTTCCTCGTGGACGATCCGCCCATCGGGGAGGGGCGATGAGCCGGGAGCTGGCACTGGTAACCCTGGTTGATGGGGCGGATCCCGACAAGGTGAATGAGTTGGAAGAGTCGGTAGTGCTGGGCCGACATCTGCCGGGCACGGTGGGAGGCGGCCACTACACCTGGGACGGGATCGACGATCCGGTGCCTTCCGGTTTCGAGGACGTGGCCAATTTCGACCTGGTGGAACTGGAGCTCATCGACGGCTCTCTGGGCGACCCCGGATTCACCGGGGAGATCAAGCGCACCCTCCTGCTTCAGGTCCAGACCGACGCACACGCCGACTCAGTGGCCGCCTTCGAGCGGGATCTAATGGCCATGCCCGACCACATCTCGGCCATCGTGAACTGGGCCCTCAGCCGAGTCGTCGGTCCGCCTGGCATCCGGTGGACCCACTGCTGGGAGCAGGAGTACTACACCCTCGACGGGCTCAAGGTGGACTACATGATGAGCCCCCACCATTGGGGGTTGATCGACGGTTGGTTCGACCCAGAGATGCCCCAGCAGATTGTGGACCTTGATCTGGCCCACGTCTACCACCACACCGACCGCTCCGTTCTGGCCGCCGCCCTCGGCTAGGGGTGTTGGGAGCTAACTGAGACGATCTCGCCGGTCATGTAGGTGGAATAGTCGCTGGCCAGGAACACCATCACGTTGGCCACTTCCCACGGTTCGGCGGCCCGGTCGAAGGCCTCCAATGAGATTAGGTCGTCGAGGAACTCTTGGCTGGATACCTTGGCCAAAAACGGGTGCATGGCCAGGCTGGGGGCCACGCAGTTGACCCTCACCCCGGCCTCGGCCGCCTCCATGGCCGCGCACCGGGTCAGGGCCATCACCCCGGCTTTGGCCGCGGCGTAATGGCTCTGGCCCACCTGGGCCCGCCATCCCATCACCGAGGCGTTGTTGACGATGACCCCCGAACCCCGAGGCATCATGTGGCGCAGCGCGGCCCGGGTAGTTCGCATGGTGCCGTTGAGGGTCACGTCGACCACGGCATGCCACTGGTCGTCGGTCATGTCCACCAGGTTGGCGGTACCCCCCAAACCGGCGTTGTTGATCATCACGTCCACATGGCCCAACTCGGCTACCGCGGCATCGATCAGCGCTTGGACCTCCTCCTCGACCGTGACATTGCACAGTTGCGTCGCGGGGCGAGCGCCGAACTCCTCGGCCAAGCGATCAGCAGCCTCGGCCAGACGGCGCTCGTGGATGTCGCTGATGAGCACTCGGGCCCCCTCTGCCATGCATCGCCGAGCGGCCGCGAAGCCGAGCCCGGTGCCCGCCGCAGCAGTCACCACCACGGTCTTGCCCTCCAGCAGCCCCCGGCCCGGCGGCTCGACGGGAATTTCCCGGCTCACGGCGACACCGGAACCGGCGGCAAGTCCTTCATGGCATCGGCCAGATCGGCGATGGTCCACTCCCGCTCGTCGTCGAGGAAATCCTGGCGCAGCCATGGGGTGTACCAGCGGACATCGCCTCCTTTGGCCATGAACACCCGGCCGGTGACCTCGCAGTCGGTGGTGGCCAGCCAGCCCACCACCGGGGCGGGATGAGCGGGGTGGAAGACGTCGAACCCCTCAGCGGGCTTGGCCATCAACTCAGCAACTCCGGGCGCGCCCATGGTCATGCGAGTGCGGGCCGCGGGGGTCACGCAGTTAACCCGCACCCCGTAGCGACCCAGCTCTTGGGCGATGATCACCGTCATACCGGCTATGGCCGATTTGGCCGCCCCGTAGTTGGACTGGCCCACCTGGCCGATCAGCCCCGAGGTGGAGCTGATGTTGACCACCGAGGCGTTGACCTCTGCGCCCGATTTGACCTGGTCGCGCCACCAGCCAGCGCATACCCGGGTCATGCAGAAGGTGGTCTTGAGATGGCCGCGGACCACCGAATCCCAGTCGTCCTCGCTCATGCTGGCAAACATCTTGTCCCGCAGGATGCCGGCGTTGTTCACCAGCACATCCACTCCCCCGAAGGCGTCCAGCGTCTGGGCCAGCAGCGACTCTGCGCCGGCCATCTCAGCCACGTCGTCGCTGTTGGCTACCGCTGTTCCTCCAACGGCGGTGATCTCGTCCACCACTGCCTGGGCGACAGCCGGGTCGGCGCCGGTGCCGTCGGCCTCGCAGCCCAAGTCGTTGACCACCACCTTGGCGCCCTCAGCGGCGAACAGCAGGGCGTAGTGGCGGCCGATGCCGCGGCCAGCGCCGGTGATGACGGCGATCCGCCCGTCCAGCGCGCCCCCCGCCATCAGCTGCCCTGGGCCGCCTGGCGCTGAGCTGCCTGCGCGGCCAGCATGGCCATGGTGGGGTGCTCCTCGGTGCCGACAGTGCGGGGCAGCGCCTCCTCGATGCCTTCTGGGGTCCAACTGCTCCCGGGAGCGAACATGGAGCGAACTTCGCCGAACTGGGCCCATACCGAAATGCGGGGGCCAACCACGGTGTATACCTGAGCGGTGATATCCCGAGCCTGGTCGCTGAGCAAGTACACGGCCAAGGGCGCCACGTCCTCGGGCTCACCAGCCTCGATTTCGAACGGAACGTTCTCCGACATGCGGGTCTTGGCGCTGGGGGCGATGCAGTTGGCATTGATGCCGTAGCGCTTCAGGGCCAACGCGGCGCTCTTGGTGAGCGAGATGATTCCCCCCTTGGCCGCCGAGTAGTTGCACTGGGACGTCGACCCGGTGAACGCCCCCGAGGTGATCCCCACCAGCGAACCGCCGGTCTCCTGCTTGCGCATGATGGCCGAGGCGTGCTTGTACACCGTGAAATGGCCCTTGAGGTGCACCCGGATCACGTCGTCGAATTCTTCCTCGGTCATGTTGAAGATCATCCGCTCCCGCAGGATGCCGGCCACGCACACCGCGCCGTCGATCGATCCCCAGGTGTCCACTGCGGCCTGGACCGCGGCCGAACCCCCTTCCATGGTGCTTATGTCAGAGGCCAGGGCCAGGGCGGTACCGCCGGCAGCCTCGATCTCGGCCACCACCGCATCGGCCACTTCCGATGACGGATCGGAGCCGGCTAGCGACACGCCGTAGTCGGCCACCACCACGTTGGCACCCGCGGCGGCACAGCCCAGGGCGATGGCCCGGCCGATGCCGTTGCCCGCGCCGGTGACGACGATGTTCTTGCCTTGGAGATATGCGGTCACGGGCGAAAACCCTACCCGTCGCCTGGAGCCAGTAGTTGGTCGAAGAGCTCGGCCAAACCCTCTGGGGTAATTCGGCCGCTTCCTCTGAGGGCCAACGTCCCGTCTCCAAACACGAAAACCCAGAACGGGGTGCCCGCCTGACCAAACGCGACGGCCACCTCATTGTCGGCGCTGTCCACAAGAACAGGGAATGGCCAACCCTCGTCGGCCAACCATTGGCTGGGCGGATAGTTGTCCCTACCGGAGTCCACCAAAGTGACCACGCTTAGAAGGTCAACCCCTTCAGGCAAGTTGTTGCCTTCGGCCAGCCAGTTGGTGAACTCGGCAACCTCAGCCTGGCAAGCCGGGCACCAGTGAGCCAGAAACACGATGGCAGATGGTCGCTCTCCTGGTGTCCATTCCAGCGGTGAGCCATCTATGGAAGTGCCATTGATTGCGGGCACCGGTTGGCCGAATGCTGGATCGGCATCAGGGGAATCCCCAATCGGTCCAAGCGGTTGTCCGACGACCTGCACCGGGGCAACCTCGACCGCCGTGGGAATTTCGGTGGCTGCGGGTGTTTCGGCAGGTGCGGGCTGCTCAGTGGCCGCAGGGGTCTCCGCTGGCGCGGGCTGCTCAGTGGCTGGGGGCGAAGCGACCGGGGTCGGAGCTGGAGCTGTATCGTCGTCACCGCCGCAAGCAACCGCCAGCAAGAGGGCAGCAGCCGCGAGCGCCACGACGCGGCGGGCACTGCGCTTCGAATTCATGACCACAGGCTACGGGCTTGCTATAGCGGCATCACCACGCCGCCGTTGGGCCGCATGGTTTGGCCGGTAACGAACCGCCCAGCCTCGGAACACAGATACAAGATGGCGTAGGCAATGTCGTTGGGGTCACCCACATAGCCCAGCGGGTTCATCTGCGCGATGGTGTCGAAGTGGTTCCTCTGGCGATCAGGGTCGACCTTGCCCTCCTCATCGAGAAAGTGCCGGTCGTAGATGGGTGTCTCGATGGAACCGGGAGCCACCGCATTCACCCGGATAGGGGCCATCTCCACTGCGGCGGTGCGGGTGATCATCTTCACTGCCGCCTTGGTGAGGGCGTACACCGAGATCATCGGTGCGGGCATGTCGGCTCCTGCTGACGAGAGATTGACGATTGACCCCGACTTTTGATCGGCCATGGCCCGGCCCGCCGCCGCGGTGCCCCAATAGACGCCTTTGATATTCACATTCATGACCCGCTCTAGCTGTTCGGGTGTGGTGTCCACAATGAGGCTGTCGGTGATGATCCCGGCGTTGTTCACCATGATGTCGAACCGGCCGTGCCGGTTTACCGCATCGGCCACCAGCGCGTCCACCGCCGCCTTGTCGCTTACATCAGTAGGAACCGCCGACCAAGACGCTCCAAGCGCATCCAGTTCGCCGCCGGTCTCGTCCATCCCGTCAGCGTCCACGTCGCCCAGCACCACCGAGGCCCCGGCCTTGGCCAGCGTCACCGCCGTCCCCCGACCGATACCCGAGGCCGCCCCGGTGACCACCGCCACCCGGTCGGAAATATCAAACGCCGCCAAGATGTCGTCATGCATGGCCCCATCATGGCCTGTACGCCGAGCCAGAATCCCACCGAGGGAGCAAACGGGCATTCAGTCTATGGTTGCGATGCTCTCCTCGCCGCTCGCCGGTCTACGAGATGGCCGAATCCCAATCCAGCTAGCTGCTAATGCTCCGGCGGCGAACACCGTTCCCAACCCAAATAGCCAACGCTGCTCTTCAAGATAACCACTCGTTGTCCAGTTCACGAAAATAAAGGTGTAGGTTGAAATAACCGTTCCAAGAAAGAGAGCAAAGTGGAAAATAGCCGCTCCGACAGCAAGTCGACGAATCGGCAGCAATTGCACCGCAGCACCCTCGATGACGGCAGAAGCTATACCTCTGCTAGAGATTAGCAAGACAACAGACCCAAACCACAATACAATCGGTAGATCTCTTCCCTCAGTAAGCAGCAAAGATCCCAGACAAAAGACCAGAAGGTAAGCGACGACCACAATCATTAGCACACGGTGGCCCTTTCGGTCTGCAAATTTCCCCGCCCAATACGGAAGCAATAGAGTTCCAACGACAACGCTGGCCAGCACAAAAGCGATCCGAACTGCATTTAGGTTGTCCGTCCAGATGTCGTCGAAATATTTACTCAACCCAAAAATAGAGACTCCAACCCCAGCAAGATATGCCATTCCCACGCAACTGGCCAGTAGCAAGTTCTGATTCATAAGTACATTTGAACTGGATACTACGTATTCATTTGTATATTCTTGATGAATTGAGAGATTACTGTATGCATCCTGATCATTCTGCTTGACCACTCCACTCGATTCGACCAGTTCATCCTGTCCCCACCATATTGTGACTAGTCCAATCAAAATGTATATGGGAATCATCCAATTTCTGTTGACCTGGTCAACTCCTCCTAAGATTGCAGCGCTCACTATGAAGACCACTCCATACATTGAGTAGTAGCCGCCAATTGCTGTTGACCTTCGGTGAGCAGGCACAGTCATAAGCAGCAAAGCGACTCCAGATGGGATGACTGCTGCATTTCCTATTGCACTAACGATTCCTGCCGCTATTAGTATCTTCCAGTCTGAAGCAACTGCTTCAGCAGTCAGCCCTACTACAAAAACAGTCACGCCAAATAAGAACAGCCGCTTTCTTCCCACCTGATCAGCCAGCAAACCCATGGGCACCAGAAAGACTCCTGAAGCAAGATGGAATGCAAAGATACCCCATCGAGCTTCATCAAAGCTCACGTCGTTTTCAAGTGCTACAAGAAAAGAAGTTGTGTGGAATACAGTTAAGAATGCCGAGCCAGACAGCAACAGGATCATGCGTAGCATCGATGGCTGTCCTACCGGCGAGTAAGAGTTGGGCAGGGACGGCGGCAATGGCGGAGGCGGAATAGACGGATTATCCATCGTCAGGCGGGTTCCCAGAAGATCATGGCGTGGGTGTCGTCGTAGGTGCGGGCGTAGGCGGTGACGGGCATGCCGATCTCGACATTATCGGGGTCGATGCCGGTGAGGCCGCCGAACATTCTCACTCCCTCGGGGAGGTCGATCATGGCCAGAACGTAGGGCAACTCGGCGAAGGCCGGTACCCCGTATTGGCGGACCACGGTGTAGGTGTAGACGTTGCCGGTGCCGGCGGCCTCCATCCACTCGGGCACAGCGGCGCAGGCCGTGCATAGCGCTCGGGGGTAATGCTGGCGGTGGCCGCATTCGGGGCACTGCTGGATGAGCAGGCGGCCCTTGGCTGCGGCGGCAAAGAACTCGCCATACTCCCCTTCGCCGGCGGGGACCAGCCCTTGCCACTCAAGATCGCGGACAACCCTCATGAGGGCCGGTCCTTACCTACAATGACGGTGCCGATGGCCGACAGCCAGCCGCCCGACCCGCAAGCCAAGGCTAACTCGGCGTCCGGCACCTGGGCCTCGCCTGCGCCGCCCCGGAGCTGGCGCACTGCCTCAATCAGCAAGAAGATGCCCCGCATCCCGGGATGGTTGGACGACAGTCCCCCGCCGTCGGTGTTGGTGGGCATCGACCCGCCACGGCGTAAGTGGCCCTCCTCTACGTAAGCGCCACCCTCGCCCCGACCGCAGAAGCCCAAGCCCTCCAGCATCAACAACACGGTGATGGTGAAGCTGTCATAGAGCTGGGCGGTGTCGATGTCGGCCGGCGTCACCCCGGCCTGGCCGAATGCCTCTGGGCCGCAGACCGCCGCTCCCATCTCGGTGAAGTCGGGCATCTGGTGGATGTTCCAGTGGGTCTGGGTGCCCGCCGCGCCCAATACATAGACCGGGGGCTGGCTCAGGTCGCGGGCAATTTCCTCGGTGGTCATCACCAGCGCGCCACCTCCGTCGGTGATCACGCAGCAGTCCAGCTTGTGCAGCGGATCGGCGATCATGCGGCTGTTCACCACGTCGTCCACCTTGATGGGATCGCGGTAGCGGGCATCGGGGTTGAGACCGGCGAACTCTCGAACCCCCACCGCGATCTCGGCCAATTGCTCCGAGGTGGTGCCGAACTCGTGCATGTGGCGGCGGGCGGCCAGGGCGTAGGCCCCCACCAGGGGCAGGCCGTAGGGCGTGGCCATCTGCATGGCTCCGGCCACCGGCTGGGCGTCGCGCTGAAATCCGCCGGTGCCCAGCACCCGGCCCATGCGGGTGAGCTGGTCGGAGCCGTAGGTGACCAACACGGTGTCGCACAGCCCTTGGCGAATAGCAGCGGCGGCGTGCTGCACATGGAATTCGAACGACGAGCCACCCACCATGGTTCCATCGATGTAGCGGTGGCTCACCCCCAGGTATTCGGCCATGGACACGGCATCATCACCTTGGCCCGGTCCTCCGCCGCTGGTGCTCACGTATCCGTCGATGGCCGACTTCTCGATGCCGCAGTCGGCAATAGCCCGCCGGGCGGCCAGGGCATGGTGCTGCACCGAGTTCAAATGGGGCACCACCGGATAGTCGCTGAGGCCGATGCCGCAGATGACCGGGTGTCGGGAAGGCATCAGCTGAGAGCTTCGAGGATATGGTTGTGCTCGCCCACGTGGGGGGCCCGGTGGCGGATGCGATAGGGGGATTTGGGGGCGATGTACGGTGCCCCCAAATAGGTGAAGCTGCGGCCCAAGTCCTCGTGCTCCACTTCGACGGGGAAGCCTCGCTCCTGGAAATGGGGGTCGGCCAACACCTCCTCGGGGGAGTAAATGATGCCCACCGCCAAGCCCCGCTCCTGGGCACCGATGAAGAACTCATAGGCGGTCACGTTCTGGGCGATGAACCGCACCGCCTCCCGACCGGCACCGAAGATGGCGGTGGCTTCGGCATCCTGGCCCACCTGAGACAAGTGCAGATCCTCTTCAAGCGCGGCGCCCATCTCTAGGAAAAATGCTTCTTCGAATTGGTCTTTCAACCCCAGGACTTCCATCCACGACAGCACCACGCCGAAGTCCCGGGCCGAGCGGGGCGGGAATCCGGTATTCACGTCGATGCCGTCCACCGACAGTGCCCGGGTGAACGTGGTGGGTTCCACGGCCGCGTGCCTGCCGGTCTGGCGCTGCACTTCGGCGCCAGCGACCAACCACTGCACGGAGCCGAACTCAGTGGTCACATTGGCGGCCGCGTGAAGGCTCACATCCACAAACTGTCCATGGCCGGTGCGATCACGAGCCAAGAGCGCGGTCTGGGCTGAGAGCACCGCGAAAATCGACCCAGTTTGATAGCCCTGATTGCCGCCGCCCCGCTGTGGGGGGATGGCATGGTCGTCGTATCCGCAGTTCCATACTGGCCCGCCCGCAGCCAGCACCGTCAAGTCGATGCTCTCTTCTTGAGACCGCGGCCCGCTGTGCCCAAACGGAGTGAGCGACACCCAAATCAACTCAGGGTGATCGGCCCGCAACACGTCGTGGTCAATGCCCATGTCGGCGAGCCGTCCCGGCCGCTCCGACTCCAACACCACATCGGCCGTGCCGACCAACGAGCAGAACCTCTCCCGGTCGGCGTCGTCGTCCATGTCCAGGGTCACACTCAGCTTGGAGACGTTGTAGTGCCACCACCACAGGCTGCGCTCCAGTCCGGGCTCGTTGTCCAAGAACGGTTCGAAGCTCCGGGTGTGATGGCCGCCGGGAGGCTCCACCACGATGACCTCGGCCCCCATGCCGGCCAGCATCTGCCCGGCAAACGCCGAAGCCTCCCCGGCCAGCTCCACCACGCGGGTGCCCTCCAGCGCGCCAGGAAGGTCGTTGCCGGCCATCAGATCACCCCCTCGGCGGCCAGGTCGGCCAACTCGCCATCGGACAGGCCCAGCAAGCCGCCGAGCACTTGGCGATTGTGCTGGCCCAGCAGGGGGCCGCCTTGTCCCAGAACCCAGTCGGTTTCCGAGAAGTGGGCGGGGATGCCATCGACTCGGACACGGCCCATCTCCCCGTGAGTAACGGTGGGCCACAACCCCCAGGCCTCGGTGTTGGGGTCGTTGTCGATCCGGTCCACCGGCTTGGCCACCCCGGCAGCGGGCACGCCTGAGGCTTGCAACTCGGCAGCCGCCTTGAACCGGTCACGAGCCGAGGTCCACGCCCGCACCGCGTCGTCCAGCTCGTCCTCGTGGGCGAGCCGGCCGGGGAGGTCGTCGTACCGGCGGTCGTCGATGTCCATAAGCCCGGCGATGGCCTGCCAGTCGCGGTCGTCCCGGGCCGCAAGGGCCAGCCAGGCGTCGTGACCGTCAGCCTCATAGATGCCGTGGGGGGCCATAGCCGGGAACTGGCTGCGGTTGGAGTAGGGCATGCCGTCGCGCCGCAGCGGCCGGCCGTTCACTGTGTAGTCCAGCGCCACCGGGCCGAGCATGGTGGCCCCGGCATCGGTACACGACATGTCGATCCACTGGCCCTCGCCGGTGCGGTTGCGGTGGATGAGCCCGGCCATGATGGCCATGGCCATGAAGTTCCCACCGTGGTGGTCCATGTAGGAGTAGCCCCACCCGGCCGAAGGCATGTCGGGCAGCCCGGAGGTGAACGTGAGCCCGCAGCAAGCCTGCACGATCGGCCCCCACGTCTTGTACTTGCGGTAGGGGCCGACGTGGCCGAACCCGCAGTTGGACACGTACAAGATGTCGGGCTTGATCTTCTTCAGGCGGTCGTATCCGAAGCCCAGTCGCTCCAGCACCCCAGCGGCGAAGTTCTCGGTCACCGCATCGCTCACCGCGATGATCTCGGTCAGCAGCTCTTTGCCCCGCTCGGTGCGGAGGTTGAGCGTGACCCCCAGCTTCTCCACGTTGTGGTTGTTGAAGCAGCCGCCGAACTCGTGGCCCCGGCGTTCGTCAACGAACGGTGACGTTCCCCGGAGCACATCCCATTTGCCCAGGCGCACCGGATCCTCAATGCGGATGACCTCAGCGCCGAAGGCGGCCATCCATCGGGTGGCACCTGCTCCGGCCAGCTGTCCGGTGAAGTCGCAGATGCGGATATGCGACAAAGCCTCAGATTTCACGGCTCGACCTTACGCGGTCGGATTCCGCGGCAACCGAGTCGGGAAATGCCGACAGTCTCTAGGCTTCAGCCCGTGCGAGTGCTACACCACATGGACGACGGACGGCTCGACCCACTGTTCGACCAATTCAACGACGTGGATTTCGTGTACGTGCCCCGCCAGGGCGACATCCCCGAGGATGCGTCCGGCGACGTACTGCTGACCATCCCCCGGGGCTATCCCAATCTGGCTGAGCTCCTGGACCGGGGCGTGGAGTGGGTTCACGTGACCAGCACCGGGATCGACGGATTTCCGCTCGAGCTGCTGGGCGACCGGGTGATGACCTGCTCCCGGGGAGCCGGGGCCATCGCCATCTCGGAGTGGTGTCTGGCCATGATGCTGGCCTTCGAGAAGGATCTGCCCGGAGTGTGGCTCCAAGACCCGCCCGAGCGGTGGTTCACCGCCGATCTCGGCGCCCTCTACGGAAAGACGCTGGGACTGATCGGACTGGGTGGCATCGGCACTGCGGTGGCCCGCCGGGCCCTAGCCTTCGACATGTCGGTGCTGGCCATTCGCCGCACCGCCGCGCCTTCCCCAATGGAAGGGGTGGAGATCGCCAGCTCGCTTACCGAGTTGCTGGCCCGCTCCGACCACATCGTGGTGGCCGCTCCGGCTACTTCGGCCACGCGCCACCTACTGGATGCCGCTGCCCTGGCTGCCACAAAGCCGGGAGCCCACATCGTCAACATCGCCCGGGGAGACCTCATCGACCAAGACGCCCTGCGGGCCGCTCTCGACGACGGGCACATCGCCCGAGCCTCACTGGACACGGTGGAACCCGAGCCGCTGCCGCAGGGCCACTGGCTCTACAGCCACCCCCAGGTCCGGTTGAGCGCCCACGTCTCCTGGTGCATGCCCGACTCCTGGGACCTGCTCATTGCCCCCTTCGCCGACAACCTCCGGCGCCGCCTCTCCGGCCTCCCCCTCTATGGGATCGTCAACCCCGACGAGGAGTACTAGCCACTGGTTGCCAATATGGCCGCTACCACTTCGCGGCGGCGGACTTGGAGGGTAGCGGGGGTTCGGGGGATGGCGTCCAAGGTCTCGATGCGACGGGGGTGCTTGTACCGGGCCAAGCGGTCGCTCAAGTGGACCCGCACGTCGTCGGGAGTGGGCAGGGCCGCACCCGGGGCCAGCACGAAGACGGCGCACACCACCTCGCCCCAGCGGTCGTCGGGGATGCCCACCACAGCCATCTCGGCCGCGCCGGGAAAGTCGGCTAGATGGCTTTCAACTTCAGCAGGCGACACCGTCTCGCCGCCGGTGCGGATCACGTCTTTGACTCGGCCGGTGATGGAGTAGAAGCCGTCGCCGTCCACCTCAGCCAGGTCGCCGGTGCAGAACCAGCCGTCGTCGGTGAATACCTCCGCGGTGGCTTTGGGATTGTCGAAGTAGCCGTCAAACATGAACGGGGATCGAGTTTGCAGCTCGCCCCGGTCTAGCCGCACTTCCGCACCCGTATGGGCCTGACCGCAGCTTCCCGGCCGGGACTCCATGTCGGCGTCGTCCAACATGGTCACCGAACCAGCTTCGGTGGACCCATAGAACACCCGCCGATGAGCTTCGGGAAACGCGGCCTTCAAGTCGGCCAGCAACTCCGGCGGGGTGGCCGAGGTGCCGGAGGTGGCGAACCGCAGCGACGCCATGTCTTGATGCCGGCCGGCTTCCAGCACTCGGCGCCACACTGCGGGTATGCAGTTCATGTAGGCGGCCTGATGGGCCTGCACTGCGTCAATCAACACATCGGCTTCGGCCCGGTCGGTGAATACAACGAGACCCCGGGCCTGCCAGGCCTGAAGGGCGATGGTCCACGCCCCCATGTGGAACATCGGGTACATGCACACCGTGGCACCGCGGGGCTCAAGGAGTGCGGGGGTGCGGGTGCGGAGCCAGTTGCACCGGTGCGACAGCACTACGCCCTTCGACTTGCCGGTGCTCCCACTGGTGAAAAACACCGCGTGGGGTTCGGATTCTCCCACGCCCGACGGCGACAGCGAAGCCGTCGAAGCTGATCTGGCCTCAGACGCCAAGTCGAGACCCGGCCCGGTCCCGCCCAACCGCACCAGGGGCACCCCTACCGTCTCGGCCACCGCCTGGCCGGCCTCAGCGTGGCCGGTATCGGTCACCAGAAGCCGGGGCCGGGCGAGGCCCACCATCTCGGCGGCCTCGTCAGGCGACAGCCGGGCGTTGGCCGGAGCGAACACGGCACCGGCTCGGGCCAAGGCAACGAACAGCGCCACTGACTCCAGGTTGTTGTCGCTCCAGGTGACCACCCGGTCGCCTCGGCCCACCCCGAGTCCGGCCAGCACATGGCCCATCTGGTTGGCTTGGCGACTCAGCTCCCCATAGGTGAGCGTCTGCCCGCCCAGGGTCACCGCCGGGCGGGCAGGCACCGCGGCGGCCGCGTTGTCGAACACCGAGCCGATCACCAACTCCATCGCCGAGCACACTACCGGTGTAGCGATGGGAGTTTCCGCGACGGAGGAGACCTCGGTCTTCTGCCTAACGAGGCCATAATGTCGGGCAGCATGGCCTCTGTGGCGTTGGCCTGGTTCCGGCGCGACCTGCGATTGCACGACAACCCGTCGTGGGCGGCGGCCACCGCCGTTAGCGATGCAGCGGCATTGGTGGTGATCGAGCCGGCATTGCTGTCTGGAGCCGGGCCGTGGCGGCGTCGGGCATATCTAGCGGCATTGGCTGGATTGGACCAATCTCTGCGAGCTGAGGGAAGCGGGCTGCGGGTGGCGGTGGGCGATCCGGCCGAGGCGGTGCCTCAGGTTGCGGCTGAGATCGGGGCCCAGAAGGTGACAATGAACGCCGACGTCACCCGGTGGTCCACAGCTAGAGACCAGCGGGTCGCCGAGGCGCTGGATATGCCGCTGGATGCCCACTGGGGAACGGTGGTCCACGCCCCCGGTCAAGTGCTCACTGCGGCCGGGACGCTGTCACGGGTGTTCACCCCCTTCTTCAGCCGCTGGATTCAAACTCCAATGTCTGAGGAAGTCGAGCCCGGCTCGGCCTCTGTTCTCGCCCCACCCCCCGGAATGGCTCTACATGATGCCCTTGGTGACGAACTGAAGGAACCGTGGAGCGAGCACGATGCCCTGAGCCAGCTCGACCGGTGGCAGGAGCGGGTAGACGGCTACGACGACGACCGCGACTTCCCGGCGATCGAGGGCACGTCGGCGCTCTCCGCCGCGCTGCATTTCGGGCTGCTGTCGCCACGACACGTGGTAGCTTCCGTCGGCACCCATACGCCGGGCCGCACCGGTTTTGTACGCCAGTTGGCGTGGCGGGACTGGTACACCCACCTCACCGCCGAGAACCCGGACATCTACCGGGCGAGTCTTCGTCTCGAGTACGACCGCATCGTCTGGGAAACTGGTCATGGGGCCGACGCCTGCTTCGACGCCTGGCGCCGCGGCCAAACCGGCTACCCGATCGTCGACGCCGCCATGCGAGAGCTGGCCGCCACCGGATGGATGCACAATCGGCTGCGCATGGTCGCCGCGTCGTTTTTGGTGAAAGACCTGCTGATCGACTGGCGTCGAGGCGAGCGATGGTTCCGGCGGATGCTCACCGACGGCGACCTGGCCCAGAACGCGGGCAACTGGCAGTGGGTGGCCGGAACCGGACCCGATGCCGCCCCTTATTTCCGAGTGTTCAATCCGGTTTCGCAGAGTCGAAAGTTCGACCCCGCGGGCCGCTACCTTCGGCACTGGCTACCAGAGTTGGCTCGTCTGGACGACAAGGCAATCCACGCTCCCTGGCTGGCCAAACCGTTGGACCTGGCCTCGGCCGATCTGACCCTTGGAGTTAGCTATCCCTACCCAATTGTCGACCACGCTGAGGCCCGCCAGCGCACCCTCGCTGCCTATAAGGGAGCATTGGGCCGGAACTCCTGAACGAACCAGCAGGTGAACCCACCACACACTTACGTGACACCATAGGGATCATGAGCAGAAAGTCGGCCGCAGAACTCGGGCTCGACAAGGCCTATGCGACCGAGGGGCCGGAGGCCAACCGCGAGCTGTACGCATCGTGGGCTGCCACCTACGAGTCGGGCTTCATCGTCGACAGCGGATACGTCTACCACCAGGAGGTGGTCAAGGTCTTCTGCGACGGCTCCTCTGAGCTCAGCGGACCTGTGCTCGATGTGGGCTGCGGGACCGGAGTGATCGGCGGAGAACTGGCCAAGTTGGGCGTGTCAGTCATCGACGGCATCGACATCTCGCCTGAAATGCTGGCCGAAGCCGCGGCCAAGAATCACCATGGCCGCCCTGTGTACCGGCAGCTGATCGAAGCCGATCTCACCGGTCGGACCGAGTTGGCCGATAACGCCTACGTCGGCGTCGTGAGCTCAGGAGCGTTCACCCATGGAATCCTCGGACCGGAGACGATTTCGGAACTACTTCGGGCGGCTAGACCCGGTGCTCGTTTCGCGCTGGGGATCAACTCTGCTCACTTCGAGAAGTTTGGGTTCGACCAATGGCTCGAGCAGCGGCGGTCTGACGGACATATCGCGAAGCTTGAATTCAAATTGCGGCCGATCTACGGCGACGTAGACGAGGACGACCCCAACCAGTGGACCCGCATCGCCGTTTTCGCCGCCGCGTGAGCGGAGCGACCAGACACTTCAACCTCAGCAAACGGCGACGTGGCACCATAGGGCCATGAGCTTGACGTCCGATCCGCTCCCCGACACCGAAGAGGAAAACGCGTTCGACCCCTTCGCCTATCCCGAAGAAGTCCCCCACGACACCCTGACCGAGCTGCGGTCCGAATGCCCGGTGGCCCGCACCCCCACCGGGTGGTATCTGACCAAGTTCGACCACGTGCTGGCCGCCACCAGAGACGTGGAGACCTTCGTGTCCAGCTTCCGCGATCCCGGCGTGGTGGTGCCCGAGGAGGAGAAGCTCATCAGCGAGATCCCCGAACCACGCCACGGCAAAGTGCGGCGGATCATCAACGCCACAGTGGCCCATCACAAGTCGATGCGGGCCGAGCCATTCGTGCGGGATCTGTGCCACCAATATCTCGACCCGATCTTGGAGCGGGGCCACGGCGAGTTGGTGGCCGAATTCATCACCCCAGTGCCCATTAACGTGATCTCCCACCTCATCGGGGTGCCCGCCGAGGACTGGGAGCAGTTCCACGCCTGGACCGACGAGGTGGTGCTAGGCGACTACCCCCGCACCAACCGCAACGAGCGGGGCGAGGGCCTGGTCGGGGCCCATCCCGAGTTCTGCGCCTACATCGACGCCCTGATCGCCGAGCGAAGGGCCAGCGAGGAGGCCCCCGACGATCTGGTCACCCGGCTGATTACCACCGAGATCGAGGGCCACCGGCTCACCGACGTGGAGATCCGCACCCAGCTGGCTTTCCTCATCATGTCGGGCAACGAGACCACCCGGCATCTGATCGGCAACCTGCTGTGGCGCATCATCGGCGACCCCGAGCTCTTCGCCTCCCTCAAGGCCGACCCGGGTCTGAGCGAACGGGCAGTGGAGGAATCGTTGCGGATCGACTCTCCGGCCCACATGCTCATCCGGGACTGCACCGCCGACACCGACGTGTTCGGTGCTCCTATGCAGGCTGGCGACAAGATCGTGTTCGGCGTCTCGTCGGCCAACCGGGACGAGGACTATTTCGAAGACCCCGACGCGTTCCGGCTCGATCGGGACCGCCCCAAAGACCACATCGCCTTCGGCGGTGGCCCCCACATCTGTCCGGGAGCCAGCCTGGCCCGCCTCGAGGGCCGGGTGGCGCTGGAGGTGTTCTTGGACCGAGTGGCGACCGCTGAGCTGGCTCCCGGCTGCGTCCGCAAGAAGACCCCGGTATTCTGGGCCAACGGACCCGACCGCCTCGACGCCTTCTTGACCCCGGAATCCGCTGGCTAAACCAAGGCAACCAGCCTGGTACTTGGCAGGCTATGATGTAGTAACGTTGTTACAAATAAGGAGGTCCGGCTGATGCCCCCCGCTGCAACCAGTATGAGCAGTCGAGAGTTCAACCAGGGCACGGGGAATGCCAAGAGAGCGGCATGCAGCGGACCGGTTTACATTACTGACCGAGGACGACCTGCCTTCGTGCTTATGAGCTACGACCACTACCAGCAGCTTCTCGACGATCAGCCAAGCCTCGTCGACTTGTTGAGCCTCACCCCCGGAGTAGGCGACATCGAATTGGAGATTCCCAAGCTTGACGATTCGGGCAAGCCCGCCATCTTCGACTGATGTACGTGCTCGACACGAACTTCGTCTCCGAAATTCGCAAGATCAACACCGGAAAAGCCGATCCAGGGGTTGCGGCTTGGGCCCGCCGGGTAGCAACCGGTCTCACATACATCTCGGCTATCACCATTCAAGAATTGGAGCACGGTGTGCTTTTGGCCGAGCGCCGTGATCCAGCCGCAGGGTTAACGCTGAGAAACTGGCTCGACAACGACGTATACGGCGCATTCGAGCAGCGGATCCTGCCCATCGACGCCACGGTCGCCCGTCTGGCCGCGGCACTTCATGTCCCCAACCCTGCTCCCGTCAACGATGCGCTGATTGCGGCAACGGCCATGGCCAACGGAATGGCCATCGTCACTCGCAACTCCAGCGACTTCGAGCGCTTCGACAGCCTTCAGGTCTTGAACCCGTGCACGCAGGCATGACGGACAGCCGGCCAATCTCAGACACAGACACTGCCTGTTCCGGCGGAGAGCGCTACACCCACGGCTACCACCAAGTGATCGTGGAGTGGCACTCACGGCGCACTGCCGAGGCATGCGCTGGCTTCTTGCTGCCTCGACTGCGGCCTGATGCCGAGGTGCTCGACATCGGTTGCGGCTCGGGCACCATCACCACTGGCCTGGCCCGCCGCGCTGGCCGCGTGGTGGGTTTGGACATGTCGGCTGAGGTGGTGGACGCAGCCCGGGCCCACGCTGACGACTGCCGTCTGTCCAACGCATCGTTCGAGGTGGGCTCGGTTTACGACCTGCCGTGGGACGACAACAGCTTCGACGTGGTGTACGCCCATCAGGTGCTCCAGCACCTCTCCGATCCGGTGCGGGCCTTGAAGGAGGCCCAGCGAGTACTGCGGCCGGGCGGAATCGTGGCGGTGCGGGACTCCGATTACGAAACCATGATCCACGCCCCCGTGTTCCCGGCCATCGAGCGGTGGCGGGACCTGTACCACCAGGTCGCCTCCGCCAACGGCGGCGAGGCAGACGCGGGGCGCTATCTGCTGTCGTGGGTGGCCGAGGCCGGCTTCACCAATGTAGAGACCACCGCCAGCACCACCGCCCATACCGACCACGAGGGTCGGACTGTTTGGGGCGAGATGTGGGCGGTGCGGGTAATCGAAAGCGATTTCGCCAAACACGCAGTCGACAACGGATTCGCCACCCGCGATGAACTACGGGAAATCTCCGCTGCCTTCCGCCAATGGGCTGCCCAACCCGACGGCTTCTGGGCCTGGGTGAACGGCGAGGTAATAGGAGTCTGCACGCCGGATTGACGGGCAACCACTAATCGACCGGTGGGCTCTCGATCAGCTCGACGCAGGTGCCGTCGGGGTCCTCGAAGAACAGCGCCCGCAGATCAGACGGCAGGCCGGAGCCCATCTCCAGCGCCACTGGCGGGGAATAGCACGTAACTCCGGCATCAACTAGAGCGGCATAGTCGCTGTCGATGTCGTAGGTGAGCAAGGCCATGCGGAATATGCCCAGTTCGTTGGCCTGCCGTCGGCCGGTGCCGGTGGGGCGGGGCTGCTTCCACTCCACCAAGTCGAGAATGAACCCGGAGGGGCTGGCGTTGGGCGCGCCGATGAACCAAGCATCCCAGGCCACGTCTCCGTCTACGCGGAAACCTGCGCCCGGCTGGGACGCCGAGGGACAGGAGCGGATTCGGGCGTCCAGCCCCAGGATGTCGCAGAAGAAGTGGCGGGACCGCTCTAGGTCGGAACAGTTCACGTTGACATGGGCCAAGCGGGTGCTGTCGGCCTGCACGAACTGCACCGCGGTCCCGTCGGGGTCGGAGCACAGGAACAGCTCCGGTGCGGCCATCCCCTCGGCACCGAGATTTACCCGGGCTGGCGGCGACCACACGTCGTGCCCGGCCTCGGTAAGGCGACGGTGCATACCGGCCAAGTCGTCGGTGAGGATACACAGCCGACCGAAACCCAACTCGGTTACCGATGCCGATGGCGACCCTGACGGTCGGGGCACCTGCCACTCCAGCAAATCCAGCACCACCCCGTCGGGAGCGTCGTCGCCCGCCATGATCCAGGCATCCCACTGCACTTCCTCCAGCCCGAACGCCCCGCCCGGCTGTGGCAGCTCCGGTCGGGTGTGAACCGTGGTCTGTAACCCCACCAAATCCCGATAGAACCCCAGCGACTGCTCCAGATCAGAGCAGTTCACATTCACATGAAAAAAGCGCAACGGTCCCACGGCCATGCGGGCTTGACTACCACACCTTCAGGCATTCTTCCTGACCCAGGTTGCCATCGCTTCATATCCGGAGGCTACGAACCCTTGCGCTTCTATCTCAGCAATTGGTTGGGGCCAGGGGCCCTACCTGTAACTGTCATTCCCATCCATATTCTCGGACGATGAAGAAGAAGCCAAGGATCGATCAAATGCAGATTCCAGCGATGGCACCAAAGCGTCGAGGCAGCGCACTCCCGACTGCTGGAAGGTCCACCGATGAGGATCGCCCTCGTGAGATGCTGGTTAGCAGTGCAAAGGCGAAAGTCAACTCATCCCAGGCCGCGAACGCCATGATGGCGCAAAGGGAGCCAACCGAGACCGAATCGACTGCGCCTGACTACGGCCCAGACTTCCCTGTCTCCCCCATCTCTGCGGTCAACGTCGCCTCAGTGCCCCAGCGCTCACCGCTGCGTTACCCAGGTGGCAAGACCTGGCTCATTCCCCACATACGGGCTTGGCTTGCACCCATACAGCCCAGACCAAGGGCGCTCATTGAGCCATTCTGCGGCGGAGGCATAGTTGCTCTCACCGCGGTATGCGAAAGCTTGGTCGAACAGTGCTTCATGGCCGAACTGGACCACGACGTGGCTGCGTTCTGGCACGCGGCACTGCGCTACAACTCCGAGTTGTGTCACCTCGTCTCCGAGTTCGAACCGACACGCGACTCTGTTTCGACCCTGGCCGACCAAGCCCCTCGAGGCCTGCTAGAGCACGGGTTCCGCACCTTGGTCCTCAACCGAACCCGACGTGGCGGCATCCTCGCCCCTGGGGCTGCCCTAACGAAGTCGGGGGAAAACAACAAGGGTCTTGCATCTCGCTGGTATCCCGACACCATCATCCACCGGTTGCAGAACATCGAAGCCCATGCTTCACAGATCAACTTTTGTGAAGCTGACGGGCTAGATCTCCTGGAGGTCGTTGCCGAGGTTCCCGGTGCAGTTGCCTTCATTGATCCTCCGTACACTGCTGGCGGCAAGCGAGCCGGAAGGCGTCTCTACAGCCACAACCAGATAGACCACCGACGACTCTTCAAGATTCTGGCGCAATCCCCGGTGGACTTTCTGATGACCTACGACCGCTCGCCCGAGATCGCCGAACTCATTGCAGAGTACGGTTTCCACGCCGTTGAAGTAGTCATGAAAAACACCCACCACGCTCAGATATCTGAACTCGTCATTACCCGACGAGCCGTGTTCAATTAGCCAGCGATCCTCCCGATGCCCGACGATTTGAAGACCCGATACGGGATTGCCGAGTGGTACGGGCGGGACTTCACATCACTTACCGCAGCCCAACGAGTGGCCTTCGCCAAACACGCGCTTGGCGAAGCTGGCACGGAACCACCTGCGTGCCCCTTCCAACCCAACCATCCACCATGCTCAAAGAAGGGCGGCGTCTGCTCCATCCAGCGTTTCGCGGAAAACGAAAGCCATCGCCTTGGCGTGTCGGTGGACGAACCAGTCGTGAACTGTCCGCGCCGCTTCGAGGAGGAGAGCCTCGTAAACAAGTGGCTAGCTGAAGTCGCTAGTTTTCCCCTTGGAGAGACCCAAGTGGCTGGCGAAGTCCCATTCATGCAGAGTACGGAGACGGACAAACCCGCCGGCAAGATCGACATGATCGTCGCCCATGTGCAGGGCGAAGATTTGAGATGGCATGGACTGGAGATCCAGGCCGTCTATTTCTCCGGGAAGGGGATGGCCAGCGATTTCGAGGCGTTGCGAGACGATACCCATGAACCACCTCCCTACCCATCGGAGGTTCGCCGCCCCGACTGGCGGTCATCAAGCGCCAAGCGTCTGATGCCGCAACTCGAAATAAAGGCACCAACACTCCGTCGCTGGGGTGCCAAGCTCGCCGTCGCGGTCGACCGCCCATTCTTCAACGCCGTCGGCGGCACCAGTGGCCAACCCAGTCACGACCTCAACGAAGGTGACATCATCTGGCTCGTAACCCGTCTAGAACGCGCGGCCGCAGGCACATGGCGGCTAGCGCGAGACCACTGGGAAGTGCTCACCCTGGAAGACTCCAACAGACGCCTCCAAGCCGCCAAGACCATTAGCCGTGAAGACTTTGAGGCTGCCTTGCGGTCACGGCTCCGACCCCTCTGAGGCGGTGGAGTAGCAGCTGAGGCCGCCTCAGCCGAAACTGTCACACCCTCTGCTTAGGGTGGGGGCATGGATAGGACCGCACCGAGAATACTCCCGACATTTGACTCGCCAACTCGGCCCAGATGGTTGGTAGAGACCGCGAAGGAAGCCGCCTCGGCTTCATTTGCCGACTACAGCCAAACAGGGTGGTTCGACAAGGTTGCCTTCGCCAGCGACAAGATGCTGGCACTGTCTGCCCAAGCGTCTAGCTGCCGTCCTCCGATTTTCGACCCGAAGGCGGTCCGCCTCCTTGATGCAGAACCGACTGGCGGTGAGCACAGCGTGGCCTTGGCCGGAGAGTTGCTGGGGGAGATGGTCGGCAGATTGTCAGTCTCCTCTGAGTACGACGAGCTGTGTCGCAGTGCATATCCAGTCTTGTGGGACATGGCCCTTGACGAATGCGCCAACGACCCCGATATTCCAGAAGCACCAGACCAAATTTTGTACGATCACAGCATTCGACTGTCGGAAGCCTGCAAGGACGGACCCCCTTGGCCCTCAGGTCTGCATTACGCCAGCCATGCAGTGATGGAATTCGCCCATCATGCCTCCGCCTACAGCTCACTTGGTCTGGGATTGGCCCATGCTGCTCCGGTCCCAGTGGTATGGCCGCCTCCTGACGCTCCCCCGGCCTTGGCCTCGGCCCGGCGCACTTTGAACGAGGCCCTTGAGACCGCGCCATTGAGTGAGGATCAATACACCGCCAAACTGCACGCCTACCTCACCGCCAGTGACAATCCGAACCTGCCTGATCCGACCGTCGCGGAAACCGACCAGGTGGCTGCGGCTCTACGAGACTGGAACGACACTGTCATTCCAGCAGCCAGAGGACTCGCAACAGCGACCTATGCCCATGCCTGGGAGTGGGCCAGCGCCGATCAAAACCGCTGGGACCTCGGTGTGATCGTCTATGCCCACACCGAGGCGTTTCTCTCCGTCCACCACCTGAGGCAAGCCACGGACGCTTACGACCTGATCGACGCCGCCTGTCGCAGCCATGCCTGGTGGTGGTGCCACGACCGGGGACTGGACGTTTCCTCTCTCCGGGAGGTGGCGAGCACCTGGTAGCGCCCTTGAACGCTACCTTTCCTCACAGACGCTACTTTTTCTCACCCTTTTCAATACTTTTCAGCCCTTGATGGTGAGGAGTTCGAGGAGGTTGCCGTCGGGGTCGCGGAAGTAGACGGACTGGCCGCGCTCGCCGTTGCTGGCGGGGCGGGGGGCGGGGCCTTCGATAACCTCGATGCCGTGCTGGGCCAGGTGGGCTTGGGCTTCGGCGATGGTGGCGCCCCAGCGGAAGCACAGGTCTACCGAGCCGGGAGTGGGCAAGCGAGCGTGGGGGGATGCGGGGGCGGCGGCGGGATGCACGTTGATGCGGTTGGCCCCCACCTGCATCATCACAATCGGCATCTTGCCGGCCCGGAACTCCTCCAGGTACATGGGCTCGGCCCCCAGCACCTCGCCGTAGAAGGCCACGGAGGCCTCCACGTCGGCCACGGTGATGGCCAGATGGTCGAATCCCTCAACGCTCATGATGTCTCCGTTCGCAAGGGGATTCCCGCAGTGGCGCCCCCGTCGATGATGTACTCGTGGCCCGTTTGGTACGACGCCGCGTCCGACACCAGATAGCAGGCCAGATCGGCCACCTCGGATGCCACCCCCGCCCGGCGCAAAGGCACGTGGTCGAACAGCTCGGGGCGGCCGTGGCGATCGGCCGACAGCATGGCGGTCTCGATTGGGCCGGGGTGAATGGAATTTACCCTGATCCCCTTGGGTCCCAGCTCAATTGCCGCAACCTTGGTTAGCCCCCGCACCGCCCACTTGGTGCCGCCGTAGGCCGCGTGGTGGGGGATCCCCTCCATCCCCGCAATCGACGAGATGTTGACAATGCCCCCACCGCCGGCCTCGGCCATGGGCCCGGCCACGCTCTGGATTCCCAGAAACGTGCCCAGGTAGTTCACCTGCCAGATCCGGTGCAGGCTCTCGGGGGTCTCGTCGGAGATAGGAGCGGTCCAGTGAATGGCGGCGTTGTTCACCAGAGCCCGCAGCGGCCCCTGCTCCACCGCGGCGGCCACCACCCGAGCCCAATCGTCCGGCGAGGACACATCGTGACGCAGGTACAGAGCCTGATCCCCCAGATCGGCGGCCACCGCCTCCCCCTGCTCGTCGAGCACGTCGCCCATCACCACGAAGGCCCCCTCGGCAACGAACTTCCGGGCTTCAGCCTCGCCTTGCCCCCTGGCCGCCCCGGTCACTATCGCTACTCGTCCATCAAGACATCCCATGCCGACGTTCTAGCCCACAAACGACTACCAGGCTCTAGTGTGAAGCTGTGGGGGCATTGCTACTGGCGATCGCCTTAGCGCTCGTGCATGGGCTGCTGGCCGTCTTCCTCATCGGGGGTGCACCACTGGCCGCCCGCAGGCCCCGATTGATGAAGTGGTATCTGGCCGCGCTGGTGCCTACCGGAGTGGTCAACCTCACCGGCCAGCCGTGTCCGCTCACCGTTTGGGAGAAGCACTTCTGGCACCTCGCCGGCGAGACGCCGTACCGAGGGGGCTTCATATCCCAATACTTTGTAGAGCCGTTCTTCGCCCCCGGACTACGGCCCGGCGACGAGACCATTCTGCTGGTCAGCGTGGTAATTTGGTGTCTGTTTTGGATTGGGTATTCCGCCGTTCTGCGCCTTGGGCCAGCACGGCTGCCTCGGCGCGCTCCTCCTCAGAGCGGATCTGTTGGCGCAGCGGGATCTGGCGGATGAACAAAGCGGCCAGAATGCCCAAGGCGATGACCGGCGCGCCCACCGTGAAGCAGCGCTGCACCCCTACTGAGAACGACTCCAGCACGGCGTCGATGATGGAGGGATCCTGGATGGCCCGGATCTGCTGGGGACTGCCCAACAGCTTCTCGGGGTCGGGCAATACAGCCAACTGATCGGGCGTCACCTTGGACTCCAGAGAGGAGTTGAGCCCGGCGGCGTAGATGGCGCCCATAACCGCGGCGCCGATGGTGCCGCCCAGCGAACGCACAAAGTTGGTGGCCGCGCTCACCATGCCGATGTCGCGGTGGGGGCTGGCGTTCTGCACCACCAGCACCAGCACCGGCATGGTCATTCCCAGTCCCAGGCCGATGACGAACACCATGAGCCCTACCTGGACCTGAGTAATGCCCTGGTCCAAGAACAGCGCCAGGAGCGTCATCCCGGTGGTCATCAAGGCGGTGCCCAGCACCAGGAACTCCTTGTAGCGCCCGAACAGGGTGAGCAATCTCCCCGATACGACCGACGTGAAGATGATGCCGATGAACATGGGCATCATGTTCAGACCCGAGCCGGTGGCGCTCACCCCGGACACCACCTGCAAGAACACCGGTATGAACAGGGTGGCCCCGAACATGACCAGCCCGATGAGCAGCATGACCACCATCGACCAGCGCACGACGTCGTTGGAGTACAGCCGGGGCGGAAGGATCGGATCTTCAGCTCGGGTCTCCCACCAGAAGAATGCCGACAACAGAACGGCCGAAATGATGAAAATGAAGATCATCGTCGGCGACGACCACGCCAGCTGGTTGCCCCCCAAGCTGAGGGCTACCAGCAGCGGGCTGAAACCGGCTATGAGCAGCCCGGCGCCCAGCCAGTCGATCGGTCGGGACACCACGTCGAGGCGCACGTTGAACAGCATCGCAATGGCCACCATCGAGATCAGGCCCACGGGGACGTTCACGTAGAACACCCAGCGCCAACTCAGATGGTCGACGAAGAATCCGCCGATCAGCGGACCGGCCACGCTGGCCGTGCCGAACGTGCCCGCGATATATCCCTGGTAGCGCCCCCGCTCGTTGGGAGCCACCACATCGCCCACAATGGCCATGGGCAAGGCCAAAAGGCCGCCGCCGGCCAGCCCCTGCAACGCCCGGAACAACACGAGCTGCAACATGGTCTGCGACAGTCCGGCCAGCGCCGACGTGATGATGAAAAAGCCGATGGTGATCTGGAACACCAGCTTGCGACCGTAGATGTCGCTCAGCTTGCCGATAAGCGGGGTGGAGATGGTGCCGGTGAGCAGATAGGAGGTGATGACCCAGGCCACCTGGTCTTGGCCGCCCAGCTCGCCGGCAATAGTGGGCACCGCGGTGGCCAGCACCGAGTTGTCCAGCGCAGCCAGGAACATACCGGTCATCAGGGCGATCATGATGATGTGGACCTGGCGGGGGGCCAGTTCCTCCGCCTCCACCAACTCGGGATTGAACAGGCGGGCCCTCATCTCAACCGGCCCAGCAGATCAACCCGTCCACCACCTAGATGGCTCGGGTCTTTCCCTCCCAGTAGGGGTCGCGCAGCCGGCGCTTGTAGAGCTTGCCGTTGGGATCGCGGGGCATCTCGTCGGTGAAGTCGATGGAGCGGGGCCACTTCTGCTTGGCGATCTGATCGCGGAGGAACTCCATGATTGCTCCCCGGGTGTCATCGTCAGCGGCCACCCCTGATGCAGGCTCGATCACCGCCTTGATCTCCTCGCCGGTGTCCTCGTTGGGGATCCCGAACACCGCGGCGTCGCCCACCAGCGGACTCTGGAGCAGCGCACCCTCGATCTCCGCGGGGTAGATGTTCATTCCCCCCACGATGATCATGTCGTTGGCGCGATCGTTGAGGAACAGGTAGCCGTCGTCGTTGAAATAGCCCACGTCGCCCACGGTGAAGAACTCTTCCCCCAAGCGGGCCTTGTCGGTCTTGTCCTTGTCTTTGTAGTACTCGAAGGTCTGACCAGCGGGCATCTTCATATAGATGGTCCCGCTGGCGCCGGGGGGCAGGCGGTTGCCGTCCTCGTCCACCACGATGACCTCCGACCCCGGCCACGGCCGGCCCACCGTGCCGGGGTACTGGCGCCACTCGTCGGGCGGAATATAGGTGCCGCCTCCTTCGGTGGCCGCGTAATACTCCCAGATGCAGTCGCCCCACCAGTCCAACATCTTCTGCTTGGTCTCGATCGGGCAGGGAGCGGCGGCGTGGATCATGCGCCTCAGCGACGACACGTCGTAGCGCTCCTTCACCTCGTCGGGGAGCTGGAGCAGGCGGTGGAACATGGTGGGGACCATGTGGCTTTGGGTGACCTTGTATCGGTCGATGCGCTCCAGCGCCCCCTCGGCGGTCCAGCGGCCCATCACCACCGCGGGATGCCCCATGTGCAACGAGGTGGTGGTCCAGACGTTCACCGCGGTGTGGTATAGCGGAGCCTGGGTGATATGGACGTTGTCCTGATGGGGCATGATGCCCAGCAACATGAACAGCCCGCCGGAGCCAGCGGCTGATTCGTCGGGGTGGACGCCGGGCAGGGCCCGCCGCACGCCCTTAGGCCGCCCGGTGGTGCCCGAGGTGTAGAACATGAACGAGCCGGTGGTGAGATCGTCGGGCCGGGTGGCGGGCTGGGGGTCGACCAGCTCGCACAGGGGGCGGAAGCCGTCGATGCTGCCCACCGAGAACCGGTTGGCCGCCGGCACGACGCTGTCCTCCAGAACCTTGGTGGCCTGAGAGGCGAAGTCCTGGTGGACGATGAACGCCTTGGTCTCGCTGTCGTTGACGATGTAGGCGATCTCCGGGCCGGCCAGATGCCAGTTGACGGTGGTGAGGTAGAAGCCTCCCTGGTAGGCGGCCATGGAAACGGCCACCTGCTCGATCCCGTTGGGCAGAACGGTGGTCACCTGGTCGCCGGTGGAGAGGCCCGCGGCCCGCAGGCCGTGGACGATGCGGTTGGTCAGCTCGGCCAGCTCCCCGTAGGTGATCTCGTTGCAATCGGGATCGACGACCGCTAGGCGCTCCGGGTCGGCCTCGGCAATCTTCCAAAATCCCAGCACATCGGTCTCGGCCATGTGTCCTCCCTTGGCATGCGCGCTTGTGGATGGTAGGCGCAGGCCGACGAGAGGCCGAAACTGTGAGCGGCCTACAGCCCTGTGAAGTCCGGGGGGCGCTTCTCCATGAAGGCGGCGATGGCCTCGACGTTGGCCGGCGCCCCCATAAGACGGCTGAAGGCGGCGTTCTCCCGCTCACGAGCCGCGGCCACCCCGTCATGCCACCCGTGGGTGATAAGCGTCTTCGACTCCACCAGCGACGACACCGGCAGAGCGGCCAGCTTCTGGGCGTGGGCCATCGTAGTTTCCATCAGCTCGTCGGGCGGACACACCTTCCATACCAGGCCCATCTCCTTGGCCTCTTCGGCGCTGATCCACTCCGCGCTCAGCAGAGTCCACATGGCCTGCTGACGGCCCAGAAGCAGCGGGAAGGTGTAGCTGCTGGCCGCTTCGGGGGCCACTCCCAAACTGGAGAACGGGCACCGCAGCCGGGCCTCAGAAGACATGAAAGCCAGATCGGCGAACCCCAGCATGGTGGTCCCCACCCCGATGGCCAGGCCGTTCACGGCGCAGATGAACGGCTTGGGAAACGAGTCCATCTGGTCGAGCATTCCGGCAAATCCGTGGACGCCGGGCTCGACGCCGCCCCCGCCGGGGTTGCGAGCGCCCATCTCCACCAAATCGGTGCCGGCACAAAACGCCCGCCCGTTCCCGGTGAGCACCATCACCGCTGCGTCGGGGTCGGCGGCGGTGTCGATCAGCGCTTGGGCGGTGGCGTCGTACAGGGCCTCGCTGAACGCGTTCAGCGCATCGGGCCGGTTCAACCTCAGCAGCCGCACCCGGCCGTGGTTTTCGATCTCCAACATCGAAACGGCAGTCTACAGCGGGTTCCAGCGGGGCTCGCGGCCCTCCCGGAATGCCTCGGAGGCCTCGGCCATGTTCCCGGTGAAGGTGCCCAGCACCTGGGTGCGGTTCTCCAACTCCATGGCGTGGCGCAGACTGGGAGCGTCCAGCGTGGCGTTGGCCCCCAGCTTGGTCATCCATACTCCGTACTCGTTGTTGGCCGCGATCTGTCGGGCCACGTCGAGGGCCGCCGCCGCCACTTGGCCGTCGGGAACCACCCGGGACACCAGCCCTATGCGATCGGCCTCGGCAGCGTCGAAGATCCTTCCGGTGAGCATCATTTCCCGGGCCCGGCTGGCGCCGATCAGCCGGGGCAGCAGGTAGCTGTTGCCCACATCCAGCGACGACAGCCCCACCTTGATGAATACCGAGCCGAACCTGGCAGACTCCGCCGCCACCCGAACGTCGCAGTGCAGGGCGATGGCGAAGCCCCCGCCCACCGCCGCACCGTTCACCGCGGCGATCACCGGGACCCGCAGCTCGTAGATCTTGAGCATGAGGTTGGCAAGGTCCAGCTGCATGTCGTAGACGGCCCCCACCCGGCACCGGTCGGGAGGCTCGGCGACCTCCTGGCCACCCACGGCCTTGAGGTCGGCACCCGCGCAGAACCCCCGTCCGGCGCCGGTGAGAACCACCGCCCGCTGGGAGCGGTCCCGCTCCACATCCTCGAGGGCACCGTGCAGGTCGGAGATGAGCTCGGGGCTGAGGGCGTTAAGCCGCTCCGGGCGCGACATCGTGATCTGGGTGATGCCCGTCTCGGGTTTATCGACCGAAACAGTGGGTGGCGCCGTCACGGGCACCAGGCTAGGTCTTCGTCGTTAACCAGCCCGAGTTGCGAACACGCGCCGCTACGAGGCAGGATCACGCTCCAACCTGAAATCCCTGTTCAGAGCCTCATCTGAGGTTGATCAGGGCAGACAGGAAGGTAAATTGCATTGACCTGGCGGAGTCGAGTTGTGGATTTCCCTGTGAACCAGTTGTGGACTGCGGTCTTCATATCTATAGTCCAGGTTCCAGCATGACTATCGGGATAGCAGTAGGGGCATATCTCGTCGTGCATCTGCTCGGCGTGTATCTACTGCGCGCGTCCGGGGTCGGACGAGACCTGTTCGGTCGCTTCCGCAACGTCCCCGACCTCCCCGAGCCAAAGCAGCATTTCGAGTACTCCGCCTTCGTGGAAAGCCACTCCTTCTGGGATTCAGAGGACGATACTCTCAACGAAGTCGACGAGTTCGAGATCCACGCGGCGTTCTGGAATGAGAGGAAACGCAGAACCGCCTGATCTCGCCCCGTTGCGGCAGAAAGATCAGTTGGACTTGGCGTGGAGGCCGCCGTCCACCAGCACTACGGCGCCGTTGATGAATGAGGCGGCCGGCAACACCAGTGACAGGGTGATCTGGGCAACCTCCTCGGGGTCGCCGTAGCGGCGGGCCGGCACCCGCCGGCGGGCGTAGGTCTGCTTGGCATCCTCGGGGATGGAGGCAGTCATCCCGGTACGGATTGGGCCGGGGCACACCGCGTTGGCGGTCACCCCCCACCGGCCCAACTCCACGGCCAGTGCCCGGGTGAGCCCCACCGCCCCGTGCTTGCTCACTGTGTAGGGCGAGTTGTTGGGGGTGGCCATGATCCCCTCAGTGGAAGCCACGTTGACGATGCGACCGTCGCCGTTGCGCTTCAGATCGTCCAGACAAGCCCGCACCAAGCGCATCTGGGCGGCCAGGTTCACCTTGAGCACCGCGGCCCACACCTCCTCGTAGTCGGCGGCATCCACCGGGGCACCCGCGGCCACGCCCGCGTTGTTGATGAGGATGTCCACCGGCCCCAACTCGGCCTGCACCCGGGCCACCGCCTGCTCGATGGCCTCGACATCGGCCATGTCGCACACCGCTGCCAGAGCGCTGCCACCGGCACCAACGATGGCGTCAACCGTCTCGTTCAACCCGTCGCGCTCGACATCAAGCGCGGCCACCTTGGCCCCCTCGTCAGCCAACAGCCAAGCAGTGGCCCGTCCCATGCCCGAGGCCGCGCCGGTGACTACCGCCACCCGCCCGGCCACCGACCGGTCAAGCTTGCTGAGACGCGCCATCAGCCGCGGTGGAAGTGCTCGTGCTCTATCAGCCAGGTCTTGACCTCGGGACGGCCACCGTACTCGCCTACCGAGCCGTCGCTTCGCACCACCCGATGACAGGGCACGATGAGGGGGATGGGGTTGGTGGACATAGCGGTGCCCACCGCTCGAGCGGCCCTCGACGAGCCGGCCATGCGAGCAAGCTCCCCGTAGGACACCGTGGTGCCGTAGTCCACCCCCATCAAGGCATCCAGAACCCGGCGATAGAACCCATGGCTCAGTCGCCAGTCCAATGACAGGTCGAACCGGTGGCGGCGGCCATCGAAGTACTCGCGGAGCTGGGCGATGGGTTCTTCCAGCCAGACTGGGTCGCCTTGGCCCACCGAGCAGGACATCTGGTCCAGCTCGGACATCAAGTCCTCCCTCTCTGCCATGTAGCCGAAGCCGATCCTCACCAGCCCTTGCGAAGTGGCCGCCATGTTCAGCAGCCCAATGGGCGTTTCCATCGACTCCAGGGCCACGCCTAGGTCATCGGGGTCGGGTAGAGCGGATTCTGTACGGGTCATCAGCGCAATTGGAGACATGGCACCGACCGTAGTGGAACGCCAGACTGAGGCGGTGGAGTTATTCAGCAGCGAAAGCCAAATCTCATGAGCACACAGGAGTTTTCAAGCAGCAATATCCCCGGTATCGATGTAGAGCCGGTATCTGCTTGGCTGGCCGGCAACATCGCCGACAGCGAACCCCCGTTCACCTTCGACCTGATCGCCGCCGGCGGTTCCAACCTCACCTTTCGCCTGTCGGACTCCGGCGGGCGGCAGTGGGCGCTGCGGCGTCCCCCGGTGGGATCGGCGCTGGCCACCGCCCACGACATGGGCCGGGAGTGGCGCATCATGGCCGCATTGGGCGAAGCCGGCAATGTGCCCGTGCCCGAGATGGTGGCCTTCTGCGGCGACCACTCGGTGAACGGGGCCGACTTCTATGTGATGGGTTTCGTAGAAGGCCGCATCCTGCGCGACCAAGATTCAGCCGTCGACATGACCCCGGAGCAGGCCGAGATCGCCACCCAGAGCCTGCTCGAGGTGCAGGTCGCCTTCCACACCCTCGACCTCGACGAGGTGGGCTTGGGCGATCTCGGCCGCCGGGAGGACTACGTCGGCCGCCAGCTGAAGCGCTGGCGCCGCCAGGTGGAGGCCGCCGGGGTGCGGGAGGTGCCCCTGCTCATCGAGTTGCACGAGCGGCTCAGCGCGGCCAAGCCCGCCGAGGGCGCCCCTGCCGCGCTGGCCCACGGCGACTACCGCTTCGACAACACCGTGCTCGACGACCAGTGGAAGATCGCCGCAGTGCTCGACTGGGAGCTGTGCACCACCGGCAACCCCATCGCCGACTTCGCCTGGTCGCTCCAGTACTGGGCCGACCCCGACGACGAGCTGAGCTTTCTGAGCGACCCCCCCACCGTGCTGGACTGCTTCGTGCGCCGCGGCGAGGTAGCCGAGCGCTACGCCGCCCAGTCGGGCTTCGACTTGTCCCACCTCCCCTACTACGCCGTGTTCAGCTGGTGGAAGCAGGCCTGCATCGTCGAGGGGGCCTACGCCCGCCGCCTCAAGGGCATGACCGGAGGCATGGAAACCACCGGCGACGTCCACGACATCGCCCGCCGGGTGGACACCATGCTGGCCCACGCCGCCGACATGGCCGCCGGAGTGCTCTAGCGAACCAAGTCAGGGTTGTCGGCAACCTCAGCCCGGCGAAGCTGTCATTCGACTGCGACCTGATCCACCGGAACCTCGTTGGCGCTGTTTGAGATGACGCATTGCGCGCTTGCCGGCCCGTACCGGGGGTTCAGCTGTACACGGTGAAGGCTCGGTGCCTGTCTCGGCCGAAGCGGAAGACCGAGAAGTCGGCATCGAGCGAGACCGCCTCCGCGACCGCCGCTTGGCCCTCGGCTGCGATGTCGCTGCCGCCCAAGCGGCCGATGCCGACAATCGCCGAGACATCGGCACTGATCCTCCTGCTCCCTAGTGGTGTGTCGTGGGTTTAGCGCCGTGGATTGCGACGGCAGCGGCGTTCCTCGCAAGGCGCACCGACGCAGCCATACTTCCAGCGTACGGCAAGGAGGGGCAACGCCGCGAGGGGCGTCGATGCCTAGCAGGACACGCGCGAATAAACCCACGACACACCACTAGAACAACGCCAACATCGGCACCCGTCACCCAGAGCCCCCCGACGCTGAGGCTCCGGCGCAGATGAGCTCACCGTCGTTTCGCAGCGCACACCGATCCTCAGCCCCTTCTCCGATAATTCTGAACTCGACGGCGATGATCGACCCGTCAGACAGCCCTTCGTCCATCTATCCGCTCGGCACATTCAGCAACTCACCGTCGGAGACCGCCTCCATGTCCGCTCCATCGACACGCTCTGGAAATGAGGGATCCCGCTCAAACGACAACGGCCGGTACTGGATGAAGTGGAAGATCGCCCCAGCGGTGCGATGTCCTCTTGTTGCGGCGGCGGTGTTCATGGCACCCGGTCAGTACCGGTGGTCGTCGCCGTTGTGGGCGGGGCGGATGCACTGTTTGCGGGTTCGGAGGCCGATGTGGGTGCAGCGTCGCCGTTTCTGCTCGCCGGGCGGTAAGGGTTCGATAGGCCGGGCGGCGCGGGAGGCGCGCAGGGCGGTTTGGGCGATTTCGGCGCAGCGGGCGGCCCGCTCTGGGAGCTCTTGGCGCAAGGCGGCGATTTCGGCGCAATCGGCGGTGTCTTCGGGCAGAACACTGATGGCGTTATCGAGGGCGTCGGGGAGGGTGTCGGCGATGTGGGCGGCGCGTCGGGCGACTGTGCCCGTGTCGGTGCCGAGCCGTTCGGCGGTTCGGCAGAGCGCGTCGGCGGTGTCGGCGGCTTTCAGGCTGTGGTCGGTTCCGATCTTCATGGCCAGCTGGATTTTCTTCTCGAATTTGCCTTTACGGTAGGGCAGCCAGGAGCAGGCGTCGTAGATGGGGGCAAGACGTACGCTGCCGTCGCCGGGGTGGAGCACGCTGAGGTTCTTGGCGTGCCCGTCGGTACTCGCGGCGACCCATTGGAACAAGAGGATGTCGAGGAGGCGGGCAATGTTGGCATCGACTTGGTCTGGGTCTGCGGCGCGGAGCGCATCGGCTATGGCTTCGGGGCCGGGGCCGCCGTTGCGCTGGTATTTGAGGTGGGGGGAGATGCCGAGGGCCTGGCACATATCTTCTTGGTGGACGCGGATCGTGCCGCTGGCGGCCCGGTCGTATCTCTCGACGATGATGACTTCTTTGCCGGCGAGCCGGGCGATTTCGGTGCGGGCGGCCGGGATTCCGCAGCCGGCGGCTATGCGCATGGTGAGGTGCTCGATAAGCGCCTCGTGGGGCCATCGCCGGGAGCGGGAGGCCTTGATGAGGTGGGTGGTGGGCAGCGATCCGCGTGGCACCGCCCAGCTGCCGTGGTTGGTGCGCCGAAGGGCGGCTTTGGGCTGCATCCCGCCGATGCTGAACCCCGAGTCGGCGCCGTCGGTCCGATAAGCGCGTCTCGCGGGATCGGTCTCCATGCGGTCGAGCCAGTCGGCTATTCCTACGTCGTCGATGGGGTCGGCGCCGCCGGGGTCAGAGAGGAGGGTTTCGGCCTGATCGGGCGCACAGAACTGGACCGCGCCAGCGCAGTCGGCGCCCATCGGGCCAGCCAGCAGACCAAGCGGGTCGTGTCGCGCAACGCCGTAGTCGGCGCAGAGAGCATCGAGCACTTCGGGATCGTCAGGGAGGGCGCCGAGCAGCCAGTTGCGGAGTTTGCCGCCTTCGGCGCCACCGGCGGGGAGCGGTGCGACAAGCGACAGAGGCACATCCGATGTACGCCGGTAGTCGGGGTCGTAGCGGAACGCCGGGAGGTCGCGGTCGATGTCGGTTTCGCCGGCGAGCCGGCCTCCGATGAGCACGGCCAGTCTCAACCGACCCCCTCATCTGAGTCGGCCGTCGGGGGCGGATCGGCGAGCGATCTCAAGGCAGCGTCGGCGTCGAACGCCGGGCGGGGCCTTCGGGCCGCGGTGAGATCGAAGCCGAGTCGGCGGAACACGGCGAGCACTAGGCCGAGCTCGGCGGTCGGGTGGCCTTTCTCAATTTCGGACAGCCAGCGGCGGGACACGCCCGCTTTGGCCGCCAACTCGGCCTGGGTCATGTTCTGTGCCGTCCGCTCGGCGCGGATGGCCTGCCCGATATCGGCCGGATGGCGCAACCGCACCCCGTCGATACTGGACCGAGTGTCCTCCACACCCGAATCGTAGCACCGTACAGTGACATTCTTCTACCGGTCATTGTTCGGTAACATGCCTGTCGGTGCTATCGCTTAGAGCGCGCGCAGATAGGTGGGCGTCCACCTGTCGTTGTGTTGGACCGGCTTTGATGTCGGGTGAGACCCCAACGACAACGACATGGTGGAGGTGCTGTAATCATGCTTGCTTTGGATCCGCGGGTGGTGGATGTGGTGTGGGCGGCTGTGGAGCCGTTGATTCCTGAGCGCGAGGAGGTGTTCCACCCGTTGGGCTGTCACCGGCCGAGGATCCCGGACCGGGATGTGTTCGAGGCGGTCTTGTTCCGGCTGGTGACGGGCTGCTCGTGGGATGTCGCGGGCCGTTTGGGCAAAGGCGGCGAGACCGTTTTGAGGACCCGCTACAACGATTGGAACGCCCAGGGGGTGTTCGACCGGGCGGTGGCCGAGGCCCTTGAGGGCTATGACCGCGTCGTGGGCATCGACTTGTCCGACGCGTCGGTGGACGCGTCGATCCACAAGGCCCCCTGCGGGGGCGAGGGAACCGGCAAAAGCCCTGTTGACAGGGGCAAATCCGGTTGGAAGTGGTCTATTTTGGCGGACCGCGACGGCATCCCGGTCGCCTGGGCGGCCGACGCCGCCAACCGCAACGACTGCACCCTGTTGGAACCCACCCTCGCCGACGCCGCCCGCCGCGGCCGGCTCTTGGACGTCGAGACGCTACACCTCGACCGCGGCTACGCCGGGAACCCCGTGGCGCAGACCTGCCGCAGCCACGGCATCAACAACATCGTGCGCACACCCAAACGCCGGCCCGGAACAGCCCGCGGCCAGCCCAGCACCGACCCCCTGGGAATGCGCTGGACCATCGAGCGAACAAACTCATGGCTGTCGAACTTCGGCCAGCTACGACGCAGCACCGACCGCAACACCAAAGCCCGCCTCGGGCAACTCGCACTCGCCATCACCATCATCATCGCCATAAAGCTCATCAAAAAAGCCGACAAATGGAACCCCAGCTAACACCTATCTGCGCGCGCTCTTAGTAACACCGTGCGCCTATGCGTCCTGCGGTGGGGACTCATCTCTGAACCGCAAGCCCATGAAGGATGGCCACCTACTGTTCGAGGTGACCGGCCAAAGGGGGGATGCTCAGCGGAAGCAGGCAGGCACCAAACCAGATCAAGCCGCCGCAGCCACAAGGGCCGTGAGAAGGGCCAATGTGAGGATCGACATCGGTACTCCCAACCGCAGATAGTCGGCGAAGCGATAACGGCCGGGTCCGTAGACCATGGTGTTGGTCTGATAGCCGATGGGGGTAAGGAACGATGCCGAGGCGGCCACGGCCACGCCCAGCGCCAAGGTGCGGGGGTCCAAGCCGGACTGAGCGGCCGCCTCCAGCGCCACCGGGAACACCAGCGCCACCGCGGCCACGTTGGTGATCAGCTCGGTGAGGAGCATGGTGGCAATCACGATTCCCAGCACCACGCCAGCGTCGCCCAAAAAGTCGAAGCCGGTGACGATACCGTCGGCCAGGTCTTCAGCCAGCCCCGCTTCGTCTAGTGCGGCGCCTAGACCGAATGCCGCCCCGATGGTGATGAGCACGCTGAAGTCCACCGCCTCCCGGGCTTCGCGGGGGGTGAGCACCCCGCCCAGAACCACTGCACCCGCGGCGATCAACGACGCTTCCAAGACGCTCAGCACGCCCGCTGCGGGCAGCACCACCAATGCCACCACCGCCAGCAGCGCCACTGGGGCCCGACGGGTGGCCCGGGGTGGCGATCCGCCCAAACGGGACACCAGCAGGAAGTCGCTGTGGTTACTCCATCGCTCATCGAATCCGTCAGCGGCCAGCACCAGCAGGGTGTCGCCCGTGCGCAATCGCACCTGGCCGAACTTGGCCTCCACCGGGGCGCCCGAGCGGTGTATTCCCACCACGGCCGCCTGATAACGGCCGCGGAAACCAGCCTCGGCCAGCGTGCGCCCGGTGAGGGGCGAGGCCGCTCCCACCACCGCCTCGAAGAAGGTATGGTCGTCGGAGTCCACTGCCTCCAGGTGGGGGTCCTCGGCCGAGGCCAGCCCGGCCATGGCTTGAAGGTCGAGCACCAAGTCCACCCGCCCGGCGAATGTGAGGCGGTCGCCGCCCCGAAGCACGAACGTGGGCGCCACAGGAGCGATGACCGTGCCCTGCCGCTCTACTTCCACCAGGAACACTCCTTGGAGATGGCGCAGTCCCCCGGCCTCCACCGACTGCCCGTCGAAGGGCCCCTGCTCGACCACATACATCGACACCAGGTAAGAGCGCCCGATACCAGCGGCTTGGGATTCCCGCCGCTCGGGCAATGTCCAGGGAGCGGCCACCACGATCAGCACCAACCCGGCCCCGGCTAGGGGCAAACCGAAGCGAGCCAACTCGAACATCTCCAGTTCGTCTTGGCCCACCGATTGCAGCAGGCCGCCCAACACCAGATTGGTGCTGGTGCCGATGGCGGTGATGGCCCCGCCCAAGATGGTGGCGTACGACAGTGGGATCAGAAAACGGGAGGCGGCTCGGCCGTAGCGCTCGGCCCAGCCTCGCACCGCGGGTACCAGCATGGCCACGATGGGGGTGTTGGCCAAAAAAGCCGAGGCCGCACTGGCCGGTGCCAGCAGCCGGATCAGCGCGACCCGATTTCCAGAGCCCCGATCCAGCACCTTGGCCACAATCGGCTGTAAGGCGTTGGTCTTGGTCACCGCGCCGGCCACCACGTACAGCGCGCCGATGGTGATGGGAGCGGGGTTGCCAAACCCGCTGAAGGCCGCGTCGGCGTCGATCACCCCGAGCAGGAACAGTCCGCCGGCAGCACCTAATACCCCGGCAGCGGGTGAGAGCCGGTTGCTGATGAGCCCGGTGCCCATAACCGCCAACACCGCGACGGTGAGCACCGCGTCGCCATCCATCTTGAGAGATGCTAGGGGTCAAAGGCCTGGTTTCCCGCCTGCATTGGGGTGGATTGGCGGCTCGATGGCTCAAATGCGGTTATCCTGCGATATGAAATAGCCCCGTGGCTTCTAACTTGATCCAACCCCACGGCGGTGAGCTGACCGACCTGATGGTCGATGACGCCACCGCCGAAGAACTCAAAGCAGCATCACGCGACCTTCCGTCGTTCACCCTCCAGCCCCGCCACTCGTGCGACTTGGAGCTCCTGCTGAACGGCGGCTTCTCCCCCCTGCGGGGGTTCATGGGCCAAGCCGACTACCAGCGGGTGTGCTCCGAATTGCGGCTGGCCGACGGGACGCTGTGGCCCATGCCCATCACCTTGGATGTGGATGCCAAAACGGCCGAGGCCGCCCAGGCCGCCGGGCGGCTGGCTCTGCGGGATGTTGAGGGGGTCATGCTCGCCGTGCTCACCGTGAGCGACGCGTGGCGGCCCGACGCCGAGGCTGAGGCCGAGTCGGTGTTCGCCAGCTCCGACCCCGATCATCCCGGCGTCGGCCACCTGATGCGGAGCACCGCTCCGATCTACCTCGGCGGGTCGGTGCAGGGCCTCCAACTCCCCGCCCACTACGACTTCACCGAGCTGCGCCGCACCCCGGCCCAGCTGCGGGCCGCCTTCGACGCGTCGGGCTGGAGCCGGGTGGTGGCCTTTCAAACCCGCAACCCGATGCACCGGGCCCACGTGGAGCTGACGAGGAGGGCGGCAGTGGAGGCCGACGCCAACCTGCTGATCCACCCGGTGGTGGGCATGACCAAGCCCGGCGATGTGGACCACTACACCCGGGGCCGGGTGTACCAGCACATCATCAAGCGCTACCCCGAGCACTCGGCCATGTTGGCCATGCTGCCGCTGGCCATGCGCATGGGCGGCCCCCGGGAGGCGGTGTGGCACGCCATCATCCGCAAGAACCACGGCGTCTCCCACTTCATCGTGGGCCGAGATCACGCCGGGCCGGGTTCTGACGCATCGGGCACGCCCTTCTACGGCCCCTACGACGCTCAGGACATGCTTCAGGGCTACACCGACGAACTGGGCGTGACCATGGTGCCGTTCAAGATGATGGTGTACGTCCCCGACAACGACAGCTACCACCCGGTCGACGAGGTGGACGAGGGAACAGCCACCCTCAGCATCAGCGGCACCGAGCTGCGCGACCGCCTGGCATCGGGCGACGACATCCCCGAGTGGTTCAGCTATCCCGAGGTGGTGGCTGAGCTGCGCCGAACCCATCCCCAGAAGTCCAAGCAGGGCTTCACCGTGTTCTTCACCGGGCTCAGCGGCTCGGGCAAATCCACCATCGCCAACGCGCTCATGTCCAAGCTGCTGGAGCGGGGCGGGCGGCCCGTGACGCTGCTAGACGGCGATGTGGTGCGTACCAATCTGTCGTCGGAGCTGGGGTTCTCCAAGGAGCACCGCGACATCAACATCACCCGCATCGGATACGTGGCCTCCGAGATAACCAAGCACGGCGGCATCGCCATCTGCGCTCCTATCGCCCCCTATGCCGAGCCCCGGCGCCGGAATCGGGAGGCGATCTCGGCCAACGGCGGCTACGTGCTGGTGCACGTGTCGACACCGCTGGAGGTTTGCGAACAGCGGGACCGCAAGGGCTTGTACGCCAAGGCCCGCGCCGGCATCATCAAGGAGTTCACCGGCATCTCCGACCCCTACGAGGAGCCCATCGACGCCGACATCGTTCTGCCCACCGTGGATCAGACGCCCGACGAGGCGGCCCAGACCATCACCGACCACCTGGTGGCCGAGGGATACCTCGGATAGCTCGGCAACCGAGATACTGCGCAGCAACAATCCGATTGGATAGCCAGCTGAGATGTCCCGTTCTGATGACCTGGCCCGGATAGCCGATGCGCTGGCCGCGGCCGCCGAAGTGCTGGAGCGATTCACTCCCGGAGAGGTTGAGGCAGAGCTGAAGGACGGGGGCGATCCGCTGACCGCGGCCGACACCGCGGTCAACGACGTGCTGGCCGAGGCCTTGCGAGGGGGCGACGAAGGCTGGCTTTCGGAGGAGACCACCGACGTCGGCGAGCGGTTGGACCGGCGGAGGGTGTGGGTGGTGGATCCCATAGACGGCACCCGGGAGTTCATCGACGGCATCCCCGAGTGGTGCGTGTCGGTGGGGCTGGTGGAAGACGGCGTGCCGGTGGCGGGCGGCGTGTTGAGCCCCCCCAACGGTCACCTCATCATCGGGTCCGACGAAACAGGGGTGGTGTGCAACGGTTCCCCGGCCAGGACAACCGCAACTACCGACGTGCGGGGCGCCCTGGTGCTGGCCTCCCGCAGCGAGGTGCGGCGAGGCGAATGGGAGCGATTCTTCTCCACGCCCATCGCGGTGCGCAACATGGGCTCGGTGGCCTACAAGCTGAGCCTGGTGGGCGCCGGGTTGGCCGATGCCACCTGGACACTGGTGCCCAAAAACGAGTGGGACGTGGCTGGCGGGGCCGCGCTGGTTCGAGCAGGCGGCGGGAGGGTTTTCGGAACCGACGGCGCCGATGTAGTATTCAACCGGGCCGACCCGCTGATGGACGGCTTCATCGCGGTTGCCCCCGGCCTGCGCGACCAGATAATGGACTTGCTCGATATTTCGCCGAGGCCGTGAACTTTTCCTGGCTCGTCGCATCGCTTGCCCCTCGGCAACCGCGGTGAACGACCACTGGCTGGCCGCTCAACTGGCTTCTGGAGCAGGTGAGATGCTGGTTGGGCTGCGGTCGGAGCTGAGCGGACAGCGGCTGGCTCCTTTCGCCGTGGGGGCCAGGGGCGATGCCGCGGCCCACGATTTCATCGCCGATGCACTCAACAGGCACCGACCCGACGACATGGTGCTGTCTGAGGAGTCTATTGACGACCGCCGTCGGCTCGAGCACGACCGGGTTTGGATCGTGGACCCGCTGGACGGGACTCGGGAATTCTCCACTGCGGGCCGCACCGATTGGGCGGTCCACGTGGCGCTGGTAGTCGACGGCGCGCCCATCGCCGCCGCGGTGGCCCTCCCCGCCCAGGACATCACCCTGGCCACCGAGCCGGCTCCGCCCACTCCGGAAGCCGCCGCCCCGCCCCGGGTCATAACCAGCAGGAGCCGCCCCGGTCGGCTGTCCCGCCATATTGCCGATGCCATCGGGGCCACCATCATGCAACTGGGCTCGGCCGGGGCCAAAGCCGCCGCGGTGATCAACGGCGAAGCCGAGGTATATGCCCACGCTTCGGGGCTGCACGAGTGGGACCTCTGCGCTCCCGCGGCGGTGGCCGCTGCGGCCGGCCTCCATGTCTCCCATCTCAACGGCACCGACCTGCGGTTCAACCAGTCCGACACCTATGTGTCCGATTTCGTGATCTGCCACCCCGATTTCGCTCCTGCCGTCATTGCCCGGTGACGCTCCCTCCTACCTCCCCGTAGATTGTCCGTTGACAGCTGAACTGGAACCCCCGAGAACGCTGCCATTTCAACGTCTTGCCAACGTGCGCCGTACTCAATGGCCTGGAACCGTAGATTGGGAACCGCTGTGAGATTGGTTATCGCCCGCTGCTCGGTGGACTATGACGGCCGATTGGCCGCACATCTGCCCGAGGCCATCCGGCTCATCATGATCAAAGCCGACGGCTGTGTGGCCATCCACGCCGACGGCGGGGCCTACAAACCGCTGAACTGGATGAACGCCCCCAATCGCCTATCAGAGGAAGATAGCGTCTGGACGGTGGTCAACCCGTCCGGGGAGAAGTTGACTATCAGGATCCACGAGCTGATCTCCGACACCGCCCATGAGCTGGGCCACGACCCCGGCCTGGACAAAGACGGAGTGGAAGCCCACCTCCAGGAGCTGCTGGCCGCGTCGCCCGACGTGCTTGGGGAAGGATTCCGTTTGGTGAGGCGGGAATATCCCACCGACATCGGCCCGGTGGATTTGCTGTGCCGGGATGCTGACGGGGTCGCCATCGCGGTAGAGGTGAAGCGGCGCGGGGAGATAGCGGGAGTGGAACAACTCACCCGCTACCTCCAATTCTTGAACCAAGACCGGGAGCTTGCGCCGGTCCGGGGCATGCTCGCCGCCCAGGTCGTCCGTCCCCAAGCCCGGGCATTGAGCCTCGATAGGGGCATCGAGTGCGTGGAGATCGACTACAACCTGCTCAGAGGCATCGAGCCCGACCAGACCAAGCTGTTCTGAGGCCATGCTCGCCCGCCGGCCTGAACCCGCACGACAACACGATCCCACTACCATCCACAAGACCTAAACCAGCATGGATCCGCAACCTCACCTCCGCCTGCGCCGACCTCCCCGTCCCCTCTGGGTCTGGGCACTCATGGTCGCACCGGCGCTGGTCTTGGCCGTTTGGCTGATCTTTTGGCTGGTGGATTCCACAAGCAACGACGACAAGACCCCACGGGGGCTGAAGATCGAGAGTCCTGCCATCCCCGACGTCAGCATCGACATCGGCGGGCTGAACGAGAAAGACGTTGCCGAGGTAGTCGTCGAACTGGCCCAGCGGTTCCAGCAGACTCCCGTGGAGATCTCCACTTCCAGCCAGGTCGTCACCATCACCGCCGCCGAGATCGGCCTGGCGGTGAACGTGGAGGGCACGGTGGCCGCGATCATGGGGTTGGACGGAGACGAGAGCAACCCCATCGGATGGACGGCTTCGTTCTTCGAAAGCTCGCACTCAGAACTGCTCTTCACCCTGTCGGCCAACGCCGACCAGATCGCTACCCTGGAAGCGGGATTGCGGAAATCGCCGGTCAACCCATTCATCGTCTTCGACAATGGAACCTTCCAAGTGGCCGCCGGGGTTCCCGGAGAAGTCGTAGATTTGGATCCGGCACTCCCCCGATTGCTTGAAGCCGCAAGTCGAGGCGACAATCCCTTGACGACCGAAGCTGATGTTCGCCTTGTCCCGCCCGAGATCTCGGAGGCGACTATGGCCGCGACCGCAGACTGGATCAATCAGCGAACTTCCCAGGGCCTGTTGGTAACAGTCGAGGAGGTAACCAAACGAGTGCAGCCGGCCCAACTCCGATCATGGCTGATACTTCAGAACAACGACGACGAATGGACCTACGACGTCGACCAGCAGCGGCTGGAAGATGACCTGGCCGAGCTGTTCGTTGAGGTGGCCACCGTCGCCTCCGAGCCAGTGCTCACGGTGATCGACGACGAGCCCACGCTGGTCAGCGAAGTGCCCGCCCTCATCTGCTGCGAGGAGGCTGCCTACCGCGAGGTGCTGCTGGCCCTGGAATCCGAGTTGCCGGCAGTGGAACTGGACCTGCGGGAGTCAAGCAGGATCAACGACCAGAGCTGGCTGTTGGAACGGGGCATCATGGAGCTGACCGGCCGGTTCACAACCTATTACACGCCGGGCCAGCCCCGGGTCTCCAACATCCATCGCATCGCCGAGCTGATCCAGGGGGCAGTGGTCTACCCCGGGGAGACCTTCTCAGTCAACGAATTCGTGGGTGAGCGCACCGAGGAGAAGGGCTTCGTGGACGCCGGGGTGATCTACGACGGCGTGTACAGCTCCGATGTGGGCGGGGGCATCTCCCAGTTCATCACCACCCTGTTCACCGCCGCCTTCAACGCTGGAATGGAGTTCCCGGAATACCAGGCCCACAGCATTGACATCGCCCGCTATCGGGAGGGAGTGGACGCCACCATCTCCTGGCCGAAGCCCGACTTCAAGTTCCGGAACCCCAATCCCTATGCAGTGCTGCTGTGGCCCACGGTGACCGACGGCAGCGTCACCGTCAGCCTCTATTCCACCCCATACGCCGAGGTGGAGTGGACGGACCGCTATGACACCTCGAGGAGGTTCTGCACCAGGCGGACCACCGAGCGGACTCGGACATATGCCGACGGGACCGTGCTGCGCGACTCGGTGACCGCCCTCTACCAGCCCCGAGAGGGCATCAACTGCGAAGGAGTGTGCACCTCTTCAGTCCTGCCGATGGACGCCGACGGCGACGGGGAGGTGGAGTTCGATGACGAGGGTCTGCCCCAAGAATGCGTCACCCCCGAAGACTGCATCGGCACCCACGCGCCGGTGGACGTCACCGAAGACCTCCTGCCCGATCTCTGCTCCATCCCGCCGCCCGGGGAAGAGGGGGCGCCTGACGAGACAGCTGCGCAGGAACCCGGGCCAGAGGGGACTCCAACCCAAGAACCCGAGACACCACCGGGGCAGTCCCAGGAAACAGACCCGGAACGGCCGCCGGAGCAGAGCGCGTGAGCGTTGAGTGGGAGGCCGCCATCGTGGGGGCCGGCCCGGCCGGCTGCGCGGCGGCCATCACCCTGGCTCGGGCCGGACAGCGGGTGGTGATGGTGGACCGGGCTCGATTCCCCCGCCCCAAGGCGTGCGGCGACGGCCTCACCGCCGGGGCGCTGCGGCTCTTGGAGGGCTTGGGTCTGGACCCGACCCCCATCTCCACATGGATGCCGGTGGAAGACGTCTGCATCCGGTCGCCCTCCGGCCGAACCGTAGAGTTCCCCCTGCCTCGGGAAGGGGGCCAGTTCGCGGCGGTGGTCCCCCGGGCTGAGTTGGACAACGCACTGGTGGACCAGGCCAAGGCCGAGGGAGCAGAGCTGGTCGAGGGGGCAGGATGCCGGGGAGCAGTCGAAGATGACGACCATGTGGCGCTGGAGGTGGACAACCACGGGAAGATGCACGCCCGTTTCGCCATCGCCGCCGACGGGATATGGTCGCCTACCCGCAAGTTCCTGGGTTTGGCGCCCGACGGGTACCGGGGTGACTGGCACGCATTTCGCCAGTACTGGTCGGGGGTGGACCCATCTGCCAGCCGCGCTCTCTGGGTGTGGTTCGAGGAGGAGATCCTACCCGGCTACGTCTGGTCGTTCCCTCTGCCCGACGGCCGGGCCAATGTGGGGTTCGGCGTGCGCCGAGGCGGCCCGGTAGCGGTGGGCGACATGGGCCAGCTTTGGCGGGAACTGCTGGATCGGGACCACATCCGGGCTGTGCTCGGCGATGGCGCCGCTCCGGAGACGGCCCATCGGGCCTGGCCCATTCCCGCCCGCATCGACAAAGTGCCGCTGACCGCCGGTCGCACCATGTTCGTGGGCGACGCCGCGGCCGCTACCGACCCCATGAGCGGCGAGGGCATCGCCCAGGCTCTGCTCACCGGCATCGGCGCGGCCAACGCGGTGCTGGCCGGCAGATCCGATGCCCGACAGGTGATGGCCGACTACCGCCGTTTCGTGCGCCGGGAGCTGTTCGCCGACCATCGCATGGCCCGCCGTCTCGGGCGGGTCCTGGCCAGCCGCCCCGGTGCCCGCGGCGCCGTCCGCATCGCGGGCCTCACCCCCTGGACCCGGCGCAACTTCGCCCGCTGGCTCTTCGAGGATTACCCGCGCTCCATCATCACCACCCCTCGTCGCTGGGGCCGCAAACCCCTCACCACTCCCGGCGCTTACCGTTCACAGCACTGATCGTCGTAACCTTCCATCTATGACATTGAGCTTTGACAATCGGGTCGCCATCGTCACCGGGGCAGGAGGCGGACTGGGACGCCTCTACGCACTGGAACTGGCCCGGCGGGGTGCTCGTCTGGTGGTAAACGATTTGGGCGGGACTGCCGACGGCACCGGCTCCAGCGAGGGCCCGGCCCAGAAGGTGGCCACCGAGATCAACGACGGCGGCGGCGAGGCGGTAGCCGACACCCACTCGGTGGCCACCACCGAAGGTGGTGCGGCCATCACCGCCACCGCTCTGGATGCTTTCGGACAGGTGGACATCGTCATCAACAACGCCGGCATCCTGCGAGACAAGACCTTCCACAAGCTCGAGGATGAGCAGCTCCACCCGGTTCTCGCCGTCCATCTGCGGGGGGCGTTCAACGCCACCCGGCCAGCCTTCGTGCAAATGCGGGAGCAGGGCTACGGCCGCATCGTATGCGCCACGTCCAACGCCGGGGTGCTGGGCAACTTCGGCCAGTCCAACTACAGCGCGGCCAAGATGGGGCTGGTCGGGCTCACCAACACGCTGGCCCTGGAAGGGGCCAAATACAACATCAAGGCCAACTGCATCGCCCCGGTGGCCACCACCCGCATGACCGAGGCCATCTTCGGCGAGGAGATCAAAGAGGCCATGAACCCGGATCTGGTCACCCCGGTGGTGTGCTTTCTGGCCCACGAGGACTGCCCGGCCTCCGGCGAGGTGTACTCCGCGGCCGGCGGCACAGTGGCCCGGTTCTTCGTGGGGCGGACCCCCGGCTACTACAACCCCGACCTCACCGTGGAGGATGTGGCCGAGAACTTCGACCAGATCCGAGACGAGACCGGCTACAAGGTGCTGGGCGACGCCAATCACGAAGTGGGTGTGGCTTACAAGACGATTCGAGCTGCCGGCGGATGACACCCGACGAGGCGGACCGCCCGGAAGCCACCCCCACCGCCGAAGAGGCTGCCGCTCTCGACGAGGCCGAGATATTCAAGCAGTCAGCCTCCGGCGAATCAGCTTTCGACCACGGGGACCTCCCAGCCGGTGTGGAGACCTTCATCGAAGCCTTCGACGAAGCCGCCGAGCGGGTGTTCGACCGGCTGCGAGGAAATCCAGGGGCTGACCGAGTGTTCTACACTGCTTCTGAGCTGGGGAACTTCAGCATCGTGTGGCATGCCTTGGCCTGGGCGGGGGCCACTTCCAAGCAGGGCCAGCGCAATGCCCTGCGGGTGTCGGCGGCCCTGGCGGTGGAGTCCGCTCTGGTCAACGGACCGATCAAGTCGGTCTTCAGCCGCTCCCGCCCGCTGGCTGAGCACCACCACCCCCATCGACTGCGCCAGCCCCTCACCAGCAGCTTCCCCAGCGGACATGCCAGCGCGGCTGTGGTGGCCGCCGTGCTCTTGTCCGAGCCGCGACGCCGCCGCTGGCCATTCTGGGCAGCCGCCTCCGTGGTGGCGGTCAGCAGAGTCCACGTGCGCATCCACCACGCATCCGACGTGGTGGTCGGCGCCCTGGTGGGCGCAGTGATCGCCCGGCTGTTCAAGAAGACCTGGCCGCTGCGCTGAGACATGGCCGATCCAGCCACCGTCGGCGTCTACGAAGACCGGGCTGCTGAATGGCGGGCCGAGCGAGAGCCTAAATCCACCACCGCGGTCGAGGCTTTCGCCGCCCTTGGCCGGCCCGACGGGATCACCGCCGATCTGGGCTGCGGTCCCGGCTGGCATACAGCCGCGCTGCCCCGCCCCGCGCTGGCCGTCGACGCGGCCCGGTCCATGCTGGAGATGGTTCCCGATCACGCCCCGCATGCCCTGCTGTGTCGGGCCGACCTTGCCGCGCTGCCCGTGGCTACCGGATCGCTGGCCGGGGCGTGGGCGTCGCGCAGCTATGTCCACCTCGACCGACGCCATGTCCCGCTGGCGCTGGCCGACCTGCACCGAGCTCTGGCCCCCGGCGCCCCCGTCGAGCTCCACATCTTCGAGGGAGATGCCGACTTCGAGCCGTTCTCCGACGACGACTTCCCCGGGCGCCGCTTCTCCCAGTGGCCCCAAGATTGGATTGCGCCCCTTATGGAAGGTGCTGGGTTCGCCCTGGACGGCATGGAGCGGATGGGTCGGCCCCCCAGGGCGGCCACACTCGTCGTAAAGGCCCGCAGATCCCGGACCCTGCCCGACACCGTGGGACCGGAGATGCGGCTGTTGATCTGCGGCTTGAACCCCAGCGTGTATGCGGCCGACGCGGGAGCGGGGTTCGCCCGGCCCGGCAACCGGTTCTGGCCCGCGGCGCTGGCCGCCGGGCTGGTGAGCGCCGACCGGGATCCCCGGCGAGCGCTCATCGACCACGGCGTGGGCATGACCGACCTGGTGAAGCGGGCCACCCCCCGGGCCGACGCGCTGACCACCGACGAGTACCGCCAAGGCCTCGACCGGCTGTCGTGGATGGCTGGTTGGCTCAAGCCCGCCGCAGTCTGCTTTGTGGGACTAGCCGGCTGGCGAGCCGCGGTGGACCGAAAGGCCCGGGCCGGACCGCAACCCCGGGATCTGGCCGGTCGCCCGGTGTACGTCATGCCGTCCACCAGCGGGGCAGCCGCCGGCTATCAGATGGCCGACTATGTCAGCCACCTCCAGCAGGCTGCGGCGCTAGCGACCTGACCGCCTCCCAAGGGTCGATCCCGCCCAAGGGCATCACCATGAGCGATGACGTGGTGACGCCGTTGTCGAAATAGCGATCAATGTGCTTTCGGCACTCCTCGGGGGTGCCGTTCACGATCAGGTCGTCCACCACCTGCTCGGGTATGGCCTCCAACGACCCGGCCCTATCACCGGCCGCCCACCGCTCCCAGTGCTCGACCAGCAGATCTCCCCGGCCCAGCCACTCGTGGAAGGCCCGGTAAACCGGTACGTTCAAATAGCCGGCTACTGCCCGCCGCCCTTGGGCGATCACAGTCTCCCGGTCGGGGTTGGGGCACACGAAAATGCGGGCCACGATCTCTTTGTCCGGTCCTTGGGCATTGACGATCTCGCTCACTCGAGCGGTGTCATCTGCGGACAGCCAGTTGATGATGGCCCCGTCGGCCTCCTTCCCGGCCAGAGTCAGCATCTGAGATCGCAGCGCAGCTACCAGGATGGGAGGCGGCTCGGGGGGAACCAATCCCAGCCGGAACCCCTGCACGGAGAAGGTCTCGTAGTCGCCGCTCACCTTCTCGCCGGCCAGGGCGGGCTTCAGGAATCGCACCAGATCGCGCACCCGCTGATAGGGCGCTTCGAACGGGGTCGAGTTCCACCGCTCCACGATCACGTCCGAGGAACTGCCCACACCCAGAAGGAACCGGCCCGGCGCCAGCGTGGCCAGTGAGGCCGCCGATTGGGCCACAAGCGCCGGCCCCCGGGTGTAGGCCGGGACGATGGCGGTGCCCAGCCGCAGCGACGGCGCCCACTGCGAGGCCAGCACCAGCGGGGTAAAGGCGTCGTGGGAGTTGGACTCCGACGACCACACATCGGTGTATCCCAGTTCGACCAGCTCGGCCATCTGCGTCGCCTGCTGGTCCAAAGGGCCGAACAGGGGAACCGTCATCCCGTCACGTCGTGTAGCCATCCCGCCACTCTATGACTCCACGGTGACGGTCAATGCATTTCTGCTTGATATAGTTCCCAACCGTGAGCTACGGCGTAGAAGCAAGATCTATCGGGGCCACCGCTGGCGAGTCCGACGTTCTGGACCCCAACTGGGTCGGCGACCAGATCCTCGACGCGCTCGATCCGGTGCATTTCGCTCGCACACTGGCCAACGCAGGTATGAGGGCCGCGGTCAACCCGGTAGGCGTGGGCACCGCGCTGTTGAAGGCAGCCGCCGGGGCGATGAAGGTGGGAGCAGCCACGGTGGCCAAGGCCACCAACTCCGCCGACCCCGATGCCCCTGCTCCTGTCCAGCCCCAGCCCAAGGACCATCGCTGGACCTCCAAGGCGTGGCAGGACAACCCCTATTTCTTCGGCCTCCAGCAGACCTATCTGCTGACCAAGAACCTGGCCGACGACCTCATCGACGCCGCCAACCTAGACGAGGCCGAGCACCGCAAGGCCAAGTTTGCCGCCTCCTTCGCCTTCGACGCACTGGCCCCTACCAACATGCTGCTCACCAACCCCGACGCTCTGGCCGAGGCGGCGGCCACTGGCGGGGCCAGCGTGGTGAAGGGCGCCGCCAACCTGCTCCACGATCTGCGTCACAACGACGGATGGCCGTCGAAAGTGGACGACTCGGGGTTCGAGCCGGGGCTGAACATGGCCATGACCCCCGGAAAGGTGGTGTATCGCAGCGACTTGATCGAGCTGATCCAATACGAGCCCCAAACCGAGCAGGTCTATGAGACCCCGCTGCTGTTCTGCCCGCCGTGGATCAACAAGTACTACATCATGGATTTGGCCCCGCAGAAGAGCCTGATCGAGTGGGCAGTGCAGCTGGGCCACACCTGCTTCACCATCAGCTATCGCAACCCCGACGAGTCGATGTGCGACACCAGCTTCGAGGACTACCTTCACGAAGGACCTCTCGACGCCCTCCGGGTGGTACAGGAAATCACCGGCCAAGAGAAGGTGAACACCGTCAACGTGTGCCTGGGGGGCACTCTCACCGCCATCGCCATGGCCTACGGCGCGGCCACCGGCGACCAGCCAATCGGCACGGCCACCTTTTTGAACACCCTGACCGACTTCGCCGACCCCGGCGTGCTGGGGGCGTTCACCGACGAGCCCACCGTGGCCGGGCTCGAGCGCAAGATGGCCGACCAGGGGTATCTGGAGGCCAGCGAGATGGCTCGCACCTTCGACGCCATCCGGGCCAACGACCTGATCTTCCAGTACGTGGTGAACAACTGGCTGTTGGGCGAAGATCCCCCGGCGTTCGACCTGCTGGCCTGGAACAACGACAGCACTCGGATGCCGGCCCGGATGCACAGCAGCTACCTGCGCCGGTGCTATCTCCAGAATCAGTTCGCCAATGACGCCTTCGAGATCGACGGCACCATCCTGCGCCCCGCCGAGGTGAAACAGGACTGCTACGTGCTTTCAGCCATCGACGACCACATCGTCCCGTGGACGGCGGCCTACCGAACCGCCACTCTTTTGGGCGGCCGCAACCGTTTCGTTCTCAGCACTTCCGGGCACATCGCCGGCATCGTCAACCCTCCCAGCCCCAAGGCCCGTCACTGGACCAACGACCAGATCGCCGAGGCACCCGAGAAATGGCTGGATGGCGCCGACAAGCACCAGCAGACGTGGTGGCAAGACTGGGCCCGGTGGATCAGCGAGCGTGCTGGTGAGAAGGTCGATGCCCCCTGCCAGCTCGGCAGCGAGACCTACGCGCCGTTGGAAGACGCTCCGGGGCTCTACGTGGTGATGCGCTCCGGCGACGCTGTCTCGGCCTGATTGCAGGCTGACTGAGGCAAATCAGCTCCAGGATCGAGAATATCCGCTCTTGAGTTGCCTTTCAATCTTTTGCTAAGTAAAGTAAGCACCATGACCGATGTCAAAGAAACCACCGAAGCCATGCAAGAACAGGTTCTCAGCGCCCTCAAGTTGGGTCAGACTGCCATTGTGGAAGGTGTCCGCACCATGACCGACACAGTCGGCAGCATCACCCCTGAAAGCCTGAAGACCGAGGCCATCCCCGGCCTCGACTCCCTTCCCGATCCCACGGAGCTGATGAACGTCAGCTTCGGGTTCGCCGAGGCGCTGCTCAACACCCAGAAGGAGTTCGCTCAGAACCTCCTGGCCGCCGCCAATCCCAATAGTTCGCCAAAGGCCCAGCCAGTCGCCAAGAAGAGCTGATTCCCCCCTCAGCTCTCTCCTGCTAAACGGGGCCGGTCTCAGACCGGCCCCGTTTTATTTTTCTACCATTTGCGTACTATTGTGATCAGCCACATGGGGCCGCCGGATCCGGCGGGTTGGAGGCAAGCAATGACTACTGATACCGGGACTGACGGCGCACTGCCGGCGCAGGAGTTGGAGTCGCCGCTGGAACCCATAACCCGAGTAGGGGTGGTCGGCGGGGGAACCATGGGATCGGGCATCGCCGAAGTGTGCGCCCGGGCCGGCCTGGACACCCTGGTCGTCGAGGTGGACGAATCCGCCGTGAACAGCGCTCGGCAGACAATCGAGAAATCCCTGAAAAGGGCGGTGTCCCGGAACAAATTGGCCCCTGCCGCTCGAGACCTGGCCTTGGGCTCGCTCAACTTCAGCACCGACTTGGGCGACCTGGCCGATCGGGACCTGGCGATTGAAGCGGTCATCGAGTCGCTGGAGGAGAAGCTGTCGGTTTTTCGAGCCATGGACAAGGTGATGGGGCCAAACGCCATATTGGCCACCAACACCTCTTCCATTCCAATAATCACCCTGGGCTCGATAACCAGCCGGTCCGACATCGTGATCGGCATGCACTTCTTCAACCCGGCCCCGGTGCAACCGCTGGTAGAGCTGGTGCGATCGCTGAACACCACATCGGAGACCATGGACCGGGCCGACCGCTTCTTGGTGGAGGTTCTGGGCAAGCGGGTCATCCGCTGCCGCGACCGGGCCGGGTTCGTAGTCAACCGCCTGCTGGTCCCCTATCTGCTCGACGCCATTCGCATGTATGACGAGGGCAAAGTGAGCGCAGTCGATATCGACAACGGGATGATGTACGGCTGTGGACACCCCATGGGGCCGCTGACGCTGTGCGACCTGATCGGTCTGGACACCATCGAGGCGGTGGCCGACGTGCTCTACGAGGAATTCAAGGGCACCCACAACGCCCCGCCCCCTTTGCTGCGGCGCATGGTGGCCGCCGGTCATCTGGGACGGAAATCAGGCAAGGGATTCTACGAGTACGACTGAGGCAGAGCTATGGAACAACCAGCCGTTGAAGCTTTTGGGAACTTCCTCCGCAGCCAGCGCAAACTGGCCCAGCTCACTCTGCGAGAGCTGTCCGATCTCGCCGAGGTGTCCAACCCCTACTTGAGCCAGCTGGAGCGGGGTCTGCACCAGCCATCGGTGCGGGTAATCAAGTCACTGGCTGAAGCGCTGAACTTGTCGGCCGAGACCCTGCTGGCCCAGGCTGCCGGCATCGATGCCGAAAATGGCGAGAGCCCCGAAGGCTTCTCCGACACAGAAGCGACCATCCGCTCTGACGCCAACCTCTCCGACGACCAGAAGGCGGCTCTGTTGGAGGTGTACCGCAGCATGACCGGCGGTGGCCAAACCCAATAGAGCACGCCTTTTTCCCACTTCAGCGGCAATATCTGGAGGATATCTTCCCTTCCCGGCCCAAACTGTCACTCCCACCGGGATACTGGAAGCATGAAGCAACAGCTCACACTATTGGAGGCACCGCCAGACTGGCGGATCGATGAGCGCACCAAGGAGATCGGGCGTCGGGGCCTGGCACAGGCCAGAGCGGCTTTGCGGTGCCACTCCCCCGGGGCCCAACCCTCTCCCACGCCCTCCGACGACGTCCCCCGGGCTGCGTGAAGCCGCAGGCTGCCGCCTCGACCCCGGTGCGAGCGCCCGGATGGGGCGCGCGCGGGCTGCTGGCCTGCGGACTTATTGCCGCAGTCGGCTGCTCGCCCAGTTCAAGTGGGTTCGCCAGCCAGCCCCTCAGCTCCACTGAGCCGGCAGCGGGACTTGCGGGCGCAGCCGCAGTTGTGAAGGAGGTGGTCGACGGGGACACGGTGGTAGCAGAGGTCGCCGGCCGCACCGAGCGGGTGCGCCTGATCGGCATCGACACTCCCGAGGCCACCGGCGGCTTCTTGCCGGTCGAGTGCTACGGCGACGAGGCCAGTGCTTTCACCAGATCACTCCTGCCGCCCGGCACCGAGGTGCGCCTCACCCGCGACCCTGAGGCCCGCGACCGCTACAACCGTCTGCTCGCCTACGTTCATCGAGCTGGCGACGGCCTGTTCGTCAACCTCGAAATCGCCGCCAACGGCTATGCCGAGATACTGATCATCGAGCCCAATACCACCCACGCCGATGCTTTCTACGCGGCCGCGGCCACGGCCCGCGACCAGGGAATGGGGCTGTGGGGCACCTGCGGCAGTGCCGACGTCGTCCTTGAGTGATCGCCTCTGGGTGCTAGGGGCGATAGCTTTCGAGTAGTGAGCGAACTACTGGAACGCTTGGGCGGCGCCCCCCAGGGCCGAGCGCTCATCATCACCTGCGACAACCTAGGTCAGTCGCATGCGGCCAACGCGGCCATTGCTGAGTGCTTGGACATCGGAGTGGCCACCGCCGCCAGCCTGATGGTGCCGTGTCCTTGGGCCCGGGACGCGGCCGGACGGTTCGCCCACACTCCAGTGGGGGTCGACCTCACCCTCAACGCCGAGTTCGAAAACTACCGATGGGGCCCGATCACCCAGGCGCCGTCCCTGTTGGACGGCGACGGCGGATTCCCCCGCACCCCGGCCGACTCCTGGGAGCACATCGACCTCGACGAGGCCCATCGGGAGTGCCGTGCCCAGATCGAGCGGGCCAGCCAGTGGGGCAGCGACCTGACTCACCTGGGCCCCCACTTGGACACGCTATTGATGCGCCCAGAGTTCTTCGACGTGTATCTGGAGCTGGCCGCGGAGATGGCACTGCCGATGCGTCTCGGCGGAAGCGAACAGGAGCGCCGGGCCGGGTTCCCGTTCCGCCGCCTGGCCACTGACGCCGGTGTGCTGGCCCCCGACCACCTGGTGCAGATTCGCAATCGACCCCCTCGGCGGACTCTTGAAGAGGCAGTGGAGAACTTGGCCCCTGGGGTGACCGAGATGGTGGTGTCGCCGGCCATCGACACCCCCGAGCTGCGGGAGATGGATCCTGGCTGGCTCAGCCGGGTAGAGCAGTACCTGCTGATCGCCCACGACCCGTCGCTTCGCGCTGCCATAGAACACTCCGGCGCAAGGTTGCTGGCCTACACCGACCTACGCGACGCCCAGCGCCGGGGCTGACCGCCGCGGAAAAGCGCCCTAGAAATCGGTGTGCTCGGCCAGCCTCGACCGGTGGGCGTTGTACTCGGCTGAGTCCAGAAGCGGGCGCAGGCCATAGACCCAGCGGGCGTATTCCCCCTCCAGCTTCATGCGGCCCGACATATAAGCCAGATCGGGGTGCTCGCCGCCGGCCACCTCGGCGCGAGCATCGGCGTACTGGTAGACGATGCTGACATCGGCATCGGCCAGCTTGCCTACGGCCATTTCCGCCAAGCGGCCGTCACGGATGACCAAGTGGTAGCGGACCTTGCCGTCGGGCGCACCGCTCACCTCGAAGTTGGCCGAGCAATCCACCCCCTGCCGCTCCGGCCAGCCCGAGGCGCACTCGCGGTTCAACTCGAACCAGTCATCGCTGAGGAACCGGGCTCGCTCCACTACTCGATCCCGGCAAACAGGTCGGTCTCGGGCAAGTCGGCGTCTACCAGGCTGCGGCCCAGCACGTAGTCCTCCCACGGGTAGGCGTCGGCCATATGGTGATCGGGCAGGCCGAACCAGAACTTGGAGTCGGGATCGACCTGCGTGCGGTGGGCAAGCAGAGCTTTGGAACGGCGGTCGAAATAGTCGGCGCACTGGATTCGGGTGGTGATGGCGTCGTCGTTGGACGGCCGGCTGAACCAGCGCTCGTCGTAGGGCGACTCCAGATCCAGCTCGGCGAACTTTTCGTGCAGGGCGGTGATCCGGTTCCGGGACCAGGTCACGTAGTACATCTTCAGCGGCTGCCAGGGCTCGCCGGCGTCGGGAAAGGCGCCGGGATCGCCGGCGGCGCCGAAGGCCGGTTCGCTGATCTCGGCCACCCTCAGGTGGTCGGGATGCCGGTAGCCCTGCTGGTCCTCCCCGTAGGTAACCACCACTTGGGGGCGCTCGATGCGGATGATGGCCACCAAACGGCCGACGGCCTCTTCCAGCGGGGCCTGGGCAAAGCTGCTGGGATCGGCGTTGGCCTCGCTCTTGGGCATCCCGGAATCGCGGTAGCCCAGCCAGTGAACGCTGCTGTAGCCCAGAACGTCGGACGCCTCAACCAGCTCGTCCCGGCGGACTTGGTCCAGATTGTCCCGCACTTCCGGCCGGTCCATCTCCGGATTCAAGATGTCGCCCTCCTCACCGCCGGTACAGCACACCAAAGAGGCCACCACCCCTTGGTCGCTGTACATGGCCACTGTCGCCGACCCCTTGGACGACTCATCGTCGGGATGGGCGTGGATGGTGAGGAGTCGGCGGTCGCCAGTCATCGACTGCCCAGGCTAACGCCGACTCAGCTCAGCTAGGAACCCGTGCCGGATTGCCTGCCAGCTCGTTTCCAAGACCCGCGAGCCACCAGGGCAAGCGTTAGTCTCCGGGGATGCCAAGCCCAGAATTCGAAGCAGTGCGGTCCATGCTGGCGGCCGCGCCCGAGCCCGACCCCTCCGAGTCCGCCGCGGAGCGCCGAGCCCGGGTGGACGCCAACGCCGCAGCTACGCCGCTGGCCGACGGAGTGATCAAGCAAGACATCGAGATCTCCGGAGTGCCCGGCGCCGCCTGGCTGCATCCCGAGGCGCAAGACCTGGAGAGCCTGCCAGCGCTGCTGTTTTTTCACGGCGGCGGCTACCGGGTGGGATCCATCATCTCGCACCAGGGGTTCGCTTCCCATCTGGCCTCTTTGGTCCCGGCTCGGATCCTCTTGATCGACTACCGACTGGCGCCCGAGAACCCATTTCCTGCCGCGGTCGAAGACTGCCTGGCCGCCTACCGCTGGATGCTGGACACCGGAATCGATCCGGTCCGCATCGCGTTCATTGGCGACTCCGCCGGGGGCGGGTTGGTCGGAGCCGTCATGCTGGAGGCCCGCGACCAAGGGTGGCCTCTGCCCGGCGCGGGGATTTGCCTGTCGCCATGGGTCGATCTGACCAACTCCTCGTCAAGCCACGCCGAGCGCGACGAACTTGACGTGATGTTCGGCCACGACGATGCTGTGACCGCGGCCAGTTGGTATCTCAACGGGCATGATCCCCGAGATCCGTTGGCATCCCCGCTGTTCGGAGACTGGGAGGGCATGCCCCCGATGCTGGTCCACGCCGGAGACCAAGAGGTGCTGCTGGACGACGCCACCGGGTTCGCCTCGGTGCTCGAGTCAGCAGGAGTCGAGGTGGATCTCCGCATCTGGCCGGGAATGATCCACGACTTCCAGATCATGTATCCCAACTACCCCGAAGCCATAGAGGGGACAGAGGCCATTGCGGCCTTTGCTCGACGCGTAGCTTGTTGACAACGCCGGCTGAGGCCGGCAGTCGCTCAGTGCCGTCGGCTCAGGCTGATTCCCGCTCGGTGCGGTGGCGCCGTAGACCGATGACCGGGGTAGAGGGAGCAAAGCCCGCCTCTGCCCGCTCGATCTCCGACTCTCCGCCCCAGAACCCGAGCTCGCGCTGGTCGCGGGCCCAGTTCCGGCACGCCCGAATCACGACGCACTCACCGCAGATGCGGCGGGCTGCGTTCTCCCGCCGCTCACGAGCCGACGGTCGCTCGCCGGCCGGGGGGAAGAACAATTCGCTCTTCCCCTTGCAGTTCGCATTTTCCATCCACCAAGGACGAGGCTCCATTGCCATCTCCACCCATTGCCTCCCGTTCGAGTCCGGGGGCATTCTCCGTTTGATCATTGCTTCCACAACCAAAACACCGAGCAACTGCTTGGTGATCCGATAGCTTTCGCTGGTAAAAGTTAGACGCTCGAATCGCACCCGTCACGATATCCTATATGAATAGTTTTGATAAATCTATCTCGATAAGCGATAACGCCTCTTCAGAGGGCGACAACCTGCCCAAACGCCGAGTGCTGGGGGTGATTTTCACCGGCCGGCTCGACCACTGTCGTCCTCGGCTCGTGCCGGGGGGCGACCAGTTGGACAGCGAAGCCCTTATCGGGGTGCCCCCCCAAACCGACTCCATCGAGCCCGCCGCGGTGCGCGACGGCATCGTGGAGTGTTTCGCCAACAAAATCGCCGACCTCTATTGATGGGCCATGCCCGCTACTGTGCCGGCCGTGGTTCTGGCCGAGCTGGCGCCCGGATACCGCCCGCGGATGAAGGCCGCCGTCGGCAACTAGCGGCCCGTCTGATCAGCTTCCCGGCTGGCGGCCTGGATGCGAGCTTCTCTTTCAGTGATAAGACGGCCCGCGCCGATCCCTGTGGTGCCAAGCGCCCGCATCACCCCGATCAAGCCCTGGTCGCGCTGGTGCTCCAACTCGGCTACCGTCCGCCCGGAGGCTTGGGCTTCGCTGCCCGAGGCCATCGCCTCGATGAGTTGCTCGGTGAGCTCGGGAGCCTCCATATGGGTCCAGGGCAGCTTCAGCGCGGGGCCGAACTGGTGGAGCATGTGGCGCATCCCCCCGTCGCCTCCGGCCAGATGGAACGTGAGATTGGTGCCCATGGCCGCCCACCGCAAGCCGGGCCCGTACACCACGGCGTCGTCCAACTCGGCGGTGGTGGCCACCCCGTCGTTCACCAAGTGCAGCACCTCGCGCCACAGCGCCTCTTGGAGGCGGTCGGACAAGTAGCCCTCGATCTCGTTTCGCACCACCAGCGGGTGCATGACCAAGTCGTCGTAGTGCTCCACCGCAGCAGCCACCGCATCGGCGCTGGTGGCCTCCCCGGCCACCACCTCCACCAGCGGCAGCAGGTATACCGGGTTGAACGGGTGGCCGATGAGAAAGCGCTCGGGATGGCGCAAGCCCTCGGCCAAGCGAGTGGGCAGCAGCCCCGACGAGCTGCTGGCAATCACCGTGTCGGGCGGGGCAGCAGCATCCAGACGGCGCAGCAGGGAGCGCTTGAGCTCTTCGTCCTCCGGGGCGCTCTCCTGCACCCAGTCGACGGCCTCAGCTACCTTCTCGGGAGCGTCGGCCCACCGCACCTGGCCGGGGTCGGCCCCCGGAAACAGCCCCAATTCCGTCGCCGCCGGCCAGACCCGCTCAATCGCCTCTCGCAACCGGCCCTCGGCGCCGTTGGCCGGATCCCAGGCCACGACGTCGTGCCCCCGGGCCAGCGCCCGAACCGCCCACCCCGAGCCGATGACCCCTGCGCCCACCAGGCCGATGGTTCTTGCCGCCATCACCGACGGTTTGCCTTCACCAAAGAACCCGGACGGGGAACTCTTGGAACGCGGCATCTCTGGTCACCAGCACAAGTGACTCCAATTCGGCTTGGGCTGCCAGTATCCGGTCGAATGGATCCCGGTGCCCTACTGCATAGCTGCCAGCGCGCAGCCCGTGCCGATAGGTGACCGGTAGATGCCGCATCGCGGCGTCGATGGCGAATTCATTGAATCGCACCACGGCACCCCCATATTCAGGCAGTCGGCCGAGCCGGAACTTTGTGGCCATCTCCCACGCGCTCGCCGCGCTGACGAAGACAGCAGTTTCCGAATCTCTCAGTGCTTCTTCCGCTTTGGGCGACAACGCCGGATCATCCGACCACCACCACAGCAGTGTATGAGTATCGAGCAGCAGGTCACTCACCTGAGTACGCGCCCTCCCACGCCTTGAGCTCTTCTTCTGGCAGCGGCTCAAAGAACTCAGGACCGACGACCAAACCGGCGAGCTGCCCAGATCGCCTCTTTTCGCTGGGTGCCAACGGCATCAGCCGGGCATAGGGCTTGCCCGCTTTGGCCAAAATGATCTCTTCGCCGCTATGGGCTCGTTCCAAGAGCCTTGACAAATGGGTTTTCGCCTCGTGAACGTTGACCATCGCGGTCATGGTTGGTCCTCCGCCTGGTGTTTTGCAGTCGTCAATATGACTAAGTCCGATAACTAGACTAACCATGGCTACTCACTGCGGCAATAGAAGGCCGGCTAGCGATCTTTGCCTTGGCCCAATTGTCACCCCCTTCCACTAACTTGCCTGGTGTGGCCGATGCAAGGACGCGAGTAGTGGGCGAATCCTCTGCGGGTATTGACGCAACCCGACGGCGTTGGCAACTCAACCGGGCCGGCATCGTCAACGTGTACCAATACCAAGACGAAGTGCTGGACTTCGGAGGCGGTCGGCTGCTTCTGCGCGGGGTGAACGGCTCTGGCAAGTCCACTGCGATGAACATGCTCCTGCCGTTCCTGCTCACCGCCCGGCCGGGCCGCATCGACGCAGCCGGGGAGCAGAGCGGCATGCTCAAATCTTGGATGCTGAACGGCCGTGACGATGCCCAGCCGGTCGGCTATCTGTGGATCGAGTTCAAGAAGCAGGGCGAATTCCTCGTGTGCGGCTGCGGCATCAAGGCCAGCCGATCCTCGGACACGGTAACTACATGGTGGTTCATCACGTCTAAGCGGCCGGGCATCGACTTCCGGCTGGTCGAAAAGAACCTCCCCCTCCCGGCTGAGGGACTGCGAGCCGCCCTCGACGGGGACTTGGTGTTCAACTACCGCCAGCGCCGCGACTACCGAGCCGAGGTTGAGCGCCGCCTGTTCAACGGGGCATCCATCGATCAGCACATAGGGCTCATCAACGTGGTCCGCAGCCCCCGGGTCGGTGACCGCATCGACGTGGAACTCCCCCAACACCTGGTCGATGCGCTGCCGCCGTTGTCCGAGCAGGCGTTGGCCGAAGCCGCTCAACCACTCGACGACCTCGAGGAGCACCGCGGCAACGTCGCCGAGTTGGACCAAACTCTGAAGTCAGTTCTCGGTCTGCTCGACGTGTACCGGGCCTATTGCGTGACCGAGCTCCGCCAACGGGTGGCTGACGGCAACACCCGACTCGACATCAAGCAGAACCGCTCACGAGAAGAGGCACGAGCGCAGCAGGAGGCGGCAGCCGCCCAGGCAGAGGTAGACCGGCTCGATGATGAAATCTCCAGACTGGAGGACGACTCCCGGCTATTGGCCAGTGAGATAGCGGCCTTGGAGGAGTCGCAGATTTACCGCGACGGCCAAGAGCTCGACGCCTTGCGCCAACTCGTGGCCACCCACGAAAACCAGCAAGCGAGCGCGGCAACCCGGGTCGCTGACCGCGCTCAGCGAGTCGAGCGCTCCGTCCTCGAGCTGACCCAAGCCCGACAGCAGAGCCGAGACGACGCCAACAAGCTCAACGCCGAATTGGCCACCGCGACCGAGTTGGGACAGCGCTGCCGGATCGATCGGCAACCACCCGGCCCGGTGGCACTGGATGAGACCGATCTGGACGGTGCCGACTCGTCTTATCCGACCGAGAATTTCGATTCCGAGGCGATCGGCCGCCCAATTGCCGCCGCCAATGGATCGGTGCTCAGCCGGCGGGCCGATGTCGAAAAGGTTGATACCGCCCTGGCCAGCCTCGAATCCGCTGAGCAGCAGTACAGCCTGGCGGAGTCGGCCCGGCAAATGGCAGCCGATGCGTCCGAGGCCGCGTCCCAGCGCTTGGCGGAACAGCACCAGCGCCTCGGCGATGCCCGGCGGGAGTGGACTGTCCACACCCGGCAATGGGCGGTCGCGATTCACCCGCTCCTGAATGCGGCTGGCATCAACGCTCCGACCATTACCGCGTTCGCCTCGTTTGATGCCGACGACCGCGAATCGACTGCCGCTGATCGTCAATCCGATCGGTTGGGCACCACAGGCACCGGCCCATTAGCAGGCAGCCGAGACGCCGAGCGAGCCGTTCTGCTGGCTGAAGCCGAGGCCCTCGTCGGCCACTGGCGAGATGCGGTAGCGGCGGTCGACCAGCGGCTGCTCGTCGAACGGGCGGCCCTTGAGGAGGCGCAGGCGCGGCTCGACCAGCTTGCCGCCCGATCCGAGCCTGAGCCACCCCGGCTGGAGTGGCAAACGGCCGCTGATCACTGCCTCGCCGATCTGATCGATTTCGCGCCGCATCTCGACGACCGCGAGCGGGCGTCTCTTGAGGCCGCTCTCTACGCCTCCGGGCTGCTCTCGGCCAGCCTGGGCGACGACTCCACGGTGGAACTGGCCAACGGGGAGTTGGTCGCCCTCGCCGCCGTGGGCGTATCCCGCCCGCTCAGCGAGCATCTCACGGTGACCGTGCCTGACCGGCTGATCGGGGAGGTGGATGAGGGCTTGGTTGCCAAGCTGCTCGAATCCATCTCATGCGACCTGTCAAGCAATGCTCCCACCGCCGTTGCGCTCAACGGCACCTTCCGGGTGGGGTCGCTCTGTGGCCACCACACCAAGAGGCAAGCCGAGTTCATCGGAGTGACTGCCCGCCGTGCCGCGCTGGATCGTGCCCGGCTGGAAGCCAGCGATCACTTGGCTCAAGCCCAGGCTGCGGTCTCCGCCAGCGAGGCTGCGAAAGCCGGGTGCCAAGCGTCGCTCGCCCAAACCCGGCGGCACCTGTCGAATGTCCCGCACACAAGTGAGATCGTTTCCGCATCCGCTCGGGTCGATGCCGCCACCGCCGCGTCTGACAATGCCCAGAGCGAGCGGGCCGCGGCCGCCGAGCGGGCCGCTGAGGCCGAAGACCGCTCGATACAGGCATCAAACGCTCTCCAGCAAACGGCGACAACGCTGGCACTGCCCGCAGACCGCGTCGGCCTGGCTCAGGTCGCCACCGAGTTGGGTGAGCTTCAGACCGCCCTGGACCGATGCGGCGCCTTGCTCAACGCTCTGAAGCGTTCAGTCGAAGGCTGGCGCCATGCGGCCACCCGTTGGCGGACAGAAATCGACGATCTCGATGCCGAGAAGGCCGAGGAGCGCGCCATCCAGGCCAGATACCGCCAAGAGCACACCCGCCTGGCCACCATTGAGGGCAGCATCGGCGCCGAATACGCCGACGTCTTGGAAGCCCGCGATCTCTGCCGAAGCAAGCTGGAAGAGGCGGAAGCCCGCCTGCCATCCTCCCGCAATGAACGCGACCAAGCCGTCGCTCGACGAGCCGACGCGCAGGCCGCAGCCCGCGTCGCCGCCGACCATCGAGTCGCGGCCGAGCAGTCGTGTGAGCAAATGCGGCAATCGCTAGCCGCGACTCTGTCGGTGCCAGGACTCCGTGCCGCCGTCGCCGGACCCCACCATCCGACTGCCAAGCCGATTGCCTCGACTGCGACCGGTACCGAGGGTCTGAGCGAGCAGATCGAGACAGCCGAGCGCCTGATGGCCTCCGATCCAGCCAGCGATGCCGCAACAACATCCCCAACCCCTTCGTCACAAGCACGCGACCCCGCGTCCGCCGACAAGATCGACCTTGCCGTGGTCACTGCCGACGGGGTCCGGCAGTCGCTGAGACAGCGCCGAGACGCACTCGGCGCCGGCTGGGATGCAGAGACCCGTCAGCCCGATCCCGCGCAACCTCTCTTTATAGAGGTGACCGGCCCACTGGGCAAAGCACCGCTGGCCGAGGCGGCACAGACAGTGCAACAGCAGCACCAGCAGCTCGCGGGCCTGCTCAGCCATAAGCAAGACACCGCCCTTCGCGAGCTGTTGCAGGGACTGGTCGCCCGCGAGGTGGCGGAGAAGGTCCGCGGGGCTGAGCGGCTGGTAGAGCTGATGAATCAGCGGTTGGGCACAGTAACGACCGCCCACCTTGTGGGAGTGCGGCTGCGCTGGCGGCGCTCCCCCGAACTCGACCCGGCAACGGCCCGCATGGTCGATCTGCTCGCGACCCTCCCCGACTTGCGAACCGACGACGACGAGCAGGAACTGCGCCGCACGCTGTCCGACCGGCTAGACGAGGCCCGGGCACTACAGCCCGACGTACCCTATCGACAGCTCATCGCCGACACGCTCGACTACAAGAAATGGCATGAACTGTCGGTGATGCTGAGCCGACCAGGCAGCAACGACGTCAAGCTCGGGCGCAACACCCCACTGTCAGAGGGAGAGAAGAAGCTGGTCACCTACCTGCCGCTGTTCGCTGCCGTGGCCGCGTCCTACGACGCACTAGCTGAGCGGGGCGGCTCACCCAGCGACGTACCGCCAGGCATCGCCCGCTTCATTCTGCTCGACGACGCGTTCTCCAAGGTGTCCGAAGACAACCATGGCGCGCTGTTCGGGCTGCTCGTCGAACTCGACCTCGACCTGATCGCCACCAGTGAGCGGCTGTGGGGTACTCACCGAAGCGTCCCAGAGCTGACGATCACCGAAGTCGTACGGGATGTGACCCTCAACGCGATCCTCCTCGAACACTACCGATGGGACGGCGCCACCCTTGAGCGCCGCGACACAACATGACCGACACCCCCCGTTTCAGCGGCCCTAACAGTGATCCGGCTCAAGCCCGGCACTTGTTCCGCTACCTGGGCGGTGACGAGTGGCCCGAGTACCGGGCAATCCTCAAGGTGTTCGCCAGCACGTTCTTCGCCGAGTTCACTCCTCAGGAGGTGGAGTCCGCAGTTTCCCCCGCCGGCATCGATTCATCGGCGGTTGCCGACCGGCTGGAGAGCCTCCGCCGCTGGGGCAACCTCACCGTGTCATCATCAGTAGGCAACCCCTCGAACCTTGACGACTACTACCGCAAGCGCAACCGCTACCTCATCACCCGTGCCGGGCAGGAGGTGTTCGAGCTAGTCGAGCAGGTTCTAGCCAAGGTGGATGAGATCGGCGATGTGCAGGCCGGTCGCCTACGCGATCTTCATCAAGCCCTCCAGACGCTGAATGAGCAGAGCAAGGCCGGCTTTGACCGCGTCGACAGCCAAGACCTGGCCGATGCGGTTCGGACGGTGTTCGATCTCCACAAGGCCTTTACCAACGAACTAGCGCAGTTCTTCACCGAACTCAACCAGTGGCAGAGCCGCTATGATCTCAACGCCGACCAAGTTCAATTCTTCGCCGGCGTGCTGGTGGATTACGTCCACGAACAGCTCACCGAGATCGAGCGCATGACCCGGCCAATTGCCCGGACACTGGAGGAGGTCCTCCCGCAGGTTGCGGCCCTGCTTCCTGCGTTGCAATCCGGCTTGGCCGTGCGGGTGAAGGAGGCTGGACTGGCCCAGAACGTGGCTGTGCGGCGGCTTCCGGGAACGGAGCTTGCCGACTGGAAGCACCTTGAGGCATGGTTCGCCGCACAGCCGGGGCAGGCGTCACGGCTCGATGGGCTGACACGACAGGCGGTAGCCGCGGTGCGCACCCTCACCGCCAATGTGACCCGGCTGTCGCGGGTCGGGCTTGGCGCGGCGTCAAGGCGATCTGACTTCGTGCGACTGGCGGGCTTCTTCGACCAGGCCGTTTCCTCCAACGAAGCCCATCAGATAGCGGCGGCTGCATTCGGACTCGGTTCGTGCCGTCGATTGGGGGAGCTGTCCACCGACTCGGACGACCCCGCTCCCACAATCACACCGTGGAGGGATGCGCCCGGCGCCGTCGTCCCGGTGGCGATGCGGGAGCGTGGCGACACCACCACGCGGGGCCTGGCGACGCCGATCACAGATAGAAGGCACGAGCGAGAACTGTTGCGCCGCAGCCGAGAACTCAACCGCGTCGCTCGCGAGACCGCAGCATCTGATCTATTGGCCTGCGCGGGCGATGACGGCCAGATCGACGGTGCCCGGTTGTCGGCTGCCTCGTTCTCGATGCTGCGCGACCTCATCAGCCGTTCGGGATTGCGGATCGGCATCGACCCCGACCGCCGTTTTGCAACCGAGGTCGGAATCCGTTGCGAGGTGCAACGGGTCAAGGGCGCCCGCACCGTCGTCCACTGTCCCGAGGGCAAGCTCTCGATGCACGGACTCTTCGTCACCATCACCCCGGCGACAGAGAACAGCGCCGGCGCATCGGCATCCCCATGAAACCCGCGTCTGCTCCACCAAATTCGGCCGACCCCCAACGGAAGCTGGATATCCGCGCCGTAGCCCGTCATCTCGTCCGACATCCCCTCGTGCTGGCCGAGAACGATCCGGAGATGCTCCTGCTGATCCGCCGCCACGAACGGGCGCTCGATCGTCTGTTCACCCAGCGGTTTGGATACCGCCTTCAAGTGACCGCCGACACCGCCCGCTTGTTCAAATCGTCGGTGGTCGCCCACCGGCGCCCGCTGCTGACAGCAACCAGCCTAAGGCGACCGTTTTCCCAGCGAGAATACACAATGCTCGCCCTAGCCCTGGCCGCGGTTGCCGCCGGACCGAGTGTGATCAGCCTGCGTGATCTGATTCACGAGATCCGCTCCGCGGCAGCCGATGCCGACATCACCCTCACCGAGGAGCTGACCGACCGCCGCGCCCTGGTCACCGCCCTGAAGTGGATGATCCAGAACGGCGTAGCCCGCGAGATACACGATCATGTCGACCGCTATGCCGCCGATGAAACCGCCGATGCCGTGCTGAGCGTCCGCCCCGACCGCGTCGCTCTGCTGCCGCTCCCGGCTCTGGCCCGCTCGGAGACCGCACCACAATTACTCGACCGCTCCGATCAGCGGCTGTCTTCGCGGGCATGGATGCGCTCGATCTTGTTGGAAGAGCCCGTGCTCTTTCGTACCGACCTCGCCGATAGCGAGTGGTCCGAGCTTCGACAGCGGCTAGGAGAAGAAGCCGCTGTTTTTGACGACATGTTCGGGCTGCACCTCGAATCCCGCGCTGAGGGCATCATGGTCATCGACCCCGAGAACGAACTGACAGACAGCCGCTTCCCGCGGGGCGGGACCCTCGGCCACGCCGCCCTGCTGCTCATCGACCGGCTTGTGCACCTAGACCGAACTCCAGCCGAAGTGCCGTCCGACTGCCGGACAGACGACGGCCGCGCCCCGGTCAAGGCAAGCCGCGTCGCGTTCTCCCGTACCGATGTCATCAACGTGGTAACCAGCCTGGCCGCTGAGCACCGCCGCTACTGGTCACAGGATGCTGACAACCCCGAACGCCTCACCGGCGATGTCCTTGATCTGCTCTGCGACCACCGCCTAGTCGAAGTGGACGGCGATGTGGTCTGGCTGCTGCCGCCTGCCTGGCGGTACTCGGTAGACGTCCAATACCAACAAGAGTCGCTGCTTTGAGCTCCCGCCCCGTCCCAGAGTCGCTGCTCTCCCCTGGCTTGGGCAAGGTCTGGTCCGCTGCTCGCCACCGACTCGACCGCTACGGGCCCCAGCGCCGGGGATCCATTGCCAGCCCGGCGCTCGACCCGGCGAGCACCCTGGCCATGGAATCGCTGCTAGGGCGAAGACCGGCCAAGCGGCTGGATCTCCAAGAGTTGGAAGGGGCACTGGTGGCCCGGGCCATCGGCAGTGATCTCTGTGATGCGCTCACCCGCCTCGGCCACCCTCCATCAGATGATGCCGCCCAACGGCGGTCTGACCGCGCTCGCGCTCAGGAAGCTCGAGAGTCATTGCACTGCGCCATCGCGGCCTGGGACGAGCCATGGGCCGCGACCTGGGCCGATGCGGTTGTGAGGGCCGGACTGCTGCGGGATTTCGACGGTGACAGCGCTGCCCGCCTCGCCACCGATGTTCGCCGCCTGCTCGACCATCTCGGGCACCCCCAACCCTCCGCCTCCAGCCGCACAGAGATTGCCGCCACCCTCTACGGGTCAGCGCACGCACTCGACGCTGGCACAAGGCGGGCCAGCGCGGTAACCCATGCTCTGCGCCTTCGGAACGGCCCGCTCGATGAGCGCAAACTCTGGGAGGCGGCTGGCATCCTGCCCGATCGGGTCTCAGCCCCAGCGCTTGTCTGGTCGCTCCCGGTCGCCGGCGCTTCGGTATTGGATGTGCAGACCCGATTTGCCCTCCATGCTGGGCTGCCCATTCACATCAGCTTGTTTGCCCTGCAACAGCACCCCATCTCCGTCGATGCAGGCACCCCCGTGCTCGTCGTTGAGAATCCGAGACTGGTCGAGGCCGCTGCCGAGCGCATCCTGCCAGCCTGCGTGATCTCTTCCAACGGCAACCCCTCCACTGCGGTTACCACCCTGCTGCGCCAACTCCAGCAAGCCGAGGCATCCCTCTGGTATCACGGCGACTTCGACTCGCCGGGCATAGCTATCTGCCAGCGAATGCACGAATCCGGCTGTTCACCGTGGATGATGGGTGCCCGCGACTATGTCGACGCTATCCGGCAAGCGAAGGAGTCCGATGTGCAGCTCATGTCAGATCCCAAAGAATGCGGCCCAACCCCGTGGGATCCAAAGCTCCAAGCTGCGTTCGATCACCACCGCCTCATCATCCACGAAGAGTTCGTACTCGATGGCGTTCTCAACCGATTTGGCCGATTCAACCAGTAACTGCGAGGTGGCTGCGGTTACCAGGTGGGATTGGTGAGAATGCCGCCGTCTACCACCAGGTCGGCACCAGTAATCCACCGAGCCAGATCGGAGCAGAGGAACACGCAGGCGTCCCCGACGTCTTCGGGGGTTCCCATTCGGCCCAGAGGCACGGCGGCCATCCAGCGTTGCACGCCCTCGGGCCAGTCATCGGCCAGCCCTGGGCGGTCGATCAGCCCCGGCGACACCGAGTTGACCCTGATGCCGTGGGCACCCCAGGCCAGGGCAGCAGCCTTGGCGTGCATAACCAGACCGGCCTTGGAGGTGGCGTAGTGGCCGTGGACCGGGGTGGGGTGCTGGGCCTCGATGGAGGCGATGTGGACGATCGACCCGCCACTCCCCTGGTCCGCCATGGCCGAGGCCGCCGCCTGGGTCAGCCGGTGTACGGCAGTGAGGTTGGTGTCGATCATCTCGCCCCACTGCTGGTCGTCGAGCTCGGTGAACGGGGCCACCGGCTGGATCCCGGCGTTGTTGACGAGGGCGTCGATCCTTCCGTGAGCTTCTTTGGCCGCCTCCACCACTGCAGCCGGGCCGCCTTCGGTGGTGAGGTCGGCCTGCACCTCAGTTACCGGTACCTCGCTGTGGTCGACAGCCGATGACCGAGTATGGGCCACCACCGAGGCCCCGGCGGCCGACATGCGCCGGACGATGCCTGCCCCTATACCCCCGCCCGCACCGGTGACAACCACAACCTTGCCGGTGAGGTCCAACAGGTCAGCAGGCGATTCGGTCACGACCGCACTAGTCCAGCAATCTCCGCTGCCACCGCTGGATACTGCTCTATGAGCTGGTCGGGGTCGCCAAGCTCGAATCCTTCGTGGCGATAGGGCGGGGCCATCGTGGTCCCCACCAGCGACCACTCACCACGGGTTGACGCCCCCATCCAGGTATGGGCCGGAACCACCACACAAGGCCGCGCCCCCGCGCCCAATTCGTCGCCCAAAACCGGCCGCTCCACCGCTCCATCCGGCCCCAGCAACAGCATCTGCACCGCCGCGCCCGCATAGTGATGCCACAGCTCCGGCCCATCCAGCCGATGCATTGCTGAGAAATCCCCCGGCTGAAGCAAGAAATAGATCGCCGTGCTCCGCTCATCCCGCCAAACCTCCCGCCACATCCCCCCTTCCTCCGCCAGCGGCTCCAGTCCCAACAAAGACACCACCTCAGCCCCAGATAGACCCAGCAAGTCCTCCCTCTGCCCCATCACCCACCGACCCTAGCCTCACTGTTCAAACCAAATATCTGTTGCAGTTCGGCGACCACCAGAGAATGATGAAGATGCCCTCTGGTACTGGTCCGGCGGGAAGACGCAGGCCCCGGAGTGCCAGGCCGAGGACCCTCACAGAGAGGGTCGACTAGGACGGGAGCCGGGGCTTCCGCACCCCTGCGGACAGCTACTCAATGGCTGCCTGGGTTCCCCGAATTTGTCACTGCGCGGAAGTAGGGTCGTGTTGTGGGCTCAGTAGGCAACTCCGAGGGCACTGAGGGTCACCAGATTCCTCTTCCTGGAAACGAATCCGCTGCCATTCCGTCAAATCTCCCGCCAGCTCTACATGCTCGACTGCATGTGGGGGTTGATGGTCCGGTGGATGCGTTGTGTGGCTCCCTATTGGTGTGGGGCCCCGCGACCGACGCCTTGGGATTACTCCCTGATGGGTGTGTGCAGACGGTGGTCACGTCACCGCCGTATTGGTCGCTGCGGGATTACGCAGCCGAGGGGCAGATCGGACGCGACGACGCTTTGGGGGAATACGTCAAGAGCATCGTCATGGCGTTCGACCAGGTACGCCGAGTGCTGACCGACGATGGCACGGTATGGCTGAACGTCGGCGACTCCTACACCTCAGGAAACCGCAGGTACCGGGCGCCTGACCGCAAGAACCGGGCTCGGGCTATGGCGGTTCGGCCTCCCACGCCAGAGGGGTTGAAGCCGAAAGACCTGATCGGCGTTCCGTGGCGACTGGCATTCGCCCTCCAGGATGCGGGCTGGTGGCTGCGCTCCGAAGTCATCTGGTACAAGCCCAACGCCCATCCCGAGTCGGTGTCCGATCGCCCCACTAAGTCCCACGAGACGGTGTTCCTGCTGTCTAAGAACCAGGACTACTACTACGACACCGCCGCCGTGAAAGGCCCGAATGGCCGCCGGCTCCGAACCATGTGGGACATCAACACTGAACCTCGCAGAAAGGAGGCTGGTGGGGTCGAAGATCACCCAGCCGTCATGCCAATGACCCTGGCCCGGCGATGCATCCAAATCACCAGCCAGCCGGGCGACACCGTCCTCGATCCTTATGCTGGCTCCGGCACCACCCTCATTGCCGCCCAAGACCTCGGCCGCAACTGGGCAGGAATCGAGTTGAATCCCGCCTACGTCGATCTAATTGAGCGCCGAGTTACCGAGTGAACCAGCTTTACGACATACCAGTCCACCAGGCCAGTCTCAAGGCGAGCATTGAAGGCCTCACCCCGATGGGCGTCAGATTCGTCAGCCGGATCATTGACTCGTTGTCATCCCCTCTCCAGGCCGAAGCCTCTGACACCTGGCTAGGTCACATTCCTGGATGGATCGAATACTTTGGCCTAACCATCTCCGTCCATCACGGAACCACCACAGAGCCCCTTGGTCTTGTCGGCTTCGAAGTCGCATTCCGCAATGCCTGCGAGGCAGTCGGCTGGACAGTCGATAAACCGGGATCAGCCACTCAGCGTTTCGTGGACATGACGGTCCAGGCCAGCAATGGTGAAGCGCGGAAGCTGTCCCTGAAGTCCACCGCCGCCCAAAGATTGTCCGAAACCACTGCCCACATCTCTAAACTCACCGAAGCCGCCTGGATCCAAGATGTCCGGTCTGCCAAGACAAGGCGAGACCACACCCTCGACCTGTTCCGTCAATACCGATCCGCCGTAGACGCCATCATCATGCTCCGAGCATTCCGCCCCGATCGCACCGCCGTCCCCACCAAGTACCAACTCCTTGAAATCCCCACCGACATTTTCGCCTCCCTCGAAGATGCCCCTCTCGACGCCTTCGCCGCCGACGGCCCCACTATCAACTGCACCTACCATGGCGATCCAGCCGCAGCCCGCGTCTCCCTAGTGGTGTGTCGTGGGTTTAGCGCCGTGGATTGCGACGGCAGCGGCGTTCCTCGCAAGGCGCACCGACGCAGCCATACTTCCAGCGTACGGCAAGGAGGGGCAACGCCGCGAGGGGCGTCGATGCCTAGCAGGACACGCGCGAATAAACCCACGACACACCACTAGGGCTCCAGGACAACCTTGATGGCGCCGGAGGCGCGGTCGGCGGCGGTGGCGAAGGCTTCGGCGGGGGCGTCTAGGGGGAAGCGGTGGGTGATGACGGCGTCGGGGAGCTCGGGGAGCTGGGCCAGGGCGGCGGCGGCGACGTCCATGTCGCGGGTGGGGCCGTAGCGACCGTACATCGAGGAGAGGACCACGGTGATCTCCTTCATGCTCAGCTCTATACCGGGCATCTCTACAGGGTCCCAGTAAGACCCCAGGATGACGATCTTTCCACCGGGCCGGCACTTCTTGGCCGCGTCGGCCAGAGCTGAGGCGGTACCAGCAGCCTCTACGACGATGTCGTAGGGCTCATCGGTCAGCGGAGCTGCCCCCAGGCGCTCGGCGGCCTCCTTTTGGGCGTCGTGGCGGGCTGAGATAGCGGTCTCGCACCCGGCAAGGCGGGCCACGGCCAGCGCGGTTTGACCCACGGCGCCACCCCCGATGACGGCCACCCGCATGTCGCCCCGCAATCCGGCCAAGCGGAAGCCGTGCACCGCGATGCCCAGGGGCTCCACCAGGCAGGCGTCCCGGGCGTCCGCCCCCGAAGGCAGGGGAACGATGGCCTCGGGCCACATGAGCACCTCGTCGGCCATTCCCCCGTCGCGGGAAATGCCGGCGATGTCGGTCAGTGTGACCGGGCAGCGGTTGTAGTCACCGGCCAGGCAGATATCGCAGGTGCCGCAGCCGTGGATGGGCTCGATGGCCACCGGGCGGCCGTCTTCCAGCCAGCCGGCGAACTCGTGGCCAATGGTGAAGGTGTTGAGCATCCCCAGCTCGAGCATGTGCAGGTCGGAGCCGCACACCCCCGCGGATGCCATCTTGATCCGCACCCCGTCGCCTTCGGGCGGGGCCAACTCCACAGTCGCGGGCTGGCCGTCGACGCATCGCACTGCTCTCATGGCTTCATCCTCTCACCGTACGGGCGCTCACAGGCCCTTGGGGCGGGTGCCGATGACCCCGTCGGCCTCCAGCGCAGCGATCTCGTCGGCTGACAGGCCCAACTCGCCCAAGATCTCGTGGTTGTGCTGGCCCAGAGTGGGCGAAGGCGAGGTGATCCAGCGGTCCACCGAGGCGAACCGATAGGGCATCCCCGGCATGGGGTGGGTGCCCACCGCGGGGTGCTCGACCATCTCGAACAAGCCCCGATGAGCGTGTTGGGGGTTCTCATGCTGGAGGCGGGGATCCCACGCCGGGGCCGCAGGAACACCGGCGTCGACCAGCCGGGCCACGGCCTCATCGAGATCCTGCTCGACAGCCCAGGCAAACAGCCCCTCGTCAATGGCGTCGTGGCCCGCTCGACGGCCGGCGTCGGTGGCGTACTCCGGTCGCTCGGCCCACTCGGGAGACCCCAGCTCCTCCACCAGCGCCTGCCACTGCTCGTCGCTGGCCACGGCCAACGCCAGCCACTGTTCGTGGCCCCGGCAGGGATACAGCCCCTGGGGTGCGGCATAAGGGCTCCGGTTGCCGGCCCGCTCCATCACGTTGCCGTAGGCGGTGTACTCCACGATCTGCTCGGCCGAGCAGTTGAGCGCAGCCTCCACCATGGTGGACTCCACGAACACTCCCCGCCCGGTGCGCTCCCGCACTGCCAAGCCCAATATCGCGGCAAACGCGCCGTGCATCCCGGCGATGGGATCGCACGGTCCCCGCATGATGCGGGGCTGGTCGTAGGGATGGCCGGTCACCCAGGCCATGCCGGTGAGCTGCTCCATGGTCTGGGCAAACCCCACCCGATCCCGCCACGGCCCACTCAGCCCGAACGCGGGCATCCGGGTGAACACCGCCCGGGGGTTGCGGGCCGAGACGGCCTCCCAGCTCAAACCCCACTTCTCCACCACCCGGGGGGAGAAGTTCTCCACAATCACGTCGGCCTCGGCGATGAGCCGCCACAGCAGGTCCATGCCCGCCTCGGTGTCCAAATCCAGCGTCAGATCCCGCTTGTTGTGGTTGATGGCCACGAACATCGACCCCCACTCCCACCAGTCCTCGGTGCCGAACATGAACCCGGTCATGCGCATCCCGTCGGGGTGGCCGGTGGACTCGATGTGAACCACATCAGCGCCCAGCATGGCCAGCGTTCCGGTGGCCGACGGCCCGGCCCACCAACTGGTGAGGTCCACCACCTTGACCCCGGCCAGCGGCAGGTCAGGATCGGCGTCGGCAGCCGACGGCACGGGCTGGGGGCGAGGTTCCACCGTGCCGGTGTGCTCGCCCAAACGGGGCGCGGGCGTGGCCGGCCGCCGCTCGCCGCCGTCGTCCATCAGGTACGGCGATCGGGGCTGGAGGAACCCGCCGGGATTTCGCACGAACACCCCCCGGGCCGCGAACTGCTCGTTGTCGAGCACGCTGCAACCGTCGTTTACCTCGGCCACGGGCACCCGCAGATCGGAGGCCGCCTTGACGATTTCTGCCACGGAGTGGCGGGAAGTCCACGGGTGGACCATGGCATTCCACTCGTCGAGGCGGGTGGCCCGCTCGCCGATCTGGTTCCACTCGGTGTCGATGAGGTCGGGGCGCTCGATCATCAGCACGAAGCCCTGGTATTGAAGCGCGGTGTTGGTGTTGAACCCCACCCAGCCGTCGAGGGCGGGCTCGATCGACGGTGCCTCCACCGACCGGGCTACCCGGTCGAAGTCGTGGCCGCCGCCCCGCATGCAGTGGGCGAGGTCGGTGAACGTAGTAGCGGCAATGCCCATCACGTCGGCCACTGCAAGGTCGATGTGCTCGCCGCGTCCGGTGCGCCGGGCCCGCAGCATCGCCGACAGGACCGCGGGGCCGGCGTAGGCCCCGGCGGTCCAGTCAGCGATTGCCCCTCCGGCGTGGATCGGGGGCTGGTCGGGCCGCCCCCGGCATGCAATGGCCCCGCACTGGGCCTGAACGGTGTACTCGGTGGACGGGTGGGAGGCCAGCGGCCCGTCTTGACCGTAGGGGGTAACCGACAGCACCACCAGGTGGGGATGCCGCTCGACCCAAGCCCGGCCTTGGCCCGACCCGGCGGGAAACGACTCCACCACCGCGTCGGCGGTGGCCACCAACTCCTCGATATCGGGGTCGCCGGATTGGCCGACGATGCTCCGCTTGGAGGCATGGAGCAGCTGGAACAGCGCGCTGTCCCCCTCGAAGTCGGCCCGGGTGGCCGACCAGTGGCGCACCGGATCGCCGTCCGGCCCCTCCACCTTGATGACATCGGCCCCGGCGTCGGCCAGCAGCTTTGTGACGTACGGGCCGGGCACGCCGGTCGAGAAATCCACCACCCGGAACCCGGCCAGCATTGACGCCTGCTTGTGGACGTCCTCGCTCGCGCCCCTGCTTTCAATCCGGTCTTCGCCCTGGTTCGACTCCGCCTTCATGGCGATCTCACTGGTTCCCGGTCGGTTTGCACCTCGGTATCTTGTCGCATCAGAGGCTCCCGTACACTGGCCGACCGTCGGCAACCGTTCGCAGCAAAGGAAAGCCACCGTGAAGCTCAGCGAAGTCAACCTGCTCGACCCCGATCGATTCGTGCGCCAAGAACACCACGAGATGTTCACGGTGCTGCGGGAGCAGGCCCCCGTCATGCTCCACCAGGACCCCGATGGACCAGCCTTTTGGAGCCTGGTCAAACACGCCGATCTGGTGGAGGCGAATCGCGACACCGAGCGCTTCTCCTCGGAGCTCGGCGGCACCTCGATCCCCGACCCCGGCACCAACGACACCGGCGCGCCCGACTCCCGGGGGGTGATGATGCTCACCACCGATCCGCCCAAGCACACCCGCTACCGACGGCTGGTGAACAAGGGATTCACCCCCCGCATGATCGGCATGATCGAGCAGTACCTGCGGCACCGGGCCATCCTGATTGTGGACAACGTGATCGAGAGGGGCGAGGCCGACTTCGTGGTCGACCTGGCCTCCGAGCTCCCGCTCCAGGCCATCGCCGAGATCATGGGCGTGCCCCAGGAAGACCGCATGAAGCTGTTCGATTGGTCCAACCGCATGATCGGCGTCGAAGACCCCGAATACGCCGGCAACGCCGAAGACGGCATCTCGGCGGGCGCAGAGCTGTACGCCTACACCAACCAACTGGCCAAGGATCGGGCCGTCAACCCCCGCGACGACATCGTCACCAAGCTCATCAACGCTGAGATCGACGGCGACCGGCTGACCGAGCTGGAGTTCGACATGTTCATGTTGCTGCTCACCGTGGCCGGCAACGAGACCACCCGCAACGCCACCGCCCACGGGATGCTGGCGCTGATGGACCATCCCGAGCAGTTCGAAATCGTCAAGAACTCCCCTGACGGGGTGACCGACACCCACATCGACGAGATCCTCCGGTGGGCCACCCCGGTATTGCACTTCCGCCGCACCGCCACCACCGACGCCGAGATCAGGGGCCAGCGCATCGACAAGGGCGACAAGGTGGTCTTGTGGTACATCTCGGCCAACCGGGACGAAGAGGTGTTCGACGACCCGTTCACCTTCGACGTGAACCGCACCCCAAACGATCAGATCGCCTTCGGCGGCGGTGGGACCCACTATTGCCTGGGCGCCAACCTGGCCAAAATGGAGCTGCGGCTGATCTTCCAGGAGATAGTCGACCGGATGCCCGACATCCACCGAGTGGGCGAGCCCGAGTGGCTGCGCTCCAACTTCATCGGCGGCATGAAGCACCTCCCCGTAGCCTGGGCACCCGGCAAAAAAGTCAACCCCGGCCCCGCCCCTGAACAGAACCTCTCAACCCTGGTCTGATCTGCCAGCGAGCACGGCCTCCTGGATGAGGGGGTGGAGTCTTTGGGCGGCTTGGAGTTGGCTGGCGAGGACATCGAGGGTGCCCTCGCGTTGCATGCGGGCGAAGGCGGGAACTCCGGCGGCGGCTTTTCGGGCCACGCTGTGGCGGCATCCGGCGATTACCTCGGCGACCATTTCGGGCAGCTGCTGTGCCTCTGAGGGGGCTAGGCGGTAACCGCGCACGAGGGCGGTGATTCGGGCTGCTCGGTCGGGCAGGGCCAGCCACTGTTGGAGCCAGGGATCGTCGTCATCGCAGATGGGGGCGAATTGCCATAGGGCGTGGCCGAGATCCCATAGCGCTGGGGCGACCCAAATTCCGTCCCAATCGATGAATGCCGCCGCCTGCCCCTCCCTGAAGACGGTGTTGCGGGGGGCAATATCGCCGTGGCAAACAATGTGGCCCTTGGCAACAGCTTGGGGACCTTCTTCAAAGCCAGCCTTAGGAGCAAAATCCCTCATGCAGTCGTGATACTCGCGCAGGAGCCTGCCCACCGATTCCAGTGCATCCGCGTCGAGCTTCCACCCCTCCACTTCCTCAGGCACCCATCCCTCGATCCATGTCAGCCTTACCGCGCCATCTGGCTCCGAACCCACCACCCGGGGAGCCCCCTCGAAGCCGCTCGCTTCTAGATGCTCTAGCAGTTCACTCATTGACTCAGAGTTGGCAGTGGCCGGTCGCACCACCTCGTCGCCGATTCGGACGAACTCGGTTACCCGCCCGGCGACCACCTCTCCCTCACCAGACTCGCTCCCCACGTCACAAGGCTAACGGGACAGCCTCCAGCGCCATTTCCCGCCAGTCAATCCCCCGGCAGTCGACTCCACATCACGACGTCGGGTTGGTTGTCTTTGACCGGTTCCCAAGCCCGTAGTACCCCTTCCCGCAGATAGCCGCAGTGTTCGGCCACCCTTTGGGACGCGGGATTGGCGACATGGGTCACCAGATGGATGCGGGCCAGGCCGTGCTCGGAGAAAGCCCAATCGGTGATCAGATTGAGGGCTTCGGAGGCGATTCCTTGGCCCCGGTGCTGCCGGTCGAGCCAATAGAACGCCTCCCCTCGCCGGAACTGGGGTTCCAGCAGGATGCCCATTTGGCCGATGCAGCGGTCCGAGGGAGGCAGTGTGATGGCGAAAGCGATGAGGCCCTGTTCCCTACGTGCCAGCCGCTGCTCAATCCACTCTCGAGCCTGCGCTTCAGACATCGCTTCGGGCATCATCGTGAATCGGGAAATATCCGGGTCCTGGCACGACTCGGCGACGTCAACTGCGTCCTCCACTCGAAATGGTCGCAACAACACGCGCTCCCCGGCAATCGTGGTGGATGCAACAGCCACAACCCCCAGTCTCCCAGAGCCCCAAGCCTGTTCATCCCTCAATTTGATCACCAATTGGGCATCATCGGGACTCATTGGCCATTGCGTAGGGAACCTCTTTCTCAATCTGCTGGGATTCTGCATTGCCCGAATACAAGGCAGAATTGCAAGCCACCTTGTAGACTGCTCGCATGTCAAGCACGGGAACGCTGAAGGTGTCGTCTCGGGGGCAGATGAGCCTTCCGGCCACGGCTCGCCACCGCTGGGGCCTCGACGAAGGGGGCGAGGTCGGCTACTTGCATCTCGGCGGCGCACTCCTGCTGATACCGGGCAACGTCGAAAAGCTGCGGGCCGAGTTGCTCGCCGCAATCACCGACGAGATCTGGGAGCAGGCCGCGGCCGGCTTCGGCGACCCCGACCTGGCCAGCGAGTGACCCAGCTCATAGACGACAGGGTCCTCTCCGCCCTGCTGCAAGGGGGAGCCCCGCCAGACCCAGACCAGCCCGTCTACACCACCGGCTGCTGGTACGTGCGGCTCTGCCAGACAGCGCTGAGCTCAACGGTCAGCGGGACGCTCTCCAGCTCGTTCGCCGAGCTGCCCCCCAAACTCGTCCCCCGAGCACTGCATTCACTGCTCGAGCTTCCCGAAGAGATCGGACTAGTGAGCCTGAGAACCTTGGCCCCGCTGATCGGCCGACTGCGCAGCCGCCATCGCCAACTCAACTTGCTATCGATTGAAGCGCTCGCCGCCGCGCTGCACCTGAACGCCCAAGTCTACCTGCTCACCCCCTCGCCTCCCCTCCAAGACGCCCTTGCCGCCGAAGGCCGTCAAGCCGCCATCTTGGCTTGAAAGGACTCGTCGGCATCACCGGGAGGCGTCGATGCAATTCGCCGTGCCCTCCCACGACAGCAAGTGCTGGTCGCATCCAAGCAAGAGGTCGGCAACCCGGTAGTTCTGCAAACCCTCAGCCTCTTGACCTATGGGGCTATACCATCCTCCTGCTCGAAGGAGATGCCGCATGACCGAGAAGCCTGATCCGTTGGCTGTCCCCTTCGGGACCGTTTTCTGTGACTGGATGGCCACGGCGCGAGCCGAAGACGGGCCGCTGGTCTATGGCGGGTCGCCAGAGCCCTTCGGGGACTTGACCATCAGCCCGGCCGCACATGTGCTGCACTACGGAAGCTCCATCTTTGAAGGGCTCAAGGCCCACCGCCAGCCCGACGGATCGGTGGCGATCTTCCGTTTGGACACCCATGTCGCTCGGATGGTCACCAGCGCCGCCCTCTTGCGGCTGCCCGAGATCGACCCCGACATCTTGTTGCAGATGATTGTCGACGCGGTCGAGGCCAACGCTGATGAGGTACCAGAGCCGCCCGGGTCGCTCTACATCCGTCCAACGTTTGTGGGTACAGGTGCCGACATCGGGGCCGCGGCCCATCCAGCCCCCAGCGCGCTGCTGTTCGTGGTGAACTCCCCGGTGGGCGACTACTTCAAGGGCGGAATACGACCCCTCACCCTTCAATTGGAGACGTTGACTCCCCGTACCGTCCCCCAGTTCGGAATGGTGAAGTGCGCTGCCAACTATGCGATGGCCCTGGGCTCCACCATGGACGCCATGGCCGCCAACGAGGCAATCGACCAGGTGCTGTTCGCCACCGACGGCGATATCACCGAGACCGGGGCCTCGAACTTCTTTTTGGCAGACAACGAGCGGGTCGTCACCCGGCACCTCGACGAGTCTTTTCTCCACGGCGTTACTCGGGATTCTGTGATCCAGCTAGCCCGGCACCACGGCTACGAAATCGAGGAGCGCCCAATCGATCCTGAAGAGCTAATCGACTGGTCCGAGCGAGGCGAGGCGTTTCTGTCGGGCACAGCCGCCGGCATCGCACCTGTCGGTACCATCCTCTACTCGGGCAAGGCACTCACGATCGGGAGCGGCCAGCCAGGCCCCAACACCATGCGGCTACGCCAAGCCCTCACCGCCATCCAAACGGGCACAGCACCCGACCCATTTAACTGGCGCACCACAGTCCAGATTCGCGGCTGAATTACCCCCTGTCTGGTACCGTCACTTGGAGCTTGGGGCGGGCCACTGAGAACAGACGGTGAATCGTCCTCAGCGAGCAAGTGCATTAGGAGGCAGACATGTCAGACGTACAAGGCATGGCAGGCGGAACCGAAACCGGCTACCCGGCACGACTAGATGTCGAGTACCCCGAATCGGGGCTCAGTCGGGTAAAGACGCTTTTCCGCATTGTGCTGCTCATCCCCATCGCGATCTTGGCCGGACTGGTCACCGGCCAGATAGGCGGCATCGGGCTGGACGATAGCGAGAACTGGCGGGGGCTGGTCGGGGGCGCTCTGTTCCTGCCCACACTGCTGATGATTCTGTTCCGCCGCAAGTATCCGCGGTGGTGGTTTGACTGGAATCTCGAAGTCTCGAGATTCACCACCCGTGTGGGGGCCTACTTTGGGCTGCTGCGAGAGGAATACCCTTCAACCGATGAGGAACAAGCCGTCCGCCTCGACTTGGACTACCCAGACGCGTCTCGCGACCTGAATCGTTGGCTGCCGATAGTAAAGTGGATTCTCGCCATCCCGCACTACATCGTGCTGGCAATACTGGGCGTCGGAGCCTTCCTGAGCGTGGTGATCGCATGGTTCGCGATCATCTTCACCGGCCGCTACCCGCGTGGCCTATTTGACTACGTGGTCGGCGTAAACCGCTGGGGACTGCGAGTCTGGGCCTACATGTGGCTGCTCATCACCGACCGCTATCCCCCCTTCTCGTTGAAGTAACACCCACCAGCTCAACACGCCCAGACCACCTGGCTGGGCGGAAAATCTCGACTGGATGGTTCATTCGATCCTGTTCGTGCCGACTGCCGACACTTCAGTCGGGATCTTGCGAATGACACAAATTAGGGAATTGCTCCACTAACATGTGGGCTGCCGCTTTGTAGGGGGCTTAAATCCGATAGGTCGGATTCGGGCCAGGGCATGCGGATTTCAATGCAGACACTGCGCTGATTTGGCGTCAGAGCCTGGTGGAATCTGAAGGAGCCATAGTTGCGAATTCGCCCTCGGCCCCACCCTTGCGGTGAGGGTCGCCTAAGGGGTGCCCGAACCCCCGAATCCAAGCAAACAACGGGTTGCCGTGCGGCCCGGCTCGTAGGCCTTGTCGCCCTTTGCGCACTCGCATCTTCTTGCATACCGGTTGGTAAGGCATCAACGAGCACGTACACGTCCTCCGCCATCGAACACGTCCCTTCCAATGATCCCGGCACCGCTTCGTCCGCTGCCCGCGCAGCGGTGGCAACGACGAGGGAGGTCTCACCAGCATCTGGACTAGAGGTCGCAGTTGAACAGTCTGGAGTTAGAAGCGCCTCTGGGCCTGGCCTAACCAATGCCAGCTTCGAGCAGGCCGCTGCCGACCAGCAGAAATCACTCTCACCCCCAGAGGTGGCTCCATATCGAGTGTGGGTGGTCCCCAACGAGGAACAGGCCACGTTGTTGGCGCCCCTCGGCTACGAAGCCGGAGAACGGGTGATAGTTGCGGCCGGTGATCTCCGGGCCCTCCCCCCTGAGACAAGGGAGACAATTGCCGGGGCATCCGAGGTGGAATTGGTCCCGGGCCTCAGCGAGGATGCGGTTTGGCAAATGGAGGCCATCCGCGCCGGTCATCAGATTCCCGGTGGCGGCCTGCTCATGTTCGAATCAGGTTTTGGTCGCCGCCTGGTGGCCCTGTACGGCCATCCATCCACATCATGGCTTGGAGAGCTTGGAGCACAGGGGCCCGATGAAGGTGTCGAGCGCCTCCGCACCATCACCAACGGCTACGGCGCCGACGGTTCAGTGGTTTTGCCCACCTTCGAGATTATCGCCACTGTTGCTTCGGATGCCGCCGGCGGCGACGGGGACTATTCGGCAATGACCGCTCGTGATGTGATCAGGCCGTGGGTCGAGACCGCAGCCGCCAACGACCTATATGTGGTGATAGACCTCCAACCGGGACGTACCGACTTTTTGACGCAGGCGAAGGTCTACGAGGAATTCCTTCGCCTTCCCCACGTCGGACTGGCACTCGATCCGGAGTGGAGACTCAAACCTCACCAGGTTCACCTAGAACAGGTGGGCACCGTGGACGCGTCCGAGATCAACCGGGTCGTGGAATGGCTCGCCGACATAGTCCGCCAACACGCCCTTCCCCAGAAGCTGCTGATCGTCCACCAATTCAAGTACTCCATGATCACCAACCGCGGGCAGATCGAAACTCCCCCCGAACTGGCCGTGCTGATCCAAATGGACGGCCAAGGCTCAATGAGGGCCAAGTACGCCACCTGGGACGCATTGACCAGCGAGCCCGACGCCGACCAGTTCCATTGGGGCTGGAAGAACTTCTACAAAAAAGACCACCCCAACGCCACCACCGAACAAGTACTAGAACTCACCCCCACCCCAGAGTTCGTATCTTTCCAATAGTGTCCTTGGGGCGGAGGCTGCTACCAATCAACTAACAGAACCCGGTCGACTTGTACCACTAGATTGCTTCCATGACCGCTGTCACGCCAGATCCTGAAGCCGCAACCGGCTCGTTCACCAAACCGCCGCCGGCGACTGAGGCGGATCCCCACAATCCGCTTCACAACGCATTTTGGAGGCGAGACCGCCGGGTGGTGGACGAGGATCTGAAGCAGGTGTGCTCCCGGCCGCTCACGTTCTATCCCGGGTTCGAGTTCACGGGTGATCTAGAGAGCGTCTCAACGCCGGGCGCCTGGTTCATCACTCGGCATTCCACCATTCTCGAGGTGTCCCGCAATTCGCAGATCTACTCCTCATCCTCGGGAGTCACCATCAATGACTTCCCGCCGGAGTTCAACGAGTACTTCAACTCCATCATCGCCATGGACGACCCCCGCCACGCCCGGCTGAGAAAGATCGTCTCGGCAGGATTCACCCCCCGGATGCTGGCCCGGCTGGAGGACTCGGTGCAGGACCAGGCCAGGCTGATCGTGGACGAGGTGTGCGAGCGGGGCGAATGCGACTTCGTCACCGACGTGGCCGCCCGTTTGCCGCTGCGCATCGTGTGCGACCTCATGGGCATCCCCGCATCCGAGCACGACTTCGTATTCGACCAGTCGAACGTGATCCTCGGTGCGGCCGACGAAGAATATGTGCCCGAGTTAGGGGACTTCGTCACCGCCATTCTTACCGCGGGCGAGGCCCTGTCGAACTTGATGGACGAGGTGGCGGAGTCCAAGGTAGGGGTGGACGACGGCGACCTGACCAGCGTTTTGGTCAATGCCGAAGTCGACGGCGAGCAGCTCACCCGTGCCGAGCTGGCCAGCTTCTTCATCTTGTTGGTGGTGGCCGGCAACGAGACCACCCGCAACGCCATCAGCTGGGGCCTGGTGTACCTCACCGACCATCCCGACCAACGCCGAATCTGGACCGACGATTTCGAGGGCGTGGCCCACAGCGCGGTGGAGGAAATCGTGCGCATCGCTAGCCCAGTCACCTACATGCGCCGCACCGTGCTGAGCGACACTGTTCTGGAAGGCCAGAAGATAGACGAGGGCGACATGGTGATGATGAACTATCTGTGCGCCAACCGGGACGAGTCGGTTTTCGACGACCCGCATAAGTTCGATGTGCTGCGCGACCCGAATCCCCATGTGGGCTACGGCGGCCCCGGACCGCACTACTGCCTCGGGGCGCACCTGGCCCGCCGGGAGATCAAGGTGATGTTCCGCGAGATCTTCGACCGCATCGGCGATATACGGGCCACCGGTGAACCCGACCCGCTCTCGTCGGCCTTCATCCACGGCATCAAGCACCTGCCCGCAGAGTTCACCCCCGCCAAGCCGGCGAGGACACCCGCATAGGGCTGTCTCGGCCCCGCCTGCCTAGTTCTTTTCTTCCCTGCTGGTCTGCTGGGAAAGCTGGTGAATGGCGTCGAGGTCGAGGTGGCGGAAGATGCCTTCGGCTCGGGCGGTGACTTGACCGACTTGCAGGGTTCGGCCCTTTACCTCGGTGATCTCGCCGTCAAACTTCTCCACCCACCCCTCGAAAATGGTCTCCACTCCTAACAGGGTGGGCTTGCGATATTGCACCGACAGCATCATGGTGGGGCCGCTGGCGTTGCTCGCCGAGCAGGCGCTGGTGAACACCATGTCGAAGGCCGAGGCGATGGCCGCCCCATGGACGCAGCCGGGCGGACCCTCATAGACGGTGGAGAACACCGCCCGGCCCCGGGACACCGGCGGGTCGGTCTCGGTGTCGACCACCATCTCCACCGGCAGCGCGGCGGGGTTGCAGATGCCGGTCACCAGGTCGAAGGGCGCCCGCTTGTGGGTGATGGGCGGGCCGTCGAACCGAGAGGAGGTGGGGTCGTAGCGGGGAGGGGGCTCGCCCGCAACATGGGCTTCAAGGCGGTCGGCCAGGGCATGGGCCTCGACGGCCAGCACCGCGGTCTCCTCGGGCGACGCCGTGTTGGTGACAGTTGCGGCCACCAGTCGGCGCACCGCATCGGCCAGGGACCGCAGCTCCCGCTCCCGGCCCGACACTGCCGGATGGTCGATGGCCTGGAACGGCCCGTCTGGCTGATTGATATGGGCCACGACGGCAACGGTATGGTGCGGGCAGCATCACGGCGCAACCAGGCGCCCAAGAACACCAACCCCACCAGGAGCCCCCATGCCGCTCGATCCATCCGCCGTCGGCGCCGAAAGCGACCCTCGTACCTCTAGCTGGAAGTCAAAAGACGCTCTCCTTTATGCCCTGGGGGTCGGCGCCGGCGTGACCGACCCCACCGGGTTCGAATTGGAGTTCACCACCGAGAACACCAACGGCGTCGAGCAGAAGGCCCTGCCCACCATGTGCGTGGTGCTCGGCGGCGGCGTGGGCGCTGGCCCCAACAGCCCAATGGCCAAAATCGGCACCTACAACCCCGCCCTCTTGGTCCACGGAGAACAGGGGTTCTCCCTCCACAAGCCGCTTCCCGTCGAGGCCACCGTCAGCTCGATCAGCCGTATCACCGGCATCTACGACAAGGGCAAGGCCGCCTTGGTGGTACTGGAGAGCGAGACCACCGATACCGCCGACAACCAGCCCCTGTTCACCACCACTACCTCGCTGTTCATCCGAGGCGAAGGCGGCTGGGGCGGCGACCGGGGCCCAGCCGGTCCGGCCAAGGTGCCCGAGCGCGATGGCGACCACGTGGTCACCTACCAGACCCGAGCCGACCAGGCGCTGCTCTACCGGCTCAACGGCGACCGGAACCCGCTGCACTCCGACCCGTCGTTCGCCGCCGCCGGCGGATTCGACGCTCCGATCCTCCACGGTCTGTGCACCTACGGCTTCACCGGACGGGCGCTGCTCCACACCCTGTGTGACAGCGATCCGACCCGCTTCAAGGCCATGCACGGACGGTTCTCCTCGCCGGTGCTGCCTGGCGAGACCCTCGATGTCCATATCTGGGACGAGGGCGGCGGATCAGCCCGGTTCCAGACCCGGGTAGGCGACCGGGTGGTGCTGGACGCGGGGACCGTTTCCTTCGGGTAGTCGCTGGACAACAGCCCGATCCCAAACGATGCGCCTCGGCTACTCACCGAAAGCCGCGTCGATGTTGTGATCCACCACCGAGGTGATGGGCAGATCGACACCCAGCTCCTCGGCCAAGGCCCGCGCGCCGCCCAAGTCTTTGTGAGCGATGCGGGCGAAGCTGCCCCCGAAGGCCGGAGGCGGATAGATGATCGGGCGGGTGAAGATTCCCATATGGGGGCCGATGTTGCGGTCGGAGTAGCTCACAATGTCGGCAAAAGCCTTCAGATCCACCCCGGCAGCCGCAGCCAGCGCAATGGCCTCGTAGGCCACGGCCATTTCGGCGTAGCTGATGAGGTTGCGGGCCACTTTGGCCCGCTGGCCCGCGCCCAGAGGACCGACGTTGACCACCATGCCGCCGTAGCGCTCGAAGTGGGGGCGGCCCCGCTCGGTGTGGGCGTCGTCGCCACCGCAAAACACCACCAGATCCCGGTTCCGGGCCGCCGGGGTCCCCCCGGTGACCGGGGCGTCGATCACCGTCACGCCGACCGCGGCGGCCTCGGCGGCCAGCTCGATCACGGTGGCAGGCCGCACAGTGGAGTGGATGGCCACCAACGCCCCCGACTCGACGGCCCCCGCGATGGCCCCGCCGTCACCAGAGCACACCTGGCGCACTTGGGCGTCGTCGATCACCACTACCGCGACCAGGTCCACCTGTCGGGCCAGTTCGCCCGCTGAGCCAGCCGGTGTGCCACCCAGCTCAATGAAATGCTCCATGGCTGTCTCGGAGATGTCGAAGCCCACCACAGTCACGTCTTCGTCCCACTGGCCGGTGAGCACGCCCTCGGCGATGGCGCCGCCCATATCGCCCAATCCGATGATTCCCAGTCGTGTCATTGCTGATCTTTCTCTTTTCTGTTTCGATCCCCTAGCGGAGGGGGCGGAAGAAGGCCCGCACCTCTTCCACCAGCTTGTCCGGGTTCTCCAAGGCCGGGAAGTGGCCGCCATCGTCCACTTCGGTCCACCGGGTGATGTTGTAGTACGGCTCGGCCAGCTCCCGGGGCGGGCGATTCTTCTCATTGAACACCGCCACCCCGGTGGGCACCGCAACATAGGGCGGCTGGCTGAACGCCGAGCCGGCCCCGAAGCTCTCGTAGTACATGCGCATCGACGGACCGATGGTGGCCGTGGCCCAGTAGAGGGTGAGCAGGGTGCACAGCTCGTCGAGAGTGTAGCGGCGGGACAGATCCCGGCCTCCGGGGCCGTCGATGTCGCTCCACCGCCACCACTTCTCGATGATCCAGGCGGCCAGTCCGGCGGGCGAGTCGGTGAGGCCCACCGCGGCGGTCTGCGGCTTGGTGCGCTGGAGGTGGACATAGCCCCACTCCCGGTCGCGATATTGCTTCACGCCCTCCCACCATTGATGCTGCTCAGCAGTCAGGATCGCCTCGTCGATGGGCGGGGCCGCCATGGTGAGGTGGATGCCCACCATGCGGTCGGGGTGCATAGCACCCAGCGCGGCGCTTACCGCCGAGCCCCAGTCTCCGCCCTGGGCTCCGAATCGCCCGTAGCCGAGCACGGCCATCAACTCGGCCCACATGTCGGCCACCCGGGCCGATGACACCCCCGGCTGGGCCGGCGGGGAGGAGAACCCGTAGCCGGGCAGCGACGGGGCCACCACGTGGAAGGCATCGGCCGGGTCGCCGTCATGGGCAGCGGGGTCGCTGAGCGGGCCGACCACCTTGTGCATCTCCCAGAAGCAGCTGGGCCAACCGTGGGTGATGACCAGCGGCAGCGGATCGGGACCCTGCCCCTCGGCGTGGACGAAGTGGATGTCGAGTCCATTGATCCGCTGGGTGAACTGAGGCAGCTCGTTGAGCGCGGCCTCGTGGACTTGCCAGTCGTAGTCATGGCCCCAATATCGGCACAGCTCGGCAATGTAGGCGGTATCCGACCCGTAGTCCCATCCCACCCCCTCCAGCGTGTGGGGCCACCGGGTGGCGTCCAGGCGCCGGCGCAGATCGTCGATCACCTCGTCGGGAACAGCAATCCGAAACGGCTTGGCCACGGCGCCAGGGTAGTCAGACGGCTCACCCGGTCAGCGGTCGCCGATGGCGTAGAAGCCGCCGTCTCGGGCACCGACGTACAGAACGCCGTTCCAAACCGCGGGGGTGGCCTCCACACAGCCGTCCAGCGACACCCGCCACAGCTCGGGCGGGTCGACCCAGGGCAAAGAGATGTCGTAGCCGTAGATATCCCCGCCACAGTCGCCCTGGATAAGCACGTCGTCAACCACCACCGGCGATGACCACACCGGCCCGGCCAGACGCTTCGACCACACCACCTCGCCGGTGTCGCGACGCAACCCGTATAGGAAACCGGCATGGGTGGGGGCGTACACCATCTCATCGGTGAGCGCCGGAGTGGCCCATACTCCGTCGGTCGCGGCGTTGCGAAGGTCGGTGCCCCATACCAAAGGATCGTCGGCTGAAGGGTCGAGCTTGATCACCTGGCCCAGCTCTTGGCTGCGGGCCGTCCCCCGCTCGTATTCCACCCCGATATACAAGAAGCCGTCGGCATCGGCCACCACGGTGGCGTCCACATCGTCGCCCGCCCAGTAGCGGAACACCCGCTCGGGATCCTGCCCGTCGGCCAGGCCGGTGATGTCCCAGCCCTGGACCAGACCGCCGGAGTTGGCGAAGTACAGGGTATTGCCCACCACGGTCATGCCGCCCTCGATGGACACGTTGCCGTCTCCTACCGCGTTGAGCAGCTCCTCGTCCCAGCCGGGGCTGGTGAACACCATCTCGGGATCGACGGTCACCAGGCCGTCGGAGCCGAAGCTGCGGTTCAGCTTCGCGATGTAAAAGTGGCTGTTCTCCCCGCCTTGGAACAGGTAGTCGTCCAGTATCAGCGACGCTCCGTCCCAGTCGTTGTTCCACAGCACCGGTGAGAAGTCGTTGGCGTGTATCGACCACAGCTCGACAGGCTCGTCTCGGTCGAAGGCGATGATCCGGAAGTAGTTGTCCCGGGAACCGAAGTACACCAAGGGGTAGCCGTCGGGATCGACGGTCACCGAACCTTTGATGAGGTCGCCAACCACGAATTCAGAAAGCAGCTGCTCGCCGGTGGCGGCGTCCAGGAAATGCACCGCCGGGGCATACGTGCCCGCCACCACCCAGGTACGGTCATCCCACTCGATCACCGCCGGCTGGCCAGTCCAGCCAGCGCCGCACCAAAGGGTGGTCCCGGCCTCCCAAGATGTGAGCGAGCACAGATCCCGCTCGGAGGTCCCGGTGAACCGCCACAGCACCTCCGGCGACTGGGGGACGGGACCGGTGCCATAGAAGGTGCGAGTGGGGTTGCCCCGGAATGTGAGCAGCCCGGGCATCCCGCTTGATGGCTGTCCAGCAGTGGCCGGATCCACCCAACCCGGATACGGCGTGGGGACAGGGCTGGGGGTCGGGACCGGAGGCGCGGTGGGAAGCAGCGTGGAGACAGGCCGGGGGGTTGGCGCCGGCGCAGAGGTTGGCGTACCGGCCGGGGTCGGCAGTCGGGAGACCATCGAGGTGGTGAGCTCGGGGTCATCGACATCGAAGAGCTGCCCTTCGGCCACCACCGCCACTATGCCGACGGCGGCGGCAATCGCTGCTATCACAGCCCACGATCTCCACATGCGCACTTGCACTACCGTAGAGCCATGGCGATCGAATATCTGGACCCCACCGCAGAACCGGCAGAGGCAGTGACTCCCTATGAGCTGTCAGCAGGCGATGGAGCACTCACCGTCGGGCTCTTGGCCAACGGTTTCCCCGACTCGGTGCCCTTCCTAGATGCAGTGGGCAAGAGCCTGCGCCGGGTGCGGCCCGATCTCGAAGTCCGGGCATGGAACAAGGGCAACGCCTCGATGGTGGCCGACGATCAGCTCATGGGTGAGATCACCGAGGAGTGCGACGCGGTAGTGGCCGCATACGGCCATTGAGGAAGCTGCACCAGCGGCACCGTGCGTGACGCCATCAAGGCCGCCCGCCTCGACACCCCGGCGGTGGCCTTGGTGACCACAAAGTTCTCCCCCCAGGGCGACTTTGTGTCCCGATCGGCGGGAATGCCCGACATTCCCAGGGTGAAGCTCCCCCACCCGGTGGCCGGCACCGGCGAGAAGGCCATGAAGATGGTGGCCGACGACATCGCTGACGAGGTGCTTCAGGCGCTGGGCGCCACCGGATGACCCGCCGGCTCACCGCCGTATCCGAAGAGGCCGCACTCGAACAGCTCCACGAGGCGGGCTGCACCGACGGGCTGCCAGTGGTGATACCCACCCCCGCCCGGGTGGAGCGGATGGTGCTGGCCTCTGGACTTGACGCTGACGTTTCCCTAGGACAGCTCGGACCCAATCTGGGAGAGGCCACCGTGGAAAAGGCCGCTATCGCCTCGGTGATGGCCGGCTGTCTGCCCGATTACTTCCCGGCAGTAGTGGCCGCAGTGCGGGCGGTGTCCGACCCTCGCATGGACATGACCGAGGTGCAAGCCACCACCCACAACCTGGGACCGCTGCTCATCGTGAACGGTCCCGCAGTGGATGCCTGCGGGATTGCTTCGGGGTTCGGTGCGCTGGGCCCCGGCCACCGGGCCAACGCCTCAATAGGCCGGGCAGTGCGCTTGGCCATGATCAGCATTGGCGGCGGGCGGCCTGGCACTTCTGACATGGCGTTGCTCGGCCATCCCGGCAAGTTCACGTTCTGCCTGGGTGAAGACGAGGAGGCCAGCCCCTGGCCCCCGCTGCACACCTCATTGGGCTACGACATCGACCAGAGCACGGTAACGGTGGCCTGCACCGAAGGGCCTCACTCGGTGCTGTGCTTTCCCGACGACGATCCCGAGGTGTATGCCGAACACCTGCTGAACGTGCTGGCCGCCTCGTTGTCGGGTCTGGGAGCCAACAACACTCACTTTGCCCGTGGTACCCAGGTGCTGGTGCTCAACCCCGACCACGCCATCGCCCTAGCCGACGTGGGCCACGACCGGACCACGATTGCCGAGGCGCTCCATCAGAGGGCCAAGCGCTCCTGGTCGGAGCTGTCCACGGTGCGGGCCCGGGGCTCGGGCATCAACCGACACCAGCGCCGCCAGGGCGAAGACCCGGACTTGGTTGTACCCGCGCTGAGCAGCCCCGATGCCTTGCTCATCCTGGTGGCCGGCGGCACCGGTCTGTACTCCGCCGTCATGCCCTCCTGGGGCGCCGGCCCCCACGGCAACGGCCACCTAACCGTGGAGATCGACCTAGACCAGGCTTGCGAAGTGCCGTTGCCAGGATCAACTCAATGGGCATCTTCAGCGATCTGAGGGACAGCTTTTCCCGGACAAAAGTCCTGGCATCGGCCTCATATGGAGTGCTGAAGCGAGATAGATCCCTGATGGCCTTTCCGGCCCTAAGCATTGCTGCAGCCGCGCTGATCTTGGCTGTCAACTGGGCGCTGGTGAACCTCGCTTCCGCCGGTCTAAATGCCGGCACAGTTGACGAGCCCGGACGTTGGGCCACCGAGCCGATCGTGTGGCTCGGCCTCATCGCCTCCATATTGTTGATCAGCTTTACCTCGATCTACTTCACCGTCGCGCTCACTTATGGCGCCTGGGAGCGGTTCCGGGGCAACACCCCTACTTTTGAAGGCTGCCTGTCGGCCGCCAACGCCCGCCTTCAGGTGATCGTGCCATGGGCGCTGCTAGCCGGCACGGTGGGGGTGATAATCGAGGTGCTGTATCGGCTCCCCAGAATTTTCCGGCACATGCAGGATGCTGGTCGCCATATCCCCGTCGTCGGCCAATTCGCCGCACTCGGGGCGATGATTGTGGCCGTTGTTCTGGAGACCATTTGGTACTTCATCACCTACTTGGTCGTGCCGATCCTGGTGGTGGAGGAGACCGGGCCCTTCACATCCTGCAAACGTTCTTTCCGGCTGTTCCGCAAGACCTGGGGCAAGAGCCTCATGGCCCAGATCGGCTTCGACCTAATCGGAATCCTCATCATTATTCCGGGGCTCATGGTGGCCGCCCTCATAGTTCTCATCGGTCTGGGGAACCCGGTTTCGCTCGTAATCGGGATAGCTGTGGGCGTCGCCTGGCTGCTCGTGGTGCTGGTGGCGATGGCCGCAGTCGTCGGCATATTCAAGATGGCCCTCTACCTCTACGTCACCACTGGTGAGGTACCCGGAGATTTCCAGGGGAAAGGCCTAGAAAAGGCGTTCGCGAGCAAGAAAGTGCTCAAGGCCGAGCGCAAGGCAAAGCGCCAAGCGAAGCGGGAGCAGAGGCGAGCATGGCGGGATGGGGTTCCACCATCTCCGGCACAAGCGCCGTCGATGGATCGGTAGCCAGCCGCAATTCTGACCCGCCAAGGGGTCGGCCCGCCTCACAGAAATCGCTGGTAGCGTTCAGCCCATGGGTCGATTTCGCCGCACATTGGACACCGCCAAAGCTTCGTGGGCGGTACTGCAACACGATCGGGAACTGGCGGTACTGCCGATTTTGGGGGCGATTGCCTCTCTGGGTGTGATCGCCGCGATCGGCATCCCCATCTGGCTGTCAACCGACGGGATCGACGATGGTGGAAGCAGCACCGGCAGCGAGCCCATGCTGTGGATCGGCGGAATCATCATCTTGTTTGCCATCACCGTCATCACCGTGTTTTTCAATGCCGCGGTGGTATCGGGGGCCAGGGAGCGATTCAGCGGCGGAGACCCCACCATCTCCAGCGCAATCAAGGGGGCTTTTTCCCGGCTGCACGTGATCATTCCCTGGGCGATTCTGGCCCTGACCGTCGGAATGATCCTGCGGGCCATTCAGAGTTCTGACAACGCCTTTGCCCGAATTGTGGGCAGCCTCCTCAACATGGCTTGGGGGGTGCTCACCTTTTTGGTGGTACCCATCCTGGTTGTGGAGCAAACCGGCCCGTTCAGCTCGGTGAGACGCTCGGGTGAGCTGCTGAAGAACACGTGGGGCGAGAACCTGATCGCCCAGGTGGGATTCGGCATCATCGGCTTGGTGGCGGCCATCCCAGGTATCCTCATAGCCGTCATCGGGGTTTCGGCCGGCTCAGCCGGAGCGGTGATCGGGATCGCGATCGGATTCATATGGATTGCCTTTGTGTCGGTGATTATCAGCACGCTCACCGCCATATTTCAAATGGCCCTCTACCTCTACGCCACCACGGGCCAGGTGCCCATGGGCTTCGAGAGCTCCAGCATCGGCGACACCTTCCACGAGCGGTCCCAAGGCCCCCTGATGCGGGGCTTCGGAGGCGGCGGGCTCGGCGGCGGAGGCTTGGGCGGTCGGCGCTTCTAGTCGTCAGATTCCGGTGCTAGTGCAGCCCGGGCTATTTCCGGGTTTAGGTACTCCCGGGTGAAGCAGACTTTGCCGTCGCGAAAGCGCCACAGGCCGATGTAGCGGTTGGAGTAGCGGCGGCCGGTGGGGATCACCTCGCCCTGGCTGATGTACTCGGCAATCAAGAGGTCAGGATCGGCACAGGGGTGCGCTTCGGTGACGTGCAAAGTGAAGCGGAAGATCTTGAACGCCTGCACCAGCCGCTCCCTCACTACCTCTTTGCCCTCGGTGCGGTCGGGTTTTTCTGGATGGGCGTAGGGCAGTTCCATCACGTAGTCGTCGGTGTAGTGGGCCACCACGGCGTCGGCGTCGCCCATGGCGTCGAACACCGACTGGAGGATTTCCAGGTTGGTCTGTGCGCTCACACCACCAGTTGACCACGTTCTTCGAATCCACGAGAAAACTGCCAGTAGTGTCGCGAACCGTGTCTTCGAATGAACTGCCGCTGAGCGGCCTCCGGGTCATCGACATGGCCGACGTCAAGGGCGAGTTGGCCGGGCGGATACTGGCCGACTTCGGTGCCGACGTGATCCGGGTGGAGCCGCCGGGTGGAGCCTCATCCCGGCAAATGCCCCCATTCGCCCCCGACGGCGACACCAGCCTGTACTTCGCCTTCCGCAACTTCAACAAGCGGGGTATCACACTGGACGTGACCGCCGCTGGGGGCCAAGCTCAGCTTCGGCAGTTGCTGGGCGGTGCCGATGTGTGGATCGAGTCGACCAAGCCGGGGACGCTGGCCCCGTTCGGACTGGACCCAAAGGCGGTTTCCGCCGAATTCGAGCACCTCTTGGTTCTGTCGGTCACCGACTTCGGCCAGGAAGGACCCTACGCCCAGTTCGAGGCCACCGACGAGGTGATCCAGGCCATGAGTGGGCATCTGGCCGCTTCGGGCATCCCCGAGAAGCCGCCGCTGCTCATCCCTGGCGCCTTTGCCTATGACGCCGCAGGCGTGGTGGGCGCGCTGGCAATTCTCATCGGCTTGGTGGCCAAGCAGCACACCAGGCGCGGCCAGCATTTGGACTTCTCTGTTTTGGAAGCGGCCATCCAACTCAACACCTGGCAGCTGGCCAACATGCAACCGACATTGGACGCCGGTATGGACCCGCCCATCGTCCGGTCGGGAACCACCGTGGTGTATCCGTTGTTCGAGACGGCCGACGGCTTCATCACAATGGTGATCCTCAGCCCCCGCCAGTGGTTCGCCATGTGGGAGTGGCTGGGCCGTCCAGAGGCATTCGCCGACGAGATGTGGGGCGAGACCCTTACCCGGCTGATGAACGGCGACGTGTTGAATCCGGTAATCGCCGAGCACTTCGCTCCCATGCTGATGGAGGAGGCCGCGGCTGAGGCCCAGCGCCGGGGCGTGGTGGTCACCCCGATGCTCAAGCCATCCGACATCTTGGTTAATGAGCACTATGTGTCCCGGTCAACATTCGTGCCTGTAGAGGTCGCCCCCGGTGCAGAGGCCGAGGTGGCATCGGGGTTCATGGAGATCAACCGCCAGCGCCAAGGATTCCGATTCGGCGCGCCAGAGGTGGGCGAGCACAACGCCGAGGTCGCCGCAGAAGCCGCAGAGCTTCGCCCACTGGTGCCCGCAGCTGGCGAGATAGACCAGCCGTTGGCCGAGGTGCGAGTGCTGGACTTCGGCCATGGCGGCGTAGGCGTGGAAGGCGGGCGCATGCTGGCCGAATACGGCGCCGATGTCATCAAGATCGAGACCCGCACCTACCCCGATTTCATGCGGCTGGTGACCGGTACCGAGATGACTCCGTCGTTCGCCTCGTCGAGCCGCACCAAGCGGAGCTTCGGGGTCAACTCCAAGATCCCCGAGGGCTTGGCCGTGCTGAAAGAGCTGGCGAAGACGGCCGACATTGTGATCGAGAACAACTCCACCGGCACCATGGACGCAATGGGGGTGGGCTACGAGACTCTAAAGGAGATCAACCCCGGCGTGTGCATGGCCAGCAGCCAGCTCATGGGCTCCACCGGGGCGTACGCCGACTGGATCGGATACGGGCCCACCATCCAGACGGTGGGGGGCATCAAGTACCTGTGGAACTTCACCGACGGCGACCCCCCGCCGGGATCCAACGCCATCCACCCCGACCACCTGGCCGGTCGGCTGTGCGCCCTGGGTGCGCTGGCCGGGTTGTTGAGCCGGGAGCACCGAGGAGGCCAAGGGGCCCACGCCGAGATCAGCCAAGCCGAGGCTTTGGTCAACACGCTGGGCGATCTGTTCATGGCCGAGTCGCTGATACCCGGATCGGTGCAGCCAGTGGGCAACGACTCCGACGAGGGTGCCCCGTGGGGAGTGTTCCAATGCGCCGGCGACCAGCAGTGGTGCGTGGTGTGTGTGCGCGATGACGCCGACTGGGCCGCGCTCAAGCAGGCCATGGGCAATCCGTCCTGGGCCGATCACCCGGCTTATGGCACAGCCGCGGGCCGCCTAGCCGCCCGAGAGGCAGTCAACGCCGGAGTGGCCCAGTGGACCGCCGACCTCTCACCACAGGAAGTCCAAGACGCCTGTCAAGCGGTCGGCGTTCCCGGCTCGGCCATGCTGACCGCGCTCGACCATCTCACCGACCCCCAGCTCCGCGAGCGAGGCTTCCAGCTTGAGGTGTTCCAACCCGGCGCCGGCAACCTGGTGCTGGAAGGCCCCTGCTTCTACGGCAGCGAAATGCCCACGCCCCCAGTCCACGCCGCCCCCCTACTCGGCGAGCACACCCGCCAAATCTGCATCGAAGAACTCAACATGGACTCCGCCGAAGTCGACCGCCTCGTCGAGTTGGGCGCGCTGGAAGTCCCCCTGCCCGAGGACTGAGCCGCCAGCGGCGCGGTCAGCCGATGACGAGGCCTCCGTTGGGGGTGATGGTTTCGCCGGTGACGAAGTCGCTCTCGTCGGAGGCCAGGTAGAGGGCGGCATAGGCAATGTCATTCGGGGTGCCGATGCGGCCGGCGGGGGTGATCATCTTGAGGCCCTCGATCATGGCGGGGTCCACTCCGGCCACCATCGGGGTGTCGATCACCCCGGGGCACACCGCATTGGCCCGAATGCCGTGGGGGGCACAGAACCGGGCCATGGCCCGCATGAACCCCAAGAGCCCGGCCTTGGCGGTGGCGTAATGCACTGGCCCCCAACCGGCCAGACCGGCGATCGACGACATGCAGATGACCGAACCCTTCAGATCGGTGTCGATGATCCGGGACAACATGGCCCGGGTGCAGTAGAAGGCGCCGTTGAGATGGATGTCCAGCATCCGCTGCCAGCCGTCGTCGCTCATGTCCACGATCTGGCGGTCGCCGCCGGTGTTTCCCTCCCCGGAGCCGTCGCCGGGGGTGCTGTCTACCCCGGCGTTGTTCACCAGCACGGTGACCGGTCCGAAGCGGGCGTCGATATCGGCGAACATGGCCTCGATGGCCTTGCTGTCTGACACATCGCAGGCTGCGCTCATGGCTTCGCCTCCGTTGGCGACCACCTGATCTGCGGTAGCCGCGGCGGCAGCCTCGTTAAGGTCCTGCACCACTACCCTTGCGCCCTCGCTGGCGAACAAGGTGCTGATGGCTGTGCCCAGCCCTCCGCCGCCTCCGGTAACCAGGGCGACTTTGCCGTCCAGTCTTCCCATGTGTGACCTCCCAGTCGTTGTTGTCGGCGAGACTCTACCGACTGAGCGCACGGCGGGCTCATTGCGGTGTGTTTGCCACCAGTCGCCGATAGATTCCAATCAGGCGCCATGACACCCACAGTTCGAAACCCGCAGGCCGAAGCAGACTCTCTGGTGGGCGACGGCCGCATCGCCCGCGTGCTGGAGCCATCGCCGCCTACGGTGCTCTCCGGCCCCTGGTTCGCTGACGACCCCGCCGCGGTAGGCGAGGCGGACCAGGCGAACCTCCAGGTAGTGACCCCCACCAGCTCTGGCGACCTTCGATGGGCCGATCTGGCCGCAGCCGACGACAAAGTGGCCGCCTTTTGCCAGCCCCGCTGGCTGGCCGACCACAAGGCGCTGTCGGCGGTACCCGACCACTACCCAGTGCGGCGCGACGACCTCCATCGCTTGGCCTATGGCTTGGTGTCCAACACCCGCAAGGCAGTCAACGGCAAATTCGGCCTGCGCTGGACCATGGGTGGCTTCGGGACCCCGTTCTTCGGGGATGACATCCAGGTGCGGGTAGAGGGCCGCCTGCTGGTGATCCAGCAGGGCGACCGCGTGTACAGCCGGCCGATCACCACGCTGCGAGACGCGTCCGACTTCTTGGGGGTCGAGGCCACCAGCGATCAGGCCGAACACGACACCGTGGCGCTGGGCGACTTGGACCGTCCACTGACGGTAGACGAGGAACTGGTGGCGTTCATCGGCGACTGGTTCGGCATGGCCACCGCGACCTTGGAAGAGCTGCGCTGCACTCCTGGAGCGGCGGACCCCAGTCGGGTGCAGCTTTGGCCCGGACACTTCGACGCCGCGGTTGAGACCGGCGATGCCGACAGAGATCCGGTCACCCGGGCCACCTACGGCGCTTCGCCGGGCGACGCCGCCCATCCCGAGCCCTACCTGTACGTCGGGCCGTGGGGGCCGGTCGATCCAAGCGACCCGTTCTGGGACGACACCGCTTTCACCGGGGCATCGCTACCCTACACCGCTCTGGAAGGCAATCCCGATCCCTGCTCCATTGCGCTGGACTTCTACCGTCAGGCCTATTCCCGGCTGACCGGCGGCTAAGACCCAGCTAGAGACTTCACCACGGGGGCAAAGCTGGTGATGGTCTCGGCCAAGCCCTCGGCTGCGGTGGACCGGGCGGTGGCGGCAAGGTTGAGACTGGCGCAGGTGAAGCCCATGTCCAGCACGGCGGCCAGCTGATCGGCGCATTCGCCTGGCGTGCCGACGATGGTGAACGCCTCCACCAAGCGGTCGTCGATCAGGTGGTCCAACTCCGGATCGTCGAACCGGTTGTGGTCGAAGTACCAGCCTCGGCTGCGGGCCAGAGCGGCCTCGATAACGGCCATGCGGTCGGGGTCAGTGTCAAGCTCGGGAGGGCGAATGAGGGTCAGATAGTGGGCGGCGTAGCGCTTTACGCTCCTCCGGGCCAGATCGCCATCCTCCGAACAGCACACCGTGAGTCGGGGGGCGGTCTCGAAGTCGTCCAGGGTGCGTCCGGCCCGGGCCGCGCCCTCAGCCAGCCAAACCCGGTAGGTGTCGGCCAAGTCGGCCGAAAGAAAGCGCCCGCCTACCAGAGCGATATCGGCCACCTCGCCGGCCAGGTGCATGACCTGGGGGCTTCTCGTGCCGATAGAGATGGGCACCGGATGAGCGGCGGGGCGGATCAACCGCTCGCCGCCAACTTCTCCCCCGGCTAGCAGCGTGCGGATGTCGGCCACCGCCTGGCGCAGCGCAGCCACTGGCTTGGGATAGTCGATGCCCAGCGGCTCCAGACCAGCCCCAACGCCCAACCCACAGAACGCCCGACTGGGGGCGATGTCGTCCAGGGTGGCAAGGGCGCCGGCCAGCACCACGGGATGGCGGGTATAGGGGTTGGTGACCATGGCCCCCACGGCGATCCGGCGGGTGGCCTGAGCACACAGGGCTTGAAGCATGAAACAGTCGGGCCAATACACCACATCGGAGATTCCCAGCCGGGCAAACCCGGCCTCCTCGGCCAGTCGGGCCAGCCCCACCGCATCTGCGGTGCTCATTCCTGGGCTGATCTCAGCTTCGAGGATGACGCTCACAGCCATAGGACTGTAGCCCGAGCAGGAATTTGGGCAGGCCGGCCACCCCAGACCGGCCCGCCCAGTTCAGGTCAGCTCAAGAGCACGGTGCGCGGGCCGAGGCCAGGAATCCGCAGTAGGCCTCCCGGCTGACAGTCCAGGTTCCATCCACCCGCTGGATCTCTCCGGTCAGATCTTCGTAGGCGGCAACACCCCCAAATAGGACGTTGTAAGTGATGGTGGCGGCATCGCCGTCGATTTCTACCCCAGTGGGCTCCAGGGTGATCCCGCCCACGCCTTCTGCGGCCGCGACATAGCCAGCGTTGCTGGCCTCCAAGGAGGCTGAACCCTCTAAATGGGGCGCCTTTTGGGAAAAGTCCAGGGCCGAGTCGAAGACCACCGCCCACGCATCCATCGCCGCCTGTTGATCAGATGCAGATGGTCCGGTGCCAGCCGCAGGAGTGGCAACGGGAGCCATTGACGCTGTCGGCGTGGGTGTAGCAACGGGAGTCACCGACGCGGTCGGCCCGGGTGTGGCGGTATGAGTGGCCGCCGCTGTCGCGGTATGCATTGGCGTCGCCGAAGCGCTCGGTGTGGCCGACCCATGCGGCGTCGCCGACGCGCTCGGTGATGCTGAGGCCCCCGGTGTTCCTGATGGGTCTAGGACATTCGTGACCCTGGCTGGGTCGCTACCGTCGTCGCCGCATGCGGCGGCGATCAATGCGACAGCCAAGACAACAGTCACCCACCGTCGTGGGTTCCACAACCTCGTCATTGCCCTGCCCCTTTGACGACAGCCGGTCCTGCTCTGAGAACGACGTCGAAGCTCAACAGCTCGGCCCCATGGGCCACCGGCTGGCTGCTGGCCTCGGCGTGGCCTCGGGCGAATGCAGGCGACTGCACCCAAGCCAGGAAGTCCTCCTCGCTTGACCAGCGGGTATACACGTACCAGGTATTCCCTTCAGCGGGCCGGAGGAGTTCAAACCCTTCGAATCCGGCCATGGTCTCCACTTCGCCAACCCGCTGTTCAAAACGACGCAGCAGTTCGTCGCCAGCACCCTCGGGCACGGTGATGGCGTTGATTCGTACGATGGTCATTGGCTGCTCTCCTTTGTGTTGGTTGATTTGGAACTGGGGAGATCAAGTTCGGGATAACTGCGGGCAGCTCAAAACTCCGAGTGGTCATGAATCCTCCTTCTGATCGGACGATGGCGTGACAATCACGGCACTGAGGTCATCACGAAGCTGAGCGAGCAATTCGGCGGTTCTGGGGCCGTTGCCCAGCAAGAGCTGATCGTCATAGGCCAAGACCTGTCGGTTCTGACCAGCGGGGGTCTGACCAAGTCCACCGATCCCCAGCAGCCCGTCCACGCCTCCCACCGATTCGAGTCCGGCCGCGGGCACCAGCAGCACATCGGGTGCAGCGGCCAGGATGGCTTCGGCGGATATGGGCGCACTGCTCTCGATCCCCATTTCCTCGGAGACATCCACTCCCCCAGCCGAATTGATGAGCCAGCGTGTATTGGCCGATTCACCCAGCACCAGCTGCGCCACCGTGCCCCGCACATAGAGAGCCACCACTCGGGGACGGTCGCCGTCATAGTCGGGCGGCACGGAGGCCTCGGCTATGGCGGCGTCGAGGGCGTCGGCCATCTCCTCACCCCGCTGGGGAGTGCCCAGGGCCGCGGCCACCGCCCTTATTTTCAGTCCCGCGCCGGTGGGAGTGGCCTCGCTGGGCAGGATGACCAGCGGATAGCCCAGTCGGCGCATGTCGTCTAGCGCTTCAGGAGGCCCGGCGATGTCGGTAGCCAACAAGAGAGTGGGGGCGAACGAGGCCACCGTCTCGGCCGACAAGGCCCGCTGGTAGCCGATCTCGGGCAGGGCATCGGCCTCGGGGGGATAGGTGGCCGACAAGTCGGTGGCCACCACGTTTTCGCCCAACCCAAGGGCGAAAACCACCTCGGCCACATCGCCGTCGAGGGGGATGATCCTCTCGATTGATTCGATGGTGATCTCCGCGCCGGTTTCGTCCTCCACCGTCAACGGCAGCGTCGGCGGTCCATCGACTTCGGGAGCCCCCGTCGGCGGGGCCACGGTGGGAGAAGCGGTGGCGACAACGGTGGGAGAAGCAGGAGCTGAAGGTGTGGCGGAGGCCCCGAGCGGCTCAGAAGCAGCTTGCTTGACGGGGGATTCGCTGTCTGCGCAGCCAGCCACAGCCAACGCAAGAACTGCGACCAACAGCACTCGTGTTGCCCACGCTTGAACTAGCTGACCCGCTCCGGCACCTCCGGCCATGCATGGATGTTAGGTATACCTAAATATTTTTGCAAACTGTAGCTAATAGTTATGCCGGTACGGGATGCACAGCGGTGTATCGGTAACCGGGCAGGAGATCACGCTGACCTTGAGACCGAAGACTCTCTCAATCAGTTCGGCGGTCACCACCTCGGTTGGGCGACCAGCGGCTTCGATTCGCCCATCAGCAAGGGCAATGATGTGGGAGGCATAGCGGCAAGCTTGGTTGAGGTCGTGCAGCACCATCACCACCGTGCGGTTCTCGGTCTGGTTGAGCCGGGCCAAAAGGTCCAGCATCTCCACTTGGTGGGCGATGTCCAAGAAGGTTGTGGGCTCGTCGAGCAGCATCATGGGGGCGTCTTGGGCCAATGCCATGGCAATCCACGCCCGCTGGCGCTGGCCGCCCGACAATTCGTCGACGGCCCGCTGGCGCATCTCAACCAGACCGGTCAGCTCGAGCGCTTGCTCCACCGCCAGATCGTCGGTCTTGGACCACTGGCTGAAGAGACGCTGATGGGGGTAGCGCCCCCGGCGCACAAGGTCCTCAACCAGAACCCCGTCGGGCGCCCGGGGGGACTGGGGAAGCAAACCGAGACGAGCGGCCACCGAGCGGGTGGGCAGTCGGCATATGTCGGCGCCATCGAGGTAGACCGCACCCTCGGTGGCCCGCAGCAACCGGGCCAGTGCCCGCAGCAGCGTGGACTTGCCGGAGGCATTGGCCCCTACGATGGCTGTGATCTCGCCCGTGGGTATCTCGGCGGTGAGATCCTTCACCACCGGAGGCCCTCCGTAGTCGGCGAACAGTCGCTCAGCCCTCAGCGTGGCGCTGGGGTTCTGGTCAGGCCGCACGATTGAACCTTCTCAACACAAACAGCAGATACGGCCCGCCCGCTGCGGCGGTCACCACTCCAGCGGGCAACACCGTCGGGGCGAAGAGGCGCTGGGCCACCAAGTCAGCCGACAGCAGCATGACCGCCCCCAACAGGGCCGTCAGCAGTAGCACTCCCCCGGAGAGGGTGCCGGCCATCGCTCGGGCCACATGGGGGACTAGCAGCGCGACAAAGCCGAGTGGTCCGACCACGGCCACTACGACGGCGGCCAGACCGCAGCCCACAGTGATAACCGCCAGGCGGCTCCGCTCCAGGCCAACCCCCAAGGCAAGGGCCATATCGTCACCCAGCTGCATGACCCGCAGTCGCCGGATGAGCAAGAACGCCACCGGCAGCAGCACCGCCAGGCCGATGACGAGGGTCCGGGCGTCGCTCCAGGACGAGGACGACAGAGTCCCAGCCTGCCAGCGGGCTGCGGCACTCACCCTCTCTATGGGAAACCGCACCAGCAGGTAGGTGATCACTGCGGTGAGCAGGGCGTTGATACCGATGCCGACCAACACCAGCCGACCGCCGCTGAATCCTCGCCGCCAAGACAACACGAAGATGAGCCCAGCGGTTCCAACGGCTCCGGCAAAAGCGGCGTAGGGCAGCCACCGGGTGTCCAAACCGATGGCGAGAATGGCGACCGCGCAGGCCGCCGCCCCAGTGTCGATCCCGATGATGTCGGGCGACACCAGCGGATTGTCGATCAGTGCCTGGAACAGCGCACCGGACACCGCCAGACAGATCCCGGCCAAAACGGCTACGACTACCCGGGGAAACCGCAGAGTGTTGATCACGAAGTCGAACTCCCCGCCGCGATCCCAGATAGCGGTGGCGATAGCCGAGCGGGCTGAAACGGGGAAGTCCCCGACAACCAAGCCGACGACCGCCAGTGCCAAGATTGCAGCTGCCGATGCGGTGCACAAGCGCGCTGTCCGGGTCACAACTGGGCCAACTTCGTGCCCCGCACCAGGTAGATCAAAAACGGCGCTCCCACCGCGGCGCAGACAATCCCAACCTGAAGCTCAGTTGGCGTGACGATCAGCCGTCCGACGACGTCGGCCCCTAGCAGCATGCATGGACCGAGAATGGCCGAGTAAAGGATGATCCACCGGTAGTCGGGGCCGACCACCGAGCGGACGATGTGGGGCACAGCCAGCCCGACGAACGCCACCGGGCCGGCCATGGCTACCGCGGAGCCGGCCAGCGCAACCACACACAGCCCGGCGATGGCCCGAACCAGCGCTGTGCGCTGGCCGAGCCCGGTTGCCACTTCTTCGCCCAGGCTCAGGGCATTCACCTGACGCCCCATGAACAGGGCTACCACCAGTGCAACAGCGATCACAGGCAACAGCAACTCGACCTCTTCGGTGCCCCGCCCAGAGATAGAGCCGGCCAACCAGAATCGGGCTTGATCCAGCGTCTCCAAATCGAGCAGCAGCAGTGCTGCCGTCCACGATCCCAACAAGGCGCTGACTACCGCGCCAGCCAGGGCCAGCTTCACCGGGGTGGGACCGCCAGCACCCGCCGAGGCCACCAAATACACCAGCACCGTGGCGCCCAAGGCACCGGCGAATGCAAACCACACATAACCGGCCGGTGTGGTGATCCCCGCGCTGTAGATGGCGGTCACCACCGCGAACGCCGCCCCCGCGTTGGTGCCCAAGATTCCCGGTGCCCCCAGCGGATTTCGGGTAACTCCCTGAGTGAGCGCTCCGGCCACGGCGAAGCCTGCCCCGGCCAGCATTCCGATGATAGTTCTGGGCACCCGCAGCTCCCGCACTACAACCTGCCCCTGGTCGCTTCGGTCGTAATCCCAGATGGCGTCCCAGACCGTGGCGATGTCGATACCAAGGACGCCATAGCGCAAACTGAGCAGCCCGACGCAAAACAGCAGCGCCCCGGCTAGGGGCAGGCTGACGGCGTGACACCGCAGCACCGAGCGACCTGACCCCATGTGTCGAGTGTAAAGCTAACCTAATAGTAGATGACAAGCGGGCTGAGGTTACCCCGGAAGTCAGGAAGTATTCGAGCGAGAGTCTCGCACTCGTACCAGATCGGACGACTGGTCGGGGTCGGTGGATACTTCAATGAGCGCGGGGCCGTCGCTGGCGAGCGACGAGGCCAGGGCGTCGGCCAGTGCAGCGTCGTCGTCCACCCGGTGGCCGTCCATGCGAAAGGCTCGGGCCACTGCGGCAAAGTCGTGGTCGTCGATGTCCACCGCAGTTCGGCGGTCCGGCCCCTGGAAGTCGTAGACGTTCCCCAGCATCCGGTTGTTGAGCACCAAGAAAGTGACCGGCAGGTCGTACTCCACCGCGGTCGCCAAGTTGTGCAACGACATCAAGAACCCGCCATCGCCGCTGATCGACAGCACCCTTTCGCCGGGGTGAACCATGGCCGCAGCCAGCGCCGCGGGCGGACCCCAGCCCATGCCCAGATGCCCGCCCGGCAAGTGAAGCCGCCCCGGGGTGCGAGCCTTGAGATAGTGGTAGGCGAAGATCCGGTTGTTCCCCGCATCCAGTGTCACCCGGCCATCGGCAGGCCACACCTCGTTCAGCACCTGCATCACCCGCTGGGGCGGCACCGGTCGGGCCGACTCTAACAACACCGGGGGATCTTCGGCCCTCGACTTGATGTCGGCCAGTTCGGCCCACCGGTCGGCGGCCAAGTCCTGGTCAACGCCCACCGCGGGCACCAGCTCGGACAGCAACGCGCCCAAATCAGCGTGCACGCCCAACTCGACCGGGAAGCTCACCCCCAAGTTGGCGGCCTCGATGTCCACCTGGACAATGCGCTGGCGGTCGGCGTCCAGCCAGGTGGGTGACTCCACCAGGGTGTCGTGGGGATTGAGGCGCGATCCCAACACCACCACCGCGTCGGCTCGGGCCAACAGCTCGAATGCCCCCTGCCAACCGAACGGGCTGAGCGGTCCTCCTGCCCATGGGTGGTCATCGGCAATGACCCCGCGGGCCTTGGCTGTGGTTACCACCGGTGCGGCACCTCGGCGGGCCAAAGCGTCCAACTGGTCGTAGGCCCTAGCCTGGTGGATGCCGTTGCCGGCCACGATCACCGGTCGCTTGGCTGTGGCCAAAAGGTCAGCCAGGTCAGCCACCGCCGACGCGTCGGGCCGGGGAGAGGCAGCCGACGACACCCGAGTTCGCCGGTAGAGGCGGGGATGGCGGGCATCGTCGGTGCGCCGGAATATGGCGTCAAGGCGAAACAGCACCGCGGTGGGGCCGGGGCGACCCGAAGTGGCGTGGTGGATGGCCAGTTCCACCGCATGCACCGCCTCGTTGGGGGTGGTGGCCACGCTCATGTACTTGGTCATCCCCGACAGGATGCGAGGCAGATCCACCGACCCGTAGTCGCCGGTGGTGCCCTGGGTGGGGGCGTGCTGGGGTATGCCGTGGTCGGTCATCTCGGTGAGGACCAGCATGGGAGTGCCCGACAGGTATCCCTCCATGAGGCCGAACCCGCCGGAGGAGGCGGCGAACGGCCCCTGGCCGGTGAACACCCCGGGACGGCCGGTGAGGCGGCCGTACATCTCAGCCATGACCGACGCCTGATGCTCGTGGGCCGCCCTCACGCTGCGCACCCGGTCGGCCACCGTCCGCAGCCCGTCGAACACCTTGATGGAATATCCACCGGGCACGCCGAACACGTGGGTAATGCCCGATTCGGCCAGCACCTCGGCGACGGCGATTCCAGCGGGGGTGCCGTCGCTCATGCGGCCCTCGACGGACGCTTGCCGGTCACGAACCGCCGATCCAGTGCCCGGCGTTGACGTCCAAAGAGGCCCCGGTAATGGGCAATGAGAGGTCAGAGGCGAAGAACAGGGCTGCTCCGGCGATTTCGTCGGCCAGCGGTTCCATCACCTCGGTCCGGCGTGCGCCCAAAACGATGTCGGCCCCCTCCCGGGCGTACAGCCGGGCGATCTCGATGCCCAGTCCGGGGCCAATCCCCGAAACCACCGCCACTCGTCCAGCCAGCATGTCAGCCATTCCTCTTCCTCCGTCCCAGCGATCAGCTTCAGGCGTGTGCCAGCCCGCAGCTCCGTTCTCTCCAGCTTCGCGCACCCCGCGCCCAACTCCCCTGCCGGGAAGGGCCGCTGATACCTTCGTCGGGCGGGAACCCGGTGACGGCAATGAGCACAGCATTCGGCATCGACATAGGGGGTAGCGGCATGAAGGCCGCGCCGGTGGATATGGACACCGGCGAGCTTCTCGACAAGCGCTTCCGGATTCCCACCCCCAAACCAGGCACTCCCGACAAGGTGGCCGACGTGGTGGCTGAGCTGGTGTCATCGTTCGGCTGGGATGGACCGGTGGGCTGCGCCTTCCCCGCGCCCATAACCGGGGGCACCGTCAAATGGGTGGCCCATTTGGACGATTCATGGGCCGGCGTCGACATCGCCAAAACGATGAGCGACCGGATAGGCGCCCCAGTCACGATCATCAACGACGCCGATGCCGCCGGAATCGCCGAGATGACCCACGGTGCAGGGGCGGGCCGGTTGGGGACTGTGTGCTTCACGGCCTTCGGCACGGGGATCGGCAGCTCGGTGTTCGTGAACGGGGTCCTGGTGCCCAATACCGAGTTCGGCCACCTCTACCTCGCCGGTCATGCCGACGACGTGGAGATGTGGACGGCGGCCAAGGTCCGCCAGCGGGATGATTTAGACTGGCCGACGTGGGCGGGCCGAGTGCGGGACTACTTGGAACACCTTGAGAAGATCATCTCGCCTGGACTGTTCATACTCGGCGGGGGAATCAGCAAGAACTTCGACGTGTGGGGCCCGTTGTTGGACATTGATACCGAATTCGTCGTCGCTGAGATGAGGAACAACGCCGGGATAGTCGGTGCGGCCATGGCATCGGTCGGCGGAGGCGCAGTCCGTTCCGGCACCGGCTGACCCTCAACATCTCGCCGTACCGCCACTTCGCAGCAACGCCACTAGCGTCCAGGCATGTCGTTTTCCGTCGCAGGCTCCGTGGCCGTGGTCACCGGGGCCACCCGAGGCATCGGCCGCCAAATCGCCTTCCGGCTGGGCCGAGCCGGAGCCCGACTTGTGGTGGTCGGCCGCACCGGGACCGACGATCCCGACGCCGTGCTGCCGGGATCGCTGCCCGAGGTGGTTGCCGCCCTGGGCGACGAGGGGATCGAGGCCCGCAGCGTGCAGGCCAACCTGACCTCGCCCGACGACACCGCCCACGTTGTGGATCAGACACTGGAGTGGTACGGGGGGTGCGACATACTGGTAAACAACGCGGGCTACACCTCCAACGGCCCGATCATCGAGGTGCCCTGGTCGCGCTGGGAGCGGGCGTTTCGGGTGCAGGTGGTAGGGCCGATGCAACTCTGCCAGGGCTTCGTGCCGGGGATGTTGGAGCGGGGCTCGGGCCGGGTGCTCAGCGTGAGCTCGGGGTCGGCCACCGCCATCAGCCCCAATCTTGCCCTCTACTCCACGTCCAAGCAGGCTATGGAGCGTTGGAACGCCTCAATGCACCTGGAGTTGGGGGGCCGGGGGGTGGCGTTCAACGTGTTGCGGGTGGACACCATCGTTTCCACCGAGGGGTGGTGGCACGTCTACAATACCCAGGGAGCGGAGATCGCCATCGGCGGCGCTGGCCTGGAGACCCTCAAGACCCCCGAGTACACCGCAGAGTGTGCCGACTGGATGATCCGCCGGCCCGACCACTGGAGCGGCCACGTCGTCGGTTTCGACGACATCACCGCCCTGGGCGGCCCCTGATCTTGGCGCATGGGGCGCTTAACGGCGGCTGCGGGCCTCTAGTGGTGTGTCGTGGGTTTAGCGCCGTGGATTGCGACGGCAGCGGCGTTCCTCGCAAGGCGCACCGACGCAGCCATACTTCCAGCGTACGGCAAGGAGGGGCAACGCCGCGAGGGGCGTCGATGCCTAGCAGGACACGCGCGAATAAACCCACGACACACCACTAGGAAGGTGGAAGCCGTCCCGCCAATCCCATTGCTCCCTGGGCTACGTCCCCGGTTGTCACATTTGGTGCTCGCTGGCGGCTGCCTCCTTGATCTGCATCCCTAACGAGTCTGCGCCGATCACCGTCCCGTCTTCACGTACGAGTCCAAGTCGGACACGTTGGCCAGTGGAGCGGTCAACGAAGTCGACGAGCCGCTTGTCCGCGTCGACGAGATGCTCGTAGCCGAAGTCCGCGAGGGCGAGTTGGACGAACAGCAGGCCTAGACCGCGATCTGTGAGCTGGTACTCGTACCGGTGGCGGCAACCCTCGCTCTGGTACCGGACCTTCGCAAGAACGCCGTGGTCCACAAGGCGGCGCAGCCGGTCTGAAAGGACGGCGGTGGAGACGCCGGTGTGCGTGAGGAGATCGTCGAAGCGGCGAACGCCAAAAAACACATCCCGTAGGATCAAGGGAATCCAGCGGTCGCCGACGATTGAGGTCGCGGCGGCCACACCGCAGTACGTGGTGTCGACGTCAGCCCACTTCATTTCGTCCTCCAATGTGCCGCAGTACCACCCTCAATGGGAGCCAGCCACCGGTCAAGGCCATCATACTGCCCACTCCAGACCCAGCCGCCACACGGTCGTCGTGCACGACGCTAGCGCGAGCCGCGGGTTGGCAGCGTCGATTGCCTTCGACAACGTGATCTCGTGCGCCCACCTCAGATCGGCGTTGGGCAGCGCAGTCGCGACGGGCTAGAAACGGGGATTTGACCATGCCCGTCTGCCTGAACGGGATCGCGACGCTGCGAATCCTCACACCGCAAGTCCCTGAACGCGATTTCGAGCAGTTAGCCAATAAGACCGAGGAACGCGTCGGTGGCGAGGACGGCGTGGCCGAATGCCGGCCAATTCGTCAGAATGGTGGCGTCCATCTCTTCCTGGCTGAACGCCGCGATGGCGTCGGACACCAGCGTCGCGTGGTAGCCAAGTTCAACGGCATAGCGTCCGGTGGCGTCGACGCAAGTGTTGGCGCGGTTGCCTGCGATGACGACTCGGTCGATTCCGTGTTGGCGTAGCAAGAAATCGAGGTCGGTGCCTGCGAATCCAGATGCTGTCCAGTGCTCCTGAGCGACGATGTCGCCATCCTGGGGTGCGACATCGGGATGGACTTGTACCCCGAAGCTGCCCGCTTCGAAGATCCCGAAGTCATTGGCGCCCTGATGGGAAGGGTTGAGGAACTTCCAGTGGTCGTATTCGCCGCCGGTGTTGGCGTGGTGCAGCGCGTAGGCGATCGTCAACCCAGCAGATCGTGCGCCGTCAACCAACCGCTTGAGGTTTGCGACGGTGCCCACTGCCTCAGCCGTCGCCTGTGTCATCGGGTAGAGCTTGCCTCCCTCCGAGAGGAATTCGTTGAGGGGGTCAACGAGGACAACGGCGGTCTCGTGGGCAGGATACTCGGACATGGCTACCTGTTCTTGCTGTCGTGCCGCCGATCCTGAGATCGGCGGCACGACGCTATCTGACTATTGATTCCAAAGCAAGTGTGCGGCGTCAGGCCCCCTCCGCAGGCCCCAGGCGGGACTGCGTTTGCAAAAGCTGGGTGGGTGTAGCATCTACATGTGGCATCAAAAGCCAGACATGGTCAACACGCCGTGCCGTGGCGATGTGCGTCTGCCACGGAAAGCGGGAAGCGCCAATGAGCACCATCCAAGCCCCCGTCCGCCGGGACCGCCACGTCGTCTGCACGGTCTGCGACATCGGTTGTCAGCTCCGGACCGAGGTGGAAGACGGGAAGCTGACCAAGATCCTGCCCCACGAGAATCCACTGCTGGCTCGCAACATCTGCTTCAAGGGGACGGCCGCGCCCGCCATTCACAACCACCCAGACCGGCTGAAGGTGCCGCTGAAACGAGCAGGCGAGCGGGGTGAGGACAAGTGGGTGGAGATCTCCTACGAGCAGGCAATGGACGACATCGCCGAGAAGCTCCAGGGGATCGTCGCGAAATACGGCGCCGAGTCGCTGGCCGTGTCCACCTCAGGATGGAACACGCAGGTCACCCACGGCATGGACCGACGGTTCATGAACCTGCTCGGTTCGCCCAACTGGATAAGCGGAGTGTCGCTTTGCGCGGGAAATACCGCGGCGGTCAACAAGTTCACCTACGGCTGGTTCCCGTTCCCCGACATCATGAACACGAAGTGCGTGGTGCTGATCGGCCACAACCCCAAGCGGCACTCGTGGACTCCGATCTTCAATATGATCAACGTCGCTCGCGCCAATGGCGCGAAGTTGATCGTGCTTGACCCTCGGGTGAGCGAGCAGGCGGCGCAGGCTGACCTCCACCTCAGCCTGCGGGCTGGCACCGACGCCGCCATGCTCCTTGGCTGGCTCAGCGTGATCATCGAGGAGAAGCTCTACGACCAGGATTTCGTGCGTGACTGGACGGTCGGGTGGGACGAGCTCTGTGCCCGGGTCGCCGAGTACCCGCTCGAGCGGGTGGAGCAGATCACCGGAGTCGACCGCGACCAAATCCGAGCCGCAGCCCGAATGTACGCAACCGCCAAGAGCGCGGTGATCCCGTGGACCCCGATCACCGACCAACAGGTTTCGTCGACTTCAGGCATCCGGCTCCAGTCGATCCTTCGAGCGATCACCGGCAACCTCGACGTGGTGGGCGGCGAGGCTCTGGGAGGCTTCAACCCTGACTACCTCCCGGAGTCAAAGATCCAGTTCCACGAAGCCCTCAGCCGGGAACAGCGCGACAAGCAGCTCGGCTCTGCGAACCATCCGGCCTACACCTACCGGGCCCAGGACTTGCTCGGCGACGTGACCGAGCAAGTGTGGGGCTACCGCTACGCCGACTTGGTGATGGGCTGCTACATGGCCAACCCGACGGCGGTGTTTCGGGCCATGGCCGACGGCGACCCCTACGCGGTCAAAGCCCTCTTCGCTTTGGGCAACAACACCTTGCTGAGCTACCCGAACCAACATCAGATCTACCGGGCGATGATGAACCAAGACCTGATCGTCGCGCACGAGATCTTCATGACACCAACCGCAATGCTGGCCGACTACGTTCTTCCCGGAGACGTGTTCTCGGAGCGCAACCACATTGCCGACACCTGGAGCTGGACAACTCGCCTAACCGTCAGCGAGAAGGTGGTAGAGCCGTCAGCGGAGGCATCGAGCACGTTCCAGTTCTGGCGCGATCTGGCGCACCGATTCGGGTTCGGCGAGCATTTCCCGTGGTCGACGCTCGAGGAGGTCCTCGACTTTCGGCTCTCACCGTCGGGCAAGACCTTCGACCAGTTCGTGCATGACCACTACATGCACTCGCCGCTTCCTGAGTTCCGCAAGTACGAGAAAACGGGCTTCGCCACCCCGTCGGGCAAGGTTGAGCTGGCTTCCAGCGTGCTCGCAGAGCTGGGGTTCGACCCCCTGCCCTATCACCGGGAGCCACCCGTTGCCCCCGGCGACGACTATCCCTATGCGGTGTTCACCGGAGTGCGCGAGGACTCCTTCTTTCAGACCGGTCAACGGAACATCCCGGTGCTGCGGAGGCGGACGCCGCGTCCGAGCCTGTTCTTGCACCCCGCCGACGCGGCTCGAGACGGCCTCGCCGATGGTGATTGGGCGCGACTTGAGACCCCGACAGGCAGCGTTGTCGCCGTGATCGCGGTGAAGGACACCATGAAGCAGGGCCATGTGCGCGTGCCCCATGGCTGGTGGTATCCGGAGATGCGGGGATCGGCTGATCTGGCTGGTGCGTTCATCAGCAGCGATGCTGTGCTGTGCAACGATTCCCCAGAGTGGCTCGACCATGAGCAGGGAATCCCGCATTTCAAGGGGTTTCCCGGTCGGGTTGTCAAGCTCGACGAGCCGCCCGCGTTGTCTTCGATTGCGCTCGGGGCCTGACGTGGCCCGCCGTTCCCGCGAAGAGCGGCGCGTCCGGATGATGGCGCGGGCGGCGAACTACGCGTTCACGAATAACCCGACTGTGCTTGGCCGATTCTCCCAACGCCTCATAGCTCGAATGGTTCCGCCGCCGGATCCCGACTTCTATGCCGAGCTCTATGACGATCGCCCCTAGCAGCACTCCTTATTCAGCTCCCGAAATGGGTCGAGCCATCCTCACGGCCACTGATTCGGCCTGCCCCCACCGGTCACGGGGTCCACGCAACAAGTGCGCCTGCCGACGTCCGGTTGACAGCGGCTGGGTATTTTGCGAGTTTATCTGCTGATGTCCTCCGCTTTGCACGTCACCGAAGACCACCGCAGTCAGCTCGCAGATTCTGGCTACACCGTGTTGGATCAGGTGCTCGACCACGATGTCGTGGCGCGAGTGCTTGAGGAGGTAGAACCGCACTTCGGTCTGAACGGCTGGGGTCGCAACGACTTCGAGGGCCTGCGAACCGAGCGTGTGTACGCCATGCTCGCGAAGTGCCCTTCGGTCGCGGCTCTCGTCGAGCACCCCGCCGTCCTCGAACTGCTCGACGACCACCTCAGGCCCTCACGGGTGCTTGCCGCCTGTCAGGGCACCCGCATCCACCCGTCCGAGACGACACAAACCCTCCACTGCGACGATGACCTCCCCGGCGTCGCCCGGCCCCGACCGCCATGGAGCGTGAGCGTCATGTGGGCCTTGTCGCCGTACACAGCCGCAAACGGCTCAACCCTTTTCGTGCCGGGAAGCCATCGCTGGGACACCCCGCGGCAACCGGCTGAACAAGAGACGATCTCGCTCGAGCTGGCTCCAGGCAGTGCGCTCGTCTGGCTCGGCGGCATCTACCACGGCGCCGGTCCCAATACCTCAAACGAGGTTCGCACCGGAGTGTCTATCATCTACTTCCAGCCGTGGCTTCGCCAGGTAGAGAATATGGTGCTGGCGGTCGGACCCGAAAAGGCGGCTCAGTTCAGCCCTACAGTGCAGCGCCTTCTCGGCTATGGCGTGATCGACGGCAATTTTTTTGGACACGTTGATGGCCGCGATCCAATCAAGCTGATACCCAACACATCGGAGCGGCAACAGTGATACCCGGCGATCTCGACCTCTCCAACCCCGATGTGTTCGCGCAAGGATTTCCCCACGAGTACTTCCGGATGCTCCGAGCCGAGGAACCCGTTTCCTGGAACAACTCGAAGTTCGCCAGTGGGCAATACCCGGGCCCGCAGCGGGGCTTCTGGTCGATCACCCGGCACGAAGACCTCGTTCATGTGTCCCGCCATCCCGAGATCTTCTCCTCGGCGCTCGGAGGCGTCCAGATGCAGGACGTCCCCGAAGACTCCCTGGAGAGCGTTCGGGCGATGCTCCTGTCCATGGACCCCCCGGACCACGTGGAATACCGCCGGCTCGTCAGCCGCGGGTTCACTCCCAGGATGGTCCGCCAGCTCGAGCCCCGCATCCGCGCGGCGGCGACATCGATCATCGACCACGTGATCGAACGCCATTCAGCGGAGTTCGTCACCGATATCGCCATGCATCTGCCGATGTTGTTGATCTGCGAGCTCATGGGCGTACCGCTCGATGACCAACAGCAGATCTTCGACTGGTCCAACCAGCTCGTTGCGTTCGACGATCCCGACTATCGCGATCCAACGTCGAGCCGAGATGAGGTCACAGAGAGAATCGCGAGGTACTCCCATCAGCTCGCCGCGCAAAAACGGGCTGCTCCCGATGACACGCTGATCAGCCGGTACGTGAACGGCGAGGTCGCCGGAGAGGCCATCACTGATCTACAGCTGAACAACTTCTTCGTTCTCCTGGCGATCGCGGGCAATGAAACGACGCGCAACGCCACGACGCACGCGGTACGGCTCCTCGCCGCCCATCCCGACCAGCGCGACCTTCTCGTGAATGACCTGGACGCCCTCCTGCCCAATGCTGTCGACGAGATCCTGCGGTACGAGCCCCCGGTGATGCACTTCCGGCGTACCGTCACGGTTGACACCGAGCTGGGAGGCGCTCTTATGCGGGCCGGCGACAAGGTCGTGATGTGGTACCCGTCGGCCAACCGCGACGAGAGAGTCTTTACCGCGCCGGACACGTTCGACATCACGCGGAATTCGACGGCCCACCTCACCTTCGGCATCGGAGAGCACTTCTGTCTCGGCGCCAGCCTGGCGAAGATGCAACTGACCTGCATCATCGGGGAGATCCTGCAACGCATGCCAACCATCCGCCCGACCGGCGAGCTGTCGCGTCTGCGAAGCAATCTCGTCGCCGGGGTCAAGGCCATGCCCGTTATCTGGTAGTCGCCGAAGACCCCCTGACCGAGCCGCAACGCCGCTCGCCGACCAGACGCGGTATCCCGAAGAATGCACTCAATAGCGGCTGCGGGACTCGATGAACAGGGTGGCGTTGCTGAGGGCGCACAGACCGGACTCGTCGAACAGCCGGGCTCGGGATTGGCCAATACCGTCGGCGTCGGCCCAAGTCTCGGCGTCGATGCCGATGCGACTGCTTGTGGGATAGCGAAGTACGTGGATGCTCAGGTCAGTGTTGATGGACACGTACTGGTCGAAGGGCAGGAAAGAACCCAAGCCGCTAGTGAAATCGGACATGGCCATCAGGTTGACCAGCGGCGATGTCTCCTCGCCCCGCATGAACGGTACCAACAGGCGAGCCCAAGTCTTGCTGGGGGTGCCTCCGCGGAAACTGCCGTCCACCCGGTCGAACTCCACCACATGGGGAAAGCCCTCGGGCATCGACTCCTGGGGGTTGAATGCCAGGGGCTTCTCGGCGCTGCCCGGCGGAGGGGGCAGCGGAGCGTCGGGTTGTCGATCGGGAAAGACTTCGATCTCAGCACCGGTGCGCACTGAAACCGCCACTGCGGAAGCTACCAGCAGGTCTCCGTCGTAGAGGTTGGCTCGCGTGGTCTGGATCCGCTTGCCGGTACGGAGCACCCCAGTGGAGACGGCCAGCGGCTTCACCGGTACACGGCGAAGCATGTCCAGCGTGAAGCGGGCCACTCGCATGGGTACCGGCGTGGGCACCTGCTCTATGGCCCGGGCAAGCACCCCGGCCACCGCGCCGCCGTGCTGAACTCCGGAATCCCACGGCCCTTGAGCGTTAATGGTGGGGACGACAGTGTCGCCGTCCAGGTAGAAAATGGCATCATCGCCCACGAAAGCAGCAAGGTAGTCCCACTTCGTGCACGGGCACGAGACGAGACGGGAGAAGCCGATGAGGCTCTGGGATGACACGATCGATGGATACCGCGCCGAGGCCAAGGCCATGCTGGACCACCTCCCCTACGCCGACGGAGGGTCCTCCCAGCAACAGATTGATGATCCGGTGACACGAGCGGAGGCCCAGCGGCAGTACTTGATCCAGTTTGAGCCCGAGCCGTCGCCGATGGCCGTCGAAGCCACCATTCCGGGACCGGCTGGCGAGATCCCGGTGCGGTTGTTCGTGCCCGACGAGCCCCGTGCCATGTTCCTGCACATCCACGGGGGAGGCTGGATCATGGGCCGACCCCAGATGTCCGACCTCGCCAACGAGCACATGGCCAAGCGCCACGGGCTGGCCGTCATGTCGGTGGACTACCGGCTGGCCCCCGAAGATCCCTACCCGGCCGGTCCCGACGACTGCGAGGCGGCCGCGGCCTGGATGCTGGAGCACGGCCCCGAGCGCTGGGGAACCGACAAGATGTTCATCGGGGGCGAGTCGGCCGGCGGGCATCTGGCCGCCTGCACGCTGCTTCGGGTGCGAGATCGGCTCAGCGCCATCGACCGGGTGCTTGGGGCCAACCTGGTGTTCGGCTGGTACGACCTGCGGGGCACCCCGTCTATCTTCGGCAACGGCGGCCGGCCCGACGTGTTGAGCCCCGAGGCGATGCAGATGATGCTCGAGGCGTTCATTCCCGACATGTCCGAAGCCGAAAAGCGCGACCCCGACGTGTCACCCCTCTTCGCCGATCTATCTGGGCTTCCCCCCTGCCTGGTGTCGGTGGGCACCTTGGACCACCTCGCCGACGATTCGCTGTTTTTGGCCGTTCGAATGGCGGCGGCCGAGTCACCCGTGGAATTGGCCGTCTACCCCGAATCACCCCACGGCTTCATGGCCCTGCCCTCCCCCATGTCCAAAGCCCACGCCGCTCGCATCGACACCTGGGTCGCCTCGCTGCTGCCCTGATTTCGATCAGTTGTCGAAATCTTCGTGGTCCAGCACCATGTCCCAGCGGTCGGCGCAGTCCGCGCACCGATAGGCCACCGTGTCGCCCGGCACAGGCGGATCATCCTCAGGCCAGTACGTGATCCGATGGCACCACCCCCCGCAGTCCACGCACACGATCCGATCAGCGATCACCGTCTCCAGTGTGCCACCTCGTCATGCCAGCTCATCCCTCGCGCAGGCTCTCCCATTCGTCAAGCAGGCTGGAGTCGGTGGTGCGGAGGAGGGTGCGGAGGTCGGCTGTGAGGGTGGCGAGGGCGTCGTTGACCGCCGCGGCGGGGATGGTTTGGATCAGGGCTTTGTAGCAGTCGGACAGGTAGCGCAGCAGCACTCCCTCGGAGCGCTTGATGGCGTAGCGGCCCACGTACTGGTTGAAGGTGTCGCCGTGTTCGAGGAGGTCGCGGGCCACCGATTTGGGGCTGGGGCGGTCGTGGCCCACCCAGGGGTGATGGCGGGCGAACACCGCGAACGCCGGCTCGATGAACTCGGCCTCGGGGCGGGGCCAGGTGACCTCTGACAGCCGCTCCAAGCGCTCCTCGTAGGGCACCCGCTCGGCCTTCAACTGGGCCATGAGGTCGTCGCGGGCCTTGTCCCGCTGGGCCAGCAGCACCACCGAGGGGTCCTCCAGCACCGACTCCACCACGCTTAGCGCCTGGAAGTGGTAGTCGGGGGCGTCCCTATCCAGCGCGTCCAGCGCCTCCACCGCGAACAGCCCGAGCGGCTGGTTGAGCCGGAACTCGTCTTGCAGATCGAGGTTCACCCGCACCGGGCGCCCCTGCCCATCGGGCGCATCCAGCACCTCCACGATCTCGGCGTCGATCAGCGAACGGAACACCCCCACCGCCCGGCGGATGTGGGTTCGCTGGCGGGATCGGGGCTCGTGGTTGTCGGTCAACAGGCGCTTGATGGCCGCACACCCGTCGCCGGGGCGGTCGAGCACGTTGAGCATCATGGAGTGGGTTACCGCGAAGCTCGACTCCAGCGTCTCGGGTTGGCCGTGCCACAGACGGTTCAAGGTGTCGCCGTCATAGTGGGCGTAGTTGCGCTCAGGCGGCTTCTTCTTCAGCTTTCGTCGCTTGGTCGGATCGGAGGCGGCTTTGGCCTCGACCCGGCGGTTCTCGATCACGTGCTCGGGGGCCTGCACCCACACGCTGCCCTCCTCGTCGAACCCCCGTCGCCCGGCCCGCCCCGCGATCTGTTGGAAGTCCCGCACCGACAGGACTCGGGTGCGGCGGCCGTCGTATTTGTACAGGCGGGTGAACAGCACGGTGCGAATGGGCACGTTCACCCCCACACCCAACGTGTCAGTCCCGCAGATCAGCTTCAGATGTCCCTGCTGGGCCAGCTTCTCCACCAGCAGCCGGTATTTGGGCAAGAGCCCGGCGTGGTGCACCCCTACCCCGGCCAGCACAAAGCGGCGCAAATCCTTGCCGAACGGGGTGTCGAAGCGAAATCCGCCGATCGCCTCCTTCACATCTGCTTTGGCGTGGGGATCCAGCACATCAAGGCTGGTGAGGCTCTGGGCCTGGGCAGTGGCCTCCCGCTGGGTGAAGTGGACGATGTAAACCGGCGCCTTGCCGGCAGCCAGCAACTCGGCAAGGGACACGTGCAGCGCCGACTCCCGGTACTCAACGTCCAACGGCACCGGCCGCTGCGCCGAGGCCACCAGCGAGGTGGTGCGACCATTGCGCTGGCTGAGGTCCCGGCGCAGAGCGGTGGTGTCGCCCAGGGTGGCCGACATCAGCAGGAACTGAGGTCGGCTCAACTCCAACAGCGGCACCTGCCAGGCCCAGCCTCGGTCCCGGTCGCCGTAGTAGTGGAACTCGTCCATCACCACTAGATCGGCGTCAGTGTCGCGACCCGACCGCAGGGCCCGCTGAGCCAGGATCTCGGCGGTGCAAGCGATCACCGGCGCATTCCCGTTCACGGTGGCATCGCCGGTGACCATCCCCACCCGCTCGGCCCCGAAGGCGGCCACCAGCTCGAAGAACTTCTCGCTGACCAGTGCCTTGATCGGCGCGGTGTACACCGCCCGCCGCCCCTGGGCCAGCGCGGCGAACGACCCGGCCAACGCCACCAGCGACTTGCCCGATCCGGTGGGGGTGGCCAGCACCACGTTTTCGCCCGCCAACAACCGCAGCACCGCATCTTCCTGATGGGGGTACAGCTCCAAGCCCGCCGCGTCCGCCCAATCGCAGAAGGCGCCCAGCAGCTCATCGGGATCACCCGAGTTGGGCATGAAGTCTCCGAGGGCAGGAGGCGCAGACATGGCGATGCCAGGGTAGGGGTGCCCGAGGCGTGAAAGGCTACGGGGGATGAAGTTCGGGCTCTATCTCATCGGCAGCGCGACTGGGGCGTCGGGGCCGCCGGCGGCACCGATCGCCGATCCAGAGTTTTTGGCGGGCTTTGCCCGCCATGCCGAGGCGGTGGGGTGCGAGTCGCTGTTCTTCGCCGATCACATCGTGTTCCCCGCCGCCAAGCAGTCGCCCTACCCCTACGCCGAATCGGGTGCCTACCCGTGGGACAACGAGCACATCCAGCTTCCTGAGCCGCTGGCGCTGATGGCCTATCTGGCCGGGGTCACCGACTCGCTGCGGTTCGGGACCGCGGTCTTGGTGTTGCCCCAGCGCCACCCGATGCTGCTGGCCAAGCAGCTGGCCACCATTGACATCCTGTCGGGAGGCCGGGCCGAGCTGGGGATCGGCGCAGGATGGCTGGCCGACGAGTTCGACGCCCTGGGCTGCTCGTTCGCCGACCGGGGCGCCCGCACCGACGAGTACATCGACGTCATGCGGGAGCTGTGGGCCAACCCGGTGGCCAGCTTCGCCGGGCCGACCGTTGCCTTCGACCGCGTCCAGCTCACTGCCCACCCCCGCCAGCCCGGCGGCATCCCCATCATCGTGGGGGGACACTCCCCGCCGGCGCTGCGTCGAGCCGGCCGGCGGGGCGACGCTTTCCTGCCCGCCTTCTCGGCCTCCCAGAACCGGGATCGCTGGCCCGACATGTGGGCTGAAGTGCAGCGCTGGGCTGTCGAAGCAAACCGCTCTGGGGGCTGTGAACTCCAAGGCTTCGGGGCCACCCTCGACGATGCCCGCTTCCTGGCCGAGTTAGGGGCAACCCGCATGATCTACAGCACCCACGACCCGGATTTGGCTTCCGCCAACGCCACCCTAGACCGCTTTGGCGACGAGGTGATCTCCCGATTTTGAGCACAAGGCGCGACACGTGCTGTACCAAATCTATCTATTTCGCGAAATTTCAATAAAAATTCAAATTTTGTTCTTGTCTCGTCCGACGCTTGATCCCCATTCAAGATTAGCCTCTAAACCCCCAGGTCAGTGACTCAACTTGAGTTATCCACAGCCTGAGTTGAGTGCGTCGGCAAACGATAGACGGCAAATTCCCACCCGAGAACCCATCTAGGTGGGAACTATTTGACAACTTGAATCGCGAGAATACCCGCTCCATTTTCGTCGCGGCCGCGTACGGCGGTTCAGACGAATCAGAGAAGGGAGATACCTAATGACCAGAAATGTGGAAAACCTCGTCGGCCCAGCCGTCGCATGCCAGATACTCCGAATCGATCAAACCGATCTGTTGCGCGGCATCAACGATGGCATCGTGCCCGCTTATCGCATCGGCGAGGCCGTCCGATTTCGCCCATCAGAGCTGCGCCATCCCGCTCTGACCGGTCTGGCCGACTACTACCGCACCAGCGACGAGCATTTCGCCGCCTGACCCCAAGCCTCCGCCCCCGGCTGCGACCACCCCTGCGCGGCCGGGGGCGGGACGCTTGTTAGGCGCTAAGGCAATACGGTCTCGGTATCGCGGCCCGAGCGGAGGACGGTTCCCGGAGTTGCTCCGGTCACCTGCCCGTCGATCACAATCTCGGATCCGCCTACCAGCACCCGCTGGATACCTTGGGCGCCGGCAAAGAGGCGCAGACAGTCTCCGGGAAGATCGGCACGGGCCTCTATGGGGTCTGAGGCCACCGTGGCCGGATCGAACACCACCAGATCTGCGTGCCAGCCCTCGGCCACCAGTCCTCTGCCCTTCAGACCGAACAGCCGGGCAGGCACGTCGGTCATCAACCGCACCGCCTCTTCCAGCGGCAACAGCCCCCGCTTGCGCACGATGTCGCCCAGGATGATGGTGAAATAGCGGGTGCCGCACATGCGGTCGAGGTGGGCGCCAGCATCGGAGCCTCCCACGATCACCCGGGGATCCCGCCAGTGCTCGGTCCGATGGGCCCAACTCTCGGCCGAGTCGTCGGCGTTGATGGGCCACAGGTCGGTGCGCAGGTCGTCGGCCAGCACGATATCGCAGAGGGTGTCGAAGGGGTCCTGGCCCCGCTCAGCAGCAATGTCGCCCACTCGCCGCCCGGTGAGCCCTTCGTTCTCTGGGGCGTGGGTGGTGCCGATCTCCATGTTCTGCCACTGGGCCATGTGGTAGAAGCCGCCGCTGCCCGACTGGGCCTGCTCGTTGAGCCACCGGCGAGTCTCCGGGCTGGCCAGCGCGGCCTTCTTCTCATCCCGGGGAAGGTTCATGGTCTCCTTCCAACCGGGCATGTTGTACAGCGGGCAGTAGGTGTCGAAGCACAGCTTGAGCCCGCCGATGGTGGGCATCGACAAGGCCACGATGCGCCCGCCCACCGCGGCGGCCGCGTCCGAAGCCCCGAGCTGATGGTTGGTCCGGTCTGTGGTGTCGGCGCTGACCGTCAACACGTTCCAGTTCAGCGGCCGCTGGGCCCGGGCCGACATCTGGCTCATCAGGTCGATCTCCTCGTCGCTGAATGTGCTCAAACAGCCCGAGGTGATGAACTCCAGCCAGGTGCCGGGGTGGTCGGCCACCGCCCCGGCCAGGGCCAGAACTTCCTCGGCGGAGGAGAACCGGCTGGGCACCGGCTGGTTGTCACCATCCCAATGGGTGTAGGCCAGGGAGGTGGAGAGCCCCATGCCGCCGGCGGCCAGTCCTTCGTGGAGCGTCTGCACCATCTGGTCGAGCTGGCCGGGATCGGCCGGCTGGTCGGCGTCAGTCCCCATCACATAGCGGCGCAGGGCCGAGTGGCCCACCAGGAACCCGGCGTTGACCGCGGTGCGGCCGTCCAGGCGGTCCAGGAACTCTCCGAACGTCTCCCAATCCCACGGCAGCCCCTGCTCCAGGGCCAGCAGGGGCATCCCCTCCACCATGGCCATCATCTCTTGCAGGTACCGGGCGTCGTCGGGATTCACCGGTGCCAGCGAGAAGCCGCAGTTGCCGCCCAGCACAGTGGTCACCCCGTGCATCGGCGACGGCGTGGCCGCCGGGTCCCAGAACAGTTGCGCGTCATAGTGGGTATGGGGGTCGATGAACCCCGGCGCCACCGCCAGCCCATCGGCATCCACCGTCCGAGCCGCCTCACCAACCACCTGCCCGATCTCGACGATGCGCCCGCCAGCCACCGCCACATCAGCTACCACCGGAGCCGCCCCAGTCCCATCCACAACCGCGCCGCCCCGAATCACCAAATCAAACATGGCCCCCACAGTAGGCGCGCCCGGTGACAATTCCCCTGGCGAAATGGGCCTGCCGAAACAAAGGGGCTACCAGTAGAGTTGTCGAATGGTCGTGGAACTAGACCTCAGCCCTGACTGTGAAGCGACGTTGCGGTCCGCTGCCCAGCAAGCCGGGTGCACCGTGGACAAGACGGTTCACCTGGCCATCGAAGCCTTCATCGAGCAGCAAGACTTGGAGCAATGGCGTGCGGCCGCTCGTCAAAATGTTGCCGACCACGCGGAGACCCTGCGACTCCTTGGAGAATGACCAGCCCACCCGGCCCCCTCAACCTCACGAAACTGCTGGCCATCGCCGAGGAGTACTTTGGATCACCATTGCCGATACGTGAAATCGGCCTCTTGGAGTCTGCGGCTGCTCACCCCGGCGGGGTTGGCTTCATTCTAACCCAACGGCACTGGGACAAAACACGCATCAGGTGGCAGGCGAAAACAGCATTACTGCTTGGACAAAAAGTGCATTAGCATAGATGCGGTGCCACTGCCTCTGATTCCAAGGCATGCCTTGGGCCTCGTCACTGAGACGCTAGAGACTGCCAGGGTCGCGTTGATACACGGCCCCCGGCAGGCGGGCAAGACCACCCTGGCCCGATTGGTCTGCGATCGCTTCGGCGGGACCTACACCACCCTCGACAACCCCGCCCTTTTGAACGCAGCCCGCAGCGACCCCATGGGTTTCATCGCCCAGCCAGGGCCACTAGTCATCGACGAGATACAGCGGGCCGGGGACCCACTGGTGACTGCGATCAAGCTGGCGGCAGACCTCGACCCGACACCGGGCCGGTTTCTCATCACCGGGTCGGCGAACTTCTTGACCGTGCCCACGCTGTCGGAGTCGTTGGCGGGTCGCATGGGCATCGTCGAGCTATGGCCGTTCTCCCAGGGCGAACTGGCCCTTAACCCCCCGGAGACGTTCATCCGCCAGGCGTTCGACACTCCGGAGGCACTTCGGTCTGGACCACCGGGCACCTGCACGCGCAACCAATATCTAGAACTGGTTTGCGCCGGGGGCTACCCCGCCACCGCCGGCTTCACCCTGGCCCAGCAGCGCCGGTGGTTTCGGGACTATCTGCAAACCGTTGCCCAGCGCGACATCGTCGAGATGGGCGATATCCGCCGTGCCGATGCAATCCTCCCGCTGCTGGAAACTGCCGCGGCACTGTCAGGCCAGAACTTGAATGTGGCCCGACTGGCCCGTGGGGTCGGCCTTGACGCTCGAACCACGGCCAACTACCTGGCATGGCTGAACAATGTGTTCTTGGTCCACAGAGTGCCCATGTGGTCGCGCAACCTCTCGACCAAAGCAGCCAAGGCCGCCAAGCTCTTCATCACTGACAGCGGTCTTGCGGCCGCCCTCGCTGGCAAAGACCCCGCTGCGCTGGGACGGCCAGCAGACACGTCGGTCGGCGGGCTGGTGGAGACATTTGCAGCCAACGAGATCGCAAAGCAGCTGACGTGGGACGACAGCGGAATTCGGCTCCACTACTACCGAGACCGAAGCGGTGCGGAGATAGACCTCATTCTGGAAGCCTCCGATGGGCGCATCGTGGCCATCGAAGTAAAGGCCGCGATCTCCCCCGGCCCCGATGCCACCCGATGGCTCATCTGGCTCCGAGACCGCCTCGACCGCTTCGGCGGCGACTTCGCCCACGGTTTCGTCCTCCACACCGGACCCACCAGAATCAGCCTCGGCGACCGCCTCACCCTCCTGCCCCTCGACGCCCTCTGGACCCCAGCATGATCCCGCCCCGCTCTAGTCCACTAGCAGAAATAGGCTAACGGCAGCGCAAGAGCCGCCGGTAGAGTGACCGCGTGGTGGTGGCACTCAACTTCAGCCCCGCCTGCAACGCCGCCCCCATTGCCGCGGACGAGCAAGCAGGATGGAAAGTCGTTCGGTGTGGGGCGCATGATTAGGGAGAAGCAGGCGCGGCGAGAGAACGGGGCGGGTCCGGTCGCCCTCGCGGCCAAAGGCAAGTCACCGTCCGATGTTTCCGCCCTGTTCGAAGCGGCCTCCGTTTCCCCGTCCGCTTCGCATCGGCTCCTGTCACTCGCCCTGATATTCGACTCTGCGGTGAGCAGAACCCGCACTCGCGAACAAAGCGCATCACCGGAACTGCTCCCAAGGCTCGCAGAGGCTGTGCATCGGGAGTACCCCGAATTGGACTGGCTGGAGAGTTGGACCCCTTGCGACATCAGGGCCGAGGTGCAGGTCCGCTGAGACGGCGAGCTTCACTGGCTCGTCCCAGGGGGCCGTATCGGACCGTCGCCAAGATCGAATTTCTGCGCCTTCTCGCGCCCGTCATCGACCCGGTATTGGTGGACCGCATCGGCTACGGGCTGGGCGACGCGGTCGAACTCGTGCTCCGCCGGATCTCCCACGTTGTCGGAACACTCGCCTCGGCGTGGCCCAACGGGCCGCAGGCAACCCTGGGCGACGAGCCCCGCATCACCGAAGCGGAAATCGAAGCCGCCCGCAGACTTAGGGGTTGAGCGGACAGGTGACCATCCACCGGTCGTTGTGTTGTCCCGGCTTTGATGTCGGATAGCTCCAACTACAACGACTCGGTGGAGGTACTGTCATTATGCGCGCGTCGGATCCTGAGGTGGTTGATGCTGTGTGGGCGGCGGTGGAGGGCTTGCTGCCGGGGCGGGCTCGGTCGCACCCTTCGGGCTGTCTGGGTATCCCCCCTTTGGCCGGTCACCTCGATTGGGAGGTGACCATGAATGTGATGGAAAAGGACAGGTCGCCGGGCAGGGCCAGGCGGCGGTTCACCACGGAGTTCAAGGCCGACGCGGTGGCGTTGGTGTTGGACGGGGACAGGCCGGTGGCCCATGTCGCGTGCGATCTGGGGATCGGCGAGACGAGTCTGGGGAGCGGGGTCCGCTAGGCCCGGATCGACCGCGGCGAGAAACCGGGTCTGACGACTGGAGAGCGCGCCGAGCTGGCGCGTTTGCGCCGGGAGAACTCGAAGCTGAGGACGGGGGCGCGAGCTGCCATGCGAGCGACGGCGTTGTGGGTGAAGGAGTCGGGCCAGTGACCCGCTATAGGTGGGTCACTGCCCGGAGGGCCGAGGGGTTCCCGACCACAGCCGCTTGCCGGGCCGCCGGCGTGAGCCGCCAGGCGTTCCACGACTGGTCTGCCCGGGGCGCGCAGGGGCCCAGCCCCGCCGAGCTGGCCGAGACCGAGTTGGTCGGCGAGATCAAACAGATCCACGCGGACTCCGGCGGGGCCTATGGGTCGCCCAGGGTGACCGCGGAGCTGCGCCGCCGGGGCCGCAGAGTCAACCACAAGCGCGTCTGGCGGCTCATGCGGGCCAACGGGATCTGCGGCATCCACAAAAGGCGCAAGCCCCGCTGGAAGGGCTCTGACGGCGTCCGCCCGGCGCCGGGCGATCTGGTCCGCCGCGACTTGCGGCCCGGCCGCCCGGATCGGGTGTGGGCCGGGGACATCACCTACATCCCCACCGCCCAGGGATGGCTTTATCTGGCGGCGGTGCCAGACGTCGGCTCCCGGCGGCTCATCGGCTACTCCATGGCCGACTACACCCGAGCCCAGCTCGCCGTCGACGCCCTCGACACCGCCGCCGCCAGAAGCGGCCGCACCGCCGGGGTGAAATTCCACTCCGAGCGCGGCCCGCAATACCTCAGCGGCGACTTCGCCTCGGCGCTGTGCCGCCACAAAATACGCCAATCCGCAGGCTGGGTGGCCAACTGCTGGGACAACAGCGTCACCGAGTCGCTCTTCGCGACACTGAAAAGAGAGCTGGTCACACAGACCCGCCTCGCGACCCGCGACCAGGCCCACTGAGAGGTCTTCGCTTGGATCACCCACATAACTACAACACACACAGAATCCACTCCACCCTCGACTACCAAACCCCCACACAATGGGACAACCACCGGCAACGATTAAACCAAGCCGCATAAACCAAGTGTCCAGCCAACGGGGGGAAGCCCAGGCAAGTTTCCCAGCGCGAAACGGCCCCGACCGAAGTCGGGGCCGTCAGGCCGGGGCTGCTCACCCCGGCGGGGTTATCCATATCCTATCCACAGGACGCGATTGCTAGACAAGTAACGTCATCTAGGCCATGAACGCTGAGCGGATAATCGCCTACATAGACGGCTACAACCTCTACCACGGCATATGCGCCGCACGGCTTCGTAGCTCCCGTTGGCTTGACTTGAGGGCAATGTGCCTGTCGCTTCTCAAGCCCCATCAGCGCCTCGCCCTAATCCGCTATTTCACCACCATGGTTCGCAACAACCCAGCTAAAGCCAAGCGTCAGTCGACCTTCATCGAAGCTCTGCGTGCTCGTGGTGGAGTCGAAATCGATTTTGGCCACTTTCTCTCGAAGACCATGCACTGCCCCAATTGCGGAAAAGAGTGGGCCAAGCACGAAGAGAAAAAGACCGATGTGAACATCGCAGTACGCCTTCTTGACGACGCCTACGATGACCGATTCGATGTAGCTATGGTGGTTTCAGGTGACAGCGATCTCGTGCCAGCAATCGAGTCCATTCGCACGCGCTTTCCAGAGAAACGCCTGATCGTTGCATTCCCTCCCAAGCGGCACTCAGCTGAGCTTCGGCGGGTCGCCAACAAGAGCTTCACCATAGGGAAAGGAAAAATCCGATCAAGTCGCTTCCCCGACCCCGTGATCACGCCAGATGGCATCGCCCTTAGAGCACCAGCTGGGTGGCTACCAGCCACCCAATAACCCATCCAAGGCCGTCTTGGAGATGTGGAGCGCGACAGAGCCAAGACGGGCCCCAAACCGCTTTACTCCTCCACGAGGGACCAGATTCGCTTCAACGGGAGGTCGGCGCGGAGTTCTTCGCTTAACTGCTCGTAGTTGCGGAAGACAGCATTGAGAAGGTCTTCGGCATCCCACACACGAACACGGAAGAACTGGTTTCTAAGCTCTTGGCGGGCAGCTCTGTTCACCCCACCCCACGCTACGAGTAGTGCTTGATCAGCACCGTGAGTGCTGAGGACCCCGTGCAACTCCCGGACAACTCCCGCATCAACTGGCGCCGGACTTGACTTCACCTGGACGATCAAACGAGGACTTTCAAACCCCAGCGAGCCTCGACCGGCGAAGATGTCGATCCCGCCGTCAGCGCCCCGAGGGGCTTCCTGAGTAAAGAACCCTTCAGCAGAAAGGACAGCAGCAACAAGCCTCTCAAGATCGTGACCAGCAAATTCTTCAGCGACAAACGCCTGTATCTGGTCGCGTCCGACCCGCTCGAGATCAAAGGTTGACCCTGTTGTATCAGTAGCGTCAGCGTCTTCTGCTTCCACTGCCTCAACAGCTTCGACCCGTGCACCGGGATCCTCCCCTGTCTCCATAACCCGCCGTAGACGCCAAGCACCATCATTGCGAGTGATTTGGCATACCGTCTGAGTCGCACCAAGTGAGTGCAAGAGGTCTTGCTTTACTGCGGTCCTCGGCACATCAGTTCGCTGCCAATCGACTGAGATCACGTGCCTCTTCCGAGCATCGTCATCATTTCTGAACTTGTACCCTTCCTTAACGGTCCCCAACGCGATTTGGGAGGTCGTTTTGAGCGGGAGAACTATCAGTTCTCCTCTACTAACACGGCGCATTGCCCATAGCTGGCTGGTGTAATTCGCTACCGTCTGACTTGAGGCATCGGGGAAGGCGTTCCGGACGATCTCCTATACCTCTTCGCGTGTACCCGCCTCAGTCAAGTCCGGGATCTCATTGAACCCGCCTCCCGCAGCAAACCCATTCTCGCGGGCGAAATTCTCACTCTCACCACTCTTGCCAGATCGGACCAGCCAGGCTGTCGGCGTCTCGGTCATCATCTGCCCATCCACCTCTACGGCAGCACCGTTTCGGTGTCGCGGCCGGAGCGGAGGAGGGTGCCGGGGGTGGCGCCGGTGGGTTCGCCCGCGGTGATGATCTCGGTGCCGTTGACCAGCACGTGCTCGATGCCCACGGCGCCGGCGTAGAGGCGCTCGCAGCCGCCGGGGAGGTCGGTGCGCTCCACGATGGGCTGTGACGCCACCGTGTCGGGGTTGAATACCACCACATCCGCGCAGTAGCCCTCGGCTACGCGGCCCCGGCCCTTCAGACCGAACAGGCGGGCGGGCTCGTCGGTCAGGAGCCGCACGCACTCCTCCAGCGACAGCAGTCCCCGGTCGCGCACTGCGGTGGCCAGCATCTCGGTGGGGAAACGGGCCCCGCACATGCGGTCGAGGTGGGCTCCGGCGTCGGATCCGCCCACCAGCACCCGCTGGTCCCGCCACAGCTCAGCCCGCTGCTGCCAGGCCAGGTCGATGTCGTCGGACGACAGAGGCCACAGCGCGGTCCGCAGATCGTCGGCCACCACGATGTCAAGCAAGGCGTCGAAGGGATCAACTCCCCTCTCCGCGGCGATGTCGCCCACCTTGCGACCGGTGAGCCCGGCGTTCTCGGGGGCGTAGGTATCGCCGATCTCCATGTTGGCCCAGGTGGAGATGAACTGGAACGGACCCTCGGAGCTGCGGGCCTGCTCATCCAGCCACTGGCGCACCGCGGGGTCGCCCAGCTTGGCCTTCTTCTCGTCGTGGTCCAGGTACAACACGTCGCCCCAGTTGGGCAGCAGGTACAGGGCGCAGTAGCTGGCAAAGCTCATCTTCAGCCCGCCGATGGACGGCATCGACAGGGCCACGATGCGCCCCCCGGCCTGAGCAGCCGCATCCGACGCGCTGAGCTGATGGCGGGTGCGGTCCATCATGGTGGAGGCGTGGGAGAGAACATTCCAGTTGAGCGGCCGTTGGGCTCGCACCGACATCTGGGCCATCAGGTCGATCTCTTCGTCGCTGAAGAACGCATTGCAGCCGGTGATGATGAACTCCAGCCAGGTGCCGGGATGCTCAGACACCGCCCCGCACAGGGCCAGCATCTCGTCGCGGTCGGCGAAATACGACGGCACCGGGTCGTTGTTGCCGTCGGAGTGGGTGGTGGACTGCGATGACGAGAACCCCAGCCCGCCGGCCTCCAACGCCTCGTGCAGCACCCGCACCATCTCGGCCACCTGCTCGGAAGAGGCCGCATTGCCGGTGCCCTCGGCCCCCATCACAAAGCGGCGCAGGGCCGAATGCCCCACCAGGAACCCAGCGTTCACCCCGATGCGCCCCTCCAGGGCATCCAGGTAGTCAGCGAAGCTCGACCAGCTCCACGGCAAGCCCTGCTCCAGGGCGGGCAGGGGCATCCCCTCCACCTTGGCCATCATCCGGCGGATGTAGTCGGCGTCTTCTGCCTTGAGGGGGGCCAGTGTGAACCCGCAGTTGCCCCCCAGCACGGTGGTCACCCCGTGCTCGTTGGAGGGAGAGGCCAGCGGATCCCAGAACAGCTGGGCGTCGTAGTGGGTGTGGGCGTCGATGAATCCCGGCGCCACCACCAGTCCGTCGGCATCGATGACGCGGGCCGCAGCCTCGTCAAGCGACCCGACGGATGTGACTCTCCCGCTGCTGATGCCCACATCGGCGACGAACCCCGGCAATCCGGTTCCGTCCACCACGGTGCCGCCCTTGATGATCAGATCAAGCATGGGCACAGGTTAGGCCACGCCTCTGACAAGCCCCTCAGCAGGCCGTGGCCACCCTGCCGCGGAGTACGCTCGGCCCATGCCTGAGATCCCTCGGATCATCTCTGTGGACGACCACGTGGTGGAGCCGCCCACGCTGTGGACCGACCGTCTACCCCGCAAATACCTCGACATCGGGCCCCGAGTGGTACGCGAGACCGTTCGGAAAGACCTGGTCATCCACGACCACGAGCCGGTGTGGGTGGACGGCGACGTGGAGCGGACGGTGGACTTCTGGCTCTACGAAGACCTCAAACGACCCCTCACCCGGCTGAGCGCGGCGTCGGGCTATCCCAAGGAGGAAGTCGATGCCAGGCCCATCAACTACGAGGAGATGCGCCCCGGCTGCTGGCAGCAAAGGGCCCGCCTCGACGACATGGACCTCAACCACGTCGAGGCCGCCATGTGCTTCCCGATGTTCCCCCGCTTCTGCGGCCAGACCTTTATGGAGGCGGCCGATAAGGAACTGGCCCTCTTGTGCGTTCAGGCCTACAACGACTGGATGATCGAGGAGTGGTGCGCCGGCACGGGCAGCCGGCTCATCCCGCTGCCCCTCATCCCCCTGTGGGATCCTCACTTGGCCGCGGCCGAGGTGCGCCGCAACACCGCCCGAGGAGCTCATGCGGTGGCCTTCACCGAGCTGCCCACCAACCTGGGGCTGCCGTCCATCCACGACGCCGACGGCCACTGGGAGCCGCTGTTCGCGGCCTGCGAGGAAACAGCCACGGTCTTGTGCATGCACATCGGTTCCGGGTCGCGCATGCCGTCCACCTCTCCCGACGCCCCGCCGGCGGTGCCCTCCACGCTCACGTTCAACAACGCCATGGGGTCGCTGGCCGACTGGCTGTTCTCCGGGGCGTTCATCCGCTGTCCCGACATCAAGATCGCCTACAGCGAGGGCCAAATCGGCTGGATCCCCTACATCTTGGAGCGGGCCGATGTGGTGTGGGAGCACAACCGGGGCTGGAACCGCGTGTGGGGGGTGATCCCCGAGCCGCCCAGCAGCTATTTCGCCGACCATGTGTACGGGTGCTTCTTCGACGACCGCTTCGGGCTGGCCAACCTCGACGCCATCGGGGTCAACAACGTGACCTTCGAGACCGACTACCCCCACTCCGACAGCACCTGGCCCCACACCAAAGAGATCGCCGAGAAGCAGTGCGAGGGACTGTCCGACGAGGTGATCTACAAGATCATGCGAGGGAACGCCATCAAGATGCTGCACTTGCCGTTCGCGGACTAGTGGCCACTGGCTGCGACTCGCCACCTGCCCTTCGACCGCTAGCAGGCGGTCGCCGCGCGTGATCTACGACTTCGTGATCGTCGGCGGAGGCTCCACCGGTGCGGTGCTGGCCGCCCGGCTGTCGGAGAACTCCGGCACCTCGGTGCTGCTGTTGGAGGCGGGACCGACTGAGCCCGACCCCAACGCCGACCGCCTGGGCGCGGTGGACTTCGCCCACACCGGGCGCGACTGGGGCTTCCAGGCCCGCACCACCGGCGACGCCACCGCGCCCTACCCGCAGGGACGGACCCTGGGCGGGGGCTCGTCGGTGAACGGCGGCACCGCGCTGCGGGGGATGCCCAGCGACTACGACGCCTGGGCCAGCCCCAACTGGTCGTGGGAGGCCATGGCACCGTGCTTCCGCCGCCTTGAAGACGATCCCCTCGGCGGCGAATTGCATGGCACCGGCGGCCCGATTCCCATCCGGCGGGCGGCCAAGGATGATCTGGTCGCCCCCCAGCAACAGCTGTTGGCCGCCGCCGAAGACAACGGGCTGGTGTGGGTGAACGACCACAACGACGGGGTCTCAGAGGGCATCGGACCGTCGCCCCAGAACGTGGTGGACGGGATTCGGGCGTCCACCGCCATGGCCTACCTCCGCCCAGCCGACGGCCGGCCCAACCTCCACGTCGTCGGCGGAGCCTTCGCCCACCACATCGTGATCGAGCGCGACCGGGCCACCGGGGTGGCCTATTCGCCCAGCGGCGCCCACAGCCTGGAGCGGGTTCGGGGTCGCCACATCGTGGTCAGCGCCGGGGCGATCAACAGCCCGGCACTGCTGATGCGCTCAGGCGTCGGCCCGGTGCGGGACGTTGAGGCCGTCGGAATCCGCTCGGTCGCCGATCTCCCCGGCGTGGGCACCAACCTCATGGAGCACGTGGGGGCGTTCATCTTCGTGGTCCCCCCGGAGGGAGCGGTGACCACCGACATGGTTCAGCACCAGCTGCTGATCCGCTACAGCTCCCCCAACAGCCCGGTGACCAATGACATGCAGATCGGCATGATGAACCACTGGGACTTGACGGAGAACCCGGCGCTGGCCGAAGTGTGCGGTGCCGAGTTGATTTGGGGCATCTGCGCCGGCGTCCAGACCCCCCGATCTCGTGGACGGCTGCGGGTGCTGTCCCCCGACCCCGATCACCCCCCGGTGATCGACCTGAACCTACTGGACAGCCCCGAGGACATCGCCCAACTCACCGCCGGGCTGCGGCTCTGCTACCGGCTGGCCACCCATGAGGCCCTGGCCGAGCGTTTCGATCGGGTGGCGGTGTTCGACGAAGCGGCCTTCGCCGAAGGGGACGACCCCGTCCTGGACGATTACGCCCGGCAGTTCAGCTTTCCCTGGTACCACGCCTCCGGCACCTGCCGAATGGGACCTGACCCCGACGCCGGCGATGTGGTTGACGACCGCGGCCAGGTCTACGGCATCGACCGCTTATCGGTTTTCGACGCCTCCATCCTGCCGATGATCCCTCGGGCCAACACCAACCTGACCTGCATCGCATTGGGCGAGCGGGCCGCGGAGCTGTTGCGGTGATGGTATGAAGAGGGGAGCACTATGAAGACCAGCATGATGATCTCGTCCGACTCCCACATCATCGAGCCGCCCGACCTGTGGACCGAGCGGGTAACCACCGGGCCGATGGCCGAGCGGGTCCCGCAGGTGCGCCGCGAGCCAGGCGGAGACTGGTGGTACATCGACGGCCAGCGCTCCATGTCGTTCCTGGGCTTCCAAGCCGGCAACCGGTTCGACAAGGATCCCACCAAGCTCCGCATCGAGGCCTCGTTCGACGAGGTCCGCCCCGGAGCTTACGACCCAGAGAAATTCATCGCCGACAACCGCACCGACGGGGTGGCCGCCTCGGTGATCTACCCCAGCGAGGCGCTGTTGGCCTATAGCATCGCCGACTCCGAGCTGTGCTCGGCAACTATGGCCGCCTACAACGACTTCATCGCCGAGTTCTGCGCCTTCGACCCCGCTCGGCTGAAAGGCATCGCCCTCATCAACGTGGACGACATCGACGAGGCCATCGCCGAGATGACCCGAAGCCGCAACATTGGCCTGTCAGGGGCAATGATCAGCGTGATGCCCCCAGCCGGCCAGGGCTACGACCACCCCCGCTACGAGCCCTTCTGGTCGGCCGCAGTCGACCTCGACGTACCGCTGTCCATGCACGTGGCCACCGGACGGGCGCTGACCAGCGCCAGCGGCCAGGGCAAAAGCGACATCCGGGCAGTTTCAGAGGCCGCCTTCTACCTGCAAGACCACTTCGTGCGGAAGTCGCTGGGCGAGATGATCTTCGCCGGGGTGTTCGAGCGCCATCCCAATCTCAAGGTGGGATCGGTGGAGCACGAGGTGGGGTGGATCCCGTTTTGGCTGTTCCAGATGGACTACTGCTACACCGATCGTCCGATGCGGGGCGACTGGCACCGCTTCGCCGATCCCGATGCCCTCCCCAGCCACTACTTCAGCTCCAACTGCTTCGTGAGCTTTCAAGAGGACGCGGTGGGCGTGCGGGTGCGAGACACCTTCGGCGCCCACACCCTCATGTGGGGCTCCGACTACCCCCACACCGAGTCCACCTTCCCCCGCTCCCGGGAAGTGGTGGCCGAGACCCTGGCCGACGTTCCCGCTGATGAGCAGCAGATGATCCTCCGTGACAACTGCGCCGCCCTCTACGGCTTTGACCTGGTACTTTTGGCCTCTGATCCATCGGAGTGAAGAGATGCGCATTGCTTTCGGAACCGACGAGCCCACTGCCCTGACCGATGCGATCAAGCAGCACCTGATCGACGGGGGCCACGATGTGGTGGCGGCCGCCGCAGAGGGGGCACCATGGCCCGACGTTGGCCAAGCGGTGGGCGAGGCGGTGGTCGGCAATTCCGCCGACGTGGGAGTGGTGTGCTGCTGGACCGGTACCGGCGTGTCAATCGCGGCCAACAAGGTGCCCGGCGTACGGGCCGCGCTCTGCACCGACGCGGAGACCGCCCGCGGCGCCCGCCGATGGAACGACGCCAACGTCTTGGCCCTGAGCTTGCGCCTCGTGTCCACCGAAGTGGCCGCGGAGATGATCAGCGCCTTCTTGGACACCGGGCCAGACCCAGACGAGGCCCCCCAGATCGCCAAGCTCGCGTAGACGAAGGCATGAAGATCCGAATCGGCGTGGGCGTGGGAGGCGGGGTGTCCTCAGGAGATCCCCAGGCGTTCGCCATGGTGGTAGACGGTTTGGAGCGGCTGGGGTTCGACTCGCTATGGGTGGCCGAGCGGGCCGGGGGGCCGGCGCTGGACCCGGTGGTGTCCATGACGTTCGCGGCGGCTCGAACCACCCGGCTCAAGTTCGGGCCCAGCGTGATGGTGCTGCCCGGGCGCAATCCGGTTCTACTGGCCAAGACCATGGCCAGCCTCGACCGAATCTCCAACGGGCGCCTGCTCCCCGCATTCGGATTGGGGGTGGCCGATACCGCCGAGCACCAGGCCTTTGGAGTGGCCCGCATGGACCGTGCAGCCTGGTTCAACGAGGCCCTGCCGCTGATGCGCAGGCTTTGGACCGAAGACGTGGTGCAGCACCACGGCCCCCGCTTCCACCTCGACGCCGCCCGGGTGGACGTCAAGCCGGTCCAGCAGCCCCTAGACGTGTGGATGGGGGGCATCGCCCCGTCTGAGCTCCGGCGCGTGGGCCGGCTGAGCGACGGCTGGCTTCCCTCGTTCGTAACCCCCAACGATGTGCGGACCGGGATCGCCGCCGTCAAACAGCACGCCGATGAGGCCGGGCGAACCATCGATCCCGAGCACTACGGGGTGCTGCTGGCCTACAGCGACGCCCCGCTGCCCGACCGCTTCCTCCAGGCCATCAAACTGCGCCAACCCGACAAGAGCCCCGGCGACCTCGTGGCATCGAGCCGCCAGGAGTTGCGCTCCCGGATCGAGGCGTTCATCGAGACCGGCGCCTCTAAATTCGTGGTCATGCCCCTGGGCGAGCCGCCCGACTGGGAGGCCGAGATCGAAGCCCTGGCCGCCGACCTCCTGCCGATGCAGGGCTGACGAAGTGCTCCTCCAACCGTCTAAGATTCGCTTTCAGTGTTGTAGTGTCGAACAATGCCTGATAGACGCAGGGAGCCCGCAAACGCCCCGCTGCCCTCTCCATTTCCCGAGGGTTGGTATTTCGTCGCAAGCCGCCAGTCTTTAGACAAAGCCAAGCTCATCAAGAAGACCTGGATGGGCGAGGACATCGTAGCCTGGCGCGACGAGAACGGGAGCGTCTGCGTCTCGGAGGCCTACTGCCCCCACTTGGGCGCCGATCTGGGGCCCGACGCAGGGGGGTGCGTGCGGGGCGGTCGGCTCGTCTGCCCGTTCCACGGCTTTGAGTACGACACCGGAGGCCAGTGCATGGCCACTCCCTTTGACCCACCGCCGAAAGCGGCGCGGCTGCGGGTGTTCGAAACAAGGGACATCGCCGGCCTGATCTTCGCTTGGTGGGGAATCGGAGGACGACCCCCACAGTGGCACCTGCCCGAGGAAACACCGGACCAAGCCGGCTGGAGCAACCTCCACTCCTGGGCCTCCCGCTTCCCCGGCCATCCGCAGGAGACGACGGAGAACTCAGTGGATCTGGCCCACTTGCGCCACATCCACGGCTATGACAGCGTGAGCCGCGTCGAGCCTTTGGAGGTGGACGGGCACTTCCTCCGAAGCCGCTTCGACTTCGCTACCACCCGGAGGATCGCCAAAGTGGGGCGCCTTCGACTCAGCATCTCCGCCAACGCCCTGATCTACGGACTGGGCTACTCGTTCGTGGAAGTGCGCGAACGCACCATCGGCCTCGACATGCGCCTATGGATACTGGCGACGCCCGTCGACGGCACTCACATCGACCTGACGGTGGTGTCGCAAACGGGGCCGATACGCAATCCAAACCGCCGAGTTGCGGGTCTGGCATTTCTCCCGCTGAGGATGCGCGCTCCCATTGTCAACAAATTCATGGCGTATTTCGAAAAGCGAGACGTACTACAGGACGTGCCAATCTGGAGCCGCAAACGGTACCGATCCCGCCCCCGCCTGTCTCGTTCCGACGGTGAGATCATGAAGTACCGCACCTACTGCGCCCAGTTCTATCCCGATTTGCTGGCAGTGGTGGAAGACTTCAAGAAGGTCGCCGACCAACCGGCAGTCAACGACTGACAGGAGTCAGCAGGCATGGCAACCGGCAAGAAGCAGACAGCGCCGCGGCGAATTGCCATCGTCGGGGGCGGCGCTTCGGGACTCGGTGCGGCATGGGCGCTGCATCACGAGCCGGACCGCTTCGACTTCCGACTGTATGAGGCACAGGAAAAGCTCGGCGGCAACGCGATCACCGTTGACATGCCCCAAGATGACGGCGAATTAATTCCCTTCGACATCTCAGTTACCGCTTTGATCCCATCGGTCTATGAGCACATCTTGCTTTTGATGGAGCAGTTCGGAATCGAGAGAGTCGATACCAAATTCAGCTACAGCGTCAAATACGGCGGGAAGGTTTATGCCCACGATTTCGATTCCGAAATCAGGGAGCAGTTGCAATCAGAAATCACCAAGTTCCAACGAATCCTGCGATGGATGAAAAAGTTTGGCTGGCTGAGTCGGTCCCAGTCCAAGGCCCTGAGCTTCCTCAATCCATTCAATTATATCAGCATGGGAACGATTCTGAATCTCGGCGGATTCTCCGGTGACTTCAGGTACAAGATACTCAAGCCGATGTTCGTCAATTTCCTCATGGCAACGAACGTGTTCGATATGCCAGCCTCGCTCTTTGCCCGGTATCTCGAGTTCTTCGATATCGAAGTTGCGACACCAATGCAGACATGGGACCAAGGCTCACAGCGGATCTACGAAAGCCTCTCGGCCAACTTTCACGACAAGATCTACCTGAACCGACCTGTCGAGAAGGTGTACCGCTCAAAATCTGGCGTTGAAGTGGAAGATGCGAACGGCGTGCGGGAGCAATTCGACGAGGTGATCTTCGCCTGCAACGCGAATCAGACCTTGATGATGCTGGACAATCCCACGAACTTCGAGACCTACTTGCTCTCGTCGATACGCTACGAGAGCGAGCTCCACAACCACACCGTGGTCCACTACGACTCCTCGGTGCTTCCGGACAACGAGGTGAAGCCGCTGACGACGCGGAGCAACCACATCGAGCAGTACGGCGCGAGGCCGGACAACTACGAGATCACCTACATCATGCACAACCAGCAGCCGTGGGTGAATCGGTCGGACAAGCCCTGTCTGGTGACCTACAACGCAATCAGCCCGATCGATGAGGAGAAGATCGTCAAGAAATGGTGGTTCCAGCACATCGTCCACGACGTGCGCCACGTGGCCGTGCTCGTCAACCTGTTCCGCTTCATCCAGGGCAAGCGGCGAACATGGCACTGTGGGGCGCACACGCTGATCAACAGCCAGGAAACCTGTTTCATCACCGGGATGGCCGCGGCCAGGCAGATGGGCGCGGCCTACCCCTTCGACGATCCCGCCGCGAGACGCACGTTCAACTACTACGGCAGCATCATGTACGGCTGGAGATTCAAGAAGGCGAGGCGCTGAGCGCCAGAAGTACCTCGGCTCAGCGGAAGCTCGTCAGGCGGGCAGTTCGTTCCTCTTCTCGGAGACGAGGAACTTCAGCTTCTTGTTGGGAGACATCGATGGGAACGGGCTGATCTTGAGCTGGTACTTCTTGGGGACAATCTCGAGCTTGTAATAGTGCACCATCATCAAAAGGTTGACCGCCAGCTGCAATTCCGTCCACCGGGAACCTAGGCATGTATGCGTGCCCAGGCCGTATGGGGCGTACCCAGTTCCGACGTGCTCCTTGCGCGGGGCCGCATAGCGGTCGATGTCGAAATTGAAGGGGTCGGGGAAGACGTCGCTCATATAGTGCGTCGCTGTCTGGGCGATGAAGACCCGCACCCCCTCTGGTAGCTCGTAGCCCTCGACTTCGCACGCATTCATAACATTTCGAACGGATAGTGGCACGATCGGATACATGCGCAGGCACTCCATAATGAAGCGGCGAGTGGTGTCGATCGCCGGTCCGGTCAGCGTCTTGCCATCCGGATCGCCGTCGGTAAACAGGGCATCGGCCTCATCGCGGATCTTCTCGAGGAACTCCGGCTGCGACAGCAAGGCGTAGGCGATGAAGGCGAGTTGATCGCCCACGTACATGCTGGCAATCAGCGGTGCCGAGAGCACAAACCGCAAGTTCGACTCTGGGAGGAACTGTCGATCACTGGCGTGCATGCTCAGCAGCTCATCGGCAAGATCTCGAGGGCATTCCGCCCGCTGGGCGGGTGTGTGGACACTTAGAACCCGATCCACCACCTCGTCGATCAGTTTCGCCCGACGCCTCATGGCTGGGGTATGCAGCATGAACTTGGGGAGGATTTTGGCGAGGTGCGTCTTGAGTGCTCGCTCTTTGAACTTGTGCATATCGTCGGCGACGTCTTGCGAGTCAATGTTGATAGACAGCGGCGACAACTCCGAGTTGACCAGATTCCGGCACATGGTCACCGCAGTCCGCGCTTCTCCGACGTTCCAAGCTGCCAGGTTCTCCCTCGCTTTGGAGAAGACCATATCCAGCTGATCCTCCAGCCTTGAGCGGGAATATCCGGGCTGAATGGACTTTCGATACCGGAAGTGATCGGCACCGTCGAGTGCCGGCAACAGCCCTACTCCGCCGTAGACCTTCTCAAAATCTTCCAGGTAGTCCCTGGCTCTCAAATGCATGCGGCCATGCCGGTGTACCCAATTATTGGTTTCTGACCCGACAAGAAAGATCATCCGATCCTGGAAGGGCGCCTGTAGCTCGAACACCGGGCCGTATTCTTTATGGAGTTCGGCCATGAGTGCGGGCAAGTTTCCACTGCGAAGATGCTTGCTGCGCAGCAGCTTCCGCACCTTGAGGCGGGGAATCGCCTTGGTCAGGGAGCTTCTTCGGAACAGCGACCCGGCGATGTTCTCGCTGACCGCATCGGCGATGGAGCGACCGATCAAGTCCATCTTGCAGATCTGCTGAACGCGCTCTTCAGACTCCTCATCGATTTCGAAGATGTAGCGCAAGACGTCGCAGGTTTCGATGAGACAGATGATGATGACGTCTCTGGGGCCTGGAATCTCGTTGTTGAAGATCGCCCTGCTGATACGGGTCTTGACGAACTCGACGGCAGTGCCTACTTCGGAGCTGGTGTGGAACCCCAACTTCCAGGCGCCTTGAGCCAGCGACCAGAAATCACCTTCGTGATGTTGCAGGACCTTCAGGCCGACCAAGCGATCCAGAGTCATATCGATGATCGAGTCCGCCTTGGGAACGAGCCGCTCAATCCAGTATTGGGCGTTGTGTTGATTCGCTTCACTCGCGATCTCAGAAAGGAGGGGGTCGAGGCAGGCATCGCCCGTTCTGGTCTTGTCCAGCAGGATTAGGGACTCCGTGTCGGTGTCGATGCGATAGATGAGCGACAGCTCGGCGAGGGCGGCACCGACGACCGCGCAGTTCAGATTCCATCCGGGTACTTGGCGGAAATAGCCGCTCTCCTCGTTCAGGAGCGCCAGAACGAGTTCGTCGAGCAGGGTCAACGGCGTGGCCACCACGTCATGCACATTCTGATCCGTGAGCATCATTAGTTCGCTTCCCCCCCACTTGAGACACTAACAATAGCGACTTTTGAAAACAATCTCGCAGCTAGTGGTGTGTCGTGGGTTTATTCGCGCGTGTCCTGCTAGGCATCGACGCCCCTCGCGGCGTTGCCCCTCCTTGCCGTACGCTGGAAGTATGGCTGCGTCGGTGCGCCTTGCGAGGAACGCCGCTGCCGTCGCAATCCACGGCGCTAAACCCACGACACACCACTAGCTGAGAGCCTGTTCCAAGTCAGCCAGCAAGTCGTCGACGGTCTCGATGCCGACCGACAGCCGCACGAGCCCAGGGTCCACCGCCAAAGGAGAGTCGGCCGCCGACAGATGGGTCATCGTGGAGGGCTGCTCTATGAGCGACTCCACTGCGCCCAGCGACTCGGCCAGGCGAAACACCCGGGTGGCGCTCACCGCGGCCACCGCGGCCGCCTCTCCCCCGGCATGGATGAACGACACCATGCCGCCCGGACGGCGCATCTGGGCAATCGCCACCTCATAGCCGGGGTGGCTGGGCAAGCCGGGAAACAGCACTTTGTCCACTGCCGGATGGCCGGCCAAGAACTCGGCCACCGCCTGGGCGTTGTCGCAGTGGCGGTCCATGCGCACGCCCAGCGTCTTGACCCCCCGCAGCAGCAGATAGCAGTCGAATGGGCTGGGCACTGCCCCCACAGCGTTCTGGACAAAGGACAGCCGCTCGGCCAGATCGTCCCGGTTCACCGCGATGAACCCGCCCACGACATCGGAATGGCCACCCAAGTACTTGGTGGTGGAGTGCACCACCAAATCGGCCCCCAACTCGAGCGGGTTCTGGAGGTACGGCGTGGCAAAGGTGCTGTCCACCACCAAATCGACGCCCGATGCATGGGCCACTTCGGCCACCGCGGCGATATCCACCACTGTCAGCATCGGGTTGGTGGGCGTCTCCACCCACACCTGGCGAGTCTCGGGGCGGATGGCCGCGGCCAGCGCGTCCAGATCAGCCATGTCCACCGCCGACCACTCGATGCCCCGCTCGCCATACACCCGGGCGATGAGCCGGAACGTCCCCCCGTAGGCATCGGTGCCCAGAACAACGTGGTCGCCGGGGCGCATCATTCCGATCACCGCGTCCTCCGCGGCCATGCCGCTGGCAAACGCCATGCCGTGCTCGGCCCCCTCTAGCCCGGCCACGCACCGCTCCAACGCGACCCGGGTTGGGTTGGAGGTGCGGGCGTACTCAAAGCCCCGGTTCTGGCCGGGCGCGGCCTGCACAAAGGTGGTGGCCAGATGGATGGGGACGGTGATGGCGCCGGTGGCCTCATCAGGTTCCTGGCCGACATGGATGGCCCTGGTGTCGAACCCCCAATGGCCAGAGGCATAGCCGCTCATGACTCTGGGCCGGAAGCGCTCGAAGACAGGAAGCTGAGCATGTCGGTGCTGGTCATCACCGCCCGGGGTCGACCACCGTCGAGCACCAGCAGCGCCGGGGAGCGCTCCAGCTTGGTCACCGCCAACGCCACCGGTTCTCCGATGCCGATCTGCTCCAGAGGCCGGCTCATCACGTTCTCCACCGGCTGGCCCAGCAGATCACCGCTGAAGGCCAAGGCCATGAGCTGAAGCTCGTGCACCGACCCCATGACCTCGGCCGCAGCCAAGGGCATCTCCCCCTTGGCCACGGGAAGCTGGCTGACCCCGTGGTCGCGCATCTGAGTCACGGCCAGGCTGACTGGATCCTCGGGGTTGACGTACACCAGCGGGGGCAGCGCCCCTTCCTTGGCTTCGAGCACGTCCTTGACGCAGGGGTGCTCCCCGATCAAAAAGCCGTACGACGCCATCCAGTCGTCGTTGAACACCTTTGAGAGATAGCCCCGGCCGGCATCGGGCAACAGCACCACCACCACATCGTCGGGCCCGCAGTCTCGGGCCACTTCCAAGGCGGCACACACGGCGGTACCGCCCGATCCACCTATCAGCAAGCCCTCCCGACGGGTCACCAGCCGGGCCATGTCGAAGGAATCCTGGTCGGAGATGGGGATCACCCGATCGACCACGCCGGGATCGTAGGTCTCGGGCCAGAAATCCTCGCCGATCCCCTCCACCAGATAAGGCCGGCCCGACCCGCCGCTGAACACCGAGCCCTCGGGATCACCGGCGATAACCTGGATCCCAGAGTTCTGCTGCTTCAGGTAGCGGCCCACGCCATTGAGCGTGCCCCCTGTGCCTGCGCCGGCCACGAAGTGCGTGATGCGCCCACCGGTCTGCTTCCACAGCTCGGGGCCGGTGGTCAGTTCGTGAGACAGGGGATTCACCTGGTTGAAGTACTGGTTGGGCCGGTAGGCGCCGGGAGTCTCAGCCACCAACCGCTCGGCGGTGGAGTAGTACGACCCGGGGTCTTCGGGGTCGACCGCCACCGGGCACACCACCACCTCGGCCCCGTACGCCCGCAAGAGCTGCACCTTCTCCTGGCTCACCTTGTCGGTCATGACGAAGATGCACCGGTAGTCCCTTTGGGCCGCGACGAGAGCCAAGCCCACACCGGTGTTGCCCGAGGTGGGCTCGACGATGGTCCCGCCGGGTTTCAGCAGGCCCTCCTGCTCGGCCGCGTCGATCATGGCCACCGCCGGGCGGTCCTTCACGCTGCCGCCCGGGTTCAGCATCTCCAGCTTGGCCAACACCTCACACGACACTCCATCAGCTATGCGCTTGATCCGCACCAGCGGAGTGTTCCCGATGAGGTCGAGGATCGAGTCTGCGACCTCCACGCCCATAAAGTACTCGTTGGTATGGGAAAGCCTGGCATTACACAACCAAGCGTTGCTGTGGAACCTGACTGCTGGCGTCGGCCGGCGCTGGTTGGCGCCGTCGTCGCTGGTGGAGGATGTGTGGTGGATCCTCCCGAGGCCGAGGCCCTGGTATGGGCCGAGCCTGCCGCCCCCGAGCTGTTGCCCGAAGTGCTGGCCGGGGGCTCGGGCATCAAGTGGGTGCAACTCCCCTACGCCGGCATCGAGAACCTGACCCATTTGCTAGACCGCGACCACCTCTGGACTTGCGGCAAGGGGGTGTACGCCGAACCGGTGGCCGAGCACGTGCTGATGCTGGCATTGGCCGGCCTGCGGGGGATGGGGAGCTTTTCCCGGGCCCGCAGCTGGTCGCCGCCGGAGGGCCGCAACCTGCTCGGCAGCCGGGTAACCGTGCTGGGCGGCGGTGGCATCACCGAGTCGCTGGTGCGGCTGCTAGGTCCGTGGGACTGCCAGATCACAGTGTTGCGCCGCCATCGCGCGCCCATGGATGGCGTACACCGGGTGGTCGGCCCAGAGAGCCTGCACGAGGCGCTGGGCGACGCCGATGTGGTGGTCGTAGCGCTGGCACTCACCCTGGAGACCACAGGAATCATCGACGCTGAGGCTCTGGATGCCATGCAGACTCATGCCTGGCTCATCAATGTGGGGCGGGGCGGCCACGTTGTCACCGACGACTTGGTGGGCGCGCTGGCCGCCGGTGACATCGGCGGCGCCGCCCTCGATGTGACCGACCCGGAGCCCCTGCCCGACGGTCACCCCCTATGGTCCATGGACAACTGCCTCATCACCCCCCATGTGGGCAACACCCCTGAGATGGGGCTGGAGCTCCTGGCCCGCCGGGTCACGGAAAACGTTCGCCGCTACATTGCCGGCGAGGAATTGCTCGGCCCCGTCAACGTCGACTTGGGCTACTGATCCGCAAAGGGCCGCAGCCTATGGGACGAGGATGCGGTCGTATCGGGCGAAGGGCTCCTCGATGGCGATCACCCTCATGGGACGGCTAACCGGCGCATGGATTCCGGGGCCGAAGGTGACGGGGCCACCAGCCAACTCCTCGCTCTCGAACCGCTCCAATTGTCCGGCCACAGCCCCGGGCTCCAGGGTGCCAGCCCGCTCCACTGCCCGGACGTAGGCCTCGATGGCGTCATGTCCGGTGACGACGCGGCCGTCGCTGGCTCGATGACCGGTGTTTGCGAGATAGTCGGCAAGCACCTGGCGCACCTCTGGGCTGGGATCGGTGGACGCTGTGTAGACAGAGGCATAGGAGAGCATGGTGAAGTCGCCGACGTCGGGAACCTTGCCTATCCAATGGTCACCATCCATGGTTGAACTGGCAAAAATCGGTTGAAGGTTGCCCGCAGCGCGAAGCGGGGCGAGGACCTCTTCGGGAGCAACCAGTCGGGTCCCACAGATCACTATTGCCTCGGGATTGCCACCGTTCAGACCGGAGAGGATGGGGCCGAGAAGACCGGGATCAGTCGGCTGGTAGCGGTATAGCCCAGTCACCTGGCCTCCCACCGCCTCAAAACTCTGTTGGAAGGCCTCGCAAACCGCCACCGTTTCAGAACTGGTCTGGTCGATGATCACCGCGGTGGTTTCGAATCCCCGATTGACCACCAACGAAGCCATGAGTGCGGCTTCTGTGCTGACTGGCGTGCCCATGGAGAAGACCCGTTCTCCCAGCTCTCCGGTGGCCCACGTGTCGTCGGTTCCACACGGGCTGATCACCAGGGTCCCCGAGCTCTCGAGCACCTTGAGGGCCGGCGCGGCATAGGCGGCATCGCACGTCATCAACAGCAGGTCAACTCCGTCCAAGAGAAGGTTCTCGGCACCGTTGCGCATGGAGGACAGCTCGGTGTGGCTGTCAACGTGCCGGAGCACCACTGGCCGTCCCAGCAGTCCCCCAGCATCATTCAATGCGTCGATCCGATTCTTAGCGGCCACTAAAGCAGGCTCGTCGTAGTCGGCCAGGAACCCGGAGGTGGCCATCAGCGCGCCGACCACGATGGCATCGGCCGGCAGCGGCACCCCGTCGGGAGTGGCCGTGGGAAACGGAGTGCTCTGGGCAATCGACAGTTCTTCGTTGTCGGCAGCCGGCGCAGGGCTGACAACCGTCCCCTCGCTGAACAGGCCGCACCCGGCACAAGCCGCCAGCATCAACACGACCAGCAATTCCGGCCGCATACCAGGCGGACTCATTAGACTTTAAGTTCGCGGAAGGGAATGCCCTTGTCGGCTCGCGGCTCGCGGGGCAGGCCGAGTATGCGCTCTCCGATCACGTTGCGCTGGATCTCGGGAGTGCCCCCGCCGATCTTGTGAGCGAAATGGCTGATCATCAGCGACACCCAACTGTCGTCGCTCAGCATTCCATCTGGTCCCAATAACTCCATGGCCGCCTGACTGGTGTCCCTGATGTGATCCCCGGTCAGGATCTTCATGATCGAGGCCTCCGGTCCGATCTCCGTACCCTGGCTCAGCGCGGTGTACACCCGCATGCCCAGGTATCGAAGCACCTCTGATCTGATCCACGCCTCGGCCAAAGCCTGGCGGACCGCAGGGTCGTCACCTTGGCCCTGGCGGCGGGCCAAGTCCACCAGACCATCGACGTCCACGACCGACGACTGGGCACCCACCGCGGCGCGCTCGCTGTTCAAGGTGGTCTGGGCCACGGCCCAGCCGTTGTTGACCCCGCCGATCACGTTCTCCTTGGGGATTCGCACGTTGTCCAGAAAAGTCTCGTTGAACTCGGCCCCTCCGGTCATCTGGCGCAGCGGCCGCGGATCCAAGCCCTCGCTGTCCATCTTCACAAAGAAATAGGTGAGCCCCTGGTGCTTGGGGACATCGGAATTTGTGCGGGCCAGCAGGATGCCCCATTCGGCCAGGTGGGCATAAGAGTTCCATACCTTTTGGCCGTTCACCACAAACTCGTCGCCATCTTCCACCGCCCTGGCCTGAAGTCCGGCCAAATCGGAGCCGGCATTGGGCTCGCTGAACAGCTGGGCGAACACTATTTCCCCTCGGCGGATCGGTTTCAAGAACCGCTGCTTTTGTTCGTCGGTGCCCCACGCCATGAGCGTGGGAGCGGCCATCGACAGCGCAGCCATGAAGATCGACATCGACACGCCGAAGCGGCCCTGCTCCTCATCGAAGATGATCGCCTCCACGGTGGAAGCACCCCGTCCCCCGTACTCCTGTGGCCAATCCAGACAGGCCCAACCGTCGGCGGCCAGCTGTGCCTGCCAGGCCCGGGCCCGGGCAGCCAGATCTCTCTCTTCCTCCGCGCTTCTTCCCGGGCTGCTCATCTTGTCGAACGCCTCTGGGGAGCCCTTGACCGGTGCGTGGGCCTCCAGCCAGGCCCGGGCCTCAGCCCGAAATGCCGCTTCCGCGGGAGTGTCGCCGAAATCCACGGGGACAGGTTAGGCAAGGTTAGGGGCGGACCATCACTTTGCACTGGTCGGTGGGCGATTTGATGGCCTCAAAGGCGCTGGGGAGGCCGTCGAGATCCACGTTGTGGGTGATGAAGGGGGCCGGATTGATGCGGTCCTGCTCGATCATGGCCAGGGTGTGGGCATAGTCCTGATGGCGGTAATAGACGGGGAAGGTCATGGTCAGCTCCTTCAGCGACGCCAAGACCGGGATGATGGGGTCGGGTCCAGAGCAAATCCCCACCACTGCCACTCGGCCCCGATGGGCGGCCACATCTATGCAGCTTTGGATGATGCCCGGCTTGCCCACCGCCTCCATCACCACGTCGGGCGGAACACCAGCCAACCGCTCGAAAGCCGGTCCCAACTCCTCGGTTGCGGGATCGATGACCCCGGTGGCTCCGAAGTCAGCCGCAGAGTCACGGCGCACAGCCACCGGATCGCTGACCACCACACTGCGAGCTCCCACATGGCGTGTCCAAAGGGCGATTGCCAGGCCCACTGGTCCGGCCCCCACGACGAGCACGTTGTCGCCTGCTCCGATGCCGGCGCTGTCAACTGCATGGAGCCCGACGGCCATCGGCTCGACCAACGCGCCCACGTCGTAGCCGCATGCTTCGGGCAGACGAAATGTCTGCGCGCTGGACACAGCCACATACTCGGCATAGGCCCCCGGCCGGGTGCCGGTGCCGATCATCTCCGAGTGGGGGCAGTGAACCGGCAGCCTGTCCCAGCAGAACTGGCATCTGCCGCACCCCACCAGGGGCAGGGCGCACACCGCGTCGCCTGTATTCCAATCCCCCACCGGGTCGGCCCCCACGGCCACCACTTCGCCGGAGAACTCGTGGCCCAGGGTGTAGCCGATGGGTAGGTGCTCTACGACCTTCAGGTCCGACCCGCAGATGCCGCACCCCTTCACCGCCAATACCAGCTCGCCGGGTCCGGGTGCGGGATCGTCGGCTTCGGCCACCTCCAGCGTTCTGTCCGCGGCGATCACTGCGGCCCGCATCAGACCCCGTCCTCTCTCCGGCAGTCGGCTGCTCGCTCTTGAATGCGGTGGTTGTTCATTGCTGGGCAGCCTCCATCTCATTCTCGACTTGGGATATCTCGGCCCGATACCACCCTGCCTCCTGGAAGTTGCGCTGGCCGTACTCTTCGGACAGCGACCGAAGGGCGGCCAGCTTGGCGGTCAGTGCCCCGATATGGCTGGCGTCGGCGGCCAGAACCATGTCGACAAGATGCAGCGCCTCCAAGCGGTCGCCCGCGGCCAGGCGCTCTTCGGCCCGGGCCAACAAGGCATCAGCCCCCGCCAAATCCACCACGTCGGGATAGACCGCCGCGGGTGGTGTGGCGTAGAGATCCAATACCGACCGATAGGTGAACCAGCCGGCCAACCCCTCCCAAATGGCCCGCACACCCCAGTCCACCCGGCCGTACATCTCGTGCAAGGGGGAGTCTTCGGGCAGGCTGATCTCCCTCATGAGCGTGTAGGGGTCCTTGCCCTCATTCATGCCGTCGATCACCCGGTCCCACACCCACTCCACGCCGTCGTGCATCCGGGTGAGCACCTCATTTACCTGTTCTTTGCCCACCACCGGCTCGAAGTGCCCGGCCAGGGCGATCTCCGGCTCCAGGTCGCGAACCTCACGCAGCGACTCCATGTATTGCTGGGCGTCCCGGTAAGGCTCGCCCCGCAGAGTGAACAGGTTGGGGAAGGCGTCAATGATCGGGCCCCACAAGTCGCCCACGAAGGCGGCCCGCAGCTCGGGCACCCACACGGTGAGCCCGTCAGGGCCCTCGGCACCGGGGGTGTGCGTCACTTCGAAGGTGAGATCGCCCACTTCGAGGGTGTGGGAGCGGTCGACCACGATTTCGGCCTCGACGGGCGCGGTGGGCTCCACTCTGCCGGAGTCGGTGCGGAGGTTCATGGCCGCCCCCCACAAGATCTTGGCCCGGTCGACCCGGAACCGGGTGAGCCGGCGGTACTGCTCATCGCGCTGGAGGCACAAGCGATGGGCCACCACCTTGGCTCCGTCGGCGGCCCAGAGCCGGTGGCCGCCAATGTGGTCCTCGTGGGCGTGGGTCAACACGATGTAGCGCACCGGGTTGCCGGGAACGGCTGACAGTTGGCGATGGAAGCGGCGGGCATCACCGGCCAGCCCGGCGTCGATCATCACGCCGCCCTCGGCAGTGGCCACCTTGTAGGCGTTGGCCGTCCCCGCCGCCATCCAAATCCGATCAGCCACCTCCACTGCGGCTTTCGGCGCATCCCCCCCAATCAGTTGAGAAACCCGTTCGTCAACCATCAATTCTCCTTCTCGAAAAAATCGGGGGTGACCCCCCACCACGGTAGGCGGGACGGCGGACAGATCAGTCTTCAACCCAGACCCAGCGCCCCGACGGTGCCGCCACCCCCTCAGGGCGCTCCTGACACTGCACATCTAGATGAATGGGCAGCAGGTATCGAACGTAGAAGGCATGGACAATGACGGTGGGCATTACCAGGTCGTTGTAGCGCTTGATCTCCACCCGGGGATCTTTCTCCTGCCAGGCCTCGCACTTGGCCAGCGCAGCGTCGACTTCCTCTCGGGTGTCGAACAGCAGGCCGAGATGATCGAACGGAGGCGGGGCCATCGGATCCTTGTGCTCTGTCAGCAGGATGAACTGGCTGGTGGCGGAGTCGGTGGCCAGCAGCAGCGCGGTCTGCTTGAGGATCCGGGTGTCGGTAGCCGTCCACCCGAATACGTCGCCGTAGAACTCGCGCACTTCGGCCCGGTAGTCGTCGGTCAGGGTTCCCAGCGGAAGCGTCAGCTCCATGTGGTTGAAGCGCATCGTGGCCATGCCGCAGCGTAGCCTGAGGCGATGACGCGATCTGCTGCCGCCAAATTTCTCTTGGTACCGCTGGTGGTTACGGCCCTGTTGGCCGGGGCCTGCGGCAATGACGACGGGGGGACCGCCGAGCCGCCGCTAACGGCCGCTCCAACGGTTGAGGCCACCCCTGCCCCCACCGAAGCCCCTGAGCCCACGGCCACCCCGGAACCCGATACCACCGCTGAGCCATCCCCGGAGGCCATGCCGGAGCCCACTCCTGCTCCCACACCGGCCCCTGAGCCCGAGGCGACCCCAGTTCCGGAGCCCGCCGCTCAGGGCACCCCAGAGACCACGGCTGTTCCCGAACCCGAGACACACCCATCTGGATTGGACGTCGCCGCCATAGACGCTGCGGCGGCCGACTGGATGGAAGCAGCAAGCATCCCCGGCTTGGTGCTGGCCGTGGCCCGAGGAGACGAAGACCCGTGGACATTTGGCTGGGGCGTCAGCGATCTCGACACCCAAGCACCTATGACGCCCGGCAGCTATGTCCGCATCGGCTCGGTAACCAAGCCGGTTACCACCGTCGCAGTGCTGTCGCTGGTGGATGACGGCCTCCTCGATTTGGACACTCCGGTCACCGCTTATCTGGGCGACGACTGGTATGGCAATTACGAGCACGGTCCGAACATCACCCTCCGGCACCTCATGGGCCACACAGCCGGGTTCGTGGAGTACGCCTTCGACCCGGGGTTCTTCGTCCTGGCCTCATCCCGGCTGGGCGTCCCCATCGCCCCTGAAGAGATCGTGCGGTTCACCACCAACTACGGGCCGGTGGCCGAGTTCGAAACCGAGTACAACTACAGCACTGCTGGTCACGTGATCGCGGGCATGATCATCGAGGCGGTCACCGGCAATCCCGCCCATGTCGAGATCAGAACCCGCGTCCTGGATCCCCTGGGCTTGGAAAACACCTACCTGCCCCCCAGCGAGCTGCCGCCCAAGCCGGTGGCCAACAGCTATAATGGAGGGGTTCTGTACACCGCGTTCTCTTCTTTGACCAGAGTTCCCGACGAGGCCCGGCACGACTACCTGGGCAACACCTATATCTCCACGAACAGCTATCCCCAGGAGTTCTTGCAATCGGCCGGCTGGACGGGCGGGGGAATCGAAGCCCTGATTGGCGACGTCCCCCGAATGTTCCGGGGACTGTTCACCGGAGGCCTGATCAGCGACGAGTCCCTGGCTGAGATGACCTTACCGGGGGTCAACTCCGGCTACGGCCTGGGAGTGGGTATCGACGACTTCGGCGGCCAGCTGGCCTACGGCCACGGAGGCGGTACGCCGGCATTCCGCACCAGGGTGATCTATTTCCCCGAGCTGGACCTGACGTTGGCGGCAAACGCCAACGTGCTGCCCCCCGACCCCGACGTCCAAGCACTGGTCGACGCCTTGATCCCGATCGTGATGGAGGGCTGGGGGCTGACCTCCCAATGACCCTCGCCGCCTGGAACGAGGCCGCTGCGCAAATCACCGCGCCGGGCCAACTCTTCTCCTGGTCGGTACAAGATGTCAACGGCATCCCCTTGCGGGTGTTCGACAACGCGCCTGACTCCCTGCGTGATCTGTTTGCGGGTACCGCGGCCCACGGAGATGCCGACTATCTGGTCTTCCGCGATGAACGCCTGTCCTACGCCGAGGCCCACCGACAAGTCCGGGCCCTGGCCGAGTGGCTGGCCGACAACGGCATCGGTCAGCGCGACCGGGTGGCTATTTCGATGCGCAACTATCCCGAATGGATCGTCGCTTACTGGGCTGTGGTGTCGGTGGGCGCGGTGGTGGTGGGCATGAACGCCTGGTGGACGGCGGCGGAGATGGCCTATGGCCTCGAGGACAGCGCCCCGACGGTGCTGGTGGTGGATGGAGAGCGCTGGAAAAGGCTCGAATCGCTGGATTCAAGGCCGGATATCCCGGTGATTGTCGCCCGCTGCGACGAGGCGCTGCCCGACGACGTGATCCGCTGGGCCGACACAGTGGCCGACCCCGACCCGCCCGAGTTGCCCAAAGCGGCCATCGGCCCCGACGACGACCTGTGCGTGTTCTACACCTCGGGGACCACCGGGTTCCCAAAAGGCGCGGTGATGAGCCACCGGGCCGCGGTGCACAACGTGATGAACATGGGCTTCTACTCAGCTGCCTTGGGCAAGATCAGCGACAAGGCACCCGTGCCCCGAGACCAGCGGGAGCAGCCGGCCGGGCTGGTGTGCGTGCCGCTGTTCCACGTCACCGGGTGCAACTGCTATCTGCATCCCACCACTGCGGTGGGCGGAAAGCTGGTGCTCATGTACCGCTGGGACGCCACCGAGGCCCTGAAGCTGATCCACACCGAGCGCCCCAGCACCCTGGCTGCGGTGCCGGCCATGTCACGGGAGATCGTGCTGCACCCTGACTTCGACCGCTACGACACTTCCAGCCTGGGTTCGCTGGGCGGAGGGGGCTCGCCGCTGCACCCCGAATTGGTGGACAAGATCGCCCGGTCGATCCCCAGCGGCAACCCCGGCACCGGCTACGGCCTGACCGAGACCAGCGGGGTGGTCACTATGAACGTCGGGCGGATCTACGTGGACAAACCCACCACCGTCGGCCCGCCGCTGCCCACCGTCGAGGCCAAGGTGGTGGACGACAACGGCACCGAGCTGCCATCCGGCCAGCCCGGAGAGCTGCTGGTTCGCTCACCCATCGTCATCCGGGGCTACCTCAACAAGCCGGAGGCCACCGCCGAGGCCATCACCGACGGCTGGCTGCGCACCGGCGATGTGGCGATGATCGACGAGGACGGATTCATCGCCATCGTGGACCGGGTCAAAGACCTGGTGATCCGGGGCGGCGAGAACATCGCCTGCGCCGATGTGGAGAATCCCATCTACCAGCACGACGCGGTGGCCGAGGCCATCGTGTTCGCCGTGCCCGACGAGCGCCTCGGCGAGGTTCCCGGCGCTGCGGTGGTGCTGCGCCCCGGCCGGGAACTCGACGCCGACGGACTAAGAGCCCACCTCAACGGCCGCCTCGCCCCCCACAAGATCCCCGTCCACATCTGGTTCCTAGAGGGCCCCCTCCCCCGCAACGCCTCCGGCAAGTACCTGAAGCGCCAAGTGCGCGAGGAACTCCTGTCGCCCTAGGCAGCAGAACCCGCCGGCCCGGTAGCCTCTAAATCGTGACTACCGCAACCGCTGACCGCTACACGATCATCTCCTCCGACTGCCACGCCGGGGCCAATCACACGACGTACCGGGAGTATCTGGAGTCGAGCTGGCATGACGAGTTTGACGCCTGGCGGGGCAAGTACCGCAACCCGTTCCGCGACCTCCAAGACGACGGCCGGTCCCGCAACTGGGACAACGACCGCCGCATCTCCGAGCAGCACACCGACGGGATTGTCGCCGAGATCACCTTCCCCAACACCGTGCCCCCGTTCTTCCCCACCGGCTCGCTCATCTCCCCCCAGCCCACCGACAAGGATCTCCCCCGCCGCCTGGCCGGCATCCGGACCCACAACCGCTGGCTGGCCGACTTCTGCGCCGAGTACCCCGAGCGCCGGGCAGGCATCGGCCAGATCTTTCTGAACGACATCGACGAGGCCGTGGCCGATGTGAAATGGATCGCCGAGCACAACCTGCGGGGCGGAGCGCTCATACCCAGCATCGCCCCCAACTCCGATCTGCCCCCGCTGTTCCACCCCCGCTACGACCCGGTGTGGGCCGCCTGCGAAGAGCACGACGTGGTGATGACCCTGCACTCCGGGGGAACCGGGATGCCCGACTACGGCGACTCCCCCGCGGCCGGCCCCATGTTCGTGATCGAGACCCCGTTCTTCTCCAACCGCTCCATGTGGCACCTCATCATGGGCGGGGTGTTCGAGCGGTACCCCGGCCTCAAGGCGGTGTTCACCGAGCAGGGCTTCGGCTGGGTGCCCGAAATTCTGCGCCGCCTCGACGGTCTCCACGCCCAGATGTCCATGACCGGGCGCACCGGCGAGCTGGGCTTCTCCGCCGACTCCGTGCTGCCCGAGAAGCCCAGCTTCTACTTCGAGCGCAACATCTGGATCGGGATCAGCTTCCCCGGCCCCAACGAAATGCGCCTGCTCGACAAGGTGGGCGACCACAAGGTCATGTGGGGATCGGACTACCCCCACGTGGAGGGCACCTACCCCTACAGCCGGGAGGGCATCCGCTACGCCCTGCACGACCGCGACGAGGAGTCGATGCGCCGCATCCTGGCCGGCAACGCCGCTGAGGTGTACGGCTTCGACCTCGACGCCCTGGCGCCCCTGGCCGCCGAGCACGGCCCGACGGTAGCCGAAATCTCTCAACCGCTGGAGGAGATCCCCCGCAACGCCACCTCCCCCGCATTCTGGGGCAAGTAGGCCCAACCGGTCCGCACAAGACCGCAACCTGAGAGGGACGCGCCATGGTGCAAGACATTCGAGATGTGGGCTCCGACGAGCATTGGGAGACGTTCGAGGAGATCTGGACCGGGCTCATGTCCTACCGGTATCTCAACAAGACCACCCCGTCGCTGGACATCGGCTTCGGCGATGACGAACTGGAGTCGATGCCGCTGCGCCATGACATGCGCAACGCCCACGGCGGGATCATGGCTGCTCCGCTGGCCATCGGCTGCCCCGAGCCGAGTTGGAACGACGACCTGGTGGTGCCCGCCCCAGTGGCGTCGTTCACCCAAATCCTCGACGACGCCCGAGGGGTGGACCGGATCGAGGTGATCCGCGAGGTGATCAACTTCGGGCGCCAGATGGGGTTCACCCGGTCGACGGTGGTGGACGCTGCCGACCACGACCGGGTAATCGCCACCTCCGCCGGCATGGGGGTGAGCCTGGGGGAGGTGCCCGACGGCTACGAGGCGGTGGAAAACCCGCTCATCCCGGTAGAGGACTCCCCCGACATGCCCCGGCTGCACGATGTATTCGGCGCCACCAAGGGCGAAGACGGCTGGTATCGACTCCCCGTGCTGTCCAAGGAGTTCTCTGCTCCCCACGCCGCCTTGCACCTCGGCCCCATCCACGTCGTGTTCGACATCACCGCCCACGAACTGGCTGAACAGGCCGCCGGCACCGATCTCATCCAGGTGGAGAATTGGTACGTGATGTTCGTCAAACCCGGCCTCATCGGCCCGTTCCGCTGCGAGGGCGAGGCCATCTCCAGCCGCAGCGGCCGCATCAACGTCAACCTCACCCTGTTCGACGAGGGCCGCGACGATCGCACCATCACCACCGGCTCAGCAGTATTTCGCGTCGTCTAGAGCCGCGGCCGCAATTGCGAAGCCGCACCCCGCCCCGCCCGGTACCGTGAGGGCCTAGCCCGGGCACCCTCAAGCACATGCTCAGCCCAGTCCTGCAACGACGCCTCATCGGCGGCTGCTTTCGCTGGCATATCCTGATCAACCACAGACATGATCCTTCCCGGCCCACAGCACCCGGCCGCGGACCCTCAGATCACGCCCGATACACAAAATTCCGAGTGTCATCGTTGTGGTTGCCGGGGCTCTCTGCCAGGGGGTTACGGTCCGGTTCCATGCTCGGCGATGAACTCGGGAACAGCGATTCTGACTCCCACACCCACTTCTTCTGCTGGTTCGTCCACCTGCTCCTTGGCCATTAGATTCCTTGCCCGTCGTCGGATTTCACTTCTCGCCTGCAAGTGATCTTGTTGCGGGCGGCTAGCTGTCTAGAGGCGAGTGTATTGGCCCGCGGTGACAGTTTGAGGCGATGCCTCAGGGGCTGGCCAGGCTGACTGCCCCCTGACAAAAGGCCCTCCCCAGAGCTGTGTTTGGAGGCCACCAGACCGGTCGAATCCGTCTCCTAGGGAGGTGCCACCGGCACACACCACTGTCACTCTGGTCGGGATGATGGAGGCCTGTTTTCCATTGCCTCTGATCAGGAGAAGTCCTATGTCAAACTTCAAACAGATGTTGCTAATCGAACATGGCGACGCTGCAGGAGCGGCGACCCGGCTGGAGTCGGAGCAGGAACTGGCTGCTGTGGCGTGGTCCATTGTCAGTGGTGGCGCTCTTGCCGATCTCACCACCGCAGAGTCCGAGGTTGTCAACGCCGCGGATGTGACTCCTCTACCGGATACTGGCGAGCTTGTCTCGGAAATCCAACAGGGGGGCGACCCGTTGGGGGATGCGTTTGTGCGGTTGCGGTCCCCGAAGCTGAGGCGCCCATTGGGGGCGGTATATACGCCTCCGGGGATCGTGGAGGCGATGGTGGGCTGGATCGCGGCCAAAGAGCGGCCTGCTCGGGTCGTCGATCCTGGCGGAGGGTCGGGGCGTTTTGTGCTGCAAGCAGGACGGGTCTTTCCTAATGCTTCGTTAGTCGCAGTCGAGCTGGATCCCTTGGCCGCACTGTTGTGCCGGGCCAACCTGACCGCAGCAGAGTTTGATGATCGGTCCACCGTGATGGTGGACGACTACCGAGAAGCCGATCTTGGCAGTTGCGATGGGGTCACGGCGTTTGTGGGCAATCCCCCCTATGTGCGTCACCACCAAATCGGGGCTCGGTGGAAGCAATGGCTGACAAACACTGCGGCAAGCCGTGACCTGCCCGTCAGCGCCCTTGCCGGGCTTCACATCCACTTCTTCTTGGCGACGCTTCTCACAGCACAGCCGGGAGACATCGGAGCCTTCGTCATCTCAGCGGAATGGTTGGACGTCAACTACGGGAAATTGCTGCGAGGGATGCTTACCGACGGGTTGGGTGGTGAGTCGGTCCATGTCCTCGCTCCCGAGACCTTGGCCTTTGAGGACGCGGCCACCACCGCGTCGGTGACCTGCTTTCAGATCGGTTCGGAGGCCCGCTCGCTCAAGATGCGCCGGGTCGCAAACGCCGGAGACCTCGCCGATCTCTCAAAGGGACGCCGAGTGAGCAAACAGCGCCTCAAACAAGAAAAACGGTGGTCGCCGCTGTTGACTCAGATCCCACCGGTTCCTGAGGGATTTGTCGAGTTAGGGGAGCTCTGCCGAGTACACAGGGGCGCGGTCACTGGGGCCAACGCAACCTGGATCACCACTGCCAACGATCCTCAACTGCCAGCAAGGACGCTTTTCCCGACGGTTACCAAGGCCCGGGAACTCTTCGACGCCGACGACGGCTTGCTATCGAGCCTTCGCAGCCTTCGGGCAGTCATCGACCTGCCCGCTGATCTCAGCGAACTCGATGACGACGACCGGGCGCTGGTGAAGCGCTTCTTGCGCTTTGCAGAGCGTAACGGCGCCCATTCGTCGTATGTCGCCCGCCACCGAAATCCCTGGTGGTCAGTGGGACTGCGATCCCCCGCGCCGATCCTGGCCACTTACATGGCCCGGCGTCCCCCGGCGTTCGTCCGCAACCTTGCCGGAGCGCGCCACGTCAACGTTGCCCATGGGATCTACCCCCGAGACCCACTGTCCGAAGACATATTGGACACCCTGGCTGCGTCGCTACGATCTGGCGTCTCAGTATCACAGGGGCGCACCTATGCCGGTGGGCTCACCAAGTTCGAGCCTTCGGAGATGGAGCGCATCCCCGTCCCCAGCCCCATTCTGCTCGCCGAGATGTCGTCGTGAGCCTCACAGACCCCCCTCGCTGGACCAGCGAGGAATTCGACGAGCAAGGAGAACTCGCCAGACAGATCTTCCGCTCCCAACGGCTGAACGAGTCACAAGGGGTCTATTCCGAGACCTTTGCCCAGTGCCTCGAATACGTGAATGAGCTCTTCGACAAGACCGAAAACCTTTCGCTGCTACAGGTACAGCCCGGTGCTTTGACATTCGACCCTGGACTCCTGGAGGTGCTCGCCAACCCCCAATTGTTGGAAGCACTCCGCTACGTCGTCGGTCCTCCTATATCAGCGGATGATCTGGCCGAACTTGCCGATACTTCGCTTGCTGCTGGCGTGCTGCTCGATGACACTGGCGCATCGGTCCGAGTGATGGGAACTATCACCCAAGGTCTAGACCCCAAGCGGTTCCCTTGGATCGGCCAAAGGCGCAGGGCCAATGACCACGAACTCACTGCCGCCGCAATTGCGACAGCGGCCCTCATGGCCACGCGACGGGTGGAAACTGCCCGACGAATGCAGTCCAAAGAGCAAGAAGAGTCGGTCAAAGCCTGCCTACGAGAAGCAGGTATGGTCGAAGTCGAGCCCAGGACCGTTTCACCTGGTCTGCTGGATGCCCCGGCACCAGGCGAGTTCTGCGGAGAAGCACCATTCGGGGAGCGCAAAGCAGACCTCATAGTCAGGCTGCACGACGGTAGGTGCAGGCCCATTGAATGCAAGGTGTCGAACTCGTCGACAAACTCAGTCAAACGACTCAACAACGATGCCGCAGCGAAGGCCTCAGCCTGGATCGAAGAGTTCGGCAGCGGAGCTACCGTTCCTAGCGCCGTCCTATCTGGCATCTTCAAGACCCGAAACCTCGAACAAGCCCAAGCCCAGCACCTCACGATCTTCTGGGCCCACGACCTCAGGGCCTTGGCAACCTTCATTCGCACCACAAACCCACACGTCTAGGTGGAAGGTAATTCCCGGCTATCAAGGACCCCTATAAGTATTAGAACGGCCGGGAATAGGCTCGTTGGGGGAGGTTGGCTAACTAGTGACTGGCGATAGCGCCGAGCAGTCCATTCGATTTGAGCCCGAGGAGCCCTGTCCTGTGCCGATCGCGCTGCTGGTGGGGTTCCAGGGGGCGGCGCTGGTGCTGGCGCCGACGGTGCTGAACGTGGCGATCGCCATTCGCTCTTCGGGACTCGACGACAGCTATCTGACCTGGAGCGTGTTCTGCGCCATGGTGATCTGCGGCGGCATTACGGCGTTGCAAGCGTCCCACTTGCCGCGCTTCGGCGCCGGCCACGTCGTGCTCGCCTGGCCGGCGGCGATGTTCATCGCGATCATGGTGGCGACGGTCTCCGCGGCTGGGCTGGCGACGTTCGCCAGCCTGATGATTGTTTGCAGCCTGATGCAGGTCGCGCTGGCCTGGTGGCTGCCGGCGCTGCGGCGAATCGTGACTCCGACCGTCTCGGGCACGGTGACGATGCTGATCGCGGTCAGCGTGCTGCCCATCGCGTTTGACGCAGTCGATGACCTGCCGACCGACGCCCCAACGTCGGCCGGCCCGGTGATCGCCGGAGCGACGTTGCTGGTCTCGGTGATCGTGGCACTGCGGGCCAGCGGACGCTGGCGCCTGGTCGCGCCGTTCAGCAGCATCCTGGCCGGATGCGCGGTGGCGGCGGCATTCGGGGTGCTCGACGGCGACCAGATCTCCAGCGCCGGCTGGTTCGGCATCCCCGACGTGCCGTCCCTCAGCGTCGATCTCACACCGAGCAAGGAATTCTGGGTGCTCTTGCCCTCCTTCGCCGTTCTAACCCTGGTGCTCGGGCTCAAGACGATCAGCGATGGCGTAGTGATTCAGCAGGGCTCCCGTCGACAGCCCCGGGCAATCGAGTTCCGTCAGATCCAGGGCATGGTCAGCGTCAACGGCGTCGGCATGCTGCTCGCCGGCCTCGCCGGCACGCTGCCGACCATGGCCAACTCCTCATACAGCCTGTCGCTGATCAACCTCACCGGCGTCGCCGCCCGCCGAGTGGGCGCTGGCGTGGCCATCGTCTCGGTGACATTGGCCTTGTTCTCCAAGTTCACCGCGGTGTTGTTGACCATTCCCGGACCAGTGTTGGGCGCCTACCTCATGCTCGCCATGGGCATGCTGTTCGTCAGCGGCTGTCAAACGGTGTTGCGCGACGGCTTGGACTCCCGGCGCATGCTGGTGGTCGCGCTGGCCAGCGCGTTGGGCTTGGGATTGCACGGGCACCCCCTCCTGCGTGACCTCTTTGGCGACGAATATGGCGAGCTGCTGGGAAGCGGCGTCACAATCGGCGCCATCGCCGCCATCGCCATGACGCTGCTGGTCGAAGCGATGAGCACGCGCCGCTCCCGACTCGAGGTCGCGCTTGACCCCGCCTCGATACCGGTGATCGACGACTTCCTCGCTCGACTGGCATCCAGGCTCGGATGGAATGAGGTATCTACGCTGCGGCTGCGGTCAGCCGGCGAGGAGACACTGGCTAGCCTGCTGGCGCAAGAGGACGACGCCGAGGGCTTGGAACGGCAACGCCTGAACATCACGGCGCGACCGCAGGCCACGATGGTGGAGCTGGAGTTCGTTGCCACCACCCGCCAGGAGAACATCGAGGACCAGATGGCGTTCCTGGCCGAAGAGGTCGCCGTGCCATCAGCCGATGATCTCTCACTGCGACTGTTGCGCTTCCACGCCTCTGCGGTGCGCCACCAGAAGTACCACGGCGTGGACATCGTGACGGTGCAGGTCGAGGGCAGCAGCTGATGTTAAGAATCCGGTTCGTGAAGACTCTTCTTGTCACCGCTGTCTTGGCATTGGTCGCAGTCGCATGCGCCCAAGAGACGGACAACACAACCGGCTGGCCGTTCGTCGGTTCCGACCAGGGCCATACCAAGTACTCAGCAGCCGAGGAAATCACGGCCGCCAACCTCGGCGACCTGGAGATGGTCTGGAAATAGTCGCCGAACGAGACACCCCTCGAGGAGTACGACACGCAGCCGGGTCCCTTCCAGGCCACTCCCATCATGGTCGACGGCGTCCTCTACCTCTCCACGATGTACACGCGGGTGGTAGCGCTCGACGCCGAGACGGGCGCGGAACTCTGGACGTTTGATCCGAGAGCCTACGAGGGCGGACCGGTCGGCGCGGGGCCGACTGGCTTCAAGCACCGGGGCGTCGCCTACTGGGGCGACGGGGACGACGCCCGCATCTTCCTCAACAGCCGCGACCGGCTCTATGCCATCGACGCCGCCACCGGTGAGCTGGACGCGGACTTCGGCGAGGGCGGCAGTGCGGTGCTGACCGAGGGGCACGGCCGCCCGGTCAGCCGCTTCGAGTTCGACCAGACCTCTCCGCCGGTGGTGTTCGAAGACTTGGTGATCGTCGACAGCGCAACGGGCGCCGAGCTCTGGCGGGGCGCAACGCCGTTCCCGACCAACGCGAACCCGATGACCTACCCGACGCAGTCCGGGCAGCAGTTCGTCGTCATCGCCACCGGCCGCGGCACCGACGCGGCACTCGTCGCCTTCGCGCTGTCCGGCCAGTGAAAATGAGCGAGCCTGAGCACCCCTGGCCGGTTACCTCTTGCAGCACAGCCTTGCAGAAGCCCACCCCGCAAGTTTGTGATATCCGGGCTGACGCCTAAACCCCCGCCCGGTACCGTAAAGGGCCAGGCCCGGGTGGCGGAATAGGCAGACGCAGGGGGCTTAAACCCCCCAGCCTCCAAAGGGGGCGTGTGGGTTCGACTCCCACCCCGGGCACATTGTGATCTTCGCCAGTTTTTGGCGGCGTCCCATCAAGTGGTGGGGTTTGGGGTAGCCGTGGGGGTCCACTCCCGGTACGAGCACCTGTACTGGTTTCTGGTCTGAGGCAATGTCGCCGCAGTTGAGCACTTCGCCGGTCAGGTTCGGGAGGGACGCACTGTAGGCCAGGTGGCGGTCAGAGCCGCTGCCGGAGTGGTCCGTTTCAGGTAAGCGTCACAGCAAGTGCCGAATTTCGTGTACGCGTTCGACGACATTGGGTATCCCCCTTTGGCCGGTCACCTCGATTGGGAGGTAACCATGAATGTGATGGAAAAGGACAGGCCGCCGGGCAGGGCCAGGCGGCGGTTCAGCACGGAGTTCAAGGCCGACACGGTGGCGTTGGTGTTGGACGGGGAAAGGCCGGTCGCCCATGTCGCGCGCGATCTGGGGATCGGTGAGACGAATCTGGGGAACTGGGTCCGCCAGGCCCGGATCGACCGGGGCGAGAATCCGGGTCTGGCGACTGAAGAGCGCGCCGAGCCGGCGTGTTTGCGCCGGGAGGTGACAAAGCTCCGGATGGAGCGCGAGCTGCCATGCGAGCGACGGCCTTGTGGGTGAAGGAGTCGGGCCAGTGACCCGCTATTTGTGGGTTGCTGCCCGGAGGGCCGAGGGGTTCCCGACTGTGGTGTCGTGCCGGGTCGTCGGTGTCGGCCGCCAGGCGTTCTACGACTGGTCCAGCCAGCGGCCAGCGCCTCTCCACCGCTTTCAGCTTTACATAAAACCAATTCTCAACGTTTCGGAATCGGCGGAGTGTTTGATCGTCGCCCTCTCACCTCAGCGCTTGCCAGCGTTGCAGTCTGTCCGTGAGCCATCTCCGCGTCCTTGGGAGCGCGAGAGTCAGCGCAATCGCCGGTATCGGCATCGCGATGTACTCACCGACTTTCCACAGTCCGAGCAACAGCGTGATAGCTACGTACAGGCAGGCCCAAGACAGAGCCCACGCCAGCCTGCGCGCCGGCCCAGACAGCCCGATCCCGTCGGGCCAGAGCCAGAAGGCGAGCTTGCCGACCGCGATGAACATCACGAGTTGGGCACCCAGCACATAGATGATCGGAGCGCCCGGCACCCACAAAAGCGCCAAGGGCAAGCCGCACAAGGAGGAGACGAGAAGCCCGCGCTTCCCCCCGTCGCTCAAGCTAGTGGTACCACGTGCAGTAGCCGCCGGAGTATGTGGAAACTGTTCCGTAGGACTTCACTTTGATGCACTTGTACAGAAGCCTAGCGGTGCAGGCCATTACCACCATGACGGCCAGCGCGGCAGCGAGAATGGGAAACCATAGAGCGCTAATGGCCATCGCTGCCAGCGTGTGCCATGAGCCCCGGCACAGAAAGGTGGTCTCCCACTTGTCGAAGTAGGCAGTGCCGGAGATATAGCCCCAGGTGAGATCGGGATCGGCCACAACCGGATAGGCAGTGGTCTCATCGGTCCCGACCATCGGGGTGATGGTATTGCCATCGACCTCAAAATGAGTGGCCATATCGTTGCCATCAGCATCCACTGGGCTTCCCCCCAAAACCGGGGAGGCTCATCGTGGAGAGTTTGGAGCCCCCTGGGTTTGGGGGGTGTGGGTGTGGGCTCTTCGGATGTCGATGTGGTGGTGCCGCTGCCGTCGGCTGTGCTCCTCGTGGGAGACAACACCGAGCGGGCCGACGCCCATGACAAGAAGTCGTGCCGGTGGGTTTCCTACCAAGTCCAAACCCGAGCGCGAGGCTCCGACGGCGATTGGACGACCAAGGCCGTGACCCGATACCCGTGGGTCTGCACAAAGCACTGGTGGGAGCGCGCGCTGATCGGCGGCTCATCTGGAGCGCTGTGCGCAGGGGTAGCTGCTCCGCTAGGCCCCGGCGGTATGCCGGCAGCAGGGATTGTGTGTGGAGGCGCCACAGGGGGGAGTTGATTTGCGTGGATCGTATGGGGGCGCGACGCCTTTCCGCTGAAAAGCAGCACGGTCGGGGCCTGCTCTCCCAAGGGGACTACCGAACCCGGGGCGATTCATAGTGGCCCGACCGCCAATTGGTAGCGCTCAGCTGGTGATGGAACCGCCGGCGAGGGGGATGGTTTGGGCGGTCATCCAGGAGGCTTCCTCAGAGGCGAGATAGGCGCACAGGGCGGCGACGTCGTCGGGGGTGCCCAAGCGCCGGGTCGGGATGGTTCTCTCGAGTTGGGCGGTAACACCGGTGTCCCCGGTGTTCGACATCAGCCCCAGGGCGATGGAATTCACCGTCACTCCCGTCTGGGCAACCTCGAGTGCCACCGAGCGGAGCAATCCGGCCGCGCCGCCTTTGCCGGCCGAATAAGCCGCCACTCCGATGTTCACGCCGACGGTGCCCGCTCCCGAGACGACACCGATCACGCGGCCCCAGCCCCGCTCGATCATTCCGGGCAACACGGCATGCGTGCAGTACATGACGCCATAGAGGTTGACCTCGATGGGTCCGGCCCATTCATCCGGGTCGGTTTGCGCGAAAGGCTTCACCTCCATGGTCTCGGCCCCTGCGTTGCCGGCGTTGTTGACCAAGATGTCGATGGGCCAATCGGCGATGGCCGCCCTTGCCGCGTCGCCATCGGTGACGTCGAAGGGCAGCGGCTCGGCCGCGTGGCCAGCCCGCGCAATCGCGTCCGCCACTTCACCGGCCCGGTCGGCAACGATGTCGTTGACCAGCACATGCGCTCCCTGGGACGCCAGCGTGCGGGCGACGCCGGCACCGACATTCTGCCCAGCGCCGGTGACCAGCGCGATCTTGCCTTTGAGTTCAAACACGGGTGGGGTTCCTTTCAGCTCCAATTACCTGGGGACATCCTGCCAGGCCATGTCGTGGCAGGGGTCTGGCTCGCGGGGCAGGCCGAGCACTTTCTCGCCAATCACGTTCTTGTTGACCTCCGTGGTTCCGCCCTCAATCGTGTTGGCTCGGCTTCGCAGCATGCCCTTTGCCGCATGTGGCATGCCCGCCGCCCAGGTCTCGAGGAGATCTTTCCCCTCGGCCCGATCGCTGCGATACCAGGCCACCGACGCCATGCCCAACATGTCGGTGGCGGCCAGTTGAAGGGCCTGGTTGAGCTGGCCTTGGTGAACTTTGCCAATCGACGCAGCCGGCCCCGGCGTTTCCCCGGTCTTGACCGTGGCCCGAACTCGTTCGTTGGTCCATGTCCTCACCATCTCCTCGCAATAGAGCCGCATGAGCCGGTCGCGCTCCACCGGGCCGACTCCCGTGTCTTTGGTCCGTTTGAGCAGATCCTCGATCCCACCGCCACCGATGCGGTCAACGCCTCCCGATCCCGCGCCAGCCACCATCTGGCGCTCGCCGGCCAGGGTGGATGCGGCCACCCGCCACCCGTCGCCCGCGGCCCCGACGCGATGGAAGTCGGGAACCCGCACCTCGGTGAGCCACACCTCGTTGAAGTCGATCTCGCCGCCGATATGGCGCAGTGGCCGCACCTGGACACCGGGCGACGACAAATCGACCAGGAAGTAGGTGATGCCGCGGCGCTTGGGGACGGTGGGATCGGTACGGGCCAGGCAGATGGCGAACTCGGACTCATGCGCCCAGGTGCTCCACACCTTCTGGCCGGTGAGGACCCACTCGTCGCCGTCGCGCTCAGCCCGCATGGCCAGCGAGGCCAGATCGGAGCCGGCGCCGGGCTCGCTGAACATCTGGCACCAGCGCTCCCGATTGGCCACCATGGGGGGAAGGAAGCGCAGCCTCTGCTCTTCGCTGCCGTGGGCGAACAGCGCTGGGGCCGTGTTATGCAGCCCGAGCGGGTTCAGCCTTCCCAGGTTGAGGGGGGCAAGAATTGCCTCTGCCACCTGCGCATTGGCCGGGGATAGGCCGAGTCCCCCGTACTCGACGGGCCAGGTGGCCACCGCCAGCCCGGAAGCGGCAAAGGTGGGGTACCAGGCCTCGTAGTCCCTTCGGGGCCGCACCTCGCGGATGGCCCACCGTCCATCCGGTGCGGCGTCGCGCCATGCCTGGGGGACGTGTTCGGTCACCCATTCCGTGACGGAAGCGCGGACCTCCTCATCGGTGCTGGTTGCGTCGATCCTCAGGCGGTCGGACTTCATTCCGCCAACCCTTCCCCAAACCGCTCGACCAGCGCATCGAGCGCCTGCGCCGCGGTTGTCGCCCCTCCAGGCGGCGTGGGCAGCCGAACCGGCCCGTGCTCTCGGCTCGGCAGCAGGATGGTGGCGTGACCAGGGCAGGTGATCTCGCCCCGTTGGTTCTCGCCATAGATGTTGAGGTCAACCGCCGGGGCGCCCTCGTCGTTGAGGTACTTGCGGGTCACCGTGCCCCGCATCCAATGTGTGTCGCCCACGTAGTTGAACCGGCGGAACTCCACGTCGAGGGCGGCCAGCCAGGCGTCGTCGCCCATCCAGTCGGTACACAGGTGCACCAGCCAGGTCTCGCGCATCCGGCCGTAGTCGTATATGGCCGGGTTGCCCGCCCGCCGGGCCCACTCCGGGTCCCAGTGAACGCGTTGTTGGACGTCGGGGATGTTGAGGTCGTCCGGGCGGAAGAAGCCCGGTACCCGCTGACGCTGCTGGACGCCGAGCCGCAGTGCCTTGACCCCATAGAGACCCATGCCCATGCCGGTGTGCCACACCACCATGTCGGTGACCCGCAATGGCCCCTTGACCAGCGGCGGCAGCTCGTCGCCCTCCTCGACGTCCTCCCACCAACGGGGCTCGGCCCCCCGGCGGCGTTCGGCCTCGGTGCTCACCGCCTCGGTGATCTCGGCGATCTGCTCGTCGGTGTAGGGCTCGATCTCAATGTCGTCGTACTTGCCCCCGCCCTCGTCGGCCTTGCGCTCCACCGACCCTCGATCGGTGCGGATCATCAACCGGTACTGAGCCGACAGCACGACGTCTTCGGTAGCAAACACCTCCCCCGTCCACTCGTGAACGGTGCGGGCCGCGAACTCGCTTCTTTTGTCATGTACGCCGACCAGGGCGTTTCTCCTGGTAACCCGCATCCCCGGGCGCAGCGGTGCCCACCACTCCCGGTAGCTGCCCGAGTAGTAGGCGTGGGCCCCTGTGAGAGGATCGCCCTTGAGCAGCGCCTTGGTATCGGGGTCGAGCTCTTGGACCTCGTTTTCCCCGATAAGCGTGTCGCCGCCGTTCATGTTGGGCGACGAGATCGGCCCTTCCCACACGGTGGCGGCCCCGTAGTCGGGATCGCACCACAGCGGATTGTCATCGCCAAACGCCTCCGCCACCTGCCGAAACGCATCGGTGTTTGGATCACGATACCAAGGAGGCTGGGGATGCGGCTGAGCAATCCCGATCCGCCCCCGCAACCGGGCAATAGCCTCGTCTGTGATCGCCCCCTCACCCGGCACAGATCGGACTGTATCTAACGGCCTGCCCAACCCGTTGATCCGGCTCCGGGAGAAAAATCACGCGGTCGGGAGTTTGTACATGTTGTACAATCTTGCCTATGGATTCCGACTTCACTAGCCAGACTGACATCTCGAAATTCATGATCGAGGTGCTCAGCGTCCCGATCAGCAAGTTTCGGGCCAACATCTCCCAAATGCTCGACGAGCTCGGGGAGAGCTACAAGGAGATCACCCTCACCAAGAACGGCAAAGTCATAGCCCACATCCTCCCCCCGAAATACCTGTTTCCATCATTCAAGGGCTCTCTCAAAGGCATCGTTCACATCCCCGACGGAATCGACCTTGACAATCTCAGCGCCTTTGACGACGACTGGGAGGAGCAGATGGACGCCAGCTGGGAGCGCTCCGAGCACTACCACAAGTACCTGTCAGAAAGCGGTGATCGACAAGCATGATCATCCTGGACACCAATGTCATCTTGCGCGTTGGGAGGGACTGGGAGGCAATTGAGGTCTCAAGCGCGGCAGAAGAGTTCGTGATCGACGCCCAGCGTCGCGGCGAGGCCGCCATCAGTGCAGCCACCATCTGGGAGATTGGAGAACAAGCCACCAAGGGAAGGGTCCAAGTCGATTTCTCCGCTCTCATTGATCAGCTGAAAGAACAAGGAGTGATCACTATCCCCATCGACGGAAACATCGCCGCCCGAGCCGTGCAGCTCCGCGGCGAATGGGCCGACAGTGACCCCGCCGACCGCTTCATCATGGCCACTGCCCTGCTCACTAACAGCCAACTGGTAACCATCGACGCCGAAATGATCGCCTGGAACGGCCCTGCCCGAGTCGTAGACGCCCGCCGGTGAACGCGAGGGTCTAGCCGGTTTCGACGAGGGGCTCGAGGGCGTCGGCCATTTCGTGGACGGAGGCGGGGTCAACGGGTGAGAAGGGGTAGAGGATGGCTAGTGGTGTGTCGTGGGTTTATTCGCGCGTGTCCTGCTAGGCAGCGACGCCCCTCGCGGCGTTGCCCCTCCTTGCCGTACGCTGGAAGTATGGCTGCGTCGGTGCGCCTTGCGAGGAACGCCGCTGCCGTCGCAATCCACGGCGCTAAACCCACGACACACCACTAGGTCGAGGCCGGCCTCGCGGTACTGCTCGGCTTGGGTGAGGACGTTGTCGATAGGATCGTCTGCTCGGTAGATCAGGTGGGTGGAAGTAGTGATCTCGGCGGGGTCGCGGCCGATCTCATCGCAGCACTCGGCGAGCCGGGCTTTTACTTCGGTAAACTTGTCGACCTCGCCGCCGGGGAAGTTCCAATGGTCGGCCCATTGGGCCACCAGGGGCATGGTTCGGCGAGGGCCAGCGCCGCCGATGACAATGGGCGGGGTCGGCCGCTGGGGGCCTTTGGGTTCGTTGCGGGCGTTGGTGAATGTGTAATAGCGGCCCTTCCTCACCGCCATAGACGGGGAAGAAGTGATCGAAGACCCAGGCCGACTCATATCGGGGATCGGCGTCGAGCTCCCGCCACGTCTCCAGCATGACCGACCACTCGATGTTCTGGGGCATGGTCTTGAACGCGAGCTTCATGGTGTACCTCCGATACTTCTTTTTGTCGCCCTCGGGCCGCTTAGAGTGAGCGGGAACTCCAGAAAGGGCCTGCCATGACCAATGATGCCGTGGCGCACGAGCGCTTGACGAACGGCACCGACTGGACGCAGACGCTGCTGAAGAAGGAGAACCAGCTCCAGTTGACGATGGAGCACTGCCTCCGCAGCGGAGGCTGATCAGTAGTCGAATACCGAGGGCAGCGCCTCCACGGGGCGGGCCTCCGGGTAGTGTTCGCAAATCTCGGCAGCGTGGTCGGGGTCGTCGATACGGTTGGGACCGAACCGAAGGTCGATCCCCCGCTCGTCCAAGTCGGCGTTGAACCGAGCGGCGATGTCATCGCGGCTCAGGGGGTTGGAAGCCAGCCGGTTCTTGTGGTCGGCATCGACGTACACGTCTGCCTTCCACAGCACGCTGATGCGGATATCGGTCAGCGGCGTGCGGTAAACCTCCTCGCCGTGATCGGATACCACCCACTCCCCATCGGGGCTGCCCGCCGGAGCCAGCTCGGCCATCGGAGTGACCCGGGGTGTCCCGGTATCGAAGGGGCCAATGGCGTTGACCTGGTGGAACATGCCATGGTTGTCGCCCATCAACGCGGTGTTGGCCATGTTGCCAACGTGCTCTTCGGGGGACTGGTCAGGCCCGTAGGGCCAGTAGAGGATCCCTCCCCCCTCCACATCGTTGAGCCACCAGATGGCGGTGGCCTGAGGGAACGACATGTCGTCGAACAGCTCCGACCACAGCATGGCCCGCAGCAACCACATCGGAGTGTTGGTCCGGTCGCGGCCCGCAAACCGGGGGTTGTCGGTATGGGCCGGCCCCGCTTCGGGAATGGCCATCATCTGGTTGACATAGACGCTGTGAGGCTCGACGATCTCGGCGCCGTAGTAGGCCTTGGCCGAGTCGATGTAGGCCGGATGGTGCAAGAACACCTCCGATCCCGGCACGGCGACGGTCTCGTTCACCCAGTCGTCCCGAAACCACAAGGGGCGAGTGCGGGCGTGAGGATCGGCCCCCGGGTTGTACCAGCCCCCCAGCGGCGCATACGGCGCCTCCTGGCCCAGCAGCTTGACCACAGCTCCAACATCGTCAAACACATCAGTGAGCAAGATCGGCGGATCGGCAACATGCATCGGCTCGACCGTACCAAAATCAAGGCCATGAATAAGCAGAGCAAGCCATGACCAACTCGCGTCCCAATGTTCTGTGGGCGTCGTTCGAGGACTGCTCGCCGAGGTTCGGCTGCTACGGCGACTCGGTGGCCTACACCCCCTACAACACACCGGCGGACTACGGGAACCCGTTCGAAGGCGATCCTGCGCCAGCCTGGCACATCGAGGAGGTGCGGGCCCACAACCGGACACTGGCCAGCCCCACTCGGCCCAGGAGCCCTGGGGGTTCAAGCCCAATGAATGGAGCCCGCCACCGCCCCGCCATCCGTGGAACCTGTCGACCATGGAAGAGGTCAAGCAGGCCTTCGACGGCTACCACCCGGCGTGGAATGAGGAAATACTGTTCGACATCAGCGCCGACCCCCGCGAAACCACCGACCTGGCCGATCAGGCCCCTGCGGTCCTGGCCGACGGCCGAGACACGCTCCTGTCGTGGACCGACGATCAGATGACCCGCAGCTACAGCCCTGTTGATCCCTTGGAGATCGTGTTGGAGGAGGGTGGCCCCTTCCACTCTACCGGCCAATCTGAGATCCCCACGGAGTTGATTGAGAGCCTCGGAGTCGAAGATTGATGCCGGTGCTGCCCGGTCGGACCATCACCGGGATGTCGGCGATCCTGCTGCCCCATCTCGACTCGACCACGGTGGACTGGGCTTCGCTCGACGCCCATATCGCCCGCACCCACGAAGCCGGGCTCACCCCGGCGGTGAACATGGACACCGGCTATGTCCAGCTGCTCGCCGATGACATCCGGGTCCAGGTGCTCGACCGGGCTGCGACAATTACCGGCGGCGATTTTGTGGCCGGGGCATTCGTGCCCGACCAGCCCGGCGCCGCGTTCGACCTCGACGCCTATCTGCGGGCCGCCGCTGAGATCACCGACCGAGGCGGCCTGCCCATCGTGTTCCCATCGCACGGGCTGAACGACCACGGCGACCCAGCCTGGCTCGACGCCTATGGCCAGCTCGCCCGCCATGTCGACCGGTTCATCGGCTTCGAACTCGGTCCCATGTTCGTGCCTTATGGCCGCATCGTGTCGCTGGACACCTACCGGGGGATGCTGGAGTTGCCCCAGTGCATCGGCGCCAAGCACTCGTCGCTCGACCGGGGGCTGGAGTGGGACCGGTTGACGCTGCGTGATGAAGTGCGCCCCGACTTCAATGTGCTGACCGGCAACGATCTGGCCATCGACATGGTCATGTACGGCTCCGACTACCTGCTGGGCCTCTCCACATTCGCACCCGACAAGTTCGCCGAGCGCGACCGCCTGTGGGCCCAGGGCGATCCCGGGTTCTACCAACTCAACGACATTCTCCAGTACCTGGGGCACTTCACGTTCCGCCCGCCGGTACCCGCCTACCGCCACAGTGCGGCCATGTTCCTCCAGATGCGGGGCTGGGCCGAAAACGCGGCGGTACCCGCCGGCGCGCCCACCCGGCCCGGCAGCGACCGCGACGTCCTGCGCGACATCGGCGAGCGCCTGGGCGTGTTGTAATGCCGCGCTGGAAGCAGGTGAAGAACCTCACCTCCATTGAAAAACTCCGGGACTATGTCGAGGGTCTGGGGGCGGAGATCCCGGTAGACGACGAGGTGGACCCCTCGGGGGTGTTAGCCCAGCCGATGGTGATCACCGACGGCTCAGCCGGAACCAAGACCGCACCCAACCGCTGGGCGGTGCTGCCCATGGAGGGCTGGGACGGTAAAGCCGACGGGCGGCCGTCCGATCTGGTCCGCCGACGGTGGGACCGGTTTGCGGCCAGCGGGGCCGGACTGGTGTGGGGCGAGGCCACCGCAGTGCGGCCCGATGGCCGGGCCAACCCCAACCAACTGGTGCTTGACCAGACCACCGTCGACGACATTGCCGCCTTGCGACGCCGGTTGGACCCGTCGCAGGTGACGGTTCTCCAGCTCACCCACTCCGGCCGCTATTCCCGGCCCGCCGCCGGGCCGGCCCCTATGACGGTGTACGAGCATCCGCTGCTGGATGTCCGGGTGGGATCAAGGGCAGCCGACGTGCTCACCGACGACGAGCTGGACGAGTTGGTCGAGCAGTTCGTCGATCGGGCGGTGCTGGCCCGCCAGGCCGGGTTCGACTTCGTGGACATCAAGGCGTGTCACGGCTATCTGGGCCACGAGTTCCTGTCGGCTGTCGACCGCACCGGCCCCTACGGCGGCGACCTGGAAGGGCGCACCCGCTTCCTGCGGTCGATTATCGAGCGGATCCGCCAGCGGGCCCCCGACCTGGGGGTGGCCGTCCGCCTGTCGCTGTTCGACTTCGTCCCCCACACCGCAGGAGAAGGCGGCGTCGGGGTTCCCGAGACCCCCGTCCCCTACCGCTTGGCCTTCGGGGGCGACGGGACGGGGGTGGGTATCGACCTCACCGAGACCCACCGAGTGCTGGAGATGCTCCGCGGTCTGGGCGTCGGGCTGGTGTGCGCCTCCGCGGGCAGCCCGTACTACGTGCCCCACATCCAACGGCCCGCCTACTTCCCCCCCTCCGACGGCTACCAGCCGCCCGAGGACCCCCTAGTGGGGGTGGCCCGCCTGATCGCAGCCATCGGGGAGATCTCCCAGCGGCATCAAGATTTGCGGGTGGTGGGGGCCGGCCTGTCATATCTCCAGGAATGGCTGCCCAACGTCGGCCAGGCCCTTGTGGCCCGGGGCACAGCCGACGCCGTCGGCTTGGGCCGCATGATCCTGTCGTACCCCCGCATGCCCGCCGACGTGTTGGCCGGGCGCGAGCTCGACCGGCGCCTCATCTGCCGCACGTTCTCCGACTGCACTACCGCCCCCCGCAACAGCTTGATTTCGGGGTGCTACCCATTGGACGACTTCTACAACCAGCGAGAAGAACGCATCCAGCTCGCCGCATTCAAAAGAGAGGCCAAGGCTCTGCTGCGCTGAAAGAGATCTGGCCACTAGGGCAGAGGACGCAACGCCCCCAGGCAAAAGTCCCAAAGCTTGTCGAACCGGGCGTGAGCTGAGCCCGTTCGACCGAGCGCGAAGACATGGGCGGACAGCGTGACGTCGAAGAAAAGATCGGATAGGTCATCCAGCTCGATGTCCGCCCGAATCGCCCCTTCGGCTACCCCGTCGGCGATGACGCCGGAAATGAGCTGCCGCAAGGGGTCCCAGGCCAGCCGCAAGCCATCGGGCCGGGCGGCAGCTAGTTGGTTGTGGAGTGCGACCATAGTGCGGACGATCTTCGCTGGCGGCGCATCCTGACCTCTGACAAAGTCCCACAAGGTCCGGGAACAGATCTCAAGCCTCTCAAGCGGTGGGGCTCCGGCTTCTACGGTTTCGGGGATGTGCTCAACAAGCTGGGTGATCAGTTCCTCGAAAAGGGCCAGAACAAGGTCGTCTTTGGATGAGAAGAGCTGGTAGAAGCGCCGGAGCGAGCCCCCCGAGCGCCGCACCACGTCTTGCACCGTGAATTCAACCGACCCCCCCTCTTCGAGCAAGGCCAACGCGGCGTGGACGAACTCGCCGCTGCGAGACAAGGCCTGAACTCGAGCACTGTCCAACGACCGCTCAAGCATGCGCTGCTCCCAGGGACTGAGGGCAGCCGGCTCGGAGTCTTTGTTCTCGGTCTGGATATCAGAGTTATCGGTGTTGTTTTTCATGTTCTTATAGTTGAAATATTAATTCTCGTGTGTAAGAATGGAATTCTCACCAGGAAGGAGCGAGTTATGTCTACCACAACATTAGCAGCGGGAATCGACTTCACCGATATGGACATGTTCGCGGCCAGCGAGCCCTATGGGCTCTACGACGAGCTGCGGGCCCACGCCCCCATTTGGCATCACCCCGAGACCGACCATGAGGAGCCGTTCTGGTTTGTCACTTCTCACGCCCTCATCACCCAGGCCCACCGGATGGGTGCCCGCCTCTCCCATCAGACCGGTCCGGGCCGCGACGGAACTGGCGGGATCACCCTCCCCGACGTCGATATCGGTCCCGGAATCATGATGATCATGACCGACCCACCCGAGCACACCCGCTACCGGAAGCTGGTCAGCAAGGGGTTCACCCCCCGGATGGTGCGCAAACTCAAAGACAGCCTCCGCACCCGCAGCCACCTCATCATCGATGCGGTGGACGGTCGCGCCGAGGGTGACTTCGTGATCGACCTGGCTTCCGAGCTTCCGCTGATGGCCATCGCCGAGATCGTCGGGGTCCCCCAAGAAGACCTCCACAAGCTGTTTGAGTGGACCAACTTGGCCATAGGGCGCTTCGATCCCGAGTTCCAGGGCGACGATGACGATCCCCACTCGCCGCAAAACGGGTCGATGGACGCTTTCAACATGACCATCTACGCCCAGCAGCTCACCGAGGAGAAGCGCCGCTGCCCCGGCGACGACCTGATGACGAAGCTCGCGCATGCCAAGGTGACCATGGCCGACGGGACGGTGACCGAGCTCAACGATCTGGAGATCTCGCTCTTCTTCACCCTGCTCGTCGTCGCCGGCAATGAGACCACCCGCAATGCGATCAGCCACGGCCTGCTCGCCTTCCAAGAGTTCCCCGACCAGTGGGAGTTGCTTCGCCGTCACCCCGAGCTGATGCCCAGCGCAGTGGACGAGATACTGCGGTATGGCTCTCCGGTCCGCTACTTCCGCCGCACCGCGGCTGAAGACCTCGAACTGGGCGGGGCGCAGATCCGAGCTGGAGAGAAGGTCGCCCTGTGGTATTCAGCGGGCAACCGCGACCCCGAGGTGTTCGACGACCCCCACCGATTCGACATCACCCGCACCCCCAACCCCCACATGGCCTTCGGCGCCGGCGGAGCCCACTATTGCCTGGGCGCCAACCTGGCCAAGTTGGAACTGGAGGTCATGTTCGAAGCGCTGATCAACCGCCTGCCCGATATCGAGGTGATTGGCCCGCCCGAGCGACTGCGCGACCTGTCAATCAACGGCATCAAGCACCTCCCGGTGCGCTACGGGCCGATGGCCAGCGCCGAAGCTGCATAGGAGGGCCACGCCTTCGTCGCTCGCTCCCCCCGATACTGTGGGGGGCCGAAATCAGCAGCGAAAGTAGGCGAGCAGTGCCCGATCTCCAGGTAGAAAAGCGCGATCACATCGTCACCGTCACCATCGACCGCCCCCCGGTCAATGCGGTCACCACCGCGACCATGGCCGAGATCCGAGACATGTTCACCACGCTGGGCGACGACCGGGACGTGCGGGTCGCCATCTTCACCGGTGCCGGTGACAAGGCGTTCGTCGCGGGCGTCGATCTGAAGGCCTCCGGAAACCAGCCCCGCGACCAGCGGCCCCCCACGGAGCTGACCGACCCCGGCTTGGCGGCCCGAGAGGCCATGTGGGCCATCATCGACTGCGCCGTCCCGGTGATCGGGGCCATCAACGGCTACGCCTTGGGCGCGGGCCTGGCCTATGCCGCCTGCTGCGACATGCTGGTGGCCTCCGAGAACGCCCGATTCGGCACACCTGAGATCAATGTCGGGCTGCTCGGGGCCAGCGCCCACCTCTCGCTGATGATGGGCCGCCACAAGGCCCGGGAGATGTTCTTGACCGGCGAGCAAGTCTCGGCCCAGGAGATGTACCGCATCGGCGCCGTCCGAGAAGTGACCGCCCCCGACAAACTCATGGACACTGCGCAGGAGCTGGCCCGCGAGCTGGCCACCAAGAGCCCGATCGCGCTGCGCATGGCCAAGGAGTCGATGAACCGGATCGAGAACCTGCCGCTGCGGGAGGGCTACCGCACCGAACAGGACTACACCACCCGTCTGATGCGCTACGACGACTCCCGAGAGGCCCGCCGCGCCTTCCGGGAGAAGCGCGACCCCGAATACAAGTGGCAATAGGGGCGAGGCACCTCAGAAGAGCTTGCTGTTGTCCCAGTTGAGCATCTTGCCCACCGGGATCAGCTCGATGGTGGCGTTGAGGTTCTTCTGGTAGTAGTCCCGGGTCTGCTTGGGCATCACATCACGGGCGGTGCGGTACGGGGCGTACTTCTCGTCGAGGGCCTGCGCGATCCGCTGGGCCAACTCCTTTGAGGGCTCGATCACCCGGCCGACGCACTCCACGTGCACCGCCCGCAGTTCAGCCCACCGCTCTCCAGATTCCACCAGGAACGAGCACCGCTGGTCGTTGCGCACCCGCACCACCTTCTTGCCCCTGGTCACCATGTAGATCTTCTGATCCAGCACCACATACCAGACGGGAAGGGAGATCGGCTGGCCGTTGGCCCGGAGCGTGGTGAGAGTCCCGTTCACCGACGTCTCCAGCATCTCCCAGCACTCCTCGGGCGACATCCGCACCGTGGGCTTGGCCCTCTTCTCAGCCATCGGTTCCTTCTATCGATGTCCGCAGCTCGCGGCGGAGGATCTTTCCCGAGGCCGACTTGGGAATGGCATCGGTGAACCGCACCTCTCCCAAGCGCTTGTAGGTGGCTACCTGGTCGGCGACGAAGGCCTTCACTGCCTCCTCGTCGATGGTGGCATCAGGAGCGGCGACCACGAATGCCAACGGCACCTCTCCGCTTTCGTCGTCAGGCAGCCCCACCACGGCGGCGTCGGTGATCTGCGAATGGTCCAACAGCAAGGCCTCCAGCTCGGCGGGGGCAACTTGGAATCCCTTGACCTTGATGAGCTCCTTCACCCGGTCGACGATGTACACATGGCCGTCGTCGTCGATCCAGGCGATGTCGCCGGTGTGGAGCCAACCGTTTTCGTCGATTGCCTCGGCGGTGGCCTCCGGGTTGTTGAGATAACCCTTCATCACCTGTGGTCCGCGAATCCACAGCTCCCCCTCGGGGCCGGCGGGCAGGTCATCCCCGGATTCGGGGTTGACGATCCTGGCCTCGGTATTGGCCACCGTGAGCCCCACTGACCCCGGTTTGAAGTTCCCTGGCGGGGTGGCGTGGGTGATCGGGCTGAGCTCGGTCATCCCATAGCCCTGCACCACCTCACAACCGATTCGGGCGGCAGCCTCCTCGGCCACTTCAGCCCCCAGCGGTGCAGCACCGGATAGAACCTGACGGAGCGATGAGAGGTCGAAGTCAGCCACTGCGGGGTGCTTGGCCAACGCCAGCACAATCGGGGGCACGACGAAGAACCGGGTGACCCGGTGGCGCTCGATGAGCGAGAGTGCCTGGACCAAGTCGAATCGGGGCATGGTCACCAACCTCGCCCCGTGGTGCAGCTGATCGTTCATCAGCACCTGCATCCCGTAGATGTGGAAGAACGGCAACACGGCCAAAACCACATCGCTGGACTGGGACGCAATCGACGACGCGCACTGCTCGATGTTGTTCACCAGATTGGCGTGGGTGAGCATCACCCCCTTGGGCAGCCCGGTGGTCCCCGATGAGTAGGGCAGCACCACCACGTCGTCATTGGGGTCGACCTCGACCTGGGAGATCGGGTCGCCCATCAGCGATTGCATGGCGACCCCCTGCGACGGGTTCTCGGAGTCGATCACCACCACGTCGCCGGCCACCTCGGCCTGGTCCATGGCCTCTCGGACCTGGGGCGCGAACGCGTCAGCGGCAAAGACCAGCTTCGCCCCCGAGTCGGTGAGCTGATAGGCGATCTCCTCGGGGCTGTAGGTGGGGTTGACCGTGGTAACCGCGCCGCCAGCCACCGCCACTGCGTGGAACACCACCGGATACCACGGGGAGTTCGGCGCGATCAGCGCGGCGACGTCGCCCCGCTGAAATCCCCCGGCGGCCAAGCCCCCAGCCAGGGAGTGCACCGACTGCGCCAACTGGCCGAACGTGAGCGACCACTCTCCCGGCCCGTCGATCACCGCCGGCTGATCGGCCAACTCCGAGGCCCGCTCAAGGACGAAGCCGGTAACCGGACGGGAGCTCAGCGGCTTATCGGGCAAGAAGCTGGGGTGAACGATCATGCGGTGTTCTGCGCTGGGTCGATGCCGTGAAACGGGCTTCCGGCGGCTTCGAACTTCTCCAAAATTTTGAAGAACTCCTCCCCGAAGGGGCTTTCCCCCCGAAGCGGCATCGCCGCCCGAACAACGGTGAAGTCCAGCGGCGCCAACTGCGCGGCGGCGTCGAAGTGGCGAGCCGCTCCTGCTTCGTCGCCGGCGCGCCGCAGGTGGGCGGCTAGGCGGAAGTGCAGTCGAGCGGCAACCTCTTCTTCGCTTAGATCGGGGATTGAGCTACCGGCATCCTCGGGAAGCGCATCGCTGTGGACCCATTCGCGAATCTGGTCGAAATGGGCCCCGCATGTGCGACCGGTGAATTCGGTGAGCAGGTCGCTCCCGAACTCGTAGGCGTTGGGGCGGGCGATGCGACCGTGTTGGTCGATCCAGACCACCGCGGGCACGTTGCTGATGGCGTACAGCTCGGTGAGTAGGTGGTCGGGATCCATGAGCACCGGATAAGTAATGCCCTCGGCCAGAACCCGCACCTCCTCAATGGCCTCGTCAATGGCCACTGCGATCACACCGAAGCCGTCATCGGCCAGCTCATCGTGCAATTCCTGCCACCCGGGCAGGTCGAAGGCGCATCCTCACCAACTGGAGAAGGCGACCAAGAGCCGCTTTTTGCCGGCGTAATCCGACAGGCGCCGATCCACTCCGTTGAGGTCGGCAAGGGTGAACTCCGGCGCTTGGCGGTCGAGCAGAGCCGCCCGGCGAGTGGCGTTGGGCTGACCCAGCACCACAGCGCCCGCATCGGGATCCACCAGGGTCGGCCGGTCCAAGGCCTCGGCGGCAACCGCCAGGTTGACCTTGTCGCCTACCTCGATGGCCGAGCGGTCTCTCACCGGGACGCACATGTCGTCGCGGCAGAGCCCTTCGGGTTTGAGCGTCCACCCGATGGCAGCGGAGAGTGCATCCGGCTCGATCAACGGGTGCCCATCCACCCACTGTCCAGAAGCGGTCGTGGCCTCGTCGCCGAGGATGGTGATTGTCGTCATGAAGGGAACTCCTTGTGCTCTTCTATTCAACTGGGTCGGTTGGGATCGGTTCGCCCACTGGCAACCAGGTTCTCGCCTCGGGGAAGTACTCATAGCGGCGCACCAGCGAGCCCGCCGAGTGCTTGTCGGGTGAGAGGCTGGCACCGGCCATGGCGGGAAGATCGAACGTGCCGAGGCCCTCGGCCGCAGCCCGGAACGTCTCCGGGGTGACATCGCCCCCGGCCGCCCCCAGGATCGCTGCGGCTAGCGCGAAAGCCCGGCAGTGGTTGACGACGCCGTTGAGCACATCGTCGTTGGAAAGGTCAAGCGGCTCGTCGGGAAACCGCTCCTCGTAGATGGCGAGGCAGCGCTGCACGCCGGGATCAGCCAGGGCCTCCTCCCGTGTCGGCTTGTTGGTGGTCACCGCGAAGGTGCGAGCCAGCACTTCGTCTTCGATGGCTTGATCGTCGGGAATAGAGAGGCGGTCGGCGGCCTGCCCATTGGTGATGGCGATGGGCACATCCCAGCCGATGCGCTGCACCGAATTGATGATCCCGAACACGTTGGAGACGTTGAGGATCAGATCCACACCGTCGGCCTCCATGCGCCGGGAGATGTTGTCGGTGTTCTGCTCGTTGGCCACGGTATCGGTAGTGGGCGAGCCCGGAGAATAGTCGCCGACGACGTTGATGCCCGCGTCCTCCAGCAGCGGCCGTATCGCGTCCACGTACTCTTTGTCAGGAGAGGCCTCGTAGTAGATGCCCACGTTGTGCCCGTCGAGATCACCAGCCCGGATCATCTCGGCGGTCCCTCCGACCCGCTGACGGGTCTGCTTCATCTCGGTGGCGAAAAACAAGCCGTTGGACCGGGCCTGACGCTCTGCGTTCTCCCCGAAGTGGCCCACGTAGGGGTGCCCGTACAGTTCGGTGATGCACAGGGCGTTGTCCTCGAGGAACTGACCGATGACCACGAACACCTTCTTGTCCTCAAGCAGCTCCGTGCAGACCCGTTCGCTGTCGGTCGTCTCAATGGGCAGGAAGGCAGCCACATGGGCTACGACATTTCGGCCGTGAATACCGCCCTGCTGATTCAGGTCTTCGGCCATGGCGGTGTACAAGTTCTCCACCGAGAAAATGCCGATATCGATGCCAAACGTCTCATTGATCTGAATCGGGTCGATGGCGGCCACGCCGATGGAGATCTCGGTCTCGGTCACCCCCTGGTAGCTGGCCGTCAGCACAACCGGGGTGGGGGTCGGTGTCGGCGCCGCGGGGGTCTCCGGCACCTGCTCAGCCGGCTCTGGGGCGGAATTTGCCGCTGGCGCCTCTCCTGGCTCCTCGACAGGCTCTTCTGCTGGAGCCTCGGCTGGTTCCTCGGTCGGGGCGGCTGTCTGCTCCCCGTCGGCTGCCGGTCCCGCAGTGCCTTGATCCCCGTCGTCGTCGTTGCCGCCACACGCCGCGGCCACCAAGGCCATGGCAATCAGCAACCCCCACCACCGTCGGATCGCCCTGCGATTCCTGCTCGCAGTCGTCATGTCCTCCTCCTGATCAGTTGGACAATACTTGCCGGTCAATCCAGGCCCAGTCGAGCGAACTGTTCATCGGGGGCGGAAACCTCGGAAAGCGCGGTGTGGAGCAGGTCGAGCATCTCTCCAGCGCACGACTCGCTGTGGCGGTTCTCCTGTTCGTCAGGATCGACGTCGAGGTCAAACAGGAAGTGGCGGTCGTTGCAGGCGTTCACCGCCACCCAAAGCGGAAGCGTGTCCCCAGGCTGGTACGGCTGGCGGATCACCGGGACCTCCGACCCCGGCATCCGGTCGAGCCAGGCTCGGTGGTCAGGCGGGGGAAGTCCGGGCATTCCGATGTCGCCGAACGGCATGGTGGACCACCGGTTGGACCACATCGACAGCGGGAAGTTCTCCCCGGTCGCTCCCCGGGCGTACTTGCGCTGGCCGTCGCTGACCTGCACCCAGCCGCCGAACACCCCTCCCAGCGCCCATTCCCGAATGGAATCGGCCTCGCCGGTGAGCAGCGGGGCCATCGATCGGCCGTGGGTGGTCTGCATCACCTCGGCATCGAAGATGTCAGCCACCGTGGCGAAGATGTCCACGTTGGTGGTCAGCGCATCGCACACCTCTCCGCCGGGTTTGCCGGGCCACGACACCAGCAGCGGCGTATGGCCCAATGGCTCGTACTGGGGCACGCCGGGCTTGCCCCAGATGTCGCGGCCCTCCCGCTCGTCGCCCAGATAGTGGCCGTGGTCGGTACACACGATCAGCGCGGTGTCGTCCCACAGGTTCTGCTCGTCGAACCGGTCCAGTATCTGTCCGAACCAGTGGTCGATCATCGACAACTTGGCCCCGTAGTTGGCCCGCACATGGCGGCCCTCTCTCTCGGAGAAATTGCCGGAGGCGATCCCCCCGTCGATGTAGGGAGGCCAGATGATCCACTCATCCTCCCACGCCTCGTCGTGATAGCGGCCCGCCCACGGCGTCGGGGTGTCGAACGGCTCGTGGGGATCGAACTCGTCCACGAACAGAAACCACCGGTCGTGATGGGGAGTGGCCTCGGCCAAGAACTGGGCCGCCGCGCTCATCGTCTTGGGGCCGGGATAGTCCTCCTCAGAGCGGAAGAACGTTCGGGATCGGTCATAGCCCCGATCCATTTCTTCCAGGCCCCACATTTTCGACCACCACCAGCCACCCTTTCGCGCCGGCATCGTCGGCGAGCCGGCCCAGGAGGGGTCGTAGTAGGTGCGCCACGGATCGCCCTCGTGGCCCCGCAAGTAGTCCCAGCAACCGAAATCGGCGTGGTAGTTCTCCCCGCCGGTCTCAAACAGGTGGGGATGATCGGTGACCAGTGCGGTTGTCACCCCGCCGCGCCGAAGCACCCGGGTAATCGGCTCCTCCCAAAGCTCGATCGACCCCCATGGCTTCCACAGAAAGTCCAGCGCCCCGCACAAGATGTCGTGGCGAGCGGGCATACACGGCAGCGATCCCGTCACATGCCGGGCGAACCGGGTGGCCCGCTCTGAGGCGAACCGATCCAAATTCGGTGTTGCGAATTCGGTGCCCCCATAGCTCCCCAGCATGTGCCGATTCAGCGAGTCCAGCAGAACAACCGCGACATTGGACGGTGCGCCCATCAATATCCCTGCCTTGCTTTCGACAACCCTATGAGCTTCTCACGCTACTCTCATGGGCCAGCACAGGCAGAATAAGCCTCGGCCAGACGGGGGGACCGTTGGACAACGAGCAGACCCAGGGCGAATCCATCGACGCGCTGGCAACGACGGTGCTCGATGGCGAGGCCGCCCGGCGTGATGCCCGAAAGGCCGACGTGCTGTTCCCCGACGATCTGCTGCCCGGTGTCGGCGGCGAGCAGACCACCCTCAAAGAGGGCCTGCTCAAGGGCGGCTACCACACCTTCTTCGTGCTGTTGGCGTTGAACAGCCTTGACGAGCTGGAGAACAGCGCGGTGGCCATTTTGGGGCCCGACATCGGCGAGAGCTTCGGAGTGAGCGACGGGGCCATTACCACCATCAGCACGGCGTCGCTCATGTTCTTCGTGCTCGGTGCCGGACCGATGGGGTGGCTGGCCGACCGCTTCCGCCGCGGCCCCATCGTGGGCGTCGCCAGCGGGGCCTTCGCCGCCTTCAGCGCGCTGTCAGGCGCGGCGGTGAACGCCCTGATGTTCTTCTTCATGCGGTTCTTCGCCGGCATGTCGAAGGCCAACACCATCACCGTGCATCCCAGCATGCTGGCCGACACCTACCCGCTCCAGACCCGGGGCCGCATGTTCGCCACCAACGCCGGAGTGGGACGGGTGTTCTCGGCCCTCAGCCCGATCCTCGCCGGGGGTATCGCAGTGTGGATCGGAGGAGGCGACGGATGGCGCTGGGCGTTCTACCTGCTCGGACTGCCCACCGCGGCCTTGGCGATATTCGCGTTCTTCTTGAGAGAGCCACCCCGGGGCCAGTGGGAGCAGAAGCACGTGCTGGGCTCCGGCCTCAAGCAGGACAACCAGATGCCCATCTCTGTGGAGGCCGCCTTCACCCGCATCTGGAACATCGACACCATTCGCAACATGACCATCGCGTTCGCCGCCATGGGCTTCGCCCTCTTCCCAGCCAGCTCGATTCAGTCGTTCTTCTTGGAGGAAGAGTTCGGCCTCGACGCTTTGGAGCGGGGCCTGGCGGTTGCCCCCGCAGGTTTCGGGCTGATTATGTTCCTGCCGTTTGTCGGGCGCCGGTTTGACGCCACCTTCCGCAAGGATCCCGACCGGGCGCTGCGGCTGATCGGCGTGCTGCTCGTGCCCATTGGAGTGCTGGTGCCCATCCAGTACGCCATGCCAAACCTCGCCCTGTTCATGGTGTTCGCCGCCGTAAACTCCACTCTGCTGGGGGGCGCCTTTGCCATGGTGCAGCCGGCCATCCAAGCGGTGTTCCCCTATCGACTGCGAGGAATGGGCACCGCCATCTTGACGTTCTTCATGGTCATGGTGGGCGGCGTAGGGGGCAGCATCATCGCCGGCTTTCTCCAGAACGAACTCGGTGAGCAAACCGCCATCACCATCATCACTGCATCAGCCATGCCAATTGGGGCCTACTTCGTGCTGCGGGGGGCCAGCCGGCTCCGCCGCGACCTCTCGCTGGTCGTAAGTGAGCTCCGAGAAGAGCAGGACGAAGAGCGCCGCCGGGCAGAGACCGATCCCGACGATATACCGGCCATCCAGCTGGCCCACATCGACTTCAGCTATGGGCAGGTGCAGGTGCTGTTCAATCTCGGCTTCGAGGTGCGCAAACAGGAGACGCTGGCCCTATTGGGCACCAACGGCGCGGGCAAGTCCACCGCGCTCAAGGTGGTCACCGGCCTGGTCACCCCCGAGCGGGGCGTGGTGCGCCTGCACGGCCAGACCATCACCTTCGCCACCCCCGAACAGCGGGCGGCCATGGGTCTTCACATGCTGCCCGGCGGGGCTGGGGTGTGGAGCGACCTGTCGATCAGCGACAACTTGCTCATGGGGGCCTACGCCTACCGCAAGGACTCCGACGACCGGGATCGGCGCATCGAGAAGGTATTCGACATGTTCCCCGAGTTGGCCAAGCGCCCCAAGGAACGGGCGGGCAACCTGTCGGGCGGGCAGCAGCAGATGCTGGCGTTGGCCCGGGTGATGCTGCACGAGCCTGAGGTGCTGATGATCGACGAACTCTCGCTGGGTTTGGCCCCGGTAGTGGTTCAGTCGCTGCTGGAGACCATCGAGGAGCTCAAGGATCAGGGCCAGACCATGATCATCGTGGAGCAGTCGCTGAACGTGGCTTTGGCAATCTCCGACCGCGCCGTGTTCTTGGAGAAGGGACAAGTGCGATTCGAGGGCCCGGCCCAAGAGCTGGCAGAGCGCGATGACCTGGCCCGGGCGGTTTTTCTGGGCACTGAGGGCGGCTGATGAGCCCTGCCACCGTCTCAGTGCTCGGAACATGGATCACCCAACAGCTGGCGTTCGAAGGGGTAGTCAACGGCTTGGTGACCGGCCTCGTGGCCATGGGGATCGTGCTGATCTACCGGTCCACCCGGGTCATCAACTTCGCCGTGGGCAATATGGGCATCATCTCGGCCTCGATGATGGCGCTGCTGACGCTGAACTACGGCTGGGGGTTCTGGTTGGCGCTGGCGCTCTCGCTGCTGTCGGGCGTTTTGTTCGCCGCCGCAGTGGAGCTGACCGTCATCCGCCGCCTGTTCACCTCTCCCCGGGTGATCGTGCTGGTGGCCACCGTGGGCATCGCCCAACTGGCCCAGCTGGTGGTTTCCCAGCTTCCCGATATCGAGGCGACCGGCAATAGATACCCGGTAGTCGTCGGATCGATCTGGGAAGGCGTCTGGTTTACCGACATCCGCGTCCGCGGCCCACAGCTCACCATCCTCATTGCGGTGCCGGTGCTGGCCCTGCTGCTGGGCTGGTTGATGAACCGAACCGCGTTCGGAAAGTCGGTGGCCGCGTCGGCCAACAACCGCGACCTCTCCCGCCTGTCGGGTATCAACCCCAAGACGGTGTCCACCTTCGTGTGGGTGATGGCCGGGCTGTTGGCCTCGGTGTCGATGATCATGCTCTCGGGGTCCAGCGGGCAAGTGGCCAGCCTGGCCAATCTGGGACCACAGACGCTGGGCAAGGCGATGGTGGCCGCGGTGCTGGCCGCCATGGTCTCGTTCCCCCGGGCCTTGTTGGCCGGGGTGCTGATCGGCGTCCTCGACGCCCTGTTTCGGTTCAACTTCTATAGCGAAACCGGGCTCATCGACTTCGTGATTTTCTTGGCCGTGCTGGTGGCCGTCTACTTCCAAAGCCGCAGTCAGGGCGAGACCGGGGTCTTCTCGTTCACTCCCAAGGTGCGGCCGATCCCCGAGCGGCTGCGGCAGGTGTGGTGGCTGCGCCACCTGGCCCGGATCGCGCTGGGCGCGCTGTTGGCTCTCGGCGTCATCCTGGTGCAGCTCCCCGGCATCGCCAACCTGCCGTCTCGCCAGCTCTTGTACGCCACCGTGCTGTGCTTCGCGGTGTGCGGCGTGTCGGTCACCATCATCACCGGCTGGGCCGGACAACTCTCGCTGGCCCAGATGACCTTCGCCGGCATGGGCGCCTTGTTTGCTGCCGGCCTCAAGCGGGGGCTGTCGATGGACTTCACCGTGGGAACCGCTTTTCTGCCGGGTGACGCCCTGTCGTACGACTTCTTCGACATCCGGTTCGAGGCCAGCGGCATCCCGTTCATGGTGGCCATACCGCTGGCCGCGCTGTTCTCCGCACTGGTGGCCGCAGTGGTCGGGATCGGATCGCTGCGAGTTCGCGGCCTCTACCTGGCGGTGACCACGTTTGTGTTCGCCCTGGGCGCCCAGCAGTACCTCTATCGGAGGCCGTTCTTCACCGGAGGCAGTTCTTCGTCGGTGTCGTTCCGCCGAGGCGAGCTGTTCGGCCTCGAGCTCAGGTCGCAGAAGACCTACTACTACGTCTGCCTGGCCTTCTTGTTGATCGTGGTGATCATCGTCAGCCGGCTGCGCCGCTCCGGCGTCGGTCGCACCATCATCGCGGTGCGCGACAACAGCGATTCCGCGTCGGGCTACACGGTGGGCCCGGTGCGCTCGAAGCTGTCGTCGTTCGCACTGGCGGGGGGCATCGCCGGACTGGGCGGAGCGCTGTTGGCCGGACTGGTGCAGAACGTCCCGATCAGCCAGCGGTTCTTTCAAGTAGGCGACTCGTTGCAGCTCATCGGCATGGTGGTAATCGGGGGGCTCGGCTCCTCGGTGGGCGCCGTGCTGGGGGCGATCTGGATCTACGGCCTTCCCAACCTGTTCGACAGCGCCGAGACCGTGGCCCTGTTCTCCTCCAGCATCGGGTTGCTGCTGGTGCTGATGTACTTCCCCGGCGGGCTGGTGCAGATCGGCTACAGCGCCCGCAACGCACTCATCGGCGTGGCCGAGCGGCGACTTGGGCCCGACCCTGGTGGCAAGACCGTTCAAGCCGCGCCGGTCAGCCTGACTCGGCCGGAAGATCCCCGGCCGGCCACCGACCCCATGTTCGCCGGCCGCGACATCAGCGTGCGGTTCGGCGGCGTGGTAGCGGTGTCAGAAGCCACCGTGCTTGTGCGCCCCGATGAGATCGTGGGCCTCATCGGCACCAACGGCGCGGGCAAGTCCACCTTCATGAACGCGGTCGGCGGCTATGTGCCGTCCACCGGCCAGGTGGAGTTGCTCGGTGCCGACATCACCCGGTTCTCCGCGCCCCGACGGGCCCGAGCTGGGATGGGACGCACATTCCAAGCTGCCGCGTTGTTCGCGGAGCTTTCGGTGCGGGAAACCGTGCAGGTGGCCCTGGAGGCCCGGGGAAGAACGCCGATCATCAGCACCGCCTTGCACCTGCCCCACACCTTCTTCCTGGAGCGGCGGCGTCGGTCCGAAGCCGACGAGCTGATCAACTACCTCGGGCTGGGCCGCTACGCCGACTCCTACATCAGCGATCTGTCCACCGGCACCCGACGCATCGTGGAGATCACCGGGCTTTTGGCTCTGGGTGCCCGGGTGCTGTGCCTCGATGAGCCCACCGCCGGGGTGGCCCAGCGGGAGACCGAGGCCTTTGGCCCGCTCATCGTCAACATCCGCCGGGAGCTGGGCGCAGCCATGCTGATCATCGAGCACGACATGCCCCTCATCATGAGCATCAGCGACCGGGTGTACTGCCTGGAAGCCGGCAAGGTCATCGCCGAGGGGACCCCGTCTGAGGTGCGCAACGACCCCCTGGTGATCGCCAGCTACCTGGGCACCGACGAGCGGGCCATCGCCATCAGCGACGGCTGATCAGCCACCGGCATTCCCTTGCCACTAGATGTCTTGTCACTCGATGTCTTGTCACTCGATGTCCTGCCACTAGATGTCCTGCCTCATGCACGCTCCCTACAATCACAGCTATGACCTTGATCCCCGAGACTCTTGACGACATCAACTACTGGGACCTCGACATGTTCGTCACCGGTAGCCCTCATGCCGCGTGGTGCATCCAACGCGAGCAATCCCCGGTGTGGTGGCACGACAAGCCCGGGGGCGAGCCTTTCTGGTCGATCACCCGATTCGACGACTGCCGGACGGTTCTCGGCGACCCCCGGACGTTCAGTTCGGCGTCAGGCATCATGCTTCTCGACGACAACCTTTTGGCCAATCCCGGCGCCTCGGTCGACGACTTCCAGCCGATGATCCTCACCGACCCACCCCGCCATCAGCCGCTGCGCCGCACGATCAGCCACAATTTCACACCACGGGCAATAGCCAAATTGGAACAGGAAATCCGATCCTACGCCGAAGACTGCCTGGCCGAGGCCGCTGACCGCCGGGAAGTGGATTTTGTCGCCGATATTGCCCACCGCATACCAGCGGCGATCGCCTTGTCGCTGATGGGAGTGCCCCGCGACCGCTGGGATCGCCTCGCCGAGCTGGAACACCAGGCAGTAACCCGCAATGAACCGGAATTCTGGGATACGGAAGACCAAAACACCAGCCTGGCCGCGGCCCAGATGGAGATGTACGGGTACTTTGCCGAGCTTGTGCAGCAAAGGGTGGCCGAGCCGGGAGAGGACTTGCTGAGCCAGGTGGTACAAGGCGAGGTGCTAGGCGAGCCGCTGCCGTGGATGCAGGCGGTGGCCGAAGCCGGCCTGTTGCTGGCCGGTGGGCTGGACACCACTAGGGCCGCCGGCTCCGAGGGTGGCATGCTGCCGCTGCTATCCCACCCTGATCAGCTTGAAGCGCTCTCCGCAGACTTGTCGCTGCTTCCTTCTGCGGTGGAGGAATTCGTGCGCTGGGCCAGTCCCGTCACCCACGAAGCCCGAACTTTGTTGGAGGATGCCGAAATCGGCGGTACGCAGATGCGAGCCGGTGATCGTCTGGCCATCTGGTCGCCCTCCGCCAATCGAGACGAGGCCCATTTCCCCGACCCCTATAGGTTCGACATCACCCGGACCCCCAATCGACATCTGGGTTACGCCTATGGCGAGCATTACTGCCTCGGAGTCCACCTCGCCCGGCTCACCTTGAAGGTTGAATTCGAGGAGTTGCTCAAGCGATTCAAGAGTTTCGAGTTGGTCGGCGAACCCCAAAAAGTGCGATCCAACTTTGTCGGGGGACTCAAGCACCTCCCAATGCGACTTACCCCTCGCTAGTGGTGGCGGCAACCCGACGAGGCTGAGCAGAGAGGATGCCAGTAGTGGCCGATCACTATCCTTGTCGCGGCCAGCTCTCGCCGGATTGACTTCGCCTCGCTTTGAAGTGTCTCGAGGCCAAGCTCAGTAACGGGGGCTGCGGGGGCTGAAGAACAGGCGTTCGGCGTTGGCGTAGAGGTACTTGTCGAGCACGCCGTCGCGCAGGTCCAGGTCACAGGCCTCGGTGATGCAGCGGCGCATGTCGAGGGCCGGATGATCGGAGGCGAATATCACCTTGTCTTGGCCCCGGGTGTTCATGAAGTGGACAAACTCGGCCGGGAGCCGCTTGGGGCTATAGGCCGAGGTCATCAGGTACAGGTTCTTGTACTTGATCATCAGCCGCATGGCCACCCCCCACCACGGATCGGCACCGTGGGCCATGCACAGCTTCAGGTCGGGAAAGCGCAGGCAGACCCGGTCCAGCAGCATGGGGTCTTGGCCCTCGCCGGGCATGGGCGGGCCGGGAATCCCGGTGTTGATCGACAGCGGTAGATCCAACTCTGTGCACTTGGCGTAGAGCGGGTAGTACACCGGGTCGCTGGGCGGCACATCCACCCCGAACGGCACCACCCGGGCCAACGCCACCGGATGCTGCTTGACCATATCCTCCAGCTTCCACAGCACCGGCATCATTCCCCGGGGGTCGAGATGGACAGCCAGCGAGAACCGCTCGGGGTAGCGCTCCACAAAGTCGAGTGGACGGGAGCTGTCCTCGCCGACCGACACCTGGATGATGGCCTTCTCCACTCCCAGCTCGTCCATGAGCGGCAGCAGCTCCTCGGGACTGAGGCTGCGGAAGAAGTCGGCCCCGCCGTGCAAATAGTCCTCCTTGACCCGGATCAAGTGCTCGGGGGGCTCGTAGTCGCCCATGTTCACATTCACCCAGCAGTCAATGGCTCTCGGCGGCATGGCCCGACGCTATCTCGGCCAAGCGGCTCTGCTGGACTCGTTGTCCCCTCCGATAGACCTTGAGCGGCAGCAGGAACCAAAATCTACCCATGGCCACTGCTCTAGAGGGGTTGCGGGTGCTCGAACTCGGCTCGGGAGCAGCCGCAGGCATCGCCGGCATGGTTTTGGCCGAAAACGGGGCGGAGGTGGTCAAGATCGAGCCGCCCGACGGCGACCCCTGCCGAGGACAACCCGGTTTCGCCGTTTGGCACCGGGGCAAGAAGAGCGCAGCCCTCGACCTGGCCGACCCCGGTGACCGGAGTCGGTTCCTCGACCTGGCTCAGGTGGCCGACGGCGTCATCGAGGCCTTCCGACCGTCGACCGCCGCCCGGCTGGGTGTGGACTTCGAGACTCTGCGGGGGCTGAACGACCGGCTGGTGTACGCCGCCATCACCGGCTTCGGCGAAAGCGGGCCGTGGCGCAACCTGCCCGGCTACGAGCAGATCGTGGCGGCCAAAAGCGGGCGCATGACCACCTACGACGGGGTGCGCCCCGGGCCGGTGTTCACCCCCGTGCCCATCGCCTCCTACGGAGCGGGGATGCTGGCCGCGGTGGGCTTGATGGCCGGCCTATGGGACCGCGGCCGCTCGGGCCGGGGCCAGCGGGTGCACACCAGCTTGCTCCATGCCCTCACCGTGTACGACATGACCAGCGGGCACGGGAACCGCACCAACACCCCAGCGGCGCCGGGCAGGGTGTACGGCATCATGCGGGTGCCGTTCATGACTGCGCCCACCAAAGACGGCCGCTTCATCCAGATGTGCAGCCGCCAGGCCCACCACTATCGCCGCTGGCTGGCCGAGCTGGGCCTTGAGGCGCTGCTGGAAGACCCGCAGCTGGCCAACGCCCCCGACTTGTGGCCCAGCGAGGAGCGGTTGGTCGAAGTGATCGAGGCCATCCGCACCGGCATGGAGCAGAGAACCGCCGAGGAGTGGATGGACGTGTTCTCGGCCAAAGACATCGGGGGCGATCCGTTCTTGGCCCCTCAAGAATTCCTCGATCATCCCCAGTGCACCGAGAACGGGCGCCGCCAAGAAGTGCTGGACCCCGAGATGGGCCCGACCGTGCAGATCGGCCCACTGGGGCTGTATTCCGAAACGCCGTCAGTGGTCGGTCGGCCCGCACCCCTCTTCGGCGAGCACACCGACGAGGTGCTGACAGCCTGGGCCTCGGCCGCTTCCCCCGACCACAACGCAAACCGAACCCGTCCCGCCGACGAGCTGCCCCTCGCCGACGTGACCATCCTGGACGTCGGCTACTTCTACGCCTGCCCGTTCGCGGCCACGCTGCTGGCCGAGGCGGGCGCTCGGGTGATCAAAGTCGAGCCGCCCACCGGCGATCCCGGACGCCGCAACTGGACCACCGACTATGTGAAGTCCCTGGTGGGCAAGGAGTCCATCGTCTTGGACCTCAAAACCTCCGACGGCCTCGACATCCTGTACCGGCTGGTGGACGAGGCCGACGTGTTCCTGCACAACTTCCGGCCAGGGACCCCCGAGCGGCTGGGGATCGACGCCGACGCCGTGCTGGCCCGCAACCCCCGCCTGCTCTACGTGTACGCCTCGTGCTTCGGCAGCCGCGGCCCCTGGGCTCACAAGGCCGGGTTCCACTCGTCCCCCAACGCCATCGCCGGCGCCGGCGTGGTGGAGTCGGGCGACCAGAACCCGCCCCGCAACCGCACCTACGGCGACCCCACGGCCGCCTTGGCCACCGCCGCGGCCATCATGGCCGGCGTATTGGCCTGCCGCCGGACTGGTCGTGGCCAGAGACTGGAGACCACCATGCTGACTGCCACCGCCTACGCCGTGGCTCAGTGGGGAGTCCAGCACTCCGGTCCCGGAGCACCGGTGGTGGACTCCGGGCAATACGGCTGCCACGCCTACCAGCGCCTGTATGAGACCAGCGACGGGTGGCTGGTGTTGGACATGCATCGCGACCGCGAGCGCCGGGCCCTGGGCGCGGCATTGGGATTGGAACTCCCCGAGACGCCGGTCCCTGAAACTGCGGCCCGCCTGGCCGGGTTGTTTCGGGAGGACACAGCCGAGGCGTGGGAAACCCGACTGCTGGCCGCGGGAGTACCCGCGGCCCAAGCCGATCGGGGCGACTTCCTTCACAACATGCTGAACGAAACCCACATGCGGAGAAGCGGCGTGGCCGTCGTAGCCGAACAGGATGGACTGCGCCCACACTGGAGGGCCGCGCCGACCATGCAGTTCTCCTCTGCTCCCGCCCCGCTGGCCCCTGCCCTGCCCCTCGGTTGGGCCACGTCGGCCATTTTGGGCGAACTTGGTATCGATGCCTCAGCAATTGCCCGTCTGCACGACGCCGGCGTGACCAAGCCCATCGGCCACGGCCTGCCCAGTTGATCGAACCATGAGCGAGCTATCTTCCCCCGAAGCCGGCCTCCGGGCATCCGTGTTGACCTGCATGGACCACCGCTTGGACCCGCTCGCCATTCTCGGGCTCGAACAACGCGAAGCTCATGTGGTCCGCAACGCCGGGGGCTATGTCACTGGTGACGCCATCCGGTCGCTGTGCCTGTCGCAGCAGCTAGCCGGCGCCATCCGGATCGTGGTGGTCCACCACACCGACTGTCGGGCTTCGGAGCAGACCGCCGAGCGATACCGGGCGTTGGTGGAAGCCAGCACCGGGGTCTCGCCCTCTTGGGACGTCGAGCCGGTTCCCGATCCGCATCAGCGGGTGAAGGCGGCCATGGAGCAGCTCAGCGCATCGCCTCTGTTGGATACCTCGCGCCTGGAGGGCTACATCTACGACGTGGACGACGGCAGTCTGACTCCGGTGGAGTAGCCCTCAGGCAACCAATTGCGCTGGGCTGCCGCTACGCCATGGGGAGCATCTCGTCACCGGCGATACCCGCGGACGACTCGCTCATGGACGACACAATCGCTCCCCGGTTTTGCGACGTGAGAATGAAGTCAGCCGCCGCCCGGTTGTGCTCGCCCACGACATAGGTCGGACCGTTGCGGAGGTTCGCCAGAGCTTCGGCCGCAACATCCGAGGAGTCCATCGGGCTGTGCGCGCTCAGATCTGCGCCCATCCGGCGATGGGAGGGGGTATCGGTAGCCCCGATCACCATGGCGATCGCGTCCACCCCGTATATCCCCAGTTCCCGCCAAAGCCCCTCGGCAAGCACCCAGTCGTAAGCCTTCGAGGCGTTGTAGACCGACTGATGAGTGGAGCCGGCGAACCCGGCCACCGAACCGAGCAGGACAAAGCCGCCGCGGCCCCGCTGGATCAAACGAGGAGCAAACCGGTGGGCAAACAGGGTTGTGGTGCGGCAGTTCATGTTCACCAGAGTCAGGAGGTCTTCCTCAGGCCAGTCCGCGAAATAGTTGAACCTGATCGTCGCTCCGGCATTGAAGATGACCAGCCCGACGTCAAGCTCTTCGGTCAACTCAGCTGCGGTGGCCGCCGCGTCGGCGTCAGCGAGATCGACTGAAGCGGTTCGGACCTCGACGTTGTGCTCGCCTTGGATATCGGCGGCCAGGCTGTCGAGTGGGGCTTGACGACGAGCGAGCAGCACCACATTGACCCCCTCGCCGGCAATGCGCCGGGCAAAAGCCTCTCCAGTGCCCTCCGATCCTCCGGCGATGAGGGCCCACGGGCCGTAGCGTTCTGAGAAGTCAGTCGGAAGCATCCAGTTCATGGCCTCAGACTAGCCACACTCCCATATCCCCCTGCGACCCCGGCCTGTCGCCAGGGTGCTGCTTTGAGCAACGCCTTTCACCGACCCCGGCCCAGTAGCCACTATCCTCATCCCGTGGATCTAGGTATCAGCGGACGACGGGCTCTGGTAGCGGCCTCCTCAGCCGGGCTGGGTTTGGCCACTGCGGCAGCATTGGCCCAAGAGGGGTGCCGGGTGGCGATGAACGGCCGGGATCCCGACCGGCTCAGCGCCGCAGCCAGCAGCGTTTCCGGCGCTGTTCCCATCGTCGGCGACGTGTCCGACGCCACCGGCGCCACTGCCTTGGTGGATGCTGCCACCGAGGCCCTGGGCGGCATCGACATCCTAGTGGCCAACGCCGGAGGGCCCCCGGGAGGAGACTGGGCATCGATTGACACCGATCAATACCCGGCCGCGTTGAACTTGAGCCTGATGTCGGTGGTGGCCATGACCAAGGCGGCAGTGCCCCCCATGCAGGCCCAGGGCTGGGGCCGGGTGCTGGCTATCACCTCGGTGTCGGTGCGCCAGCCGCTGGACATGCTCATCTTGTCCAACACCGCCCGGGCCGGGGTCACCGGCTACCTCAAGACCATGGCCAACCAGGTGGCCGCCGACGGCGTGACCGTCAACTCCCTCCAGCCCGGATACCATGCCACCGAACGGCTTCAGCAGCTGTTCGGCAACCGAATAGCCGACCTGGAGTCGACGGCCGCCACCCACACTGTGGGAGATCCGTCCGACTTCGGGCAGATCGCGGCCTTCTTGTGCTCCCAGCACGCTCGGTTCATCACCGGCGCGGCCCTTCCGGTGGACGGCGGCCTCTGCGCCGGATTGCAATAGCCAAAGGAGAAACAGATGATCCGCCATGTTGTGATGTTCCGTTTTCGAGAAGACGCCAACGAGGCGCAGCGCCAAGCGGTCCACGACGCCATCGCCGCCATGCCCAAGGCCACCGGCGTGACCAAGGCCTACGCCATCGGGGGTGATCTGGGTTTGGCCGAGGGCAACTTCGACTTCGCAGTCGTCGGAGACTTCGCCGACCAGGCCGCCTACGAGACCTACCGCGACCATCCCGAGCACCGGCGGATCGTCGCCGAGGTCATCCGCCCGGCCATCACCGACCGGGCCGCCATGCAATACGAGATTTCCTGACCCGCCTTTGGTCGCCAGAGTCCTCGCTGTCAGCCGAGGTCAAGGTCAACAGAGATGACTTCAACGGTGTCATCCGATGCAAGCCGCACACTCAGCGAAATAAACGGAACAGTCTGCCGGTGCAAATGAGAACCCGCTCGTTGGGGGTCAATGCCTCCATCTCTTCGATGGAGATGAACGGAGGCTTTTGCTTCATGTCGCCACTATACCGATGCCGGTGGCAATTGCCGCCGATAGGAAGCCGGACACGGGCAGTTCATGGCGAGCTGCCGGTGCGGTTCCAGAGGAATCCGATGGCATCAGTGGCGGTCTTGGTGACGGTGGCGGCGCAAGCGAGGTTGACCTTGGCCCAGTAGTCCACGACACCGCCCAGGTTCCAGGTCCCGGCGCCGTTGGTCTCGAACTCGGAGAAGCCGGCCTTGAGCTTCCCCCCTAATCGTGGAGAGGTGCGGGCCGTTTCCCCCGTTTCTTATGCCAGCGGCTCTGAGGGTAGCGTTTTCCGGACGCACGCAGAGGGGTGGACATGAGCACACAGAAAGCACAGGCAGCCGGCGGCAACGGCGCCCGAGATTTGCGGATCGCCATCATCGGGGCCGGGCCCGGCGGGCTGTGCGCCGCCATCCGGCTGCGCCAGTCGGGGTTCGAGAACTTCACCGTGTTGGAGAAGAGCGGCGGGGTGGGCGGCACCTGGTACCACAACCGCTATCCCGGCTGCGCCTGCGACATCCAGTCGGAGCTCTACTCGTTCTCCTTCGAAGTGAACACCACATGGACCCGGCCCTATGCCCGCCAGCCCGAGATCCTGAGCTATATGGAGCGCTGCGCCGAGAAGTACGGGGTGCTGGCCCACTGCCGGTTCAACGACGCGGTCAAGTCGGCCCGATGGGATGAAGACTCCGCCACCTGGACGCTGACCACCGAGTCAGGCGCCGAGGTCACCGCCGATGTGGTGATCAGCGCGCTGGGCATGTTCAACGATGTGCCCCTGCCCGACATCGAGGGGCTGGGCTCCTTCGAGGGCACCACCATCCACTCGGCCCGGTGGGACTGGGACCACGACCTCGCCGGAGAGACCGTGGGGGTGATCGGCTCGGCGGCCAGCGCGGTGCAGCTCATCCCCGAGATCGCCCTCGAGGTGGGACAGCTCCACGTGTTCCAGCGCTCCGCCAACTGGGTGCTGCCCAAAGAGGACGACCCCTACACGCCTGAGGAGATGGCCGCCCGCCAGGCCGACCCCAGTATCGTGGCGGCCCGCCGCGACGAGCTGTTCGAGCAGGTGGACACCGGCATGGCATTCAAGGACCCCAACCGGCGCGCCGAGATGGAGGCCTTCGGACTCCGAGCCCTTGAGCAGGTGACCGACCCCGAGCTGCGGGCCAAGCTCACCCCTACTCACATGTGGGGCTGCAAGCGGCCGCTGTTCCACAACGAGTACTACGCCACCTACAACCGATCGAACGTGGAACTGGTCACCGACGCCATCGACCGGATCACCTCCAAGGGCGTGCTCACCACCGACGGCACCGAGCGGGTGCTGGACACCATGGTGCTGGCCACCGGGTTCTCCACCACCAAGTACCTTTCGGCCATCGAGGTGATCGGCCGAGGCGGCCTGCCCATCGAGGATGCCTGGAACGACGGCGCCACCGCCTACATGGGCATCACCACCACCGGGTTCCCCAACCTGTTCATGCTGTATGGCCCCAACACCAACAACGGCTCCATCATCACCATGATCGAGTACCAGGTGGAATACGCCCTGGCCCACATCCAGCGCCTGGCCGCCCAACGCCTGGCCTGGGTGGACGTGAAGGCCGAGCCCATGGCCCAGTACAACGAGTGGGTGCAGGAGGGCATCGCCGGCATCGAGCCTTGGCACGCCAGCTGCAACGGCTACTACCGCAGCCCCAGCGGCCGCATCGTCACCCAGTGGCCCCATAACATGACCACCTTCAAAGACCAGACCGCCGCCATCGACGAGGACGCCTATGAGGCAGCAGCCCTGGCGGACTGAACCTGATTAGAGGAAAAAAGAGCACTCGAACCCGCAGGAGGGCAGGTCTATGAGCGGACGACTGGAGGGGAAGGTGGCGCTCATCACCGGCAGCGCCCGGGGGCAGGGTGAGGCTGAGGCTCGCCGGTTTGTGGCCGAGGGGGCCAAAGTGGCCATCACCGACCGGCGCGGCGTGCTGGGCGGGCAGTTGGCCGCCGAGCTGGGGCCCGACACCTTCTACCAGCAGCTGGACGTGACCTTGGAGGACCACTGGGACGCCGCGGTGGCCGCCACGGTGGAGCGGTTCGGCAAGTTGGACATCCTGGTGAACAACGCGGGGATCGGGGCGTTCGGCACCCTGGAGGGACTCGACCTGAAGACCCACCACGAGATGATCGACATCAACCTCCATGGGGTGTACCTGGGCATGCGGGCAGCCAAGGCCGCGCTGGTGGCCACCGGCAACGGGGCCATCGTGAACATCTCCTCCATCGACGGCATCGTGGGCGTGCTGGGCATGACCAGCTACGCCGGGAGCAAGTTCGCGGTCACCGGCATGACCCGATCCGCGGCCATCGAGCTGGGACCGCTGGGAGTGCGGGTCAACTCCATCCACCCCGGTGTGATCAACAGCCCCATGGTGCAGGAGGCCCCGCCCGAGACTCGGGCCCGACTCGACCGGCTCATGGACATGCAGCCCATCAAACGCATGGGCGAGCCGCACGAGATCGCCTCGCTGGCCCTGTTCTTGGCCAGCGACGAGGCCAGCTACATCACCGGCGCCCAGTTCGTGATCGACGGCGGGCACCTGGCCGGCCCGTGGCGGGATTCTTTCGAGTAATAGCGGAAGACAGAGCCGTGACCGACACCCTGCCCCCGTTCGACCCCCACAACCCCGAGTACTTCGAAACGGGCCTGCCCTTCGACTTTCTGGCCGACCTGCGCCAGCAGGGTCCCGTGGCCAAGACCCCGCTGGGCTATTACCTGACCCGTCGCCAGGAGGCCGACGATCTGCTGTATGCGGTGGACATGTTCGGCTCCGACATGACCCCGGGTACCGGGCTCACCGGTGTGGAGGAGGTCCCCCAAGAGCAGTTGTTCCTCCCCGAGATCGACGAGCCGGTCCACGGGCAGATCCGCCGTCTGTATAACTCGGCGCTGGGTCCCCACCGCACGATGAGGATCCAGCCGTTCGTGCGGGAGACCTGCGAGCGGCTGCTGGACGCGCTGGTGGGCGATGGCCCCGTCGACCTGCACGCCGACTACGCCGTGCCCATTCCTTGCGAGGTGATCGCCCACATCATCGGCCTACCCGAAGGCGGTGCCGACAAGCTGAAGGTGTGGTCGTCTGACGGCTCGGTCATGTTCCGGGCGGTGTGCCCCCAGTACGCCCCCGACGGCCCGCCCATCACCGGCTACCTGAAGGACTTGGTGGCCCAAGAGCGCATAGCCGAAGTGCCCAGCTCGCACACCTACAAGGTGTTCCTGAACGCCGAGATCGAAGGCGAACAACTCAGCGACACGGTGATCGCCCACCAACTCCAGACCATGGTGTTGGGCGGGGTGCACACCACCCGGGGCCTGCTGGCCCACTCCATGCACCGGCTCATCGTCGAGCCCGACACGTGGGCTGCGCTAGAAGCTGACCGGGAGTTGATCCCCGTATTCGTGGAGGAATCGCTGCGCCACGACTCCCCCGCTCCCCGAGTGGCCCGCCGTTGCCTCAAGGACACCACCCTGGGCGGCGTGGAGATGCACCAAGGCGACTGGGTGGAGGTGGGCCTGGCCTCTGCCAACCGCGACGAAACCCAGTACGACGACCCCGAGGACTTCCGCCTCGACCGGCCCGACCCGCTGAACCACGTCGCCTTCGGCGCTGGCACCCACGTCTGCCCCGGCGCCAGCCTGGCCCGCCTCGAAGGGGTCACCGCCATCGAAACCCTCCTCGACCGCGTAGCCGCCCTAACCCCAGTAGACGGATTCGAATACCCACCCCTGCCCGCCAACCTCGCCTACGGAGACCTCCCCACCCACATCACTTGGCGCTAGTGGTGTGTCGTGGGTTTAGCGCCGTGGATTGCGACGGCAGCGGCGTTCCTCGCAAGGCGCACCGACGCAGCCATACTTCCAGCGTACGGCAAGGAGGGGCAACGCCGCGAGGGGCGTCGATGCCTAGCAGGACACGCGCGAATAAACCCACGACACACCACTAGCTCTCGACTTACATTCCAATACGTATGGGTGACCTCCAATCGACACTCTTCTTCGGCAAACCGCTTGCCATTGGTTTATTTGTAGATAAACTTCTTGACGCTGGAGGTGCCCAATGAAGACCACTGACTCGAAGACCTCTACAGATTTCGATGTAGTCGACGACGTTCTCGACGGATTCAACCTTACGGACACCGAGCGATCCCAAATCGAGGCCAAGACCTCTGAACTCCTCACTCTGGATACCTGCCTCAAAGAACTACGAGTCGCCGCCGGAGTCCTCCAGAAGGACGTGGCCAAGACCATGGGAGTAACCAAGTCCTCGGTCGCCCAACTCGAAGTCCGCGGCCTGGCAGATGCCAAACTCAGCACTCTCACCCGGTACTTTGCCGGACTCGGATACAAACTCGATTTCGCCCTCACCCCGATCGATACCTGAACCGAACATATCGCCGCAGGAACTCCCGATTTGGGATGCACCCTGGGCCTCCCAAATCCAAAGACAGGTCAGCCAAATGCGGATCGTCCGATCCAGCCTGTTTACTGCGTCACTCCAACGGCTACGGGGCACCGACAACGACCTCTTCGTTGCAGTCGCAGCCGACCTCCGCTATCTGACCCAAAGACGCCGAGCGGCTGAACTCCCTCAAGTCCGATTTGGACTTGCACAATCGCGCTACCGCGACCTCATGGGAGAAGTCCGCAGTCACATCCCCGGGAATCCTGCCTTCATCAGAACGATCTTCGCACTACCTGACGACGAATCAGTGTTCGCGTTCTTGCTCCTCGGCGACAAGAACTCCCAGGCGCCTAGGGCGACAACCGGCAACGACTGGTACGACAAGGCCATCCCCCTCGCAGATGCCCTTTGGGACAGGTTCAGCCAGCACCTATAGGAACTCGCCCTCGTGGTGAACTGCTGCTCACGCCCAGTCGGGGTTCCAGTGGTTGTAGGCGGTTACTTCGGCGGCTGGGTGGCGGAGGGCGGGGCGGAAATCGGTGCCGATGGTGTAGGCCACGGGGAAGAGGCCGGCTTGGATGTGGGTGTCGTAGGGGATGCCCAAAAGGTCGGCCATTTCCTGCTCGCGGTGGAGATGGATGGTGGTCCAGGCGCTGCCCATGCCCCGGCTGCGCAGGGCCAGCATGAAGCTCCACACCGAGGGGATGATCGAACCCCACTGGCTGGCCTGGTGGAAGGTCTGGGCCTGGCCAGAGCGCAGTACGCCGAACCGGTCGCCCAACACCGGAATGAAGCAGCGCCGGCACCCGGTGCAAGTTGTCGCTCAGGTAGGCCACTGACTCCGACATCTGCTCGGCCCGCACCGTCTGGCGCTCATAGTGCTCCCGCCCTGCCGCGATGTCGGCCGAGTACTGGGCCATCGCCGCCCGGTAGATCACCGATGCCTGCTCGATGGTCTCTGGATCTTCGAGCACGATCCAGCGCCACCGCTGCTGGTTCGAGCCGGTGGGCGCCTGGAGCGCCAGCTCCAAACACTCCTCGATCACGGCCCGTTCTACCGGCCGCTCCAAGTCCAACCGCTTGCGAACCGCCCGTGTCGTCGTCAGCGCCTCGTCAACGGGCAGGTTGAGATTCGGCATCAATCCATCCTATTGCGGGAGCTGTCGACTGAGCTGTCTGTCTCTGACGACTGGCGGGCCCCTTCGATGGAGAGATTGGGCAGCAGGCGGTCGAGCCATCCCGGCAGCCACCAGTTCCGGGCACCGAGCAGCTCCATGGTGGAGGGCACGATGAGCATGCGCACAAAAGTGGCATCGATGAACACCGCGGTGGCGAGGCCGAGGCCGAAGACCTTGGGGACGCGGTCGTCCTCCAACACGAAGCTGAGAAATACCACGACCATGATGGCGGCCGCGGCCGTGATGACCCGGGCGGTGACGGCGAGGCCGTCGGCCACGGAGTTCACGGGGTCGCCCGTTCGGTCGTACTCCTCTTTGATCCGAGAAAGCAGGAACACCTCGTAGTCCATAGACAGCCCGAAGACCACCGCGAACAGCATCATCGGGATGAACGGCTCGATCGGGCCGGAGTCCACCCCTATCAGCCAGCCGCCCCAGCCCCACTGGAACACCATGACCATGACGCCGTACGCCGCGCCAATGGACAGCATGTTCATGATCACCGCTTTGAGGGGGACCACCAATGACCGGAAGACCATCATCAACAGGAGGAACGACAGGCTCAGCACGGCCAAGAAGAACACGATGAGCCGCCCCCCCAGAAAGTCGGAGAAGTCGATGTCGGCCGCCACCGCACCGGTCACCAATGGCTGGAGGGTCGAGCCCGCCACTGCGCTCGGCACGATGTCGTCACGCAGGGCATTCACGAGAGCTTCGGTTTCGGCATCTTGAGGTGCAGTCGTGGGCTGGACCCGCAACAATGCGGCCCCACCATCGCTGCTTGGTTGGGGAGGCGATGCAACGGCAACGGCCGGGGTCTGATTCAGGATTCCCGACAGCCGGCTGAGGGCCTCCAGATCGGCGGGGCCGTCCACCTCGGCCACGATGAGCACGGGGCCATTGGCACCCGGACCGAACCCCTCGGCGAGAAGGTCGTAGGCCTGACGAGCTGACGTGTCCTCGGCCATATTGCCCTCGTCGGAAAAGCCGAGGCGGAGATCGAGCACCGGTGCCGCCAAGAGGAGAAGAATGGCCGCACCTCCGATGGCAAAGGACCAGGGACGGTTCTGCACCGTCCGGCTGAGGCGGTACCACAGGGTCTGCCGCAGCGGTGTCGGCGTAGGCGGCGCGAGCGATCGCCGCAGAGGGTTGCGTCGAGTGCGTATTGACCCGAGGACGGCGACCACCAACGCGAGGGGCAAGCCGACCAGCAATGGGCGGATCCCGAAACCGATGCCCAACAGTGCGATGGCGACCAGACCGGCAATGGCGATGCCCCTCCATCGGGTGACGTCGATCCGATCCCCCAGCAGCGACAGCACGGCGGGCAGCAGTGTGATCGAGCTGATGACCACCATCGCCACGGTTACCGAGGCCGCCAACCCAACCCCGGCTATGAACTTCACGCCGATGAAGGAGAGCCCGAGCAACGAGATAACGACGGTCATGCCGGCGAAAACCACCGAGCGCCCCGCAGTGTCGAGCGCCACAACGGCGGCCGACTCTGCGTCTAGCCCCTGGCCGCGCGACTCGCGGTAACGGGTCACGATGAACAACGCGTAGTCGATGCCGGCCCCGAGGCCGATCATCAGGCCGAGGGTCGGCGCTAGATCGGGGATCTGCACGACGTTGGTCAACAAGATCATCAGCCCGATCCCCGCGCCCACTCCCAACACCGCGACAAAGACGGTGGTACCCATGGCCACGACCGATCCGAGAGCCAGAATCAGCACGACTATCGCGAAGGCCAGCCCAATGGTCTCGGCCTCGGGGGGTTCGAACCCGGCGAGGGCGTACCCGCCGATCTCTACTCGCAGCCCGGGGGTTTCGTTCAGTCCGGCGTCTTCGACCAGGTCTCGGATCTTGGAGCCGATATCGCCCGATTCGTTGTCGTCGACGCTGGGATCGAGGGTGATCGGGGCGTAGGCGATGGTGCCGGGAGCACTGCCGGTCGACGAGACCAGTCGGAAGCCCTGGGGCTCATAGGGGGAGACGAGCGTCACGTCTTCGATGGCCCGCACATCCTCAAACAACACCGACATGGCCGCTTCAACCTCGGGGTCGCGAGCTCCCGCCTCGGCCTCGAAGACGATCGAGCCCGTCAGGCCGGAGCCGAACTCCTCGAAGTGGGCTTCGAGGATGTCGAACCCGTCTCCGCTCTCCGTGGATGGGATCTCTCGCTGGCTGTCGAAGGACGAGCCGATGACCCCGATGGCGGCCAACATGGCGGCCAAAACGACCACGCAAACGAGCACCGCCCGCCACGGGTGGCGGAAGCTGGCGCGGGCATAGGAGGCGAGCACAAAGACCTTGGGTATAGGGGGCGAAGAGATGCCGAGGGGCTGGCAGCGCGCTCAAACCTAGTGGTCAGCGCCATGACCGTCATAGGTGCACCGTAGGATCGTCGCCATGAGCGATGGGATCAGGGCGATGGTGCAGGTTGGGCCGGAGCGGTTGGAGATGCAGGAATTTGCCCGGCCCCCGGTGGGCGACGACGACGCTCTGCTGCGGATTGAGGCGTGCGGGATCTGCGGTACCGACGTGGAGACATATTCCGGTGGTTCGCTGATGAACTACCCGGTGATCCCCGGCCACGAACCGGTGGGCGTGATCGAAGAGGTCGGTGAGCGCTACGCGGCCCGCTGGGGTTTGGAGCCCGGCGATCGGGTGGTAGCCGAAGCGGCCTACGGATGCGGGCGCTGCCTGGCCTGCCTCGACCAGCAGATGTGCCGGGTGGCACCGGGCAACCACGGCTTCACCCCTACCGGCCGGGCCCCGGCGCTGTGGGGCGGATACGCCGAGATGATGTATCTGGCGCCGGGATCGGTCCCCCACAAAATCGACAATTCCATCCCGCCTCGCATAGCTGCGCTGTACAACCCGCTGGGGGCGGGTTTCGCCTGGGCGGTGTCGGCTCCCGGTCTGCGCTACGGCGACACCGTCACCGTGCTCGGACCCGGTCAGCGGGGCCTGGCCTGTGTGATAGCCGCCGCAGCTGCCGGGGCGTCGGCCATCTTCGTCACCGGAGTGGGGTCACAAGACGCCCACAAGCTGGCCCTGGCCGCCGAGTTCGGGGCCGATGTAGCCATCGACGTGGAGACAGAAGACGCGGTGGATCGGGTGCTGGCTGAAACCGGCGGGCGGGGCACCGACATCGTGGTGGACACCACCCCCCACGCCACCCAGCCGGTGGTCGACGCGGTGTCCATGGCCCGTCTGGGGGGCACCATCGTGTTGGCCGGGCTCAAGGGCCAGGGCCGGGGAGTCGACGGCTTTCCGTCCGACGACGTGGCCATGCGCTACCAAACGATGATCGGGGTGCGCACAGTGGACTACCACAGCTATCGGCAGGCGGTGCGGCTCATCGAGTCGGGGGCGCTGCCGATGGAGCGTCTCCACACCCACCACTTCACCCTGGCTCAGGCGGCGGACGCGGTGCAGACCCTCGTCCAAGCAGGCAAACACCAAGCCGTCTCCATTACCGTTGAACCTTGACCCGAGCCCTGAAGAGAACCCCCGGAGGAGCAGCATGAACGCCGATGACCTCATCTTGATCAGCGTGGACGACCACATCGCCGAGCCGGCCGACATGTTCGAGGCCCATGTGCCCGAGAAGTACAAGGAGCACGCTCCCCGGGTGGTCACCGACGAGAACGGCCGAGAGCAGTGGTACTACGGCAAGCTTCCCGGCCGGAATCTGGGGCTGAACGCGGTCGCCGGCAAGCCCCGGGAGTTCTACAATCTCGACGCCAGCCGCTACGACGAGATGCGGCCCGGATGCTACGACGTGCACGAGCGGGTGCGGGACATGAACGCGGGCGGCCAGCTGGCCGGGTTGAACTTCCCCAACTGGACCGGGTTCTCGGGCCAAGTCCTCAACGAAGGACCCGACCCCGACCTCAACGACATCATGATCAAGGCCTACAACGACTGGCACATCGACGAATGGGTGGCCGCCTATCCCGACCGGTTCATCCCCTGCGGCATCCTGCCGCTGTTCGACATCGACCGGGCGGTGGCCGAGGTGAAGCGCCTGGCCGACAAGAGCTGCCACGCGGTGACCTTCTCGGAGAACCCGGCCATGCTGGGAATGCCGTCGATCCACTCCGGGGCGTGGGACCCGCTATTCGGCGCATGCAGCGATTTGGGCACCGTGCTGTGCTGCCATCTGGGTTCGTCGTCTCGGTCAGTGGGCGCCTCTCCCGACGCTCCGGCCAGCGTGCCGATGACCCTGTCGTCAGCCCTCACCATCTCCACGCTGGTGGAACTTGTTTGGGCCGAGTTCTGGGACCGCTTCCCCGACCTCAAGTTCTCCCTCACCGAGGGCGACATCGGCTGGATCCCCTATTTCCTGTGGCGGGCCGAGCATGTGCAAGACCGCCACTCGGGCTGGACCAAGCACACCTTCGGCGCGGACGCCAGCCCCACCGGAATTTTCCGCAACCACATCCTGTGCTGTTTCATCAACGACCGCATCGGGGTGAAGCTGCTGGACGAGTTCAATGTGGACAACTTGAGCTGGGAGTCGGACTACCCCCACTCCGACGGCACGTGGCCCCAGTCCCCCGAGTATGTGGCCAAGCTGCTCGACGGCCTGCCCACCGACGTGGTGGCCAAGATCACCCATCAAAACGCCATGCGCCACTACCAGTTCGACCCCTTCGCCCACCGTCCCCCGGAGAAGTGCACCGCCGCGGCCTTGAGGGCTGAGTCCCCCGACGTCGACGTGGTGACCCGGGTCGGGCGCCCCGCCGATGAACGGGATTGGGAGTTCTGGCGCAACCTCCAAACCGGTGGCTGGAAGCGCGACTAGCCCAGCAACGAGCTGCCGCGGCGCTGGTCAGGCGGGGGTGAGGGTGACCGGAATGCCGTTGACCATGGCGTTTCCAGTCAAGGGTTCGATGGCCGCGGGGTCAGCCAGGATGTTGCTGTTCACGCCGGGACGGGTAGCGGCCACCGACAGGCGAGTACCCGGTTGGTCGTGACCCCAGCCGTGAGGGAGGCTCACCGTGCCGGGCATCATCTCGTCGGACACCTCGGCGATGGCCACCACTTCGCCACCGGCTGAGGCCACCCGCACCTGTCCACCGTCGACTACCCCGAACCGTTGGGCGTCGTCGGGGTGCACCAGCAAACTGCACTGCTCCCGCCCGGCGATGAGATTGCCGACGTTGTGCATCCATGAGTTGTTGGTGCGCAGGTTTCGCCGCCCCACCAGCACCATGCCGGTCCAATCCCGCTCCAGCGAGTCCTCCAGCCGGGCCACATCGGCGACCACATAGTCGGGGGCCAGCTCGATCTGGCCCGACAGCGTTCTCAGCACCTCGGGAACCCTCGACTCCAGCGGCCCCAGATCCACCCCGTGGGGATGCTGTTTCAGCCGGGCCAGCGTCCAGCCGTCGGGGTTGGCGCCGAAGGCGTCCCCGTAGGGACCGGTGCGGATCTGCCAGTCCACCACCCGCTCAGGTCCCACTGCGGGGACCATCGCCTCGAACAGCTCGTCGGGATCCCGCCCATAGACCGGCGACCACTCGTCAGCCACCTCTTTGGCGATGCGGGCGGAGACGATGGCGTCGTCGGCCGCGCCGGTGTCCACCTCGGTCCCCCGCCCGGCGAAGACGGACGACAGGACCAGCATGATCTCCCACTCCCGGGGCCGGTCGGGATCGGGCGGGAACACCGGGTCGGACCACTTGGCCACATGGCGCACCGCCAGCTGGTAGAGCGTGGCCGAGAAGTGGGGCTGGCACAGATGGGACTCGCCGGGAAGGATCACATCGGCGTGCTGGGTGGTCTCGTTGATGTAGTTGTCCACCGAGATCATGCAGTCCAGGGTGGGCAGGGCGGCTTGCAGCCGCTCGCTGTCGGGTATGGCCAGAGCCGGGTTGCCGGCGATGGTGACCAGCGCTCGGATGCGGCCATCGCCGGGCGTGTCGATCTCCTCGGCCAGACACGCCGCCGGGAGCTGCCCCATCACCTCAGGAGCGCCCCGCACCCGGGTGCGCCAGCGGCCCCATTCGATGGTCCGGGGCATGTCGGGGTTGCCCTTGGAGTTGGGCTGGCCGCAGACGGCCCGGGGGAACAGCGCTCCGCCCGGCCGGTCGAGGTTCCCGGTGAGCACGTTGAGCACGTCCACCAGCCACCCGGCCAGGGTGCCGAACTCCTGGGTGCAGGTGCCGATGCGGGCGTACACCGCCGCGGTGGGCGCGGCGGCCAGCTCTCGGGCCAGCCGCTGGATGTCGGCCGCGTCGATGCCGCAAATTCCAGCCACCCGCCCTGGAGGCCAGGCGGCAGCGATCCGGCGCACCTCCTCCACTCCGTTGGTGTGATCGGCCAAATGCCCCAGATCCACCAGATCCTCGGCGAACAGCACGTGGGCCATGGCCATGAGCAGGTGGGCGTCGGTGGCCGGGCGGATGAAGTGGTGCTCGCTGGCCCGCTCGGCGGTGCGGGTCCGGCGGGGGTCGACAACCACCACCTTGCCGCCCCGCTGCACGATGGCGTCGAGGCGGCCCAGCACATCGGGGGCGGTGAGCAGCGACCCGTTGGACGCGGCCGGATTGGCCCCCATCAAGATCAGATAGTCGGTGCGGTCCAGGTCGGGAATGGGAATGGACAGCGTGGTGCCGAACATCAGGGCGGTGGACACCTGCTTGGTGATCTGGTCCACGGTGCCGGCCGAGTAGCCGTTGCGGGTGGCCAGTGACCGGCCGAGCTGGCGGCCGTAGTACAAAAGGGAGATGTTGTGGGCGTTGGGATTGCCCACGTAGGTGGCCAGGGCTTCTCGCCCGTGGCGCTCCAGCACCGGCATCATCCGCTCTTCCACGGTGGCGAACGCCTCAGGCCACGACACCTCCCGCCATCCGCCCCCGTTTCGGTGTCGCACCATGGGTGCCCGCAGCCGGTCGGGGTCGGTGTGCAGGGCTGCGACCGCCGAGCCTTTGGGGCAGATGAACCCCTTGGAGAACACATCGGCCCGGTCGCCCCGAACCCGGATCACCTCGGTATCGGTGGCGGTTATCTCCAACCCGCAGATCGCCTCGCACAGCGGACAGGTGCGGAACTCGGTACGCGGTGACACGGCCCGGAGCCTACGCGCCCCTCTGATCGCTCAGGCCAGCGGAAGGGCGAAGAAGGTGATGGCCACGTAGTGGACGGCCACCGCGGCAATGACCAACAGGTGGAAGATCTCGTGGTAGCCGAACCAGCGCGGCCATGGATCGGGACGCCGGAAGGCATAGATGAGCGCGCCCAGGGTGTACAGGCCCCCACCGATGAACAGCAGCGTCGACCCGGCGACGCCCATGTTGCGCCAGATGTCGCCGATGACCAGCAGCGCGGCCCACCCGACCACCGGGTAGGGGACGACCAGCACCCATCGGGGGGCGTTGAGCCACACCACCCGCCCGATGACACCGAGCGCGGCCCCCGACCACACCACGCTTAAGACCAGCCGGGCTGAGCCGGTCCCCAGCGCGAAGAATCCCACCGGGGTGTAGCTGGCGGCGATGAACACGAAGATCATCGAGTGGTCCAGGCGGCGGAACATCTCCTTGACCGTCGGGGTCCAGTCGCCCCGATGGTATGCCGCGCTCACGCCGAAGATGCCGACCACGGCGATGGTATACACCGCCACTACCGCCCGGTCGGCGCCGCCCGGGCCCAAGACGATGACAATGGGGGCGAGAACCGAGGCGGCGATCGCCGCCAGCGTGTGAGACCAGCCCCGGAGAACCGGCTTGGGAATAAGGGAACTGGCAACCGTCAGACGGCCACCCTACACGGGCGGGTCCACGATTGGCGAGAGTCCCTGGCTACCGGGCCAGCTCGGCGGCCTCGTACTCCAGCAGGCGGCCGAACAGGTCCCGCAGCTCCGACCGGCGAGAGCGGTCATTAGCCAGGTTGACCAGCTCGTGGGGATCGTCGGCCAAGGAGTACCACTCGTGGTCGTGGTCGTCGAAGTCGGCGTCGACGTCGAACAGCTTTGGCTCAGGTGCGGGGTTGCCGGTGCGGTCGATGCCGCCGCCCACGCCGTAGTACCGGGCGTACTTGGTCTCGCCGTCGAAAAAGCCCCGGACGGCGTAGCGGCTGTGGCGCAACAGCTCCGACTGGGCGCTGTCTTGGCTGAACAGCACGTAGTCACGCACCGAGTTCGATGGATCGGCCAGCGCCGGGGTGAGGTCTTTTCCCGACAAGGTGGGGGCATTGTCGATATCCACGCCGCCGAGCGCGGCGATGGTGGCCGCCAAGTCCACGTGGGTGGCCAGCGCATCGGTGGCCACCCCCTCCGGGGTAAGCCCGGGGGCTTTGACGATGAGCGGCACCCCCATGACCTCCTCGTACACACACGGGAGCTTGGCCCGCAGCCCGTGCGAGCCGCAGGCGTCACCATGGTCGGAGGTGTAGATGACCACGGTGTCGTCGTAGGCCCCGATCTCGTCCAATGCGGCGAGCACCGAGGCGATGCTGTGATCCAGCAGCTCGTGGAGCCAGGCGTAGTAGTCCAGCTGGCGCAGCCAGGAATGGACGTCGTCGAGGGCCATGTTGCCCACCAGGTGTTCCCGGTTGCGAACGTGCCGCCAGGCCCGCTGAACCTCGGGCTTGGTGTGGAGGTCGTCGTCGAAGTTGTCGGGCAGACGGGTGAACCGGCGGGGGTAGATCTCTTCCAGAGGGTCGAGGTCCACCTTGCCGCCCAGCATGTGCTCGTGGAGGAAGCGGAAGATGGCTGCCGAGTCGGGGTTGGCCTCCAGATAGGACGGCTGGTCCAGCGGAAACCACATCACGTCGTGGGGATTCACCAGCGCTACGGTCAAGAACCAGGGGCCGACAGAAGGGTCAGCCCCAAAGTTTCGCAGCCAGCCCACCGCCTGGTCGGCGATCACCGGGTCGAAGTGCCGCCCGGTCCACGGCCCGCCGATGTAGTGGCGGTCGTCTCCCTGCCAGCCGCTGTAGCCGAAGGCTTCCATGTCGGGCTTCGGCTCATGGGTTAAGTGGTATTTGCCCAGATAGGCCGATTCATAGCCGACGTCTCGCAGCAGCCGCCCCACGGTGGGAATGGCCGGGTCCAGCGCGGTGTGGGCCGGAAAGCTCACGTTGTCCACCACGCCGTGCTCGGCCAGATAGCTGCCGGTGTACAGGCTGGCCCGGGATGGCGAGCACGGCGAGGAGTGGGTGTAGTAGCGGTTGAAGTCCAGGCCGTCTCGGCGCAGACGGTCGTGGGCGGGCATGTTTGCCATTCCGTCCAGCCACGGGTTGCGCCGCTCCTCGTCGGACACGATCAGCAGGATGTTGGGCCGGCAGGTCGTCGCAGTCGGCATCGCGGTCACCCTCCGTAGGACTCCCGGAGCTGCTGCTTGAGCACCTTGCCCGCCGGGTTGCGGGGCAGTTCGCCGACGATCTCCAACTGCTCGGGGATCTTCTGGTTCATGAGCCCGACCTCCTTGCAGTGCTCGACCATCTCCCCGAAGCCGAACACCTCCCCGGCCTTGGGGGCCACCACCGCGCAGCACCGCTCACCTGACACCGCGTCGGGCAGCCCGATGGCGGCCACATCGGCCACCTTGGGGTGGGAGAACAGCACGTCCTCCACCTCTTTGGCCGAGATGTTCTCGCCCTTGCGGATGATCACGTCTTTCTTGCGCCCGACGATGGTCACGAACCCCTCGTCGTCGACCTCGGCCAGATCGCCGGTGAAGAAGAACCCCTCATCGTCGAAGGCGGTCTCGTTCAGTGCATCGTCCAGATAGCCCCGGCACAGGGTCGGGCCCTTCAAAAGCAGCTCTCCGCCTATCAGCTTCCAGTCGGTGTCGTCCAGAATCCGCCCCTCGGTGCTGGCCAGCTTGTCGTCGGGATCGTCGAGGAAGCAGTAGGTGACGATGGGGCACTCGGTGAGCCCGTAGCTGGAGATGATCCCCACACCGCCCATCTCGCTTTTGACCTCCATGTGCAATCCGGCGGGCTTGGGGGCGCCCCCGCCGATGGCCGCCCGCATCTGGGGGAAGATCGGCTGGTCGGGGGTCTTGCGCTGCTCGGCCAGAAAGGCGATGAAGAACGGCGTGCCCGAGCCGGCCAGGGTCAACCCGTGCTCCCGGAAGAATCGGGTGTCGGCTTCGGGATCGAAGCTCTCCACCATGAGCATGGGAGTGCCGCACACCAGGGTGGCGATCAGCAGGCTGATGCCGCCGATGTGGGTGAACGGAAAGGCCAGGGGCCACACGTCGTCGGCCCGCAGTTCCAAGTTCTCCCACACGTGGCGGGCAGCGGCGATCACCGAGTCGTCGCCGTGCATGGCCCCCTTGGGATCAGCGGTGGTGCCCGAGGTGTAGTAGATCCACCGCACCGCAAGCCGCCCGTCGTCTCCAAGTGGTGCCTCGAACGGGGCCAGGGTGGCGGGGTCGCCCTCGGGGAGATCGCCATCGCACACCAGCACGTCGCAGTTGTCGGTGGCGGCCACCACGGTCTCGGCCATGGCCTGGTAGTCGTGGCCCCGCCACACCGACGGCACCACCAGCAGCCGAGCCCCGGTCTGGCGGACCACGAAGCCCACCTCACGCTCCCGGTAGATGGGGATGATCGGGTTCTGGACGGCGCCCAGCCGGGCCAACGCGGCCGACAGGATGAGCGAGGCCCGGCCGTTGGGCAGCTGCCACGACACCCGGGTGTCGGCGGCGACGCTTAGATCAGCCAGCCCGGCTGCGGTTCTTTCGGCGGAATCCCGGAACCCGGCGAAGGTCATCACCGTGCCGTCGGGTTCGATGGTGAGCGGGGTGTCGGGGGTGGCGGCAGCCCGGGCCTCAATTGCCTCCCAATAGGTTCTGGGGTTTCCTATCACCGGGTTATTCTCCCAGGTCGGTGGTCGGGGTTTCGAAGCCCACCAGCAGCTCCACCAGCTGCCCGGCCGGGGTGCGGATCATCACCGCGACATCCCATAGGCGGGTGTCTTCCAGCACTTCGCCGCCGTGGGTTTTCACCCGCTCGAGGGCGGTGTCCAGGCTGGCGACGTTCAGCGAGAGGTGAGTGAGGCCCGGCTCGTTCATCACCCGGGTCGGTCGCTCCACCAGCCCGGCGCCGCGGAAGTTCAACAATTCGAGCACGAACTCGCCTTTCCGCAAATACACCGCCCGCAACCCGGGCCGCTCAATTTGCAGGAGTTGGCCGGTCGATCCCTCCTCAGCGTCCAGGGCCCCAACCCGCTCGAAGTCCAGCGCCCCAGTCCAGAACTCCGCCTCGGCATCCAGATCGGCCACCGCCAGCCCGACATGGTTGACCTTCGCGCTCATCGGCTCAACACCAACATCTCAGGCCAGCTTAGGCCCGAGCGTCAACAGTGCTCATCGGCCCGACCCACTCCAACAGTATTGCATCGGTGGTGAGCAGGTCTGCCCCCAAGACCATGGCCGTGGCCGAGATAAACCGGTCCGCGGGGTCGTCCACCGGAAAATCGAGATCATCCAGAGTGGCCGCCCGCACCGCGATCTCCTCGTCAAGCGGGATGACAGCAAGTCCCGATCGGGCAATGCGCGCCCGCAAAACGTGAACATCCAAATTTGGCAGCCTCTGCTTGGACGCCAACACGCCCATCTCCCAATAACTGACCACGCTCATGCCCGCCTGACCACGCAATACCGCATCTTCAGCCAAATCTGCCCCTGACGAGCTGACCCGACCATCGCCGAGTCCTGGGCCATCGTCCAGCCCGACCCGCAAGATGACATTGGTGTCCAGCAGAAGCACTCAAGCCTCGCCGGTGGAAGCCAAACCTTCCTCAGGAGCTGTCCTGTGCCCAAGCTCCTCATCCCATTTGGCCAGGTATCCCCCCAACCAGTCATCGTCCAACGCCTTCATCGCGTCGATATCGGCTCCAGAGGGAATCTCGACCAGACCAACCAGCAACCCCCGCAGACCGGCTCGGCCATGGGTTGCGGGCACGATCTTCGCAATGGGTGTTCCGCGCCGCTCGATCACGACTTCACGACCATCTGTTGCCACCGCGTTGAGTATACGGGAGCAGTTTGCACGAAACTTGCTCATAGGTACTGAATAGGCAGAAAAACTGTCGTCATCTTCAATGCCATTGCTCATTGCTGCCCTTCCCCTGAAACCTGAACGGTACAATACACTGTACGCTTTAACCGTCAATCGTCGAAAAAGAGAGCGTTCGGTGGGGAAGGTCCAGCGGGCCAGTGGCCTGCGGGTGCTCTCGTGGCGATCTCGACTAGTCGCGGTCGAGGCCGTAGGCGGCGGCGGAGACCCGCTCGTACTTGTAGGGGGCCCACTGGGTGGTGTCGAAAGCCGGTTCGGGATTGTCGCCCAGGATGGTGACCCGGCTGATGGCCCGGCTGCCGTCGAAGTCGTTCACCGCGAAGTGCTGGGTGGCCCGGTTGTCCCAGATGCCGATGGTTCCCTCGGTCCAGCTATAGCGGCAGGTGAAGTCGGTCTTGGAGGCATGGGCGGTGAGCAGGGCCAGCAGCGACTCGGACTCGTCCCGGCTGAGCTGCGGGATGCGCCGGGTGAACTGCTTGTTCACGTACAGCGACGGGCGGCCGGTGCGGGGGTGGCGGCGAACGATGGGGTGCTCTGCCTTGTGGTCGGGCTGGCCGTAGTTGGCCGCGGTGTGGATGGCGGTGAGCCCGTTGATCATCTCCTTCATGGGCTCGGCCAGGGTCTCATACGCCTTGTACATGTTCGACCACATGGTGTCGCCGCCCGCGGGGGGCATGACCATGGCGTTGAGCACCGAGCAGATAGGAGGAGAGTCCTCGAACGTGCAGTCGGTGTGCCACACGTCGGCCACATAGCCCGACTCCCCCTTGAGCACCACGATCTCGGGATGGTCCTCGTCGAGCTTGGGGATATACGGGTGGATCTCCGGCTCGCCGAAGCGAACAGCGAAAGCCCGGTGCTCGCCGGGGGTGAGATGCTGGTCGGGGAAGAACAACACCAAATGCTCGTCCAGCAGGTCTTGGATGAGGGCGAACTCGGCATCGGACACGGAGGCCAGCGACAGTCCCCGCACCTCAGCGCCCAGCGCTCCCGCGACCCGCCGAACATCTAGATCAACAGCATCGATGACAGCCATAGGCGCAGCCTACTCTCCGGATTGCCGATCACGTAAGGGGCGGGAGGTAGCGCCAACGAGTTTCTTGCAGGATTTCGGCGTGACAAGGTGGGGCCATGTCTGATCGAGCTGCTTTGGCCGACCTCGCCGCCGACTACGCCCGTTGCGTGGACCGAGGCGATCCCGAGGGGGTGGCGGCATGTTTCGCCCCCGACGGAGTACTGCGCCGCGTCGACCTGCCCAGCGGGGGAACGATACTCAGCGAGCGGACAGGCCGAGAGGAGATCGCCCGGGCCATCTCCCGAATGAGCTACAACGCCACCTTCCACTTCCTGGGCCAGCAGCAGACCGAAATCACCGGCGACACCGCCACCGGCGAGACCTACTGCATAGCCCATCACCTGACCGTTCCCGACGACGGGACACCGGCCACCGATTTCATCATGTTCATCCGCTATCACGACCAGTTCGTCCGCCTCGACGAGGGCTGGCGCATTTTGGTCCGGGAGCTGCAAATCGACTGGACCGAGAACCGGCTGGTCGAAGGCGTGTGATGACCTGATCAGGCTGCTTCTTAGATGCGGGTGCTTCGCGGGAGATGTCTGTCTGATTCAATCGAAAAGGAACCGCACCCGCACGAAGCCGCCATCTCGGTCTTGCTCAATTTCAGGCTCCGTACCATTGAACCCATACATCGCCTTGTGCATGATCGGCCATCCCCGGCCGCGTCGTTCCATGAAGCCAAGTGCAAGCATGCAGTTCGCCATGTACTCGTTGCGAGACCGGGCGCGACCCCCGGCACGCACGCTGTCGGCGGTCATGTGATTCGGCAGCGTGCCTGGACTCGTTACCTCAACGCGCCCTGCGAAGACCTCAAACAGAATCTTCGAGCCGGTGATCGCATAATCGCGATGCACCACAGCGTTGACCAACGCCTCCCGCAAAGCCTCCAAAGGCAACAAGCGTCGGTCGTGCCGCCGAAGTCCGCGGTAGACCTCGAACTTCCCCAGACCTGAAAACCATCCCACGGCACGCTCGACCTGCTCGGTGAGACGACCCTTGGCCTCGGAAGTTTGCAGAATCTCATCGGCCCGATCGTTGCCATCGTAGGCAACGCAGTCAATGTAGAAGCTCTGCGTCTGCGGATATTCCTGCGGTGTCCTGCCGAATGCGAGCACACCATATAGCGTCGGTTGCAGTTCCCCGCCGATCTCGGCAATAGCGCCGCGGTTGCGCAAGTCGTCGTCGTTATTGGGTTGTGGGTCGCTGGCGGTGTCGATGCCCAGCGAGCCCAAGTAAGTCCGGAAGACCTGCATATCGAGATCAGATGCGGTCGCCGCACTGATAGTCCGATCCTCTGTCAGGACGTAACCGAAAGTGTTATACAAGTCTTGCAATTCGGTCGGCGACGGCTCGACGCTGCTGCGGCCGCGACGTACCCATACTCGACCGTCGTAGCGCATCGGCTCGAAGCCCCGCTGACCAGGCACCTCAAGCCAATGCACCCATCCCTGCGGATCCTTGTGCCGACCCAAGCGAGCACTGACGGGCGAACTGCACCCGGATTGCAGGAATGATGTCAGCCGTTCCTGCACTTGATCGCTGTCTTCGGCGACGCCGATTATCTGCTGGCTGTCGCTGACGCCCAGCAAGACTAACCCGCCTCCCGTGTTGGCGAACGCACAAATTGCCCTACCAACTTTGCCGTGATCTCGAAAGTGCAGCTTGAACTCGGTGTGTTCGTCTTCCCCGGCGGCAATCCGGTTTAGGACTTCGGTCCACTCCATGCCTGCACTCAGAACCCGTACTTGAGCTGGCGAAGGCGGAACGCCTCGTCGCCGCCGTCCACAGTCCGAACAATTGCGTCGCGCACGGACGCATCCTCAATAGCACCCGAAACTGCCACAAACCCACGGTCGGCACCGGCTTCGAGTTGGATCACTTGGTCAGCATCCCCGTTGACCACAATGTTCGCGTTGTGGGTTGCCAAGATCACTTGGCGGCGACCTTTGAGACGTCTAAGAGTTGGCAGCAGGGTCTCGAACAAAAATCGGTTGTCTAACTCGTCTTCTGGCTGATCGATGACGAGTGGACGCTCGTCTGCTGCTTCCAACAGTAACGAGAGCAGAATATTGACTCTCTGGCCTCCAGAAAGCTCGTCGAGGGGGCGGTAGTCATCACCACCATCTGGTCGGAACTCAAGCAGGTACCGGTCGGGACAACGCAGCGCGGCGAGTTCACGGCGCTTTGAGGGTGTCATCTGCACCTGGAACGTCTGCTGGACCGCTTCGCTCATTCCGACCTCTGCTAGGCGATCGGACTCCAGCAGGCTCAGCAATTCGGCCGGTGATGGCCGCTGCGAATCTTCGCGCTCGCGCCACCAACGTGTAATCCCTCTCTGAGTCAGGTCGGTGAGGAATTCCTCCAAGGTCTTTGAGCGGCCGCTGTCGATGCGCCGCGCAGCAATACGTCCCTCGAACTGATGTTCAATACTTTGCGAGACTCGGTCGAATGCCTCTCGCTGCTCCTGTACAAGCCGCTGCCGTTTTTCCAGCGATTGCTCGAACAAGACGAGCAGATGATCGAACTCGGTTTGTGCAGAGTCAAGGTTCGCCTGATAGCTGTCACGCAGCGCTGCCCGGGAATTCAGCGCCTGAAGTTCGCTGATGCTCGAGGCGTCGATTCCTTGATCGGCCAGCACCCTGTCCACTTTCTGGCGCAGTACGTCCCGATTCTGCCCTTGTCTTGCGCTGATAGCCTCAACTGTGCCTTTGGCTACCGCAAGCTCAACGGCGAGGGTCTTCGCATAACCGATGGCACGCTCCCACTGGCCCTCCAGCTGTTCATTGAGTGCCCTCGCGTCCTCATCCACTGGGGGCGATTCCAGGGATTCGACCGACGAGACAAGGTCCTCAGCTTTGGCAGTGACGTCTTCAATTGCAGCAGCGTGGCTGCTCCATGCCGCCGCCGCACCCGAAGCACGGTTCAGGTCGCCGACTCCAGCACTGGCAAAATCTTCGAGCCTTTCGGCAGCATCTTTGCTGTGGCCAAGGGCTTGTTGTGCCTCCGCGAGACCCTCCTCGAGATCATTGAGTTTTCTAGCGGTCCGGCCGAGTTCCCGGTCGCTCTCAGCGAACTGGGCGGCGCGCTCTTCAATGCCGCTGGACTCCGATGCGTCCAATCGGGTCAATATTTCCTCAACGGCACCGGGCTCCTGCGCCAATCGTTGCAATTCACCTTGGGTGTAGAAGACCGCTGGCCACTGTTCATGTCCTTCTGTTAAGGGATCGCTCCCGGGGCAATCCAATTCAACCGAAGCCGATCCGGCAAGAAACCGCTCTCCGGCGCGCTGGGTAACATCCTCTCTTGCTCGTTTGTCTTCTGGCAGATCAGCCCCGACATGTACTCGGAGCCCATCGAGAAGGGTGCTCTTGCCCGTCATACTGGCACCGATAACGCAGGTGAGATCAGGGCTGAACTCAAATCTGGTTGGGGCATCGCTGCCCTTGGGCTGGCCGAAGAAAGAAGCCTTGCCATCCACAGCGACCGACCGCAGCCAGGGCCGTTCGTGCCGCGTCGCATCTGGGGGTTGCGCCAATTCACGAAGATCGCCGCCCTCATCGCGCACATGTCCAATGCGCAGCCGCGATCCCGACGCAACGAAAGACTGGCGCAGTGATTCGATTGTTGGGGAGGCCATCTTCAACCACACATGGCGACTCCCGATCTCCTCGACGGCATAGGCATCGCTGCTGTGAAAAAACGCGTGCCGATGTTCCAGCATGGATTTGCGAAGCCATTCGCGATCCCTGAGGGCATCTTCTTCCAGACGATTGTCGCCAAGTTCGAGACCGGAGATCTGGCTCTCATCAAAGTCTGCCAAAACTTGGGCTTTTTGAGTTTGGAAAAGCCCCTTATCGCTGTCGATATGGGGAGCCAGCACGAGACAACCCCACGATATGAACTCCTGGTTAGCGGCGGTACCAGAGTTTTTCTCCCAATAGCTGCGCACAAGCTCGAAGACCTCGTTGGGGCGCTTTCTCGTCATCTGAAGCGTTTGTCCCGACCACGGTGGAACGCCATTCATCACCAAGTCGAAGAGCTGCAAGTAGCGGTCCTTGCCGATCTCAGGGTCGAACAAGAAGAGCAAATGCAAGCCGTCTCTTCCATGGTTCAGACTCGGCTCAAACCCTGGGAACACGGCGAAGATCCGGTCACGGAACGGCACTCCCTCGTCGTCACAACTGTCGTTCCACTCCTCCACGATCTGCCAGGTGGCGCTGAGGTCTCCATTGTCGCCCATGCGCGGCCCATGCGGCGTCAAGCCGAGAACTTGCACGCCCTTGTCGATTGCCCCCTGAAGGAACGCACGTGCATAGGCAACGAGCTGCTCGGGGTCGCTGATCGGACCTTCAATGCCGGCGGGCACCTTGGCGCGCCCGCCTGGAGCATCGTCGATGGTGTGGATGTGCAGGTCGGCCTTGAACCAGCGTGCCCCGGGAACGTCGCGGCGCCAATTGTCAGCCTGACGGCGCTCAAAACCCATGTTCACGCCTCCGAGCCGCTTGTTTCTCGCTACGAATGGTACCGCGACTGTGGTCTACTGGCACTTACCAGAAATTGGCTCGCCGCGGCTGAGACATCTGCGGCGTGCCAAGATCAAGAGATGGACGACGTCGCCCGCCTGTTGGCCTGTGAGGAGATCCGGCAATTGGCGGCCCGATACGCGGTGGCCGTGGACCGGCGAGACCTGGACGCCTTGGTCGGGCTGTTCACCGACGACGTGCGGGTGGGCCGGGACGCCTATGGCCGCGATGCCCTGCGGGCCAACTTCGAGGAGCAGCTGTCGGCCATCGGGCCGTCGATCTTGAACATCGGCACCCACCAGATCGATTTGATCGACGACGACCACGCCACTGGCCACGTCTATTGCAAGGGCGAGGTCGCGGAAGGCGACCGGTGGATCCACCAGGCCATCCGCTACGACGACACCTACGAGCGCCGCGACGGCCACTGGTACTTCGTGCGCCGGCTCCACAAGCTGTTCTACGGTGCCGAGGTGGGGGTGAACCCGCTGGGCCTGCCGCCGGCCAACTGGCCCGAGCACCCCGACGGCCTCGGCACCCTCCCCTACGAAGAGCCCACCTGGCGGGCCTTCAACCAGTAGGGCGAAAGCCCAGCAGGGTGGCGTCGTCGACGTCCTCGTAGGCGGCCTCCACGGCCATGCCCACCGCGATGTCAGCTACGTCGCAGTCCACCACATTGCCCACCAGGCGAGGGCCCTCTTCCAGGTCTACGAGGGCGATGGCAAACGGGATCCGGCTGGATAGGGCCGGGTCGTGGCCGGCCCTGTCCACGGTGAAGGAGTACACCGTGCCCCGGCCGCTCAGTTTCCCCCACTCCCAGTCGTCGCCCAGACAATTTGGACACCGGCCCCGGGGGTAGAAGAAGTAGCCGTCGCGGGGGCAGCGCTGGAGCACTAGCCGTCGCTCCCGCAGGCCATCAAAGTACGGCGCGGTGATCGGTGTAGGCGTGGGCAGAGGCCAGCCGTCGCGGGAGAAGTGAACCATCAGGCCCCCTCCAAGACGAGGGCCACCTGCTCGGCCAGCATTCCCCCGGTGCCGTTGGCGTAGGCGATGTTGCAGTCGGGCACCTGGCGCTCGCCGGCCCGGCCCTGGACCTGGCGAACCGCCTCGGTGATGTGGCTCATGCCTCCACCCAGCCCGGCTTGGCCCATGCCCAGCTGCCCGCCGTGGGTGTTGAGGGGCCAGTCGCCGTCGTAGCGCAGGCTGTGCTCGTCGATGAACCGCCCGCCCTGGCCCTTGGGGCAGAACCCGGCGTCCTCGATGGTCAAAAGCACGGTGATGGTGTAGCAGTCGTACATGGAGGCCATGTCGACTGCGTCGCGCGACACCCCGGCCATGGCGAACGCCCGGTCGGCGGCCAGCCGGATGGGGGTGTCGACGATATCGGGGGCGTAGGTGATGCTCTTGTGGGTGAGGTGCTCGCCGTAGCCGCTCACAAACACCGGGCGGTGCGGGCACCGGGCGGCCCGCTCGGCGGTGGTCACCAGCACCGCCGAGCCGCCGTAGCACGGCATGACGATCTCCAGCAGCTTCAGCGGGTCGGCCACGTAGCGGGAGGTCATGACGTCGTCGATGGTGATGGGCTTGCCGTAGAAAACCGCCTTGGGGTTGGCCTGGGCGTTGTAGCGGGAGTCCACCGCCACCTTGGCCAGCGTCTCCTCGCTGACGCCGTACTCGGCCATGTAGCGGCTGGCGGCCATGGCGAAGCTGGGGGTGGCCGCCACCAGTCCGGCGGGGATCTCGAACTGCCCTTGGGGTGAGCCCCAGACCTCGCCGCCCATATAGGCCCCCATCTTCATCTTCATCGGGCCGCCGTTGGCGCCTGGCTGGGGCGGGGCGGGCACCGACGGGGTGAACACCAGCACCGTCTCGCAGATCCCCACCTCGATGGCGGCCGCCGCCCGCCACACCATGCCCGCCGGGGTGGCTCCGCCCAGGTCGACCACCTCGTTGAAGTTGCTGCGTACCCCCAGGAACTCGGCCAACGCCGAGGGGGCGAACAACGGCGACTCCCGCAGGCCGTTGATCACCAGTCCATCCACTTCGCCCTTGTCCACCTCGGCATCGGCCAGCACCTCAGCCGCCAACCGGGCGCACGCCTCCATGGTGAACATGGGCTCGTCCCACACCCGTTTCGGCGCCCACTCTGTGAGCCCCGCAATTGCCGCCGCTGTCTTTCCCATGCGGCCAGACTAGGCGGACCTCAAATGCCAAGAGCTGGATCTTTGTTCTCCCGGCGAAATCTCGTTATCGCGTTAGCGGCAGAGGGGTGAGAAGCGGAATCCTTGGGTGGATAGTTCGTTGAGGGCGATGTCGAGGCCGAGCACGGTTGGGGAGCGGTCGCCGCCTCCGTCGTGGAGCAGGATGACCACGCCGTCTCGGGCATAATCCATGATGCGCTGGGCGATGACCTCCGCGGTGAGCTGGAGCCAGTCTTGGGGGCTGAAGTCCCAGGTGACCACGGTCAATCCGTGTTCGGCAGCCCAAGACCGAGTAGACGCATCCATCGACGCATACGGGGGCCTCAAACAGGCAGTACCCCGATCGCCGAGCAGAGCCTGGGTTCTGCCCACCGTTTCGTCGAACTCCTCGCGGGTCAGACCCCCCAGAGCCTCGTGGTTCCAGGTGTGATTGCCGAGGGTGTGACCTTCGTCGAAGATGCGCTGGGTGATGCCGGGATAGGCCTCGACCAGCGATCCGACCACGAAGAATGTGGCCTGAACACCATGGCGGTCCAATACATCGAGTATCTGAGGCGTGTACACGGGGTGGGGGCCGTCGTCGAACGTGAGGTACACGACCGGGGCAAACTCGTCGGGAGTCGGAGCGGGAGCAGGTGACGGGGTCGGATTCGGAACAGGGGTCGGGGTCGGAGATGGCGACGGGGCCGATGTCGGAGCCGAGGCCAGAGTGGGAGCCGGGGTAGAGGTCGAAGTCGGGGCCGCAGACGATGTCGGAGTCGCACTTGGAGCAAGAACCGGGGTGGGGGCCGAAGTCGGGGCCGCAGACGATGTCGGAGTCAGACTTGGAGTAGGAGCCGGGGTGGGGGCCAGAGTCGCCAAGGCAGGTTCTGATGGTGCCCGCGGAGAGGCAGCAGGCGAAGAAGGGCTGCCTTGGCCACACCCTGCGAGGAACACAGTCAAAGCAAGGGCAGTAGCGAAACGCTGGTTCGGGCGTCTCGTCACTTAGTCAACTTCGGCCGTTGGGGGGACCTTTCGCTCCAACAGCGCCTCATAGCGGACTTGGAGCTGGTTCGCGTAGCTGGGCTTGGTGGGGATGAGGAAGTCTCCCGCCCGGATACCCGCCGTAACCGGCCCGACCACGTCAGCCGGAGAGATCCCGGACGCGGTCATCTTCGACAGCGACTCCACCACAAAAGCGTTGTCTTCGCTTTCGTCGGTGCCGTAGCGGTCGCCCCGCACCCGGGCGGTGTGGGCGATAGCGGTGTCGATGGCGCTGGGGGTGAGCACCGAGGCTCTGATTTTGGCCCCCACTGCCGCCAGGTCCAGCGCCAAGCCCTCGGTGAGGGAGAAGGCGGCACTCTTGGACACAACGTAGGGACTGGAAAACCCGCCAGCCACGAAAGCGGCCACCGATGCGGTGTTCACGATGTGGCCCTCGGTGTCCTGGGCTATCATCCGGGGCACGAAGGCGGCCACGCCGTTGATAATGCCGTATACGTTGACCCCGAATACCCAGTCCCAGTCGGCCTGGGTGCGTTCCCACATGAGCCCGGCCTGGAACACCCCGGCGTTGTTGAACAAAAGGTCCACCTGGCCGAAGGCCTCCCAGGCGGCATCGGCCAGCGCCTCGACCGATGTCCGATCGGCAACATCCACTTCAACAGCCACTGCGTGTTCCCCGATGGCGTCAGCGGTGGCGGAGGCACCCGCTATGTCGATGTCTGCGGCCACCACCCTGGCGCCCTCGGCACTGAATCCGGCGGCAAGCGCCGCCCCGATTCCGCTGCCTGCTCCGGTTATCACCGCCACCTTTTTGTCGAAGTCCTGCATGAGCCCCATGCTGGCACGCCTCAGCCGCAGATGTCGGACGGAGCCTCCTAGGATGTTGGTTCGGGCCAGATCTCAGGGTCGTGGATGCCGTCGCCTTCCCGCTCGCAGACGAGTTCAGAATCCTCGGCCACGAAGGCGTAGATCCGACAGGCAGCCAGCGACACCCATTGGTTCGCCAGGTCGTAGAACTCCCCCCGAGCGCTCAAGATTGCCAACGCAAACCAACTGCCGTCAGGAAGCACTATGAGTCCAGCGTCGATCATCTGCCGGTATTCCGCCGGACAGCAGTTCGGTCGAAGCCAACCGGCCTTGTGCAACGACGATTCAGCCACTTGCGGAGGCAGCCGATCAAGCAAGACTCCGTCAAGATCTCTCGGAGAATTCAGCGAGTGGGAAGTGTCCAGCAGCCACTGTTGAAGGGCTGCCGTCTCGTCACGATCCAGAAGCTCACCGTTGTGTAGACGGACAAAGAAGAGGGCCAGATCAGCCACGGTGGTGCGGTTGCCCAAGGGATTTTCAGGCCGGAAATTTCCGGCCACCCGATTGGGATCATCGAAGCGCCATGCCTCCAGCCGAGTGTCAGACAATCGGGCCACATTCCAGGTCCAGGAGTTCACCGCGTCCACGCCCCCGGCCAAGTCGATCACCCTTCCGCCAGCAAAGTTGTCGGACAGGTTCAAGGCGGCATAACCCAGCGGCCTCACCGCTTCCACCCCAACCGCCTCAAGGGCGGCTGCGGTCCACAGAGGCTTGACCGCGCTAGCCGATATCCGGGACTCAGTAGCTTGATACCCGTAGAGCGATTCGTCGGAAAGGACCACCGCGATCGAAATCTGCGCGTCGGGGTTCCATTCTACGGAGACCTCGGCCAAGTACTCGAACTCTTCGGCCAGCAAAAAGTGGAACTCCTCAGCCAGGGAAGCCAAGAACTCCGCAGCGGAACGATCAGGCGCGCGAGATGGTTCTGCCGACGCATCGGGAGTCTCGGCAACCTCAGAGGGTGCGGTCAGCAAGGGTTCCGGGTTCGGGGTGGTCGGTGGGAGCTGTGCGGGCACCAGAGCAGGCGTCTCAGTCGGTGTCGCAACGGGCGTGGTCTCAACCCCCTCCTGACTCGCCTCCAATGTCACTTCTGTCCCGCCAGCACAGCTTGCCAACCCGGCGATCACCCCGGCAGCCAAGAAAGCCGCGGTCAGCCGCACAGAACTTCAGACTCTCTCAGCCGCACTCGATGTCTTCGGAGGACAACACCAGGTCGATGAGATAATTGTCCACCACCTCGTCCACGCACGGGTGGCGGCCATAGCTGGTGTGGCCTTGGCCGTTGTAAGTCAGCAGCACACCGGTCTCCAGCCCCTCGGCCGCGGCCACCGCCCACTCATAGGGTGTGGCGTTGTCGCCCCGGTTCCCGATCACCAGCACCGAGGCCGCATCCGGTGCCCGGACCGGCTCGTGCGGGCGCGTCTCAGTATCGGGCCAATACGCGCACATACGGGCCTCGGCTGCCGCGGCTCGTCCGAACTCGCCGGCCTCTTCGATCATCCGCCCGATGAGCCGGTCCAAGTCGCTCTCGCTCATCCGACCTCCGTCTGTGCAGCTGATGCTGTAGAACGAGCCGAAATCAGCGGCCCCTAGATAGAACTGGGCCAGGTCGTGCATCTGCTGGCCGTCACCCTCCAGAGCCTGGGCGAATGCCTCGTAAAGCAACCGCCACTGCTCTGCGGAGCTATAGGACACGATCACCAAAGCCAGCTGCGCCTCCCCCGGCCCCGCCAGCGCATTGCCCTCGGCGTCGAGCAGCGGGTCGGCTTCCAAGTCGGCCATCAGCTGGAGGTAGGCCGACTTGGGATCGTCGACAACCGGGCACGCCGCATCTTGTCGACAGGTGTCGAACACCTCGTCGATCACTCGGGCGAAGCCCCTGATCTGCTCCACCAAGACGTCCTCATGGGTCAACGACGCGTCCAGCACGCCGTCGATCACCACCGCCCGGGCATTGGGGCCGTAGCGATCGGCGTAGAACTGGCCCAGCACCGTGCCATAGCTGTAACCGAAGTAGCTGATCTGATCCTCGCCCAATGCCTGGCGGATCAGATCCATGTCGTGCACGGTTTGCACCGTGCTGATGAGCTCGGCTCGACCGTTCAAGCCGGCCAAGCAGGCTTCGGCGGCTTGCTGGGCCGCTTCGGCGATCGCCGCCTCGTTCTCCGAGGTGTCGGACAGCGCACCCAGCAACTGGAGGTTCTCGGCCTCATCATGGCAGTTCGGGTTCAGGCTCGAGGTCACCCCCCGGGGATTCCAGCCCACCACGTCGAACCGGGCCAGCAACCGCTCCGACAGTCCCGCGCCGTATTCCAGAAAGCTGTTCATATCGCCGCCGGGACCGCCGGGATTCACCAGCAGCACACCGACGCGGCGATCCGGGTCGCCAGCCGGGAGCATTCCGAGTTCCAGTGTGATGGTACCGGCGTCCGGGTCGTCGTGGTCGGCAGGAACTTCCAGCTCAGCGCATAGATAGACCTGCCCGCAGTCTTGGAAGGCAAAGGCTTCGGGTGCCGGTTGAACAGCGGTGGGCTCCTCTACCGAAGGCACGGTGGCCTCGGGCGCAACAGCAGTGGGCCCCGCCTCTTCGGTCGGCGCCTCGGGCGCAACAGCAGTGGGCCCCGCCTCTTCGGTCGGCGCCTCGGGCGCAACAGCAGTGGACGCCGCCTCTTCGGTCGGCGCCTCGGGCGCAACAGCAGTGGACGCCGCCTCTTCGGTCGGCGCAGGCACCGTGGCCTCCGGCGATGCTTCCGCCGCAGTCGCGGGGATCTCCGTGGGCGCAGTACTCGATGCCGAAGGCGCGCCGCCGTCGGAGCAGCCTGCTGAAATCAGGGCCGCAACCAACAGCGCCCCCGCTCCGGCAATAGCCTTCGGCTGCCTTCTCATCGACCCTCCTTGGTGCTGGCCTGGCTACCACAAGATACTTCGGTCCGATGACAACTCCGCATCAGCCACCACCATGCGGACATTCACCAGAGTTGGAGATCAGCGAATGTCGTCGACCCAGGTCATGTCGATGCGGACGGCGATCTCTCCCGCGTCGTAGCCGCGCATTGCCCGGCACCTACGGAGCGCTTCTGTCGGCAGGCACCTCATCGCCCAGGTTTGGGCTACAGGGTCTGGGTCGTCCAGAAGAGTGCCGGCCACGAAAAAAGCGTCTTCGGGAAGCCTCGGGTCCTTGGCGCTCGAACCGCTCCAGAACAAGCTCCAAAACTTGGGCGGCACCTGCTCGGGGCACGAGCGGTCCACCCGCTCAGGCTGCGGCGGCAGATACGCCATTGCGGTGACGCATTCCGAAGCCACCAGGCGATTCTCCCCAGGCGACTCCCCGGTCGCCTCCAAAGCAGCCGACATGCGGCGGGCAGCAGAAGCAGACACGCCAAGCTCGCGAGCCAGCGCCGGGGGGCGGATGTCGGATGACCGCGCCGCCGCCCACTTGGCCGCACCAATTCTCGATCCGTGCATAGCCGTGCCAGATGTGGCCGTGAAGTCCCCCCGACAGGAACGGCACCGCCAAGCCCTCCCCTTTGACCCGACCGCCGGTTCACCGGGTCCGCACTTCGGGTACTCCACCCCATTGGGCCACATCAGCGCGACGAGATACCCCTCAGGAGAACCCTTTGGCAACCGAGGAGGAGCAGAAACGGCAACGGTTGCCATACACCAGCACTACCGCAGCGATGGGGATTTAGCGTTCAAAAAATCAGAAATTGGCGCAAGCCCCAAACAGACTTGGAGGCGGCCCCCGAATTGCTCAGCGGGTGTCGTTGACCCAGGTCATGTTGGTGCTCTCGCCGGCCTCCAGCAAGGGGCCGGCGTGGCTGGGAGAGGTCATGGCCGAGGCATCGCGGCGGTAGTTGATGAAGTGGACGCCGTCGTCGCCGCTGTAGAGCTTGTAGCGGCGGTCGGCGGCCACCCACAAGGTGTCTCCCTCGCCGACCACCCGGCGGCCCACTCGGAGCTCGCCCCGCAGCACGTGGATCAGCTCGTCTTGGGAGTGGCTGTGGGCTGATGACTCGAAGTGCTGGGGGCGGTCGGTGGCCAGCAGCCACAGCCGGTTGGTGGGCGATGAGGCGTCGGAGAAAAAGCGGGTGCGCTGGGTTTCGTCCACCGCGGCCCACAGCCCGTCGGGGCCGACCACCCGCACTCCTCGGCCCGCTGATTCAGCCGGTCCCCTCAGCCCGTCGGACGGCGGAACAGGATCGGCCGGCCCCACATGGACGATGCTGGCGTCGGAATCCGCAATTGCCGTGACCGCCACCCCGGCCTCCACGATCACCGCCCCATCAGCGGGACAGACCCGCCCATCAATGGCCAAGCTTCCCGAGCGCACGTACACCGCCTCGTCGCCGTGCCCGGCGCCCCACCTCAGCTCGGCGCCAGCGGCCAGATCGGCGGCCACCAGCCACAGCGAGGCTCCGTCGGGGCTGACCTGGCGTGCCGCGCAACTGCCGATTGCCTCGACCGTCAGCGCGGGATAGGCATCGCCCATCGGCCTGTTTGCGGCCAGAACAACGTCAACCGCGCCCATAGCACCTCATCTTCGCGCCCAAAGTGCGGCTGCGGCGGGCTGCGGCCAATTCGACGGCTTCGTCCATGGCCGCCTGCATGGCCACTTGCAATTGGGCGGTAAACTCGTTGCGCTTACTGGCGGACAACCTCCCGTTTCCGCCTTCGGGGGGCAAGAGCGGTTCGCCGACCACGATGGACACCGGCACTCGCCGGAGGAACTTGGCCTTCGGCGGCATGGCCTCCTCGGTGCCGGCGATGCCCACCGGGAGCACCGGCACCCCCGCCCGAGTGGCCAGAAACGCAGCCCCGCCGAATATCTCTCCGACTTGTTGGCCCGACTGGCGAGTGCCCTCGGGGAACACCAGCAATGGCTCGCCCCGGGCCAGCAGCTCTACGGCTGCGGTCATCGACCGCCGGTCTCCCGCCCCTCGGTGCACCGGGAACGACCCCAGCATGGCGCTGACCCACGTGCCCGCCCCGCCGGAGAACATCTCCTTTTTGGCCAGCGACCGAACAATGCGAGGGCATCGGGAGTTCACCAAAGGGCCGTCCAGATTGGACCGGTGGACGGGGGCGATGATGAATGCTCCATCGGACTTCAGCCGCTCAGCACCCACCACCTGGGTCCGCAGATAAAGGCGGCCAATCACTCGAATCACGACCCGCACTACTCCATAAGCGGCCCGCGCCCGCCGGGTCTGCCAGATAGCCAGAACCCGCTCTTCCAGACTCCGCTCAGCCATGGTTCTGCATGGCCTTCCAAACTCGCTCGGGCGTCAGCGGCATGTCCAGATGGCGGATGCCGAAGGGAGCGAGGACGTCGACCACCGTGTTCTGCACCGCGGCAGTGGCCCCGACCGTTCCCGACTCGCCCAAACCCTCGGCCCCGAAGCTGCCGCCCACATCGGGGGCGAGGAGCCGGGCGTGGGGCTCCGTCGAGGTCGCGTAGGCGACAGGGGCGGCCTCGGGTGGGACCAGATTGGCGACGCACGCGCCCCAACCAGTGAGGAAGCGGGGATCTTCTCGACGAAGCACCGGGTGACCGAGGATCGAGGGCATCAGTTCAGGCTGGGAATGGCGCTGCTCGTCTGGGCGCTATCCCCTATCAGTCGAACAAGGCGACATCGGTGAACTCGATGAGGTTCCCGTCGGGATCGCGGGCGAAAGCCGACCGCACCGGTATGCCGAAGTCCTCCCGCTCATTCGGCTCGATAGCAAACTCCACTCCCCGCTCGGCCAACTCGGCCATGGTGGCATCGAACCTGTCGGCGGGAATGAAGAGGGCGAAGTGGGACAGGGAACCCACCGTGTCGGGCATCTTGTCCACCCTGCTCAAATGGAGCTGCGACGGGCCCATTCGCAGCCACGACCCCTGGAACCCGCCGAAGTCGGGCCGGGGGAGCTTCTCCAGACCCAGCTTTTCGATGTAGAAGGCATCGGCGGCCTCCACATCGGTCACGCAGATGTTCACATGCGAGTAGGCGACCAGTCCCTTGACAGCAGTGCTCATCCCCGTGACTCTATTGCACGGTGCCCGGCTGCACGCCCGCCTGCCGGGCACAGCGCAGGCCCAGGGCGGCGGTCACCGCGCCCCCGGCAGCCAGCATGATGTAGCTGGCGCCCAGGTTGCCGATCTGGCCCGCCGCCAGGGTGGCGCCGACAATGGTCACGGCGATGGCCACTCCGAAGGCGTTGCCCACCCGCATCATGGTCTGGGCCACGCTGGAGCCCGAGGCCAGGAGATCGCTGGGCAAGTCGGCCACCATCACCGCGAACAGCGAACCCCAGACCAAGCCCGATCCCACCCCGGCCAACGTCACGCTCAGCACCCACGCATCAAGGTCTTCCCGACCACTCAGCGTGGCCCACTGCCACACCATTCCCCCCGTCCACATCAGGCTGCCGGCAACCACGAACCTGGCCGGCCCCCACCGGTCGGCCCACCGGCCCGACAGCGCCGACAACAGGCCGGTGAACACGAACACCGGGGTCAGCAGCAGTCCGGCTTCAATGATGGAAAGCTCCCAGACATCGGTGAGGTAGTTGATCCCCACCAGCTGGTGCCCGAAGAAGGCGATGGAGAACACCAGCATCCCGTAGTTGCCCAGCCGGAAGCTCCGAAAGCAGAACAAGCCGGGGTCGATCACCGGCAACCGGTGGCGCAGCGACCGCCTCGCCAGCAGCACGAGTACCAGCGGTCCTCCGATGAGGGCGGCCAACACCCACGGATCAGCCCACGACCACTCCCGGCTCTGCACCAGCGCGAACACCATCGCCCCAACACCGGTCAACACCATCATCGCTCCCAGCCGGTCGGGCATCTCCGGGGTCTGCGGGCTGCGGCGCTCCTCGATGACCTTGCCGATGAACAGCAGGGCGACCACACCGAACGGCACATTCAGCCAGAATGCCCACCGCCAGTCGCCCACATGCACCAGCAGCGCCCCAACCGAGGGCCCCATGGCCGCAGCCACCGCGCCGTTGGCCGACCACGCTCCGACGCCGGTTCCCCGGCGAGAGAGCGGAAAGGCGTCGATGACGATGGCCGCCCCCATGGGCAGGCTCAGCGACGTCCCGATCCCCTGGAGGGCCCGGGCGCCGATGAGCAACCCGATGCCGGGGGCGAGCGCCGCCGCCGCCGAGGCCAGCGTGAACACCGAGATGCCGGCCATCAGGGTCCGCCGCCGTCCCCACCGCTCCCCCAGCACCCCGCCAATCACCAGGGTGGCCGCGCCGACGATGGTGAACGAGTTGATGACCCACGACAGCTCGGCCTCGCCGGCATCGGGAAACGACTCCTTCAGATCGGCATAGACCACGAAGATGATCGACAGCGACATGGCCGTCTGGAAGCTGGCCAAGCTCACCACCACCAGCACCAGCCAGGCCCGGCGCATCGCCGCCGGATCAACGGCTGGTTGCTGCATCACCGGATGACTGTAACCCCATCGCATGCCGCTAGATGGCGAAGGCATCGACGATGGGAAGCGGCGCGGTAAGATCTACCGTTCCCGCCACGAGGAGGTGAGCTTACCTTGCCTGGTCGAGAACCAAAGAGCCGGTCACCGCGACGGGAATTCAGCCGCAACGCAGTGGTCATCGCACTGTGCATTGGGTCCTTGGCCTCCGCCTGCGGCGGCGGAACTCCGGCGAAGGAGGCCAGTCCGGTCGAATGGGGCTACGAAGGGGCCGACGCGCCGGAAAACTGGGGGGCACTCTCGGAAGAATTCGCGGCCTGTGCCGACGGCATGGAACAGTCCCCGATAGACATCACCGGATATCAGAACCGCGAGGCTGCGGCGATCGAGTTCTCGTACCGCGACGACGCTTCGGAGATAGAGCGGCACGACAAGTTCCTCTACGTCAGGTTCCCGCCCGGCAGCGCTATGACCATCGGCGAGCGACGCTTCGAGCTGATGCACGCCCATGCTCACGCCCCGTCGGAGCATGCGGTGGGCGGCCAGGGCTTCGCTTCGGAAATGCACCTCGTCCACCAGAGTGCTTCAGGCGAGTTGGCAGTGGTTGCGCTTCTCTACAGGCTGGGGACGCCAGATCCCGTTATCGAGGAAATGCTGAGATCAGAACGTGGGGAGGACGGCGCAACCCGCCGCTACATGAACATCAACGCCGCCGACTTTGTGCGCCGCGAGCTCGGCTATTTCACATATGACGGATCGCTGACCACGCCGCCGTGCTCTGAGGGAGTGAGCTGGTTCGTCATGCAATCGGCGGCAACGATCTCGCAGGATCAAGTTGACCGGCTCCAGACAATAAGCGGCGGTCCGAGCAATCGGCGCCTCCAGCCCATCGGAACCCGCTCTATCGTTGCTGTCTCCTAACCTGGCCGTCGAACCCGCCAACCGGTGCATGGTGATCGCTAGCCTTCAGGGGTGATCTCGTTCTACGACACTCGGCGGCGGGCAGTGGTGTCGTTTGAGCCGGTTGTTCCAGGGCAGGTGTCGATGTACGTGTGCGGACCCACCGTGTACGACGATCCCCACGTCGGCCACGCCCGCACCGCGCTCACCTTTGACATGATCCGCCGCTATCTCCAGTGGCGGGGATTCGACGTCGTGTTCGTGTCCAACATCACCGACATCGACGACAACATCATCAACCGGGCGGCCGAGACGGGCGCTACCGAGCCCGAGCTGGCTGCCCGCTACGAGCAGGTCTACATCGAGCAGATGGACCGGTTCGGCATCGCCCACCCCGATCATCGGCCCCACGCCACTGGATACATCGAGCAGATGCTCGATTTCATCGGCGAGCTGGTGGACCGGGGGGCGGCCTACGCCATCGAGGGCAAGGGGGTGTACTTCTCGGTGGCCGCCCACGATCGCTATGGCGACCTGATCGGGCGCACCCCCGAGGAGCTGCGAGAAGGCGCCGGCGCCCGGGTAGAGGTGGACGTCGACAAGGCCGATCCGTTGGACTTCGCCCTGTGGAAGGCGGCCAAACCGGGCGAGCCCGACTGGGACTCCCCGTGGGGGCCGGGCCGACCGGGATGGCATATCGAGTGCGTTGCCATGGCGACCGACCTGCTGGGCGAGACCTTCGACATCCACGGCGGGGGCGACGACCTGGCCTTCCCCCACCACCAGAACGAGGTGGCCGAGGCCGAGGGGGCCGAGTTGGGCTTCGCCCGACATTGGATCCATGGGGCCATGCTCAATGTGAACGGCGAGAAGATGGCCAAGTCACTGGGCAACTTCACCACCCTTTCCGACCTGCTCGACGTCTACGAACCCCAAGTGCTGCGGCTGTTGATGCTGCAAACCCACTACCGCACAGTCATGGAGTTGAGCAACGACGCCCTGGCTGGCGCCTCAGGAGCGCTGGACCGGCTCCGCGCCTGGCACCGTCGGGCGGTTGCCGCCGGATTGGACCAGCCAGCGGCCCCCGATGCCGATGCGGTGGCCCGATTCACCGCAGCCATGGACGACGACTTCGGCACCCCCGCCGCGCTGGCCGTGGTGTTCGATTTGGTCCGGGAGGGCAATGCCGCGTTGGACGCAGGCGATACAGGGCGAGCCGCGAGCGCCCACGTCACCGTGTGCGACTTGGCCGGGGCTTTGGGCCTGATCCTGGCCGGCGAAGCCCGAGATGAAGATGATGCCCTGGTTGCGCAGGCGGAGAAGCTGCTAGCCGAGCGGGATGAGGCCCGAAAGGCCAGAGACTTCGCCGCTGCCGACCTCATCCGCGACCAGCTCGCCGCCGAGGGGATTGTGATTGAGGACACCCCCGGCGGCACCATCTGGAGGAAGACCTGAGTGAGAGATCCCGCAAGTCGATCACGTCGAAGCAACCCTGGCTTTCATAGACGCGAATGGTCACACGCGTTGGCCCGTTAGCTGTATCGATTCCCGCCCATCTGTGCATGGGTGGCTGACCCAGCGACCGAACTCAGACACAGAACACTGGGTCAGCGGACGGTCTGCCAACTCAAAGAGCCCTCCAAACAGCCGGATTCGCTCTTCATCGCCCTTTCCTGCCGACCATTCGCCAAGGCAATCCCCAAGATCGCCCACCCGCCATGCCATCGGTCATGTCTTCCTGATCGTGACCTGTTCCCCTTTACCTTGTTGGGTGGCTCCGGCGTGGCAATGTTGCCCGCGCCCACTGGTTTGCAAGCTGATTGCGCTGTCAGCGGCGAGCTGGAGATCGACTGGAGCGTGGTGCCGTCCTCCGCTATCGCAACATCGCGGTACTTTGAGGTGGAGATAGACGGCGTGTATGTTGCAGATGCCTCCTACATTTATGGCTCGTCGGAAGTCGCCGATACCTTCGAGAGTCCGACCCCGCGCCACACTCACGAGGTCAGGGTGAGAGAGCGGGCTACCGCTGGCGGTGAGACTGCGTTCTCAGGGTGGGCTGAGACCTCCGAGTACTGTCCGAGGTGGGTTCCCCAGAGCGTGTCTGCGTCGTGCAACGGCCACGGCGTGATCACCCTGGAATGGGACCACATGGCCGGAGCCTACAACTACCAGACCATCGGCATCATCTACACCGGCCTGGGCGGAACCGGCAGCCAACGCCGGGTCCACGCCCGAAGACAAGAAGGCCAGACCTACGGCTTCCAGGTCCAAGCCCACACCGCCGGTGACTGGGGCGACCCCTCCCCACCAGCGGCCGTGGAATGCGCCGGGCCCGACCCCGGCGGCTCCTTTTGGAAAGACGTCCAAAAACGCGGCATCCTCACCGCCATGGGCGCCATGGCTGCCACACCGACGCCGGCGACCCCCGAGGCGGAGTCGTAGCCGGAGTTGGAATCGGCGTGCTCCATGTGTGGCTCAAAGACGGCGACCGGCCCACCGGCGCCGTCGCCGGGCACGCCGGCTGCCTCGACCCGCCCGAAGCCGAAGGCGAAGGCGAAGATATGGGCATAGACGGGCAATCAGCCCAAGCCGGCTACCGTGCCCTCGGCTGCAACCACCGATAGAGCATGTCTCCACGATTAGGGGGGAAGCTCAGCTGTTTTGGTGTATTTTGGTGGGGTGATGGTTTCCGTGTTTTTCGCCTCTGTGTTGGGTCGGGGTTGTGGGAGCGGTTCGGTTGTTTGCCGGACGGGTGGTGGCTGTGGTGTCATCTCGGGCTGTTGTTCGGCTCGGGTTGTTTTGGTTGTGGGAGCGTTTGGGTGATGGTTGGGTCTGGTGGGCCGGTTGGGGTTTTTGATTATGGCGGGCGTGGCGCGCATTCGGTTGGGGTTGCCACTCGGCGGCTGGTCGGCCGGGATGTGGCCGATCGGGTTGTCTACATCTATTATCCGGCTGAGGTCAGCCCGGTTGAGGCGGCGGTTCCGTGGACGTATTCAGGTTTGGACGCTTTTGACGAGGCGATGCGCCCGCCTGTTGCCGAGGTTGCCGGTAGCGCTGGTGGCCCGGTGGGAGTGTTCGGCTTTGACGGTGTTTTTGCCGATCCGGCCCCGGTCTCTGGCCCGGTTCCGGTTGTGATGTTCAGCCACGGCTTTGGCGGGTATCCCACCGATTGCTCTGAGCTCATGATCAGGCTGGCGTCGTGGGGGTTCGCGGTGGTGGCGCCAGACCATCACGAACGGGACCGGATAGCAGTCCATGGCCGCAAGTCAGCAGAGCTGATCTCTGCTATTAGCGTGGACGATTTGTTCGCCGCGGTCGAGCTGATGCGGGCCATGGCTGCTTGCACTGACCCGTTGGCCGGCCTCGTGGGCCCCGACAGCCCGCTGGCCGCTTTGGGGCACTCGGCTGGGGCTGTGACCGCTCAGCAGGCTGCTTTGCGGGAAGGGGTTGTGGCTTGGGTGGGCTGGGCGCCGGTGCTCGATGGGCAAAGCACCGGCCCGAGCGTGCCTGGGTTGATAGTAGCTGCTGACGGCGATGTGGCCGTGCCCATAGAGGGCGTGCGGAGTTTCGTGGCCTCGGCGGACCCGCCGGTCGCGTTGGTGGTTCTGTCTGGTGCTGGGCACAGCAGCTTCAGCGACGCGTGCGTTGCTATTCGCGACCAGGGCGGTCTGATGCAACAAGCCGATCTGTTGCACCAAACCGACGAGCTCGGTGTGAGCCGGTGGTTTTTGGAGCTGGCTGAGTGCGGCTGTTTGCCTGAAGACACCGACCCCGTCGAATTGTGGCCGCTGGTCGCGCATGTGACGATAGCCCACATACGCGCCGGGCTCGGGCTCGACAACGGGTCATCGCTTGATCCCCAATGGCTCCGCAACCGGTTCGGCGGCCTCGTCGATACCTACCTTCCGGCGCGACAACAGCTTTGAGGATCAGATCCGGCAAAGCGACAAGCCAACCCGGCGCAGGGCCGGTGGCAGGGCCGGCGCTTCCGTTCCTGTCAAAGATCCGGGTTGGCGACAACAAGCGGCGCGGATCAGCCGTGCGCGGGCCGCGCTAGTCGCGACGATAAGATGACCAAGCCGGTGATGGCGATAAAACCGCTACCGGCCATGAAGGGAATAGAGGCAAACCCGAAGACATCCACGTACTGGAACGCACATGACACGACAGTGTTGTGGGACGAGCTCTGGCCGGGAAACAACTGAAGCTGGTAATGGTACACCGAGACGCCCAGACCGGCGACGGCAAAAGGCAACGCATACAAACCGCTAGAATTCTTGCGCCGCCACCACGCTGCCCCCAAGACCAAGACAAGCGGGTACATGCAGATCCGCTGGTACCAGCACAACTCGCAAGGCGGGTAGCCGGCAACCTCTGAATAGTACAAGCTTCCGGTAGTCGCCACTGTCGCCACCAACAAAGCCACGGGCAACAACACTGGCTGTAGTCGCCGAACCCGAACCCTAAAACCGCTAGACAAAGCAACTAGCAAACCCAAGACACCCACAAGCAAAGCCCCCAAAGACAGCAAAGCAAAAAGAACTGAAACCTCATAGACACCCACACCATCAGCATACCCAAAACAGGCAAGAAGCTCCCCCCCTTTTCGTAGAGGGGTCTGTCAGACGCTCCCTTGTCAAGGGGTGGTTGGTTGGGGTTGTTTTCGGGTGGTTTCGTCGCGCCACATTCGGCGGATGATGCGGTTGGCGAGTTGTCGTTTGTGGGCTCGGCGGGCTTCACGTCGGGTCTTGCCCTCTGTGGCTTTGCGGGCGAGGTAGGCGGCTGCTTCGGGCTGGCTGCGCTGCTGGGTGACCGACGCGATGTAGAGCACTGAGTTGATGCGCCGGTTGCCTTTGAAGTCGAGCCGGTGCTTGACGGGGTCGGCTGAGCCTTCGCCCGATGAGAGCGCGACGGCGCCGGTGCCGCACCATCGGGCGAACTTGGACTCGCGGTCGAAGCGGCGCGGGTCTCCGACCTCGCACACCAGGGTGGCGGCGGCGATGGTGCCGATGCCTGGTTCGTCGCGCAAGGTCGTGCCGTGGCGGTCGAGCAGCTCGTCGATGAGCCGCTCGAGGCATCGGATCTCGCGGCGCGCAGCGCGGTCTTTGTCGATGAGCGCCTGGAGCCACTCGAGGCGGTACGCGCCCGAGGGGGTGGCCGCACAAGCGGGTTCGATGTGTTCGAGGCGGCGCAGCCGGCCTTCGATCTTGCCGCCGGTGCTGAGCTGGTCGCGGACCTCGGTGGGGAGCTTCGCGATCTGGTCAGCGGCGTGGTGCAGCATCAGTGTTCTGGCTGCTACCAGGGCACGTCGGTGCTCGAGCACCGCTTCGATCTCGGCCACCAGCGAGTCATAGACCTCCAGCGCCTGGACGGGTCCGAGCGTCGGCTCGGCCAATAACGCCCTCGCCGAGGCGACCGCGTCGACAGCGTCGGTCTTGTCCAGCCGCCGCGAGCGGCGCTGAGCCGCTGAGCGCGACGCCGGCACTTCGCGGGTGTCGAACCCGGCTGCGGACAAAGCGATCGCCACATGCGCCCCCCACTTCGCCGATCCCTCGACGCCGACCCGGTCGACGCCGTGAGCGTCGAGCAGATCAATCGCCGCGCCATAGCCGGCCGCGGTGTTCGCGAAGGTCTCACAGATTACCTCGACGCCGTGGGAATCCACGACGCCGACCGTGAAGGTGTCCTGATGGGGGTCGATGCCCCCGACTGGTGCTGTCATAATTTGCTCCTGCTGGAAGTGATACTCCGGTGGGTCCGGGATCGGCAGGGGCGCTTCGTCACATCCGAGTCGAGACGATCAGGCTCCCTTCAAGACAGGAGCGCTCCTGCCGGCCCCACACTCGACGCGACAGGTCTGACAACAGGCACAAGGCCAATATTTTGTGGAGTCATCGCCGAGCATGGAACCGGACCGTAACCCCCTGGCAGAGAGCCCCGGCAACCACAACGATGACACTCGGGATTTTTGTGTATCGGGCGTGATCTGAGGGTCCGCGGCCGGGTGCTGTGGGCCGGGAAGGATCATGTCTGTGACTGATCATGAAATGCCGGCGGTGCCGGCGAACGAGGCTGCCGATGAGGCGGCGATGCAAGACTGGGCTGAGCTTTTGGTCGAGCGGGCCCGCGCCGAGGGCGTGGAGCTGACCGGCGACGGCGGGCTGTTGACGGGGCTGGTCCGCCAGGTGCTCCAGATCGGGTTGGAGGTCGAGATGGCCGACCATCTGGGCTATGAGCGCCACGCTCCGGAGGGCCGTGGGTCGGGCAATTCCCGCAATGGCTCTTCGCCCAAGCGGGTCAAGACCGAGATCGGCGAGATCGACCTGGCTGTGCCGCGCGATCGCGCCGAGACCTTCGAGCCGGTGACGGTGCCCAAGCACCAGCGCCGCTTGGACGGTTTGTCGGGCAACGTGATCTCGCTGTACGCCAAGGGGCTCACCACCGGTGAGATCCAAGCGCACTTGGCCGAGATCTACGACACCTCGGTGAGCCGGGAGACGATCTCCAAGATCACCGACGAGATCGTCGCCGACATGGCGGCGTGGCAGAACCGCCCCCTCGACGCGGTGTACCCGGTTCTGCTGATCGACGCGATAGTGGTCAAGGTCCGCGACTCCCAGGTGGCCAACCGGCCCGTCTATGTGGCTATCGGCGTGGATCTGGGCGGCGAGCGCGACGTTTTGGGCCTGTGGCTGGGCCCAACGGGCGGCGAGGGCGCCAAGCAGTGGGCGTCGATGCTGGGCGAGCTCCGCAACCGGGGCCTGGCCGACGCGCTGATCGTGTGCTGCGACGGCCTAAGAGGCCTGCCGGAGTCGATCCGTATGACCTGGCCCGACGCGACGGTGCAGACCTGCGTGGTGCACATGGTGCGCAACAGCCTCAGATACGCCTCCAAAAAGCACTGGGGTCCGATCACCAAGGCCATGCGGGCCATCTACACCCGCCCCCACCGCAGGGGCCGCCGAAACCCAATTCGAGGCGTTCGCCGAAGACTGGGAAGACACCTACCCGGCCATGATCCGGGCCTGGCGCAACAGCTGGGCCGAGTTCGTGCCCTTCTTGGAGTTCCCCGCAGAGCTGCGCCGGGTGGTCTATACCACCAACGCCGTCGAGAGCCTCAACGCCCGGTTCCGAAGAGCCGTGCGGCACCGAGGGCACTTCCCCAACGAGCAGGCCGCGATGAAAATCCTCTACCTTGTCGCCACCGCCAAGCGCAAAGGCCGCGAGAACCTCACCGGCAAAACCAACGGCTGGAAGGCCATACTGAACACACTGACCGTCCACTACGGCGACCGGATCGCCGACCACATCAAATGAAAACCATCACGGCCGCATACACAGAAAATCCGAGTGTCATCGTTGTGGTTGCCGGGGCTCTCTGCCAGGGGGTTACGGTCCGGTTCCATGCTCGGCGATGACTCCACAAAATATTGGCCCTGTGCCTGTTGACAGACCTGTCGCGTCGAGTGTGGGGCCGGCAGGAGCGCTCCTGTCTTGAAGGGAGCCTGATCGTCTCGACTCGGATGTGACGAAGCGCCCCTGCCGATCCCGGACCCACCGGAGCATCACTTCCAGCAGGAGCAAAGTATGACAGCACCAGTCGGGGGCATCGACCCCCATCAGGACACCTTCACGGTCGGCGTCGTGGATTCCCACGGCGTCGAGGTAATCTGTGAAACCTTCGCGAACACCGCGGCCGGCTATGGCGCGGCGATTGATCTGCTCGACGCTCACGGCGTCGACCGGGTCGGCGTCGAGGGATCGGCGAAGTGGGGGGCGCATGTGGCGATCGCTTTGTCCGCAGCCGGGTTCGACACCCGCGAAGTGCCGGCGTCGCGCTCAGCGGCTCAGCGCCGCTCGCGGCGGCTGGACAAGACCGACGCCGTCGACGCGGTCGCCTCGGCGAGGGCGTTATTGGCCGAGCCGACGCTCGGACCCGTCCAGGCGCTGGAGGTCTATGACTCGCTGGTGGCCGAGATCGAAGCGGTGCTCGAGCACCGACGTGCCCTGGTAGCAGCCAGAACACTGATGCTGCACCACGCCGCTGACCAGATCGCGAAGCTCCCCACCGAGGTCCGCGACCAGCTCAGCACCGGCGGCAAGATCGAAGGCCGGCTGCGCCGCCTCGAACACATCGAACCCGCTTGTGCGGCCACCCCCTCGGGCGCGTACCGCCTCGAGTGGCTCCAAGCGCTCATCGACAAAGACCGCGCTGCACGCCGCGAGATCCGATGCCTCGAGCGGCTCATCGACGAGCTGCTCGACCGCCACGGCACGACCTTGCGCGACGAACCAGGCATCGGCACCATCGCCGCCGCCACCCTGGTGTGCGAGGTCGGAGACCCGCGCCGCTTCGACCGCGAGTCCAAGTTCGCCCGATGGTGCGGCACCGGCGCCGTCGCGCTCTCATCGGGCGAAGGCTCAGCCGACCCCGTCAAGCACCGGCTCGACTTCAAAGGCAACCGGCGCATCAACTCAGTGCTCTACATCGCGTCGGTCACCCAGCAGCGCAGCCAGCCCGAAGCAGCCGCCTACCTCGCCCGCAAAGCCACAGAGGGCAAGACCCGACGTGAAGCCCGCCGAGCCCACAAACGACAACTCGCCAACCGCATCATCCGCCGAATGTGGCGCGACGAAACCACCCGAAAACAACCCCAACCAACCACCCCTTGACAAGGGAGCGTCCGACAGACCCTCGTAGAGACTTCCTGGGTCTAGCGGATGGGCGGTTATGCGGGGTTCCAGCGGTTTTCCAAGCTGGTGAGTTGTGCGGTGATCAAGGTGGTGGTGGCGTCTGCTGGTGTGGTGGGTGGCTGGAGTTGGCTGTCGTCGAGGTCGGCGGCAGGGGCGAGCCCAATCGCTGTGGTCGTGTTGGTGCCCGCTGCTGCGGGCGGCACAGGCGGCCGCAACAGAGGCTGCTGAGGGGCGGGCGTCTGTTGTCTATGTGGTGCAGCCAAGGGCGGAGAACAGCACCGGCACCAGCTTTTTGACGTCGTCGAGCGTTACGATGGAGGAGCTGAGCGACTGGATTGCCGTTATTTCGATCGCTCGATCGTGGGTGCATTGGAACCAGGCGGCGTCGATGCCGTTGCGGTCGAGGATCTTCAGATCGATCCCGGCGATTGTGTCTGTGCCAGTTTGCTCGAAGGTTCCGAATGGCTCGAGCCTCTCGGGCAGGGGGCCGAAGACACCGTAGATTTGGAGGTCGATTTGGTAGGTGATGGCGCCGTCGGGCGTGCTGGCCACAGCGTTCGCGTCGGCTGGGCCGGGGTGGTCTAGAGCGATGTCGGTGAGGCCGATGGACTCGATAGCGGCAACGAGTTGCATCACGTGTTCCCGAGGGGGTATCGGCGTTGAGTCCCAGGGGGGTATTGGCGTTGAGGTCGGATCGCCGGGCGGTGAACCCGCAGTTGTCGGCGTTGCTTCGGGTGAGGGCGGCGTCGGCGTTGCTCCGGGTGGGGTTGGGGTCGGGGTCGGGGTTGCTTGGGTTGGGGTCGGGGTTGCTTCGGCTTCGGGTGGGGTTGGCGTCGGGGTTGCTTCAGGTGAGGGGGTTGGGGTTGGTTGGTCGTTGGCCGCGTCGGGTTGTGTTGCGGTGGGGTTGTTGGCGGGGTCGAGGTCGGGTGAAGAGCAGGCTGACAACAGGGCGATTGCGGTGGCGGTGGCGGCGATGGCGAGTCGCGTCACGGGGGCTGGCTTGGGGCGGTGTGGGCGGTGGTCACTCATCGGCGATCCCGGCGAGCCGCTCGGCTCCTTCGAGCCGTGGCCTGGCTTCGCCGGCGGCGGCCACGATGCAGCCTATGGACGGCCTGGGAATGCGTCGATTGCCCGCCCGTGTCGCCATGGGCTGTTCTTCACGCCGTTTCCGATGCCTCCGCCCGATTCCATCCGCCAACGGTACCCCGGCAACATTCAGCCACGGAAGTTCGAACAGCCCGAGAGCGGCAAAACGCCGCCAATCCCAGATCAAGATGGTGGTGGCATCTGCTGGTGTGGTGGATAGCTGGAGCTGGCTGTCGTCGAGGCCGACGGCAGGGGCGAGCCCAATGCTGTGGTCGTGTTGGTGCCCGCTGTTGCGGGCACCACAGGCGGCCGCAACAAAGGCTGCCGCGGGGCGGGCGTCTGTTGTCTATGTGGTGCAGCCAAGGGCGGAGAACAGCACCGGCACCAGCTTTTTGACGTCGTCGAGCGTTACGATGGAGGAGCTGAGCGGCTGGATTGCCGTTATTTCGATCGCTCGATCGTGGGTGCATTGGAACCAGGCGGCGTCGATGCCGTTGCGGTCGAGGATCTTCAGATCGATCCCGGCGATTGTGTCTGTGCCAGTTTGCTCGAACGCTCCGAATGGCTCGAGCCTCTCGGGCAGGGGGCCGAACACACCGTAGATTTTGAGGTTGATTTGGTAGGTGATGGCGCCGTCGGGCGTGCTGCCCGAAACGCCCGCGTCGGATGGGCCGCCGGTGCTGGCTAGAAAGATGTCGGTGAGGCCGATGGACTCGATAGCGGCAACGAGTTGCATCGCGTGTTCCCAAGGGGGCAGTGGCGTTGAGTCCCAGGGGGGTATTGGCGTTGAGGTTGGATCGCCGGGCGGTGAACCCGCAGTTGTCGGCGTTGCTTCGGGTGGGGTTGGCGTTGGCGTTGCTTCGGGTGGGGTTGGGGTAGGGGTCGGGGTTGCTTCGGCTTCGGGTGGGGTTGGCGTCGGGGTTGCTTCAGGTGAGGGGGTTGGGGTTGGTTGGTCGTTGGCCGCGTCGGGTGGCGTCGCGGTGGGGTTGTTGGCGGGGTCGGGGTCGGGTGAAGAGCAGGCTGACAACAGGGCGATTGCGGTGGCAGCGGCGATGGCGAGTCGCGTCACGGGGGCCGCTTTGGGGCGGTGTGGGCGGTGGTCACTCATCGGCGATCCCGGCGAGCCGCTCGGCTGCTTCGAGCCGTGGTCTGGCTTCGTCGGCGGCGGCCACGATGCAGCCTATGGACGGCCTGGGAATGCGTCGATTGCCCTCCCGTGTCGCCATGGGCTGTTCTTCACGCCGTTTCCGATGCCTCCGCCCGATTCCATCCGCCAACGATACCCAAGCAACATTCAGCCACGGAAGTTCGAACAGCCCGAGAGCAGCAAAACGCCGCCAATCCCAGATCAAGATGGCGGTGGCATCTGCTGGTGTGGTGGGTGGCTGGAGTTGGCTGTCGTCGAGGCCGACGGCATAGACGAGCCCAATCGCTGTGGTCGTGTTGGTGCCCGCTGCTGCGGGCACCACAGGCGGCCGCAACAGAGGCTGCCGCGGGGCGGGCGTCTGTTGTCTATGTGGTGCAGCCAAGGGCGGAGAACAGCACCGGCACCAGCTTTTTGACGTCGTCGAACGTTCCGATGATTGCCGTTATTTCGATCGCTCGATCGTGGGTGCATTGGAACCAGGCGTCGTCGAAGCCGTTGCGGTCGAGGATCTTCAGATCGATCCCGGCGATTGTGTCTGTGCCAATTTGCTCGAACGTTCCGAATGGCTCGAGCCTCTCGGGCAGGGGGCCGAACACACCGTAGATTTTGAGGTCGATTCCGTAGGTGATGGCGCCGTCGGGCGTGCTGGCCCAAACGCCCGCGTCGGATGGGCCGCCGGTGCTGGTTAGAAAGATGTCGGTGAGGCCGATGGACTCGATAGCGGCAATGAGTTGCATCGCGTGTTCCCAGGGGGGTATTGGCGTTGAGGTTGGATCGCCGGGCGGTGAACCCGCAGATGTCGGGGTTGCTTGGGGTGGGGTTGGCGTCGGCGTTGCTTCGGGTGAGGGGGGTGTGGTTGGCGTCGGCGTTGCTTCGGGTGTGGGGGGTGGGGTTGGGGTCGGGGTTGTTTGGGGTGGGGTTGGTTGGTCGTTGGCCGCGTCGGGTTGTGTTGCGGTGGGGTTGTTGGCGGGGTCGGGGTCGGGTGAAGAGCAGGCTGACAACAGGGCGACTGCGGCGGCGGTGGCGGCGATGGCGAGTCGCGTCACGGGGGCTGGCTTGGGGCGGTGTGGGCGGTGGTCACTCATCGGCGATCCCGGCGAGCCGCTCGGCTGCTTCGAGCCGTGGCCCGGCTTCGCCGTCGGCCACGATGCAGCCTATGGACGGCCTGGGAATGCGTCGATTGCCCGCCCGTGTCGCAATGGGCTGTTCTTCACGCCGTTTCCGATGCCTCCGCCCGATTCCATCCGCCAACGGTACCCCGGCAACATTCAGCCACGGAAGTTCGAACAGCCCGAGAGCGGCAAAACGCCGCCAATCCCAGATCAAGATGGTGGTGGCATCTGCTGGTGTGGTGGATAGCTGGAGTTGGCGGTCGTCGAGGCCGGCGGCAGGGGCGAGCCCTATCGCTGTGGTCGTGTTGGTGCCCGCTGCTGCGGGCACCACAGGCGGCCGCAACAGAGGCTGCCGCGGGGCGGGCGTCTGTTGTCTATGTGGTGCAGCCAAGGGCGGAGAACAGCACCGGCACCAGCTTTTTGACGTCGTCGAACGTTCCGATGGGGATGGAGGAGGAGCTGAACGACTGGATTGCCCGTACCTCGATCGCTCGGTCGTGGGTGCATTGGAACCAGGCGGCGTCGGTGCCGGTGCGGTCGAGGATCTTCAGATCGATCCCGGCGATTGTGTCTGTGCCAGTTTGCTCGAAGGTTCCGAATGGCTCGAGCCTCTCGGGCAGGGGGCCGAACACACCGTGGATTTTGAGGCTGATTTGGTAGGTGATGGCGCCGTCGGGCGTGCTGGCCCAAACGCCCGCGTCGGATGGGCCGCCGGTGCTGGTTAGAGCGATGTCGGTGAGGCCGATGGACTCGATAGCGGCAACGAGTTGCATCGCGTGTTCCCAAGGGGGCAGTGGCGTTGAGTCCCAGGGGGGTATTGGCGTTGAGGTTGGATCGCCGGGCGGTGAACCCGCAGTTGTCGGCGTTGCTTGGGGTGGGGTTGGCGTCGGGGTTGCTTCGGGTGGGGTTGGCGTTGGCGTTGCTTCGGGTGGCGTTGCTTCGGGTGAGGGGGGTGTGGTTGGCGTCGGCGTTGCTTCAGGTGTGGTTGGCTGGTCGTTGGCCGCGTCGGGTTGTGTTGCGGTGGGGTTGTTGGCGGGGTCGGGGTCGGGTGAAGAGCAGGCTGACAACAGGGCGATTGCGGTGGCAGCGGCGATGGCGAGTCGCGTCACGGGGGCCGCTTTGGGGCGGTGTGGGCGGTGGTCACTCATCGGCGATCCCGGCGAGCCGCTCGGCTGCTTCGAGCCGTGGCCTGGCTTCGCCGGCGGCGGCCACGATGCAGCCTATGGATGGCCTGGGAATGCGTCGATTGCCCTCCCGTGTCGCCATGGGCTGTTCTTCACGCCGTTTCCGATGCCTCCGCCCGATTCCATCCGCCAACGATACCCCGGCAACATTCAGCCACGGAAGTTCGAACAGCCCGAGAGCAGCAAAACGCCGCCAATCCCAGATCAAGATGGCGGTGGCATCTGCTGGTGTGGTGGATAGCTGGAGCTGGCTGCCGTCGAGGCCGACGGCAGGGGCGAGCCCAATCGCTGTGCTCGTGTTGGTGCCCGCTGCTGCGGGCACCACAGGCGGCCGCAACAGAGGCTGCCGCGGGGCGGGCGTCTGTTGTCTATGTGGTGCAGCCAAGGGCGGAGAACAGCACCGGCACCAGCTTTTTGACGTCGTCGAACGTTCCGATGAGTGCCGTTATTTCGATCGCTCGATCGTGGGTGCATTGGAACCAGGCGGCGTCGGAGCCGTTGCGGTCGAGGATCTTCAGATCGATCCCGGCGATTGTGTCTGTGCCAATTTGCTCGAAGGTTCCGAATGGCTCGAGCCTCTCGGGCAGGGGGCCGAACACACCGTAGATATCGAGGTCGATTTGGTAGCTGATGGCGCCGTCGGGCGTGCTGGCCCAAACGCCCGCGGCGGATGGGCCGCCGGTGCTGGCTAGAGCGATGTCGGTGAGGCCGATGGACTCGATAGCGGCAACGAGTTGCATCATGTGTTCCCAAGGGGGCGGTGGCGTTGAGGTCGGATCGCCGAGCGGTGAACCCGCAGATGTCGGGGTTGCTTGGGGTGGGGTTGGCGTCGGCGTTGCTACGGGTGAGGGGGGTGGGGTTGGCGTCGGCGTTGCTACGGGTGAGGGGGGTGTGGTTGGCGTCGGCGTTGCTTCGGGTGAGGGGGGTGTGGTTGGCGTCGGCGTTGCTTCGGGTGAGGGGGGTGTGGTTGGCGTCGGCGTTGCTTCGGGTGAGGTTGGCTGGTCGTTGGCCGCGTCGGGTGGCGTCGCGGTGGGGTTGTTGGCGGGGTCGGGCTCGGATGAAGAGCATGCTGACAACAGGGCGACTGCGGCGGCGGCCGCGATGGCGAATCGCATCACGGGGGCCGCTTTGGGGCGGTGTGGGCGGTGGTCACTCATCGGCGATCCCGGCGAGCCGCTCGGCTGCTTCAAACCGTGGCCTGGCTTCGCTGGCGGCGGCCACGATGCAGCCTATGGACGGCCTGGGAATGCGTCGATTGCCCGCCCGTGTCGCAATGGGCTGTTCTTCACGCCGCTTCCGATGCCTCCGCCCGATTCCATCCGCCAACGGTACCCCGGCAACATTCAGCCACGGAAGCTCGAACAGCCCGAGAGCGGCAAAACGCCGCCAATCCCAGATCAAGATGGTGGCGGCGTCTGCTGGTGTGGTGGATAGCTGGAGTTGGCTGTCGTCGAGGCCGACGGCATAGACGAGCCCAATCGCTGTGCTCGTGTTGGTGCCCGCTGCTGCGGGGCAAGCACAGGCGGCCGCAACAGAGGCTGCCGCGGGGCGGGCGTCTGTTGTCTATGTGGTGCAGCCAAGGGCGGAGAACAGCACCGGCACCAGCTTTTTGACGTCGTCGAACGTTACGATGGAGGAGCTGAACGACTGGATTGCCGTTATTTCGAGCGCTCGATCGTGGGTGCATTGGAACCAGGCGGCGTCGAAGCCGTTGCGGTCGAGGATCCTCAGATCGATCCCGGCGATTGTGTCTGTGCCAGTTTGCTCGAAGGTTCCGAATGGCTCGAGCCTCTCGGGCAGGGGGCCGAACACACCGTAGATATTGAGGCCGATTTGGTAGCTGATGGCGCCGTCGGGCGTGCTGGCCACAGCGTTCGCGTCGGCTGGGCCGGGGTGGTCTAGAGCGATGTCGGTGAGGCCGATGGACTCGATGGCGGCAATGAGTTGCATCACGTGTTCCCGAGGGGGTATCGGCGTTGAGTCCCAGGGGGGTATTGGCGTTGAGGTCGGATCGCCGGGCGGTGAACCCGCAGCTGTCGGCGTTGCTCCGGGTGAGGTTGGGGTTGACGTCGGCGTTGCTCCGGGTGAGGGGGGTGCCGGGGTTGCTTCGGGTGGGGTTGGCGTCGGGGTTGCTTCAGGTGAGGGTGGGGTCGGGGTTGCTTCGGCTTCGGGTGGGGTTGGGGTCGGGGTTGCTTCGGCTTCGGATGAGGTTGGGGTCGGGGTTGCTTCGGGTGAGGGGGTTGGGGTTGGCTGGTCGTTGGCCGCGTCGGGTGGCGTCGCGGTGGGGTTGTTGGCGGGGTCGGGGTCGGGTGAAGAGCAGGCTGACAACAGGGCGACTGCGGCGGCGGCGATGGCGATGGCGAATCGCATCACGGGGGCCGCCTTGGGGCGGTGTGGGCGGTGGTCACTCATCGGCGATCCCGGCGAGCCGCTCGGCTGCTTCAAACCGTGTTCAAACCGTGGCCTGGCTTCGTCGGCGGCGGCCACGATGCAGCCTATGGACGGCCTGGGAATGCGTCGATTGCCCGCCCGTGTCGCCATGGGCTGTTCTTCACGCCGTTTCCGATGCCTCCGCCCGATTCCATCCGCCAACGATACCCAAGCAACATTCAGCCACGGAAGTTCGAACAGCCCGAGAGCGGCAAAACGCCGCCAATCCCAGATCAAGATGGTGGCGGCGTCTGCTGGTGTGGTGGATAGCTGGAGTTGGCTGCCGTCGAGGCCGGCGGCAGGGGCGAGCCCTATCGCTGTGGTCGTGTTGGTGCCCGCTGCTGCGGGCGGCACAGGCGGCCGCAACAGAGGCTGCTGACGGGGCGGGCGTCTGTTGTCTATGTGGTGCAGCCAAGGGCGGAGAACAGCACCGGCACCAGCTTTTTGACGTCGTCGAGCGTTCCGATGAGTGCCGTTATTTCGATCGTTCGATCGTGGGTGCATTGGAACCAGGCGGCGTCGGAGCCGTTGCGGTCGAGGATCCTCAGATCGATCCCGGCGATTGTGTCTGTGCCAGTTTGCTCGAAGGTTCCGAATGGCTCGAGCCTCTCGGGCAGGGGGCCGAAGACACCGTAGATTTTGAGGCTGATTTGGTAGCTGATGGCGCCGTCGGGCGTGCTGGCCCAAACGCCCGCGTCGGATGGGCCGCCGGTGCTGGCTAGAGCGATGTCGGTGAGGCCGATGGACTCGATAGCGGCAACGAGTTGCATCATGTGTTCCCAAGGGGGCGGTGGCGTTGAGGTCGGATCGCCGAGCGGTGAACCCGCAGATGTCGGCGTTGCTTCGGGTGAGGGCGGCGTCGGGGTTGCTTCGGCTTGGGGTGGGGTTGGCGTCGGCGTTGCTTCGGCTTGGGGTGGGGTTGGCGTCGGCGTTGCTTCGGCTTCGGGTGGGGTTGGCGTCGGCGTTGCTTCGGCTTCGGGTGGGGTTGGCGTCGGGGTTGCTTCGGCTTCGGGTGAGGTTGGCGTCGGCGTTGCTTCGGGTGGTGTCGCGGTGGGGTTGTTGGCGGGGTCGGGGTCGGGTGAAGAGCATGCTGATAACAGGGCGATTGCGGCGGCGATGGCGAATCGTGTCACGGGGGCTGGCTTGGGGCGGTGTGGGCGGTGGTCACTCATCGGCGATCCCGGCGAGCCGCTCGGCTGCTTCGAGCCGTGGTCCGGCTTCGCCGGCGGCCACGATGCAGCCTATGGACGGCCTGGGAATGCGTCGATTGCCCGCCCGTGTCGCAATGGGCTGTTCTTCACGCCGTTTCCGATGCCTCCGCCCGATTCCATCCGCCAACGGTACCCCGGCAACATTCAGCCACGGAAGTTCGAACAGCCCGAGAGCGGCAAAACGCCGCCAATCCCAGATCAAGATGGTGGTGGCATCTGCTGGTGTGGTGGATGGCTGGAGTTGGCGGTCGTCGAGGCCGGCGGCAGGGGCGAGCCCTATCGCTGTGGTCGTGTTGGTGCCCGCTGCTGCGGGCACCACAGGCGGCCGCAACAGAGGCTGCCGCGGGGCGGGCGTCTGTTGTCTATGTGGTGCAGCCAAGGGCGGAGAACAGCACCGGCACCAGCTTTTTGACGTCGTCGAACGTTCCGATGATTGCCGTTATTTCGATCGCTCGATCGTGGGTGCATTGGAACCAGGCGTCGTTGAAGCCGTTGCGGTCGAGGATCTTCAGATCGATCCCGGCGATTGTGTCTGTGCCAGTTTGCTCGAAGGTTCCGAATGGCTCGAGCCTCTCGGGCAGGGGGCCGAAGACACCGTAGATTTTGAGGTCAATTCCGTAGGTGATGGCGCCGTCGGGCGTGCTGGCCCAAATGCCCGCGTCGGATGGGCCGCCGGTGCTGGTTAGACCGATGTCGGTGAGGCCGATGGACTCGATGGCGGCAATGAGTTGCATCGCGTGTTCCCAGGGGGGCAGTGGCGTTGAGTCCCAGGGGGGTATTGGCGTTGAGGTTGGATCGCCGGGCGGTGAACCCGCAGTTGTCGGCGTTGCTCCGGGTGGGGGTGGGGTTGGCGTCGGCGTTGCTCCGGGTGGGGTTGGGGTTGGGGTTGGGGTTGGGGTTGCTTGGGTTGGGGTTGGGGTCGGGGTTGCTTGGGTTGGGGTCGGGGTCGGGGTTGCTTCGGGTGGGGTTGGGGTTGGCGTCGGGGTTGCTTCGGGTGAGGGGGGTGGGGTTGGCTGGTCGTTGGCCGCGTCGGGTTGTGTTGCGGTGGGGTTGTTGGCGGGGTCGGGCTCGGGTGAAGAGCATGCTGATAACAGGGCGACTGCGGCGGCGGTGGCGGCGATGGCGAGTCGCGTCACGGGGGCCGCTTTGGGGCGGTGTGGGCGGTGGTCACTCATCGGCGATCCCGGCGAGCCGCTCGGCTGCTTCGAGCCGTGGTCTGGCTTCGTCGGCGGCGGCCACGATGCAGCCTATGGACGGCCTGGGAATGCGTCGATTGCCCGCCCGTGTCGCCATGGGCTGTTCTTCACGCCGTTTCCGATGCCTCCGCCCGATTCCATCCGCCAACGGTACCCAAGCAACATTCAGCCACGGAAGTTCGAACAGCCCGAGAGCGGCAAAACGCCGCCAATCCCAGATCAAGATGGTGGTGGCATCTGCTGGTGTGGTGGATAGCTGGAGTTGGCTGTCGTCGAGGCCGACGGCAGGGGCGAGCCCAATCGCTGTGGTCGTGTTGGTGCCCGCTGCTGGGGGGGGCGGCACAGGCGGCCGCAACAGAGGCTGCCGCGGGGCGGGCGTCTGTTGTCTATGTGGTGCAGCCAAGGGCGGAGAACAGCACCGGCACCAGCTCTTTGACGTCGTCGAACGTTCCGATGGGGATGGAGGAGGAGCTGAACGACTGGATTGCCCGTACCTCGATCGCTCGATCGTGGGTGCATTGGAACCAGGCGACGTCGGAGCCGTTGCGGTCGAGGATCCTCAGATCGATCCCGGCGATTGTGTCTGTGCCAGTTTGCTCGAAGGTTCCGAATGGCTCGAGCCTCTCGGGCAGGGGGCCGAAGACACCGTAGATATTGAGGCTGATTTGGTAGGTGATGGCGCCGTCGGGCGTGCTGGCCGAAACGCCCGCGTCGGATGGGCCGCCGGTGCTGGTTAGACCGATGTCGGTGAGGCCGATGGACTCGATGTCGGCAATGAGTTGCATCGCGTGTTCCCAAGGGGGCAGTGGCGTTGAGTCCCAGGGGAGTATTGGCGTTGAGGTTGGATCGCCGGGCGGTGAACCCGCAGTTGTCGGCGTTGCTTGGGGTGGGGTTGGCGTCGGGGTTGCTTCGGCTTCGGGTGTGGTTGGCGTCGGCGTTGCTTGGGTTGGGGTTGGCGTTGCTTCGGGTGAGGGGGGTGGGGTTGGCGTCGGCGTTGCTTCGGGTGAGGGGGGTGTGGTTGGCGTCGGCGTTGCTTCGGGTGTGGGGGGTGGGGTTGGGGTCGGGGTTGTTTGGGGTGGGGTTGGTTGGTCGTTGGCCGCGTCGGGTTGTGTTGCGGTGGGGTTGTTGGCGGGGTCGGGGTCGGGTGTAGAGCATGCTGATAACAGGGCGATTGCGGCGGTGGCGGCGGCGATGGCGAGTCGCGTCACGGGGGCCGCTTTGGGGCGGTGTGGGCGGTGGTCATTCATTGGCGATCCCGGCGAGCCGCTCGGCTGCTTCGAGCCGTGGTCTGGCTTCGTCGGCGGCGGCCACGATGCAGCCTATGGACGGCCTGGGAATGCGTCGATTGCCCGCCCGTGTCGCCATGAGCTGTTCTTCACGCCGTTTCCGATGCCTCCGCCCGATTCGATCCGCCAACGATACCCAAGCAACATTCAGCCACGGAAGTTCGAACAGCCCGAGAGCAGCAAAACGCCGCCAATCCCAGATCAAGATGGTGGTGGCATCTGCTGGTGTGGTGGATAGCTGGAGCTGGCTGTCGTCGAGGCCGACGGCAGGGGCGAGCCCAATGCTGTGGTCGTGTTGGTGCCCGCTGTTGCGGGCACCACAGGCGGCCGCAACAAAGGCTGCCGCGGGGCGGGCGTCTGTTGTCTATGTGGTGCAGCCAAGGGCGGAGAACAGCACCGGCACCAGCTTTTTGACGTCGTCGAGCGTTACGATGGAGGAGCTGAGCGGCTGGATTGCCGTTATTTCGATCGCTCGATCGTGGGTGCATTGGAACCAGGCGGCGTCGATGCCGTTGCGGTCGAGGATCTTCAGATCGATCCCGGCGATTGTGTCTGTGCCAGTTTGCTCGAACGCTCCGAATGGCTCGAGCCTCTCGGGCAGGGGGCCGAACACACCGTAGATTTTGAGGTTGATTTGGTAGGTGATGGCGCCGTCGGGCGTGCTGGCCCAAACGCCCGCGTCGGATGGGCCGCCGGTGCTGGTTAGAGCGATGTCGGTGAGGCCGATGGACTCGATGGCGGCAATGAGTTGCATCGCGTGTTCCCGGGGGGATATTGGCGTTGAGGTCGGATCGCCGGGCGGTGAACCCGCAGATGTCGGGGTTGCTTGGGGTGGGGTTGGCGTCGGCGTTGCTACGGGTGAGGGGGGTGGGGTTGGCGTCGGCGTTGCTACGGGTGAGGGGGGTGGGGTTGGCGTCGGCGTTGCTACGGGTGAGGGGGGTGGGGTTGGCGTCGGCGTTGCTACGGGTGAGGTTGGCTGGTCGTTGGCGTCGGCGTTGCTACGGGTGAGGTTGGCTGGTCGTTGGCCGCGTCGGGTGGCGTCGGCGTTGCTTCGGGTGAGGTTGGCTGGTCGTTGGCCGCGTCGGGTGGCGTCGCGGTGGGGTTGTTGGCGGGGTCGGGCTCGGATGAAGAGCATGCTGACAACAGGGCGACTGCGGCGGCGGCCGCGATGGCGAATCGCATCACGGGGGCCGCTTTGGGGCGGTGTGGGCGGTGGTCACTCATCGGCGATCCCGGCGAGCCGCTCGGCTGCTTCAAACCGTGGCCTGGCTTCGCCGGCGGCGGCCACGATGCAGCCTATGGACGGCCTGGGAATGCGTCGATTGCCCGCCCGTGTCGCAATGGGCTGTTCTTCACGCCGCTTCCGACGCCTCCGCCCGATTCCATCCGCCAACGATACCCAAGCAACATTCAGCCACGGAAGTTCGAACAGCCCGAGAGCGGCAAAACGCCGCCAATCCCAGATCAAGATGGTGGTGGCATCTGCTGGTGTGGTGGATAGCTGGAGTTGGCGGTCGTCGAGGCCAGCGGCATAGACGAGCCCAATCGCTGTGGTCGTGTTGGTGCCCGCTGCTGGGGGGGCGGCACAGGCGGCCGCAACAGAGGCTGCTGAGGGGTGGGCGTCTGTTGTCTATGTGGTGCAGCCAAGGGCGGAGAACAGCACCGGCACCAGCTTTTTGACGTCGTCGAACGTTACGATGGAGGAGCTGCGCGACTGGCTTTCCCGTACTTGGATCGCTCGATCGTGGGTGCATTGGAACCAGGCGGCGTCGGTGCCGGTGCGGTCGAGGATCTTCAGATCGATCCCGGCGATTGTGTCTGTGCCAGTTTGCTCGAAGGTTCCGAATGGCTCGAGCCTCTCGGGCAGGGGGCCGAACACACCGTAGATACTGAGGCTGATGTGGTAGGTGCTGGCGCCGTCGGGTGTGCTGGCCACAACGTCCGCGTCGGATGGGCCGCTGCTGCCTATACGGATGTCGGTGAGGCCGATGGACTCGATGTCGGCAATGAGTTGCATCGTGTGTTCCCAGGGGGGTATTGGCGTTGAGGTCGGATCGCCGAGCGGTGAACCCGCAGTTGTCGGCGTTGCTCCGGGTGAGGGGGGTGTCGGGGTTGCTTGGGGTGAGGGGGGTGTCGGGGTTGCTTGGGGTGAGGGGGGTGGGGTTGAGGTCGGGGTTGCTTCGGGTGAGGGGGGTGGGGTTGGCGTCGGGGTTGCTTGGGGTGTGGTTGGCTGGTCGTTGGCCGCGTCGGGTGGCGTCGCGGTGGGGTTGCCGGCGGGGTCGGGCTCGGGTGAAGAGCATGCTGATAACAGGGCGACTGCGGCGGTGGCGGCGGCGATGGCGAGTCGCGTCAGGGGGGCCGCTTTGGGGCGGTGTGGGCGGTGGTCACTCATCGGCGATCCCGGCGAGCCGCTCGGCTGCTTCGAGCCGTGGTCTGGCTTCGTCGGCGGCGGCCACGATGTAGGCGATGAAGCCGGTATCGACGGCGATCTTGTCGAGGACCCCGTCGTAGGCGGATCGCTGGCGTTGGAGCCGGGCGGCGTAGACCGTTTTCGCCAGTGTGTTATCGAGTTTCGTGCGGGCCAGGCTGATGCCCTCGCGCCAGATGTCTCCGCAGGCTTTCAGCGCGGCGCGGCCTCCGGGTGCCCCATCGGCCGAGCGCGCCTGGAGCTCAGACATCGTCTCGGCGTCCACACCGTGGCCGCTCGCACACGCGGAGAGCTCGGCGCGGACACCGGCCATCTCCGGCCCGGTCGAGAGTGCTCTGCGCCGGTCGATGAGTTCGGGCAGGATCTCGCGTCGCAGAGCCCAAACGCTGGGAATCTTGGCTTTGGCCGAACCGAAGCACCCGCCCCGGGCATAATCGGGGCCTTCGCCCTCGGGTATTATCCCGCTGCGGGCGTAGTCGGTGTAGTCGGACTCGGACACGCCGTAGAGGGCCTGGTAGTAGCCGTCGCGGCGCGCCGGGTCCAGCGCGTCGAGGAGAGCCTCGTTGGGCGAGTTCGGCGACCCGGAAAGAACAGCCCCGCCCGTCGGCGCAACGCCGCGGTCTCGCAGCTTCAAATCGGCGACGACGTCGATGACCACCCGTGCCGCGGAGCCCACTTCGGGTTCATAGTCGAACCCGGCCGCGGCCATGCACTCAGCGACGCTGACCTCCCGCTTGTAGGCCTCCCACACCGCAATGGCCTCGTCTCGGCGCGCGTCGCCCGGCGCCCGCCCAAAGCCCGGCACCCCAGACAGAGTCGAGTAGCTGGCACTGGCGGGCGGGTTTTCGTCTGGATGGCCCAGGAATTCGTCGATCGCCAACCCGTATCGCCACGCGCCGTTCTTCACGCCGTTTCCGATGCCTCTCCCCGATTCCATCCAGTTGACGGCGTCCTCGTTGGTGTGGAAAAAAACCTCGTTGTAGACCCGATAGTCGGCGTCAGGATCTGCGAGCTCGCCGAGCGAGCCTCCGAAATAGTGTTTGTCCGTTCCCGAGCTGTCGGCGCCGGGCACGGCTTCTCCCACCGTGGAGGCGAAAACTTCGGCAAGGGCCTTTCCGGTCGACGCTGCGCCATCGCGCCACATCGCCAGGAAGTACTGCGCGCTGCTCCCACAGCCGCCCCCGAATGCATTGGTATGGGTAACCACGTGGATATCGGCACCGAAGTCGTCTGAGCGAGGCACGTTCTTCTTATCCCACTTGCCATCGCGGGCGTTCCCGCTGACTATCACCTCATAGCCCCGACTCCGCAGATTCCGCTCGTCGTTGGAGGGGTCTAAAACGCCGTCGATGTAGTCGCCGGTGGCCGCATACATATTGAAATGCCGGCCGTTTTTGTTCTCCTCCCACCCGCACTCACCTCGACTTCCACTATCGAAGTGCCTGGGCGACGAGAGGTAGATCCGGTAGCCGTTCCACGGCCCGATCGGATCGAAGCGAATGTCGGAGTCCGTGAGTATCAAGTGGGAGTCCATCATATCGGGCGTGGGCGTGGGCGTGGGCGTGGGCGTGGGCGTCGGAGCCGGCGTGGGCGCAGGCGTCGGAGCCGGCGTGGGCGCAGGCGTCGGAGCCGGGGTGGGCGCAGGCGTCGGCGTGGGGGTGGGCGCAGGCGTCGGAGCCGGAGTGGGCGCAGGCGTCGGAGCCGGAGTGGGCGCAGGCGTCGGAGCCGGAGTGGGCGCAGGCGTCGGAGCCGGAGTGGGCGCAGGCGTCGGCGTGGGGGTGGGAGTCGGCTCAGGCGGGCACTGGGCCGGCCAGAGAATCGTGTTGCCGTCCCAGCACGTCGTGATGCAACCGCCCCAGAACTCCCAATAGCCCGACGGGCAGTCCAACGGCGTCGGGGTCGGCTCAGGCGTCGGCGTGGGGGTGGGGGTCGGCTCAGGCGGGCACTGGGCCGGCCAGAGAATCGTGTTGCCGTCCCAGCACGTCGTGATGCAACCGCCCCAGAACTCCCAATAGCCCGACGGGCAGTCCAACGGCGTCGGGGTCGGCTCAGGCGTCGGCGTGGGGGTGGGAGTCGGGGTTGGGGTTGGGGTCGGACTCGGTGTTTCGCAATCGCAGACGTAGCCTGAGACGAAGATAGCGCTGACAACGAAAATGGCTGTCGCGACCAGGCGGCGGCGGTGCTTGTTCATCCCAGCACCCGGGGGTCGAAGCCCGCGACAACACCGGCAACCGCAACGACCAGACGGCACTTCATGGCTATCTCATTACCTGTCTTTGTTGTTCGTGTCAAGCCCTTGCCTAAAAGACCCGCCCACACACACCCCGCCCCTCACCGCGTCACCCGGCAAAACCCCTTTACGTTGTTGGGTGGCTCTGGCGTGGCAGTGTTGGGGCTGGGGCGACCACGGGGTCGTCCGCCGACGTCCTCAGTGCCGACGAGGCTGCCGGTTTATTGGCCTCGCTCGCCGACATGCACCGGCAGGGGTGGGAGCGCACCCACTCCCACCCCTGGCTGGCCCGAAACCCCCGCCGGGAACTCGTGCTGGGGCCCTGCATGGCGGCCCCGGGCTCATCGACTGGCAGCTCTGCCGGGCCGGGCCGTGGGCTCGCGACGTGGCCTACCTGCTGGCCACGTCGCTGGACCCGGAGACCCGCCGGAGTGCCGAGAAGGATCTTTTGGCCGACTACCTGCACCGGCTCGGCCCCACCGCACCCGCTCCCGACCAGGCTTGGCTGGCCTATCGCCGTCATACCGTCTATGCGGTCGAAGCCATGCTGGTCACCGCCGCGGTGGGCGTGATGATGCCCAAGCCCGCCTCCCTCGCGCTGGTCGGGCGCACCGCGGCTGCGGCGGCCGACCTAGATTTGTTCGGCGCCCTATGACCGAGTCGTTTCCCCGCCAGCACGCCCGCACTCGCGGCTTCACCCTGGGGGCGCCCCGCAGCTTCACCGTTTCCGACGACGGCCGCCGAGTGGCGCTTCTGCGGAGTACGTCGGGCGATGATCCGATGAACCGGCTGTGGTTGCTCGATACCGCAACCGGAACCGAGCAGCTCGTGGCCAATCCCGCTCAGCTGCTGGCCGACCCCGGCGATGAGAGCCTTCCCCCTGCTGAGCGGGCCCGCCGGGAGCGAGCCCGGGAGAGCGGCGGAGGGATTGTGGCCTACGCCGGAAATCCCGAATTGTCCAAGATCGCCTTCGCCTTGGGCGGGCAGGTGTTTCTGGCCGACATCGCCACCGGCGTCGTCATTTCGCCGCCCGCCGAGCCGGGCGCGTTCGATGTCCGACCCTCCCCGGACGGGCAGCGGGCGGCCTACGTCTCCGGCACCGGCTTGCGGGTGGTGGATGCCGCGGCCGACGGGATCGACCAGTTGGTGATCGACGAGCCGGGCGCCACGGTGAGCTGGGGATCGGCTGAGTTCGTCGCCGCCGAGGAGATGGGCCGCAGCCGGGGGTTCTGGTGGTCGCCCGACAGCGGGCGACTGCTGGTGGCCCGAGTGGACACCGCCGCCCTGCCCACCTGGTACATCGCATCCCCGGCCGATCCGGCCGCGTCTCCGGTACCCATGGCCTACCCGGCCGCGGGCACGGTCAACGCCGATGTCTCCCTGGCCATGATCGGGCTCGACGGCAGCCGGGTGGACGTGGCCTGGGATCGAGACGCCTACGAGTATTTGGCTCGGGCCGGCTGGGCGCCCCGGACGAATCCGGTCATCACCGTGCAGAGCCGTGACCAGCGCACGGTGCTGATCCTGGAGGTCGACCCCGATACCGGGGCGACGACAGAGCTGGCCCGCCAAACCGACTCGCGCTGGGTGGAGCTGGTGCCCGGAACTCCTGCGTGGATGGGCGAGCGGTTGGTGACCGCAGACGACCGAGGCTCGGCCCGCAGACTGGTGATCGACGGAATCGGCGCCACTCCCGACACCTTGCAAATCCGCAGCGTGGTGGCCGCTGATGAGCACCGGGTGGTGTTCACCGCGTCTGGCGACCCCACCGAAACCCATGTGTGGCAGCTCGACGTCGACGGCCAACTGGAACGGCTCACTGCTCAGCCGGGAGTGCACAGCGCCGCTGCCGGAGGCGACACGGCGGTGATTTTTCGGGCGGCAACCGCTGGGCGAGATGCCTCCGTAGAAGTTGTCACCCCCACCGGGCGCATTCCCATCTCCTCCTCGGCCAGCACGCCATCTCTGTCTCCGTCGCCCCGGTTCTCCGTCGTCGGCCACCGGGAGTTGCGGACCGCGGTGCTGTACCCGTCTGACGACACCGGCGCGGGCAGCGAGCCCTTGCCGGTGCTGCTGGACCCCTACGGCGGTCCCCACGCCCAGCGGGTGCTCCAAGCCCGGTCGCCGTTTCTGGTGTCGCAGTGGTTCGCCGACCAGGGATTCGCCGTGGTCATCACCGACGGGCGGGGCACACCGGCCCGCGGCCCGGCCTGGGAGCGAGCGGTTGCCGGCGACCTGGCCCACCCGGTGCTCGACGACCAGATCGACGCCCTCGACGCGCTGGCCCAGCACCACCCCCGCCTCGACTTGGGCCGGGTGGCTGTGAGGGGCTGGTCGTTCGGCGGATATTTGGCCGCCTTGGCGGTGCTGGCCCGGCCCGACCGGTTCCACGCCGCCATTGCCGGCGCGCCGGTCACCGACTGGCGGCTCTACGACACCCACTACACCGAGCGCTACCTGGGCCAACCCGACCACAACCCCGAGGCCTACACCCGCACCAGCCTGCTCGAGCTGGCCGACCAGCTCACCCGCCCCCTGCTTTTGATCTGCGGCCTGGCCGACGACAACGTCTTCGCCGCCCACACCCTCCAGCTGTCCCAGGCCCTGTTCGAAGCCGGCCGCCCCCACCAGGTGCTGCCCCTGCCCGGCGTCACCCACATGACCCCCCAGGAACAGGTGGCCGAGAACCTCCTGCTGCTCCAGCGAGCCTTCCTCTTCGACAGCCTCGGCGTCAACCCGACACAATGACTCCATGGCGCGCATAACTTCCCCAGGCGAGGTGCTCTGCGGGATCCAGCTTCCGATCCAAACGCTCAATGAGAGGATCCGACAAGCGTGGGAAGCCGACGCCACCGTCGGCGATCTGGTGGCCGTCGCCCAAACCGCCGAAGCCGCGGGGCTGGGCTTCGTGGGGGTGTGCGACCACATCGCCATCCCCGACAACGACTACGCCGCCCACATGTCCACCACCTGGTACGACCCGATCGCCACGCTCAGCTATTTGGGCGCGGCCACCAGCACCATCCGCCTGCTGTCGGAGGTGTACATCCTCCCGTATCGCCATCCGCTGACCACCGCCAACTCATTCGCCACCCTCGACCACCTCACCGGCGGGCGGGCGGTGATGGGAGTGGGCGCCGGCCACGTGGAAGCCGAGTTTGAGGCCCTGGGGTTGAACTTCGCCGACCGAGGCCCTATGACCAACGAGGCCATCGACGCGGTGCGGGCCGCCATCGAGGCGGCGGGCGGATTCTGCCAGTTCAGCGGGGAGTTCTACGACTTCAAAGACGTGGGGGTTGGCCCCGCCGCGGCGCAGAGCGCCATTCCCATCTGGATCGGGGGCAGCAGCCGTCCGGCTCTTCGCCGGGTGGTGGAGCGGGGAGACGGCTGGATTCCCCAAGGCACTCCTCGGGAGGCCATCGCCGGGCAATTGGACTACATGCGGGGCCACGCCGATGCAGTGGGCCGCGACCTCGACGAAGTGGACTTCGGGTGGATAGCCGAGAGCATCTACGTCGGCGAACCCCCCGAAGGGCTGTTCATGCCGGGATGGCCGCATCTCAGCGGCTCTCCTGACCAGATCGCCGAGTCGTTGCGCTACGCCCTCGGGTTGGGCATTTCGGTGCTGTTCCTGTTCATGCGATCCCGCGACCTGCCCGAATACCTGGACCAGATCGCCCGCTTCGGCGCCGAGGTGGTGCCCTTGCTGGCCAACTGAGACCGGGCGAACCATGAGCGGCGTACTGTCGGGAATGCGGGTGGTGGAGGGTTCGGCCTTCGTGGCCTGCCCATCGGGGGGGATGACTTTGGCCCAGCACGGCGCCGACGTGATCCGCTTCGACGCCATCGGCGGGGGCATCGACTACCACCGGTGGCCGCTCACCCCCGACGGCCAGTCGCTGTACTGGCAGGGGCTGAACAAGGGCAAGCGGTCAATCCAAGTCGATCTCCGCTCCCCCGAAGGTCGGGAGCTGATCACCGCGCTGGCCACCGCTCCCGGCCCCGATGCCGGAATCTTCACCACCAACTTCCCCGCCGTCGGTTGGCTGTCGTACGACCGCCTTCGCCAGCACCGCGACGACCTCATCATGGTGGCCATCACCGGCAACCACGACGGCTCCACCGCGGTGGACTACACGGTGAACTGCGCGGTGGGCTATCCCTGGCTCACCGGCGACGACGGCACAGTCAACCATGTGCTGCCGGCCTGGGACATCATCTGCGGCCAAACCGCCGCCCTCGGAGTGCTGGCCGCGGAGCGCCTACGGACCCGAACCGGTCAGGGGAGCTTGGTGAGCTTGGCCCTGTCGGATGTGGCCCTGGCCGCGGTGTCCATGCTCGGCCATGTGGCCGAGGCCCAACTTCTGGGCACCCAGCGGCCCCGGATCGGCAACGACATCTACGGCGCTTTCGGACGGGACTTCGAGCTGGCCGACGGCGAGCGCATCCAACTCGTGGCGGTCAGCGCCCGTCAGTGGCAAGGGATTGTGGCTGCCTGCGGGATCGCCGACGAGGTAGCCGCCCTGGAGGCTGAGACCGGGCTGGACTTCACCCGAGTCGACGGGGATCGCTACCTGGCCCTCGACCGCCTCAACCCGCTGGTGGCCCAGTGGTGTGCAGCCCGCACCCTGGCCGAGGCTTCAGTTGCCCTGAATGCCCAAGGGGCGTGCTGGGGCCGCTACCAGTCGATGCTGGATCTGGTGTCCGAGGATCCTCGCTGCTCGACGGCCAACCCGCTGTTCGCCGAGGTTGACCACCCTGAGACCGGGGAATATCTCACCCCCGGCCCGCCCCTGCGCTTCCCCGCTGAGAGTCTCGCCGACCCCGGCCCCGCCCCCCGCCTGGGCCAGCACACCGATGAGGTGTTGGCCGAGGTGCTCGGCCTGTCGTCCACCGAGATCGCCCGCCTCCACGACGACCAGGTCGTCGCCTGACCATCTCACAGCTTCGGGCGGGCCGCTACTTTGACGCCATGAGCATGGACATCGGACGAGTCGGGGTGTGGACCCGCACCGACAGCTTCTCCACCGGCGAGGCCATCGAGTTCGCCCAGCGGATCGAGGAGCTGGGCTACGGCGCCCTGTGGATCCCCGATGCCTTCGGGCGCGACCCATTCGCCCACGCCTCCCTGCTTCTCAACCACACCTCCACGCTGGTGCTGGCCACTGGGGTGGTGAACATCCACCTGCGCGAGGCCCAAGCCACCTCCTGCGCTCAAAGGGAACTACACGATCAGTCGGGGGGCCGCTTTCTGCTCGGCCTCGGGGTGTCCCACCAAGCTCCGGTGGAGCGGATGCAGCAAAAGCCCTACCCCAAGCCCATCCCGTCGATGCGGGAGTACCTCGACAAGATGGAAAACGCCATGTGGTGGGGGCCGGAGCTCGACGGAGAGCCGCCCATGGTACTGGCCGCCCTCGGCCCGCTGATGCTGAAACTGGCCGCCGAGCGCACCATGGGCGCCCACCCCTATTTCGCCCCGCCGGAGAACTCCCGGCGGTCCCGACAGATCATGGGCCCCGACGCCTGGATCTGCCCCGAGCAGAAGGTGATGCTGGAGACTGACCCGGGGAGAGCTCGGGAGCGGGCCCGAGCCGCCATGGCGGGGCCGCTGCACATGCCCAACTACCGGAACAACCTCATGCGCTGCGGGTTCGAGGAGAGCGCGCTGGACGACGGCGGCCGCGACGAGGTGGTCGACGCGGTGGTGGCCTGGGGCGATGAGGGCGTCCTCGTCGAACGGGTGAGCCAGCACCACAAGGCCGGGGCCACCCACGTGTGCATCCAGCCGCTCGACCCGGTGGACAAGACCCGCCCCAGCTTGGAGACGCTCGAAACCCTTGCCCCCCTGTTGAACGGAGCGTGATTCGCAATGGCCAGTGAGTTCCAAGACCGAGTAGCCATAGTCACCGGCGCCGGAGACGAGATCGGCCTGGGGTTCGCCCACGCCCGCTACCTGGCTGAGCGGGGCGCCAAGATCGTGCTCAACGACTTCGGCAACGGCACGCTGGGCCTGCTCGAGCAGGGCATCAACCCCCACATCGCCGACCAGGCCGCCCAGCGCATCCGCGATGCCGGAGGGGAGGCCATCGCCAACAACGGCGACATCGCCGATCCAAACACCGCTCAGGAGATGGTGTCAGCCGCCTTGGACGCCTGGGGCCGAGTAGACATCCTCATCAACAACGCCGGTTTCGCCAGCGCGTCGTTCTTCCCCGACATCGACGCCGCCGACATGCACCGTCACGTGGGGGTGACCCTCCTCGGGTGCCTCAACACGGCCAAGGCGGTGTGGCCCAACATGGTGGAGCGGGGCTACGGGCGCATCATCAACACCGGCTCGCCCGCTTGCTTCGGCAATCCCACCGCCTCCTACGCGGCCACCAAGTCGGGCCTGTTCGGCTTCACCCGCACCGAGGCCATCTTCGGCCAAGCCCACAACATCACCGCCAACCTGCTGTTGCCCGCGGCCATCTCCCGGCTGACCGAGGGCCTACCCGAGTCACCGTTCAAGTCGCACCTGCGCACCCATTTCGGCGCCGAGAAGGCAGCCCCGGTGGTAGCCCATTTGGTAAGCGATCAATGCGACGTCACCGGCGAGGCGTTCACCGTTGGGGGCGGCCAGTTCGCCCGCATCGTGTACGCCGCCTCCCCCGCCCAGGAGATCGACCTGACCATGGAATCAGTAGCCCAGGGCATGGCCCAAGCCATGGACACCACCGACTGGACGCCCCAAGGTTCCACCGCCGAGAGCCTGGTGCATTTGGGTATGCCTCCCGAGTTAGAGCAGATGTAAGGATCTAGTGCGATGAGCCTGGTAACCGACCAAGAGATCGAGGCCTTCTGGCGCGACGGCGTGGTAGTAGTCCGAGGAGTGCTGTCCGACAAGACCCTGGCCTCCATGGCCAAGCCCGTAGACCGTGCTCTGGGGTCTGAGGAAATGAACAACATGACCGAAATGGGCGCCATGGTGGTACCACCCAGCGGCGGCACCGTGCTCAACGATCCCGCGGCGGCCAAATCAGGCGCCCCCCGCGGCCAATTCCATGGCGGCACCGACCACTGGTGGGACGACCCCGACTTCGAGCGCTTCGCCACCCGGTCGCCCCTGCCGCAACTGGCCGCCGAGCTGATGCGGAGCCGGGAGCTGTGGTTCTATGAAGACAGCGTGCTGGTGAAGGAGCCCCACACCGAGGAGCCCACCTCCATCCATCAGGACATGGCCTATTTCCAGCTTGAGGGCGACAAGGTGTGTACCACTTGGTGCCCCCTCGACCCCATCTCCAAGGACACCGGGGCCACCGTGTACGTGAAGGGCTCGCACCGCTGGGAGCGGGACTTCCGGCCCAACTGGTTCGTGAGCCAGCTCTCCATGCCCAACACCGACGGCGAGGAGGTCCCCCACTACGACCGGGACGACTCCGAGCACCTGCTCTGCTTCGACATGGCACCCGGCGATGTGGCCGTCCACCACGCCATGACCCTCCACGGCGCCCACGCCAACGTCACCGACCATTGGCGCCGGGCCATCTCGGTGCGCTACTGCGGCGACGGCACCGTCTACCGCTTCAAGCGGGGCACGCCGCTAAAGCCCCACCACGCCGAGGTCGCCGAGGGAGACTCCGTCGACCACCCCCGCTGTCCCCAAGTCTGGCCCCGCTGAGGCCGGAGCCCTGCGGCAACGGTGCTTGAGGTGCCCGTGTTTCGTGTTGGCCGCTGCCGGGCAATCGCCTCGGTGGTTGCCTTTGCTTGCATCCTCGTGCCGGTCCTGGCCGACACGGGGGCTCGCGCGCAGACCGCGCCCGCGAACCAGCCCACGCTGGAGGACATCGCGGTGCGCGACACCCTCATCGCCGACCAGGAAACGCTGCTCAACGCCTACCGCTGTCTGTTCAACATCGACACCCACGTGGTGCTCGGCGGCTGCACCGATGGCCACCCCACCCTCGGGCGCACCCTGCCCGGCGCCTTCACGAGCACCCCAACCCGACAAGACATCGCGGTGCGCGACAACCTCATCGCCGACCTGGAATGGCTGCTCAATGCCTACCGCTGCCAATTCGACATCGACACAGAAATTGTCCCCGACGGCTGCAATACCCCATCGGCCCAACCCGACCCACCCGATCTGGAGACCCAGGCGGAGATCATCGCCGCCGAGACCGAGATGGCCCAGCTGGTGAACGAGCTCCGCCAAAGCCTCAATCTGGCACTACTGTCATACAACATCGAACTGGCGAATGTGGCCCGCGGCTGGTCGCAAACCATGAGAGACACGGGCCAATTCGTCCACAACCCGTTCTACACCCTGCAATACCCACCTGAATGGCAGCGAGCCGGGGAGAACCTCGCCACCGTGTCGGGCACAACGCTTCAGGAAGCAATACAGATCGCCTTCGCCAGCCTCGCCACCAGCCCCGGCCACTACGCCAACATGATCAACCCCGACTTCAACCAACTCGGTATCGGCATCGCCATCCAAGGATCCTCCGTGTGGATCACCCAAAATTTCGCCTACTACCCCTAGGCCGAAGCATTGCGGGGCGACCCCGTCGACCACGGCCGCTGGCCCCAGGTGAGGCCCCGCTGATACATACCTGGCGTTGTCGCAGCCCCTGGGTACCCTTCAAGGTTGATGGCTCCGGGCGACCATGTTCACGTCGATGACCGAGAAACCGATGTCAGCGAGTGGTTGCGATTTGAGGAAGAGGAGCTTGGCACCAAGCCAAAACGCTGGTTGATTAACCCGGCGAATGATGAACGCTGGCTGATGAAGTACGCCACGTTCAGTCGGCCAAGAGGTAGTCCCGAATATCGCAAGGGCGACGACTGGGCCGAGCAGATCGCCTGTGGAGTAGCCAGAGTCCTAGGCATCCCTGCCGCGCCAGTTGAACTCGCGGTTGAGCGCGCCCCCGACGAGATCCGTTACGGGACTGTCTGCCAATCAGTGCTTCAAGAAGAAGAGAGCCTCATCAATGGAGACGAGTTGATGGGAGAGCTGGGGATCAGGGTCTCCCGTGGCCGTCGGGAGCTGTACACGGTGGAGGCAGCCTTCAGTGCCCTGGTGAACATCCTCCCTCCCCCTGAGGTCGACGTGGGCCTTTCGGCATGGGATGTGTTCGTCGGTTACCTGGCACTAGACGCGTTAGTCGGAAACACAGATCGCCATGAGGAGAACTGGAGTGCGATAAAGCCCGCAGAGGTAGATGCAGGTCGCCGACTTTCCCCGACTTTTGATCATGCTTCAAGCCTCGGGTTCCAATTGAGCGATCAGGACAAGAAGGAGCGGTTGTCATCAAGAGACAAAAACCGCACGCCCGGAGGGGTACGCCGACCGAGCCAAGACGCAATTCGCTTCCAAGCCACATCCGATTTCAGTCTTGCGCGATGCCCAAGAACTTGCTGGCCAGCCTTCACTTGCCCACTGGCTCGGACACGTCCGACAAATCGATGACCTCGTCGCCCCAATCTGGGACATCCCTGAACATCGGATGTCGACGCTGTCGAAGGACTTCGCAGAGCGAATGCTGCGACGCAATTGGACCCGTCTCGCTTCATAGGCCCGACTACGCTGGTCACATTCGATTTGTCATTCCCCCTGGATAGGGTGAGCCAAATGACCGACCACCGCTTGTTCGTGACATGGCGCCACCCTGATGGATTGATCCACCCCGTTGGCCTGCTTACTCAGCGCGTCTCTGATGAGTCCCAAGTATTCGAATTCGTGTATCTGAAGAACGCAGAAGCACTGGACGGCTTCCCGCTGTTGCCGGGCTTGCCTGATCTGCATAAGACCTACGAGGACGAAGAGTTGTTCCCAGTGTTCCGAAAGCGGCAGATGCCTCGCCAGCGTCCGGACTACGAAGAGTATGTCGAGACTCTGGGCCTAGATGTAGAGACCGACCCCTTCGAAGTCATGGCCCGCAACGAAGGGCGGAAGATGACCGACCGCATCGAAGTGTTTGCTCCGCCTCGCCGCACCGAAAGCGGAAACCTCACCGCCTTGTTCTTCGCCCGTGGCGTTCGACACCGCGATGGTGCCTCGGATGCAATTACCGGGCTGCTGCCAGGTGACCGTCTAACCCTCGTGGATGAACGTAGCAACTCAAAGAACCCCCGAGCCATCCTGATCAACACGCGAAATGATGAGCCGGTGGGATGGATGCCTAACTACTTGTTGGAAACAGTTCACGAACTCCGAGGGCTCACTAGCGACCACAACATCGAAGTGACTGCCGAGCACGTGAATCCCCCCGAGGTACCTGCATACATGCGGCTCATCTGCCGGCTGTCCGCTCCCTGGCCGGAAAACTATGAGCCGCTGTCCGGTCCAGAGTTCCAACCCATCGTTTCTTAGGTCAACGAAGAGCCCTTCATCCCAGCTGGGGGCCGAGGATGGAGACGAAGGAGACCATCTCGCCGGGGTAGCCGCCGAGGTTGTGGACTAGGCCGAGGTTGCGGGCCGACAGGTCGATTTGGGGCTCTGCGCGTCTGAGCGGGGACGTCGGGTTCTGATTTTTGTGACGGGTTGAGTGTGGCCGGGTTTTTGTCCGGTTGCGAGCAGGATTCTGAGCCGGTAGTTGGCGAAGTTCCGGAAGCCTCGGGCGGAGCGTTTGACGTCTTTGATTTTTGCGTTGGCGGCTTCGGTTCGCCCGTTGTGGGCGCCGGTTGCGATGCTGGTGTGGATCTCGGTTTGCCAGCGTGTGAGGGTGTGGGCGAGTCGGTGCAGCTCGGGGGCCGCTTCAGGGGCTTCGCACCAGGGATGGCGTCGTCCAACCGGGTGGCGGCTTGGTCGGGGTCGCCGGTTTTGAACACGGCCCGGACTCTTTTTTTTGCCTCCCAGCAGTCGGCGACTTCGTCGTGGGGATCGCCCGCGTCGAGGGCTGCTCGCAGCCGGTCCCAGCCGGTGTCGTCGAGGCGCTCTGCGCCCATCAACAGCAGCTTGGGGGCTCCGTGGAGCGGGTCGCCTTTGCGGCCCCGGTGGCCGGTTGTGTCGTTCTGGGTGCGGCGGCGGCACCGGTCAACAGCCTGGTTCGCCAGTCAGACGATGTGGAAGGGATCCACCGCGATCTGGGTGCCGGCCCGCAGGCGATCACCGCGCCGCGACCTGATGGCGCTGCGGTAGCCCTCGTGGGGGTCGATGCAAACCACCTCGACGGCCCGGACCCATTCCCGCGCCTGCTGCGACACCCATTTACACAGGTCAGCGGCATCGCGGCCCTCGAACACGCCGACGACCCGCCCGGTGTCGGCATCGACCCCGGCGGTGATGAACCGGCGGCGCCTCCGCCGCGAGGCCGAGGCCATCACGGTCTCGTCGAAGCCCAGCTTGACCACCGGCCCAACCCGGCCGCCGCCGGCCGCAGCCCGCTCGGCGGCAGAGGCGAGCTGCGCCCACATCGTGTGCCAGGCGACACCGAGCTAGCGGGCCAGCGACGCCACCGACCCCTCCACAGCTGCCAGCCTGTCCACAGCCCAGCTCACCGCCCGCCCGGTCAGCACCCGCCGCGGCCCGGCCAGCCCGGACCGCTCGGTCCAAGACCCAACACAGCACCGGGCGTCCGGGCACACCCAGACCCTCTTGTTCCACACCACCCGCTGCGGGCGCCCGCCGCTGAAAGGAGCGTCCCTCAACACCACCTCCCGGCACCCCTTGGAGCGCGCCCGGCACCCGCAACCATCGCAGAACACCGCCTGGCCGCCCGGGGACTGGACCCACACCACCACCTCGCCGAGCACCTCTTCGACGCCGGTCACCTCCAACCCGAGCACGCCGAACTCAACCGCTGAACTATCTTGAACCACCAGGGGCCTCCCGACTCTTTGACTATCTGACAGTCACAAGAATCGGCGAGGCCCCCACCTCAGTGGCCGACCCCCACAATCACCCCAGTCCCAGCTTCAACGCGAAGAGCCCGATTTGGCGGTCGTCGCCGGCTTGGCCTCGGAGTTGGAGCCAGCACTCGTAGTGCATCCGCAGGCCCGATGCCCCCACGGGGTGGCCGAAGGCCTTGAGGCCGCCGTCGGTGTTGATGGGCATGTCGCCATTGCGCTCGAAAGTTCCGGCCAGCACCTCTTTCCAGGCGGTGCCCCGCTCGCAAAAGCCCAGATCCTCCATGAGGACCATCTCGGTGGGGGTGAAACAGTCGTGGACCTCGGCCATGGCCAGCGCGGAGCGGGGGTCGTCGATGCCGGCTTGGCGGTAGGCATCGGCCCCGGCCATCTCGCACTCAGGGAAGGTGGTGTAGTCGTAGTCAGGGTCGATCAGCCCGCCCCCGGTGCCCGACACGAACGACAGCGCCTTGATGTAAAGCGGGTCCGTCGCAGTACTTGTGAGCGTCTGGTGTTCCCGTTGAAGCTAGGCCTGAGGGTCGGTGCGCTGGCCGAACTATGGATATGACGAGTGCGGTAGCGGTGGAACAGGCAGCGTCGTCGGTGTCGCTACGCGGCGGTCAACCGCCGACAGTTCAGCCAGCTCGCGCTCCAGATCTATGACGAGGCCATCAAAATACTTCAAGAACTCTCGATCCGATTCGATTTCGTCGAGCGCGGACCTGTAACGCTTATCTTGGTCGAGGAGCCGCACCTTGTGCCGAGAAAACACTGTAGCATCGGCAAGTTTTCGTGCTATCTCATTCGCCTGGACCAGGGATTCCTCGCACGATTCGAGTTGCTCAGCACTCCCATTTAGCTCGTAGACTTCTTCCAACACTTGTAGATTCTTGATTCGAACGCCGTTCGCAGTGACACAAGGTGGCAATTCAGTTGATTCTCTTGCTTTTTCTTCTATGACTTCAGGTATGAGTTCACGTCTGAGCTTATAGAGACCAGGGAGAGCGTCTCGAGCTGCACCGTAACAGCCGCCTCTAGCAAATTCGTTACGTCCTTCGGGTAGCTCGCCGGTAGCATCAAATCTGGCTACATCTTCGGCGGTTTCCCCAGACAAAGTCAGGAAGTACTGATTGCGCTCAGGCTTTGTAAGCGTATCCACGTATGCGGCTTGATGAGAATCGCTTCGTCCCGCCAACTGAGAAGCCGAATCTAAACTACCAGTAAGATTGAGCGATTGAGCTACCTGCAATACAGTCGCTGCCGGGAAAGCAACCTCTATAGTGTAATCGAAATCTGCATGGTCCATACATTCTTGGACATGCTGCTCTCTGTTGACAGCTTCCCACAGTGCGATCATATCATCCTCGAACATTCCCTCGGGACTTGTGCGGAAACCTGGAACATCGCTCAACGATCGCGCTGGAGCAGGACCACCGCTCGAAGTCGTAGCCAAGACCACGATCAAGATGGACGCGAGCACACCTATCGGTCCTATCACACGGAACCAATAAGATCTCCTGATCTGTACTTTCATCTACTAATTTCTCCAGAATTCAAGGATAGCTCAAAGCAACATCAACGGCATATCCATACCGCCTGAGGTTCCCCCCTTTTTGTGGAGACATGCTCTATAAGGAGGAGCTATGTCTAGTTCCAAAACTGACGGAGGTTGTTGAGAGTAGGGGTCTTTCGTGAGGGGAAGATCTGATGGACGACAGAGAGCAGCGGCGCAAGATCCGGCATCGGTTGGCGGTGCTCCGCTGTGCGGAGGAGGTGTCTGGCAGCGTGGCGGCGACGTGCCGCTACTACGGCATCAGCCGGACTGTGTTCTACAAGCAGCTACCGCTTCGAGGAGCTGGGCGCAGAGGGGCTCAGGGACCGCTCGTCCAAGCCGCACCACAGCCCCAGGGCGACCCGCTCCGAGGTGGTGGCCAAGATCGTGTATCTGCGCCAGCGCTACCACTTCGGCCCGCTGAAGATCTCCATGTACCTCAAGCGCTACTGCGACATCGAGATCTCCAACTCGGGGGTGTGGAGGGTGCTCGACCGCCTGGGGCATACGCGTGCTGCGCATCTACCCCCGCAACAACCAGAAGACCGCTATCCAGTTCCTGGACTACCTCCTCGAGCGGCTTCCCTTCAGAGTCGAGTCGATCCAGACCGACAACGGCGCCGAATTCCAATCCGGCTTCCACTGGCACGTCATGGACCGCGGCATCCGCCACCTCTACATCAAGCCCGCCACCCCCAGGCTAAACGGCAAGGTCGAGCGGTCGCACCGCATCGACTCAGAGGAGTTCTACCGCATGCTCGACGGCGTCGTCATCGACGACACCGACCTGTTCAACGACAAGCCCCCGACAATGGGAGGACTACTACAACTTCGACCGCCCCCACGGCGCCCTCGGCGGCCAGACGCCATATGAAAGACTGAAACAGAAAACCACACAACCCTGACGTCAGCGGCCTACGTCAGTCGCACACCTAGATCGCTATCCCAAGCGCTCACATCAGGTACACCGACAAGCTTGGCATAACACACTTCTATGTCGTGCCTGGACCGCTGTGCATCATTGTCAGTCTGTCTCAGTAACGTTCACAGAATTGCGACTGTTTCTTGCAATCCTCGCAAACTGTTGTCGCCTCGAACCGAACCACCTGGAAACGATATCAGCATATTTCAGTACTACCATTCCATAAAGTGCTAGAGAGCCAAGAAGAAAGGGCAAAGCAACGAGCCCGCTACTCGCATTTGCAATTATGCCAGCTATTGCACACACGCCAATAGTCATTGCAAGAACTCTTACTACTCGCTTTCCTGTATCAGATGAAAGTGCGTATTCCTCTTTCATATTCCGTATACCCATTGAGTCAAGAACTAGGCAAAGGATCATAAAGAGAAAGACAAACGGAACAACGGACAAGATGGTATCAAGCATCAGTTTTGCGGTTATCCTCGAAGGCTTAACATATTAGCCACCTTACTGTCCGCATTGGTAATGGCCAGGATTAACGAATGGACTAAGCCCAGTCCAACTCCATGACAACCCAATCTTTATCTTGAGGCAAGTATTGCTCATGTAGTATGCGGTTAGTGCCCAGGCAAGAATCGTCAGAGCCAACAATCCGATCAGAGTTGTAATGACAGTAGGGATAGCTGTTAGCAGGGACACATAGCCTATAATTGTAGATGCTCCAAATACTGCGATGTCTTCGGTTTTATATCTTGAAAAGTAAATAGTACCAGAAGTCCAACCCCAATCGAAGTCAGGGTCTTCAATGACAGGATAGTGGGTTGTCTGATGATGATTCACTTCAAATACTAGGGAATTCCCTTCAATCAAGATTCCCGACAGTCCATCACCCCACCTCAGGGCCGAGGATGGAGACGAAGGAGACCATCTCGCCGGGGTAGCCGCCGAGGTTGTGGACTAGGGCGAGGTTGCGAGTGGACAGGTCGATTTGGCGGTCGTCGCCGGCTTGGCCTCGGAGTTGGAGCCAGCACTCGTAGTGCATCCGCAGGCCCGATGCCCCCACGGGGTGGCCGAAGGCCTTGAGGCCGCCGTCGGTGTTGATGGGCATGTCGCCGTTGCGCTCGAAGGTTCCGGCCAGCACCTCTTTCCAGGCGGTGCCCCGCTCGCAGAAGCCCAGATCTTCCATGAGCACCATCTCGGTGGGGGTGAAACAGTCGTGGACCTCGGCCATGGCCAGCGCCGACCGAGGGTCGTCTATCCCGGCTTGGCGGTAGGCGTCGGCCCCGGCCATCTCGCACTCCGGGAACGCGGTGTAGTCGTAGTCGGGGTCGATCAGCCCGCCCCCGGTGCCCGACACGAACGACAGGGCCTTGATGTAAAGCGGGTCGTCGCGGTACTGGTGGGCGTCTTCGGCCCGCACCACGATGGCCGCGGCCGAGCCGTCGGCCACCCCGGAGCAGTCGAACACCGACAGCCGCCCGGCCACTGCGGCCATCTCGCAGATCTTCTCGGCCGACATCTCCCGGCGGAATTGGGCCAGCGGGTTGAGCGCCCCGTTGCGGTGGTTCTTCTCCGCGATCTTGGCCACCACCATGCGCAACTCGTCTTCGTCGACCCCGTAGCGGGCGGCGTAGGCGGGCAGCACCAGGCTGTACATGGCCGCCGCGGTCAGGTTCCGCTTGGTGCCGTCGTGGGCCGCGGGCGGGGCGTTCAGCCCCTGGTAGCCGGAGTCTTTGATCTTCTCCACGCCGATGGCCATGGCCACGTCGTAGGCCCCGCTGGCCACCGCATAAGACGCCTGGCGCAGCGCTTCGGAGCCGGTGGCGCAGAAGTTCTCCACCCGGGTGACCGGCTTGCCCTCCAGCTTCAGCGGCTGGCTCAGCGTCAACCCGCTCATCCCGCTGGAGGCCGTGCCCAGCCAGAAAGCGTCCACGTCGTCTTTGGCCACCCCCGCGGAAGCGAACGCGGCCGAAGAAGCGTCGATCAACAAGTCGTCGGTTCCCTTGTCCCAGTGCTCCCGGAACTGGGTACACCCCATTCCGATAATCGCCACCTGGTCTTTGATGCCATGGCTGGCCATCAGTCGCCTCCTATAGCCCCGATGAAGACCTCGCCGGGCGGGCCTTCCAGAAATAGTTGATGATCCCCTCGGCCTCATACAGCCGCCGAAAGGTCATCTCCACCCGCTGGCCGATGCGTACCGCCTCTGGGTCCACATCGGTGAGCTCCACCGGGAGCCGGCCACCCCCGTCGAAGTCCACCACCGCGAACACCACCGGCGGACTCACCGAGTACACCAGCCGATCGATGGTGAAGGTCACCACCGCGGCCCCCACATCGGCCATCGGCGCAGGAGCCATTCCGTCCAGCTCGTCCTCGGGCCGGATGGACACCCGGGCCGGCGGCAAGTGCAGCATCCCGCTCTCGGTGCCCCGGCTGCCCACAAAGCCGTACTTCCAATCCTGAGCCCTAGCCGCGGCCGACGACGACGGCCGGGTGGGCTCGGGCCGATTGGGGGGCTGCACCTGGATCATGTCCCGCCACTGCAAGAATGTGGCGTAGCTCACCTCAGCTCCGTTGGCGACCTGATCGGCCACCGAGAGGACCGGCCGGTAGGCAGCCAGCGCCTCGGTGGTCCGCAAGATCAGCACCTCCACCCCGTCGGCCAACACCACCACCGCGATGGTCTGGCCCGGCTCCGCCTGCTCCAGCTCATTGGCCAGCAATAGGCCGGGATGGGCGGTGCCGGTATTGCCCACCGCCGCAGCCAAGTCGTCGGCCACCCGAGCCACGCCAAGCTGCCCAGAAACCCGCTTGACCGCTCGACCATGAGCCCCGGTCAGCACCGCCACGTCTACATCACCGGCCCCGATGCCAGCGGAGCCCAGCGCCTCTTTCCAGGCCTGGGCAGCCAGGGGGCCGTAGCGGGTCTCGCCGAAGCGCTCCTCCCACTGGCCGGTGCTGGGAGAGCCGGGCTGGCGCCAGCGGTCCACAAACTCCTCGGTGGCCGACGCCGTCCCCAGCAACTCGGCCACCACCGGCCCGTCGCCCTCGCCGCCCACCAAGAACGCAGCCGCACCGTCGCCCCCGTTGGCCTCATCGGCACCCGTGGGCAGCCCACCCCGGATGTCGGCAGCCACCACCAGCGTTGGCCCGCCCGATTCCAGCGCAGTCCGCAATGCCCCGACTCCCGAACGCACCGCGCCCCCGAAGTCCAGCGCACCCGTCGAAGAGTCCAACCTCAGCGCGGCGTGGATGGCGGTGGCGTTGGTCTTCTCCAGGTACGCGGGGTCGGCGGTGGCGAACCACAGCGCCCGGGGATCGACCCCGCTCGACCGCAGAGCCAGTCGGGCCGCCTCTACACCCATGGTGGTGGTGTCCTCGTCGTAGGAAGCCACCGATCGGGTACCCCGCCCGCCGCCTCGACCCATCACCCCGGCGATAGCCGCCCGGTTGAGGCGCCGGTACGGCACGTAGCCCCCGAAGCTGATGATTCCCCGCATGATTCTGAAGTGTACGCCTGACTTCGGCCACAACCGGGGTCGTAGTGTGTCCCCCATGAGCTTTGAGCCCAGCGCCGAGGTGCGGCGCATCCGCGACGCCATCGACCACCCCATCATCGACTCCGACGGCCACATAATCGAGTTCCTGCCTGAGGTTCACGACATCATGGCCACCGTCGGCGGACCCAAGCTGGTGGACAAATTCCTCGTGGTGGAATACGGGGCCCGCAAGTCCATCGATTTGAGCGTGGAGCAGCGCCGGGCCGCCGGGCTGATGCGCTCAGCGTGGTGGGGGCTGCCGGCCCGCAACACCCTCGACCGGGCCACCGCCCTGCTGCCCAAGCTGCTGTATGAGCGGCTGGACGAGATCGGTATCGATTTGGCCGTGCTCTACCCCACCTACGGGCTGACCTGCATAGGCTTGGAGGACGAGGAGCTTCGCCTCGGGGTGGCGAGGGCGTTCAACCTCTACTTCCACCAAGCGTTCGAGCCCTACTCCGACCGCCTCATGCCGGTGGCCATCATCCCGATGTTCACCCCCGACGAGGCCATCGCCGAGCTGGACTTCGCGGTGGGCGAGCTGGGCATGCGCCCGGTGATGCTGACCGGGTTGGTGCCCCGCCCGGTGGATCGGGAAAACACCAGCCATCGCCATGCCCGCCGCATGGACACCCTGGGCATGGACTCCCCCTACGACTACGACCCGGTGTGGCAGCGATGCACCGAACTGGGCGTGTCGCCCACCTTCCACTCCACGGGAATGGGCTGGGGCAGCCGCACCTCGGAAACCAACTACGTGTACAACCACCTGGGCAACTTCGCCGCCGCCGGCGAGGCCCTGTGCCGGGCAGTGTTCATGGGCGGGGTGGCCCACCGGTTCCCCGAGCTGCGCTGGGCCTTCCTGGAGGGGGGCGTGGCCTGGGGGGTCAACCTGCTGTCGGACGTGATCGGCCACTGGGAGAAGCGCAACCGCGACGCCATCGGCCACTACGACCCCGCGGCGGTGGACATGGACGAACTGGGCCGGCTGTTCGACACCTACGGCACTCCGGCGGCCAACAGCCACCGGGACCAGCTCAAAGAGGCGCTGCACATGCTGAGCGAGCCCGACGAAGACCCGGCCACCATCGACGAATTCGCCCTCAGCGGGGTGGACACCCTCGAAGACATCCTGGCCATCTGGGACCGCTTCCACTTCGGCTGCGAGGCCGACGACCCCATGACCGCCATCGGATTCAACCGGTCGGCGACCCCTGGCGGCCAGGTGGTCAAGGGCATATTCGCCTCCGATGTAGGCCACTGGGACGTGCCCGACGTGCGCGACGTGCTGCCCGAGGCCTACGAGCTGGTGGACGACGGCATCCTCGACGAAGCCGACTTCCGGGCGTTCACCTTCGAGCATCCGATGTCGCTGTGGGCCGGCACCAACCCCGACTTCTTCAAAGGCACCGTCATCGAAGAAGCCCTGTAGTGGATCTGTGGACGGGGCGGGTCGAGGATTTCGACCTGCTGACCGGCCAAGCCCGCTTCGGCGCCGACATTAGGGCTGAGGGCGCACTGTGGTTGGGTTTCGTCCGGTCTTCAGTGGCCCGGGCCGAAATTGTCGACATCGACAAATCGGCTGCCGAAGCCCTCGACTGCATGGTTGGAGTGTTCACCGCTGATGATCTCGATCTGGTCAACCAGCCGAGCGTGGAGGGGGTTACCCCCGTAGAAATCAGCCGACCTCCGCTGGCCGAGGGGTCAGTGGCCTATGTCGGTGAGGCGGTGGCCGCGGTAGTTGCGGTCAGCGAAGCGGTCGCGGCCGACGCCTGCGAATTGGTGGTAGTGGAATACCAGCCACTGCCCCCGATTTCCGATCTGGCCGCTGCCACCGGCGAACACGCTGCAATCCTGCACGCCCAGCACGGTTCCAACACCGTGCTCACCGTCCCGTCTGGCGATCTGGCCGCCGTCCGAGCCGCGCTCGACTGCGCCGACGCTACCGTCACCGTTTCCCAGCACTATCCCCGGGTGGCGTGCTCCCCCATTGAGGGGATCGCCGGCCTGGTCGTCCCCGATGGCGACCGAGTGGCGATCCACATCAACTCACAGATGCCCGCCCTGACCCACGATGAACTGGCCAACACGCTGGCCTTCGCCGACGACCAGATCAGCGTGGTGGTTCCCCCCATCGGGGGCGGTTTCGGAGGCAAGTGCTGGGGTGAGAACGGCCTGTTTGCCGTGGCTGCGCAGTTGGCCCTGCGGCTGAACCGCCCGCTGCGCTTCGTCCAAACCCACCTCGAAAACCTGCTGTCGATGCAAGCCCGCGACCAGCGCCAGCACATCACCCTCGCCGCCGACCAACAGGGCACCGTCACCGCGCTGGAGGCCGCGGTATCCGCCGATGTGGGCGGCTACGCGGGAATGGGCGCCTTCGAGCCCCTGCAAACCCAGCGGCTCATCCCTGGCCCGTACCGAATCGACCACGCTGCGGTTACCGCCTCGGCGGTCATGACCAACACGGTTCCCACCGGCCCCTACCGAGGCCCAGGCCGGGCTGAGGCCATCGGGCTGCTAGAGCGGGCCATGGACGAACTGGCCCGCGTCCTGGATCTGGACCCGGCTGATGTTCGACGTCGCAACCTCCTGCGGCCTCAGGACTTCCCCCGCCAGACGCCCGGCGAGTTGGTCATGGACGAAGCCAACCATCTCGGTGCCCTGGAGCAGTCCCTCGAGCTCGTCGGCTACCAGCAACTTCGAGCAGACCAAGCCGCCCGCCGGACTTCGGGAAACACCCGCCTGATCGGCGTCGGCATCAGCTGTTGGGCCGACTTCACCGGTCGCCACAAACCCTGCCAACCGGCCTCGGCCCGGGTGACCGAGGACGGCCGCATCGAAATCGATGCCGGAGTGGCCCCAATAGGCCAGGGAATGCAGTCCGTCATCGCCCGTCTAGCCGCCGACACCCTGGGCCTGGATCCTGCCCTGATCACAGCACCCACCCCCGACACCGGCCGCTTCCGATCATCGCTGGGTAGCTTTGGCTCCCGGTCAGCGTCGCTGGCCGGCAGCTCAACCGTGGAGGTCACCACGAAGCTGCACGACAAGCTGAGAGAACGGGCCGCCGAGCGGTTCGAAGCAGCCGTGGCCGACGTCGAGTTGCGCCCTAATGGCACCCTGGGCGTACGAGGCACCCCCACACAGGGAATCCCGCTGGTCGACCTGGCCGGAACCAAAGTCGATGCCGCCTTCGACCAAGGCCAACCCACCTTCCCCGGCGGCACCCATGTCGCCGTAGTCGAGGTGGACACCCAGACCGGCGAAGTAGACCTCATCCGCCACGTCGCGGTCACCGACTGCGGCCGGGTGCTCAGCGAGGTCCAGGCCTCGGGCCAGGTACAAGGCGGCGCCGTGCAGGGCATCGGAGTCGCCTTATTCGAGGAGATGCGCTACGACACCGACGCCAACCCCCTAACCACCAGTCTGGCCGACTACCTAGTCCCCGCAGCCAGCGACGTCCCCGACGTGGAAACCCACTTCATCGAAACCCCCACCGACCGCAACCCCCTCGGCGCCAAAGGCGTAGCCGAAAGCGGCGCGATAGCCGCACCCCCCGCCGTCCAAAACGCCATCATCGACGCCCTCTCCCACCTCGGCGTCGCCCATATCGACATGCCATGCACCCCCGAGAAGATTTGGCACGCGCTCAGGGCCAATCAGGGCTGACTGGCAGCTGACGCCTACTACTCGCGCCAGACGGCATTGCGGATGCCGTTGGCCAAGACATCGAACGTCCCATCGGCCAGATCCAACGTGCCCACAAAAAAACCGAGTGTCATCGTTGTGGTTGCCGGGGGTGGGTGTTCAGGCGGCTGTCAGTTGTACAGCGGGCGGCGGGTGGGCTGTCGGGCTGGGCCGGGGTGGGGGTTGGAGGTGGTATCGGCCGGTTTCGGTGTCGTGTTCGACAGTGTGGCCGTGTTTGTGGACTTTTGTGTGGCAGCGGGGGCACAACAGCACCAGGTTGGTTATGTCGGTGGGCCCGTTGTGGTCCCATGGTTGGATGTGGTGGGCGTCGCACACCTGAGGTCTGAGGCCGCAGCCCACACAGCCCCCGTCTCTGCGGTACAGGGCCAGCCTTTGGGCTTTGGTGACCGCTCTTTGAGCTCTGCCCACGTAGAGGGGCTGCCCGTCGGCGGCGAAAATCATCGGAACGATCTCTACGTCGCAGGCCAGGTGGCGGAGCTCGTCTAGCTCGATGGGGGTGCCGTCGATGAGCCCGGCACTCTTGAGCCGGCCCTCGATAGCGTCGTAGTCGGCGGACACCACCAGCACTGTTTTCTGCGGGCGGATCTCGCCGTCAGCCGCGCCCCCCGCAACTGCGTTTGGGGTTGCCGAGGCGGGCTGTTGGGTAATCAGCGCGACCAGGGCATCAGCATTGCGCTGCTCGAAAGTGCGGATGGGGTCGAATGCGAGGTCGTCGCCGAGCATCTGGGCGCTCATGGCACCAAGAGCGGTCTTGACCCGCTCACCGGACACCTGGTCGAACTCGGCGTGTAATACGACCATGCCAGCGGTTCCGTCGAACACCTTGCCGCTGCGGCGGGCCCGCTGGCGTTCGGCGCGACCCATCCCGTCGTCGGCGCGGCGTCGGTCCTCGCGAGCGGCGACGGTCTTCTTGAAATCGTCGTGGCCCTGCCAACCACCCAGCGCTAACAGCTCTTTTTGGTCTTGTTCACTCATCGGCGCCCGCTTGTGCGACTCGGCCACCTGTCCAGCCTGATCCGCCGAAATGCGACCGTCGCGCACCGCACCCAGAATCTGGGGCATGGCCGCGACGCCCTGAGCGGTCTTGGCCAACTGGCGGGCTCGGTGGGCGCTGATGCCGAACTGGTGGCATACCGTCGCAGCCGCGCCCGGGCCTTCGAGCTCGCCGTAGCGGGCGACCAGGCCAACTAGATAGCCCTCCGCCCGACGGCGCAACAGATCAGCTTCACCCATCAAACCCAACAGCTCCGAAGCGCTGATCTCGGAATAATCCGGGAACCCGAAACCCGCAGCAACGCCGGCTCCAACGCCGGTATTTCCGCCGCCTGTACTGGGATTCAATCTAAATTCCATAAATGAAATTATATCAACTCCAGTGACACAATACCCCTTGAAATATACCTGAAAACACGTGGTTGGTCTGCTCGGTGGGTATCTTCTGGGACCAGGGCCAGGTGGTGTCGGAGTAGGGGTGACTGCAACTTTGCTGTAACTTTGACCAATCGTCCCTATTGGCTGGGTGCTCGCCACAACGCACTGAGGGGCAGGGCCCACACTCGATCGTCGATCTGAAATGGCACTGAAGCGCTGCTCAGAACGGCGCCACCGGCGAAGTTCTCCCCAAGTCGATCCCTCAGCCATAGGAGCCCTTTGGCGTCGTCTCGGCCCACAACGCTTGAGGACTTCACCTCGATGCCCACAATCCTGCCCTGGCTCTCGAGCACAATGTCCACCTCTTTGCCGTCGCGGTCTCGCAGGTGGAACATCCGGGTCTCTTCCTGAGCTGTCTCGATATGAGCGAGGAGTTCCGTGGCCGCGAAGGTCTCGAACATCTGGCCTACCAGTATCGGATCTCTGCCGAGCGAAACGGCGTCGACGTTGAGAAGGTGAGCAGCCATGCCCGGATCGGACAATACGACCTTGGGAGACCGGGTGAGCCGCGGCAATCGCTTCGCGTGCCATGCCGGGACGCGGCCGGCGACACAGAGAGCTTCAAGCATGCTGAGATAGCTGTCCGCAGTCTTGAAGTCGACACCAGCATCCTTCGCGGTGGCCTGTTTATTGAGCTCAAGGCCCGTCCGGGCGGCGCACGATTCCAGCACCGAGCGCAACTTGCCCGCTCGAGGTGGGCGGTTCGAAATCTGCAGCGCATCCCTGTCGATCAGCTGTTCGACATAGGCGCGGAACCACCGACGGCGATTCCTTCCGCTCAGCTCCACCGCAACCGGAAACCGTCCGCCCACGATCGCTTCGAGATAGTCGTTGCGGGTCCACTCTGACTGGCCGAACTGAACCTGATCGAGCTTGAACAGAACATCGATGGGGTTGTACCGCTCGGAGCGTTCCATCTCAGCCCGGGTCAGACCGTGCATCCTGACCCGGATGAGGCGACCTGTGCCGGGCCAGGTAGCCACCTGCTGGGCTGCCCGAACTGAGCCGGTGACGATGAATCTTCCTGGGCGACTGGACCGATCGGCGTCTACTGCTCGTTTGATCGCTCCCAGAATCTCGGGGGCTTCCTGCCACTCGTCAATCAAAATAGTGCCATCCGACGCAGCCAATGCACCGTCGGGGTCTTCCCTCGCCGCTAGACGAGCGCCGGGCTCTGACAGGTCCAAGGTGGCATCGGCAAACCGGCTCATCGACGTGGATTTGCCACAACCCCGAGGTCCGACCACCAGCAGGGCGGAAAAAGCCGGCAATAGCTCTTCGGCAACTAGCCATTCGACGGCCCGGGGATAGAGGTCTGTGCCCTTGTCCGCTCCGACCCTCAGATCATTCGGCGCGTTCACAGTTATATCCTACATCTGCCGAGCCTAAAATCCTGAAATTGCTGGAAAATAAATCCCATAATTGCCGAACTAAGAATCCCGATTCTGCCGAAGGGGGATCATTTGCAGCGCGAAGGCCGCGGCGCGCCTCCGCACCACCGCCCAGGCCCTGGTGGGCAATCAGACCGTGAGGCCGTAGAGCTCGGCGCAGTTGTCGCGCAGGACTCGGTCGATTTGGTGGTCGGTCATGTGGGTGGTCTGCTCGGTGAGCATTTCCTGCGACCAGGGCCAGGTGGCGTCGGAGTGGGGGTGGTCGTTGGCCCACATCACCCGGTCGAGGTTCATCAAATCGAGCAGCTTGAACGCCACCCAGTCGTCCTGGAACGTCAGGTACACGTTCTCCCGGAAGTACTCGCTGGGCATCTTGGACAGCTCCGCGCTGGACAGCCAGTTGCGGTGCCGCTTGTAGGCGTGGTCGGCCCGGTACATCCAGTGGGGCGCCCAGCCGGCGTCGGCCTCCACGCACACCACCCGCAGGTCGGGATGGCGCTCGAACACGCCCCCGAAGATCAGCGTGCCGATGATGTCCTGGTTGCCCCGGATGATCCCCAGGAATGAGTTGATCTTCGGCCCCCGGAACTGGGCAGCCATGGGGTGGTCGTTGCCCGAGGTGAGGATGTGGAACGACAGCGGCATCCCCATCGACACCGATGCCTCCCAGAAAGCGTCGAAATCGGGATGGTCGTAGTCGAGGCCCGAAGCCGGATAGCCGGGCAGCATGACCCCTTTCAGCCCGAGGTCGCGCATGGCCTCCAAGTCGGCGATGGCCTCGTCCACCGAGCGCAACGCGGTCTGGCCCAGGCCGATGAGCCGCTCGGGAGCATGGGAGCTGAACACGGCGATCCAACGGTTGTAGGCGTCGAAACAAGCCTTCTTGTAATCGCCGTCGGGATGGTTGCAGATGATCATGCCTACCGACGGGTAGATGACCTCGGCCACCACCCCGTCCCGGTCCTGCTCCTCGAGGCGGGCCGCCGGGTCGTAGCCGCCGGGGTGCAGCTCCTCCCAGCGAGTGCCGCTGGAAACGCTTATCTCATGCCAGCTCTTGCCCGCGCTGGCGATCATGCTGAAGGGCATGCGGTTGCGGCCGTTGTCGATGGACATGAACACGCCCATATCGTCGGCCCAGTCCACCCTGGGGGCCCGATCCCGGAACTTCGGATCGATGTAGTCGATGTAGGTGTTGTCGGGCTCGGTCACATGCGAGTCAGCCGAGATGCAGGGACGAACGGGGGCGACAGTGCTCATAATGTTGACCTTTCCAATCAAGCGTCACTGAGACAGGCACCAGGCTAGTGGCTAGCGTTGCCGCCATGAGCAGCCAACGATCCGCCGCCGACATCCGAGCCGACTTGGGCCACCCGGTCATCGACGCCGACGGGCACGTGTTCGAGCACTACCCGGCCCTGCACCAGTACTGCCTCGACGAGGGGCTTGAGGGCGGGCTCTATGCCCAGATGGGCAGTTGCTCGTTCAGCGGCGAGCCCAATTGGGCGGCCCTTCCACCCGATGAGCGGTTGGCCCGGCGCTCTTTCCGGGGGCCGTGGTGGGCGCTGCCGTTGGCCAACACCCGGGACTTCGCCACCGCGGTGTCGCCGGCGCTGTTCCACGACCGCCTGGAGGAGCTGGGCATGGACTTCGCAGTGTGCTACCCCAGCATCGGGCTCAACTTCCCCGCCTACCGCGACGATGATGTCCGCAACCAGCTATGCCGGGCGCTCAACCGGTACCTGGCCGACAGCTACCAGGGCTTGGAAGACCGCCTGACCCCGGTGGCGGCCATCCCCACCCACACTCCCGACGAGGCCATCGAGCAACTGGACTTCGCCGTGGCCGAACTGGGCTTCAAAGCGGTGATGATCGGGGGGTTCGTTCCCCGGCAGCTGCCCGCCGGAGGCGAGATGGCCACCTGGATCGACTCTCTGGGGTTGGACTCGGCCTACGACTACGACCCCCTCTGGCAGCGGCTGGTGGACTTGCAAACCCCGGCCAGCCTCCATTCCGGGTCGATGGGCTGGCACGGCCGCCGATCGATCAGCAATTTCTCCTACAACCACATGGGCAACTTCGGCGCCGCCAGCGAGGCCACGGCCAAGTCGATCTTCTTCGGCGGGGTCACCTGCCGCTTCCCCGGCCTGCGCCTCGGCTTCCTCGAAGGCGGGGTGACCTGGGGGGCCCAGATGCTGTGCGACCTCATCAGCCACTGGGAAAAGCGCGGCCCCGAAGGCCTCAAGGCCTACGACCCCGCCCGTTTCGAGCCCGAGCACTTCGAGTCCCTGCTGGCCGGTGCCGGTGACCCCATCGACCTGCCCGCCGGCTTCGGCAAGACGATGCAGAAAACCTCCACCACCAAAGAGGTCTTCCACGACTTCGAGGCCGCCGGCATCACCAGCCCTGAAGACATCCTCAGACAGATCGACCGCTCCTACTGGTTCGGCTGCGAAGCCGACGACCCCCTGGTGCGGCTGGCCTTCGACGGCGCCCTGCCCGAAGGGGCCACCCTCAACGCCATCTTCTCCTCCGACGTCGGCCACTGGGATGTCCCCGACATGGCCGAGGTCATACCCGAGGTGTGGGAGCAGGTCGAGCACGGCTGGCTCGACGAAGACCAATTCCGGGCCTTCACGTTCGACAACGCCCACCGCTTCTTCACCGAAGCCCGCCCCGACTTCTTCAAGAACACGGTGCTGGAGAGCGTCACCGCCTAGAACAGAGGCGTCATGGCTGTTCCTGGTTCCGAACCGCTCACGTTCACCCTCCCGGCCCAGCTGGGCATCTACTGCGACCCCAACTCCCGGCCCGGTTACGGGCAATTGCGGGTGTTCGCCGAGCAGTGCCACGGAGGCCAGGTGAGGCCCTCGGTACTGATGCTGATCGCCGACATCACCGCCGGCATGATCGGCGAGAAGGAAGACCCCGAGTGCTGGCATTTCACCACCGACTTCCAGCTTCGCACTGCATCTGTCCCCCTGCCCGACCACATCGACGTAACCGCTGAAGTGCTGCGGGCCGGGGCCACCACGCTGACCTGCGAATGCCGGCTCACCACCCCCGGCGGCGCTCAGGTGGGCTACGCCCAGATCGGCTTCGGGCGCTTCCCCCAGCGACCCGGCGACCCGGCCAAACACATCCACGACCCTCCCCGGCCCGACCTCACGGGACTGCCCGACATCGACCTACCGCTGGCCGATCTGGCCGGAATCGAGGTGATCGATGCCCCTACCGGCCACGTCGAGGTCGAGCTGGCCCCTCACCTGCTCAACCCCGCCGGCATCATGCAGGGCGCCATGGTCGCCCTGGTGGGCGAGGTGGGCGCGGAGACCCTGGCCGAACATGAACTCGGCTCGCCCCATGCCGTGGCCGACATGGACATCCGCTATCTGCTGGGCGGGAAGATCGGCCCGGTGTACTGCACCTGCCGCTGGATGGGCGACTCGTCTTCAGGCTGGGTGGTGGCCGAGATCAGAGATCTGGGCAAAGGCGACCGCCTGATGGCCACGATGATGCTGCGAGTCCGCCCCACCCGCTGAAGGACCAGTCTACTCGTCGGAGTAGGTTGTGGCGATGAACCGCCAGTGGATCTACGCCGTGCGGCCCGACGGACCGGTGAGCGTGGACAATTTCGAGTACCGAGAAACCCCTATCCCGGAGCCGGGCGACGGCCAGGCGTTGGCCAGGTTGTGCTACCTCAGCTTCGAGCCGGCCATGCGGACATGGTTGGAGGACTTCATCACCTACATGCCGCCCGCGCCGCTGGGCCAGCCCATGGTGGGGCCGGGAGTCTCCCAAGTGGTGGCCTCCAACACACCGGCGCTGAACGAGGGCGACCTGGTCAGCGGCATGATGGGCTGGCAGGACTACGAGGTAGTGGACAGCCAGGTGCGGGTGTTGCCGCCGGACACGCTCGTCCCGGTGAGGTTGGGACCGCTGGGGGGCACCGGGCTGACCGCCTACATCGGCCTGCTCGACATCGGCCGGCCCCAACCAGGCGAGACGGTGCTGACGTCGGGGGCGGCCGGAGCCACCGGGTCGGTGGCCGCCCAGATCGCCAGGATCAAGGGTTGCCGATCGGTGGGTATCGCCGGCGGGGCCGACAAGTGCCGGTGGCTCCTGGAAGAAGCCCGCCTGGACGCGGCCATCGACTACAAGAACGAGGATGTGGACGCTCGGCTGGCCGAGCTCTGCCCTGACGGGATCGATGTCTACTTCGACAACGTGGGCGGCGACCTGCTGGAAACGGTGATGGGCCACATGAACCAGGGCGGGCGCATCGCCGTCTGCGGGGCCATCTCCACGTACAACCAGGGCTTGCGCCGCCCGGGTCCGTCCAACATGTTCGAGATCATCGAGAAGCGCCTCTGCCTTCAGGGTTTCGTCATGTTCGACCACATGGACCGGGTACCGGCGGCTTCTGCCGACCTCGGTCAGTGGGTGGCCGACGGGGAGATCGCCTTCCAGACCGACATCCAGGAGGGGTTCGAGAACATTCCGACCACGTTTTTGCGGCTGTTCTCCGGGGCCAACCACGGAAAGCAGCTCTTGAAAGTAAGAGATCCGGAATAGGAGCACAAGCAGCGAGCGATGAGCCTGGTCGTCTACGAAGCCGAGGGGAGGGTGGCGGTAATCACCCTGAACCGCCCCGAGGCCCGCAACGCCATGAGCCCGGAATTGTCTGCCGCCCTCGGCGAGGCCTTTGACCGATTCGAGGCCGACGATGACGTGTGGGTGGCCATCCTGGCGGGCAACGGCCAGATTTTCTGCGCCGGGGCCGACCTCAAAGCGCTCTCCGAGGGTCGAGCGGCGGGAATCATCACCGCTGAGGAGGGCTTCGGCCGGTTCGCACGGCGGCAACGGGACAAGCCGGTCATCGCCGCGGTTGACCGCCCCGCACTGGCCGGGGGATTCGAACTGGTCCTGAGCTGTGATCTGGTGGTGGCGTCCACCGAGGCGGTATTGGGCCTGCCCGAGGTGAAGCGGTCGCTGGTTGCCTCCGAGGGGGGCGTCACCCGGCTGCCCCGCCGCATCCCGACCAACGTGGCCATGGAACTGGCCCTGACCGGAGACACCATCGACGTCCACCGAGCCCACGCCCTGGGCCTGGTGAACGTGGTGTGCGAGCCCGGCCAAGCGCTGGCCGAAGCCAAGGCGCTGGCCGAGCGCATCGCGGTCAACGCCCCCTTGGCGGTGAGGGCCGCCCGCCGGGCCATACTCGACGGGCTGGAAACCACCGAGGCCGAGGGATTCGCCATCGCCGCCCGAGAGGGCGCGGTCGTCTCCAAAACTGAGGACTTCAAGGAGGGACCATTGGCGTTCGTGGAGAAGCGGCCTCCTAACTGGAAGGGACGATGAACTCTCCGCTTGCCGGAGAGCGGGAGCTGATGCTCACCGGGATCGGCGGCCAAGGGGTACAACTCGCCGCCCAAGTCATCGCCCAAGGAGCAATTGCCGATGGCAAGGAGGTGCTGGTGTTCGGCAGCTACGGCGGCATGATGCGGGGCGGCAACACCGACAGCACGGTGGTTATCAGCGATCAGCCCATCGAGGCGCCCCCGGTGCTGTCGGCCACATGGTCGGCCATATTGATGCACCACCAGTATTGGGCACCGCTGCGGGTGCTCATCAGCGATGGCGGCCTGGTGCTGGTGAACACCTCAGTGTTCGAAGACCAGCTAGACCGCGACCGCTACCGGGTGGTGGAGGTTCCGGCCACCGATGTGGCCACCGATCTAGGCAACCCGCTCTTGGCCGCCATGGTCATGGCCGGCGTATACGGAAGAACGTCCGGTTTGGTGAGCTTGGACGGCCTGGTGGAGGGCATGCGCCGCTCGGTGCCCCCCTACCGCAGCCAGCTGATCGAGGCCAACGAAGCAGCGTTGGCCAAAGGCTGGGAGATGGCGGCGTGAGCACCGTCACCGTCCGGGGCACGGTGGTGATCGATGCCGAGGCCTGCAAGGGGTGCGACCTGTGCATCGACGCCTGCCCGCCCCGAGTGCTGGAGATGACCGACCACGAGGTCAACACCCGGGGCTACCGCTACCCCCGGCTGCTGGCCGGCTGCACCGGCTGTCAGGCCTGTGCCCAGATCTGCCCCGACTTCGTGTTCCAGGTGTACAAGTACCACACCCCTCTGGAGCTGGCCGTCAACGAAGGAGGCGAGTCGTGAGCGAGCGGGTGCTGATCGAGGGCTCGGAGGCCATGGCCCGGGCCGCAGTGGCCGCCGGCTGCCGCTTCTTCGCCGGCTACCCCATGACTCCGTTCACCGAGCTGCTGGAGCACATGGCCGGTTTGCTGCCCGAGGTGGACGGGGTGTGCATGAACGCCGAGAGCGAGCTGGAGGCGGTGGGCATGGCCTGGGGAGCGGCCACCACCGGGCATCTGGCGGCCACCGGATCCACCGGGCAGGGGCTGTCGCTGATGCAGGAGTCGCTGTCGGAGATCACCAACGCCCGGCTGCCGCTGGTGGTGTTCAACATGGCCCGGGGCCAAGGCGACTACTTCCAGGCCACCCGAGGAGGCGGCCACGGCGACTACCGCCACATCGTGCTGGCGCCGATGGATGTGCCCGAGGCAGTGGAGCTGACGCAACTGGCGTTCGATATGGCCGGGCAGTGGCGCACCCCGGTGATGGTGCTGGGCGACTATTACCTGGCCCACACCTATCAGGCGGTGTCGGTGCCCTCCTTTGACACGGCAGCCCCCGAGGTGCCCAATTGGGCTCTGGACGGATCTACCGGCGGCTCGGGTGCGGCCAAAATCGTCTCCCCGCTGGGCGGCGGTGTCGAAGGAGAAGAAGGATTCGACTTGGGGGCCCACTACGCAGCTTGCGCGGCCCACATCCAGGCCATGGCCACCGGCGTGGAGCCCCTGATCGATGCCGGGTTCTGCGAAGACGCCGAGTTGGTGGTAGCCGCCTACGGCTCGGTGGGCAAGTTCGTGCGCTATGCCTGCCTGCGGCTGCGCGACGCCGGACACCGGGTGGGCTATATCCGCCCGATCACACTGTGGCCGTTTCCCTCAGAGGCGGTGCACAAAGCAGCCTCCGGTTCGGCCAAGGCGGCGGTGTACGAGCAGAACATGGGCCAGATGGTGGACGATGTTCGCCTGGCTACGATGGGGACGGTGCCGGTGGAGTTCATCGGGGGCCCGAGTTGGGACCACTCCGGTTTCGGGATCGGTCCCGACATCAACGTGCCCGATATCTCCGAGCGCATCTTGGAGACCATGCCATGAGCGATCGAGCAACGACCGGTTCGAGGGCCATGCCATGAGCGACGATCGGCTTTTTCTGTCTACCGACAAGCCGCCCGCTGAGCCTGCCTCGCTGGTAGACGACTTCACCCCCGGGCTCATCACCCAGGCCAACCACCACCTCTGCCCCGGCTGCGGGGAGCCCATCGCCATCCGGGCTGCGATGGAGGCGGCCGAAGAACTGGCGTTGGCCGAGCGCACCGTCGCGGTGTTCGGCATCGGGTGCTACACCGCATTCGCCCACAACCTCGACGTGGAGGTGGTACAGGCCCTCCACGGTCGAGCGCCGTCGGTGGCCACCGGGATCAAGCGGATGCTGCCCGAGGGCTTCGTAGTCACTTTCCAGGGCGATGGAGACATGGTCAACGAGGGACTGCAAGAGGTGCTGCACGCCGCGGCCCGAGGCGAGAACATCACCTGTCTGCTGTTGAACAACGGAGTGTTCGGCGAGACTGGCGGTCAGATGACCACAACCACCACCCTGGGCCAGCGCACCAAGACCTCCATCGAGGGGCGCAACCCCCATCAGCACGGCCATCCCATCTTGCTATCCGACCTCACCGCCACAATGGATGGCGCGGCCTATGTCGCCCGATGCGCGGTCAACAACGCCGGCAACGTGGCCCGCACCAAGCGCTACATCACCCGGGCATACGAATCCCAGATGGCCGGTGCCGGCTTCAGCCTGGTGGAGATCCTCACCATGTGTCCCACCGGCTGGTTCGTCGACACCTTGGAGGGTCCGGAGTACCTCCAGAACACCCTCGCTCCCGTTCACAACATCGGCGAGTTGAAGACCCCTTAATCCAGCAACAGGTCCCGCAACGCCCGCCGATGGCTGCCGTCTAGACCTAAGCCGTCGATCCAGTACTCATCAAAACTGCCCCAAGTGTCGGCCAGCACCTGCATCTGCTCGCTGAAGTAGTCCTCATGAACGGTGGCCAGCGGCATCATCAGGTCGCCGTAGCGGCCGGGAACCACATGCTGATTGGTCTCCAAATAGTGGTCCACCACCTGCTGCTCCGGAATCCCCACGGCCAACAGCAGCAGGCTGGCGGCCCAGCCGGTCCGGTCCTTGCCCGCGCTGCAATTGAACAGCACCGGGACCGCTCCCGGCACCAATAGCCCTCTGACGAAGGCACCGAATTGAGCCGACCGCTCGGGGTCGCTCACCGACCGCCCCGATCCCTCCTTCATCCACTGGAAGGCCTTGCCGTTGCCGAATCGGTCTTGCAAATCCTCGGCGCTGAATTTAGAAAAGTCCTCCCGCATCCCGGATGGGTTGTTGGAGTCAGCCATCGGCAGCGAGATTTGCTCCACCCCGTCGGGCAGGCGATTAGGTCCCTCCACAGCGAGATCGCCCTGATTGCGGAAGTCAAACACCGTGCGGATGCCCAGAGATGTCAGGGCCTCCAAGTCAGTGTCGGAGGCTTCGGCCAAGTGGGCCGACCGAAACACCAGGCCCGACCGGACCCGGCGGCCATCAACGGTGGCCTGGCCTCCAATCGGGCGGAAATTACGGATGGAATCCACGTCGAGCACCCTAGTGAGTAGGCCTTCCAACCCTGGCACCGGAGAGTCGGCTTCCCAATATGTGACACGAGCAATCGAAGAGGCTAAAGTCTTGCGGCAATATCCGAGTAGGGGCCGGCCGACTGTTGGCGTGGTCCAAGGAGACACAACTATGACTAAGACCAAGTTGATTTTCATTGGGCTGGCATTGGCGCTGATCGGCTTCCTGTTCGCCGGCTCGGCCTCGGCCCAAGACCAGACTATGACCGCCAATCCGTCCGTGGTGCCAGAGGCTGGCACCTACGACATTGAGGTGAGCGCCTCCGGCTTCACCATTTCGTCGGCGAACTTCGCGGTTTGCAGCACCGGAGACACATCGGTTCTTGACGGCGCTGCTGGGCTGATGCAGTACTGCGGAGGCTTCGGCGATAGCGTGACCTTGGATAGTGGCTCATACAGCACCACAGTGGAAGGCGTGGAAGTCACCGAGGCGGGTGTGACCTTTCTACTGTTCGAGCTCACCGCTGATAACCCCGAAGCCGCTGCCGCCTCCATTACCATCGGCGAGGCAGAGCTGCCGGCCACCGGTGTGAACACATCGCTGCTGGTCATCATCGGCACGGGCATCGCCCTCGCCGGTGTGATGGTGTTCGGTCTCAGCCGCCGGCTGCGCACCCTGTAACATCAATAGCTGATCAAAACACTCGGTGCCCCGGGCCTTCTGGTCTGGGGCACCGGTCGTTTCTGGGCTCCCCTCAGACCACCGATCCGATGGTCCGGTGGTCGGTGAGACGGAGAACAAACCAACAGAACAGAACCGAACGGCAGGAAAGCCGGCCTCAGGTTGGTGACAGAGGTGAGCAGCGGTGCTAAGGTGTCGCTGCCTATAGGAGTAGGGGCCAGTTGATCATGGCTCGGCCCAAGGAGTTTTGTCATGACTAAGACCAAATTGTTGTTCATCGGGATGGCCTTGGCCTTGGTGGCCTTAGTGGGCGCCAATGCGGCTTCGGCACAAGACGAACAGACCTTGACTGCCGATCCGGCCACCGTCCCAGAGGCCGGTACCTACGACTTCACGTTGACCGGTACCGGCTACACCCTTACGAGCGTGAACTTCGCGGTCTGCAACACCGCCGACCTACTGCTTATCGAAGCCGGTGGTGCCGGTGGGTTGATGCAGTACTGCGGCGGTTTCGGCACCTCGGTTCAAGCAGATGATGATGGCGTGTACAGACTCACTGCGGAGGATGTGGAAGTCGGAGAAGAGGGAGTCGGCTTCCTACTGTTCGAAGCCAACCCTAATGACCCCGAAGCCGCCGGTGTTGCCGTGATCATCGGCGCAGTGGAAGAGGAGCCTCAAGACACGGCTGAAGAAGACACGGCTGAAGAAGACACGGCTGAAGAAGACACGGCTGAAGAAGACACGGCTGAAGAAGACACGGCTGAAGAAGACACGGCTGAAGAAGACACGGCTGAAGAAGACACGGCTGAAGAAGACACGGCTGAAGAAGACACGGCTGAAGAAGACATGGCTGAAGAAGACATGGCTGAAGAAGACATGGACGACGGCATGGCTGAAGAAGACATGGCTGAAGAAGACATGGCTGAAGAAGACATGGACGACGGCATGGCTGAAGAAGACATGGACGACGGCATGGCTGAAGAAGACATGGCTGAAGAAGACATGGCTGAAGAAGACATGGCTGAAGAAGACATGGCTGAAGAAGACATGGCTGAAGAAGACATGGCTGAAGAAGACATGGCTGAAGAAGACATGCTGCCTGACACCGGTGTGAACACGCCGCTGTTGGCCATCGTTGCACTTGCCGTGGTGCTCGCCGGTGCGATGGTGCTCGGCCTCAGCCGCAGGCTGCGTACCCAGTAACACCGCCAACTGATCAATACACTCGGTGCCCCGGGCCTTCGGGTCCGGGGCACCGGTCGCTATAGGGTCAACCCCATGATCTACAAGATGATCCTTGTTGATGATCCTGCACCGCATGTCCGGCGGATCACGCTGAACCGCCCCGAGAAACGCAACGCAATCAGCACCCCGATGCGAAAAGAGTTGTTGGCCGCGCTCCAAGCTGCTGATGTCGACCACGATGTGCGGGTTTCGATTATCCGGGGGGCGGGGCCGTGTTTTTCCTCGGGCTACGACCTAGCCGACTCGCTCATGGACGATCCGCCTCACTACACCGCAGGCGGCGACGGGCAGTGGTCCCGCCATGTGACCGACAGCTGGCTGGCCATCTGGGAGTTGGCCAAACCGGTCATCGCCCAGGTCCACGGCTATGCCCTGGCCGGTGCGTCCGAGCTGGCTGCCGCGTGCGACCTGGTCTATGTGGCCGAGAACGCCGACATCGGCCACCCGGTGGTACGGGTGCTGAGCCCGCCGGATTTCAACTACCACCCCTGGCTCGTGGGGTTCCGCAACGCCATGGAGATGATGCTCACCGGCGACTCCTACTCCGGTAAGGAGGCAGCGGCCATGGGCTTCGCCAACCGGGCCTACCCCGAAACCGAGTTGGAAGAGCGGGTGCTGGACATGGCCCAGCGGGTGGCCCGGGTCCCGTCTGACCTTCAGCAGATCAACAAGCGCAGCGTGCACCGGGGCATGGAGGCGATGGGCACCCGCAATGCCATCCGCACCATGTCGGAATACCAGGCCCTGGCCGGCAACGTGGGCTCGGCGCAGGAGTTCAAACAGCGGGCCTTGGAGAGCATCAAGTCGGTGGTGGATCGCCCGACCGCTGCCGGGACCGGTACCCACGGAGAGCAGGGCTGATGCGGATCTGGCGCCAGCACGAGCTGGGTGATCCGGTTGAATTGCTCCAACTCGAGGAAACCGATCCTCCAACGGCAGGCCCCGGCCATATTGCCGTGGACACCGAAGCCGTCGGGCTCACATTCGTGGACTGCCTCATGGCCCGGGGCCTCTACCAGATGGAGACCAAGCTGCCGTGGTCGCCGTGTACCGAGGTGGTGGGCCGAGTGCGGGAAGTGGGCGAAGGCGTCGGCCACCTGGCGGTCGGCGACCGGGTGGTGGGAATCGGCGGTGGGTCGCTGGCCGAGCAGACCGCGCTGCGGGCCAATGGGGCGCACAAGCTGGCCGAAGGAGTGTCGGCTGGAGCGGCAGCCGCGGCGCTGGTGAACTTCGGCACCTCGTGGTTCGCCCTTCACGATCGCGGGCACTTGGCCGAAGGTGAAACGCTGCTGGTTCATGCCGCAATGGGGGGCGTGGGCTCCGCCGCGGTGCAGCTCGGAATGATCGCCGGAGCGAGGGTCATCGCCACCGCCGGCGGCGCCGAAAAAACCGCTCTGCTGAAGGACATGGGGGTGGAACTGGCCATCGACTACCGAGAGACCCCCGACTTCGTCGATCTCGTACGGGCCCACACCGGTGGACAGGGGGTGGATGTGTGCTTCGATCCGGTGGGCGGTGACGTGTTCGACCGGTCCCGGAGGTGCATGGCCTGGGACGGCCGGCTCCTGGTGATCGGCTTCACCAGCGGGCGCATCGCCGATGCCCCCGCCAACCACATCTTGTTGAAGAACTACTCCGTGGTCGGCGTCCACTGGGGTGCCTCGGTGGGCCGCAATCCCGAGCCGTCGGAACAGGCCCGCCAAGCCATCTTCGCCCTTCTCGAGAAAGGCCGGCTCGACCCGCCGGTGTTCCCCCCGTTCGCCTTCGACGATGTCCGCGCCGCCCTCGACGCCATCTACCACCGCTACACCTGGGGCAAAGTGATCGTGGAGCTGCGAGCGGACTTCGATTGAAGCAGCAGCCGGAAACGGACCACTAGATCGGCAGGTCGGGGCGGACGATAACGACTGGGCAGCTTCCGTGCTGGGCGATCTGCTGGCTGACCGATCCCAGCAGCAGGCCCCGGAAACCGCCCCGTCCGCGTGAACCCACCACGAGCATGGCCGCGTTCGCCGACTCGGCGATTAGGCTGTCGGCCGCCCGACCCCGCATCATGCGACGCCTGATCTCCACTCCTGCGGAATCTACCTCGGCCAGCACCTCGTCGATGATGCTGTCCTGCATCCGCTTGACTTCAGCCTCCAAGTCGATCGGATCCAACGGCACATAGTTGAAGTCCGGCGAGGCCGGCACGTAGGTGGTGGAGTAGGCCGTCACCACATCGACGAAAGCGTTGCGGTAGCGGGCCTCCTTGATGGCCCAGCGAAGCGCAGAGCGGGCACCGCCCGATCCCTCCACCCCTACAACGATCCGATTCTCCGGCTCGCTCGTTTCATCCACCATCGCCACAGTGTAGCTACATCGGGTTGTAGGGGAAGTTGGCGTCCACACCCCCATCCACCACTAGGGTGCGGCCGGAGACAAAGCCTGAGATCGGCGCCGACAAGAACAGCACCGCTCCAGCGATGTCCGACGGCACTCCCATGTGTCCCATCGGCACGGCGGCCGCGTTGGCCGCCGCCCGCTCCTCGTCGAAAAGCGCCTCCATGCGGGGGGTCAGGATCGTGCCCGGGGCCACGCAGTTGGCCCGGACCCCGTAGGGGGCCAACTCGATGGCCACCGATTGCATCCACGCCATCAGACCGGCCTTGGCCGCCCCATAGTGGGCGTGATTGGGAGCTGCGGTGAGCCCGCTGACCGAGGCGATGAACACCATCGTGCCCCCGCCGGTCTCCTTCATGGCCCGCCCGGCGATCTGGGAGATGAGATAGGCGTGGCGCAGCACCATGTCGAACTGCCAGTCCCACTCGGCGTCGTCGATGTCCAGCACCCCGGACCATCCGGAGACGCCCACGATGTCGACGATCCCGTCGATCGACCCCATGGCCCGACCGGCTTCGTCCACCAGGGCCTGCACGTCACCCCGTTGGGTGATATCGGCTACCCAGGGGGTTCCGTCCACTTCGGTTGCCACCTGTTCGGCCCGCTCCACCTCGAGGTCGACGCAGAAGACCTTGGCCCCCATCTGGGCCAGGGCGTGCGAGGACTGGCGTCCCATGCCCTGCCCGGCGCCGAGGACGATGAAGCCCTTCCCGTCGAGCCGCATGAGCCCGGCGTAGTCAGGTACGGGTGAAGTATCGGCCATGGTCAAACCCCCTAGTCGGTTTGCGGTTCGGATTGAGATGCTGCCACCTTGCGCAGGCGGCGGACCACCTCGGAGAAGTCGGAGTAGCCCCACTGCTCGGTGATCTTGCCGTCGGCGAGGCGCACCATCTCGATCATGCCCCACTGGACGGCCTCCCCAGTGGGCTGGATGCCCAACAGGGGGCCGGTGTGGGTGCCCCGAGCCGCGATCTTGATCACCACCAAGTCGCCTTCGGCCACGATCTCTTCGATCTGGTCCTGCCAATCGGGGAACGCGGTGCGCCAAGTGGCGATCAGCCGACGCATTCCATCGGGACCGGACAGGCCCGGACCCACGCCGTGGGCCACGAAGTCATCGGCCAGAATCTCGTCGAGCAGATCCACCTGTCCGCCGTTCACAATGTCGCGCACCAATCGCTCCACCACGGCTTTATTTTCTTTTGCTGTGGTCGAGCCTTCGGTCATATCCACCGGGCCACAATGTCGTCCACGGTGAGCATCGTGGTGAGGAAGGCCATGGTGTTGTCCATCACCGCGTCGCCGTAGTCGGCCGGGATGCCGGCTACAGCATCGCCGGCCAGAACCACCTGATAGCCCAGATCGACGGCATTGATCACCAACCCCATCACGCCCACGTTCAGCGACACCCCGGCGGCCACCACCGTGGTGACCCCCAAGTTGCGCAGGGTTTGATCGAGCGATGTCCCCATGAACGGAGACATGCCGTGCCAGCGGGCGATCTCGATGTCGGATGGCTGCGGGTCGAACTCCGCGATGACCTCGGCAGACTCCGACCCGATCAGCAGCCCTCCGTTCTGCTCGCTCATCTTGGCCGAGGCCGCCAGCATCCGGCAGTTGGCCGCGCTGCCTGCCCTGTCGGCCCGAAAGTGAGCCAGGCAGTGCACCACCGCCACACCTGCGGCTCGGGCGCCAGCGCACAGCCGGGCCCCGGCGTCAATGGCCCCCCGGTCGAGCATCACATCCCGCAGGCCTCCCATGGAGGCCATGTCGCCGATCACTCCCCGCTGGCACTCCATGGTAACCACGGCGGTGTGCGACGGTGATAGCAGCTCTTCCAGGTCCACAGGCATCGACTGAGACTAGCCCTAGCGCGTCCGACAGGGTGGGGTCGGTAGTGGAGTCCGGTCGATCCCAGTCAGGAATTCTGCGATCTCAACAAGATCGAGGGCATACCCCTGGTCCCGTTGCCCTCTGGCAACCGCGAACACCATGCCCCACACTTCGCCGTCGATGTTCACCAGCGCCGCTCCTGAGTCGCCCGCGGCCAACCGGGAGCGGATTTCGAGCACTCGGCGGTTGTCGGCCTCTTCGCCATAGATGTCGACACCGGAGGCCCAGATTCTGCGGTTGACCTTGAAGGGCACGAACTCCAAGCCATCGGCTCGATCAACGGTCACAGCATCCCCCACGTCGGCCGCACCGGCGACGATTGGGGCCAGCGCAACCGGGGCAATCCCCGAGTCTGACACCGATATGGCCGCGACATCCCGACCAGGGTCGAACCCCACCAAGATGCCGGCTTCCGCACCGCCATCGGGCATGGTCACCTCGATTTGCTCGACGCCGGCCACCACATGGGCATTGGTGAGCACCAAGCCGGGCTCGACCACGAACCCGCTGCCCTCACTGAACTGGCCGCAGGCCGTACCGCTGACGCGAACTGCCGCCGCCTGGATGTCCTCCCGCTCGGCCAAAACCGGCCGCTGGGGAGCGTCCAAGGCCCAAGTGAGGCTCCAGCCCACCAGCAGCCCCAGCGCGGCCAGCCATAGCAGCCATCGCCGCCATTTCAGGACCTGGGCAAATGCCCGATAGGCAGCGCCGCCGCCCGACGATTCCTCAGACTGCAAGTTCCCTACACCGCCGCCATTCGAACTGTCAGACAACGCGCAGATCGTTGAGTGAGTAGAACGCCCGGACTGCGTCGATCCCCTCGTACACCGGCCCGCCCACCGGAACCTGGCACGACCCGTCTTCGGCGTATAGCGACAAGATCGCCTCCACATCGCCGGCAGACACCGATGCGACGTGTTGCTCCATTGCCGTGCGCATGTTCTGGGGATCAACCATCGGCCCACCCTTTCAATTACGGGGGATCTCACTCCATGGAGTGCTCTTGTCCACACCGGGCTCTTTGGGCAGGCCCAGCACCCGCTCGCCCAGGATGTTGCGCATCACCTCTGAGGTGCCCCCTTCGATGGTGTTGGCCCGTGACCGAAGGAAGCCCCTCACCGGGTTGGGTGAGCCGTAGGAGGAGAACGCCGACTCCTCCGGGCGCCCCATGCTGTAGCCATCGGGGAACAGCATGGATTCTGGCCCGACCACATCCAGCAGGCACTCGTAGATGCGCTGATTCAGCTCCGCCGACACCGCCTTGCCCACTGAACCCTCTGGGCCGGGCGTGCCCGCCGATGCCAGGGTCCGGGCCCGCCAGTTGGTGAGCCGGAGCACTTCGGTCTCAGCCCACAGTTGAACAACTCGGTCGCGAAGCACCTGTTGCTGGGCTGCGTCGGCGGCATTTCCCCCGCCCTTGCCGCCTCGATACTTCTCCCAGGCCGACAGCAAAACACCGATCAGGCCGCTGCCCCGGGCGGGAACTCCGCCGCTCAGTGCCACCCGCTCGTTCATCAGCGTGGTGAGGGCGACATGCCAGCCCTGGCCCCGCTCCCCCAGCCGCATGGAGTCGGGGATGCGGACGTCGTTCATGAACACCTCGTTGAACTCCGCCTCCCCGGTGATCTGGTAAAGCGGACGCACATCCACCCCCGGCAGGGTCATGTCCATCAGGAAGTAGGTGAGACCCCGGTGCTTGGGGGCATCGGGATCGGTGCGAGCCACCAGCATTCCCCAGCGGGACCGGTGGGCCAGCGTGGTCCATACCTTCTGGCCGTTGACCACCCACTCATCACCGTCCTCCACCGCCCTGGTGGCCAGTCCGGCCACGTCGGAGCCGGCGCCGGGCTCGCTGAACAGCTGACACCAGATCTCCTCGCCGGTGAACAGCGGCCGGAGCAGCCGATGGTGCAGCTCCTCGGTCCCGTGGGCCAGCACCGTGGGGCCGCCCATGCCGATGCCGATGGGGTTCACATTCAGATCGTGCCAGTACCGCCCGCCCTTGCGAAGCTCCTCGTCCACCACGGTCTGCGCCTTGGGGGACAGCCCGAGTCCGCCTTTGCCCTCGGGGAAGTCGACCCGGGCCAATCCCCGGTCGAATTGGGCGCCCCGGAACTCGAACTGTGTTGCCTCAGCCGGATCGACTTCGGCCAGGAGAGCCCGGGCTCGCCGGCGAAGTTGATCCTCAGAAATGTCTGCCACGATTGACCCTCTCAGGAATACCGGTCGCGGAGGTGGCGGGCGATCACCATCTTTTGGATCTCGCTGGTGCCCTCTCCGATGATCATAAGGGGCGTGTCCCGGAAGTAGCGCTCCACCGGGTACTCCTCGGTGTAGCCGTTGCCCCCGTGGATGCGCAAGGCGTCCGAAGCGATCTCGAACGCGGCCTCGGAGGCGAACAGCTTGGCCATGCCCGCTTCGAGGTCGATGCGCTCACCGGAATCGTAGCGGCGGGCGGCGTCGTAGGTCATCAGCCGGGCAGCGTGGAGCTTGGTGGCCATCTCGGCCAGCTTGAACCCGATGGCCTGGTGGTCGTAGATGGGCCGCCCAAACGTCTCCCGCTCCTGGGAGTACTCCATAGCCGCATCGAGGGCCGCCTGGGCCACCCCAACCGCCCGAGCAGCGATGTTGATCCGCCCCAGCTCCAGGGCCGAGAGGGCATAGCGCAGGCCCTGGCCCGCGCCGTCGGGTCCGCCGAGCACGTTGGCGTCGGGCACCCGGAAATCGGTGTAGGACATCTCGACGGTTTCCACGCCCTTGTAGCCCAGCTTGGGGATGGTGCGCGACACGGTGAGGCCGTCGGCCCCCGGCCCCGGCTCTTTCTCCACAATGAAGCAGGTGATGCGATCGTCGGGGGTGCGGGCGAGCAGCATCACCATCTGGGCCCGCATGCCGTTGGTGACCCACATCTTGGTTCCGTTGACAACCCACTCGGCGCCGTCGGGCACCGCCCGACAGCGGATGTTGCGGGTGTCGCTGCCGGCGTCGGGCTCCGACAGCGAGAAGGCCGACCGCACCGACCCGTCGCACATGCGGGGCAAGAAGCGATCCCGCTGCTCGTCGGTGCCGTAGCGGTCGATCATGGTGGCGGCGATCTTGTGGGTGTTCAGGATGCCGGCCAGCGACATCCACCCCCGGGAAAGCTCTTCGACGATGCGGGCATAGGTGGTGGCATCCAGCCCTAAGCCGCCGTAGGCCTCGGGAATGGTGGCCCCGAACAGGCCGAACTCGCACATCTGGGCGAACATCGCCTCGGGGAACTCGTCGGCATGCTCGAGATCGGGGGCATTGGGGATTACCTCCCGATCCACCCAGGTGCGGATTGCGCCGACCAGATCATCGGCCAACTCGGCGTCGGTGGCCATCAGAACTCGGCTCCTCCCGGCGAGAGAACCGGCATGCTCTTCGAACCGTGGGGAGGCATCGTGTCGGTCAGATCCTCTCGATGAGGGTTCCGGTGCCCAGCCCGCCGCCGCAGCACATGGTGATGAGCCCCCACTGGCCGTCGGTGCGCTCCAGCTCGTGCAGGGCCTTGGTGACCAGGATCGACCCGGTTCCCCCCAGCGGATGGCCCAGCGCGATGGCCCCGCCGTTGGAGTTCACCCGCTCCATGTCGGGTTCCAGTTCCGCGGCCCAGCACAGCACCACCGAGGCGAACGCCTCGTTGATCTCCACCACGTCGATGTCGTCCATCGCCAGTCCGGATCGCTCCAGCAGCCGACGGGTGGCCGGGATCGGCCCCTCCAGCATCAGCACCGGGTCGCACCCCACCAAGCAGGTCTCCGCCACCCGGGCCCTCGGGGTGAGGCCGAGCTGCTCGGCTCGATCAGCGGTCATCATCAGCACCGCTCCGGCGCCGTCAGATATCTGCGAAGACGACCCCGCCGTGTGGACGCCGTCGGGACGGCCCACCGGCTTGAGGCTGACCAGTCCCTCCAGGGTGGTCTCCCGGAGTCCCTCATCGACGCTGACGGTGACGGTCTCGTCGGTCTTCTTGCCGTTGTCGTCCAACACCGGGACCTCGATGGGCACGATCTGGGTCTCGAACCGGCCCTCGGCCACGGCTCGGGCAGCCCGCTGCTGAGAAGACAGCCCGAAGCGGTCGCAGTCCTCCCGGGTGACGCCCCACTTGTCGGCCATCCGCTCGGCCCCCTCGAACTGGGAGGTGAACTCGTAGTGGGCGAAGTAGTCGCGGGTCACGGGACGGCCCACCCCTTCGGCAGTGGCGTTGGATCCGATGGGCACGATGCTCATGCTCTCCACGCCGCAGGCCAGCACCGCGTCCTCCACCCCGGATTTCACCAGGCTGAAGCCCAGGTTCACCGCGTGCTGCGACGAGCCGCACTGGGAGTCCACCGTGCTGCACGCCGTCTCCTCGGGCAGCCCGGCGGTGAGCCACGCGGTGCGGGCCACGTTCATGGCCTGCGCTCCGATCTGATCGACGCAACCGCCCACCACTTGGCCGATGGCGGCGGGATCGATGCCCGACCGCTCGACTGCGGCCAACTGAACCTGGCTGAGCAGCCCAGTGGGATGAACGGAAGACAAACCACCATTTCGCTTGCCAACCGGGGAGCGAACGGCTTCGACGATGACGACTTCAGTCATGGCCCCACGATAGAGCCTCTGCCCCTGTTGCAGCCCGTCGAAGCCGGTCCGCGGCCCTTCGGTGATTAGGGTTCAGGACCGTGGGCATTCGAGAGGATGTGATCCGGGAGCTGACCGGGCCGGGCGGGTTCTTCGAGTTGACCACCGAGGAGGTCTTGGGCCAACAGGCGTCAGTGTTCGCCAACCGGTTGCGCTCGCTGAGGGAGATGGTGGCCAACACTGCCAGCTTCGGCGACCGGGAGTTCCTGGTGCTGGATGACCAGCGGCTCACGTTCAGCGACTTCATCTCCCTGGCGGCGCAGGCTGCGGCCGCGTTGCAGAGGCGGGGAATCGGCCGCGGCGACCGGGTGGCCATCTTTGCCGCCAACTGCCCCGAGTGGGTGGTGTCGTTCTTCGCGGCCACCAGCATCGGCGCCATCGTGTCGGCCTACAACGGCTGGTGGACCGCCGACGAGGTGCGCTACGCCTCCGGGCTCAGCCAACCGGCGCTGGTGATCGCCGACCGCCCCCGCCTGGAGCGTTCTGGCATCGGCAGTACCAATGCCCCGTGCATGGTGATCGAGGACGACTGGGACGAATTCCTGGCAAGCGGTGCGGGGGCGGCACTCGACGACGTCGATGTCCTCCTGGCCGAGGACGACCCCGCGGTCATCCTGTTCACCAGCGGCACCACCGGGCGCCCCAAAGGCGCGGTGGCCTCGCATCGGGGCCTGATCGGTTTCGTGCAGTCCACCATGATGAATGGGGCAGTGCGGATGTTCACCGAACTGCGCACCAACCCCCCCGCCGAGGACGGGGAGGTGCCCAGCCCCCCGGCCCAGGCAGTCACCCTGGGCACCTCGCCGTTGTTCCACGTTTCCGGGCTGTACGGCGCCACCCTGATCAACATGGCAATCGGTGGCAAGATCGTCTACCGCCGAGGCCGATTCGACCCTGAGGCCGTGCTTCAGCTCATCCAGGACGAGGGGGTCACATCCTTTGCTGCTCTGGGCAGCATCGGCGCCCGACTGGCCAATCACCCCCGATTCGGGGAATTCGACACCACCAGCGTGGTCAACGTGGGCTTCGGTGGCGCCCCGGCCAGCCCCGCGGTGCAAGAGCTGATCCGCCAAGCCTTCCCCAACGCCGCCCCCGCGGTGGGCATGGGCTACGGGTCGTCTGAGTCAGTAGCGGTCATCGCCGGCATCGGCGGGGCCGAGTACCGGGAGCGGCCCACCTCATGCGGCCAGGTGGCCATCGGCTTCGACGTGGAGATCCGCGGCCCCGACGGACAGCCGGTGCCCTCCGGCGCCGAGGGCGAGATCTGGGCCCGCAGCGCTTACACCATGCTCTGCTACTGGAACGACCCCGATGCTACCGCGGCGACCATCGACTCGAACCGGTGGCTCAACACCGGCGACATCGGACGCTTCGACGAGGACGGCTACCTGTACATCAACTCCCGGTCCCGAGACATGATCCTGCGCAACGCCGAGAACATCTACCCCATCGAAATCGAATACCGACTCGATGCCCACCCATCGGTGGCCGAATCAGCGGTATTCGGTGTGGACCACCTCGAGATGGGCCAAGAGGTCAAAGCCGTTGTGGTGCCCGCCGCACGTGCCGCTGTGGACCCCGACGACTTGGCCGAGTGGTGCCACCAGGTGCTCGCCCCCTACAAAGTGCCCACCCTCTGGGAGATCCGCCCCACTCCCCTCCCCCGCAACGCCGCCGGCAAAGTGGTGAAACGGGAGCTTGAACACCGAACTTGCCCCACTGGTCAAACAGGGCAGTCCAGGAGATAGGCGGCGCATCTGCCGCAGGCCACTTGGCTATGCGCCCGTTTGTCCCGGGTGGAGGTTCCCCCCTTTCCGGGGAGACATGCTCTACAAGGAGAGTCATGCCAGAACCACGAAGAAAGTTCGATGCGGAGTTGCGTGTTGGGGCGGTCCGGATCGCCACAGAAACCGGCCATGCGGTGGCGCAGGTCGCCCGGGAGCTCGGTGTGGGCGAGGGCGCTTTGGGCAGCTGGGTCCGCCGGGACGCCGCGGAGCGCGCCGGCGGGCTGTCGGCGGATGAGCGGGCGGAGCTGGTGCGGTTGCGCAAGGAGAACGCGGCTGGGAACTTCTGGCATCACTGCGTGAGACCCCGTTCGTACCCCCCTCCGACACGCCACTTTGGAGCGCAGGACTGGATTCAGGCCTAGGAGCCGACCTGCGGGGTGTCAGGCTCGCTTGGACTCGGGTCGTCACTGCTGCACGCGACGGCGGTGAACAACATCGCTGCCGCCAGTAACCCGGCGACGAGTCGCTTCCTCAGAGCGGGCATCGGCCCAACCTACCTTTGCGGCGCGGCTCACACCAGTTTCGACCGGGCGACTTTCGCTAGCGGGGATCGCTTGCGAACCACCGTGCAGTCGCGTTGTAAACCATTTCGTGGCTTGACTGGAAGTAGACGAGCAAGGCTCGACCCGACTGTCGGGCGAATACGGGGGCGGGGTCTCCGTCCCCGAAGTAGGTCTCGGTCGTGATCGACAGATGGTCGGGAACCCTCCCCCGACCGAAAAGGTCCACCTCCTCAGCGCTGAGGCGGTCGTCAGGGTCGGCCAGCTGATTGAACACCTCGGCGCCCACACTCGGGGGCACGAACTGATCGCGGATGCCCTGAGCGATGAAGATCGGGACCGCCTGGTCGCGGGCCGACTCCAGGTACGTCGCCGGGCTACGGGCCAGACACTCCTCCTGCGCCGAGCCGGCGTCCCTCGGGTCACCTCCGCAGGCCCGCCAGATGTCGCTGGCATAGCCCAGACCCGCCCTCCTCGCGTGCTCGTAGAACTCCACGAGGTCATGCGGCGGCCCCCAGACCGAGACCGCGCTGACCTTGTCAGGGTGTCGCCCAGCAAGGAGGAGCCCCATCATCCCGCCGCCGGAGTAGCCGACGACGTACACCCGATTGGTATCCACCTCTGCCTGGGCGACGGCATAGTCGATCGCATCCACCGCGTCCTGGACCGCCAAGTCGGATCCGACCGCGTCGGCGTCGTCGTTCTTTCCTCGGAACTCGGGGACGATGACTGCCCAACCATTTTCCTGGGCCCACATCGCAAAGGGAATCCCGGCGTGCTGGGTGTACGGGGCGCTCCAAGAGTGCAATATCACCAATACGGGTTGATCGCGGTCGCCACTCGGAGCCAGCCAGAAGACGGGTTGTTCGGCGCCGTCCGCGGTCGAAATAATCCGAAGCTGCTCGATTCCCGGGACCGACTGCTCCCACCGGGACCGGCCGGAGGACACGTATTTGCTGAAGTCGCGGATCATGTTAATCCGGTCAAGCGATTCGAATGTCACAGGATCGAGTGGCGGCAGAGTCGTCGTTGTTGTGGTGGTCGTGGTGGTCGGGGAGGGGGCGGCCTCCGCTGTAGGAGGGACGGTCGCCGTAGAAGGAGCCGCCGTAGGGGTAGCCGCCGCCGTAGGGGGAGCCGCCGCATGGGTAGCCGCCGCCGTAGAAGGAGCCGCCGTAGGGGTAGCCGTCGCCGTAGGGGGAACAGTCACGATCCGAGGAGCCGCCGTAGGGGTAGCCGCCGCCGTAGGGGGGACAGTCACGATCCGAGGGGCCGCCGTGGTCTCCAAGACTTGCCGCGCGAAACCGGCGGCAGTCGCAGACTCGACGGCAGTCGCGGACTCGGCGGCAGTCGGGGACTCGACGGCATCACGGCCGCTGGCGGACAGCAGGTTCAGCAGCAGGAAAACCGCAATTGTGACTCCTATGCGTCGGATTGTTTCCATGCTGTTGGGTGTCGGAGGTATCTCCCGCCGTCCTTTCAGCGCAGGCTCTGCGCTCCGGCTGGCGATGCGTTATCGTCAGCTGATCTGCGCTGCGAAAGTAGCACTAGGAGGTGCGATGCGACGGGTCCCCGCGCTCGATGGATTGCGCGCCGTAGCAATTGCGGCAGTGGTCGGCTACCACATCGACAGTGCCGTCGTGCCTGCGGGGCACTACGGCGTCTGCCTGTTCTTCGTCTTGTCGGGCTACGTGGTCACCGGCTCGCTGTGTGCCGAGATGGACCGGACCGGTCGGGTCGACCTCGGCTCGTTCTATCGAAAGCGAGTGCTCCGGCTGCTTCCTGCCCTTCTGGCCGTCTGTCTCGCAATGATCGCAGTGGGGACCGACTGGTCCCGCTTGATTGCGGTGCTCGGCTTCTACGCCAACTATGCGCGAATCGAGGGTCTCGACCTGGAGCGGCTGACGCACACCTGGTTCATCGCGGTGATCGCCCACTTTTACGTGCTGTGGCCGCTCGCCATCGCTGCACTACGAACCAGGCATCGGACCCGCATCGTCGGAGGCCTGGCGCTGGCTGCCATCGCCTGGAGAGCAACTGCGATCGCGGTCATGTCGCCGGGCTGGGTGTACAACGCGACCGACACCAACGCCGCGGCACTTCTGGTGGGGTGTTATCTGGCCGTCGCTCGGCCCACCACGTGGCGGTTCGCGAAGTGGTCGGTTCCGGCGCTGCTGGCGCTAATGCTAGTGCCCGCATTCGGCAACACGGACACAACCGTTCTCTGGGGTGGTTTCGCGGCTCTGGCGCTCAGTGCGCTCACGGTCCAGTACGCGCTGACTGGCCCCGAATGGTTGGCGAACCAGGTCCTGATGCGGGTCGCCGAATTGTCCTTCGGGCTCTACCTCTGGCACTACGTGTTCATCCGCTCTGACATCGCCCTCTGGCTGGCCCTCGTCCTCACCGTCGCGGCAACCGCCGCCTCGTGGTATCTCCTCGAACAGCCGGTCCTGCGCTGGGCCGCAAGGCGGAAGGGTCAGGCTCAGACACTTCCAGCGCTATCGGCGTAGCGGCCGGCGCCATGAAGAGATCCTCCGTCTTCCGACAATGGCTCGCCCTGGCCGGTGCTGCGTTGTTCTTCGCGAGTTCCGTCCTGTTGTTTTACGAAAGGGTGATCACCGCAGACGATGACGCTCCTGCCATTCCCGACGACAGTGACGCTCCTGCCATTCCCGACGACAGTGATGCTCCTGCCATTCCCGACGACGGTGACGGGGCGGTCGACGTGCCGGCACCGAACGAGACGGACGGCGCTGACATCGGCGCTGACGTCAAGGTCGCGGAAAGCGGGGTTCCTTCCGCCGACGGGGTCACAACGACGACCGAACCGGCAGAGGACGTGTCTGCGGCGCCAGTTGCACCTACTCCATTCCCGGACCATTTCGAGCCTTCGCCCAATGAGGTGCAGGCCGACGCCAAGCGGCTCGGTGCCGTGGTGGCCCACCAGATCACGAACTACGGCCCGGACTCGTCGGTGATTGAATTGGCGGCGGGCGTGACAGCAGATCCTGCTCGCGCCGACGCGCTCGCGAGGGGGGCGGCGACCGTGCATCACCCCGGGATGTGGTCACGCGGCACGATCGAGTACGCCCAACTCGGCGGTCACCTTGACGACCGGATCTCGATAATGGTCGTGGTCCACCAGGAGCTGGGTGGGGAGGGCACAGCGGATGCCGAGCGGGCCGAGACCCGGACGATGGACGTGCGCCTTGTGAGGGGCGCTTCGGGTGCGTGGGAGTTCGAGGAGCTCGCTTCGGCCGGAGGTCAGCCGGTCGCACGGCCTGCGGACCTCTCCCCCCTCGCCGCCTCGGTGGTCGACGATCCCCGAATCGATCTCCCCGATTCGGCGATCTGGGACATCTACTCCGGGTACACCGATCATGCGCTCCTCGAGGCGATGCTCGACATCGCCGAGCGAACCCCCTACTCCGTCATCGTGTTGAAAACGGGACACCCGCACAACGTGTTCGGAACGGACAGGTTAAGCAATCACACGGTGGGCCGGGCGGTCGACATCCACAAAGTGGACTCGGAGCTGGTAATCGACTCGCACGACGCGACGTCATCGATCTATGCGCTATCCGAGTGGCTGGTGTCGCGGCACGACATCAGAGAGTTCGGAAGTCCGTGGCGGTTCGACGACGCGGTTGCGCACAACTTCACCAACGAGGTTCACCACGATCACCTCCACGTGGGCGTCTTCCCGGAGGGTCACGCCGCGGGGTGAATCCCGACGACGCTCGGGCTCGGAGCGTGATGTGCCCGGTCGAGCTTGAATCCAATTGCTTCGATGCCGTGGGCTAAGGGTTGCGCTCGCCCCGCCGACATGAACAGGGGGGCGTCTCATCAGGTGGTGGGGTTTGGGGTAGCCGAGGGGGTCCACCACTAGGGGGCCAGCGGTGTGATCCTCGGTGAGAAGACTCACCCACTCATCGAGGAGGACACACCGATGAGCTTCGACGCATAGAGCCGAAAAAGGAGTCACCAATTCGAGCTGGCCTACCAGATGGGGAACTTGGCCTTGTCGGGGAGGCCGGAGCGGGCCACGACCGCTTCACCGGCCTGCTGGCAGCGGGCGTAGAAGGTGTCTTCGTCGATGGTGGTCATGCGACCGGCCTCCACCACTTTTTGGCCGTCCACGAACACGGTGTGGACGCCCCGGCCGTCGGCCGACCACACGAGCTGGTTCATCACGTTCAACAGCGGCCGCCACTCGGGGCGGTCGGTGTCGTGCAGCACCACATCGGCCAGCTTGCCGGGCTCCAGCGAGCCGATCTGGTCTTCCATCAGCATGGTGCGGGCACCGCCCAGGGTGGCCATCTCGTAAGCCTTCTCGGCGGGGAACATCTGGGGGTCCATGCGGGCGTCTTTGAACAGCCCGGCCACCAGATAGGCGGCCCGCATCAGATCGGAGTAGTTGGAGGCGTTGTTGCCGTCGGTGCCCAGGCTCACGTTCACCCCGGCGGTGACCATCTCGGGTATTTTTCCGATCTGGGTCACACCGTAGCCCACCTTCAGCGCAGTGGTGGGACAGTGGACCACCGACGATCCGGCCCCGGCCAGAACCTGGATCTCCTGGTGGTCCACATGCACGCAGTGGGTGATGGAGGTGTCGTCGCCCAGCACCCCCAACTCGTCGAGATGGACCAGGGGCCTCTGGCCGAACGCGGCGATGAAGCTGTCGGGGTCGAGCCGGGCAGGTGACATGTGAAAGTTGAGCCCCACCTGGAATTCGTCAGCCGCCGCCCGGGCCGCCTGCCAGAGGGGATCGGAGCAGGTGGTGTGGCCCACCACCATCGACCACGCTCCCAGTCGTCCCCCGGCAGTGCCTCGGAAACGCTCGACGGTATCCCGCAAGTTGGCGATGGCCTCGTCGGTGTCCTGGCGGTACACGCTGGGCTCAGGGGGCAGGTCCCACACCCACTTGCCGATCCGGCCCCGGATTCCGGCTTCAGCCAGACCGTCCATCACCTCGTCGACGAATCGGATGGTGCCCGCTTCCAGAAAGCAGGTAGTGCCCGACTTGAGCATCTCCACTGCGGCGAGCTGGCCCGACAGGCGCTCCTCCTGGGCGGTGTACACCGAATAGAGCGGGCACAGCCATTGGAACACATTCTCCTCGAACGGGGTGTCGTCGGGGACGTAGCCCCGGGTGAGGGGCTCGCCGGTGATGTGGATGTGGGTGTTGACCAGGCCCGGCGTGACCACGAACCGGTCGCCGCCCACCGTCTCGGCGGCCTGATAGCGAGCCTCCAGGTCGGATGCTTTGCCCACGTCGACGATCTGGTTGTCCCGGATGGCCACCGCGCCGTGGCGAACAACGTCGCGGGTCGGGTTCATGGTGACCACGTACCAGCCCTTGATCAGTGTGTCGATGTGCTCGGTCATTTTGTTCCTCCAGAAGGGCGTGGTTTACACGCAAGAAATGCGTGCTGGTGGCCGATGGGCTCGATGAGGCGCAGAGCCTCGAAGCCGGCATCTTGCAGCCAGGCGGCGGTCTGGGCGGCGGTGATACCGAAGCCGTTGACGGTGCCGGCCATCATGGTCATGCCCATGAGCACGCTGTGGGGGCTCCACTGGGGCTCGGGGGCCACGAAATAGTCGGCCAGCAACAGCCGTCCCTCGGGGCGCAACGCCTCCCACGCTCGCTCGATCAGGCGGCGGGTGCCGTCGGGGCCCTCGGTGCGGCACACGTGTCCCAGCACCACGACGTCGTAGCCCTCGGGCTCGATGTGGATACCGTGGAAGTCGCCGGAGCGGAACTCGCACCGGTCGGCCACTCCATGCTCAGCGGTGGTGCGCCGGGCCACGTCGATTATCCCGGCTAGGTCGTTGACCACCGCGGTACCCCCGGGACAGGCCTTGAGCACGGCGATAGCCCACGGCGCACCGCCCGCCCCCAGGTCCAGCACTCGGGGGCTGTCCATGGCGCTGTAGCGGACCTGAAGATCGGCTCGGGTGGCGGCCCGGAGCACGGTGGTGAACGTGCCCTCGACCAGGGCTCGGTAGAAATCAGCCGGGTTGTCGTCGATCGGGTCGGCGGGGCGGCCGGCCCGGATGGTGTCGGCCAGCCGGGACCAGTTCTCCAGCGGGCCGGGAGCCACCGGAACCAGCGAGGCCATCGAAGCTGCCCCGTCCGTGGTGAGATAGCGGGCCGCGGCGTCGTTCAGGCCATACCGTCCGCCAACCCGCTCCAGTAGACCAAGCACCGCTAGAGAGTCGAGCAGCGCCTCCAGGTGGGGGGCTGATACTTCCAGTTCGTCAGCCAGCTCTGCGGCAGTTGCCGCCGGTGAGGTGCCGGGGTTGGCGCCCCGATTGGCCAAGACGTCGAACACCCCCAGCTCCAAAGCGGCGACCAGCACATGGAACGAGCCGAACCCACCGATGACAGCCCACACCGGTGCTGACGGCGGGGGCTTGTAGTCGGTCCAGGGACGGCCCACCCGCTCGGGGACGTGGGATTTCTTCAGCTCGGGATACGGGGAATCAGCCATTTCAACTCCGCATCACGCTCTGATCCCGTTCAGGGCTTCAGCAAGATCTTGCCGAAGAAGTCGCTGGCCAGCATCTTGGCTTGGGCTTCGGCCGCGTCGGCCAGATCGAACACCGAGTCGACGGCGGCGGTGAAGCTGCCCCCGCAGAAGGTGTCCCACACCGGGCCGAACTCCTCGGGGCGGTAGGGGTCGGACCCCAGGATCTTGATGCCGGAGTGGAACACGTAGCCCAACGACGGGATCACGGCCTCGTCGCCCGAGGAGTTGCCGCAGTTCACCAGCCGCCCGCCGATGCCCAGCGCGAACAGCGACGGGCCGAACAAAGCGGTGCCCACATGGTCGAACACCATGTCTACCCCGGCTCCGGATGTCAGCTCCCGGGCCCAGGCGGCCATGTCGCCGGTTCGGTTGTTGAGCACATGGGCTGCTCCCAGCTCCAAGGCTTGCTCGCACTTCTCGTCGGCGCCCGCGGTGGCCAAGACGGTGGCCCCGGCGTTGAGCGCCAACTGGATGCCGGCCACCGACACGCCCGATCCGGCGGCGTGGATCATCACCGTCTCACCCGCGGTCAGCCCGCCCACCGCGAACAGCCCATGAGCGGCAGTGAGGTAGCAGGTAGGGAAGGCGGCCGCGGTTGCCAGCGACATGGCGTGGGGCACCGGGTAGACATGCGACGCCGGCACCAGGCACCGCTCCGCGTAGCCCCCGTCGACGGTGCCGCCGATGATGCCCAACTCGCCGTACAAGTCGCCCCGGCCCCCCAGCCTGGATCTATCGTCCACCCCGGCCAGCGACGGATCCACCACCACCCGGTCGCCGACGGCCACCCCATCCACTTCGGCGCCGACCTCCGACACCACCCCGGCAACGTCCATGCCCGCAATATGGGGGAGGGTTAAGCCGGGCATGGCGAACCAGCCATTGCGCTGCACCACATCCAACCGATTGAGCGCAGTGGCCACCACATCCACCACTACGTCCACCGGACCGGGCTCGGGATCGGGCACCTCCTCGTAACAGAGCACCTCTGGACCGCCCGGTTCGTGGTATCGCATCACCTTCATCGCCGCACTCCTCTGTCTCAGCCCACCTATTTCAGGCCGCGAATGAACGGCCGGGCCAAGGCGGCGGGGGGACGCACCCAGCGGGCGAAGATGGCCATGGCCCCGATGGTGACCAGATAAGGCAGGGCCTGCAACAGCTCGGTGTTGAGCTCATAGCCCAAACCTTGCAGCGACAACTGGAACGACAGAGCGCCGGCGAACAGGACGCAACCCGCCATGGTGCCCCACAGGGTCCAACCGCCGAAGATCACCGCGGCAATGGCGATGAACCCCTGGCCGCCGATGACGGAGTCATCGAAGGTGGCCAGCCGAGCGAACAAGAAGTAGGCCCCGCCCAGCCCGGAGGTCAGACCGGCGTAGTAGATCGACTGGCGGCGGCGCCGGTTCACGTCGATGCCGCTCACGTCGGCCGACTGGGGGTTCTCCCCCGCGGCCCGCAACTCCAATCCCCACCGAGTGCGATACACCAGCCACCACGACAGCGGCACTAGCCCGTAGAGAAGGTAGAACGGCCACGGCTCTCCGAACAGGGCCTTCCCGAACAGGGGGACGTCCACCAAGATGGGTATCTCCACTTCTGAGGCGTAGTCGGCCCGAGGGTCGATCTCTCGGTCTAAGAACCCGGTGAGCCCGACAATCAAGATGTTGAGGGTGAGGCCGACCACGAACTGATCGGCGGTGAGGCGATGGCTCATCTCGGCTTGCACCGCGGCTATGACCAACCCGCCGACCGCGCCGAACACCAATCCCACCGCCACTGACTCAGCCAGGTGGTAGCCGAGCGCGCCGGCAAACGCCCCGCTCAGCAGCATTCCCTCGACCGAGATGTTCAACGTGCCCGACCGCTCAGCCACCCACTCGCCAGTGGCGGCAAAAGCCAGCAGCGCGGCGAACAGCGCGCCGTTGATATAGGTGGACTCGCTGGACAGCACGTCGCCTACCGCGGCGAAGAAGTCGATCAGCACGGCATTACACCCTCTCCGTGGCCGCGGCCCGAGCCCGGCGCCGATCCCGCAGGAAGATCACCGCGGGGGGAACCAGCAAGGCCAGAACCAAGAGGCCCTGCACGACATCGGTGATTCGGCTCTCCACGCCAGTGCTGTTTACAAACCCCGCCCCGGTCCGCAGTCCGGCGAACACGAACGCGGCCACCACCGCGGGCAGCGCCCGCTCCCGGGCCATGAGGGCCACCAAGAGGCCGGTCCACCCGATGTTGTCAGAGAAGCCGGGCACCAGCCGGTAGTTGCCGAAAGAGAATCCGCCTCCTGCGAGCATGGCCGCCCCGGCCAGTCCGGCGAAGGCCCCGCCGATGGCCAGCGCAGTGGCGCCATAGGTGGTGGACGACACCCCGGATCGCTGGGCGGCTCGGGGGTTGTGGCCCAGCATCCGCAGCCGAAAGCCCCACACCGTGCGGGCCAGCACGTAGGCCACCGCCAAAGCCAGCGCCAACGCCACATAGGCAGTGACGGGGAACTCATTGCCGAACACATCGGGACGGGGAATCCGGTTGTCGGTGGCCAATTGCTCGCTCACCAGATTGCGATTGCCGCGGCTGGCCTCATCAGCCAGCAGAAGCCACTGCCACTTCAAGCCGTATCCCACGGCCTGCGTGGCCACAAACACCAACAGCAGGGTGCTCAAGACCTCAGGCACCCCTCGCCAGAAGCGCAGCAGTCCGGCCAACGAAGCCCACACGGCCCCGCCCAATGCACCGAACAGCAGCAGCACCACCACATTCAGCGGGCCGGGACCGCCAATCAGGAAGCTGAAGTAAACGGCGACCGCCGCGCCGACCAGCAACTGGCCTTCTTGGCCGATGTTGATAAGCCCGGCCTTGGCCGAGATCACCGTGCCCAACGCCACCAACAGCAAGGGGGCGGCCACTCCCAGGGTCTCGCCCCAGCGGCCGGGGGCCTTGATGCTGCCATCCACCAAGGCCTCCACCACCGGCCACCAGTCACCCCCGGTGGCCTCCACAATCACGCTGGACAGGGCAAGGGCCACGGCAACGCTGAGCGCATAGAGCACGACCCACTCGGCCAAGCGAGCTCCTCTCGTCACGCCGCGCTACCACCCATCAACAGGCCGAGAGTTTCGAGAGTGGCTTCGGCCCGGGACAGCTCACCAACCACCCGGCCCCGGGACATCACCACGATCCGGTCGGCCAATTCGAGGATCTCCTCCAGCTCGCTGGAGATCAGCAGCACGGCCACTCCGCCAATGGCAGTTTGGCGCAGCCGATCGGTCATGTACTCGATGGCCCCTACATCGAGCCCCCGGGTGGGCTGAGCGGCCACCAGCACATCGGGCTCAGCGGCCAGCTCCCGGGCCAGCACCACCCGCTGCTGGTTGCCGCCCGACAGCGACCACAGGGGGGCGTCGGGCCCGGAGCAGCCGATATCGAACTCGTCGATCATCTGCTGGGCGATCCCAGTCACCGTCCGCTTGTCCATGACACCGTGGCGGGCCGCCCGGTGAGGGTCCACCATGAGCAGGTTCTCGGCCACGGTCATGTCCAGCACCACACCGGAGTCATGCCGGTCTTCGGGGATCACCGCCACCCCGGCCTTGGCCATGGCACCGGGCGAGCCGGTGGACACCCCCTCGCCGTTCACCACCACTCGACCAGCATCCAGAGGCACCAAGCTGGACAGCAGGTCGCCCAGGGTTCGCTGACCATTCCCTTCCACCCCGGCTACACCCACGATCTCGCCCGCTCCAAGATCCAGGCTGATGTCGTCCAGCAGGCGGGCCCCGCCCCGCCCCTTTACCATGACTCCTTCGATCCGCAATGCCGGCTCATCTGATTTCGTCGTTTCCGCCGACTGCCTGTCCTCACCGCCGCCATCAGGTTCCCGGTCTGCCTCCTCGATCTCAGCAAGGCCGAAGGCAGCCCGCTCCGAGCGCAGCGACACCTCTCGACCCACCATGGCCCGGGCCAGGCTGCGGACATCGGCCTCTTGGGTGGGCCTGCGATCCACAATCCGGCCTTGGCGCATAATGGTGATCTCGTCGGTGGCGTGCAGTACCTCGTCGAGCTTGTGGCTGACCAGAACGACGGCTCGCTCTTCGGCAGCGACCACCTCTCGCAGAGTGTCGAACAACTGCTCCGACTCCTCGGGAGTGAGCACCGACGTAGGCTCGTCGAACACCAGGATGTGGGGGTCGCGTCGCAGGCATTTGATGATCTCCACTCGTTGCCGCAACCCAGCGGTCAGGCTGCCAACCTGGGCGTCGGGATCGACCTCCAAGCCATACTGCCGGCTGATGGCCGCCACCCGGTCGCGCACACCAGCCGACTTGAGCCGGCCAGCCTCACCGAGGGCGACGTTCTCCCACACAGTGAGCTGGTCGACCAGGCTGAAGTGCTGGTGAACCATGGCAATGCCCAATTCCGCGGCGGCTAGCGGGTCGTGGATGGTGCAGGGCCGGCCGTCGATGCGGATCGAGCCCGCGTCGGGCAGTACCAGCCCGATCAGCACCTTCATGAGCGTGGACTTGCCCGCCCCGTTCTCGCCCAAGATGCCGTGGATACGGCTCCGGTACAGGGTCAAGTCGACTTGATCGCAGGCGACGATCCCCCCGAAGCGCTTGGTGATGCCGATGAGTTCGACCACAGGCACCGAGGGGCCAGACCCCCCGGCACCTGCCAATTGGGTCGTTGCGTCGATCACCCGCCGCCGTAGGCGGCCCCGGAAATTCCGCCGAGCACGCCGAGCAGCTCGCCGTCGGTGGTAGCAGCCTCGAAGGAATCGGCCAGCAGTGTTTCCGCTTCCGACGAGGGATCGCACAACTCGCCGCCGTTGAGACCCTGTTCGGTTGGGAACTGGTACGTACCGCCTTCGGCCAGCGTGCCGTCGAGAATCAACGGCAGCACGAGCCGGGCGTAGCGTCCAGCATCGAACACGATGGTGCCTGTCCAGTTGATCCCGTCATCGCGAGAGCAGATGTCGCCAGGACCGGCTGCGAACACTGCGATCCCCTCGTCAGTGGCCAACTGGCCTACCGGGTTCAGCGCCCCGCCCAGATAGGCATAGACCAAGGTGGCGCCTTCGGCGATGGCGTTGGTGAGCGCGGCGGTGGCATTGGCCGAGTTGTCGAAGTCGAACGGGAAAGCGCCGGTGGCCACGTACTCCATAGTGAACGACGGGTCCACCGATTGGAGACCGTACACGGTGGCGTTGTAGGCCTCCTTCTCGAAGCCGAGGTCGCAGCAGCCCAAGAACACCGCGGTATCCCCGCCATGGTCCTTCAACGCCGCACCCATGGCCACGCCCGCGGTGAAATGGATGGGAGCGCCCCAGTCAGTAGCTTGGGCTAGCCCCGGAGTCTCCGGGAAGCCGGCTCCGCAGTTGCAGTACCAGAAGATGTCGGGATACTGCTCGGTGAGGTCGGCCAATGGCTCGGCGATCTCGCTGGCCCCAACCAAGATCACGTCCACCCCCTGTTCGGCCAGATCGGACATGGCCTGGGCAGCCTCGGCCGCGCCGATGTTGTCGCTCACGATGGGCGGGGCGAACCCGTTTTCGGCCGAGAACTCCTCGGCGAAGTCCACCAGCGCCTGGTAGTAGCCCTGATCGTCGCGGGGGCCAGCGGCGGCCACGCCGATGGTGAGCGTACCGTCACCGTCAGCGTCAAAGGTCTCCAAGAGAGCCGGATCAACAGCGGACTCGTCGCTATCGTCGTCGTTGCCGCACCCAGCAGCCATCAGGGCCAGCACCGACATCAGTGCCGCCAGCAGCCACAGTCTGCGAGCAAGTCGTCTCGTCATTGTTCCCCTCCTCAGATGTCGGACCCTTCGGCCCAGCCACCGCTCAGCAGCCTACTCACACCGCCCCGTGCTCGTCTTGCCGATCCCCACCCTCCCCGCGGTCGTTGCCGCACACTCCACCCGGCGCGGTACACTCGGCCCAAGCTTCCCCCAGCAATCCGCCCGGACTATATGAGCAGAACCTCATGGACCAAGCCATAATCGCCCTGCTGGGGGTGGTCATCACTCTGACGCTCTATCTCGACCGAGGCCGACGCGCCGACCTCGCCCAGCTCCGACAGGAAGTGCATCAAGGCGATGCCCAGCTGCGAGAAGAAATGCAAAGGGGTTTCGCCCACCTGACCGAAATGATCATGGACTTGGTCAACCGAGTGGGTCGGCTTGAGGGCCGGGCCAAAGCCACCTCGACACCGACTCAGCCTTCGCAATAATCACGCCCCGTCAGACTATTTTGAGCCCGCCGGCCAGTGGCGGCGGTAGCGCTGCACCAACCAGCGGTTGAACTGCACGTGGGTTTCCTCCTGCCAGGAGTACCGGCCCCGCACAGCAAAGCGCGACCGCATGCCCCGCTGCACCTTGGTGGTGGCGTCCTGGTCTTGGGCCACGAACACCTGCACGCCGTCGTCGCTGGCCTGGAACAGGTGGTCGAACATGGGGTGCTCCACCGAGGCAGCATGCAGCAGGTAGCCGATCTCCACGTCGATGGTCTCGGCCGAGGTGGGCCGCACAATGAAGAAGAAGGCCATGTCGGGGGCGGTGCCGAAGCACAAGGTGGGCGGGATCAGCGCGAACGTGGACCGCCACCGCTCCTCCTCGGTGAGCTTGGGGAACACCGGCAGCAGGGCCTTGCGGGTGGCGTTGAACCCGCCGTCGATGTGGGTGTAGCCGTTCTCCCGGAAGATCACATTGGAGTCGTCCGACCACGGCACCGGGAACCGGGCCATCTCTGAGGGGCAGAAGTCCTGGATCACCTGATGGAGACGGTTGGCGTGATAGCCGTCGTTGAAGTTCTCGAACATGACCTTCCAGTTCCAGGGCAGGTCGGTAAGCGTGAAGGTGCCGGGACACACGCAGTCGTCAAGCTCGTAATTGGCCAAATAGGACTCATACCGCTCCAGAGAAGGAGCCAGCGGCGGGGCGTCGGGGTTGAAGTTGACGAAGATGAACCCGCGCCACTGCTCCACTGCCAGATTGGGCAGACCCCAGTCGTCCTTGTCGAAGCCCTCGGTGCGCTCCATGGCCGGGGCCCCCAGCAAGCGGCCGTCCAGCCGATAGCTCCAGTGGTGGTACGGGCACCGGAAGGAGCGGCTGTTGCCCTCCCCCTCCACCACCTGCATGCCGCGGTGGCGGCAGATGGCCGAGAACGCCCCAATGGAGCCGTCCCTTTGGCGGGCCACAATGACGGGCTCGGTGCTCACCGTGGCGGTGAACCAGTCGCCCCTCTCGGGTATGCGGCTGGCCACCCCCACACAACACCATTCGTGCTCGAACAGCACCCGGCGCTCGAAGGCCAAGAACTCCTCAGAGGTGTACAGCTCGGGGGGGAGCGTGCAAGCAGTGGCCACGTCGGTGACCGAATCCTCAAACGATTCCAAAAGCTCGCCGGTGAACATGGTCATGCCATCACCTCCCTCTCGCCTCCTTTGAGGCTTCCGCCTCTTGTCGTAGCAGGAATTTTCGGATCTTGCCGACGCTGGTACGAGGCAGCTCGTCCATAAGAGTAAACGAGCGGGGCAGCTTGGCCTTGGCCAGACGCTCCTGGCACCACGACGCCAGCTCGTCGGCCGCCGGTGGGTTGGCCTGGTCGGCAGGCACCACGAAGGCCACCGGCACCTCATCGCGCACCGGGTCAGGAGCCCCCACCACCGCGGCTTCCAGCACTGCGGGGTGGGCGGTCAACACCGACTCCACCTCGACGATGGAGACGTTCTCCCCCGCCACCTTGAGCACATCGGAGCGGCGGCCGTCGAAGTAGTGGCGGCCGTCGGGGTCGATGCGGGCTCGGTCGCCGGTGCGGAACCAGCCGTCGGATGTGAATGAGGCGGCAGTGGTGTCCGGATCGTCCAGGTATCCGGCGAACAGCGTCGCACCGGGCTCTCCTCCCACCAGCACTTCGCTGTCGCGCACGATCACCTGGCAGCCGGGGGTGACTTGGCCCATGGACGACGGCACAGGGTTTTCGGCGGGCTCGGTGAGCACTGCGGGAATGGTCTCGGTCATGCCGTAGAGCTGGCGGGGCCGGCACCTGAACCATTGGGCCAGGGTTTCGTACTGGTCGTCGGCGATGTTCTGGGCATACCAGCAGTGGCGCAGGGCCACGCCGCCGGTGGGAGAACCCCGAGCCAGGATCATCCGCATCGGGGCGGCGAACAGGCTGGCGCAGGTGGCCCGGTAGCGGGCGGCTTGGGGAAGGAAGCCGCTGGCTGAGAAGACGGGCATCAGTGCTACCGAGGCCCCCGCCCAGATGGCCGAGGCGAACGAGTAGTACTGGGCGTTGGCGTGGAACAGGGGCAGCACCACCAGTTGGCGGTCGTCAGGGGACAGCCCGGCGCGGGTGGCCATGACCTGGCCGCAGAAGGCATAGTTGGCCTGGGTGACCTCCACCCCCTTGGGCCGTCCGGTGGTACCCGAGGTGAACATCACCGCGGCCCGGTCTCGCGGGCCAACCGCAGGCCAGTCCACTCGGGCGTTCCCGCCGAGTGCATCCAGGCTGCCGCTGGCCTCGTCCACCTCGGTGATGGCCAGATCAGGGCTGACCGCAGCGGCCTGGCGGTAGACCCCAGCCCGGTCGGCGGCGCAGAAGCCGGCTTGCGGCCGAGTCCGCTCGATGTGGTCGGCCAGCTCCGGTGCTTTGCCCATGGGGTCGGACGGCACGATCCACGCTCCCAGGCGGTTGGCGGCCAGCCACAGGGCCAAAAACGCCGGAGTGTTCGTCAGCGCCAGGTGCATCGAGCTGCCGGGGGTGACACCCCGCTGGATCAAGCCGGCGGCCACTTCGGCGATGGCCGCGTCGAACTGCTCGTACGTCCAGGTGGCGACGGTGCCGTCGGGCCGCTCGAACACCAAGAACATCGAATCGGGCCGTTGGTCGACCGCCCGAGTCCATACTTCGGTAAACGCCGTGGGCAGCAAGCTGTTCTGAGACTGGTCAGCCGTCGGACTCATCGGGTGCCCCGTAGCCTCCGCCGCCGGGCAGATCGAGGCGCACGACGTCATCGGGGTCGAGGGTGATGCGGCTCTGGGTGGTGACCGGCTCGCCGTTCACCTGGAACGAGCCCGCCTGGCCAGGGCCTCCGCCGAAGATGCCCTGGGGTGGGTCGGACAGGCGGCTGGTGACCGCATTGAGCAGCCAAGGTCGGGTGGTGTCCACGCTGAACTCGATGGTCTGGCCCTTGCCGCCGGGCTGGGCACCAGGGCCTTCAGATCCGGGCCGCAGCGCCTTGCGGGTGAAGCGCACCGGCGCCGATGCCTCCACCACCTCGATGGGCACCGCGCTCACTCCTGTTGGATAGGAGCAGGCGTCCAAGCCCGGCTTGGACGCCCGTGCTCCCACCCCTCCGGCGTAGGTGAACATGGCGGTGATGAACGGGGTGCCGTCGTCGTGGTTGCCACTCACCTGCATAGTCCAGACTGCGCCCGCACCTTCGGCCATAGATTCCTCCGCTTTGACCTGGGCCAGGGCCTTGAGCAGGGCGTTGGGCAAGAACATGCCGACCACGTGGCGGGCAGTGCCCGGTTGGGGACACACCGCGTTCACGATCGACCCCTCGGGCGCGGTCATCTTGATTGGGGCCAGGCTGCCGTGGTTGTTGGGGATCTCGGGGTTGAGCACCGAGCGGACGGTGAACGTGGTGTAGGCGTGGGTGTAGTTGCGAACCACGTTGATGCCCCACGGGCTGGCCTCGGAAGTGCCCGAGTAGTCCACCAGGATCTCCCCGGCATCGGGGTCCACCCGCAGGAAGCACACGATGTCGATGCGGCTGCCGTCGGCCAGGTCGAGCACGGCGTCGGCGTGGTACTCCCCCGCGGGCAGTTCGGCGATGCTGGCCCGGGTGGCCGCCTCAGAGCGTTCGATGATCTCATCGGACAGCGCCTCGATGTCATCGAGATCGTAGGCGTCGCACAGGGAGGCCAGGCGCTGGGCCCCCACTTCTCCCGACGCCATCTGGGCGTGCAGGTCGCCGGCCATGTGATCGGGCTGGCGGACATTGGACAGGATGAACTTCCACACATCCTCGTTGCGCTCGCCGCCCCGCATGAGCTTGCAGATGGGGATCCACAGGCCCTCTTCGAAGCAGTCCCGGGCCCCGGCGCCAATGCCGTAGCCCCCCACATCGGTGTGGTGGATGGTGGAGCCGAAGTAAGCGATAGGCACCGGGTCGCCCCCGGCGGCCGGAGTGCGCCACACCGGAACCAGCACGGTCACGTCCAGCAGCTGGCCCGCGGTGAGATAGGGATCGTTGGTGATCAACACATCGCCGGGCTCAAGGGCGTCGGGGGGGAACTCCTCCAGCATGTTGGCCGCCCCAATGGCCAGCGAGTTGATGTGGCCGGGCGTGCCGGTCACCGCTTGGGCCACCATGCGCCCCCGCTTGTCGAACACTGCGTTGGCCAGGTCACCGGCCTCGCGCACAATGGGGCTGAACGCGGCCCGCTGGAGCGCCCGAGCCTGCTCGTTCACCACCGATATAAGCGACTGCCACAGGATCTCCAGTTGAATAAGGTCATAGGCGGAGGTGCCTTCTCGGCTGGTATTCATGTTGCTCATTGAAGTGCTCTGGCTCCTGGTTGAGGTCATTGAATGGGCCTCGGTCTTTGATCACGAACGGCGACGAGACAAGCGTCGTAAGAAACCGTCGCATGCCAACCGGGTCGGATGATCGACGTGGTTTCACGCTCTTCCACGAGAGCAGGTCCGGGAAAGCTCGCTCCGATAGCCAGATCGCCGCGGCGGTAGACCGGGACCTCCACGGCATCCTGCTCTCGGCCGAACACCGCAGTCCGGGTCGAAGCCGGCTGGAATGCGCTGTCGGCTGCGGTTGGCGGCTCCTCGGCGTCTATTTCGGCAATCCCAGCCGGATCGGCTCGGGCTGACAGGCGCCATGTGACCACCTCGATGGCCACATCGTCGATGGTCATGCCGTAGATACGCCGGTATTCGGCCTCAAATTCGCCGACCACTTCGTCGTCGGTGACTGCCCAGGAATCCCCTTCGCCCACCCAGATGGTGATCTCGTTTCCCTGGCCGATGTAGCGGGCGTCGATGCCGTAGCGGAAGCTGATGTCCGGCTCTGGCACGCCCGCACTGAGCAGCACCCGGCGGCCCTCCTCCCGCAGCTCATCCAGCAAACGGTCGCGCTCGGCGGTTTCCGCTTCGGCCAGCATCACCGGCATGGAGCGGGCCAGGTCGATCCGCACCGGCGACACCAAGGTCCCGAAGGCTGACAGCACACTGGCGTTCACCGGGAAGACCACCCGATCCGAGTCCAACAGCTCGGCCACCCGGCAGGCATGGGGCGGCCCCGCCCCACCGAAGGCCAGCACGGTGACCCCCCGCAAATCCACCCCCCGCTCCACCGCGTGCATGCGGGCGGCGGCCGCCATGTTCTGGCTGACCACCTCGTACATGCCCGCAGCGGTATCCGTGACCGAGAGGCCGAGGCCGTCGGCCAACGGGGCAACAGCAGCCTCGGCCCGACCTGCGTCCAGGGGCATATCGCCACCCAGAAAGGCATCGGGGTCCAAAAGCCCGAGCACCACATCGGCGTCGGTCACCGCGGGCTGGTCGCCTCCCTGGGCGTAGCAGGCCGGACCGGGATCGGCCCCGGACGATTCGGGACCCACCTTGAGCAGACCGAACTGGTCGAGGTGGGCCAGGCTGCCGCCCCCGGCGCCGATCTCCACCAAATCCACCGACGGGACCGACACCGGAAAGCCCGAACCTTTCTTGAACCGGTATCGCCGGGCTACCTCGAAGGTGGTAGTCAGCGCGGGCTCCCCGTCTTCCACCAGGGTGGCCTTGGCGGTTGTCCCGCCCATGTCGAAGGCCAGCAGCCGGTCTTCTCCCATGCGGCGGGCAAACCACCGGGCGGCCAGGGCGCCGGCGGCTGGACCTGACTCCACCAGCCGGATCGGGGCGGCGGCCGCATCGTCGGCCGATACCACCCCGCCGTTGGACAGCATCATCAGCACCGACCCGCCGAACCCCTCGGCCGAAAGCCACTTCTGAAGCTCGTCCAGATACGGCCCGATGATCGGCATGGTGGCCGCATTGCAGGCCGCGGTGATCATGCGGGGGTACTCCCGGATCTGGGGCGAGATGTCGGCCGAGGCACACACCGGCACCCCCAGTTCTCGACGCAGTTCTTCGGCCAGCAGCCGCTCGTTGGCCGGGTTGACGTAAGAGTTGAGCAAGCACACTGCCACCGACTCAACGCGGGCCTCGGCCAGTTCTCCGACCAGCGAGGCGATGGCCGCCGCTGACGGCGCCGCCAGCACTTCGCCGGTGGCCGCGGTGCGCTCGTCGACCTCAAAGGTGAGCTCACGGCCGATGGGCGGATCGGGAAACTCGATCTGGAGGTCGTACATGTCATAGCGGTGCTCGTCGCGGATCAGCAGGGTGTCCCCGAAACCGGTGGTGGTGACCAGGCCAGCGCAGCCGGTCTTGTTCTCAATGAGGGCGTTGGTGATGAGCGTGGTGGCGTGGACAATGGGCGCGGTTATCTCGCCGGGGGCCACTCCGGCCCGGCTCAAGAGTTGGCCGACCGCAGCTTGCACCCCCGCAAGAGGAGCGGCCGGAGTAGTAAGTGCCTTGTTGACCGTTACTGCTCCGGTGACGGCGTCAAGCAGCACCGCGTCGGTAAACGTGCCCCCTATGTCAACCGCAAGCCGCCAGTCGGACATGGCCTAGGACTCATCCAGCGGTGAGAGGCGGTCGGACATGGCCTAGGACTCATCCAGCGGTGAGAGGCGGTCGGACATGGCCTAGGACTCATCCAGCGGTGAGAGGCGGTCGGACATGGCCTAGCCCGCGATCAGATCGTCGCGGGGCGGGGTGAACACGTCGAGGATCCAGCACTCCCCGTACTCGTCGTCGCCGATGAACACCGAGTCGCCGTGCCATACCCCTTTCGGCGCGATGTAGGCCTCACCCTCGCCCAAAACCACCCGCTTCTCGCTGTCGGGGTCGTCATTGATGCGGAAATCGAGCTTGCCTCGCACGATGACGCCGAGTTGCTCGTGGTCTTCATGACGATGCAGGAACGATCCGGTGACCCCGCCGGTGATGCGCCAAAAACAGAGCTGGAGCCCGTCGCCGGTGATGACCCGACGGCGAAAGCCTTCCCGATCGGTGTCGACGAACAGGTCGTCGTCGTAGAAATAGCAGTACTGGTTGGTGAGGTTCATGGCGATGGCCTTGACTAGTCGTCCGCCGCGAAAGCGGCAAACCGCTGCTGCTCCTGGGTGAGATCTAAGGGCCGGATGATGGCTTGATTCTCCTCGTCACCCCAGTGTTCGGCCGGCACCAGCCACATCACCTCGAACTCCAAGCCGTCGGGGTCTTTGGCGTACAGGCTCTTGTTGGCCCCGTGGTCGCTCTCGCCGTACAAAGCACCGGCCTCTACCAACTGTTGGCGGATGGCGGCCAGCTCGTCGAGGGTGGGAACCTCCCAAGCGATGTGGTACATCCCCACTGATCGTCGGCCAGCCGCCGACGGCTCGGCCCCATCGCCTATGGAGAAAAAGGCGATGTCGTGGTGGTTCTCCGATGCGGGCGCCCGCATGAACACGAACTGCCCCGGCTCGTCGATGATGGTCTCGAACCCCAGCACGTCGGCATAGAACTGCTGCTGGCGGCGGGCGTCCCGCACATACAGCACCGCATGGTTCATCCCGGTGATCATCCGCTCATCCCTCTCATCAAACCACAGCGTAGCCAATCCCGAAGTTGGCATAATCAGGCAGCAACGACTTCAGCCACCAGGCCCCACCCCAGCGCAGCATCAGCTCAAACGGCAAGAGTTTGGCGCTGACAGCGGGATCAATACCGCCAGGCGGCATTCCAACACTGCATCAGCTCAACAGCAGCTGTCTGGAACTTTCGGGCTGCCAGTTGGTGATGCCAATTTCGGGGAAGGCGTCGGGAATGGCGTCGGCAAGGGCACCGGACCTGGATTGCGATTTTGCGAGTGGTGGCCCTGAGCGTGCCTGCCCAGGCGGGAGACCGGCGTAGGGCGAAGGCGGTGGTCTGAGTTCGTAGGCGCCGTTTCGGTTTCGGTGGACTGTCCAACCGTCGTCGTGGATGTTGTGGTGGCAGCTTTTGCAGACCAGCACCAGGTTGTCGATGTCGGTGCGTCCGCCCCTGAGCCATTCGTCGATGTGGTGGGCTTCGCACCATACCGCCGATCGTCCGCAGCCGATGCAGTGCTTGTCGCGGATGATGAGCGCGGCCCGCTGGGCTTCGGTGGCCGAGCGGTGTTTGCGCCCCACCCACAGTTCCTGGTTCTTGGTGTCGAATACCGAGGGCACGATGTCGGCGTTGCAGGCCAGCCGCAGAGCCTCAGACACCGGCAGAGGCGTGCCGTCGAGCAGGCGGGCGCCGGCCAGCTTCTGGTTGACCGCGTCCCAGTCGGCGGTCAACACCAGGGTGGTGCCCTGGGGTTTGCGGTCTTTGGTGTCGGCGCAGACCAGATTCTCCAAGGCGTCGGCCATCTGCTGGTCGAACGCGGTCTGGTCGCCGGGTTTGCCTTCGTTGCGCAGGCGGCGCACCTCAGCGGCCAGCGCGGCCTCCATGCGGTTCCCCGCGACCGGGTCGAACCGCCCGTTCAAAACGAACATGCCGTCGTCAGAAGACTTGAAAAAGCTCATCGAGCGGCGCTCCCGCTGCTTGGCCATCAGCGACTTCCCGTCGTCGCCCGACTGCTCATGTTGGTGGTCGCGCAACGTGCGGGAGAAGGTGCCGAAGTCTTCGCGCCGGGCCGCCTCCACCAGCACGGTCTCGTCGACTGGCCCCTCAGAAGCGGCCTTGGCGATCTGGGCGGCGTGGGCCGCGGGAATCTCCCCGGCGCCCAGCGCGTCGAGGGTCTCGGGAACCCGCGAGAGCTGAGAGGCGGTCTCCACCTCCCGGCGGGCTTGTTGCTTGGAGGACTGAAGCTCTTCCAGCACCACCCGCCGGGCCAAGCCCTCGCCTCCCCGGCTCGAATACGCAGCCAGCGCGGCCGTTTTCATCGCGGCCAGCCGAGCTTCGGCCCTTTTGATCAACCCCAACCGCGCCCGCAGCTCGCACAACGACAGCCCAGCGACGTCGACCGACTCCGGCCACACCGGCCCAGAAGGCTCGCAATCAACCCGTTTCCCCTCATCAAGGGGCTCAAACTCCATACATGCAAGTATACCAACCCCAGTGACAACAACCACCCGAATTAGCGTGTATAGGCGAAACTATCTTGTAATTTATTGAATTTGATTTGAACATAAGCAACAAGGCCCACATTCCTCCCACAGCTCAAGTTCCACAGCCGGCTGTTTCGGGTAGGTGGCGAGCGGCGGCTACCGAACTCAGGAGTTGGGGGCTTGCCTTGCGGCCCAACCGACGGCAGGAGCGTCTACATCGGCGTCGGGCTTGAGGTCCCACCAAATGGAGGCATACGCCTCTGGCTTACCCTGGCGCAAAGCGAACAGGATCCCCGGGTGCAGCCCGTTGTCAGCGGCAAGTCGCTGGGCGGCCGCCGCGAACCTACGGTCGGTGCCGTCAGACTCGGACTCAGCGCGGGTCACCAGCGATTCGCATAAATCGATGCGCGCCGCGGCCTCTTTCTCGAATTGGGCCAGTATCCCTTTGATCCACCCGTGGAACTCGTCAGGAACGACATCGAACAGCGCCTCCACCGTGTCAGGCTGCCGCAGCATTCCCTCGACGGCGGACGGGTCTAGACGCAGCCGGGCGGCGATCCGCTTGGCGGGCATCCCCCGCTCGATAGCGGCGCGCACCGCGGCGACCCGCCAAACGGCGGCCCCAGTCAACCCGGTCACGATCTTGTGAAGTTCCAGGTAGTCGGCCCACTTCATCTTGATCCGAGGGTGCGGCGCGTCGGGGCCTGTGTCGAAACGGATGACGAACCCCTCTCGGAGATCGCCGCCGGGACGCGGGCCTTCCACATGGGCTGCAAGATCGTCCAGCGTCTCGAACCTGGTCTCGGCCGTTCGAGGTCCGGGCCAGTCGAAGCGCTCGATGGGCAAGTCCGCACCGGTGGCGTTGTCGATCACTGCCAGTAGCACCAGGTCGCGCATCCCCTGATAGTCCACAACAATCCGGTTCGAGGGGTAGACGATCTCAAACAGGGGCGTCACCCCCGTCCCGAAGTCCATGCCCTCATACTTGTCCTGCCAGATGCGGGTCGCCTCTAGCGCCTGATCCGAGCGAGTGGACCCGCGAGTGCTGACCCGCTGGCACCCGTCAGAAGCGGGGTAGAGGATGCCCAGCGACCCGTCCCACTTCTCGGTGACGATCATCGGCGCTCCATCGAGCGGTGCGGGGGCCAACGGCTCGTCATGGTTGAAGAACTTCCCAAACGGACGGGCAACGACCCTCACTAACGAACCCAACCTGCCCCCTCAGCAGGAATTTCACCTGCTTACAAGGGTTTCGTGCTCGGATCAGCCGACAATCACCGATTCGAGCGGGGGGTCGGTGTTGAAGGAGAGGCCTTTGGACACGGGGAGTTCGTTGAGCGGGGTGTGGACTTCGGACACTGGGGGGCCGATGCGAGCGGCGATGGGGGCCAGGGCTTCGGTGTCGAAGCGGTAGAGGTCGGCGGCTACGTCGGTAAGCATCATTTGGCACTCCTCGACCGGCACATCCCACATGGTGGCGGCCAAGGCCTCGGTGGTGTATCCGATGGAGCCCTCGTCGTGGGGGAAATCGGCCCCCCACATGATGGTGTCCACCCCCACGGCGTGGCGGTACTGAACCTCAGATCGGGGAAGCATTGAAGCGCCGATGCGACAGTTGCGCTGCCAGTATTCATGGGGCGACAGCGACAGGCCGTCCACCGTGTCGGATCCAAAGGTGGAGGAGTAGTTGAGAGTGCGGGGGTCGTCGGCGTATCTGCTCTGGATGTTGCGGAGCCGCTGATCGATGCGGTTCAACTCCTCGAGGATCCACCGCATCCCCCACATCTCGGTCCACACCACCCGCAGGTCGGGGAAGCGCTCGAACACCCCGCCCAGGATGAGGTGGATGAGCGTGCGCTTGGGCCACAACTCGTGTTCGGCAAACGTCACTCCCCAGGCCACCGGGTCGTCGCCCAAATCGGGGCATCCCGAGCCCATGTGCTGGTGGACCGGCATGCCCAGCGAGCTGCACACGTCCCACAGCGGGTCGTAACGAGGGTGGAAAAAGGGCTCGACCGCGTGATTGGGAGGAATGGCGGGAATCATCACCCCGCCGATTACCCCGGTCTCGGCGGCCCACCGCACCTCGGCGATGGCGTCATCGAGGTTGTTGGGCAAGAGCTGGATGAGGCCCTTGCGCCGTTTGGGCTCGTAGCCGCAGAACTCCACCAGCCAGCGGTTGTGGGCCTGGAGACCAGCCCACCGGCGGGCGTAGGCGACCGGGGTATCGGGCACGCCGGAGAGGTGGACCAGGATGTCGTAGAACGGGGTGAGCGTGTTGGGGAACAAGACCTCGCCGGTGATGCCCTCGGCATCACAGGCCGCAGTGCGGGCATCGCTGTCCCAGTTGACCTTGGCTGCGTCCATGTCCCGCAAATCGACCCATGGGTTGGTTATGGCTGCTTCCCAGGCGTCGAATTCGTCGTGCCAGGCGGGATCCAGGAATTCCTTATAGGTGCGGGTCAAGGCGCCAGCGTGGGTGTCCGACGACAGGATCATGTACCGGTCGCCGGTCTGGTTTTGGGCCATGCCCCAGCCTATTGCACTTTCGTTGGAGCAGCGGTTGTCGCCGTGCTCTCAGCCACCACCCGATGGGTCAGGGCTAGAGTAGGAGAGATCGGATAGGAATTGGGATTTCAATATCTTGCAGACTGCGTCAGAATCCTTCCAAGTAGCACTCAACCATCTGCCACGCGTGCAAACCTCGTGGGATGACCCCTTGGATTGGACCATCCTCTCGACATTCAGCTTCTACTGTCTCGAGGCTTGCGTTGTTGCGGCTGTATTGCACTCGGGAAGGTCGCGTCCACGCCATCATCAACAAAAGGTACAAGAGGCCAAGCACCTCTCCGTAGCGCATGGCCTACCCGATGTAAGTCATTTGCTCGTTGATCTAAATGACATGCGCAAGCATGTGGCTTACGGAGACATTGGAGCCCCTGAGAACCTCGATCCGCAAGACGTTGCCAATGATGTTGAAGAGTACGTCGAGGCCGTGAGGAGGCTTCTCGCGCGATGACACAACAAACTGCCGTGGAGCAGGATGCAGTTATTTTTCAGACACCGAAGAATTGCTTAGAAGCGGTGCGAAGATGGCCCGATGATGTGGCGCGAGCTTGGACACTTAGCGCTATTGATCAGGGCATGACCGACGTAAACCTTGTGGCCCTTGTTGCCACCGGATCATCTGTCCGCGATGTCGAATACAGCGACGATCTTGACCTCGTATTTGTGTACCAGAACTGCCGCCCGGCAATACCGAGACCCCCGATCTCAATCGATCTTCGAGGGTACGATGAGGCCGAAGTCTTCCAAAAACTCGCAGACGGCCACGACTACCTGTCGTGGACCGTTCGGTTCGGCCAGGTCCTGTTCGAGCGGGATGGATGGTGGACCAAGCTACGATCAGGCTGGAACAACCGCCTTTCGCTCCCATCAGCGACAGATGCCCGTGACCGGGCTGAGAATGCGGAGTGCCTTTCGAAGGAGTTACGCGAAGCTGGGGACGAAGATGCTGCTGACGAATTGCAGTTGTCGAGTTTGACTCATCTTTGCCGAGCAGAACTGAGCTGCGCTCATGTATTTCCGAAGTCACGTCCGGAACTGGTGGGTCAGCTGCGCGAAATCGGCCAGCACACGCTAGCTGATCAGCTTGCGGATGCATTAGATCAGAGAATCAAGAACCATTGTTCTGGTAGCTGACTCAAAGTGAAAATGTCCTGAAGTCATTCTCCGCAGGCAATACAGACGACTAACAGCGGGCCAGCTAGAACTTCGCCACGATCTTATTGAGCGTGTTCCAGTTCCGGGCGGTAGCGATCAAGTCAAAATATTTCTCGAAATACGAGTACGACAGCCGCATTGCCTTGACTCCCTCCGGTGTCCACACATAGACCTCCAACCCCTCGACATGAACGACCTCTGGCTCGTGGTCGGCTATGGCAAGAGAGCGGACCGCCTCCGCACCTGGCTTCCCCGACAGGAAATTGACCAGATAGCGCGATCCGTCATCGGCTACATCACGAAGAGGATCGAGTTCCAGCACCGCTTCCACCTCCTCAGCTCTGCGAACCAGACAAGGCACGTAAACACCGAATTCCTCTGCCAACAACTTCTCCACTGAGGAGGACAGTGTGGCGGCGTCGGCACATTTGCTGGTGAGGACGACGTTCCCGCTCTGAAGGATTGTCACCGGATCGGAGTGACCAGCGTCGACCAGCTTCGAGCGCAATTCAGCCATAGATACCCGGTTGCGATTTCCGACGTTGATCCCCCGCGGCATCACAAGGTATCGACCGCTCATGGCAGCTCATACTCGAGAACGTATGAGTGCTTCCCCTCGATGTTGTCAATCTCCAAGGTGCCCGAAATCCCCGTCAGCTCACCAGTGCCGGAGTCGGGAACGATCATCACGGATAGCTCGGCATCGCCCTTGGCCATGACCCCACTGTGCTGAAAGACGAAGGAGCCCGATTTCCCTTCGACCGACCCGGTGAAGTGCTCGATGGCAACATAACCGGCCGAGCCGGGGGTGCCGGTGTAGGCGGCCACCATCTGGGACTCGGACGTACCAATCATGTCGCCGGAGAAATCCTTGCGCACGATCGTGCGGATGAGCTTGTTCCCGTCCTGCTCCAAGAACGGAGGCTCGGCCTCGGTCGCGACACCGAGAGGTCCGCGGGCAAAGGTCATGACAGCCTCCTAGGGTTTCGAACAGAAATGATGCCGATTGGACTATGCGGGCCAACATCCATATAGACGATTTGAGTCGGCGCGTCGACCGCCAGATAGATGCGACCTGACGCCGCCCAGTCAAAATATCAGAAGGATTGGACGACCCACCTTCTACAACTCGAACACCTGGAGGTCGGGGCGGTCTTCGAGGAGGTAGTCGTTGGCCAGGTCCTCGGTGAGGTGGCGGCCGGAGAATGCGTCGAGGGCGTCGAGGGTGAGGCCGTCGTCTTGGTACACGGCCACCTCCCGCTGGGGCTCGCTCAGGCGGCTCACGATGTCGCCGGAGATGTGGAACGTGCGCCCGGTCACGTGGCGGGCGGCATCGCTGCACAGCCACACCACCATCGGGGCGATCTTGCGGGAAGCGTATGCCTCGTCGGTGTCGGCGGGGGTGGGGGCGGCACCGCCGCGGGGGGCCATGGTGATGGCCATGAGATCGGTCCACCGGGCGGTGCGGATGGCGTACTCGGCGGTGGACGCCCCCACGGCCCGGGGCCGAATGGCGTTGCAGCGCACCCCGAAGCGGCCCAGCTCCCGAGCTGCCGTGCGGGTCAAACCGATCACTCCCTCTTTGGCGGCGGAGTAGGCGCAGTGCGATGGGTGGCCGAAGCCCGAACCCGAGCTGGTGTTGATGATCACGCTGGTGTCCTGTTGCACCAGGTGGGGCACGGCATGCTTGATCATGGCGAAGTAGCCCTTGAGGTTGACCCCAACGGTGAGGTCCCACTCCTCCTCGGTGAAGCGCCAGATGTCGTTGTTGCGCCCGGCGGTGGCATTGTTGATCAAGATGTCCAGGCGTCCGAAGGCGTCCACCGCCTGTTCGACAATTTCAGCGGCGCCGTCCCAGGTGGCCGAGGTATCGCTGGGCATCGCTTCACCCCCGGCGTCGATGATTTCGGCAGCCACCCGCTCGGCGTTGGCCGCCACGCCCTCCGGGGTCTTGCGGATGCCGAGGTCGTTGACCAGCACTTTGGCGCCCTCGGAGGCCAGCAGATGGGCATGTTCTCGCCCGATGCCTCCCCCCGCGCCGGTCACGATTGCCACTTTGCCTTCCAAACGGTGTCCCATGCCCCCACCCTAGGTTCAGCCGCGCCAGCCTCGCGAAGGCCGGGGGCGGCAGTCAGTCGTCGATTCGCTTCAGGTACTTCTGCCGGCCGCGTTCGCCGATCTTGTGGAATGCGGGATAGATCCGGGGGATAATCGCTGGGGTCCACTGCGCAGCGCGCGACGAGAGGCTTTCGTGATAGGGGACGTAGGTCTCAAGCTTGGGCTTGTCGAGAGCCCGCTCGTAGGCGTCGGCCACGTCGTCCACCGTTCTGACCGCGCTCAGGAAGTTGAGGGCGCTACCACCGGAGCGGGCCTCGTGTTGCAGCATCGGGGTGTCCACCGCGGTGGGATAGATGCCGCAGATGTGGACGTCTGTGTCCCATATTTCCGTGTTGAGCGCGGCCAAGAAGGCCCGCAGGCCGGCTTTGGCCGCAGAGTAGGCCGCCGATGCCGGCAGCGGGCAGATCCCGCCGAGCGACACCGTGGCCATGAGGTGGCCGCGATTGCGGGCGAGGAACTCAGGCAGTGCGGCCCGAATGAGCTGGATCGGACTGCGCAGCATGACATCGATGTGGAGATCGAGCTCGTCGGGCGTGAGTCCTGCAACATAGCTGGGAATGACAACCCCGGCGTTGCAGACCAGTACGTCGAGGTCTTGGCGCCATTCACCGGCGATCCGCTCGCACAATTCGGCCAGGCTCTGCCCGTCGGCCAGATCGCAGCTCACCGCGGTGGCCTCGGGGCCGATGTCGGCTGCGGCTTGTTCGGCCAACTCCAAGGTGCGGTCTACCGCGATGACGTGATAGCCCCGCTGGGCGAAGCGGCGGGCCACCTCAGCGCCGATGCCGGAGGCCGCGCCGGTGATGAGGACTGAGCTTCGGGTCATGGGAGTGTCCCTTCCGGGAGGCCGATCTTCTTCTTTACCTTGTCGAGGAGTTTCAGATAGGTCTTGACCTCGACGTAGTTGGCATGCCGATCGGTGTCAATGTAGCGGCGACCGCCTCTCAGATCGGGGTTGTGATTCGACTTCAAATCCCGGAACGTCTGCGCAACGGTTGATCCTTCGGGCGCGGTGGCGTCGGCGACGATGAGCTCGGCCATCTTGTCGAAATTGTCATAGGCGGCCGAGGCGAACTCGATGAACCCCAGGGCCGCGAGGTTCGGGCAGCTTCGGGCGAACATTCCCAGATAGAGCACCGGGCGGCCTCCCCTGATCTCCAGCACGCCGTCGTCGAGGAAGGGGATGGAGTGCTGGTAGCCGGTGGCGGCTATCACCACGTCGATTTGCTCCCGGCTCCCATCGGCGAAGACCACCTCGTGGCCGTCGAATCGCTCGACATCAGGTTTGGCGATGCAGTCGCCGTGGCCGAGGTAGTGCAGGATCTGCGAGTTCATCAACGGGTGCGACTCGAACAGCTTGTGATCGGGCTTGGGGAGCCCGTAACGGCGGAGGTCTCCGTTGACCATCCGCAACAGCACCTGGAAAACCCGGATCTCCAGCCAGTGCGGCAGTTTGGGTCCCTCTTCAGCGAAGACGTCGGAGGGCTTTCCGATGATGAACTTGGGGATGAAGTGATAGCCGCGGCGCACGCTCAAGAACGCCTGATCGGCGCTGACCGACGCGTCGCAGGCGATGTCGGCCCCGGAGTTGCCCGCGCCCACCACCAAGACCCGCTTGCCGGCGAACTCCCCTGGCGACCGGTAGGTGACCGAGTGGCGGACCTCTCCGTTGAACTGTCCCGGCCAGCTCACAAAGTGCGGCTCCCAAGTCACCCCATTGGCGCAGATCAGATAGCGGCAGAGTTGGGTCTCGCCGGTACCCATCTGGAGCTCCCATAAGCCGTCAGGGGTGAGGGCGGCCCGGTTTACCGCGGTGTTGAATCGGACATTGCCGCGGAGATCGAACTCATCGGCAAATGCCCGGATGTAGTCCAGCAGCTGTTGATGGTTGGGATAATCGGGGTAGTGGTCGGGCATCGGGAAGCCCGGGATTCCCGACATGGTGCGCGACGAGATGAAGTGGGCGGTCTCGTACACCGGCGAGCCCGAGGCGTCGATGTCCCAGATACCGCCTACATCGGCGTTGCGCTCATAGACCTGAAAGGCAGCTGATGTCTGGCGGAGGCGCCGGGCCAGCATGAGGCCCGACGGTCCCGCTCCCACCACCCCGACATCGAGAACCGCCAAGAAGCCGCCTCAAGAAGGGTTGAACGAGGCGGCGGCGTCGCCGGGCCGCAGCACGAAGAACTCCATGCCGTCGGGACCGCAGGTGAATGAGTACTTGTGGTTGGCAGCCAGGATGACCGAGTCCTTCGGACCAAGCTGTGCCGAGGGACCATCAGCACCGTCGGGCCACACCTCACAGCCGCCCGACACCACGATCAGCAGCTCGTTCTGGTCGTGGCTGTGGGGCGGGACGTGATAGCCGGCGGGCATGGTGGTGTACTGGCACCAAAAGCCCCCCTCTCCCCGGGCCACGTGCTTGCGCCCAGCACCCTGCTCCTTGGCCTTGGCAATCAGCTCCGCGGGGGCATTCGGGTTCTTGGACTCGTCCACCCATTCGATGTCCCCGAAGCGCAGGATCCTTGGTTGAGTGCTCATTTGGCTTCCTCCATTATTGAGCCGGTGGGCCGTGGACAAGTTTGGCGAACTCGGTGGCGAATAACTCAGAGGTCCCCGACTGGTGGGTGGCCCGCCAACGCCGCCATGGGCACACATCGTCCCACTTGTGCAGCACCTCGAAGTCCAGGTCGGCGATTACCAGCCCTTCGGCGTCGGAGCCCTCAGCGTAGATGTAGCTGAAGTCGGGGAAGTCGGGGCCGCAGATGAGGCTGTGGCCGGCGTAGCTGGCCGGCAGCGCCCCGTCGAAGCTGTCCTCCAGGCTGTCGCCGGTGTCCATGCCCCCCACCTGGTTGGCCGAGATGGTAAACACGAAGTTCTCCTGTCCTCGGGTGGCGGCCACTTGGCGCATGGACTCCACCTTGTCCGGACCGCCGGCGAATGCCGCGGTGGGGTTGACGATGACCCTGGCCCCTTGGAGGGCCAGCAGGCGGCTGCCCTCGGGATTGAGCCAGAAGTCGTAGCAGATCTGCACGCCGATGGGGCCGTAGCGGGTCTCGAAGACGTCCAGGCTGGTGCCGGGCCGAAATGAGACCCCCTCGGTCACGAACGGCAGCGAGCCCAAGTGCAGCTTGCGGTAGGTGCCACCAATGCCCTCGGGCCCGATCACCGCGGCCGCGTTGTAGAGGGCGTCGGGATCGTCGGGGTCCTGCTCGATCATGCCCACCACCAGGTACATGTCGTGCTCAGCGGCCAGGCCAGCCAGCGCCTCGGTCGATGGCCCGGGCACGGTCTCGGCCAATGACCGGTGCAGCCCGCACGGCCCGCCCAGGTGCTCGCAGTCGTCACAGTGGATCGCCCCGGTCAGCGCCTCCTCGGGAAACACCAGCAACCCCACACCCGCCTCGGCGGCCTCGGCTATCCAGTGGGCCATCTTGACCAGATTGGCCCCCACATCCCCCGGCACCGGCGTGAAATCCACCGCTCCCGCCCGCAGCCGGGTCTCATAGCCGGAATAGCGCTTGGGGATCACTGTCGTATTATCGCCTGTTTGGGGCGGTCAGGCGCCGCCGGGTGAGGTCTTGGCCGCGGGGCGGACTTTGGGGGCGTCTTTCCAGTGGGGCACACCGTGCTCCTCGGTGGCGATCCACCACTCGCCGTTGGTGATGGAGGCCCAGTGGGAATGGTTGAGCTGGTGGAGGGTAAAGCATGCCGCCAGCGCGGTGTTGAACCCCTGGGCGTCCACCGATTGGTTGACCGCCTCTTTGATCAACAGGGCGGCCATGGTGGGCAGCGCGGCGATGCGCTGGGCAAACTCCAGGGTCTGCTCGGACAGGGTCTCATTGGGGAACACTTTGGACACCATGCCCAGGGCATGAGCCTCATGGACGTCGATGGAGTCGCCGGTGAGCAGCAGCTCTTTGGTCTTGCGGGGGCCGAACTCCCACGGGTGGGCGAAATACTCGACGCCCATCATGCCCAGGCGGGTACCCACCACATCGGCGAAGCAGGCGTCCTCGGCGCCCACGATCAAGTCGCACGACCACATGAGCATCAGCCCTGCTGCCAGCACCGGCCCCTGCACCTGGGCGATGGTGATCTTGCGGAGGTTGCGCCACCGCTTGGTGTTCTCGAAGAAGTAGTGCCACTCCTGGAGCATCAGCTTCTCCGAGCCCCGTCGCCCTCCGCCGTTGATCTGCCAGGTGGGGTGCTGGTTGGGGCCGGGCATGCGTTCTTCCATTGCCGCCTTGGAGCCCATGTCGTGTCCCGATGAGAACATCGGTCCCAGCCCGCCCAGGATCACCACTCGCACATCGTCGTCGGCCTCGGCCACCAGGAAGGCCTCGTTGAGCTCTACCAGCATCCCCCGGTTCTGGGCGTTGCGAGCCTCGGGCCGGTTCAGCATGATACGGGCGATCTTGCCGCCGTCCAACGTCTCGTAGGTCAGGTATTGGTAGTCCATTTGCCTAGTTTCGCCCATCCGCAGATGCGGTGCGCTGCCGAACGCCGCCCTAGTCTCGCGACCACGAGGAGCCCCTATGACCCAATCCCACCACATCGACACCGCTGGCCTTAGGTTTCACTATCTAGCCGCAGGCGACGAAAGTGCGCCCCCGGTGGTTCTGTTGCACGGATTCCCCCAGACATCCCACATGTGGCGACATCAGATCCCAGTACTGGCCGGGCAGTACCGGGTGTACGCCCCCGACACCCGAGGCTACGGCAGTACCGACAAGCCCCGAGTGCGAGTTACCCGCGACCTGCTGGCCCGCGACGTCGTGGACTTCATCGACGCCCTCGGCGTCGAGCAATGCTCGCTGGTGGGCCACGACTGGGGTGGGGTGATCGCCTTCAAGGCAGCCCTGGAGCATCCCGACCGGTTCACCCGGCTGGGCCTGGTGGACACCCTGTGCTCGGTGTGGATCCCATGGGGCATCCACGGCTACTGGTTCAAGTGCGAGCCCGAGGCCGAGCGGTTCTGGGAGCAATACGCCGGCGAGTTCATCAACTCGATCTTCGGCGGGGCCGAGGGCAGCTACGGTCCGCCGCCTCATTCGCCGTGGAAGGCCCCGGTGGCCGACAGCGAGGCCCAAGACCCGGGCGGGGCCATGGCCGACTGGGACCCCAGCAAGTACTGGAACGCCGACGACGTGGAGCACTATCGGGCAGCGTTCGACCAGCCCGGATCCCACTTCCACGCCGTCTCCTACTACCGGGATGCCCTGCCGTTTCATTTCCCCGACGCCGACGGCAACCTGGTGTACCGGACTCCGGCCCAAGTGGCCGAGATGTGGAACCACCCCGGACTGCTCTTCAGCCATCCCGACTTCGGCGTGTTCCCGGTGTACGGCCCTGAAGACCTGGGCCGCACCTACCCCCAGCCTGCGCTGTACTTGTACTCAGCGTTCTTGATGCCCCAGGCGTTCGAAGACGGGTTCCCGGCCGACGACCACATCCCCCACGGCAACCCCTATGCCGACTCGTTCATCGACCACTTCCCCGACTACCGGGCCCGCCCCGCCGGCTGCGGCCACTTCATCCCCGAAGAAGACCCCGAGCGCACCAACGAAGTGCTCTTGGCCTTTCTGGCCGGCCAAATCTAACCCTGCCTGACTAGTGCTCCGCAGTAGCGCCTCAGCCGTGGAGGGGGTTGGGGGCGAAACCGAGGGGCGGCGGAAATGGCCGCGGTAGGCACCGGAAAGGGGCAGCTAAGCTGGGCATATGGATAGCCGCAGGCCGGTGACTGGGAAGCCGATGCCGACTCTGGACGACGCTCGACGGGCCGCGGCCTCGCTCTCCGAGCTGGATCCGGGCATGGTCCTGCTATTCGGCTCGTTGGCCCGCGGCGAGCAGCGCCCAGGATCGGACCTCGATTTGTGCCTGGTGTTCGACGACTTGGGCGACTACTCCCAGCGCCGCCGCCTCATCAACGACGCCCGCAGCCGAATCCGCGCCGCCACCGGATTCGAGTCAGACGTGAAGGTAACCGACCGGGCCGAATGGCGAATACGCACGATAGAGTGCAAGTCGAGCTTTGAGCGGCATATCGTGAGCCACGCCGTCTCGTTGACCAGCAGGCCCCCGGCGCGCCCCATCGATTACGCCAAGGAGATAGGGATGGCGCCCAGCGACGCCGCCCAAGCCGAAGGAGCGCTCGCCAGCACCATGAAGGCCCTCCGCAGCTTGAATGCCCGGCTGCCTGCCGAGAGCACCGAGCTCGAGGCCCGCAGCTCCACTGACGCGGCAGGCATCAAACAAGCGAGGATGCTGGATATCTGCGCATCGGCCCAATCGATCATGGAAGCCGCGCTGAAGTCGCTTATCCACGCGCTGGAGGGCGACCACCCCGATCGGACGCACGACATCAGCGGCCTGGTCGGTCATGCCATCGCCGCCGGGCTGAGCGGGGAGCAGGCCCGGCGGCTGCGCGGCACCATGGGGGCCATAACCGGCAAGCAGGCCTCCGTGTGGCGGGAGATCAGCACCTACCCCGGCGACCTCTACCTACCGGGCGACCCCGGCGAAGCCACGCCCCAGTTCGCCACCGACATGGCCACCGCCGCCGTCCGCATGGCCCAAGAGTGCGCCCGCCTCGTGGACATCGTGCTGGGAACCGAGGTCGAGAACAGCGCCAACGTCAAACGGCTCACCGCCGAGACCTCGGTACGAATACGACTAGTCGACCCAGAATAGGACCGACGGACCACTAAGGGCGGCCAGGGGAAGCAGGTCGAAAGCGGCGCAGACGAAGGCTGTTGGTAACCACAAACAGCGACGACGCCACCATGGCCGCGGCCGCGAACACGGGCTCGAGCACGCCGGCGGCGGCCAGGGGAATAGCGGCGGTGTTGTAGATGAAGGCCCAGAACAGGTTGCCGCGGATGGTGTTCATGGTTCGCCGGCTCAAGGCGATGGCGCTGGCCACCACCCTCAGGTCGGACGACATGATGGTGAGGTCGGCGGCCTCGGCAGCCACATCGGCACCAGTGCCGATGGCTATGCCGATGTCAGCCTGGCTGAGAGCCGGAGCGTCATTGATTCCGTCGCCCACCATGGCCACCCGGCGGCCCTCTGCTTGCAGACGGGCAATCTCGGCGGCCTTGCCATCGGGTCCGACGCCGGACACCACTCGGTCGATCCCCAATTCGTCTCCGGCAGCTTGGGCTCGGCGGGGATGGTCCCCGGTCAACAACACGGTGTCGAGACCAAGGGACTTGATCTCGGCCACCGCCAGAGGGGCGGAGTCCCGGAGCCGGTCGTCCACGGTGATCACCGCTTCGGCTACCGACCCCCGGCCGGCCAGCACGGCCACGCGCCCCACGGCTTCAACCTGGGCGGCAGCCGCGTCCACCGCCGTGGGCACACGGTCGAAAAGCGCTCGTCGTCCCACCCGGACCTCCACACCATCCACCGTGCCGATCGCCCCCACACCCGGGTGATTCTCAAAGCCGGTTACATCCCGGCTGTTCTCCGCTGCGGTCGCGATGGCCCGGCCGATGGGGTGTTCAGAGCGGGCTTCCACCGACCCGGCCAGGACCAGCAGTTCTTCAGGGTCACCGTCGGGTGCGACGACTCCGGTGACCTCCATGCGGGCCTCGGTGACGGTGCCGGTCTTGTCGAACACCACGGTGTCGAGCTGTCGGGTGTCCTCCAGCATCTCACCACCCTTCAGGATGATCCCGAGTTGGGAACCCCGCCCCGTGCCCACCATCACCGCCAGTGGAGTGGCCAAACCCAACGCGCACGGACAGGCCACGATTAACACCGCCACCGCGGCGGAGAACGCCTCAGAGGCAGGTTGGCCAGCCGCTAGCCAACCGATCAGCGTGCCCACGGCAATCACCACTGCGACGGGCACAAAGGCCGCCGATATCCGGTCGGCCAGCCGCTGGATGCGGGTGCGGTTGAGCTGGGCCTGCTCTACCAGCAGCATGATTCGGGCCAGCACGGTGTCGGCCCCTACTCCGGTGGCTTCCACTACCAACGAGCCGTTGGCGTTGACCGAAGCTCCCAACACTGCGTCGCCGGGACCCACCTCAACGGGAACCGGCTCGCCGGTGACCAGGGAGATGTCCACCGCCGAGTGACCGTCGACCACCACGCCGTCGGTGGCGATCTTCTCGCCGGGGCGCACCACAAACCTGGTGCCCACCTCCAGGCTGGCCACCGGCACATCGGTGCCGTTCTCCAAGCGAGCCATCGGGGCGGCGAGCTCTGCCATAGCCCGCAAGGCGTCTCCGGAGCGACGGCGAGCCTGGTATTCCAGATGGCGACCCAGCAATACCAGCACCACGATGACCGAACCGGTTTCGAAGTACAGGTGGCCATCTCCGACTTGCGCGGCCAATACCACCATGGACCAAATCCAAGATGCGGCCGTGCCCACCGACACCAGCGTGTCCATGGTGGCGGTTCGGTGGTGGAGCTGCTTCCATGCTCGCTGGTGGAACCCCCATCCAAACCAGAAGACCACCGCGGCGCTCAAGACTGCGGCTAGCCAATCCGAGGCGGAAAAGCCCAGATCGAAGGCCAAACCGTCCACCATGGTCACCAGCAGCACCACCGCGCCCATCACTGCGGAAACTGTCAGCCGTCTCAGCTCGGTTGGCCGGGCGGCGAGCTCATCGTCGAGGCCTCTGGGCAGACGTGCCTGGTAGCCGGCGTCTATCACTGCCGCCCGCAAGGCCGCGTCGGCAACCACATCATCACAAGCCACCGAAGCCCGGCCTGAGGCGTAGTTCACTCGGGCTTCTACAACCCCATCGACTGCGCTCAGACTGCGCTCAATACGCGACACGCAGGCCGAGCAGGTCATGCCTTCGACAATCAGCGTCGTCCGTCGCATGGACACGAATTGATCCTACGTCCCTGACTACCCCTTTAGTCTGGGGGCAACATGACGAATTTGAACGCTGAAGACCAATGACCGCTGCTTCCGGTGTCGATCGCCTGGACGCCCTCCCTTCTATGCAGCGGGCGGCATGGGCTGTGAAAGCGGCCCTGGCCCTTGCTTTCGTGGTGGCGCTGACCGTGCCCCTGGACCACCTCGAAGGCAAGGGCATGGCGTTTCGGTTTCCTCTCTTCATGCTGTCGGCTGTGGTTGTTCCCCTAGCATGGCGGCGCAGATTCTCTCCCTATCCGGCAACCGCCGATGCACTGATCGTCGCCCCGTTCCTGATCGACACGCTGGCCAATCTGGTGGGGCTCTACGACACCTACAACGCAACCGACGACGTGTTGCATGCGCTCAACTGGACGCTGCTGGTCGTCGCCTTCCACGCGTGGGACTGCCGCCGCACACAGCCGCGCCCAGCCGCCGATGCCTGGCTGCTGGGGGCAGGGATCGGTGCTCTGGCCATTGTCGGTTGGGAAGTGGCGGAGTGGATCGTGTCTGAAGCCGGGGCTGGGGGCAGGCTGAATCTCACCTACGACGACACCGTGGGAGACCTGGCGCTGTCCACCGCCGGAGGCATGGTCGGATCGGGGATCGGCGTGCGCTTCCTCCGCAGCCGCTAGCAGCCCGCCGTCTCGACTACTCCTGGACCAGCTCGATGAGGGTGCCCAAGGCGCCTTTGGGGTGGATGAAGGCGACGGTGGTTTCCCGAGAGCCGGGACGGGGCTCGGCGTCGAGAGCCGTGGCTCCAGCAGCGACCATGGACTCGACTGCGGCGGCACAGTCATCAACCCGGTAGCCGATATGGTGCAATCCCTCGCCTCGCTTGGCCAGGAACTTGGCAACGGGCGAGTCGTCCCGAGTGGCCGCAATGAGCTGAACATATGATTCAGCCACCTTGATCATGGCCTCTTCTACGCCGTCGCGCTCCACAACCTCGCGATGGACAACGGAGGCGCCGAAAGCCGTCTCATAAAAGGAAATGGCCTGCTCCAGATCGTGTACAGCAATGGCGACGTGGTCGATCTCAGTGAGAAGCATGGTCTGGTCATCATAGGCCGATCCTCAGTCGACGCCTGCTATTGAAACCTGCTGCTCAGGCCGCCTCTCGCTGAGCCGTTTCGCCTTCCAGTGCTTCCCAGAGCTGGTCGCGCAGTACTTCGGAGCCGATGCCGTCCAATCGATTGGCCACCACCACGCCCTCGATCATGTCGGCCAGCACCGCTGTCCATGTGCGATTCCGCACCATCACCGAGACCGTTACCGAACCATTGCCATGGCGAGCCACCGTGCGACGGCGGCCGACCTCCCGGGGTGGGCTGCGGAAGCTGGGCATGACCAGCCCGTGGCCTCGCACGGCGATGCCCAACCGTCGGGCTGTCTCCGCAAACGCCAGACATCGACCCGTGTCGCTCTCCTGCTCCTGTTGGTCGCCGCGGATGACCCTCATATCCCGAGTCGCTCCCTGCTTGGTTGCCTCACTGATTTCTCTCATGAACCCAGTATCCAGATAGGAGTGACAGTTTCTCTTTCAGCCATCAATTGAGATTGAGAACCTTGGTCCGGCCGGTGGCCACCCACCACAAGGCGGCGGCGGCCAAGAGCACCCCAGCGCTGCCCACGGCGACCCGGGGGCCGACTAGATCGGCCAACGCCCCCTGCAACTGTGCGCCGAGGGGCAATCCCGCCAACAGCGTCATCAAATACAGCGCCAGCACTTTGGCCCTGAGCGCTTCTTCCACCTGAAGCTGGATCACGGTATTGAGCGTGGACGCGGTCGCGATGTGCGACGCGCCCAGAACAGCCAGAGCAACCACCGCCAGCCAGTAGTAGGGAGACAGCGCGAACCCCAGCAGGGCCACCCCGTACAACGGCCAGCTCAGACCCACCAGGCGGCTACGGGAGACTTGGCTGCCCTTGATGGCCACAAACGGCGTGTTCAGAATCGCCCCGATCCCGCTGGCCGCAGCCAAGATGCCGTATTGGAACTCGCCTACATGAAAAACGTCGTTGGCGAAGATCACCACGAGGTGGATGATGGGCTGTCCGAAGAAGGCGATCACGCCAGCGATCAGAATGGCCCGCCGGATACCAGGGTGGTCGGCGGCATACCGGACGGCGGCCGCAGCGTCTTTGAAGATGTTCGGACGACCTCCCCCGCTTGGAGCCAGCCGGGGAACTCGTATCAGCCCCAAGACCAGCACCGCGGGAACGTACGACAGGCAATTGACCAAAAACGACCATCCTGGCCCGCCAAATGCCAGGACCAATCCGCCGACTGCGGGACCAACTGCCCGGGAGGCGTTGAACTGGGCCGAGTTCAAGGTAACTGCGTTCAACAACGCACCCCTGGGGACCAGCTCACTGACGAACGCCTGCCAGGCAGGAAGCTGGATGCCGTTCACGCATCCGTTCACCACTCCGAGAGCGATGTAGGCCAATGGCCGGTCCACTCCCGATGCCCACATGGCCGCGAAACCCAGCGCGATCAGCGATTGGGCAGAGTTGGTGATCATCAGCATGACCCGGCGGGGGAAGCGATCGGCCAACGCCCCGCCCACCATCCCCAAGCCCACCGCGGGCAGCGTCTGCATCATGGCGGCCAAGCCCACCCAAGTGCCGCTGTTCGTCAGATCTTCGATCACAAAGGCCAGCGCGAGCATCTGCACCCACACGCCAGAATTGGAAATGAGCGCGCCGGAGAGAAACAGCCGGTAGTTGCGATACGACAGTGCCCGGCTGGCGCGTCGAGGATGCCGAGATTCGGTCACTGAGCCAACCTAACCGCTGCACCTCTATTCTCAGGGCATGGCTCTTGTGCTCATCGACATCGACGACGGCGTCGCCACCGTGACCCTCAACCACCCGCAGGTCCGCAATGCGGTCAGCCTGGACATGAACCATGAGCTCGACGCCGCCTTCGACAAATTGGAAGCCGACGAGTCGGTAGGGGCGGTGGTCCTCACCGGTACTCCTCCGGCGTTCTCGGCCGGTGCCAACCTGGACGAGCTGCTGGCCGCCACCGATTCCGAGAGCCTGAGCTCCATCTACGCCGGGTTCTTGAGAGTGGCCCACACGCCGCTGCCCACGGTGGCCGCGGTGAACGGCCCGGCGGTGGGGGCGGGGATGAACTTCGCGCTGGCCTGCGACGTGATTGTGGCTGCAAGCAAGGCGATGTTTGAGAGCCGGTTCCTCCAGATCGCGATCCACCCCGGTGGAGGCCACACCTGGCGGCTGCGCAGCATCTGCAACCGCCAGACGGCCATGGCCATGGTGTTGTTCGGAGAAAAGCTCGACGGGCCGCGGGCCGCCGAGATCGGTCTGGCCTGGAAGTGCGTGGACGATCAAGCGCTGTTGGAAGAGGCCCGTCGCATGGCCCGCCGCCCGGCCCGCACCCCAAAAGAGCTCACCACGGCCATGAAGCAGACCATTGTCGACATGGGGTCGGTGACCGACAGCGCCGCCGCGGTGGCCCGTGAAGTCGAGCCGCAGGCATGGTCGATGGCCCAGCCCGAGTTCAAACAGCGGGTGGCCGCCCTCAAAGCGGCCATCAGCAAGTCAAGCTAGTGGTGTGTCGTGGGTTTATTCGCGCGTGTCCTGCTAGGCATCGACGCCCCTCGCGGCGTTGCCCCTCCTTGCCGTACGCTGGAAGTATGGCTGCGTCGGTGCGCCTTGCGAGGAACGCCGCTGCCGTCGCAATCCACGGCGCTAAACCCACGACACACCACTAGCTCATCCAGCCGGCCACCAGTTCAGGGCCCCGCTCCTGCCACTCCTCTGAGGTGATGGCGTAGCGGACGTGGTCCTCCCAACACCCGTTGATCTCCAAGTAGCGCCGGGCGACACCTTCATCACGGATGCCCAGCTTCTCCACCACCCGGCGGCTGGCCTGGTTGCGGGGAATGATGTTGATCTGCACCCGGTGCAGCTTCAGGACGTCGAAGGCGAAGTCCAGCAGCACCACCAAGGCCTCGGGGGTGTACTCCCGCCCCGCATGCCGGTAGTCGATCCAATAGCCCACATGGCCGCATTGGAACGGTCCCCGCTGCACACCCGACAAGTTCATCTCCCCCACCAGGCGGCCCTCGGCGAAAACCCCGAACCCGTAGCCGGCATCCATCTGGCGCTCCCGGTCTCGGGCGCCGCAGCGAGCGGCAAAGGCCACCCGGTCGTCCACCATGTCGGGCTGAGAGCTGGGCGGAGCGGGCTCCCAGGGGGCAAGCCAATCTCGGTTTGCTCGGCGCACCGCCTGCCACTCGGCAAAATCGCCCTCCACCAGCGGACGCAGTTCCACCCGGGCCCCGTGAAGAGCCTGCCCCTCGCGGGTGCTGCGAATTCGAGACCACGTCCGCACCATCTGCAAACCTACTAACTCTTGACTGGCCACGTGGGCAGAGCTCAATCCAGCAGGCTCAATACCATTCCGTCGAGAATGTCCGATTCCGACACCAGGCAGGACTCGAAGCCGAAGTAGCGCATGATCTTCACCAGCACCGCCATACCGCCCACGATCACATCCGCCCGTCCCGGCTCCAGTCCGGGATTGAAGGCCCGGTCGGCTCGCGATTCAGTGGCCAAAGTGCGGAACACGTCCTCGGCCGCGGCTTTGGTCAGCTCGTAGTGGTGGATCTTGTCACGGTCGTAGGTTTGCAACCCCTGCTCGACAGCCGCTGCGGTGGAAATCGTGCCAGCCAGCCCTACGAATGTCCGGGCCTGTCGGGCCGCGGGCATCTCCCGGTCGACGTCATCGAGATAGGTGCCGGTCACCGAAATGCAAGCGTGCAGTTCCTCGGGGAGCGGCGGGTCGCTGTGGAGGTACTTCTCGGTGAGCCGAACGCAGCCCACATCCAAGGACATGGCCGCCTCGCACCCGGTGGTGCCCACGCACAGCTCGGTGGAGCCCCCTCCCAAGTCGGCCACCAGAAACGGACCCAGGTCTGGATTGAGGTCGGCGGTAGCCCCTCTGAACGACAGCTGCCCCTCGGCCAATCCGCTCAGCAGCTCGGGACGGGTGCCGACCACAGCCTCGGCGACGTCGAATAGCTCATCGCGGTTGGCCGCATCCCGGGCCGCGGAGGTAGCGGTGATCCGCACGGCCTCCACGCCGTGGCGGTCCATCACTCCCCGGTAGCGGCGAAGGCAGTCCAGCGTGCGCCCGATGGCCCCCGAAGCCAGTCGGCCGGTTTGATCCACTCCCTCTCCCAGTCGAGTGATGGTCATCAGCCGGTCCAGCGTCTCGGTGCCTCCCCGACTGACCAACAATCGGGTGGAATTCGTGCCGCAATCGATAGCGGCCACCACCGGTGGGCTCATGCCCCGGCCCCTGATCCCAGGTGGTCGGCCACCCAGCGGCCGACCGGGTCATCGCCCCCAGCCAGGAACCAAGCGTAGTGGGCGTGGAGGCACTTGACCCCCCGGCGAGTGCCCCCCACGCCTGCCGAAGGGCGATGTCCGACATAGTCGTCAGGAATGGCGGCGTCCCGCTCGGCGGCGTAGCGGCGGTGAGCGGCGGCCAGGTCGCCAGGATCGACGGCGGCTTCAGCCTGGCGCACCCCCCCGGCAGCCTCCAGTCGGCTCACCCGCAGCACGTCGTCAGGGCCGACCAACCAGTATCGGGTGGGCATGGGGGTACCGTCGCCCAGAAAGGGAGCGTTCCGCAACACCCGAGGAGTGCCATCATCGGCTCTGACCACCACCTCATAGGAACCCTGGGGCACTCGGCCCAGAAGGGCCTCAACTAGCTCGTCGTCGCCCAAGCTCGGGTCAGCCCTTCTTTTTCTTCTTCCTCTTGAAGATCCTGCGGATGATCCATAGCACGGCGATGAACCCGGCGATGGGGCCGAACTTCTTGGCCACCGGGGGGGCGGCCACGTCCAACAGGTCGACCGCCTCGGCCTCGGGACCGGACACGGCCCGGACTCCCGATGGCTGCTCCCCGCTTTCGCCCGAATCATCATCTGAATCAGCGGCTTCGCCGGATGCGGAGCCGGACAGAAGGGCCTCGAGATTCGCAGCGAACTGTCCCATGATCTTGGCGCTCACATCGGGAATCAGATTCCGACCGATCTGAGCAACCTTGCCTGTGATCTTCAGGTCGGTGGTGACCCCCACTTTGGTCCGGTCGTCGCCCAGCGCCTCCAGAGTAGCGGTGATATTCGCGCTGGCATTGCCCTGTCCCCGGGTCTCGCGACCCTCAGCCAAGATGACCACTTTGAGGGCGTCTTGATCACGTTCTACGAACGTGGCCTTGCCCTTGTACTGGGCGTTGACCGGCCCGACCTTAACCTTGACCACACCCCGGTACTCTTCCCCCTCGATCTCAGTGAGCTGCGCCCCCGGCAGACAAGGCGCGATGCGCTCCACATCATTGAAGGCATCCCACACCTCGTTGGCCGAGGCGTTCACTTCGATCTCGTTGGTCATTTCCATGATTGCAAGTCCTCCAAGGTCATATCGGCCGACTTGACTCCGAACTTCTCAGGACCATGCTTCCAAGTCCTGCACAGTGTCGAAATCGACAGACTCTCCAGAACAGGATACTTCCGTAACCTGCTCGGGCCTCATTTGCATGAGCATTCTGGCCCCTACATCCCCGCTGGTGGGCAACAGCGGCCAGACCGCGGCCCCGAGTTTCACTGGAGGGCTGCGATGTCCCCGATACACGGCGGTCACCAGTTCCCCCTCGGCCTCGGCCACCGCCCGCCACGACTCCGACCCCACCAGGGGCTGGTCGCCCAGTCCCACAACCACCGCGTCGTGTCCGTCGTTGTCCGCAGTGAACACTCCGGCCAGCAGCGAGGTGGCCTGGCCCAGCTCCCAGGAGTGGTTCTCCACCAGCACCACACCGTCGGAGATCAGGTCGCGAAGCTCCACCGCTCCGGTCACGATATACACCGCATCGAAGTCGGCCTCCAGCGCGGCGCCGAGGGCGTGCTGCACCACGGTCAGCCCTCGGAACGGAGCCCGCAGCTTGTGGGTGTCGCCCCCGAACCGGGTACCGGCTCCGGCGGCCAAAACGACGGCGGCGATAGTCATGGCCGCTCCGTCCCGGTCCGCCCGGCTGCCCCCGTCATGGCCCGAAGACCTCGCCATTGGGGTGGAACGCGGCCCAAGCAAACCAGAACTCGTTGGTGTGAACCACGGGATCAAGCCGGGTGCCGGCCAACTCGCCCTCGATAGCCTGGCCTAGCACGTTCCACATAGAACCGGTGCGGTCGTCGGTGAACCGGCCCCCGTCCGCAGCAGCGAACTCCAATTCCTCGCCGTCTACTCGGCGATCGAAGGCAAGGGCGGCCCCTACGTCCACCCCGCCCGCGGTGTCAGATGAGTCGAGCGCATCGGCGGTGCCCGGCGACCACAGCACTACAACCGGAACCCCGGCCACGGTGTCGTTCAAGGCTCCGACGGCCTGCACCACGCTGAACGGATAGGCCTTGTCGTGGCCGTCCACCGTCACTCCAACGGTGCGCTCCAGCGCGGGGTAGCGGTCGTCCAAGATGGTGGAGTCGAAGAAACCGGGGATGGGCGCCGACCGGGAGGTGTACTGCACATAGGGATTGCGGCCGTAACTGCTCGCCGGGCGGCCGGGAGGCGCCAGCACCACCCCATCGGGATAGCCGGCCTTGAAGTCTCCCCAAGACACGATGGCCGACGGGATCACTTCCAAGCGGTGGCCCGCGTAGGTACCCACCAGGCCCTCACCGCCGATCTGCTGCCACAGCGACTCGGTGGCGTCGTCCCACATCACCAAGTCGCTGTTGCGGAGCAAGCCGGAGGTGCCGAATCGCAGCCGCTGGGCATCGACCACCGGATCGAAAACCAGCGCGCTGTTGCACAGCGGACAGTAGGTGACCAGCACCGGGCGGCCCTCGATCTCGTCGTTGACGATCTCATGGACGATGAGCATGGCCAGCGGGTAGAAGCGGGCCGTCTCCCCCACCACCAGCAAAAGACCGGGCTCTGGATCCGACCAGCCAGCCTCCGATGCCGGGGCGAACTCGGGATTGTCGATGGGCCGGATGCGGTCGCGGATGGGGATCATCTGGATTCCGATGCGAAGCTCGCCGAGGTCGATGGTGCGGGTGGAAAAGTCGGTGGCCCAATCGGCCGATACCCGGGCAAGATCGCCGGTGGGGCCATCGCCGCCGGTGATCACCGCCGGGGTGGGTGCAACCGCAACCGGGGCTGGCGTGGCAACTGGGGTCGAATCGGTTGCAAGGGCTGAAGCTGTTGGCAGCACCGTTGCCTTGACCGTCGGAGTGGCGATGGCGACCGTGGCCTCGGGCGACTCCGGTACCGCTGTCGGCTCAGAGCTGCCGCAGGCCGAGAGTGCCAATATCGCCGCAACCAGCGCGGCGAGGCGCTTCATCCGTCGGCCGGCGGGCGGTGGATGGGTCCTTGGCTGTCGCGCAGCGACGGGGCGCTGTGGCCGGTGCGGTTGGCGATGATCTCGGCGCAAACTGAGATGGCGGTCTCCTCGGGGGTGCGTGATCCGATGTCCAGCCCGATGGGGGCCATCAGCCGGTCGATCCCCTTCTCATCCACGCCCACTTCGCGCAGCCGCTCCAGTCGGGTGGCGTGGGTGCGGCGGCTCCCCATGACGCCGATATAGCCCACGTCGGTGGCCACCGCCCGCTGCACTGCGGGCACGTCGAATTTGGGGTCGTGGGTGAGGATGCACACCGCGTCGTGGGGACCGAGGCGGTCGCCGTAGGTGTCGAACACCTCGTCGGGCCAGGCCACCATCACCCGGTCGGCCATGGGAAACCGCTTGGCTGTGGCGAATACCGAGCGGGCATCGGCCACGACCACGTTGAATCCCAGCAGCTTGCCGGTCCGGGCCAGCGCGGCGGTGAAGTCCACCGCTCCGAAGACGAGCATGATCGGCGGGGGCGAGAATGATTCGATGAACACCGACACATCGGTCTCCCGAGCCTGCCCTTCGGCACCGTAGTGGCGCACGCCGGTGCGGCCCGCGGCCAGCTCCCCCACCGCATCCCGGCTCACGATCCGGTCGAGCTCGGGATGGCCCAAAGTGCCGGTGATGTCGCCGTCGGGCTCCACCACCAGCTTGGCTCCGGCATTGTGGCCCTCGATGACGGTGGCCAGCGCCACCGGCCGCTCATCGACGATGGCGGCGCGAAGCCGTTCGTATAGCTCGGACACTTCTACCAGTCCAGGGGCTCGATGAACAGATGGATGGTGCCCCCGCAGGTGAGCCCCACTGCGAAGGCCTCGTCGTCGCTGTAGCCGAAGCTGACCATCCGCCGCTCCCCGCTTTCGAGGATGTCTATAGCCTCTACTACCACCGCGCCCTCTACGCAGCCCCCCGACACCGATCCGATCACGTCGCCGTTGTCACTAACGGCCATGGCCGCGCCGGGATCACGGGGGCCAGAGCCTTCCACGTTGACCACCCGGGCCAGAGCCACCCGCCGACCCTCGGCCTTCCAGGCATCCAGGTCAGACAAAATCTCCTTCATCCCGCCACAGATCCATTCATCCAGGAGGAGTTGGCGGGGGGCCGGTCGTCGGCCAGCACCTCGGCCAGTAGCTCCAGGGATTGCAGCGAGTGGCCCTCGATGAAGTCGTCGACGTGGGGAAGGGCGGCGGCCATGCCCTGGGCCAGGGGTTGGTAGCCGGGGGTGGCCTTCAGCGGATTCACCCACACGAGTCTATGGGTCACCCGGTGCAATCGGGTCATCTGCTCGGCCATCACCTCGGGGCTGCCCCGATCCCAGCCGTCGCTCAAGATGACCACCGTGGCCCCCCGGGCCATTCCCCGGATGCCCCACATCTCGTTGAATTCGGCCAGGGTGTCGCCCAACCGCGTACCGCCCGACCAGTCGCTCACCGCGTCGGCCGCCGCGCCCAGCGCCCGGTCGGGGTCGTGTGACGACAGCTCCCGGGTGATGCGGGTCAAACGGGTGCCGATGGTGAACACCTCCACCCGGCGGCGGCCCACAACCGCGGCGTGGACAAAGCGGATGAGGGCCCGGGCGTAAGACTCCATCGAGCCGGAGATGTCCAGCAGCAACACCACCCGGCGGAGCCGCTGGCCCGGCTCGGTATACCAGCGGCGCACCGGTTCGCCGCCGCTGCGGATGGCGGCCCGCACCGTGCGGCGCAATTCGGGGTGCCCGGCGGTGCGGTGGGTGCGGCGCCGGCGGCGGGACCGGCGGGTGCCGCCGATCCGGGCCATGGCGGCCATGAGCCGGTGGGCCTCGGTGAGCTCGTCGTCGGTGAAGCGTGCGAAGTCCTTGTCGCGCAGCACCTCGTGGCGGCTCCACCGCAGCGTGAGCGAAGGGTCGCCGGGATCTTCGTCGCCGCCGTCGTCTTCGGCGTCATCGTCGCCGTCGTCGTCCACCACCAAGGTGATGGGCTGGGTCACCTCCACCACTGGAGTGGCCACCAACTGCTGTCCGCCGTAGTAGGCGCCGAAGATCTTGTCGTAGAACTCGATGTCGTCGGGCTCGGTGACCAGGGTGGCCCGGCCCGCCCAGTACACCGAGCTGCGCTTCTCCATGCCTACTGCGCCGAGCGCCTGGTAGTAGTTCACCGACGACCCCACAGCCACATCGATGCCCGCGCCTCTCAGCGCATTTACAAAGCCGACCGCCAGCTCGTCAACCTGCACGGGCGATGGCCTGTTCGATCAGGCCGCCGATTCCCTGGTCGACCACCCGCTGCTGGTCTTCCCGGTACTTGAGCACCGACCCCAAGCTGGCCTGGGTGATCTCCGGGGTCAGCTCGGCCGCACCCAGGCGGCCCAAGGCCAAGCTCCAGTCGATGCTCTCGGCCACGCCGGGCGGCTTGTACAGGCCCAACTCCCGGAACGCAGCTACCGCGGCGGCCACCTGCCGGGCCAACTGCTCGCTCACCCCGGGGGCCCGGCGACCGATGATGGCCACCTCGCGCTCGAATTCGGGGTGCTCCACCCAGTGGTAGAGACAGCGGCGCTTGAGGGCGTCGTGGACATCCCGGGTTCGATTGGAGGTGATGATCACCCAGGGTGGGGATATCGCTGAAAACCGGCCGATCTCGGGCACGGTCACCGCGTATTCCGACAGGATCTCCAGCAGGAACGCCTCAAACTCATCGTCGGCCCGGTCTACTTCGTCGATCAACAGCACCGGAGGCGGGCCCTCGACCGCCGCGATGGCTCGCAGCAGGGGGCGCCTGATGAGGAAGCGCTCGGAGTAGAGCTCGTCTTCCAGAGCATCGGCGGTCTCCCGGGTGGCGCCGCCGGTAGCCTCCGCGGTCCGCAGATGCAGTAGCTGGCGGGAGTAGTCCCACTCATACACCGCCTGGGCTACGTCGATTCCCTCGTAGCACTGGAGACGGATCAGCTCTGCGCCGGTCCACGAAGCCAGGGCCTTGGCCGTCTCGGTTTTACCCACACCGGGCTCGCCCTCCAACAGCAGGGGGCGGTTCAGGGTCATGGCCAAGAACACGGCCGTGGCCAAACCCTCGTCGGCCAAGTAGTCGCAGCCCGCCAGCCCGTCGGCCACCTCGGCAGCCGTTGTGGGCTCAGATCCCATAGTCAACCTCGGCGGCCGAAGAGGGCAGATGGCCCCAGTGCTGGGCTCTAGCGTCCAGCGGCTTCGAGCGCCCGGCGGGTGAGCACCCGGGCGAGGTGCTCGCGGTACTCGGGTCCGGCGTTCAGGTCAGACGGCGGGTTGGTGCCCTCGGCGGCCGCTTCGGCAGCGTCGGAAGCAGAAGCGCCCCCGGCCAGCGCGGCCTCTACGCCGGCGGCCCGGATCGGCGTGCTGTCCATGTTCACCAGGCCCACGCCGGAGCTGCCGTTGGCCACAATGGCCGAAACGCCCACTATGGCCCAGTCCTGGGCCCGGCGGTTGAACTTCTGGAAGCCCCACGTGGCGTCGGGCATCTTCGGCACCCGGATCTCGGTGAGTAATTCGTCGTCGCCCAGGGAGGTCTCCAGGAAACCGGCGAAGAAGTCGTCCACTGCGATCTCCCGCTCGCCTCCCGGTCCCCGGGCCACCAGGGTGGCCCGCATGGCCAGCATCACCGATGGCAGGTCGGATGCGGGGTCGCCGTGGGCCACCGATCCGCCGATGGTGCCCCGGTGGCGCACCTGGGGATCGCCGACGTGGCTGGTGGCCTCGGCCAACAGCCCGGCCTGCGACTGCACCAGCTCGCTGGTCTCCACGTCGCGGTGGCGGGTGAGGGCGCCGATGGCCAGGTGGTCGCCGGCGTCGTTGATATAGCTGAGGTCGTCGAGGCGGCCGATGTCCACCAGCACTGCGGGGGTGGATAACCGCAGCTTCATCAGGGGCAGAAGCGAGTGGCCCCCGGCCAACAGCTTGGCCTCATCGCCGTGCTCGGCCAGCGCAGCCAGCGCCTCTTCGGCCGATCCGGCCCGGATGTAGTCGAATGCCGCAGGAATCATGACGAGGCCTCCGCGCAGTGCAATACAGCTTTGACGATGTTGTGGAAAACAGTAGGGATCATGACTGGGCCTCCGCGCAGTGGAGAACGGCCTTGACGATGTTGTGATAGCCGGTGCAACGACACAGGTTGCCCTCGAGGCCGATGCGGACTTCCCGCTCAGTGGGGTCGGGGTTCTCATCCAGCAGCGAGACGGCGGCCATGACCATGCCCGGCGTGCAATAGCCGCACTGAAGGGCGTGGCACTGGCGGAACGACTCCTGCATGGGATGGAGCACGTCGCCGTCGGCCAGGCCCTCGATGGTGAGGAGGTCCTGCCCGTCGGCCTGCACGGCCAGCATGGTGCAGGACTTGACCGACTCGCCGTTCACATGGATGGTGCAGGCCCCGCACGAGGAGGTGTCGCACCCGATGTTGGTGCCGGTGAGGCCAACCACGTCGCGGATGTAGTGAACCAGCAGCGTTCGCGGTTCCACATCATGCAAATGGCTGTCCCCGTTGATGGTGACCGAAACTTCCACGGCATCTCCCTAGTCGTTTTCCGGGTCCGCGAGAAATCTAGTACACCCACCCCCTCTCAGGTCACGCCGGACGGCACAACTGAGGTTCCCCTCTTTTTGTGGAGACATCGTCTATGAGGAGATGCGATGTCTAGACCACGACGAAGGTTCGATTCGGAGTTCCGCGATGGGGCTGTTCGGATCGTCGAAGAGACCGGCCGGCCGGTGGCCCATGTGGCCCGGGAGCTCGGTGTGGACGAGGGTACTTTGGGCAACTGGGTGCGCCGGGACCAGGCCGAGCAGGCCGGCGGTCTGACCGCTGATGAGCGGGCCGAGCTGGCCCGGCTCCGCAAACGGGTTGCCGAGTTGGAGATGGAGCGTGATGTCCTCAAACGATCCGTGGTCCTTCAGGTTGACGAGGCCACTCGATGACAGCGGATATGGCTGGTTTCATCGACGCCCAAAGGACCGAACACGGTGTGCCTCACGCAGTCGCGTGCAGGGCGCTGGGCGTTGCGCCCTCGACGCTCTGTAAACACCTCGACCGCCCGCTGGCTGAGGCTGACAGGCGCCGCCGAGCGCTGGACACCGAGGTGGAGCGGGCCTTCGACAAGTCCAAGGGCACCTAGTGGTCGCCCAGGGTTCGAGCGCAGCTGCGCCGAGACGGGATGCCGGTGTCGAAGAAGACGGTGGAGGCCTCGATGGCCCGCCAAGGCCTCTGCGCCCGTCCCAAGCGGCGCAGTCGCTCCCGCATCGTCCCCACCTGACACCTCCATCATCGAGGTGTTGCGACGACCGGTTGAATCCGGCCAATACACAGCCGGGGCGCTCGCCAAAGCCTGCCGGCGGCTGGGAATCGCCCGATCCACCCGAAGAACCGGCAACGCTTTGGACATCAGCGGCTGGAATATCCACGACACCGAATCCATCGACGAGCCTCGGCTGCTCAGCACCGTCCGGCATATGCCGGAGTGCGCTCAGGTGACCGAGCTGCGGACTCCACCGTGGGTGGAAGAAACACAGAACCCTTACGACTCTTGGGCCTGGGTAGGGGTGCCCGTCCATCCGTTCCCTCGCTGGATGAGATGTACCAGGTGCAGCTGGCTGGCCCCAGTGGACTACCAGGAGTTCGCCTTGGAAGTAAACCGCTACCGGCCCGACCGGTCGTACTGGTACCACGACAAGTGCCACGGTCTCCGACCCCATGTGGTGCCCACCCGATTCATGGTCGCCTGCTCGAGCGGACATCTCGATGACTTCCCATGGGCAGCGTACGTCCACCGGGGTGGTCCATGCCCCGACGGTTCCATGGTGTTGGAGCTGCGGGAAGCTGGCCAGGCAAACCGGGCTGCCGATGTGTAGGTGATCTGCAAGACCTGTAATGCCCAGCGGATGGCCCACGATGCCTTCGGCGAGCAGGCGTGGCGACACCTGCCCCAGTGTCGTGGCCGCCACCCCCATCTCCACCGCTTTGATGAGGGCTGCCTCGAACCGCCTCGGGCGCTCCTGCTGGGTGCGTCCAACTCCTGGTTCTCGGTTTACCGCTCCGCTCTCACCATCCCCACCGATGCCCACGGGACCGACGAGGTCCATCGAAAAGTCGACGAGCGATGGGACGACCTCCTCGACATCGAGGACCGCGTGATCCTCGACTATGTGATCAACCGCCTGCGGCGGGGCCAAGGCGAGCAACAGCGCCGTTGGCTGCTGGACTACAACCCCGACGAATATGGGCAACCATCGAGCGACGCCGCCAAGAAGCGCCCGCAGAGGCGGAGGACGAGGAAGAGGACGCCGATCTGCGAGGGCCGGAGTGGCAGGCATTCTCCTCCGCAGAGGCATTGAATCTGGAAGACTTCAAAATCCGCCGTCTCCCAATCCCGACCGGGTTCGAGAATGAGCTGGACCAGCCTGTTGCGGTAGACCGACTGCGAGAGGTAATCGCGCTGTGCGGGTTCACCCGCATCGATGGCCCCGACGATGCCAGCAGGGCAGACCGCATAGCCCCAGCCCCCGACGTGGCTTCCCGCCGCCGCGCTACCGTCGTCCCCACCCTCAGCACTCCAGACCTGGCGTACTTCGCTTAGAGCTACTGGCGTATTGGGTGGTCCTGGCTGCGAACTTGGAATCAACCCACCGCAATTTAGCTGTCGGACTGCAATATGGTGGGTATGAAAGGAGGCAGGCCCTGAGACTCGTAGATGACCATCGGTTCGACGTGCCGCTGTACACCATTGGGGAGGCCGCGCGGATCGTGGACGTGCCGTCCTCGACTCTGGCCAGTTGGGCCAAAGGGTATATCCGGCGATTTCCCGACAGGCCCGAGGTGAGCGGCGATCCAGTGCTCACCTACTTGCCGACTAACACGTTTCGAGGACCCACGATTCCATTCATCGGCTTGGCGGAAGGACTAGTGCTTGCGGCCATCCGACGCAGTGGGGTGCCGATGCAGCGGGTTCGTCCCGCGCTAGATGAGCTGCAACGGCAGATGGGAATCGACCATGCCCTGGCCTCTAAACGGCTATACACCGACGGTGCCGAACTTCTGTTCGACTACGCCGAGCAGAACCAGGATGCTGGCCGAGGTCCAAGAACAAAAGACCTGGTGGTGATTCGTAATGGCCAACGAGTGTTCGCGGAGATCATCGAGCAATACCTCAAACTCATTCGCTACGGCCCGGATGGATATGCCTCCATCATCCAGGTTCCGGCATACCGCGAAGCGAAGGTTGTGGCCGACCCTGGCCGATCGTTCGGCTCTCCTGTCTTTGAGCGCGGCGGCGCGCGAGTCTCTGATGTGCTCGAACGCTTCTGGGCCGGGGAATCCCTCAGTGAATTGAGTGGAGAGTTCGGCGTTCCGCCCCACCAGCTCGAGGACGTCGTCCGTGCCACATCCCGACGGGCTGCCTGACCTCTTTCTTGACCGAAGCTTGGGACGGATCAAAGTCCCTGAGTTGCTGCGCGATGCAGGCCTGCGGCTGGTAACTCTGGCTGAGCACTATGGGATCCCAGCTGACGAGGATATCGACGACGAAGACTGGCTGAGGCTGGCTAGCTCGCAAGACTGGGTCGTGTTCATGAAGGACACTCGGATCCGCTACAACCGGCGAGAGCGTGATGTGGTGGTGGTGAACGGAGGCAGGCCCTATTGAGACAGGATCCCTGCCGATCAATAGCCCGCATAGAGACGGTGAAGGTCGACGAGTTCTACGTCAGGGCGGGCATTGGCTGCGTCATCCAATTCGGGAGTGAAGCCTTCTGCGGAAAACAGCAGGCGCTTTGAGGTAGGAGACAAGGTGACCCCGGAGCGGCCGGCCAGAAGATCGGCCAGATGGTCCAGGCGGGTTAGAGCATCGACGTCAAGCCGGTAGGCCTTCGCCTCACCCACCAACTGGACTGTCTTGGTCTTCCCCACTTGCTTGCCCTGCCCGAGCGCGACCACATCCAACTCGAATGCCTGGCGTCGACGGCGGTCATTCACCTGCACCGAAGCCGATGTGCCGGCGGGGCCGCCTAGGGTCTCCTCTGCTGCATAGCGGTCTGCCCAAAGGCGGCACATCGACTCGAAATGGGGGCCGACGATCTGGGAGCGGTAGGTGGCTTCTGCCTCGGCCCACACATCGAGCGCATGGCGGTCTTCCAGCCGGGCCCGGTGCCGTCGGTTGATCAAGTGATGGAAGCGCACAATCGGGTCGGCCACCCGGTAGACCGGTCGCCGATCGGCCAGCAGGTCCTCGTGGCGGACCACGAAGCCAGCGGTGGTCGTCACCCCTAGCTGATGGCTGATTTCATTGGACGTCCTGCCCAGCGCATCGGCAATTTTCGCCGGTGACGTCCGCCCGTCGGCCACCGCCTGAAGCAAGGAGCAGTAGGTAGCCTCGTCGGTGACCCGGGGATCTTCTCGCAGAAGATAGTCGTCCTCCCGGAACAAGGCATGCGACGGATTCAATACCGTGGCAGCCAGCCATTCAGGCAGGCCCTCGCGACGAGTTGGAACCCCGGCGTCGGCGGTCAGGTCTTTGTAGCCGGCAGCCCCGCCCATAACGGTGTCTACTGCGAATGCCGCGTCTAGGTCTCCGATTTCCCAATAGCCTCGGGCCTGCCGATAATCGAAGGCGGCTAGCGGCATATCCAGCGCCGCTCGGCCTCGCAGGGGCGATGTCCCGCTCAATATTTGGGTCATCACCGACATAGCCGAACCGCACAGAACAACGCTCACCGGTGCTGTCCACCTCTCAGCCAGGCCTCCGGCCGCGGCTTCGTCCATCACGGCTTGGAGCGCAGAATCCATCTCAGGGCTGTTCTGTAGGAGGTAGGGATACTCATCGATTACCAAAACCTGCGGTTGTGACCCTCGGGTGCCCAGCACGCTCGCTGCCTGCTCCATGGCATCGCTCCAATCTCGGAACGGCTGGGGCGGTGCCCACTGAAGCTGCCGACTGAGGCTGTTGGCGAACCGGTCCAAAGCAGGTCTGCGCTCCTCCCGCAGTGCTAAGTAGTACACCCCGCCCGTGGCTTCTACCAGGCGGCGCAGCAGATAGCTCTTGCCATAGCGGCGTCGGCCATACACGATGCCCAACCGAAGACCCGGCCGCGGCGACAAGACGAAACGCGACAGGTCTTCCCACTCAGCCTCTCGGTCGTAGAGACTCCTCGGTCTCGCTGGCGTATCCACTCGCTGTCCTTCCATTTATATAAATCGACTCAATATAACTGCACTTATTATAAGTGTAGTTTGTCAACTTGGCAACAGCTGGCCGGATCAGGCGGGGCGCCAGGCGAGGAGGGTGAAGGGGCCTTCTTCGTCGGTGTGGTCTTCGAAGGCGATCTCGATGGGCTGTCGGGGCGCGGGCTCGGCGTCGCTTTGCCAGGTGGCGGGCAGGCACAGGTCGTCTTGCTCCTCGAGGCGGCCCAGCACCACGGTGTAGGGGGAGACGAAGCCGGGAAGGAAGGCATGGTGGTTCACCACCCAGCTCTCCACGGTGGCTTGGCCCGACAGCGGCGTCCAGGTGAATTCGAAGGAGGCGCAGCGTCCGCACATGGCCCGGGGCGGCCACCGCCACGCCCCGCACCGGCCGCAGCGCTGCAATTCGAAGCGGTGCTGGTTGATACGCTCCCACCACGGCGCCGAGTCCCGCTCCGGATAGGGCCGGGGCTTGGGGGCCAGGTCGGCCGGGCGGTCAACGGCGGTCATCGTCTCCAGACTGTCACAATCCCGACCTAGAGTGACCCGGGGCCAGCCAAGATCGCTGGACACCCAAGGATCAAGAACAGACCAGAGATGTCGATAGAGCGAGCAGCGGCTTTTCAGCGGGCAAGTAGGACGCTGATGGCCTCGGTGGTCCCCACTTCGGCCGCTATGGCCTCGGGATTCGCGGCGGCCGCGGTGCTGGCCAAGGAGATCACCGACAGCGACACGCTGGCCACTTTGGCTGCCGCCATGATGCAGGTGGGAAGCGTAATGACCACAGTTCCCTTGGCTCGCCGGATGGCCCGTCTCGGCCGACGCCGGGGCTTGGTGGCGGGGTGGTCGATAGGAACAGTCGGGGCCGCGCTCGCCTTCTTGGCCGCGGTGGCCGACTTCTATCCCCTATTGGTGGTGGGGATCATCGGCATCGGCGCAGGCAACGCCACCAACTTGGCGGCCCGTTTCGCCTGTGCCGACCTGGCCCCAGAGGATCGCCGGGCCCGGGCCATCGGGATGCTGGTGTGGGCCACGACGTTCGGGGCGGCGCTGGGACCGACCATCGCACTGGGCCCCGCGTCGGCCGTGGCCCGGTTCATAGGCTTGCCGGAGCTGTCCGGCCCCTATCTGCTGTCAACAGTTCTTTTCGTACTCGGCCTCACCGCCACCCATGTGTGGCTGCGTCCCGACCCGCTGGAAGTACTGGGCAAAGTGGGCAAAGCCGCGGCCCGTCCGGCGTCGCTGCGAGTGGTGGGGCGCAGAATCGCCACTGTGCCCGCCGCCCGGTTGGCGGTGATCGCCATGCTCATGGGCCAGGCAGTGATGGTGGGGGTGATGACCATAACCCCACTGCACATGGACAACGGCGATCACCACCTCCAGGCGATCGGCTGGGTGATCTCGGTCCACGTCATCGGGATGTTCGCCTTCTCGCCCATCGTGGGTTGGCTGGTCGACCGAATCGGCCCTTATCTCATGGTCGGGCTAGGTGGCGTGATCCTTTGCATCGGCGCGGAGACCGCGGCTCACAACAGCGCAGAGGACAGCGCCGGAATGTTCGCCGGCCTCCTGCTAGTGGGTTTGGGCTGGAGTTTCGGGCTGATCGCGGGGAGCGCGCTATTGATCGGCGCCATTCCGGTGGGCCAGCGGGTTGAGGTACAGGGGGGTGCCGACCTCTTGATGACTGGTGGGGGGGCGATTGCCGGTCTGTCCTCGGGTGTGGTCATGGAGCACTTCGGCTTTCACTCGCTGAGCCATTGGGCCGGGCTCAGCGCCCTGGTGCTGGTGGCGGCCGCTGCCGCTGCCTGGTACAACGCCCGCCCCCGTCCCGCTGAGCCGGTCAGCTATCGCGGCGCAGGATGACGGCCGAGGAGTTGCCGGCCACATAGCCGGGCTGGCCGGTGGACAGGGCCACCTCCGCGTCGGGAACCTGGAACCGCCCGGCGGTGCCGCGGATCTGGCGGACCGCCTCGTGCAGGTTGTTGAGGCCGTGGACATAGCCCTCCGACAGGAATCCGCCGTGGGTGTTCACCGGGATCCGGCCCCCAGGCGCAGTGCCGCCCTCGGCGATGAACGCGGCGGCCTCTCCCTTGGGGGCGAACCCGTAGTCCTCCACTTGGACCAGCACCAGGTGGGTGAAGGCGTCGTACAGCGAGGCGTACTGGATATCTTCAGGGCCGACCCCGGCCATCTCGTATAACCGGCGGGACATCTTGGCAGCGATGGAGGTCGTCCAGTCGACCTGCACCCGGTTGCTGTGCATCATGTGGCCGCCGCCCCAGGTCATCCCCGAGATCAGCACCGGGGGTTGGCGCAGATCGCGGGCTCGCTCGGTGGTGGTGATCACCACTGCGGCCGCGGCGTCGGTCTCCAAACAGCAGTCGAACAGCCGGAACGGCTCCACGATCCAGCGGGAGGCGAAGTAGTCGTCCATGGTCATGGGGGCTCGCATCATGGCCCGCTCGTTGTAAACGGCGTTGGCCCGCTGCTGAACAGCGATGCGTCCGAGATCCTCAGAAGTGCTGCCCCAGCGGTTCATATGGGAGCGGGCGAGCATGGCATACCATTGCGGCGGGGTCACCCAGCCGATGGGGTGCTGGTACTGGGTCTCCACGATGGCCGGGGGCGGCCGTCCGGTACCGCCCATGCGGTGCTCGGATCGGGCGTTGATCGCCCGCCACACCACGATGTGGCGGGCGTGGCCGAGGGCGGCCGCGCTGGCCGCGTGGCCCACCACCGAGTGCGAGGTGGAGCCGCCGCCGAATTGGTCGCAGTACCACGACAGGTCGTCTACCCCCAGGCACTGGGCCACGATGGAGGCGGTGATCGAGTCCTGCACCTGATGGCAGGCCACTCCGTCGATGTCCTCCCGGCCCAGCCCGGCATCTTCCACTGCGGACATGATCGCCCGCAGCGCCAGTGTGAGGGTGCTCACCCCCGAGTTTTTCGACAACTCGGTGATGCCGATCCCCACGATCGCGGCTTTGTCCCGGAATGGATGCTCGCTCACCATCTCGACACTAGAACCAAGCGACTATCTTCGGCGGCGTGAACGACTATCCCATCCACGTTGGCAGCATGCTCTTCACCCTGGTGGATCCGAATCCGGGCCACGAGCGGGAGTACAACCGCTGGTACGAGCGAGACCATTTCTACGCCGGGTGCATGATCGGCCCCTGGATGTTCGCCGGTTCCCGCTGGGTGGCCCCTCGGGCACTCAAAGATCTGCGCATCACCGACGACAGCGGCGAGGTATCGCGGCCCGGCGACGGTTCGTTCTTGGCGGTGTACTGGGTGCTCGACGGCCACGACGAGGAGCACTGGCAGTGGGCCGGCGACCAGGTCCACTGGCTCTATACCAACGACCGGGGGTTTGCCGAGCGCACCCACCGCCACACCATCTTGGCCGATGTGGCCTGGGCCGCCTACCGAGATGACGACCCGGTGCCGCTGGAGCTAGCCCTCGACCACGGCTATGCCGGAATCGGCGTGGTGGCCATGGACCGGGCCGACGGCGTGGGCGAAGACGAACTGCACGCCTTTTTGCGGGACAAGGCCATGCCCGAGATGATGGCCGGCTCGCCGGTGGCCATCGGGTCGGTCTGGAAGCCCCGCCAGCGCGACGAAATCACCTCCAACTCGCCCATGGATCTGGGCTCGGGCACCGGCAGCGAGGCCCGAACCCTTCAAATCTTCTTCAGCGACGAGAAGCCCGACGGCTGCTGGGATGCCTTCCGGTCGTACGTGGACGCAGTCAACGGCTCAGGTCTGGCCAACGTCTGCTGGGCCGGCCCCTTTTTCAAGACTGTGGTGGGTACCGACACATACATCGACCAGCTTTAGCCTGAATCCAGCGGTCTTACTGGAACGACACGAATACCGGGTTGGGAGTAAGCGCCAGCACTTGATCTGGGGTGGCGGTGGGTAAGTCCTCGTCGTAGAAGTTCTTCCAACCCCAATTGAACTGATCGGCGTCGGCCTCGTTGGTCAAGAGGTTCCAGGTGTCGTACTTGGCGGTCAGCGGACCTTGACCGTCCATTTGGATCAGCACTGCCAACTCCGGAGGAGTCTCGACCAGATCACGGTTGGTGATCATGGAGAACCGGAATTGGTGGACGATCAGCAACTTCTGGGGAAGGGCTTCTTCTCGGACAATCCCGGCCAGCCACTCCACAACCTGGTTGATCTCGGCTGCGTCTACCGTGCCGATCTCTTGCAGGTGAACCTGGTCGGGCTTGAGCCTCCACTCGGGATCCAGCGCAAGCCCGACATGGGGAAGGCGAAGGAACTCCTCGTAGATCTTGGCCTGCGTGAGGAAGTCGGTTCGCCCGGGCTGTAGATCCAGCACCACGTACAGATCGTTGGCGGCCGCGATCTCGATCCAGGGCCTGATCTCGTCCCGGGCGGTTTCAGTCGAATAGTCTCCGTCTCGACCGGCGCCAGCCGAGGCAATGGTGGCGATGATCTCAAAGGTGGGCAGCACCACTGAACCGTCCGCGTCGTAGCCCTCGGCAATGGAACGGAGGCGTTCGACACCCTCGTCGGGACTCTGCTCTCCCAACACGCCAAGTCCTGATGTCGACGGATGGCCGTATATGGCTACCAAGCGGCGACCGTAGCCGGGCTCGAACATGAGCAAGCCGCCCCCGGGTATTTCATCGCCCCGGCGGATTGCTTCCAACTGCCAGACAGCATCGTCGCCGAATTCTGAGAGCCATTCCACCTGGGAGGCGCTGGAGATCGTATGCCGAATCTCTGGGGACAAGGCTCGGAGGTCACCGGATAGGGTGAACACCCCAACACCGATTTGGTGGCCGAGGGCTGCCAATGGAACGGCCTGTTCGACATTGTCAACGAGCCACACGCGGCCATTGGTCAACCCTTCAGGCGAAAAGGTCGCCTGCTGGTTGACAGCGATCTGCTCGAAGGAATAGTCGGCCAGGGCATATCGAAGCACCGGCGCGTCAAACCCCGCCGTCACGATTCGCTCCGGAGCGAGACGCCCGAGCTCACCCATCAAAAGCTCACCCATCAAAGGGGTGTCGAACCAAGGACCAAGCAGCAGCAGCGGACCTCGAATACCGCGGGACATCAGCGTGGAAATCGCTGCGGGATCCTCGGCGGACGCCAGTCCGACCTCGTGGGCGCAGTGATATATCGCCTGCGATATCTCGATACTGGTCAGCGCAAGAGACGTGTGGGATAGCTGAAGATCGTCCGGGATCAAAGGAGAACAATCACGCTCAGACTCGGCACTCGCTGTGGGCTCGGCAGTCGGCGAGGGCTCGGCAGTCGCTGTGGGTGCAGGAGACAGCGTGGGCTCGGCAGTCGCTGTGGGCGCAGGAGACGGCGTGGGCTCGGCAGTCGCTGTGGGCTCTGGTAGCTCCATCTCCACTGCGGTTTCGGCGTCTGGGGCCTCATCGGGCGTCGGCGTAGCCACTTCGACGGCTGGGGTCAGAGTCTTGGTCGGATCGGAGGCCACACCGGTCTTTGCCGTGCTGGGCGTGCTGGCTTCTTCGGGGGCCTCATCACCGTGCGAGCAGGACAACGCCACTCCCAAGAGGGCAACGAGGACAAGAATTCGGGCCGCTTTGAGCCTTTCTGACACAGCAGGACGCAGGCTAACGGGACAATCGCCCGTTGTGGGGTCACCCGCTCAGCTAATGTTCTTCAGCCCACCAGGTGTCGAGTCGGGCCTCGGTGGCCGCCCGGTCCAGATCCGGCTCGGCCCGCTTCAGCTCCAAGAGGAACTTCAGCGCTTGGCCCACCTTGGGGCCAGGACCGATGCCGTAGCGCTCCATCACCTCATTGCCGTCGATCAGCGGCCGCTCAGCGGCCCGGCGCTCTTCTTCGGCCAGTCGGGCGATCCGAGCCTCCAACTCGTCCACATGGTGTTGGAGATCGGCCGCCTTCTGGCGGTTCCTGGTGGTGCAGTCGGCCCTCACCAGCTCGTTGAGGTAGCCCAGCAAGGGGCCGGCCTCCCGGGCGTAGCGGCGCACCGCGGCATCGCTCCAGCCGTCGGCGTACCCCTTGAACCGACCCGACAGCCGTACCAGATCGCTCACGTCGTCTACCACCTGCTCGGGATAGCCCAGCTCGGTGAGCCGCTTGCGAGTCATGCGGGCCCCCACCGCCTCGTGGTGGTAGAAGGTGACGGTGCCCCGTTCGTAAGAGCGAGTGCGGGGCTTGCCCACGTCGTGGAACAGCGTGGCCAGCCGCAGAACCAGATCAGCGCGGGTCTTGGCCACCACTGCGATGGTGTGGGCCAGCACGTCCTTGTGGCGATGGATGGGGTCTTGCTCCAAGCGGAGCGCGGGCAGCTCGGGAACGATCTCGTCGGCGAGGCCGGAATCAACCAGATGCCACAGCGGCGGGGCAGGGTCGTCGGCCAGCAGCGCGGCCGTCAGGTGCTCCCGGCGCTCGTCGACGTCGGTGGCTACCGCTCCTCCTTGAACACGACGTGCTTGCGGGCCACCGGGTCGTACTTCTTCAGCTCGATCCGCTCCCGGTGGTTGATCCGGTTCTTGGTGGTCACATAGGTGTAGCCGGTGCCCGCGGTGGACTTCAGCTTGATGATGGGACGCTTGTCGCTAGCCATAGGTCACACCTTCTCGCCACGCTGGCGCATCTGGGCAATCACCTTCTCGATGCCGTGCTTGTTGATGGTTTTCAGGCCCTTGGCCGACACGTTGAGGGTGACCCACCGCTTCTCCGACGGCAGCCAGAAGCGGTGCTTGTGGACGTTCGGGTTCCACCGGCGCCGCGTCTTGCGGTGCGAGTGGGACACGTTATTGCCGAACGATGGGCGACGACCGGTCACCTGGCAGACCCTGGACATAGGGAACCATGTTACCGGCCCCACCCCCGCTGCCGACAAACGGGATAAGGCGAGAATCGGGATATCGGCAGTCCCTCCCAACCCCGACAGCATTCACCTGCCGTGAGCGGGATAGGGTCGCCGCCATGAAGCTCGGACTGGTCTGGGGATATTGGGGCCGCGGGATGCCCGAGGGCTTCGTGCCGCTCACCCAAGAGGCAGAGCGGCTGGGCTACGACTCGGTGTGGACCGCCGAATCGTGGGGCTCCGATGCGTTCTCGCCACTGGTGTGGCTGGCCGCCCACACCGAGCGCATCCGCCTGGGCACCGGCATCGTGCAGCTGGCCGCCCGCACTCCCACCGCCACCGCCATGCATGCCGTCACCGCCGACCACCTGTCCAACCAGCGCCTCATCTTGGGGCTGGGGGTGTCGGGACCCCAGGTGGTGGAGGGGTGGTACGGCCAGCCGGGAAACCGCCCGCTGGCCCGTACCCGCGAGTATGTGGAGATCTTGCGGCGGGTGCTCGCCCGAGACGGCTACCTGACCTTCGAGGGCGACTACTACAGCCACCCCTACAAGGGGGAGGGCGACACCGGCCTGGGCAAACCGCTCAAGATCATGACCCATCCCCTTCGGGCCGACATCCCCATCTTCATCGGCGCCGAGGGTCCCAAGAACATCGCCCAAACGGTGGAGATCGCCGACGGCTGGCTGCCGCTGTACTACTCCCCCTTCCGCCCCGAGGTATACGCCGAGTCGATCGCCGGGCGATCGGAGGACTTCGAAATCACCGTCCATACCACCATCAAGGTCACCGGCAACTCGACTGAGGAGCTGGCCCAGGCGCTGTTCCCCACCAAGGCCTCGCTGGGCTTTTACATCGGCGGGATGGGGGCCAAGGGCCAGAACTACCACACCAAGCTCATGGCCCGGATGGGCTTCGAGGAGGAGGCCTACCGCATCCAAGACCTGTTCTTCGAGGGACGGCGGGAGGAGGCCATCGCCGCGGTGCCCGACCAGTTCGCCGACGAGATCTCCCTGGTGGGGTCGCCGGGGCGGATCCGCGACCGACTGGCGGCCTGGGAGGAGAGCCCGGTGACCGGCATCAACGTGGGGGCCCGAGACGCCGATGAGCTGCGCGCAATCGCCGAGGTCATCCTCGGTTAGGGATAATGACCCCATGAGCGAGCCCATCACCTTTTACTTCGACCCGCTTTGACCATGGTGCTGGCAGACGGCCCGTTGGGTTCGTCAGATCGAAGACGCCGGAAAGGTGAGCATCACCTGGGGTCTGTTCTCGTTGGCCATCGTCAACTGGGACAAGCCCATCGACGAGTTCGACCCCGACCGGGGCGTGGGCGTGCGCTCGCTGCGCACCGCGGTGAAGGCCCGCGAGGTGGGCGGCAACAACGGCATCGGCGCCTACTACCAGGCGATCGGGCGACGGGCGTTCGACCTGGTGGAGTCGGTGGACGAGCTTGACACCATCCGGGCTGCCGCGGTGGACGCCGGATTCGACGCCGGGCTGGTGGACGACGCCCTGGCTGACGAGGGCACCTGGGAGACGCTGAAGGCCGAGCACACCATCTTGTGCGGCGAGACCCGCAGCTTCGGCGTACCCACCATCCGCCTGGAGGGCGGTCGGGGACCGGCTCTGTTCGGCCCGGTGATCAGCAACCCGCCCGCGTCGACCGAAGAGGCGGTGGAGCTGTGGCACCACGTGCGCTGGCTGACCGCCTACGACAACTTCGCCGAGCTAAAGCGCGACCGCCTGCCGCCCGACTTGGAGGCCTACAAGCAGAGGTACGGCGACGACGGCTGACGCGGCATCGGGAGCGGCTGCGCCACCCTGCCCGCTGTGGCGTCGGCGGGGAGCACGGTGGTTCGCCGCCGCGGTGGTAATCGTCCAACTCGGGCTGGTGGCCAACGGCTACCGGGATCCGCACAACTACTTCGCGTTCCAGCCGTTCAACGAGTCCAGCACATATGCGGTGGAGCTGGTGCGAGTGCTGCCTGATGGAGAGCGAGTGGCGGCGCCCTACGGCCGTTGGGAGGGCTACGACTGGGACGAGCTGATCGGCTGGCGGGCCTTGCAGGGGCCCTGGCGCCAGCGCCACGCCTTCTCTGGAGTGGACGCGGTGGTGGACTTCTTGGACCACGCCCTGGACTGGATGGCCGACAACACTCCCGATGACACCACGACGCTCTACTTGGAGGCCACCGTCACTTACTATCGCAACGCCCGGGGCCCCCATGTCACGGTGATCCGTAGCCACGACCGCGAGTTGGGCCGACTATGACGGCCACGGCATCTCCCCCGGTGGCGGCTGACCGGCGGTCCCGATGCCGACGATGGCTCGACGACGTGTTCGATGAGCCAGCCAGCGTTCGGGCCGTGGCCATCGTGCGCATCGTGCTGGGGCCATCGGTCATCTGGCACCTGAAGCCGTTTCTGGCCGACGCCCTCGATGGCATCACCTACCACGACGTCTTCCAGCAGCAGTGGTGGCCGTGGATCCCCAATGCGCCGGCCGGGCTGTATGTGGCGCTGCTGTGGGCGGGGGTGGCGGCCGCAGTGCTGATGACCGTAGGGCGCTGGTCCCGCACCGCCACCTGGGTGGCCTTCACTGTGGTGACCTACAACTTCTTCTTGTCGGAGACCCACTTCCGCCACAACCGGGCCTTTCTGATCATCCTGTTGGCCGGTGTGGCCCTGTGCGACAACGGCCGGGTGTTGTCGCTGGACGCCCGTCGCCGCCAGCCGCCTGATGACCGGGGCTTGGTGTGGCCCGTCTGGCTCCTACGGTTCGAGGCGGCCGCCATCTACTTCGCCTCGGGGTTCTCCAAGCTGATCGACCCCGACTGGGTGGGCGGCCGAGTGATGCACGACCGCACCCTGCGCTACCAGGACGATGTACGCGACGCGCTAGGCGGCACTTTGGCCGATCCGATTCTGGAGGTGATAACGGCCCGGGCATTCCAATGGGTGCTGTCGCCGGTGGCGGTGGCCACCGAGCTGTTCATCGCCTTCGGGATTTGGTTCCGCCGCACTCGGCTGGCCGCAGTATGGGTGGCGGTGGCCTTTCACGTCGGCATCGAGGTGAGCGCCCAGGTGGAGGTGTTCAGCGTGATCGCCATCGGCGCGCTGGCCATCTGGGCTACTCCATCCACCCGCGACCGCACGTTGGTCACCCCCAGCCGCTGGGTGGGGTGGCTGGATTGGATGGCCCGGTTCGACATCACGGTGGTGCCGGGGGCATCGTGGCGCATGGTGGATCGCAACGGCACCGTGCTTGAGGGCCAGGCCGCCCGCCGGTTCGTGAGGACCCGGCTGCCGGCCACGTTCCTGTTCTCCCGGTTCTGGCGATACCCATGAGACCGACAGCCAAACGGCGAATCGTTGCGTGGCTGGTGGTCTGGGTGGTCACCGCCGGGCTGCTGCGGGTGACGCTGGCCGCGCCCGAGGTGTGCCCGCCATACTCCCCCGGCGACGGCCAAGCAGCCATCGACGCCGGAGCCGACTGGATCGTCCGCACCCAGGAGCCCAGCGGGCGCTACCTGTACGAATACGACCGACGCACCGAGTCGGCGGTGCCGGGCTACAACCTGGTCCGCCACGCCGGGGGCACCATGTCGCTCTACCAACTGGCCATCGCCCAGCAAGGCCAAAACCACCAGGTGGTGGAAGCCGCCGACCGGGGCATGAACTACCTGCTGGAGCGGGCGGTGAACACCGATGACGGTGGCATGGGGCCGGCACTGTCGCCCCGGGGGCCGGTGAAGGCGGGGACTGCTTCGCTGACTCTGGTGTCGCTGGCCCATCGGCGCATCCTCACCGGCGACCCGGGCTTCGACGACGAGATGAGGGCGCTGGGCCGGTTCCTCGTCGGCCAGCAGCTGCCCGATGGGGGAATGCTCAACTTCTGGGATCCCAAGACAGGGGCGCCAACCCCTGAGATCAGATCTCGCTTCGCCACTGGCGAGGCTGCCTGGGGGCTGGCCCTGCTACACGAGACCTTCCCGGGAGAGGGTTGGGATGCCCCGGTTTGGGCCATCATGGACTACCTGGCCACCGAGCGGGACGAACTGGAGGAGCTGTGGCCCCCGCCATGGCCCGACCAGTGGGCGGCCTACGCCTTAGGCGAGATGGCCGAATGGGGGCTGGAAGACCACCATCTGGCCTACGCCCAGCGCTTGGCCGGCCGGTTCGGCCAGATGATCCGCTGGGACGCCCAGAGAGAAGGTGTGGCCAAGATCTCGCATCTGCCCATGCCCCGCGGCGGAGGCTACGGGACCATCCTCGAAGGACTGGGCGGGCTGGAGTGGCTCTGGCTGAACGAATCTCGGCTTGCTGACTCTGACGCCCCCCTGCGGGAACGGCTGGAGTGCGGAGCAGCCCGACTGGCCGAGGCCCAAGATGCCGATGGTGCTTGGTACTACGACGACCAGACCCGGGTGGACGACCAGCAGCACGCCATCTCCGGTCTGTTGATGGCCGACTACCGATTCGATTTGGGAGGAATGAAGCCATGAAAGCGAGAAAACCATGAGCGGACTCGGACCGGTGATGTTGATGGTGCTGGCCGCGGCCAACCCAGCCGCGGGCGCGCTGAGCGTGGCCTGGCGCCCCTCCAACCGAGATCAGTGGCGACCCCGAGTGGCCCTGGCCGTGGCGGCAGCCATCGGCCTGTTGTGGATGGTGGCCGCCCTGGCCGATCCCATCCTGGATGCCCTATCAGTGACGGTGGGCACCTGGCGCCTAGCCACCTCCGTGCCCTTCGCGGTAGCCGGACTCCGCTGGATGGCATTCCCCGCCCGCCCCGTCCACGACGAGCCCCGAGCCGGCACTCAAGTAGCCCTCATCGCCCTCACCGTGCTGTTCACCCCGCAGCTAGTAGCCGTAGTGCTGGCCACCGCCGCCCACGACGGCACCCTTCGCACCATGGCCGGGGTAGTGCTGGCCGCCGCGCTCACCACCGCCCTCCTCTGGTTCCGCGCCACCCCCACCCCCCTGCTGTCAGTAACCGCCCGCCTCCTAGGCGGCATCGCCATCCTCCTCGCCATCGCCCTAGGAGTAGACGGCACCCAGACGATCTGAACTGCTGAGTAATTTGCTAGTGGTGTGTCGTGGGTTTATTCGCGCGTGTCCTGCTAGGCATCGACGCCCCTCGCGGCGTTGCCCCTCCTTGCCGTACGCTGGAAGTATGGCTGCGTCGGTGCGCCTTGCGAGGAACGCCGCTGCCGTCGCAATCCACGGCGCTAAACCCACGACACACCACTAGGGCAAGATTCCGTGATCTCCAACACGATGCCAGACGATATGGCGCTTGCCTTCGACCACCGGGCGGCCCATCGAGAAAATCGCCCGTCCGTCGGCTGCTCATGCCATCTCGAAGAGACCTGATTCGCCTTGCAGTTTCTTGACGCGAAGAGAGGCCTGAAACCTCATACGCGGGTCTTTCTCCATGGCCAGCAAGTCTTTGATGAACTCTTCGCGCTTGCTGTCGAACCTGTCTTGCTGCTGGCGCGTCAAGCGCTCGTAGTCGCGAACGAACGCGCGGGTCTCGTCATGAGTAGGCACCGCTCTGGAGGAGAGCTAGTCGCCAGCGCGGCCGTTGCGGCGCTGCTGAATTGCCGCTAGGAGCGCTTCGTCACTGTGGTAGCGCACGGCAATCTCGTCCTCAGGCACTTCGGGGCTGTCCTCGATGCTGGCATCAAGCTCCGCGAGCGTCACAGGCTGCTCGGTCTCGTCGGAGTCATTGCCGATAACGGGTACAGCAGTCATGGGCATAGCCCCTATAGATAGTGCGAACTCGAATTCAGGCTAACCCCAGCACAAGGACTTTTCACCCATCAAACTGCACTTTGCAGAGTCCTAGACCAAGAATCTGATCGCCTGGGACGCAGCAGACACAGTTGAAGGCGCGGGCCTCAGCGCGGGTGGCAGACCCAGTAGTGGTCGCCCTGGTCAGGCGGGCGGTACGGCTCGGAGGGCCCTGGATCAAGGGTCAGTGCGAGCTTGATCGCCTCGTCCAGCGGGATTGCCTCGCCCCAGACCATTCTGTCCATGACGTCCTCGTGGCCCTCGGCCAGGGCTTGGTGCTCAGGGGTGGACGGGTCGAACGAGCGCAGCGATGCGAATCCGTCGGGCGGGCGGCCCGGTGCCCCGTCCCGGCACCAGCCTTCTGAGATGTGGAGCAGGGCTCGGCTGTCCCTGCCGATGTGCCCTTCCAGGTCGGCGCTGCACAAGGCGATGCGGGCCAGGTCGTAGATGTCCCTGGCCCGGTACCGGATCATGCCGAGGTCGCCCGACTCCGAAATCTCGGTCTGGGCGAGCAGCTTGTTCATGGCCGTGCTGCCCGGCCCCAGCGATAGAACGCCGAACCCGCCCAACTCCGGGTAGGCGCGCCGCGTCTCGTCGTCGGCAATCCGCCCGATCATCGACGCGACCAGCACCTCCTGGATGAGCAGCGGAGGGCCGCTGATGTCCTGGCGGGTGATGTCCACGTTGGACAGCAGCCCGGCCTTGGACGTGATCTCGAAGAAGAACTGGTCACCGCTCTCCCCGCCCGAGTTGTATCCGCCGCCCAGCGATTTCGACACCGCGATCGCCGCGGCCTTGCACGCCTGTTTGAAGTGCTTGGGCGTTGTGCCCTCCGCGGGGTCGAACATCAGGTCGATGTCCTCCGACCAACGCTCCGTGATGCCCCAGGCCGCGGAAAGCGATGTACCCCCGCCGAATACGACCCTCCCAGCGTGGACACCTTCGTTCTGGGCGTCCGCAGCGTATGGGCGAGCCACATGGTGGAAGCCGACGTGTGACGCCCACGCGTGCAATGTCCTCACCAGCCAGTAGTCCCCGGCAATCATCGCGGGTGGAAGCCCGTATGCGTCGGACGCGTCGGACACCAGGGCGTTGAACGCCTCAGGGCTGTCCGACAACCGGGCTTGGGGACCTGCCCCGTCGCTCAGCCCTGCAACCGGGCCGGCCCAGCCCGGGTCGGGGATCGCTGTCGGAGCGCCGATGGCCTGCCCGGTCCCACGAAGCTTGTGTGACCGGTGAGGGCATGTGTCCCAGTAGTTCAGGCAGAGGGTTCCCCGCGCAGTGGGGGCGTTGCACCGGCGGCGGCTCATATGACCTCGACGGCATCCGGCAGGTCGGCACCCAAGCGGCCCATCACTGCCTCAAACGACTTGTCACCCTCGCCCGCCGGCCATCTCGGCTTGATGGCCTCGGTCTCGGCTGCCCACAGGAGCCTGTCCTTGTTGATGGGCGTGTTCGGCTTCATCCGGCCGTTGTCGTGGAGGATAGACCGCATGGCCGAGTCCCACGACCGGCAGTCCGACGCTCCAAACGCCCTGGCCGCCTCCAGCAGGGTCGCCTCATTCCAGTTCAAATCGCGCCGACGCTTGTTATGCCTGTGCGAGTAGGCGAACTCCAAGCCCTTCGACGGCATCCTCGGCGGCACAAGATCCCGGTAGGGAACGGCCACGGCGGTGCGCGCCGGCACTTGGGTACTCCACCCCACGATGTTCAGCGCGCAGTAGTCGGCGTACCCCGAACCGGGAGGCGCGATGGCCGAGTGGCACGAGGGCATGAGGAGCGACACCTGGTCGTACATCCCGCTGACGGGCGGATGTCGCCGCCAGTACAGACCCCGTGAGACCCGTCCGATGATGGGCCTGTCCTCCCCCATCATCCTGTGCAGCAAATTGTTCACGACATGCTTGGGCCCCGGCACCGCCGGCACCGCAAACCACGTGCCCGGCTGAAGATCAATGATCCAGGCCCGAGCCGTCTCTGCCGCCGACCCCCCGCCAAACACCGCATCCGACTTCATGCAAGAATTATACCACAGGACTGCCAACATCAGACCTGCCCATTCTTCAAGGAGTGGCATTTGTCGGCATGTCCGAGATTGATCTTGACGAGCTCGGCTGGCCTTAAAACCGCCTGAAGTCTCCCGACGATCTTGGCTGGTTTTACCGAAACGTCCACAAGCCTCTCAGACAAATTCACTGGGGCAGGTTCACCGTGTGCTGGGTTGTGATCTACGCACTGATTCAGGTAGTGGGCTATGTGCCAGTGTGGGCGTGGGGTGTGCGCGGGTGGCAGACGCTGGTGGCGATTGGCGTTGCGCTGATCGCCTTCTGGCCTGCGTGGAGGTGGCTTGACCGAAGCGGGCTCTATTACTACAAAGACGAAGAGCGAGGAAACCGTGAAGGCGTGCACTCCGATTGAGGGCACCCAGAGGTAGAAGGCACCATACCCAGACTCACTTCAGCTTCGGCGAATCTCCCGGAGACCGTCGGTCGGGGTCCAGGTCTCGATCACCAGCTCTTGGCCCTCTACGCGGGTCAGCGTGGCGCGGGAGATGCGGGCGGTGAACAGGGCCATCGTGTCGTGTGGGTTGTCGATGGGCATTCTGTGGCCAGCTACAAACAGGTCAACTTCCTCGGGGGTGGCGGCCACCGCCTGTCCATCGATGCGGGCATCGCCGAGCAGCAACTCTTCGGTGTCCGGCGAACTGTGAAGCGAGAACCTCGGGTCGCGTAGCAAATCCGCCGCCTTGCGCGAGCCCGGCATCATCCCCAGCCACAGATGCCCGTCGCGGATCGGTGCCTCCATCCCCGACAGCCGGGGCGACCCATCCCGACGCAGCGTGGCCATCACCGCATGAATGTGGCTCTCGAACCGCAGCCTGATCCGCTCGGCCAGCTCAGGGGCCTGCACCTCGAACTGCCTCCAGGGAACGGGCATCGAATCGCTCACTGGCACCACGCTAGATGCTCTCCGACCTGTTCGCCCGCCGCCGGGAGCTGAGCAGCCAGGTGCTGGTGGTCACCGGGCGCGTTTCCAGGTGGGACGGGACCGTGAACGTGATTGCCTGCGACCCGCGCGCCGTCCACTCGGGCGTGGCCATGCCGCCGTCGCACGACTGGCACTAGGGCGGCATCGGCGGCCTGTCTGGGGATTGGTTGTTTGCCCTCTTGAGGCTCATAATGGGATCAAGATGTGTGGCCGGTACAGCCTGACAGCCAGCCTGGGGCGAGGTTGCCCGGCGGTGAGCGCGAGTTGTCCTTGACGACAATCTCCCGACGCGGCGCGGCCTTCCTGGTCGGCCTGTTCGCTGCTCTTTGCCTGCTGGCTGCTGCTTGCGGCAATGATGACGGCGTTGCCCCGATCTCGCCAACCGCAGAGGCCACGGTCAAACCAACGATCGAGGCGACAACGGAGGCAACAGCCCCAATGACCGCTGAGGCCACGGTAGAACCCACCGTGGCGGCTACCACTCAGCCCACCCCCGAGGCGACAGAAGAGCCGACGGCCGCTCCCACTCCCGAACCAACACCGACGCCCGAGCCCACGCCTACTCCAGACTCGGGCACCACCATCGAGGTAGAGGTGGCTGGGGGCAAGCCGGTAGGCGAGGTGAAACGCTACCGGATCGATGCCCGAGAATCCGTCACCATCACCGTGAGCGGCGACACCGCCGACGAGCTCCACATCCACGGCTACGACCTAGTGGTGCGCTTCGCCCCGGGCCAGCCCGGGACCATCACCTTCGAGGCCAACATCCCCGGCATCTTCGAGGCCGAGACCCACCACCGCGGCAACCTGGTGATGGAGCTCGAGGTGCGATGACCGCTGAGCTGCACTCTGTATTGGCCCATGCGGGTGTGGGGTCGCGGGGCGATCTGCCTCTGCCGTTCTATCTGTTCGCCGTCGGCGCCGCCATCGCCCTCATGGTCACCTTCATAAGCCTGAGCTTGTTCTGGCACCGGGCCTGGCTGCCGGCGGCTGCCTCGGGCCGGAGTCTGGGACCGGCCTTTGGCCGAGTGCTCGACGTAGTGGCCGTGCCAGCCCGGCTGGCGTCGCTGGCATTGTTTGTGCTGGCTCTGGGGAGCAGCGTCAGCAGTGCCGAACTGGGAAGCCAGCGCTTCGGACCGCTGTCGGTGTACGTAGCGCTGTGGGTGGGGATGGCCATCGTGTCCGCGGTGTTCGGCGATGTGTGGCGGGTGCTCAACCCGTTCGAGACCATCGCTTTAGCCATCGAGTGGACCGCGGGAAAGCTGGGCCTGCCCCAGATGGAAGACTCCGGTGAGATTCCCGGCGGCTACTGGCCGGCGGTGGTGGCGCTGGGGTGGTTCCTGTTCTTCGAACTCTGCTACCACGATGGAGCCACCAATGAGGCGGTGGGCGGGGCCATGATCGCCTACACGGTGGGTATGGTCGGCGGGTCGGCGGTGTACGGGCGGCGCTGGCTGCGCCAGGCCGACGGATTCGGGGTGCTGTTCTCACTGCTGGCCAAGATGGCGCCGATTTACCGCGACGACACCGGGGCGGTTCGGCTGCGGCCCCCGCTGTCGGGGCTGACCACCATCGCCCCCCGCATCGACCTGGCGGCCGTGCTGCTGGTGGTGCTGGGGGGCACCACGTTCGACTCGCTGGCCGGGAGCACCCTGTGGCCCGACCTGGTGGGCAACCACCGGGGCTGGACCGCGACTGGGATCAACACCGCGGGGATGGTCATCGTCATCGCCATCATGGCGCTGCTCTACTACCTGGGTTCGCTGGCCGTGGGGTGGTTCACCGAACAGACCGCAGCCCAGGTTGCCCGGCGCTTCGCCCACTCTTTGGCGCCCATCGTGCTGGGCTACACCGTGGCCCACTACTTCTCGCTGCTGGTGCTCGACGGCGGGCAGAATTTCCTCCGCCTGCTGTCCAACCCCTTCGACCGCGGGTCCAACTGGTTCGGGACCGCCGACTGGTCGGTGAACTTCTTACTGGTGTCCACCGACGCCATCGCCTGGGTGCAGTTCTTGGCCATCATCATCGGCCACATCGCCGCGGTGCTGGTGGCCCACGACCGCGCTGTGGAGACCAGCGATGCCCGCGAGGCCACTTGGGCCCAGCTCCCCATGCTGATCGTCATGGTCTTCTACAGCGTGGTCGGCCTCTGGCTCCTCCAGAAGGCCTGAGAGCCCGGCGCTGGGACTAGATCAACCGGGCTGAGGCGGCGTCGAAGCCGACAGAGAGTTGAATTGGCAGGTCTTCTGTCACCCAGGCGCCGCCCACCCGCACATCCAGCACCGACAAGTTGATCGGCACTGCCACCTCGGATTCCCCGCCGGCCTCCAGGCGCACTTTGGTGAAGCCAACCAGGCGCTTGGCGGCCCGCTTATGGGCTGAGCCCGGCACGCCCCCGTACACCTGCACCACCGCGGAACCGGCGCGCGATCCGGTGTTGGCCACCGATGCCACCACCCGTTCGCCGTCGAGGCGGGCCGCGCCCAGCTCGATTTCGGTGTAGCCCAGCCCAAATCCGAAGGGGAGTTGCGGGGCAACCCCGGTGGCGTCGAGGTGCCATTGGCCGTGGAGGAGCCCGTAGGTGACCTCGGTGGCGTCTATGTCGAAGTCCACCAAATCGGCCTCGTCATGGGGGACGGCGAATGGGAGCCTCCCGCCGGGCTCAACCGCTCCGGTCAGCACGTCGGCGAAGGCTTTGCCGCCCTCGACCCCCGGATACCACACCATGAGCGCAGCGGATACGTCTTCCAGCCAGGGCACCACCACCGCGCTGCCCGCCATCACTGCTACCACCACCTTGTCGTTGACGGCCCGAACAGCCGCGATCAACTCCTCGTCGGCAGGGCGCAGGCGCAGCGAGTCGCGGTCGCCGCCCATCGCCCATGAGTTCTCCTCGTCGCCGCTGTCGTTCTGTTGGGCACCTTCGGCCATCCGGTTGATGTAGCTCTCGGCCTCAGCAGGATGATCGAACCCCAGCTCGGGGTGGTCCATCGGGGGGAGCAGCTTCATGAACGGGCTGTCGTCGGGATCGCCGCCCATGAACTCGCCCTCGTCTGCTTTGGTGTAGCCGACGACGACCACCGCGAGATCGGCATCGGCGGCCACCGAGGCGTCGTGGTCGCTGTGGACTACCGCCACCCCCTCGAGGGCGGCCTCCAGGCCGGCCAGCAGGGTCACCGGGTCGGGAGTGCCGGGCACATTGCTCGACCCGGCGTCGCCCAGGTTGGGCGCCGCGGCCAGCGGGCCGACCACCGCGACCGTGCTGAGGCTGCCGGCATCGAGCGGCAGGGTGCCGTCGTTGCCGAGCAGCACCATGCAGGCACCGGCTGCTTCCCGGGCCAGCGCCCGGTGGTCGGCACACCCGATGACCGATCGGTCGGGGACGCTCTGCCACACCCAGGCGAACCGCAGGAGCGTGGCCACCGTCTCCACCACCCGGGCTTCCACGTCGGCGACGTCTAGTTCGCCCGCAGCCACCGCATCGGGCAGCGCGGCGGCCCGCTGCTGGCGGAGCGGCATTTCGATGTTGCACCCGGCCTGCACCGAGGCCACCGGGTCGCGCAGGCCGGCGATGAAGTCGGTGATGACGAAGCCGTCCCACCCCCAATCCTCCCGCAAGGTCTCGATCAGCAGAGCGCTGTTCTGGCCACACCAGTGGCCGTTCAGCGAGTTGTAGGCGCTCATCACCGAGGCCACGCCCTCGTCGGCCACCCGCTTGAAATGAGCCAGGTACACCTCGTGCAGCGCCCGCTCATCGGCGGTGACGTCCACCTTGAACCGGGCGTTCTCCATCGAGTTGGCGGCGAAGTGCTTCATGCAGGCCATCACATGCACCTGGAGGCCGCTGGTGAGCGCGGCGGCCATCTCCCCCACATGGAAGGGGTCTTCGCCGTAGGTCTCCTGGGCTCGACCCCACGCCGGGTGGCGCAGCAGGTTCATGCACACCGCGCCGGTGAACGACGCTCCCGACGCCCGCAGCTCGGCGCCGATCGCCCGTCCGATGCGCTGTTCCAGATCGGGGTCGAACGACGCCCCTCGGGCCATGGACACCGGAAAGGCGGTAGCAGCACCGAGCACGCAGCCTCGGGGGCCGTCGGCGAAGTCGATGCCCGGGATGTCGAGACGGTCGACATGGGCGGCCGGCCAGGGGTGCTCGTGGTAGCCCCCGGAAGACAGATCGGCAAGGCCCGGCCAGCACGGCAAATCCCCGTCGAGGCATCCAAGCTTCTCTTCCAGGGTCATCATCGCTACCAAGGCGGCCGCCTCGGCCCGGGGGTCGGCGCCTTCGGCCACGCGGCCGGCGGCATCGTCGAACGCAGTCATCGCCTCACCGTAGACCAGGCTCTGGTGGACGGGAGAGCCTGGAATATAGTGGCGCATGGCATCGCAGGCCGAACTGGTTCATCTGAAGAGCGACGAGCCCCTCGAACACGTTCTGGAGGTGCTCGACGCCGACGGTGCGGTGATCGTGCAGGAGTGCTTCGGCGACGAGGTGATCAACCAGATCCTCACCGAGCTCATGCCCTATGTGGAAAAGCCCGACTCCAACAGGACCCACATCAACCCATCAATCGCCGCCTTTTTCGGCGAGCACACCCGCCATGTGACCGGGCTGGCCTCCAAGTCGCCCACCTTTGTGGCCGAGGTGCTGCTCCACCCGCTGATGTTGGGCATTGCCGACGCCGTGTTGGGGCCCAATTGCGCCGACATCCAGGTGAACGTAGCCCACATGCTGGTGATGGGACCGGGTGCTAAAGCGCAGTTCCCCCACCGAGACGATGAAGTGTGGAAGCACATGCCCCGACCCAGTCCGGAGATGGAGCTTTCGTCGGTGACCGCGCTGTGCGACTTCACCGCCGAGCTTGGCGCCACCCGGGTGGCGCCCGGCAGCCATCGCTGGGAGCAGGACCGCCGGCCCGAGCCCCACGAGTTCGCCGACGCCGAGATGCCCGCCGGGTCGCGGGTGATCTACCTGGGGTCCACCATCCACGGCGCCGGCACCAACTCCACCGAGGACCGGCATCGGCCCGCCTTCCACCTCAGCTACATGCTGGGCTGGCTGCGCTCCGAGGAGAACAACTGCCTGGCCACGCCGCCCGACATCGCCCGCACCCTCCCCCGACGAGCCCAAGAGCTACTCGGCTACGACGTCCACGACGCCTTCGACGAAGGCGGTGGCTACCTCGGCGCTCTCGACATGAAGATCCCCGCCGACATGCTCGCCTCCGGCGAACTCTGACCAGGAGGGTCTCGTTCTGGACCGATTGCCGGAGGACTGGGGCCGAGCACTGGCGGTGGCAGCCCATCCCGACGACCTCGAATACGGCGCGTCGGCTGCCGTGGCCCGCTGGACCGCCATGGGCAAGGACATTCGCTACCTGCTGGCCACGCGGGGTGAGGCCGGCATCGACTCCATGCCTCCCGAGCAGGCCAGCCAGCTGCGCTCGGCAGAGCAGGTATCTGCCTCGGCCGCGGTGGGCGTTTCGGTGGTCGAGTTCCTGGATCACCCCGACGGCCTGGTCGTCAACGGGATCGAGCTGCGACGCGACCTGGCCGCGGCCATTCGCCGCCACCGGCCCGAGGTCATCATCGGATCGAATTTCCGTGATCGGTGGGGAGACTCAGGACCCTGGAACCACGTCGATCACCGAGAACTCGGCAGGGCACTGCTCGATGCCGTTCGGGATGCGGCCAACCGCTGGCTGTTCACCGATGTCGGCGAACCCTGGGACGGTGTGAGGTGGATCGCATACGCATCCTCACCAATGCCCACCCACGGTGTAGACGTGACCGATCACCTCGCGGAAGGCGTGGCTTCCTTGTGCTGTCACCGCACCTATATCGAGAGCCTCGGTGACCCGACCTTTCGTCCCGATTCGTTTCTGCGCAGCGGCTGCCAACGGGCCGGCGAGATGCTGGGCGTGGAGTTCGGAGTCGCCTTCGAGCTGATCCCCGTGTGATTGATCTGTTTTAGAAAACACCCACGCCAGGATTGGGGCCTGTGCCCGCCTGGAGGCGGGGCAGCGCGCCAGGATGTCTCTGCGAGGTTCATTTCGTGTCGGGCAGCCTTGAGGAAGGCGGCAGACGGGGTGGCGGCGGATTCAGCCTCCAATAAAATCAGGCGCCCAGGGTGCTCGACAAGCAGATCTGTCTCGGTGCCGCTGCAATCGCGGTAAAACCACAGGCCACGGGACAGCCCGCGTCATCGACACCCAAACCGGCGAGCTCCTCCGACACCTCCAACTCGACCCAACCCGCGACTACCAACCCCGAAACCAACCCTGAAAACCCGCCCCCGCGCAGGTTCACAAGTTTCCTATGTCTCGCGACATCACACAGCGCCCACGGCAGTGTGGTGGTTCAGGACATGTGAACCTTATGTCGCGAGACATGGGAACATCGCGGCGCTGGTCCAGGGTGGGGGATGTCGAGGGCCCGCCTTGTTGTCACCGCTGTCGTCGTGGAGGGGCGAACCCACGCCGAAGTGGCCGCCGAGTACGGCCTTTCGAGGTCGCAGGTGACCAAGCTGGTGGCCCGCTGGCGGGCTGAGGGCGAATCTGCGTTCGAGCCGCGGTCCCGCCGGCCGCTCACATCGCCGGCCGCCATCGCCGCCGAGACAGTCGAGCTGATCGTGAGCCTGCGCGCCGACCTGGAGAGCCAGGGCCTCGACGCCGGCGCGCACACCATCTCCTGGCACCTCGCCCACCGCCACGGCATCGCCGTGTCCGCTTCGACGGTCTGGCGCCGCCTGGCGGCCGCCGGCCTCGTCGACGCGAACCCCAAGAAGCGGCCGAAGTCGTCCTATGTCCGCTTCCAAGCAGACCTCCCCAACCAGATGTGGCAATCGGACTTCACCCACTGGCGCCTCGCCGACGGCGCCACCACCGAGATCTTGACCTGGCTCGACGACTGCTCCCGCTACGCGCTGTCGGTCACCGCCCACCGGCGCATAACCGGCCCCATAGTCGTCGACACCTTCAACCAAACCGGCGCTGACCACGGCTTTCCCGCCTCGGTGCTCACCGACAACGCCATGGTCTACACCACACGCTTCTCTGGCGGCAAAGGCGGCCGCAACGCCCTCGAAACCCTATTGGCCGACCTCGGCATCGCCCAGAAGCACTCCGCGCCCAACCGCCCCACCACCTGCGGAAAAGTCGAGAGGTTCCAACAAACCCTCAAGAAATGGCTCAAAGCCCAACCCAGCGCCCACAACCTCGGCGCCCTCCAAGCCCAGCTCGACCAATTCACCCGCACCTACAACCACCACCGCCCCCACCGATCCCTCGACCGCGCCACACCCGCCACCGCCTACCAGCGACTCCCCAAAGCCCAACCCGGCCAAACAGGCCCCGGAACCCACCACAGAGTCCGCCACGACCGCATCGACAAATCAGGCACCGTCACCCTCCGACACAACGGCAAACTCCACCACATCGGCATCGGCCGAGCCCACAAACACACCCCCGTCGCACTCCTCGTAGCCGACCTCGACATACGCGTCATCGACACCCAAACCGGAGAACTCCTACGCCAACTCCAACTCGACCCAACCCGCGACTACCAACCCCGAAACCAACCCTGAAAACCCCAACCCGTGGGTTCACAAGGTTCCAATGTCTCGCGACATCACACAGCGCCCAGGGTCTGTCAGGATTTTTGTGTATCGGGCGTGATCTGAGGGTCCGCGGCCGGGTGCTGTGGGCCGGGAAGGATCATGTCTGTGACTGATCATGAAATGCCGGCGGTGCCGGCGAACGAGGCTGCCGATGAGGCGGCGATGCAAGACTGGGCTGAGCTTTTGGTCGAGCGGGCCCGCGCCGAGGGCGTGGAGCTGACCGGCGACGGCGGGCTGTTGACGGGGCTGGTCCGCCAGGTGCTCCAGATCGGGTTGGAGGTCGAGATGGCCGACCATCTGGGCTATGAGCGCCACGCTCCGGAGGGCCGTGGGTCGGGCAATTCCCGCAATGGCTCTTCGCCCAAGCGGGTCAAGACCGAGATCGGCGAGATCGACCTGGCTGTGCCGCGCGATCGCGCCGGGACCTTCGAGCCGGTGACGGTGCCCAAGCACCAGCGCCGCTTGGACGGTTTGTCGGGCAACGTGATCTCGCTGTACGCCAAGGGGCTCACCACCGGTGAGATCCAAGCGCACTTGGCCGAGATCTACGACACCTCGGTGAGCCGGGAGACGATCTCCAAGATCACCGACGAGATCGTCGCCGACATGGCGGCGTGGCAGAACCGCCCCCTCGACGCGGTGTACCCGGTTCTGCTGATCGACGCGATAGTGGTCAAGGTCCGCGACTCCCAGGTGGCCAACCGGCCCGTCTATGTGGCTATCGGCGTGGATCTGGGCGGCGAGCGCGACGTTTTGGGCCTGTGGCTGGGCCCAACGGGCGGCGAGGGCGCCAAGCAGTGGGCGTCGATGCTGGGCGAGCTCCGCAACCGGGGCCTGGCCGACGCGCTGATCGTGTGCTGCGACGGCCTAAGAGGCCTGCCGGAGTCGATCCGTATGACCTGGCCCGACGCGACGGTGCAGACCTGCGTGGTGCACATGGTGCGCAACAGCCTCAGATACGCCTCCAAAAAGCACTGGGGTCCGATCACCAAGGCCATGCGGGCCATCTACACCGCCCCCACCGCAGGGGCCGCCGAAACCCAATTCGAGGCGTTCGCCGAAGACTGGGAAGACACCTACCCGGCCATGATCCGGGCCTGGCGCAACAGCTGGGCCGAGTTCGTGCCCTTCTTGGAGTTCCCCGCAGAGCTGCGCCGGGTGGTCTATACCACCAACGCCGTCGAGAGCCTCAACGCCCGGTTCCGAAGAGCCGTGCGGCACCGAGGGCACTTCCCCAACGAGCAGGCCGCGATGAAGATCCTCTACCTTGTCGCCACCGCCAAGCGCAAAGGCCGCGAGAACCTCACCGGCAAAACCAACGGCTGGAAGGCCATACTGAACACACTGACCGTCCACTACGGCGACCGGATCGCCGACCACATCAAATGAAAACCATCACGGCCGCATACACAGAAAATCTGACAGACCCAGCGCCCACGGCAGTGTGGTGGTTCAGGACATCGGAAACCCATGTCGCGAGACATCGGAAACTCTGGTGGTTTGCCGTGCGGGTGATTGTAGGGGGTGTCGAAGGCTCGAGCGATCATCATGTCCGTCGTTTTGGAGGGCCGGTCCCAGACCGAGACAGCCAGGCTCTATGAGGTGTCCAAGGGCTGGGTCTCCAAGCTGGTGGCCCGCTACAAAGCCGAGGGCGAAGCGGCGTTCGAGGCCCGGTCGCGCCGCCCCCGCACCACCCCTGCGGCGATCCCCGCCGAGACAGTCGAGCTGGTCGTGAACCTGCGCTCAGAGCTCGCCGAACTGGGGCTCGACGCGGGGCCCCACACCATCTGCTGGCACCTCGCCCAGCGCCACCAGATCACCGTGTCGCCGTCCACTGTGCGCCGCCGCCTGGCCGAGCGGGGCCTCGTCGAGCCCAACCCCAAAAAACGGCCGAAGTCGTCCTATGTCCGGTTCGAGGCCGATCTGCCCAACCAGATGTGGCAGTCCGACTTCTGCCACTGGAACCTCGCCGACGGCTCCACAGCCGAGGTCATCACCTGGCTCGACGACCATTCCCGCTACGCCCTCTCGGTCACCGCGCACCGCCGCATAACCGGCCCCATAGTCGTCGACACCTTCGACCAAACCTGCTGTGAGCACGGCTTTCCCGCGTCGGTGCTCACCGACAACGCCATGGTCTACACCACCCGCTTCTCCGGCGGCCGCGGCGGGCGCAACGCGCTGGAGACCCGCCTCGCGGCCCTGGACATCGAACAGAAGAACTCCTCCCCCAACCACCCCACCACCTGCGGAAAGGTCGAGAGGTTCCAACAAACCCTCAAGAAATGGCTCAGAGCCCGAACCCCCGCCAACAACCTCAACTCCCTCCAGGGCCTCATCGACGAATTCGCCGACACCTACAACCACCACCGCCCCCACCGATCCCTCGGCCGGACCACACCAGCCGCCGCCTACCAGCGCATCCCCAAAGCCGAACCCGCCCGACACGGCGACAGAACCCACTTCAGAGTCCGACACGACCGCATCGACAAATCAGGAACCGTCACCCTGCGCCACAACGGCAAACTCCACCACATCGGCATCGGACGCAAACACAAACGAACCCCAGTGCTCCTGCTCATCGCCGGCACCCACATCAGAGTCATCGACACCCAAACCGGTGAACTCCTACGCCAACTCCAACTCGACCCAACCCGCGACTACCAACCCCGAAACAAAACCTGAAAACCCGCCCCCGCGCAGGTTCACAAGTTTCCTATGTCTTGACACATCACACAGCGCCCACGGCAGGATTCGAACCTGCGACCTTGGACTTAGGAGGTCCCTGCTCTGTCCTGGCTGAGCTACGTGGGCGGGTCGGCGCGATAAACGGCGCGAAATAAACGGTAGCAAGGTGCGGGTGTGGGTTGAGGCACGTGTTTTCGCCTAGTGGGGCTGGTTCGGTGTGCTGGTTGCGGTCGAGGGGGTTTCTTGAGCGGTTCTCGGGTGTTTTCGGGCGCGTCTGGTTGGGGTTTGTGGTTTTGGTTCGGGTTTGGCTAGGCGGCTTGGGGTTTCTGCTTCCCCGGTTTGTGTTGGCCGGGTTGGGGGTCTGGGGGTTTCAGCTTTTCGGGGTCGAGGTTGCGGATTAGCTGGTGGAGTTCGAGGGGGTCGACTAGCCCTTTGGGATCGAGGTTGCGTGCTAGCAGGTTGGGGTCGAGGTTGCGTACTAGGTCGTAGGGGTCGAGGGGGTTGTATTGGCCGAACCATCGGCTGATGTCGGAGCCGGTGCGGTTGTGGTGGGCGACTACTGCGGTGGTGTTGCTGTTGTGCTGGTAGGCGAGCAGGTCGAGTTGGAGGCGGTTCGCGGAGGCGGTGCGGGACCGGTCTAGCGGTGTGGCCCGCTTGTAGCTGCTGATGGTGGACTCGCTGTCTTGGCGCAGGCCGGTGAGTTCGCGGTCCTTGTCGCATACGTCTTCGGGAAACACACGCAGGGCGCGTGTTCGTCGCCTGTGCGGGTTGGCCTCTATCTCTTCGGGCTTGCTGTTGACCCGGATCCTGGTGGTCGCCCCGACTAGGTCCTCCGGCACGTGCTTGTGGTCGGGGATTTCCACATCGATGTAGATGAGGTAGCGGCCCTCCTTTTTGTGGGGGGAGATGCGGTGGACCTGTTTGAGGTTGAGGGGCACATACCAGTCGGTGCCTTCGCCGTCGGTGAAGGTGAGGCTTGGCGCGCCGTCCACCGCGGTGACGACCATGCTCGCCTCTGTGTTGTCGGTGCGGGTGAAGTTGTGGGGGCCGAGGTTGCACGACGCCGGGTTGCCGCCTTTGGTTCGGGGCACGCGGTTGTGGGGGACGATTCCCAAATCGAGGAACTTGTCGTGGTTCTCCGAGTCCATTGCCATGTCGTAGACCACGGCCCTGAGGCCCTTGCTGATCTCAGGGCTGTGCTCGATGATCTTGAGTACATGCTCGTAGAACAAGTCATCCTCGGTAATTCCTGAGGGCTTTATCTGCGGGCAGAATACGACCCTGTGTTGGCGGAAGGGGGCGCGGGACGACGAGAACACGATTTTGTGCCCTCTGGCCGGCCGGTTCTCGGCGTCGTGGTAGTAGACCGCGTCGGGGTCATACTTGCTCTGGTTGCGCCCAGTCGGGATATGGACGTCTGTCATGGTTCTCAGCCAGGTGGCATCGCCGGTGATGGCCTGGGTCGTGTCGGGGTTGGTCAGCGATCCCGCTGACGGGTCGAACAGATCGATTTGAAGGGCCGCGTCGCATGCGCCGCGCAATCCCAGGCACATCAGATGATCGATGATCTCGGGGCTGAGGTGGTTCTCCCTGAAATATGTGTACTGGCTCCTGCTGATCGGCATGTACGAGAGCCGCCGCTCCGGGTGGTCGGGCCAAGCCTTCACGAGCGCGAGGTGCAGCCACACCATGATCTGGGGGTCATGGAGCTGGCGCAACGCGCTCCGCACCGACCCGTAGACATCGGAAGCCACCCAGACCAGCAGCCAATCTGCCTCGGTGTGCTCTCGCTTGCGGCCCCTCGGCTCGTGCCTGGGCTGCACAGCCGCCCTCAAGTAATTGTCCGATTCCCAGAACACGAGGCTGACAACCGACGCCTGCAACCGCTGGAGGTCGGACCAGCCCAGCGGCTCCTCCACTACTTCCCGGTTAGACGGCTCGCCGACCAGGCTCAGGCCTTTTTGCCCGTCGACGCGCTTTTGCTCGCTCATGTCGCCCACGACGGTTCCCACGTCCGCCACACGCCGGGGCTCGCCGCCGGGGAAGACCGGGGTTCGTAGCCCAGCAGACGACTTGCGGGCGGCCATCAGCGCCCCTGCTGCTCGCCGGGCCGGTGCAACTGCCAAGCGTGGCCCAGCGCGTCTGCAGTGGTGTCCAAAGACGGCGAGCCCAAGAACCGGGCCGCGGCCTCAATGCCCGACTCCTCCAAGATGCGGCGCGCTGTGGCGAGCCTGATAGACCGGGCACTCACCCCTTCTCGCCCCGCTATGCCCGCGTCTCGCAGCACCTCCCACAGCCGGGCTGTCACCGAATGCGCGGCCGACGCGTCATCAGTACGGCCCGAAACGCACAGCAGGCCTTGGTCGCAGACCGGCGGGTTGTTGCGCACGAACCTGGCAAACGCCTCTTTGGCCCATCCCTCGAGCGAGTTGGTGCGAGCAGTCGGCCCTCCGAAACGGATGGTGGCCGCTCCCAAGTCGACATCGCCCATCCTCAGCGTCGCGATCTCCGTCGCGGTGCCGCCGGCGAAACTGCACGCCACGATCAAAGACCGCCGAGACGCGACAAGCCCGGAGTCGGCGTACTCCTCGACTAATCGGGCCTCCTCGTCGGTGAGGGGCCGAGTGGGAATGCGCTCGTCGCGGCGCTTGATGCGTTCGCCAACCAATGAAACGGGTTCGACAGGAGCGCCCAACCCCTTCGCCTCCTCGAACACGGCCAAAGCCGCCCATTGGCGGTTCCGGGCGGTGGACTGCGCCGGGCGATGCATCCGGCCCCAACGATCCGGGCGCGGCGCCCAACACCATTCCGTCACCAGCTGCTCGGTCACATCCGCCCACGAGTCGGCACCACGGGCCGCCAGATACCGAAACAGCCTCGAAGCCTCGGCCGCGACCTTGCTGGCTGTGCGCTCGTTGCCGCCATAGCGCACCCGCAGCGCTCCCAGCACCAAGTCCCGCCACTCCCCCAAAAGGAAATCGCCGCTCACCGACAGCCCCCAGCCCGCCAGCAACAAAAGCACCCGGCGCAAAATCGGAGGGTCCCCGCCATCGGGGTCGAACAGGCACTGGGTTTGGCCAGCTTGCCATGGAGAAATGCCGCTTGCGGCGGTATGATGCATGGAAACCTTTTGTGTTTTGCAGCAGCGCCCTGTCCTCGGAAAAAGATTGGGCGTTGCTGCTTTTTTGCCGTCTGTCCAAGGGTGTCCCGATTTCGGCAGAAACTCGGAAAGAAATCTCCTGCCCACCGACTCGGCCTCCTGGACTGCGCTCCCGCAGGCGCAACCACCACCGCCGTCGGCACACCGGAAGACGATTTCGATCCGTCCACATTTGGCGCACTCCAAAAGCTCGAAGAGCGGACTCGGGATTCACCGAACAGCCAGAACCCGCCAAACCGAGGACGGGTCCGATACCCAACAGCCAGCGCGCCTTCAGCGACATCCGCTCCCGATCTGGGGTGCTGATATAGCCGTGCTTCCCGGCTGATCGGTCCCGAGAGCCGCCGACCCGACCGGAGAAGGCTCAGCGTCGAGCCCAGGCCGGGGCAAGCAGATGCCCCCCAGCCAGTCGAGCCGCATGTCGTGGTAATCTTCATGGACGCCTCTTCGAGGTCGTTTCATCGAGGCACCCCAGTCCTCCAAGACAATCGGGGTGCCTCGATGCTCTTTTGCGGCCGGCTTTAGCTACCCCTTCTGGCCATGCCCGCTGGCATCAACAGACCTGTCCCCATGGCGCGACGGCCCAAGTGGACGAATAGCCGACAAAACACTTCCAGAGGACCCTCCGAAGAAACAGGCATCCCGAAACATCGACTGTCCTCATCGTAGGACATCCTAGGGGGCCGGTCGGCTCCCTGTCTTGTCGCGCTGCGGCCCTTCAAGGCCCAAGCCCTCCTGCCCCTTTTGGCCTTGTGGCGGGGCGAACACACTGAGAGCCGACAGGGAGGCCACGGCCGACCACGCTGTCGCAGGTTTGTCACACCCTTTGTTAAGTTCCTGATATGTCGTTAGTGTTCGCGCTGTGGGAGGCAGCCGCGCAAAACCCCCTCCAAAGCACTGGGGCAAGTCCCCCCAATGGCTTTCGGACGGGATGCAGACAGAAGCTCCGCCGTCCGCGGCGCTCGCCCACGGCATCGCCTCTCGACTCCGCACGACCCTTGACCGCAACCGCACCGATGGCCTGAAGCCGGACTCAGCCCGCCAGGCCGCCGCCGCAGCCAACCTGTCCCCCAACACAGTCGCAAACGTCCTCAACGGCGCAGTCTGGCCCGACATCGACACCATCGCCCGCCTCGAGAGAATCCTCGGAACCTCCCTTTGGGGGAGCGAACACCTCACAGCAAACGAAAAGGGGTAGCGAGCCAGCTGCGCAGGCAAAGTGAGCCTACTTGGCCCACCCTCAGCGACAGCCGCAGTCCCCTTGCATCCCCCATCTACCGAGTGAATTCAATTGTCGATGCATTCAGTCAATAGCTGTAGGCAAGAAGACCCTGCGCTTGGGCTGGAGGAGAAACACAGTCCACTGAATTCAGACGCCTAATTCCTTCTCTAGCTCTGCTTCGAGTGCCATGACAGCCAGAGTCTCGATTCGATCGGAATCCACACGTAGCTCGCTTGCTCGTTCTGCTGAGTCCGCGATTTGGTCCTCTAAACCTTTGTCCAGTCGGGGAATGGGGATCTGTTCAACATCTTCTGGAGCCAATTCTGGAACGGATGTGCCATAGGCACGGCTAACGACGAGGGGCTTGCCGAGGGTGGGGTGAGAAAGCACTGTCTGGAGATACCCGGGCCGAATTCTGTCGCTTGGGACAATTCGCATAATGTGCTGGGTAACGACCTTCCCCTCGTGCATCTCGTTTGCCAGGATCGCTTGGCCGTTTATTCCGTAGACTTGGCCCGAGCAGGCCATCAGCAGCCAACCACGTTGAACCGTGTAGGCATCGAAATCAATGCCAGTAGCGGGAGTCAGGAACTTGGTTTGCTCGGGACTTATCTTGAAAATCGGCTCGCTGTCCAAATATGGCATTCCCTTTGCCCCATAAATTCTCTTGAATCGACTAGGCACAAATGCCCGACACGAATCAGAAAGAATTTCCATCCTGACCGAGTTCTGCTCATAGACGCTGGTCACAAGCTGCGATTCGGGGCTATACGCATTAGCCTCCAATCTCCGTCGTTTGTCAAACAATTGACTCGCACTAACCGAAAAGCCACTCTCATTCAGCACAGCTGACTGTTCGACCATGGCGTTGGCAAACTGTTGGCGTACCTTCATATCCAGTTGATAGGCCTTCTCGCGAGCTTGATGGGCACTTGAGATCAGTTCGCTTGTTTCGCCTACTAGCCCGTCTATAACGGGTACAGGGATATCCTCTAGGTGGCCAACTTCGAGATGCTTGATAACATTGCCGTAGTGGCTACCGCGCATCATTGCCCGAGCGAACCGGGTGCGTAGGAACGCATAGACATAGTTACGTAGCAGGTCATCCTCAATTTGCACACGGAGCAGGTCATGGGAAATAACCAACCCGACATGGGCAGAGTACGTGACGATTGCGTTGCCAACAGTGCCTGAGCAGGTAACGAGGATCCAGCCGGGCAAGACATGCCGACTATTGAAATCAGGGGTCTTGCTCTGGGCAAGCCACTTCCGAGGCTTCGGCCAAATATCAAATGCTTGGGTCGCAGCGAGAAATGGCATACCGTGCTCACGGTCAACCTTGATTCCCTTTAGCCGGTACGGTTGCCAAATATATGCTATTTCCCCGAGTGGAGATATCGGCATACTACAACGCCGTATCGCCTGGCGTATCGTGTAGCCATCAGACAGGTACACCTCCGCATCAAGGCGACGACCTTTGCTGGCAATCTCAGAGACTGGGAGCGACCTGAAGTGGGGCGATAGAACCTCTGAACTGTAACGATAGGGAGCTACTTCGGCAGTCATTGCTGTTCTAGCCACCCGCGGAACAGCTCAGCGATGTGCTCAGTGTTGTCATCTTCCACCTTTTCCTTTATTTCAACGAATCGGAAATGCGGTGTCCCTATACGGACTTCTTCAATTCGCTCTTCCCTTGCAACCACTATTTCATTTCCGTCCTCATCTCGGACGAATGTCTTGTTGCCGCGCTTGTCGTGTCCGATATGGTTGGCAATGGCCATGAATACGTCATAATCTCCCTTCTTGCCCGCTGCGCTTTCAAGTTCGATCTCGTTGAACTTCTTGCGTTGCAATATGAGAAGGCTCGTCTGAGTTGAGTTGCCAGGTTGAAAAGTGTCAGGGTGCAAATCGATGCTTGCCAACACTCGTGTCTGTGTGAAAATCCATTCTCGGACGTACTCCAGACCGGGTGCTCCCAATATCCCATCTGGGAGGACTATTGCCATCCGACCTGTTCCTGGTTTCAGGAATTGGACGCACCGCTCCACAAACAATATCTCGGGAGGTTGCGACTTTTGTAGTTGTCGCGGTACACGGATGTCGTACTTGTCCTCTTCTTCATCGTAGTCCCACACATGAGCGAGGTCGTATTGTTCCAAAATAGCTGGGTCATCTATGGGTATTTTCGAACCAAACGGGGGATTGGTGAATAGCAAGTCAACAGTACCCAGCAAGTGGCGTTCGCGAAGGTCATCTCCCCAAGTAGCCGGTTGTTCGAGGGAATTGGCCTGATACAGACCTCCTGAACCGTCGTTGTTCATCACCATATTCATCTTGGAAGCTTTGACTAGGTTCGGGTTGATGTCTATACCTATGATTTTCTCTTCGACGAATTCTTGAATTTTTCGATAGAGTTCTTGAAATTAATAATCAGTAGGATTATCAGGGTCAAGCCAGGTTTTCTTTTCCTCCGCGCGCAGTTTCTCTAGTACATGATTCATGCCTATTGTCAAGAACCCCCCTGTCCCGCAGGCAGGATCGACTATAAGGTCCCCAGCCTTCGGGTCCAACATGGCGACAGCCATGTTGCAGATGTTCCGCGGTGTGAAGAACTCCCCTCTATCTCCTCTCAGGTTTGAGCCCACAATCTCTTCATAGGTCTTTCCCTTGACATCGGTGTTGCTTGCCAGTAGCGACCATGGCTGTAGCTGGGACACGAGATAAGCCAGAACACGTGGCTCCAACTCGATGTCCTCGTTCGCCCGGAAAATCATGTTGTACTTCTTGCATACGCTGGCAAAAAGCTTGTCCATTCTGGCTTTGACCTTCATGTAGCCATTTAGTCTCTGCCTCTCCTGTGAGGTGGCGTAGAAATTGATTTCCTTAGATCGCTCATCCTCTATTTTGCAGAAGATCAACTTAAGCAATTCCCAGAACGCATCTGGTTTCTGGAGACCCTGGTTGCCTGCAATGTAGTTGTGGCACCGTCGGAAGGTAAAGAGCAACGTGTCGCTGCTCGCAGGTCGCAGCTCTCCACGTTTCGGACGTTCTGCTTCGTCCAGCGTTTTCCCTTTTTCCGGAATGTCGGGGATTTCAACGAAATCGCTCTTTCCGCTCTTGCTGATCTTTCGGTAGCAGTACCGCTCGAGCCCATTTGTCCACATGCCGAATTCAGCATTCAGGCAGGCGGCCATGTAGCTCTTCAGTTGATCGACGCCCTCGTTCCTGTGTTTGGGAGGGATGTTGGGGGACTTGCACTCGATGATCGCCCACGCATGTTCTTGATTGAGCGGGGCTCCCTCAGGGAAGATGACGAGATCGGCGCGTTTCCGCGCCGTACCGATCTTCACTCCGTACTCCACCGATATTTCACCGCGGGAATAGCGATACTCGTGGATCAGCGATTTTTCGATCTCCTGCCGCACATACTCCTCGGGCCCCTCGTCACGGATCGTCTCGTCGATGAAGTCGATTATCTTTCCCTGGGGGACGAGAACTGCCGCAACTTGATCAACCATCGAGCCAACTTAGCGCGCCGGCGCGATCGCGATGGCCGTTGACCAAAACATCGAGCCGATGGCCCATCTCAATTGCCGGTTCTCCGCGTCGAGTTTGTGCAGCGATGGGCAGCTGTAGGCCGGGGAGGTGTGCGATGGGCCTGCAGCAGATGCGCTATCGGGCCGAAACCCTGGAGCCGCACATCTTTTTCGATCTGGACGAGATTCAGGCGGTTTTCCCAACATCTCCCGGACTGCGGTTGTCGCTTGTCTGGGCCGGCTGTGCGAGGGCGGCGATCCGCTTATGTGCCGTCCGGCGCGCGGTTGATACTGCCAGCGCTTCCAAAACGCCCCGTACCCGGCGACGGTGCCCGTCATCGTCTACCCGCACCTGGGGTGGAGGATCGCGGGGCCTGGCGCTGGCATGGCCGGGCCGTATGTCGCCAACCGGATCAACTGGAGCACCCAGTGCCGCCCCGCTTGTGGATCGCAGACGTGGGATGCCCGCCCCGCATACCGGTGCCCGGCGTGGCCTACGTGGGCCGGTCCAACAAGCGCCGAGTTGAGCTGACCCTGTGGGAGGCGTCTCTGCTCGAAGCGATCAGGGACTTCGAAACCTGGTCCGAGATCACATGGCCCAAAGCGCTCGACAGCCACGGCCACCACCAGTCCCGAGTCTGGTTCGGCCCCATCCGATCCGAGCCGTTTGTCGAAGCCCCCGACGCCGAACTAGGCCGAGGCCCGCTGTTCCGCCAACGCTGCCGAGAACTCGCAGCCACCGCAGGAATCTCTCCTGAGTGCCGGCAGCCGTTTAAGCCCTAGCCCGTTGGCAAATGGGCGAGCAGGGCTGGAGACAGGGTGGTAGCAGGGCGCTGTTTGCGCTAGTCGACGGTGAGCGCAGCCGATGGCCTTTGCAGTGAGACGCTTTTGGGATCTGCGCGTCACAGCAGGTGACGGACTTCGTGGACCCGGGATACGACTTCTTCAAAGCGGGGTCTCTTCGACTTGTCGTAGACAAGCCTTGCTATTCCTTCGTAGCCCTTGCGAAGAGCCTTGTTCATAGGGTGGCCCATATTCCAGACCGGGGAATCGGCGAAGCCGCCGCAGGGACGGCGAATGTGCAGACGTTCGCGGCCGGGGCCGCCGGGCGGGCTTGCGAGGTCTCGCAACATCTGCCGCTGGTCGAGATCCGTGGGGGTGAACCCGGGCTCGCTCAGCGATTCCAGCGTTGGCCCATGGCGTAGCAGGCAACCGATATCGAAGACATCGCGACCGCGTTTCATTAGCGATTTCCGCTGTCCTGCCTCGGCTCGCTGGTGCAGGGCGATCAGCTTGTCGACGAGGGTGACGCGCGGTTTGACGGCCAGGACTGCTTGAGGCTCTAGATCCGCGAAGTGAGAGGCGAACTGCCGATCCCCGCGCAGAGACAGGTAGGGCTCGACATGGACGGTTGTGATGTCCTGGTCCGGGAGGTGGTCGGCGAAACCGGCGTCGACTCTCACCCGAAGCTCGCCCTCGAAGCGGGAGGGGTCCTCTATGGACTTCGGGTAGATGATGTCCTGTCGGATGAAGTGAGCGCTCCTGCGCTCGAAGTGGTCTTCGACTTCGGCTGCGAGCAGAGCTCGCTTCACCGCGTCCAGGACCTCCAACCGCTGATCTTCACCCAGGCTGCCTGCGCCGGCCAGCACTATGTCGATGTCCTCTGAGTACCGCTCGGTCAGCCGATGCCCCAGGGCGAGGCAGGTGCCGCCGGAGAACACCGCGTACACACCGTGGGGAAGCGCCCCGTCGGCGCTGAGCCTTTTGAGCGCTGCTATTGCGTGGTAGTTCTGCATGGACTGGAAGACGCTGATCCCGACACCGTTGCCCGCGGTATGCCGCCGGACTGCCTCGGCCAGCCATACCAGCGAGATGATGTCGTCAAGGACGCTTCCGCGGACTACCGGGGGGTTTGGGCGCTGTGGCCTGATTGCCTGGGGTTTCCGCTTGCTGCCCGACTGCTTTGCCCTACCGCTGCTGTTGTCTGGCTTGTGTGTCTTCCCCAAATGCTGGAAGCACCTTCCGCTGCGGACGCGTCGGCGGCAAGTTCTGCCGTTTCCGAGGGGGAAACCGCAGATACTCACTGATATGTCGCTCGCTGGCTGTCTGAGATGACATCGGCCAGGTCCCCGATCTTGTCGCGCATCTCGCTGCCCCCCATCCACTCGCTGCCAGCAGCGCCGACCAGCCGCGCAGGGTCGAAGCACCCCCACCTGTGCAGGCTGTCGTGGAGGGAGCCGGCGAACACGCCCAGCGCGTCCTCCCATCCCCAATAGCACTCCGACTCATCGTGGGCCTGCTCCTCCCACGCGCAGTAGCGGTCGTGGCCGGGCTTGTACTCGATGTCGAACCCGCCGGTGTGGACAAACCCCATCGTCGCCTCGAGCAACGCTACCTCGTGCGCCGGCAACAAGCGCCGGGCGGCGTTCTTTCGGGAGTGGAACAGCACATGGTCCTCAAAGCCCCGCGGAGGGCGGCCCACCACTGCGACTTCCGGAGAGACGAGCATTTGGTGCGTCCACCCGAACACGCGCGCCGCCGAAAAGCCAGCAAGACCGGCCCCGGGGCCCGCGACATGGAAGGCAGCAGCGACGAAATCGACCGGCTCGCCCAGCGCGTCGTCCCAACTGTTCTTCGCGTACTCGCCCTTCCAATAGACATGCCTGCGAACGAAAGAGACCGGCGATTCCGGATCAGAAGCCAACCGGGACAACTCGACCCGCGCAGCATTACACGGCCCGCTAGGGACGTCTCGAGCATCTAGAATCGAGCTAGCAGGAGCTTCATCAACCCAGCGGCGCACCGCCTCAGCGGTGGAAATATCAGCTGGCACAGCCCTCACCTCCTCCCAACAGCATGAAATGAACGCGTAACAGTATGAAGTGTAGCCGAACCGAGGCCCAATCGCTCCAGCCGCCGACTTGGAACACCAACCCGCCGCAACGAGCCCATCACCAGCGATTGCTCGACTCTGGCTGCATTCCTGTCGCCCCAGTCATTCCCAGCCTGCCCGCTTCGGCGACTGCGCCAGCGTAAATCAGTGCAGCCACCACCGGTGCACCGGCTGTAATGGGAGATCACGGCGAGGAGGAACGGTGGCCTACGAGATTCCCGAGGATTTTCCCGGCCCTTGGGATGGGCGTGTCGCCCTTTTGGGCGACACGCATGCCAACACCTGGTGGACGCAGCGAGTCATCAAAGCCCTCGCCGACGAGGGAATCAAAACGGTCGTCCAGCTGGGCGATTTCGGATGGTGGCCCCAGCTCGCCTTCGCCCGTAAAATCTCAAGAGACGCCTCCAAGGCCGGGGTTCATGTGCTGTTCTTGGACGGGAACCACGAACACCACCTGAACCTGCGCAAGAGCGCCTGCAACGCCGACCCCGAAAGCGACAACGGCCGCCCCGTGCAGTTGCACCCCAACCTTTGGTACCTGCCACGCGGCTGCGCCTGGCAATGGGGCCAAACCAAATTCAGAGCCCTTGGCGGCGCGTTCAGCGTAGACAAGCCGTTTCGCACCCCCGGAAAGACCTGGTTTGAAGAAGAGCTCCCATCAGACAACGACTTCCAGCGGGCCATCAACGCGGGCCCAACCGACGTGCTATTGACCCACGACTACCACGCTCTGGGCTACCACCTGCCCAGCACGCTCGAAATCGACGAGGACCTTGACCGCCTGTCCCGCCAAGTCCAAAAGCGACTCGCCGAAGTCGCCAAAGCCATCAAACCCGAACTCGTCGTCCACGGACACTGGCACCGCCGCTACACCACGCAACAACACGGCATCACCATCGAAGGCCTCAACTGCGACGACACCGTAGGCGCAGCCATCATCCTCGACGTCGACACACTCCAAACCCGAAACTGGGCCACACCTGTCCCACGACGCTGAGGGGCACTGCAGAAGGTTCCAAGGAACGCCGTCCCGGCCTTAGCTGCTGTGCAATAGCTATTTCCTCCCGATAGTCGGAGTCGCCCTATATCCGGAGAGGCTCACCCTGAGAGGGTTCAATATCGCACTGCCTTGTCCGTCTCGACTTGAGTGTTGGGGTGCTGACCTGGGAATACGGCATATGTCATAGGTCGTCCATAGCATTCGGGCCACAAATCACCGATTCCGATGGGAGACAGGTCATGAACAATTTCTGCGTGAACGTGAACGCTCAGTCCAACGGCGACCACGAAGTTCACAACACCGATGCCGGATGCAGATACCTTCCAGCACCAGGCAACCGAATCGACTTGGGCCTCCACTCGACGTGTAGGACAGCGGTGGCCCAAGCACGACACCATTTCCACCTGGTCAACGGCTGTGCGTACTGCGCCTGGCAGTGCCACACATCCTGACCTTCCGGCGCCGTAACCCGTGAAGCAACTCAAACAGGAACCCCGAATGCAACCAGCTCTCGATGCGAGAGATGCCTCAGATCCACTGCCCGACCACCAAGGAGACAATCGCAATGAACCCAGCGCAGCCGGACGATGATGGCCGCTCGATCAGAATTGATGTCATCCAGATTAGAGACGATCAAGACTTCTCCTACCGGATCGAGAGCGACAGCGATGCGCTCACCTGCCTCCGTGCTAGGGCTTACCGAACGCTGAAACCGGCTCTGCGGGCCGCAATGCGGATCGGCCGCCGCTATCGCAACGGAGCAGTGATATTCATCATCTCAGCAGACGGCGAGAGAGTGGGAAGCGCTGTCTACAGGCCGCCAAGAGCATTGCTTCAAGCACTCTCCGAGGCGTCAATCACCTTCTTTGAAGCAGCGTTATTCTTGTTGGCGGCCATAGCTTCCGGCACATATTTCTGGCGCTGGGGTGATGTATATGTGCCAGATACAACGGACTTGATCGGGCCGCTGCAGACCGCCATGGGCCTCGCTGTCGTGGCTACCACGATCCTGGCGTCGGTCGGCGCTGCAGCGACGCTTCGAGTAGCGTTTGACCACAAGAACTCTTGGGCGCTGCGGCGTGACGTGATCGTAAGGTCAGTGATGCTGGTCGGTTTCGCGATCTTGGCGCTACCCGTCGTGGTGGTTGCCTACTTCGTCAACAACGAGATCCTCGTGACCTCCCTAGTTGCCGTGCTGTCGGGGCTTCTCTGCCTGTTCATAGTCGGAACAGTGCGGATCTTGACGTCGGTCTATTGCTATGCAGTTGATGTCACTGAGCAAGCCTGAAAATTGCAGTCCGCCGGGTGAAACAGTGGTGAGGTTCTGTCGGCGGGCGGTGTCTGGACAATCGTAAATCAAAGAGGTTGGCCGATGAGGATAGCACCTGTGAGGACCAAGCCGGCCGTGCGCCGACTCTGGGTGTGGCTGCTCATGTGGGACATTGGCTTGAGAGCGAAAGCGCTTCAAGGCGACCCCGACGTCTGGCTCCCAGAACCGCTCGCGCCCCGCAGCGGTACTCCTTGGGACGCGACCCGGGCACTCAAACCCACACTGGAGCGGGCCGGACACCGCGACATCATCCCGATGGTGGAGGCCGAGGCGAAACTCCGCCTCGAGACAGCGCGCGATTACTTCCACGGGATTCGAGCGGCGGCCCGCGCTCGCAGGGCCTACTCGCTCTATGCGCTGTGTAGGGCGACCATCGAGGCTTGCGCATTCGCCTCGTGGCTGTTCGATCCCGATGCCGACCCGGCTGAACGCTTGCTCAGGGGCATGCAGCTCAGAGGGCAGGCGGTGGACTCCCATCTGAGGTCGCTTCGGTCAATGGCCAACCAACCTCCGGATTGGGTGGGGCCGTACTTGCCTGCTGAGGTCGACCAAGTTCTGGACGCGGCAGAGGAGCATCGAAGCGAGATAGAGCAAGCAGCACTCTTCCTTCGCGCTGCACTGGAAACCCAAGGATGCGCGTCGCCGGCCAAGACGCCACCAACAGGGCAGAGGGTGAGGGAGCTGCTTTGCGACGAGATGGGGCTGCCTCAGGGATACGACGCCTACCACCAGATGAGCGGCGTCACCCACTCTCGGGCATTTGCCATTCTCGGCACTTGGAACGCCGACAAGGGAAAACCGTCCATCAGCTACTCCACATTCCTAAACCCCCTCCACCTCGCCCTCTGCTCCATATCTTTCACCTTCGACAGGCGCGCCAACTGCTGGGGAGGAACACATAAGCACTCCGGGCTGCACAAGATGATCAGCCGGATCGAGCGCATCATCACAGGGGAACCGGACATCATTTGGGACCAACCTGCCCAAAGCGGCGCATGACGCCGACGACAAGGGCACGGTTGCCTTCCATCCAATGTGACCGGCCAAATGGGTGACGCTCAACACGCGCCTTCCGGCCTCAGCCTTCACAGGCAACAGTGCTGCCCGAGACATCCAACCCACCAGCTAGCCGGATGTCAACGGACTCACGGTGTAGTCGAGCAGGGGGGGTCGCAGTTGGCCTTGGGCGGTTTGTCGACATGCCTTGATTCAGACGTCTACCAGGCAAATGCGTATTGGGTCGGTGGTCATCCTAGAGTCCTCCTATGGTCTCTAGTGACAACCAATCGATCCTCGAGAAGTCCAAGGCCGAGATCGTCCGTCGGTATCCCTCATTCGGTAACGAACTCTTCTCTTTTCTCGAGCGCGATGAATCGACTATCTGCTTTGCAAGAAAGTGGAAGCACCACTTGAGTGCCTTGAGGATCGGGCCATCCAGAGCAATAGCTGACCAGTTCGGCATCTCACTTGAGATTCCCTTGCTGGTTGCGACCTTCGCTGGCACGACTGGTTTGGAACCTCGTGTTCTCCGCGATTTGGACAAATCTACTGAGCTTCGGAAGAGCACCACTGCTGACAAGGACTTTGCGATCTTAGTCGCTTCCGATAGGAGAGCAGAAGACTTCGTGAGAGACCGGAAGCGCTTCTCCTATCCGATCCTCACGATCTACACCGACGATCTCGAAGCGGGGAAGTACTCCCAGACAACGCTCAGGGCCGAGATCGCCAAGCTAATGCGTTCCATGAATCACTTTGACAACAGCAACGAGATTCGGGAAGCTGCTGACTTTTTCGGCCGGGTCGACGATCTCGAGGCACTCACTTCCCTAGCTGTCGGCGGGCAGTGCGTAGGAATATTTGGACTCCGTCGCGCAGGGAAGACTTCCCTTATGTATCGAGTCGCCGAGGCTCTCCGCGATAGGGGGATTGAGTCCATCTACGTTCAGCTCAACACCATTGCCGACGCGGACCATCTTCGTGAAGACCTCGTGGCATCAACTGCGCAACTCGTCAATCGGCGGGGGGGCCGGGTACCGAAGAACTCAGAGATGCTCAACAAGGACTTTTCGATTCGTACCAGCCCGTCAGTCCACAAGCGGTGGATCTACGAAATGGATGCGCTGCTTGACCAGATTGACGCAGACGTCGTGATTCTCCTCGATGAGACTGACCTCGCGAATGAAGATGCTCTGGACTTCGATGAGGTTGACCTAGATGACCGCCAAGCCATAAATAGAGTCCTCCAGCAGCTTCGAGGAGTGATTCAAGTCAGGAATGAGCGAGGCGGCAAGAGACTCTTGTTCCTGGCTGCCGGCGTGGCCGCGTCAATCTTCACAACTTCCATCCGCTTTGGACGCGACAACCAACTGTTTGGGTTCGCCTCAGCGCGTCCCCTCGGACCAATGAGTCGAGACGAGATGCGGCAGATGGTCAGAGTCCTTGGCAAGCGAAGTGGCCTCCGATTCGACAACTACCAGCTCTTCGACAGCTTGTTTGCAGAGTACGGCGGACATCCACACCTAACTCGGCAGGCTTGCGCTCGCGTCGCAGAGGAAGTACAGCGCCGCCAGATCGAGGTAGTGCCATACCACGTGACCCTGCATGACCTGGAACTCGTTTACGAGTCCGCAGCAGAAAGCTCACCTGCGCGCTCGGCTTGGGAAACTCTTTTGAGCTTCGAGCGCTGGTACCCCGCGGAAAGTGAGATGGTCGCTCAGTTGATCCGAACCGGGAAAGTGCCCGAAGCTGAAGCCATCCCGCACGCTGTCGACTTCGGCATATGCGACGCGCAAGGCCAGCTAAGACTGGGAGCGCTCAGAAGAGAAGCCAGGCGTGAACTGGACTGAGAAGTGCGTCTACCACCTGATGGGTGGCGATTCGCTCAATGTTGTAGGTCTCGATGGCACGGGGCGCTCCCAGGGAGTACGCATGATCGCCGAGGCCCTGGATCCGGGCGATTGGATTACATGCACCTGGAGTCCCAGTGATCTCGCCTCAATGGAGCGTCGAGAGATCGTCGAATCGATTGACCTGCTCCAGCAGGACGGAAGAATCCCGGTGCTGCTCGTCAAAGACTTCGGCGAATTCCTTATGACGTCACACGGCCCCTGGCTTGAGCGGTTCCTCTTTGGCAAGGTGTTCGAAGATGCCGGCGACCAATTGCAGTCCCTTCGATGCGTTGTCGTCACCCATCCACGTGATCGCGAGATCGTGGGATCTGGCTCAGGCCTACGAGAGCGAGCACGCCATGTTCACCCCCCAGACAGGGTTCCTAGCAGACAGGAGATTGCCAGTTTTGGGTGCACAGACGCCGAGGAACTCATCCTCGTCACTGGGCTCAACAAATTCCTACTAGCTGTGGGTGGCAAGACGCCGGACTCTAGGCGCGGCATAGCCCGCTCGATAGCCCAACAGCGGCTACCAAGCTGGGTTGCCCAGCTAGACGTCGGCCATCAATACAGACTTGAGGACGTCCTTAACCGCGCGCAACCTCCAAGATGGCGGCAAGACGAGGCAGACCCTTCACTCAGACCAATTGTTGTTCCGGAGCGATCTGAGGAACCCCCCCGATGCGCAATCCCTGAGAGCATCGGAGCCGAGGACCTAAGGCAACTTCTTGTTGGGCAGCCCTGGCCCGATCGTGACCTGCTGGCCTCGGCTCGCAGATTCTGTGCTCGGTGCGGCAATGATCCGAACCCGCTGTGGGTGGACAATTATCTGTCAGACACGCGCCAACTGGATTTCGCAAGGCTTGTGGAGTTTCTCGAGCTAGTCGTGTCGGCCTTACCGACTGCCAAGAGCATCCGGCTCCTGTCGCGCGACTGGATAGGTGGCCAGAGTGTGGACACCGCGAAGATACGAACAACCCTCCTGGATGCCGGGATCTCCTCAAGGCTCCAAAGGCTTCTCCGCTGGCGCCTCTACGACCAGCGGATTCACTCGAACCTGCACAGAAGAGAACTCATACTTGGTTCACGTCGTGGATCCTTCAGTCTCCCCCCGGCTCGAATCGTCGTTGGGCAGGACTCCGCCAGCAACGAGACAGACTCAGCTGTCGGATTCGCTAGCAGCGCCTCAACAATTGAAGCATGGCAGGGAGGGTTCGAGGTCTTCAATGTGTTCCGCTCAGACATCTGAGTTGCCCTGCCCCAAATGAATGGCACATCGACCAGCGCGCAGGGCAACAGCCGGGCTGCTCCCTCTTCGCCTCCCTAGCAATCCCATAGCTGATCTTGGCTAGGGCCTATCCCGGTCGCTGTGAATCCCGAGGAGCTCGATCATCAACAGGTAGTTTCGCCCCCATGAATGTGGATCCGCTGGTGCCCCTCGCTCTCGGCATACATTCGGGACCGGGGATGTTCGCCTTGCTGCTCGGATCGGGAATCAGCAAGAGCGCGGAGGTGCCGACCGGGTGGGAGGTGGTCGAGGACCTTGCCAGAAAGCTGGCTGCCTTGCAGGGGGAAGACCCTGGTGGGGATCCCGTTGGCTGGTACCGGGGCCGCGCCGGGGGCGATCCCGAGTATTCCGAGTTGGTCGAGCAACTCGCTCCGAGCCCAGAAGAGCGGGTGAGGCTGTTAAAGGGGTACTTCGAGCCGTCTGAGGAGGACCGGGAGGAGGGGAGGAAAGTGCCCTCTCCCGCCCATCGCGCCGTTGCGTCGCTGGTGGCGAAAGGCTTCGTCAAGGTGGTCGTTACAACCAACTTCGATCAGCTCATTGAGCAGGCGATCCGCGAGGCGGGCGCGACACCGGCGGTGATCGCCGGTCCGGAATCAGCGCGGGGTGCCATGCCCCTCGCCCATTCTGGGCCCACGGTCATCAAGGTGAACGGCGACTACTTGTCCCCGGACTTCAAGAACACCGTTCAGGAGCTCGAATCCTACGAGCCGGCGATGGACCGGCTGCTCGACGAGGTGTTCGACCAGTACGGCCTGGTGGTATGCGGATGGTCCGCCAAATGGGACAAGGCGCTCAGAACCGCTCTGGAAAGGGCGCAGTCGAGGCGCTTTTCCACCTACTGGTTCCACAAGGGACCGCTGGAACCGGAGGCAGAGCGACTTGCAGCCCACCGTCGAGCTGTGCCCGTGGGCATTCCCGACGCTGACAGCTCCCTGACGGCCCTGGCGGACAGCGTCGCCGCATTGGCCGAGGCCGCAGACCAGCGCCCTCAGACCACTGACTTGGCCGTCGCCCGACTGAAGAAATTCCTTCCCGACCCTGCCCACCGGATCAGGCTCCACGACCTAATCGACGCAGATACCAAAGCCGCCATCAGCCATGCAGAAGGTCTGGAAGTCACCCGACATGTGCCAGACCCTCTGGAGAGGCTTCGGCAGACCGAGGAGCGTATGGACTCGTATAGAGAGGTGTGCGCAGCACTGCTGAGACTGCTCGTTGTAGGTGCCCGGTTCTTTGACGGAGAGAGCCACGACCGTTTGTGGGCCGAGTGTGCTGACCGGCTTGCCAACTACAAGATGCAACTCACCAACGGGGACGCCGACAAAATCGGGATGCAGTTTTGTCCGGCTCTGCTTGCGCTCTACTCGATCGCCTTGGGTTCTGCCGCTGCTGACCGCGTAGAACCCATCGCCTACACCCTTGCAACCGTAACCCTGAAGCGGCCGCCGTACCCGTATGACCGCCAAGGGGAGACACCAATCGTCGTCACGTTGGACTTCCTCCCCGATGCCATGTTCACCCAGCCGTCCGCAAGAACGAGTTTCACTGCCAAGTCGGACTACCTCTTGGAAGTGCTGCACCCAGCCGCTGCTGACGTGATCCCAGAAAGCGGACGATACGAAGACATCTTCGACGATGCCGAGTACATGCTCGGGCTCGCCTGCACAGCCCAGCTCCCAGACCTTGACTGGATCGCCCCTGTCTGTAGAGCCATGTGGAGACCGCGATCCGAAGACAGCTTCCCTGACTCCCTAGTCGAGCGCCACAAAGACACCCTCATAGAAATGGGGATCTTCAATAACGCCGAACACCTTCAAGAAGTCCGAACCAGGTACAACCAACAGCTCAGAGAACACCGAAAGCGGACTCTCCGCTGACGAAGACGTAGCCACCTGAGACGCCATTCCAACCCGCCCGAACAGACTTTCGCCAAACTCCCAAAACCAACGCCAACTCGGCAGCGTTTAACTCCATTGAGAACCACATACCCGACGGCCTGTCCCGATCTATCGCGTACAAAGTTGCCTCCTGGCCGAATTGACCAGCTAAACGGTGATGGCTTCTTTATTCCAAGCCCAAAGGATGCAAGCCTAAGGAGAAGCAGTGTCAATTGAACAGATAACCCATGATGACAGCGGGGTACTCCAGGCTCCGTCGACTGCGCAGGAGTGGGACGAGTGGGTGTCGGCGTCTCGGACCCGGAACCATGTGTTGGGCAATCCTCTGCTGGATTGGCTGGACCGTTTCGGCGAGTCGAAGGGCATTGTGCGTGACCGGCCGGACGACCGCACCGATTTCGATGGGTTCGTAACGGCCAAGGGCCGAGAGTTCGAAGCCGCTGTCGTCAAGCACTTGCGCAGCCTGGGAATCGGGGAGATCCGCGCGATCGGCTCCGAGAGCTCTTCTCCTGTGGAGAGCCAGAGCCTCGATTTGGCCCATGAGACGTGGGAGGCCATGGCAGCCGGGACCGAGATCGTCGCCCAAGGGGTGCTCCGGGACCCCGAGTGCCGGACCTATGGTCGGCCGGACCTGTTGGTGCGAAGCGATGTTCTCGCGGGCCTCTTTCCGGAGTCGCTGTCGGTGCAAGAAGCGGCTGTGCGGGCGCCTGATCTGGGTATCGGCGATGCCCACTATGCGGTGGTGGACATCAAGTTCACGACCCTTGGCCTGCTGGCCGGCGGGGGGCTCAGCAACTCCGGGGGCTCCAGCCTCGCGTACAAGGTGCAGTTGCATATCTACAACCGGGCGCTGGGCAGATTGCAGGGCCATCTGCCTCCCAGGGCGTACCTGCTGGGGCGGGGTTGGAAGAAGGGCGGCGAGAGGGGCGACAGCTGCATGGAGCGGCTCGCCCCCGTCGAGCACGACGAGAAGCACAAGGACCTGGCCCTGTCCGACCGGGCCGACCAAGCGGCGCGGTGGCTGCGCGAGATGCGCCGCACAGGCCGCCAGTGGGATGCGCTGCCCGAGGCCAGCGTGGAAGAGCTGCGCCCCGACGCGGCGGGCAACAACGGCACCTGGGCCGGCGCGGTCAAGGCGATCGTCGAGGAGTCCGGGGACCTCACGGCGCTGTGGCAGGTCGGGGCGGCCAAGCGGAGAGACGCCAACCGCGCGGGGATATCAAGATGGCAAGACCCACAAGCCACCCCCGAGAGGCTCGGGGTGGGCGGACCCAAGCAGGCCCCGGTCCTGCAAGCAATCCTCGACGTGAACCGACCGGCCCACCCCCAGCCCGGCCAAGAAAAGGAACACTGCGCGCTTCGGCCCGCCCGTGTGGCGGCGGCCCGCTCGCAGTGGCACGAACCGCCGCCGCTCGAATTCTTCGTCGACTTCGAGACCGTCAACGACTTGGACGACGACTTCTCGAGAATCCCCCGCAAGGGCGGGCAGCCCCTCATCTTCATGATCGGCTGCGGCCACATCGAAGACGGCGACTGGCGATTCGAGTGCTTCGTCGCCGACAAGCTCACCGAGCCCGACGAGGCCACGGTGATCGCCGGCTGGGTCGACCACATGGCCAACACCCGCGCCCGGCTCGCCCCCACAATCGGCCCGAAGGTCATCCACTGGTCGAGCGCCGAGCAGTCCAACCTGGAAACCGCCTACAACTCAGCTGTCGCCCGCCACCCCCAGCACCGCCCGGCGTGGAGCGCGCCGAACTGGTTCGACCTGCTCAAAACCGTCGCCAAAGCAGAACCCGTCGTCGTCAAAGGAGCCTTCGGTTTCGGCCTCAAAGAAATGACCAACGCCATGCACGACGCCGGACTCATCGCGACACAATGGGCCGACGGCCCCGCCGACGGCAGAGGAGCCATGGTCGGAGCCTGGTCATGCCAACGAGAAATCGCCGATGGCCGAGCACAACGCCTCATCGACACAGACCTCATGCAGCAGATACGCGACTACAACGAGACCGACTGCAAAGCAATGCACGACATCTTGCAACACCTCCGCCGACACCACTAACCGCGGCAGAGAGCGCAAACCCCATCGAACTCAACCCTGACGAGGATGGTTCACACCGATGAAGGTCATTTCAAACCCAGCAAGTGTGACGCAGCCCATATCTAGGAGGAGCGGCATTTTTCGGTGCCGCCCAATTCAGATAGAATATCGCACCGCCCACAAGTGAGAAATTTGTTACCAGTTTTCTCACTTGTGGGCCCCCGGAGACCGGTTGGCTGCGACGGTTGGCCCCATTATCCGGCAGCCAGGGTGTTGCTACGTCTCCGGTGTGGTCACCCTTAGAGCGCGCGCAGATAGGTGTTAGCTGGGGTTCCATTTGTCGGCTTTTTTGATGAGCTTTATGGCGATGATGATGGTGATGGCGAGTGCGAGTTGCCCGAGGCGGGCTTTGGTGTTGCGGTCGGTGCTGCGTCGTAGCTGGCCGAAGTTCGACAGCCATGAGTTTGTTCGCTCGATGGTCCAGCGCATTCCCAGGGGGTCGGTGCTGGGCTGGCCGCGGGCTGTTCCGGGCCGGCGTTTGGGTGTGCGCACGATGTTGTTGATGCCGTGGCTGCGGCAGGTCTGCGCCACGGGGTTCCCGGCGTAGCCGCGGTCGAGGTGTAGCGTCTCGACGTCCAAAAGCCGGCCGCGGCGGGCGGCGTCGGCGAGGGTGGGTTCCAACAGGGTGCAGTCGTTGCGGTTGGCGGCGTCGGCCGCCCAGGCGACCGGGATGCCGTCGCGGTCCGCCAAAATAGACCACTTCCAACCGGATTTGCCCCTGTCAACAGGGCTTTTGCCGGTTCCCTCGCCCCCGCAGGGGGCCTTGTGGATCGACGCGTCCACCGACGCGTCGGACAAGTCGATGCCCACGACGCGGTCATAGCCCTCAAGGGCCTCGGCCACCGCCCGGTCGAACACCCCCTGGGCGTTCCAATCGTTGTAGCGGGTCCTCAAAACGGTCTCGCCGCCTTTGCCCAAACGGCCCGCGACATCCCACGAGCAGCCCGTCACCAGCCGGAACAAGACCGCCTCGAACACATCCCGGTCCGGGATCCTCGGCCGGTGACAGCCCAACGGGTGGAACACCTCCTCGCGCTCAGGAATCAACGGCTCCACAGCCGCCCACACCACATCCACCACCCGCGGATCCAAAGCAAGCATGATTACAGCACCTCCACCATGTCGTTGTCGTTGGGGTCTCACCCGACATCAAAGCCGGTCCAACACAACGACAGGTGGACGCCACCTATCTGCGCGCGCTCTTAGGAGGCGGAGCCAGCAGGCGATGTGGAACAAGACGACGTAGTCGGCGTCTGTTGCGCGGTCGATCTGGCCGTGGGCGACTCGGTTGCGGAGGTTCAACGAGGTCACCTCGACGAGCGCGCCGCGAAGGTACCGGCGTTCTGATTCGCCAAGCCTGCCTTCCAGCGATGACAGCAGAACCCCGAGGCCGAGGACCCCGCCTGGCAGACCGCGTTTCATGTCGGCTTGCTTGGTGACTCTGAGCCCGCCGAGATGGCATGCGTGGCGGATAGCCCGCTCAAGGCGCGGCGCGAGGACCGACACGGCGCTGTCAGGATCACCTTGCTGCCAGAGCTCAAACGACCGGGCGATGCGCTCGGCTACTGGTGCCTCGATGAATTGGGTGACGAATAGCCCGGCCAGATCATCAGCAGAAATGGAATAGCGGGACACGACCCGCTGCAGGACCTGCAACCCAAACAGATGAGCGAAGAACGCAACTCTCTGCTGCTCGTGCCGGTACAGATCGAACTCCTGGTGGCTCTCGGCGTCAGATACCTCCCACACAACGCTGTTGTAGTCACCCATGATCCTCCAGGGCATGAGGCGCTGGAGTGGGTTCTCATGGGCTAGCCGTTCGACGATGGCCCGGTTCTCGTCGATATCGCCGGTCGGGATATCCGATCCGAATCGACCAAGTGCAGATTCGAGGTCGTCATCGCCAACTATGAACGACACCCATTCCTCAATCGCTTCTCCGTCAATTTCCGTTTCGGCTTGGGCTGTTCCGTAGCCCATTTCATCCCAGTCGATCGCCTCGATCCGAGTGGCAATTTGGTGGTGAGTGTCGGTCAATCCTTTGGATGAAGCAAGCTCTGCTGCCTTTTGCAATAGGGAGTACTTGCGCATTCCGGCCGCTAGTTCGGCATGCGCCAAGTAACCGGCTACTTGCTGTTCCCAGATCGCATCGCGCTCGTCCGGGGGCTGTAGTTGGGCATGTACCTCAAGTAAGGACTCCATGACCCAGGGATCGCCCCCATATACATCCAAGGCTTCAACCACGAACTGCTCGACTGCCGGCTCCACGCGACGAGCCAGCTCTTCGAGGATCGGGACGACCAGGCCGGGCTCTTGGGACCGGCTGCCCAACGATCGCTCAGCCATGTCGGCCAGCGCCTCGACAGCCGGATTCTCCCTTTCAGGCTGGTTTAGTAACCGACACAGCTCAAGTGCTCGGAACACCCCGTCCCGCAGTTCAACCTTGTCGTCCCAATCGACATCAGCAGCTGACACGTAGCTGTCGATTGCCAGGAACGCCCACTCATGCGGATCAGTGCCATTCCTCACCTCCCAGAGAAGGTCGGCCAGCCTCGCCCGAACCACGGGGTGAACCTCCTCCAGCGCACACAGGCGCCACACCTCTAGAACTTCGGAGCTGACTTCTCCAAGGCCTTGAGGATGTTGAAACGGCTCGCCGGACTCGAGCACGCCTTCGAAGAACGGACCGAACGGCCCATGCAGTTGTCGGTCCTCGGATTCTGAGTCCGCAATGAGCATGTACTGGAGCGCAACCACCAAACCCTGTAGCGATCCGGAGTCAGACTGCTCATCTCTCAAGTGCTCGGCGACACTGGACAAATCCAGCCGCCCGTCCCGGTCCGCAATATTGGAAATCGAGGCATTGACGGTGGCAGCCATTGCCAGGCCGTCGTCGGATTCATGGTCGGTGGGGTCATCGCCTGTCATCGGGCTAGTAAATCACACCCATCTAATTAGACATCACGAATTTCCTGTGCCGGATGAACCGCAACGGGAACGTCAAAGCGCCTCAGGCCACCGCCACCCTCACCCCCAGATCGCTGCGGCGGACGCCCTCAGGATTCGCATCCCCATCCGTTGTTGTCGCGGTCGAGGCGGTAGGGGTCCACGCCGGGGGTGAGAACTCTGACGGGCTTTTGCGATGAGGTGAGGTCACCGCAGTTGAGGTCGCCGGTGATGCGCAGGCAGGGTTCGTAGGCGGAGTGGCACGTTGGCGATGACGGCTTTGGGGTTGTCGCGGTGGGTGTCGGCGCTTGCGGGGCTGCGGTGGCGGCGGGTGTTGCCGGGGTCCCAGTGGGCTGTGTTTCCGGGGGCTGGTTGAGGCTGTTCGGTAGTTGGAGTGCGGTGAAGTTGTCGCAGCCGGCGATGATCTGTTCGAGGGCGGTTTTCTCTTGCGTGTCGAGGGCGAGTTCCCAGGCGCTTTTGGTGTAGATCCACGCTGCTGCGTACCAGCAGTGGGCCGCCTGGTTGGGGGGCAGCCATTCGACGGGGTCGCGGTCTGCTTGCCCTTGTGCCACAAAGACCAGAGAGCGAGGTTCCCCCGTTGGCTGGCCGCGTTTATTGCGGCCCGGCGGTTGTTCATATAATCGGTCTGCCCGTTCCCCTTTTTGGGCGCTCACCGCGGCCATTTCCATCGCCGTCCTACCGGAGATGAACCGCCATGCGTCCATATGTCTACACAATGACCACCGACAACGGTTTCGCCCCCAACCCTTTCCACGGCTTCTGCACCCTCGCCACCTGCAAACCCCAGATTCGCGAGTGTGCGAAAACAGGCGACTGGGTTCTCGGTGTCGGCGGCGTAGAGATCAATCAATCTGGCAAGCTCATCTATGCCATGAGAGTCGAAGAGGCCATGTCGTTCGACGACTACTGGGCCGACCCGCGCTTCCAGCAAAAGAAGCCGAACCCAAACGGCGACGAGGAGTCGCGATGCGGCGACAACGCCTACCATCACCACCCCGATTCCGGCGACTGGATTCAAGAGCATTGCTACCACAGTCTCGACAACGGCTCCCCTGATTCAAAGCACTTAGAGCGCGCGCAGATAGGTGTTAGCTGGGGTTCCATTTGTCGGCTTTTTTGATGAGCTTTATGGCGATGATGATGGTGATGGCGAGTGCGAGTTGCCCGAGGCGGGCTTTGGTGTTGCGGTCGGTGCTGCGTCGTAGCTGGCCGAAGTTCGACAGCCATGAGTTTGTTCGCTCGATGGTCCAGCGCATTCCCAGGGGGTCGGTGCTGGGCTGGCCGCGGGCTGTTCCGGGCCGGCGTTTGGGTGTGCGCACGATGTTGTTGATGCCGTGGCTGCGGCAGGTCTGCGCCACGGGGTTCCCGGCGTAGCCGCGGTCGAGGTGTAGCGTCTCGACGTCCAAAAGCCGGCCGCGGCGGGCGGCGTCGGCGAGGGTGGGTTCCAACAGGGTGCAGTCGTTGCGGTTGGCGGCGTCGGCCGCCCAGGCGACCGGGATGCCGTCGCGGTCCGCCAAAATAGACCACTTCCAACCGGATTTGCCCCTGTCAACAGGGCTTTTGCCGGTTCCCTCGCCCCCGCAGGGGGCCTTGTGGATCGACGCGTCCACCGACGCGTCGGACAAGTCGATGCCCACGACGCGGTCATAGCCCTCAAGGGCCTCGGCCACCGCCCGGTCGAACACCCCCTGGGCGTTCCAATCGTTGTAGCGGGTCCTCAAAACGGTCTCGCCGCCTTTGCCCAAACGGCCCGCGACATCCCACGAGCAGCCCGTCACCAGCCGGAACAAGACCGCCTCGAACACATCCCGGTCCGGGATCCTCGGCCGGTGACAGCCCAACGGGTGGAACACCTCCTCGCGCTCAGGAATCAACGGCTCCACAGCCGCCCACACCACATCCACCACCCGCGGATCCAAAGCAAGCATGATTACAGCACCTCCACCATGTCGTTGTCGTTGGGGTCTCACCCGACATCAAAGCCGGTCCAACACAACGACAGGTGGACGCCACCTATCTGCGCGCGCTCTTAGTGAAGGACACGAGAGCACCCCGGGTTCTCATCTCAGAGCAATTCGCCTACTACGGAAACAGCGCCATCGACATCCCTGACCACATCATGCTCTACGACGAAAAAAGACGCTTCAAAGGCATCCAAAGCTACCACTGCAACTTCCCCCCGACTCTAAAGCGCTACATCGTCGAATGGCTCCAAGACCTAACCCGAACCCCAGGCATCCACGACACCCCCACCAACTGGAACTCCGCCAACAAAGCCTCCTGCGTGGCGAACCCCACCATGTCTTCCTCAGCGACCCCTAGGCCGTGCTCGAACTGAATCGCGGAGGCTCCAACGGAATAGCACCCCAAACCAAATCCCAACTCGAAGACTGCCGATCTGGTGGCCGTCGGCGATACGGGTGGCACTGCCTCAGCCGACTGCGATGGTCAACGAGGCGACGAGCAGCGGGCGCACGTCTGTCAAAGTAGCCCCGTTTGGACGACAGTTGGTCTCGGCATCTCATAGCAAGACAGAACTGTCACTGCCCGTCGGCATGGTCGGCAACATATGGACAACACGCAAACAGCAACCGCCCGCCGATCGATAGGCGGTTGTTCGAGAAAAGTCAGCAAGGCGCGGTCGAGAAGATCGCCCAGGAGCGCGCTCCGCCGACCAGACAGAAGTCGGCTCTTCACAGCGCTGCTAGATCGCCTAAGGCAAATCGACTGGGGCCAACTCGATCAACGGCTGTCCCGCATCGCCCGTCGAGCGTGGCGATGGCTTCTGGTCTTTGTGCTCCGCACATTGAGGGCATTCCTCGCTGGCGCAGGGGCATTCACCCTGCTCGTCTTAGGCTCATTGAGGTCCGCCGGAATCGAACGGGTCAACACCTCCGATGTGCTCCTCTTGCTGCTGATTGGGGGCTTTGTTGGTCTGGTCATACGGCGCTACTACAAGAGAATCTCCTTCATCCGCCGGATGTCCGAGTTTCTAGCCGTCAAAGTCGAGGCAATCGAAGAGGCTACATAGCAATCGGCGCATTCGGGCGCGGTCCCAGGCTGAGAGGCCACGGTTAGGCGTTGCGAGTTTTCTCCCAGATGCACAGATCCAGCGCTCCAGGCTGCACGTTGCCGTGTGCCGCGTACTGGAGGAACGCCTCTTCATATCTTGTGTAGTGGCGTTGGGCGCTCCACTCCGGTTTGGATATGCCAGCCGAGTTCAAAGCTCGCACCAGCGCTGCGCTGACTATCGCCACTTCGGCGCTTCCGGTCAGGTTGCGGACAATGTGGGCTGCCTTTTGAGGGCCGATGCCGTGGAGTCCCTGCATGTACCGCTTCAGTTCGAGGGGGTCTTGAGGCGGGGTTTCTGAGCGGAGCTGGGCCAGGGACGCGGCGATGTATTCCGACCGTTGCACCGGGAACCTGTAGCGCCCCAGTCCGCCGGGCAGAGGCTCCCGAAGTCGCTCTTCGATTGCCTCTGCTGTCGCTTCGGGGTCCTCGGCGAGAAGATCGACCACGGCCTGGCGGGCTGCTCGCGCCGACTCGGCGCGAATCCCGGAACCCCCCAGCAAGCAGAACACGACCACCGACTCGATATCAGCGCCAGATGCCGATTCTGCGAGACGCTCCTCGTAGCGCCCTGCCGCTGTCCGGTTGACCCAAAACGCCGGAGTGCCGAACACGTCGTGGCTGCCCCACTCGACATCCCACGACTGACCCTTCACCGTGAAGGCGATGCGGTCGTTGCTGCTGCGCCCGCAGTGAGGATCACGCACTGGTTCCAACGATGCTGACCGCGCCACGGCCGCAACACTAGGCCGGGTCAAAAGGGGGCGGCTGACTCCCCTCCGCTCCCTGACCGTTGCGATGGCATCGGGAACCTGCCCCCCATACGACAATTTCGTCGTGGTTCCCGGCGGAGATTCCCTAGAGACCCCGGCGAAAACGCCAAGTAGCCCAAATCCATCTGCCCTGCTGGTTTGGACGCTTGCTCGGCGACGAGATGCCATCGGAGGTTGAGCTGCCAAATCTGACCTAGGCGCTCGGACGGCCATGAGGGATGAGCGTGATCGTGTGCTTTGGAAGGCTGCCTACCAGATCGGTTTGTCAGCGAGCGCCGACTTGCGGACGGGTGCCGCGAGTCCGTAGCGGCTAGCGACTCCATTAACCACTTCTACTAGCCAGTCTTGAGCAAAGGGTGTCACCACAACCTCTTCGATCATCTTGGGCAGGTCCACATCGCAGTTGACTCCTGGTGGCTGTAGGTCAGGAACGATGCCCTTGTTGCCGTTGTCCGCGGCGTGCAGCAAGAGGGCACGGACTTCGTGCTCATGCTCAAAACTCCTGCGCTTGTGTAAGAACGGCGCAAACACGTTGCCCTCCTTCACGAACGCCGATTCGTAGTTGATGTAGGAGACTTCACCCACACAAACAGACTCCACTCCTACAAATGAGTCCCGAAGTGATGCGAATGTAGTGCGTATGGCGATTCCCCGATCTCTGGTTGCATACAGGCTCCACATTGCTTCTGATTCGATGTCATTGCTATGCCAACAATTCACATACATCAGACTCGGCAGGCGTTTGAGACTTTCCACCAGGTTTCTCTGTGACTTCTCGGGCATGTCCGGGTAGAGCGCAGATCGAAGCTGTGCATTCAACGCACCGTAGGCACCTTCGTAGGGGTCGCCTAGCGTGTCGGCGCGTGCAAAGTGCAGGGCATTGTTCTCCAGCACTGCAATGAACTTTGCGAAGTCGAGGTAGCGCCACAGCACAGCGTCATCCGATGGCGGGGTGAATTCGGGATGTTCTTCGTACAAGGCGACCGTTCCATTTGATCGGTATAGGTGGGCTGAGGCCCAACACTTCTGGACAAGAATTCGGCTGATCCGAATGCTCGGCGCGATGCCAATCCCAAAAGCGCATGGCGGGTTCGGCAGCGACACTCTAGCTTCAAGGCCAACAAAGTGTAGACAACCACAGACCGCTTGTGTGAAGCGGTGAAACTGTGCTCTCGGTTTGGCAACCGGGCAAGTACCGAGGAGGCCGCTGATGCGCGCTGAGCGAGTGAGACTGCTAAATCCAAGAACATGGCTCGGCAAGCGGCCTGCCGAAGCAACAGCAATCCCTAACGACGTAGCAGCCCGGATTATCGCCCAAGAGACCGATATGGACCGGCAGATTATTGACGGAACGTTCCGGTTTGACGCGCTGGCAGCCGGAAGATTGAGGCGACGACTGCTCGGTTAGGGAAATGAGCGCATGGAGAACAGCGGTGTCGAGCGCCGCTTCACTTGTCGTGGCCTACAACCACCCCACGGACTTCTTCGATGGTGCAAAACTCAACGTCTGTGTCTCTGGCGAATGCAGCAGGCATCGGTCGTCTGGTCACAAACAGCCCTTTCACTTCCCATTGCCGCTGCGGTGAGTCTGAGTCCATCTCGCGTGCAATCGCCGATTGGAAGCGGCCAATGTCATCGACTTTGCCGCGCAGTTTTTCGACGTGTCCCCCTGGTTGGTGGAATTTGTCGATGTCCCTGGATATGGAGCGGGGCGAATACGGGAAGAAGCGGTCCTTGACCTCCATCACCCATATTCGGCTTGAGCGCTGATCGACGGCGAGCACGTCTATCTCACCTGATAGTTCCTGTATACCGATCTGCTGTGCCTTTTGGGTGGTCAGGTTTGACCGCACTTCGAGTTGAGGGTGGTCTATCGCTTGCACGCACTTTTGTTCCAACTCGCGGTTCCGTTCCTGTCGGATTGCTGCTAGCGCACTGGACGCCTTTGCGCCGATCATCTCCTCGGGCCAGGGGAGCCTCCCGTCCGACAAGTAGTTCCACATGATTTTCCAGGCATTGGCGGCCGTCCAGGGCAGCACAAAGAGATGGGTGCCCAGCAGAATGAACGGTCTGGTGTCGATCCGGTCAGCCCGGCGTTCGATCTCCCAGTGCCTAATGGGAGTCGAATCCTCGGACGCAGTCATTTGGTCACTCATTGGAAGAGCGAGCCAGGCGACAGCTCGCTGGTATTCCTCGGCCTCGACAACTCCGTGCAAATGCTCTGCAGCCTCGGCAAACTTGCCTGTGGCCGTTACCGCGAACACCTCTCCTTCGGGCACCTCCCAGTGTTTTGCTGCCTCTAGGACACCAGTCAGAGCATCAATGCCGAACCCATGTTCGTCCAATAGGCTGTTTTGAATCGGTTCCAGGTCGGGCAAGACGCTCAGGACGCTCTCGGGGTCCCTCTTCGTCTGTCCCCCGGATTCTTCGTCACCAGGTTGGAGCGGGATTGCCTCGGGCATTGTGGCTGTTTCCAACGCTGTGTGGAACGATGCTAGATCGACCTGCTCGCTGGCTTCGGCGGAAAACACGAGTTCGCCGGATTCAAGCACTTCGATCCGATGCCCACCGAGGCTCTTGTGGGTCATTTCGCTGGAAAGGCAGGACTCTACGCATAGCGCAGACAGGCTGAGCATGTCTGTCCACGCCATCGAATCCACTGGGTGCGCCCCGCTTGGTGGCGAGACGAGGAGTTCTTCGATCAACACGGATATGGCCTTGGACAGCTGAAACAGCTCCATCCGCCGGTCGACCAACTGCTGAACAACAGAGTCGTTGTAGTCGGGCATCCCTGTCATAAGGGAGATGTTCTTGTCCGTCCACCACCGTTGGCAGTGCAGGTACTCCAATTGGGCGGCCCCGCAACGGAGCATCTCCCCACGGTCATGTTGGGCCAGGAGTTCTCGGAGTTGGCCAATCAGCCAGGGGTAGATCGTGTCAGTGTCAAGCCGCTTGGCTTCCTCACCTACATAGGTTCCGGGCTTGACCCTTGCCTCAATCAGATGGGCGGACAGCTTCTTGAGCCAATAGCTCTGATGCCACAAGTGAACGTCGCTGGGGCCGGGCAGCTGCATCCGGCGCTGTGCTACAGGTATGGCATCAAGCCGAATGACTGGTGAAACATCGGCCCAGGCGCTCTGGAACAATTCTCTGCTTGGTCCGTCTTCAAGGAGTTCGACGAGCATCGCCCCGACTTCCGATTGCAAGAGCAGGCTGTTCTCAAAGAGAGCCTCCCGCAGCGACTCTCCCCACAGAACTCTCAGCACTGGCGCTAAGAGCGCGCGCAGATAGGTGGCGTCCACCTGTCGTTGTGTTGGACCGGCTTTGATGTCGGGTGAGACCCCAACGACAACGACATGGTGGAGGTGCTGTAATCATGCTTGCTTTGGATCCGCGGGTGGTGGATGTGGTGTGGGCGGCTGTGGAGCCGTTGATTCCTGAGCGCGAGGAGGTGTTCCACCCGTTGGGCTGTCACCGGCCGAGGATCCCGGACCGGGATGTGTTCGAGGCGGTCTTGTTCCGGCTGGTGACGGGCTGCTCGTGGGATGTCGCGGGCCGTTTGGGCAAAGGCGGCGAGACCGTTTTGAGGACCCGCTACAACGATTGGAACGCCCAGGGGGTGTTCGACCGGGCGGTGGCCGAGGCCCTTGAGGGCTATGACCGCGTCGTGGGCATCGACTTGTCCGACGCGTCGGTGGACGCGTCGATCCACAAGGCCCCCTGCGGGGGCGAGGGAACCGGCAAAAGCCCTGTTGACAGGGGCAAATCCGGTTGGAAGTGGTCTATTTTGGCGGACCGCGACGGCATCCCGGTCGCCTGGGCGGCCGACGCCGCCAACCGCAACGACTGCACCCTGTTGGAACCCACCCTCGCCGACGCCGCCCGCCGCGGCCGGCTTTTGGACGTCGAGACGCTACACCTCGACCGCGGCTACGCCGGGAACCCCGTGGCGCAGACCTGCCGCAGCCACGGCATCAACAACATCGTGCGCACACCCAAACGCCGGCCCGGAACAGCCCGCGGCCAGCCCAGCACCGACCCCCTGGGAATGCGCTGGACCATCGAGCGAACAAACTCATGGCTGTCGAACTTCGGCCAGCTACGACGCAGCACCGACCGCAACACCAAAGCCCGCCTCGGGCAACTCGCACTCGCCATCACCATCATCATCGCCATAAAGCTCATCAAAAAAGCCGACAAATGGAACCCCAGCTAACACCTATCTGCGCGCGCTCTAAGTAGCCGCCGCAAGCTATCGGCGGGGCATCAGGGCGCGGATCGTGGCTGAATTCTATTCGCAGCGCCTCGATGCCAGAGGCGCAGAACGCTTCCTCCGCAACGCTCTGCGTCCTCCGCAGCGCATGAGCAATTCCCGCAGTCGCATCATGGAGCAAGTCCGTTGCCGAAAGGCCCCCTGGGGGCCAACTTGCCGAAACGGCCACCGGGGTGTCCCACGCCAGCACAGCGCAGAACGTCTGGTTGCGTAGATCACCGAGCCAGGTCGTCTCACCACGGAAATCAATCGTCGGCCAGTGCCTTGCCGACGGCAGCCCCAATGCGAGCAATGAGCGCTCAATTCCGAACAGGGAACTTGCGTCCGCCCACTCATCCTCGGAACCATCATCACCCACGAACAGCGTTGCGAATTGACGGCCGGAACGATGGAGGGCCTTGCCATTCCTCCGCCACCCTTCCCAAATGCCCAACTCGCTTGGCCTAAACACCTCCGGGCCATCCGGGTCCTGCCGGTCGACAAGGTAGTACCAGAGATCGGAGGGTTCCTCCGCAGAGCGCACAATCCGCAAGACCTCCGGCAACGAGATCGGTGGCAGCGAGCCTCTGCCAACTGGTAGGAGCAATGCCCACTGAGGGTTCGCCATCACCTGTGCTGTAGCGACGATTGCGTCATCGGGGACTTCTACCCTCCCATTCCGGGATTCCAAGACCGCCCCCGGCACTACCTGAGAAAGCGCAGTACGGCTTTGCGCTAATTCATCCTCAACCGACTCTCCACGCAACTGTGCGACCACATCAACGGCCACCCACTGCCTCGGCCCATACCGGGACACTGAGTGGACGAAATCCCCACTCGGAAGGCGCAGAGGACCCCGCACGTCATGGCCGACACTGAACAAGAACACGGCCAATTTCCTGGCGACCAGCTCACGCCAGACACCTAGAACACCGCTGTTCAAGGCAAGTGCTTTGCCCGCCAAGAGTATTGCCGCGCCATCGACTGACCCCATCAAGAAGGCCGCAGGAATCGACCTGAACGCCCCGTCACCCTCCCTAATCGCAATGATGTCCCCAAACGCTGGGTTGTGACCACACGGCTCGCACCGCAAATGACGCGGCGATGTGCTGTGGGCCATGATTGCCTTCCTGGCTCGAACAGGGTCCCCGCAATCCGTGATCTGATCTTGCAACGGCCGAAGGGAGACAGCAGCGTCCAACTCGGGGGCTCGAATTCTCGGCAGAGAGTCAAGTTCAGGCATATCCCCTCCCGGCCAATATGGCGACAGCTCAGAGGCGACGTAGGACATACGCCGCAGAGCCACCTCCACCACGTCTCCGAATCCATAGCCAACAGCAGGCACCAGTACCGGGTCGATTGCCTCGGCCAGCCACTCCCACAGGTCGATAGTCGCAACCGTATTGGTGCTCACCCCAGGGATCAGACGGAATAGCTCATTCCCCCAACGGACGTGCACAGACATTCGGGGATCACACGGCACACAATCCTCGAAACCGGCTAGTTCCGGCCTCTCCTCGCGGGCAGCCCCCACAAGGCCAGCCAGCATTGACGGACTAACCGGCCGACTGCCGAATCTCGTCCGATTCAACAGCGCAGCAAGGGTCAGCTCCAAAGAGGGAATGCGATGGCAAGAAGCAGGTGACGCGCTAGCGGCCTCCACCAATGCAAGCAGTTCGTGTCTCGTCCTCCCCTTGGCCGCAGCTGCAATCTGCCCAACACCATCCTCACGCCGCTCGCGCTTAGCTCGGCTCTTTCTTCCCAACGTCCTGTAAATCCTCTATCCGGCGCGAATTCTCATTCCCAGCTCGTCATCCGCAACGCTAACGCCCTGGTTGCAGCCACTAGAAGGGATTTGCACGTTGGAGAGGTACCACCTCATGCAGAAGAGGAAACTACTGCGGCGGCAACCACCAACATAGCCAGTCGCGAACGATCGGCCCTCAGAGCATCTGCAACCTGGCGGCAGCTGGTTTCTGCATCAGACTCGCAATGCCGAACACACGCGCTTCCCAGCAAATTTACAGCTCCCTGACCTGGGGAAACTCCAAATGCCCTATTAGGATCGTAACGAAACCGTCATAATCCTTTCCGAAATCGGGCAAAACGCTTTCAAACGCCCCCAAGACAACAAATCAAATGGCCAGGTCAGATGGGGTGAGTCCCTATTTCCATCCAGCTCCCTACGTGGGCGGGCTGGCGCGAAATAAACGGTAGCAAGGTGCCGGAGGGGTTTGGGGCTGAGGTTCCCCCCTTTTCGTGGATTTGGAGGCTCTAGAAGTCGAGGACTGGCAATTGCCTGCCAGCAAGAATCATCTGTCTGATTGGTTTCTGGCCTCTTCGTAGGCCATGGGCTGAAAATTACTGGATCAGTGCGCCGCTGCTGGGGTGACCTGCTGGGTGGTCAGCGCTCAGATGGTCGATTGATATCGCCGTTCGTTGGTATTCCGAGTTTAGTTCGCCAAAATACACGAACGGCGATTGGAGCGAATATGGAGCAGATGGTGCACCCCGGCCAGTTGGGCCAGGCGATACGACATCTCCGCGTGGAAAAAGGGTATACGCAAAAGAACTTAGCCAGGAAGGCTGGCGTGTCGGCCCAGTAGCTTTCTGACGCGGAGAACGGGAAGGCCGCAGTCGAGATCGGGCTGGTTTTCCGCGTGCTGCGTGCCCTTGGCTGCTCGCTGAGCATCTCCGATGAGCCTGTGGACATCCTGTCGATGATCCCTCACTCGGGGAACCCCGATGTCAGCAGTTGAAGCGCTCAGCATCCTGATCGGCGGCGAGCACGCCGCTGATGTCTCACGATCAGATGACCGTCCAGGGCTTGTCTACACCAAGAAGTACCTCGCCAGTGGGGGCGTGCCGCTATCTGTCGGAATGCCCAAGACAAGAGGGCGGTTCCCGCTGCCAAGGCTCTCCGCTTGGATGGACGGCCTGCTGTCGGACAACCCCGCGGTGGTTGAGCAACAGCGCCGGCTGTTCGGGGTCGAGGGAAAATCATCCTTCAACCGGACGGAACCCACAGGCGCGTCTACCAGGAGGACATGTGCCAAGCCATGGGCATCCCTCCAACCAAGAAATACCAATCCGACGGTGGTCCGACTCCAAAAGACATCGGGACCCTCGTCCGCCAGCACTGCACCAATCCCAAACGAGACGTCGAAGCGTTCCGAGACGCACTGATCTTCAATTGGGTGATCGCGGGCATAGATGCCCACGCCAAGAACTACGGGCTCGTCTTGGAGGGCAACGCCGTGGCCTTGGCACCCCTGTACAACCTCGCGTCCTGGCTCCCCTACGAATCCGACAGGCCATCACTTCCCAAAGCCAAGCTCGCCATGAAGATCGGCGGGGACTACACGCTCCGGAAGAGCGATCGGAAGTCAGCGTGGCTCAGGACAGGGGAGGCACTCGGGCTCGACGGCGACGAGACCGTTTCCAGGGCAGAGCAGATCGCCTCGAAAGTTCCCGCCGCATTAGGCCAAGCAGCAGAGTCCATCCCAGCAGAGTTCTCCGGCAGCGAGATCGTCGAGATGCTGCTGGACCGTGCAGACTCCCGAGCCAGAGCGTGTTCCAGAGTGTCTACCGCCGTGGGCGTCGCGCTGGCCGCCCCAAAGAGATCGGCGGACCAAGCGCCTCAGGAGAAGCCCGTTGTGGACTTGCTCGAGCCTTCACTGCACGAGGCTCTCGAGCCAACAGAACTGGATGAGCTTGAGGCCTGCGGGAAGATGGTTAGCCAGACGAAAAACCCTGTCTGCTTGCCCCTTCGCATAGAGGTCGATGCCGCAGCGTGCTGCAAACCTGAGCAAGTTCCCCAGTTCAGACCAGGGTGACCTCAAGATCCGGGTTCTGCTCTTGAGCCCTGTCGAGGATGCATGGCCGATGGCAGTCGCTGTGGTCGCGTAGAGCCCCTTAAGCCTCACCATCGACCACCGAGCAGTCGACGGGTGCGCCGGGGGCATTGTCCCTTCAGACCCTGGCGGAGATCATCGCCGACCCGGCAGCGCTGAATGACTGGCTTCCACCGCGCTTTTCAGTTGGAAATCAGGAGTGCGTCGGTAGGCTGATCCGCAGTGGCCGAGAACGCCGTCGGGTGGCTTGAAGAAGACGACGGCGGGGTCGTCGGTGGTCCCTTAATCGAGGCTGGACCTACCGGGCGCGGCCTGGGCGCGGCCCGGGCGCTGCTGGTCGGCGTGTTGTTCATCATGGTGGGCAACGGCCTCCAAGGAGTGCTGCTCGGCGTGCGAACCGAGTCGGAGGGATTCGGCCTGGCCGTCAGCGGCATCGTGATGGCCTGCTACTTCCTGGGGTTCATGGTCGGCACTCGCTTGGCCGAACATTTTCTCGCCGCAGTGGGCCACATCCGGGTGTTCGCCGCGTTGGCCTCGATGGCCTCGGGGGTTTCCGTCCTCCATCTGCTGTGGATCAACCCCACCGCCTGGGCATTGCTGCGGATGGTGTTCGGGCTGTGCATCGCCGGCGTGTATGTGGTGGTGGAGTCGTGGCTCAACGATATGGCCACCAACGCCACCCGAGGGCGGCTGCTGTCGATGTACATGGTGTCGTCAATGGGCGGGCTCACCCTCGGCCAGCTGCTGCTGAACGGCGCCGATCCCGACGGCTTCGAGCTGTTCGTCATCTGTTCAGTGCTCATCTCCGCCGCGTTGGTCCCCATCACCCTGTCGGCCACCAGCGCCCCACCGCTGGTGGTGCCCGAGCCGCTGTCGCTGCGACAGCTCGTCTCCCTCGCTCCCACGGGCGTGCTCACCTCTTTCTGTGCCGGAATCAGCCACGGCACACTTCTGGGGGTGGGCGCGGTATATGCCGCCTACGAAGGACTGCCCACCTCTCGGATCGCGCTTTTCCTGGTGGCGGCCACTGCCGGAGCGATCGCCTTCCAGTGGCCGCTGGGCTCGCTGTCCGACCGGATGTCTCGCCGGGCGGTGATCTTTGCGGTAGCCGCCGCAGCGGCCGCAATTGCCGGATCCATGCTCTGGATCAAACCGGGGTCGGTGTTGTCGCTGGTGCTCATGTTCTGTTTCGGAGGGACCACCTTCCCCCTCTATTCGCTGGGCATCGCACTGGCCGGCGACTGGGTGCCGTCGTCCCAGCTGAACGGGGCCAGCGCCGCGTTGGTGCGAACCTCGGGAGTGGGGGCGGTGATTGGTCCGGTGATTGGCGGTGTGGTGATGGCGCTGACCGCCCCTTGGACATTCTTTTTGGTGCTGGTAGGCGCCCATGCGGTGGTCGTGGCCTACACCGGGTGGCGGATCGTGGCCCGCGACGGCATCCCGATTGCCGAGCAGGGCGAATGGGTGCCGTGGCCCATGCGAGCGTCGGCGATGGCCGTGAACCTGCTGCGCCGCCCGCCGCTGCCCCGTAGGAGAAACGGGCGGCGGTAACTCGACCACCGGCTTAGCTCTCATTCATATAGCTATTTTCAAATTATTTAGATATCTTTCATGTATGCCCACTGTGGCGATGGATGCTGAGGCGGCCTTTGATCTGGCCATCGACTATCTGGCTGCCGCCGACGAGATCGACCTGCGGCGCCAGCGGTGGGCCGCGGTGGTCGACGAGGTTGGCTACTGGCTGAGGGGAGAGCAATATCCGGTGGGCCAGTCGCTGGGCGGGATCAGCCAGCAGCTCCGGATCGACTCCGAGGACATCTCCCAGCGGGCCCAGATGGTCCTTTTGGGCCCAGAAGGGCTGAACCTGGCCCTGTGGGCCATCGAGGTGCTGAGGGACATGCCCGAGGCGTGGGGCGGGGACGACATCGTGTCGCGGCGCGACTTAGAGTCGTTCGTCACCCGCAGCGACGAACTGGGGGAGGCGGCCCGGATCCTGCTCACCAACGAAAGCCTGCTCACCATGCTGGACACGGCCAAGAACAACAATGAATACCTGGCCGATCCCATCGAGGGGTTCCACGCCAGCGGCGGCGACGGCCGCATCAGCCTCGACGACCTGGACGCCTTCGAGGCCAAGATGTCGGCCTACACAACCCTGCTGCCCTATCTGGCCGCCATCGACACCGCGGCCCAAGGCGACCCGACCAAGGCCGACCGGTTCTTGTCCAAAGCCGACTTCGAGGCCATCGCCGCCGACGAGAACCTGCCCCCGGAGGTGCGGGAGGCGGCCGCCGCAGTCATCGCCCACGGGGCCTACCACCGCAAGGACGGCTTCGGCTGGGACGACGTGGGGTTCTGGGCCATGGAGGCCGCCGGAGTGCTGCCGGTGGTGGGCGAGGTCGTCGACACCACCCGGGCGCTGTATGCGCTGTCGCAAGGGGATTGGAAATCGGCTCTGATGTTCGCCGGGAGGGTGGCCATGCCCCTCGGCACGGGCAAAACGCTGAGCGCGGCCCGGGCGCTGGTGGAGATGGGCCGCCGTCGGGCCTTCAAAGAGATGCAGTACTACACCATCAATCAAACGGCGAAAAAGGCTCGCAAGAAGGTGAGCAAGACGGTGCGGAAAAAGGCCACCGGCAAGGCCAGGGAAACCTACGACGACTGGCGGGAAGACGCCCCAGCCGGATTCGAGTACCTCTCTTCGAGGCCACACTCGTAGTCTTGTCGCATGGTCTCGGAGCTGTTCGATCCCGATCTCTGGCAACCGGTGGACGGATTCGATCTGACCGACGTGACCTATCACCGGGCCGTCGGGCAGGCCACGGTGCGGATCGCCTTCGACCGCCCCGAGGTGCGCAACGCCTTTCGGCCCCACACGGTGGACGAGCTGTATCGCACACTGGACCACGCCCGCATGACCCCCGATGTGGGCACCGTGCTGCTCACCGGCAACGGCCCTTCGCCGGTTGACGGCGGGTGGGCGTTCAGCTCCGGGGGCGATCAGCGCATCCGCGGGGCCGACGGCTACCAGTACGCCAGCGGCGACACCGCCGACACGGTGGACGACGCCCGCACCGGCCGCCTGCACATCCTGGAGGTGCAGCGGCTCATCCGGTTCATGCCCAAAGTGGTGATCGCGGTGGTGCCGGGGTGGGCGGCCGGCGGGGGCCACAGCCTGCACGTGATTTCCGACATGACCCTGGCGTCGGCCGAGCACGCCATGTTCAAGCAGACCGACGCCGATGTGGCCAGCTTCGACGGCGGCTTCGGCTCGGCTTACCTGGCCCGCCAAGTAGGCCAGAAGCGGGCCCGGGAGGTGTTCTTCGTCGGCAAGGCCTACACCGCGGCCGAGGCCTATGAAATGGGCATGGTCAACGCAGTGGTGCCCCACGCCGAACTGGAGACCACCGCCCTGGAATGGGCCGCGGCGGTGAACGCCAAGAGCCCCACCGCCCAGCGCATGCTGAAGTTCGCCTTCAACCTCATCGACGACGGCCTGGTGGGCCAGCAGGTGTTCGCCGGAGAGGCCACCCGGCTGGCCTACGGCACCGACGAGGCCGCCGAGGGCCGGGACTCGTTCCTGGAGAAGCGCGACGCGGATTTCTCCCAGTTCCCGTATCACTTCTAGGTCTGTCTTGTACTGGCTCTAGGGTGCGGCCATGGCCGACGCTTCTGCTCCTGATCCCGCCACCGATCCGAGTTTCTCTCCCCGACCCGATGCAGCGTCACTGAACGCCGCCCAGATGTTCGACCTGTCGGGCCGGGTGGCGATCGTCACCGGGGGCAGTCGGGGCATCGGCCTGTCCATCGCCCACGGCTTCGCCGCCCAGGGGGCCAGGGTGGCTGTGGCCAGCCGCAAGGCCGACGCCTGCGATCTAGCCGTAGCCGAGATCGCCGAGGCCGGAGGCGACGCTCTGGCCGTGCCCACCCACATGGGCAACCTCGATAGCGTCAACCGGCTGGTAGATGCCACCCTGGAGCACTACGGCCAGATCGACATCGTGGTGAACAACGCCGCCAACCCGCTGGGCCTGCCCATAGAGCACATCACCCCTGAAGCGTGGGATAGCTCGTTCACCGTGAACCTGCGGGGGCCGTTCTTCTTGTTCCAGCGCTGTCTGCCGGCGCTGCTGGAATCCGACCACGCCTCGGTCATCAACGTGATCTCGGTAGGGGCCTACATCCCGGCAGCCGACACCTCCATGTACAGCGCAGCCAAGGCCGGCCTGTTGTCGTTCACCCGTTCGATGGCCGGCGTGTACTCGCCCCAGGGCATCCGGGTGAACGCCATCGCGCCGGGCACGGTGGACACCACCATGACCCGCAACACCGGCCCCGAAGCCATGGCCCGCATGTCCGACCTCAGCCAAATCGGCCGCATCGGCCACCCCGACGAACTAGTAGGCGCCGCCCTGCTCTTGGCTTCAGACGCCGGCAGCTACATCACCGGCCAATGCATAATCGTCGACGGCGGCTTCATCCCCGCGAGGTAGCTAGTGGTGTGTCGTGGGTTTATTCGCGCGTGTCCTGCTAGGCATCGACGCCCCTCGCGGCGTTGTCCCTCCTTGCCGTACGCTGGAAGTATGGCTGCGTCGGTGCGCCTTGCGAGGAACGCCGCTGCCGTCGCAATCCACGGCGCTAAACCCACGACACACCACTAGTCATGAATGGCGGAAAGGTCGTTGCCCAATCTCAGGCTCGGGTAGCTACAGCAGCATCTCTAATCGCCCTGAAAGCAGTTGCCCTGCCTCGTAGAGTTAGCAGTGCGAACCCTCAAAAGGTAGGAACAGACATCCAAGATCTGGTTGTCCTCGCAATGGGTTGTGATTTCAACGAAGTCGCCCGCGAGCTGGCTTCCACCGATGCTGAGGTTCTCTCCTGGGCCATTACAACGTTGACAAAGTGGTTCTCACCAGGCCACAACCAGCATTACACCCTCACCCGCTGGCGACTCTCTGCTGACCAAGACGATGTCAGCTCGCCTAACGAACAAGATCTAGACATCGTCGCCCGTCTTGCCCAGGTACTCGCTCAAGAAGTTCAGCAATGAACGAGACCGCGACAATCTGCAAGTACTGCTTGCAGATTGTGCAGATTTGAGTGTGGCTCAAGCGACGTTGAAGAGGGTGGCGGCGTTATCGCGCATGATTTGGCGTTGTTCGGGGGCGGGGCGGTTTTCGATGAGGGTGATGAAGGAGTTGGGGTCGGCGATGCCTTCGGGGTGGGGGTGGTCGGAGCCGAACAGGACTTGGGTGGAGCCTATGCGGTCGGCCAAGGCCTCTACGTCGTCCTCGGGGTAGGGGGACACGAAACAACACTGCTTGAAGATCTCGCTGATGCGCCCGGCGGGGCGGCCGGCGGGCCAGGGGCCGAAGCGGGCCATGCCCTTCTTCTTGTCCATCAGGGTGAGCAGGTAGTGGACCCAGTCGGAGCCGTTCTCGATGCTCAGGAAGTTGAGGTTGGGGAAGCGGGCGTGCATGTTGCCGTAGAGCAGCGCCCCGAACGTCTCCATGATGGGGCGGTCGCCGTGGAGGAAGGCCCACTGGAAGGCCGACATCTCCCGCACGTTGGCCACCGGATCGTCGCCCATGCGGACGGCCAAGTCGCCGTAGCGCAAATCGGATATGTGGAACGCCACCGGGATCTGGGCCTCGTTGAGCCGGGCCCAGAACGAGTCGTAGTAGGGGTCGGCTATCGACTTGCCGTCGCCGCCCCACGGGCACGGCCGCAGGTGCACGATGCGGGTACCAGCTTCGAGCACCCGATCAAGCTCTTCGATGGCGTGCTCCCGATCAAGTAGCGACAGCAGCGGCGGGGTGAACAGGCGATCTTGGTGGACGTAGCCCCAGTCGTCCTCCAGCCACCGGTTGAAGGCCCGCAGGTTGGCGTAGGTCTGCTCGACGTCGTCTGCCATGTACTCCTCCACCGACACCCCAAAGGTGGGCAGCAAGATGGCCCACTCCACGCCTTGGCTGTCGAGCAGGTCGAGGCGGGCGTCGGGCTGCTTGTAGGCAGGCAGCATGTTCTCGGCGGTGTAGGCGTCGCCCCAGCTCAGGTCGGGGTTGTCCCGCTTGGCCTTGAACATCTCGTACATCGAGCCGGGCGCGTTGGTCTTGTCGAACTTCACGTGCATGAAGTTGTAGGGCCGGTCCCCCACCTTGACCTCCCACTCCCCATCGGCTTTCTGGCTGGCGGTGATCGCCTTGTCCTGGAAGCGGGACTCGATGTGGCGGCTGAAGCAGTCAGGGGCCTCGTAGTAGTGGTTGTCGGAGTCGAACGTGCGGTAGCCGAGGTCGGCCATGAGGTTCAGCTTAGGTTCTAGGGGTGACGGGCAGCCCAGCGGCTACTGGAGGCCCAAGACGAGCAAGTCGATCGTTAACGCGACGGCGAAGTGGAGGGCGGCGCCTAGGTAGACGGAGCCGGTGCGGAGGCTGAGGAAGCCCAAGACGGTGCCGGCGACGATGGAGCCGAGGGCTTCGGCCAGGGGCTTGGTGAGGTGGATCATCACGTAGGGGATGAGGGCGATGAACACGGCCATGGCGCCGAAGCGGCGGGCGAGGCCGTGAACCAGCACGCCGCGGAAGAAGAACTCGAGGGCCAAGAACTGCCCGGCGTACACCGCCTGCCAGATGTAGAAGCGGGGCCAGTAGCCGATGCCGGGGGGCGGCTCGTAGAACGGGTAGGTGTCCTGGAATTCGCCGTTGAAGCTGGCCGCCACCACGAAGGGCACCAGCACCAGGTAGAGACCTAAGTAGAGGGGCGCGTGGCGGCGGAGCTCAGGGCCCGCCTTGAGACCGAGGTCTCGCAGGCGGGTGCGCAGCACGTAGCGGGCCACCAGAACGGCGGGCACCACGTAGACCACCCAGCGGAACAGGCCCCAGTACAGGCGGCGGTTGAACCCGGCGTGTTCGGAACTGCCCAAGGCTCGCTCGAAGCGGTTGGACAGCCCGTCGAGGGCCACGCCGTCGAGGGTGACGGTGAGCCAGTCGGTGGTGGACGACAGCCCTCCGTAGCGAATGGCGATGACGGTGCCGATGGCCAGCAGAATCAGAACGACCGCGTTGCGGTCCACCTCCCCCGGTGCTGGAGCCGCGGCCCGAATCCGGTCGCCGACTCCGCTCATCGCCGGGGAGCCAGGGTCACGGGGTGAGGTACCACCCGCCGGAGATGTTGATCACCTGGCCGGTGATGTGGGCCGACTCGTCGCTGCACAAGAAGGCGATGGTGTTGGCCACGTCTTCGGGCTCGGCGTGGCGGCGCAGAGGGGTCTCCTCCCGGAACGACTCGTAGTACTCGGCCTGGGCGTCCACCCACTTCGACCGCACCAAGCCGGGCGCCACGGCGTTTACCCGAATGTTGTGCGGTCCGCCCTCGATGGCGGCTCCTCGGGTGATCTCATTTAGGCCAGCCTTGGCCGCGGCGTACGGCCCCTCCCGACCGTTGCCCCCCAGGTAGGCGGCTACCGAAGACACGTTCACTATGCGCCCCCACTGCCGATCCCGCATGGCCCCGATGGTGCGCCAGATCAGCCACCAGCAGGCGGTGAGGTCCACGGCGATGACGCTGTCCCAGTCTTCGGGATCGAAGTCAAAGATGCTGCCCTGGACGTTGATCGCCGCGCTGTTCACCAAGATGTCCACCGACCCCATCTCGTCGTAGACCTCGTCCATGGTCTCGGCCATGCGCTCCCGGTCGCCGATGTCGGCCACCGCCGCCATCACCGGCACGTCGTAGGCCCTACGAAGTGCCTCAGCCGTCTCGTTGGTGCGGCGCTCATGGTTGTCCAACACCACGATGCCGGCCCCATAGGAGGCCAGCGTCCGACAGGTGGTCGACCCAATGGCCGCCCCCGCCGCCCCGGTGACCAGCGCCACCCGCCCGGCAAACTCATTCTCCGCAGGCACAATGACCACCCTTCTGGGTCAATCTTTGTTGTACGGTACCGTACAACAAATGTAGGATTTAGGCGCATACCAGGAGACCCGAGGTACACAGCCGATGAGCCAGCATGATGGAAAAACCAGCAGGGTTCAAGAGGAACAGACAGGAGGGTCTCGCGTAGTTCCAGGAAACCGATTCCGCGCCCAATTCTCCGCCATGGTGGACTGGGTGCGCGACACCGGTGAGCCGATCGTGCTCACCCGCTATGGGGAACCGGTTGTCCAAGTCGCCCCTCTCGCTCAAACCAACACCCCCGAGACGCTGTTGGGATTCGGCAAAGGGACTCATAGCGTTCCCCCTAGGTTCGATATCAAGGCCGAAGACCTGTTCGAGGAGTGGGAAAAAGACTTGCTGGCAACCTGGGACGACCAACCCGACTCCCCTCTTGGCGAATGATCCTTCTGGACACCAATGTCCTCCTGCGCCTCTATGCCGGCCACGACGCAGACTTGGCACCGGCTGCCACGAGGCGCATCGACCAGGCCAACGCCCGCGGCCAGGTAGTCATATCCCCGCTCTCGTTCTTTGAGATCGGAGTGCTGAACCAGAAAAAGCGGTTGTCAGCGGAGATCGATATTGCGCTGTTGTGGCTGTCAGCTTCAACCAACGGCATCAAAGAAGCGCCTCTTGCCGTTCCGGCCGGTATCCGCGCTGCCTCGCTCCACGAAGAAGGCTTCCCTACGAGTGACCCCATCGACCGGCTTCTCGTCGCCACCGCCCTGTCCGAGGGCTGGGAGCTGGCCACCATCGACCGAGCCATCCTCGCCTGGAACGGCCCCCTCCAAACCCTCGACGCCCGCCCCTGACCTCCTTACGCCATCAGCCAGCAGCCCAAAGACTGGTGTGGTCAACGGTTGCGGGCGTGGCGTTTGGTGGCGGCTATGGCGATCATGGCTTCGGTGAAGCGGGTGAAGGTGGGGAGGTTGGCGTTCAGGCAGGTTTGCTGGATGCGGGCGGCGATGTCGGGTGGGGCGCAGTCGATGTTGCGGAGCACGAGGGACAGACGGGTGTGGGGCCACTGGGTGGTGGCGGCTGCGGTGGTCTCGATGATGGGGAATAGGCGCTCGACGCCGTCACCGGCGTAGCTGAAGAAGGCCTGGACGTTAGTGTGAACCACCACGTCGGGATAGGGCTGGGCCTCGAGGATGGGGTCGAGGGCTTGCACCAGCACATCGGGCTCCGACACCGGGCCGAAGCCGATCTCGATGGGGTTGCGGACGCTGGCCCCAACGCCGTAGCCGAGGTTGCGGAGGGCTTGCTGGCCTTGGTCGCTCACTGTGGTAGTGACCAGGCCGGCCCGGTCGGCGGCGTCGGTGCCCAGCACCGAGGCGCCTCCGCCTACTCCCAGCACCAAGGTGTCGTGCTCTCCGCTGATGTCGGCATCAGACCAACGTTGGAGATAAGCCACCGCAGCGAGCAATTCCTCGATGGTGCCCGCAATGCTGACTCCGGCTGAAGCGCTGATGGCGTCCCAGATCCGGTGGTCGGCCACCAAGGCGCCGGTGTGCGAAACCGCCGCGCCCCTTCCCTGGGCGGTGCGACCGCCAACCAGCATCACCACCGGCTTGTGGCCCTTGGCGGCATGAAGTGCGTTGTAGAGACGGCGGCCGTCGCGGGGATCCTCCAGGTACATGCCGATGATGGCGGTATCGGGGTCGTCCACCAGCCACTCCAACAGCTCACCGGGGGTGACGTCGATGCTGTTGCCGACGGTACAAAGCTTCGACAGGCGGATGCCCCGGATGGCTCCGCCCTTGACCATGTCGCCGGCCAGTCCGCCGCTCTGGGAGATCATGGACACCCGCCCGGCCTCGGTGGGGGCATTGCGCAGGAAGGTTTGCCGGCCAGCCGGGGCGTAGGCCCCCAGGCAGTTTGGGCCAAGCACCCGCACCCCTGATTCTCGGGCCGCGTTGGCCAGCCCGTCTTCCAGATCGGCCCCCACAGCGCTGGCCTCTCGGAACCCGCCGCTGATGACGTGGACGAACTGGGCCTTGCCCGCGGCCCCTCGCACGAGATCGGCGCAGGCGGCGGCGGGGACTGCACCGACCACATAGTCCACTTCGCCGTCGATGTCGGCCACCGATGGCACCGCGGGGATGCCGTCGATCTCTGATGCTTTGGGGTGGACGGCCCACAGCGTGCCCGGACCCCAGCCCAGCTCCTTGTAGGCGGTCAAAAAGGTGTTGCCGAAACCGGGTCGACTGGTGGAAGCTCCGGCCACCGCGATGCCCCGGGGGGCGAACAGGGGGCCAAAATCGGTTTTCGGCGGCTCGGGTTGGGCTCCGATGGGTGCTTCCCGGGTGATGAGCCGGGCATCCACCGCAATGGCGCCGTCGGGCGTGGCGATAACCGGATTGCATTCCAGCTCTCCTAGCGAGTCGCCCAGTTGTTCGGCCAACCCGTCCGGTCCGGCCACGGCCAGCAGCAGCTCGATGAGCGAGTCCACATCGACGGGCGGGTGGCCCCGGAACCCGGCCAGCAGTTCGGCCCCTTTGAAGCCGGTCACCATTTCCTCGGCATCGGCTCTAGAGATAGGGGCCAGCCGCAGCACCACCTCGTCCAGCACTTCGGTGAGCGTGCCGCCCAGCCCGAGGGCCGCCACCGGTCCGAACGGGGGCCGGTCCACCACCCCGACCAGCAGCTCGACCCCGGCGTCGGCCTGCTCCTCCACCAGGAAACCGTCGAGCCGACCTCCGACCTCGGTCACCGCCACTGCCATCTGGGCGGCCTCGTAGTTCAGCTCATAGGCCGCCACTCCCAGGCGCACCGCCCCCACGTCGCTCTTGTGGACCAAACTGCCGCCGAAGCCCTTCAGCACCAGCGGCTCATCCATCCCGTGAGCGGCCACCAAGTCGGCCAGCATCGACGGGTTGGCCACCGTGTCGGCATAGGCGGCGACCACACCCTTGGGCACAGCCACCCCTGCTGCGGCCAACAGGGCTTTGACCTCGGGTTCGGGAACGGTCATCCCAGTCGGGTGAACACTCGGCGGGCGGTGTTGCCGAGCAAGTTGGCCCGGGCCTCGTCACCCAGATCCACCTCAGATAGCTGGCCCAAGGCGTGGCGGTGGCCCACGGTGGGAAAGCCGGTGCCCCACAGGCACTTGCGCCGCCCGGCGCCGTTCATGAATGCCACCAGCTCGCCCGACCAGTGCCGGGGTGGATACACCGAGGTTCCCAAGTACACGTTGGGGAACTTGAGGGCCATGGCGATGCACTCGGCCACCCACGGCCAACCGGTGTGCGATAGCACGAAGCGCACTTGGGGGAAATACAGGGCGGGCCGGTCAATGCTGATGGGCACCCCGCACTCGCTGGGCATGAGCCCGCCGGAGGTGCCGGCCTGCATGACGAAGGGCACGTCATAGGTGGCGCACAGGGCGTAATAGGGGTAGTAGTCGGCGTGGTCGAAGCGGCGGTCGAAGCTGTGGGTGTGGGTGTGCAGGGCCACGCACCACGGCTGCTCCAACATGGCGGCGGCCTCGGCTACTCCGGCCATGCCGGTGCGGGGGTCGATGGACCACTGGCCCAGGAACCGGCCCGGGTGGGCGGCGGCCAGCCGCTTCAGATCGTCGGGCTGGGCGGCCACCAGCTCGAAGTCGGTGGCCTCGGGGTTGGCGGGCCGGTGGGTGACGGGCAGGATCATCGAGGCGATGCCGAGCTCGTTCATGCGGGCTGCCATGGTGTCGGCGTCGCAGAAGGAGTCAGCGTCGTCGGTGCGGACCTTCACCGCGATGCCGGTGGCCTCCAGGGCCGCGTTCCAAACGTCGGCCTGTTCGGGGAAAAACCGGTTGCACCAGTAGTCGATGGCATCGCCAGCCCGGGATGAGCCGGTCATGGCCGCTCGTCCTTGAATCGCACCAGCTTGGCCGCGCCGGTGGCCATGCCGGTGAGCCCGTCCAACTCGCCGGGGCCAACCACCTCGGCGGTCATCCGCACGCTCATGGCCTCTTTGATGCGGTCCTCCACCCGCCCGGCCACCGCACCGAACTCATCGGCAGGGGCGTCGCTGGCCACCATCACGATCATCTCGTCGCGGTTGCCGGCCCGAACCGCCCGGCAGAAGAAATCCTCGGTCACCCCAGGCACGTCGCTGATCACCTCGCCGATGGCCTCGGGCCATACGTTCACCCCCCGCAGCTTGACCATGTTGTCGCCCCGCCCGGCGAACGGCCCCATGCGCCGCAGCCACGAGCCGCACTCGCACTGGCCCGGCGGGTACAAGAACGACAGGTCCATGATGTTGTAGCGGAACTGGGGCGAGCCGGTCTTGTAGATCTCGGTGATCACCAGCGCCCCCTGGGTGCCGTCGGGCACCGGCTCGCCGGTCTCGGGATCCACGATCTGCACCACGAAGCAGTCCTCGAATATGTGGAGTTGGCCGTTGCGCAGCGGGCACTCGATGGACACGTTCTGCACCTCGTGGAACCCATAGGGCTGGGCCGGGGTCACCCCCCACACCTCGGTGACCCGCTCGGCGTCGCCGATGTGGCCGCCGGGCAGGGCTCGGATGTTGAAGTCGGCTTTGGGGTCGAGGCCCATCTCCACCGCGGTCTCGGCCATCTTCAACATGTAGTCGCCGGTGGTCAAGATGGCCGCCGCCCCGTACTCATGGGCCAGTTCCACCTGCTTGCGAGTGGAGGTGACGTTGCCGGTTCCGGTGGTGAGCACCACGCAGTTGAGCCAGCGGTACAGCGCCTCGTCGAAGGCGTGGGCCCCGTTGTGGGTGGAGTAGGCCCAGGCATTGATCACCACGTCGCCGGGGCGAATCCCCTCGGCGTACAGCGCCCGGGCCATGGTAATGGCCCCCACCTCCCGGTCCCAGGCGGTGTAGAGGGTGGGCCGAGAGCGTCCGGTGGTCCCACCCGACACGTACAGCCGCATGGGCTCGTTGCGGGCGTCTTCCAGCCCGATGCTCTGGTAGTCGCCCAGCGGGGGATTCTCGTTGATCGACGCCCGGATGTCGTCCACGGTGTAGGCCGGCGCCCGCCACAGGTCATCGAGGGTGCGGAGCTGGTCGGGGTGGAACCCGGCCGCCCCCCACCGCTTGCGGAAGAACGGCACCTGCCAGGCCCGCTGCGCCCGGTCTTGGAGGCGCAGAAACTGCTTTCGGGCGATGGTGTCGGGATCTTCGAAGAAGGTGGTCTCGAAGTACTCCGGCGGCGGCGGGAACAGGCGCTCGATGGCCTCGTAGTCCAGCTCGTGCGGGCGGCGCATCCCCGTGCTCATAGAACTGCCACGGTACCCGCGGCGGCGATGGGGGTGACAGACCGGCCGCACCGCCCATGCACCAGACCACAGTCGGCCACTACCGTTTCGGCTGTGAAGATCATCTCGGCCGATTGCCACATCAACGAGCCGCCCCACGTGTTCGAGCGGGTGCCCGAGGAGTACCAAGACCGCATCCCCCGGATGATGCCCGCACCCGACGGGGGCGACGGCTGGTCGTTCGACGGCGGTCCGCCCAAGCGCAGCTTCGGCATCGAGGCCATGGCCGGGGTGGCCAAGAAGGACTACAAGCTCTCGGGCATGAAGTTCGAGGAGATCATGCCGGGCAACTACGACGGCACGGCCCACTGCGCCGACATGGACCTCGACGGGGTGTGGGGCTCGGTGGTGTACCCGGCCAACTCCATCTTCACCTACCTGGAGCCCGACCGGGGCCTGGCCGTGGCTTGCATGCGCTCGTACAACGACTGGGTGCTCGACGAATTCCAGGGCGCGGCCCCCGACCGGCTGCGGGGCCTTCCCATGCTGCCCACCGAGGACGGCATGGACATCACGCTTGCCGAGGTCGACCGGGTGGTGGAGAAGGGGGCCAAGGGGCTGTTCGTCCCCGGCATGCCCACCCGGCCCTATAACGACCCCTGCTACGAGCCGCTGTGGAAGGCGTGCTCAGAGCTGGACGTGCCGGTCACCTTCCACCGCACCTTCGGCGGCAAGCCGCCCGACTCTGACTGGGACGAGCTGGTGGAGCAGAACGTGTCGGTGCCCGGCATTGTCAACCGGTTCTTCAGCGCGGTGCGCCCCCTCACCTACATGATCTTCGCCGGCATCTTCGACCGGCACCCCAACCTCAAGGTGGTGGCCGCCGAGGTGAACTACGGCTGGGTGCCGTTCTGGTACCAGACCATGGACGACGAGTTCCACACCCAGGCCGCCTGGTCGGACTCCCCCATGGAGCGCGCCCCCAGCAGCTACCTGGGCACCAACGTGTTCGTCACCGGCCTCGACGACCACAACGGCCACATGCAGATGCGCAGCGGTAACCAAACCCTGGTGAACATGTCCATGTGGTCGTCCGACTACCCCCATTCGGTGACGCTCTGGCCCGACAGCCGCAAGATCATCGCCGAACTGGTCGACGGCATGACCGAGTCCGACACCCAAAAAGTCCTCTACGCCAACGCCGCCCGCGTCTACAAGTACAACTGACCGTCGGGGTTGCCCGCGCTGTGCGCCCGTGAGCAACGAAACCCTGATTGCCGTCGCTATTCGTCGGCGAGGACCCGCTCGAGCGTGGCGATAACGTCAGTTTGCCTGGAGTGGAAGTAGTCGATGACCTGGTCGCGGATGTCGTGGCCAAAAGCCACCGCCATCGCCGGGTCGTCGTCCAATTGCTCGAAGTCCACCAGATGCCTGAGAAATCCCTCGCTTCCGTGCAAGTGCAGGTCGAGACCATGGCGGCGGTGATACAGGAGAATGGCCTGCACCAGGTTGATTCCACCGAGGGTTTCGATGAGCATGACATCGACGAAATCACGGAGTTGCTTGCGCCCGGCGATCGCCCGGAGCTTCCCGGCGGTGATGTCCTGGAGTGATCCGACGTACAGGCCGTCGACGGTCAGCGGCGGGCCAAGGATGTACTCGTCCTCGTGGGCGACGATGTCGATGTTCACCGAATTGAACGTCCCGCGAATTGAGCGATCCGTGGCCGGCTGGTCATAGGCGAAATCACCTGCATCCGACAGAGCCGCGACGACCCGTTGGGGATCGAACCGGGTTGGAGTGAAGAAGTCCAGATCCTCGCTGCGACGGTGACGCAGCCAGACTGCCAAGCCTGTGCCCCCCATCAGCATGCTGCCCTCCGGAAGGACGCCTGCGACAACCGGCCACGCCTCGGCCGTTCCCTGGGGCAGCACATCGGCCAGCTCAGACAGGTGTGTCACGCCGTTTAACCAAAGCGGAACGAATGATGCTCTTGCGGTCTTCGGGGACATGGGGCCGCTCCGCGACACGTTCGAGGGTTTCGCAGGGAAGCCTGGACAGCGCCCAATTCCAGGATGCAACATCGTCGCAGGTGAGTATCTGCTCCGCGACAAAAACAGCGTCGCGGGGCAACCGATACATCTCCGTCTCTCCCCACCAAAAGAGGTGGCGGAACCTCTCCGGCAGGCGCTCGGGCATCCGTGCTGGCTGCATCTGGGGCATCGGCACCCACCGCAACACCTCCGGCACCCGCCACCACGCCTCGATCACATCAAGACGCCACACAACCTCCCGCCGCACCGGCCGACATCGGATCGGTTCCTCAGTGCCGGTAACCAGGCCCAACTCGACCAACCGATCCAAGGCCGGCTGCACCTCATAACGACCCATCCCGGCAGCCACCGCGACCGAAGCTGCCGGATACAGCCCCAGCGGTCGGTTGGACAGCGCGGCCAATATCCGCTTCTCTCCATCCGACAACCCCAGCGGATCTAACGAGGCGCTGCCTGCTAGCTCACCGTCGGTGCGGTGCCCCAGAGCCATACTCCAAGACTACAAGCCGCCCGTGAGCCGCTGGCCTAGAGCACTCCTTCTTTCCCCAGGGAGGCCACGACCCCTGCACGTTCGGACAATGGCACTGCGTCCATGGCTACACAACGATCCGCTTGGCCGCATCGAGGCCGACATACTCAAGGGCAGGGTCAATAACCGACTGGTCCTCAAACGCGAACTCATCCGACTGTCGAACTGCATCCACCGCTGCCTGGTACGCGCACACCAAGTCGGCGCTGATCTGCTCCGGCCTCAACCGCTGTGCCCGCCGCTCGCGCTCCTCAAAGTAGGCGGCCTCGATCCGGCAGGCCACCTCATCTTCGAACGCCTCAGCCACATCATCGTTTGAAAACCAGATAGAAGCCATGCGGATGAACATACCCGGTCAGACAGGTCACTCAAGGTGCCTTTTGATAGTACGAAATTCATCTACGCCATTGCCGCCCGCGTCTACAAGTACAACTGACCCGCAAGGGTTCCAGCGCTAACTGGTCCTTCAGCCGTGTCTGTCGCATGCTATACAATGAAAAGAGCTATTCATACAACGCAGGAGGTAGAGGCGGTGCCGCTCGGGTATGTAATGAAGGTGTCGGCCAACGGGCAGGTTTCCATCCCAGCTGAAGTCCGAGCCCGATGGAACACAGAGAAGGTAGTGATCGCCGATATGGGCGACTACATCGTGATTGGGCCGATGTCAGAGAATCCCCTAGATGAGCTGGTGGGCAAATATCCCGCCCGAGGGCCTTCAACCGACGAAATGCGCCGCATGGACCGAGAAGAGGACGCTCGCTACGAAGCGAAACGTGAAGCCCGTTCGTGATCGTCCTTGACGCCTATGCCGTGATCGGCCTGCTACGCAACGAGCCGGTGGCCGACGAGGTGAGAGACCTAATGGAGTCGGGAATGCCGGCCTGGCTGACCCCGCTAGGGGTGGCCGAGGTGATAGATCGCCGGGTCCGGCTCGATGCTGTGGACCCGAGGGCAGTTGTCTTACACCTCGCGAAACTTGGCCTGTCCGACCCTGCGCCCCTGGACCCGCAGACCGCGGCTCGAGCCGGCGCCCTCCGCGCTCGCCACTATCATCGGACGGCCCGATCGGTAAGCCTCGCTGACTGCGTCCATGCCGAACTTGCCCGGGCAGCCGGAGCCAAAGTAGCCACCAGCGACCCCCACTTGCTCGATCTGTGTGCCGACGAGAACATCCAGACGATCCCCCTCCCCGACACCCGCGGCCACCGTTGGACCCCAGCTGGCACTTAGCCGCCAGGCCCAAAATGGGAGAACAGGTATTGCCAACCCCCAGGGGTGCCGTAGCCTCGGGCTGAGGGACAACATCAGCGTCGAGGAGACATCCCGATGGGCATCACGCTCTATTACAACGCCGACTGCTCAGATTGCGCCCGTCTGGCTGCGCGGACCAGGAAGCTGGACTGGCTGGGCCGCATTGAGTTCTCCACCGTGGATTCGCCCATCGGCCCCGTGCCACAGGGCGAAATCGTTGTGGTCGAACCCAAGACGCAAAGGGTCTTCACCGGCATCTACGCCACCAGGTTGATCTGTCTGCAAGTGCCGGCCTTCGCCTTGGCCGGACTGGCTCTCTGTATCCCTCCGATCCGAAATCGCTTCGGGCGCAAGAAACCGGGATGCAATGGCGACGCTTGCGAGATTTGAGCGGCTCACGCTGGCGGTTCTCGCCCTCGTGCACCTGGTGGCCCAGCTGACCCACGGCTACAGCCACATCGAAGCCGACGTGTCCCTTTCCGCCATGCAGCAGGTGTTCATCTACGTGGTGGCCACGTTCATGCCGCTGGCTGCGGTGTTCGTGGCGCTTCGCAAGGACGTGCGACTGGGCGCTGGGCTGTTCGCTGTGTCGATGGCGGCGGCGTTCCTGTTCGGATATCTGGCCCACTTCGTGATCGACAGCCCCGACCTCCACTCCAACGTGGTCGGCGAACATGCCGACACCTTCTTCCACTCCGCACTGAGCCTGGCCATCATCGAGTTCGCCGGTTTCGCCTTCGGCTTCGCCATCGCCACCCGCAACCCCAGACAGTAGCGGCCTACCCCAGCAGTTACCACAACCGAAATGGCCAGATAGAGATCCAGCGGTCGATTGGGCGGCGTCGCCAATTTCCGCAACCGCGGACGTTCCAAGAGCGATGAGAGCGAACAGCGTGGTCACATGCATCTATGCCAGAGGGTAATAGGGCTCTGCGCGTCTGAGCGGGGATGTCGGGTTCTGATTTTTGTGACGGGTTGAGTGTGGCCGGGTTTTTGTCCGGTTGCGAGCAGGGTTCTGAGCCGGTAGTTGGCGAAGTTCTGGAAGCCTCGGGCGGAGCGTTTGACGTCTTTGATTTTTGCGTTGGCGGCTTCGGTTCGCCCGTTGTGGGCGCCGGTTGCGATGCTGGTGTGGATCTCGGTTTGCCAGCGTGTGAGGGTGTGGGCGAGTCGGTGCAGCTCGGGGGCCGCTTCGGGGGCTTCGCACCAGGAGATGGCGTCGTCCAACCGGGTGGCGGCTTGGTCGGGGTCGCCGGTTTTGAACACGGCCCGGACTCTTTTTTTTGCCTCCCAGCAGTCGGCGACTTCGTCGTGGGGATCGCCCGCGCCGAGGGCTGCTCGCAGCCGGTCCCAGCCGGTGTCGTCGAGGCGCTCTGCGCCCATCAACAGCAGCTTGGGGGCTCCGTAGAGCGGGTCGCCTTTGCGGCCCCGGCGGCCGGTTGTGTCGTTCTGGGTGCGGCGGCGGCACCGGTCAACAGCCTGGTTCGCCAGTCAGACGATGCGGAAGGGATCCACCGCGATCTGGGTGCCGGCCCGCAGGCGATCACCGCGCCGCGACCTGATGGCGCTGCGGTAGCCCTCGTGGGGGTCGATGCAAACCACCTCGACGGCCCGGACCCATTCCCGCGCCTGCTGCGACACCCATTTACACAGGTCAGCGGCATCGCGGCCCTCGAACACGCCGACGACCCGCCCGGTGTCGGCATCGACCCCGGCGGTGATGAACCGGCGGCGCCTCCGCCGCGAGGCCGAGGCCATCACGGTCTCGTCGAAGCCCAGCTTGACCACCGGCCCAACCCGGCCGCCGCCGGCCGCAGCCCGCTCGGCGGCAGAGGCGAGCTGCGCCCACATCGTGTGCCAGGCGACACCGAGCTGGCGGGCCAGCGACGCCACCGACCCCTCCACAGCTGCCAGCCTGTCCACAGCCCAGCTCACCGCCCGCCCGGTCAGCACCCGCCGCGGCCCGGCCAGCCCGGACCGCTCGGTCCAAGACCCGACACAGCACCGGGCGTCCGGGCACACCCAGACCCTCTTGTTCCACACCACCCGCTGCGGGCGCCCGCCGCTGAAAGGAGCGTCCCTCAACACCACCTCCCGGCACCCCTTGGAGCGCGCCCGGCACCCGCAACCATCGCAGAACACCGCCTGGCCGCCCGGGGACTGGACCCACACCACCACCTCGCCGAGCACCTCTTCGACGCCGGTCACCTCCAACCCGAGCACGCCGAACTCAACCGCTGAACTATCTTGAACCACCAGGGGCCTCCCGACTCTTTGACTATCTGACAGTCACAAGAATCGGCGAGGCCCCCACCTCAGTGGCCGACCCCCACAATCACCCCAGTCCCAGCTTCAACGCGAAGACCCCGTAATGAACCCTTTTTCAAGAATGTGTTCAACCACTACTCTGCTTCGGCCAGTGGTTCTTGCGATCAACTCTTCAACAATATCGGAAGTCAGATCGTTGCGTGTTGGACCCTTAACTTGCTCTGGCATAGTCTTCTGAAGCAAAATCAATAGCCATCTGGCCAGCACCAGCATCTTCCCCAGTGAGGGAACTAACTTCTAGGACTGGAGAAAGATATAGCGCTTCTACAGTTTGCTCATCCCTACCTTGTAATGTTGAGGTTGTTGAGCGACCAGCCAGAATTTCAACTCGCTCAAGTCCTAGTTCAGAAGGAAGTGGTTGGCCGTAAGTCTTTTCACCTGTTCGACCATCATATGACAGAAGAAAGGGAACTCCTTGGTCATTTAAGTGACCCAGAAATTCCTCAAATTCATCGCGGCATATCGTAGACACATATCTTGAGTCTCTTTGCTTCGATACCCCTTCATAAGGTGGATCCATATACCATACTTGGCCTGGTTCATACCTATGGATTAGATCGCGATAATCGATGGATGACGTGAATGTACATGACTTCATCACTGAAGAGATTTTCCTAAGACGTCTCGCCAACTCAGCTGGCCGTGTACCTAGCCGACGATTATCGGGACTTTGATTAAATTCTCCTACTGAGTCATATCGAATTGCACCCTTTACTGCCCTGGACAACAAATAGAGCAAATCAGCTGGTTCTGGATGGCTATTGAACCTCTTCCTTACAATACCGTAGTATTCCTTCGGATCGTACTTTTGAAACGCCCATGTTGCTGTGTACTGTTCGATCAGATTTTCGGTATCATGCAATATCGCATTCCACAAGTCGATGAGCGGTTCATTTGCATCATTCAACCATAGAGAATTGACTTTGCCCTCCATGGCAGCTCTAATTGATACTGCGGCAGATCCAGCAAATGGCTCCACAAGCAACGAATAGCTTCGCATATCTAGTTTCGAAAGGATCGCAGAGGCAATAACCCGCTTAGATCCTTGATATTGGAACGGTTGCGGCGCATCATTCCGGCGCATAGTCGTACATTCTCCATACTCATTTTTGGAGGGTGGCGGTGAGTCAATCTCACCATACCAGCGCGCAGTGACACTTCCCGGTCATTGGTGGCGGCGGTCTTCGAAGTCTTTGGGGAGGTCTATGGGGGGGTCGGGGAGTTTGGTGATGTTGCGGCTAGCGAGGAGAGCCTCGAAGCCTTCGGGGTCGGCGGCCCAGGAGGCGGCGTCGCCCATCATGACCTCGAAGAGCTCTACTCCGTCGGGGCCGGCGATGAGCGGGCCCAGGGCGGCGCCGTGGGGCAGTTCGATGTGGGTGCCGGTGGGGCAATGGACGTCGCCGCACATCAGATCGCCGCTCAGCACATACATCACCTGCGGGGAGTGGTGGCCGTGGCGATGCACGATCATGCCCGGGTCCCAGCGGGCCCACATCGACAGGTACTGCTTGCCAGCGCTGCCGAAGGTGAACCACTTCTCCCACACCGACTTCTGCCCGTCGGGGTGCATCTGGGTGCGGACCTGCTGGGTCTTCAGGTCCTCATCGTCGAGGTGTCGGAAGATCGGCTCCATACCGGGAACCTCATGGGGCGACGCCATCGCTCAGCTCACCCCGGCGGGAACTTTGGGAACGTAGTCCGAGGGGTCGTAGGAGTAGGTGGTGGCCTCGATGAACTCGCTGGGCAGGTAGCCCTCGGGAAACCGGTACAGGTCGAGGGAGTTGTCCCACAAGATCTTGCGCTTGGACTCGTCTGAGATCTTGGGCAGGTCCAAGAACGACTGCACGGCCAGCGGGTACTTGGAATCGGGGTGGGGGTAGTCGCTCTCCCACACGATCTTGTCGTCGCCGAGCTCCTCGATCACGTGGTACACCAGGTACTCGTCGGGCTCCACCGAGATGAAGCAGTTGTCCCGGTAGTACTCCTGGGGCGACTTGGTGAGCCCCGGCTTCTCATAGTCGCCCGACAGCTCGATGTGCTCCTCCATGCGCCACAGCCACCACGGCAGCCAGGCGCAGTTGGCCTCCATGTAGGCCACCCGCAGCCGGGGGAACCGCTCGAAGACCCCATTGGCAATCATCGACAGCATGGCCATCTGGGCCTCGTGGGGATGGCAGACGGTGTGCCACTCGGTGAAGGTCTCGAACCGGTCGGCGCCGGCCGACGCTCCGTTGTGGCCCATGAAGTCGTGGGTGGCGAACGCGCAGTCCAGGTCTTGGAGCAGCTCGTACATGGGGTCGTAGTAGGGGTCGCCCAGCGTCCGGTGGTTGAACAGGTTGGGCCGGGCGAAGAAGCACCGGGTGCCCAGGTGGTCGTAGGCGTACTGGATCTCCTCCACCGCCCGGTGCACGTCGTTCATCACCACCGGCCCCGAGGCGATGACCCGCCCGCCGGAGGACTCCCGCATCTCCTGGCCCCAGCGGTTGTAGGCCCGGCACATGGCGGCCTGGAGCTCGGGGTCCATGCCGTCGGACCACAGGTCGTAGCCGGGGCCGTAGATCACCATGAAGTCCATGCCGTCGAGCGGCATGGCCTGGGCCACGGCGTCGCCGGGGAAGCCGTTGTCCACCACCGCCTGGCCGTACTTGGCCCGCATTACGTCGTAGGTCCAGTTCACCGCCTCCATGAAGTCGCCATAGATGGTGACCCGGCTCTGGGTATAGCGGCCGTCCACGGTGGCGGGGCGAAACGCCTCCCGGCCGGGAACCTCTTTCCAGCCCACCCGGTGCTGGAACTTCTTGTTTAGGAACCGCTCCCACAAGTTCTTGGGCTCCACCACGTGCCCGTCGGCGTCAAAAACCTTGTACCCGTGCCGCATTGCTAGCTCTCCTTCTGTGCCTGGCGTTCGTCAGTTGGTCCGGTAAGCGTAGGTCAGCCAGTGGGGCGCTGGTAGCAGACGGCTCGCTGGGCGGCACGGACCCAGTGAAGCTCGGTTTTTGGGGGGCAGGGAGCGCCCAGGGGCACCCATTCCACGAGATGGCCGTCGTGGGGCTGGTCGCATCCCACCGAGATCAGGGTCGTGGTGCCGATCAAGAAGCAGTCGCCAGCCTCGGGGCGCGACTGGGACACCGGCGCCGACGCCTTGACCGGGTTGGTCGGATTTGAGTCGTCGGTGGCCGAGGTGGCCATGAAGATCAGCGCAACCGCCACCGCCACCAATACAGTGGCTGCCAGGCTGACCCACCGCCAGCGGATGCCCACTATTTCGAGGGGCGGCTCTGGCGGACTCGGCGGGGTCCGGGAGGGGCGGGGGCTGCCGGCCGGGCGGGGGCTGCCGGCCGGAGTAGGCGCGCTCTGGGCCAGCGACCGGTCGTAGGCGGCTCGAGATCGCATATCGCCCAGGACTTGCCATGCCTCGTTCACCGCCCGCATCTGCTCGGGGTCGCCCGATGGCCGGTCGGGGTGCCAGCGGCGGGCCTGGCTGAGGTAGGCGCGGCGGATGGCGTCGGGCTTGGCACCGGGGGAAATGCCCAGAACGCTGTAGTGCGACCGTCCTGACATAGCTCCTTCAGTCGTCTGGGTCGCTGAGGGAGCTATAGGGGAACCTGGCGTCCACGGTGCCGACCACCACGAATCCCTTGCCGTCGAGGCGGAGCAAGTCGGGGTAGCGGGGAACCGGGGAGTTGTCAGAGCCAACCATGCTCCGACGCTATCCAGTCAGGGAACTCACCAAGGCGTTGAGGGGCCAGAGGTCGGGGATCTGGACCGGCTCGGGGGCTGGGGGCAGCATGGCAAAAGCCTCCTCGCCGGGGTACACCAGGTTGTACTCAGATCGGGCCAGTCGCTCGATCTCCTCGGGCTGGGACAACTTCTCCATCCGAGCGCGCAGGGCATCGTTGTCCTCATTCAGGGCGTTCAGCTCGGCTCGGGCCCCAGAGATGGCCGAGTTCTGGTCGAGGAACGTCTGGAAGGGGAACACCGCATAGAACAGCGCGATCAAGAAGACCAGCACGATCACCAGCGGGACCACCGAGCGGCGCAGGGCGATCACAACCCGGCCCCCGCTGTTGCTGCCAGTGCCGCACCGCCCCGGAAAGCGGCGGTTTCGCCCAGTTCCTCCTCGATGCGCAGGAGCTGGTTGTACTTGGCCACCCGGTCGCTGCGAGCCGGAGCGCCGGTTTTGATCTGGCCGCAGTTGGCAGCCACGGCCAAATCGGCGATGGTGGCGTCCTCGGTCTCGCCCGAGCGGTGCGACATCACCGAGGTGTAGCCGGAGGCGGAGGCCAGCTCGACGGCCTCCAGGGTCCGGGTGAGCGTGCCCACCTGATTGACCTTCACCAGAATGGAGTTGGCCACGCCCAGCTCGATCCCCCGGGCCAGCCGCTCGGTGTTGGTAACGAACAGGTCGTCGCCCACCAACTGCACCCGCCATCCGAGGGCTTTGGTAAGCAGCGCCCAGCCGTCCCAGTCGTCCTCGGCCATCCCGTCCTCAATCGACACGATGGGGTAGGCGTCACACAGCTCTGCCAGGTAGGCGGCCATCCCGGCGGAGTTCAGCGACCGGCCCTCGCCGTCCAAGCGGTACTCGCCCTGGTGGTAGAACTCGGTGGAGGCCACATCGAGGGCTAAGGCCATGTCGTCGCCCGGGGTGAGCCCGGCAGCCTCGATGGCATCTACCAGAACCGCCACCGCGGCCTCGTTGGAGTCCAGATCGGGGGCGAATCCCCCTTCGTCGCCGATGCCGGTCGACAGCCCTCGTTCCACAAGTAGGCGTCGCAGGCAGTGATAGGTCTCGGCCCCCCAGCGCAGCGCCTCGCTGAATGAGACCGCCCCCACCGGCACCACCATGAACTCTTGGAGGTCGATGTTGTTGGCCGCGTGCGCTCCGCCGTTGAGCACGTTCATCATCGGCACCGGCAGCACGTGGGCATTGGCCCCGCCGATGTAGCGGTACAGCGACAGGCCGGCATCGGCAGCGGCGGCGTGAGCCGCAGCCAAAGAGACGCCCAACACCGCGTTGGCCCCTAGGCGGCTGAGCCCGTCGGTGCCGTCCAAATCGATCATGGCCTGGTCCAGCTTCCGCTGGTCGGCGGCATCGATCCCGACCACGGCGTCGGCCATCTCCCCGTTGACCGAGGCCACTGCCCCGGTCACGCCCCGTCCCAAATACCGGTCGCCGCCGTCGCGCCGCTCCACTGCCTCATAGCGGCCAGTGGACGCACCAGAGGGCACGATGGCCCGGCCGGACGCGCCCGACCCCAGGGCAACCTCGACCTCTACCGTAGGGTTACCCCGGGAATCGAGTACCTCTCGGGCGACTATGCGTTGGATCGCGCTCAATTGCTCGCTCTTTCAGGGTTCTCCTGGCCCATCTTCTGTTGCTGATGTGGCTAGAGTTACAAAAATAGACGAAGAAATTCGTAAATACTAGAGGTAATCGTAAATTACAAAGAAGAAATTTCACGAGTGCGAATTTGCTCTCCAACGGCGTTGGCAAACTCTCGGAGCTCTGATTCGGCGTCCAAACCAGCCGCCTGAGCAGCCTGTACGGCGTCGTAGAGGCGTCCGGCCACCGTGGCGGTGTCCACTTCTGGCACCACCCCCACCGAGCGGGCCTTGTGGATCACCTTGTCGGCGAACAACAGCGCGGGCAGCCCCGGCGGAATCCCGTCCATCACCGAGGCCCGCCCCTTCTGCTCCCGCTTGATGGCCTCCCAGTTGACCAGCACCTCATCGGTGTCTTCCACCGCAATCGGGTCGGAATCAGGGGTGCCGAACACGTGGGGGTGGCGGGACTTGAGCTTGTCGTGGATGCCCTGGGCCACATCGGCCAGGGTGAACTGGCCGGCCTCGGCCGCCAGCACCGAGTGGAACACGATCTGGTAGAGCAGGTCTCCTAGCTCCTCCTCCAGCTCGGCATAGCCCGACAAACTGTCCGCATCCACCCCATCCAGGGCTTCCAGAACCTCGTAGGTCTCCTCCAGCAGGTGGCCCCGCAGCGACTGGTGGGTTTGCTCTTGGTCCCAGGGGCAGCGGCGACGCAACTCGGTGGCCAAGTCGGCAAACCGGGCCACTTCCCGGGCGATGGGCGCCCCCAAATCGGACACGTACAGCGATGTCAGATGGTCGGGTGCCACCGCGTGGTCCAAATCGGCCCAGGACACCTCGAAGATCCGCTCGTCGGGCAGTCCCAGTCGCTGCATCACCACGACCGGCTGGTCGACCTCGCCAGCAGCCGAGCGGTCGGAGGACGACAGCGCAGCCAACTTGATGTCGCTCAGCACGTGGGCGGCGTCGCACTGGGCTACCAGCAGCGGCCCCCGCTCCCCGGCGGCGTCCACCGCGAAACGGCGCCCGTCCACCAGTCGCACCCCGGCGGCGAGGGGGTCGACGCCAAGTCGGTCCCACACCAGATCGGCAAACGACAGTCCGGCCAGCACCTCCAGCTCTATCCCGGGCACCACCCGCAGCAATTCCACGGTGCGCTCGGCCACCAGCGGCGAGCCAGGCACGGCATAGAGCACATCGCCTTCACCGGCCTCGGCTTGGGCTGCCAGCCGGTCCACGATGGCCTGGTACACCTCTTCGAACGACGAGGCCCGGTGGTAGACGTTGTCGAACGATTCGGCCGGTTCCACCGCCACCGCGGCGGGATGACGGCGAGTGCGGACGAAGCGGCGGCTGCTCTGGCTGATGGCGTCAAGCACTGCTCCGGTAATGAGCTCGGGGCCGGCTGGTCCCAGACCGGCAACGATCACCTTGGCCATGTCGCCTCCCGCGTCATGGCACCTCCACTACCGCCATCGACAACAATGTCGCCTCCCCGATCACGCTGCCCTCCTTATCACGAAGCTGCCGCTTCGGCAGATTGGTCGTCGGGAACCAGGTCCCGCAGGGTGGCGATGAGGGTCTCTACCGCAGCGGCGGCCGACTCCAACGGGAGTGTGAGCAGCCCGGCAGCCTCGTGGTAGGTCGCCTGGGGGTAGAGGCGCTCCAAACGGACTCGGCGGCTGGACAGCAGTTTCACCGGGTTGACTCGGGCCACCCACTTGGGGCCGCCGAATCCGGGGCCCTTTGCTACCGCCACGTCCCGAACCCCGGTGCGAAAGCACTCGCACCGCAGGCGGGCGGCGTCCAGCAGCGTGTGGGCCACCTCGGGAATCGGACCGAAGCGGTCGACCCATTCGGCGGCTACGTCGTCTACCTGATCGGGAATCTGGCAGGCGGCTACCCGCCGGTAGGCCTCCAGGCGCAGCTCCTCTTTGGGCATGTAGTCAGCAGGGATGCCCGCGGCCTGTGGCAAGTCGATGGTGATCTCCACCGGCTCGGGCGGGGTCTCGCCCTTCAGCTCGGCCACCGCCTCGGTTACCAGCTGGCAGTAAAGGTCATAGCCCACTGCGGCGATGTGCCCTGACTGCCCGGTGCCCAGCATGTTGCCCGCGCCGCGGATCTCCAGATCGCGCATGGCGATCTTGAATCCCGAGCCCAGCTCGGTGGCCTCTCCGATGGTCTTGAGCCGCTCGTAGGCCTCCTCGGTGACCACCCGCCCCTCGGGGGTGAACAGGTAGGCGTAGGCCCGGGCCCCGGCCCGGCCAACCCGGCCCCGGAGCTGGTGGAGCTGCCCCAGCCCCAACAGGTCGGCCCGGTCCACCACCAAGGTGTTCACCGTGGGCATGTCGATGCCCGACTCGATGATGGTGGTGCACACCAGCACGTCGTAGGCCCGCTCCCAGAAGTCGATCACCACCTGTTCCAGGGTGCCCTCGTCCATCTGGCCGTGGGCTACCGCGATGCGGGCCTCGGGCACCAGCTCGCGCAGGTCGGCGGCCACGTGATCGATGTCGGCCACCCGGTTGTGGACGAAGAACGCCTGGCCGTCGCGCAGCAGCTCCCGGCGGATGGCCTCGGCCACCGGGCGCTCGTCGTAGGCGCCCACATAGGTCAAGATGGGCTGGCGGTCGGCCGGCGGCGTGTGCAGCAGCGTGAGGTCGCGGATTCCGGTGAGGCTCATCTCCAGGGTTCGGGGGATGGGCGTGGCGGTGAGGGTGATCACGTCCACGTCGGCCTTGATCGACTTGATGGACTCCTTGTGGGTGACCCCGAAGCGCTGCTCCTCGTCCACCACCAAAAGCCCCAGATCCCGAAAGGCGATGTCGTCGGACAGCAGGCGGTGGGTGCCGATCACCACGTCCACCGAGCCGTCGGCCAACCCCGACACCACCTTGCGGGCCTGGCGGGGGGACAAGAACCGGCTCAGCACCTCTACCCGGATGGGATAGCCGGCGAACCGCTCGCTGAAGGTCTGATAGTGCTGCTGGGCCAGCAGGGTGGTGGGCACCAGCACCGCGGCCTGGGTGCCCTCCTGGATGGCCTTGAACACCGCCCGGATGGCCACCTCGGTCTTGCCGAAGCCCACGTCGCCGCAGATCAGCCGGTCCATGGGCAGGGGCTGCTCCATGTCGGCTTTGACCTCGACGATGGCCTTGTGCTGATCGGGGGTGAGCTGGTAGCCGAAGGCCGACTCCATCTCCGTCTGCCACGGGGTGTCGGAAGAGAACGCCCGACCGGGGGTGGTGACCCGGCGCTGATACAACACCACCAGCTCCTTGGCAATCTCGCTTACCGCCGAGCGCACACCGCTCTTGGTCCGCTGCCAGTCGGAACCACCCATCTTGCTCAGGGCGGGGGTCTCGCCCCCGGAATAGCGGCGCACGGCGTCTACCTGGTCGGTGGGCACATACAGCTTGTCGCCGCCCCGATACTCCACCAGCAGGTAGTCGCGGGCGACCCCGCCGATGGCCCGGGTCACCATGCCGCCGTAGCGGCCCACGCCGTGGTGGCGGTGGACCACGTAGTCGCCCGCGGCCAGATCGTCCAGCTCCCGGGCCGAAGACTGGCGGGGGCGGCTGCGCCGGTGGGCCCGGCGGCGGCCGGTGAGGTCGGCTTCGCCCAACACAGCCAGTCGGGAATCGGGCAGCACAAACCCCCGCTGAATGGGGGCGACCACCACGTAGCCCCCGGCGCCGGACAAGTACTCGAATCCGGCGCCCCCGCCGGTACGAACCGGAAGATCCACTCCGTGCTCGCGCAGCAGGGCGGCGGATCGGTTGGCCGATCCCGCTGCATCGGCAGCCACCCGCACCTGATATCCCTCGGCCAGCAACCGGGAGACTTGAACCACCGGAGCGGACGGATCGCCGATGGCCGAGGCCCAGCCTCCTACGGCCACAACCGGGGTCGATGGTCCGGGCGGCGCCGCGGTCATGGTCCACACCGGCGAGGCACAGGCCGACAACAGCCGGTCGTAGTCGACGTGCAGACGGGGGAACTGCTCCCCGGCCGCTCCCCAGGTTTGAGACAGCGCGCCGGCCAGATCGGTTTCCTCGGCGGCGATGTCGGCCGCCCGCTCCCGCAGCCGCCCCGGTTCCAGCAGCACTACCAAGGCGTCGGAGCCGAGACGGTCGGTGAGGATCTCGTCGGTGTCGATCAACCACGGCAGCCACGACTCCATGCCGTCGAAGAACTGGCCCTCGGCCAACCGCTCCCACTGCTCCCGGCCCCAAGGGCGGGAGGCGATCAGCTTCTTCGCCGCGGCCCTGACCGCCGACACCGGCCGCACCTCCCGAGCGGGGAAGATCACCGCTTCATCCAGCGGATTGATGGAACGCTGATCGGCCACCGAGAACTCAGTCAGCCGCTCCACCTCGTCGCCCCACAGGTCGATGCGCACCGGGCTGTCGGCGGTGGACGGGAACACATCGACGATGGAGCCCCGCACCGCGAACACCCCCCGGTGCTCCACCTGCACGTCCCGCCGGTAGCCCCGGGCCGCTAGGTCGGCGGCGAGGTGGTCCAGATCGACCCGATCGCCCAAGGCCACCGTCACCGGCTCTGCGTCGTCGGCGTCGAAGTCCAGGCGCTGGAGCAGGGCCCGAACCGGGGCCACCAGCACCGGCGGGCGCCTCTCTGGGTCGCGGCACTGCCAGATAGCCTGGCAGCGCCGCCCCATCGTCTCCACACCGGGGCTGACCCGCTCGAAAGGCAGGGTCTCCCATGCCGGGAACAGGGCGGCACCGCCGTCGAGCATCGTCGACAGGTCGCCGGCCAGGCGCTCGGCGTCGGCCGATGTGGGGGTGGCCACCACCAGCGGGCGGCGCCCGCTCAGCTCGGCGATGGCGGCCAGCACCGCGGCCTGGCCCGACTCGGCCACTGCCAGAGAGGCGTCGCGGCGCCCCAGCACATCGATTACCGCCGGCTCTGAGGCCAGCTGCCGTCCGAGGCCGGCCAGCCCCGGTCCAACAGCAGATACGGCGGTCGCCGCCATCAGTTGAACCTGCCCATGACCACGTCGACTGGGTGGTCGAGCAATGCCAGCACGGCTTCAGCCGCCCGCTCCACTGCATCGTCCAGCACATCCCGGTCGGCCCGGCCCGGTCGCTTCAACACATAGTCCGCCCCAGCCTGGGGGTTGGGAGGTTTGCCCACTCCGATGCGGATCCGGGTGAAGTCAGCGGTGTTGAGATGGGATTTGATGGAAGAAAGGCCGAAATGGCCAGCCAAGCCCCCGCCGTGCTTCACCTTGATACGTCCCGGGGGCAGATCAAGCTCGTCGTGGACTATCACGAGGCGATCTAGATGGTCGGTGATGCTCCAGCGGCGCACCAGCGCCCGGACGGCCTCGCCAGATTTGTTCATGAAGGTCTGGGGGAAGGCCAGAACCACCCGTTGGCCGTCCACTCGGATCTCGGCCACCATCGCCGCTTCCCGGCCCTTTCTGAGTGCCTGCCCGTGGCGGTCGGCCAACAGCTCCACCACCTCCGCGCCCACGTTGTGGCGGGAACCGACGAACTTGTCGCCGGGATTGCCCAACCCCACCACCACAAGATCGGCGGGGGTGTCGGTGTGCTTCTTACGGGCTCGCCAGCGGGAAGGCACGGCGACGGGCGCCGCAGACTCAGTCTGCGGGAGTGTCGGAAGCGGAGTCTTCGGCCTGTTCGTCGGCTTGTTCGGAGGCAGCTATCGGCTGGCCGTCCTCGTCCAGCTCGACCTCGGCCTCTTCATCGACCTCAGGCTCTTCGATCTCCATGACCGCCGTCGAAGTGCTGGCCACCAGCTCCTCGGGGTCGCCGGCCAGATGGACACCGGCGGGCAGTTCGATGTCGCCAGCCCTCAGCGTGTCACCCATCGTCATCTCGCTGATGTCGATCGACAGCTCGTTGGGAATGGCCTCGGGCTTGGACAGCACCCGAATGCTGAACGCGGCTTGGTCAACCACACCACCCTCGTTGACAACTTCGGGGGCTTCGCCCACCAGTACCATCCGCACGTCAACCTCGACTTCGACGTCGGCATCCACCCGGATGAAGTCCACGTGGATGACCTCGTTGCGCACCGGGTGGTGCTGCAAGTCCTTTACCAGGCCGAGTTGGCGGTTGCCATCCACGTCCAAAGTGAGCAGAGCATTGAGGCCGGCATCGGTGGTCATCGCCGACCGCAGCTCGCGGGCGTCCACCGCGACCGGAACCGACTCCCCGCCAAGTCCGTAAACCACGCCAGGTACCCGTCCCTCACGGCGCAGACGGCGGGACGGACGGGTACCCAGTTCACGCGTGGTGTCGGTCTTCAAGATCAGGTCAGCCATAGCGCAGCTTGGAATGTTACCCGCCACCGGGCAGAAACGGCTAAGAGCTACGAGAGGTTCTTGCCGCCAAAGATCTCGGAGACGGATGTGTCCTCGAATACGGCTTCGATGGCGTCGGCGATGATTCTGGCCACCGACAGCACCTTGATCTTGTCGATCTGCTTCTCGGGCGACAGGGGCAGGGTGTTGGTGACCACCACCTTGGAGATCATCGAGTTCTTGAGCCGGTCGATGGCCGGGCCGGAGAACACACCGTGAGTGGTGGCGGCGAAGACCGTGGCCGCACCCCGGGCAGCCAGCGCATCGGCCGCGGCCACGATGGTGCCCCCGGTGTCGATCATGTCATCGATCAGCACGCAGGTGCGGCCCTCCACATCGCCCACCACCTCGATGACCTCCACCGCGTGCTTGACATCTTTGGCCCGGCGCTTGTGGACGATGGCCAGGTCGGCACCCAGATCATTGGTATAGCGCTCGGCCACATTCACCCGGCCGGCGTCGGGAGACACGATCACCAGATCGCCGCCGATGCCCTTCAGGTAGTCGGTGAGCACCGGCATGGCGGTCAGGTGGTCCCAGGGGCCGTCGAAGAATCCTTGTATCTGCCCGGAGTGGAGATCGACGCTCAGCATCCGGTTGGCCCCGGCAGTGCGGAAGGTGTTGGCCATCAGTTTGGCGGTTATGGGCTCGCGGCCCGCGGCTTTGCGGTCTTGGCGGCCATAGCCATAGAAGGGGCACACTGCGGTGATCCGCTTGGCCGAAGCTCGCCGGGCGGCGTCCACCATGATGAGGTGCTCCATAACCGCGTCATTGATGGAGGCGTCGCCGTGGGCCGTGTGGCTCTGGACGATGAATACGTCGGTACCCCTCACTGACTCTTCGAACCGGCAGTGGATCTCCCCGTTCGCGAAGTCGGCGATGTTCGGCTCCACCAACTCCTCGTCGAGGGCGTCGGCGATCTCAGCGGCCAGATCGTGGCTGGCCCGACCCGAGATAATGACCAATTTCTTCTTGGTGAGCAGTTCCATGGTTTCAGTTTCCTTTTGTCGAATCGGGTGGAATCTGGGCTCCGGGTTCGAGGGTTATGTAGGCCCCCACTTTGGCATCGGCGCCGATCTCTGCATCGGTGGCCGAAACCGCTTCCACCACCGCTCGGGAGCCGACCACGCAGTCGACCAGGTGGGTATGGGGGCCGATGATCGCACCCTCGCCGATCACAGTCTGACCTCTCAGCACCACGCCGGGGTGAATGACCACATCGGGTGCCAGCCTCACGCTCACGTCGATGTACGCGCTGTGGGGCGCCATGATGCGCACGCCGGCAACCATCCAATTCCGGTTGATCCGCTGGCGCATCTCCGCCTCGGCGAAAGCCAGCTGCTCTCGATCGTCCACCCCCTGAACCTCAGATTTGCCGATGACATACGAGCCCGCGTCATGTCCGGCCGCGGTGAGCACCGAGACTGCGTCGGAGAGGCTGTACTCGAGGCCGGAGTCGCTGGCCGCCAATCGGCGCAATGCCGGGGAGAGAAGGCTGCGGCGAAAGCAACAGATTTCCGTGTTTTCCTCGGCCTCGGCGACCACGGTGGCTGCCGACCCGGAAACCTGGTGGTGGGCAGTCAACCCCCGCAACGTCTGGCCTTGGATAAGGGGTATGTCGGCCGAGACCACCAGCACGTCCTCGTCGTCGATATCGCTGTCCAGAGCGGACAAGCCTAAGGAGGTGGCATCAGCAGTGCCCCGCGGCACGGGCTGCTCGACGAAGTCGATCCGCAGGTCATAGGCCTCCTGAGTGACGTGCTTGGCCACCTCCTCCGCACCAAAACCCACCACCACGACGATTTGACGGGGGCCTACTTCGGCCAGGGCGTCGATCACATGCAGCAGCATGGCCCGGCCGCACAGATCGTGGAGAGGCTTGGGCCGACCTGATCGCATGCGAACGCCCCGGCCCGCGGCCAAGACCACCGCGGACAGTGGTATGGGAACCGCGGTCATGGAATTGCTGGGTCAGCGGGGAAACCCGCTGCGTACATACACATCAACAGCATGCACTCTTTCTAGCGCGGCTGGCGAGGCAGGACTCGAACCTGCAACCTCCTGGTCCAAAGCCAGGCGTTCTGCCACTTGAACTACTCGCCAAGGGCCCCTTGCTGTGTAGCCATCAGGCACCATTTGCAGGCTACTCCATGGCCGCCACATGAACTCTCGGGTTATTGATGTGGGTGTTGGCCGGGCTAGCGTGGTCGCACCATGGGATCGTTGATCAAAAAGCGCCGCAAGCGTATGCGCAAGAAGAAGCACAAGAAGATGCTGAAGCGCACTCGCTTCCAGCGGCGAGCCCGCGGGAAGTAATTCCCCTTCTCCCCTTCCTCAGTCCATCTGGGGCTGAGCAGGCACGGTGCGAACCACGAGACGGCCATCGCCGGGATAGGCGCCCTCCACAAACCAGGTAGAACCGCTGCCGGCCAGCCGCGCCGTCACGCCGGCTATATCTTCCAGTGCTCTGCGGTATTGGCCTAGGCGGGGTTCCACTTCTAGGGCGGCCGGCTCCAAGTCGTTGCCATTGGGCCCCACCGGACCGCCCATCTCATCCCAGCGGCGGTACACCGCCGGGGTGGAGCAGCCGAAAGGAGGGGTGAGGAGGGTGAGGGTTCGGGGAATGTGCTCCAGCGGCTGAACGAGTTCACCGATGCCTCGGACGCGGGCCCGCCCGCCGACCAGGCAGAAGGGAATATCGGCGCCCAGTTGCGCCGCTCCATGGAGATCGGTGTAGCCGGCCCAACGGAGGATGGCGGCGGCATCGGCCGATCCGCCCCCCAATCCGGCCCCCGGCGGAATCTGCTTGGTCACTCTCACTCGGGCAACGCGACCGACCAGGGCCAGCGCCCGGGTGATGAGATTGTCGCTCGGATCGATGTCGCCCTCGCCATCGACAACCACCCCCTGGCCCGGTTCGATCTCCAGGGTGTCGGCCAGATCGAGGGATACCATTTCCGCGTCGATCAAGTGGTAGCCGTCGTCTCGCACACCGGTGATGCGAAGCGACAGCGTGAGTTTTGCCGGAGCAGTGAGGGCAACCATCACGACGAGGCCACGGCGGTCAGCTCGGCCCAATCAGCCAGGGTGAGCTGTTCGGGGCGAGCGGTGGGATCGATGCCGGCTTGGGCAAAGTGGTCGGAGGTCAAACGGGACGCCAGGGACCGGCGCAGCATCTTGCGTCGATGCCCGAAGGCGGTGCGGATGAGGAAGAACAGGCAGTCGGGGTCGACTTCGACGGCTGGTTCAGGCCGGCGTTCCATCCGCACCACCGCCGAGGACACCCGGGGTCGGGGGTAGAACACAGTGGCCGGGACCGAGCGGACGATCCGGGCCTCGCACCAATAGGCCACTTTAAGGGTGGGAATCCCGTAGGCCTTGGTGCCCACCGAAGCCACCAGTCGCTCAGCCACCTCTTGTTGGACCATGAAAGTGAAGGTCTCGATGCGGGGCTCGTTATCGAGCAGGTCTAGCAGCAAAGGGACGGCGATGTTATAAGGCAGGTTGGCCACCAGTGTCCACTGCTGGTCGGCGGCGCCGAGCTTGGCCCGCCAACCTGAGTCAGTGGCGTCGGCGTGGACTATCTCCACGTTGGGCTCGTCGACCACCTCGGCCAGCGGCGCCAGCATGTGCCGGTCGGCCTCGATGGCCAGCACGTGATCCACCTCAGCGGCCAGCGCCCGAGTGAGCGATCCCAGTCCAGGGCCCACCTCTACCACCGACTGGGATTTGGCCAGTTCGGCGGCCCGGACCATGGCGCCGATGGTGTTGGGGTCGACCACGAAGTTCTGGCCCATGGCCCGACTCGGAGAAATACCGTGGCGTTCAAGCAAGTCCAGAACCTGGGTGCGAGTGAGGGTCATAGCCCGGTGTCCCGGGTGAGTTGAACTACCAGCAGCACCAAGACCGCGGTGCCCAATAGTACCAGGGTCAGGCGGGCCAAGGTCGGAGATTGAGGGGGCGATGGCACGGTCAGGGTTCGAGCCGGTAGAAGACCGACGCGTTGTCCCAGGTGTGCTCGGCCACTGCCTCGGGGGCCAACCCCTGAACCCGGGCCAATGCCTCTCCCACCAAGGGCAGGTTGGCCGGGGCGTTGGGCTTGCCCCTAAGCGGTACCGGGGCCAGGTACGGCGAGTCGGTCTCCACCAGCATGCGATCTAGGGGGCAAAGCTCGGCCGCAGCCCGCACGTCGTCGGCAGAGGGGAAGCTCACAATGCCACTGAACGACAGATACGCCCCTCGATCCAGCGCGGCCCGGGCCTCGACGGCACCGCCGGTGAAGCAGTGGAACACGGTGTGGTCAGGCACCCCGCCCTCGTCCAGGATGGCGAAGGTGTCGTCCCATGCTTCCCGGGTGTGGATCACCAGCGGCATCCGGTGCCGGTGGGCCATCTCAATCTGGGAGGCGAATGCCGCCCGCTGATCCGCAGGCGGAGAGTAGTTGTAGTGGTAATCGAGCCCGCACTCCCCCACCGCCACCACCCCGTCGGATGCCAACATCTCCTCGATGCCGCTCAGGCCGTGGCGAGCCTCATGAGGGTGGACCCCCACTGTGGCCCACACCCGGTCGCTGGCCGCCGCCTTGGAAAGCGCGGCAACCGACGTTGCCGCATCGGTGCCCACGTCGATCATGCGCTCCACTCCGGCTGCCGCCGCCTGGGCCACCACCTCCTCTAGCGTGTCCAACTCTAAGTGGCAGTGGTTGTCGATCCAGCGCACCTTCAGCCCTTTCGGCCACCAACCAGAGCAGCTGTACCCAACGGAGATTGCCGGCTCACCCTGTCAGCCCTTGAGGCGGGGAAACAGGGGATCGCCCTCAGCCACCCTCAGGCCGCCGGGATACTGCCCCCACACAGCCGCCTCGGGCAGCCGCTGGTCGAGTGGAGAGCCGCCCAGGCCCAAACGGGCCCATGCCGCCTCACAAGAAGTGGGGATGGCCGGGCTGGCGAGCACACAAACGATGCGCAGAGCTTCCATGGCGTTGCCCAAAACCGTGTTGACCAGGGGACCGGGGTCCATCTTCCACGGCTCTGTGGCCTGCAAGTACTCGTTGGTGTCGCGGATTAGGCGCCAGGTGGCCTCCAACGCCACCGACGGCTGAAACCGGTCCCAGGCCGCAGCGGCGTCGGCGTACACCTGGGCGGCCACGTCGGCCAACGGGTGGTCGGGGTCGGGGGCGGGGCCAATGCCGCCGCACTTGGAGTGGACCAGCGTGGAGGAGCGCTGCAACAGGTTGCCGAAGTTGTTGGCCAGATCGGTGTTGTAGCGGTGCTGGAGGGCCTCATGGCTGACCTCGCTGTCGGGGCCGAACGGCGTGTCCCGCAGCAGGGAGTAGCGAAAGCCGTCCACGCCGAAGTCGTTGACGAGATCGGTGGGCGAGATCTGGTTGAACGCCGACTTCGACATCTTCTCCCCTCCCACCAGCAGCCAGCCGTGGACGTGGTACTTAGGCAGGTCCTTCACCCCAGCGGCCAAAAGCATGGCCGGCCAGTACACGCAGTGGAACCGGATAATGTCCTTTCCGAGCAGATGGCGCACCGACGGCCACCACTTGGCGAACCGTTGCTCGTCGTGGCCATAACCCGCCGCGGTGGCGTAGTTGGTGAGGGCGTCGTACCACACGTAGAACACGTGGCCCTCGGCCCAGGGCACCGGGATGCCCCAGTCAATGGAGGTGCGGGAAATGGAGATATCCCTCAGGCCGCCCCGGATGATGCCCAAGGCCTCGTTGCGGTAGCCCTCGGGGGTGATGTTCTGCGGGTCGGACTCGAACCACTCCAAGAGCGGTTCCTCGAACTCGGAGAGCTTGAAGAAGTAGTTCTCCTCGGTCATCCGCTCCACCCGGCCCGACTCCACATCCTCGGGGGTCACGTCATCCTCGGAGATATAGGCCTCGTCGGCCACCGAGTACCAGCCGTCGTAGACCGCCGAGTAGATGTGGCCGTTGTCGTAGGCCCGCTGCATGAGGGTCTGCACCGCGTGGTGGTGGCGGGGTTCGGTGGTGCGGATGAACTCGTCGTTGGCCACGCCGAGTTCGGCCCACGCCTCCCGGAAGCGCTGGCTGGTGCTGTCGGCCTGATCCAAAGGCGACAGGTCGTTGGCCTCGGCGGCCCGCTGGACCTTGAGGCCGTGCTCGTCGGTGCCGGTCAGATAGAAGACGTCTTCGCCCAAGAGCCGGTGCCAGCGGGAGACGGCGTCACCGTTGAGCACGGTGTAGGCGTGGCCGATGTGGGGAGCGTCGTTGACGTAGAAGATCGGGGTCGTCAAGAAATAGCGCGACACCGCTTCACACTACTGCCATCGGTCCGTTGATCCCGATGTGTTACTCCCCGAACATCTCGGCCGATCGGCGGGCCAGTTCATCGGGGGGCACGTCCTCCACATGGGTGGACACGTTCCAGCGGTGGCCGAACGGGTCGAAGAACTGACCGCCCCGGTCGCCGTAGAAGTGGGTCTCCACCGGCTGCTCGGCGGTGGCCCCCGCGGCGACGGCCTTGGCAAACGTGGCATCGGCGTCTTCCACGTACACCATGACGGTAACCGCAGTACCGCCGACGGTCTTGGGGCCGATGACCCCCATCTCGGGGTACTCGTCGGACAGCATGATGACCCCGTCGCCGATGGCCACCTCGGCGTGGCCGATCCGTCCATCGGGCATCGTCATTTGCATGCGCTCGGTTGCCCCGAATACTTCGACCAAAAAGTCGATGGCCGCGGCCGCGCCGTCTACACACAGGTAGGGGATGACGCGGGGATAGTCGTCGGGAATGGGCTTGACGTTGCTCATGGGGGCTCCTCTAGCAGCAAGAAGATGCTGGCGGGGTCAGTCTGCCAGACTCATCTGGTACACGGCTCGTCGTGACACGCCTAGGTCGGCGGCCACCGCGGCGGCGGCATCTCGCCGGGAAAGGCCGTCGGCGAGCCGCTCATTGAGTGCTGTCCTGATTTGGGATTCAGACGGCGGCGCAGGATCAGGACAACCGGCCACCACCAGCACGTACTCGCCTCGGGGCTCGGTGCTCTCGGCTGTGGCGACGGCATCGGCCAGGGTCCCCCGCCAGATCTCCTCGTGCAGCTTGGTCTGCTCCCGAACGATGGCTACCGCCCGGTCATCGCCCAGCGCCGACGCCAAATCACCCAGGGTCCGGGCCAGCCGGTGCGGGGCTTCAAACAGCACCATGGTGCGGGCTTCCTGGGAGAACTCCTCGATGCGGTCGGACCGGTGGCGGCCCTTTTTGGGCAGAAACCCCTCAAAGCAGAAGCGCCCGGTGGGCAAGCCGCTCACCACCAAAGCCGACAGCGCGGCTGATGGGCCGGGCACCGCTTCCACATCTCCCCCCGCGCCAAGAACCGCCTTGACCACCTTGGCACCCGGATCGGAAACCGCCGGGGTGCCGGCGTCGGTGACCAAGACCACGGTGTTGCCGCCAGCAACCAGACCAGCGATCTCCGCGGCGCCGGCCACCTCGGTGTGCTCGTTCACCACCAGCAGGCGGGGCGCGCTCACCCCGGCATGGGCGAGCAACTTCCCGGTGCGGCGCGTGTCTTCGCAGGCCACAACGTCAGCCTCGGACAGCGCCTCGACAGCTCGTGGGGATAGGTCGCCCAGATTCCCAATTGGGGTGGCAACCAAAACCAGCCTTCCAGCCATGCTTCCTCCCCGGATGCAGGAGCTTGTCTATCCCCTCTCTTTAGCAGTCTGCCTCACTTCCAGTCGGTCTCCCGGCATTAATCCCCAGCGGGCAAACGAGCCAGCTTCAGCCTCCAACACGGCCCGAGCCCGCAACACCGGAAGGCCGACTCGGTGGCGGCCCATGGTGACCGTTTTCAACACCACAAAATCACGATCCAAGTAGGCCACATCTATGGGAAAACGCATGCCCAGGGTGTGGACCGAGAATGCCGGTCGCAACAGCAGCGCGCTGTCGAATTCGTCGCGGCCCAAAAGACCCAGGGCACGCTCGCGCCAACCAGTTGCGAATTCCACAGTGGCCAGCACCCGGTCATCGCAGACGAGCCACGCCATAGCTTGATTGTCCAACTTCAGCCTTGTTCGTTCAAGGGGGAATTCTCCCGGCCGTTCTCAGCCCGGTTGGGCTTCCCCAATCCCTCAGGAGCAATCTTCCCAGGGGGGCCCGAGAAGCTCAGGGTGCCGTTCCGCGCACTCTCAATGCCTACGTCGACTCGAGCAATACCAAACTCGGCGGCAAAGCGATGTCGATGCAGTTGGCATCGAGTCCGTCCAGTCTGCGCATAACCAGGCGAATAGCCTCCTCGGCAACCTCCGCGGCGGGCAGCCGGACCGTCGTCAAAGACGGCGACAGCAGCCTGGACCAGGCAGCCCCGCCGTAGCCCGCAACTAGCGGGCGATCATCGGCATCGTCGGATTGCAGCACAGCGCAGACTGCGGCGGCAACGACATCGCTTCCGCACACGAACGCATCCGGCGGTTCGCGCAAACCCAGAAGCTCCTTCGCGGTTGCCTGTCCGAATTCCGTGGTCGCCGGACCCAAACGTAGCGCCGCAGTGTCGATTCGGGGAACAGCCGATGTGGCCTCGGCGAAACCCTCGAGCTGCTCAGTCCCGATTATCGACGCCGATCCCTCTCCCAAGAATGCGAAACGAGCCGCACCCTCCTTCGCCAGAAATCGAACAACCTGGCGTATGCCGGCCGCATGATCAACCCGCACCGAGTCGTAGCTGCCGCCGGTGTTGCCCGAATCGACCAAGACGATCGGAATGTCGTCGTCGAAAGAAGTCCCATTGTCGCTTACTGGCCTCGTCCGAACCCACAACAAGGCATCGACTCCTTGTTCCACCAGCCGCCGCGCCGCGCCGCGATCAGTCCCCATCGAGGAATCCGCCAACAGCAGGGAGATGTCCAAAGCCGACAGAGTCTGTTCGACTTTGCGAATGAGGGGCAGCGACGCCGGATACCTCTCGATTGGGAGGAGCAGCCCGACCATCCCTGAGCGCTGCCGTCGCAACGACTGTGCTACTCGATCGGGTCGATACCCAAGTCTTTCAACGACACTTCGTACTCGACCCGCGGTCTCAGGTGCAACCGCGGCACCACCGGCCAAAACCCGCGAAACGGTTGCGGGCGACACACCCGCAGCGCTCGCCACATCATAAATGGTGATGCCCAACTATCCTGCTCCTCCGCTCCGGCCATACACGGTCTCGCAACCGCCCGCCATCGGAGGCAATCCGGCCGAGGCGACACCGACAGAGTGTCGGATCTGCCGATAACCGCCTCTCCAGTACGCCATCAGATTCTTGCGATTCGGGCGCGGATGGTCGCGGCGAGCCGGCTAATGGCCATGTCGGCTTCGGGGATCACACCGGCAAAGAACTGGTAGCAGTGGGGAACCTCGGCGGCGATCTCAATCTCGACATCGACACCGCAAAGGCGGGCCTTGCGAGTGAACATGACCGAATCATCGACGAGAACGTCGTGTTCCGCTGCCTGGAGGTAGACCGGTCCGAGCCCGTTGAGATCTCCGTGGATGGGGGAGGCAAGAGGGTGGTCACTCGGCATCCCGTTGAGGTACAGCTCAACGTTTGCGGGCAGCGTGGTCGCGTCCAGCACGGCGTCGAACTCAGCGTTGTCGGAGATCGAATCATTCGTCAGCGTCAGGTCCAGCCAGGGACATAACAAAGCCGTTAGCGCGGGTTGAGGAGCGCCGAGCTCGCGAAGGCGCATCTGGACACCGACAGCGAGAGCTCCGCCTGCTGAGTCGCCTATGAGTATCACTGGTCGGTCGGGTTCGACTTGAGCCAGAACTCCACAGACATTGGTCAACTCGTTGAGGGCGGTGGGAAATGGGCTTTCAGGCGCAAGGCTGTATTCGGGCAGTGCAATCACACTACCCATTTCCGCGGCGAGGTGGCCGGCGAAATGGCGGTGGGTGTGAGCCGACATCGACGTGAAAGCGCCCCCGTGGATCCATATGATGACCGCTTCAGGATCAGAGATCCGTTCTGGCTCCGCAAACAGGACGTTCAGGCCGGCTACGGCTTCGACGCGGTAGGAAACGCCGACGGGGTGTGGGAGCACATCGCCCGATCCCTCGGCTGCTTCGCGTTCGCTGGCGAGGTCAAACGAGCTGCGCTCTAGGCGCTCGGTCCACATATCGGACCACAGTGCTTCAGCCTCAGGGCTCATGAGCATCGAGTCTTTCCATTCGGCGTTGTTGCGCTTGGGTTCGGACAATGGCGCTGACCGTGACCGCGGCAATGGTGATGATGAAGGGGATCATCAAGATGAACGGCCTGGGAACAAAGTCGATCGAGTTCACTTGGGTGACGACGCCAATGGCGTTGGCAGCCCCGAAGAACACAGCCGCCGCCGCGGTGGCAAGAGGGTGGAGCTGTCCGAACAGCGCGGCGGCCAACGCGATGAAGCCGCGTCCTCCGGTGATTCCTTCACTGAAGGTGGACAGACCGCCGAGGGCGAGTTCGACACCCGCGAGCGCTGAGCCCACCGAAGTGCACAGCATGGCGGCCAGCCGCACCCGGGACTCTCGAATGCCGGCTGCGCGGGCACCGTAGCTGTACGTTCCGACGGCGGTGATTCGCAGCCCGAAGGCAGTGCGGCGAAGCAGCATGAAGCTGGCCAAGACGAGCAGGGGTGTGAGCCATCCCAATATGGAGAGTTCGCTGACCAGCGACGCTGCTCCATCGTCGGCTCCTCGGATCGGACGGGGCAGGCCGACGGGAGAGTCCAGTCGGCCCCGTTGCCCAAAGATGACATCCAAAAAGAACGCCGTACCCCCCACAGAAAGGGTGGTCAGCCCGAGGCCGACAATGATCGCGTCGGCGTGGAGGTGGTCCAACAGGAACCAGTAGATCGTCGACAAAACAGCAGAGACAACGAGTGCGGCGAGCACGGCGAGAATGATCGACTCGGTGGAGTGGGCAACGCCCACCGCAGTGAATGCGCTCGCGAGCATGAGCCCTTCGATTCCGAGATGGAAGATCCCCGCGCGAACGGCGAACAGGGCGCCAACCCCGGCGAGTGCCAGCGGGACGCTAGACCGAAGCGTCGAGGCGATGAACTCTTCCATCAGCCGGCCTCATCTTGCGTACGACGAGACAACACGTGCTGGACGCCGTCTTCGATTGGCTGCTGTCCTTCCGGCGCTTCATCCGGCAGCGGGGAAGCGGTTGAGCGCCGGCGCCGGAGTGCAGTGGCGAGCTGCGCAGTGATGAGGAGGGCAACGAGACCCTCAATTATCCGCAGCGCGGAGGGGGGGAGGTCCGAGACGATCGGGAGATACAAGATGGCGGCTTGTAGGCCGCCGAAAAACAGCCCGGCGGTGACCGTTCCAACCACCGCCAGAGATCCGACGGTGGCGACAACCAGCGCAGTGAATCCCAGGGTGGGAGTAGAACCGGTGACCACGCGGCCAGCCGGTCCGAAGACTTCGGTCGCACCGGTCAACCCGGCGAGGCCCCCCGCGATCAAGTAGGTGTACAGCCGAGTGCCGCGGATGGACAGGCCCTGCCAAGCCGCCGCCTTCGGGTTTGCGCCGATGAGCTGAACCGCGATGCCCAGGCGGCTGCGTTCGAGCAGGGACCAGACCGCGACAATCACGGCGATGGTGAGCAGGATTAGCTCGAGCGAGTACTCGCCGGACCCCTGCACTCTCAAGGACGGGTCGAGACGTTCGGTCGAAGCAGCATCTCCGCTGGAAAATGGATCCCGCAATGGGCCCGTGGCCACCCATTGGACGAGCTGGATGGCCACGAAGTTCAACATCAATGTTGTGATGACTTCGTCGGCCCCGAGGTAGACCTTCAGAACCCCGGCAATCGCCGACCACAGCGCTCCTGCAACGACAGCCAAGACTATGGCGAAGAAGATCAACCAGGCCTTGGGCAGATCCCACCTCAGCGCGACCCAGATCGCGGCGAGACTTCCCACCAGAAACTGTCCCTGTGCGCCGATGTTGAACTCACCCGCCCGCAAGCTCACGGCGATACCGAGACCGATGAGTATGAGGGGAATCGACCACCGGATGGTGTTGGTGGTGGCGCCTCGCCCGGTCAATACTCCTTCGACGATGCCCGAGGCAACCGATCCCACGGAAAAGCCGGTGGCGACAAAGAGCGCGAACGCCAGGGCAAAGGCGATGACGACGGGTGCCAGCCGGGCGACGAGCCGCGCCAGGTGCTGATTCATGGCCCAACAGCCCCGACCATGTCGTAGCCGATCGCGCTGCGGTGGAACGGTCGAGGGTGGCTGGCCACGATGGTGCCCCCTCTGATAACCGCGAGGCGATCGCTGTGCTCGAGCAACTCGTCTAGATCTGACGAGACCACGAGGATCGGCACACCCGATGCCGCCAACTCCACGAGGGCTTGCCAGACGCCGGCGATTCCGCTGATGTCGAGGCCCCGGGTTGGCTGGGCGACGACCAGCGCCCGCGCATCGGGAAGTTCTCGGGCCAGGATCAGGCGTTGCGTATTTCCTCCCGACAGCGATGCCACGGGCTGGTCGATGTCGGCGTAAGCGACTTGGAAGTGTTGCAATCGCTCGGTGGCTCGACGGCGCATGGCCGCCGCCGACAGGAACGGGAGCCGGTCCCATCGCCGGAAGCGTTGGGCCTCCCAACCAAGCAGATTCTGCCAGAGCGGGAGTTCGGCGGCAGTCCCCTCCGCGTTGCGATCGAACGGCACCGAGCGGATCCCAATCGCCCGGCGGTCCTCGACGCTCTTTGTCGTGCAGTCAACGCCGAGGAAGCGGATTGCTCCCGACATCGGCAGGCGGAGGCCAACCAGTGTCTCTACAAGGGTTCGCTGACCGTTGCCCTCGACACCGGCCACTCCGACTATCTCGCCGCGGGCAACGTCGAGGCTGAGGTCATGCAGAGGGCTGTCGCCGGCAACCGCTTCAGCGTCGATATCAGAAGCGGCAATCGCCCTCTCATCGTCGCTGCTCACCACACGACGGCGACTCCGAGGCGATGAGTCGGCTAGATCCTCCCCCACTATGTGGGCGCCGACTTCGGCGTCGGTGTTAGAGGCGACTGGTGTCGGACCAAGGACCAATCGGCCCTCTCGCAATACGGTTACCGTGTCGGCGATGTTGCGGACCTCGCTCAACTTGTGGAGGACGATCAGGATGGTGACTTCAGTCGCCGCCATTGCCCGCAATTGCTCGAACAGCGCCTCGATTCGGCTCGGCGCGAGAACGGCCGTGGGCTCATCGAGGAGCAGCAGCCCGCCCTTGCCGGGGTTCGCCCGGGCGATCTCCACGGACTGAACAAGCTCAACGGACAATTCCTTGACCCGTCGCCGCACATCGACGTCTACGCCCCGCAATTCGAGGAACTCCGACCAGCGACGTTCAATTGCAGCGCGCAGAAATGGACCTCGTCGCGGACTTGGACTGCCTAGCTCCAGTGCTTCTGCTACCGACAGCTCGGGTATGAGCGAAGGGTGCTGGTGGACCATGTCAACGCCGGATCGGCGAGCCACAAGGTTCGCACCAGGCGGAACCTCCACACCGTTGACCTGGACCGTGCCAGATGTGTGTGGTTGGAGGCCGGCGATGGCACGGGCAAGGGTTGTCTTGCCCGCACCGTTCTGGCCTACCAGGGCGTGGATGCCGCCTACAGGCAGAGTCAGATCGACGTCATCGACCGCCAGCACTGATCCAAAGTCAACCGTGACACTCGAACATCGCACTGCCGCGGCGCGCGGCAACCCGCCAACGGTGTCTTCCACTCCGAGCATCCAAGCAGTGTCGCTCGGTGGTCCGCTCAGCGCTCCTCGCTGATCTGCTCAACGACAAGCGTGCCGCTGACGAGATCCTCGACCGCGGCAGTGACAACGGGCTCGGCGGCTGCCGCGCGGGCTCCTCGATCCCCGGTCGCGCCTGATATGAATCCGTCGGGAATGGAGAACGAGATCTCACCCGATTCCGGGCCCGCCTGTCGGTAGCGGCCCGACTCTCCACCCTCGAGCAGGTTCTCGATCTCGGTCTGGATCGTCAGCGCCCACTCGATCTCCACCACGATCGCGACATTGCTCGGCCCCTGAGCTGTCAGATCCGAAGACACCATGACCATGCCGTCGTTCTCTACCGCGGCCTCGACAACCCCCAGATCTCCGGCTGCGGCGCCAGTGAAGATGAAGTCGGCCCCGCTTGAGTACAGACCCGAAGCAAGTTCGCGTGCACCAACCGGATCTTCGTAGCCGTCGGCAAATGTAGCCGTGGTTTCGATGTCGGGATTGACGGAGCGGGCTCCGTCGGTGAAGGCGTTGAAGTCTGCCCATGCAAAGGGAAGCGGGGCGCCGCCGACATAGCCAAGGCTGTCCTTGTCCGTCAGAGTCGCAGCGTAGATGCCGCCGATGTAGGCGCCTTTGAAGAACTGGTAGTCAACGACGTTGATGTTGGGTTGCTCAGACGGCGCCGCCACCACGCTTACGAATTTCGTGTCCGGATAGTCTGGCGCCACTACCTCGAGCGTCCCACCAAGGTCGAAGAAGGTCGTGATGATAATGTCGGCACCGCTATCTGCCAGGTTGCGAAGCTGTGTCTCGTAGGCGGCAGGATCGAGTGCCTCAACGACTTGGATCTCATGGCCATTCGCCTCAGCCGACGCCTCGAGTCCCGCGATCATGCCATCCACTGGCCCCATATCACCGGCTGCCTGGTTTGATACGAACGCTACGAGAGTCGTCGTTGCGTCGTCGTCATCTCCGCAGCCCGCGGCCACCAGTGCCAGCACAACGATGATTGGTACCAGTCCCCTCCTGATGAACTTCATAATCTCTCCCCTCTCCATAGATATTCTCTATTGAAATCGGTTACACCAAGAATGTCAAGGGTGTGTGCATTGACCATCAGTAGCCAGTGCCGCTCTGGAAACAAATGATGAAATCGGTTTCATGACCTCGCAACCTCATTTGGAATGCTCGCCTGACCGATGCACCACCGACCCCTCCCACCAGGGACAACCTCTCCGAATAGCGCATCTAGACGTTGAAGCGAATCTCCATGACATCGCCGTCTGCCACTGAATAGTCGCGGCCCTCGGTGCGCATGAGGCCTTGTTCTTTGGCCTTGGTCCAGCCTCCCGCTTCCAGCAGCTCCTGCCAGCCGATCACGTCAGCTCGGATGAAGCCCCGTTGGAAGTCGGTGTGGATCCGCCCGGCGGCCTCGGGAGCGGTGGCGCCCATGCGGAAGGTCCAGGCCCGGGTCTCCTTGTCGCCGGTGGTGAAAAAGGTCCGCAGGCCCAAAAGGTCGTAGGCCGCATGGGTGAACCGGCCCAAAGCTCCCTCGCCCAAACCCAGGCCGTCGAGCATCTCGGCCCGCTCTTCGGCGGGGAGTTGGGCCGACTCGGCCTCGAGTTGCACGCACACCGCCATGACCCCGGCCCGGCCCTCCAGTTCGACAGCCACCGGCTCGATAACCGCATCAGAGTCTTCGAGCTGGTCCTCGCCGATGTTGACCACCGCCAGCACCGGGCGGTTGGTGAGCAGGAAGCTCTCCCGCAGATCTGCCCGCTGGTTGGGCGACAAGTCGCTGCGATACAGCGGTATGCCCTCGCCCAGCACATCGGCGGCGGCTTCCAGTGCGGCCACCTCCCCGGCCAGCGAGCGGTCTTGGACTGCGGACTTCCGCCGTTTGACCAGCCGGTTCTCCACCGACTCCAAGTCGGCCAAGGTCAACTCGATCTCCAGCACCCGCAAGTGCTCCAGCGGATCGGTGGGACCAGGGACATCGGCGTCCACGAAGGACCGGAGGACGAATACCACCGCGTCCACTTCCCGGATGCCGGCCAAGAAGCGGTTGCCCAGCCCTTCGCCCCGGCTGGCCCCCTCCACCAGGCCTCCTATGTCGGTGAACTGCACGCTGGCCGGGGTCACCGTGCGGGATTCGCTGAGGTTGGCTATAGCGTCGAGGCGGGGATCGACCACCTTGGCCACACCGACATTGGAGCTGGTGGTGGCGAACGCATACGGGGCGGCCAGCACGTCCGACCCGATCAAGGCGTTGTAGAGAGAGGACTTGCCGGAGTTCGGCAGCCCGACGAACCCGAAGCGCTCCACGGGTCGTTCACGCTAGCGGCACCCGGTAGTCTTTGTAGCGACGCGGAGGTTCGAATGTCGAAGCGCACCCAAAAACGCAAGGCCCGAGCGCGGCGCAAGAAGGCCAATCACGGGCGGAAGCCCAATGCCGGCCGCAACAGCTGAGCCTCATCCTTCTTCTCCTCCCATCCCCGCGGGAACGCTGGTGTACGACGGCGACTGCGGGTTCTGCGCGGCGACCGCCCGCTGGGTGCAGAACCGGCTAAGCGACGACTACCAGGTGGTCCCCTCACAGCAGGCTGACCTAGGTGCCCTCGGCCTCACCGACGAGGATGTGGCCCGTTCGGCATGGTGGATCGGACCCGACGGCACCCGCTGGGACGAGCATCGAAGCATCGCCGGAGCCCTCGGAGCCATGACCGGCCCATGGCCCGCTGTGGGTCGGCTTCTGACTCTGGGGCCGATCAAACCGCTGGCCCGCGGCGTATACCGCCTAGTGGCCAACAACCGCTACCGCATCCGCTGGCCGGGCACCGCCAAGTGCAGTAGGCAGTAGACACCTGCCGCGCGCCAGCCTTTAGACCGCAGCGGCCTCTTCGACTTGGAGGTCCTCGTATTCCTCGCCGGTGTCCACCCAGTCTTCGAATTCGATGACGTGGATCTCCTCGAACCGGCGACGGAGCCAGCCGTCGCCCGCATCCAGCAGCCCCAGCTTTTTGCAGTTGGGCACGATTTTGGAGAACAGGATGTTCTGGAACGGCTTCTGGTCGGCAGGCAGCGCCAGGAAGTTCGCCACCATGGGCTTTACCGGGACCCCCATGCGCTCCCACACCTCTTGGGACAAGAACCGATCGCGCATCCGCACTGCGGCCTCAAAGGCAAACTCTTGGCGCTCGCGCAGCTCCGCGGCGGTTAGCTCGCTGTAGTACTCCTGGAGGCTGAGCACCCCGAAGGCCACATGGCGGGCCTCGTCGGCCATCACATACCGGAGCAGCTTCTTGAGCAGCGGCTCGGGAGTGAGCTGGTGCATGAACCCGAACGCGGCCAGTGCCAAACCCTCCACCATGATCTGCATGCCCAAATAGGTCATGTCCCAGCGGCTGTCGTTGATGATGTCGTCGAGCAGCATCTTGAGGTGGACGTTGATGGGATAGGAGTCCCCCAGCTTGGTGTCGATGTACTTGCCGAACACCTCCACGTGGCGGGCCTCGTCCACGACCTGGGTGGCGGCGTAGTACTTGGCGTCGATCCACGGGACGGTCTCGACGATCTTGGCCGTGCACAAAAGGGCGCCCTGCTCGCCGTGGAGGAACTGGCTCATCCGCCACTTGAACTCCTCTAGGGAGAACTCCCGCCACTCTTCTTTGCCCCAATTGGCAGTGGGCAGATCGGGGTTGCCGCCAAACTCACTATCAGAACCGGACTCGGTGAAAATGTTGAACGCCTCGTAGGGATCCACCTCGATGGACCAGTCCAAGTCGGTCTGGGCATTCCACTGCGATGTCTTGGCCTTCTCGTAGAGACGCTCTAGCTGGGGCCGGGCCCCTTTGGCGTAGTCCCAGGTGAACAGGGCGTCGCTGTTGTCCTGGACCGCGTGGATCACCGAGGTCACATCGCTGTTGGCCCGAGAGATTTCGATGATGGTGTCGATGTCGTTGACGTCGCTGCGGCCCAGGATGTCCTCATCGGTGCGAGCAGGTGGAGCCATTGAATTCCTCCTCAGCCGCCCTTTGGATAGGCGGCTGCGGAGAATGATACCCCTGAGGAGACACCGATCACTCCAACGTGTTGAGACCCTCGATGACTACACCGGCGGCCGCTCCCCCGTCCACCGGCAAATCGACACCAGTGATGTGGGACGCTTCGTCGGAGGCCAGAAACACCGCCGCGGCGGCGATGGTCTCCAAGGGGACCTCGCCGGGGATACCCCGATTATCCGAGTAGGCCGCGGTCTGGCCCAAAAACGACGTCATCTGCTCGAACCACTGGGCATACATGGCCGGATTGCCCCCGGCAGGGCACACGTTGTTCACTCGGATGCCGTCTCGTCCCAACTCAAGGGCCGCGCAGCGCATCAGCCCCCCGAGCCCGAACTTGCTGGATCCGTAGGCGGAAATCCCGTTCATCCCAATGAGTCCGTCTATGGAGCTGATGTTGACCACCGACCCGCCTCCGACAGCCCGCATCGGACCCAGCACCGCCCGGATGCCCAGGAACGGCCCCACCAGGTTTACCTCCAGCACCCGGCGGTATTTGTCGCCAGGCGTGCGTTCGATGGGTCCCATGTGGAGGATGGCGGCGTTGTTGACCAGCACATCCACCCGATCCAAGCCGCTCACTACCTGATCCCAGTCGGCCTCGTTGGTCACGTCCAAATGGACGATGCCCTCCCCGTCGGCAACATCGGTGGCCACCACCACCGCCCCCTCATCCCGGAACCGCCGGGCGATGACCGCCCCTGTGCCGCGAGCTGCACCGGTGACAATGGCTGTCTTTCCCGCAAGTCTTGACATGGCCTTACCCTAGTGGTGTGTCGTGGGTTTATTCGCGCGTGTCCTGCTAGGCATCGACACCCCTCGCGGCGTTGCCCCTCCTTGCCGTACGCTGGAAGTATGGCTGCGTCGGTGCGCCTTGCGAGGAACGCCGCTGCCGTCGCAATCCACGGCGCTAAACCCACGACACACCACTAGGCATCTCAAACTCTCTAGTCGACGCAGCGGATGTTTCTGCGCTGGACTAGCCTGGGAGGTCCTACCGACCGGCATCTGACGGAGGGGTTTTGATGCGCAAAAGACTCTTACTACTGCTCGCTGCACTGCTTTCTCTGGCCTTAGTGACCGCAGGCTGCGGCAACGACGACGATTCGGGTGCAGCGCCCGCGCCCACCGAGGCTTCCGCGCCCGAACCGACTGAAGCGCCCGCGCCCACCGAGGCCCCTGCGCCCGAGGCTGCTTCTGGGGCTTTGATCACATTGGATGAAGAGTGTGCCGCTTGGGATGGCATTCAAGCCCCTGATGGCTTCCGGGTGAACATGGTTACCGATATCGGCAAGGTCGATGACGGCACGTTCAACCAGTTCGCCTACGAGGGCATGGTGGGCGCCGCCGAGTGCTTCGGCATCGAGGACACAAGCGTTATCGAAACCGCCTCTGAGGCCGACTACGACGCCAACTTGAACACTTCGGCTAGCGAAAGTCCCGACGTGCTCATCACCGTGGGCTTCCTGCTTGGTACCGACACCATGTTGGCAGCCGAGGAGAACCCCGGCATCAACTACATCGGCATCGACCAATTCCATCTCGAGTACCCCGCCAATTATGTGGGCGTGCTGTTCAACGAGCATGAGGGGGGCTTCATCGCCGGGGCCCTGGCCGCCTCGTTGAGCGAATCAGGCGTGGTGGGCGTGGTCGCCGGACGCGAGGACGTACCCCCAGTGGTGAAGTTCGTCAACGGCTACGAGGCCGGCGCCAAGTACATCAATCCCAATATCCAGGTGCTGTCGGTATACAACGAGAGCTTTACCGATCCGGCCAAGGGCGCGTCTGATGCCCAGCAGTTCATCGGCGACGGCGCCGACGTGATCTTCGGCGCCGGTGGCCCCACCGGTTCTGGAGGCGTGAAGGCCGCCGCTGAGGCCGGTGCTTGGGGTATCGGCGTAGACCAGGACGAGTACTACACCACCTTCAACGGCGGCTCGGCACCGGGTTCGGAATATCTGGCCAGCTCAGCCATCAAGCGGGTGGACCTGTCAGTGTTCCGCAACATTGCGGCCGCCATCGAGGGCACCTTTGCCGGCGGCGTGTTCGTACTCACCGCCGAGAACCTGGGCATCACCTACGCCCCGTTCCATGACGCCGCAGTGAACGCCGAAGCCGCCGCCAGTGTGGAGCAAGTGCGGGCCGGACTGGCCGATGGCAGCATCACCACCGGAGTGTGCGGCATTGACGGTCTGTTCATAGGCGAAGGCTCCCTCTGCGACTGAACGACAACATTCGATGAAAGGCGGCGGCTGAGCGGGAATCAGCCGCCGCCTTTCGCGTTCGGCCAGCCGCAAATGTCCTAGTCTGGGCTGCGCATGGCTCAGGTAGGCAACGGCACAGCAAGGCCTGTGCTGGAAGTTGAGGGCATCACCAAGACCTTCCCCGGGGTAGTGGCCAACGACAACGTCAGCCTCACCCTCAACCAGGGCGAGATTCACTGCCTGCTGGGCGAGAACGGCGCAGGCAAAAGCACCCTGATGAACATGGTTTTCGGGCTGTACCGGCCCGATAGCGGAACCATCCGGGTGCGGGGCGAGGAGGTGCATTTCGAGGATTCGGGCGAGGCCATCGCCCGAGGCATCGGGATGGTCCACCAGCACTTCCAGCTCATCCCGGTGTTCTCCGTGGCCGAGAACATCATCTTGGGCAACGAGATCACTAAGGGGGCATTCCTCGATCTCGATACGGCCCGCCGACAGGTTGACGCTCTGGCCGACCGCTATGGGCTGGCCGTGGACCCCGACGCCATAGTGGGCGACCTGTCGGTCGGCGAACAGCAGCGGGTGGAACTGGTGAAGGCCCTTTTCCGCGACGCAGACATCTTGATCCTCGACGAGCCCACCGCAGTTCTCACCCCCGGCGAGGTGGACGACTTCTTCGAGGTGGTGGAGAGCCTCACCGGACAGGACAAGTCCATCATCTTCATTACTCACAAACTGCGCGAGGTGCTGGCCGTTGCCGACCGCATCACCGTGCTCCGGGCTGGCCAGGTGGTGGGGACCACCACAGCTGAAACGGCCACCCAGCAGTCACTGGCCAATCTGATGGTGGGTCGCGATGTGGTGTTCCGAGTGGAAAAGGCCGAGCCCGATCCCGGGAAATCAGTGATCCGAGTTGAGGACCTACGGGTCACCGATGACCGGGGGGTGGAGACAGTCAGCGGCTTCGACGTGGAGGTGAGAGCCGGAGAGATATTCGGAATCGCCGGGGTGGAGGGCAACGGCCAGCGGGAGCTCGTTGAGACCATCTGCGGCATGCGCCCGGCCATCGGGGGGCGGGTAGAGATGCTCGGCCAAGACACCACCGGCTGGAGCCCCCGCAAGATCCATGAACTAGGTGTCGCCCACGTGCCCGAGAATCGCAGCAAGCACGGGGTGGTGGCCCAGTACTCAATCGCCGACAACCTGGTGTTGAATCGCTACAACCACCGAAAGTTCTCTCAGCGCGGGGTCCGCAACACCGCGGCAATCAACGCAGAGGCGAAGGAGTTGGTTGAGCGGTTCGACGTCCGCACCCCGGGGGTGGAAGCAGCCATCCACACGCTGTCGGGCGGCAACCAGCAGAAGGTGATCGTGGCCCGGGAGCTGACCGGCGACCTTCGGGCCCTAGTGGTGGCCCAGCCCACCCGAGGGCTGGACGTGGGTTCCATCGAGTTCATCCACCGCAAGATCATCGAGCTGCGAGATCAGGGAGTGGCTGTGCTGCTGGTGTCGGCCGAGTTGGACGAGATTTTGTCGCTGTCCGACCGGATCGGAGTGCTCTATCGGGGCCGCCTGGCTGGAACAGTGGAGGCAACCGAAGCGACTCGAGAAGAACTTGGCCTGCTCATGGCCACCGGGGCGCAGTCGTGAACGGTGTGGGCAACGCCAACGCCGGTGTAGGCCGGGCGGCCAGCCAAGTCCACCGCTTCCTCAACGAGGTGTGGCGGCTCCAGCCGCTCTATGTGTCGCTCTACGCCATCTTGTTGTCGTTCGTGGTCGGCGGGGTGCTCATCTCCATCATCGGAGTGAACCCCTTCACTGCCTATTGGGCGCTGCTGCGGGGCATGGTGGGGGGAGGCGATCAGATCGCGGGATCGGTGGCCCGATCAGTGCCGTTCATCGGGTCGGCCCTGGCCTTGGCCTTCGCATTCCGGGCCGGTCTGTTCAACATCGGCGCCGAGGGGCAGTTGCTAGCTGGCGGGGTTACCGCGGCCTTTGTCGGGGCACTGTCGTGGATGTCTGATTTGCCCGGCATCGTGGCCATCCCGCTGATCCTCATCGCCGGGACCATGGGCGGTGCCATCTGGGGTGGGATACCAGGCGTGCTTCGGGCCAAGACCGGAGCCCATGAGGTGATCAGCACCATCATGCTCAATTCCCTGGTGCTATTCGGGGTCCGCTGGATGGTCAACTCCCGCGATCCGGTGGTGCTGCGGGACACCGATAGCACCGTTCCCCGCACCGATCCCATCTCAGAGACCGCGGTGCTTCCCGAGTTGGTGGACAGCCAGCCCACTCTTCACGTGGGGCTGTTCGCCTTGGTTGGGATTTGCTTCGTGGTGGCCTTCTTGTTGAATCGAACCACCTTCGGATTCGAGGTTGGCACCGTGGGTTTGAACCCCCACGCCTCCCACTACGCAGGGATCAACGTGAACCGGGTGATCGTGGCCTCCATGGCCGTGTCGGGGTCGTTCGCCGGTCTGGCCGCGGCCTCAGAAATCTCGGGCACCAACGGATTCTTCCAACCAGGCACCTTTTTCCTGATGGGCTTTGACGGCATCGCCATAGCCCTTTTGGCCCGCACCAACCCGGTGGCCATCATCGCCGCCGCACTGCTCTGGGGTTCGATGCTCTCAGGGGCACCGCTGATGCAGCAGGAGGCCGACGTGTCCATCGACGTAGTGCGGATCATTCAAGCGATGGTGCTGTTGTTCGTGGCCGCGGATGCCATCGTCCGCTACCTGTTCCGGGTGCGCGAGCTCGACCAGAGCCCGTTCAAGGCAACATCGATCGAGGGGGCGGTGTGACCACCGTCGAGAACGCCGCTGGAATTGCCGGAACCTCCAGCCAGGCTCGCCTGGATCGCCAGTCGGTGACCGGGCTGGTGTTCGGGTTCTTGGGAGTGGCCCTCATCGTTGGGGTGGCCCCGGCGATCAGCAGTTCCAGCCGGCGATTCAACTTCGAACCACCGCCCGACCCGGCGGGAATCGGGTTCGATCCCCCAACGTGGGTGACTGCCATCGGCGTTTTGTTCCTGCTCACCGCCGCCCTGGGCTTCGCCCCGCCTGCGGCGCGAGTGTGGGCCAGCCCGGCCCGGCTGCTGAGCGCTCTGGCCGTGATCCCGTTGGTGCTGGTGCTCAGCCTGGCCCTGTCCGACAACCCCAGCACCAACATCGTCAATCTGTTCAACGAGTCGCTGGTGCTGGCCACACCGTTGGCGCTGGGGTCGATGACCGGGCTGTGGTGCGAGCGCTCGGGCATCATCAACATCGGCATCGAAGGCACCATGTTGGCCGGCGCGGGGATTGGCTACATGACCTACGCCACCATAGGAGATGCCCAGTCCACCGGATGGCTGTGGTTCTCGATTCTCATCTCCGTGCTGGCCGGCGGACTGGTGGCTGCCCTCCTCGCCGTGCTGTCCATCCGCTTCGGAGTGAACCAGATCGTGGGCGGGGTGGTGATCAACCTGTTTGCCCTGGGACTTACCGGCTTCTTGCGCTCGGAGGTGATCGTCAAGAGCGGCATCACCACCGGGGTGGGCACTTCCGAGTTCGGCCTGCCGCTGCTGTCGAAGATCCCGGTGATCGGCGACCAGGTTTTCCGAGGCCAGCCGATCTACTGGTTGATGTATGTGGTGGTGATCGGAACCTGGGTGGTCATGTACCGCACCCCGTGGGGACTCCGCGTGCGATCGTGCGGGGAAAACCCCCATGCGGCGGAGACGCTGGGGGTCAACGTGGTGCGGATCCGCTACCAATCGGTGATCTTGGGCGGGTTGATCGCCGGCCTGGCTGGCGCCTGGTTCTCCATGGAGTCGCAGGCCCGTTTCGAGGACAACATGACCAACGCCGCCGGCTTCATCGCGTTGGCCGCCCTGATCTTCGGCAAGTGGACTCCTTGGGGGGCATTCGGAGGGGCATTGCTATTCGGGTTCTCTCGAGCGCTGGGCACCCGCCTCCAGTTCCTGGGGGTTGAGGTGAGCGGCTTCGAGATTCCCAGCGAATTCCTCCAGGCCCTTCCGTTCGTGGTCACATTGGTAGTGGTGGCCGGGGCGGTGGGCCGGTCTATCCCACCGGCGGCCGCTGGCCAGCCCTTCCAACGAAGTAAGTAGCAGAAATGAGGCCTATGGGCGCTGAGCAGGCGATTCCGTGGAGCAAGCTGTGGGCTGGCGCCCGGCAGGCCTCCTCTGGGGCCTATGCCCCCTATTCGAACTTGTCGGTGGGAGCGGCCGGGCTGACCGACGACGGCCGAGTTGTGTCGGGATGCAACGTGGAGAACGCCTCCTACGGGCTCACGCTGTGCGCCGAATGCGGCCTGGTCGGCGATTTGCACCGCACCGGAGGAGGCCTACTCGTGGCGGTGGCGGTGACCGACGGCGACGGAAATCCGCTCACCCCGTGCGGGCGTTGCCGCCAACTGCTCTATGAGGCGGGCGGTGCAAGCTGCCAGGTGAACGAGACCCACACCGTGGGCGACCTGCTGCCCGGCGCCTTCGGCCCCGACGAACTGCCGTGAACGCGGTCGATCTCATCGTCGCCAAGCGAGACGGCGATGAGCTGAGCGACGAACAGATCATCTGGTTCATCGACGGGGTCACCTCTGGGACCATCCCCGCCGAACAGGCCGCCGCGCTGCTCATGGCCATCGTGTGGCGCAGTCTGTCCGCTCGGGAGCTGGCCACCTGGACCGCGGCCATGATCGAAAGCGGCCAAAGGTTGGACTTGTCGAGCCTGGCCCGGCCCACGGTCGACAAGCACTCCACCGGCGGGGTGGGCGACAAAGTGTCGCTGGTGCTTTGCCCGCTGGTGGCCGCCTGCGGAGCGGCGGTTCCTCAGCTCTCGGGGCGGGGGTTAGGCCATACCGGGGGCACGCTCGACAAGATGGAGGCCATCGCGGGCTGGCGAGCCGAATTGAGCTACGACCAGTTTCTGGCCCAGCTTGGTGAGGTGGGCGCAGTGATCGCCGCGGCCACCGCCGATCTGGCCCCGGCCGACCGGGTGCTGTACGCCCTGCGGGACGTCACCGGGACAGTGGCCTCGATCCCGCTGATCGCCAGCTCGATCATGTCCAAGAAGATCGCCGAGGGCACCGCCGGGCTGGTGCTGGATGTGAAGTTCGGCTCGGGGGCATTTCTGCCCGATCCGGCCATGGGCCAGGAGCTGGCCCGAACCATGGTGGGGCTAGGCCACGCCCATGGGGTGGATACCGTGGCCCTGCTCACCGACATGGACCAGCCTCTGGGCCTGGCCGCCGGCAACGCCCTGGAGGTGGCCGAGTCGGTCGAAGCCTTGACCGGGGGCGGTCCCGCTGACTTGGTCGAGGTGACGCTGGCCCTAGCCCGAGAAATGGTGGCCCTGGCTGGTCTGGACGCCGACCCAGCCGAGGTGTTGGCCTCGGGAAGGGCCATGGACGCTTGGCGAGCCATGGTGGCCGCCCAAGGCGGCGATCCCAGCGCTCCCCTGCCTGTCGCCTCGGAGGTGGATCAATGGACCGCACCGGCTAGCGGAATCATCGGCCGCATCGACGCACTGTCCGTCGGGGTGGCTGCTTGGCGGCTGGGCGCAGGCCGGGCCCGCAAGGAAGACGACGTGTCGGCGGTGGCCGGGGTCAAGCTGCGCCGCGTCCACGGCGACCGGGTGGCAGCTGGCGACGTGATAGCCGAACTCCATACCGACGACGCTTCTCGCCTGCCCGCCGCCCACGAGGCCCTTTCGTCGGCCCTGACCATCACCGACACCTCTCCCGAACCTCGCCGCCTGATCGCCTCTCGGATTACATACGCTTAGGGGAGTGATACACCCGACGATCGAAGAAGTAAGGGCAGCCCCCAAGGTGTTGCTGCACGACCATCTGGACGGCGGCCTCCGTCCCCAGACCGTGGTCGAACTGGCTGCGGAAACCGGCTATACCAACCTGCCCACCACCGACGCCGACGATCTGGCCCGCTGGATGGTGCGAGGGGCCAGCCGCCTCGACCTCACCCTGTACTTGGAGACATTCGCCCACACCGTGGGGGTCATGCAGACTCGAGATGCCCTAGAGAGGGTGGCGGCCGAATGCGCCGAAGACCTGGACGACGACGGCGTGGTCTACGCCGAGGTCCGATTCGCCCCCGAGTTGCACACTGAAGCCGGGCTGAGCCTGGACGAGGTGGTGGATGCGGTGGTGACCGGCTTCGAAGCGGGCAGCGCCAATCGGAGAATCCGCATCGGGACCCTGCTCACCGCCATGCGCACCGCAGCCCGCTCCCTGGAGATCGCCCAGCTTGCCGTGCGCCACCGCGACCGGGGCGTGGTCGGCTTCGACATCGCCGGGGCCGAGGCCGGCAACCCGCCCACCCGGCACCTGGATGCCTTTCACCTGATCCAGCGAGAGAACTTCCACTTCACCATCCATGCTGGGGAGGCCTACGGCCCGCCGTCCATCTGGGAGGCGGTGCAGTATTGCGGCACCGAGCGCCTGGGCCACGGGGTCCGCATCGTCGACGACATCGACCTCACCGCCGACGGCGCCCCCAAGCTGGGAGGCCTGGCCGCCTTCGTGCGGGACCGGCGCATCCCGTTGGAGCTGTGCCCCACCTCCAACGTGCACACCGGGGCCGCGCCGTCCATCGCCGAACACCCCATCAAACCGCTGAGCGATCTGCGGTTCCGGGTGACGGTCAACACCGACAACCGCCTGATGAGCGCCACTTCCATGACCCAAGAGGTGATGCAGTTGGTAGACGAGCTGGGCTTCGGCTGGGCCGACATTCGGTGGCTGACCATCAACGCCATGAAGAGCGCTTTCATCCCCTTCGATGAGCGGCTGGAGATCATCAACAAGATCATCAAGCCGGCCTACGGGCCCCTGGCCTTGTAGGGGCAAGTAGAACATGATCGAAACCGTGGGGTTAGACGCTGACGACACCCTGTGGCACAACGAGTCGATCTTCGCTGACTACGAGGAGCGAATGGCCAACCTTGTGGCCCGCTATCTGCCCGATGTGGACTTTCACGAACAGCTCATCCAATTGGAGCGCCATAACGTGGCCATCTTCGGCTACGGCATCAAGGGTTTCGTGCTGTCGATGATCGAGACCGCCATCGAGGCCACCGAAGGACAGATCACTGCTGAGGAGATCCACACCATCGTGGGCTGGGCCAAGGAGATGCACGCCCATCCGGTGGAACTGCTCGACGGCGTGGCCGAGACCGTCCGCGCATTAGAGCACCGCTACCGGCTGGTGCTCATCACCAAGGGCGACCTGTGGAATCAAGAGGCCAAGATCGCGGCCTCCGGCCTGGCCGACCACTTCGGCGCGGTGGAGATCGTGGCCGAGAAGAACGAGGCCACCTACACCCGGGTCCTAGAGCGCCACGACATCGCCATCGACCGCTTCGTGATGGTGGGCAACTCGGTGCGCTCCGACATCGAGCCGGTCGTCGCCCTCGGCGGCCGGGGCGTGCACATCCCCTACCACCTCACCTGGGACCTGGAGCATAGCTCCATCTCCCCCCACCCCAACTGGGTGGAGCTGTCCGACATCCGCCAACTCCCCTCCTGGCTCGCGGACCAATAGGCGCTGTTGGGGGTCTGGGTCATTCCCAACCGGTGTCCAGATCGATTTCGAGCTGGACAAGCTCGACCGCACCGTCCGCGGCAAGCCGGCCGACAACCGAGAACCGGGGGACGAGCATGCCAGCCGCAACAAGGAATCGATAATCCGAACGGCCCGGGAACAGTTCAGGTAGGTCGTCAAACGAAACTGCGAAGTGGTCCACGATGCGCAGCAACTCAAAGGTCTGGAAGTCGATTGCAGAAGGATGCCCGTCGGGACCACGCTCACCAGGCAGTGCGTGGTCGAGATCTCGGAAGAAGTCAGCAGAGACCCGGACGACCCTGCGGGTGGCGCTCAACTGGAACTGGAAGCGTTGAGTCGCTTGAGGAGGCGGCTACGCACTCGGTCCAAGAACTCAGGGGGGATGTCATCGGGGTCGGTCACGATGCTGGCCTGGAACGCAACATCCTGCTCAGCGGGGGTGAGCTTCTCCAACTCCGCTGCCGTCCACATCTCTGGAGCCACAATCTCAGTATAGGGAGTCGGGATCGCGATCCAATACCACGGTGATCTCCACCGGTGGATGCGACCGATCGAATGAACAAGACCATTTCGCGCTGGGAACTTGACGAGATCAAAGCATCCAATAGCGCCCAAGGCGCCGCGCTGCGAGTTGTACAGCGGATGACCCGCGAGAAAGACGACGCCAGCGCACTCTGGGAGACGGCAGTGCGCCTCGCCCATGCCAACGGCGCCTCCTCTCGGGATATCGCAGAGGTAGCAAAAGCTTCGCCGCAGACGATCTTAAAGATCTGCAAGTCGTAGAGCGTCAGTCGGCTCTGTCGTTGAAGCGGTCGGTGCTGGGGTCGAAGGTGGGGAGTTGGTGTTGGACGGTGCCTTGGTGGGAGGCCAAGTACTCGTAGATCAGGGATTCCACCTCTTCCCAGGTGGCGGCTCGGGGCGGGTCCAAATCCCGGTTGTAGGGCTGGTCGAAGGCGATGACGGTGCGGCCCTCGGACCTGAGGGCTTCGATGTTGTGGGGGGCGTCTTCGATGTAGACGTGGGCGTTGACCGCGGTTTTCCCGCCCACGAAGCACAGGTCCCGGTAGGGGATCTTGGCCTTGTCGAGCCACTCGGCGGTGTCGCCGGCGGCGATGGCGTGGTCCCAGTTGGTGTACAGCCGGTGGGTGATAATGCGTATCCACACCCCGGCCTCCGACAGCCGCCACAGCGCCTTTGAGGCACCGGGCATGGCCGGCATGTCGGCCAGCATCCGATGCTCCACCACGGCCCGCTTGTGGTACTTCTCGAAGTCTCCGTCCTCGAAGCCCCATTCCTGGAAGCCCCACCCGCAATCCAGGGTCAGCGACTCCTCGGGCACGCCCTTTTCTTGGGCGACGATCTTGCGGAAGGCCACGGTGTGCTGAGCGCACACTCCGTCGAGGTCGACGCCGAGAACAAACGGCCCCGCGTTCATCTTCCCTTGGGGTGCCAGACCGTTTTGGTCTCGCAGAAGGCGTCGATGAGGTAGGGGCTCTGGGCGGCCTCTTCGGCCCACTGCCGCTCGGCGGTCGAGGCGCTCACCACCCGGGTGATAGTGGCGGCCGCCTGGCGGGCCGCGTCGGCGGACAGCCCGGGGTCGCATCCAGTGAGATCCAGCGCGTCCACGGCCACATGACGAGCCAGCGGAGGGACCAGTTCGTTGCGAAGGCCGGTACAGATGTTGACCACTCCGGAGGGGATGTCGCTCAGCGCCAAGGTCTCGGCCAAAGTGACGGCCACCAGCGGGCAGCGCTCGGAGGCCAGCACCACTGCGGTGTTGCCCGACACGATCACCGGCGCCAGCCGGGACACCAGCGGGAGGAGAGGGGGCTCGTCGGGGGCCACGATGCCGACCACGCCGGCGGGCTCGGGCACGCTGAGGTTGAAATAGGGGCCGGCCACCGGGTTGGCCCCGCCCAATACGGTGGCGAACTTGTCGGCCCAGCCGGCGTACCACACCCAGCGGTCGATGGCCGCGGCAGTCTCGCGGGACGCGGCTTCCTCGGTGCACCCATCGCCTGCCCGAAGCACTTCGGCGCAGAACTCGGCTTGGCGAGACTCCATTACCTCGGCCACCCGGTACAGGATCTGACCCCGGTTATAGGCAGTCCGCCCGGCCCAGCTTCCCTGAGCTGACCGGGCCGCGGCCACCGCATCCCGGACGTCTTTGCGAGAACCCTGGACGGCATGGGCCAGAAGCTGGCCCCCAGCGCCGACCACCGGGTACGACCGCCCCGACTCGGAGCGCTCGAATGCTCCGCCGACGAACTGCTTGTAGGTCTTGTTGACCACCAGCCGGCTGCTCACGCCACCAACTCCACATAGGGCAAGAGGCCGGCTCGGCCCCCTTCGCGGCCGTAGCCGCTCTCCCGGTAGCCGCCGAACGGGCTGGCCGGATCGAACCGGTTGAAGGTGTTGGCCCACACGACACCGGCCTGCATCTGGTCGGCCATCCACAAGATGCGCGACCCCTTCTCGGTCCAGATGCCGGCCGACAACCCATAGGGGGTGTTGTTGGCCTTGGCCACCGCCTCTTCGGCGGTGCGGAAGGTGAGCACCGACAACACCGGGCCGAAGATCTCCTCTCGGGCGATGCGGTGAGCGGTGGAAACGTTGGTGAACAGCGCAGGGGGATGGAAAAAGCCCCGCTCGGGCAGCTCGCACGGCGGCGTATACAGCTCGGCGCCCTCGGCCACTCCAGAGGCCACCAACTCACCGATGCGGTTGAGCTGGGCCTGGGAGTTGATTGCGCCGATGTCGGTGTTCTTGTCCAGCGGGTCGCCCACTCGCAGGGTGTTCATGCGCTGCTGGAGCTTGCCCACCACAGTGTCGGCCACCGTCTCCTGCACCAGCAGGCGCGAACCGGCGCAGCACACTTGCCCCCCGTTGAAGTAGATCCCGTTGACGATGCCCTCGGTCACCTGGTCGAGGGCGGCATCGTCGAACACGATGTTGGCCGCCTTGCCCCCAAGCTCCAAGGTGAGGCGCTTGCCGGTACCCGCCACCTCGGCACCGATGGCCCGGCCCACTTCGGTGGATCCGGTGAACGCCACTTTGTCCACGCCCGGGTGGGCCACCAGCGCAGCCCCGGTGGCGTCGTCGCCGGTGACGATGTTGACCACACCAGGGGGGATCTCGGCGTCGCGGAGCACCTCGGCCAACAACAGCGCGGTGAGCGGGGTGGTGGGCGCCGGTTTGAGCACGACAGTGTTGCCGCAGGCCAGCGCGGGGGCCAGCTTCCAGGCTGCCATCAGCAGGGGGAAGTTCCACGGGATGATTTGGGCGGCCACCCCCAGCGGCGCGGCCCGGCGGCCGCTGAAGGCGTAGTCGAGCTTGTCGGCCCACCCGGCGTAGTGGAAGAAATGGGCCGCGGCCAGCGGGATGTCGAGGTCGCGGGACTCACGGATGGGCTTGCCCCCGTCCATGGTCTCCAAGACCGCGAATTCTCGGGCCCGCTCTTGCAGCAACCGGGCCACCCGATACAGGTACTTGGCGCGCTCGGCACCGGGCAGATTGCGCCAGCCCCCCTCCCACGCGGCGCGGGCCGCAACTACTGCCCTATCCACATCGACAGCTTCGGCCACACCAACCTCGGCCAACGCCTCCCCGGTGGCGGGGTTCACGGTGGCGGCCAGCCGACCGGCACCCGGTTCCACCATCTCGCCCCCTATGAACAGGCCGTATTGCGAGGCCAGGCGCACCGGGGCCACCGATTCGGGGGCGGGCGCGTACTCCAGGCTGAAACCGCCCGCTGACTCCACCTCGTGGCCAGAAGTTGAATGATCAGTCAACGCTGAAGTCCTCCCGCCGCTGGTAGCAGCCGTCGCCGAGCTTGGACCGCTGCATGAGCACATCATTGAGCAGGCTGGACGCTCCCAGCCGGAATCGCTCTGGCGTCAGCCACTCCGGACCCAGCGTCTCGCCCACGATCACCAGGTAGTGCCAGGCCTGCTTGGCGGTGCGAATGCCACCGGCCAGCTTCAGCCCCACGGCCCTGCCCGTCTGCTCGGCCATGTCCCGGATGGCCTCGGCCATGCACAGGGCGATGGGCGGAGTGGCCGAGGTGCCGATCTTGCCGGTGGAGGTCTTGATGAAGTCGGCCCCGGCCACCATGGCCAGCATGGACGCCCGCCTGATCTGGTCGTAGGCGCCCAATTCGCCGGTCTCCAAGATCACCTTGAGATGGGCCGACCCGCAGGCTTGCTTGGCCGCGGCGATCTCGTCATAGGCCTTCTGATACCGCCCGGACAGAAACGCCGAGCGGTTCAACACGATGTCTACCTCGTCGGCCCCAGCGGCCACCGCCCAAGCGATCTCGGCCAGGCGAACTTCCCAAGGGGCCAGCCCGGCGGGAAACCCCCCAGCCACACTGGCCACCGCCACCGGGCTCTCGGCCAGCGCCTCTGCGGCCACCGGCACGAGCTCGGGGTACACGCACACGGCGGCCACCGGCGGCACCGACCAGTCGGCGGCGTCGGGACGGCGGGCCCGAGCGCAAAGGGCCTGGACCCGCTCCGGGGTGTCGGCGCCCTCCAAGGTGGTGAGATCCATGACCCGGATGGCCAATTCCAGGGCGGCCGCCTTCGACGAGGTCTTGAGCGAACGGGTGCACAACCCCGCGGCCCGCTGTTCCAACCCCACCGCGTCCACGGGAGTGATGCGCACCCCGGCCACGGCATCGGCAACCCCGGTCGGGGATTCGGCAGCCAGCAAATCGCTCACCCGGTAAAGGATAGGGCTGAGCAACGACAACGGGGCACCTGGGCTGGAGCGTCCCGAGATGGATGAAGCCAAAGCTCCAGGAAAACCGGCATATAAGCGTATGTACACGCTGGGCAATCGAACAACGCTCCGATTTGCGCTGCCTCCAAAGGTGCCTAAGGTGAGGCTATGGAGGTTGCGGTCGTCGATCACCCGTTGGTGCAGGCTCGTCTGACCGAGTTGCGCCGAGCCGACACCCCTTCACCGGCGTTCCGGCGCGCCCTCGATGACCTGAGCCAAATGCTGGTCTACGAAGCCTTGCGGGATCTTCCCGCTACCGCTGTGGGAGTCGAAACACCGCTGGCGCCCACCTCCGGGCTGCGCATCGACAATCCTCCGCTGCTTGTGCCGGTGCTGCGGGCCGGGCTGGGAATGCTGGACGCGGCCCGCAAGCTGCTACCGGAGGCCGCAGTGGGCTTCCTTGGCGTGCGCCGCAACGAGGAGACGTTCCAACCCGAGCCCTATCTCAACACCGTGCCCGATGACCTCGGAGGTCAGGCCGTGCTGGTCTTGGAGCCGATGCTGGCCACCGGTGGGTCGCTGGCCCATGTCTGCGGACGGATAGCCGCAGCTGAAGCCGGACAGATCACCGCAGTGTGTGTGCTGGCCGCCCCCGAAGGAGTGGCAGCACTCGAAGCTGCCGCCCCCGGCGTGCGTCTGTTCGCCGCGGCGCTGGACGAGGGTCTAAATGAGCGGGCCTATATCCTGCCCGGACTAGGCGACGCGGGTGATCGCCAGTTCGGACAGCTCTGAGCCTTCCCTGCTGATCGGGGATCAGCCTGGTCCGCCCAGATCGGTGTCATAGGCGCTGTACACCAAGTCGACGGCGTGGTGATTGAGCTGGTCCACCTTATGGACGATGTCGGCCATCGACCGGTGCAGGCCGGGGTCGGGCTCTTGGGTATGCAGCCGCTGGATCTGCTGTTGCACCGAGGCTTGCAGCTGAACCTGCTCGGAGCGGATCTTGTTCACCTGGGGAACCAGCCGAGGCGCCAACTCGATGCAATCGTCGTACAGCCCAAGATCGCAATCCGAGCAGAAACCGGTCAATGCCCGGCTGAGCTGACCGAGCTTGTCCTCGAGACGCTGCACCCAGTCGTCGGGATTGTCGGCGGGCATCCCCTCTGACAGCAGCTCTTGCAGACCTGCTCCTGCCCTGCTCAGCTCAATGCGCCAGTCTGTGCTAGCCCCCATGGCGATCTCCTCGTCATCATGTGGGAACGACCACGCTGTCGCTCTTGCGTTCAGCCTCAGCATAGGCCCGCTCCAAGAAGGCGCGCCAGAGGACTTTGGCGAATTTTCCGTGAACGATGGAGGTTGCCCCGTCTAGCGAGCAGAGGGGCGCAGGATGGCGCCGGGGTGGGCGGCCACGCCTGCCTGGTCCATTTCGCCGTCGCGGCGGATAGGGGCGCCGTTCACCAGCACATGGGCAATACCCTCGGAGGCGTCGGCGGTAAGCCGCTCGGCGTTGGCCGGGAAATCTCGGATCCGGCGCAGCGGGCCCGGCGCCACGGTGTCGGGGTTGAACACCACCACGTCGGCAAACGCTCCCTCCCGCAGATAGCCCCGGTCCACCAGGTTGAACAGGTCGGCCTGCACTCCCGAGAGTTTTCGCACCGCCTTCTCCATCGGCATGAGCTCGCGGTCGCGCACCCAATTGCCCAAGAAATCAGTGGCCTGGGGAGCATCGCACAACTGGCCCACATGGGCGCCGGCGTCGGACAGGCCCAGCGTGCAGCCGTCTTGCCGCAGAAGCATGGCAACACCCTCGGGATCGTCGTTGGCGATGATGCAGCTGATCCGGGTGGTCAGGTTGTCAGCTACCGCGGTGTCGAGCAGCACGTCGAGAGGGCGCACCCCCTGTTCGGCAGCAATATCGGTGAGCCGTCGACCGATCAACTCGGGCCGGGACGCCGTCTCGGCGATCTGGAACGTCTCCCACCGGGGCCGCATGGCCTTCTGGTGCTCGAATGCCTCTGCCGTCCGGTTGCGCCAGTCCTCATCGTCATAAGCCTTGAGACGGGCATCTTGGTCCTCGCTCATCAGCGCGGCGAACTCGGGGTTCACGTTGAGGGTGAACGGGTCGGCCATCACCATCTGGAAGGTGAGCGGGCGGGGGGTGACCTGGGGCCAAACCTCGATCCCCTCTTCCCACGCATCCCGATTGCGGGCCGCGCTCTTTTCGTGGTGGCCGTTGGGAAAGGTCAGCAGCGCGCCGTAGGTGAACGGCACACCCACCTGGGGCTGCAAGCTGTACAGGTCGTCGATGCCCACCGGGTCGCCGGGGGCCACCGACACCACGCCCCGGCGCTTCTGGCCGAGCACCGCGATGAGCGCCTCGAACTCCTCCCGAGTGGAGAAGCGGCTGGGTATGGGCAGGCCATCGGCCCCCCGGTGGGTCATGGCGAAGCTGGTGGCCAGCCCGGCCGCGCCGGCGTCGATGGCCTCGGCCACCACCTCCACCATGCGGGCCACCTCCTCGTCGGTGGCGGCCCGCTCGTAGGCCTCGTCGCCGACCACGAAGAGCCTGAGCGCGGTGTGGCCGATGTAGGCCCCGAAGTTGAGGGCGATGCCCCGGCGGGAGATGGAGTCGAAGTACTCGGGGAATGTCTCGAAGTCCCAGGGGATGCCCTCGGCCAGACTGTCCACATTCATGTCCTCGACGTTCTCGAGCGTGCGGGCGATGAGGTCCTGATGGCTGGGCCGAGTGGGTGCGATGGAAAAACCGCAGTTGCCGGCGATCACCGAGGTAACCCCGTGGTAGCACGACGGGCTGAGCATGGGATCCCAGAACACCTGGGCGTCGTAGTGGGTGTGGATGTCGATGAAGCCGGGTGCCACCACGTGGCCGCCGGCATCCAACTCCACCTTGCCCGACAGCCCCGGGCCTATCTCGCTGATGCGGTCCCCGGTGATGGCGACATCGGCCTCCCGCCCCGGCCCTCCCGAGCCGTCCACCACGGTTCCCCCACGAATGACGATGTCTGCACTCATGCGCCTCAGTCTCTCATGCCTTCATCAAACGCGCCCGATCGAGCCCCCGAATGCACGACCGCGCCCACGTCGATCACTCGAGGCCCTTGGCGCACCACCCGTAATGAAGCGGTTTGGCTGGGATGCAGGCGACGGCTGCGCTCACCGTCGAAGGCCAACAGGCACGGTCCGGCCACTTCGACAGGGGTCTCCAAATCCACGTAGTCGGTTCGGGCCAAGCCAACCGACGCGAACCACCCCGGGGCCAACGCAGCACGCACAATCCGGGCCGGGTTTCGGCTGGGAGGCGCAAATTCCAGCACCACCCCGCGCTCCTCATCGGGAGTGCAAGACAGTACCGTTCCAGCCAGTCCGCTGAAGCCGATAGCGGCCGGGTCCGCCCGGGTGAACACGCCGATCTTGATGGTCTCGGGGTCGAACAGCTCGAGCGAGCCCACGTAGGGATCGTCCACCGCGATGGCATCGATCAGGGCCAAGTCCGTGTCTTGGCGGGTGGCGCGGCCGGGGGCATCCAAGTCACCGCCGTGTACCTCCACCGCCACCACCTTGGCCCGGGCCGAATGGGCGAGAAGGTCCACTGCCCCGGTGGCGATGAGCCCGGCGGCCATCCCGGCGACGGTGGGCTCCACATGAAAGGGGAAGGCGTTGTTCGTGCCGGTAGAAAGCGGGATCAGCGGCGCGTCGGGCCACCCCAGCGCCAGCGCCCGATTGGTGCCGTCTCCACCCAGGCTGACCACTGCGCCACACCCCGCGTCCCGCACCGCCTGGGCTGCATCCACAGAATCCCGCTCGGTGTGATGCAATGGCAGGTCAAGAAGCGCCACCTTCAGGGGCAACTGGAGGTTCTCAGTGGCCCGTCGGGCAATGGAGAACGGGTCTCGGGTCAACACCAGATGCTCGGCCCCCGACTCGGTTGCCCCGTGGATCACGCGGCGCAGAATGCTGATCTTGTCCTCGATAGTGGACGAGCCCGCGCTGGTGAGCAGACGCCGCACATCGCTGCCCGAGCGCGGGTTCACCAGAATGCCGACAGTGGACACTCCTCCATGTTGTCAGCATCGGTTGGCCGAGTGGTCAGTCGCACTTCTCGGCGCACGACAGGGTTCGCCTTTTTTTTGTTTGAGGATGTTTTGCGTAATGTTGAAGGTCACTGGCTGTAAAGGAGGTGCCGCCATGCGCCGGGCACGTGTGTTGTTGATGGTGGTGCTGTTGGCTTTGGTGGGCGCGGCCTGCGGCGGCGGAGGGGGGACGACTTCGGAAGAACGCCCCATCGGCGTGGACGCCGATGAGCTGGCAACTGCCACCGTCGAGGTCCCGGCTCCGACGCCGCCCCCGACCCCCACGCCAACCTCCACACCGGAGGCGTTCTTCTATGTGGTGAGAGAAGGTGACACGCTGGGCAGCATCGCCGACGAATTCGGCATCACCTGGCAGGAGATCGACGCCGTCAACGAGCTCGAGAACCCCAACGTCTTGACCATCGGTCAGCAGATCGAGATTCCCCAGGACGCGCCGGTGGTGCTCAACAGCGACGGCACCGTCCGGCCTGGTGAGCGCACGCACACCGTGGTGGAGGGCGACACCCTGCTGGAGATCGCTCTCCAGTACGGCAAGGCACTGGACGAGATCCTCGAGGCAAACGACATCACCGCGGCCAGCCTGATTCAGGTTGGCCAACAACTCATCATCCCGCCCGAAGAAGAACCCTCGCCGTAACTGATCTGCCAACCTGACACGCCGTTCGGCCATCGTCGGCCTACCCGGCTGATATCCACATATCAGGCCAACTGCGCTTCTAGTGTGGGCCGCATGGCCGTTCCGGCTCGTGCATGGCTCTTCGCGCCGAAGGCGCGGCGCAAGGCCACCATGTGGTGCCCGCTATGCGACGTCACCTGGTGGGGCACGGCGCGTGACAGCTGCTGGTCTTGTCACCAGCACACCGCCACCACGCCGGCCCCGACTACCACTGTGCGCGTGCTGGCCGCCAGCACGGTTGGCGAGTCGTGAACGCCGGACTTGCGATTCCGGCTGTCATCGTCCTCGGTTGCGCTCTGCTTGCCGGCATAGTGGCCATGGCTACCCGGAAGAAGCGGGCGCTTTGGGACATCATTCCCAGCCCGGTTCCCGAGGCTGCTGAAGAGGTGTCTGTCAATGGGCCTGCGCTGTTCGATGGCGGGGCTGAATTGGCTGATGGGGAGGACGAATCAGACAGCGAACACAGCAGACCGAAGCTGGAGTTGGTTGAAGATACGACCGGGGAAGTCGCCCCAGTGGTGGACATCTCCCGGCCCGACCACGAAGGCCTGGCCGAATGGCACCGGCGCTACGACCAGTCGGTGTCGGCCTGGATAGAAAACCACCAGAAAGTGCTGAGCGACATCAACGCCTCGGGGCTCCAAATCGACATGAAGCAACGCGACGAGCTCTTGGCCGGGCACGAAGCGCTGGCCCCGAAGATGCGGGAGGCAATCGCCAGCCATCCCTCCCCAGTGATGCGAGCCGAGCTAAGCGCCATGCATGTGGCCGGGGAGGCGGCGGTGTTCGCGGTGATCAAGAGCGACTACGAGACCGCCCGGCGCCAACACCTCATCTACGTGCAGTACCGGGACGAATGGATCGAGCGATTGCGCCAATTCTCCCCAGAGCCGATGGGCAACCTCCGGGCGGTGATGAACACCGACGAGTTCGAGCTGGAGGAAATCCGCACCGCACTGGAAAGCGCTCTGACCGAAACCGAAGAGCCCGATGATGACGAGCCCGATTTCGAAGCTCCACTGGTCGTCAGAGAAGACCCGACATCGGTCTTTGAGTTGGATGATCAGCCCAACAGAGCCCTGGACACCGTCGTCGGCACTCCCGAGGACACCACCGCCGACCTAGAAGGCAGCCGCATCCGCCGCCTCCTTCGCCGCCTCAGCTCTCCGAATGCCTCAGAAAGCAAGGAGTAGAAGGCAAGGCCGTTATACCAGGTCGGGGTCGCAGATGATCTCGACGAGGGCGGGGCCGGGGTGGGAGAGGGCGGATTGGAGGGCGTCGTCCAGTTGGTCTGGGGCGGTGACTTGGAGGCCCAGGGCGCCGCAGAGGCTGGCGTAGGCGGCGAAATCGGGGTTGTGGAGGGCGGTCTGCCACACGTCCCAGTGGCCGGCCCGCTGCTCTTTGGAGATCTTGCCCAACTGGGAGTTGTTCAGCAGCACATGGGTGATGTCCATGCCGTACTTCACCGCGGTGGTCATCTCCATGGCGTACTGGCCGAACCCGCCGTCGCCGCTGACGCTGACTACGGGTCGACAGTCCCCCACTGCGGCCCAGGCACCCATGGCCGCCGGGAAGCCGAACCCGATCGACCCCAGGTAGCCCGACATGAGCACCGACTGGGCCTGGGTCTCGAAGTAGCGTCCGAAAGAATAGGCGTTGTTGCCCACGTCTACCGCGATCACTGCATCGGGTGGGCACAGCCGGCTGAGCGAGTCGAACACCGCGGCCGAGTTGACCCCCCGGCCCTGGTCATCGGCCAGCCGAGACGCCTTCTCACGCCTCCAGATGGCCCACCGCTCGGCCACCTCGGCCCGGTGGTCGCCGCACGAGGCTCCAGCCGCCAGTCGCTCGGCCAGCGCTCGGGCGGTCACGCCGACATGGCCCAGCACCGGCACGTCCACCGGGTGGAACCGGCCCAGCGCCATCGGGTCGTAGTCCACCTGCACGATGGGCTTGAAGGGGGCGATGCCGGTGTGGTTGGAGAACGACGCCCCAAAGGCCACGATCAAGTCGCTCTCGTTCATGAACCAGCTGGCGATGGGCGTCCCCGATCGGCCCATCACTCCGCAGCCCAGCGGATGGCGGTCGCTGATCTGCCCCTTGGCCTTGAACGTTGTGGCCACTGGCGCACCCAACTGATCGGCCAGGCCCACAACTTCGGCCGTGTCGAAGCGGGCCCCCGCCCCCAGGACGAACAGCGGTCGGTTGGCCGCTGAGATGCGAACCGCCGCGGCGTCCAGCGCTTCGGGGGACGGGGGCATCTCGGGGGGCACCAGCCTCCCATCGGGGCGGCCGGGCACAGCGCCGTCAGCCGCAGGCTGCACCTGCACCTCGTCGGGCAGCACCAAAATAGCCACGTCGCGCTGCACCAGCGCGGTCTTGCAGGCCAGGCTGGCGAGCTCGGCGTGGTCTGACCGGGCCGACACGGTCTGGCTGTAGGCGGCCACGTCGGCAAACGCACCCTCCAAGTCCACATCTTGGAATGCGCCCCGACCCCGAACCGACGACGGTACCTGGCCGCATAGGGCCAGCACCGGGGCTCGGTCCACCTTGGCGTCGTACAGCCCAGTCATCAGGTTGGTAGACCCCGGCCCGGCGATGGCGAAGCACGCGGCAAGCTCCCCAGTGAGTTTGCCGAAGGCGGTAGCCGCGAATGAGGCCGCCCCCTCGTGGCGGACGCCGAAAAAGCGCAAGTCGCCCCTCATCTCTGCTTCCCGCAGCGCGTCGGCGAACCCCAGGTTGGAATGGCCAACCATTCCAAAGACGGCCCGCACACCCCAGCCCACCAAGGTCTCGACCATCACATCCGACACAGTGCGCCTACGAGCCGCCTCGGCGGGCAGCGCCACATACACACCGTCGTCCCGCTCCTGCACCTCGTAGCAGGCCGGGGCGTCGTCGAACCCCTCTGGGGGGGAGCCATCGAGGGGGTTGTAGTCGTAGCCGTGCCACGGACACCGCAACCAGCCGTTCTCAATCGATCCCTCCCCGAGCGGCCCGCCCTGATGAGGACAGCGATTGTCCAATGCGCCGAAAGCACCCTGGTAGCAGGAGACGGCCAAGCTGTGGCGATCCACGGTGACGGTGCGCACCCGACCCTCAGGCAGTTCACCGGGCTCAAGGATCTTGTGCCAGCCGACAGCCTGTGCTCCGTCAGTGCTCTCTATATCCATAAATGGAACCTTACGCCTCCCCAAGGGAAAATAATCCAGACCTCTTTAGTCAGGTATTGCCGCAGCAGATAGGGTAGACAAGACTTCTTCCAGCAAATCTCCGTTCAACAAGGAGCCGCACATAGCTATTCGACTGGGCGACACCGCTCCCGATTTCACCGCCGACACCACTGAGGGGGCCATCTCCTTCCACGAGTGGAAGGGGGACTCCTGGGCGGTACTCTTCTCCCATCCCAAGGACTTCACCCCGGTATGCACCACCGAGCTGGGCTACACGGCCAGGCTGGCCGAGGAGTTCGCGGCCCGCAACGTGAAGGTCATCGGCCTGTCGTGCGACACGGTGGACGACCACGTGTCCTGGTCGCAGGACATCGAGGACACCCAGGGCATCCGTCCCAATTTCCCGATGATCGGCGATGCCGACCGCACGGTGGCCGATCTCTACGACATGATCCACCCCAACGCCAGCGACACCATGACCGTGCGCTCGGTGTTCGTGATCGGGCCTGACAACACGGTCAAGCTCACCATCACCTATCCGGCCAGCACCGGGCGCAACTTCGACGAGGTGTTGCGAGTAATCGACTCGCTCCAGCTCACCGCGGCCAAGAAGGTAGCCACCCCCGTGAACTGGCAGCAGGGCGACGACGTGATCATCGTGCCCGCCCTTTCCAACGAAGAGGCCGCGGAGCTGTTCCCCGACGGTTGGGACGAGCAAAAGCCCTATCTTCGTGTAGTCTCCCAGCCATAATCTCCACCGTGAAAAATCTGGTGGCATCAAAGAAAGACCTGGTGGCATCAAACTGGTGGCATCAAAGAGGTGCTGATTTCATGAGCGACGCGTCCACATTGGCCACAGAGACCATGGTCGCTGCCCGAGCGGTGGGCGCGGTGAAGATCTACGGGTCGGGGGAGACCGAAGTCAGAGCCCTCGACGGGGTGGACATCACCTTCGAGAAAGGCAAGTTCACTGCAATCATGGGCCCGTCGGGCTCGGGCAAGTCCACGCTCATGCACTGCATGGCCGCTCTCGACAACCTCACCGAAGGCCAGGCCTTCATCGGCGACACCGACCTGAGCAGCCTCACAGACAAGAAGCTCACCATGCTGCGCCGCGATCGGGTGGGGTTCATCTTCCAGGCGTTCAACCTGGTTCCCACACTGAACGCAATCGAGAACATCACGTTGCCGATGGACCTGGCCCGTCGCGAGCCCGACAAGGAGTGGGTCGACAATGTGATCGCCACCGTGGGACTGGGCGACCGGCTGAACCACCGGCCCAACGAGTTGTCTGGAGGCCAGCAACAGCGGGTGGCGGTGTCGAGGGCGCTGGCCAGCAGGCCCGAGATCATCTTTGCCGACGAGCCTACCGGCAACCTCGACTTCCGGTCGGGCAACGACGTGTTGAGGTTCATGCGCGAAGCGGTCGACGATCTGGGCCAGACCATTGTGATGGTCACCCACGACGCCAAGGCGGCGTCCTTCGCCGACCGCACGGTGTTCTTGGCCGACGGCCTTCGCCAGGGCGAGATGCTCAACCCCACCGCCGATGAAGTGCTCGACTACATGAAAGTCCTGCAAGTGGGCCAATTTGTTCGGGGCATTCCGGAGGGGGCCACCATGGAAGAAGTATTGGAGTACATGAAGGAACTGGAAGACTGAGCTTGGACGCAGCTAGGGAACCCTCGCTTCGGCGCTCATGATCCGGTAGTCGGTCGATGACACTTCTGCGATACAGCCTTCGAAGCATCGCCGGGGTCAAAGTCCGGTTCGCACTCACCACCCTGGCGGTGATCATCGGCGTGGCCCTCACCGCCGGAGTCCTGATCTCCACCGACGGGCTGCGCGCCTCCCTCAACGACCTTTCGGGCAAGATCTACGAGAAATACGACTTCACCGTGCGCGCTTCGTCGGAAGTGGGCGATCGCAATGAGGGAGTGCCCCTACTCCCTACGTCGCTAAGCGATGAGCTCACGTCGATCGACGGAGTGGAAGCAGCCACGGGGCTGGTGCAGGAATTCAACGTCGTTGCCATCGACGGCGACGGCAATGCCCTGGACCCCGGCCGCGGCCGGCAAATCGGGTACGGCTGGCCAGAATTCGAGGCGCTGAGCACGATCTACGTCTACGACGACGGCAAGAGTCGCCGCCCCTTCGGTCACGACGAGTTCGCCATCGACCACTTCAGCGGCCGAGAGAACAACTTCGAAATCGGCCAGCGCTACAAAGTGGCCACCCCTACCGGCACCGAGGAATTCGAGCTGGTTGGCTACTTGTACTTCATCGATCCTGAGACCCGGATTGCGCTTCAGACGGTCTCCTGGGACATGCCCACCGCTCGGGAGCTCCTCCACGGCGGAGGCGGCTATGACCTCATCCACGGGAAACTGGCGCCAGGGGCATCGTATGATGAGGTGGCCGCGGCCATCAGAGCCCGCGTGGGACCCAGCATCGAAGTGGTCTCCCAGCAGGACAACATCGACGAAAGCAACGCAGAGTTTGCCCGGAACATCGACCTCGTCCGGAACCTTCTGCTGGCATTCGCCGTCATCGTCCTGATCATTTCTGCGTTCATTACCTTCAACACATTCGCCCTGGTCATGGGACAACGCATCAGGGAGTTGGGCCTGCTGCGGGTTCTCGGCGCCGGGCGGGGCCAAGTAGCCCGAATCGTGGCCTTCGAAGCCTTGATGGTGGGGATCGCGGCCACCATCCTGGGGTTCGGACTCGGCGTCTTGGTGGCACTGGGCATACGCAGCGCGCTGGACAGCAGCGGAGCTCACCTCCCCGAATCCGATGTGATCATCGGCGGGTGGACCATCGTTGCCGCGGTGGTCATCGGCATCGGGGTGACCATGATCACCGCCATCTGGCCGGCCATGAGAGCCCGCCGGGTAACGCCCATGGTCGCGCTGGCCGAAGACGCCCAGATCGACCCCTTCAACCGGCACCGGTCAGCAATATTGGGTTCGGCAATTGGCGGCGTGGGACTGATCTTGCTGCTAACCGGCCTGCTGTCCGACCTTTCCACCTCCCAACTCGTCCTTCCTCTCGGCTTGGGGGCGATGCTGGTGCTGCTGGGGGCCAACATCGCCGCCCCGGCGGTGGCCCGGTCGATGTCGCTCATCCTGGGATGGCCGGCCGACCGGCTGTTCACCGTCAACGGGCGATTGGCCCGGCTGAACGCGGCCCGCAATCCGCGCCGCACCGCCACCACCGCCTCGGCACTCATGATCGGGCTGGCCATGGTGTCGCTGGTCACCGTGCTGGGGACATCCTTCAAGCAGACCTTGAACGGCCAACTCGAGGATTCGGTGCAAGCTGATTGGCTCGTCTGCACCGTCGATTGCAGCAATGACCAGGGAGCGTTCAGCACTCAGCTGGGAGCTTTCAGCGGAGAGGCCACTCAGATCATGTCGGAGATGCCCCAATTGGAGTCGGTGGCAGCCTTCCGGTTCCGGCCCGACGCAGTGCGCACCGCCGACGGCGAGCAGCACAAGATCTCAGCCGCCGAACTCGACTCGTTCTCCACCCATGTCGACCCCGACGTCGTTGCTGGCAGCTTGGCGGCAGCCGGTTCAGGCGATGTGCTGGTACACAAGGATCTGGCCGGTGAGCTGGACATCGTCGTCGGCGACCAAATGGCCCTTGAGTTCCCAGGCGAACAAGCTTCGACGTTCACGGTCGTCGCCCTCCATACCGAGAAGTCTGTTGTCGGCTCCTTGGTGATTGACTCCACCGACTGGATTCGTCTCGAGCTAAGCAACCAAATCAACCTGGTGACGGCAATCGCCGATCCCGGCTACACACCGGAGCAAGTTCGGTCAAGCTTGGAATCCAGACTTTCGACGCTTCCCCAGCTCAACGTGAAGAACCAGGCCGAGTACCGGGAGAGCCGGGCCGCCGAGATCAATAACTTGCTGGTGATCATCAACGTGTTCTTGGTTATCGCGCTGCTCATCGCGGTGGTGGGCATCGCCAACACCATGGCCCTGTCGATATTCGAGCGAACCCGGGAAGTGGGACTTTTGCGGTCTATCGGCATGGCCAAACCCCAGATCTGGGGAGCAATCTTCTTGGAGAGCATCATCGTGGCCGTTTTCGGGGGGCTGATCGGCATCGCCACCGGCGTGGTGGCCGGCTCAATCGCTGCGGCCGCCTTCCCCAGCGACCTCATCGCCGACCCGACCGTGCCGTGGGTGACGCTGGTGATCTACCTGGTGGTATCGGCAGTGTCGGGAATGCTGTCCGCCTTCTTCCCCGCCCGCCGAGCAAGCCGCCTCGATGTGCTAGACGCCATCGCCCATTAGTAAGAATTTCCCATAGGCCTCATCCGCTACGCCCTCAAGAACATCGCCGGAACCCGCATCCGGTTCATGCTCACCACGCTGTCCGTGCTCATCGGCGTGGCCTTTACCGTCGGCGTGTTCGTTACCACCGACGGGCTGCGCGCCACCTTCGGCGACCTTTCGGAGGACATCTACCGAGGCATCGACCTGTCAGTGCGCTGGCAGACGGAGTTCGGAGATCGAGAGCTGAATGCCCCGCTGGTGGATCCCGCCCTCCAAGACGTGGTGCGGTCGATCGACGGCGTAGCGGCTGCCGACGGCGGTGTCTTCGAGTTCAACGTCATTGCCATCGACACCGACGGCGAACCATTGAGCAGCTTCGGCCCACCTCAGATGGGGGTGTCCTGGCCCGCCGATGATCTGCTCAGCCAGGTCAGCGTCTGGCCCGACGGCATCAGCCGCGCCCCGCGGGGACCCGACGAATTCGCCATGGACGCCCTCACCGCCCGCGAGCACAATTTCGAGATCGGCGAGCGCTACCGGGTGTCCACCCCCTCCGGCACCAAGGCCTTCACCCTGGTTGGGCATTTCCGCTTCGGAACCGGCGAAGACGCCACCTTGGGCGCCCAGATCATGGCGTGGGACGTGGAGACCGCCATCGAGGTGCTGCACGACGGCGGCGGCCTCGACTCCATCGACGTGCGCCTAGAGCAAGGCGCCACCGCGGCGTCGGTGGCCGCGGCCATCAGCGATGCCCTACCCGAAGGCGTGGAGGTGATTGCCAACCAGCAGCTGGTGGAAGAGCAGGCCGATGAGTTCAACGACATCATCGGCTTTTTCCGGAATTTCTTGTTGGGATTCGCCATCGTCATCTTGGTGGTGTCGTCGTTCATCATTTACAACACCTTCACCATCCTCGTCGGCCAGCGCATCCGGGAGCTGGGGCTGCTGCGAGCTCTGGGGGCCAGCGGCGCCCAGGTCACCTACATGGTGATCGGCGAGGCGGTGGTGGTTGGGCTGGTGGCCACCGGCCTCGGCCTGGGTCTGGGCGTGCTCATCGCCATCGGCCTTCAGGCCATGTTCACCGCGTTGGGGGCTTCCCTCCCCGATACCCCCATCATCATGAAGGGGGCCACTGTTGCCATTGCGGCCGCTGTCGGGGTGGGGGTGACCGCCGTATCGGCCATCTGGCCCGCGCTGCGGGCCAGAAAGGTGCCGCCAACGGCCGCTTTGGCCGCCGATGTCCGGTTGGGCGTGTCCGATGTCCGACCCGCCCCCCAACGGGGAGCACTGCTATACGGTCTGGGATCGGCGGCGGTGGTCGCGGGGATCATTGAGCAGTCGCCTTGGATCTTGGTGGCGTCCGCTCTGGGCGGATCGGTGCTCCTCTATACCGGCGGCACTCGCATCCATCCCATCGCCGGACGGGCCTCGGTGCTGGCGCTGGGAGTCGTTTTGCTGGCGGTGGCCGTGGTGGCCGACTTCTCCACCGCCGACATCCTGGTGCTGTTGGGAATGGGGGCACTGCTGGTGTTCGTCGGAATGAACCTGGTCAGCCCGATATTCGCCAAACCGGCGGTCCGCATTCTGGGGCGGCTGACCCCTTTGCTGGTGGTGTTGGGCATTCCGGTGATCCTCCTCGTTGGGCTCGGGGCCCTCCTGTCTGGTCGAGGCCGGCGGTGGAGGAGTTGGGTGAGGGACTTGTTCTTCGGGATCGGCTGGCGCATGGCTCGCCAGAACGCGGCCCGCAGCCCCCGGCGCACAGCCAGCACCGCTTCGGCCCTGATGATCGGGCTGGCGCTAGTCTCCATGGTCACGGTGCTGGGCCAGTCGTTCAAACAAACCCTGGCCGATGTTCTGGACGACGCGGTGAACTCCGACTGGCTCATCTGCGTGGGCGGATGCAACGACCCGACCGCGGCCTTCTCCCCGCTGGCCGCTCAGTCCATGGCCGAACTTCCTGAAATGGCGTCGGTGGTCTCCTATCGATTTCTACCCGATCTGGCTCGAGCCACCGCCACCCAGGAAGTGCAAGACATCGGGTCCACCGATCTCGATGTGATTGCCAGCCACATCGACCCCGACATCGTTGCGGGCAGCACGGTGGGGGCGGGGGCCGGTCAGCTGTTGTTGCACGACGACGAGGCGGAAGACCTCGGGGTCGGAGTCGGCGACAACGTGGAGTTGGAGTTCGCCGACGGGCAGTTGGCCTCCTTTGCGGTGGCGGCAATCTTCTCCGACAACACCGTCCTCGGCACCTGGGTGATCGACCATGCCGACTGGGATCGCTACATGACCGGCACCCAGGACCAGTTCATCTCCGCCATCACGGCCGACGGCACCACCGCAGACCAAGCCCGGGCCGCATTGGAGACAGTCACCGATGACTACCCCCAGCTTGAAGTGCGCAACCAGACCGAATTCCGAGAAAACCAAGAAAGCCAGATCGACACCTTCTTGGTTGTCGTCAACGTGTTCTTGGGAATCTCCTTGGTCATCGCCCTCATTGGCATCACCAACACCTTGGCCCTGTCGGTGTTTGAGCGAACCCGAGAACTGGGACTGCTGCGGGCGGTGGGGATGTCTCGACTACAGACTCGACGCATGGTCCGCTGGGAAGGCGCCATCGTGGCGGCCTTCGGCGGGATCATGGGAGCGATGATCGGGGTTCTGTTCGCCGGGGCGGCGGTGATTGTCATCCCCGACAGCTTCATCTCGTCATTCGCCGTGCCGTGGACAACGCTCATCGTCTACATGGCCGTGGCCGCCATCGCCGGGGTGCTGGCGGCCTATCTCCCGGCCCGCCGGGCCAGCAACCTGAACATTCTGGACGCCATCGCCTACGAGTAGCCTGAGAGCGGCAATTTGCGGTTCTCCTATCGCGACCCACGATTACGCTGCGGAGGTGCACGACACCGGGGAATGGCAAGCGCTCAGCGCTCACCAAGAGGCGCTCGACGGCCAGCACTTGCGGGACCTGTTCGACCAAGACCCCAGCCGGGGTGAGCGGCTTGTCGCCGAGACCGACGGTCTGCTGTTGGACTACTCCAAGAGCCGCCTCACCGATGAGACCGTGGCACTGCTGGCCGCTTTGGCCGACCGGGCTCATCTGCGGCGCCGGATCGAGGCCCTGGTGAGCGGCAAACCGGTAAACGCCACCGAGAACCGCCCCGCCTGGCACATCGCCCTGCGCCGCCCCGACCCGCCCCCCGAAGTCCGAGAAGAACTCGACCGCATGGCCGCTTTCGCCACCGAAGCCCGCAACAGGCGATGGCAGGCGGTGGTGAACATCGGCATCGGCGGGTCGGACCTGGGGCCGGCCATGGCCACTGCTGCACTGGAGTCATTCGCCCATCCCGATCTGGACATGCGCTTTTTGTCCAACGTCGATGGCGCCCACTTCCGGGCCGTCACCCGAGGCCTGGACCCGGCCCGGACTCTGTTCATCGTTGTGTCCAAGACGTTCAGCACCATCGAAACCCTGACCAATGCCCGCACCGCCCGAGCCTGGGTCGCCCAGGCGGTCGGGATCCAAGAGGCCGGTACGCACTTCGCCGCGGTTACCGCCAGCCCCGGCAAAGCCCAGGAATTCGGCATCGACACCGGGGCCGTGTTCGCAATGTGGGACTGGGTGGGCGGCCGATACTCGTTGGGCTCGGCGGTAGGGCTCAGCCTCATGATCGCCCTGGGGCCCGACGGGTTCGCCGAACTCTTGGCCGGGATGCACCACATCGACGAGCACTTCCGCACCGCCCCGTGGGCCGAGAACCTGCCTGCCCTGCTTGGGCTCATCGGCGTCTGGAACCGCAACTTCTGGGACTGGCCCACCTACGCGGTGCTCCCCTACTCCCAAGCGCTGGCCCTGTTCCCGGCCTATATCCAACAGCTCGACATGGAGAGCAGCGGTAAATCGGTGCGGGCCGACGGCACCCCGGTGAGATATCCCACCGGACCGGTGGTGTGGGGGCAGCCCGGCACCAACGGACAGCATGCCTTCCACCAGCTGCTGCACCAGGGCACCGACATCGTCCCCGTGGATTTCATAGGCTTCTGCCGTCCCAACCACGAACTCGCTGAGCACCATGACCTGCTCATGGCCAACCTGTTCGCCCAAGCCGAGGCCCTGGCCTTTGGCGCCCCCGACAGCGGCGATCCCCACCGACACCTCCCCGGCAATCGACCCAGCTCCATCATCCTGGGCTACCAGCTCACCCCCCGGTCGCTCGGCCAGCTGGTGGCCCTCTACGAGCACAAGGTGTTTACCCAGGCCACCGTGTGGGGCATCAACCCCTTCGACCAATGGGGGGTGGAACTGGGCAAGGCCCTGGCCACCGGCATCGCCGGCGAGCTCGCCGACACCGCCGAGCCCAACCCCACCCGCGACTCCTCCACCCGATCCCTTATCGACCGCTACGTCGGCACCCGGCGGCAATAGCCAACCGCGGCAACGGCAGACGGCTTGATTGTCTTACATTTTGCGGTACGACTTACCTATTTTTTGCGGTATGACTATACTATATTTTGCGGTATGGCTTCGACAGAGCTCTCTCCGCCAGAGTATTTGCCCCGGGTGGCCGATGAGCATCTCGATCGCCTGTTACGCACAACGCCTGCCGTGGTGGTGGAAGGGGCCAGGGCATCCGGCAAAACGTGGACGGGCAGGCGATTCGCCGCCAGCGAAGTACGCTTCGACGAACTCGAGACGACGCGGTTGCATCTGGAGATCGAACCGGCATCGTTCCTTGCCGGGGCTACGCCGCGCCTGCTCGATGAGTGGCACTTGGCCAGCGGCCTGTGGAATGCGATGCGCCACGCCTGCGACAACCGGGCACTCAACGGCCAGTTCATACTGACCGGCTCGGTCAAGCCGACCTACTCTTTTACCGACCACAGCGGAGCAGGGCGGGTAGCCCGACTGCGCATGCGCCCGATGTCGCTTCACGAGTCCGGCGACTCCACCGGAGCCATCTCACTGCAAGGTCTGCTAAACGGCGAGCCGTGCTCGGCCGACGCTGTCGACGCCAACACAATCGGCACCGCTGGCGAGGCAGGCGTGGGACGCGCCGCCGAACTGATCTGCCGAGGTGGCATGCCGAGATTGATCCGGCTCGACCCGCTCGACTCTCTCGACCGCATGCGCGACTACCTCAGCGACATCGCGCGGATAGACCTTGCCACCAACCAGCGGGCTACGCACGACCCCGCAAGAATGCTCGCCCTCATAACGTCGCTGGCCCGCAACGAGGCGACCTCAGCGTCTGCCAAAACGCTCATAGCCGACACCGCCAACGCGGGCGGCCCCGCCGATCGCGACACTGTCAGCCGCTACATCGACCGACTCACAGAGGCGTTCGTTATTGAGCCGCTGCTCGCGTGGTCAACTCACCTGCGCAGCAAGGCAACCTTGCGGATAAAGCCCAAGCGGTACTTCGGCGACCCGTCGATGGCTGCCGCCGCGATCCGAGCCACCCCCCAAGGACTGCTCGACGATCCTGAGACCTTCGGCCTGCTGTTCGAATCGCTGGTGATGCGCGATCTGCGGGTGTATACGCAGTCGTTTGGTGCCGAAGTGCGGTACTACCAAGACAGTGGCAACCATGAGGTAGACGCCATCATCACTCGCGGCCACCGCGACTGGGCTGCCGCTGAGGTCAAGCTCGGCGGCCCCGCTCTGATCGAGGAAGGAATCAAGACCCTGCGCTGGCTGCGGGCCAACGTTGACACGGCGCGAGCCGGCGAGCCCCGCCGCCTCATGGTGGTCACCGCCGCAGGCAGGGCATACGAGACCAAAGACGGCATAGCCATCGTGCCCATCAACCAACTGGCACCCTGACCTCAATCGGGTAACCCGATTCCAACCCAGTGTCGCCGACCCCGCTCCCGCCTGCCAATCCCCCACCCGATCCCTCATCAACGGCTATCTCGCCCGCCGCCGGGCTGTGGCAGAATAGGAACGACAACCACGCGGGAGCTCGAGGATCGTCGGGCTGAGAGGGCGTCCGCTGGCGCCGACCGCCGAACCTGATCCGGATAACGCCGGCGAAGGGAGATGACGATGAGCGACAGCACCAACGGCAACGCGCCAGCCAACCAGGAACCTGCACGGGTGCAAGAACCTGCCCAAGAGATGGATCCTGCTCCAGGCCCAGAGCCCGCTCGGGAGAAGGTGTATGTCGCCGGTCCCCGGCCCGATGTGCGGGTGCCGTTCACCCAGGTGAACCTGACCGCTCCAGAGCCGCCGTTTTTGCTGTACGACACCAGCGGCCCCGGCTCTAACCCCAGCGTGGGACTGCCGCCGCTGCGGCTGGGGTGGATCACCGAGCGGGGCGACACCACCGAGATCTCGGGCCGAATGGCCGATCCGCGCGACGACGGCCGGAGGGCGGTGCGCGCCGGACAAGCCTCCGACCCGTTCCTGGGCGAGCGCCGCCCCATTCTGCGGGCCGCCGACCGGGCCGTCACCCAGATGGCCTACGCCCGCCGGGGGGAAATCACCCCGGAGATGGAGTTCATCGCCACCCGCGAGCGGCTCGACGCCGAGCTGGTGCGCTCCGAGGTGGCCCGGGGACGGGCCATCATCCCGGCCAATTTAAACCACCCCGAGTCGGAACCGATGATCATCGGTCGCAAGTTCTTGACCAAGGTCAACGCCAACATCGGCAACTCGGCAGTCACGTCGTCGATCTCCGAGGAGGTGGAGAAGATGACCTGGGCCACCAAATGGGGGGCCGACACGGTGATGGACTTGTCCACCGGCGCCGACATCCACACCACCCGAGAGTGGATCATCCGCAACTCGCCGGTCCCCATCGGCACGGTGCCCATCTACCAGGCCCTGGAGAAGACCAATGGGCAGCCCGAGGAGCTCACCTGGGAGATCTACCGCGACACGGTGATCGAGCAGGCCGAGCAGGGGGTGGACTACATGACCGTGCATGCCGGGGTGCTGCTTCGCTATGTGCCGCTCACCGCCCAGCGCACCACCGGGATCGTCAGCCGGGGCGGCTCAATCCTGGCCGCTTGGTGCCTGGCCCACCACCAGGAGAATTTCCTCTACACCCACTTCGAGGAGCTGTGCGAGATCTTCGCGGCCTACGACGTGGCGTTCTCGCTGGGCGATGGGCTGCGGCCAGGTTCGATCGCCGATGCCAACGACACCGCTCAGATGGCCGAATTGGAAATCCTGGGCGAGCTGACCGGACGGGCCTGGGCCCACGACGTGCAGGTGATGATCGAGGGGCCGGGCCACGTGCCGCTGGACAAGATCAAAGAGAACGTGACCCTGGAGCGGGAGTGGTGCCAAGACGCCCCCTTCTACACGCTGGGCCCGCTCACCACCGACATAGCGCCGGGCTACGACCACATCACCTCGGCCATCGGGGCAGCCAACATCGGCTGGTACGGCACGGCCATGCTCTGCTACGTGACCCCCAAGGAGCACTTGGGCTTGCCCAATCGGTCCGACGTGAAAGACGGAGTGATCGCCTACAAGATCGCGGCTCACGCTGCCGATGTGGCCAAAGGCCATCCGGGGGCGCAAGCGTGGGACGACGCTCTGTCGAAAGCCCGGTTCGAGTTCCGCTGGGCCGACCAGTTCAACTTGTCGCTCGACCCCGAGACCGCGTTGAAGTACCACGACGAGACCCTTCCGGCCGAGCCGGCCAAGACAGCCCACTTCTGCTCCATGTGCGGACCCAAGTTCTGCTCCATGAAGATCACCCAGGACGTGCGGGACTATGCCGCCCGCCACGGAGTGGACGAATCGGTGGCCATCGAGTTGGGGCTGAAGTCCAAGTCCGACGAATTCCGGGACAAAGGCGCCGAGATCTACTCGGCCGGGTCTTGAGATTGGTCGTGCCTCGGCTGCACGTCATCGCCGATCGCGCCTCTCTGGCCGATGCCTCATTGCGGGGCGGTGCGCCCGCGGTGCAAGTGCGGATCAAGGGGGCGGACGACGGCGCAGTTCTGGCCGAATGCGAGCGCATCGTGGCCGCGGCTCAATCCGCCAACGCCATGGTGATCGTGAACGACCGGGTCGACATCGCCCTGGCCGCCGGGGCCGCCGGGGTCCACGGCGGCGCCGACGACCTGCCGGTGGCAGTGCTGCGTCGCTTGGTAGGCCCCGACCGGCTGGTAGGGGGCACTGCCCGAGATCCCGACACCGCCCGTCGCCACCAAGCCGATGGCGCCTCCTACGTGGGAGTGGGCCCGGTGTACGCCTCGGCCTCCAAAACCGGACTACCCGATCTTCTGGGACCGGCCGGTGTGGAGAAGGTGGCTGTCGCGGTGGACATCCCGGTGATCGCCATAGCCGGCATCACCGCCTCCCGGATTCCGGAGCTATTAGACGCTGGCGCCCACGGCGTAGCGGTGATCGGCGCGGTGGCCCGCGCCGCCGACCCGGCCGCGGCCACCGCCGAGCTGCTGGAGGCCCTCGGTGGCTGAGCGACTTTCCCATGCCGGCGGGTCGCCCAAACCCGTTGCCCCCTCAAAGCCTGATGTCATCGTCGTGGGCGGCGGGATCATCGGACTGTCGACCGCTTGGCAGCTTCAGCGAGACGGCGCCGAGGTAGTGGTGCTCGACCCCGCGCCGGGTACCGGTGCGAGCCATGCGGCGGCCGGAATGCTGGCCCCCATCCACGAGGCCTACTGGGGCGAGAGCCACATCTTGCGGCTGAACCTGGCCGCCAGTCGGAAGTGGCCTGCCTTCGCCGACGCCTTGGGGGTCGACGCGGTGGACTACCGCCGCAATGGAATGCTGATGGCGGCCTACGATGCCGACGACAAAGCGCTGCTCGACAACTTGGGTGATCTGCATGAAAGAGAAGGACTGCCGGTAGAGCGGCTCCGCAACCGAGAATGCCGGATCCGCGAACCTCTGCTCGCCCCCGGTGTCCGGGGCGGGGTGCACTCCCCGCTCGACCACCAAGTGAACCCCCGTCGGGTTGTGGCCGAGCTGCTGAACCGGGTGCCCACCATCCTGGTGTCGGCCACAGAGGTGGCCGACAATCAGGTGGTGGCCGACGACGGCCGAGTGATGAGCTGTCGGCAAGTGGTGGTGGCCGCCGGGGCGTGGACTGGTCGGCTGCTGGGCCTGCCCATTCGGCCCATCAAGGGGCAGATCCTTCGCTTGAGCGGCCCAGAGGGGCTGTTGCAGCTGCCGGTGAGGGGAGTGGTGCGGGGGTCGAGCGTGTACGCGGTGCCCCGCAGCGACGGCGAGATCGTGGTAGGTGCCACCCAAGAGGAGCAGGGCTTTGACACCCGGGTAACCGCGGGCGGCGTCTACGAACTGCTCCGAGATGTGTTGGCGCTGCTTCCGGGGCTGAGCGAGATCAATCTGGTAGAGACGTGGGCCGGCCTGCGCCCCGGCACCCCCGACAACGCCCCGATCATCGGTACTGGCGACGACGGCATCGTGTACGCCGCGGGCCACTACCGCAACGGCATTCTCACCGCCCCCATCACCGCCGCCGCGGTGGCCGCCCTGATCCAAGGCCATGAGCCACCAGTGGACCTGTCGCCGTTCAGACCCAACCGTTTCGCCGCTCCTTTTGGCCACCGCGACCCCATCGACGGGATCTCTGGGCAGCTCAGCGAGGTGTCAGCATGATCGTAGTGGTCAACGGCGAGGCCCGCGAGGTGGCCGCTGACTGCTCGGTGGGCAGCCTGGCGCCCGACCAGCGGGGAGTAGCGGTGGCGGTCAACCGGGAGATCGTGCCCCGCAGCCGGTGGAGCGAAGCCCTATTGGCTGAAGGCGACCGGGTGGAAATCCTCGAGGCGGCCAAGGGGGGATAAATGGGTGATTCGTGGACAGTGGCTGAGCGGAGCTTCACCAGCCGGCTGATCACCGGCACCGGGGAGGCGCCCAACCTGGCCGTGCTGGAACGAGCGCTCGCCGCCTCGGAGTGCGAATTGGCCACGGTGGCGCTGCGCCGAGTGTCGCCCGATGCCACTGGCTCGGTGCTAGATGTGATCGACCGACTCGGCCTGGATGTGTTGCCCAATACCGCCGGATGCCACACCGCAGCCGACGCCGTGCTCACCGCCCAACTGGCCCGGGAGGCATTCAATACCGATTGGGTGAAACTAGAGGTGATCGCCGACGACATCACCCTGCTGCCTGAGGGGATCGAACTGGTGGAAGCAGCCGAAACGCTGGTGGACGACGGCTTCACCGTGATGGCCTACACCAACGACGATCCGGTGCTCGCCCGCCGCCTCGAAGACCTGGGGTGCGCCTCGGTCATGCCGCTGGGGGCGCCCATCGGGTCGGGGCTGGGCATCCGCAACCCCCACAACATCGAGATGATCGTGGAGCAGTCATCGGTGCCGGTGGTGCTCGACGCCGGCATCGGCACCGCTTCTGACGCCGCGTTGGCCATGGAGCTGGGCTGCGACGCGGTAATGGTGGCGTCGGCCATCACCCGGGCCCGAGATCCCGAGCAGATGGCCGTCGCCATGCGGCTGGCCACCGATGCCGGCCGGCGGGCACGACTAGCCGGGCGGATTCCCAAGCGCTTCCTGGCCCAAGCCTCGACCTCGAGCCAGGGTCGTGCCGAGTTCTGATCACCGCCGGCCGTTGAGCTCGAAGCGGGCGCTGGATTCCGAGCTGCTCGTGCTCTCCGATGTGGTGGTGAGGGCCCCGGCGGTGATCTTGCGAGCCAAGAATCGCCCTCCGCAGCTCAGGCGAGAGCTGGCTAAGCTGATGAGAAGCAAAACCGAATGTCTCATTCTGGCGTCAATGATCGACCCGGTGGCCGACGGGGTACACTTGGCCGGATTCGACCGTTTCCCCACGGCGTACCAAGGCATCGTCGGGCGGTCTTGCCACGGACTTGACGAGGTGCGACAGGCTGAGCTTGAAGGGGTGGACTACGTGACCATCTCCCCCATCTTCGAGACCGAGTCGAAACCGGGCTACGGGCCGCCGCTGGGGCTGGGCGGACTGGGCCGGATCGCCCGGCAAGCCCATGTTCCGGTGTATGCCCTGGGGGGTATCGACCTGGGCCGAGTAGCTGTCTGCCGGGATGCCGGGGCGGCCGGCGTAGCAGTGCAGGGGGCAGTGGCTCGCAGCGCGAATCCCGATGAGACCATCGCCGCCATCTTGGACGAGTGGCACTCGTGATGAACTTCCGAAGACCCGTAGGCGTGTACCGGTGAGGAATACCCGATGAATCCCCCGATAGCGCTGAGCCTGGCCGGCTCAGATGCTTCTGGTGGTGCGGGGATTGCCGCTGATCTGACGACATTTGCCGCGCTGGGGGTCCACGGGACGGCAGTGATCACCGCAGTAACCGCCCAGAACACCGTCGGCGTACAGGGGATACATCCCATCCCAGCAGACTTCGTGGCCCAGCAGCTTGACTCTGTGCTCAACGATCTGCCCGTGGCCGCAGTTAAGACCGGCATGCTGGCCAACCGGGACATCATCGCCGCGGTGGGTGACTATGCCGCGGCCGGGCTGCTGCCCAACTTGGTGGTAGATCCAGTGATGGTGTCGTCCACCGGAGACCGGCTGCTGGATGCAGGCGCCGAGTCCCTATATCTGGAGCTGCTGGAGCACGCCGTGGTGGTCACGCCCAACGCCCGAGAGGCCCCAGTGCTCCAAAAGGTGGCCGGCCTGGACGGGTTGGGACAATTGGCCCGGCTCTGCCCCGGCTGGCTGGTTGTGACGGGGGAGGCTACCGCGGTCGACCGCCTGCATCACCACGGAGAGTGGACTGAGATAGCTGGCGAGGTAGTCGAAACGGCCAACGACCACGGCACCGGCTGCACATTTTCGTCAGCAGTGGCCGCGGGTTTGGCCGCGGCGATGGCACCCCTGGATGCCATCAATCAGGCCAAGGCCTTTGTCCGAGGGCGGATTGAACGATCAGCCGAATGGCAGCTTGGCTCCGGCCCGGGACCGGTTGCGCATCTGTTGATCTAAAGATCTGAGCGGGTGATCAGCGACAGCCCGTCGGCGATGGGGAGCATGACTTGGGTGGTGCGAGGGTCGGCTACTACCGAGGCGTTGAAGGCGCGGATGTCGGCCAGGCTGTGATCTTGGGCGGGATCGGCGGCGGGATCGGCTACCCGGCCGCCCCACAGCACGTTGTCCACCAGAATGATTCCCCGGGGGCTGAGGCGGCGCAGAATCTCCTCGTAGTAGATGGGGTAGGAGCCTTTGTCGGCGTCGATGAAGGCCAAATCGATGGGCGGGTCGCTTGGCAAGTCGGCCAAAGTCTCGGCCGCGGGGGCGATTACCACCTCAATCCGGTCGGCCACTCCGGCCCGATCCCAAAATGGGCGGCCAATGCTCACCCACTCATCGCTCACATCGCAGCACAGCAGCCGTCCGCCAGGAGCCAGCCCTCGGGCGATGGACAGGGCCGAGAAGCCGGTGAAGGTGCCCACCTCCACTGCGAACCGCACGTCGAGCAGGCGGGTGAGCAGGGTCATGAAGGCGGCCTGCTCGGGAGCGATCTGCATCTGGGAGAAGCCGCCCAGATCCGCTGTGACGTCGATCAGCTCTTGGGCGATGGGGTCGATGCCCGCCCCGTGGGCCACCAGATACTCCTGCACGTTGGCGTTGAGGCCGATGCCCTTCGGGGTCATCACGCCCGCCCGAGCACAGAGTCCACCGCGATGATGATGGCCCGGCGATCGGCGCCCCGGTCTTTGGCCGGGCTGTAGCGCTCGCCGTAGCGGGCCACGGCGTCGGCACACTGGTCGGGATCGGCGGTAACGCTGGCGAGCCCCTCAAGCGTGACCCATCGGCCGCCGTCCACCTGGCACAACGCGGCCCGCCCCCCCTGTGCCGCCTCCAGCAGGCGCACCTTTTTGGCCCCCGACCAGGTGATGATGCGGGCGGTGGCGGTGGCCGGATCCCAGGTGAACCCCACCGGGGTTACATGGGGGGTGCCGTCGGGACGCAGGATGGTGAGCGACGCCAGGTGTCGATCTTTGAGGAAGTCAGTCATCTCCTCGCTGAGGTTGCGGGGGTCGTGGGCCATCGCCTTATCCCTCCTTGGGAAGCAGGGGGTCGGGAAGCGGGCCGGAATGCACCACAACCAAGCGCTGGGTGGCCCGCGTCATGGCCACATAGAGGGCTCGCATCCCCTTGGGGAGCTTCTCGCAGATGTCGGCCGGTTCCACCACGATTGCGGTGTCCACCTCCAGGCCCTTGACCAGCTCCACCGGGACGATCGTCACCCGAGACTCCAAACCCCGCTCATAGACCAACCCATAGTCGACTTCAGCGTCGCCCAGAGCCTCTGAGATGGCATCGGACTGCCCAGAGTGGCAGATCACCGCCAGATTTCCGTTGGCCAGTGCACCCAGCTCAGCCTTCACCTCGTCGACGACGGCTGCCACCAGACTGCTACGGCTGGTTTCTTGGCCCTGGCCATTGCCCGAAGGCGTAGCTCGAGGGCCGATGGCGGGCACGAAACGAGGGGGCCAACCCTCGGTGCGGATCGACCGGGGCGGAATCAGGCCGGGAATGGCGGCATCAAGCACCTGGGCAGCCACCTTCATGATTGGCTCGGGCAGGCGATAACCAATGGTCAGCTCGGCAAATCGGGGTTCCTTGTCGCCAGGCAGGTGCTCGATCACGCTGTCCCAGGAGTCGTGCCCCCACGCCGACGTGGCCTGGGCTATGTCGCCCACCACGGTCATCGACCCGTTGAGAGAGCGGCGGCTGATCATCCTGAGCTGCATCGGCGACAGATCTTGGGCCTCATCGACCACGATGTGGCCGTAGGTGCGGACCGAGTCGGCTTGTTTGTGGCCAGGACGGGGGCCGAGTAGGGCCAAGGACTCATCCAGCAGGGGTGCGTCGTCGGCCGTCCACACCACATCAGAGGCGTGGGCGGCCCGGGGGCGATAGAGCAGTTCGGTCTCATCGGGGGTGAGCACCGATCCGGCCGCCGAGCGGAGCAGAGCCGTCGAGCCCAACAGGTCGTGGAGGAAGTGGGCCGGGGTGAGCACCGGCCACATCCACTCCAGTGCCTCACGCAACTCGGTGCTGCCGTGAAGCTGCTCGCGCACCGTCTCAACGTCGGGACCCGGGGTGTCGCTCCGGGATCCGCTGTCGGCCAAGTGCTGGTACGCCTGCTCCTCGATGAATTTGCGAGCCCGATTGTGAGTACGGAACCGCTTTCGGGCCTGGTTGACGATTCGGGCGCTCTGGTCCACAGTGAGCCGGAGCCGCCGAAGGCCCAAGCCCACCACCAGATCGGAACGCAGCGGCCTTTGCCGGTCGCGGCGGGCCCGGCGTAGCACTGAGTTCATACGCAGGTCGCCCTTGATGCGGGAGACCCGAGGGTCGTCGAGCCCCTTGACCCGGGTGCCGGGCAGCAGGTCGGCCAGCATCGACACCTCCACACCGGCCTCGCCGAGCGACGGAAGCACCTGCTCGATGTAGGTGAGGAACAAGCGGTTGGGGCCGAGCACCAGCATTCCCTGACCTTCAAGGGGGAAGCGATGGGTATAGAGCAGGTAGGCGGCCCGATGGAGGGCAGCCACCGTTTTGCCCGTGCCCGGGCCGCCCTGTACCACCAGCACGCCGGGCAGGGGCGATCGGATAATGGCGTCCTGCTCGATCTGGATGGTGGCCGCTGCGTCGGCCAGCCGACCGGTGCGCCCGGCCTCCAACCCGGCTCGTAACGCGGCCTCCCCCACCAGGGGCAGGCGGCCGCGGCCGTTGCTCTCGCCAAAGTACTCGTCCTCCACCCCCAGCAGCTCCCGGCCCCGGGTGACGAAATGGCGGCGGCGGGACAGGCCCATGGGTTCGCCGCCGGTTGCCCGGTAGAAAGCCTCAGCAGCCGGGGCCCGCCAGTCGATGGTTACCGGCTCCTGATCGTCGTCCCACACCGCCACCCGGCCCACGTAGAGTTGGTCGCCGCCCTGTTCCTCGGCCCAATCGAGGCGTCCGAACACCAGCGAGGAGTTGCCGATGTCGAGTGCGCTGAGGCGGGTGCTGATGGAGTCCCAAATGATCTCCCGCTCGTAGCGGGCCTGATGGGTGCCGCCGGCGCCCACCTCCACCATGTCTTTTAGCAATAGGGCTCGCTCCCGAGCCGATTCGAGGGCTTGGTGGGCCTGATCGATGTATGTCTGCTCCGCGGTGTGATCGGGATGAATCGGAGGCTCCTCAGACTCAGTGCAAAATCAGCGAACGTTCAAGTTTAGTACAAGAGAGGCGGGCTGCGATATGGCGAGGTCTCAGAAATGGCTTCGATTCAGGACGGCGTAAAGGTAAGTTCAGGTACCACAACCTCCCATGTATCGCACTGAAGTTGCCTTTCGTACTGGGGCTCTGAGTACTTGCGGCCCCAGGTGGCGATGGTCAGAACGGTTGCGCCGGTGCAGGTCATCCCCTCGGGGGATTCAAATCTCTGGGATAGCTTTCCCACTACCACTCCTGCACGATCGAGCAGCTCCCACCGGCCCGGCTGTTGTCGTACTTGAAGCGGGTCGTTTGGCGACAAGGCTGCGATGGCGCGATGCACCCGATTGGCGGGAGGCTTCTGGCCTGCGAAACTCAGATAAACGTCCTTCAGGTTGAGCTGCCTATAGTGCCGGGCCAACTCCGGTGCCGACGGTGGAAGCGTGGTGGGGTTTCGCCAGGCTACTGCTGAGCTGTCCCGCAGCGCCTTCTGCATCGGATTCGGCTCGCAGAGGCTCCGAAGCGGATACAGGTAGCTCCACTCCCAGGCAATGACGGCGCAACGCGACCAGTCCCACCCCGCATCCAGGCTGGCCAGCCGCTGAAGCTCGGCCATCGCCGTCTGGGCCTGGGAGATGGCGTTGCGCCCACCAGGCAAGATCTGGACCCTGCCGCGGGCTACCGAATCGATCTTGGCCCAAGAGCCGCCTGCGTCGTCTGCCGCGAGAGCTCCCGATCGCGATCAGGCAGCCATCGTCGCAAGAATTCGTCTTCTCCGAGATCGAAATAGTCGATGGACAGTCCTAGGGCCTCAGCCATGCCGCCAAGCCCCCGCTGCGCGGCACCGTCACGGGCCAGCGTCCGGTGGAGTGGTGGGTTTTGGTTGTTCCTCGGTGTTAGTTGCCGGTTGTGGGTTCGGCGGTGGTGGTTGTATGGCGTTCGGGGTAGAGCGGGCTCGCGGAGTCTTCGGATAGGCAGCTCGCGGTTGGTGGTCTGCTGTTCGTCGTGGAGGTCGGAGGGGATGGCGCCGACGAGGCGGATGGCTGAGGCTGTGGAGAGCGGTCTTGGCCCGTTCGCCGGCGATGCGATCCAATTCGGCGTACAGAATCACCATGTCCTCGTCGCCGTCGAAAACCTTGGCACCACGGCGCGCCCGCTGGCGATCATGGCGGGTCAACCCATCGTCGGCCCGGCGTTGGTCCTCTCACTGCGGGCCACGGTCTTTTTGAACTGGTCGAGGTCCTCTGAAATCGCGACTGTGATCAGCTCCAGTTCCTGGGCCTCCGACAGCGGCGCCCGCTGATGCGACTCGCCCATCAACCGGGCGTGGTCAATGGAGATCCACCCCTGCTTGGCCGCGTCCAGCGTGTAGGGCAACTCCTTGAGCTCGCCGGCAGACTTGGCCTGCTGGCGGGCCCGACGCCGCCCTAGCCCGAATTGACGTCACAACTCCTCAACCGCGCCTTGGCCCTCCAGATCGCCAAACCTGCCCAACAAGACGGTCAGATAGCCGTCAAGCTGCCGCCGGGCACTGTCGGCCTGGAGGATCAACTTGACCACTTCGCCCGATTCCAACCCGGAGAAATCAGGCAGCTGCACCTCTATGCAACCGCCTTCGCGGCTCACTGGCAAGCTTTCGCCTGTCGCGGTGTTTCCCCTGATGAGAGAACCTAAATCCATATCACTAGTCTATCGACAGCGGTGACAATACCCCCCGGGTTTGCTTTGAAGTTGTGAAAAATTACCAAAAAGGCAAGAAAACAACTCTCACGCAAAAACAAATCCCACAACACAGCGGCACAGTGTCGCCCTCCCTGGTCGCCGCCAAGACTTCAATTGGCTGAGGTTCCCCCCTTGGCTCGCCCGGCTTTGGCGACGCGCCCAAGAGATGCACCACGCCTAGCCGTGCTCAAGAGATCACCGCCTCGCCGATTTCCTTGAGGGCGTCGCCGAGGGCAGCCCGCAGGCGGCGGGCGAGATGAGGGGGCAGGTGGGCCACAAGTCCGTAGCCGGCCTGGCCCACCTCCTCGATGGTTAGCACGACTCGCGGGGTGGCATCTTCGTAGTCGTCGGCAATGGCTACCGCCCACGACACCGGAGAGAACTCTTCGTCGTCTCCGGGGGGGAGGTCGGCTGGGTCGAAGGGGTGGTCATCGATGGACCGTCGCACTCCGGCGATGTTATCGGGAAGCTCGACTCGAACCATTGGCGATCTTGACGGAGACTTGGCTGCAATGGCACTGGCGGCCTCCTAGATCGGTACGGTTTGGACGTGTTTGACGGTGCTGCCATCACCAACGATGCTCTCTTACGAGCGTGTCGCGGCCTGCCTTGCGAGCGGGTTCCGGTGTGGTTCATGCGCCAGGCCGGGCGGTCGCTGCCCGAGTACCGGGCCATTCGGGGGGAGGGCTCGATGCTGGAGACCATCGCCCGCCCCGAGGTGGCCACCGAGATAACCCTTCAACCGGTGCGCCGTTACGGAGTGGACGCGGCTATCTTGTACTCCGACATCGTGGTACCCACCCACGCCATTGGTTTCGGGGTGGACATCGTGCCCGGGGTGGGGCCGGTGGTGGAGCGCCCGTTCAAGGAGGCCCGCGACCTGGATCGGCTGCGCCCACTCGACCCGGAGGCCGACACCGGCTATGTGCTGGAGACGGTGCGCAATCTGGTGGCCGAGTTGGACGTGCCTCTGATCGCCTTCGCCGGGGCGCCGTTCACCATGGCCTCGTATTTGGTGGAAGGAGGGCCGTCTCGCACCCACGCCCTCACCAAGTCGCTGATGCACAGCCAGCCCGGCCTGTGGGCCGCGCTGTTGGACCGCCTGGCTGACCTGGCCATCGCCTCCATCGGTTCCCAGCTCGACGCCGGGGCCTCCGCATTCCAGCTGTTCGACTCTTGGGCGGGGGCGCTGGCCCCCGATGAGTACCGGCGATTTGTGCTGCCATTCAGCCAGCGGGTGTTCGCCGAATTGGGCAGCCGCGGTGAGGCAGTGCCGGGCATCCACTTCGGGGTGGGCACCGGCGAGTTGCTAGAGCTACTGGCCAAGGCCGGGGCCGATGTCGTGGGGGTGGATTGGCGGGTTCATCTGGACGACGCCCGGGAGCGGTTGGGGCCCGACATGGGCGTGCAGGGCAACCTGGACCCGGCCGCGGTATTGGCTCCGTGGCCGGTGGTGGCTGAGCGGGTGATAGAAGTGTTGGACCGCAACGCCGGACGACCGGGACACGTGTTCAACCTGGGCCACGGCGTGCTGCCTGAGACCGATCCCGAAGTGCTGGAGCAGGTGGTCGAGCTGGTGCACGGGTACAGGGCCGTCCCATGAACATTGCGGAGAATTCGAGCGCGTCCAGAGCCGATGCAACGGCAGCGGGGGCCTCTCCATGAAAATCGCGGTGGTCGGCGCCGGCATCACCGGGTTGGCCGCGGGGTATGAGGCCGCCAAGGCCGGGGCCGAGGTGGTGGTCCACGAATCGGCCGGCCGGGCCGGAGGGCGGATTCTCACCTCGGAGTTGGCCGGTCAACTGGTGGACGAGGGCCCGGATGCGTTCTTGGCCCGGGTGCCGTGGGGTGTGGAGCTATGCCGGGAGCTGGGATTGGAGGGCGGCATGGTATCGCCCTCCCAGCGAGCGGCGTTTGTGTACTCCCGTGGAGCGCTGCGGGCGCTGCCCCAACCCAACGTGCTGGGGGTGCCGTTGGACTTCGACGCCCTGGCAGCGTCGGGGATCGTTTCCCCGGCTGGTGCAGACCGGGCCCGCCAAGAGCCCGACTTGGCCGGGTCGCCGTTGGCCGGCGACGAGTCGGTGGGCGCACTGGTGCGGCGGCGACTGGGCGACGAGGTGGCCGACCGGCTGGTGGACCCGCTCATCGGGGGTATCAACGCCTCGTCTATAGACGATCTGAGCGTGCGGGCCGCCGTGCCCCAGCTGGCCGAAGCCGCATCCCGCGGCCCCAGCTTGGTTCGAGAGCTGCGCGCGCTGGCCGCATCGTCGGCTGCTGATCCCCACGCCCCGGTGTTCTATACCCTGCCCGACGGTCTGGGGCGGCTGGTGGACGAGCTGGCCGACCACTTGGGCGCCCGACTGCGACTGTCGTCGCCGGTGGTAGATTTGGGCGATCTGGACGCCGACCGGGTAGTCGTGACCCTCCCGGCGGCGGCGGCCAGTGCCCTGGTGGCCCCAGTGTCCCAAATCGCGGCCGATCTGCTGTGTGGCATCGACTACGCCTCGGTGGCGCTGGTGTCATTGGCCTTCGACGCCGCTGAAGTCGATCACCCCATGGCGGGCTCGGGCTACTTGATACCCGCAGTAGAGGGCCGAACGATCACAGCCTGCTCGTGGGCGTCGAGCAAGTGGGCCCATGTCGGGTCGGCCGATACGGTGGTGCTTCGGCTGTCGGCAGGGCGATACGGCGACGACCGGGCTGTAGCCATGGACGACAAGGCTTTGCTTGACGCGGTGCAGGCCGACTTGGCCGCCACTATGGGTTTGGACACCGCGCCCCAAGCCGCGCGAATCAGCCGATGGGAACAGTCGCTGCCCCAATTCCGGCCCGGCCATTTGGAGCTAGTGGCCGACATCGAGCGGGCGCTGGCCCACGACGCCCCCTGGTTGCAGGTGACTGGAGCGTGGGCTCGGGGCTTGGGAGTCCCTGCCTGCATCCACCAGGGTCGACAAGCAGCTCGCGCCGGGGTGGTCGAGAATGCAGCCGCCCGATGAGGGGTCGATGAGCCCGCGACTAGCGGTGTGGACTCGCACCAGCGGATGGACGGCTGCGGGGTCCTTGGCGGCTGGCGGACTGGTGGCGCTGTCCATGCCCCCCTGGGGGTGGTGGCCACTGGCACTGGTCGGACTGGTGGCTTTTGAGCGGCTCATCGCCGATCAGCCGGTTTGGGCCCGGGCGTGGCGGGGGTTCGGGTTCGGGGTGGGCTGGCTGTTCCCGGCCACGTTCTGGATGGTGGACTTCACGCTGCCCGGCTATTTGGCGGTGTGTGTGGTGTTCTCCGTGCTTTACGGCCTTGCCGGGGCGGCCTGTCCCCCAGGGCTCAGCCGGTGGTTGGCGCTGCCTGGCCTGTTCGTGTTGGCTGGCGCCATCCGATGGCGGTGGCCGTTCGGCGGAGTGCCGCTGGCCACTTTGCCCATGAGCCAAGTGGACACCCCGTGGGTCGCCACCGTGCGGGTATTGGGGCCATTGCTCCTGGTGGGAGTGAGCGTGGCGATTGCCATGGTTCTGGCCGCAGCGCTTGAGCGCCGGTGGCAAGCCGCGCTCGTTCTGGCGGCGGTGGCGTTGGGATTCTGGAGCTGGGCGGAGTTGGCCCCCCAAGGCTCAGCCATCGGCACCATCGACGTGGCCGTGGTGCAGGGAGGCGGGCCGCAGCGGACCCGGGCGGCCAACACCGAGCCAGGGATAGTTTTTGAGCGGCACCTAGAGGCCAGCCAACTAGTGAGATCACCGGTGGATCTGGTGGTGTGGCCTGAGGATGTGGTGGACGTGCATGGTCTGTTTGCCACTAGCCAGGAGCGGATGCGGCTGGCCGAGTTGGCCCGGGAGCTCAACGCCACGCTGGTGGCCGGAGTGGTCGAGGACGTGTCGGACACCAAATCGGCCAACTTCGCGGCGGTGTTCGCCCCCAACGGAACCATGGTGGGCCGCTACGACAAGGTTCGGCTGGTGCCGTTCGGGGAGTACGTGCCGCTGCGGTCGCTCATCGAGCCGCTGGCCCCCGACTACCTGCCGGCCCGAGATATGCGCCGGGGCGATTCCCCCGCGGTGCTAGACACCCCCGTGGGCCGCCTCGGAGTGTCGATCAGCTGGGAGATCTTCTTCGAGGACCGAGCCCGAGACGCTATCGGCAATGGCGGTGAGGTGCTGTTGAACCCCACCAATGGGGCCAGCTATTGGCTCACCATCGTGCAAACCCAGCAAGTCGCCAGCTCGCGACTGCGCGCCTTGGAGACCGGGCGCTGGGTAGTACAGGCCGCCCCCACCGGGTTCAGCGCCTTCGTCGACCCCGATGGCAACGTCTACCAGCGAACCGGAGTCTCCCAGCAAAAGGTCATCCAAGCCCCCGTCGAACTCCGCTCCGGCCAAACTCTGGCCACCCGCGTCGGCCCCTGGCCCATGATCGCCCTCGCCCTAACGGCCATAGCGGCTGCTTGGATGTTTCGAACCAGAAACTCCACCCCTCCTCGCCCGAAACGCCGCTGATCAGATTTCCGTACAAACACCTTGCCAATGGTCCTCCACCCCGCGGCCTGACACCACCGCTCCACGGGCCCGGCACCCCAGACAGCCCAATAACGGATCGTCCATCCCTAACTTGATTGCCTCCTTCATCAAGGTGGCCGGCCAAAAGGCGACCGGCTCTGGAGGCAGTGGTCTATGGTCTTGATTGTTAGCCTGGCGGGAATGCACAAGGGCCTTCGAATTCCTCGTATCGCCTGCTTGGCGGTCTTCGTAAGCGTCGCAGTGCTGGTGGCCGGGCTCGCGCTTTCGGCTGGCTCCGCGGCTGCGCAGACCGGCGATGCAGCGAGCGAGCCGCCCTCTTCTGAGCCGTTGGGGGATGTTCGCACGCCTGATGGTCTCGTGGACGATGTGATCCTGGTAGACGGGGTGCTCGATGAGTCAATCGATATCAGCGGCGCCTTTTTCAGCGTCGCAGCCGTCGCGAGGGCCCTGGTTGATCCCCTGGGGCTGGTCGACCTCGATCGCGTGCGGGCTTACTCCTCTTCGTTCTCCTCTTCGACGAAGACCGATGTGTGGGAGGTTTGGTTGTGCGATGCCCCCAACGCCAACCTCAATCTCACCGCTGACGAAGTCCTGCACGCGCTCGACACCGTCATCGCCCCATATTTCACCTGGATGTCCGGCGGCAGATACGAGCCGCGGTTCGTCATGGGCGGGACTTATGCCAGCAGCGTCGACTTCGACTATGGGTCTGCTCCCTCCCACTACGTACACACCGACTGCCACGAGAAAATCGCCGAATACGCCGGATGGAACCCGGAAGTGCGGAGCAACGGCGCGTTCATCGTTTACAACGACACGGGCTATAGACGCAGTCTCGATGACAGGCCGCGAAACGTGGGGCTCGCATGGGTGCCGCGATGTCCGCGCCCGGTTTACGCTTGCAACACCTCTTACCCGGCGAACTCCCCCACAAGCAACGGGCGCAGCATCCTCGTAGACGGGAGCACGTTCAGCTGGGAGGGGCTGCACCCTGCATACCATGAGCCGTTCTATTCCATTGCCAGACACGAACTCGGCCATCAGGTGGAGTGGCCCCACTCTTATTCCGTCACGGGTGGCGCCCAGTACGACAACCGGATGGACGAGATGAGCGGCACCAATTGGTTTGCCGGGAGTGCCGCCACTATCGCCATCAATCGCTACGCGTCCGGATGGATTGATCTAGCCGACGTCGCTGTCTACGACGCGGACCCTGATGGCAACCCCGGCACGCCTCCGACTGCGGCAACCTATACGCTGGGCGCTCCCCTGCTAGGCGACACGCAGTTGCTGGTTGTTCCCGGGCCTGACGAAGACGATTTCTACACGCTGGGCGCCCGGGTGTGGCAGGCCTTCGAGCAGAGCATTCCCGTCGAAGGCGTGGAGGTATACCGGGTTGACCAGCGGGGATCCGGCGATGGCCCATGCCAGTACACGACCTGTGTTGGAGTCCGGCGGCGGGTGCAGCAAGTTGCGGCATCCGGCGCCCTCCTCGTGGATGCCGGATCTAGTCATGTGTACCAAGTTGGTGGATCTCGCACCTTGGGCGACTTGCGCTTCGATGTGACCGGTCGCCACGGCAGTGCCTACACGGTTTGGGTAGGGAACAAGGACGCGCCCGCCGAGCCTCAGGCTGCTCGGGTGACATCTGCCAGCAGCACGCTGACCGTTGCTTGGTATCCGCCTGCTAGCGGTGCGGGCATTTTCGGCTATGCCGTGCAATATCGCGTTGGTGATGGCAGTTGGACGACCCCGTCATCGGGCACCTGCGCCAGCGCCCTGGGCGGCGATGCTCGAAGCTGCACCATCAACGGCCTGGCCAGCGACACTGTCTATAGGGTGCGGGTCCGGGCGGTAAATGGCCAGGGAAGCGGTCCGTGGGCGACGATACCCGGGCCGGTGGCCAGCGTTGCCGCGGATGCGGGCAATGCCAGCATGACGCTGGCCTGGTCGGCACCCACCCGCCCTGAGGGGCGAAACTTCGCGGACTATGCGGTGGAGTACCGTACCGGCGCTGAGGCCTTTGCCGCACCGACCACAGGCACCTGCGCCAGCACCCTGGATGGCGATGCTCGAAGCTGCACCATCAGCGGCCTGGCCAACGGCACGGCCTACGACGTGCGGGTGCTGGCCCGCAACACTTCAAGCAGCGGCACGTGGTCATCAACGGTCACGGCCACTCCGGCGGCAGTGCCCGACAGCCCTAGCACCCCATCGGTGACACCAAGCAACGCCACCCTCACGGTCAGCTGGCAGGCGGCCCTTGTCGATACCGGCGTCTTGGCGGTCGACGGCTACACCGTGCAGTACCGCACAGGCAGCGACGCCTTTGCCGCGCCGACCTCGGGCACCTGCGCCAACACCTTGGGTGCCGGTGCTCGAAGCTGCACCATCAGCGGCCTGGCCAACGGCACGGCCTACGACGTGCGGGCCCGGGCGGTGAACGCCACTGGAAACGGGCCGTGGTCCAGCGTTGTCGCCGGCACGCCAGCCGCCGTGCCGGGCGGACCGGGCGGCCTCACCGCCACAGGCGGCAGCGCATCGCTCCAGGTGGTTTGGGGCGCCCCGGCCAGCGACGGCGGCGCCGACATCACCGGCTATACCGTGCAGTACCGCACAGGCAGCGATGCCTTCGCCGCGCCGACCTCGAGCACCTGCATAAGTACCCTCCCCGCGAGCGCGAACAGCTGCACCATCAGCGGCTTGGCCAACGGCACAACCTACGAAGTACGGGTCCGGGCAGAAAACGGCCAGGGCTCCGGGTCGTGGTCCACGGTGTCGGGCACGCCGGAGGTCGTCCCGGCCGCAATCGGGTTCTCGCACCACACAAGCACACCGCTGCGGGTTTCCTGGTCGGGGTGCAACGGCGGCACTGAGGTCACCGGCTACATCCTGCGGTATCGCAAGTACACCGCCGGCGGCGCCGGGGCGTGGACCACCCACAGCGTCACCAGCGCCACCTGCTCGCGAGACTTGGCCAACCTCACTGGCTACCACCCCTACGAGGTGCAGGTCCGGGCGATCACCTCCCGGGGCGACGGCCCGTGGTCGGCCTCGGCCACCGGTATCGCCGTGCCCGGGGGCGAGCCGACTCCTCAGATGGTGCCCGCGTTCACCGCCACGGCCGGAAACCAGTCGCTGACGCTGAGGTGGGCCGCGGTCGACGGGGCCGTCGCCCACCGAGTGAAGATCAAACACAGCGCGGCCGGCGCCTACCAAGACGTCACCACCACCGGGAGCACCTGCGCGGGCATCGGCTTTCCCCGAGGTGAGAAGTACATCAGCGCCAGCACCACCTCCTGCACTATCACCGGCCTGGCCAACGGCACCAACTACTGGCTCAAGATGGAAACCCACAACCACCACGGCGAGGTCAGCACCACCGACCAACAAGCCGTGCAGGCCGCACCAGGCATAGCCGCCCCCGCCCCGCCCGCCGCGCCGTCGCTCACTCCAGCCAACGAGTCGCTGACCGCGGTGTGGACCGCGCCGGCAAACAACGGATCGGCCATCGTCGACTACGACGTGCGCTACTGCACCAACACCACCGGCTGCCCCCTCGGCGAATGGACCGAACTAGACGACACCACCGACAACACCGCCACCACCGCCACCATCACCGGTTTGACCAACGACACCGCCTACCAGGTACAAATCCGGGCCGCCAACGCCGCCGGCGACAGCGACTGGTCGCCATCGACCATAGGCACCCCAACCGCGTCGGCCGTGCCGGCCGCGCCAATCGCGCCGTCGTTGTCTCCAGCCGACGGGTCGCTGGAGGTGGAGTGGACCGCGCCGGCAAACAACGGATCGGCCATCGTCGACTACGACGTGCGCTACTGCACCAACACCACCGGCTGCCCTCTCGGCGAATGGACCGAGCTAGACGACACCACCGACAACACCGCCACCACCGCCACCATCACCGACCTGGCCAACGGCACCGCCTACCAGGTACAAATCCGGGCCGCCAACGCCGCCGGCGACAGCGACTGGTCGCCATCGACTATAGGCACCCCAGGCGTGCCAGATGCACCATTAGCGCCAACAGTCACATCAGGCGACACACTGCTGGGGGTGTCGTGGACGGCGCCGGCCGACAACGGGGCCGCGATCAACGACTACAACGTGCGCTATTGCATCAACACCACCGGCTGCGATGCCCCCGGCGAGTGGTCCGGCTATGGCTACACCGGCACAGGAACGCTGGCCTCGATCGCCGACCTCGCCAACGGCACCGCCTACCAGGTGCAAGTGCAAGCAGCAAACAGCTTCGGCACCAGCGACTGGTCGCCATCGACCACAAGAACCCCAGGTACGCCGGACGCGCCAACCGCGCCGACGACCATGTCGGCCAACGGGTCGCTAGAGGTGTCGTGGACGGCGCCGGACTATAAGGGGGGAACAGGCCAAACACACGACATCGTGGACTACGACGTGCGCTACTGCACCAACACCACCGGCTGCGACGCCGCCGGCGAATGGACCGAACTGGACGCCAACGACAACAACACCGCCACCACCGCCACCATCTCGAACCTGGCCAACGGCACCGCCTACCAGGTGCAGGTGCGAGCCTCCAACAGCTTCGGCGACAGCGACTGGTCGCCGTCGACCACAAGCACCCCAGGCGTGCCAGAGCCACCCGCGGCATCGACAGCCACATCAGGAGACACGCTGCTGGAGGTGTCGTGGACGGCGCCGACGAACAACGTGGCCACCATTGTCGACTACGACGTGCGCTACTGCATCGACACCACCGGCTGCGACATCCCCGGCGAATGGACCGAGCTAGACGACACCGCCGACAGCACCGCCACCACCGCCAGGATCACCGACCTGGCCAACGGCATCACCTACCAGGTGCAGGTGCGAGCTTCCAACGCCGTCGGCGACAGCGACTGGTCGCCCTCGGCAACCGGCACACCAGCAGGTGCGCCGGGCATACCGGCGGCGCCGACGGCCACGCCGGGCAACGGATCGCTGACCGTGACATGGACCGCGCCGGCGAGGAATGGGGCGGCCATTTTGGACTACGACCTGCGCTACTGCACCAACACCACCGGCTGCGACGCCCCCGACGAATGGGCCGAGCTAGACGACACCGCCGACAGCACCGCCACCACCGCCACCATCACCGGTTTGGCCAACGGCACCGTCTACCAGGTGCAGGTGCGGGCTTCCAACGCCGTCGGCGACGGCGACTGGTCGCCCTCGACGACGAAAACCCCGGGTGCGCCAAGTGCGCCGGCGGCGCCGACGGCCGCGCCGGGCAACGGATCGCTGACAGTGACGTGGACCGCGCCGGCAAACAACGGATCGGCCATCACCAACTACGACCTGCGCTACTGCACCGACACCACCGGCTGCGACATCCCCGACGAATGGACCGAACTGGACGACACCGGCGCCAACGCCACCATCTCGAACCTGGCCAACGGCACTGCCTACCAGGTACAAATCCGGGCCACCAACAGCATCGGCACCAGCGAGTGGTCGCCTTCGGCGACGGAGATCCCGGGCGTGCCGGGCACACCGGCGGCGCCGACGATCACACCGGGCGACGAGTGGCTAGAGGTGGAGTGGGAAGCGCCGGCAAACAACGGATCGGCCATCGTCGACTACGACCTGCGCCTGTGCACCAACACCACCAGCTGCCCTCTCGGTGAATGGACCGAACTAGACGACACCGGCACCAACGCCACCCTCACCGCCGTCGCCGTCTTCATCACCGGTTTGGCCAACGGCACCGCCTACCAGGTACAAATCCGGGCCACCAACACCGCCGGCGACAGCGACTGGTCACCGTCGGCAACCGGCACACCAGCCGATCGACCGGACACACCCGCCGCGCCGACGATCACGCCGGGCGACGAGTGGCTAGAGGTGGAGTGGGAAGCGCCGGCAAACAACGGATCGGCCATCGTCGACTACGACCTGCGCTACTGCACCAACACCACCAGCTGCCCTCTCGGTGAATGGACCGAACTAGACGACACCGGCACCAACGCCGCCAACACCACCACCAACACCACCATCACCGGATTGGCCAACGGCACCACCTACCAGGTACAAATCCGGGCCACCAACAGCATCGGCGACAGCGACTGGTCACCGTCGGCCAACGGCACACCAGCCGATCGACCGGACACACCCGCCGCGCCGACGATCACACCGGGCGACAGGTCGCTGGCGGTGAGATGGAACGCGCCGGCAAACAACGGATCGGCCATCGTCGACTACGACCTGCGCTACTGCACCAACACCACCAGCTGCCCTCTCGGTGAATGGACCGAACTAGACGACACCGGCACCAACGCCGCCAACACCACCACCAACACCACCATCACCGGATTGGCCAACGGCACCACCTACCAGGTACAAATCCGGGCCACCAACACCGCCGGCGACAGCGACTGGTCACCGTCGGCCAACGGCACACCAGCCGATCGACCGGACACACCCGCCGCGCCGACGATCACACCGGGCGACAGGTCGCTGGCGGTGAGATGGAACGCGCCGGCAAACAACGGATCGGCCATCGTCGACTACGACCTGCGCTACTGCACCAACACCACCAGCTGCCCTCTCAGTGAATGGACCGAACTAGACGACACCGGCACCAACGCCGCCAACACCACCACCAACACCACCATCACCGGATTGGCCAACGGCACTGCCTACCAGGTACAAATCCGGGCCACCAACAGCATCGGCGACAGCGACTGGTCACCGTCGGCCAACGGCACACCAGCCGATCGACCGGACACACCCGCCGCGCCGACGATCACACCGGGCGACAGGTCGCTGGCGGTGAGATGGAACGCGCCGGCAAACAACGGATCGGCCATCGTCGACTACGACCTGCGCTACTGCACCAACACCACCAGCTGCCCTCTCGGTGAATGGACCGAACTAGACGACACCGGCACCAACGCCGCCAACACCACCACCAACACCACCATCACCGGATTGGCCAACGGCACCACCTACCAGGTACAAATCCGGGCCACCAACACCGCCGGCGACAGCGACTGGTCACCGTCGGCCAACGGCAGGCCCGTAGCGCCTCCGCCTCCCCCGCCTCCCCCGCCTCCCCCGCCTCCGCCACCTCCTCCGCCTCCCTCGCCTGCTCCCCTGTCGCCGTCGGCTCCTGCGATTACTTCTGCGTTTTACACGGGGATTGTGACCGGGCCGGAGTTCTGCGCGAATTTGAGCTTGGGCGGACCGCGCACCTACCCCTTTGACAGCGACGGCGACGACATAGCCGACGTGTGCTCACTGCCCTACACCCGCCGAGAAGCCATCGCCCGCCAAAACGCAGCCACCGTCTTGACAATCCGCTATGACCGACCCTTTGCCATTGCGGCCAGAGAAGCCTGCACCGCGCTGGCCGGGAGCGACTTCGGCGACCAACCCGAACAACTCGCCGCCGACGCCTGCGCCACCGGCACCCTGTCGCCGCCGCCGTCGGCCCCTCCGGCCAATACCGCGTTTTACACGGGGATTGTGACCGGGCCGGAGTTCTGCGCGAATTTGAGCTTGGGCGGACCGCGCACCTACCCCTTTGACAGCGACGGCGACGACATAGCCGACGTGTGCTCACTGCCCTACACCCGCCGAGAAGCCATCGCCCGCCAAAACGCAGCCACCGTCTTGACAATCCGGTATGACCGACCCTTTGCCATTGCGGTCAGGGAAGCCTGCACCGCGCTGGCCGGGAGTGACTTCGGCGACCAACCCGAACAACTCGCCGCCGACGCCTGTGCTACCGGCACCCTGTCGCCGCCGCCCCCGGTCCCCCCACAAACCCCCATCGTCAACGTCATCCCAGGGCCATAGCCTGCCGGGCCCAGCCTGCGCCCCATATCCCGGCCCAGCCACAGGTGGTGGAATTCAATTCAGGAATTCCACCCCTCCTCGCCCTGAATGCAGCCCATCAGATTTCCACCATCAGGGTGACGGGCCCGTCGTTGGTGAGTTCGACGGCCATCATGGCGCCGAATGAACCGGTGGCTACGGTGGCGCCGAGGGTGCGGAGTTCAGCAATCAGCTCATCGATCAGTCCGGCGGCTTGATCGGGGGCGGCTGCGGCCAGAAATGACGGGCGACGGCCTCGGCTGATGTCGCCGTAGAGGGTGAACTGGCTCACCACCAGCAGCTCGCCGCTGGTGTCGGCCACCGACCGGTTCATGTGCCCGTTCTCGTCGGTGAAGATGCGCAGGTTCCACAGCTTGGAGGCCATTTTCTTCACCGTGTCGGCATCATCGTCATGGGTCACGCCGATGAGACAGCACAGCCCGGGACCGATCTCTCCGATGACCTCGCCGTCGACTCGAACCCGGGCCTCAGCGGCTCGTTGCACCAGTGCTCGCACGGGGCAAAGTTAGCGGCCCCTCAAGGCCGCTGAGCATTTGCCAAACACCACGGATTCCGAGAGCCTTGTAGGTCATGGCCCCGGTGGATCGACCCCTGAAGATCGCCCTGCTGTCGTACCGGGGCAAACCCCACTGCGGCGGGCAGGGGGTGTACGTCCACCACCTCAGCCGGGCGCTGACCGACCTCGGCCACCACGTAGAGGTGCTGAGCGGCCAGCCCTATCCGGTGCTGGACCGCCGAGTACCGCTGCACCAACTCCCCAGTCTGGACATCTTCAACGACGCCTATCCCGGACGGATGCCCGGGTTCTGGGAGGTCAAGTCGTGGGCGGATGCCGCCGAGGTGGGTTCGTTCATGACCGGGGCATTCTCGGAGCCCCTGGCCTTCTCCATCCGAGCCTGGCAGTTGCTGCGCTCTCGGGTGAGAGAATTCGACTTGGTACACGACAACCAATCGCTGGGCTACGGGCTGCTGGCCATCGAGCGCGACGGGCTGCCGGTTTTGGGCACCATCCATCACCCCATCACCGTCGACCGCCAGCTAGAGCTTGACCATGCCCGGGGCCCGGTGGAGCGGCTGGGCAAGCGGCGCTGGTATTCCTTCACCCGGATGCAGGCCAGGGTGGCCCGCCGGCTTCAGCGCATCATCACCGTGTCGGAGTCGTCGCGCGACGACATCGCCCGAGATCAGAAGGTGCCCCACCGCCTCATGCACGTGGTGCCGGTGGGGGTCGACCCCGAGCTGTTCCGCCCGCTGCCCGAGGTGGTCCGCCGCCCGGAGCAGATCATCACCACCGCCAGCGCCGATGTACCCATGAAGGGTCTGCGCTATCTGCTGGAGGCAATGGCCAAGCTCCGCACCGAGCGAGACGTGCGCTTGGTCGTTATCGGCAAACCCCGCAAGGGGGGCACCACAGCGGAGACCATCGACAGCCTGGGCTTAGGCCAGGTGGTGGACTTCATCTCGGGCGTGCCTGACGAGCGCATTGTGGAGCTGTACGCCACCAGCTCGGCGGCGGTGGTTCCTTCGCTCTATGAGGGGTTCTCTCTTCCGGCTATCGAAGCCATGAGTACCGGCACGCCGTTGGTGGCCACCTCCGGAGGAGCGCTGCCCGAGGTAGCCGGCCCCGACGGCCAGACCTGCGTGTCAGTGCCTCCCGGCGATGCCGAGGCGCTGGCCGCCGCGCTGAACCGGGTGCTCGACGATCCGGCCATGGCCGCCCGGATCGGAGCAGCCGGCCGGGAGCGGGTGACCAGTCGGTGGAGCTGGCGCCACACCGCGGAGCAAACAGTGGAGCACTATCGGGCGCTGCTGGACGAGTGGCAGCTCAACCGATAGGCACGGACACTCTCGGCGGATTCTGAGGCACCAGCCCGACCATGCTGACCGTTGACTACAACCGCCTGGGTTTGAAGCCGGGGGAACGGCTGCTTGACCTGGGGTGCGGGTTCGGGCGCCACGCCTATGAGGCCGCCCGGCAAGGCGCCCATGTCGTGGCCTGCGATCTGGCTTCGGCCGAGCTGGCTCAGGTTCGGGCCACGTTCGCAGCTATGAGCGAAGTTGGCGAGCAGCACCGCGGCACCTGCCAAGCCGTACGGGGTGATGCCACCCGTTTGCCGTTTCCCGACCAGTCATTCGACCGGATCATCGCCTCTGAGGTGCTCGAGCACGTGGACTCCGACGATGCGGCGCTGGCCGAGCTGGCCCGGATTCTGCGTCCCGGCGGAGTGCTGGCCGTGACCGTGCCCACCTGGTTTCCCGAAAGAGTGTGCTGGGCCCTGTCAGATGACTACCACGCCCCCAAAGCGGTCGGCGGGCATGTGCGGATCTACCGGCGGAGCGAACTCCGGCGCCGGATCCGACGCGCCGGGCTGGCCCCCTACACCGGTCACCATGCCCACGCGCTTCACAGCCCATACTGGTGGTTGCGGTGCGCGGTCGGCCCCAACCGCGACGACCACCGGCTGGTGGCGGCTTACCGCCAGCTCTTGGAATGGGATATTGTTCGCCAACCGAAGATAACCCGAATAGCCGAACGGGTCCTGAGTCCAGTGCTGGGCAAGAGCCTGGTCCTTTACAGCCGGAAGCCAGGATCAGAAACTCCAAGGGAGACCGAGCTTGCCGATGCCTGAATCCCACAATCGCAGGGAGACCGAGCTTGCCGATGCCGACACTCCCACGCCCAAGGGCACGAAATTTGCCGGGCCATGCGTGGCCGGCGTTGTGTCGGCTTCTGATCTAGACCAGACGGCTGACAGCATTGCGGCCTGGCAGCTTCCCAACGGGATGATCCCCTGGTTCCCCGGCGGCCACGCCGACCCGTGGAATCATGTGGAAGCGGCCATGGCCCTCACGGTGATGGGGCAGCAGGCCGAAGCCGAGCGGGCCTATCAGTGGTTGGGTGACCGCCAGAGGCCCGACGGCGCCTGGCACCAGTACTATCTGGCTGACAGCGTGGAGCAGGACAAGCTTGACGCCAACTGCGTGGCCTACGTGGCCACCGGGGTGTGGCACCACTACATGTGCACCGGCGACCGGGGCTTTTTGGAGTCGATGTGGCCGGTGGTGGAACGGGCGGTGAGCTTCGTGCTCGACTTGCAACTCCCCCGGGGAGAGATCCGCTGGGCCCGCCACAACGACGGCACGCCGTGGTCGTTCGCGCTGTTGACTGGGTCGTCCAGCATCTGCCACAGCCTGCGAGCGGCCATCGCCGCCGGCGAAGAGCTGGGCAATGAGCGGCCTGATTGGGAGCTGAGCGCCGCCCGACTGGCCGACGTGATCCGCACCCAGCCTGACGCCTTCGCCCCCAAGCATCGCTGGGCCATGGACTGGTACTACCCGGTTTTGTCGGGCGTGGTTACCGGCCAAGAAGGCCGAACCATGCTGGCCTCCCGTTTCGACCGGTTCGTGATGGACGGCCTCGGGGTGCGCTGCGTGTCCGACAAACCCTGGGTGACCGCCGCGGAGACCTGTGAGTGCATCATCGCCCACCTGGGCGTGGGCCGCCGGGACATCGCCACCGAGATGTTTCAATGGGTGCAAGACCTGCGGGCCGACGACGGCTCCTACTTCACGGGAATGGCCCACCCTGAGCGAACCCACTTCCCCGCCGACGAGCGCACCACCTACACCGCCGCCGCCGTCATCCTGGCCGCCGACGCATTGTCGGACGCCTCCCCCGCCTCCACCCTCTTCTCCAACCACCACACCCTCCCCGAACTCATCACCATCGGCTGAGGCTGCCATAAGGCCAAACAATGTTGGGCCGGCATTGGTTGCTGGAGTGAGCGGAAGATGCCCCAGCCGACGCGGCCTCCGGTACCGCCGAGAAGGCTCACTTGAGAACCGGTGAACCACTTATCTTCATCAAGAGGGAAGTGGCTGCTCATGTGCTCACACATGATGAGGCCAACTGCCATCACGTTGCGGTTGACCGTCCCGTCGTTGCGCTGAGCCTCATACCACTGCTCAATGTCTGCATCGAGCACGTCGGCAATACTCTCAGCGTTCACACAGCAGCCTTTTCGGCTTCTTGACGTCCCATCGCCATAGCAGCTGGCACCAGCGCATGTTCAGCGAGCCATTTGATCACTGGCACACAAACTGCATCGCCGAAGCCAAACAGCGCCTGGGCATCGGTGACTGCGGAATAGTCAAACCCATCTGGAACCCCCTGAAGCCGGGCGTACTCGCGCGGCGTCATCCATCTTGCTCGTACTCCATCTGGGGAGATTTCGACAACTGCTTGTCGAGAAAAGCCACCTCGCGCTGTGCGGAGACAGCCGGAGATGTCGTCTGAGCGGATTTCCCACACAGGGATCCCATTGCGAGTCCGACGGTAGGCGGTGCGCCACTGGGTGATCCTGTCCTGCCCAAGTAGAGCTAATCGATCTTGATGGAGGGGAGAAAGCGATCCCATGAACTTCCCAAACCGCTTACCGTCCCACCACCGCTCGTCGCTGGCGTCGAGACGTTCCACCACATCATTGAGCCGGCGATCAGCCTGCAAGGGAATCGGCACCGAAAGCTCTTGAAGCATCAGATCTTGATTGGCCCTCACGAACGCGGCCACTGACTCAGAGCGGAGCGGTCCAGCCATACCCGAAGCCTCACCGCCAAGTGGTTCGAGAGTGCCAATGATGAACAAGCGGGGTCTCGACTGGGGAACAAACCAGCTTGCATCCACGGTCAGCACATCACAGAAGTATCCCGACTTGTTGAGTTCTCCTATCGAGACTCGGAGGTCTTCCCCTCCCCTGGAGGACACGAACGATGACACGTTCTCGATCATCACCACGGGCGGGATTCGCTCTCCCATCTCTCTCAGGACTCGCGAGAATTCAAAGAACAGCCCCGACTGCTCGCCGTCCAACCCTTTCCGATTCCCCGCGAGCGACAGGTCCACACAGGGGAAGCTGGCCGTCGCGATGTCAACTTTGGGAACCGAGCACCCCTGTACACCCCGAATGTCCCCTAAGACATAGTGCGCATCATCAAAATTGGACGCATACACCGCATGCTTGACCGGCTCGATATCATTCGCCCACACCACGTCGATGCCCGCCCGCCCCAAACCTGCCCTCACCAGGCCAATCCCGGCAAAGAACTCCGCCGCGATCGGTCCAGGGTCCCTCGGTAACGTCATAGGACTACCGACTGAACCGTTTGTCCCGGCCAATGCCAGTTGCCCTTTGCTTCGCAAAGTGCTGCCATCGCATCCGTTTGTGTTGCTCTTCATGGCATCGATGACCTGATCAGAGGGTCCAGCCCTGTGCGCCAGACATAGACACTTCAAATGACCATAGCCGTGGCTAATGACAGTTACGGGGACCACCCTGACGAAGACTCCGTCGCTACCATCGGACCATGAGTGCGTTGCCGGAGGGGTCTTGGGCTTCTTCGGAGGCGACTCGGAAGTCAATGCAGGGCAACCGCAGCCGGGACACCAGGCCGGAGTTGGCGGTTCGCTCGGCGATACACCGCCGGGGCCTGCGCTACCGGGTGGCCGCTCGTCCACTGCCGGAGCTGCGGCGCACAGCCGACCTGGTGTTCCGCAAGGCCAAGATCGCGGTGTTCGTGGACGGCTGCTATTGGCACGGCTGCTCCGAGCACCACACCCAGCCGGCCACCAACCCTGAATACTGGTCCAACAAGATCACCGGCAACATCGCCCGCGACCAAGACACCGACGCCAACCTCCGACAGGCCGGCTGGACGGTCCTCCGATTCTGGGAGCACGAAAACCCCGAAACCGTCGCCGACGCCGTTGAGCAATCCGTGCGTGCCGCCCTCCAAGGGCCTGGTCCCGCCCGAGTGGAAGACAGATGATGGAGCGGGTGACGCGGGTTAGCGGATGATGCCGCAGCCGACGCGGCCTCCTGCGCCGCCGATGGGCTGGGTGATGTGATCGTCGGGGCTCTCGTGGATGATCACCGTGGATCCGTCGGTATCGAGCAGTGCGGGCATTGTGCCGCCGGAAACGGTTACCAGCGAGGTGAAGAACTCTGCTTGGGCGGTGCCGTCGGCTGCCGCGTAGAGGTTGGGCAGGTCGCCATTATCGCCGTTGTCAGCTGTCCGCTCGGGGTTCTTCAACCCGTGCAGCGCCTCGTCGGTGCTGGTGATATGTCCGGTCGCCGCTTTGAAATCCGGGGTACACGCACCTACTGCGTGAAGGTGGATGCCATGCGCACCGGGGACGAGACCGCCCACCGATACCGTAATCAGCACTCCGGTCGGAGCCTGCTCGAATTTGGCGGTACCCACAACGTCTCCCTCGGGGTTGACGATGTCCGCTTTGGCCCAGATACCGACCCCGTCGGCCCTGTAAGCCCGGCCATCTTCGTCTCCGCTCCCGCAGGCCGCGGCAAGCAGGCCGAGCGCGCCGACGAGCAAGATGAACCCCCAAAGGGACTTGGCGGCAAGGTGGGGGAGGCTCATTCGCAGTGGAGCCGACTGCGGGAACCTCCAAGGGGACATGGCGATCAGGATATAGCCTCAGTCTTGCTCAGCGGCGAAAGCGGAGGGCTCGGGATTGGCGGCGGGTGGTGATTTGGGCGGCGCGCTGTTCTGGGGTGAGACGGGTAATGAAGTCGGGCAGGTGGTGGTCAAGCTCAGAGAAGTGCACTACGTGAGACTCGGGGGTGGGCATGGTGGTACTCAGCACCCAGCGGAAGGTGATGAGCGCTTCGGGGCGTCCCTCGGTGTCGAGCCAGTTCTGCACGCCGGGGTCTTTGTGGGCTACCACAATACGGAAGCGGCCGTTGGGGTCGGCGGCAATCTGGGCATTGTTCAGGCTGACGGTTCGGTTGGCGAAGTCCAGTGATTCGAACCAGGCGTAGCTGTAGATCATGAACGACCAGTACCGGGCTTCGGGCACATCGCAGGTGATGATCATGGCCTCGTCGGGAGCCAGCTCGTAGGAACAGCCGCCGTAGCCGATGGCATCGGCCCCGCCGGGCACCGAGCGGGGGCCGTAGAACTCGTTGGGCGGGGCGGCCTTGCGGCTCCGCTCCATCCACTGGTTCCAGAACACCAAAGCGTCCTCGGCCCAGGTCATCGCCCGGTCCAACCCGTCGGCAAAATCGGCAGGATCGAGGGGTGCGGGGTGCTGACCCTCGCTGCCCAACCGCTCGATGTAGAAGCTGCCTGGTTCTTCGACCATCCAGTCGACGTTGTACTCCCGAACCGAGATGTGGTCGGTGTGCTCGTCGATGGGCAGCCAGTTGCCGTCATGGGGGGTAGCGCTGACGATGAAGGTGAAGCCGCCATCGGGATCAACGGCGAAATCGTCGTTGGTGCGCTCGGCGGTGATGCCCAGTTGGTTCTGGTGCATCTCGCCATGAGCGCTTTGGCTCACGAACAGTGAACCAGGTGGCAGCCACCCCGACACTCGGTAGGTGTGCTCGTGGCTTACGTGGGCCCGCCAATAGGTGTTGTCTACGTTGGGCCCGCCCCAGCGCATGACGTCGTCGTTGTGGCGGTACATGACGGGAAAATCCCGGTCGCAAAGCTCCACCTGTTCGAGCAAGCCCTGCATAAGCAGTCGGCCCAGGTGCCGGTATCCCTCGGCCCGATCGGCGGGCCGACTGGGGAACTCATCGCCCAAAAGGCGTTCGCCTGATGCCTTCAAGCGGTCGCAGAACTCCCGCCACGCTTCGCCAGATACCAGCCTTTGCTCGTTGTCCACGCTGATGAAGCTAGTTGACGCTTGTCCGGTGGGTTGGCAGGTCAGAAGCCGGGGGCGCAGCGGGTGAGGACTCGCAGGGAGCCGGTGGCGGTCCACTCAGTGAATGCGCCGCTCTCCATGGCCCGGCAGTAGATCTCATAGGGCGGGCGGCCGCCGTCTGCGGGGTTGGGAAACACATCGTGGATGGCCAAGCGGCCGCCGATGGCCACATGGGGCACCCAGTTCTCGTAGTCGGCATGGGCCGGTTCGGTGCCGTGGCCGCCGTCAATGAACAAAAGGGCCAGCGAGGTGGACCAGTTTTGGGCGACAGCCACCGAATCGCCCACCAAGGCCACCACCCACTGCTCCAGTCCGGCCTGGTAGACGGTTCGGCGGAAGTGGGGCAAAGTGTCGATCAGGCCCACCTCGGGGTCCACCAGATCGGGCTCGTGCCACTCCCAACCGGGCTGGTTCTCCTCCGATCCCCGGTGGTGGTCTAGCGCGAACAGCACCCGTCCCTGAGACTGGGCAGCGTCACCCAGATACACCGACGATTTTCCGCAATAGCTCCCTACCTCGAGTAGCGGGCCGTCGACCTCCAATTCGCACGCCGCCCGATGGAGCGCCAACCCCTCGTCGGGGGGCATAAATCCCCGGGCAGCCTCAGCGAACGCCTGCCGACTGGGTTCCATCTTCCTCTCTCTCGACTTTATTCTCAGAGGGGTCGTCTTGGACCGGGGAGCCGAACAGGTACTGATCGCACACTGCGTACTTCACCAGCCAGACCATGCCGAACGCTCCCACCGACGCCACGGTGATGAACCAGCCGTTGTCGGTTACTCGGTCGACCAGGCCAACGATGAGAGACGACAGGGCCAGCCCGGCCAATGAGACCAGCCAGAAGGGCAGCACCTCGCGGCGCCACTTGCTGCGACCGAAACGGTCCCACACCCACAACCGGTTCAGGTGGTAGACGGGGATGTTGGCGATCAGGAACGCCACCAGGTTGGAAACCAGCCCCGACCAGCCCAACAAGTCGTAGCACACCCGCAATATGGTCTGCCCCAACACCACTCCAACCGCAGACGTACCGCTGTAGCGCAACAGTCGGTGCCAGTTGTCCTTGACGTGAGCGCGGGCCGAGACAAAGAGCGACATGGTGGAGGATTAAGCGTAGCCCAGCGCCATTCTGAAACAGCATTGCAGAACCGGTCTGTAGGTTGGCATGAAGAACGGCTCAAATGGGGCGATAGGATCAGCCGGTCATGCAGTTGGAGGTAGACGATCTCATCAGGCTGCTGGATCTGGAGCCCATCGAGAAGGACATCTTCCGGGGAGTCAGCCCTCAAGAAGAACGGCAGCGAGTATTCGGCGGCCAAGTTGCCGGCCAGGCATTGGTTGCTGCCGCCCGCACGGTGGACGACCGGTCGGTCCACAGTCTTCAGGCCTACTTCATACGCCCCGGCGACGTGTCGGCTCCCCTGGTGTATCTGGTGGAGCGGGTACGGGACGGCCGATCCTTCACCACCCGCCGGGTGACCACCATCCAGCACGGACAGCCCATCTTCGCCATGTCTGCCTCCTTCCAGCGCCAAGAAGAGGGCTTTGAACACCAAACCGATTTCCCCGCCGGGATTTCTAGTCCCGAGGAAATAGAACCTTATGTGCTGCCTGGCTTCCCGGTGGACGACCAAGGCCGAATGAAGCGCCCGATCGAGCTGCGCTACGTGAGCGGTTCCCCGATCAGGCGGGGCGAGAGCCGAGAACCCCGACTGCAAGTATGGCTGCGGGCCACCGGCAAGCTGCCCGACGACCCGGTGCTGCACACATGCATGTTCACCTACGCCAGCGACATGACGGTACTGGACACCTCCACCCAGCCCCACCCGGTGCAGGGCAACGACGTGGATATTCAGATGGCCAGCCTGGACCACGCCATGTGGTTCCACCGGCCGCTGCGCATGGACGAGTGGATCTTCTTGGATCAAGTGTCCAACTCGGCGTCCAACGCCCGGGGCTTGGCGTGGGGCACGGCGTGGACCCGCTCCGGCGCGCTGGTAGCCTCCGTGGTGCAGGAGGGATTGATGCGCCCCCTGCCCCCGAAAGCATGAGGTTCCCTCCCCGGGTGCTGGCGCTCATCACCGGTGTCTGCCTGATGGCCAGCGCCTGCGGAGGCGACAACGACGATGAACGGCGCGTTTCTGGAGCCGCCAGCACTGCCATGGCCACGTCAAATCCCAGCCCTGAGTCGGGCGCTGCCGAGCCCACCGCCAACCCCGATGGCGCCAGTTCTACTCCTGGGGCGACAACAGGCACTATCCCTGGACAGAGCGTGAACGACCAGCCGGAGGAGCCACCGCTGGTGCTTACCCCGGTGGTTTCTCTTCCCGACCCCATAGCGCTGGTTGCACGACCGGGCACCGGCAGCGAACGCGGCGATCTATATGTGGCGGTCCGAGGTGGGCAGGTCTGGCTGTTGACCGCCGATGATGACGAGCCTCCTGAAATCGTGCTGGACATCGGCGACCTGACTACCACCGATTACGAGAACGGGCTGCTGGGCATCGCCTTCTCCCCAGATGGATCGAAGCTCTATGCCCACTACACCGACCTGCAAGGCGACAGCCAGATCGTGGAATACCCCATGATCGGACAATCAGTTCGAGGCGATCAGGGTCGGACGGTGCTAAGCGCAGACCAACCAGCCTGCAACCACAACGGCGGCCATATCGCCCTTGGACCTGACGGCTACCTCTGGATCGGCCTGGGTGACGGCGGTGGCGCCAATGACATGTTCAACCACGGCCAGAATCTGGATTCGCTGCTAGCCACCATCCTCCGCATCAACCCTGAAACCGAATCGGAGCCCGACTACGCCATTCCCGCCGACAATCCGTTCGCCAGCGGTGGAGGGCGGCCCGAGATCTGGGTCTACGGGGCCCGCAATCCATGGCGGTTCTCGTTCGACCGGGCCACCGGTGACCTGTGGATCGCTGATGTGGGCCAAGACGAGTGGGAGGAGATCCACGTTCTATCGGCCGCCGACGGCTGGGTGCCGGGGGCCAACCTGGGATGGCCGCTGTTCGAGGGCCGCGAGCGCTTCTCCGGCGCTGAAACCCCCGATGAGCTGGTGTTCCCCTTCTACGTCTACCATCACGACGACGGCTGCTCGATCACCGGCGGCTACGTCTACCGGGGCTCGGCCATCCCCCACTTGGCGGGAACCTACGTGTTCGGAGACTTCTGCGTCGGCCGAATCTGGGGGCTCACCACTGATGAACAGGCAGTGGCCGCCCGATCGGAGCTCGGCGTCTCCGTCCCCGGCGGCACGCTGGTCTCCTTCGGCGAGGACGCGGCCGGTGAGCTCTACGTCCTCAGCTTCGACGGCACTGTCTACCGCCTCGACCCCGCATCTTGAACCCCGGGCCAAGCCCGACCGCCGCCCGGCCCAGCGAAGACGCCTAGCCGGATTCGTACCAGCCGGAGGCGATCAAGATGTCGTCTCGCCTCAAGATCCAGGTGTGCTTGGTCTCCTGGTTGCCGCTTTGGGGATTGAGGTAGGTGTAGTCCACCCACTTGCCCGTCTCGGTGGCGGTAACCATCTCATCGGCGGCTTGGAGGCCCTCCGGGGTGCCTCCGAGGATCTCTTGCAGGGTCATTCCCACGTTCTCCGGAACCGTGGGATGGGCCAGCACCACGCCGTTGAGGTCGACTGCGAACCCGTACCACTGGCCGTCGACGCTGGGGGGGTCGGTGCTGTCGGGTGAATTCAAGTGGTCGATCAAAGCGTCGCGCCCGTTGCTCTCGTAGAACCACACCGCGTCTTCCACGAAGGTGCGGGTGTAGGAGCCGGGCTCGGCTTTGGTGGGCCGGGGAATGGGGTAAGAGTCCTCGTACCAGCCTGAGCCGAATACCAGATCGCCCCGGCGGACGGCCCAGGTGTGCTTGGTGCCGCCGGTGTCGGTTTGCGGGTTGTAGAACACGTAGTCCACCCAGTGGCCCGACTCGGGAGCTGCCTTCAGCAGTGGGCCATAGACGTGGCCGGTGATGTCCACCCGCTCGCCCGAGTTGGTGCCCACCCGGGAGGGGATGGTGGCGTGGGCTAGGAGAACGCCGGAGTTGGCGTCCATGATGAATAAGTACCACTGGTCATCCGAGCCGGCCTCGTTGTTGTAGTAGTCGATGGTGGCCTGCCCGCCAGTCTCTTCGTACCGGTCCAGGGCCTGTTGCACATACCATTTGGTGTACGCGTCCCGCTCGGTCTGGGGTGGCGGTCCTGCCGCGCCATCGTCATCATTGCCGCACGCCGCGGCCACCAGGCCGAACACCACCACCAACGCCACCGCAGCGATGATTGCCCGGAGCCAGCGATTGACCATTTGATGAGCCATCATGTCCCTATGAGAATGAGCGGGGGCGAGGCCCTAGTCAAATCGCTGGTCCGCGAGGGCGTCGAGGTCGTCTTCGGAATCCCCGGCATCCAAATGTACGGGATTGTCGCCGCGCTGCGAGACGAGCCCGGCATCCAGATGGTCACCACCCGCCATGAGCAGGCCGCCACCTACATGGCCTACGGGTATGCCCGAGTGTCGGGCCAGCCAGGAGTGGCCTTAGTCGTTCCCGGTGTGGGCCTATACAACGCGGCGGCGGGATTGGCCACGGCCTATGCCCGATCGTGCCCGGTACTGCTGATTGCGGGACAAATACCCCGAAGCCAGATGGGCAAGAACCTCGGTGGCGTGCATGAGATCGAAGACCAGATCGACATCGTGCGACCCATCACCAAATGGCGCCAGCAAGCTCTCACGCCGAAAGCGATCCCAGGGGCCGTATCCGAGGCATTCCGGCAAATGCGTACCGGTCGTCCTCGCCCGGCGTACATCGAAATCCCCCCCGATGCTGGGGTAGAACGAGATGAGATCGCATTGCGGGTTCCCGCCCCTATCTCGCGAATCATGCCCAGCTCTGACCAACTGGAAAGGGCGGCCTCCGCTATTGCGCAATCTCGTCTTCCCCTGATCGTTGCCGGTGGCGGAGTGGCGCTGTCGGGTGCCGAGCAAGCACTCCTAGAGCTGGTCGAAGCCTCCAACATCCCGGTGGTGACCTCGGGCGGCGGCAAAGGAGCCATCCCCGATCGTCATCCACTGTGCTACGGCTCATGCGTCGGCCCCGGCGGTGAACGCCACGAGATGAACCAGTTGCTCGACGTCATGAAATCCGCCGACCTCGTTATCGGCATAGGCACACGATTTTCCCTGGGCAATCCGGCCGGGGAATCGTCCACCCTGGTGAACATCAACGTCGACGACTTCGACCTCACTCGGATTCAAGCCAACACGATTCCCCTACACGGCGACGCCAAAGCAACCATCAACGCTTTGTTGCCGCTGCTCGTTGATGCCGGATGCCGGGATCGTCAGTCACCCGCGGAAGCCGTCACGGCCGCCCGCCGGCTGATTTCCTACTATGACATCAGAGACAAGGAACCGCAGTACCCCATTTTGGAAGCGCTGCAAAAGGGCACCCCCGACGACGCATACACCGTATGGGATGTCACCCAGTTCGGTTTCTACTCTCGTACTCACTGGCAGGTGAACCATCCCAACACCTACATCGACTCGGGGTACTCGTTCAATCTGGGCTACGCCTTCCCGACTGCGCTGGGAGCAAAAGTGGCCCAACCGGATCGTGCGGTAGTGTGCGTCACTGGGGATGGCAGCTTCATGTTCAACTCATCTGAGCTGTCCACCGCGCTCAAGTACGGAATCAACGTCACCACCATCATCTTCAGAGATGACGCCTACGGCAACGTTGCCCGCGACCTCGACGATTTCTTTGCCGGCACGTACGAGACCGACCTGGCCAACCCGGATTTTGTGAAGTTCGCCGAGTCGTTCGGCGCCATCGGCATGAGGGCCGACGACCCCATGGACCTCGAAACCCTCATCCCCACCGCGCTCGAACAGCATGCACCCGTAGTCATCGACGTCCCCATCGCCCACATCCCCCTAACCCGCCCCAAGCAAATAGAACACGTCCCTCAACTCCCCTGGGCCCACCCCCAAGACTGATTGATCCCGCCTTGACTAGTGGGCGGTGAGGCTGATTGAAAGTAGGGCGTCTTCGGCCAGATTGAGCAGGGGTTCGGGGTAGATGCCGAAGGCAAGTGTGAACAACACCACGATGGTGATGGCCACCGCTGGGCCCCTGGGGATCGTGAGGCGGGGGGCGTCGGGGTCGGGAGCGTCCAGGAACATGGCCACCACGATCCGCAGGTACAAGAAGGCTGCCACCACCGCGGCCAGCATGGCGATCACCGCCAGCCAGAAGGACCGGGCATCCACCGCTGCGGTGATCACCTCGAACTTGGCCCAGAACCCGGCGGTGAACGGAATACCGGCCTGCGACAGCAGCAGCACGGTGAAGGCTGCGGCCAAAAGCGGGCGGCGGGAGGCCAGGCCCCGGAGGTTGTCGAGGGCGGTGCCTTCGTCGCCGGGGCCGCTTACCACGGTGACCACCGCGAAGCTGCCGATGGCCATGGCGGCGTAGGCGGCCAAATAGAACAGCACGCTGGCCACGCCGTCGTGGGTGGCGGCCTGTACGCCGACGAGGATGAACCCCGCGTGGCTAATCGAGGAGTAAGCCAGGATGCGCTTGACGTCGGTTTGGACGATGGCCATCAGCGACCCCACCGCCAGGCTGGCGATGGCCAGGCCGAACACCACCGGCTGCCACTCGTCGGCCACTTCGCCGAAACCGGCGAAGAACACCCGGAGCAGGGCGGCGAACCCGGCGGCCTTCACCCCGGCGGCCATGTACGACACCACCGGCGAGGGGGCCCCCTGGTACACGTCCGGGGTCCAGGCGTGGAACGGCACGGCGGCCACCTTGAAGCCGAACCCCACTAGCAGCATGGCCATCCCGGCCAGCAACAAGCCGTTGTCGCTCAGGTCGTTGGTTCTCAATGCACCTTCGATGCCGATCAGGTTGAGCGATCCGGTGGCCCCATACACCAGGGCGATGCCGTAGAGCAGGAAGGCCGAAGCGAACGCCCCCAGCACGAAGTATTTGATGCCCGCCTCTTGCGACTCGGCTCGGCGCAGGTGCATGGCCACCAGCACGTACACCGCCAGCGACAGGATCTCCAGGCCCAAGAACAGCACGATGAGGTTGTTGGCCGAAGCCATGGTGATGCCGCCGGTGGCCGACAGCATCAACAGCACATAAAACGCGGGACCGTCGAGGCTCTCCCGGTGCAAGAACCCGTCGACCACCAGGGCGGTCAGCACCACGGTGCAGGCCAGCAGCACGATGATGAACACCGAGAACCCGTCCACCCCGATGGAACCGGCAACCACCGAATGGGGTCCCTCTTGCCAGGCCCGAATCCACACCGGAATGGCGGTGGCCAGCACCGCCAACCCTGCGGCCACCGTCCAGGCCGCCGGGAACCACCTCGGCAGCCATCGACCGGCCACCGACACAATGGTCAACAGCACCACCGCGGCCCCCGCCATCACCACATGGGGGATGAGCGGCAGCCACTGGATGTCGGGGATGTCGGCCTGGGCGAAGATCGAGAGCATCAGTGGCCCTCCCCCTCGTCGCTGCCGTAGTCATCGGTGAGAGTGCGGAGCTCGTTGAAGCTGCCGGTGGGCCGGTTGTCCACGGTGGGCGATTCGAACCCCTCGACTTGTTCCATGTGCTCTATCAAGGCGGTGACGGCGGGCTCCATCCGCTCGATCACCGGCTTGGGGTACACCCCCAGAAACACGATGAGCCCCACCAAAGGCACCATGACCAGCTTCTCTTGCCAGTTGAGGTCGGGCATCGACCGGTTGGCGTCGTCGGGGGTGCCGTGGAACACCCGCTGGTAGGCCCACAGCAAATACAGCGCAGCCAGGATGACCCCGGCGGCGGCCACCACCGCCCACCAGCGGTGGGCCACGAAGGCCCCGGCCAGGATCAAGAACTCACCCACAAAGCCGTTGAGGCCCGGGAGACCCACCGACGACAGCATCACCACGGTGAACACCGCGGCCAGCACCGGGGCGGCCTTTTGAAGCCCGATCATCTCGGAGATCTGGCGAGTGTGCCGGCGCTCATAGATGAACCCCACCAGCAAGAACAGCGCCCCGGTGGACAGTCCGTGGTTCACCATCTGGAGCAACCCGCCCTCGATGCCCTCGGTGTTGATGGAGAAGATGCCCAGCACGATGAAGCCCAGGTGGGCCACCGAGGAATAGGCCACCAGGCGTTTCAGGTCGCGCTGCATGGTGGCCACCACCGCGCCGTACAAAATGCCGATCACCCCCAGGGTGAACAGCAGCGGGGCGAAGTAGCGGGATGCCTCGGGGAACAGATAGAGGCCGAAGCGAACCAGCCCGTAGGTGCCCAGCTTGAGCATGACCCCGGCCAGGATCACCGATCCAGCGGTGGGGGCCTCGGTGTGGGCGTCGGGCAGCCAGGTATGCACCGGGAAGATGGGCACCTTCACCGCGAAGGCCAGGGCGAACGACAGAAAGATCCAGCGGGCGGTGATGGTGGGCAGCTCGCCCGCACTGTTGGCCAACTCGATGAGGTTGAAGGTGATCTCGCCGGTATCGCTGTAGTCCTTGGCCAATAGCGCCAGGGTCAGCATCCCCACCAGCATGAGGGCCGAGCCCAGCATGGTGAACAGGAAGAACTTGGTGGCCGCGTACTTGCGGTTGTCGTGGCCCCACGAGCCGATGAGGAAGTACATGGGGATCAGCACGACCTCGAAGAACAAGAAGAACAGCACCAAGTCGAGCGACAGGAACACCCCTAAGCAGCCGGTTTCCAGCACCAGCAGCCAGATGTAATAGGCCTTGGCATCATGCGGAGGGTCGCAGGCCACGATGGCCAAGGGGAACAGCACCCCGGTGAGAACCACCAAGAACAGCGAGATGCCATCCACCCCGACGTGCCAGGAGATGCCCGCCGAGCCGATCCACTCGGTGAGCTGGGTGAACTGGAAATCGCCGTCGTTCTTGTCGAAGGCGGCCATGAGCCATAGGGTGAGCGCCCCGGTGGCCGCCGAGGTGGCCACCGCCACCGGCTTGAGGACCATCGAGCGGGAGGGGGCGATCAGCGCGATGGCCGCCGCGCCCACCAGGGGCAAGAAGATGATGACCGGCAATACGGTGGATCCGCCCATCAGAGTCCTGCCCTCGTGATGAACCACACCAGCAGCGCCACCGCGCCGATGGCGATGCCCAGGGCATAGCTGCGGACCAGGCCGGTTTGCGACGCCCTCAGCTTGGTGCCGGTGCGGCGGACCAGGGTGCCGGTGGCGTTGACCGCGCCGTCCACCACTCGCTCATCGAACTGGGTGGTGCGCTCGAACGCCCGGCGTCCGGGGCCGCCCATGAAGTTGGTGACGACCTCGTCGACGCGCCAGGCCCGGGCCAAGAACGGGTGCTCGATGCGGGCCGGGTCGATCCGGCGGCGGATGTACACCGCAGCCCCGGCCGACACCCCGCCCAGGCTGCCGATGATGGCCACGATGGCCAGCACCCACTTGGTACCCCCGCCGAAGGAGAGATGGCCCTCGTTGCCGAACAGGGAGGGCTTCAGCCAGTTGCCCAAGAAGTGGACATCGGAGGTGAACGGCAGATTGAACACTCCGGCCACCATGGCCAAACCCGCTAGCACCACTAGGGGAACGGTCATGGTCCAGGGCGACTCGTGGGGATGGCGGTGGGGCAGGGCGTCCTCGTCGGTCTCGGTGTCAGCCTCTTCGTCACCCTCAGCCTTGACTTCTTCGTCTGTCCAGCGGCGTGAGCCGAAGAACGTCATCAGCACTAGTCGGGTCATGTAGAAGGCGGTGAGGATAGCGGTGATCAGCAATAGCAGCCACAGCACCTTGTTCTCGCCGTAGGCGTAGGCCAGGATCTCGTCCTTCGACCAGAAGCCGGAGAAAGGCGGCACGCCGGCGATGGCCAGCCAGCCGGCCACGAAGGTCATCGAGGTGATGGGCAGCAGCCGGGCCAGACCCCCGTAGCGGCGGATGTCCTGGTCGCCGTCCATGCCGTGGATTACCGACCCGGCCCCCAGGAACAACAGCGCCTTGAAGAAGGCGTGGGTGACCATGTGGAAGATGGCGGCCACATAGGCCCCCGAACCCACGGCCACGAACATGAAACCGAGCTGGCTGACGGTGGAGTAGGCCAGCACCTTTTTGATGTCGTTTTGGGCCACGGCGATGGTGGCGGCCATCAGCGCGGTGCCCAGGCCCACCCACATGATGAGGTCGGGCACCCAATCGTGGGACGCGGCGATGATCGGGTTCATCCGGGTGAGCAGGTACACCCCGGCGGTGACCATGGTGGCAGCGTGGATGAGGGCCGACACCGGCGTGGGGCCGGCCATGGCGTCGGGCAGCCAGATGTGCAGCGGGAACTGGGCCGACTTGCCGGCCGCGCCCACCAAAAGCAGCACCACGATGGCCGACGCAGTGCTGGCCGCCACCCCGTTTTGTTCGAGGTCGAAGAAGATCTCCCCGTACTGGAGCGACCCGAAGGTCAAAAACGCCAGGAGCATGGCCACCAGAAAGCCCCAGTCGCCCACCCGGTTGGTGACGAACGCCTTCTTGCCGGCCGAGGCGTTGGCCTCGTCGGTGAACCAGAACGAGATCAGCAGGTAGGAACAGGCCCCCACTCCCTCCCAGCCCAGGAAGGTGAGCAGCAGGTTGTCGCCCAGTACCAGCATGAGCATGGAGAAGGCGAACAGGTTGAGGTAGATGAAGAACTTGGAGAAACCCTCGTCGCCGTGCATGTAGCCGATGGAGTAGAGGTGGATGAGGGCCCCCACCCCGGTCACAAACAGGGCCATGGTGACCGACAGCGGGTCGGCCAGAAAACCGATGTCCACGGCCAGCTTGCCGGCGGGCACCCACTCGAAGAGGGTGAACACCGTCTCCCGCTCGTCGCCCTCGTGGCCCACCAGCCCGATGAACACCAGCAGGGTGGCGATGAATGAGCCGCCCATCATGGCGGTGGCCAGCCAGCCGGCCCGGGGCTCGCCCAAACGGCGGCCCAGCGCCATCAAGATCAGCACCCCGGCCAGGGGGAAGGCGGGGATCAGCCAGACCAGATCGACGAGGGTGCTCATGGCGGCGCTATCCCCTCAGCGCCGATAGGTCGTCGGCGGTGGCTTGGGGGCGGCGGCGGTTGATGGCCACCACAATGGCCAGACCCACCACCACCTCGGCGGCCGCCACCACCAGCACGAAGAACACCGACACCTGCCCGCCGATGTCGTTCAGCTCCCGCCCGAAGGTGATGAAGGTGAGGTTGACGGCGTTGAGCATCAGCTCCACGCACATGAACATGATCAGCGGGTTGCGCCGCACGAGCAGGCCGGTCGCGCCGATGGTGAACAGACCGGCGGCCAGAATCAGATACCAGGAGGCGGTGACCATCAGTCGTCCCCTGAGGCTTCCTGCGCTTCGTCGTCGCGGCCCATACGGCGGGACATGACCACCGCACCCACTACTGAGATGGTGAGCAAGGCGGCAGTGGCCTCAAAGGCGTAGACGTAGTCGGTAAACAACACATCGGCGATCTGGCGCAGGTTGGAGTATTGATCGGTGATATCCGCAGTCTGAGCACCTACGCCAACCACGCCGATGTCGCCGGTCACCAAGAAGGCCACCGCCAGCCCGAATGTGCCCAACCCCACCAAGGCAGCCAAGGCTCGCTGGCCGGTGATGGGCTCTACCGACAGGTCTTCGAGCCGGTCGACGCCCAGCAACATGATCACGAACAAGAACAGCACCACGATGGCGCCGGCGTAGACAATGATCTGCACCGCGGCCAGGAAGTGGGCCTCCAGGTTGAGGAACAGAACGGCCATGCCAAACAGGGTCCCCACCAGGCTCAACGCGGCATGCACCGGGTTGCGCGACAGCACCACCCCCAGCGCCCCGGCCAACACGATGACGGCGCACACAATGAAGACTGCGGTCTCCATCAGTGGTGACCCCCGCGGTCGTCGCGACCGTGGTCGCGGTCGCGGTCGTCTGGAGCGTCGTCGGGCTCACCGTCGGCCGTTTGACCTCGCTCGGGTGAGCGAATGCCGTAGCCCAACTCGCCCGACCAGGCCACCTGGCCCTCGTAGTCGGCCCGTCCCGACGGAGACGTGGCCCGCACCCAGGCCGAGGTGTGCTCGTCGTCGCCGGGCTTCCAGTCCTCCCAGGGGAGTTGCTGGGGCCGGCCGTCGTCTCCCACCACCAGCTCGTCTTTGGTGTAGATGGCGTCGGAGCGGTTGGTGAACGAGAACTCAAACAGCTTCGACTCGGTGATGGCCTCGGTGGGGCAGGCCTCCACGCACAGATCGCAGTGGATACACCGCAGATAGTTGATCTCGTACACGTAGCCGAAGCGCTCGCCGGGCGACACCGGATCGTCGGGCGGATTGTCAGCCCCCCGCACGTAGATGCAGCGGGCCGGGCAAACGCCAGCGCACAGCTCACATCCGATGCACTTCTCCATGCCGTCCTCGTAGCGGTTGAGCACATGGCGACCGTGGAAGCGCTCGGGCTTGGGGCGCTTCTCGTCGGGGTACTGGGTGGTGACCACCCGGCCGCTCTCGGTGCCCTTGAACATCTTGCGGAGCGTGACCGCGAATCCTTGGAGGTATCCCATTAGACAAACTCTCCTTGGGGATCAAGCTCTCGGCGTTGGCGGGCGGCCCGCAGGGCCAGGGCCAACAGACTGGCCAGGGCGGCCATGATGGCCAGCGCCACGATCACCGCCGCGGCCCGGTTCCAGCCCCGGTCGCCAGCCACGTCGTAGGAGGCCAGCACCAGCAGCCACCCCAGCGACAGCGGGATGAGCAGCTTCCAGCCCAAGTCCATGAGCTGGTCGTAGCGGAAACGGGGCAGGGTGGCCCGCAGCCACACGAAAAAGAACAGGAACAGCATCAGCTTGCCGAAGAACCACAGCACGCCCGACAGCCAGCCCACCGAGGTGAAGTCGGGGCCGTTGGGGCCGCCCAAGAACAGCGTCACCACGATGGCCGACATGGTGATCATGTTCATGAACTCGGCCAGGTAGAACAGAGCGAAGCGGATGGAGCTGTACTCGGTGTGGAAGCCGCCGACCAGCTCCTGCTCGGCCTCCACCAGGTCGAACGGGGGCCGGTTGAGCTCGGCGGTGGCCGCGATCAAGAAGATGACCATGGGCACCACCCAGGTAACCCACAGATTCCAGTTCCACACCGACTGCTCAGCCACGATCTGGTTGGTGGACAGGCTGCCCGACTTCAACAGCACCGCAGCCAGCGACAGGCCCAGCGCAGCCTCATAGGAGACCATCTGGGCCGAGGCCCGCACCGACGCCAACAGCGGATACTTGGAGCCCGATGACCAGCCGGCCAGCATGACCCCGTAGACCGCCACCGAAGACATGGCCAGCACCAGCAGGATTCCCACCGGCGGATCGGAAACCTGGAGGAAGGTCTGGTGGCCGAACAGGCTGACCTGGCCGTCGCCCCCGCTGAAGTTGCCCCCTACGGGGACCACGGCGAATACCAAGAAGGCGGGCACTAGCGACAGGTAGGGAGCCAGCTTGAAGACGAGCCGATCGGACTGCTCGGGAATCAGGTCTTCTTTGAAGAACAGCTTGATGCCGTCGGCCAGCGTCTGGAGAATGCCGAACGGCCCGGCCAAGTTGGGGCCGATGCGGTTCTGCATGTCACTGATCACCTTGCGCTCGAACCAGATCATCAACATGACGGCCACCATCAGCAGGGCGAAGGCCACCCCCACCTTGAGCAGGGTGATAAGCACCTCGGCCAGGCCCACTCCGCCGGTATACAGCGGGTCGAGACCGAACACGGTCGGACCGGGAAGCGACAGGCCGGCCATCACCGGGGATGAGTCCTCTGGCTGGCGCCCAAGAAAGCAAGGCCGTGTGGCTCAATAGACATCATCCGGTTTGGATCCTCAGGTCGGTGACCACGGCGTCGGGGTCAATGAGCACACGCACATCCAAGTCGGGGTGGTTGAATCCAAGCACCGCAGTGCCTCGGGGCACTCCGGAGGCGGCCGCCACCGGCACGGACATCTCGCCTACGTGCGACACCACCTGCACCTCGGTGCCGGGATCAACCCCAACCCGCTGGAAGTCATAGGGGTTTACCGCGAGGACCGCGGCATTGGCCAGCCCGGCCAACGAGGGGGCGTGCTGGACCAGAGTTCCCCGGTCGTACATGCGCCGAGACGACACCAGCCGCAGGCTGTAGGCATCGAAATGGGGCACCGAAGTGACATCTTCGGTCGGAGAGAACGTGATGGAGCTGTCAGCCGCCACCACACCGTCGGTCTCGGTGTCGATGGCCTCCAAGGAGAGGTTTCGGTGCGATGGAGCTGCCCGGACGATCTCCCCCCACACCTCCTCGGGGCTAGCGAAACCGAACTCGGCATCGAGCAATCGGGCGAGCTCAGAAGCAATAGCCCAATCGGCCCGGGCCGTGCCCGGCGGCGTAACGACCTGACGCTCCCGGGTTATCCGGCCTTCCATGTTGGTATGGGTGCCCCGGCGTTCACCGAAGCCTGCCGCGGGAAGCACGATGTCCGCTTGGGCCGCGGATTGGTGCAGGAACAGGTCGGAGGCGATGACCGTGTCCACGCGGTCTAAGGCGGACTCGGCCGCTTTGCGATCGGGGACATCGCCCAGAGGGTCGGCGCCCAGCAGGATCAAAACGTCGATTTCGCCATCGGCAGCCGCTTTCAGGATGCCCCGGGCGTCGGCACCGGAAGCGGCCGGCACCGAACCCCACAACTCGGCCAACGCCGACCCGCCATCGGCCAGGGTTACCCGACCGGGCAGCAGACCAGGGGCCAAGCCCATGTCCAGCGCACCGAGCACGTTGCCCCGGTGCAGCGCGGGCAAAAATGCGATGCCCGGTCGGCTGCCAGCGGCCAGCAGCTTGGCCAACTTCATCAACTCGGCCGCGGCCTCCACCGTGGGGCCAGCGGCTTCGGCCAGCGAGGTGCGGCCCAAGATCACGGTGATCGGTTGGTCGGCCCGCTCGGCCAGCGCCGCGGCCGCGGCGGCAAGGGCCTCGGCGGGAACTCCACCTATCTCCCCGTCCGGGCCGGCGTCGATGTCGCCGCCCACCAGGGCAGCGGCAACGGCGGCGGCCTCGCCAGGACGGTGGTGCAATCGGTGGGCGGCCAAATGGCTCAGCGCGGATGCCCGGGGAGTGAGCTCGATGAGCTGCACGCCGTCGCTGACCACGGCGTGGCGGAGCCTCAGGTACAGGGTGCCCTGCTCCTCTTTGGGATCGGGCGCCATCAAAATCACGGTGCCGCCCGGAGTGCAGGCCCGATTGATGGTGGCCCGGGGCAATCCGAGCACCGCATCGGCGGGCAGGCCATCGTCCAGCTGGGCGTCCACGTGATCGGTGCCGATGACCCCTTTGGCCAGCCGAGCCCAAACATACTGATCCTCGTTGGTCAGGCGGGCCCCGCCCAAAACGGCCACCGACTGGGGGCCTTTGCCCTCGACTGCGGCCCGGATGGTGTGGGCGGCCTGGGTGAGGGCTTGGCGCCATGAGGTCTCAACCAGCTCGCTGCCGCCGGGATCGGGCCGGCCCAGCGGGGTTCCCCGCACCAGCGGCGAACGCAGCCGCAGCTCGCTGGCGTTGGCCTCGAAGGAGAATCGATCCTTGTCGGTGAGCCACCCCCAGTTGACCGCGTCGCTATCCACCCCCTGATAGCGCAGCACCTGGTCGCGGGAGGCTTGCACCACCACCCGGTCACCCATCGGGTTGGGGTAGGTGGACTCAACCTCGGTGAGGTCCCAGGGACGGGCCTTGAACCGATAGGGCACCGCGGTAAGGGCGCCCACCGGGCAGATCTGCACGGTGTTGCCGCTGAAATAAGAGGAGAAGGGCAGATCGGGGAAGGTGTTCACCTGGGTTTGGTCGCCCCGGTCCTGGAAGGTGATGAGCGGGTCGCCGGCCACCTCGTCGGCGAACCGGGTGCAGCGGTCGCACAGAATGCAGCGCTCCCGATCCAGGTAGACGAGATCGTTCACGGGGATGGGCTTCTCGAAGTGGCGCTTCTCCTCGATGAACCGGCTCTCCCCCGGACCATAGGCCATGGTCTGGTCTTGAAGGGGGCATTCGCCGCCCTTGTCGCACACCGGGCAGTCGAGCGGGTGGTTCAGCAGCAGAAACTCCAGCACCCCGTCTTGGGCCTTGCGGGTTTGCTCGGAGGTGGTGTCCACCACCATGCCCTCGCTGACCGCCACCATGCAGGAGGGTTGCAGGGCCGGGCCGCGTCCGGCGTCGATGTCCACGATGCACATACGGCACATGCCCACCGAGTTCATCCGGGGGTGGTAGCAGAAGTGGGGAATGTAGACCCCGGCCCGCTCAGCGGCGGCGATGACCCACTCGCCGGGGACGGCCTCCACTGCTTGGCCGTTGACGGTGATGTTGACCACGGTTTCGGACTCGCTCACTGCTGGCCCCCTGAGCTAGCGGTCGGCCACATCACAAACCCCTTCTTCACGACGCGACCTCCGATTTCGTGGATACAGAAACCGCAGTGCCGGGGAGGTAAGCCTCAAACTCGCCGCGGAACCGCTCCAGAGCGGAGGCGATGGGTGAAACGGCCGACGGTCCCAGCGGGCAGATGGTGGTCTGGCGGGGCGGCCAATGGATGCCGGGGCTGATGTTGTCGCAAACGTCCATCAACAGATCCAGATCTTGGGGGCGGCCCTGGCCAGCCAGAATGCGGCTGAGGATCTTCTCCAACCAGGAGGTGCCCTCTCGGCACGGGGTGCATTTGCCGCAAGACTCCCGGGCGAAGAACCGCACCACGTTATGGCAGGCCTTGACTACGTCGGTGGTGTTGTCCATAACCACGATGGCTCCCGAACCCAGCATGGAGCCGGCCTTGTCCACCGTGGCCTTCTCCAGGGGAATATCGAGGTGTTCTTCGAAGAACCAGGGGGCTGACGCCCCGCCGGGGATAAATGTCTTGAGGTTTCGGCCAGGGTGAAGGCCGCCGGCATAGCGGGGATCGAAGATGATGTCCCGGAATGTGGTGGTGCCGAAGGGCACTTCGAACACACCAGGTGAGACAACGTGTCCGGATACGGCGAACACCCGGGTGCCGGTAGAGGTTTCAGCCCCCATGGCAGCGAAGGCGGCCCCGCCGTTGGACACGATCCACGGCAGGTTGGCCAGGGTCTCCACGTTGTTGACAATGGTGGGCTTGCCGTAGAGGCCGATGGACGCCGGGAAATACGGCGGCTTTAGCCGAGGCATGCCCCGACTGCCCTCCAGGCTCTCAATGAGAGCGGTCTCCTCCCCCACGATGTAGGCGCCGGCGCCCCAGTGGAGGGTGATGTCCACCGAGAAGTCATCGGCGCCGAGCACGTTGCGGCCTACATAACCGGCCTCGTAAGCCTCGTTGAGAGCAGAGGCCAACCGCTCTTGGGCGTGGGCCATCTCACCTCGCACGTACAAGAAGCACTGAGAGAGGCCGAGGGCATAGCAGGCGATCAGACAGCCCTCGATCAGCTGGTGGGGATCGCGCTCCATGAGTAGGCGGTCTTTGTAGGTGCCCGGCTCGGACTCGTCGCCGTTCACCACCAGATAGCGGGGCCACACCCCCGGCGGGCAGAACCCCCACTTGACCCCGGCGGGGAACCCGGCGCCGCCCCGGCCCAGCAGGCTCGCGGCACGAACCTCACCGTGGACCTCGGCCGGAGCCATCTCCAACGCCCGCCGCAACCCGGCATAACCACCAGTGCGCTCGTAGCCGGCCATTGTGTGGCCGTCTTCCACCTCGAAGCGGGAGGTCACAATCCGAAGGTCTTGGCCAGCGGCTGCGGTCATGAGCCGACTCCGTCGTCAGAGGGGTTGCGGGTCATCCAGGGGGGCTCGCCCTGGCCGTCTGGAGGCGACACCCCGGCCCAGCGGTCTTCGCTGACGTGCTGGCGGACCTTGGCCAGATTGCCGTGGGGAGCGACCCCGGCGGACCCAGCCCGCAACTCGCCCACCAACTGATCGAAGTCCTCGGCGGTGACCCGATTGCGATAGCGGTAATTGACCTGGAGGCAGGGAGCTTCGGTGCAGGCGGCAATGCACTCCACGGCTTCCAGGGTGATCTTGCCGTCCTCGGTGGTCCTGCCGGACTTCACTCCCAGGATGGACTCGGCGTGGTGAATCAGCTCGGATGCCCCCAGCAAGTGACAGGAGATGCCATGGCAGATGTTGACCATGTAGTCGCCCACCGGCGCCCGCTTGAGCATTTCGTAGAAGCTGCACGTGCCCATGACCTCGGCGGGGGTGACGCCCACGAGCTCGGCGATATGGGCCATGGAGTCCTCGGCAACGTAGCCGTCTTGCTCTTGGGCCAAATGCAGCAGCGGAATGAGCGCAGATCGGGGAACCGGGTACCGGCCGATGATCTCATGGGCGACCATGAGGTTGGCAGGGCTGAGGCGGGCCACTACCGGTCCACCTCTCCCATGATGCTGCTGGCATTCACATGGGCCATCAGCGGTCCACCTCTCCCATAATGGGGTCGACCGAGGAGATAATGGCCACCGCGTCGGCCACCATGCCTCCCCGCATCAGGTGGGGCAGCGTTTGCAGGTTCACGAAGCTGGGACCGCGAATGTGCATTCGATAGGGCACTGCGGAGCCGTCCGACACCATGTAGCAGCCCAACTCGCCCCGGGGAGACTCCACCGCGGCGTAAACCTCGCCGGCGGGCACCTTGAACCCCTCGGTGAAGATCTTGAAGTGGTGGATGAGGGCTTCCATCGACTCATCGATGCGGGCTCGAGGCGGCGGAGTGACCTTTTTGTCCTGCACCCGGTAGTCGCCCGATGGCATCTGGTCGAGGACCTGGGCCAGGATACGGATGGACTCCCGTATTTCGTTCAGTCGGATGGCGTAGCGGTCGAAGCAGTCGCCGTAGGTTCCTACCACTACGTCGAAGTCCACTTGGTCATACGCCAGATAGGGCATGTCCCGGCGCAGGTCCCAGACGTAGCCGGTGGAGCGCAGGATGGGGCCAGTCACCCCCAAGGCCAGGCACTCGGCGGTGTTGATGACCCCCACTCCCTGGAGCCGCTCTCGGTAGATGGGCTGGCCGGTGAGCAGGGTGTCGAACTCGTTGAGCCGGGCGGGGAGCGTGTCGATCAGGGTGAGCACGTCGTCGCGCCAGCCGTCGGGCAAATCGGCGGCCACCCCCCCGGGCCGGATGTAGTTGTGGTTCATCCGCAGCCCGGTGATCGTCTCCAGCAGCCGGAGGGCCTCTTCGCGCTCCCGCCAGCCGTAGAGCATCATCGACACTGCCCCGATGTCCATGCCGTTGGTGGCCTGGAACAGCAGATGGGAGCTGATGCGGTTCAGCTCGCACATCAGCATCCTGATCCAGACGGCCCGAGGAGGGATCTCCAAGCCCAGCAGCGCCTCGGTGGCCATCGAGAAGGCCAGCTCGCTGAACAGCGGGGAGGCGTAGTCCATGCGGGTGACGTTGGTGGGGCCCTGGAGGTAGGTGAGGGTCTCGGCGGTCTTCTCCATGCCGGTGTGGAGGTAGCCAATGACCGGCTTCGACCGCATCACGGTCTCCCCCTCCATCTCCAGCATGAGCCGCAGCACGCCGTGGGTACTGGGGTGCTGGGGCCCCATGTTCATGATCATGCCGGTGTCGCTGGTGCCGGCTTCGGCCTCCAGGCGCTCACCGTCGTCCTCACCGATGCGGAGCACCGCGCTGTTCTCCCGGCGGCGGACGGCCTCGTCGGTGGCGGCTTCGACTATGGACTCGGGGGCGCTCATCGGGTGGCCTTGAATTGAACCGGGATGCGCCCCACCGCAAAGTCCTTCCGCAATGGGTGGCCTTCCCAGTCGGGGGGCATGAGGATGCGGGTGGGATCGGGATGGTCCTCGAAGACGATGCCGAACATGTCGGCCACCTCCCGCTCGAGGGCCTCGGTGCCAGGGAACAGGTCGAACAGGGTGGGAACGGTGGGGTCTTCATCCGGAACTTGGACCCGCAGCCGGATGCGGCCCGGCGCGGCGTGGGAAATGAGGGTCACCACCAACTCGAAGCGCTCGGATACCACTTCAGGGGGCAGGTCGTCGCGGCCGGGGTGCTCCAGATAATCCACCGCGGTCACATCAAGGGCTGACACATAGCCCTCGTCTCGCAGGCCGCTCACCGTTTCGATGAGCTGTTCACGGGGTACATGCAGTACCGAGTCGCTCATGTACGGATGACCACGCCAGTCGAAGTTTGGCCGTCTTGCTGGCTCACGGTGAGGTTGGCCCCGGCCCCGGTCTCGTCTCGGCGACGGGTGATCTCCCCGCTGGTGATCTTGTCGTGGAGGGTCAAGATGGCGTGCATGAGGGTCTCGGGACCGGGAGGGCAGCCGGGGGCGTAAACGTCCACCGGCACGATCTGGTCCACGCCTTGCACGATGGCGTAGTTGTTGAACATGCCGCCGCTGGAAGCGCACACTCCCATGGAGATCACCCACTTGGGCTCCATCATCTGGTCGTAGATGCGACGCAGGATGGGCGCCATCTTCTGGGAAACGCGGCCAGCCACGATCATCAGGTCGGCTTGGCGGGGTGAGGCCCGGAACACCTCCATGCCGTAGCGAGCCAAGTCGTAGTGGGCCCCCCCAGTGGCCATCATCTCAATGGCACAGCAGGCCAAGCCGAAGGTGGCCGGCCAACAGCTCCGGGCTCGGGACCACTTGACCAGCTCTTCAAGCCTGCCGGTCACGAAGTTGTGATCAACCCCCTCCAGCCCGCGGTCAAAGATGGCCTCGGGATCGCCCAGCAAAGGCAGCTTCATGCCGTTACCCGCTTTCCTCGTGGGAAAGGGGTACCCCCGACCCGAAAATGTCGGCACAACCACTTCATGCCGCCTCCTCCGGTGCCCCTCGGCCGTCCAATCCCACTCGGCGGATGGTGGTGTCGCTGGTGCGACGAGCCGACACCTGTGGATCACGCCGCCACATCGGGCGAGACGGTCCCCAGTCGAGAGCACCGTTGCCGATGAGATAGACGAACGACTCGAATACGGCCAGAGCGAACACGCCCATGGCCACCAGGCCAAACAGTCCCAACCCCCGGTAAGACACCGCCCAGGGGTACAAGAAGATGATCTCGATATCGAAGACGATGAAGATCATGGCGATGAGGAAGAACCGAACCCCGAACCGTTCGGGGGCGTTGCTGCTCTCGTCGACTCCGCACTCGTAGGGGGCTAGCTTGGCCTTGGTCTGACGTCGGGGGGCCAGCAGTCGGGAGGCGCCGAAGCTCAGGGCTGCGAACAGCACGGCCAAGACTCCGAGGGCGAAGATCGGCAGATATTGGCCGGTCATCGCGGGCTACTCCAGAACGATCATGGGGCCGCGCCCTCGCCCTCCAGGCGACGGCGGACTTCCAGGTCGCGGGTGTGGAGCATCAGCAAAGACACCAAGAACAACAGTCCGGAGCCGATGGTCACCAGGATACCGGGCAGGCGGAACCGGCCCAGGTTGCGGCGCAATAACACCGAGATGACCGGTTCGTCGGGGTCGACTTCAGCCGGGGGTGGAGCTTGGCCGGCCTTCGGTTCGTGGTAAATCGAACGCTGGACCTGCACCACCGTGTAGTTGGTGGGATGGCGGGGCATAGTGCTGGTGATGACCTTGTTGCTGACCCGCTCCCAAACCCCGTTGTTGAGCCGCTTCGGCTTGCCCCCCTGCTGGAAAGCATCGAGCACGACGAAGGTGTTGCTCTGCTCATCGGTCGTGCCGAAACCCAAGTCAGCCTGGATCAGGTAGTCGCTGGCCGCGGTGATGGCCTCTCCAGCAGCCTGGGTGGTCTCCAGGTTCCAGTCGCCCAGCTCCAACCAGCCTCGGCGCTCGGCCTCGTCGGTGAGATCGGGGACGATGCCCTTCAACTCGCTCAGGGTCAGGTCTTCGTTGCGGATGCGCTGCTCGCCGGCCAGTCTCTGAACTTCGGCCTCGATGTCATCGCCGGTGAGCTTGCGGGGATCGCCGTCGGCGAGGGCATCGTGGAAGGCGTTCACCTCGTCGCGGATATCACCGGCTTCGATGGAGTCGAATTCGGCCCGCTGGGCGCTGTCGCCCAGTTCTCGAACGACTTGGATGGCCTTGGGGAGGCAGTCTTGGTCGCCCAACGTGGTGCAGGTCACCGGGTTGGGCAGGTCGTCGAGAATCTCCGGGGGTGGATTGGCCTCGTTGTCCGACACCGACGGGTTGCCGATGTGAATGGCCTGAACTTCCCAAGTGGGGCGGGCCCCCTGGAGTCCAATGCCGTAGAGGGCCCACAGCAGTGCCATCATCGCCGTCCAGCCGAAGATGGCCGAGATGGCGATGAGGCTTCCCAGGCGGAAGCCGGCGTTGGTGGAAATGATCAACCACACCGACCCCATGAGGATGGCCGCGCCCAGCAGCACTGTCAGCAGGCCGCGGACCTCGTTGTCGAACGAGATGGCAGCCAGGGCGCTCACCGCGGAGAGTACCGAGCTCATGCTCACAACCCCCGCTCGTAGGCCACGATGTCGGCGATCTGCCCGGGGGTCAGCATCCCCGGCCGGCCGTCGCAGAACCCGTAGTACGGGCTTTGTTCATTGGCGTCCCGATCGCCCACGCACTCCCCAAATGCCGGCATCTGGCCGCCACCGTCGCCCTGGCCGAAGTTGCCGTAGCCCACTCCCTCTTGGGAGCCGATGGTGACGAAGCCAGCGTGGCCTCCGGCGGTGTCGAACTGCCGAAGGGTGGCGCCATTGGTGAGGTTGGGACCGAACGCGCCGCCACCAGGAATGTACGCGGGAATCAAGCTCCCGAAACCGGCGACCACCTCCGCCTCTTCCCCAGAGCCCCGAGCCAAGACCACCGGCCCTTCGCCGGGCTTTTCTTCCGGCCCGGTGAATCGCCACGAGTCCCGCGGTGTGTGGCAGCGGGCGCAGCCGTACACCCCATTGTTGAACAACAACTCGCCCCGCTCGGGCGAGTTCAGATTTCGTATGTACTGCTCGCTGGTCTCGCGGAGTTCCTGTTCCAGCGCGGCCACCTCGCGAGCGGCAGCTTCTGCGGCAGCTTCTTCGGCCCCCGCAGCAGCAACCGCGGCTTTAGCATCTTCCAGCCGGGAGTCCAGTTCGGGGTTGGCGGCCAACACGTCGTCGCGCACTTGGAGGATAAGGCTGTCTAGCACTTCGCCTCGAACCTGTTCGGGGGAAAGCTGGATGCTCTGGATGTATTGGATGAGCTCGTCCACCTGCTGGGTGGTTAGGGGACCACCGCCGGGGGCGCCCCACGCCTGCATGGGGGTAGGAGGCCGGCCGTAGTTGAGGATGTGGCGGACCTCTTCATCGGAGAAGCGGTAGAGAGCGGTGGTGAGCGCGGGAACCTCCCACTCGATGGCGGCGATGAAGTTGCCAGCGTCGTCAGCAATCGACGTCGCGGTGGTGCCGCCGAGGCCGCCGCCGCCATGGCAGCTGGCGCATCGTTCCTCGAACTGTTCGGCGCCCCGGCTGGTGAACTGATCTCGGGAGTAGTCCACATAGCCCTGCTGGCGGCCGGGCTCGCCCAGCCAGTACAGGGGCAGGGCCACGCCGATGATGACCAAGGTGGCCAGCCCGCCGACCAAAGCGAGATCCAGTCTGGAGGTTTCCAGCTCCTCGTCGCTCAAGTAGGGCTTGCGGTTGGGAGCCAGCTCCAACTCTGAGCCCTTCTCCCCGCGGCCCGCCCACAACACGTTGTAAATGAGGTAGATGGCGAAACCCACGATGGCGACGACCGCGATAGCCATGCCCAGGTTGCGCTGGGTTGAGGCGGCAAACAGGTGCATCAGTGCGATGCCCCCCCCAAACAACTCGGCCCTTCAGGCTCCTGGCCGGTGGTGTTCACCCCGATGGGCGGGCCCTGGATGACGGTGCCGGTGCGGATGATGAACTCCCCTTTGGCATTCACCGTCATGGCGAACCGGTCCATGCCCCGGGGTGCGGGTCCACCTCGCTTCTCACCCACCTGGTTGTAGCGGGATCCGTGGCAGGGACACTCGAACCACTGCGAGGTCAGACACGACGGCACTCGGCAACCCAGATGAGGACACTTCTGGAACAGGGCAACGAGCCCCGACTCCATGCCGGCCAGTTCCGGAGCGCTGTAGGTGGCCTGGGCCTTTTGCAGGGCCGCTGCCGGGTACTCGGTTACCCAGGCCCGGCCTTCGGGAAGGTACAGAAATCCGTTCTCATCCTTGATTCGGCTCTTCACCTCGTCGACCAGACCAGCGTTCACGTCAGCGCCGAAGCCGGTGACGAACGGCGGCCACAAAAACGCCACACAGGCGGCGCCGAATCCGCTGAGGCCAAAACCCATCATGGCCACTGTGCTGCGATTCAAGAACTGGCGGCGGCTTACCCCAACGGCCTCGGGATCGGGGGGGGTCCACTCTTCCACCGACGCATCGGCTGCCTCCACCAACTCGGTGCCTGCGCTCCGGCGAGCCAGCACCGCGGCCCGCTCCACCTCCCGGCCGGTGGGAGCGTCGGACATGCCGGAAACACCCTCGATGTCCACCCGTCCTCGGTCTCGCCGTCGGGTCTCCCGGGTCAGACGCCCTTCGGCCGCCATCGTCTCCCGACGCCGGGCCGCGCCTACCAGCACGATCACCGCGGCTACCACGATGATCGGTATGGCGATAGAGAGTGCGACACCCATAGTCAAGCCTTGGTGACATCACGGTTTGCCACGATGTGGCACCGCGATTGCTGACGATTGCTGGGATTCAAGAAATCTAGATCCATCTAACAGCACACCCTTAGAGATCGAAGAACAGGCCGACTTCCCACGGGAAGACGAAGTTGAAGCCGGGGCCTCGGAAAAACGAGCCGATGAGAACCAACGTCGCCCAGAACATCAGGTGGATGGTCATAAGCGAGATGGCGAACTTGCGATCCTCAGGCTTCTTGCTGGGATTGCGGTCGATGTACGGAGCCAGGATCAGCAGGAACAGGCCGATGCCGGGGATGGTCACCCCGGCCACCATCGGGTGGAACATGGTCAGCAGCTCCTGGAGGCCGAGGAAGTACCACGGGGCCTTGGACGGGTTGGGCGTCTCGTTGAAGTTGGCCAGTTCCAGCAGCGGTGCGTTCACAAAGATCGAGAAGACCAAGGTGAAGGCGGTGAAGATCAGCGCAGCCACGAACTCCACCACCAGCAGGTGGGGCCAGACGTGGACCTTGTCGGTAGGGGTGGCCTTGACGTCTTGGATGGAGCCCGACTTGACCACGGTGAGCAGCCGCTGGGTGCCCCCACCCGGACCGGTGGGCTCGGGCTGGGCCGGACCGGCGGGCATCGAAGCGGTGGCCACTGCGCCAGCGGCCGCGGGGGCGGCGCCACCAGCGGCGGCTTGCTCGCGGGCCGACTTGGACCGGTCCAGCAAGTGGTCGGGGATCTTTGGCCCTCCCGAAGACCCCTCGGCGGGGGCTTCGGAAGACTCCGCTCCAGAGGACTCGGGCGCGGCCGAGCTGCCGCCGCCCTGCTGGGCCTCGGCGCGCTCGCGAGCCTCTTGGGCTCGCTTCAGGAGGTGTTCAGGTACTTCAGCCATGGGCTTTCAGATCGGGCCAGAAGCGTCGCTGCGACGTTTCTAGAGCGGCCCGGATATACCTCCGTCCTTTCGTACTCGCCAGAAATGGATGGCCATGAATATGACGATCACAAAGGGCAGCATCAGCACGTGCAGCACATACCATCGCAGCAGCGTGTCGGTGCCGATCTCCACCCCGCCGAGCAGCACGAATCGCACTTGATCGCCGAATACCGGGGTGAAACCCATCATGTTGGTGCCCACCGTCACCGCCCACAGGGCCAGCTGGTCCCAGGGGAGCAGATACCCGGTGAACGACAGCAGCAGGGTGAGGGTCAACAAAATGACGCCGATGACCCAATTGAACTCTCGCGGTGGCTTGTAGGCCCCGTGGTAGAAGACCCGGGCCATGTGCAAGAACACGGTGATGACCATGAGGTGGGCGGCCCATCGGTGCATGTTCCGCACGAGCAGCCCGAAGGTAACCGACGTTTGCAAGACGTAGATGTCGTCCCAAGCCTGGGCCGCGGTAGGCCGGTAGAAGAACATCAAGAAGATGCCGGTCACCGTGAGCAAGATGAACAAGAAGAAGCTGAGACCGCCCAAGCACAAGGTGTAGCTGACCTTCACCGCATGGCGCTTCACTTTCACCGGGTGAAGGTGATACAGGACGCTGTTCATGATCACGTAGCTGCGATTCCGGGGGCTGTCGCTGTAGCCCTTGCGGAAGATGGAGCCCGGCCGGAAAATGGAGGCCCAGGCCTGCGACCCTTGAACGTCGCCCATCATGCCGCTCATGGCCTGCTTGGCCCGCTCGCTCGCCGGTGGTTTGGGCTGCTTTGCCACGCTTCTCCCTGTGTCCTCTTGTCCGTTCCGGGCCTAGTCCTAGGCCAACCGCATGCCGTAGCCGTAGCCGTAGCTGGTCATTCGCTGATGCGGGTCGCCATCGCCTCCCGGATCGCCCAGTCGGCCCAAGGTGATCACACCCGTAGGGCACCGGTCCACGCACAAAGCGCAGCGGGTGCAGGCGTCCTCATCGATGGTGAAGATCACATGATCGCTGGGGTCGACTCCGGGCTGCTCTGTGCCCACGGCCAAGTCGACCGCATCGGTGGCCACCATGTGGATGCACTTCCACGGGCAGATATCCACACATCCCTCGCACATGATGCACTCGGACTGATCGATATGGATGAACTGCTTGGGCTTCACCTTGCTCTGGAGGTAGCCGTTGTCCACCTCTACCAGCACGTAGTCGTCGCGGAACTCCGGCATGGGGGGATTGGCATCGCCGCCGGCCATCAGACGCTCGCCCCCTCTCTCACGATCGGTCTTCCATACTCAGACTTCTCAACCTCAACGGGAGCTGTCTTGCCCCGGTTCTGCCACACCATCCAACCGGCCACGTTCCCGGCCAAGGCCAAACCGTAGATCAACACTGCGACCACATCGCGCAATATCAGATAGGGCAGGTCGATTGACAGGGCCCAGGAGATGATGCCCTGGTTGCCCACGGAGTAGCCCTCGATCAAGCGGTCCTTGCGCCAGCCGAGCTCACTGTCGGCGTACACCAGCCACTGGTGGGGGACGACGCCATAGATCCAAAACAGCAGGAAGAAAACACACGCCGCCGCGAACATAGCCTCGCCCCATGTGTGGTAGGCGCCCACCGGACGGCGACGGGCGTACTCCAAGAAGGCCACGATGCCCAGAACGGCCACCACCAACGAAGCGGTGAGGGCCACATTGAAATACGGCGCACCCAAGCCCTCGTCGTACTGGTGGACAGCGATAAAAGCCCACAAGGCCAGGTAGAGGACGACGACTCCCCCGAGGGCCATGTAGAACTTGGTGACGGCGATGTCTATGGGCCTCTGAGCGGCCACGTTCCTCCCCTCGTGGGTGCGGTCCGCGACAGATAGTAGTAGCCCCACCCCGCGTTCCTACACATCAAAGTGGCTGCTACCCATGCCTCGTCGCTCCGGCTCAAAGCGACTGGTCGCGTGGGCCGGGGATCAAGACAACGCGCCGACCGTTACCACCACTTTGAACGGTTGGGCCGCTAGCGTCGGGTGGGCCTAATGTGGCACGGGGCCGGACGCCTAGCCGGCCGGGAGTCACAACGGAGGAGCGTTGACCGAAGTACCCGAGCATCTGCTGGAACGATCGCGGGATCGTCGCCAGGCTCTCGGAGCGGCCACCGACGACGAATCTGCCGCAGACGTTCCGCCATCGGAGACTTCGGCCGCCCCTGCGCTGGCCCAGACCCAGGCCCCTGCGGCCGCGGCGGTACCGTCATTGCCCGCGCTTCCCGAGCTGGAGCCAGAGCCCGAGCCCCAACCGGAGCCGGTCAAGCCGTGGGTTCAGGCCGCGCTGAACCGCAGGAAGATACCGGCTTGGGCCGTGCCGGTGCTGATCTTCCTGCCGTTCTGGGCCATCATCTTCGCCGGCACCTTGGAGTCGCCCGAGCGGGACAGCGAGATCATTGCCCTGGGACGGGAGGTCTACGAGGGCGTTGGCGGATGCGCCGGCTGCCATGGTGCCGAAGGCGGTGGCGGGGTCGGCCCGGCGCTGAGCGGCGGCGAGGTAATGGCCACGTTCAACGACTGGGAAGACCACGTGATCTGGGTGATCAACGGCTCACCAGCCGAACCGGGAACCCTATACGGCGACAACGATGAAGTGTCGCTGGGAGCGGCCAACGGCATGCCTGCCTTCGGCGAGGATCTGAGCGCGAGAGAGATTCTGGCCGTGACCTATTTCGAGCGGGTCGAACTGGGCGAGGCTGAAGAAGCCGACCTGCATGACCTCGAAGAGTTGTTCGAGGCCGAAGAAGTCGTTCCCGAGTCTTTGAACTTCCAAATCGGGCAAACCTTCCCCAGCACTTTGCGCGGCCTGCTGGCCGACGCCGGGATAGGAGCGAACTGACCCCTCGCCGCGACCTGCTGGTCGTGGGTGGCGGTCCTGCGGGAGCAGCCACGGCCTACTGGGCTGCCCAACACGGCCTCGACGTCGTGGTGGTGGAGCGCAAGGAGTTCCCCCGCGACAAGACTTGTGGCGACGGACTCACCCCCCGAGCGGTCAAGTCGCTGTGTGATATGGGCTTGGGCGACGAGCTCACTCGCTATCACCGGTACGGCGGCCTGCGGGCGGTGGCTCACAAGCGCACGATGGAGCTGGCCTGGCCCCAGCATCCGGTATTCCCCGACTATGGCTATGTGGTGCGGCGACGGGAGCTCGACCAGCTGGTGGCCGACCACGCGGTGGCCGCCGGGGCCGAGATGCTCCTTGCGACCGAAGCCACCCGCCCGATCCTGGTAGACGGGCTGCTCAACGGGGCCGAGGTGGTTGACAAGGCCACCGGCCGCACAGATCAAATCCAGGCCCGCTATGTAGCGGTGGCCGATGGGGCGAATTCCCGTTTCGGCCGGGCTCTGGGAACAGCCCGTGACCGGGCCTATCCCCAGGGCATGGCCATACGCACCTATTTCGAGAGTCCGCTGCACGACACCCCGTGGATCGAGAGCGCGCTGGACATGCGGGACCGAAACGGCAGCTCGCTGCCCGGGTACGGCTGGATCTTCCCGTTGGGCGACGGGTGCGTGAACGTGGGCGTGGGGCTGTTGTCCACGTTCCGCGACCACACCTCGGTGAACACCACGCACTTGATGCGGGAGTTCGCGGCCACGCTGCCCGCCTACTGGGAGATCGACCCCGACCAGCCGCTGATGGCACCGGTGGGAGGGCGCCTGCCCATGGCCGGATCGGTGAACCCCAAGGTGGGTCCGAACCACCTGGTGGTAGGGGATGCGGCCGGGTCGGTCAACCCGTTCAACGGCGAGGGAATCGACTACGCCTACGAGACCGGGAAAATGGCCGCCGATTTGGTGGCCGAGGCTATCGCCACCGGCGACGGCGGGGTTATCTGGCGGTACCCGGCATTGCTGGAGGAGAACTACGGGACTTACTTCCGGGTGGCCCGGCTGTTCGCCCGGCTGATCGGCAAACCGGCGCTGCTGCGAGAGCTCACCCGGATCGGCATGCAGTCGCGCCCGGCCATGGAGTGGGCCCTGCGGATCATGGCCAATCTCATGGACCCCGACGACCCGGGACCGGCCGAGTACATCTACAAGGCGGCCGCCAGGGCCTCAACGGCGGCGCTGCACTAGCGATCCCCGTCTGTTACCCCTCCGAAGCCGACGCGAAAGCCTCCCTGTCGGCGTCGTGGGGACGAACCCCGCTCATCACTTCTCCAAAGCAGCCGCGAAAGCCTCCACCGTGGAGTCGATATGTTCGTCGGTGTGGGCCAGGCTGGGGAACAGGGCCTCGTAGGGTCCGGGAGCGAACGCCACACCGGCTTCGAGGAGGGCGTGGAACACCCGGGGATACACGCCGTTTTCGGCCGCGACCTTGGCCTGGTCGAAATCGCAAGGCACCTGATCGCAGAAGAACACCCCGAGCAGCGCACCCACCCGGGCCACGGTGCAGGCGGTCCCGGCCGCCTCGGCCACCGCAATCATGCCATCGCCCAGCCGGGTGGCGGTATCGGCCAGCGTTCGATAGGCGTCGGGAGTCAACCGCTCCAGGGTGGCCAAACCGGCTGCGGTGGCCAGCGGGTTCCCCGACAGGGTTCCGGCCTGGTACACCCCGCCCAGCGGGGCCAGGTTCTCCATCAGATCGGCCCGACCGCCGAACACGCCGATGGGCAGCCCTCCGCCCACCACCTTGCCGAAGCACCACAGGTCGGGGGCGACGCCGAACCACTCGGTTGCCCCCCCGGGAGCCAATCGGAAACCGGTGATGACCTCGTCGAACACCAAAAGGGCACCGGCCTGGTCGCAGGCCGCTCGCAACCCCTCCAGAAAGCCGGGCGCCGGGGCCACCACCCCCATGTTGGCCGCCACCGGCTCCACCACCACCGCAGCCACCCCGTCATCCACCGCAGGGATCTGGTTGTAAGGGGCCACCACGGTGTCGGCCACCGCTCCCGGGGTGACTCCGGCCGAGTCGGCCAGCCCCTGGTTGGCCACCCCGCTCCCCCCAGCGGCCAGCAGGGCGTCGCTGTGGCCGTGGTAGCAGCCGGCGAACTTGATGACCTTGTTGCGGCCGGTGGCCCCCCGAGCCAACCGGACAGCGGCCATCGCCGCCTCGGTACCGCTAGAGGTGAGCCGGCTCCAGGCCATTCCCGGCACCCGGTCGCACAGCATCTCGGCCAACAACACCTCGCGCTCGGTAGGTGCCCCATAACTGGCGCCGTTTGCCGCCGCTTCAACTACCGCCTCCGTCACCGCTGGGTGGGCGTGGCCCAAGATGCCGGGGCCGTAGCTCTGCACATAGTCGATGTATCGGCGCCCCTCCACATCCCACACGTAAGGCCCCTCAGCCCGGGCCACAAAATACGGTGTTCCCCCCACCGACCCAAACGAGCGTACCGGCGAGTTCACCCCGCCGGGAATGACCCGCTGCGCCCGCTCGAACAACTCTCGGTTGGTGACCATGCCAACGATCATAAAGTCCGGATTCTTCTGCCTCGTCAGCGGAGACAGAGGGCCTCAGCGAGTGAAGAAATCCTCCAAAGCGGCGACAAGGCTGTCGACGGTGTGCTCTGTGGCCTCCACTACAACCTGCAAGCCCCGATTGCGGGCGGTAGCAGTGGTAATCGGTCCGATAGTGGCCACCACCTCGGGCACCGCGTCGGCGCCGTAGGAGTCTAAGAAGTTGGTCACCGTGGACGACGAGGTGAAGGTGATGACCTCGGCATCGGCCAGCAGGGCCGCAGCGGCGGGATCGGAGGCTGGGGCCACGGTTCGGTAGGCGGGTACAACGTCCACATCCCAGCCCGCGGCAGCCAGTCCCTCGGGCAGAACGTCGCGGGCGGTCTCGGCTCGGGGAATGAGCACTCGGCCCGGCCCGTCAGGCATGGCTTCCAATAGCGACTCGGCCACGTACTGTTTGGGCACCAGGTCGGCCACGACGTTGCGCTCGGCCAGCGCAGCCGCGGTGCCCGGCCCGATGGCAGCCACTTTCACACCTCCAAGGCTGCGGGCGTCCCGCAGGTGTTCGAAGAACCGGGCCACCCCGGTGGGCGAGGTGAGCACCACCCAGTGGTAGCTGCCGGCCTCGGCCGCGGCTCGGATCAGGCGGTCGAGATCTTCAGGGGGTTGAAAGGAGATGACCGGCAGTTCGATCGCCTCGGCACCCCGTCGGCGCAGATCGCCAGCCAACACCGAAGCCTGAGGCTGAGCTCGAGTAACCACGATGCGTCGACCGAACAGGGGCCGGTTCTCAAACCAGGCCAGGTCGGAGGCCGCCACCTCGCCGAATACGATGGTGGCCGGCGGTTGGGGGTCCAATTCAGCCAGAGTGGCCAAGGTGGCCCGCAGTGTTCGCTGGTTGGGGCGGGTACCCCACTGCACCGCGGCCGCCGGTGTGTCCGGGGCCAGGCCCGCGGTGATCAGCCGGTCGCAGATGGTTCGACAGCGGGCCGCTCCCATGAGCACCACCACCGTGCCGCCGAGGGCGGCAACGGCCTCCCAGTTGACCGACCCCTCTACTTTGGCCGGATCCTCATGGCCGGTGACCACGGTGAACGAAGTAGACGAGTACCGCATGGTCACGGGGATCCCGGCGTAGGCGGGAACGGCTATTGCGGAGGTGATGCCAGGAACGATCTCGAATGAGACACCGGCCGCAGCCAGCGCGGCAGCCTCCTCGCCGCCCCGGGCGAATACGAAGGGGTCACCGCCTTTGAGGCGCACCACCTGGTTGCCAGTCCGGCCTCGGGCCACCAACAGGGCGTTGATGTCCTCTTGGGAGGTTCGGGGCCCACCGGGCTGTTTGCCCACCGAGATGCGCTCGGCCTCCGCCGGGGCCAATTCGAGCAGAGAGGCCACCGACAGCCGGTCATAGACCACCACATCGGCACCGGCCAGCACCTCGGCGCCCCTCATGGTCAAAAGAGCAGGATCGCCCGGCCCCGCGCCGACCAGGTAGACGGTCATCGGGCCACCGCTTCCAGCAGTTGGCGGGCCAAGTCCAGTCCCAGGGCACCTCCATCGTCGCTTTCGCCGACCACGGTGTGGCAGCGGCCGCCGGGGCCTTCAGCCAGCACAGCCCGCATGACCAGCGTGTCACCTTGAATATGGGCGTGGGCCCCGGCGGGCAGCGTGCAGTCGCCGCCCAGGGTGGCTAGGAATGCCCGCTCGGCATCCACCAGCCGACGGGTGAGCGGGTCTTGGATGGCGGCCAGCAAAGAGCGTACCCGCTGGTCGTCTTCCCGGCACTCAACCGCCAGAGCACCTTGTCCGACTTGGGGCACCATGATCTGGCAACCCAACACGTCGACAACCGGCGGATGCTCTCCCAAGCGGTCGAGAGCGGCCTTGGCCATCACCACTGCATCGTAATGTGCGGCCTTGGCCAACCGAGTGCCGATATTGCCCCGAAGCTCGGCGAACCGCAGATCGGGGCGGAGCTCATGGAGTTGCACCCGACGGCGGGCCGAACCGGTGGCCACCAGAGCTCCCTCGGGAAGATCAGACAATCGGCAGCCCACCAGCACATCTCGGGGATCGGCTCGGCTGGGCACGGCGGCCAGCACCAGACCGTCGGGCGTGGATGCGGGCAGGTCCTTGGCCGAGTGCACAGCCAAATCGGCTCGACCGTCGAGCACGGCGGCCTGCACCTCCTTGACGAACACCCCCTTGCCGCCCATGGCCGAGATCGGCTCTTCGGCCAAGCGGTCGCCCGCCGTGGTGACCAGTAGCGGTTGGACGTCAGCGGCGCGGCCCAGTAGTTCAGCAATGTGAGCGGTCTGCCAGCGGGCCAAGGCGCTGCCTCGGGTGGCGGCGCGCAGCACAGAATTCGACCTAGAGATCGAAGAGGTCCCGGAGTGCTTCGGCCAGCCGGTCGCCTCGGGGTGATCCAGCCGCGTCTTTCAACCTCACGGTGGGCTCGTGCAAGAGCTTGCCCACCAGCCCTCGAGTGGCGGCCTCGACCGCCTCTCGCTCGGCTGGGGACAGCCCGCCAGCGTGGCGATCCAGCTCTTCTTTGCGCAGAATCTCTGCCCGAGTCCGAAACGCCGTAATCAGCGGGGCCGCCTCACGAGCCGAGCTGTAGTCCAGGTAGCGGTTCAACTCGTCGTCGATGATGCTCCGCACCCGGTCCAACTCGGCACGGCGCTCTCGCAGACCCCGGTCGGCGAAAGCCCGCAGATCGTCCATGTCCAGCAGCGTCACCCCGTCCAGCTCACTGGCCGCGGGATCCACGTCGCGAGGCACGGCCACGTCGACGATCAACAGTGGGCGATTACCCCGTTGGGCCATGATCTCGGCCACATCGCAATGCTCGAGTATCAGCGAGGATGCACCAGTGGAAGTCAAAAGGACGTCCACGACAGCCAACTCGGCAGCCATCTCGTCGAGGCCTACTGCCCGGCCTCCAAGGCGCTGGGCCAATTCCTCGGCCCGTCCCGTGGTGCGGTTGGCCACAACAACTTCGGCAGCCTCACTCTTGGCCAGGCTGGAGGCCATGCCCTCGCCCATGTCACCGGCACCGAGCACCATCAATCGACGACCGGTCAACCCTGCCAACCGCTCGGCAGCCAAGGCCACGGCGGCGTGGGACACCGAAGTGATGTGGTGGGAGATTCCGGTCTCAGAGCGGGCCCGCTTGCCCACCTCTACCGCGTGGCGGAAAAGGGTGTTGAGCGTGGTTCCGCACATGCCCTCTAGCCTCGCCGTATCCCACGCGCTCCTCACCTGCCCTTGGATTTCGTGCTCTCCGAGCACGGCGGAGTCCAGGCCGCAGGCCACGGAGAACAGGTGCGACACGGCATCGGTCTCGTAGTGGGCGTAGAGCGCATCGCTGAACTGCTCCGGGGGAACGTGGGCGGTCTCGGACAGAAAATCTCGCGCGTTCTGGAATGCCCCGTGAAAAGTCTCCGCGAAAACGTAGACCTCGATACGGTTGCAGGTTGACAGCACCACCGCCTCGGACACGTGCTCGCGGCCCATGAGATCGGTCAGCGCCTTGGGCAGGCTGGACCCACCGATGGTCATCCGCTCCAGCAAACCCAGCGGTGCTGTTCGGTGGTTGAGGCCTATCGCGAGTACTGACACTGGTTTATCAGGGGTTGTCGACCAAGCGGTCGATCATCTCTTTTGCCCGCCCGGTTTCGCCGGAGCGGATCAACTCCAGCATTCCCGAATCCAATACATCTTGCCAAGCCCGGTCCTCGGTATGCGCCCCCGCAGCCTGAATCCGCTGTCGCGCTTCGCTGAGCAGGCACAAAAGGGTCTCGTATTCGGGGCCGATCTCGTCGCCTAGGCGCCGGCGGATCCAGCGTGACAGGGCCGGACTGTGGCCTCCGGTGGAGCAAGTCACCAACAGCGATCCTCGGCGCAGTCTGCTCGGCAGCGTGAAGGAGCAATGATCGGGATCATCGGCGCTGTTCACCCATACCCCGGCGGCCTCGCCGTCGCGGTATACCTCGGCGTTGACCTCGCCACAGCCGGTGGCCGCAACCACCAGCCGATAACCCTCAACGTCGCCGGAGCGATAGGCACGGCGATGCACGGTGACGCCGGGATGGTCATCCAACTCGCGAATGACATCGAGGGCGATCACATCCACCGATGCCCCGGCTTCCAGCAACCCCTCAGCCTTGTTCATGGCGACCTGCCCTCCCCCCACCACCAGGCAGCGGTGGCCGCGGATCCGCAGGTTTATGGGGTAGAGGCTCTCGTCGACGGGCATGGGCGCCTACCGGGCAAGCACAAACAGCTGGATGACTGCGGCAATCAGAATGGCCAGCAACAAGACGGCGATGGCGATTATCGTTCCAGGCCTCATGCCGTTTCATCCGATCTCTTGGGTTGCAAATGGACCGGGGTAGCCGGAGCAGGTCCACCCGGTTCAACGGTGATGGAGTCTCCCTCCCTACAGTTCAACTCCAAAGCGGCTGATCCCCGGTTGAGGGCGACCACCACCAAGCCATAGGAGTCTACCAGCACCCCCAATTCGCTACTTCCCAGTTCGCTGAAGCTGCTCGCTCGATGGGCGTTGCGGCCCACATCACCGGCAGTGAGCCGAAGCGCATCGCCCAATGGCTCGACTTCGGCGGGGTCCAGGTTGAGCTGCAAATTGCCGAACCGGTCTATCCACAGCACCTCGGCATAGATCCGGTCTCCGTCGACTCGGCTCACTGGAACCATTCCAGGGGTGAGGGAATGCACCGGAATCGGCGTTCCCAGATCGGCGAGGTCGGCGCCCAAACACAGGTGTGCGGCCGAGGGGGCGAATACATCTCGGCCGGCAAACGTAGGGCCGGGGCTAGGGAGGCGATAGTGCTCGGCGGTGAGCTCGACCGCCCGGGAGGCACCGCCAACCATGGCCACAGCCGGAGCTAGAAGACCGTTGTCTGGCCCGACCAGTACCGACGTGCCGTCGCCCACCTCCACCGCTACCGCCCGGCGAGCGCCGCCAACCCCGGGGTCGACCACGGCCAGCACCACGCCGGGTACCAGGTACTGAGCGCTGCGAGCCAGGGCCAAGCCCCCGGCCCTGACATCGTGCGGGGCAATGTCGTGGGTGACGTCGATCACTGCAACCTCAGGGGCGATTGAGCGGACCACCGACTTGACCACCCCGACGAACTCATCTCCAAGCCCGTAGTCAGACAGGAACGAGATGGTGTCGTATCGCAGCGCCGCGCGGGTCATGGATGCCTAGTGGTGTGTCGTGGGTTTAGCGCCGTGGATTGCGACGGCAGCGGCGTTCCTCGCAAGGCGCACCGACGCAGCCATACTTCCAGCGTACGGCAAGGAGGAGCAACGCCGCGAGGGGCGTCGATGCCTAGCAGGACACGCGCGAATAAACCCACGACACACCACTAGTCGGACGCTCTGACCAATTCGCCGACGGATCACGTCAGGCGGCGTCAGCCTGCCTGCGTGTATCGACTGGCCAGATAGCGGTCGATGTCGCCCTCGCGCAATCGGTACGACTTGCCGATCCTCACAGCAGGTAGGTCTCGGGCCTTTATCAGCCGATAGACCGTCATCGTAGACACTCTCATGAGGGCAGCAACCTCTGCCACGGTCATGAGTCTTTCCCGCCCTTCTGGCTTTGCCATGCCAACACACCCCTCACTCCGCTGTGCGCCGATCACCTTACGCGGCACTGCCAGTCCAGTGCCACCCCGCTTGCGCAAGTCCAACGAAATCCCGAACTCAGCGGCTCTTAGCCGGCCACATGATGCGCCTTCATGCGATTGCAGACGCTTAGGTTGCACCCAGTTCCCGACTGCGCTCCGTGGCTGCGGTCACCGCGGCGATGAAGGCCGCGGCCGCCCCTCGGGCTTCCAGCTCAGCGATCCCCCGGGCGGTGGTGCCCCCAGGAGACGTGACCGCAGCCCGCAGGTCGGCCGGAGGCTCTCCCGACTCAACCAACAGCCGGGCTGCTCCCAGCAAGGTCTGGCGGACGAGCGCGTCGGCCATCTCAGAGGAGAGACCGACCCCTGCCCCGGCAGCCATCAAGGTCTCCGCCAACCAGAACACATAGGCAGGTCCCGAACCGGAGAGTCCGGTGACTGCGTCCAGCATCGGCTCTTCGCACACGACGACCGTACCCACTGCTTCGAGAACGCCAGTGGCCCAATCCAAATCTTCCTCAGTGGCATGACGGCCAGCGGCAATTGCCGCCGCGCCCGAGCCCACCAGCGCAGGAGTGTTGGGCATCGCCCGGATCACCCGGGCACCGTCGTCAAGAACAGACTCAAGGGCCGCGGTGGTGACGCCGGCGGCGATAGACAGCACCCGGGCAACCCCAGCCTCACGAAGACGGTTTCCGGCCGAGGCGACATCGCCGGGTTTGACGGCGAGTACGGCATCGGCCTGATCGAGGGGGTCGTCGGTCATGATCACCCCGTCGAAGCGGCCCGACAACTCTGCCCGCCGGTCTGGGATCTTCTCCACGACAGCCAATTCGCCAGGCGATGCCCATCCGGCGGCCAGCAGGCCGCCGAGCAGAGCCTCGCCCATGCGACCCCCGCCGATGAGTTGCAGTGCAATCGCCACCACACTGCTATAGCAGGCCGGGCGCCGCTTCACCGGAAATAACCCTGGTCGGTGGGAGGACTTCCCCGATCGCTCCCACCGACCACGAGTTTCACATCAAATACTTATACTCTATATTTATTGAAATCAACTTAAATTGAGTGAAAATAGCTATTGGTTGAATCGTGTCTGGTAGCCGATGCGCATACAGGGGCGGAACCACCGCTCCGAACAGGAGTAGAACGAGCCCAAGAGCCTGTCGATTTCCGCTTCTGTGACCGTGCGGGCCGACATCTCGGCCACCAAGAACACCGCATCTTCCACGCCAATGGCGAAACGCAATCCGGTCAGCTCGCGATTGCGGCGCAACAGATACTCATAGAGCCGGCCCTCGTTTTCCTCGGGTGCGGGCATGAAATGGCACTCGCCGTGCAATCGCCGCTGGCCGAGGGTGAACCAGACGGTTGATACCGTCTTCTCCTCCCCCACCATCCGCACATGCCAGCGGCGCTGGCCGGGCTCGCCCCGGTCTACAGTCAGCACGGTCGGGTTGGTCTGGAGCTGATCGTCCAACCAGCCATCGATATCGGACTCCAAGGCAGCGAGTTCTTCGACCGACAACGGCGCGCCATCACTGTCCCGGTGAGGATGCCGGGTCATGGGCTGTCACCCGCGACGAAACCAGGGCGGGTCATGTGCAATCGACGGGTACTCTGGTCTGGGCCCTCCGATAGGTGGCTCGCAGCGAACGGGCCATGGCGGCCCAAGAGAACGATCGGGCTCGTTCGGCCGAATCCAAGGCCATCTCGGCGGCGAGGAGCGGATTGTCGATCAGCGTGGCCACTTGAGCGGCAAACGCCTCGGGAGTGGCATTGTCCACCAGGAACCCAGTTCGACCGTGGTCCACAATCGAGCGCAACCCGCCCACGGGAGCGGCCACAACCGGGGTGCCGCTGGCCGCAGCTTCAAGGGCGACCAGCCCGAAGGACTCGCTGCGGCTGGGAACCAATACGACATCCGCGGCCCGGTAGTACGTGGACAGCCAGTGATGAGGACGGGGTGGAACCAGCGTCACCCGTTCTTCTAAGCCCAGGGCCTGGATGCGGTCTTGTAACTGCCGGTACTCAGCCTCGCCCTCGGCGCCGCTGGGTCCGCCGACCACCAAAAGGCGCGCATCGGCGCGAGCCAGACAAGACAGCGCCTCCACCGCGACGAGAGGCCGTTTCAACGGCTGGATCCGGCCCACAAACAACAGCACTGGGCCGCGGCCCAGTCCAAGGGCGACGCGGGCGCCATCCCGGTCCCCCGGGGAGAACAGCGCATGCTCCACCCCCGGCGGGGCCAGCTCAATCCGCTCGAATGGGGCATCGTAGAGGTTCCGAAGCTGTTGGGCCTCCGGCTCGCAGGAGGCGATGACGGCATCGGCGCAACCGATCACTTCGGTCTCGGCCTGGGCCCGCTGCTCCGATTCGGGGTCGCCGGTAGCCGACTTCACTCGGGCCAGCGTGTGGAAGGTCACGGCCAGCGGTACTTCCACCGCATGCTTGACCCGGTGACCGGCGACCCCGGACAGCCAGTAGTTGGCGTGGATCACGTCGGGGCGCCCGTATCGCCGAAAATCAGCCAGCACGCCATCAGCAAACTCGTCCACCACCTCGAAGAGCTGGTCTTTGTCCAGATCGACAGGCCCGGCATCAACGTGGACCACGGTCACGCCTGGTTCGATGGCCACCTCTTCGGGCAGCCCGTCCTGGGCCCGGCGCACATACACCCGGCACTCGCTCCCCGTGTGAGCCAGCGCCGCGGCCATCTCCCTGACGTAGACGTTCATGCCCCCGCTATCGCCCACACCGGGCTGGGTCAACGGCGATGTGTGCAGAGACAAGATCGCCACGTTCTGGGTCATAGCCCCGTGCTCCGGTTCGGGGAGAAGTGGCACGGCAAGCAAATGAAAGGCATCGCCAATGCAGGCTACCCCCCGGAGACCGGGGGCAACACAGCTACCTCGTCACCGTCAGCTACCGGCTCAGATCCGGTGACCGGCTCGCCGTTGAGCCACACCCGGCAAATCTGAAGCTGCTCGGCGAACGCGGCCCCGTAACGGTCGACGGCGGTAGCCAGCACTTGATCAACGGTGGTGCCGGGCACCTCGTCGCTCCCGGTGCCAGCCACCTCCCGGACATGCGCGAACAGGCGCAGCGTGGCCATAACCAGGAGCTTACGGGAATCCTTGGTTGCTGCCACGGTCGGCAACCTGGTCGGGATTACCGTACTTGCCGTGACCCGCCTGCTGCTGATCCGACACGGGCAATCTGAATGGAATGCAGCGCGGCGATGGCAGGGCCAGGCCGATCCACCCCTGTCGCATCTGGGATGTCAGCAGGCGGCCGCCGCGGCGTCCCGGCTCGAACCAGTTGATGTTGTGGCCACCTCCACCCTGCAACGGTCCCGAGCCAGCGCGGAGATCATCGCCGAGGCAATGGGCTGCGCTCCGCCGATCCTGGTTCCCGAGCTGATCGAGCGGGACGTCCGGGAGTTCTCCGGGTTGACCCGAGAGCAGATCGAGGAGCGCTTCCCCGGTTTTCTACAAGACGGACGACGACCGCCGGGCTGGGAGCACGACGACGCGTTGCTGACCCGGGTATTGGCCGGCCTCAACCGATTGGCCGGTTTGGTCGGAGACCGGACGGCGGTGGTGGTCACCCACGGCGGGGTGATCTACTCATTGGAGGCCCACCTGGGCTGTGAGCCCGGCCGGATCACCAACATGAGCGGCCGGTGGGTGACGGTGGCCCGCGACCAGCTGGTCGCGGGTGAGCGAGTACACCCGCTCGACGGCGTGGACATCCAGATGCCCGTGTCCGATCTTCTCTAGATCAGGTCTGCGCAGCGCTGGAGAACCGAGCGCTGTTCGATGCTGCCGTCAGCAACTGCCGCTTGGACTCGAAGGCGCACAGCATCGAGATCGTCGAGCTCGGCGAGCACCGCCTCCACATCGATCAGCTCGCTCTCCACATCGCTCAACAGGGATTCCCAAGCTTCCACCGCGGGGCATATTACCGGCCACACCACCGGGTCAGGGCGATACAGTGACGGCGGGCCGCTAGCTCATCAGGTAGAGCAGGAGACTTTTAATCTCAAGGTGCTGGGTTCGAGTCCCAGGCGGCCTACGCGGTGGTCTCGCCGGAATCATCGACGACGCCGTTCAGGCGGGACAGGTGCTGGTCAACATCACCTCTCCACAAAAAAAGGGGAACCTCGGCGCATCAATCAGCAATTCTGTCGACTCGCCGGGCCTGCTCACGCCACGGCGTTCGGCCTACTACGCTGAGGTCATGCATCGATCGATTGCTTTGTTGGCCATTTTGGTTCTGTTCTTCGCGGCATGTGGGAACGATGACGATTCCGGGGAAGTGGCCACACCAGAGATCTCCGACATCGTGGACGACTCAACCCCAGTACCCATCCCGGCTCCGGTAGACGATACCCCCGTTGTCGAAGAACCCGACGACCAGGAGCCCACGCCCGACCCCGTCGAGGAGCCCACACCGGCCCCCGACGAGGAGCCCACGCCGATCCCCGATTCGACGACCGAGCCCCTCGAACGGCCCGAGCCCGTCGATTTGAGCCAACCGGCCTTCGACAGCTCGGACAAGCTCAGCACAGTGGGGCTCGGCTCGCTCTACTTCGGCATGGACCCGGACCAGGCAGCCGAAGCGGTCTCCACTCAATGGACCGGGGGGCAAGAGGACGGCACCCCCCAGTGCTATCTGCTGGCTCCGGCCAACGGGCCCAACGGCGTGGTGTTCACGGTATTCAACAGCGCCATCGAGCGAGTGGACATCGCCAATCCAAGCATCACCACCCGGTCGGGGGCCAGCGTGGGCAGCACCGAAGCCCAGCTTCACGAGCTGTTCGGGGCCCGGCTGCTGGTCACCCCCTACGCCGACGGCAGCGGGAACTCCATCCAGTACGTGCCGGTTGACGAGTCGGATATCGACTACCGGGTGATCTTTGAAACCGACGGCACGTCGGTGACCTCTATACGGGCGGGTCGGCTCCCCGCGGTAGCCCCCGGCGAACCCTGCACCTGACCTGCCGAGCCGCTACTCGTCGTACTCCTCGGGCATGAGGACGAACTCGGGGTAGGCCTCAAGGCCGAGTTCGCCGACGTCTTGGCCCATACGCTCGACATCTGCTGAGACCCGCAGGCCCATCACTGCGTCCAACACCTTCCAGATCACGAACGACACCACGAACACAAAGGCGCCGATGGACACGATGCCCAGCAGCTGAATGTGGAATCGGCCGCCGGCGGCGATGGTGACCGCCAGAGTTCCCCAGATGCCAGCGACGAGGTGGGCGGGGATGGCACCGACGACATCGTCGATCTTGACCTTCTCCAGCACCTTGATGCCGATGGTGCACAGCACGCCGCCGACCGCGCCGATGACCACGGCCCAATAGTGGTCGACGATGTCAGGGCCGGCGGTTATCGACACCAGTCCGGCTATCGCTCCATTCAGGCCGGCAAAGAGGTCGATGCGTCCGAGGATGGGTCGCGAGATGGCCAGAGCGGCGATCACCCCCGCAGCAGCCCCCAGGTTGGTGTTCACCAGCACATGGCTCATCGCTATCGCGTCGGCCGGGGTGCCCAGGGCCAGCTGGGACCCGCCGTTGAACCCGAACCAGCCGAACCACAAGATGAACACGCCCAACGTCACCACCAGCACGTTGGAGGGCGGCGTCGCCTTCACGCTGCCGTCCCTTTTGAACTTGCCCAACCGGGGGCCCACCACCAGTACCCCGGCCAGCGCCGCCCAGCCGCCGGTGCCGTGGACGATGGTGGAGCCGGCGAAGTCCTGGAAGCCCTTCTCGGCCAGCCAGCCGCCGCCCCACGTCCAAGCGCCGACAATCGGATACACGAACGCAGTCAAGATGAGTGTGAAGACGAAGAACGACCACATCTTGATCCGCTCGGCAATGGCGCCCGAAACGATGGAGGCCGCCGTGGCCACGAAGACCATCTGGAAGAACCAGTCCGACATCGTGGCGTATCCGTTCTCCACGACAGCGGACACGGCACCCGCATCCCCGCCAAGCAGGGCTTTCTCGTCGACCGACGGCCCGTAGAGAAACTCGAGTGACCCAATCAAATTGCCCACATCGACGTACATGAGGTTGTAGCCGATGAAGAAGTAGGCCAAGCCGGCTATCGAGTAGATGCCGATGTTCTTGAGGCAGATCATGGAGGCGTTCTTGGTGCGGACCGCGCCGGACTCCAGCATCGTGAAGCCCGCACACATCCACATCACCAGCGCGCCCCAGACCAAAAAGGCGAAGGTGTTGAAAACAAATTGATCAGGCTGCTCGACCATTGTGTCTCCTTGTCGCTCCGCGTGCCTACTGCTTGCGGACGGCTTGCTGGGTCACAAAGCTACAAATAGGTGCCAAGACCGGCAAGGGTGTGTGGAGCTCAAAGGGGCACCGCGACATCCCAGTGGGCCGCACCGGCGCCAAGACCGGCAAGGGTGTGTGGAGCTCAAAGGAAAGAAACGGGGGGGCGGCGAATGTCGGTCAATGCTCGCAGCACGGAATAGGCGGTGACCGCGCTGGTGCGGGGGTTGTCGGGGGAGGCGGCGTTCTCGAACGACAGCTCGTAGGCACCCGCCACCCCAAAGGCAGTTACCAGGTGACGCACCTGGGTGGCTGCGGGGTCGCCCACCATCTGCACCCGTACTCGGTCGAACCCGACGGTGGCCAGCGACAAGGTGGCGGTGACATTGGCCGACTCCGGGAAGCGGGCGCAGGCCTGCCGGGCGGCGCCGTCGAAAACCGTCACCGGCTCGGAGCCATTTTCCAGTGCATCCAGCACCGCTTCATCCATCCACGGGCGGCTCAGCGCCACCGCGGGTTTGGTGCTGGTGATGGCCACTTCGCTCAACGGACCAAGCAGCATGGCGGCTCGCAAGATGTCGAACCCGCCAATGGCCCCGGTACACAGATACAGGCGGCCGCCCTCGGCCCGCCGCAGCGCGGCATCGAGGTCTTCGTCGGCCAAAGCGCCAATGCTCACCACCAACAGGTCGGTGCCCGATTCCCTCACCGCTATCCCGTGCTCGCGAAGCGCTCCGTGGCCGGCTGCTTCCACCACCACATCTGATCGCGACAGCAATGACTCCCGATTGTCCACTCTGAGGGGATGGTCGATGACGAGGTCGAAAACCGCAGTCAGCTCGGCGCCCTCGACTGCCCCTTCCGACAGCTCACGGGCCACCACCGAACCGATGGCCCCACAGCCGATCAAGCCGACTCTCAACACCGGATCAGGATATCCGCTATGTCTTTCGCCGTTCGTATGGTGTCCTCGTTGGTATCCTCAGGACATGAGCCGGGCGAACATGGCAGGCTGAGAACCGTGAGCGGCGACGTGAGAGTCAAGGTGCCGGCGGCTCCGAAGTACGGCCGCATGGCAGGTATCGCCGCCACCCATGCCGCTACCTATCAAGGTTTCCCCCCCGACGACATCGCCGAACTCAGCCAGGCCATCAAAGAGGCAGTGCTGCTGCTCCTCGATCCCGAACAGCCCAACGGCTCAATGGAGTTCGACTTTCAGAGCAAGGCAGGGATCGTGACCGTCGAAGCCCACGTCGAGCAATGCGAAAGCCGGCCGATCCCCCATGACAGAATCGACCGGTTTGAGACCACCGCCGGATCGCTGGTGGACTCGTGGAAGCTCGACCCCGATGAGCATCGACTGTGGCTGCAAAAGTCAGCCCAAGACGGTTCCTAGCCGCTCAAAGGCCGGTGGAGCCAAACCCCCCCGACCCCCGCGAAGACGAGGGTAGTTCCTCCACCTCGACAAACTCGGCCTGCTCCACCCTTTGCAGCACGAGTTGGGCGATCCGATCTCCCCGACGGACGGTGAAGGGCTCGGCCGAGTCGGTGTTCACGAGCAACACCTTCAATTCTCCCCGATAGCCTGAGTCGATCAACCCCGGCGTGTTCAGGCAAGTGACGCCGTGACGCAGCGCCAGCCCGCTGCGGGGCTGCACAAACCCCGCATATCCCTCGGGAATGGCTATGAACGTGCCGGTGGGCACAAGGCCCCGACCACCGCCCGGCGCCAACTCAACGTCCTCGCTGGCGACGAGGTCGGCACCGGCATCGCCCTCGCTGGCGTAGCGGGGAAACGGCAGGTCAGGTCGGCTGCGAACGATGGGAATCTCCAACACGGCGGTGACCCTATACGACCGTTGGGATGGCTTGTTCGATCAAGCCCAAAAGTTCGCCGACTCAGGTTCGCCTCCCCGAAAGCCCTAGGGTCTCTCCAACATGCTGGCGTGGATGGATTTGGAAATGACAGGGCTCGACCCAGCCAGCGATGTGATTGTAGAAATTGCCACCCTCATCACCGATAGCAGCCTGGAGCTGGTGGCAGAAGGGCCCGACCTGGTGGTTTCGGCCCCCCCGGGGGCCTTGGCCTCGATGCAGGACGTGGTGATGGAGATGCACGCCAAAAGCGGACTGCTGGACGAGATCAGGAAAGCCACGCTCAGCTTGGAGGCCGCCGGCGAGATGACCCTGGCCTTCCTCAAAGAACACATCGACAAGCCCCGCTCGGTGCCGCTGTGCGGCAACTCCATCGGGGTCGACCGCCGCTTCTTGGCTGCCCAACTCCCCGAGGTGGAGAACTTTCTGCACTATCGATCCATCGACGTCTCCACCGTCAAAGAGTTGGCCCGGCGATGGAATCCCGCCGTCTTTCGGGGAGCGCCCCCAAAGGCAAAGGGCCATCGGGCTCTCGACGACATCCGCGAGAGCCTCGACGAGCTGCGCCACTACCGGGACAGCTTCTTTTCGATCCCAACGGAGGCCGGCGAATGACCGATCGGCCCCGCAAACAGGAGCAAGAGGAAGCCACAACGGAGATAACCGAGGTAGTGCCCGGGGTACTGCGCACTATGTTGCCGGTAAACTTGCCCGGACTGGGTCATGTGAACTGCTACGTCATGGAAGACGAGCGGGGCGTGGCGGTGGTGGACCCCGGTCTTCCCGGTCCCGACTCCTGGGATGCGCTGGTCGACCGGCTGGGCCGGGCCGGCTACAAGGTGGGCGATGTCCACACCGCCATCATCACCCACTCGCACTTCGACCACTTCGGTGGCGCGGAGCGCCTGCGAGAGGAGTCCGGCGCCGATATCTTGACCCATCACAGCTTCCGCCCGATCTGGGACCGCCGTGAGACCACAGAAACCCACGATGCCGAGGGCAATGCCTCCGAGGATGAGATCTTCGAGCGGATCGAGGAGAGCTTCCGCCAGCTCACACCGTGGGGCACCGAGCGAACACCGCCGAGTCGGGAGTACATCCAACGGTTCCGGGCCAAGGGGAATTTCCACGCTCGCTGGTTTCAGACTCCTAAGCCCACGGTGACCGTGGCGGACAGCGATGTGGTCCACCTCGCCCGACGAGAATGGGTGGCGCTCCACACCCCCGGCCACACCGGCGACCACCTGTGCCTGTACGACCCCGAGCACGGCGCGGTGTTCTCCGGCGATCACGTGCTGCCCACCATCACCCCCCACATCGCCGGCCGAAGCGATACCCAAGACTCGCTGGCCGAGTTCTTCGACTCATTGGATCGAATGAAAACCTTGGAGGGCGCCACCGTGGCCCTGCCGGCCCACGGGCATCCCTTCGCCGACATCGGGGCCCGGGCCGACGACATCTGCGAGCACCACCACGAGCGCCTGAATGTACTGCGACATGCCAGCGACAAGCTGGGCTGCGCCACGGTGGAGGAGTTCATGCGGGTGCTGTTCAGCGAGCGGGCCTGGGGCGATATGGCCGCCAGCGAGACGTTCGCCCACCTCGTGCACCTCAAGGTGATGGACGAGGCCCACCAAGGCGCCACCCCCGATGGCCTGGTGACGTTCGAGATCAAGCCAGGGCTCTAGTGGGCGTCTGTGAGATTTCTTCGGGAAACAAATTGACATCGCGCTCAATACACTGTTGAGTAGTGGCCATGTCCAGCAGGAGCTATCCCGCATTCGGCTTTCAAAGCCGAGCCTTGCGCGTAGCGATGGCTGACATGGCCCGAATTCGCCACGGGTATTGGCTCACCAACCAGACACCATGCGTGTTCGGTCACAAGACTGCCGGCACCAGGCCTCGGGGAGGGTCCACGTAGAGCACCTACAAGGATCAAATATCTGCCGAGGCCGCCGGAAAAATCCGGCGGCCTTTTCAGTTTCCGCCCACCACCAACCAATCGATGGGAAACACCCAACCGAAGACCCCCGAAAGGAGAAAGACATGGAGGCGCTGCTCTTTGAAAACGCACCGTGGCGTGTGGACGCCGCGTGCCGAACCGACGACGCCTCGCTCGGGGAGATCTTCTTCTCCGACGAGCTCCAGCACATCTCCCAGGCCAAGGCCATCTGCGCCCAGTGCCCGGTGATGGCCCAGTGCTTGGAGGGCGCCATCGCCCGCAGCGAGCCTTGGGGAGTATGGGGAGGCCAGCTGTTCCGCAACGGCAAGGTGCTGACCAGCAAGCGTCGTCGGGGTCGTCCGGCCAAGGTGCCCCGCCCCGAGGACGAGTTCCTCCAGGTGCCGGTGCCCGAGCACTTGCGAGAGCGGCTCCGCTCGGCCTGATGGCCGGTTTGGCCTAATGGCCGGGCGGAACCGCCCGCTGGTTCTGATCGCCGTCGTGCTGATCGCCGTCGTCGCCGGCTCCTGTGGTTCAGGGGCCGGCGACGACGTCCAAGCCGCTGACATTGAGTTCGAGCTGCTCGACGGAGGCTCGACCACGGTGGGCGCCTATATTGGCCGTCCTGTCGTGCTTAACTTCTTCGCTTCATGGTGTACGCCGTGCATTGCCGAGATGCCCGCTCTGGAGTCCGTCCACCAACAGAGGCCGGACATCGCCTTCGTTGGACTGGCCTTCAACGACACCCCCACGAGGGCCCGGGAGATCGTGGCCGATACCGGGGTGACCTATCCCACAGGAGTGGACCCGGACTCTGCCATCGGCAATGCCTATGAGATCTTGGGGATGCCCACCACCCTGTTTATTGCCACCGACGGAGAGGTCGTCTATCAGCACACCGGCGGCCTGACCGCCGACCAGATCGCTCAACACCTAAGTACCTACTTCACCTCGTAACCTTCCAGTTGTGTTCGACCTCGATCTGGCAGTCCCCTTCGGGGCCGGTCTAGTCGCCGCGGTCAACCCGTGCGGTTTCGCCATGCTTCCGGCCTATCTGGCCTACTTCCTGGGTATCGGCAGTGCGGACCAGGCGGCGGACACCGGGCGAAACGTCCTTCGAGGATTGCTGGTCGGGCTCACCCTTACTGCTGGATTCGTGGCCTTCTTCGGCATCATCGGCGCGCTCACCTCGTCGCTCATCTCCACCTCCACCATTGCCGACCGAGGTCCGTGGATCACGCTGGTGATCAGCGGGCTCATGGTGGTGCTGGGCATCGCCATGCTGGCCGGCTTCGAGCCCAAGATCTCCGTGCCCCGACTGTCCAAGGGAGGCGACAGCCAGGGCCTGATCTCCATGTTCTTGTTCGGGGTGTCTTATGCAGTGGTGTCGCTGGGATGCGCCAGCCCGGTGTTCTTCGGCAGCGTGAGCGGCTCGTTCAGCACCGATGGGGTGTGGGAGGGAACCCTGCGATTCTTGGCCTACGCCCTGGGCATGGGGTTGGTTATTACCTTCTTGACTCTGGCAGTGGCCATGGGGCGCTCGGGGGTCACCGCCAACATGCGCCGCCTGTTGCCCCACATAAACAAGATTTCAGGCGGCTTCTTGGTGGTGGCCGGCGTGGTGCTCGGGTTCTACGGCTGGTGGGAGGTCCAAGTGCTGTTGCGCGACGACTTCGAAGCCACCAATCCATTCGTCGAAGCCTCCTACATGGTTTCCAACCGACTGGAGAACTGGATCATCGACGTGGGCGGTAACCGCTTCGGCCTGGCCACCGCCATCGTGGTGCTGGCCCTGCTGCTCTGGGCGTTCCGCCGCAGCATTCCCCGGCCTTGGCTCCTTTCAGCCAGTGCAGTGGTGGCCGCAGGATATGGGGTGGCGGAGGCCGACAAGTACCAGGGCGACCTGTTGATACTGCCCATCGTGCGAACCATTGCGGCCATCCCCGAGCGAGTGGGCAATTGGTTCACCGATCCTGGCCGGTGGCCGGTTTTCTGGGAGGCGCTGCTGGCGGTGATCGTGGGCATCGTGCTGTGGATTCGCCTTCGGCCCCGGAACGGCCCCGGCCCGCCCTTGGCCGAGAGCGGTAGCGCATAGCTTGTCTCTCGCACCACGGGCCGCGATTGCTGTCGGGCTAGGCGGGCTGGCCGGGGCCGGCGGGCGCTGGGGGCTGGTCGAGGTGCTGCCCGCCTCCGACACTTGGCCGTGGGGAGTGCTGGCCGTCAATCTGGCTGGCTGCCTGCTGCTCGGCTATGTGGCCGCGGCCGCGTGGTCGGCCCGGGCCCAGCTTCCCGTGAGCCTCGGACTGGGGACCGGCTTCTGCGGCAGCCTGACCACGTTCTCGGCGCTGACCGTGGACGTGGCCGAGATGGCCCGAGACGGCGACTGGGGCTTTGCCGCCGGTTATCTGGCCGTCTCGGTGGCGGGCGGGGTGGCCTTGGCGTTGGTTGGCGCGGCCTTGCGAACAACCCGTTGGCGGGCGACTTCATGACGGCGCTCGGTTTCGTGGTGCTGGCGGTGGCCGGAGCGCTGGTTCGGGCTGAGGCTGCTCAGAGGTTCAATGCGCCAACCTGGCCCTGGGGGACTCTGGGAGTGAACATAGCCGGCAGCTTCGCTTTGGGCCTGCTGGCTGGCAGTGGCAATCCGGTGATGACCGCGGTGGGCGTGGGCGCCCTGGGATCGCTGACCACGCTGAGCACCTTTGCCGTGGAGCTGACCACCTTGGGCCGCAAGCGGGCCGCCGCCTACGCCACCATCAGCCTCACCCTCGGCCTCGCCGCAGCCATCGCCGCCCTAGCCATCTCAAGCTGACCACCATGCCGAAAACTGATGCGACTCTTTAGAATATCATGATATTCTAAAATTGATGTTTAAAAGACTGTTGGCGCTACCCGAATCCGGGAAAGAGACATTCTTTTTGTGGGGTCCTCGGCAGGCGGGTAAGAGCACTCTGCTCAAGCAGCTATACCCCGATGGCGTGTGGATCGATCTACTGAAGGCTGACGAGTTCCGTCGATATGTCGCGCGTCCCGAGCTGCTCCGTGAGGAGCTTGAAGCATCGGGCCCCAACCCGTCCAAGCAGATAGTGATCGACGAAGTCCAAAAGGTCCCCGCCCTGCTCGACGAGGTGCACTGGTTGATCGAAAACCGCGGGCTGCACTTCACGCTCTGCGGGTCGAGCGCGAGAAAGGTGCGGCGAGGCGCAGCAAACCTGCTCGGCGGTCGCGCCGTCCGCTATGAGATGCGGGGCCTGACCGCCGGAGAGATCGGAGACGCCTTCGACCTTGACCGGGTTCTGAACCACGGCTACTTGCCCAGAATCTATGAGTCGGCACGGCCCCGACAGCTGCTCGACGCCTATATCGCCGACTACTTGCGAGACGAGGTAGCCGCCGAGGGCCTCGTACGCAACCTGCCTGCCTTCTCGGATTTCCTGGACGCTGCCGCGCTAAGCGATGGCGACCCCGTCAACTACTCGAATATCGCCCGCGAATGCGGCGTGTCGGGCCCAACAGTCAAGGCTTACTTCGGCATCCTTACCGATACGCTGCTCGCCCGATGGCTGCCGCGCTGGCAGCGGCGCGCCAAGCGCCGTCTCGCCGGGGCACCGAAGATCTATTTCGAAGACGTCGGGGTCGTGAACCGCCTGGCCCGCCGAGGTGAACTGGAACGGGGCTCTGATCGCTATGGGAAGGCGTTCGAAAACTGGGTATTCCACGAACTCTCCTCTTGCATCTCCTACTGCGACCTCGACGAGCAACTCTCCTACTGGCGGCTCCCCAGCGGCATAGAGGTCGACTTCGTGGTCGGAGACATGCGCCTGGCCATCGGGGCGAAGGCGACCTCAACGGTTACCCGCAAGCACCTCAAGGGCCTCCGCACCCTGGCCGAAGAGCATCCCGGAGTCCACAAAATGGTGGTTTGCCTCGAACCCCGCCCGCGCCGCACTGACGACGACATCGACATCTTGCCAGCCACCGACTTTGCCCACCGGCTCTGGCAGGGCGAACTTGCCTAGTCAGAGAACGCTGCGGCCCAAGTAGGGGCGCAGCACCTCGGGTATGACCACCGAGCCGTCGGGCTGGCGGTAGGTTTCGACTATGGCGGCCCATACCCGGGGGACGGCGAGGGCGGAACCGTTGAGGGTGTGGAGGATGCGGGTGCCCTTCTCGCCGGTGGGCCGGTAGCGCAGATTGGCCCGGCGGGCCTGGTAGTCGGAGTACCACGAGCACGACGACACCTCCAGCCACTGGTCGGCGCCGGGGGCGTACACCTCCACGTCCCATGACCGGTGGTGGGCTTGGCCCAGATCGCCGGTGCTGATGTCCACAATCCGGTAGGCCAAGCCCAACTCGGCCACCGCGGCGGAGGCCCGCTCCAAGATCTCTTCGTGAATTGCCGGGGCCTGCTCCGGCGTTGCGTAGGCCAAGATCTCCACCTTGTCGAACTCGTGCACCCGCAGCAAGCCTCGGGTATCTCGCCCGGCGGCCCCCGCCTCCCGGCGATAGCAGGAGGTGTGGGCCATCATCCTCATAGGCAGGTCGGCCTCGTCGAGTATCTCGCCGGAGGCCAGCGAGGTGAGCGGCACCTCGGCGGTGGGAATGGCCCACAGGTCGTCCCGCTCCAAGAAATAGGCGTCGTCGGCGAACTTGGGGAGCTGACCGGTGCTCACCATCACCTGGCTGTGAACCAGGGTGGGCGGACGGATCTCCTCATACCGATCGGCGTTGCGGTCGAGCCCGAATTGCACCATGGCCCGGGCCAGGGAAGCCCCCGGGCCCCGGAGCATGGCAAACATCGACCCCGACAGCTTGGCGGCCCGCTCCATGTCCAGCCAGCCCGCTTCCACTGCAAACTCCCAGTGGGGCACCCGCTGGTGATCTCCGTAGGCATCGAGGTCGAAGTTCTCCACCCGTAGAACCGGATTGTCGGTCTCGTCAGCGCCGTCGGGCGCGTCGGGCGCGGGCAGGTTGGGAATGTGGAGCAGCAGCTCGTGGATCTCGGCAGCTACCTGGTCGGCCTCGGCGGCCAGGGCCTTCTCCTGGTCTCCCAGCCGTCGGCTCTTGGCCGCGGCGACGTCGGCCTCCGCGTCGCGACCGTCGCGTTTCAGCTTGCCGACCTGCTGGGATAGCTCCTTTACCTGATGGCGGATGGCGTCGCGGTCGGTGGTGAGGTTGCGGTGGCTCTCATCTAGGGCGAATACCCGCTCCAGCTCGGACAAGTCGATCCCCCGGCGGGCCAGCGCAGCCCGCACTGCTTCGCAGTCGTTGCGCACGAGGCGCAGGTCGATCATCGAGAGCCGTTGGCGGGGCTGGAGCCGTGTGTACCCGAGGTGGCCGGAACCCGGGTATCGGCAGCAATGGGCCTAGATGGGACCGTGGTGACCACGCGCATCTGGGTATTGGCCCGTTGCTGGACGCCGGCCCAGCGGAAGAACAGCACCCCGATCCACATCCACAGATACATGCCGCCTACCAACTTCATGATGAGCCCGGCGGCTTGCTGGTCGGCCCGCACGCCGATGCCCCACAGACGGACTTGGTGGTCGTAGACGCTGTAGACCGCTCCCTGGGCGAAGGTCAAGAATGCACCGGGCACGGTGGGCACAACCGACATCAAGAACAAGTAGATCATCTTGCCGGGCGCGCCCATCCGCAGCTCGGGGATCGGGCCGCACACCGGCAACCACATCACCATGGCGGAGCCGAACAGCAGCAGGTGCACGAAGTAGTGCAGGGCGCCGCTTTCCACCGAGGTGTTGACCACCCAGGGGATGTGGCTCACCGCCACCATGAAGTTGAACGAAACCCCGGCGACCACCGGCCGAGCCAGGCGCCGCACCCACACCCCGACGCTGCCGTCTCCGCTGAGCACCAGCCGGGCCAGCCACTCGGGAATGGCCGCCAACAGCAGCGGGGGCACGACGAAGGTAATGAGCAGGTGCTGGATCATGTGCACCGAGTACAGGTACTCCTCAGAGATGTCGTGCATCGGCCAGTCGCTGGCCACCCACAGCAAGACCATGGCCCCGGTAAAGGACAGGACGTGGAAGCGGGAAAAGGGAGCTTCGCCGCCCGGAGCGGCTTTGGGGGCGATGACCCGGGCCGCGTACCAGGCCATGGCGATCCCAGCCAGCAGGATTATCCAGACCTCGGCATGGGCCTGGTACCGCCAGATATCGGTTTCAGCCGCGAAGACCACGAGGGCCAGTCCGTCTACCAGAAACGGAACGCGGTGAGCATGACCATGTACACCGCCATGGCCAAAATCAGCCCGAACACGAATAGTCGCCAGAAGATCGGAGCGTCGAACTTCAGGTGCATGAAGAAGGCCACCACCAAGAAGAACTTCACCAGCATCATCAAAACCAGCATGATGATGATGGCGGTGTCGCCCCACCCGTGAACCGTTTCGAAATAGGTGAACACCTCGAACGCGGTGAGCAGCGCGAGGGCGATGGCCACCTTGACATAGAGCCAGTTGGATGGATGGGCGTGCTCGTCGGGAGCGTGGGCGGTTCCCGAGATTCCGAGAGCGGGTTCAGCAGACTCCTGGGACATGTCGGGAGAGTCAGGGGTGACGATGGCCATGTCGGATCCTACTGCGGGAAGAGGTACACGATCGTGAAGATCACGATCCAGACGACGTCGACGAAGTGCCAGTACAGGCCGATGATCTCCACTGTTTCAGCCCGCTCGGGCCCGAGGTTGCCCCGCATCGACATCACGAACAACGACATCAGCATGATGATGCCGATGGTGACGTGAGCACCGTGGAAACCGGTGAGCGCATAGAAGGCGGAGCCGAACAGGTTGGTGGTGAACCCGAGACCCTCGCTGTAGAACGCGGTGAACTCGTACACCTGCCCGGCCACGAAGGTGGCCCCCAGGGCGGCGGTGGTGGCCAGCCAGATCCGGTTGCCCCGGAGATCGCCCCGGGCGATGGACGACACCGCGAACACCATGGTCAGCGAGCTCATCAGCAGCACGAACGAGCTGACCGACGTGAACGGGATGTCGAACACGTCATCGGGGCCGATGTCGTCGGGGCCGATGCGGCCCTTGTTGAACATGTAGGTGGAGATCAGCCCACCGAACAGCAGGCACTCCGAACCGAGGAACACCCACATGGCCAGCTTCTCGTTGGAGATGCCGGTGCTGGTGTGGTGTCCCTCGTCGTGGTGCCCTTCAGCGTGGGCAGCAGCCTCAGCGGCTGTCGTTTCGGCAGTCATGGTGTCAGCCAACGGGCACCGCCTCCTCAGTCTTAGCCGGCTTTTCGGCTGAGGCGGACTCGCCGTTGCCGCCCGGTCCGCCGTTGCCGGCGGGGTCGCCGTGGTCATCGCCGTCGTCGTGATGGTCGTCGTGGTGGCCGGCGTCGTCGGGGTCGTCGGCCGGTTCCAGGATCCAGCCGTAGATGGCTCCCACCAGCAGCACGAGCCCGGCGGCGGCCAGCCACATGTTGTAGATGAGGCCGTAGCCCACCAGCAGGATGCCCCCGCCTAAAACGATGGGCCAGTACGACGGGGACGGCAAGTGCACTCTTGTGTTGCTGCCGTCGTGGGCAACCTCCTCGGCGGTCGCGGTCCTGACCACCCGGTGGTTCTCGTCGACCCCGTACTTGCGGTGCCAGAACTCGTCGAGGCGTTCCACTTCTATCTCCGAGTCGAAGTTGTGCTCGGGCACCGGGGAGGCGGTCATCCATTCCAGGCCGCGGGCGTCCCACGGGTCGGGGCCCACGTCGGGGCGGCCGGCCCGCTGCCATTTCCTCGTGCTGGCGTACACGTTCCACAAGAACATGGCCACCCCGATGGCGATCACGAACGACCCAATGGTGGCCACCATGTTCCACAGCGCGAACCCCTCGTCGGCCCGATAGGTGGAAATGCGCCGGGACATACCCTGCAAGCCGAGGATGTGCATTGGCCCGAAGGTGAAGTTGAAACCGACGAGCATCACCCAGAAGCTGGCCTTGCCCCATGCCTCGCTGAGCTTGTAGCCGAACGCCTTGGGCCACCAGTAGTAGAAACCGCCGAACAGTCCCAACAGCGCCCCGCCGAAGATCACGTAGTGGAAGTGGGCCACGATGTAATAGGTGTCGGTCTGCTGGGTGTCAGACGGCGCGATGGCGTGGGTCACCCCCGACAGCCCGCCGATGGTGAACATCGACACCACGCCCACGGCGTACAGCATGGGGGTGGTAAATCGCAGGCGTCCCCGATACATGGTGGCCAGCCAGTTGAGGATCTTCACCCCGGTGGGCACGGCGATGAACATGGTGGACACCGAGAACGCGGCCACCGCCAGCGGCCCGATGCCCGAGGTGAACATGTGGTGGGCCCACACCCCCCAGCCCATGAAGCCGATGGCGATGCCGGAGGCGACCATGAAGTGGTAGCCGAACAAGGGCTTGCGGGAGAACGTGGGGACGATCTCCGACACGATCCCGAAGGCGGGAAGGATCAAGATGTACACCTCGGGATGGCCGAAGATCCAGAACAAGTGCTGCCACAACAGCGGGTCGGCCCCGGCGGCCACGTTGAAGAAGTTGGCGTCCCACAGCCGGTCGAACATCAAAAGGAACAGGGCCACGGTGATGACCGGGATGGCGAACAGCAGCAGGAACTGGGTGATGAGCAGCATCCAGGTGAGCACGGGCATCCGGAAGAAGCTCATGCCCTTGGTGCGCATGTTCAACACGGTGACGATCAGGTTGATTGAGCTGACCAACGACGCGATGCCGGTTATCTGCAAGCCGACGGCGTAGAAGTCGATTCCCTTGGATGGCGAGAAGGGCAGCCCGCTGTTGGGGGCGTAGTTGAACCAGCCGCCGTCGGGCGCGTTCTGGAACCAGCCGCCGATGAAGATCGAGGAGACGAGCAGCAGGCCGCCGGCCAAGAAGCACCAGAAGCTGAAGGCGTTGAGGCGAGGAAAGGCCACGTCCCGGGCCCCCACTTGCAGGGGGAGCAGGTAGTTGGCGAAGGCTGCGGCCATGGGCATGATCACCAGGAACACCATGGTCACGCCGTGCATGGTGAACACGCCGTTGTAGGTGCCGGCCCCGATCACCGAGCCGTTGGGAGTGGCCAACTGGAGGCGGATGAACAGGGCTTCGGCCCCGCCCACCAGGAAGAAGAACATCGCCGCGGCGCCGTACATGATGCCGATGCGCTTGTGGTCGACGGTGAACAGCCAGCTCGCCCAACCCTCGCTGCCCTGAGGCCGGGTGAACACGCCCAGGGGGCGGTGGGCGATGGTGGGACCCGCCGGCAGCGCCAAGGCCTCCTCTGGGGCGGTGATCGTGCGGTCGGTGACGGTCATCGGCTGTTCCGATCAGCGCTCAGCGGTGTGATGGTGGCAGTCATTGGCACAGTCACAATCAGTCGAGGGTTCTCAGGAAGGCGACGACATCGTCGACGTCGTCGGGACTCAAACCGGTGAAGGCGATCATTCCCCGGAAGTCGTCGGCCTTGGCCGGCTTGCGCTCGGGGGCGTTGATGACCCAAGCCTCCAATTCGCCCCGATTGAGCGTTCCCGCGGTGGACAGATCCAGATACGGGATGCGGTCGCCCGCATCCAAATAGAGGTCGAACCACGATCCCGCGAACGTGCCCCGGGTCATCAGGTGGGTCAGGTTGGGGGCAGCCCCGGCCACAAGCTGGTCGGTGTAGGTGCCGGCGTTGTCGCCGTTGAACTCGCCGTAGATGTCCCACGTGTCGGGCGGCGAATCCGTGTCACCGCCGCGAGTGGCCGCGGTGGTGAGCCCGTTGACCACATGGCAGCTTGCGCACTGCTGGTTGAAGATCTCCCAGCCCTCAGACGCGTCAGTGCCCTCAGCGGGAAGAGCCGCCAGCGTCATTTGGTTGTCTTTCCACTGGGCGAACTCCGCGGGGGTGAGGGCCACGGCCACCGTTTTCATGAGACCGTGGGACAGGCCGCAGAACTCGGTACACTGCCCCCGATAGCGGCCGGGCTTATCGGCTTGGATCACCCAGTCGTGGGAACGGCCGGGCACGGCGTCCTTCTTCCCGTTCAGCTTGGGAACCCAAAAGGAGTGGATCACGTCGCGTGACTTGATCTCCAAGGGGATGTCCACCCCGACCGGGATGACCAGCTCGTTGGCGGTCACGAAATCGGGAGGGGTGGTGGTGTCGCCGTCCAGGTGGTACTGGTACTCCCACCACCACTGCTGGCCGATCACGGTGACCACCATTTCCTCGCCGGAAGCCTCCACGTCGTCGAGGGCGAACAAACCCACCAGGGTGAACACCGAGATGACCGCCAGCAGAATGGTCGGCACGATGGTCCAAGCGATCTCGAGGCGGTCGTTGCCGTGGATCTGTTCGGGGAACTCGTCGTCTTCGTAGTAGCCGTACTCACCGTCGCCAGTGTCGGAGCCGCCCACCCGGTAACGCCACCACAGCGCCAGCACCGCCCCTTGGACCAAGAAGAACACCACGCCGGCCACGATGAAGATGGGGTTGATGAGCCGGGCGATGTCGCGGCCCTGGCGGCCTACCGGCGACAAGGTGGAGAGCGGGTGGTCGTCGGTGACCACGATGCTGACCACGATCAGGACAATGGTGCCAGCGATCACCAGCAGGCTCGACAGCCAGACAAGCGCCTTGAGACGACTGCTCATCGGGCACCGCCCCTCGACGACATTGCGACCATCACTCGGCCTCTCCGTGATTGTCCACCGGCTCGCCGTGCTCGGAGGCCGGCGCCTCGTGGTGGAAGTCGCGCGACCCGATTGCCGCGGTGATCACCCCGGCCACCAGGACGCCGACACAAATCAGGGCCACCGTACCGGCGATCACCGACCGGCTGATCTTGGGGGCGACCGCGAACGTGACCGCGATGAAGAAGATCACGGTGGCCACCACACCGGCCACGATCACCGCGCTGAACTCGGAGACGGCCAGCAGCACACGAGAAAGGGCCAATACCAGCACTGCCACGCCGAGCGCCGCAGTCACCGGATACTCGACCGGACCCATGATGCGGTTGCGGAGATTGCGGTTGGCCACCGGGTCGGCGGTGGCCCGGTCGGCCCACGCGGTCAGCATCCACTCGAATACTGCCGTTCCCACGATCACCAGCCCGATCACGAAGATGGTGGCGTGGGTGACCAGCCCCACGATCATGGCCCCCACTCCGAAGGCGGCCACCGCCGGCCAGTAGTTGGCCTCCAGGTCGGCCTGGGTCTCGGGTACCTGGCCGTCGTCCATCAGCTCGCCCACCGACTCGGCGTCGGCATCTCGGAAGGCCACCAGGAATATGGCCACCAGCGCCGACAAAAGCGCGAAGCCCATCAGCACTGCGTAGCCGACATGGTCGCCGATGCCGCCCTTGTAGCCCAGGCTGAGAACGCCAACCCAGCTCTCCACGTTGAGCACCGCGAAGTACTCGGTGTCCCCCGCGCTGCCGCTGGCCACGCCATAGACGGCGGCCGCGGCCACTGCGGCGCCGAAGAAGCCGAAGAACAAGCGAAAGCCAGGGGTGAACACTATTGCCCTCCCTGGCATGGGTGATGGGGCGTGGATCCGACGACGAACACGAGCGGCCTACTTCAGCACGAAGATCGCCGTCCAGATGACGACATAGACGAATACAACGGCGTACCAGAACACAGACGCGGCCACGAACCCGTCGGTCTGGCGGCTGCTGTACTGGCCGCCCAGCGCCCGAAAGGCCATGAGGAGCAGGAACACCAAGCCGACGGCGATCATGGCCAGGTGCGACCCCGAGATGGTGTAGATCAAAACAGCGGCTATCGACTCGTCGGCCACCAAGCCCATCTGGGTGTACTGGAACGAGGTGGTGATGACCACCGAGAACCCGAACAGCGTGGTCAGTGCGGTGGCCAGAATGGCGTGGGTGCGGTCGTCCCGGGCGATGGAGTACACCGCCCACTGCATGGTGACCACCGACATCAACATGGTCCACGCCGCCACCGTGGGCTGGGCCAGCTGGATGTCGGCGCCGGCCGGGATCCAGCTTCCGCCGTCGGCCAGGGCGTCGGACCGCTCCCGCAGGTACACCCCGAACAGGGCGGCGAAGTACATGAGCGCGGCCGCGGTGCCGAACACCGTGCCCACCAGCAAGGTGCGCTGACGGGCAAGCGGGGCGGCCAGGGGCGTGCCGACGGGGATATCGGCCATCAGTCGCACCCCCCACGGTCGAAATCAATCGCCCAGACTTCGAGTCGACGCTGATCCCCCATCAGGCGTCGCCTCCTCGGTCGGCCTCAGCCTCGACGGGCAAGGTGAGACTGCGGGCCACGTTCAGCGCCACCAGCGCCAACCCGCCCAAGACCGCGATAGAGCCGATCAGCCCGATCACGTTGAGGGCCTCGACGAATCCGAGGGAGTCGATATCGGCAATGCCGCTGGTTTCGTAGGGCCGGGCCGGCTGGTCGAACAAGCCGCTCAACACATCGGTGAGCCCGATCAAGATCGCCCCCCCGGCCAATGGCAGCACCGACAAGAAGCCCAGCGGCACGTTGAGGGGTCGGCCCAGAAGGCGCGGCGCCCAGTGGTAGAGGCCACCGACCGCAGCCAGCAACCCGCCCAGCACCGCGAAGTTCATCACCCCGGTGACCAGGCTGGAACTCTCCAGGTCGTCCATGGCATCGAAGAACCCCCGCCACACATCCTCGTCGAACTCCCGCAGCACGCCCAGTGCGGGCTCGGCCACCCGAAGCACGCCGACGACCGCCGCCGCGGTCAGCAAAGCCCCTGAGATGGCGATCAGAGCAAACTGCGGGGTGATGCGCGGGCGCTGGCCCGCCGAAACGGCGTTGAACGCCAGCCAGCCGCCGTAGGCCAGCACCACCACCGCGATGGCCAGGCCGAAGGCCGTGAACACCACCTCGTTGGTGACGATGTGGGCATCGCTGGCCAATGGATTGGCGCTGTCGAAGAAACTCTGGGCCCAGGCGCCGAAGGAGAAGAACCCGAAGACGCCCACGATGAAGGCCATGGGCTCGAACATCTGGGGACGACTGCGGTGAGCAGAAGTGAACACCTCGGCCACGATGCCGAGCATCGGGATCGTCCAGGCATACACCTGGGGGGCGTCAAACGCCCAGGCAACCTGCTCGAACGGCGCATCTCCCCCGCCGAAGCCCTGGGCATCGGCCCCCCGCATGTCCACCCAGGAAACAACCAAATTGGCCAGGAGCACCGGAAGGGAAAACAACCACACCCCGGTGGCCACCAGCATCGACCAGGAGAAGGCGGGCACCTGGAGCAGGTCCATCCCCGCAGGACGCTGGGTGACGATGGTGGCGAAGATCACGCCGGCTCCGGCCAGCAGGCCCAGCCCGATCATGCCCAGCGATAGCACGGTGAGCTCGACTGATTGCTCGCGGGCGGCCCCGGCCTGGAGCGAGCCCAGGCCGCCGTAGGAGAAGGTGGCCGCGATGTGGGTGATGGCGCCCACCAGCCAGGTCCAGAAGGCGGCGGCCGCTGCCCGGGGGAAGGCAACCGAGGAGGCGCCAAGCTGGCGGGGGATCACCGCGGTGGCCAGCCCCAAGAACAGCGGCACCAGCCCGCAGAGAATCAGCGTGGTCCGATAGAGGCCGAAGATCTGGAAGAGCTCATTGGCCTGGCCGAAAAGGCCAAAGCCCCCGTCGATGTCGGCCCGTTCGATGCCGATTAGGACACCGAGGACTAGCGCCAGCCCTGACAGCAGCAGGGCGAACAAGACATAGAGGCGTCCGACTACCTGGTGATCGCCGGTGCTGAGGATGCCAGCCAAACCGGTGGGCGGGGTCCATTGGTGGGGCGACGACGGGGCCGTCGGCCCGAAGTCATCGCCTGTGGCGATCGCGTCTGGTTCTGGCCTCGTCTCGGTGAGGGTCATCGTGCTCCACTAAGGCGGGTGTGGCTCGGAACTCTACACATCGCCCCAGCCGTTTCTCGCATCAAACAGCATTGCCGAAACACCCGCTGGGATCGGGTTTTTCCATCAGACACCGGTGCGGACCACCTGGTCGATCGCCATCGCAGCGAACAGCAGCGTTATGTAGGTGATGGAGTAGGAGAACAGCCGCATCGCCGACGCGATCGCCTGGGTGCGGAGCACCTGCACGGCGAAGAGCAGGAAGACGGCGCCCAGCACCACCGCGCTAACCGTGTACACCAGACCCATTTCACCGACCGCGCTGAACAGCACCGACAGCCCCCAGAGCACCACGGTGTAGCCGATGATCCGCACCGCGGTGGTGCGGATGCTGGCCACCGCGGGCAGCATGGGTACATCGGCCGCCTGATAGTCGTCCCGATAGCGGATGGCGAGGGCCCAGAAGTGGGGCGGCGTCCAGTAGAAGATGAGGCCGAACAGCACCAGCGGCGCCCAGCCCAAGCTGTTGGTGACCGCCGACCAGCCCACCAGTACCGGCACCGCACCGGCGGCCCCGCCGATGACGATGTTGCGGGTGGAGGTGCGCTTGAGCCACAGCGTGTACACGAACACGTAGAACGCGGTGGCCGACACCGCCAGCGCCGCGCTGAGCAGGTTCACAAAGCCCCACAGCCACCCAAAGGCCAGCGCCTCCAGAGCGATGGCGAACACCAGGGCGTGCCCAGGGGCGACTTCGCCGGTCACCAGGGGGCGGTTCTTGGTGCGCTCCATTAGCCGGTCGATGTCGCGGTCGGCGTACATGTTGACGGCGTTGGCCCCGCCGGCGGCCAAAGTGCCGCCGATAACGGTGGCCACCATGAGCCACACCGAGGGGATGCCCCGGTCGGCCACCACCATGGTGGGCACCGTGGTTACCAGCAGCAGCTCGATGATGCGGGGCTTGGTCAGGGAGATGAATGCCCGCACGGTGCGAGCGGGCCTGCGAGGAGAGAAGCGGTAGGGGCTGATCACTGGTCTTGTGGGCGGTTCGACAACACGCGTGCGGGTGCGAGGAGACAAGCGGGAAAGACCCATGACCTGTCCAGAGTACGGTTTCAGCGCTGAGCAGGCCAAGGTATCGGGGGTGTGCCGTTGCCTTGTCAAAGATCCTGCGAAACACCTGCTTGGGATGACCGTCTGTCATAGGAGACCCGTACAATTCAGACGTGATCCAACCCCGGGTTTCCCCCGCTGCCTACCGCAAGATCACCGTAGGGGCTCTTGCCCTTCTGGCATTGATCATTGTGAGCGGGGGCGCGGTTCGGCTCACCGGCTCGGGGCTGGGCTGCTCCGACTGGCCAGCGTGCGAGAACGACCAGTTGGTGGCGCCGCTGGAGACCCACGCCATGATCGAGTTCATCAACCGGCTCATCACCGGCCTGGTGTCGGCCATCGTCATCGCCGCCGTGCTGGGCTCTCACTGGCGGGTGCCGCGGCGGACTGATCTGGTGTGGCTGTCGTGGGGATTGGTAGCGGGCGTGCTGGCCCAAATCGTGTTGGGCGGCCTGGTGGTGCTCTATGAGCTGCCCCCAGCTCTGGTGATCGGCCACTTCCTGCTGTCGATGGTGCTGCTGTGGAATGCGGTGGTGCTGCTCTGGCGGGCCTCGGACGACAGCGAGCGCCGAGGCGAGAAGAGAGAACGCCCCCATTGGGTTGGGAGTGCAGTGGTGGCGCTCACCTCGGTGGTGATTGTGACCGGAACCATCGTCACCGGTGCCGGGCCCCATGGCGGTGACGAGGATGCCGAGCGCATCGATGTGGCCGTAAGGGACGTGGCCCAGGTCCACGGGACCACGGTGGTGGTGCTGCTGATGGCCTTGGCCGGGTTGGTGTGGTGGCTCTGGCATCGTCGCGCCCCCGAACGGGCCCAGATGTGGGGGCGGACCGTGCTGGGGGTGGCCCTGGCCCAGGGACTCATCGGGTATGTTCAGTACTTCACCGGAGTGCCGGTTCTGTTGGTGGGCGCGCACATAGCTGGTGCCGCCCTACTGTGGATAGCCACCGTGTTCTTCTGGCTCAACGTGAGGGGCCCGCTCATGCAGGCCGACGTCGACCGGGTCGTGTCGCTATGACGCCTCCTGCGCCGGTCGAGATCGCCCCGTCGGAGGTGAGGCAGCCCGCCGATGACACCGACGTGCGGCCCGACCGGCCATGGAAGGTGATCGTGTGGAACGATCCCATCAACCTGATGTCGTATGTGACCTTCGTATTCCAAAAGCTGTTCGGCTACAGCAAGCACAAGGCCACCCAGCTGATGCTGGACGTCCACTACAAGGGCCGAGCCGTGGTTTCGGACGGCCCCCGGGAGAAGGCGGAGTTGGACGTATTCCGCCTCCATGAGCACGGGCTGTGGGCCACCATGGAGCACGACGACTGATGGCGCCGCTCGTTCACAGGATGAGGCCGATGTCCGGGCATACTCTGAGGAAGAGAAGCTGATGGCGCCGAGACGGCCGGTGGAGCCCAACGGGGACGGGACATACAGCCTGAATCTTCGGGGGGATGAGCGTGCGCTGATCGCCACCATCGTCTCTGAGCTCCGGTCGGCTCTGGCCGACGACCCCAGCGACGAGATGCTCACCCGGCTCTTCCCCACCGCTCGGCCCGACGACCCCGAGGCCGAGGCCGAATACCAGGAGCTGGTGCGACACGAGCTTGTGTCGAATCGGCTGGCCCGGCTGGACATCGTGGGTGAGCTGGCCGAGGCGACCGCCCTCGATCAAGAGCAGTTGGCCGCATGGTTGGGTGCGGTAAACGACATCAGGCTGGTGCTCGGCACCCGTTTGGAGGTCAGCGAGGACGACGAATTCGACATCGATGAAGAGGTGGAGGACACCCCCGAATCGGTGGCCCGATCGGCCTATTGGTATCTGGGATGGCTGCTTGAGCACCTGGTGGAGGTTTCGGCATCCGAGTTGTGAGCCGCTTTGCCGACTACTCCTCGTCAGACCTTGAAGCAGGCTCTCCCTGACCCGCACGGGCGATTTCCGACAAGGAAGCCACCGCATTGGTAAACCCGCTGGTGTCGAGGGGCAAGAAGATCTTGGTGGCTTGGCCGTCGGCCACCCCCTGCAAGGCTTCCAGGTAGCGGATGGCGATGAGGTCGGGGGTGGGATCGCCGGCGTGAATGGCGTTGAACACCAATTCGATGGCGTTGGCCTCACCTTGGGCCACCGTTTCTCGCTTGTAGCGCTCGCCGTCGGCCACCCGCATAAGAGCCTCGGCCTCCCCTTCGGCCTCGAGAATCTGGCTCTGCTTGAGGCCTTCGGAGCGCAAGATGGCCGATCGCTTGTCGCCCTCGGCCTCGGTGACGATGGCCCGACGGTCTCGTTCAGCCTTCATCTGGCGGTGCATGGCCTCGGTCACGTCGGGCGGCGGCTCGATGCGCTGGATCTCCACCCGGACCACCCTGGTTCCCCATTTGTCGGTGGCATCGTCGAGGATCTGCCGCAGCTTGCCGTTGATGAGCTCACGGGAGGTGAGGGCAGCGTCGAGGTCGAGGTCGCCGATCACATTGCGCAGGTTGGTCTGGGCCAGCTTGGTGACCGCCAGCTGGAAGTTGCCCACGTTGTACTTGAGCTTCACCGGGTCGGTGGCCTCGAAGAAGATCACCGCGTCCACCGTGACCACAACATTGTCTTTGGTGATGACCTCTTGGGGGGGCACGTCGATGACCCGCTCCCGCATGTCGACCTTGCTTATGCGCTGCACGAACGGGAGGATCCAGCGCAGACCGGAGTCCACCGTGCGCTGGTAGCGGCCCAGCATCTCGATCAGGCCCCTCTCATAGGGACGGATGATGCGAATTCCCAGCGCGGCGATGACGATGAGCGCCAGCGCGATTATGGCGAATAGGGCGATGACTGCTTCCACGGCTGCTACCTAGCTTTCTGTGCTCTCAGCTGCTTGCTGTCGAGGGGTGGGGACGACCACGAGTCGGGTGCCGTCGATCTCGGTGACCATGACTCGGGTGTCGACTTCGATGGGTTCGGCGGCGATGGCCCGCCATTGCTCGCCCCCGATCCGGACCATGCCGGTCTGCGCATCTTCGTCGACCCGTTCGATAACCTGGCCGCGGGCATCGATGAGCCGATTGGCTCCAACCCGGGGCTGCTCCACATCGTTTTGGCGGCCGACAAAGCGACGCAAGTAGACGAAGCTGACCACGGTGGCCCCAAAGAAGACCAGCCACTGCCAGAGAACGTGGACATCTGCCCAAGCCAGAACGGCCGCGGCCACTGCTCCGATGGCGAAGGGGAGCAGAAAGAACCCGGCGGTGAACACCTCGGCCAGCGAGAAGACCACCGCGGAACACGTCCAGAGCCACCGCCAGACTTCGTTCTCCACGCTCTTGCCTCCTCTGCCCCATTACCGGAACATTGTGGAAGCAATGGTATCTCTTTTTCGATGCGGTTCCTCGAAGGAGGGCTGCTATCGTAATTCGGCCCTCGCGGGTCGAGAGCCCCCATCGTCCAGCGGCCTAGGACGCCGCCCTTTCAAGGCGGTAACACGGGTTCGAATCCCGTTGGGGGTACAAATCACGGTTCTTCGCCCTTGCTGGCTGTTCCCATGTGTGCCCTAAATCCCCAGCGTAACGGGGGTTTCTGTCACTCCAGGCTGTTATACTGTGCCTAGCTTTTACCGCACAGTCCCACAAAAAGTGTGGGACGGATTGTGGGACAGACTGGAGGACACGATGGGACTTCTCACCGCCGCGAGGGTTAAAGCAGCCGGGCCGGGGAAATACCACGACGGGCAGGGTCTGCACCTGCGCGTCACCAACGGCGGGTCCAAGTCTTGGTTCCTGCGCCTCACCGTGGATGGACGCCGCCGCGACATGGGATTGGGCGGCTGGCCGGAGGTGAGCCTCGTTGACGCCCGCAGAAAAGCATTGGAGCACCGCACGGCCGTAGTCGACGGCCGCGACCCTGTTGCCGATAATCGCCGGCGCGAAGCTCCTGACTTCAGAGAGGCAGCCCAAGCGGTGTTTGACACGAACCGGCCGCGGTGGCGAAGCGAGCGGCACGCCGCTAACTGGTGGGCGTCGCTGGAGAACCACGTCTTCAAGGAGATCGGAGACATGAGGGTGGACCGCATCACACAGTCCGACGTTCTCCGCGTCCTGACCCCGATCTGGACCACCCGCCCCGAGGTGGCAAGGAAGACCCGCCAGCGAATCCGCACCATCTTGCGCTGGGCGATGGCCCACGGCTACGTACAGTTCAACGTCGCCGGAGAGGTCATCGACGGGGCTCTGCCCCCGATGCCCAAGGTGCAGTCGCATTTCCGGTCGCTGCCCTATGGCGAGGTCGCCGACGCGCTCGCCGTCGTGGACCAGACCAAGGCGTCGCCTTCGGCCAAGCTGTGCTTGCGGTTCTTGGTGTTGACCGCGGCCCGCTCCGGCGAGGCCCGGAACGCAACTTGGGACGAGATCGAGTTCGGGGCCTGCGAGTGGCGAATACCGGCAGAGAGGATGAAGGCCGCGAGCGAGCACCGGGTGCCGCTGTCGGAGGCCGCAATGGCCGTGCTGGATGAGGCCAAGGCCCACCACGACGGCTCCGATTTGATCTTCCCGTCGCCGCTCAAGCCGGGACATCCGCTCAGCGACATGACCCTGACGAAGATCCTTCGCGATGTCGGGCTCGCCGACCGGGCCACCGTTCACGGCTTCCGGGCATCGTTCCGCACCTGGGCGCTGGAGGAGACAGACACCCCCTGGGCGGTGTGCGAGGCGGCTTTGGCCCACAGCCTGGGCGACTCGGTGCAGCAGGCGTACATCCGCGGCGACGCCTTCGCCAAGCGCCGCAAGCTCATGGACCAGTGGGCGCAGTTCTTGGAGCTCCAATAGGCGGGTGTGGGGGGGCGGTCCTGCTGGTTGCCGTGAAGGGGCCGCAGCCGGGCCGCCGGTTTGATTTCGGGGGGTTGCCGGAAGGCGCCGGCCATCAGTAGCTGTAGAGGCCGTCGAGTCCTGTTGCCTGTTCCCCGCCGCGGCGATCTTCACCAACACCGTGCAGCTGGTGCTGCCAGCTGGGGCAGACAGGTACATGGTGAGCGCGCTCCGCTGGCCACAGCGGTGCAATGTGTGTTCCAGGTCGGCTAACTTGTGCCCCCATATGCTGGACAGGATTACCCCCCCCGCAATCGCCTAGCTGACACGCATGTAGCGAAGCTCGTTGTCGCCGCGCTGATCGCGGGGCTGCTCGTGCCCGCCGCACTTCTTGCGTCTGCCGCATCGGCTCAAACCACCGAGGATGTCGAAGTCCGCGACCAGCTCATCGCCAACCAAGAAGCCCTGTTGAATGTGTACCGCTGCCAGTTCAACATCGACACGCAGGTTGTCCCCGGCGGCTGCACTAACGGAGCGCCGACGCTGCCCGCAGTAGAGCCCGTCCCATTCGGCAGCAACCCAACCCCACAGGACATCGCCACTCGCGACAACCTGGTGGAAGCCCAAGAGGCTCTTTTGAATGTGTACCGCTGCCAGTTCAACATCGACACCCAGATTGTGCCTGGCGGCTGCCAGAACGGGGAGCAGCCAACTCCGCTCTCCACCGAGGAAGCCCCAGAGTCCACCGGCTCTTGAGAGTTGGTGCGAGACGATGATGAGTGGGCTGGTATCCGGCTGATGGCTTCGTCCACGGAGAACTATGCGGGCAACACCCCGCATATGAACGTGTGGTGCCGCGCCGACGGTCAGGACGTGTACTTCTCGGTGACGTTCCCCGACGAGCGGCTGGAGGGCGCAGGGGCGTACTGGCTGAACGGAACCAGGCACAGCGCAACGAACTGGGTGACAATAAACAACAACGACCAAACCGTCCGATGGGGGGAAATTCAATGGGGAGAACCACGAGACATCGGCCACAGCAGAGCCCAGAACTGGTTCAGAGACACCTTGTTCAAGATGATCGAGAACCCCGGAACCTTCAAACTCCAAGCCAACGACGACTCAACCACACCCCCGACTGCGGAGTTCGACCTGACCGGTTTGCCCGAGGCCGTCAGACCCGTCCGCGAAACCTGCGGAATCCTGCCGACGGAAATCACCCAAACAGCGGCTGACGGCTGGGTGCTGGTGCGCAATGACGGCAACTGGGCTGGTATCCGGCTGATGGCTTCGTCCACGGAGAACTATGCGGGCAACACCCCGCATATGAACGTGTGGTGCCGCGCCGACGGTCAGGACGTGTACTTCTCGGTGACGTTCCCCGACGAGCGGCTGGAGGGCGCAGGGGCGTACTGGCTGAACGGAACCAGGCACAGCGCAACGAACTGGGTGACAATAGGCAACAACGACCAAACCGTCCGATGGGGGGAAATTCAATGGGGAGAACCACGAGACATCGGCCACAGCAGAGCCCAGAACTGGTTCAGAGACACCTTGTTCAAGATGATCGAGAACCCCGGAACCTTCAAACTCCAAGCCAACGACGACTCAACCACACCCCCGACTGCGGAGTTCGACCTGACCGGTTTGCCCGAGGCCGTCAGACCCGTCCGCGAAACCTGCGGAATCTAACCGGTATCGGCTTGTTCGCTTCTAGCGGTTGTGTTCGGGGGCCTGGCTGAGGAGGCCCGTTACTGGAGGCCGCAGAGACGGTCGGTGGCGGCGAGCCGGGCGGGGCTTTGGGGCCATTGCTCGGCGGCGGCGGTGAGGATTTCTGCGGCGGTGAGGCGTAGTTCTTTTCGGGGAGCGAGGTCGGCGATGAGCTGGTCGAGCCATTCGTCGGTGACGGTGGGAAGCGGTGGTCCGATGGCTTCGGCGATCTGTTCGTCGTTTTGGTCTACGGCGTCGACGAGCAAGGTGATGTCGGTCTTGACTTGTGGGGCGAGGGCCCAGTCGGCGGGGCTCTCGCGTATGATCCGGCCCGCGCATATCTCAGGAATCGGCGCATATAACCGCTACCCCACTATCGTCTTCCACTCAGCGATTCTGACAGATGGTGCAATTCGAGCTGCGAAGTATCGTCGAAGATAACGACTCCCAAATGTCGACCTATGGGCAACCTCGCCGCATTCCGCCGGTGGAGTCCCCCCTTCTGGGTGACCCCTCAATGTAGCGTTGATCTTGGCTGCGCGTTTTCTGATGAAACGAGCGGTTCGAGTTCGATGACCCATGTTACGCGGGCAACCAGCGGACGGACGCCCTTTGTGGGCGTTGTCGCCCACTCGACCTGAACCACCAGTGACCCGGTGTGGTCGACAGGCGGGATGGGGAATCCGACTCCTCCGTCAAGGGGAGCGGTACATGCGTGCTGGCACAACCCGTGTTGGGCGGGCTCTTCGCCTGATTGGCTGTCTGGCGTATAGAGCGAATATTCGACTGAAATTGGGGTCGCTGTTGTAGGTATGGCCAAGTGGAGTCCTTCGGTCCAGGAGACCGGGTTGGGCAGCGGGGTGTCGGTGTCGGCAACCCAGAAATCCACGTCGTTGTGGGCTTGATTGGGCCATTCCCATGCAATCACCAAGACTTCGCCAGCCTGCCTGCCGTTCGCATGCAGAGCCGCGTCAAGCGGAATCGGGTCGGGCAAAATTATTGCATCTGCGAACTCGGCTGGCAGACCCCCTTGAGCGCTTGGCGCGGGGGCACTGCAAGCCGACAGAAGAGCAGCGATTAATCCGAGCAGTCGTAGCCGTAGAGTCGGTCCCACCCGCAACTGATCCTGATGGCTGCTCCCTCCATATCGCGCCAATACTTCTTTCCGTTCTCGATGGAGTACACATAGGCGCGGGTCCGATAGTGATGGGACCCGCTATCGCCTCTCTTGTGCTGGGACCACCTGTGGCCCGTCCTGTTCTTCACAGAATCGTCGTCGTGGCCATCTGTGTGCTGCCGCCAATAGGAGAATATGCCCCATACGTGCTTGCGGTCTCCCCATACCTCGATGTAGATCTTATCGACGGCGTGTCGGCAACCGACGGTGGCCTGATAGCCGATTTTGCCTGGATGGTAGTGGGATGCGTGCGCATGGTTCACCGCGCCAGCACATCCAGCCGGACTCGTGCTCCGCGTGGCCGCACCAGCCGAGGCACTCTTTTTGCTTTGCGAACCCGCAGGCTCTTGTTGCAGAACTCCATCCGATTGGCCCGATGAGCTTTCGCCGACGCCAGCTGTGGGGTCTTCGGCGCTGACAGCGGGCGGTGTGGCGAGGACCGCAACCAGGGCTACCACGCATACCGCTTTGGCAAATTTCATTGGTGTTCTCCGCATCGATGGGCTGTCGAACACTATCCCACTGTCATCGCCTGTGCAGCAATATGGGTGGGATTGTATGATTTTCTGCGGATGAGGAAATTGCTCACGAGAGGGTTCTGTGCGGGGAGAACATTACGGGGTCACCCGCCACAGCCGTTCGCCGATCTGACAGACCGTGAGGCTGAAGCGGTCATCGAGGGGCTCACCGTCCACCAGAGCCGGCTCCTAGACAACGACTTCTATGCACATGGGATCAGCGTCGACCATTTGCTGGGCCGCATCGGCGAGCAGCCGCCATCAGAGCCAGTCCCGTGGATGTGGCACGAGATCGACCTGCCGCTGCTGAACTGGAAGCTTGTGAGAGGACGCGAGGACCTTGAAGATGCTTACCGGCTTCTCGCCGACATCGCTTGCAGCATCGGAACAGCACTCGGCATTGTGAACACCGGTGATGGCTATTGCTGGGCAACCAAGTACGGGTTGCGGGTTACCTTCGTAGTTACCAGCCCGATTCCATCGGGCGGTCTGCTGCTTCTATCTGTCGAGACGGTCGGAAGCACCTGACATCCGCCGTTGGGTCTGACAGCCCTGTTAGTCGTGTTCGTAGAGGCGGTCGGTGGCGGCGAGCCAGGCGGGGTTTTGGGGCCATTGCTCGGCGGCGGCGGTGAGGATTTCTGCGGCGGCGAGGCGTAGTTCTTTTCGGGGGGTGGGGTCGGCGATGAGCTGGTCGAGCCATTCGTCGGTGACGGTGGGAAGCGGTGGTCCGATGGTGGCGGCGATGGCTTCGGCAGTTTGTTCGTCGTTTTGGTCTACGGCGTCGACGAGCAGGGCGATGTCGGTTTTGACTTGTGGGGCGAGGGCCCAGTCAGCGGGGCTCTCGCGTATGACCCAGCCGTCTTTTTCGGCTCGTCTCATTAGGCTGCGGACGTTCTCTTGGGTGGAGCGGAGGATGCCGGCCACCTCGTCGGTTTTGGCCCGGTTGGCGCCGGCGGCGACGAGCACGGCGAGCAGCGACTCGCGGGCTTTGCGCATGGGCCTGTTGGGGCAGTAGAGGTTGAACACCTTTCCGCAGCGGGCTTTGATGCCGTCGGCTCGGGCGAGCAGCTCTTCGCGGGTTGCGGGGGGTTGGGCGGGGGTTTCGGCGCGGTGTTCGGGCTGTGGGGGTCCGCCCGGCTGACCCTCCAGCGGCGCAGTCCATGGCTGAGTGCATCCGTCAATACCGCAGGGTGCCGCTGCAATTCACGAGACCCCGATCTCCGCTCAAGGCGGCGTGGTTCTGGTTCCGGCGCTCATATCTTGCGCGGGAGACCGATGCTAAGGCGGGTTTCCCCGTCGACAGTTGGAAGTACACGACGGGCAAGGACCTCCACGCCGAAGGCATGTTCAAGCTCGCGTCTGGGTTTGTGTTCGAATTCCGTTTGAGCGCTGGCGAGAACGGACATCATTTGGTGCGTTCCGCACGGTCCCAACGGAAGCTCAAGGAGCGGCTGTTGGCAGTTGTGTCGGAAGGTGACGCCACCGATCCCGATGCGCTTGTGAGATGTCTCGTAGTGGATGCGGAAACGTTGGAGTTGAGCTCTGGGGACCCGCGCTATGCAGTGGTGCAGTCCGCGGACCGGCTCAAAGGTGGGGAGCCCAGGGTTTTCTCACAGCGGCAGGCCGATGTCCCGGAAGACGCGCTATGGCTCAACTACCCCTCCGAGGACGGCCTGTTTCCCATCGAGGAGTGGGGGACTAGGAGCGAGGAGCATGTATGCGAGGAGACCGCGTGGCGGCTCGCAGAGGAAGAGGATTTGCTGGTGGCGCGTCGACAAGCAAGACGCTGGCGGCGCAATACCATCGCCAAGCACGGCGTGCTGTGGGCCTATTGGTTCGGGTGGTCTGTCTATGTGGTCCGAACCAGCGACGACCAACTCAATGAGCAGGTCTGGGGGATTTTCGGGAGGTCGCTCCTGTTGCTGCTTTTGTTGGTGTTGGGCATTGTGCTGTTGTCAGCGGCTCGTGAGGCATTCCGCACTGCGCATTGGTTCGGGGGGAGCAATGGCTCGAAGAGGGGCTGGACAGGCGGCATGCGTACCTTGGCGGAACTGGGCGACATGATCAACAGCAGAGGCGAGATCCCCTGGACACTGTGGCGGGAATATGTGCGAATAGCGCCCCGCAAGCCCGACGGGGGACCGGAGCTGCTTAACGAGCTCAGCGGTAGGCACCTGGGTCCGGCTCGACACCCGCTCCAGAGCGCCATCACCTCTGCCGGTAACGGCGAGAACATGTGCAGGGATCTCACTGACCTGCTCGTTGAAACCGACACGTGCATACCAGGCCCTGGGTTGCACACCAGCGGCTGGGAACACGAGGGCTTATCTAATAGCTCCGATCTGGAGCACTACAAGGAAGTCCTGGCGCCATTGCGGCACCGGCAACACCTGCGCGAGGTGCACAAGGATCCCGAGAACCGCCTCCAAGTGGTGAAAGCCGCAAGTTCCCATCTGCTGGGCTGCGTCGCCTACTTGACCGGCAGGGCTCCGCGCCGAGACTGTCGAGCGCTCTCTGCATGTTTGCGCGGCAGGGCGGTTAGGAGGAGCATCCCGGTGGGCCTGCGCGACGATATGAAGGCGTTCGCCAACTTCATCGACAGGATCGAAGACGACAGCCACGGCGTCAGCGTCGCTGAAGCTCTCTGCGTCTACTTCCTCTCCCGTTGGTTCGGCTACAAGATGTTGGAAGCCGCCGTTGGCTCAGAGGGCGTGGCGCGCTTTCAAGAGGCATTGGGACAAGCCGCCAAGTCAGGGCGAGACCAAGTAGGGTCGCAGTAGACGGGCAGGTACTCAATCGCGGGTAGGCGTCATCGAGGTGACCGGTCAAAAGGGGGAAGTTCGCTCCTTCCCATATCCTTGGAAGGCGGCAACTGCTTTGCGAATGTGGCAGAGTCAGCCAAGACATAAGCGCTTTCCTCTATTCTTTCTGATGTGCCTCTCTTTCTGATGTGCCTCTCTTTCTGATGTGCCTCGTCGGCGACGTCGTCTCAATGACCTGCCCGAGTGGATGTCCGCGGCACAGTTGTGGGGTCTGGTCGGCGAGGTTTGGCGCGAGATGCTGGAGTTCAAGCGCGGCTCACGCGCTACGCTTACAAATGCATTGCCTGTGATGTCTGACAGGCAGTTGCTCCTGGCGAAAATCTATTACTGGCCACGGCCAAGCGGTGCGGTACCCTGCGAATTCGAAGGAACCCGGCGGTAGAGGATGCCTGAAGACACGAAGACAAACGGTCTGCATCTGCCGTCGCTGTCGGTTCGCGGCTTCCGCGGCATAAACCGCTTGGACATTGAACGCCTCGGCCGCGTGACCTTGCTCGCAGGCAGGAACGGCGTCGGCAAGACGACAGTGCTCGATGCAATCCAGTTGTTTGCGCGTCGCGGTGAAGCAGCCTCGTTTCGCGATGTTCTGACGAGCCATCACGAGATTGAGACCTCACATGACGACGAAGCCGGCCGCACGGAACGCCCTGCGTTCGAGGCATTGTTCTATGGTCGCAAGCCCGGCCCACATGACAAGTTCTCGATCGGGGCAGTCGGAGATCCTGAGCAGTTGACAGTCGAGGCGGTGATGGCAGCAGATCTGCCTCCCGAGTGGCTTGAGCGGCTCGAGCGGCAACGAGCGGCTCTTGATGGCCCGATATTTTTCGTTTCGTTTCGGGGCTTAACCGATTATCAACCTGTATTGTCTGAAGACTTCGCAGCGCCTCATGTGTTTGCCATGCGTCAATGGAAAAGGGTGCGGGGACTTGGCCAAGAGGATTGGCCGGACAATGCTCCGTGCATCTTGTTGGGGCCCGATGTTGTAGAGAATCGGCAACTTGCCGAACTCTGGGATGAAGTCGCTCTCACGCCCAGCGAGGAGCTTGCACTGGACGCACTGCAACTCGCGTGTCGCATGAAAATCGAGGGTGTCGCGCCGATAGAGCGGCCGCGGCGTTCCACAGGCAGACGAATGATGGTCAAGCCGGCACGGGGCGATCGCGTTCCGCTCCGCAGTTTGGGAGACGGTGCCGTTCGCACGCTGGGGACAGCACTCGGGTTGGCCAATGCTAAGGAAGGGTTCCTCCTCATCGACGAGGCTGAGAACGGCATCCATCACTCGCTACTGCGGGATTACTGGGCCATGGTGCTGCACGCGGCGCGTGAGCATAACGTACAAGTCCTGGCCACGACGCACAGCTGGGACTGTATCGCGGGCTTCGCTGAGGCCGCATGTGAGGACGAGAGCTCAGAAGGGGTCGCGGTGCGTCTTGAACCCGATGATGAAGACGGCTCGCTTCGCTCCGTCGAGTATTCCGAGGCCGATCTCAACATCGCTGCCACCCAGGGCATCGAAGTCAGGTAGGGCTTGAGTGCCCTTGGCCCCATCGAACCCTCAGAAGCTGCTGCTGGTCGAAGGCTCGAACGACGAGCACGTCATCTGCCACCTCTACCAGCGTGCTGGACATGAAGTTGACTTTGGTGTGGATGCGAAAGGCAACGTCCAGCAGGTCATTCAGAGCATCCGGAACGAAGCGCGCGTGCCGGGCCGAATGTCGCTTGGCGTCGTCGTTGATGCCAACGACGAGCGGGATACTCGCTGGCAGGACATCAGCAACGAGTTCAGTTCCGTGGGAATCCGACTTCCACCACAACCCACAACCGTTGGCACTGTAGTGCAGGCTGGCAGTGGACTTCCGAGAGTCGGTGTCTGGCTTATGCCCGACAATTCAAGCGGAGGCGAACTTGAGGACTTTCTCAGCGGACTAGTTCCGCCTGGTGATCTCATCTGGCCGCTCGCTCAAACCTACGTTGATGATGCCTTCGACCGACTTCTCCCTAGGGAGCGACCGAAGCGGCCGAAAGCCGAAATCCACGCGTGGCTGGCCGGCAAGAACGGCGGCTTGCCGATGGGCCTTTCTGTTGGCAAGGGCTTTTTCGAGCATGGTGATCCCACTGCGCAGACGTTCTTGGCGTGGTTGCTGGAGGTATTTGGCTAAGCCAAGTAGGCACCGTAGGCGATTCCGATTCGGGGCAGGAGCCACCGTCGGCTATCGGATCGGGCCACGGCCCACTCCGAGCCTGTGGATCGGCGACTTCTAGGGCAAAACAGAAGACCAGGCGGCGTTTCAACAAGGAGTCTTAGGCTGACGCTGTGGCACTGGTTCTCGGACGCGGGCAATCCCGCTCGCAAGCGGTGGGACTCGCCACAACATCCTTCGCTGATCTGACATAGCTCCATCCTCCCAGAAGCCTGAGCAATAGCCGGGGAGGTTCAGTTCGGTGGAGCCAAGGGGGACTTGTGGATGCAGATGCACGACACCCATTCAACGGCCTTTGGCAGACACCGTAAACACAATGAGCACCGTTATGGGATTGCGACGCCTGTCAGCCTTGGGGAAAGAAGTGGGCAGATGCCGTACCGTGCTCTATGCGTTCACATGGGTTCAAAGGCTCCGCAGGTGTGGATACCGCGGGGCCGCCCATCGCCCGCGACGGCTCGCTGCTCGGCCGTCTGTTCGAATCACTCATGGCCCTCAACCTTCGGGTCTACGCCCAAGCCTCAGAGGCTTCCGTCAGCCATTCCAGACCAACCGCCTACCGGCGCACCGACGGCACAGCCGTCATCCCCGCCGCCCTCCTCGGCCCCTGAGCCCTCCCGATCGAAGCCGATTCCTGACCAGCCAACCCCGCAGGCAAGGGCTGAAGTCGCCAGTTCCAGCATTTGTGGTTTGCCGGGCTATTCTGCGGCAGTGACTCGGATCGCGGGCAGAGCTCTTGGGCGGGTTGGGTTGGTCTGGTGCTTGCGGGCATGCCCAAGCGACCGGACCCCGTTTTTTGGTCCACCAGTTATGAGTCTTGTTTCGGGCTGGTTTTTGCCTCTTGGTCTGCGTATTACGTCAGGTACGATAAATCCTGGTCAATAGATTGAATCGATATCAGTTTGACTCACAAGAACAATATTCCGCAAGTAGACTTCAACCATAGTTGAGAAGAGAAATGCGCAAGCTACTTATACTCATCAGAGATCACCCGATATGGGGAATCTTGTTGTCTTTAGGCACGGTGACTCTCGCTATTGTTGGGGTCTTGGCCTATTGTAGCAACAACTCCGAATCGGAATCTCCAGATGTCCAAGATACTTCTACCCAGCAAACTCCAATAGCAGATAATAATGAGCAGCCTCAGGTTCCATTCCAAACACCGACGACAGCTTCAACTTCCACACCCATTTCAGGGATTCCGCTTCCTTCTCCAGAAGCGGAATCGAACCAACAAGATCTAGATGAATCCTTTCCTACAATCTTAGTTGACACCAGCGACTTTGGCTCCCTATCAATCACACAGCCTGTACCTACATCAAATCCATATGATCCATCAGACCCAGATCCAACTGTGAGGCCTTGCCTGGACACTTCAATTAAATGCCGAACTTTGAAGCTGCAATTATTGAATTTTGAGCCGGGAGACTATGTAGTTGCTTGCGAAAATGATGGTTGGAACGGAGGTGCTAGAGATGAATGGCGCCACATTCCAGCGACTATTCATGAAGATGGAACTGTTGAATTTGAAAGACCTTTCTGCCATCTCAACTTTGCGCTCTTGACTGGTCAACGTGGTGTCAGAGTAATCGTACGCGGTCCAAAAGAAGTTGTCGATGGCACTGTACAATATCCAGGTGTGGTCAAAACAGAATGGTTCAATGAGGTAGAGGTCGAAGTCAAGACAATGAGATAGATCTGGCTGTGGGCACAAACCGAATTATCAACAGTGCATCGGCGTTCCGCTCTGAGACGGAGAAGTTCATCGAATCGATGGACACGTTGTCCATGTTTCTGCTACGTGATATGCCTCGTCCTCGCTGTCATAGACGTGGATGATGTCTTCTTCATGCATGAGAGCAGTAGCTCCGGGGTATTCGCGCTCCAATCGCTCTTTATGCACGGTTCGGTAGGCATCGTAATTGGCTTGTGCCTGATTAGGTTTCTGAGCCATGCGGCCCCCCCGGTCAGGCTGGTGCTGTAAGGATCGTCGAGGTCGAACGACGCGTCGCCCACATGGACCACCATGCCGGGACGCTCCGGCGGCACCCCAGACAGCGTGATCCGAAACACCCTATACAGATCATCGCCTTCGCAGCTTCTGACGGAGTTGAGAACGGTGGTGGCCAGATGCCACACGCTGTAGGAATGTCCAAAGAATCGAAGGACTGCCCGTCATAGAGGTCGGAACTCCCCGCTTCAGGGGATTGATACGCCGAGAACCCGACATGGCCCAGACCATCAAGGGGCGTCAACCATTCCTCCGCCGTCATCGTCGCCGACCACAACGTATCAATCGCCGGCGCCGGCCTTTCGATGCGCATCTGCACCGTGTCGCCTGCGGTGAGGTCCGGCGCACCCTGCCAGATAAGCCGATGGCGGTGCCCCCCGATTGATATGGCTATTAGTTCGGCTTCGTCGAGGACGAACGAGTCTTCGCCAACATGCAGCACCCAACCCGAGATGTCGGGGGGGCTGTTCCCGGACCCGGTGACCGTGAACACCGATTCCCTGCTGGTCTCCCCGACCGGGCAATCGTTGCCTCCCGGAATAGTGATCCAGGTGCCCACCCAGTCGACGGTGAGGGTGTCTCCGTTGAAGTCGAACCGCTGCCACCAAGGGAGCCGCGAGAGAAGCCTGAGCTTACGGAGGCGTACCCGTAGAGGCAGGATGTGCTACCAGAGATGGTCCTATCGACGACGGTCATGGTGGTGGACCAGATAACCTCGGTCTCTTGTTTGTTTTGTTGTAGGGCGATGAGGGGTTCTTCTTCGGGGGTCTTCGAAGATGACGAAGCTGGCGACTGGTTCTTGGGTGTCGTCGGGTTCTTCGGGGGTGTCCACGTTGACGTAGGAGGACTGGGGCGATTCACCGTCGGTGTCGCCTGCTTTGACGCGGTACACATAACGCGTCGAGGCGGCTGCGGTGGTGTCGATGTAGGTGGTGTCGGCGGTGCCGCAGTACCCGATGATGCTGCCGTGCCCGAAATGCTGGTCGGACGTGTGCCACCGGCACATCAGACCACCGTCGCACCCCCACCCACCAGCGCGCCAGCGAATATCCCCGGTGCCAGGAGACTCCGGAACTGGGCGGTCACACCCACGGCACACCCGAAGTACCAAACACCGACTAGACCCACAATGCCCGAAGCGCCGCGGCCCCTAGGGGAAAAGAGCGGGGAACGCCGGAGCGAACCACCGGGCCCACGCCACGACACCTGATTCTGCCTTGGAATCGCCAGACGCAAGGTTCTTGGATGGCCCTTGTGACTCGTCTTCAGCGCCCGTGTCTGGCAGGCCGTCCGCTTTCGCGTCAGACCGGAACGACTTTCACCGTTGAGTTCAGAATCGCGAGCAACGCGCTGATGTCTTCGGGATCTGAGGTTAGGACCGACGCCCCGCCGTGTCTCACAGCACTGTGCGCAACAACAGCGACGACGGCATCTATCACATCGGAGGTACCGGTACACCCGCACAGATAGCCAGCCAGGCGTGCCGTGTCCTCGTCCAGCGGTATCGGCCTGCATTGCTTGAGTCCCTGATTGAGCCGTGCCTGCTGAGGAGTGCCGCGCCAGACTTGCCCGATCAACCCGGTCGGGACAATGAGACCATCGGAATTCCTGCACGCCGCATGGAGCCTCGCCCAAGCAGCCCGGCTGCCGTTCTCGAGTCCGATCAGTTCACTGGCGTCCATTACGAAGACCGTCATCCAAAGAGCTGGGCTCGCGCCTCGTCAAGCTCCTCGGCGGTAATCGTGCCGTGCTCAGCCTCCCAGTCGGAGATCACTTCTCCCAGCCTCTTTGAGGCAAGCTCCCTGCTGTCGGCATCGGCAAGCCAAGCCGACAGCTCACAAGACAGCGCGTCCCCCGCCTTTTTGACCAAACCGTCCACTTCTTGGATGCTATTGGAATCCGCGAAGTCGCCGAGGCCGGAAGTCGCTGCCTCAAGCAAGTCAACCTCGTGAACAGGAGCGGTCGCAGCCTGGCTGCTGCCCCTGGTTCCAATGCCCACGCCGAACTCGGCGCACCAGCCCCGCACAGTGCCGGGCTCGACGCCCTCCTGCTTGGCCACGGCTTCAACGCCGCGCTGTTTTGCCTTCAACGCCAAGCGCTTCCGCTGCGCCGGTGAGTGCCTCACGCCCATATCCGACTGTCTCCCTGTTGGCGGCTGCCGCTGCCTGCCCACCCCAAAGCCTAGCCCTTGGCCGCCTCTTGCGGCACTAGCGCTGGGATTCGACACGGATAATCGGCTGCCTATACGGCAGGGCGGCCGCCGGTGCGGGAAAATACAAATGGATCAGACCACCCAGCACGCGGGTAGAGTACGTGAGCCCCCGCCAGTCGCGGACCGCGCGTGGACCGGTATCGCACGCCGATCCTTGTGTGGGACCGATTGTGGGACGAAAAGGCAGATTGGCTCAATTCAGGCGACTGACCTGGGGAAACAATTCGCCTTCGAATCCCGTTGGGGGTGCAAAGTTGGCGCTTCGTTTCACTACGGGCGGCGACAGATCTGCCCCGCCGGGGCAGGAACAACAGGGTCCCGTGGTGCAGTTTGGAGTGCACGCCGGCCTGTCAAGCCGGAGGTCGCGGGTTCAAATCCCGTCGGGACCGCACAACAGAACACGGTCGGGTAGCTCAGTAGGCAGAGCGTCCGCCTGAAAAGCGGAAGGTCACCGGATCGACGCCGGTCCCGACCACCACCCACCCCCCAACGGCCCGGAGCGAAGCCCAACCCCGCTCCGGGCCGTGCCCTTGCGGAGTCCGAAGCTGCGTGGTTTCAGGAATTGGGGTCGAGAATCGAGACAAGCCTGGTCCGGTTGGCCCAGTCGGTGATCTCGCGGTCGGCGGTGGCCAGCCGGTAACCGCCGAGGATTGCGGTGGCGGTGATGATGAGATCGGCAGGATCAGGGTGAAATCCCTCCACACCGAGTTCCACGGAGCGAATGGCAATCTCATCATCAACCGGAACAGTGTTCAGCCCGTCGGCTATCCAACCCCTGTAGAGGACGCGGGGAGGCATATCCAACTCGAGTCGACCCTTGTCATACTGCAAGGCAATTTCCCAAAACGTGAACGAAGACACAGCGGCCTCGCCCTCATCCCAGGCAGCTTGAATCTCATTCCTGGCCGCCACCCCGAGGCGGGGCGTCGCGGAGACAAGCCACAAGAGGATGTGGGTGTCGAGAAGAATCACTCGATGCGGGGGAGATCAGGGTTTAGCACCCGGTCAGGATTGCTAATGGCTTCCCACTCCTCAGCAGACACGATGGGAGACATGATGTCGCCAACAATGCGGATTTGATCCCGGTTACGTCCCCACATTTGAGGCTTTGACTCCTCCGCGGGCACAAGGCGCGACACCGGCTTGCCGTGCTTGGTGATCACGATCTCTTCGCCGGTCTCATTCACCTCGTCCATCAGCGCCAAACACCGGTTTTTGAACTCTCCTGCTGGGATCGTCCGCGGGTTTGCCGACATGCTGCAACCTCCCAAACGTCAAGCTGAGACAAATATAGCCATGGCTAGTGGCTATAGCTACAACAATTTGAACTACCTCTGAGAATTAGCCGTAGTGGGCGGCGACGTTTTCGGGGTAGCTGCGGGAGAAGTAGTTCCAGAGTTGCTCGCCGTAGGTGGAGGGGCGGTAGGAGCTGGACATTTCGGCGACTCCGGCCTCGGTCTCGGCGATGCTGGCCATGAACCCGGCGGTGGTGTGGCGGGGGCTGGCGGCCACGGCGGCGGCGAACCGCTCGTGGAGGGGCAGCGGGGCCAGGCAGACGTCCAGCGACGGACCGTGGAAGTAGCCCGCCGAGTAGCGCTCGTCGGTGGTGATCACCCGGTGGGCGGTGGCCACCAGATAGTTGCCGGTCATGGCCTGGAGGGTCTCGCCTAGGTTGATGACGTACGACCCCTCCACCGAGGGCACGTCGATCCACCGGCCTTGCTGGTTCTGCACTTGGAGCCCGGCGGTGGGGCCGGGGTCGAGCACGGTCAAGAACCCGGTGTCGTGGTGGGGGTTGACCCCGGCTTGGCCCTCGGGGGTGGGGGGATAGTGGATGAACTTGGCTAGCGACATGGTCTGGTCACCGAAGTACTGCTCCAGGTAGTCCTCGGCCAGGCCCAGGCCCAGCGAGAGCGCCCGCATCAGGCGGTTGGCCAAGCCGCCCAGCTCGCCGAACCACTGGTTGGTCAGCTCCCGATGTCCGGACAGCACTTCCTCGGGCAGCCACTGATTGGGACCCAGGAGCCGCAAGTAGTAGGGCTCGACGTCTTTGGAATGGGCGGGCCACTCGGTCCACGAGTCGATCTGTTCTCGGATGTCGGGGCGGTAGTTGGTGTACTCGGCCCCCACCGGCTCCCAGCCCCGGAAGTGGCGGGAGCGGCGCTTGTCAATCAGGGCCTTCTGCTCGTCGGACAGGGCGAAGAATCGTCGCAGCATGTCGAAGATGTCATCGCTCAGCCCGTCGGACACCCCGTGGTTCACCACCAACAAGAAGCCGATCTCGTGGCATATCCGGCACAGCTCCTCGGCCAATTCCCTGCGCTGGTCCCGCGATCCCGAAAGCGCACCCAGATCCACCACCGGAATCTCATCGAACGCGGCTGGAACGGTCACGCTGCCAAGCGTAGCCACCGTTGCCCAATGACCCGTTGAGAGATCAGCCGAATTCCCCGCCCGCAAACCAGCGGTCGAACGCAGGCCGCATGGCCACGTCGATCAGCTCGATCCTCATGCTGGCGGCGGGTGGCACCAAAAAGGCGAACCCCTCCAGGCCGCCGCCGGCACCAGCCCCGCCGTAGATCAGCTCGCACCCCCCGGCCATCAGCGTCTTGATATCGCCGTGGAGGTCGTCGGTCCAATAGCCGAGGTGGTTGAGACCCCCGTAGAGGTCGACGTCCCAAAACGACCCTTTGGGACCGTCGGCCAACTCGAGCTGCACCGGCCCTTCCACCGAGTAGGAGAACCTCACGCTGGTGGACACCACCTCGCCGCCCACCAACAAGTCGAGATCAAGGGACTGCAATGAGTGCCACGAAACCCCGGTAGCAGCCGACATCTCAGCCATAGCCTCCTCGACATCGGCGACGACGACGCCAGCATGAAACGGGTCGGTGATCACAGCCATGGCAGCACGCTAGCCGGGGTTTCGTTGGCTGGGCCTTTTGGGCCGAGGAGGGGGCCTGTCAGATTTCGACAGACCCTCCTGCAACAACTGGCGACGCTGGTTGACAAGCCGATGTCGGAGTTGCCGGGAAGGCCCCAGCCAGGTCGCCTTCCCGCCCGCTGTTGGGAACACCGACGGCAGGCGCACATTTTCTTCATCGCCTTCGAAGCCCAAGGGGTTCTCTCGGTGACCAACCTGGTTGACAAACAGCCGACACCGGGGGCAAGGCCCCTCCCCCGAAGCCCCCCAAGCCGCCGGCGCCTCCCTGTTCGACAGCTCCTAGGCGGGGTCTGTCAGGAATTTTGTGGGCGCTCTCATGCGGTATTCAGAATCGTCAATGTCGGTGACGAATTCGCGGGCGTTCTCGTTGAACTCAGCCACTGCTCCGATGGTCTTGGCCTTGTCGGTGCCGCCTCGCAGGGCGGCCAGCGGGTCGGTTTGGTCGCCGACATAGCCCAGGGCGAAGGCACCCTGGGTGTACCCCATCATTCGCAGCAGGTCGTCGTTGAGGGTGCGGGCGATCTCCAGGGGACAGGACAGGTACTGGTTCTCCTCTTGGCGCACCCAGCCCGCGGCGTAAGTGATGTTCACCCCCCGGCGCACGCCGCCGCTGGTGTTGGCTCCGGCACCGTGCAGCACCTTGCCCTCGTAAAACAGCACACTCCCCCGGCGCATCTCGGCCTGGGCATCAGGCATGTCGAGGGCTTCATCGTCGCCGACGCCTGAGGTGCCGGCCAGGATGTGAGTGGCGCCGTTGTCGACGGTGAAGTCGGTGAGGGCCCACATGGTGTTGCACTGCACGTGATAGTCGGCCCCGAACGGGAAGAAGTCGAAGGCCATCTCGTCTCGGTGCAGCTTCTGGCGACTCTCCCCCGGCGCCACCGAGATGATCTGGGTGAGGTGAAGCTGCACCGCGCTGACATGGCCGAGGAAATGGCTGGCGGTGTGTACCGCCAGCGGGTGCATGACCAGCCGTCGCGCGGTTGGACACCGGGCCACCAAGGCGCCGGTTCGGCGGGTGAAGCGCCCGTCGTACTCGTCTCGTCCCGCGTCGGATGCCTCGATGTAGGGCATCGCCTCGGCTTCGAGCTGGTCCATGGTGGCCGCATCAACCACGTCGTCGATGATGGCGTAGCCGAAGCGGCGCAGATGACCGCTGACCTCGGCCGGATCAGCGGTGGGCGGGAAATGACTCAGGGCCACGGGGCAGATGGTACGAGAAGTAGGGTTCGAGCGATGGTTCAGCTCGTCATTCACGCCGATGACGTGGGGATGTGCCATGGCGCGAACAGGGCCTACGTGGAGTTGTCGCACTTCGGCACAATCACGTCGGGCTCGGTGATGGTGCCGTGCCCGTGGTTCAGCGAGATTGCCGAGATCGCAGCCAACGACGACACCCTCGACTGCGGCATCCACCTCACGCTCAATGCCGAGATGGACCACTACCGCTGGGGACCGGTGAGCTCGGCAGGTCCGTCGTCAGGCCTGCTCGATGAGCACGGCTTTCTGTGGCGGGACGTAGCTTCGGTTCGCCGCAACGCCCATCCCGACGCGGTAGAGCAGGAATGGCGGGCCCAGGTCGACCGGGCGTTGGCCGCAGGGATCAACGTGACCCATCTCGATGCCCACATGGGCTCGGCGCTGGCCCCGGAATGGTGCGATCGCTACGTTGCGGTGGGCGTGGACTACGGCGTGCCCGTGCTCATTACTGATTCGCTGGCCGCTTACGGCCCCAATCGCCATGTGGCTGGCTCTGCTGAGGCCCAATCGGCCGACGACGCCATCAAAGCAGCCGCAGCTAGTGCCCGGGAGGCAGGAATGCCGGTGTTCGACGCGGTCCTGGAGACCGACTTCGCCCGGCCGCCACACAAGCCGGCTAACTATGAGGCGATCCTCGGCAAACTCGACGCCAATTTGTTGTTCTGCGCCTTCCACCCCAATGCGCCGGGTGGCGCCGAGATAGAGGCGATCGAACCAGACACCTTCCACGTCCGCACCGATGAGTACGAGCTGTTCGGCACCGACAGTTGGAAGGAGTGGCTGGCAGGCCAGCCTTACGAGCTGGCCTCCATGGGTGATCTGGCCTAGCCGTGCCTACCCTGTGGGGTGGGCGTGCAGGTGGCGCCGGCCTTGGCGGCGCATGAGGGTCCAGGTCTGCTCCAGATAGCCGGCTTGGCCGTCCACCAGCTTCTTCAGCCCCAGGCGCAGGTGCTCGGGAATCTCGGGGGCGTCGGTGGGCTCGAGGGTCACGTCGAGCTGGGCCTGGTCTTCCAGAGTGGCGTGGAGAGCGGCGGCCCGGGCCAGGGTGGCGCCCACAGTGATGGCCCCGTGCCACGGGATGATCACGGTGTGGTTGGCCTCGATGGCCGGCCCGATGGATTCGAACCGGTCGTCGGGGCTGAGCACCTGGTCGTCGTGGAAGATGCAGCACAGGTTGTGGCGCATCTTCAGCGGTCGGGCCAATGAGGCCAGCGCGGTGATCCACCGGCCGTGGCTGTGGACAATGGCGTTCACATCGCGGCGGTGCTGGTACACCCCGGCGTGGAACTCGAACCCCAGGCTCACCTCCCGGTTGCCCTCCAACAGGTTGCCTTGGTAGTCCAGTTTCATCACATCGTCGGCGGTGACTTCGCCCAAGGTCCGGTCGAAGGCGTTGATCCAGAAGGCGTCCTCACCATCGGCCCGAACGCTCACGTGGCCGCCGATCCCGGTGTCGCACCCCCGAACGGTCAAGGCCCGACAGGCCAGCACAATTTCGTAGACGATCTCCTCAGCAGTCATGGCTCTAGGGTATGGCATGAGTGGGATCTGATCGATGACGACCGTGGTAGTGCTGGGCGCGGGTGCGCTGGGCTCGGTGTACGGGGCGTGGTTTGCCGAAGCGGGCGCCGAGGTCACCCTGGTGGCCCGCCCCGCCCACGCCGAGGCGGTAAACCGCCACGGGCTGCGCATCGACGACCAGCCTCCGGTTGCGATGAGAGCGGTGGTCGACCCCGCCGATGCGGGCGACTGCGACATCTTGCTGTTGGCCGGCAAGGCGTTCGACAGCGCCGAGCTGCTCGGGGGCTACCGGGGATCGGCCCGAGCCGCCTTCTCCGTGCAGAACGGGGTGCGCCAGGCCGAGCCGCTGGCCGCCCGATTCGGCTCGGCCGCGGTGGGCTGCGTCTCGCTGGTGGGGGGCACCCTGGGCGGTCCCGGCCAGGCCCACCACACCTTTGACGGTCCCACCCTCCTGGGCGATCTGCCCACCACCGCGCCGGGCGCAGCAGCCTCCATCGCCGAAGCCCTGCCCGAACGGCAGTTGGAGGTCCACGACGACATTGCCCCTGCGCTGTGGTCCAAGGGGGTGCTGGCCGCAGCGGCCATGGGGGTGGTGGGCCTCACTCGGCTGGTGTATCACCGCATCTTCCTCATGCCCGAGACCCGGGACGTGTTCTACGACATTGCCTGCGAGGGCGCCGCCGTCGCCTCCGCCGAAGGGGTGGACCTGATCGACGGCCAAGGACCGTTCCAGATCCGGGCGCTCACCCAAGAAAGCCGGCTCGACGCCCATCGGCGGCTCGCATCTGTGGGCGAGCGCATGGAAGAAGCCGGGGAGACTGCGGTACGAGTGTCCATCTTGCAGAGCATCGACCGGGGACGCCCGTTCGAGGTGCAAGCGGTGTTTGCCGACTTGGTGGAGATCGCCGACACCCACGGAATCGAGGTGCCCGCGCTGCGAACCGTCACCCGGCTGCTTGCTGCGTCCATGCCATCGGGAACAACAAGCTCATGAAGCTGCGCGACTTGACCCGGATGCTGGCCCGAGCCCCCAAAGGGGCCAACCGGTGGCATACCTACGCCGATCTTCGGGAGGCCGCCCGGCGGCGGCTGCCCAAGATGGTGTTCGACTTCGTGGAAGGAGGCGCGGAGGGCGAGCTGACCATCGCCGCCAACCGGGCCGCCATCGACGCGGTGGAGCTGGCCCCCAGCTATCTGGTGGACGTGGCCGACCGGGAGGTGTCCACCACCGTGCTCGGCCGCCCGGTGTCGCTGCCGTTCCTTTTGGCCCCTGCCGGGCTGGCCACGCTGGTCCACCGCGACGGAGAGCTGGCCGCAGCCCGAGCCGCCGCCGCCGCGGGCACCGTGTTCGCGGTGAGCACCGGGTCGGGCTACTCGCTGGAGGACATCGCGGCCGCCGCCCCCGACGGCCGGCGGTGGTTCCAGCTCTATCTGTGGAAGAGCCCCGAGGTGGTGCGGTCGCTGGTTCACCGGGCCCGAGACGCCGGCTACGAGGCGCTGGTGCTCACCGTGGACGTGCCCGTGGTAGGCAAAAGAGAGCGCGACCTCCGCAATGGCATGTCGCTGCCTCCTCGCATCCGCTGGAACAGCGCTCTGGACACGGCGCGGCGGCTCCGGTGGCTGCGCCAGCTGGCAACCGGTCCCGACATCACCTTCGGAAGCCTGGTGGAGCTGGGCATCGGCGATGATGCTAGCGCTATCGGCACCTATGTCGACCGGGAGTTGGCCGACCCGTCCCGCACCTGGGACGACATGGCGTGGCTGCGGCGGGAGTGGGACGGCCCGCTGCTGGTCAAAGGAGTTATCACCGTGGCCGACGCCGAGGCCGCCGTGCGTTGGGGGGCCGACGGGGTGATCGTGTCCAACCACGGCGGCCGCCAGCTCGACTCGGTGCCGGGCGCGTTCGCCGTGCTCCCCCGCATCACCGAAGCGGTGGGCGACCGGGCCGAGGTGCTGGTGGACGGAGGCTGCCAGCGGGGCACCGACGTGGTAAAGGCCCGAGCCCTGGGCGCGCGGGCCGCCATGGGCGGGCGGAGCTGGTTCTGGGGCTTGGCCGTGGCCGGCGAGGCCGGGGTGGCCCGAATGCTCGACATCTACCGAGCCGACATCGACCGCACCCTGGCGCTGATCGGCCGCCGACGGTTCGACGACATCGGCTCCGATCTGGTGGCCGGATAGCCCGCCACACCCATCCAAATTTGAATGAACTACCACTACTCTCAGGCCGCTCAGCACGCTACGCTGTGAGTCTGACGACACGCCTTTGCACCAAGGAGAACTCGTTATGAATCGAATGGGGCATCTCACCAAAAGCGGGAAGAGGCGCGGTGCCTTTTCTCTATTTGTCTCCTTGCTGGCAATGCTCTCGCTGCTCGCGACAAGTTGCGGCGACGATGACGACGGGGGTGCCACGGAGGCTCCGGCACCGACCGCGGCCCCCGAGACCACCGAAGCTCCGGCACCGACCGCAGACCCACGAGGCGACCCCATGGGCGACGGATCTCTCGGCATCGTCGAGGTCGAGGCGGGAGATGCGATTCAGATTCGGTCGTTGCAGGCGATCACGGGCGATGTAGGGGCCTTTGGCCTGCCAATCGACCGGGCCGCCTACATCGCGGTGGACGACTACGGCCAGATCAAGGGCTTCGATGTGGATTTGGGGGCGAGCCTCGACGACCTTTGCTCCAACGACGGCGGGCAAGCCGCAGCCCAGATCATCGTCGCCGACGAGGATGTGGTCGGGGTGTTGGGCACATCGTGCTCGGGAGCGGCGGTGGCCGCGGCGCCGTTGATCACCAATGCGGGGATGGTGTTGATCTCGGGAGGCAACACGTCTCCGGCATTGACCTCTGACCTGGCTGGCAATGCGGGTCTCAATCATTCCGTGGGCTACTACCGCACCGCGCACAACGACCTCTACCAGGGCGCGGCCATGGCCAAGTTCGTGTTCGGCGAGTTGGGCTTCACCACCGCGGCGGCGATCCATGACGGCGACCCCTACACCCAGGGCCTGGCCCAGGCGTTTGCCGACGCGTTCGAAGCCGAGGGCGGCACGGTCACCGGCTTCTCCGCAATCAACAAAGACGACACCGACATGGTGCCGGTACTGACCGAGATGGCCACGGGCACCCCCGAGGCGCTGTTCTTCCCGATTTTCCAGCCCGCCGGGGATTTCATCGCCGACCAGGCGCCAGGAGTGTCCGGGCTCGAGGACACCGTGCTGTTGGCCGCCGACGGACTGTTGAACGCCAACTACCTGCCACTGCCCCAGACCACCGGGATGTACTTCTCCGGCCCGGACCAGCGCTTCGGCGAGAACGTCAACCAGAGCACCGGTAAGACCGCCACAGACTTCACCACCGCCTATGACGAACGTTACGGAGAGGTGCCTTCGTCAGCGTTTTGGGCCCACGGCTACGACGCCGCAGTACTGCTGCTCGACGCTATCGACGCGGCCTCATGGGTAGAGGACGGGACGTTGATGATCGACCGGCAAGGTGTGCGCGACTACCTCTACGGCTTGCGCGGCTACCGCGGCATGATCGGCACCCTCAACTGCGATGATTTCGGCGACTGCGGCTCGTCCAAAATCACCGTTGTGCAGAACATCGGCGGCGAGGACAACGTAGAGGCCAGCCTCAACAACGTGGTCTACTCCTACGAGCCGTAAGGGCCAGACTGCTCTTGCAACTGCCTATGAGGCCGGGTCACGATCCTTCGTGACCCGGCCTCATAGGCTGCCCATAGTTGTATATCTGCTGACTAGTCGATCAGGAGCCTTCCGATGAGCCGAAGGGCACGATCCCGCAAGGCGCCCCGCACCGGAGTCGACTGGTTCCTCACATTCCTGAGGGTGGCGGCATTGACCGTTGTCGCGGTGGGCCTGCTGGCCTTCATCGCTCAGGAGATCAGCACAGACAACCCGTTCGCCCGGTGGGCCAACCCCGACGCCACCGGCCTCACCGGCGCCCAGTTCCGGGGGCTGATTGTGTCGGGGATTGCCCAGGGCGCAATGTACGGGTTGATCGCCCTGGGCTACTCAATGGTCTACGGGGTGCTCGGATTCATCAACTTCGCCCACGGCGAGGTGTTCATGGTGGGTGCCATGACCGGCATGATCACCTCCAACAAGCTTGCCGACGCCGGCTACTGGGAGAGCAACTTCATCGGCTCGCTGGTGCTCATTGTGGTCGTGTCGGTCATCGTGTGCTCGCTGACTGCGGTGATCATGGAGCGGGTCGCCTACCGGCCGCTGCGGGGATCGCCCCGGCTGATACCGCTGATCACGTCGATCGGGGTGTCGTTCTTCCTCCAAAATGCATCGGTGGTGTTGCTCGGGCCTGCGGCCAAGGCCTACCCCGACGTGCCTGATTGGTTGAAGTCCAAGCACACGTTCCTCGGAATCGAGGGCGCCAGAATTTTGGTGATCCTGGTGGCCGCGGCCTCGATGATCTGCCTGTGGTATTTGGTGGAGCGCACCAAGAGCGGCCGGGCCATGCGAGCCGTGGCCGAGGACGCCGAGATAGCCGAGCTGATGGGTATCGACGTAAACCGCACCATAGTGAAGGTGTTCGCTCTGGGCGGGGCTATGGCGGGGATGGCCGGCATCTTGTGGGGGATCTTGTTCCGCAGCGTGATCCACACCACCGGGTTCCTGCCCGGCATCAAGGCCTTCAGCGCGGCGGTGGTCGGCGGCATCGGCCATCTCGGCGGCGCCATGGCCGGAGGACTGTCGATCGGGGTGGCCGAATCGGTGGGACCGCTTTTGATCCTTGAGCCGCTGGGTGTGAGCGGCGTGTCCCAGCTTCGAGACGCGGTGGCCTTCGCCGTGCTCATCGGGGTGCTGCTGCTGCGGCCCTCCGGGCTCTTCGGCGAGCGCCTCCCGTCTGAGGACCGCACATGAACACCACGCTTCCCCCGACCACCGGGCCCCAGCCGGAAGCTCCCCGGGCCGCGCCCCGGCCCGCGTTCACCCACGACTGGCGGCGAATTGCCCGCATGGGATCGGTAGCCGCCTTCGGGCAGGTCTTCATCGCCCTGTCCAACATGCCGGTTCGCCTCGACGAGCGGCTCATCGTCAAACCAGTCCTGAGCCTGGGCTACCTCGTGTTGCTGATATTGCCGTTCGCCGCCGGCTACCGCCAGGGCCACCAGATCAAACGCGAGAACATGCCCGTTTGCGCACCTGGACCGAACGAGGTGGTAGGCGGGTTCTTGTGCGGACTGATCACCGGAGGAGGCCTGTCTCTTTTGGCGGTGCTGGTGACCCATTTCGACCTTCGCGAGCCGCTGGTGAACTGGAGCCCGGTGCTCCTCGATCTGTTGAGCTTCAGCAACGAGATGTGGTTCGCGGTGGTGATCTGGCTGGCCATCGGGGCGGGAATGGGCGCCGCGGGAGGGGTGCTTCGACTGCTCGGCCCAAAGAGCCACCGGGTCGTGGTGACCATGGCCCTCGCGGTGGCCGGCGCAGCCGTGCTGGAGTCACTGGTGGTGGACGTGGCCGAGGGTTTGGGGCTCGAACCGCTGACCGACCGCCTATATGCCCCCCGGGGCGGGGTTGCCTGGCCCAGCGCCCTGGGCCTGGCCGCCGTTTCGGGCCTGCTCGCCGTTTTGGGCCGAGGTCGGTTTCGCCAGGCCCGGGTCCGCCACGCCCAGATGGAGGGCGCTCAGCGCACCCGGGCCAACCTCGGGCTCATCATCGCCACCGCCGCGGTGCTGATCGTGTTGCCGCTGTTTGCGGGCAAGCTCACCAACGAGCTGCTGGCCAATGTCGGGCTGTTCGTGCTCTTGGCCCTCGGGCTCAACGTGGTGGTCGGGCTGGCCGGCATTCTCGACCTGGGCTACGTGGCCTTCTTCGCCGTCGGCAGCTACACCGCGGCGGTGCTCACCGCGGCAACCTCTCCGAAGATCGCCCCCGAGATGCCCTGGCTCGTCGCCCTCATTGTGGTGGTGATCATCACCGGGCTCGTCGGATTGTTCATCGGCGCCCCCGTGATCCGAATGCGAGGCGACTACCTAGCCATCGTCACCCTCGGATTCGGCGAGATCATCCGGCTGCTCTTCTTGTCCGACTGGCTGTCGGGGTGGTTCGGCGGCTCTCAGGGCATCACCAAGATCCCCGGCGCGGGGATCTTCGGCATCACCGAGGTGTCCGGCACCGATCCCCGACGAGTGTTCTACCTGGTGCTGGCCTTCTGCGTCGTGGCTATCTATATCTCGTGGCGCCTGGAGCGCTCCCGACTCGGGCGGGCCTGGATGGCGGTGCGCGAAGACGAGACGGTGGCCGAGGCCATGGGCATCAACACCGTGAACGTCAAGCTGCTCGCCTTCGTGGTGGGCGCGGTGCTGGGGTCGTTCAGCGGAGCCATCTTCGCGGCCAAGGTCGGTTCGGTGTTTCCGGCGAGCTTCCTGATACTGGTGTCGATCGTGATCTTGGTGGTGGTGATCTTCGGGGGCATGGGCAACATCATCGGGGTGATCGCCGGCTCCGCAGTGTTGATCGGGGTGCTCGGCGGACCCAAGCAGCCGGGTCTTTTGGCCGAGTTCTCGGAGTTCAAGCTGCTCATCTACGGAGCACTGCTCATATGGATGATGCTGGCCCGACCCGAGGGCCTGATACCCAGCGTGCGCCGCACGCGTGAGCTGCGCCAGCAGGAGATGGCCCAGGACGCCTGGCTCAGGGGACAAGTCGACGATGATGACGCCGGCGGAGCCGACGGCCCGCGGCCTGCGGTGCAGCCATGACCGATATGCAAGCTGCCGCCGGAGCCGCGGCCGCTGGGGTTCGCCAACCGCTGTTGGAGACCCGGCGATTGAGCGTTGACTTCGGGGGTCTCAAGGCTCTGGACGACCTCGATCTCGAGATATACGAAGGCGAGATCGTCTCGGTGATCGGGCCAAACGGCGCGGGCAAGACCACGCTGTTCAACGCCATCACGGCCACGGTGGAATCCTCTGATGGCGACATCGTGTTCGAGGGCCAGTCTCTGCTGGGGCTGGACCCCAACCGGGTGACGTCGAGCGGCATTGCCCGCACGTTCCAGAACGTCCGCCTGTTCGCCAATATGTCGGTGCTAGAGAACGTGATGGTGTCCCAGCACTGCCGCACCAAGCAGCACGCCTTCGGGGCTCTGCTCTACACCAAGGCATTCCGCCAGGAGGAGGCTGAGATTCGCCAGCGGGCCGAGGAGATCCTCGGGTTCTTCGGCACCAGGCTCGTCGGCTACCGGATGGACCAGCCCGCCTTCACGCTGTCCTACGCCAACCGGCGCCGCCTCGAGATCGCCCGGGCCATGGCCACCCAGCCCAAGCTCATCCTGCTCGACGAGCCGGTGGCAGGGATGAACCCGGTGGAGTCGGCCGAGCTCACCGGCCTCATCGGCCGCCTGCGCGACGAGTGGGGCTTCGCCATCGTGGTCATCGAACACGACATGGGAGTGGTGCGCGAGGTATCCGATCGGGTGGTGGTGCTCGACCACGGCGTGAAGATCGCCGAGGGCGACTACGCCGATGTGGCCAACGACCCCCAAGTGATCGAGGCCTACCTGGGCAAGGGAGCCGGGGACCCATGAGCGAAGCCCAACCGGAACCGGCCTCCGCGTCCGACGACAGCGAGGCTCGCTCCGATATACCGCTGCTGGAGATGCGCTCGGTCAACACCCACTACGGCGCGGTGCACGCCCTCATCGACGTGGACCTGTCGATATTCAAGGGCGAGCTGGTGTGCCTGCTGGGCGGCAACGCCAGCGGCAAGTCCACCACCCTCAAGACGCTGCTGGGCATGCTCAAGCCCACATCTGGCGAGGTGGTGCTCGACGGCGAGGTGGTCAACGACAAGCCGACCAGCTACCGAGTGGCCCGCGGCGTGACGATGGTCCCCGAGAACCGCCGACTGTTCAAGCGCCTCACCGTGCGCGAGAACCTCGACCTCGGCGCCTATCTGCGCACCGACTCCGACCAGATCGCGGCCGACATGGAGCGGGTGTTCGAGCTGTTTCCTAGGGTCAAAGAGCGGCTCAATCAGAAGGCGGGCACGCTGTCGGGTGGCGAGCAGCAGATGGTGGCCATCGGGCGGGCCCTGATGTCCAACCCGAGGGTGCTGCTGATGGACGAGCCATCCATGGGTCTGGCCCCCGCCCTGGTCCAGCAGAACTTCGAGCTAATCGAGCAGATTCACCAAGCCGGCATGACCGTGTTCATGGTCGAGCAAAACGCCAACATGGCCCTATCCATCGCCGACCGAGGCTGGGTGCTCCAAACCGGCCGCGTCGTACTAGACGACACCGCCGAGAACTTGCTAGCCCACCCCGACCTCCAAGCCTCCTACCTGGGCACGGCGGATCAATAATTTCCCGCCATTGGCACATGCCACGCCTCTGAGCCCAGGCGGTCAACAGAGTTGTCACTCACGTCAGCAGCATGGAAGTGAAGCAGCCCGCATCCGATGGTCAGGAGACTTGCTATGTCAGACTTCAAACAGATGAAGCTGGTGGACCGTGATGACACCTTCGATGTGACAGGGCGGCTGGAGTCGGAGGAAGAACTGGCCGCGTTGGCTTGGGCCATCATCGGCAACGGTTCACTTACCGACCTCTCTGCCTCCGAGATCGAACTTGTTGACACAGATGGTGAGGCTTCCGACAGCATCAGTGATCTGTTTTAAAGTCGGATCGAAGGCTGCCTCGGTCAAGATGCGCCGTGTTGAGAAGGTGGAAGATCTCGCCAACCTCACCTGGGGACGCAGAGTAGGCAAGCAGAGGCTGCAACAGGAGAAAAGATGGTCTCCCCTTCTGACCTCTGCCCAACCGATGCCCGAGGGATACATACATTTAGGCGAACTCTGCCGAGTACACCGGGGAGCAGTTACCGGTGCCAACTCCACCCGGATCACCAAAGCCAACGATCCCGGACTGCCGACGACGACGCTTTTTCCGTCGGTGACCAAGGCCCGGGAGCTGTTCGAGTCGCCCGACGGTGTCCTGTCGAGCTGCGCCGGCCTCCGAGCCGTGATCGACTTGCCCGCGGACTTGAGCGAATTCGATGACGACGACCGTGATCAGGTGGAGCAGTTCTTGCGGCTCGCAGAGCGAAACGGCGCCCGCTCGTCTTATGGGGCCCGCCACCGCAACCCCTGGTGGTCGGTGGGCCTGCGGTCACCGGCCCCGATCTTGGCCACCGATATGGCCCGAGGTCCCAGCTTCGTCGCGTAGAGTTCCCAATCTTGCGGTGCTAACTGAAATGTCATCGTGAGCCTCCCAGATCCGCCCCGTTGGACGACCGAAGAGTTTGACGAACAGCGTGAGCTGGCCCGACAAGTATTCCGTTCCCAACGACTCAATGAGTCTCAAGGCGTGTACTCCGAATCCTTCTCGGAATGCCTCCGGTACGTTGCACGTTCTGCATCTGTCGCTGTGGCGTGGGAAACAATGGGTTGGACACAACATTGACCTTGTTGACTAGTGGTGTGTCGTGGGTTTATTCGCGCGTGTCCTGCTAGGCATCGACGCCCCTCGCGGCGTTGCCCCTCCTTGCCGTACGCTGGAAGTATGGCTGCGTCGGTGCGCCTTGCGAAGAACGCCGCTGCCGTCGCAATCCACGGCGCTAAACCCACGACACACCACTAGGACTTTTGATGCTACTTCGATTGCCTCCAACTCCGCAGAGGCTGCTACCCAAAGTCAATCCCGTGGGCGTCGGCGATGGCGGTAAGGATGGTGCCGGGGGTGCGGGTGTCGCCGATGACTTGGACGGTGAGGCCAGCGTTGGCGAGATCGGTGGATAGGGGGTCGTGGGAGTGTTTGACCACGGTGAGGGTGAGGTCGGCCTCGGGGGATGTGTCGACTTTGGTTTGGATGACGACATCGAGGGCTTGCAGCCGTTCCATGGCGGGTTGCACGACCAAGTCGAGGAGGGCGTTGGCTGCTACTCGGCGGCCGGGTGTGGTGAGCGTTACCGCCAACCCCTGGGTGGCCAGCCACTCGGCTAGGCCAAGGGCTTCGTAGCCGCCGAAGCGGTCGTCTACTACGGCGGTGCTCCCTTGGGGCACTGCGCTGATGTCGGGGATCTCGGCACCGGTGGCGCCGGTGGCCACGATCACCAGGTCGGGCCGGGCGGCTCTGACTGTGTCGACGTCGGCAGCTTGATTGAGGCGGACGTCTGCGCCTAGGCGGACCAGTTCGCGTTCTTGCCAGTCGCAGACGTCGCCCAGCAGGCTTCGGGTGGGCAACCGCTGGGCTTGTCGGACTGCGCCGCCTAAGCGATCCTGGGCCTCGAACAGCACCACATCGTGGCCCTGGATGGCAGCCAAGCGGGCGGCCTCCATGCCGCCGGGGCCGCCGCCGACAACCACTACCCGCCGGGGCTGGGCGCGGGGCAGGAGCGGGGGCAGGTCCAGCTCTCGGCCCACCGCCGGGTTGACTGCGCACGACAGGCGGCCCCGGTTGAGGCCGCCGACGCAGCCGTCGTTGCCGGCGATGCAGGGGCGGACTTCGGTCTCTCGGCCTTCGATGCTCTTGGCCACCAGGTCGGGATCAGCGATGTGGGCTCGAGTGAGACCCACCATGTCGGCCACTCCGCCGGCGATCAGCTCGTCGGCCTCGGCCAGGGTGCGGAACCGGCCGGTCACGATGGCGGGGAGCTCAACCGCGGCCACCACCGGGGCGGCCGCTTCCAGCTCATAGCCGGGAGACTCGTGCATACCGCCGATGATCTTGTGCGGCCGTAGACAGCTCCCGTAGGTGAGGTTCACATAGTCGATGAGGTGGTCGTCGGCCAGCACCCGAACCAGCTCAGCGCAGTCGTGCTCGGTCACTCCCCCGTCGCCCACCGCCTCCGAACCGATCCGCACCCCCAGGGCGACATCGCCGCCGATCGCCTCCCGCACCGCCTCCACCACCTCGCGGGACAGCCGGATGCGGCTTTCCCACGACCCTCCGTAGTCGTCGGTGCGCTGGTTGGTGGTCGACGACATGAACTGCTGGAGCAGGTAGCCGTGGGCGATGTGGACCTCCACCCCGTCGAGTCCCCCCTCGACGGCCCATCGGGCAGCAGCGGCGAAGGCATCGGTGAGCTCGGCGATATCGTCGGCGGTCATGGCTTTGGCCGGGCGGCGGATGCTGGGGCCGGCCAGCTCCGAAGCCGACCACGGCGGCCCGCCATCGGCGGTTAGACCCTCGTACCCCAGATGCCCGAGTTGTTGGAATACCGCCATGCCATAGGGGGCCAACCGGCTCACGAGTCGGCGGTAGTCGTTTACCACCGAAGCGTCGTGCAGCCACAGCGTCCCCATATCGGTGGGATGGACCGACGCCGCCTCCAGGATGGTCAATCCGCACCCACCCGCGGCCCGGGCCTCGTGGTAGGCGATCAGCTCGTCGGTGATCCGCCCCTGGCCGATGTTGGTGCCGTGCGCGGTGCGCACCACCCGGTTCTTGACCACCAGCCGATTGATCTCAATCGGCGCCAGCACATGCTCATAGCTCATGGCGTCACCCCGTAGAACCCGTTAGCGAGCTTGGTCGCCGTCGACCTTCTGGTCAAGACCGCATCTCGCCGACCCCGTTGGCGCGGGCGAAACAGGCGGCCGCGGCGGCGCTACCCAGGGCCATGGCCAGCCAGGCCCAGGTGTAGGTGCCCAACCAGTCGACCAAAGCGCCGAAACTCACCGGCGTGGCCAGCGCGCCCAGGTAGTAGCCGGTCATGGTGACGCCAGTGGCCCGGGCCACGGCTCGAGGCGCCCGATCGACCACCGCGGCGTGCATGATGCCGATGGCCGCCAACTGGACGATGAACCCGGCGAACAGCCCGATGGTGGCCACGGCCAGGCCAAACGTCAAACCGCTCATGGTCACAAGAATCGACGCGGTCAACACCGAGCACAGCCCGACAATGAGCGGCACCCGTCGAGTTCGGCCGAGATAGTCGGCCCGCAATGCGGTCAGCGACATGCAAACCGCACCGAGTCCGGCGGCTATTCCGGCGATAGCGCCGGCCACCGGTTTGGAGGTGCCCAGCCCCTCGTCCAAATACGGCACTGCCCAAGAAAAAAGTGGCTGTGAGGAGCCCACCAAGAAGAAGGCAGACACGGCAAACCACCAGAACCCACGGGGAAGGACTGATTCTTGGCGCTGCGCCCGCGACCGGGAGGAGCGGATGTCGGGAATGACAGCCGACGAAATGAGCGCACTGACCACGGCGATGGTCCCACCAATCATGAGGATGAGGTTCCAACTCCAGCGGTCGGATGCCCAGGGCACCAAAACTGCGCTGATCAGCGCCATCGTCGGCACTCCCGACGTTTTGGCCGACAATGCCAGCGTGCGACGAGATTCCGGCACGGCGGCGGCCACCGCTTCGTTGGTGGCCGCGTTGGTCAGGGAGTAGCCGAAACCGGCGAATACAGCGGCCCCGATCAAAGCGGCATAGCTGTCAACAAGGGCGGCTGACCACGCAGCCACCGCCACGATCAATTGATCGGCAACCACCGCAGGGCGCGTTCCGATCTTCTCGGTTATCCGCGCTCCGATGATCGAACCCAAACCGGTGCAACCGAAGTGAAGGCTCACCAACAGCCCGACCTGGGCTCGGGAAATGCCGAGGTCGTCGCGCACCGCGGCAACGAAATAACCGGGGAAAAAGCCCAGGCTGGAGCCGATGCCCAGCGCCAGCATGCTGGCCACCACCACCGCTGGGCCCCGGCCAGCTCCCGACCGTGCGCTCACGCGTTTCCCCCAACCAACACTTCGGGCGACGTTATCGGGCGGCAGAACCAACCCAACGGTTAGGCGACCTTTGGCGGTTGGTTGGCCCGGTACGCTCCACAGGTGGACTTGTCGCCCGCGGCGGTAGGACGAGCGGTATCTGAAGTGTTCGACGGGGTAGACGCCCTGCCCCGAATCGAGCGCTTGGACCGGGGGTTTTCCTGGGTGACGCTGGGCGTGGACGACGTGATCGTGCGGGTGGCGCCGCTGGGGGGAACGCTCGATCCCTACGACCCCCAGGTGGAGGCGGCCAATCTGCGCCGGGTGGAAGGGATCGTTTCCGCCCCTCAAGCACTGGCGGTTCAGGCCGACGCCCACAATCCCATCGGCCAACCGTTCGGCGTCCACACCCGAGTGCCGGGAAGGGTGCTGCGGCTCACAGACGTGACCGAGCGCCGACCGCAGTACATCTCCGCGGCAGCCCAAGCGCTTGGAAGTCTGCACCGTCTGACAGCCCCTGGGACGGTGGGTGAGGCCTACGACGCCGAACTCAACCGGACCGAGGCCGTGTACCGGCGGGCCGCCCCTGATCGCCACCCCGAGTTCGAGGCTGCGCTGGGGTGGCTCAGAGCGCACCGCCCCGACTGCGACGAGCCCGCGGTGTGGTGCCACGGCGACTTCCGGTTCGCCAACATGAGCTGGACAGGGCCCGGAGAGCTGGGCGGGATCTTGGACTGGGAGCGGGCCTGGGCTGGCGACCCCATGTGCGATGTCGCCTTCACCCACCGCTTCTCCGGTTGGTGCACCATCGAAGACTCGGCCGACTACGGCCACCCTATCGACCAAGAGCGCCTGGCCTATGCCGCCTATTTCGAGCGGGTCCGCTCCTTCACCGCGTCGATGCGAGCCATCCGGGCCTGGCTAGACGGCCGCTCCAACGACCCCCGCCTGCTCACCATCGGCCGCCGCGGTGAACAGGCCATGAAGACAGAGCTCGATTGGGCCAAATGATTGGGCTACTCGATCAGTAATCCTCGATGTCAATCACGTCAAACTTGCCTTGCGGTTCATACACCCTTATTGACACCCTCGTCCCTGCGATGAGCGCCCATCGACGCATTGGATGCATACCCAACTCAGCCTCACCTGGGAGTTCTGCTAAAGACTGTTCAGCAAGAGCGGAGATGCCGTCGACAAGTTCTGCGACCTGATCAGCTGTCTTGCCGGAACGCCACAAGTAGAGCGCAGCACGCAACGAGTGGACATCCACATGCCAAGTTTTGCCCCCTTGCAGGAGCGCTCAGTCAATCACCTCATCGATGGGCTCACCGGCACGAAGACGGGCTGCTATCGATCGCAGTTCGTCTGGGGTGAGTAATTCCAATGGCTCACCCGCAGCCTGACGACGGTTGTTTTCCGCCTCGTTGGCCTCGTACTTGAGCCTCCGCCGCTTGGTAGCTTCCGACTCAGAAGCGATCTTCACGCCGCCAGCATACCAACGCTCTGGTTCACACCGACCCAGGGAATTCAACCCCGGCCCAAGATCATCACGTTGTGGTATTGGGCGCCGGAGCCGGCACCGGTGGCTAGGGCGATTTCGGCGTCATGGACTTGGCCGGGGCCGGCGGTGCCCCGCAGCTGCCTCACGGCCTCGACGATCTTGAGGGTGGGGCCGCCCCAGCCGATGTGGCTGTAGCTGAGCAGGCCGCCGTCGGTGTTGAGCGGGTGGCGGCCGTCGGTGCCGATGCCCGCCTTGGCCAGATAGTCGGCCCCTTCGCCCTCGGCGCACAATCCCAGCATCTCGAACTGGCGCACCACTTCGTAGGTGTTGATGTCGTAGAGCTCGAACACGTCCACGTCTCGTGGGCTCAGGTCGGCCAGCTCGAAGGCCCGCTGGGCGGCGCCAGCCCCCAAGCTCCACACCTCGTCGTAGCGGGGAGGGTTCACGTATTGCTGGCGGTGCCATTCCGATCCTCCGCCCAGGACGGCCACCGGCGGTTGGGGCAGGTCCCGAGCCCGCTCCGCAGTGGTTATCACCATGGCCGCGGCCCCCTCGGTGGCCAGGCACAGGTCCAACAGCCGAAACGGCTCGGCCACCATCGGGGAAGCCAGCACATCAGCCGCGGTGTAGGGACCCCGGCCGGTCATCACCGCAGAGGGGTTGCTTGAGCCCGCGTTGCGGATGGCGGCGGCGATGGCGGCCAACTGTTCGGGGTCAGGGGCGAAGCGGTGGCGGTACACCTGGGCCACCAGGGCGAACTGGGCTGCGGTGAGCGACCCCCAACAGGCGACGAACTCGTTGTCGGGCCGGGTGTAGTCGGCCACGGCCGATCGGCCCATGACCCCGGCCTGGCCGCCGAACACCACCGCCACTTCGCACAGCCCCGCAGCGATGGCGGCCGCCGCGTCCAGCGCGCCGGGCACTCCCTGGGGGTAGGTATCGCACACCCAGCGCAGCGGCTGGCCGAACACCTCGGCCCAGTCGGCTGAGCCGGGCTGAAAAACGGTGCCTCCTGGTCCGGGCCAGCGGGCGGCCACCCCGTCGACATCGGCCACTGTCAGCCCCGCGTCGTCGAGGGCGGCCAGTGCGGCCCGAAGGGAGATCTCTGCCGAGGTGGTGTCGAGCTGGCGGGCCATCTCGGTGGCTGCCACCCCGACGATGGCTACCCGGTGCAGCGGATGGGCGCCGCTCACACCCGCCGACCCTCGCCCCAGTACCGAGAGCGCAGCTCCTCTTTGGCGATTTTTCCCACTGCGTTCTTGGGCAGCGAGTCGGCGAACTCCACCCGCTCGGGGATCTTGATGGAGGTCAGCTCCGATCGGCGGCACCACAGCCGCAGCTCCTGGCCGTCGACCGCCGCGCCCTGCTTGAGGGCCACCACGGCCACAATCGCCTCGCCCCACTCGGGATCGGGAACACCGATCACCGACGCCTCCAGCACTGCGGGATGGCGGTACAGCACGTTCTCGATCTCGGTGGGGGCGATATTGAGCCCGCCCCGGATGATGAGGTTCTTCATCCGGTCGACGACGTAGATGAAGCCCTCATCGTCGACTTCGGCCACATCCCCGCTGTGCATCCACCCGTCCCGCAGCGCCTCGGAGGTGCGCTCGGGGTCCCGGAAGTAGCCCTTCATCACGTAGGGGCCGCCGAAGACGACCTCGCCCCGCTCCCCGACGGCGACATCCTGGCCGTCGGGGTCCACGACCCGCACATCCACCGCATACGACGGCTGGCCGCACGACGACAGCAGCTCAGACCGCTCCTCCAACCCCCGCATATGGTCTTCTTTGCGCAGGATGGTGCCGATGGAGGCGATCTCGGCCATGCCGTAGAGCTGGTTGAACACCGGGCCGAAGCGCTCCACCAACTCGGCCAGGCGGTCGGGGGAGATGGGCGACGAGCCGTAGCCCAGCGTGCGCAGCGACACCAGCTTGTGGTCGTCGGCCCGCTCGAGGCGGTCGAGCAGGCGCATGAGCTGGGTGGGCACCAGAAACGAGTGGCTCACCCCGTGGTCCTCCACCTGGCGGGCATAGCGCACCGGGTCGAAGTTGCGGCTGTCGGCGAAGCCCTGGGCCGCGCCGATGAGCAGGCACGGGAGGATCGTGATGTTCACGCTGGAGTTGTGGGGGATCTGGATGAGGTATCGGCTATGGCGGTCGATCTCGTATTCCAGGCAGGCCACGGCGGCGTGCTGGAGGACGCGGGCGTGGTCGAAGTGGACGCCCTTGGGCCGACCGGTGGTGCCGCTGGTGTACACGATGCAGAAGTCGTCTTCGGGGCGCACTTGGTGGAGGGTGTCGGGCGGTCCGGCCGAGGCGGCCTCGGCCAGGGCGTCGAGGTCGCGGTCGATGTCGATGACGGGCAAGTCGAACCCGTCGAGCTGATCGCGGTGCTCGGCGTCGGTGATGGCCAGCGTGGGGTCGGCGTTGTCGAACACCTGCTCCAGCTCCACCGAGCCGAGCCGGAAGTTGAGCCCCACATAGCAGCCGCCCGCTTTGGCGATCCCGCCCATCGCCTCCACCACCTCGGGGCGGTTGGCCACCAGCAGGGCCACCCGGTCGCCTTTGCCCAGGCGATGGGCGCCCAACAGGGCGTTGGCGATGCGGTTGGTGCGCTCGTCGAGCTGGCGGTTGTTCAGCTCGCGCTGGCCGAAAATGGCGGCATCGCGGGGGCGGCGGGCCCCGTTGCGGGCGAAGGCCAAACCGACGTTCACCGGGCAGCCTCGTCGGGGGCGAAGGCAGGAAGCCAGTGGCCGTCGGCACCGGTCACGAATCGCACGGTCACCGGCATGTCGATGGACACCTGATCGGGTTCGCAGCCGACGATCCAGGTGAGCAGGTGCCAGCCTTCCTCAACATCCACGTCGGCCAGCACATAGGGGGCGGTGAACTCGGGAGTGGGCGGCCGATGGAGAGTGGTGTGGCTGTACACCCGTCCTCGCCCGCTGCTGGGCTGATACGCCCAGTTGGTGCTCTGGCATCGGGGGCAGGCGAACTGGGGGACGAAGAAGTTGTGGCCGCAGTCATCGCATACCGGGCGAACCAGCTCACCCCGGTCCACCGCAGCCCAAAACTCCCCGGTCAGCGGCCGCTGGGGGCGGCTTTCCCGATCCTGGGTTGGCCCGTCCATCAGTGGCTTGCCTATCAGAACAGCACTGGGTAGCGGCCCCACCAAACTCTGGTGATGTTGGGGTCTTGCTGGGGCGGGTCGTCGGGATCGCGCTGGGCGCCACGAACCAGCAGACCGCGCAGAATCAGCGCCACTGTGCCCAGCAGGAGGGGCGAACCGGCGACCTCGTCGGCGGGCACCCCGCCGTCGAGCTCCATGCCGATGCAGGCGTGACGGCCCCCGCCGAAGGTGTGGCCCCACCGGGGCACATCGTCGCGAATGGCGCGCCGCGGGTTGAACCTGTCGGCGTCGGCGCCGAAGACATCGGTGTCTCGATTGGCCGACCATAGATCCATGACCACCGTGTCGCCCACCGCCATCTCGGTGCCGCCGCGCAGCGTCACCGGCTCGACCGCCTCTCGGCGGGCCACCGGACTGGCCGGGTGCAGGCGCATGGACTCATGGACGCAGTGCTGGAGGAACACGGGATCGCCAACCATGCGCTCTCGATCCTCGGGATGGTCGTCGAACCAGCCGAAGGCGCCGTGGACGGCATGGGTGGTGGCCGCACCGGTGGAGTGCATTCCGGCCAGCATGTAGAAGGCAACCTCCCGGCGCACAACGTCTCGGGGCAGATCCAGGGAGTCTTGATTGCGCACCAGCACGGTGAGCACGTCTTTGGGCAGATCCTCCTCGGTGGCCTCGCCGGCGACAAACCGGCTGAACAGCTCAGTGCGGCGATCCAGCGACGGGGCGAAGAACTCCTCATCCCAGCGCTCCAGGGCATCGGCCACCTCGGCTCTCAGCTCTTCGGGATCTCGGGTGCTGTGGACGGCGGTGGCGCCCTCGCTGAATTTGACCGCATACGAGAACAGCCGATCGGTCTCGGCCGGCGTGCCCTCGGGCCGGTCGACCCCCGCGGCGGTGGCGGTGAGGTTGACCACGATGCGCCGGGCCAAGGGAACCACGTCGCCCCTGCCCTCGGCCGCCGCCGGGCCGAGCACCTCGTCCACCGCGCGGGGAAGCAGGTCGCGCTCGTAGTGCTCAAAAGTCTGGCGGCGGAAGAGCCGGTTCTCCAGGCGACGGCGACGGCGGTGATCGTCGCCCCACAAGGTGAGCAGCGTGTCGGCCATGATCACCCCGGCCGCGTCGTAGAGCGCCTGTTTGAGGCCTTTTTGCCGGTAGGCGTCTCGGACATCATCGAACCGGGTGAGCGTGGTCTCAGTCATAGCGGGTCGTCTCCTTGGGTCGATCAGCTCTCGTCGGCGATGCCGTCGATCGACTCCGGGCGGGGCATTCCGGCCAGCACGGTGTGAACCACCCCGCCGTCCACCACCATGTTGTGGCCGTTGACGTATTCGGCGTCGGCCGAGCACAGCCACATCACTGCTTTGGCGATGTCGGCCGCAGCGCCCAGCCGCCGGCTGGGAGTACGAGATGAACGGGTTGCCCTCACTTGGGGGTCGGCCAGCACGGGGGCCGACATGCCGTCGTCGATGATTCCGGGGGCCACCGAGTTGACCCGGATGCCGGCTGGACCCCATTCGATGGCCATCTGGCGGGTGAGCTGGATTATCGCCGCCTTGGTCGGGCTGTAGGCCCCGGAATTCGGGCCGGGGGCGATGCCGTTGATGGAGGAGATGTTGACCATCGCCCCCGTGCGCCCCTCGGCGATCAGGCGGCGGGCCACGGCTCGGCCGCACACGAACGGGCCGTTGAGATTCACGTCTACCACCGCCCGCCAATCGGATTCCGGGTGGTCGACCAGCGGGGTGAAGCGCACAATGCCCGCGTTGTTCACCAAGGCGTCGGGAGTGCCGAAGGCGTCAAGCGCGGCTTCGATCTCGGCCGAGTCAGTGGTTGAGGCCACCAGGGCCATCGCATCGGGCAGCGATTGGGCTGTCTGCTCTGCGGAATCGGCGTCGACATCCAACACCCCTACTCGGTAGCCAGCAGCGGCGGCCTGCCGGGCGGTCTCCGCCCCAATCCCGTGTCCCGCACCGGTAACAATCATCGATTTCGCCACGAGCGCCAACCCTAGTGGCCGGGCCAATTAGAGGTTGTGTGCACGATTGACGGGTGTTGCCCGTCGTTGCGGCGGCCCCGGCTACTCCAAGAGATTGCCGTTGGAGTCGTATACGTTGATGGCTCGGGAGGGGCAATTGCGGGCGGCTCTTAGGATCTGCTGATCGGTGAGGTTTCCTACGGTGGGCTGCACGGTGGCAAGTTCGTCGTCGTCAAAGGCGAAGGCGGCGGGATAGTCGGCCACGCATCGCCCCGAGCTCATGCACTCGTCCTGGTCGATCTCCACTCGGTATGCCATCGCTTAACCCTAGGCCCCGGCGCTACTCCCTATAAGTTGGCTGCTCAATGAAGCCCATCGACGGCATGTCCATTTTGATCACCGGGGGTGGCTCGGGCATCGGTGCTGGGGCGGCCGAGCATCTGGCCGGCCGGGGAGCGCGGGTGACCATCACCGGGCGCCGCAGCGATCGGGTGGAGGCGGTGGCTGCGGGGCTGCGCGACCGGGGGCGGGCGGTGGCCGGAGACGTGTCGGTGGCTGGTGACCGCACCGCCATGGTTGAGGCCGCGGTTGAACACGGCGGGGGCTTGGACACTTTGATCAGCAATGCGGCCAACATGTACCGGGGTCCGGTGGACGAGCTTGAGGAGCAGGCCCTGCTCGACGTGTTCCACACCAATGTGGTGGCCGGGATGATGTTGGTGGGCGAGGCCCTGCCCCATCTGCGGGAGCGGCAGGGGTGCGTGCTGTTCGTCGGGTCGGTACACACCCAGCGGGCCTTTCCCGGCGTGGCCCCTTATGCGGCCACCAAAGGGGCGCTGGAGGCGCTCACCGGGGTGCTGGCCGCGGAGTTGGGGCCTCAGGGCGTGCGGGTGGGATGCGTGCGGCCCGGCGCGGTGTTCACCGAGATCAACCAGCGGGCCGGATTGATGGGCGACGACGAGGCCAAATCTCGGCTCGAAGGGCTGGGACCGGCCCATGCGCTGGGCCGGATCGGCACCGTCACCGAGATCGCCGAGGCGTTCGAGTATCTGATCGGGGCCGAATGGGCCACCGGCTCGGTGTTGACGGTGGACGGCGGGCTCAGCCTGGGCGTGACCAATGCGTGACAGATGCGTGATCCCCTGAGCGCAGTTCAAGACCATCTGGCCGCGGTCCACACCGGCGACCCTGAGGCCATGGCCGCCGACTACGCCGACGACGCGGTGCTGGTGCGCGATGTTGCCTATCAGGGCCGGGGCGCCATCGCCGGCTATTTCTCCACTGTGCCCGACCGGTTGGGCGTTGGTCGGGTGGAGTTCGCTGAGCCCCAGTTGGAGGACGGCCTGGTGACGGTGGCCTGGGAGCTGGTGGGCGGTCCTGGCGACGGAGCTTCGGGCACCGATTGCTTCGAAGTGGCCAACGGGGTGATCGTGCGCCAGACGGTGACCCTGGACGGCGGGGACTTCTGATGTTCGACCAGACATACGACGTGGTGGTGGTGGGCTACGGGGCGGCGGGCACGGCTGCGGCTGTCACCGCCAGCGACGCCGGGGCCTCGGTGGTTCTGGTGGAGAAGTGCCCCGAGCAGCGACATACTCCGTCTACCCGGATGTCGGGCGGCATGGTGATGACGGTGACCGATGTGGACGCCGGGGCCCGCTATCTGGATGTCTGCGCTTCGGGCATGGTGCCCTTCGACGTATCCCACGCCTGGGCCGATCGGGCCGCCTGCCTGCCGCAGTGGTTCGAGGACGCCATCGGCGGCTTGGACATGGTGGCCTCGGCGGGGGCCGAGCATCCCGGATTCGACGGCGCGGAGGCGATTGTGGCCGTGCAACCCGGAGGGGTGGCTGAGCGGCTGGCCGCGGCGGCCGGGGGCGGCCCCAGGCTGTTCAAGGGGTTGGCCGCGGCGGTGAACCGGCGAGAGATTCCTGTCCGGTGGGATACCGCCGCGTCTCGGCTATTGCAGGATGCAGACGGGCAGGTGACCGGTTTGACCGCGATCTGCAATGGCCAGACCGTGGCGCTGGGCGCCCACTTCGGCGCGGTAGCTGTGGGCCTGTATGACTGGAGCGACGACAACTCAGCCGAGATCGAGAGGGGCTGGATCGCCCCCGGCAGCACAATTGCCGAGGCCGCGGTGGCCGCCGGCATGACCGAGGACGCTGCCAAGCAAGCGGAGGTCACCGTGGCCGACTACAACCTGTCGTGTCGCAAGGGCGAACCCGACCTGTGGGGCCGCCCGGCCGACACCATGGTGCCCATCTCCGAGCCGCCCTACTACTGCGTGGCACTGTGGCCTGGGGGATCCAACACCACCGGCGGCCCCCGCCGCGACCGCCACAGCCGCATCCTCGACGCCTTCGGCGACCCAATTCCCGATCTATACGGCGCCGGGGAACTAGTGGTGTGTCGTGGGTTTAGCGCCGTGGATTGCGACGGCAGCGGCGTTCCTCGCAAGGCGCACCGACGCAGCCATACTTCCAGCGTACGGCAAGGAGGGGCAACGCCGCGAGGGGCGTCGATGCCTAGCAGGACACGCGCGAATAAACCCACGACACACCACTAGGCCAGGCCTCCGGTGTGCTCTACCCCGGCGAAGGCTCCAACCTGTCCGAAGCCTTCTGCTTCGGACAGATCGCCGCGGAGCACGCTCTCAATCACAAGCCGTTGAGCGTATCGAAATCAGGCAATCGCTGAGTCTTTGGCTTGGTCGGCTAGCTGCTTGATCCGCTGATGGGAGACACCGAGGACTTGGCCGGCCTCCCGCATCGTCAAGTTGGCGTCCAATAGGGCAACGGCGGCTTCACATCGGGCCCTGGCCGCAGCAGTCCGAGCCTCGACTTCAGTAGCTGCGGCTTGCCGAGCCCTGTCGAGCACCGCGGCAAGCTCGCCTGGAATTGACACTTTGACATCGACCTTCACTTCGTTGATGTCCATCTCAAGGAGATCGGCTATGAGGCGACGGGCGACTTTCGGAACTTTGTTCAGCCGGCGAGCCTGGCTCACCCCGACAACGCTTGCTGGAAGCCCCGAGACCACCTCAATCACCCACCAATCCCCGGAACGGGTCGCTTCAACCGCGTAGACACTCTCGGTCATTTGTCCCCTTCTCTTCGGCCCACCAAATGCTCGGCCAGTCTTTTCATGATTGCCTGGGCTGTCCCCTCAGCAATCTCACGGTGCCGAGGAATAGGGAAAGTGAGCCCTTCACACTCCCAGATCTCATGCTTACCCTGGCGCACCGGTCTGACGGAGGCCCCATGTCGGCGGGTAAATTCTTTGATCTACGCCACAAGCTCTTTTCGCTTCGGCATCTCGTTCCCTCGCGGCGATTCGAAATTGTGCGGGGAAGCTACGCATGAATTTAGTCTAGTGCTAGTTTACAGAAATTCAAACAAACAAGAATGCCGTTTCAGCAGCTGCTAACCGCGACTGGCGGCGATCTGGCCGGCGTGGCGGCCCAGGGTGAGGGCGGCGGTGATCTTCACACCGCCCAGGCCGATGGCGGGGCTGACCCCGCCCACGCAGTCGCCTACGGCGAACAGCCCGGCGATGGGGTCGCCGAACACGTCGAGCACCTCCATGTCGGCGCTCACCCGGAACCCGCCGGCGGGGAAGTTGATGCCCACCACCTTGGGAGCGGCCCATAGCGGCGGCCCTGCTGATTGACCGCGATGGCATCTTCCACCAGCGCGGAGCCCACCATCACCAGCGGGGGGATCATGGTCACGTTGATCAGATCGCCCCCCACCGACTGGCCCATGACGTGGCCGTCGCCCCGGCAGAAGCCGGTGCCCAGATAGGGGGTCGACGCCTCGGGCTGGAAGCGGGACCGCAGACCGAAGTTGGCCTGATAGCCGCCCGCGGCCAACACCACCCCGTTGGCCGCGCCGAACCGCCGGGAGGTGCCGGTGGACACCCCAGTGATCCGACCGCAATCTCGCAGCAGGCGCACCGCCCCAGTGCGACAGCGGACGTCAACCCCCGCTGCGGCCAGGGCCGACTCGAAGGCGGTCGGTGGCCGCGGGGAAGTCGGCCCCGGCCAGCCAATTGAGGAAGTCTTGGCGGCGGGACGCGTCCACCAGCTCTACCCGCAGCCCAGTGGTGGGCATCCAGTGGTAGGTGAAGCCCAGCGGCCGTCCGTCGGAGGCTTCGTAGGAGGCCAGCCACTCGTAGCCGGCGTCGGCCAGGCGTTGGGCGTCGGCCACCAAATCGTGACTCCAATAGCCCAGGTGGTGGACACCACCAGCGGTGGATGTATCCCACACCGTTCCCGGCGTGGCCGAGATGAACTCGATGTGGGGCGGCCCATCGATGGAGTAGGTGAACCGGAAATCGGCCTTCACCACCCCGTTGGGCTGGCGGACCATGAACTCCCGGTGCTGGATGGGGGCCCACTCGAAACCGTGGAGGGCACTCCATTCGGCCATGGCGGCGTCGAGGTCGGTCACCACGATGCCGAAGTGGTAGAAGTCCTCCAGGGGCACCAACCCCTGAAGAGCATCAAGCTGTGAATTGGATGTTGTATCAGGCATGGCCGCGCCACCCTCCGTCAGTGAATAGAACTTCGCCGGTTACATAAGACGCCTTCTTGCTGAGCAGAAACGAGATGACCTCGGCGATCTCCGCGGGCTCGGCCACCCGGCCCATCGGTACCCGGGCATCCAGCCAGGCCGCTTGTTCGGGATCACCGAGCCGCTCCGCGGTCATCGGGGTGCGCACCGGCCCCGGAGCCACCGCGTTGACTCGCACCCCCCGCGGTGCTGCCTCTACCGCAGCGGCCCGGGTGAGGGCCGACACGGCCCCCTTGGAGGCGACGTAGTGGGCTTGATCGGGCACCGCTATCTCAGCGTTCACCGAAGACACGTTGACGATGGCCCCGGCCGCGCTGGGATGGTGGCGACGCAAGAATCCCCGGATGCCCAGCCATGTGCCAACCACGTTGACCCGCAAATGGCGCTCGAAGTCATCCAACTCGGTGTCCACAATCGAGCTGCGGGTGCGGATGCCGGCGCAGTTCACCAACCCAGCAAGCGGACCCGCGTCGTTGAACACCTGATCCCAGGCAGCTTCGTCGGTCACGTCGAGAGGAGCGACTCCATCGGCCAGAGTCACATCGGTAGCCACCACGTCCCAGCCGCTGTCAGCCAGCACCTGACAGGTCTCCGCACCGATTCCCGATGCCCCGCCGGTCACCAGCACCCGACCCGGCATCAGCGCTTAGTGGCCCAAATACGACCGGACCAGGTCGTGCGAGGCTCGCAGCTCCGATGACGGCCCGCTGATGTCGTTGTTGCCGGTACGCAGCACATAGGTGCGGTCGGACACTTCCAACACTCCGGCGTTCTGCTCCACCAGCAAGAAGGTGGTGCCGCCCTCGTCGCGCAGGTCGACCACCAGCTCGAACAGCTGGTCTACCAGGTTGGGGGCCAGGCCGAAGGACAGCTCGTCGATCATCAACAGCTTGGGCCGGGTGATCATGGCCCGAGCCAGGGCCAGCATCTGCTGCTGGCCGCCCGACAGCGAAGAGGCTTGCTCGCCGATCTTCTCGGCCAGCGCGGGCAGCAGGTCCAGCAAGCGGTCGCGGTCACGGCGGATGGCGGCGGCGCCGTCGGATCGCAGCCCCAAACCCAGTTCTAGATTCTCCTTGACCGACAGGTTCTGGAAGATGCCCCGTCCCTCAGGCAGGTGGCCGAGTCCTCGCATGGCCCGGCGCTCGATGGCCAGGCTGCCCAAATTCTCCCCGTCGAGCACTACCGACCCCGTCCAGGTGTCCAGCACCCCGGAAATGGTCCGCAGCAGCGTGGTCTTGCCCGCCCCGTTGGCCCCCAGCACCGACACGATCTCGCCTTCTTCCACCGACAGCGAGACGCCGTGCAGTACTTCGAGGCGGCCGTAGCCCGAAACCAGATCGTTGACCTCAAGCAGCATCAGGACGGCTCCTCCTGCTCAGAATCCCCGTCTTCAGTCCACACCTCGGTGAGCTCGCCCTCTTCTTCGACGTGGTCGATGTGGTGGTGCTCAGATAGCGGACTCTCCACTTCGTGAATCTCGCCGCCTTCCTCGGCCTCAAAACCGTGGCCCAGGTAAGCCTCTATGACCACCGGATCGGTGGTTACATGCTCAGGACTGCCTTCGGAGATGATCTCGCCGAAGTGCAACACGCTGATCTTGGGGCAAAGGCTGGTCACCAGTTGCAAGTCGTGCTCGATGATGATCATGCAAAGGTCGCGCTCGGCTTGGATCTGGCGCAGTCCCCGCAGCAGCACAGTTACGTCGTCGGCCCCCAAGCCAGCGGCGGGCTCGTCGAGCAGCATGACGGTGGGATCGGCTACCAGGGCCCGGGCCACCTCGACTAGCTTCTGGGAACCTAGCGACAGCGCTCCGGCCTCTTCGTGGGCCACATCGGCCAGCCCGAAGCGGTCAAGCATGTCCATGCAGACCTGTCGGGCTTCGGTCTCTTCACGACGCTGCTGGGGCAAGAGCAGAAGCTCGGCCAGGTGTCCCCAGCGGAACAGATGATGCCGTCCCAGCAGGGTGTTCTCCATGACCGTGGCGTCGAGGATTAGGCGAGGAGCCTGGAAGGTACGCCCGATCCCAGCCTTCACCCGGCCAGTTCGGGACAATGGAGCAATGTCCTCTCCATTAAGGCGTACCGACCCTTCGTTGCGGCGGACGTAACCCGAGATCACGTTGAACACCGTGGTCTTGCCCGCTCCGTTGGGGCCAATAAGCCCGTTGAACCCGGGAGTAAATTGCAGGTCTACTCCTTGCAAAACCCGGTTCCCGCCAAAAGCCACGTGCAAATCCTCGATGGCCAGCGAAGCATGAGATTCTGAAGGGCTGGAACCCGGCGCGGCAGTGTCGACGGCGCTCATATTGACGACCCCACGGATCCTGCCAAGCTCTGTAGCCTGCGTTGGAGGTCTTTGACCCACCGGCTCTCGCGCATGCGCTCAGGCAGAGCGGCAATTCCGTTGGGCAGAATAAGCACAGCCAGAATGAGGGTGATACCCAAGATCAAGAAGAGCAGCTTTTGGGTGTCCTGCAACTTCTGGCGCAGGAAAACGAAGAAGATCGCGCCAATGAGTGGACCCCATTTGTGGCTCAGCCCTCCCACAATGAGAACGACGAGCAGGAACACCAACAACCGGGTGCGGAAAGCTGAGGGGTTGGCAAAGGAGCTGTTCTGAGCCCACATGGCACCGGCCAACGCAGCTGCGAACGCCGAGATTCCAAAAGCCACGAGCTTGTAGTAGGTCGAAGAGATCCCGATGGGGCCGGTAGCAATGTCTATGTCTCTCACGGCTTTGAGGGTTCGACCCAGTCTCCGATTGGTGAGCACGACGTAGGCCACCATCATCAGGAACAAAGCGCCCAACGACAGCATGTAATAGCTGTCGACACGTCCAAGCCCGGGAACTCGGAATTGCGGGACCTGCTTGCCAGTCCCACCGTTGGTCTTGAGGCCGTCCCACACCTTTTCGTCCAGGCGGATGATGGTGACGATCAATTCACCCAATGCCAAGGTGGCAATGGCCAAAAAGAAGCCCTTGAGCCGGGCGGCGGGGAATCCCACCAAGACTCCGATAATGGCTGCGGCAATGCAAACCACCGGTAGTGCTACAAAGAACGGCCAGTCATAGCCCGCCAGGGCCTCACGGGCCTCGCTAGGGGCGGAGAGTACCGCCGTTCCGTATGCCCCTAGTGCAAAGAGACCAGCGACGGCGAGGCCGAGGGTCCCGGAATAGCCCACCAGCAGGTTGAAGCCCACCGCAGCAATTGCGAAGGCGAAGACAAAAGCCAGATTGCCTTTCCCAAAATCGTTGCCGCTGTCGAAGATGTCGGTCCAACCCAAGATGGGCAGCCATGGCAGTAACGCGAGAAAGACAAATACCGCTAAGAAGGTGGCCCACGACGGGACAGCTCTGCGGAATCTGCTACTCGGGGCATAAAGAGGGGTAGCAACACGATCAGCCACTTGCTACACCTCCCGCGTCCGAGCCGTTCTGCTGAAGCCGCCGGGGGCAACCAGCAGAACCACGACCACCACTAAGAGAGCAATGGTGGGCTGCAAGCTTGTGCTGATCTGGCCGCCGGCGAGAGCCTCGCCGACCCCAATGAGCAAGCCACCTGCGAATGTGCCCCCGAGAGATGTAAATCCACCTAGCACCGCGGCTATGAAGCCCTTGAGGATCAACCCTTCGGCGCTACCCAGCTCCAGCACTGTCGAGCTGGTGTTCAAGATCATTGCTGCTCCGGCAACGAATGTGCCGATGGCCCAGGCAATTAGTGACACCATCCCAGCGTTAATGCCCAAAAGACGAGCGGTTGCGCCGTCCTCGGCGATGGCCCGCATCCGCACTCCCCACTTGGACCAGAAGAACAAGGCCATACCAATGGCAATGGCGATGCCGACGGCAATCGTCACCACTTGATCCCAGCCAATCCGAGTATCGCCAAGATCGAAAGTCTCCCCCGACCAGGGAGCATCGAAGCGCTTGGGAGTAGACCCCCAAAGGTTCTCGATGACAGAGCCGAGGGCAAAGTTCAACCCAATGGTCAGCAGCAGCAGCGGGAAGTGGTCCACTTTGGTAAGAGGCTTTACCCAATGGCGGATTATCAGATAGGTGAGCCCCACAGTTGCGATGGCCAAGATGATTGCTACCCCGAGAGGAAGCCCCTCATCGGTGACCGGGAACCAGTCGAAGAACGTGGGCAGACCTTCGTCTCGTAGGAAATCAACGCTCAGCCAGCCCAAGCCCAACGCCGCGAATATGGCCAAAGGTTGATTGGACAGACCGGTGAGGGGGCGTACCAAAAAGAACTGAGTAATTGCCCCGAACACGGCGGCGAAAGCCAGAGCCAACACTATGGCTAGCCAGAACGGCCATCCAACCCCGCCCTTGTCGGGGTCGGCTGACAAGAACCACGCCATGAAGGCAGCCACCAGGCCCATCTCGGCCATGGCGAAGTTGGGCACATCGGTGGACTTCATGATGACCACGACGGCCAAGCCGATGAGAGCGTAACTTGAGCCGGTTTCAAGACCGGCCACAATCTGCTGGAGGAGTTGATCCACCTGCTGTGCTCCTAGAAATGGTTGGTCCGGGACTGGCGTCTACCAGTCCCGGACCAGCTAACGAATTAGCTCGCCGGCGGGAGGAATTCCCGAACCTGAGTCCACGTCTCAGTGTCGGCGTCGTACTCGGAGATACCGGCACCAGAAGCGCAGCTGTGGCCACCAGGAAGCGGCCCGCAGGCCAACACCGGCATCGCCGGAATCAAGATGGGATCGTCCGCCATACCTTCGGCTGTGGCGTGGAAGTTCTCGTAGGAGTAGTCGCCATCCAGCCGGTCCCACAGTTCGAAGAACGCCCGAGTGATGGAGTAGGTCTGCAAGCTGAAGTTGGGGGCCAGGCTCTCGGAACCGGGGCCCTCGTAGGCCTCCCACAGACCAGCCCAGTGCTGCACGAACTCCATGTCGGAATCGGGCAGGGCACCCTGAAGAGCGCCCAGGTAGCCGTCGGCCGCTTCGGGATTGGCCAAGCCAACAGTGGTCTGGCCACCGGCTCCAGCCGATCCCTGATCGGAGCAAACCAAAGGATTGAATCCAGCCTCGTGGAACTGGTCGAGCACCAAGCCGTTCTGGGTGCCGTCAAGCGCGGTGAGCACCGCATCAGCACCGGAGTCGATCACGGAGAGAACCGCAGGGGCCACCGCGTCGGAGAGCACCTCAACCTCTTCCTTGGCCACGATCTCCATACCGTGGACCGGAGCCTGCAAGTCGATGGCGTTGAACGCCTCCTCGCCAAGCTCGTTGTCCTGGCCTATGGCCGCCACCTTGGTAGCGCCCTGCTCGGCAAAGTGGTCGATGCAGATGCGACCCTGCTCGGTGCGGGTCGGGTTGGTGAGATACACCTGTTGGATGTCCTGGTCGGCGGGCGATACCGGGCCCCACAGCGGGGTGCCGGCGGCCTCGATGTCGGGGTAGGTGGACGGGATGGCCTGCGAGCCCGCAGTGCCCACAAAGCCCCACACGTTGTCCTGCTCGATCATCTTGCGGACGTTGGTAACCATCTGCTCGATCTCGAAGCGGTCGTCTTCCCAAACCAGCTCGAAGGTGCAGCCGTCGATGCCGCCATTGGCGTTGACCTCTTCGACCGCGATGATGATGCCCGCAATCAGACCCTCACCAGCGACCGCAGCCCGTCCGGTGAACGGCTGAGAGCTGCCGATTGTGATCACGCCGTTTTCTTTGTCCACACCTCGGACATCGTCGTCGGTGTGGGCAGCACAGCCATCGGCCATCTCTTCTTCGGCCATGTCCTCCTCGGCCATATCCTCTTCGGCCATGTCTTCCTCGGCCATATCCTCTTCGGCCATGTCCTCCTCAGGCGCAGGCGCCTCGGTGGCCTCAGGGGCAGGTGCGGCGCTTCCTCCGTCGTCGTCATCGTCGTTTCCGCACGCGGCGGCTACTAGGGCAACCGCGAATAGCAGCACAAGAACTTTCAAAAGCTTAGACATGGACTCCCCTCCAATAAATGGACGTACACAAGTTCGAGACCCTAACAGAGAATTCTCTGTGGCAAAGTGTTGGAGATGGCCGAGATAACCGTGACTACATTTGCCGAAGCCCGGGAGTGCTACCGGAACAAGAACCTTCGCCAAGCTCTGTACGATGCCGGCGAGGTGATTATGAGCGATGTGGTGGTGAACCTCCACGGCGATGAGCACCGGGACCGCCGCCGGCTCGAGAACCGCCTGTTCCGGCGGGACACCTTCACGCTGTACGAGCAGGATCTGTTCCCGCCCATCATCGAGTCGACGCTCGCTCCCCATTTGGCCGACGGCAAAGCCGAGTTGGTCAAGCTCGGCCATCAGCTCATGATGAACCTGGCCGCATTCACCGCCGGGGTGGATCGGCTCCAGGGCACGCCGGAGGAGACCTTCCGTCTCTACGACTACCTGACCACCTTTATCGAGGGAGCCACCCTGGCGCACTACACCGGAGACAAAGAGGCCAAGGTGGTCGAGATCGAGGCTGCTTTGGATGCGTTCGACGCTGAGTTCCTCACTCCGGGCATGGACCGACGCCAGACGGTGCTGGATCAGCTTGAGGCCGGGGAGATCGAACCCGACGACCTCCCCAAGGACGTGTTGATGGTGCTGATGCACAACCAAGACCGCCTGGAGCTGAGCCACAAGACCATCCGGCGGGAGATCGCCTTCTACATGCTGGCTGGGGCCCACACCTCGGCCACTGCATTCAATCGGGTGGTACACAACATCTTCGGCTGGCTGGCCGACCACCCCGAAGACGAGCACAGGGTTCGCGAAGACCGGCTCTTTGTGCAGAAGTGCACCCACGAGACCATCCGGCTCCAGCCCTCCAGCCCCACAGGGATGCGCTGGGCGCTAGACGACATCGACTTGTCCAGCGGCGTACACATCGCCAGAGGCGACCGGGTCACGCTGGATCTGCTGTCGGTCAACCGGGACCAGTCGGTGTTCGGCGACGACGCGGCCGATTTCAACCCCGACCGCACCCTGCCCGAGGGCATTGCCCCGTGGGGGCTGAGCTTCGGACAGGGGATGCACGCTTGCATCGGCCAAGACCTGGCCTCTGGGGTCTCGTTTGTGGACGGAGATGATGTGGACGCCCATTTGTTCGGGCTGGTTCCGGCGGCGGTGCAGACCCTGTTCGACCACGGCTGCCGTCCCGACCCCGACGATCCCCCTGAGATGGACGCCTCCACCACCCGCCCCTACTTCGGCCGTTACCCGGTGGTGTTCGCGGCTTAGTTGACCAGGTCGCTGGTGAGGATCTGAGCGGCCCAGTTGGCCACTTTCTCGCCAGAGATGGGGGCCCGGGTAGGCCAGGGGCGATCCAAGTCGACCGGCTGGCCGCGGCTGATCACCCAGCGGAGATTGGTTCGGTCGGCCAAGACGGTGACGTCGGCGGCCGGGTCGCCGCTTACCACTAGCACGTCGGCAGCCATGCCGGGGGCCAGCGTGCCCACCTCGCCATCCATGCGCATTGCGATGGCCCCGTTGGCGGTGGCACAGGCGATGGCCTGAAGCGGACTCAGCCCCACCGACTCCACCAGCACCTCCATCTCCCGGGCGTGCCAATGGCCGTATGGGGTGAGGGCGAACCCCGACTCCGAGCCGCACAGCAGCGGCACCCCGGCATCGTGGGCTTTGGCCATCATCTTGGCGGTGGCCTCGATCTCGCCCCGGAACACGTCCTGCATGCCCGCCCCGGCGCCCACCAGGTGGCCGTAGTCAGCCAGGTTGGCCAAGAAAGTGAAGGTGGGCATGAGGGCGGCCCCGGCGTCGATCACCGCCTCGAGGGCGGCGTCGTCCATGAACGAGGCGTGCAAGATGAGGTCAACTCCGGCTTCGGCGCAAGCCTGGGTGCTGCCCGCCGAGCGGGCGTGGGCCATGACCGGGGTCTCCAGCTCGTGGGCGGTGTCGCACACCGCCTTCAGCTCCTCGGGCTTCCAGGCCAACAGCTCGCCCTGGTGGCGGGGGATCGACCCGGTGGCGTGGATCTTGATCCAGTCGGCGCCGTGCTTGATGTGGCGGCGGGTCATCTGAATCATCTCGTCGACGGTGGTCACCACCTGCGCGTAGCCCACCACTCCGGTGTCGGGAATGAGCCGCCCGGCAGTGCCCCCCACCGCGGTGACCAGCGCCTGCACCCCGGTGGCCATGCGAGGACCCTCCACTGCCCCGGCGTCAACGGCGTCGCGCAGCGACGGGCCCATGGAGAACAGAGTGTCGGGATCGCAGAACCCGGTGACCCCGGCCATGAGCAGCTTCTGGAGGTTTTGGGCAGCGATGAGTGCGGCGAGGGCGTGGTCGCGGTGGAAGAACAGCTCGTCGTTGGACTGCACGTCGTCGAAGGTGCAGTGGACGTGGGCGTCTATGAGGCCGGGCATAACCGTGTGACCGGCGGCGTCGATCATGTTGACGCCCGTCCGATCGGCGGCGGCCGATTCCGCCTCGGGACCGACGGCGACAATTCGATCGCCCTCCAGCAGCACCGCGGTGTCGGGCTGGGGCGGGGCGCCGGTGCCGTCGATCACCGTTCCTCCGGTGATGACAATGGGCGTCGGCTCAGACATCTGGCTCAGTCCTTCTCAATCTTCCAGCAGAGCCGCGGCGGCGTCTTTGACGGACATGCCCACCTCAACGCCTCGGTCGCGGGCCGGCTGGTTGCACGCGCTGATGATCCCCTCATCGTACGCCTTGAAGGCATCTCCCACTGGAGCACTCCACGCATCGCAGCACGCTCCGGCCAGTCCGTGGGCCTCGGTGATGGCCAGACCGGCGATCCCCGCGTCGTTCTTGCTGCGGCCCCCGTCGGAGCAGATGAAACCGTGGGGGCTCACCTCCAGCAGGAAATCCGCCCCGCTGCGCCCGGTGTGGCCGGCGGTGACCAGCACGTTGCGGGAGTCCTCGGGCAGGGCGAACACGATGGAGTCGGTGACCACGAGCTGGCGCCCGCTGGCCGAGGTGGCCTTGACCTCCCGGCGGATCTTGGTGCCCTCGTCCACCTCGCCGGGATCGTTGTTGAGCAGCAGCTTGGCCGCCTGCGACACCGCCATTCCCTCGACAATCCCGCATCGCTCGGCATAGATGTTGAGCCGGGAGATGACCCCGGTCTCGTAGAGATCGAGGCCATTGCCCAACTCGGCGCTCATCCCGTCGGCGGTTGCCGCGGGGATGCCCAGCGCCTCCAAGAACCAAAGCCCGGAGATGCCGGCGCCGTCTTTGCCGATGCAACCGTCGTGGCCGATGACGCCCTTCGGCCGATGGGGGGCCATCAGCCGGGCGGGCAGCACCCCCAGATACGACGACGGCACCACCACATCGGTATCCCGATTGCGGGCGTCCACATACCGGGCCGAGTCCATGGCCACGATCCGGCGGTCTCCGTCGGCATACACCACCTCTTGGGGGTGGTCCTCCTCGTTGGCCAGCAATGGCGCTTCTTCAGGCATGACTCGACGATATTCCCTGCTCGCTCTCTCGATTTTGCTCAGAGCCCGGTGCGGCCGGCCTCTCGGATCATGGGGGCGTAGTCGGCGAAGCCGGGGGCATCGGGGCGTGAACCGGTGGTGAAACCGGCGTCGGTGGCCAGGCAGTGGCCGCTGGTGTAGCCCGACTCGTCAGAGGCCAGCCACAGGGCGGCGTTGGCCACGTCGGAGGCCAGGCCGGGACGGCCGATCAGCGGGGAGGTTGCGGTCAGCTCGGCCAGGGCGCCGTCCATGTCGTTGTGGTCGCCGGTGTGGGCGTAGGCCACCATCGGGGTGGCCATCGACGCGGGGGCGATGCAGTTCACCCGGATGCCGAAGCGGCACAGCTCGGCGGCCGCGTTCTTGGTCAACCCGACCACCGCATGCTTGGCGGCCGCGTAGGCGTGGGGTCCGAGGCCGCCCATCACCCCCGCGGTGCTGGCCATGGAGATGATCGAGCCGGTGCCCCGGGGCTTCATGACCCGAGCGGCGTGTTTGACCCCGTAGAACACGCCGTGGAGCAGCACATCCATGGTGGCGTGCCACTCATCGGCCGGGGTGGTGTCAACAGGCCCCACCGCGCCGACGATACCCGCGTTGTTGTACATCACATCGAGTTGGCCAAACTCGCCCACCGCGGCATCCACCAGTGCGGCCACATTGTCCTCGGAGGTCACGTCGCAGCGGACGAACACGGTGCCGCTCCCCAGCGATTCGGCCAGCGCCTTGCCGGCGTCGTCTTGAATGTCGCCGATGGCCACCTTGGCACCCTCAGCGGCGAACCGCTGGGCCGCAGCCCGGCCGATCCCGCTGGACGCCCCGGTGATGGCCGCCACCCGCCCCTCCAGTCGTCCGCCCATCGATGCCCCCTGTAAATCGCTTGTGTCCGGCATCCTAATCTGGGTGATCTTGCCAGGTCGGACAGGCTATTCCTTTCTCACTGAAACTTATTGAAAATAGCTGAAAGCTGTTGCTGGCAGCCGCTTGGATCGCTAGAGTGGGCGTAGTGGACGCCCAGCAGGTCACCGTAACCCTCCCAAAGATCCAGATTGCCCAGCTCAATGCCCTGGTAGAAGCAGAACGGATCGAGAGCGTCTCCGAATTCATGCAGCTTGTTGTCCGCAAGGCCCTGATCAACGAAATGCTCTGGCAAGAAACGGTAAACCGGATCATGGAGGAATCAGGAGGGCCTTTAACGCCAGAAGACGAAGCCTGGGTTCAATCCATGCTGGCCAAACAGCGTGAGCCCAAGCCAGCGAACGCCTGATGTCCGGATACACAATGGACACCGGCGGGCTGATCGCCATTGAGCGCGGCAACCTGAAAATCTCTAGGCTCCTAGGAAAAGCTGTCAAGGCCGACTACAGAATCACCATCCCGGCAGCAGTTTGGGCCCAAGCCATACGGCAACCGAAACGACAGGCCGAACTGTCCCGAATTGCCAAATTGCCTGAAACAGACTTCATCCCGCTAGACCGAGACGATGCCAACAGTGTTGGGCACCTGTTGGCGACCTCCGGCACTGCCGATGTCGTAGACGCTCACGTGGTTCTGTGTGCCCGCCGACAGGGGCAGCCGGTTATCACTTCCGACCCCGACGACATCCGACTCCTGGACCCCACGATTGAGATTGTCCCCGTCAGCAAAACTGGTCGCTAGAGTGGGCCAAGTGGACACCCGAGAGATCACGATCACCCTCCCGGAGGTCCAGGTTGCCCAGCTCAATGCGCTGGTAGAAGCCGGACGGGCGAAAAGCGTCTCGGAATACCTGCGGAAGGTTGTTCACAAGGAGCTGGGAAACCAAGCGCTGTGGCAAGAAACGCCGGGTAAGGAATCGCTGGAACAGATACTGGAAGATTCCGCATGTCCTCTCACCGCTGAAGAAATCGCCTTGGCTGACGAAATGCTGGCCAAGTTGGTTGAGTAGGCTTCTACTTCGCTCTGAGCTCACCGGGCAATGGACACCAGGTCAGACGACGCCCATGGTCTTGATCCAGGCCGGATTCAAGACCTTTTGGACCGCGACGCCATCCGCCACATCCAAATCCGCTACGCCTGGTCGCTGGACAACCACCGCTGGGGCGCCTTGAAGGAGATCTTCCTGCCCGACGCCGTGGCCGACTTCCGGGGTGAGCGGTTTGAGGGCCTGGAGGCCATCGCGGCAAAGTGCGCCTCCTCGCTGGAACCGTTGGACGGCGCCCAGCACTTCAACGGCAGCCACTGGGCCCAGGTGGACGGCGACAAGGCCATCGCCGGCTGCTACTTCGTCGCCACCAAGTACGTCGCGGATACTCCCGGCGGCGACACCTACTCTGTGCACGGCAAATACATCGACCAAATGGTGCGAACCCCCGACGGCTGGCGCATCGCCCACCGCCAGCTAGAGCCGACCTTCACCGACGGCAACCCCCAAGTAGAAGCCATCGCCCAAGCCCGCTGGGCCGCCCGCCAAGCCACTTCCTGAGCGATCAGAGCCGCAGCAGGCGGGTGGCATTGGTGTTGAGCGTGTCGGCGAGGTGGGCCACGTCGGGGCCGGTGCCTCGGTCCCAGCCTCCGAAGTTGGTGCCGTAGACCAGTCGGTCGGCGCCGAACTGCTCGAGGGCCAGGGTGAGCTCGGCGGCGCCGGTGATGTGGCAGTCGAACCACAGGCGGTTGAGGGCCCGGTCGAAAGCGCCTGGTTCTTTGATCCACTCGGGGGCGGCGGGGCGGCGCTCGGCCAGCTTGCGGAGCTTGGACAAGATGATGGGCGTGGTGCCGCCACCGTGGGACAGGCACAAGTCCAGATCGGGATGGCGCTCGGTGACCCCACCGAACACCAGGGTGGCCACCGCCACCGTCTCCTCGTAGGAGTACTCCAGTACCAGATCGAGATCCCAGCGCCGCAGCCGGGGGTCGAGCAGCGGGCCGTCGATGCCCGACTGGGTGGGGTGCAAAAAATGGGGCACATCCAGCTCGGTGCACAGCGACCAAAGCTGGTCCATGGCCGGATCGTCCAGCGGGGTGCCGAAGTCGGTACCGGTGTACCCAGCCAGCAGGCCCAGTTCCTGCACCGCCCGGTGCAGCTCCGTGCAGGCAGCGTCAACGTCCTGCATGGGCAGCGCGGCCAGCCCGACAAAGCGATCGGGGTGGATGGCCACCGCAGTGGCCAGATCGTCGTTGTGGCGGCGACAGAAGTCGATGGCCAGCTGCGGTTCGATGAAATGGAGGTAACTCAGCGGGTTAGGCGACAGGGCCTGTACCGAGATGCCCTGGGCGTCCATGGCCTCCAGGCGCATGTCTAGCTCGATGAACAGCGATCCCCGGTAGGCCACCCCGTCGAGCTGGTAGCCGCCTACCCGGAACCAGGGGGTGCCGTCGCCGTGGGCACCGATCTCGGGACCACAGAGGCCGGCCGCGCCCATTGTGCCCTCCAGCACGATGTGGGCGTGGACATCAATGAGGCCGTTCATACTGGCCGTTCCGCATCGCTTGGGCTGGCCCGGTTGGTCAGCCCGCGTCCCTCGCGCCGATCCGCCGTAAGGCGGCGCATCACCGCCTCAACGGCCTTCCATGATCCCGTCGGCGCCGGGCAGCCAGGAGGCCACCCCGGAAATGGGGATGGCGCACACCACCGCTTCGGTGATCTCGGCCTCGCTGGCGCCGGCGTTGCGGGCGCCGTTGGCATGCACGTTCACAAACCGGCTGGAGAACTCCGCCGCGTTGATGGTGCACAGCAGCAGCTCCACGTGCTTGGCATCAAGCATGTTCTCGGCCAGCGACCACTGCCGCATGAGCACGTAGCCCTCCAAAGCCCGGGGAGCGTTGTCGGCCATCACCTCCACGTAGTCGGGCACGAACCCGAAGTAGCTCTCGAAGTAGTCGAGGGCGGCCTGGCGGTCGAGCTTGAATTCGGGAACCGGGTCAGTGGACTGCTCGGAGAGGGTGCCAAAAGCCTCGTCAATGGCCCGGGCAAAGGCGTTGTAGGTGGCTTCGCCTCGGGAGATGAGCACGGCCAGCGATGCTCCCCGAGCATCACTCAAGCTCAGGCCGAGTTGGCGGGATCGGGCCAGCTCCCGGAAGGCGTGCCCCTGCTGGCCCCGCACGGTGGCGGCGCAGGCCATGTAAAGCGCCTTGGCCCATGCCGGACAGGCGCCGTCGCGGTCGGTCACGTCGCGAATCCGGGCGTAGCCCTCGGCAAACTTGGGCGAGATGGCGGCCAACTCCCCGCTGGCAACGGCGACGCTGCCCAGCTCGCTGTGGACCGCGTTGTTGGACGTGGCTTGCATGGTCATCGACTACCCCTTTCGGTCGGACTCTTGTTCACAGTTTGGACACCTCGCCGCCGTCGATCACAAAACAGGCGCCGGTGACGAATCCCGACGCCTCTGATGCTAGGTAACACACCAGCGGTCCGAGCTCATCGGGCTGGCCCATGCGGCGGGCGGGGATCTTGCGCAAGCGGGTGGCCAGAGTGTCGGGATCGGCCAGCAACGCAGCCTGGGCATCAGTCTCGAACGCCCCCGGCGCGACCACGTTCACCCGAATGCCGTAGCGGGCCCATTCTCCGGCCAAGGCCTCGGTCAGCCGCAAAAGCCCGCCCTTGGACGCCGAGTAGGCGGCCAGCAGCGCCTTGCCCTTGAGCGCGGAGGTGGATGCCACATTGATCACCGATCCCGGGCTGCCGACGGCGATCCAGTGGCCAGCGGCTCGACGGGCCAGGGCAGCGGGAGCGGCCAGGTTCACGGTCAGCACCTCGTCGAACACCTCGTCGGGCTGGTCGACGAATTTGGACGCTGGGGCGATACCAGCGTTGTTGACCACCGAGTCGAGGCGGCCGAATCGGCCGATAGCCTCGTCCACCAGGTCGGCCGCCGCCGCTCGGTCCCGCATATCGCAGGGCACAGCGGCTACCGCGGCGCCCAGCTCCTGGGCCAGCGCGGCCAAAGCATCGGCCGAGCGGGCTGCGGCCACCACGTGGGCCCCCTCGGCCACCATCGCCCGCACCGCGGCCTCCCCCAGGCCCCGGCTGGCCCCGGTCACCACCGTCACATGGCCGTTGAGCCCGAGGTCCACTATTCGTCTCCCTGCCTATCGGCCACTTCGGCGCACAATCGGGTGGCGATGCCCAGGCGGAGCACCTCGGAGGCGCCCTCATAGATCCGCATGGGCCGGGCCTGGCGGTAGTAGCGCTCGATATCGGAGCCCCGGATGAGCCCCCAACGGCCCATGACCTGCACGCAGCGGTCCACAACTCGGCTGGCGGCCTCGGTGGCGGACAGCTTGGCCAGCGATGATCGGTCGAGGTGCGCCGACGGGTCCTCCCGGGCGGCCTCGGCCGTGGCGTAGGCCAGCAGCCGGGCGGCCTCCAGATCGGCCCAGGAGTCGGCCAACAGGCCGGCCACCGGGCCCAGCCGCACCAGGGGACGGCCGAATTGCTCTCGGGTGGCGGCATGGTTGGCGGCACAGGTCAATGCTCCATCCATCAGGCCGACGGCGGCCCCGGCCACCGAGATGCGGAACACCGACAGCGTGGCCAGCACATGGCGGAATCCGGAACCGGGTTCGCCCAGGCGAGCCGACGCAGGAAGACGGACCCGATCGAAGGTGACCTCGCCCAGCACGTGGGGGGCGATGACCTCAGGGGATGGCTCGATCGACACGCCAGGGGCGTCGGCGGGCACCAGCACCAGCGAGAACCGGTCATCCTCGCGGGCCATGGTGGTGTAGAACCCGGCTGCGCCCGCGTTGGAGATGAATGATTTGGCCCCGTTCAGCTCCAGATCGTCGCCGTCGGACGCCACCGTGGTCTCAATCCCCCGCAGGTCGGATCCGGCCACCGGCTCAGTGAGAGCCAGCGCGGCCAGCACCTCGGCGTTGGCCACTTTGGGCAGCCACTGCTCCCGCTGCTCGTCGGTGCCGGCCACCGCTATGGCGTAGCTGCCGATGCCCTGGAGGGCGAACAGCGAGTCCAAATGGGCCGACGCCCGCATGAGGGCCTCCCGAACCACGCACACCGCTAACGGGTCGACCCGCTCAAGGCGACCGCCATAGGCCGCCGGCACCATCAGCGAGCACAGGTTGCTGTTGCGCAGCACATCCAGGGTGGGCTGGTGGACGTGGCTGCACTCATCGGCCTCCGCCGCCAACGGCGCCATCTCGCGGGCTGCCGCCCGGGCTTCCTGCTGGATGGCCAGGATGTCAGGGCCAAGCTCGAACGCCATACGATGCTGGACAGTACGCGCTACAAGGCAGGGGGACCACCGTGAGCGACATCATCGTGGAGCGACACGACCGCATCGTCTGGCTGCGGCTGAACCGGCCGGAGCGGTTGAACTCCTATGACCGGACCACCATTGACGAGATCATCGCCGCCTTCCGGGAGCATGTCGACGCCGGGGTGGTGGTGCTCACCGGCGAGGGCCGGGCATTCTGCGCTGGGGGGCACCTGGCCAACCTGGCGGGGGCGGATTTCTACGAGCTGCGGTCCATGTTCTACGGATCGCTGGAGCTCTTCGACGCCATCCGCAACGCCCCCATGCCGGTGATCGCCGCGGTGAACGGCCCGGCTTTCGGCGGCGGCAACGAGCTGGTGGTGGCCTGCGACTTCGCCATCGCCGCGGCCTCGGCCGAGCTGGGCCAGACCGGGGTCAAGGTGGGCAGCGCCCCGGTGCTGGGGGGCACCAATCTTTTGGCCATGACCATCGGGGAGAAGCGAGCCAAGGAGGTGGCCTTTCTGTGCCGCAAGTACACCGCCGAGCAAGCCTGCGAGATGGGGTGGATCAACGCGGTGGTGCCCGACGAGGATCTGGAAGACGAGGTTGGCCAGTGGTGCGAGGAGCTATTGAAGATGAGCCCCCGCTACCTGGAGGCGGCCAAGATCAGCTCCAACGTGTACTGGAATCAATTGCGCGACAACATGGCCTCGGGGTTGGGCATGTTGGCCCAGGCCATCGGGTCGCCCGACATGATCGAGGGAGCCACCGCGTTCATGGAAAAGCGCCACCCGCAGTTCCCCCCGAGAACCGCCCGATGAGCTCCGACACCGACAAGCAGACCGAGGTGCTGGCCTCGGCCCGGGGCCGGGTGATGTGCATGGACTCGGCCTACGACGTGGACGAAACCAACCGGGACCGGGATGTGTGCGTCAACTCGTCGTACTGCGGGGTGCTGCCCGCCCGGTTCATCGCCGAGCACCGTCCCCGGGCAGCCATCGGCATGGACTGCGGGGTGGGGCCGGAGGGATCGGCCATCGCCGGGCTGTGGTATCTGGAAGCGAGGGGCATTCCCGCGGCGGTGGCCGACGTGATGACCGCCCATCTGGGCGACGGAGTACACCTCTATGGCCACGGGGTGATCAGCTTCGTCAACCAGCTGGCCCTCGACTGCGAGGTCACCCCGGGCATGGCGGTGCGGGATGCCGCCGCCGCGCTGCTCAACAATGACCCGGTGGCCGCGGCGGCGTCGGAGATCACCAACCGCACGGTGATGGAGACCGCTTCCGACGGGCGCTGCGTGGTGGCGGCCGATTCCATCGCCTTCGGCACCACAGACGACACCGACCGCAACGTGCTGGTCACCGCCGGCCACACCGGCCGCTCGGCCGTGCCGTACCTGCTCCGCTGCCGCCCGTTCGGGTTTATCTGCTCCGACGGCGGCCGGGGCATGGACGACTCCGGCATGGCCGGGCTCTACATCGTGGAGGGCGACGGGCTGGCCGGTGCCACCGTGGACGCCCGCCGGGCCCGCATGGGAAGCGGCCTATCCCACTACCACGACGGCATCATCTCCGCCGCCAACGCCCACGCCACCGCCGCCGGTGTCGAGATCGGTATGCCCTGCCCTCACGCCGCCAGCCTGCTGCTGAATCGAGTTCCACCACTAGCATGACGGGTCGGTGACCACTGATCTGCTCGTGCTGGCAGCACTGCGATGACAACCCTGGCCGCAACTGACCTGCTGGCGCAGGCTTCGGATAACGCCATCCTCGACGAAGCCCTGACCCTGTCCGACTGGCTACAGGCCGGAATCATCGTGGCGGCCTCGTTGGTGTTGGCCGTGGTGGTCGCCCGCCTGGTGAGGAGAGTGTTGACCCATGTTGTGGGGCCAGGCTTCGCGGCGACCGTCACCGCGCGGCTGGCCGCCTACCTCATCTTCCTGGTGGGACTGTTCTATGCGCTCACCAGCCTGGGCGTACAAGTAGGTCCGCTGATCGGCGCCATCGGGTTGGGTGGCTTGGTTCTGGCTCTGGCATTGCAGAAGCTGGTGGAGAACTTCTTTTCCGGCTTGATCCTTCAGGCTCGTCGGCCTTTCAAGGTAGGCGACACCGCACTGCTGGGCGACCACCTGGGCATCGTCATCGACATCGACTCCCGAACCACCGTGCTGCGCGGTTTGGACAACACGGTGGTGCGCCTGCCCAACAGCGATGTGGCCGCGGGGCCCATCATCAACCTCACCACCGAACCCCTGCGCCGCAGCGAACTGGAGGTGGGCGTAGCCTATGACACCAATCTGCAAGCAGCCGCGCAGTGCCTGACAGAGGCGCTCGGGCAAGTACAGCGGGTGAGCGCCGACCCGCCCGCGCAGGCGCTGTTGACCCGTTTCGGCGCCTCCAGCATCGATTTCACGCTCTACTACTGGCACGGCAGCGGCGTGCCAGAGGAGTTGGCCACCCGCCACGACGTGATCCTGTCGGCCCACCAGAGCCTGGCCGCCGCGGGCATAACCATCGCATTCCCGCAGATGGTGGTGTGGTCTGGCCAGGGAGAGGACGCCCAGCCCTACCACGGCCGCGCCGACGCCATCCCGGCCTCCTCAACCCCCGGTGTACACGCCCCCAAACAACCCGCACTGGCCCGCCAACTCTCCCGATGGCGCATCCGCACCGGCTTCATACGCCGATTCGCCCCCGACGAATAGCCCTGCCTCGTAGTGGCCATTCCACCCCATCGAGTGCATCATCTCCGCCGCCAGCAGCTTGAGAGGATGCAATGCCCAAGCTGGTTGTGACCGATCTGGATAGAACATTCTGGGGGTTGGACTGCATCGCTCCCGCGGCCCATTTGGAGGCCCTGGCCGAGCTGGATGCCGCGGGGCATACCGTTCTGGCCGCCACCGGACGCCGGCTGCGAAATGTTGCCCGTCTATTCGAGCTGAACGGGCTTCATCTGCCCGTTGTCGCCCTCGACGGCTCGATCGGGATGGACTTCACCGCGATGCAGCGGTTTCACCGCATCGCCTTCGACCCCGCCACCTTGTCGAACGCGATGGAGGCCCTTGCCTCCCTGAATATCCGGCCCTGCCTGTACATCGACGACCACGGCGAACCCGGCGGCGACGTCGTGATGCCCGAGAACCCCTCAAGCGAACCCAGCCACTTGAGGTTCCTCGACGAAGACGTCAACCACGCCCTCAGCCCCACCGACGTCGAGGCCGATGTGCTGGAGTTGGTGCTGACCGGCCTCCCCTCAGACCTCGCTCATCTGGCGGCCAAGGCGGTGCACTCTGAGGAGCTGGGCGTCGCCCGCGTGGACGAACCCGATCCCCTCTACGGAGGAAGCCGACTCACGGTGTCGCCCCTTGGAATTTCCAAAGTGTCCGGCGTTGAGGCCTTCTGCCAATGGACTGGACAACCGTTCGACTTCGCCGCCATCGGCGACGGTGTCAACGACCTCGAACTCCTAGAAGCCGCCTCCACCAGCATCGCCATCGCCAACAGCCACGCCGCCCTAGTCGCCAACGCTGATCACATCATCCCTCCTCCCGAAGACAACGGCTGGGCCACCGTGCCGAAGCTCGTGGGTTGAGGCCGAAGCTCGTGGGTTGAGGAAGCCTGAAGAGAAGGACCGTGGTTTCGACCGATAGGTCCTCTAGAAGAGCGAACCGCCCGCGGCGGCCCACGGAAATTAAGTCAGTCAGCTAGCAGTGAACTCACTAAGCGGTTGAGGCTGACACCGTTCTCCGCAGCGCGGATCACCAGATCTCGATGGATTTCTGGTGGGATGCGCACCACGAACTTGCCGCTATACGCCCGATCAGCCAGTGGTTCTGGCGGCGTCTCGTTGTCGGCCAACATGTCCGTCAGAGCATCGTGCACAAGCTCACGGATTCCAGAGAACGCTTCCTCCGGTACCGGTGCCAGCCAGCTCAACGAGGGGAATTCCAAGCACAGCCCCACATGCTCTTCGTCCTCGGCCGACCACGTCACGCGATACGTGTAGCGGTCACTCATCGCCACCCTCCAACTTCTCTATGGCCTTGAGAACTTGCCTTACCTGATATGGCTTGACCATTCCTTTGCGATTCTGAATGTTCACCCTCGGGTCCCCTGCCCACGGCATGCGATACACCCGGTGACTGCCGCCCGACTGGCGGGGCTGGCCGAAATACCGGTCACACACTTTGACCAGATCAGCAAATCGCACCCCCTTTGGATTCTTGTGGAACGCCTCAACCAGACCTTCCACATCCACGATCAGACGATACTAATAGTGATACCACTATAGCAAGAACTACCTGTTCTGATTCGGAGCAAATCAGTCAAGATGAAGGCACCACTAGAAACGCTTGGAGATGGCTGGTCAGCATTTCGGGTTGGTCGAGAGGGATGAGGGTCCGAGCACTATCGACCCACACCAGCGGGGATGGATCCAGTTCATTCAATTGCCAAGGAATTCGTCCGAACGACCGACTTCACCCAGTATCGAGTCCGTGAAATCGCTCCCCGACCGTTTGCCTAGCGTTAGCCAGGATCACGGTTGCTTGGTCTTTGGCGAAACGGACGACGGAGACCAGATTCACTTTGTCGCTGACCTTGTAGGCGAGAATGCCGGCGGTCACGCCGACCACTAGCGCTAAACCGGCGGAGGCACCAGCTGAGCCGGCCACCGCTACAGCAGCCAGGCTCGCTCCCGACGTCGCCGCACCCTTGAAGCTTCCGTCGACCAACTCGGCGAACTCCTCAGCGCTACTGGCCTTGCTGTAGGCCCGGGCCATGGCTACCACCGAGACCACCATCAACAAGGGGTTCGTGCTCACTGCGGCCGACATCCCGATAACTGAAGCAAGCCTGGCGAATTCTTCGGTGTCGGCGCGGTTCCACCGATAAATCACCGACACGACTCCGATGGCGGCGCCCAACAAGTCGGCCGCGTCGTAGGTGTTCAGCTCGTAGAACCAGGCCTTGGGGATCCCAAACTTCGACTCCAATGCGCCCGCCACCGAATCGAAGGTGGGCTTATCCCAAGTGGCCAACGGCAGCCCTCGGGGTGTGGACGCATCTCGAAGCAGCGCCTTGACCGTTCCCAACGCCTCCTGCACCACCGTGTCGTCGGCAGACGCTCCTCTAGATCTAGCCGCCTTCGCCGCGCCGGAGATGGTATGACCCCCATCAAAAAACCGGTGGTAGCTGCCGCCAAGGCCCGAGCGCAGCGTCGGATCCAAGTAGTTGGCATCCATCGCCTTGTCGTAGACCGTCGGAACCCCCTTCACCGCGGCCGCTACCAGCTTGTTCAGTTCCCCAGACAAATCGCTCGCCAACAACGCCTGCGCTGCCGTGAACACCTGCCCTGCCCGCTCCTTAGTGCCGTCGATTGCCACTCGGCCCCCAGCCCGGACCCTCCAAGCCGTCACCATCCCAACCCCAGCCACATTCACCAAAGCCCGCCGACCACCCTTCGACGCTAGCTATGCGGGCTATGTCGGCAATGCTCAGGACAGATCCAGTCTCAATCGACACCAGACCATTCTGCCCACCAATGGGCTTCCCTCTATCTGCCTTTTGGTTACGAGTTGTCTGCGAGAAATGTTCGGAGATGGCTGGTCAGGATTTCGGGCTGGTCGAGGGGGATGAGGGTTCGGGTGTCGTCGACCCAGACCAGCTGCGTGTTTTCGAAGTGGTTGGCCAGTCTTTCGGCATGGGAGGGGGGCATGAGCTTGTCTTCTCGGGCCCAGACGATGAGCACCTGCCCCTGAAATGAGCGCTGCTGCTCGACCCACTCAAGCAATTGGCTCTTCTTGGGGACGTTGCGAAGGTACTTGTCGAGGTCGCGGCGGACTTTGCGATCATGGCGGAGGGGATGGATCCAGCTCATGAACTGTTCGTTGGGCACCGGCTTCTTAGTCATGTCTCCGCAGGTAAACGGGAGGTGCCGAATGACTCGGGGCCGCAGCAGCTGACTAGTCAGGAACGTGCCTCCCGGCAATGAGGCGTTGAGGCACAAAAGCCGCCCGGGCAAACCGGGCGGGTAGTTGTCGAACGCCTCACAGGAGACCAAGACGAGATTCGCCACCCGATCCGAACCGCCCGGGCTGACCACAAGCTGGGCGCCACCCCAGTCGTTGCACACCAGCGTGACGTCGTGGAGGTCGAGCTCCACCAGAAACTCAGCCACCATCTTGGCAAGCGACTCCAGATCAAGCGCGGCGTCATCAGGCATCGGCGTGCGGTGAGCGCCGAAGGGGAGCTCGGGAACAAGGCAGCGATACTGATCCCGCAGGCCACCGACCACTTCGTCCCACAGCGTGCCGTTCATCAACACGCCATGGAGCAACACCACCACCGGCCCATCCCCACCCGTGTCGGAGTACATGAATCCCGACGAAGTCGGCCCCTGAAGCGGGCCCGGCACGTTGCTATCCGCTGGCATTCCGCGACTCCAACTAGCCCATCAAGCCAGCCAGCTCATCGACATGATGGCGCCACTCGTCGGGGGAGATTGCCAAGGGCACTAACAACACGTGCTCTAGGCCGGCTTCGATGTAGGGGGCCAGGGTTTCGACAACGTAGTCGACGTCGCCGATCACCATTTCCCGGTCGCCGTAGCCGTCGCCTACCACTGACCAGCGGCCGGCGCTGTCTAGCGGGTCGCCGAGGCGGAGTTCCATGTGGATGGAGATGGTGGTTTCTTCGGGAGCGCGACCGAGGCGGTCCTGTTCGGCTCGAAGAACCTCCAGCCGCTCGGCGAATACCTCGGGCGGGGCCCAGGTGCCCATCCAGCCGTCGCAGCGGGCAGCCCGTCGGAGCGCTCCGGGTGACGAGCCGCCAATCCAGATGGGTATCGGCGCTGCGGGCTGGGGGTTGATTCGCACGCCGGTGAAGCTGAAGTGCTCGCTGTGGTACTCAGTGGCCCCCGACCAGGCGGCCCGCCACCCGTCGAGATAGTCGTCGAGTCGCTGGCCCCGGTGCACCATGGGCACGCCGCAGGCCTCGAACTCCGGCACCAGCCATCCGGCCCCCACCCCCAAGATGGTGCGGCCCGGGGCCAACCAGTCGAGGGTGGCCCATTGCTTGGCGAACTGCATGGGGTTCCGATAGGCGGGGATCAGCACTGATGTCCCGAGCCCCACCTGCTGGGTGTGGGCGGCCACCGCCGACAACAGCGGCACCGGCTCGGGAAAGAACGACGGCATGCCCTCTAGGTCAATAGGCACGGCCACATGGTCGGCGGCCCACACATCGTCGAAGCCGGCGGCCTCAGCCCGCTTGGCTACCTCAAGCAGCAACTCCAGAGAGGCAGCCCGGCCAAGCTGGGGCAGATGGATGCCCCACTTCATGAGCGCAAAGCCATTCCAATGAAGGCGGCACTCATGACCAGCTCAGTATCGATACCGGGGCCAGGGCGGGTGGATCGAGTACTCCACCACTCCGTAGCCCCGCTCGCCAGTCTCCAGCACCTCAAAGTCGAAGAACGGCTCGTGGCAATCCAGCCGAACTTCGGCATCGTTCTCATCCCGCATAAGCCCGTTGCGGGTGTGGGCGTGCTTGCGGCCGGTGCGTACGGTGAGGACCTCGCCTTCGGTGGTCTCAAAAGTCATGTCGAAGGCCATGGCGGTGCGCTGGTCGTCCTCAAGACGGGGGACGCAGGTAGCCGACCGCAGCGGACGGGTGCCCTCGGCATCGCCGATCCAGCCTCCGGCCGATGGGGTGTCGGCAGGCAGCGGCTGGGTTGGGCTCATCCACCCAAAGGAGTTCAAATGCCGATCGGGAAGCTGCACCGACGGCCAGTAGTGGCCCCATGATTCGGCCTGGGTGCGGCGATGGCGCACATCCCACGGACCGGGCCGCTCAAACCGATGGGTCCAGGAGTGGTCCCGGTGCGACCAGCTCTCTACCGCCCGACGCTCTCCGGCCCGAGGTCCCCCTCGGGTTTCCAGCTCGCCCCGACACACCAGGGCCTGCTCGTAGTGGCCGCCATAGCCCTCGTAGGCCCCCAGCGGGTTCCCACCCAGACAGTCGTTGTAGTCGAACACCCCAAAGCGGTCTTCAAAGGTCAGGTCGAAGCCGAAACGGGAGGCGTCAAGCTGCCAGCGATAGCGGGCGAACGGCTCCTCGACTGTGAAAGACAAGCGCCCATCACCCAGCTCCGAAAACTCCAAATCAACATCCAGGGGCTGGCGGGAGGCCCACTGCACGGGCACTCCGTCGATGACGTAGAACGCGCTGGCCCGCAGATACCCGTGCGACATGCTGGCGTGGATGTGGTTGATGCCGTACACGTCGGCTTCCCGATCGCACACCGAAAACCAGAAGTTGTCGCTCCACAGGGCATCAGTACCCGCCGGTGGGAGGTGCAGATACTCGTCAGCGAGACTCAGCGTCATCGAGGTTTGAGGATAGGTCCTGGATCGGCCAGGGACCGATTAGCCACCCGCGGGCTGGGGTTCGCCTACCAATCTCACTTGGCCGTCACCCTTCTCGACTTCGCCCACTACGGTCGCCCGATGGCCACCAGTCCGCAACAGGTCTATGGCCTTGGTGGCGTCCTTGTCACGCACCACAACCACCATGCCCAACCCGAGATTGAACACCCGGGCCATCTCTTGGTTGTCAACCTCGCCGATCCTCTGCAACTCGGCGAACACCTGGGGCTGCTCCCAGCTCCTTCGGTCGACCACCGCGTCAACCTTGCCGGGAAGCACGCGCGCCAAGTTGCCGCCGATGCCCCCGCCGGTCACATGGGCGATGGCCTGGGCCTCAACTTTGGCCAGCATGTCCCGCACCGCGGGGGCATAGATCACCGAGGGAAGCAGCAGCTCGTCGGCCACCGAGTGGGTGCTCCCCTCCCAAGCTGGGTCGTCCAACCCCCGACCAGCCACCTCGAAATAGAGCCGGCGAGCCAGGGAGTAGCCGTTGCAGCGAAGACCGGGCGAAGGCAGGCCGATCAGCGTGTCTCCAACCCGCACTTTGGCCCCTGAAATGAGCGTCGACCGCTCCGCCACCCCCACGGCAAATCCGACAAGCTCGAAATCGCCGTCGGGCTCACCTTCCGCGACAGGATGTTCAGCCATTTCCCCGCCGATGAGTGCGCACCCCGCTTGGCGGCAGCCTTCAACTACTCCTATCACCAGCTGCTCGATCTGCTCGGGGTCGAGCTTCTGCACCGATATATAGTCCAGGAAGAACAGCGGCTCGGCCCCCTGGCACACCAGGTCGTCCACGCACATGGCCACCAGGTCGATGCCGATGGTGTTGTACCGACCGGCCGCCGAGGCTACATATGCCTTGGTCCCCACCCCGTCGGTGGTCGAAACCAACACCGGCTTCTTGTAGCCGTGGCGGTTGAAGTCGAACAGACCGCCGAAACCGCCGATGTCACCGATCGCCTCCGGGCGGAACGAGGAACGCACTCTTTCCTTGATGCGCTGCACCGCCTCTTCGCCCGCCGCGATGTCCACCCCCGAGGAGCTGTAGGTCTCACCCATGAACCTCACCCATTCGACTCGCCCATCAGCGGTTGCCTCCTACCTTGTCGCAGGCTCAGCCGCCGCCGGTGGCCCAAAGCGACGGTGTGGGCTCGTCGTCGACGTCGGCAAACTGGGCGGCACTGCGCCGATACACAATCGAACCGGGGGGCGCCACCGGCACCTCCACCGGGTAGTCCCCCGTGAGGCAGGCGTTGCAGAAACCGGCACCCACTGCCCCGGTGGCCTCGGTCAGCCCGTCAATGTCGATGAAGGCCAGCGTGTCGGCCCCCACGTAATCGCACATCTCGGCCACGGTGAGGTGAGCGGCCAACAGCTCGGTGCGGTCGCCGGTATCCATGCCGAAGTAGCAGGGCCAGCGGTACGGCGGCGAGCTGATGCGGAGATGGACTTCGACAGCGCCCGCCTCCCGCAGCATGGTGACCAGGGCCCTCGTCGTGGTGCCCCGCACAATGGAATCGTCCACCACCACCAACCGGTTGCCTTTGATGCTGTCCCGCAAGGGGTTGAGCTTCATGCGCACCCCCATCGACCGCATCTGCTGGCTCGGAGCAATGAACGTCCGGCCGATGTAGCGGTTCTTCACCAGCCCCTGGCCGTAGGGAATGCCGCTGGCCCGGGAGAACCCTTCGGCGGCGGGCAGCCCTGATTCAGGCACCCCCATCACCAAGTCGGCCTCCACCGGCGACTGCTCGGCCAAGAATTCACCCATGCGCACCCGGGCGTGGTGCACGCTTTGGCCGTAGATCACCGAGTCGGGGCGGGAGAAGTACACGAACTCGAAGATGCACAGGCGGGGATCTACCCGCTCTTCAGGGAACGGGCGGATCGACCGCACTCCGTCCCCGTTGATCACCACCATCTCCCCCGGCGCGAGCTCCCGCAGAAAATGGGCCCCCACAACGTCGAGCGCAGGGGTCTCCGACGCCAGCACCCACCCCCGATCCAACCGACCCAGGCACAGGGGACGGAAACCGTTGGGATCTCGCACCCCGATGACCCGCTTCTCGTCGGCCAGCACCAGGGAGAACGCACCATCTAGCCGAGGCAGCACGGCTTTCAATGCCCGTTCGAGGACCTTGCCCTCTGATCGGCTCGATGGAGGCATCCCGGAGATCTCCTCAGCCAGCAGTTCGCCGATCAAGTCGCTGTCAGAGCCCACCATGCCGGGCAGAATCGAGGTCTTCTCCGCAAGCTGGGCGGTGTTGGTGAGGTTGCCATTGTGGCCCAGCACAAACTGGTGGTCTGCGGTGCTCCGGTAGACGGGCTGGGCGTTGCGCCACGAGCTAGAGCCCGCAGTGGAATAGCGGGTGTGGCCGATGCCCAGCTGGCCGTCGAGGGTGGCCAAGGTGCGGTCGTCGAACACGGTGGCCACCAGGCCCATGTCTTTGACCACAGTGATGTTCTCTCCGTCGCTCACCGCGATGCCAGCCGACTCTTGGCCCCGGTGCTGCAATGCATAGAGGGCCAGATAGCTCAGATGGGCGACGGGATCATGGGGGGCATAGATGCCGACGACCCCGCAGGCCTCCCGGAGAGAGTCATCCATGGGATTGGCCACTGTTCAAGTCTGGCATGTGGAGACTGGCGTGCCCGAGCACCAGCGGTCAGTTATCGCGGCCATTTCTAGATCCAGCAATCCCTTGATGGAGAAGCGGTCGCCGCTGGCCAAGCCGATGCGGGCAACCGCCACTCCGGTCGCCGCGGCCGCCGCCTCCACCTCAGGCAGTAGTTCGGGGTCCACTGCGGCCACCACCCGGGAAGGGGCCTCGCTGAACAGCTCGGCGTGGCTGTTGATCCGAGCACCCCGGAAGCCCACCCCGGACACGGCAGCCATCTCAGCCAAGGCCACCCCGAGTCCCCCACTGGAAATATCATGTACCGCGCAGAGCCGGTCGTCAGCCACGAGGCCGGCCACCAGACCGGCCACGCGCCGGTGCTGCTCATAGTCCAGATCAGGCAGTACGCCCCGCTTGTGCCCCGCAGTGGCGGCCGCCCACTGCGAACCCGACAGCTCGGTGCCGCCCGGCCCCAGCACAATCACCCGGCCGCCGTCTGGCCAAGCCAAGCCGGGGGGAATCCGGGTCAGGCTGTCGATCACCCCAAGCAGGCCGATTACCGGCGTGGGGTCGATGTTGTAGCCGTTGGACTCATTGTAGAGGCTCACATTCCCGCCAACCACCGGAATGCCGAAGGCGTCGCAGGCCTCGGCCATCCCGTCCACCGCCTCGGAGAATTGCCACATGATCTCGGGGTGCTCGGGGTTTCCGAAGTTCAAGCAGTTGACCAACGCCAGGGGACGGGCCCCCACGCAAGCAAGGTTGAGCACCGATTCAGCCACGGTCATGGCGGTGCCAGCCCGGGGATCCACCGCGCACCACCGGTGATTGCCGTCGGCAGTCAGGGCCAAGCCCCTGCCGGTGTCGAGCCCGGTGGCAGGGTGCTTGAGCCGCAGCACCGTGGCATCCCCGCCGGGGCCCACAACGGTATTGCAGAACAGCATATGGTCGTATTGCCGGTAGACCCACGATGGATCAGCCAAGAGGTCCAGCAGATCGGCAGCCACATTGCCGGGCGGCGGCAATTGATCCGCGGTGTCGGCCCTAGCCTCATCCCAGTCGACCGGGGGTCGGCGGGACCGGTCATACAACGGAGCGTCCTCGTGCAGAGATGCTGCCGGCAACTCGCCCAGCACGTGGCCGTCGAGGCCCTCGCACACTCGGAGCTGCCCACCATCGGTGACCCGCCCCACCACCGAGGCCTGCACGTCCCAGCGATCACAGATTGCCAGCGCGTCAGCCAAGCCATCAGGAGAAACTATGGCCAGCATCCGCTCCTGAGACTCGCTGGTGAGCACCTCGAAGGGCTCCATGCCGGGCTCTCTTCGGGGAACGGCACTCACGTCCACATCCATGCCCACGCCGCCTCTGGAGGCAGTCTCGCTGGTGGCACAGGTAAGCCCGGCACCCCCGAGATCTTGAATGCCCACCACCAGCCCAGCATCCAGCAGTGCCAAACAGGCTTCAATGAGGCGCTTTTCTTCGAACGGATCGCCCACCTGCACACTGGGCCGCTTCTCGGCCTCCCGCTCCTCGTCGCCGAAGGACGCCGAGGCCAGCACACTCACTCCTCCGATCCCGTCTCGCCCGGTGGATGAGCCCAGCAGCACCGCCAGGTTGCCCTCCCCGCTGGCCCGTCCCAACACCAGCCGGTCGGCGGGCATCAATCCGAGGCACAGCACATTCACCAGCGGGTTGCCGGCATAGGTCTCATCGAAGACGGTCTCGCCGCCCACCGTTGGCACCCCTACTGCGTTGCCGTATCCGGAGATACCCGACACCACCCCTTCGGCAATCCATCGGCTGCGGGGGTCATCGGGACACCCGAACCTCAGCGAGTCCATCACCGCCACCGGTCGGGCCCCCATGGTGAAGATGTCCCGCAGAATGCCGCCCACTCCTGTGGCCGCACCCTGATAGGGCTCAATGGCCGAAGGATGGTTATGGCTTTCAATCCGGATCGCAGCAGCAATGCCGTCACCCACGTCCACCACCCCGGCGTTCTCGCCGGGGCCGACCAAAACCCAAGGCGCCTCGGTGGGCAGTCGGCGCAGATGCAATCGGGAGGACTTATACGAGCAATGCTCCGACCACATCACCGCATACATGGCCAATTCGAGATGATTCGGCGGGCGATTCAATATCTTCTCGATGGCTTCGGCCTCTTCATCGGTCAGGCCCAGAGATCTATGAAGTGATTCGCTCATCTCAAATAACCCCGATATCCATCTGGTAAGAACGCACAACAGGCCGAACATTCTTAATCTTGTGTTTGCAATTGGGTGCCGAATGTAGTTGTATGTTGGCGAACATCAAGCCGTTCAAACAGACCAAGGAGTGACAATGGTATCTGAAGAAGCCAAGTCCGCGCGGGCTCTCGGACAGGCACAAGGGCGCACAGTGAGCCGCTATCTCAGTGCACTTGACTCGACCAAGCCCAAGCGGGGCCGCCAGCGCTCGTCCGAGAAGATGCAGGCCCGCCTTGCCGAGCTTCCTGATGATATTGCTCAGGCCAAGCCATTGAAGCGAGTTCATCTGATCCAAGAGCTAATGGACTTGGAAACCGAGCTCTCCAAAGAAGAACAAACAATGGACCTCAGCGAGGTTGAAGGCGAGTTCATCGCAATCGCCGCCGAATACAGCGGCCGCAAAGGCATCTCCTATGCGGCATGGCGTGAGGTTGGAGTCCCGGCCAGCGTGTTGAAGGCAGCCGGAGTAGCCCGCACCCGCTCCACTGACTAGTCGCCACTGATCAGCCCTTTCAGCAACAGGGCGCCGTCAGTGCTGCCCAGCAACGGATGAGCGGCCCGCTCTGGGTGGGGCATTAGCCCCACCACGTTGCCGCCTTCGCTGCAAATGCCGGCAATATCGGCGGTCGCCCCATTGGGGTTGTCCATATAGGTCAACACGATTCGATTGTTGTCCCGCAGTTCAGCCAGGGTCTTGTCAGAACAGATGTAGTTGCCCTCAAAGTGATTGATGGGGATATTAAGCTGATCGCCCCTGACCAGTTCTCGAGTCAACACCGATGAAGTCGACTCCACCTCCAGCATGGTGGGCTGGCACAAGAATCTGAGTCCTTGATTCTTGTAGAGGGCCCCCGGCAGCATCTGCGCCTCAGTGAGAATCTGAAATCCATTGCATATGCCCACCACCGGCCCGCCGTCGCGGGCAAAGCAGGCCACTGCGGCCATTATTGGAGAGAATCGAGCCATTGCGCCGGTTCGCAAATAGTCGCCATGGGCGAATCCGCCGGGCAGCACGACGGCATCAACATCGCCCAAATGACAGTCCTTGTGCCAGAGCAACTCGCCTGTCCCACCAATAGCGTCAACCGCTTCGACGACATCGTGCTCGCAATTCGATCCAGGAAATACGACAACGCCGACCTTGGCGGTCACGCCCGACCGCCGACTGCTGTTTCCGTGAAAGCAGTCACGACATCCCGCTTATCGCTATACCCACTTCTTCGATGACCGGATTGGCCAGAAAGCGCTCGCACATGGCTTCGACTCGCTGGCGGGCTTCGTCCTCGTCAAGGGCCTCCACCACGAATCGCAGCATCTTGCCCACACGGACACCGCTCACGCCGCTGAAACCCAGCGCGGGAAGCACTCGCTCAATGGTAAGCCCCTCGGGATCGGCTATCCCATCTCGAAGACCCACTTCCACCGTGACGTCGAACATCGCGCTCATGGCCCTCTCCTTCAGCCGGGCCAGTCGGAGAAATTGCGGCCGGTGATGATCTCATAGGCACTCACGTAACGGGCTGCGCTGGTCGCCACCACATCATCGGGCAACGGCGGAGGCGGATACTGCTTGTCCCAGTCCAACGTGGTGAGATAATCCCGCACCGGCTGCTTGTCGTAGGACGGCGGGGTGGCCCCCGGCTTCCAGCCATCCACCGGCCAGAAGCGGGAGGAGTCGGGGGTAAGCACCTCATCGGCCACCACCAATGTGCGGTTCACCAAGCCCATCTCGAACTTGGTGTCGGCAATGATGATGCCCTTCTTGGCGGCGGCCTCAGACGCCCGGCGGTACAGCTCCAACGATGCCTCTCGAGCCTGTTCGGCCCGATCGGCGCCCACCAGCTCCACCGCTTGGTCGTAGGAGATGTTCTCGTCATGGCCGGACTCGGCCTTGGTGGAGGGAGTGAACATCGGCTCGGGCAGCTTGTCGGATTCTTGGAGCCCCGCCGGGAGGGTTTGGCCGTGCATGGTGCCCTGGCTCCTGTACTCCCGCCAAGCCGAGCCGCTGATGTACCCCCGCACGATGCACTCAATGGGCAGCATCTCGGCCCGATGGCACAGCATGGCCCGGCCCGCCACCCCGTTCACCTGGGCCTCAGGGGGCAGGTCGGCCACATCGGTGGAGATGAGGTGGCTGGGCAGGACATCGGCGAGCGTCTCGAACCAGAAGGCCGACATGGCCGTCAGCACCCGCCCCTTGTCAGGGACGGGCTCGTTCATCACCACGTCGAATGCCGAGATGCGGTCGGACGCGATCATCAGGAGACGACCGTTGCCCGCGTCGAAAATGTCACGGACCTTGCCGGAATGAACCGGGGGCAAATTGATGCTATCGGTACTCACAAAATGGACTCCGGTTGGTAGCGGAAAACAGCGGGAAACTGATCGGCCAATTCTCGAGTGCGGGCCGCGAACGATCGGGCTTGAAGAGCAGCAGCTCCAGTCAATGCCAGGAGCTGGCTCTCGATCTGAGCAACGTTGGCCGAAGATATCGGCAACCTCTCGTCACCGGCGACAGCCGAGAAGAAATCGTCTTCTTTCGGAACATGCTCAGCAATAATCCGATGCGCCTCTTCCCGGCCCGCCCCGCCAGCTACTGCGGCCATCAGCACGCGGGTGGCGGTGAGCGCTGGGAGATTGGCGGTCAACTCGGCCGCGATGGCGTCGTCGAACACGGTCAGCTCCTGCAACACGATCAGCGCAGTCTCAAGTTGGCCGTCGACGGCGAAGAAGGCACCGGGCAGGGCCACTCGGCGCACCACCGAGCAGCTCACGTCGCCCTCATTCCACTGGTCGCCCACCAGGGAAGACACCATGTCGGCGTAACCCTGCACTACCACAGACAGCCCGCATATGCGCTCGGAGTTCCGGGCGTTGCGCTTGCCGGGCATGGCCGATGAGCCCACCTGCCCAGCCTGGAACCCCTCGGAGATCAAGCCGTGGCCGGCCATGAGCCGGATGGTCCGGGCCAGGTTGGCAGGGGCCGACGAGGCCTGCACCAGTGCGGAGACCACGTCGTAGTCCAGCGACCGCGGATACACCTGCCCCACGCTGTCGATCACTGTGCCGAATTGCAGGTGCTCGGCCACTCGCTGTTCAAGGGCGGCCACCCTGTCGGCATCGCCGTCAAACAAATCGAACTGGTCTTGTTGCGTGCCGACCGGACCCTTGAGGCCGCGCAGCCGATAGCGGGCCAGCAAATCCTCAATTCGTTCCAGGGCGGCCAGCGCCTCGGCACCGTAGTTGGCAAAGCGCTTGCCCAGGGTGGTGGCTTGGGCGGGCACATTGTGGGAGCGTCCCACCATCACCATCTCGGCATGGGCATCGGCTTGGCGGCCTAGACCGCACACCATCGCGACCAGCTTGTCCCGCACCAACAGCAGGGAATAGCGGATCTGAACCTGCTCGATGTTCTCGGTGAGGTCGCGCGATGTCATCCCTTTGTGGATGTGCTCGTAGCCGGCCAGCGAGCAGAACTCCTCAATGCGGGCCTTCACATCGTGGCGGTTGACCCGCTCCCGATCCCGGATGGAGTCCAAGTCCACCTGGTCGATGACCCCCCGATAAGCCTCTACCGCCCCGTCGGGCACTTCGATTCCGAGGTCCTGTTGGGCCTCCAGCACCGCCACCCACAGACGGCGCTCGGCTTTGACCTTGCCCTCTGGCGACCAGATGGCGGCCATCGCCGCACTGGCGTAACGGTCGGCCAACACGTCGGGGATCTGATTTCTCTCAGCCACCGGCCATCTCGACGCGGTGGAGGGCCAGGCGGTCGGCCAAATCGGCATTGGACACCGCCAAGATCTGAATGGCCAGCAGGGCGGCGTTCATGGCGCCGTTGATGGCCACGGTGGCCACCGGGATCCCCTTGGGCATCTGCACGGTGGAGTACAGAGCATCCACGCCGTTCAATGCCCCGCCGGCCAAGGGCACCCCGATGACCGGCAGAGTGGTCTGGGCGGCAGCGGCTCCAGACAGGTGGGCCGCCATGCCCGCCCCGCAGATGATGGCCCCGAACCCGGCATCGCGGGCACCGGCCACAAACTGGCGGACCTTTTCCGGGGTGCGGTGGGCCGACATGACCTGCCAATGGAACTCAACCCCGAATTGCTCCAGCGTGGTGCGGGCCGGGGCCATGACGTCCTCATCGCTCGACGACCCCATCAACACCGCGACTTTCAAGCTCATCTCACCTACCCCATGGAGACGCTTCCCACCGCCTCGGCGGCGATGTCAAAGCGAACGTAGCGGCCCGGCCAATCAATGTGGGTGATCCCGGCGTAGGCCCGCGCCCGGGCGGTGGCCAAGTCCGATCCCTGCCCGGTCACGTTCAGCACCCGACCCCCCGCGGTCACCAAGTCCGGGCTGTTTTGACCAGGTGATTCAACCCCATCTCCATCCCCGGGGGCCAATGCCACTCCAGCGCAGAACACAGTGACCCCTTCCTCGGCACTGGCCGCCTCAATGCCTTCGATGAGGTCGCCCGTGCGGGGCGAGCCAGGATACCCCTCGGAGGCGCATACCACCGTCACCGCAGCATCATCGCCATATTCCGGGGTCTCTTCCAGCGAGCCGGCCGCGGCACAGGCCAGCAGATCAGCCAAATCTGAACGCAACCGGGGCAGCACAACCTGGGCCTCGGGGTCACCGAAGCGGACGTTGTACTCCAACACCCTCATTCCCCGGGGGGTGAGCATCAGCCCGGCATACAGCACCCCCCGATAATCGATGCCCCGCCGCCGAAGCTCGGCCAGCGTTGGCAGGACCGCGCGATCCATCACCTCGCCCACCGCTTCGACCCCGGCCACCGGCACCGGGGAATACGCCCCCATGCCGCCGGTATTGGGGCCGACGTCGGCCTCGCCGATGCGCTTGAAATCCTGGGCTGGGGCCAGCGGCATAGCCTGGCGGCCATCGCACACTGCCAGCACCGACAGCTCAGGCCCGGTGAGGCCCTCCTCGATCACCACCCGTCGGCCGGCGTCGCCGAAAGCCTCCCCCGACAAATAGGCCCGCACCGCGTCCTCGGCCTCAGCCCGGTCCTGCGTCACCAATACCCCTTTGCCTGCGGCCAACCCGTCGGTCTTGATCACGAACAGATCCCCCATGGTGCTCAAAAAACGCAGGGCCGCATCCGGCTCGGTGAAGGCGCCGTGTCCCGCGGTGGGCACCTCGGCGGCCAACAGCAGGGCCTTCATCCACGCTTTGGACCCTTCTAGAAGCGCACCGTCGGCGCCGGGGCCGAACACCAGCCGTCCCGCCGCCCGCAATTCGTCGGCCAATCCGCCCACCAGAGGAACCTCCGGGCCGATCACGTACAGATCAGCGTCGATCTCGGTAGCCGGAGCCGGGGTCGAGCCAGGGATGCCGGGATTGCCGGGGGTGACCACCACGTCGCTCGAACGGCCGAGCACATGGGCGAGCGCATGCTCCCTCCCACCGCTGCCGACGACGCAGACCCTCACGGTACGGGGCTGAAGGCAATGAACTGGTCCCGCCCGGGGCCCACGCTCACCAGGGTGGCGGGCACACCGGCCTGCTCCTCGATGAAGCGCAGATAGTCCTCAGCCTCCCCAGGCAGCTTTGCGCGATCGCTGACCGCGCTCAGATCGGTGCCCCATCCGGGCAATTCCTCGAATATCGGTGACGCTCGGTGGATCTCCGACTGGTGGTAGGGCATCGAGCTGCGACGCTGTCCATCCACCTCGTAGGCCACGCACACCTTGATCGGATCGAGAGCGTCCAATACGTCGAGCTTGGTGATGGCCAGGTCCGATAGGGAGTTCACTCGCACTGCGTGGCGCAACATCACCGTATCCAGCCAACCACAGCGGCGGCGGCGCTTGGTGTTGGTGCCGTACTCCCGGCCTACGTCAACCAGGCGGTCGCCAACCTCGTCAGTCAGCTCGCTGGGAAACGGCCCCGAACCCACCCGGCTGATGTAGGCCTTGGTTACCCCGATAACCCGATCGACGTGTCGGGGGCCGATGCCGGCCCCGACGCAGACCCCGCCAGCTACCGGATTGGAGGAGGTGACAAACGGATAGGTGCCATGGTCGAGATCCAAGAACATGGCCTGAGCCCCTTCGAACAGCAAGTTCTGGCCGGCCTCCAGAGCGTCATGGAGCAACCCCACGGTGTCAGCAATGTGCGGCTCGATGCGGGGCCGGCACTCCTCCAAGTACTGGGTGGCTAGCGTTTCGAGATCGAAGGGCAGCCGGTTGTACACCTTGGCCAAAAGCGGGTTCTTCTCGTGCAGTACCACGCCGAGCTTCTCCCGGAAGATCTTGGGGTCGAGCAGATCCTGTACCCGCAGCCCCACCCGGGCCGCCTTATCGGCGTAGGCCGGGCCGATGCCCCGCTTGGTGGTGCCCAGCTTGTTGCGGCCCAAGTGCCGCTCGGCCACAACGTCCAGTGCCTGGTGATAGGGGAAGATGAGGTGGGCGTTGCCGCTGACCTTCAGCCTCCCGCAATCGACCCCCGCCTCGGCCAGGCGGTCCATCTCATCGATCAGCACCATGGGGTCGATTACCACGCCGTTGCCGATGACCGGAGTCACATGGGGATAGAGGACACCGCTGGGAACCAGCTGGAGCTTGAAGGTCTGTCCGTCCACCACCAGTGTGTGGCCCGCGTTATGGCCGCCCTGATAGCGCACCACCATGTCCATCTGACGGGAGAGGAGGTCGGTGAATCTGCCTTTGCCCTCGTCACCCCATTGCGTCCCGACGACCACTGTTGCTGGCAACGGCCCACTCCATCAGCGCGGCTTACAGAAAGACCCTACCCGCGTCGCACGCCAGTTTGACCAGCAATATCCTCAATCCAGGCTCATCCCACCATGCGGGAGAGGGTCAAGGCGTAGTCGTCTTGGGCGTCGGTCCACAGGCACTCCATGGCCAAGCCGACGGCGCCCAACTCCGGACCGATGTTCTCTGGTCGGAACTTGGCGCTGATCTCGGTCCGCAGGCGCTCGTCCCGGGCAAAGTCAACCGTCATATTCAGCCCCCCGATGGTTACTCGCTGAGGGCGGCAGGACCGGAGCAACATCTCTATCCACTCTTCATCGGGATCAAAGCGGGCCTCGTGCTCGAATTGGTCGAGGTCGAAGTCGGCATCGAGGCGATGGTTGATCACCGATAGCACGTTGCGGTTGAACGCCGCGGTTACACCATCGGGATCGTTGTAGGCCGCGATAAGCCGATCGTGTTCCTTCACCAGATCGAAACCCAACAGGAACGTGTCACCCGGCGCCATGGCGTCGGCCACTGCGCACAAGAAGTCCTTGCGGGGTGCCGGGGGGAAGTTCCCGATCGTGCCGCCCAGCAGCATCATCAGCCGACAGCCTCCTTCGGGGATGTGGCCCAAGTGGTGCTCGAAGTCGCCCACCACTCCATGGACGGCTAGCCCCTCATAAGCCTCGGCCAACTCGGCGGCCGCGGTTCGCAGGGTGGCCTCGCTGTTGTCGAATGGCACGTAGCGGCGGAGCCACCCCGTCTCAGCCAGGGCGTCTAGAACGATCCGCGTCTTCTCCGAGGTCCCCGAACCCAGCTCCACGACGGTGTCGGCCCCAGATCGCTCGGCTATGACGTCCACCTCGCGCTCGAGAATCTCCCGCTCCCGCCGAGTGGGGTAGTAGTCGGGAAGACGGGTTATCCGGTCGAACAACTCGCTGCCCCGGTCGTCGTAGAACCACTTGGGGGGCAGCTCTTTGGGCTGACTGGCAAACCCCTCGGCCACATCAGCCCGAAGCGCCTGTTCAATCCAGACGCGGTCCAAGTGGATGTCGACAACCGGTTCGATCATCATGCGTCTTGGGCCAGCCGCACCCCGGAGAAGTGCCAACGGGTGTGGGGGTGGAAGAAATTGCGGTAGGTGGCCCGGATATGCCCCGGCGGCGTCACGCAGGCCCCGCCCCGGAGCACGAACTGGTTGACCATGAACTTGCCGTTGTACTCCCCCACCGCACCGGGCGCGGGGCGGAAACCGGGATAGGGGCCGTAGGGGCTGGAGGTCCACTCCCATACGTCCCCGTAGAGCTGGCTCGGGCGGTCGCCGGGCGAGGCGGAAACGGGGTGCCATCGGCCCCGGTCTCCTAGGTTGCCCTCGGTCGCCTGGCCCTCGGCAGCGTGCTCCCATTCGGCCTCGGTAGGGAGACGGGCACCAGCCCAGCGGGCGTAGGCATCAGCCTCGTAGTACGACAAATGGCACACCGGCTCGTCAGGTGACAGAGGTACAAGACCATGCAGAGTGAACACCCGCCAGCCCTCGTCGGGATGGCGATCCCAGTAGGAGGGTGCCTCCCAGCGGTACTCCAGCCGCTGATGCCAGCCGTCCGACAGCCACAGGGTGGGGGTGTCGTAACCGCCGTCGGCCATGAACTCCAGCCACTGGCCGCAGGTCACCAACCGGCCGGCCAGCTGGTAAGGGGGGAGAATGGCCCGGTGGCGGGGACTCTCGTTGTCGAAGGCGAAACCATCGCCGTCGTGGCCCAGCCATACCTCCCCGCCGTCGAAGCCTGCCCAGGCGGTCGCCGGCTGCCCGTTGTCCGACACACCGGCAGGCGACGGGGGGAGCTTGTGATAGGCGGGCCACAACGCCTGGTTGGTTGATAACACGTGCTTGATGTCCATGAGCAACAGCTCCTGGTGCTGCTGCTCATGGTGAAGGCCCAAGGCCACCAGCTCGGCGGTTGCGTCATCGAGAGGGCGGGACAGCAGCTCCCCCATGGCCCGATCGACATGGGCCCGGTAGGCGGCCACCTCCTCGCACGAAGGCCGGGAGAGGTTCCCCCGCTCAGACCGGGGATGCCGCTCGCCGACCCTCTCGTAATACGAGTTGAACAAGAAACCGAACGCCGGGTGGTACTCGCTGTAGCCGTCCAGGCGGGGCTTGAGCAGAAAAGTCTCGAAGAACCAGGTGACGTGGGCCCGGTGCCACTTGGCGGGACTGACGTCGGGCATCGACTGAATGCACTGGTCTTCCGCGCTCAAAGGAGCAGAGAGCGCGTCGGTGTAGGACCGGACGGCTTGGTAGGCCACCGAGAGGTCGAGGGCGAGGGTCGGTGTCACGGTCACAAGAGCGGCAAAGCCGGACTGTACTAGTCGCGGGTCAGCCTCTCCGATACAAGACGATGTCGGCCCGTTTGGACTCAAGCTCCCGGGTGAGGCGCTTCACTTGGTTTTTGAGCCGGGCCACTTCGGCTTCGAGGGCCAGCACCCGCTCAACGCCGTCTAGGTTCATGCCCTCGCTGGTGAGCTCGTGGACTCGGCGGAGCTTCTCAACGTCGGCGTCGCTGTATCGCCGGCTCCCCCCGCCGGTGCGGGCCGGCTGCACCAAGCCCCGGCGGTCGTAGATCCTCAGCGTCTGGGGATGGATGCCAGCCAGCTCGGCTGCCACCGAGATGACGTACAACGCCCGATCGCGGCCTCGGGGGTCGATCATTGCTACTCCTCCATCTTCTTGGCCAAAGCTCCCAGGGATCGGAGGTTTCGACTACCAGTCACGTCTGTTCCCCCATCGTCTTGGCAAAAGCTCCCAGGGCTTGGCGCTGCTCATCGTTCAGTTCGCCGGGCACTTCCAGGGCCACCTTCACCAGCAGATCGCCGATTCCCCTGCCGGTCTCCACCCCCCGGCCTCGCACCCTGAGAACCTGTCCGGGCTGGCTTCCGGGCGCCAGGCGCAATTTCACCGGATCGCCTTCGAAAGTAGGCACCGAGATCTCAGCACCCAGCGCGGCCTGGGCGAATGTCACCGGCACCGTAACGGTCAGGTTCTTGCCCTGGCGCCCGAATACCGGGTGTGCCTTGACTTCGACCGTCACATAGAGGTCTCCGGGAGGGCCGCCGTTGGCCCCGCGCTCCCCTTTTCCGGCCAGCTTGATCTTCTGGCCGTCCGCTACCCCGGCGGGAATCCGCACCGAAATGGACTGCCCCGCCTGGGCGGTGTCGCCGCTCAGCTGCATATCGGTGGTGGAGCCCCGTACCGCCTCGGCAAATTCCAAGGTGAGACGGGCATTGAGATCGTGCCCTCGCATTGGGCGCGCCTGCCCGCTGAAGGGATGGCCGCCTCGTTCGAAGCGGCCATCGCCCATGAACGCCGAAAAGACATCGGCCAGGTCGCCTTCCATGGTGAATCCGCCCGGACCGGCCTGGAAGTTCATAGGCCCCATATGGCGAACCTGGTCGTATTGAGACCGTCGCTCGCCGTCTCCCAATACATCGTAGGCCGCGGTTACCTCTTTGAACTCCTCCTCGGCCTTGGCATCGCCGGGGTTGGAGTCGGGGTGCAGCTTGCGGGCCAGCTTGCGGTAAGCCTTGGTGATCTCTTTGTCAGACGCGGACGGTGAGACGCCGAGCACCTTGTAGTAGTCGGTCTCCAACCACTCCCGCTTGACGTCCATGCCCTTGAACTGCTCCCTACCCTCGAACCTTTACCATTGCCGGCCGCAAAACCCGACTGTTCCATTGGTAACCAGCCCGCAGTACTTCGGCAATGACCGCCACTCCTTCTCCCGGTTCGTGGACGACCGCTTCGTGGCAGTTGGGGTCGAACGGCGCGCCGGAATCGTCCAGTCGGCCCAGGCCCTCCTTCTCCAACGCGCTGAACAGAGCATCACGAATGGGGATGACGTCCTCGGCGCCCTGGGCTACCGCCGCCTCACAGGCGTCCAGCACCGGAAGCACCTTCTCCACAATTTCAGCGGCCGCCATAGCCACCGTCTCCTGCTGGCGCTCGGCCGCCTTGCGGCGATAGTTGGAGAACTCGGCGGTCACCCGCTGGAGGTCGTTCAGATAACCGTCGCGCTGAGCCAACAGTTCCTCGATTGAGGGCAATGGGTCCTCGAGGTCGGCGGCCGCATCCACAAGGTCGACTGCACCATCGACCAGACCCTCATCGGTCGAGTCGTCGACTTCCTTGGGCGCGTCGGTGTCTTCCCGGGCCTGCTCTTCATCGACGGCCAGGTCTTCCCGATCATCCGCCGCGGGCACCTCGCTCATTGGGATTCTCCATCTTCTTCCTCGACGATCTCGGCGTCGACAATGCCCTCGTCCTCAGCTGCATCTTCGCCCGCCGCATCGGCAGCGAAGTCTCCCGGCCCATCCCCGGCCGCGGCGGCAGCCTGCTCGTACATGGCTGCCCCGATTTGCTGGCTGATAGCCGACAGATCCTCGGTAGCCGAGCGGATGCGGTCCAACTCCTTCTCGTCGACAGCCGCCTTCAGGTCGGCCAGCTTGGCCTCAACCTCGATACGACGGTCGGCGTCCACCGCGTCACCGGCCTCGGCCAGCAGCTTCTCAACCTGGTACACCAGGCTGTCGGCGTTGTTGATCGCCTCGGCCTCCTCCCGGCGGCGGGCATCCTCGGCGGCGTGGGCCTCGGCGTCGGCGACCATCTGGTCGATGGTGCCCTTGTCCAGCGAGCTCTGCCCGGTGATGGTGATTGACTGCTCTTTCCCGGTGGCTCGGTCTTTGGCCGACACGTGGACGATGCCGTTGGCGTCGATGTCGAAAGTGACCTCGATTTGAGGCACGCCCCGGGGGGCAGGGGGAAGGTCCACCAACTGGAACTTGCCCAGCGTCTTGTTGTAGTTGGCCATCTCCCGCTCGCCCTGGAGTACGTGGATCTCCACTGTGGGCTGGTTGTCGTCGGCGGTGGTGAACACCTCGGTGCGCCGGGTGGGTATGGTGGTATTTCGCTCGATGAGGCGGGTCATCACGCCGCCCTTGGTCTCGATGCCCAGCGACAGCGGTGTCACGTCCAATAGCAGAACGTCTTTGACCTCGCCCTTGAGCACTCCGGCCTGTACTGCGGCCCCCACTGCCACCACTTCGTCGGGGTTGACCCCTTGGTGAGGCTGGGTGCCGGTCATCCCGGTCACCAGGTCGACCACCGCAGGCATCCGGGTGGAACCGCCCACCAGGATCACGTGGTCAACGTCGCCAGACGACATGCCGGCATCGGAGAGGGCCTGCTCGAAGGGCTTGCGGCACCGATCCAGCAGATCGCTGGTGAGGTCTTGGAACTTTGCCCGGCTGAGCTCGTAGTCCATGTGGAGCGGACCGGCGTCGGTGGCGGTGATGAACGGCAGGTTCACATTGGTGCTCTGGGTTTGCGACAACTCGATCTTGGCCCGCTCGGCACCCTCCTTGAGCCGCTGCATGGCCATGTTGTCCTTGCTCAGATCAACCCCATGGTCGTTGCGAAACGAGTCCACCAGCCAATCGATCACCCGATCGTCCCAGTCATCGCCGCCGAGAGCGGTGTCGCCGCTGGTGGACTTCACCTCGAACACGCCGTCGCCGATCTCCAGCACGGACACGTCGAAGGTGCCCCCGCCCAGGTCGAAGACCAGGATTGTCTGTTCAGTGTCGCTCTTGTCGAGCCCGTAGGCCAGAGCCGCGGCAGTGGGCTCATTGATGATCCGCAACACCTCGAGCCCGGCAATGGTACCGGCCTCTTTGGTGGCGGTGCGCTGGGCGTCATCGAAATAGGCCGGGACGGTGATCACCGCTTCAGCCACCTCTGTGCCCAGGTAAGTCTCGGCGTCCCGCTTGAGCTTCTGGAGGACCCGGGCCGAGATCTCCTGGCTGCTGTAGTCCTTGCTGTCGATGGCCACCGACCAATCGGTGCCCACATGGCGCTTGACCGAGCGGATGGTGCGATCGGGGTTGGTGATGGCCTGGCGCTTGGCCACCTCACCCACCAGGACCTCTCCCTCTTTGGAGAACGCCACCACCGACGGGGTGGTTCGGGAGCCCTCTGCGTTGGCGATAACTGTGGGCTCACCGCCTTCGAGCAATGCGACCACGCTGTTCGTGGTGCCCAGATCGATGCCGACAACCTTGCCCATCTTGTTTGACTCCTTGTTTGGATTGCTTTCAAGAATATTTTGCGGCTTCAAGGATACCCTTGAAATCCTCCCATCCCAAAACCTGAGTGATATTCACTTAGGGTTAGGGCCGCTACGCTGGCCAGCGTGGACCCTGCCATGCTGATCCTGCTCCGCCACGGGCAAAGCCAGTGGAATGCCTCCAATCAGTTCACCGGCTGGTACGACTGCGACCTGACGCCCAAAGGCGAAGCCGAGGCCCGGGCCAGCGGAAAGGCGCTGGCCGAAGCCGGACTGCTGCCCGACATCGTACACACCTCGCTCCAGATCCGGGCCATCCGCACGGCCGAGCTGGCATTGGCCGAGATGGGCCGCACTGAGGTGCCGATGAAGCAGGATTGGCACCTGAACGAGCGCCACTATGGCGACTTGACCGGGCTGGACAAGTCCGAGACCCGCCAGCGCTTCGGCGACGAGCAGCTCAACTCCTGGCGACGGGGCTACCGCACGCCCCCGCCGCCCATCGCCGACGACAACCCGTGGAACCCCAACCGCGATCCCCGCTACGCCCATCTCACACCCGAGGAGATCCCCAAGAGCGAGTGCCTGGCCGATGTCGTGGAGCGCCTGATGCCCTACTGGTACGACGAAGTGATTCCCGACCTGCGGGCCGGGCGGGTAGTGCTGATCTCGGCCCACGGCAACAGCCTGCGGGCGCTGGCCAAGCACCTCGACCTAATCGACGACGACGCCATCGCCGCCCTCAACATCCCTACCGGGATGCCGTTGGTCTACGAGCTGGGAGACGACATGATGCCCCTGGCTGCCAAAACGACCCTCGCCCGCTCGCTCGACCCCGCCGCGGCGGCTGAAGCAGCCGCGGAGGTGGCCGAACAAGCGGGCTGAGCGCCTACGGTCCGCATCTATGGGCTATAGGAGGTCAGCCCACAGATGCGGAGGTGTCCGGGCCATAGCCGGGCACACCATGTTCGTGAAGGTCGAGACCGCCGATCTCTTCCTCGCGAGACACCCGTAGACCCATCGTCTTCTTCATCACGGCGAACAGGATGCCGGAGGTGACCGTCACCCATGCGAATACCAGCACCACGCCGATGAGCTGGACCACCAACTGGTCGATGCCGCCGCCGTAGAACAGGCCGGCGTTGTCCTGGCCGACGAAGGCGTCGTCGTAGCGGGAGAACAGGCCGACGGCCAGGGTTCCCCACACGCCGCAGACACCGTGTACCGATATGGCGCCCACCGGGTCGTCGATGCGGACCCGGTCGAAGAACAGCACCGAGTACACCACGATTGCTCCGGCAATGGCACCGGTCACAACTGCCCCCATCGGGTTCATGGTGCCCGTGCCGGCGGTGATCCCCACCAATCCGGCGAGCACACCGTTCGCCGTCATGGCCACGTCAAGCGAGCCGGCCTTGCGCCAAATGACCGCACCGGCAACAACGCCGCCAGCGGCCGCGGCCAACAGAGTGGTCACTGCGGCCCGCATCACAAAGTCGTCGGCAGCCAGCTCCGAGCCGGGATTGAACCCGAACCAGCCAAACCACAAGATGAAGACCCCCAGCACCACAAAGGCGATGTTGTGTCCGGGCATGGCCCGAGGGTTGCCGTTCTCGTCGTACTTGCCGATGCGGGGTCCGAGAAATATCGCCCCCATGAGGGCAGCCCAGCCGCCGGTGCTGTGGACGATGGTGGACCCGGCGAAGTCGCCGAATTTGGCGTCGCCGATCTTCAGGTCGGAGAGAAGTCCGTCGCCGTGCCAGAAGGAGTGGACTACCACCGGGTAGATCAGCGCAGTCATGAAGAAGCTGAAAACCAGATAGGCAGTGAACTTGGTCCTCTCGGCCATGGCCCCCGAGGCAATGGTCACTGCGGTTGCCGCGAACACCACCTGGAAGAAGAAGAAGGTGGGCGTGCTGAGTCCGTCACCGAAGGTGGTGAACGTGCCGCTCAAGAAGAAGCCGTCGGTGCCGAACAGCGATCCGGCGTCGGTCCCGAAAGCGATGCCGTAGCCGAACGCGAAAAAAGCGAGGGCGCCGATGCACATGTCGGCCAGATTCTTGGCCATGATGTTGCCGACGTTTTTCGCCCTGGTGAGTCCGGCCTCGAGCATGCCGAACCCGGCCTGCATCAAGAACACCAAGATGCCGGCAATGAAGACCCAAAGGTTGTCCATTACCACTTGCACCGCTTCGGCGCCGCCGTCTTGGGCCATTGCCGGAACAGCCCCGACGAGCACTGTTCCAGCGGCAATCAGCGCCCCCACTCCAAATTTCCGTGTCATTAGTACCGGCCCTCCTTCGCCGTTTTCGGCGCCCGCGCCACTGCGGCCCCAGCGCTATCGGAAACAAGGTAGGAAGGCCAGGTTTCACAATTGTTTCTGCGCTGTGAATTTCAAGCAGCTCCAGACCCGGCGATGACCAGTCTGAAGGTCCCGCATGAGTTGCCGGCCGGAGGTTGCCGTATGGCCCGTATGAGTACAGACCGGCGGTTGTCGGCCGCTAGGTTGGGGTCGCCATGGACCTAAAGCGCCTGCGTCCCTATCACATCGTCCTCGGCCTGGGGCTGGGCTTCGCCGCATTCACCATCGCCTCGGGCATCGCCTCGGCCGTCACCGAGTTCAAGAACCCAGCAGAGATCACCCGCCACCCGTGGGAGAACATCCCCAACGGGTGGAAGGCCGCCTTCTACACCATCATTCCCATCTTCTTGGTGTGGGCCTCCTGGGAATTCGCCAAACGGGTGAAGAACTGGGAGCGGGGCGGTCCCGACAACCGGCGGACCACCCTGGCCAACGTCAAGACCCGCCTGGAAGACCTCCGGCGAGGCGTGTACATGCGGACGCTGCTGCGGGAGCCCGGCGCCGGGATCATGCACACCATGATCTACATCGGGTTCATCATCTTGTTGGGGGTCACCACCACCCTGGAGATCGACGAGCAGCTGCCCGACGGGGCCAAGTTCCTCCACGGCCGGGTGTACCAGGTGTACTCCGCGGTGGGCGACATCGCCGGGGCCGTCTTTTTGGTCGGGGTTTTGTGGGCCATTGTGCGCCGCTACGGCCCCCGACAGCTGCGCCCCTACCGCATCCGCATCAAATCCCGGCCCGAGCACGCAGTGATCCTGGGCACCTTCTTCGCCATCGGCGTCACCGGTTTCGGGGCCGAAGTGTTCCGCATAGCCGACCACGGCGTGCCCGACTTCGAGAAGTGGTCGGTGATCGGCTACCAGGTGGCCACCCAAATGAGAGGCCTCGAGGGCCTCGACCACTGGCACCAGTTCTGGTGGGCCGGTCACGTGATCGCCTTCGTAGCCTTCTTGGTGCTGCTGCCCATCACCATGCTGCGCCACATGGTCACCTCCCCGCTCAATATGTACCTGCGGGACAAAGATCGGCCCAAGGGCGCCATGAAGCCCATGCCCAACTTGATGGAGACCGACCTGGAGTCGTTCGGAGCAGCCACCGTGGAGGACTTCACCTGGAAGCAGCTGCTGGACACCGATGCCTGCACCATGTGCGGGCGGTGCACGTCGGTATGTCCGGCCCACGCCACCGGCAAGCCCCTCGACCCCCGCGAGATCGTGCTCAAGACCGGCGAGGTCATGGCCGCCACCGGCGAGCCGGCCACCACTCCGCCGCTGGGCACGGTGCCCGAGATCAAGGTGGAGGCCAACTCGGTGTTCGAGCGGATCACCGGTGAGGAAGTCTGGGCGTGCACCTCCTGCAAGGCGTGCGATGAGATCTGCCCGGTGAACATCGAGATCCTCGACAAGATCCTCGACATGCGGCGCTACTTGTCGCTGATGGAGTCCGACTTCCCCTCAGAGCTGGGTCAGGCCTATCGGTCGATGGAGAACTCGGGAAACCCGTGGGGCATGTCCCAGGGCGACCGGGGGGCGTGGGCCACCGAGTTCGAGGGCATCGCCGTGCTCGACGGGGGCGACCCGCTGGAGTCGGAGTACCTCTACTGGGTGGGCTGCGCCGGCTCGTTCGACGACAAGAACCGCAAGGTAACCCGGGCGGTGGCCAAGCTGCTCCAACGGGCCGGGGTGAGCTTCTCCATCCTGGGTCCAGCCGAGAACTGCACGGGCGACCCGGCCCGACGCTCGGGCAATGAGTACATCTTCCAAATGCTGGCCATGCAGAACATCGAGACCCTCAATGAAATGGGGGTCAAGAAAATCGTCACCCAGTGCCCCCACTGCTTCAATACGCTGGCCAACGAATACCCCCAGCTTGGCGGGCACTACGAAGTGGTCCACCACACCCAGTTCTTGGAGGCGCTGATCGATGACGGGCGCCTCGATATGACCGGCGCCCGCCTAGACGAGAGGGTGGTGTACCACGACTCCTGCTATCTGGGCCGCCACAACGACGTGTACCTCGCCCCCCGCCGAGTGGTGGGGTCGCTGGGTGGCGTCGAGGTGGTGGAAGCTGAGCGCAACGGCACCAAGGGGATGTGCTGCGGTGCCGGCGGGGCCCGCATGTGGATGGAGGAGACCATCGGCAAGCAGGTCAACGTGGAGCGGTCACAGGAACTGCTGGCCACCGGCGCCGACCGGATCGCCACCGCCTGTCCGTTCTGCTACATCATGATTGACGACGGCATCAAGGCCGAGGGCGCCGACGAGGACGTCGTAGTGGGTGACATCTCCATGCACCTGCTGGAAGCATTGGAGAATCGCGACGCCGCCCAGGCGGCCGCCCGTCAGGCCGATCTGCTCACCGTGCGCACCCCGTCCGCTGAGGCCACGGCGGTCGCAGTTGTCGAGCCGCAGGCCGCGGAGGCGGTCGTCGCCCCTCCGGTGGTTGAGCCCGAACCGCAAGTCGAAACCGAAGCAGCCCAGCCGGAGGATTCAGCGGTCCTCGAGCTCGAGCCAGAAACCCCGGCACCCACGCTCGAAGAACCCTCCGGGGCGGCACCGGCGCCAGCGGCCCCAGCCCCCGAGCCGAGTCCGGCTTCGGCGCCAACCCAGCCACCAGACGACTTCACCCGTATCAAGGGAACCGACCCCGCCCTGGCCCGGGCGCTTCCCGATCACGGCATCGTCACCTACGAAGACCTCGCCGCCCTCGACGAGAGCGCAGTGAGCGAGCTGGAGGCCGTCCTTGAGATCCCCGGCCGCATCAGCAAGTGGAAGTGGCCCACCCAAGCCGCCGCACTTATCGCCGAACGCGACGAAGCCGACTGAGACGCCTGGCCCTCCTGCATTCGGTGGAGCAGCTTTGATGAGCGGGACTGGAGTTCGAAATTCTCAGCCCGTGTTGCGGAGGCCGGCGGCGACTCCGTTCACCGTGAGCAACAGCGCCCGCTGGATGCGTCGGGCATCGTCCGGGTCGCCAACCGCGGCTCTTGACCTGGCCAGCAGCTCCACCTGCAAGACGTTGATGGGATCGAGATAGGCATCGCGGACGGCCAATGTTCGCTTGAGCACCGGAAGATCGCTGAGAAGGTCGCCGCCGGTCAGGTTGGCAACGTGGGCCAATGTGAGATTGTGCTCATCGGCAATCGTGTCAAAGAAATGGTGGAACTCGGGGACAACGAGTCGACGCACATAGTGCCGGGCAATGGCCAGATCAGTTTTCACCAAGGTCATCTCGACGTTGGAGATGAACGTGCGGAAGAACTGCCAGTCATCATGCATGGCATGGAGCATCTCCCCGCAACCAGCCTGCTGGGCCGCTTCGAGAGCCGTGCCCACCCCGAACCAACCGGGGATTATCTGGCGCGACTGAGTCCAGCCGAAGACCCAGGGGATGGCCCGCAGGTCGTCGATCCCCACCGCCGGTCCCGATCGACGGGCGGGGCGCGAGCCGATGTTCATGGCAGCGAGTTCCTCCACAGGAGTCGAGGTCTGGAAGTACTCCACAAACCCCGGGGTGTCGAGCAGGCCTCGGTACGCCTGGTGGGCCTGGGCTGACATGAGCTCCATGACATCGTTCCAAGCTTGGATGCCGTCTTGGCCGTGGCGGGGGCGCCGGTGGGCGAGCGTGGCCTCAAGCACGGCCGACAGGGCCAGATCAAGGTTGCGCTGGGCCAGGCGGGGCAAGCCGTACTTGTCGGCGATCACCTCACCTTGTTCGGTGATCTTGACCGCCCCTGTCACCACCCCGGCGGGCTGCGACAAGATGGCTGCGTTGGTAGGCCCGCCGCCTCGACCCACCGTGCCGCCTCGGCCGTGGAATACCACTACCTTGATATGGGTCTCTGCCGAGACCTCGGCGATCTCGCGCAGCGCCTTGTGAATCTCCCACTGCGAAGTGGTGATGCCGCCGTCTTTGTTGGAGTCGGAGTATCCGACCATCACCTCCTGCATATCGCCCCTGATCTTCACCAACCGCCGGTAGGCGGGCACCGAGAAGAGCTCTCGGAGCATGGTGCCGATCCCCCGAAGATCGTCGATGGTCTCGAACAGGGGCACAAAGCCGAGTCGGGCGATACCTCCGGGGATGTCCACCAGGCCGACTTCGCGAGCCAGCACGACGGGGGCCAACACATCGTCGACACCCTGGGTCATTGAGACGATGTAGCTCTCGATGACCCCATCGCCGTGCTTGTCGAGGCCTTGGCGCAGGGCGGCAAAAAGGGCCAGCGACGCTTGGGCCTCCGAACTCGCGGGCGGGGCCAGCGGGCGGCAGCTCTCAAGTTCGGCGGCCAAGAGCGCGGCGCGCTCCCGACGCGACAGCGCAAGATAGTCAGTGCCCAACTCAGCGAAGAGCTTGCTGAGGGCCTCGCGATGGACCGCAGCGTTCTCGCGGATGTCGAGGGTGGCGAGATGGAACCCGATCATAGCCAGGATCCTCCGGACACGGGCCAGGCGACCTCGGGCCAACAGAGAGCCTCCGTTGGCTTCGAGCGACCGGGCCATCACGGCCAGGTCGGCCTCCATCTCGGCAGGCGACCCATAGGCCCTTGGGCCGGGTCGCTCGCCCGCCGCATCTAGCAAGCGTTGGTGGACTACCGAGCAGCGCTGGCGGTAGGGCTCGCCGGCGCTCAGCTTGGTGAACCGGGACACAACATCGGGAAAGCCGCCGCGGTCGGCATCGAGCTGCGCTTGCAACTCCCCGGTGATGCCAGTGACCGCGGTGCTCACCGACAGCTCCGACGACAGCTCCTCGATCTCAGCCACCAGCAAGCGCAGCGCCCGGCCCCGCTGAAAAGCCAGCACCTCAAGCGTTATTGCCGGCGTGACGTAGGGATTGCCGTCGCGATCGCCTCCCACCCACGACCCGAACCGCACGGGCACCTGGGGGCCGTCGAGTGATCCGCCAATGGACCGCAGCACGGCATCGACGTCGTCGAACAGCTCGGGTACGCCGTCGGCGGCGATCTCGATGAGGAAGTAGAGGATGGAACGAGCCTCGTCGACCGGATCAGGCCGCTCCCGACGAAGCTCGTCGGTCTGCCAGATGGCGTCAATGAGCTCGTCGACGCGGCGGTCGATGCGATGCTGGTCGGCCGGGCCACAGCCAGCTTCGCACCGACGCTCGATCAGCACGGCGATCTCGGTGAGCTTGTCGAGGATCGACCGGCGAGAGGCTTCGGTGGGATGGGCGGTAAATACCGGACGGAGATCGGCACTCCTGGTGGCAGCCACTATCTCGGATCGGTCAATGCCCAGCTCCAAGAGCTTGTCCACCGTCTCGGCAAAACGGTGACTGCCCGCAAAGCCGTCGGCGTTCAAATCCTCGATACGATGCACCTGTTCGGCGGTGTTGGCCAAGTGGAAGTAGACCGTGAACGCCCGCACCAGGTGAATGGCCTCGACCACCTCGAAGTCATCCAGCACCTCAGCCAAGGCCGCACCCGACTCCTCGTCGCGCCGCAGGCCCCGAGCCATGGTCCGCACCTGCTCGACGCGCTGAAGCAACTGGGGGCCATGTTGGCGCACAAGAGCAGCGCCAAGCTGGGTGCCCAGCCGTCGGATGTCGTTGCGGAGCGCAATATCCATCTCGTCGAGATGGTCTGCCGATGCAGCGAATTTCAAGCACCCATTTGAACATACCGTTGAACACAACGTCGATTGAGATCAGACCTCGATGACAATTGTCGACCGGACATCGGCGGCTGAGACAGCCACCAGGAGTCGGTATCGGTCGGAGCCGGCGGCCCATTGATGGGCCTCTGAGTGCCCGCGGGCGAACGAGCGCTCGCTGAGGGTGACTTCCGCCGTGCCGGTCTCGCTGGGGTCGAGGGTGAGCTTCGAGAATCCGGCTGGTTCTTTAGGAGGTCGGGACACATCACCGGGGGACGTGACCACGTAGATCTGAACCCCCTCGCTGCCCGGCCGGTGGCCGGTGTTGGTGACCGGAACCGACACGGTGCGCTGAGCCCCCGCGCCGGTCACCTTGGAGCGGGCCATGAAGTGGGTATGGATTCATCCCGAGCCCGACCGCTGGGAGTGGGAGGCCAGCGACGAACTGCTTCGATTCGCGTCCACCCATCAGATGCCGGTGCGGGACCACACCGTGGTATGGCCCCACTGGAGCATTTCGCCGTACACCACCGAGTGCCACGATGCCGGTGCGCTTCGCCGCAATATAACTTATATTTCACATACACCCGGTGGGATGGATTTTGCTGATGCTATTCGCCATCGCCTGCGGCATTGCCTTTCTCTATCGAGAAGGACTCAGAATGCGAGAGAGAAAACAACAGGCACCTCCTCAGCCTGAATAGAACCCTCCAGCGCCCCTATGGTTGGGGCATGCCTAATGATCGTCGGTCCATCGAGCTTGAAATCGAAGTCCCCGGCACCTCTGAGGAGGTGTGGCAGGCGGTGGCTACGGGGCCGGGGATCTCCTCTTGGTATGTGCCCCACACGGTGGAGGAGTGCGCGGGCGGTGCGGCCATGGCTTCGTTTGGGCCGGGGCCGGAGATGCAGGTTTCCGGGCGGGTGGCGGTTTGGGAGCCGCCTCAGCGGGTGTGCTTTGACGGTGGCGAGGGGGTGGACGGGCTGGCCTTCGAGTGGACGGTGGAGCCCTTGGGTGAGAATCGATGCATGGTGAAGCTGGCGAACACCGGCTTCGGCCAGGGGGGCGAGTGGGACGCCCAGTACGACGGGATGGTGGAGGGCTGGGGGTTGTTCCTGTTCAACCTCAAGTTGCACATGGAGCACTTTGCCGGTCAGACCGCGGCGTCGGCGTTGCCCATGGGGATGTGGACTGGTTCCCGAGATGAGGCCTGGGCTGTGCTTACCGCCGCGCTGGGCATCCCTTCGGCTCCGACCGCAGGCGAGCGGATCGAGGCCCGCGCCCCCAATTCGCCCCCACTAGCCGGCAAGGTGGTGGATGCCGCGCCGTGGAGGATCGCCCTGCTGCTCGACCAGCCGGCGCCGGGCACCGCCTTCGTGGCTGTGGAATCCTACGGCGACCACGCCGGAGCCTCGGTGTGGTTGTACCTTTACGGAGCTGGCGGGGCCGAGGCCGCCGAGCGGGACGGTCCCCTCTGGCAAAATTGGCTGGCCGATGTCCTAGGTGGAGTTGATGGAAGCACTGAATAGGCGCAGGATCCTGGTGGTGGGAGCCTCATCGGGACTGGGCCGGGCCAGCGCCATAGCCCTTCAGCACCACGGCGCTGACGTGGCATTCGCCGCCCGCCGCCGCGACTTCCTCGAACAAGCAGCAGCCGAAGCGGGTGGCGGCCATGTAGTGACCATCGACATGCTCGATCCCGCCAGCATCGACCAGGGGGTAGCCGAAACAGTGGACACACTCGGCGGACTCGACGGCATCGTCTACACCGCGGGGATGTCGCCCATGGGTCCTATAACCGGTCTCACCCAAGACGACTGGCAGACGGTGTTCGGGGTCAACACGTTCGGACCGAACCTCTTGATCACTGCTGCTCTCCCCCATCTCAGCGAGGACGCGGTGGTCGCGGCGATCTCATCCGACTCCACCAGCATGCCCCGGCACTCGCTTGTCCCTTACGCCGCGTCCAAGCGAGCCCTCGAAGCGACCATGGAGGGTTGGCGCACCGAAGTGCTCGGAACTCGCCGGTTTGTCACCGTGGTGCTCGGGCCGACAACCCCCACCGAATTCGCCAACTCATTCGACCACAAGGCTTTTGGCGAGGCCATCCCCCACTGGCAGCGTCAGGGCTTTCGAACCGGAATCATGGATGCCGACGATGTGGCCCATGGCCTGGTCTCCTGCATCGCTGCGCTGTTCGCCGCGCCCACATTCGGGATCGAGTCGCTCCTCTTGCGATCGCCCGAGCCCGGGGCAGCCAACGAGTACACCGCCGATGTGCATCAAGAGTGATTGGGGATTGACTACGGTGATCGCTCCAACTGCTATGGATGTCAAGGCATTTTCCGACCCCCCGCCGGTGTTGATCCCCCACAACTACAAGCTCGAACAGCTCGGCTATCTCGAAACCGAGTTCGAAGCCCGGGGCCAGGCGCAGTCCTACTGTGCAGTCGGCGAGCGCAGTCGAGACGGTCAGCTGACAACCGCATTGGCTGATTCGGCACCGTTCACCACCCGGCTGCTTGTACGTCGCCCGATGTCCCCAGCTGATTTCAGCGGCTCGGTAGTGGTCGAATGGCTGAATGTCTCCAGCGGCATCGACGCCTCCCCCGACTGGGACTATTTGCACCGCCATATCATCCGGCGGGGCGATGCCTGGGTGGGGGTCTCAGCCCAAAGGGCCGGCATCGACGGAGGCGGCCTAGCCGAGGGGATCCACCTCAAACTGTTCAACTCCGAGCGGTATGGCCACCTGTCCCACCCGGGGGACGCTTTCAGCTTCGACATGTTCACCCAGGTAGGGCAGGCACTGCGGACCGGGGAGTCGCCGCTGCTGGGCGATCTGGCCGCCAATCGGTTGCTGGCTGTCGGCGAGTCGCAATCTGCTTCGTTTCTGGCCACCTATGTCAACGGCGTCGATCCCCTGATCCGAGTTTTTGACGGCTTCTTTCTCCACGGTCGCCCCGCAGTGAGAGCTGAGTTCGACGGTGCCTTCGGCCCCCGCGTGGAGAACGAGCAGTCCAACGCGATGGCTCATTTTCCCGAGCAGATCCGGGCCGACGCCCGGGTGCCGGTGCTTCTGTTGAGCAGTGAGACCGATGTGACGGCATTGCGAAACGCGGCCATTCAGCAGGCCGACAGCGAAAACGTCCGGGTTTGGGAATTGCCAGGAGCCGCTCACGCCGATACCTACCTACTGGTGGCATCCAGAGCCGACGGAGGTCAGCTCGAACCGGTGGAATTGGCCCGAATGCTCGAGCCGATCACCGAACTGGTGATCATGACCGTGGACAAGCCCATCAACTCCGCTCCGCATCAGCACTACGTGGCCCAAGCCGCCCTAGAGCACCTCGACCGCTGGGCTGGAGGCGGTGAGCCGCCCCCTATCGCCCCCCGTTTGGAACTGGGAGATGACGGCATCACCTGCCAGCGAGACGATCTGGGCAACGCTCGAGGTGGCATCCGCAACCCGTGGGTCGACGCTCCCATCAGGATCCTCTCCGGTGAAGGACAAGAGGGCGAGGGTTTTGCCTACCTCTTCGGCGTCACCGCCCCCCTAGAACCAGGTGCCATTTCCCGGCTCTATCCCGGGGGCCGCGACGACTATGCGGCCGCGTTCACTTCCGCCCTCGACCAGACCATTGCCGCCGGGTTCATCCTGGAAGCCGACCGAGACGAGATCCTGGCCGTTGCCGCCGCCACCTTCGACTTGGCCCGCGCCCCAGACACCGACGTGAACTGACTCGGCATCCATGCCACCAACGTCAAGGTGGCATGAACGAGCCATCGAATGTCGCCCCAGTCCTGCTGGACTCGCCGAACCGGCACATGCTGTTCGACCCCGACGAACAGCTGGCCCGCCTGGGGGTGGCCTAGCCGACTCTCAGCTGAGCAGTCGCTGCACTGTCCCGGCGAGTCGCGACTGCCGGCCGGTAATCGCCTCGGTGCGGTCGGCAATGCCCATGGACGCCAGCACTCCGTTGATGCCGAGCCACCGCAGCGGCTCGGGCGCCCATCGCCGTGACCGGTGTCCCACCCAGGGCAGGTCGATGCGGGGCGAATCGGTCTCAGTGATCAGCTCGGCGATGGTCCGGCCGGCCAGGTTTGCGGGTGCCACCCCCTCGCCGACGTAACCACCGCCCCAGGCCATGCCGCTTTCCCGGTCGAATCCAACCGAAGGGAACCAGTCGCGGGGCACGCCGAGCACACCGCCCCAGCGGTGGGTGATGGCCACATCTGAGAGCATGGGCAGTAGATCGACCAGCGTCTTGACGATTCGTTCGTGGGTGCGCGATCTCTGTTCGACCGAGCTGACGATCCCTGAGCCGAAGCTATAGAGCGCCCCCCTCCCTCCGAACGCGATCCGACCGTCGGCTGTCCGCTGTCCGTAGATGACCATGAATCGGTCATCGGTAAAGGTCTGTCGGTGGCTCAGACCGATGTCAGCCCAGAGCGCGTCGTCGAGAGGTTCGGTGGCCACCATCAGCGAATACAGCGGCGCCAAGGACCGGCGGTTCCCCTCCAGGGTGGCGGTGTAGCCCTCCAGGGCTCGAACCGCGACATCGGCCTTGACGACCCCCCGGTTGGTCACGACGCGGCCCGATTCGATGGCGGTGGCGGCCGTGTCCTCGACGATCAAGCCGCCTAGGCGTTCGACGGCATCGCCGAGCCCTCGAACCAGCCGGGCCGGATGGAGGGCCGCGGTGTGGGCGAAGAACATGCCTCCCGCCACTTTGGTAGCGGCCAAGTGGGCGCTGGCTTCGGCCGCGCTGAGCATCCGCATATCGCTGTCGGACAGCCCGTAGGCATTGTGAAATAGCTCGACATGCTCCCGCTGGCGGGTGAGATGGGCCCGATTGCGGGCCAGGTGGACCGCTCCGCCCTTGGCGTAGTGGCAGTCGATCCCCTCGCGCTCTGCCACTCGACCTACCTCGCCGACCGCGCCATGCAGCGCGTGGAGGAACCGTCGGGCCGCGTCGTTGCCGGCGACGGCCTCGTGCCGCTCGGGCCCGGCGGCCAACTCTCCCACACACCATCCGCCGTTGCGGCCCGACGCCCCGAAGCCCACGATGTCGCGCTCGATCACCATGACCCGAATCGAGGGATCGATGGACAGCAGGTAGTAGGCGGTCCACAGCCCGGTGAAGCCCCCGCCCACAATGGCAACGTCTACTTCGACATCGCCGTCTAGCGCCGGGCGAGGTTCAAGCGAACCCGGGCAGGTGTCGTGCCAGAACGACCGTGCGCGATATCGGCTGCTCATGAGTCGAACCCCACACCGAACCGGTCGAGCAGATTCAACCAGGGCCCCCGCTTGCCGCCCCGCCGGTCGCATCGCTGGATGGCCCTGCGGGTCAGCTGGACGCCGACCCATCGAGCCGGCTCCGGCGGGAAGGGCACCGGAGGCTTGCGCACCATTTTGAGGTCGGTCCGTTCTGTTTGCCGGCCATACACCAAATCGAGCGCCACTCGAGCCCCGAACCGGCTGGCCCCCACCCCGAGGCCGGTGTACCCCGCTACCCAAGCCAGCTGCCCACCGAATTTGGTTCCCCACGTGGCGGTGAACCGCGTGGTGGTGCCAATAGGGCCGCCCCAGCGGTGGCTGAACGACAGCCCCTCGAGCTGGGGAAAGGTCTGGAAGAAGTCCTCGGCCAACTGCGAATGGGTCTTGTCGCTTTGGTCGTGGGAGTCGCCGATCCCGTTGTTGAAGTGGTAGGTGGCGTCGTAGCCGCCCCACAGAATCCGATCATCGGCCGACAGCCGGTAGTAGTGGAACATGTTCGACACATCCCCCAAACCCTCGCGCTCAGCCCAGCCCACGGAGGCCATTTGCTCAGCAGAGAGCGGCTCGGTCATCAGCACATGGTCGTAGACCGGGATGGTGTAGCGGCGGGGACGACGGACCGGCCCCGGATAGGCATTGGTGGCCATCACCGCGTGGTCGGCCCGGACCCGTCCACTTGGAGTGCGGATGTCGATGCGATTGTTCTGGCGCTTGATCGCCTGGGCCGGGGTGTGCTCATAGACCGCGCCGCCCCGTCCCTCGACGGTTGACCGCAGCCCCCACACCAAGCGGGCAGGATCAATCAGGGCCATGTCGTTGCGGCGGATGAACCCGCCGAGGTACGTGGGGGAATCTACCCGAGCCCGCATCTGCTCGGCATCCAACAGGTCGACGTCCTCGCCCAAGCCCCGAAAGTCCTCGATGTCCTCGGCAAGGCTCTCCAGGTGCCATGGCTCGATGGCCACGTCGATCTCCGCGCAGCGCTGATAGTCGGCGTCAATCCGGTGGCGCTCCAAACTGGCCTCCAAACCGGCGAGGTTCTCCCGGCCCAGTCGCACCAGGGTCTCAATCTCATCGGGCCAATGCGAGATCCCGTTGGCCAAACCATGGGTAAGCGACGAGTCGCAGAAGCCGCCGTTGCGGGAGCTGGCCCCGAACCCGCACTGCTCGGCTTCGAGTACCACTACCCGGAGGCCGGGTTGGTCTTCTAGTGCTTGAAGCGCAGCCCAGAGTCCGGTGAACCCGCCGCCGATCACCGCCAAGTCGGCTTCGACGGTATCCGCCAATGCGGGGGCCGACGCGGGTGCATCGACGCGATCGGACCAGAACACCGCCGGTTTGGCGGCAGCCAGCGCCTGCGGGGCCCAGCTCTTGGAGCTCAGTGCTTCACCATGACGTGCTTGAGCTCGGTGTAGTGCTCGACCGCGTACAGCGACATGTCCTTGCCGTAGCCCGACAGCTTGAAGCCGCCGTGGGGCATCTCCGACACGATCGGGATGTGATCGTTCACCCACACCGTTCCGAAATGGAGGCCCTTGGCCATGCGCATCGCCCGGCCCACATTGTTGGTCCACACGCTGGCGGCCAGCCCGTAGTCGCAGTCGTTGGCCCAGGCCAGTGCGGTCTCTTCATCGGGCACCGACTGCACGGAGATGACCGGCCCGAACACCTCCTGTTGCACGATCTCCGACGCCTGGTCCACCCCGACCACCACCGAGGGCTCGTAGAAGAACCCGGCGCCGGCGCGAGTGGCGCCTCCCACGGTGACCTCGGCACCGGCATCGACGGCCCGATCCACGAATCCCGACACCCGGTCCAGTTGGCCATCCGACACCAGCGGACCCATCTCGGTGTCCGCATCGGTGGGATCGCCGGTGACCACCGAGCCCGCGGCATCGGTGAGCCGGGCCACAAAGTCGTCGTGCACCCTGGAACCGGCGATCACCCGACACGGCGCGGTGCAGTCCTGGCCGGTGTTGTAGAAGCTGTTGTCCCGCAGATTGGCCACCACCGCTTCGATGTCGGCATCGTCGAAAACGATCACCGGGGCCTTGCCGCCCAGCTCGAGGTGAACCCGCTTGAGCGAATCCGACGCATGCTTGGCCACCGACTTTCCGGCCGCCACCGACCCGGTGAGGGACACCATGACCACGTCGGGGTGCTCCACCAGTGCCACGCCGGCGGTCTCGCCCCGGCCGCACACCACGTTGAAGACACCGGGGGGAAGCACGCCGTCGAGCAGCTCAGCCAGCCGCAGCGCGGTATAGGGCGTGAGCTCGGAGGGCTTCAACACCACGGTGTTGCCCGCGGCCAGCGGGGGGCCGAGCTTCCAGGTAGCCATGAACAGCGGGTAGTTCCAAGGAGCAATCGAGCCCACCACCCCCAGCGGGTCGCGGCGGACCATCGATGTGTAGCCCTCGAGATACTCTCCAGCCGCCTTTCCCTCCAAAAAGCGCCCCGCAGAGGCGAAGAACCGCCAATTGTCGCACAGCTGGTCCATCTCGAACTCGATGATCGACACCGGCTTGCCCACGTTTAGGCACTCGAGCTGGGACAACTCCTCCACGTTCTCCTCCACGATGTCGGCCACCTGGTGGAGGATCTCGCTGCGCTCTCTCGGGGTCTTGGCCGACCACTCGGCGAAAGCCGCGGCGGCCGCTTTGACCGCGGTGTCCACATCGGCCGCCGAGCTGGAAGCCACCTCGCCGATCACCGATCCGGTGGCCGGATTCACCACCGGATCAGTGGCCCCGCCGACCGCTGGCCTGGTTTCTCCATTGATGTAGTTGTCAGTCAGCATGATTCCGCTGCCCCCGTTCTGTTCATCCCTTCACTCATATTGCAGCACCAAACCCGCACAATCAAGGCCCTGTTTGGACAAAAACTAGTTGTCGTTTCATAATCTGCAACCGATTCGGTTGCACTAGTGGCCATTCTAGTGTTAAATCAGTAGTCACTGAACGGAGCGGGGGCGCCATTGATGCAGCACGACGAATTGGTCGCATTGGCCGACCGCCACTTGTGGGGCCACTTCAGCACCATCGGCAGCGCGGTCGACGGCATGCTCATCATGGAGCGAGGTGACGGCTGCTACGTATGGGACGCCAAAGGCAACCAATACCTTGACGGATTGGCCGGGCTGTTCGTCTCCCAAGTGGGCCATGGGCGCGAGGAGCTGGCCGAGGCCGCCGGGCGCCAGGCATCCCAGCTCGGCTACTTCCCGATCTGGACCTACGCCCATCCTGGCGCCGTCGAGCTGGCCGCCCGCCTGGTCTCGTTCACCCCCGGCGATCTCAACCGGGTGTTCTTCACCAGCGGCGGCTCGGAGGCGGTGGAGTCGGCCTGGAAGCTTGCTCGCCAATACTTCAAGGTGACCGGCCAGCCCGAACGGCACAAGGTGGTCAGCCGTAACCTTTCGTATCACGGCACTTCAATGGGCGCTCTGTCGATCACCGGGCTGAGCCCCATCCGCGAGCCCTTCGAGCCCCTCGTGCCCGGCGCGATCCACGCGGCCAACACCAACCGCTACCGCTGCCCGCTGTGCGCCGGCTGCGATGCCTGCACGCTGGGCTGTGCCGACGACATCGAGCAGGCCATCTTGCGGGCCGGGCCCGAGACGGTGGCCGCGGTTTTTGTCGAGCCGGTTCAAAACGCCGGTGGGTGCTTCGTGCCTCCCGACGGCTATTTCGCCCGACTCCGCGAGATCTGCGATCGCCACGGGGTCCTGCTGGTGTCCGACGAGGTCATCTGCGCCTTCGGCCGACTGGGCAGCATGTTCGGCTCGGAGAGGCTCGACTACGTCCCCGACATCATCACGTGCGCCAAGGGGCTGACATCGGGCTATGCCCCGATGGGGGCCATGATCGCCAGCGATCGTCTGGCCGAGCCGTTCGTGGGCACCGACGAGTCGTTCCTGCACGGGTTCACGTTCGCCGGGCACCCGGTGAGCTGCGCGGTGGCCATGGCCAACCTCGACGTCTTCGAGAAAGAGCACCTCCTCGACCATGTGAGGGCCAACGAGGACGCCTTCCGGGGCGCCCTCGAAGACCTGCGCGATCTTCCGATCGTCGGCGAGGTTCGGGGCATGGGCTACTTCTACGGCATCGAGCTGGTGAAGGACCGGGATACCAAGGAATCATTCACCGAGGAGGAATCGGAGTCACTGTTGCGGGGTTTTCTCACCAACCGCCTCCTCGAGTTGGGCTTGATCTGCCGGGCTGATGATCGGGGTGAGCCGGTAGTCCAGCTCGCCCCGCCGCTGATTGCCGGTCCTGACGAGTTCGACCGCATCAACCAGACCCTGCGAGTCGCCCTCACCGAGGCCCAAGGACGATTCAGCCGATGACCGCCGTCTTCGACCTCGATGAGATCGACAAGGCCATTATCCGCGAGCTGCAAATCGACGGCCGTCTGCCCCTCGCCCAAATCGCGCCGATGGTCGGGCTGTCCCAAGCCGCCACCCGCCAGCGAGTCAACCGGCTGATAGAGAAGGGGGTCATCCAGGTGGTGGCGGTAACCGACCCGGTGGCACTGGGCTTGGGCTACCAGGCGCTGGTGGGGGTCACCGTGTCGGGCGACGCCCGGCGCGTGGCTGACGCCATCGCCGAGATCGACGAGGCCGACTACGTGATCATCGTGGCCGGGCGGTTCGATATCATCGCTGAGATCGTGTGCTCCGACAGCGATGCCTTCATGTCGGTGGTCAACGACTGCATCCGGGCCATTCCCGGCGTGGTCACCCTCGAGACGCTGAACTACCTGCGATTGGTCAAGCAGACCTACAGCTGGGGCACGGGCTGAAAAGAGACGGGGGGAGCAATCAGGTGAGCGACCAAGTTGCAGCAGTGAAGCTTGCGGCCATCACGAAGCGCTTCGGTTCTGTGGTCGCGGTCGACAACGTGGATTTGGAGATCGCCGACGGCGAGTTCTTCGCCTTGCTGGGTCCGTCGGGATGCGGCAAGACCACAACCCTGCGCATGATCGCCGGCCTGGAGCTGCCTACCGAGGGCAGCCTCAAGATCTTCGGCGACGAGGCCGGCACGCTGCCCCCCAACAAGCGTCCCGTCAACACTGTTTTCCAGGACTACGCCCTTTTCCCCCACATGACGGTGGAGGTCAACGTGGCGTTCGGGCTCAAGATGCAGCGAGTCCCCAAAGTTGAGATCGCCGACCGGGTGCGAGAGGCCATCAGCCTGGTTCGTCTGGAAGGCTTGGAGCAGCGCCGTTCCCAGCAGCTGTCGGGGGGTCAGCGCCAGCGGGTTGCGCTGGCCCGGGCGCTGGTCAACCGGCCCAAGGTGCTACTGCTCGACGAGCCGCTGGGCGCCCTCGATCTCAAGCTGCGCCAAGAAATGCAAGGTGAGCTCAAGGCGCTTCAGCGCGAGGTGGGCATCACCTTCGTGTTCGTCACCCATGATCAGGAAGAGGCCCTGACCATGGCCGACCGGATCGGGGTGTTGAATGAGGGCGAGCTCCTCCAGGTGGGTACACCAGCGGAGATCTACGAGCACCCGGTCAACCGCTTCGTGGCCAACTTCATCGGCCAGACCAATCTGCTGGACGCCACCGTGGTGTCGAACGACACGGTGTGTTTGGCCAACGGGGCCCACATCCCCGGGAAGTCGGATCTTGGCGTCGGCGCCCGGGTAGCGGTGTGCCTGCGACCCGAGCGGGCAGAAATGCAGCGGCCCGACGAGGTGCCCGCTGATCATCAATCGGTCGTCGGGCGCTTGGAGAGCGTGACCTACCTGGGCAATGCACTGGTGTACACGGTGGTGCTCGACTGGGCTCGCCTCGAGGTCCGGCGAGAGAATCAGCCGGGCGGCTACCGACCCTATGTCGGCGATGAAGTCGCGGTGTCGTGGACACTCGACGCCATTTCGGTAGTGCGGGCATGACAATGGCCTCCGTCCGGCCCGAGGAGCAAGAGGCCGCCGCCGCCACTCCTGAGTACGAGAAGGCCGCCAATCGGGCCGCGTCCCGGCGGGGCCTTCTGCTCTCGCTTCCGGCCTACGCCTATCTGGTGCTGTTCTTCGCCGTCCCGCTCGGGATCGTGATGATCTACTCGTTCGCCACCCGAAACCGGTTCGGCGGAACCGACCTCTCGGGTTGGAACCTAGAGGCCTATCGCAAGCTGGGCGAGCCCATCGTACGAGACATCCTGTTCCGGTCGCTGTGGTTGGCCATCCTCACCACGCTGATCTGTTTGGCGGTGTCGTATCCGTTCGCCTACTTCATGGCCACCCGCAGCCCCCTGGTCCGCAACGTGATGCTCGTCTTCGTGATGATCCCGTTCTGGACCAACTTCTTGGTGCGCAACTACGCCTGGCGGGTGTTGTTGGGCAACGACGGCCTGTTCACCAACATTACCGAGGCCATCGGCTTGGGAGAAAGGGAGTTGCTCTTCACTACCTCCGCAGTGGTAATCGGGCTGGTCTACGGCTCCTTGCCGTTCATGGTGCTGCCCTTGTATGCGTCGATCGAACGGATCGACCTCAGCTTGGTCGAGGCCAGCCGCGACCTCTACGCCTCGGGCTTCCAGACGTTCCGGCGGATTCTGTTCCCGCTTTCGATGCCGGGGGTGATTGCCGGGTCGATCCTGGTGTTCGTACCCAGTCTCGGTGCGTATGTGACCCCGGAGATCCTGGGCGGGGCCAAGACCACCCTGCTTGGCTCCTACATAGTCACCCAATTCCTGACCGCGAGGAATTGGCCGGTGGGGGCGTCGCTCTCATTCGTGCTGATGGCGGTGATGCTGGTCGCCACCGTGGTGTACTTCCGCACAGGGGGCAGGAACCTGTGAGCAGCACCGTCCAGCCCCGGGGTACCACCAAGATCGCGCTGTCGGTCCATTCCTGGCTGGTCTATATCTTCTTTTTCGCCCCGATCTTCGTGCTGATCGTGTTCTCATTCAGCGACGATCGCAACGTGGGCCGATGGGGCGGTTTCACACTGGAGTGGTACCAGGGCTTCTTCGATCACAGTCAGATCCAGAGCGCGGTTTGGGTGTCAGTCCGGGTGGCCCTGCTTTCCACGGTCATCTCGGTGGTGCTCGGCACGCTGGCCGCCCTGGCCCTGGAGCGCTTCAAATTCCGGGGTCGCCAGGTGTTCGACGCCCTGCTCTATCTCCCGATCATCATCCCCGACGTGACCATGGCAGTGATGATGCTGCTGTTCTTCGCCGAGTTCTTCGAACTGCTCGAAGCCTGGTTCAACCTTGACTGGCAGAAGGGGTTCGGCTCCATCACCATCAGCCACATCGCCTTCAACATCAGCTTCGTGTCCGTAGTGGTGCGGGCTCGACTGGCGGGGATGAGCGAGGTATTGGAGGAGGCCGCCCTCGACCTCTACGCCACGCGGTGGAAGACGTTCCGCTATGTGACCTTCCCCCAGATCGTGCCCGGAGTGGCAGGCGGGGCGCTGCTGGCCCTCACCCTGTCACTCGACGACGTCGTCGTTACCCAGTTCGCGGCCGGCCCGGGCGCCACCACCCTCCCGGTGTTCGTGTTCGGCCTCATCCGCCGGGGAGTCACACCGCTGATCAACGCCACCTCGGTGCTCATGCTGACCGCATCGATCTTCCTCGTCGCCCTATCGCTGGCATTCCAGCAGTTCAGCGGGCGCGGCGGGCGCCCCTTGCTGCGCGGCGCGAGGGAAGCCGTGTCCACTCCCAACAAACCAATCAAAAAGGAGATATACCAATGAAAAGCCAAAAACTGTTCTGGCTGTTCTGTGGGCTGCTGGCCGTCGCGCTGGTAGCCGCAGCGTGCGGTAACGACGACGATGAGGGAGGTGAAATCGCCGACTGCGAAGTCAATCAGACCGACGGCAACCTCAATATCTTCAACTGGGCCGAGTACATCGATGAGGAACAGCTGGCCGAATTCTCACAGGAGTTCGACGTGAGCGTCACGATGGACGTCTACGACTCCAACGAGGCCATGCAGTCGATCGTGGGCGCCGGCAACTCGGGCTACGACCTGATCGTACCGTCGGACTACATGGTGGCCATCCTCATCGCCGGCGGGTCCATCCAGCCGCTGAATATGGACGCCATTCCCAACGTTGCGAATATCTCGAGCGATTTCCGGAACCTGATCTACGACCCAGCGGGCGACTATTCGGTTCCCTACCAGTGGGGCACCACCGGCATCGCGGTTGACACCGAGGTATTGGGCACCGACTTCCCCCGCTCCTGGGGTCTGATCTTCGATCCGGCCATCGCCGACCAGCACAGCGGCTCGATCTCGCTGCTCAACGATCCTCGGGAGACGATCGGCGCGGCCCTCATGTACTTGGGCTACTCGCTGAACTCCACTGATGAGGACGAGCTGCAAGAAGCCACCGATCTGGTGGCCAGCAGCCGCGACCGCCTGGCCGCATTCGACACCGACTCGGCCGACGAATTCCTCACCACCGGTGAGACCGTGATCGCGCATGGCTACTCGGGTGACATGTTCACCCAGTTCCAGGAGACAGAGGATCCGTCGCGCTACGTGTACTTCGTGCCCGAGGAGGGCGGTACCCGCTGGATTGACAACATGGCCATTCCGTTCGACGCCGGCAGCCCCTGTACTGCCCACACGTTCATCAACTGGCTGCTCGGCCCCGAGCAGGGTGCCGCCTTGTCGAACTGGAACTACTACTCCACCCCCAACGCAGCCGCGTTCGACGGACTCAACGAGGATCTCCAAGACTTCCTCAGCACGCCTGGGGTGGCCCCGCTGGAGCTCCTGGAAGAGATCTACGACACCGGCGACTTCGAGGTGAATTACTCCGACGCCTTCATCGAGGCCAAGGGCTAATCACCGCAATCCAGTAGGAACCCAAGGTGGCAGACAAGCCTCAACCCCTCGGGGGCAATCAGATGCCCCGCTTCGCGGGCATCGCCACCTTCATGCGGCTTCCCGGCCGGTCGGCGGCGGCTGACCTCGATGTCGCCGTCGTGGGCGTGCCGATCGACATCGGCACGTCCAACCGGCCGGGAGCCCGCTTCGGCCCAAGGGGCATCCGCACCGAGTCGGTGCTGATCCGCCCCTACAACATGGCCACCCGGGCCGCGCCGTTCGACAGCCTGCGAATCGACGACATCGGCGACGTGGCCGCCAACCCCTACAACCTGGCCGACGCCGTGGCCCGCATCGAGAGCTTCTATGGCGATCTGCTCCAGCATGATCTGATGACCGTGTCGATGGGGGGCGATCACACCATCGCCCTGCCAATAATGCGGGCCATGCGGCGCAAGCACGGTCCCCTGGGACTGATCCACGTGGACGCTCACACCGATGTCAACGAACACATGTTCGGCGAGGCCATCGCCCACGGCACACCGTTTCGCCGGGCGGTGGAGGAAGGGCTGCTCGACACCCATCGAGTAGCCCAGATCGGGGTGCGGGGCACCGGCTACGCCGCCGATGATTTCGACTGGTCGCGTGAGCAGGGCTTCCGGGTGGTGCCGGTAGAGGCGTGCTGGAACCGGTCGCTCGAGCCGCTCATGGCCGAGGTGCGCCAAATGGTGGGCGGCGGGCCGGTGTACATGAGCTTCGACATCGACGCCCTCGACCCCGCCTTCGCCCCCGGGACCGGCACCCCCGAGATCGGCGGCCTGACCGCTCCCCAGGCACTAGAGATCATCCGGGGCTGTCAGGGCCTCGACCTGGTCGGATGCGACCTGGTGGAAGTGGCCCCTATCTACGACCCCACCGGCGCCACGGCGCTGGCCGCCGCCAACCTGCTGTTCGAGATGCTGTGCGTGATGCCGGGAGTGAATTACTCAGACTGATTGGAGCCCCCTACGGGGTGCTGGCCAGCGGGGCGGTGAAGGTGGTGGTCTCGGTGCCGTTGACGAAAACCCGGTAGGACTGGCCTGGGGAGAGGGCTTCGCCGAAGCGGATTACCTCTTCAACCGTGCCCCTTTCTGCGTCACAGTCGATGGCCCATGGGGTGGGGGGCGGCACGGTGAGGGTGATGGTGACGTAGATGTCGGACCCGTCGATTTCGAACGACTGGCTGCCCCGGCGGACGCAATTCTCAACGGTGGACTGGTAGAGGTCCACCAGGATGATGACCTCGGGGTGGTACTCCACCACCTCAGCCCCGATCACCTCTACTTCTTCTTCCACATATTGGCGGGAGTTCTCATCGTTCCACTCGCCGGTGGGATCGGGCGGCGGCTGGACGATCACCAACACCATGTCGAGTCGGGTGGGGTTGCCCCGGGTGATCACGTCGTAGGCGGTGTCGTTGGTGAAGGCCAGCCTGCCGTCGGATTCGGTGATGCGGGCTTGGATGGAATAGGTATTGCGGGGGTTGATGTCGTCTGTGTTGTAGCGCACCTCGAACGCAATCGGCACTTGGCCCGGGTTGGTGATGACCTGCTCGGCGACCAGCTCAGAGGCCACATCCATGAGAGACGTGTCGCGAAGCTGCACGGTGACCACTGCACCAGGCGTCAGCGCAATCCGCTCCCGATAGGTAACGGTGCCGGTGACTGAGGCGTTGGCATCGGGATCGGCTGTGGGGGTGGAGGCGGCGGTTGCCGTCGTAGTCGGCTGGGAGAACTCGGGGACAGTGCCGGTGGCGGTGGCGGTCGGATCCGTCTGCGCCCCTACCACGGTGATCGGCTCCTCATCGGCGCCGCTACCGCACCCAGCGGCGACCAACAAAGCGATCACCGCGCCGATGGTGATGGGGAGTCTCATGTTGCTTCTGGTCTTCATCGGCGAACCTCGCTGCTCAGAAAGCCTACGACTGAGCCAAGGCCGGCAATATCGACCTCACCAAATGAGACGTTGCTCACGCCGAGTTGGTTCCCGGGATACCTGGATTGAGTCGGCGGGCCAAGCATTAGGTGGTCATTGCCACCTCCCGATGCCGATCGCCTCCAAACGCTGTTGCCTATAGACACACCTGCGAAGCTCTCTCCAATTCTTATGTATAAAAAGTTGACATCCAAAGCACAATCAAGTTATCATTTATTCATTGGATTGGGTTTCCCGGTCGGCAATTGGTCCCGGCAAAGGCCGGGGCCAATTGCTTTATGGAAATATCTTGATCCCCCAACCGTCAGTATTGCCATCGGGCGATCGACGAATTTTTGACTGGATGACATCAAAAGCTTGGTTGGATTGACCTGGACGCAAGTAGTTCAATGCAATTGGTCGAGCAGTCAGATCCGCAAGTTGCAAACCCGCAGAATTAACTTTCTTGTCGGCAAAGATAATTTCAAAACTCAAAATAGAATTCATGTAATTGGAGCCAGCACAAACTTGATCAAAGGTTTGGCGTAGCTTCTCATCTTCATTCTTGCCTCTCATCTCAACAACAATATGCGTCCGGTCATTGTGGCTACCTACGTCCAGTAGGTGCATGTAGGTTCTCTCAAGACAGAACTTTAGCGCAAGGTCATACGGATTATCAGGATACATATAACCGTCAACCAAATTTCTCTTGTCGATGACTGTAGATACCATTGTTACTTCAGTGCTGCTGACAACAAGATTCAATTGATCCATGAATTGAATCCGTTTGACATCGTCATGCAAGAACAAGAACGGTTCTTTTCTCTTTACTATCTGATGTTCATGCAGGATTATGTTGTCATGGCCAAAGAAATCAAACTTGAACTTCTGGATTCGAGGTACAAAGGTGTTGTAGTAGTGGGTCTTTTCAAAAATACAAAAGTTAAGTCCAAACACTGGAAACTGAGGATCAATACTCTCTAGGCCGTGATCGCCAGTCTCATCAACATAGACTATGTAGTCGCTGAATTGCATTACAAGTGCAAATACTACAAGTCATATCTGGGTTCTTCTATTCTCTCCGATGACTACGTTGACGACGAGGCACGAATGCGCTGGTCCGCTGGACGTATTCCTGGTAACCGGGCCGCGTCTTATTCAGGCGGTGTTCCACCATCGGCACGCCGGACACCTTCACCAAGATCCAGGTGATGAACGCCGGGGCAACCAACCCTACGATTCCGATGGGGGTTGAGGCGGCCACCAACCCAATGCCCCACCAACCGGTGGCATCGCCGAAGTAGTTGGGATGGCGGCTATAGCGCCACAGGCCTCGATCCATCAGCTTCCCGGCGTTGGCCGGGTCGGCCTTGAACCGTGTGAGCTGCCAGTCGCCGATGGCCTCGAACCCGAATCCGATCAGAAACACCACCGTGCCGATCACCCACAGGGCGGTCCATCCCCTATCGCCTGCGCTGATGCCCAGCTGAAGGGGAAGAGACATGACCCACATGGCCGCTGCTTGCAATCCGAACACTCGGACCAGACTGGTGATCCAGAACTTGTCGCCTGCACGACGACGCATGGACTGGTAGCGAAAGTCCTCCTCTTGCCCGATGTTGCGAAACGCCAGATGAATGGCCAGACGCAGCCCCCAAGCGGTGGCCATGAACACCAACAATGCGGCCCGTACATCGTGCCCGTCGGTGACCAGCCAGCTGACCCAGGCCACCACTACGAAGCCAAAGCCCCACAGGATGTCCACAATGCCCGCGTCTCGTAGCGCCACGCTGATGGCCCAAACTGCCAGCATCATCCCGGCGATCACCACCGCAGCTACCCAGAAGACCATCAAAGTCAGCCTACCGTGGTGGGTTGTGGACTACTCCGACCGCCATGTGCTGTTGGTCTTCACCAATCCGGTGATCGGCCAAGAGGACCGGTACCACCAGTGGCACGACGTCCATACCCACGAGGTGGCGTCGTGCGACGGGGTGATCAGCGGGCGGCGCTACCGGATGAGCCCCGATGCTGACTTGCTGACGCCCGGCTGGATGCGCACCCACGCCGACCGGGCCGATCTGCCGATGCCGTTCGAGTTCTTGGCCGTCTATGAGATCGAGGGCGACCTGCCCTCGGTTATCCAAGCGATTACGACCAAAGACGACTATTCCATGCGGTCCGGCGACAGTCTCGACCACAATACTGTGGCCAGTTGGGCCTTCACCCAGACCGGCCCGCAGATGGGGGGCACCCCCCCAGGAGAGGTTGACCACCTCGGGATATCGCTGGCCAACCCCACCAAGGGCAACCACCGGGCGTTCGAAGACTGGTACGCCATCCACTATCGGGAAGTCATGGCGACTCCTGGCTTCCTCACCGGGCGGCGCTTCTGGGCCGCCGACAACATCCTCACCCCCCAGTGGGCCGTCGACCACGGCGAGGCCGGTCTCAATGGGATGCCGTTCCAGCACCTAGTCATGTACGAAGTGGGCACCCCGTATGCCGAAGCCAAGCCGGCGCTGGAAGAGCAGCGGAATAACTTCACCGTCTTCCCCGACGGCGCCATGGACTACGACAAGATCATCGGCTGGCGCTACGTGCCACTACTCTGAGGCGCCATGTCAGGAGAGATTCGCACCCTGTTGGCCCGCTACTCCGATGGGGTGTGCCGTTTCGACGCCGAACAGTGGGCGTCAACTTGGGCCACCGACGCGGTGTGGGAAATGGGCCCGATGACCAAGACCGGGCGGGACGAGATCTCCACCGCCTGGCAGGGCATGCTGGCCCGACTCGACGGGGTGATCCACGCCTACCTCAACGGCTGGGCCGACCTCGACGAAGCCGCGGGCACCGGCACCGGACGCTGGTACGTGATCGAGCACTTCAAGCGCCCCGGCGAAGACCCCATGACCATGTACGGCTACTACGACGACGAATACTGCCTGGAAGACGGCCAGTGGAAGTTCGCCCGCCGGTCCCTCAACCGCATCTACTACGGCCCCCCCAACATGTCCGGCGACTTCACCGGCTTCGGCCTCTCCTAGTCTCCAAACTCGAACAACTCACGATGACCGGTTGTGGAGAACACGGAGCAATTAGCGGCCCGGCGACTGACGACCGCGTAGTTCAGCTGTCTATTCGACATTGGGGCTTTCCCCAAGAGAATGGAACAAGAGTTGAGTGGGAACCCCTGCGAGTTGGCAGTGACACCGTGGCGGGCTCCACCTGCGGGATCTGGCGCGCCCGCATTGTTTCGCCGACAAGATCGATTTCGCTTGTGGTGAAGGTCTTGCATTTTGCTCAGACAGGGAACCGGCATTGGCCTGCCTCAGAGACGCCTGGCGATCCTATGTTCTGGCGTCGCGAGGCCCTCGCGCTTCGTGCCTTAGAGACCAAGCAACTTCCTGGTCCTGTCCAAGCAGGACGATGTCGAGTGATTCACGAACGTGACGAACACCATATTGAGCTCTGGTTGGACGACCAGCAGGGCAAACCAGGAACAACGTGGGACGTTGATCGTCTCACTCTGGCTGCTCATCATCTTGGTAAGACGCAAGGGGCCATTGCTTTGGCTAACCCGATACCAGCACCGTGGTGGAGCCGAGGATGGCTGCGAAAATACGTCGCACGACGCGATGTCGACACCGCGATGCTCGTCGATTCTTCGACGTGGGAACTGCCTTTGGTGAAAAGGCACTACGACCCGGACGTAGGTCCAGTGCTGGCAGAGATCTGGGCCAACCGGAATCAGCTGCTTGATCTGCTCGAGCAGGCACCCTCGACGCTGTGCCACTTGGACTTTTGGCCACCCAATCTCTTTTCCCACCCCGACCCAGGGGAGCCAGATTCCTGCACCATCGCAATTGATTGGGCGTATGCCGGCAAAGGAGCAATTGGGGAAGACATCGCCAATCTCACACCAGACTCGCTAATGGATGGCTTTGTTCTTCCCGAGGAAGCAAACTCGCTGGCCGAGGGCGTCCTTGAGTCCTACATCGATGGCCTCCGGCAAGGCGGCTACCGAGTCGACACTGCGATTACACGCTTCGTCTACGGGGCAGCCATGGCCGTGAAGTACGTGTGGATGACACCGAGAATGTTCCAGTTAGCCAGCGAAATCGAGCATTCACCCGATATCGATTCCATTGACAACATGCCGCTAGAAGAGGCATTCGCAGGCCGCGCCGCAGCAGCCTCAGTCATGGCCAGGCTGGGGGCCGACGCACTCAGAACGGCTGACCGGGTCGAGCAATTGCTTGGATGACTTTGGCAATATCGAAGAAGTTGTGATTTGATGGCCCGATTTGGACCGGGGACGGTTATTATCGGACCAGTGGTTCACCTAGAGCTAGAGCGAATCGAAGCATTGGAACTGATGGGGATGGTCCTCGCCCACCTCAACAACGCTGAGGCTGCTGGCGATCTGTCACCCAGGGTTCCGACGCTGATGTCGATTAGAGACAAGCTGGCCGACGGATTACGGGAGCAACAATGAGCTACCGAGAAGCAGACGTGTCCGCAGCTGATGCAGCGATGGACAAATACCGGAGTGGACTAGAGGGTGAGGTAGGCGCAGCCCTGTCTGTAGTCGGTCTCAGCGCCGAGCGAGCTCACAAAGAGATGGTGATCCGAGACGACATGATCCGGATCGCCCACCGCGTCGGGGCCTCATTGCGACAACTCGCCGAGGTTTCGGGACTTGGCCGCAAAACGGTGACCGCCATCGTCGAGTCCGATCAAACGCGAAAATAGGGGATGGCCAGCATGGAACCTCTACCTGTATAGGCGATCAGTTCGTCAACAGGCTCTAATCCCCTGTGCGGAATCCTGCCTTGTCCATGGCAAATGGCATATCGGGGTCGAGCACCTCTTGGAGCTCAATCACATTGCCATCGGGATCGCGCCCGTACGTTGCCCGCAGTTGCAGCTTCTCTCCCCGCTCTCCCAGTTCCTCCTTCGTGGGCGGCGGCCGGTGAAAGCGCATTCCGGCGGAACGTAGCCGCTCGTATTCGGCATCGATGTCGGTCACGTTTAGGGCTAGGTGGGTGTAGCCATGATCACAAACCGGCCGAATGGGGTCTGACGGCGTTCCGACCGGCTGGTGATACTGAAAGATCTCGATGAACACGTTGCCCGCCCGCAAGATCAAGCTGGTGGCCGATGAATTCTCCAATCCAACGATGCTGTCGATCACCTTGTTGTCGGTCCAGCCTCTCTCGTCAACCACCTCGAATCCCAGCACATCGGTGTAGAACTCCCTCATCCGAGCCAAGTTCCCGGTGGATAGCGCAACGTGATGGACCCCGACGATCATGGAGCCAACACTAGAACCTTGACTTCTGCGACTGGGACGCTGCTGACGGAAGAGAGATCCCTGGCATAGCCTGCGAGCGGACTGGCACGTCCTACGACTGAACGGAGATGCGATGTCCGAAGAGATTCGAACCTTGTTGGCCCGCTATTCCGACGGGGTGTGCCGCTTCGACGCCAAGCAATGGGCGTCCACTTGGGCTGAGCACGCGGTGTGGGAGATGGGCCCGATGACCAAGACCGGGCGGGACCAGATCTCCACCGCCTGGCAGGGCATGCTGACCCGTCTCGACGGAGTGATCCACGCCTACCTCAATGGCCGGGCCGACCTTGATGAAGAGGCAGGCACCGGCACCGGTCGCTGGTATGTAATCGAGCACTTCAAGCGCCCCGACGAAGATCCCATGACCATGTACGGCTACTACGACGACGAATACTGCCTGGAAGAAGGCGAGTGGAAGTTCGCCCGCCGAGCCCTCAACCGCATTTACTACGGCCCACCCGACATGTCAGGCCCCTTCACCGGCTTCGAATTTGGTCCGAATGTGACCATTAGTGGCTAGTGGTGTGTCGTGGGTTTATTCGCGCGTGTCCTGCTAGGCATCGACGCCCCTCGCGGCGTTGCCCCTCCTTGCCGTACGCTGGAAGTATGGCTGCGTCGGTGCGCCTTGCGAGGAACGCCGCTGCCGTCGCAATCCACGGCGCTAAACCCACGACACACCACTAGGCGGCTTCGGCAGGGGGATCAATCTCGAGATGAGCTTCGATACGAGCTAGTCGTTCTCCGTGCTCTTTGAACCCCTTATGCATCTCTTCGCGAATGCTGCCAAGTTCGCGATGAAACTCGCTGCGAAGGCCGTCGATGCGGCTATGAACTCCGTTGATCTGGCCGGTGAACTTATCTTCGATCCGGTCGAACCGGTCGTCTGTCCGGTCGAACCGGTCGTCTATCCGGTCGAACCGGTCGTCTATCCGGTCGAACCTCGCGCTCATCATGCGCATGGCATACAAGAACACCGAGATGAACCCGGTGCCCAACACGCCGATGATGGTTGCAGTGATCGCTTGCATGATCTTGTTCCTCTACCCGTTCAGGCAAAAGGGGGAAGGGGGAAGATTACCCACCACTTTAGCCATGCAAGGTGTGCCGCGATCCACAGCCTTGTTTCCCTAGCGAAGATAGGCTGCGTCTAGCGGGATGCCCGGTGCACGAGCCAACCGAAGATGGGATCGGTGTCGCGGGTAGGCATCATCTCGGGGTGCCATTGGACGGCGACCACGTGATCTCCCATCTCCAGGCCTTCGATGGTGCCGTCGTCGGCCCGGGCAGTGACGGTGAGATCCCGGCCCAAATCGGCCACTGTTTGATGGTGGAGGCTGTTCACCCGGGCTGATGAGCCGTAGAGCCCATGCAAGGTGGAGCCCTCGGCAAAGCTCACCTGGTGGATGGTGGTATCGATGGGAAGGTCGAAGCGGCTGTGTTCCGGGATGTGCTGGTGCAGGGTGCCCCCCTGAAGCACATTGAGCAGCTGGATCCCCCGGCAGATGCCGAGGACGGTGAGTTCGGCGTCGAGAGCGGCCGAAAGCAGCCCCAGTTCGAGATCGTCGCGCTCGGGCTCGGGATCCAGCAGCTCGGGGTCGGGGTCGGCCTCATAGCGGATCGGGTCGATGTCGGTTCCCCCGGGGAGGACGATGCCGTCGAGCCGATCGCCAACGGCGGCGGGATCGGCATCTATGGGGATGTGTACCGGGGTGCCGCCGGCCTCCATGACGCCGCGGGCATAGTCGGCAAAGTACAGATCGAGGTCGCAATCGTCCAGGATGTCGGGAAAACCGCGCACTTCCGAGGCGCGCTTGCGCCGACCTGGTAGTCCGATCAATGGGGGTTTCGTGGCCAAGAAATTGTTCGCTTCCAAACGCTTTCGCTTCGAACGTTAGTTTGGTTCGCGTTGGGACCACAGATTCGAGACGTCGACCGCACAATTTCCTGGCGCGAGGCAGGTGATGGCGATGTTGTGCTGTTTCTCCACGGCTTGGGCGGGTCGCGAACGGCGTGGGAGCCCCAGATCGAGGCTTTTTGCGACCAGTGGCAGTGCGTAGCATGGGACATGCCCGGCTACGGTGAGTCGTCGCCCATAAGCCCGCTCACCTTCGAGGCCATCGCCGATGCGGTGGCCGGGCTGTTGGATCGGCTGGGGGTGGAATCTGCCCACCTGTGCGGTTTGTCGTTCGGTGGACACCATGCGCTGCACACCGCGCTACGCCATCCGCCCCGAGTGCGATCGCTGGTACTAGCCGACACCAGCGCCGCTTTCGGCGGCGATGGGACCGATCCCGAGGAATGGCGCCGATTGCGCACCGCGCCCATCGACGACGGAGTGCCGCTGGCCGATATCGCCACCGACGTCATCGACGGGATCACCGCTCCCGGATTTGAGGGGCTTGACCGGGATCAGGCCATCGCGGCGTTTGCCCGCATACCCGAGTCAGGTTTCCGAGCCGCCTGCCAACTGCTTCCAACCCATGACGTACGCCACCGGCTCGGAGAGATCAGCGCGCCCACGCTGGTAGTGGTCGGCGAGCTCGACGAGGAGACGCCGCTGTCCTATGCCGCCGAGCTCCACACGGGTATCCAAAACAGCCAGCTAGAGGTGATCCCCGGAGCAGGCCACCTCAGCCCGGCCGAAGCCCCTGCATTCTTCAACCGACTCGTTGGCGAGTTTTTGGGATCGCTTCCGGCGGCTCAGCCATGATGAGAGCAGAAGTCTCCCCGTGATGAGAGGAACCACTCCATGAGCGACTACGACCGGATCCGGGTCCTCTGGCCCGATCATCTCGGCCTGGCCCGGGGCAAGTACCTGCCTGTCCACCTGGCCGAACACGGCACCGGCCACTGCATCACCACCTTCGCCCTCGGTTACGACCGCAGCCTCATCCCCGCCCCCGGCACCTATCTGCTGGAAGGGCTTCCCGACGTCATGGCCAGCTTCGACCCCCACGAGGTCCGCACAAGCTGGGAGGACGACGCCACCGGTGTGGTGGTGGGCCATCTCGACTTCAAGGGGCAGCCCTACACCGTCTCGGCCCGCTACGCCCTCCAGCGGGCCATTGCCGCGTGGGCTGACCTCGGTTATGCGCCCAAGGTGGGCATCGAGCTAGAGGCCTATGTGCTCCAGCCTGACGGCGAGGGCGGCTGGGAGCGCTGGGACACTCCCCGGTCGTTCGTCTACGGAACCGGGCGCTCAGCCGATCCGACCGGACTGCTCGACGACATCACCCGCACCGCTTGGAGATGCGGGTTCCCGCTGGAGAGCATCAACGCCGAGTACGACGAGTCGCAGTTCGAGCTCACGCTGGAGTACGACGACGCCCTCAAAGCGGCCGACGAGGCGTTCCTATTCCGGGTGCTGGCCCGGGAGGTGGCCCTGAGCCACGGCCTGGACCTGACGTTTCTGGGCAAGCCGTTTGTCGGGGTGGCCGGCAGCGGCGTACACGTGAACTTCTCGCTGGTCGACGCTGAGGGCCACAACGCCTTCAACGACACCTCGGCCGACGACGGCCTCTCAGCCCTGGCCAAGGGATGCCTAGCCGGCCTGGTGGCTCACCACCAGGCTCTCACCGCGCTGTGCGCCCCCACGGTGAACGCCTACCGGCGGCTCCAGCCGGCAGAGCTCAACGGCTACTGGGCCAACTGGGGCCACGACCACCGCTGCGCGGCCAATCGGATACCCGAGGCAAGAGGGATCGCCACCCGGATCGAAAACCGGGTGGGTGACGGCGCGGTCAACATCCACCTCGGGGTGGCCACCATTCTCCAAGCCGCCCGGCTCGGGGTGGTCGATGAGTTGGAGTGCCCCGACCCACTGACCACCGACGGGTTCGAAGAGGTCAATACCGATGTGGGCGCGGCGCCCAGCCTGGCTGTGGCGCTGGAGCACCTGGTGGCCGATCCCGCGCTGATGGCCGCGGTGGGCGACGACTTGTGCCAGAACTTCATCGCCAACAAGCAGGCCGAGTGGGAGCGCTACATCGCCGCAGTGGGTGAAGACGTGCCCGGGGGCGAAGTGACCCAGTGGGAACTCGACGAATACCTCATGTACCACTGAACGGGTGGTTTACTCGGCGAGCACCTCGTCCAGGTACCAGTCGACAAAGGCGTGGCACTGCTTGATGTTGGCCATCTCGTGCTGGCGGGTCTGCTCCATGAGCAGTTCGAAGTCCACCCCGCAATCGTCCAAGTAGTCCTTTGGAGCCAACCTGAGGAATGACTCGACGTGGGCCACGTCGACCTCAGGGTGGAACTGGGTCCCCACTGTGCGGCCGATCTTGATGAGCTGCACCGAGCTGTCGTTGCGGGCCAGTACTTCAGACCCGGGTGGCGGGGTGAATCGGTCGTGGTGCCACTGCATCCACGGTCCCGGCCCGGCCGGGTTGGGGCCGTCCTCACCGTCGTCAAGCTCGAACCAGCCGATTTCGGTCACTGGAGACACCTCGACCACTCCCTCAAGCGCCTCGGAGATCAGCTGGCCGCCGAAGCAGATCCCCAACACGGGCTTGCCCTCCTCGTGGGCCTGTTTGATCATGTCGAGCTCCTCGTAGATCCAGGAGTCGATCTCGTCTTTGTCGGTGAGCGAGCGAACCGACCCCATCGGCAACAGCAGGTCGTAGTCGTCCATCGAGGGGAAGGGTACAGCGACGTTGGGGTGGTCGTAGTCGTGGGTCACCACGTGGATGTGGACCTCGTAATCCCGCTGGCGCAAGCGGGTGGCAATCTGGCCGGGTAGACCGTCCAACTCGTGGGCGATGGCCAGGGCGCGCTTCACGGGTTGAACCATAGATGGACTTGGCCCGTCCCCGCGACCGATTCATAGTCTCCGAACTGCTCGCCGGGAGCGGTGCAGGCCGCTCCGCCCAGCGCTCCGACCATGGTCAGGTAGTGGCCGAAGAACCCCTCAGGCGCATGGGCGGAGAACTCGGGCAAGAAGTCGAGCACGCCGGCATGATCACCCCGCTTGAGGCAGTCAATGACGTGCTCGTCGGCGGCCTTGGCTTCGGGGGTGCGCAGATGGAGAGCCGGATCGGCCGCCTCGTGGTTGCGGAACTGCCGCAGCGGCCAGAAGCGGTGGCTCAGCCCGCCGCTGGCCAACACCACTACCCGGCGGTTGAGGCCCGCCACCGCCTGGGCCAACAGCTCGCCGAACAGCAAAAAGTCGTGGGGCTCGGCCGTCTGGCAGATACTGGCCGAAACCCATGCCTCGTCGCCCTGGAGGAACGGAAGCAGGTTGATGGTGGGATAGTGCACCGGGAGATGGGGATCGTCGATAGCGGTGATCCAGGTGTCGTCTCGCCCTGCGGCCCGGCCGGCCCACGCCTCGGCCAACTCTCGGTCGCCGGGCATGTCATAAGGCATCTGGCACATACCCCGGGGCAGCTCTTCGGAAGTGAAAAGTCCGCAGCGGCGGTCGTGGGAGGTGACGATGTGCTCGACGGTGGTGAACCAGTGGGTGTCCACCACCACCACGGTGTCGGCAGCCAACGATCGCTGCCGCTGGGCGCCGAGGTCGTGAAGTCCTTGGAACAACGTGGTGTCCTCGCCGTCGTTGAGCTCCCGGCGAACCGCCTCGGGCATCACTAGTGGAGGCACGTGGGAGATCAACCCAGCCCCGACGATGGCCCCCATCACATTGCCCCTCGGGTCAGGAGAAGCCGGATTCCAGCAATGGGAACTTCCATCACGCCACCCGAACCGGCAGCCGTTTGATCCCCGAGATGAAGTTGGAGCGCAGCCGGTTGATGGGGCCAGCGGGCTCCAAGCGGTTCACCCGCTTCATCAGCTCTTCGAACACCAGCCGCACCTCCATGCGGGCCAGCCAGGCCCCCAGGCACAGATGCGGCCCGTTGCGGCCGAACGCCATGTGGTCGTTTTGCTCGCGACCCAGGTCGAAGCGGAACGGCCGTTCGAACCCCTCGGGGTCGTGGTTGGCGGCCACAAACCAGATCACCACTTTGTCGCCAGCCCGGATCTTCGACCCCCGCATCTCGACGTCGCGGGTAGCGGTGCGACGGAAGTGCATGGTGACCGACCCGGTTCGCAGGATCTCCTCCACCGCGGTGTCGGTCAAGCCCGGGTCGGCCTTCCACGACTCCCACAGGTGGGGGTGGTTCAGTAGGGTCCACATGCCGTGGGTCATGGTGTAGCGGGTGGTGTCGTTGCCCGCCGCCACCAACAGGGTGAAGAAGTTGTTGAACTCCAAGTCGGTGAGCGGGTCGCCGTCGATGGTGGGGGCCAACAGCTTGGTGATGATGTCGTCTCGGGGGCAGCCCCGCCGGTCGGCGGCCTGCTCTTGGGCGTATTGGAAGATCTCGATGGCCGCGGGACTGCGGAACGGGATCATCCGGAACCGCTCGGTGTCGGTGAGGTCTACCGGGTAGTCGGTGAAATCGGGATCGGTGTTGCCGAGCAGCGCGTCGCCCCAGGCCACCAGCTTCCGACCGTGTTCGTCGTCGGTGCCCAGCAGGCGGCCCAGCATCCGCATGGGGAGTTCCTCGGCGATGTCGTGGACGAAGTCAAACTCGTCGCGAGCCAGCGCAGTGTCGAGCACTTCTCCCACCAGCTCTCTGATGGAGCCCTCAAAAGTCTCGACCGTCCGGCGGGTGAAGCCCGTATTCACCAATCGCCGCAGTCGGGTGTGCTCGGGCGGGTCCATCTCCATCATGGTCCTGCGGGCTTCGGTCTGCTCGGCGTCCATCTCCTCCAGCCGGATGCCCAGCGACGATGTGAACGTCTCGACGTCACGGCTCACAGCCAGACAGTCGTCGTAGCGCAGGATCGACCAGAACCCGGATCCGTCGGCCTCCTCAGTCCAATGGACTGGGTCTTCGGCGCGCAGCCGGGTGAACGTGGCGTGGGGGACGCCGGCCACGTAAGTGTCGTGGTCGGTGATGTCGGCGTCATCAGGGCCGAGATCAGCCAGGTAGTCATCGACGTAGGCCTGGGCGCCCATCAGTCGGATTCCATCGGATTGGGGGCGGCCCACAGCGTGGTGCCCCCGGCCATGGAGTTGCCCACCTGCCGGTAGTAGCCGCCGATGACCTCGAAGGGCTCCAGCCGGGTGAGCTCTTCGGTGGGATTCTCGGGCAGCACCAGATCGGCGTCGCCGCTGAACGCCGGGCCGAGGTCAGCGTCGTATCCCCGCATGGTCACCAGCTCGTCCAGCGAGTCGCGCCCGTCCATCTCGATGGCCGGCATCTGGCGGCTGTGAAGCATGGGATGGCTGTTGACGAATCCGGGCGACTCGGCAGTGCCCCGGATGGTGAAGTTGGCCTCGGCAATCCGCCGCCCCCACGTGCTGAGGGTGGCGCCGAACTGTCCGCCCGGCTCGAGCCGAGGGCCGGCCTTGCCGTAGGCCACCGGCCGGGTCATCCAGATCTCGCTCATCTTCTTGGGATAGCCCTGGATGTGGCCCCGGGCCATGGCGAAGTCCTTGTCCACCCAGATATAGGCCGCTCGGCTGAAGATCTGGCCCTTGTAAGCACAGCGCACCACCAAGAACACCTCTTTGTACTGGGCCCGGGCCGGGTCGAGAATCTCCTCGAAACTGTCGCTGCAACTCTGCCAGTCCGCCCAGATGAGGGCGACGGCACCGGGGTCGTCATCGACCAGCTCCAGTGGCTCAGGGAGAAGCTCGGCCACCTTGGCCGGATCAGTGCGGAACTCCACCGTCAACATGTCGCCCGAGTAGTGCCACGGCGGGCCCGGCAGGATGCCGGCGGCACCGGTGGGAGAGCGGGGATACATGAACCCCTTCAGGTCGGCCACGCCGGCAGTATAATTGTTTGGTACCAAACGATTCAACCGGCGTGCGTGCCCCCGGTTAGAGGTCGGCAGTCCGGCAGACGCTAGTGGTGTGTCGTGGGTTTATTCGCGCGTGTCCTGCTAGGCATCGACGCCGTATTGGACGCTCAAGAAATACAACGACCACACGCCGCCTGACTCCCACAAACCGGGACCAAAGAACAGAGCACACATCACCCGGACCAACAAACGGGGTCCGGTCAGTCGTGACTTCCGATCGCGAGACCGGGGCAATATCTCAGGATCTTACGCCCACCGGATGTGGGCTTCGCTGGGACGAATTCATCGAGCGAATTGCGAGTGTCTACGACGCTCATTGCGGTGAGATCTAGTGTGGGCGTGTGCAATTAACTGATCTCGCGGCGCGCGATGGGGTGCTGACCCCGGAGCGGGCAGATGTTGTAGAGCAGGTAAGAGCGCTCGGTCCCGCGCTGGCGTCCCGATCGGCCAAATACGACCGAGACGCGGCCTTCCCCTTTGAGAACTGGCACGACCTTGCCAAGGCGGGCCTGTTGGGCATCTGCATTCCTAAGACTGCAGGCGGCCTCGGGGCCGACTTCGTGGGATACGCCTTGGCGTCAGAGGAGCTCGGGCGGCACTGTGCAGCCACCGGACTGACCTTCAACATGCACTCGGCTACCACGCTCATGGTGGGTCAGATCGCCGATGACATGGAACTGAGCACTGAGGAGCGGTCGGTGTTGCACCGGCGGCGGGCGGTATTATGGCAGGGCATCATCGAGCGGGGGCACATCCACAGCCAGCCCTTTTCCGAGGGGATCGCGGCGGGGGCCACCGAGGGGTACGCCACCACCGCGGTGCCCGTCGACGGCGGCTATCGGTTAAGCGGTCGGAAGATCTTCGCCTCGCTCAGCGGTGCGGCTGACATCCACAACATCGTGTGTTTGGCTGAAGGCGACTCCCGGGTGCGCCTGCTGGGGGTGGCCGCCGACTCCGACGGTCTCCGCATCGAGGGCGACTGGGACTCGCTGGGCATGCGGGCCACCGATTCCCGCAATCTGGTGCTGAAAGACGTGTTCGTTCCTGCTGAGCGCGAGTGGATTCCGCCGGGGATGTTCGATCAGGCCGCGGCCCGATGGCCGTACTTCTTCATGACCCTGTCGTTCGCCTACTTGGGCTTGATGGGGGCCATCATGGATGCCACCGCGGAGTACCTCATCGGCGACGGCGGCCCGTCGGCTCGGCGTTCCCACCCGATCAAACAGCAGGGCTGGGCGGAGATGAACCTCATCTACGATCGGGCTCAAGCGCTGTGCTACCGGGTACTGGCCGAAAGCGGGGTCGATCCCCAGACCGCCGCGGTGCGGCGGGCGTGGAGTTCAATGGTCACCACCATGGACGGCGCTCCCCAGCTGGCGTCTTTGGGGCTGCGGGTATGCGGCGGAAGAGCGCTGTTGCGGCCGTCTCGCCTGGAGCAGTTCTACCGCGACGCCCGGTGCGGCGCGGCCATGCACCCCTGGAGCATGGATGTGTGCCTCGACCGCCTCGGTCGGGCCGGCCTTTTTGACGACGCGGCCGAAACCCCGGTTTGAACAGTGGTTGCTCGTTCCATCATCGAGAGTGCCTGGGTTAGGCGCTATGCCGAGCAGTTCGAAGCCTGCGGACTGGCGCCGACCGAAATTGCGGTGGTCCTGTCAGAAACCCGTAGCCGCCCCGAGATCGTGCAGACCGCTCGCCTCGCCCTCTCGCTCTGCGGGGCTGCCCCCGTCGACATCGTGGTCACCACCCCACCCAATCCCGGGCCGGTCCCGATCCGCTCCACCGGCGCGTCAGTGGCCCTGGCCGCCAACCCCGCCGCTCTGGGTGCGCTTACCAAGGCCGACTTCATCGTGGACTGCACGGTGGAGGGGCTGCTCCACGCCCCCGAACTTGGCCAGATCCTGGCCAGCGGGGCCCGAGTGCTTATGGTGTCCAACGAGCATCCCGAGAACACCGAACGATGGCCCCACGATCCTTTCCTGGCTGATCGGGTGGCGATCGGGGTCGGCCTGTTGGAGCAGGCCAAGGAGATGCGGATTGAATCGGATGCGGGCACCGAGCTGATGGTGGATCTCTTCGGCGCGGTGAGGGCTGGGTCGCACGGTTGGTGCGCAGAGCCAGGGACGATCGCCCACTGGCCCGGCGGTCTGGTGCTGGCGTTCCCCGCCGCGGCCACGGTGAACGGAACGGTGGTGTTGGCCCCCGGCGACGTGAACCTCACCTTCAAGGAGTACATCCGCGAACCAGTGACGCTGACCGTGGTAGACGACTACATCACCGAAATCGAAGGGAACGGGGTCGATGCTGAGCTGTTCCGGTCCTATCTGGCCGCATTCGAAGAGCCCGAGGCCTACGCAGTGAGCCACGTGGGCTGGGGGATGAACACCTCGGCCCGGTGGGAGGCCATGGCCCTGTGGGACAAGGCCGACCACAACGGCACAGAGCTTCGGGCCTTCGCCGGCAACTTCTTGTACTCGACCGGTGCCAACGAGGTGGCAGGGCGGTTTTGCCGTGGCCACTTCGACCTGCCTATGCGGGGTTGCACGGTGTCCCTGGACGGAACCCCAGTGGTGGCGGGTGGCGAACTGGTGGCCCAGCTGCTTCCTTCTTGAGTGTTGGTTGACAGCAGTTGCTGTGATCTGTATTTTTAATTTTATATACAAAGATCGTTTGCTCCCAAACGATCTATCCCGTAAGGTTTTCCAAACCTGACTGAGGAGGGGGAGCTCATGAAGCTCAAGTTCTTGTTGGCGCTTTTGGCGGTATTTTCCCTGGTGGCGGCGGCCTGTGGCAATGACGACGATGGCGGCGGCGATACCGCCCCGGCACCTGAGCCCACCGAAGCGCCTACGCCTGAACCAACCGAAACACCGACCGCGGCGCCCACCGAAGCACCCTCTACTGGCGATGGAGGCGCACAGCTCTTCATCGATGCCGTACTCAGTGCCGATCTCGACAACTGCGGAACCCCGCCGTCCGGCGATCCGATTCGAGTCGGCATGGCCATGGACTTCAGCGACGTCGTCGGATTCGTCGACATCCCCGGCTCTAAGCTGGTGCCGTTCATCGCCGAGAAGGTCAACTGCGTCGGCGGTCTCAACGGCTTTCCGGTAGAGGTTCGGGTAGCCGAGGTAGGCGACGACGCGGTTTTGGCCACCCAGGAGCTCCTGGATTGGGGCGCCCACTTCCTGATCGGACCGCCGTTCGCCGACTTCGCATTGCCGATCCTCCAGACCACCGAGGGCCAGGTGCCGCTGTTCGTGGCCGCCTCTACCGAGCCCACGCTGGCTGACGCCTCGATCAACTCGTTCCTGGTGACCTTCGATGACTACGGCATGTCCGGCGCCGCGGCCCAGTGGGCCTGGGACCAGGGCATCACCCGGGCCATCGTGTTCACCGAGGGCGAGGGCATCCCTTACACCGGCATCAACCCCGATGCCTTCATGGCCAAGTTCGAAGAACTGGGCGGCGAGGTGGTAAGCGTGCAGACCTACGTTTGGGCCGCTGACACCGACTTCTCGGCCCAGGTCAACGAGATTGCCGGCATCTCCCAAAATAACGAGGTGGTGTTCTCGGCCGCGCTCGGCTTCCAGGTCACCGCTCTGCGGGGTCAGCTAGAGGGCCAGGGCCTCGACGGGCTGACCTACATCGGCACCGATGCACTGGACGCCACCGGCATCCAGTTCGAGGACAACAACGAGGGCATCGCCCACACCCCACACACCAGCATTTCCCCCGGCGACCGCATCGACACCATGCTGGCCGACTATGAAGCGGCCAAAGGCGAGGCGCTGGACAGTCGGGGCTTCATGGCGCTCTACGTTGACTCGATGTTCTTGGGCTTCCAGGGCATCTTGGACTGCGGCTGCACCAACCCGGCCGACATCGGGGCCGCAGTGGCCCAGATTGAGGGCTTCCAGGGGCTGACCGGTGAGATCACCTACGCAGGCACCAACGGCATTCCGCCCAAGGCCGTGCCAATCAACCAAATCGTCGACGGCGTCGACACCTTGGTCGCCACCATCGGCTAACCACGGGCCGAAAAAAAGATCAGGCCTGATGCTCACATACGATTAGCGCCATGCTCGAAGTCTCGAGATTGACAACCAGGTACGGTGCGATCTCAGCGCTTCGAGATGCCGATCTGCACGTTGGGTCTGGTGAGGTGGTTGGCCTCATCGGACCCAACGGCGCCGGCAAGACCACGCTGCTGGGATCAATCGCCGGGCTGCTCTCCCCCGCGGCCGGATCGGTTACCTTCGACGGCACCGACATCACCGGCAACTCCCCAGAGAAGCTCCTGCGCTTGGGCGTGGCGCTGGTGCCCGAGCATCGGCGGATCTTCGGCGACCTCACCGTGGAGGAGAACCTGAAGATCGGCGGCATCACCCAGTCCCGAGATGAAAGAGCCGAATTGCTCCACGAGATGGGCGAGCGGTTCCCGGTGCTGCGAGAAAAGCGAACGGTGGCCGCCGGCTATCTCTCGGGCGGGGAGTCCCAGCAGCTGGCCATTGCCAGAGCGCTGATGTCCAAGCCTCGACTGCTGATGATGGACGAGCCCTCTCTCGGTTTGGCTCCCGTTCTGGTCGATGTGGTGTTCGAGTTGATTGAGACACTGCGGAGCCAGGGACGGACCCTGCTGGTGGTGGAGCAGAACGCTACCCGCATGTTGGAGGTGGCCGACCGGGCCTACGTGCTTCGATCAGGCGAAGTGGTAGCCGAGGGCACCGGTGCAGAGCTCCGGGAGCGTGCGGACCTGTTCGACACCTTCGTCGGAGGCAACGGGCAATGACCGAGCTGCTTCAGAACCTCATCGACGGCCTCGGTCGGGGCAGCATCTACGCGCTGTTGGCGCTCGGCGTGGCCGTGATCTTCGGGGTCATGCATCTGCTCAACTTTGCCCACGGCGAGCTGATAACCGTCTCTGGCTATGTGGCGTTTTGGACCATCAGCGAAGGCTGGTCGTGGTACTTGGTCACCCCCATAATCATCGGCACCGCCATCGTCACGTCTCTGGTCATTGAGCGAGTGGCGTTCAGCCGCGTACGGGGCAGTTCCGACTTCACCCTGCTGTTGACGTCGTTCGGCGTCCACTTCGTGGTTTCGGCCATCTTCTTGCTCTATGTCTCCGCGTCGGTGAAGACGTTCTCCCGTCCTAGATGGGTCACCAACACGTACAGCATCGGCTCGCTGCACATCGAGGTGTTCGACACGGTGGTGATCGGAGTGACCCTGGTAACCCTCCTAGCCACTTCCTGGCTCGTCCAGCGCACCATGTTCGGCCTGGCCCTGCGGGCGGCGGCTGCCGACTTCGACACTGCCCGGCTCATGGGGGTGCGCTCCGACACGGTTATCCGGGGTGCGTTCGCCCTCTCCGGGTTGCTGGCCGGAATCGCCGGCGTTTTCTGGCTCATGCGGGCTGGGAACACGGTACCGAGCGCAGGAATAGCCCCCATGCTCAAAGGGGTGCTGGCCGCGCTCATCGGCGGTCTGGGAAGCCTTCGGGGGGCGGTGCTGGGTGGCTTCGTGCTCGGGCTGGCCGAGGTTCTGTTGCGGTCACGGCTACCCGATTCGGTGGCCAGTCTCACCGAGGGCTTCGTGTTCTTGCTGATCGCCCTGCTGTTCATCTTCCGGCCGCAGGGCCTCATCCGGGTAGCCCACGCGGAGCGGGTGTGATGGCTGAACAGCGCGGCCTCGGCGCCGCCCACGCGGGGATGTTCCCCAACCTTCGCCGCGATGTGGCATTCCCCGTCGTCGGGGTGGGGCTGCTGTTCGGCGCGTTCATCGCCGTGGGTTTGCTGTATCAGAGCCTGTTCAGCGGAGCAGCCGAGCGGCTGGTCACCATCGCCCTGATCGACGCCATCATCGTGCTCGGTATCCAGATTTATGTCGGCAACACCGGGGTGCTGTCGTTTGGCCACATCGGGTTCGGCGCCATCGCCGGCTACACGTTCGCCATTTTCGCCATTGCCCCGGCCGAGAAGGCCAAGCGCATCCCGGATGCGCCGTTCGGACTCACCAATGTCGATGTCGGTTCTTGGGCCGCGGTGGCTATTGCCGTAGCGGTCACCGTGGTGGTGGCCGTCTTTGTCGGCATCGGCTTGGCCCGCTCTGGGGCTGAGTCGGGAGCGGTGGCCGCCACCGTCATCACGCTGGCCCTGCTGTTTGTCACCCACGAGGTGGCCCGACACTGGCCAGAGATGACCGGTGGCGAGCGCGCCGGGCTGTCGTTCCGCATCGGCGGCGCCCTCGACACCCGAGTGCCCATCTATTTGGCGCTGGCCGGAGCACTGGTGCTCGCCCGCCTCTTCGCCCAAAGCCGGCGAGGGCGGTTGGCCAAGGCGGGCCGCGAAGACGACCTCGCGGCCCGGGCCATGGGGGTGAACCCCATGGTCCAGCAGATGATCGCCCTGTTGATCTCGGTGGTCGTGGTATCGATCGGCGCGAGCCTCCGGGTATACGAGACCGGTTCGATCCTTCCCGAGAATTTCTTTTTCAACTACACCCTTCTGACCTTGGCCATGCTGATTGTCGGGGGTCGAAACAGCGTCACCGGCGCGCTGTTCGGGGTGGCCGTCATGACTGTGGGCCGGGAGCTGGCCCGCCGACTGGGCCAGGACGGCTTCGAAGTGTTCGGCCTCGGGCTGGACAGCGCGCCGTTGGACTGGATCTTCCGGGAGAACCTCCAGACGGTGTTCTTCGGCGTGGCCATGCTCGGCTTCATGATCTGGAGGCCCAAGGGCCTGCTCAGCGACTGGGAGTTCGACGATTGGCTCTACCGCCGCTTCACCCGGACGCAGAGCCCCCCGGAGGTGCCGGAGGCCTCTATGGATTCCGAGCAGGACGCCCGGCTCGAGGTTGACAACGTCAGTGTCGTCTTTGGCGGGTTCCAGGCGCTCTCCCAGTCGGGCGTCGAGGTGAGCAGTGGTGAGGTGGTGGGCATCATCGGCCCGAACGGCGCGGGCAAGACCACCCTGCTCAACATCATCACCGGGATCATCACGCCGAGCTCGGGCCAGGTACGGCTGAACGGCACCGACCTCGTCGGCACCCCGTCGCATGAGATAGCCCGGGCCGGGCTGGTCCGCACCTTCCAGAACCTCCGGCTGTTCGGGTCGCTCACCGTGCGGGAGAACGTGCAGGTCACCCGCTTGGTAGCCATCGCCGAACACGACGACCGGTCAACCCCGGAAACCGACGTCCTGGTGGCCGCCGCTGGATTGTGGGACCAAAGGGACCGGAGGGCCGGCGAGCTCGACTACGGCAACTCCCGCCGGCTGGAGCTGGCCCGGGCCGCTGCCGCCCGGCCGCTGTTCCTGTTGCTCGACGAGCCCACATCGGGGATGAGCGACACCGAGTCGCTAGCCATGGTCGAGCAGGTGCAGACCATGGCCGCTTTGGTGGGCGCCGGCGTGGTGGTGATCGACCACGATCTGGACTTCATCACCGGCATTTGCGACCGCATCTACTGCCTCGACCGCGGCTCGGTCATCGCCGTGGGCACCCCAGATGAGATCCAGGCCGACCCCGCGGTGCAGGCCGCCTATCTCGGGTCGTCGGCGTCATGACTGATCTGGCCGCTTTCCCCGATCCCTTCGAGGGCTCACCCCCGCCAAACCGCCGGCGGGGTGGATTGGCCGAAGAGGTGGTGCTCTATGTCCGGGAGCAGATACTCACCGGGGCGTTGAAGCCCGGAACCAAGATCGACCAGGAGGCCCTGGCGGCCGCGCTCGATGTGAGCCGGAGCCCGATACGAGAGGCGCTGGTTGTCCTCGGCCAAGAGGGACTACTCGACTTGATCCCCCGGCGCGGCGCAGTGGTGGCCGACCTCACCCCGGATGACATCGTCGACCACTACGAGCTATTTGGGGTGGTGGCCGGGCGGGCGGCGGCCATTGCCGCCACGACCTTGAACGAAGAAGAGATCGAACAGCTGCGCGCCATCCAGTATCGGTTCGTCGACGGCACCGACGACGATCTTTCGGCGCTGAACTGGGCCTTCCACCGCATCATCAACTGCACCGCACCCCGACGGACCCGGTGGCTCCTGCGATTGTTGGAACGCTCGGTGCCAGCCGACTACTACGAGTTCACCGACGGCTGGGACGCCCAAGCCGTTCGCCACCACGCCGCCATCTTGGAGGCCATCGTCGACCGCGACGCCGATGAGGCCCGGCGCCGGATGGAGCACCACCTCCACGAGTCGGGCGTGGCCGCGGTGGCCTATCTCGAGAAGAAGGGCTTTTGGGAGGACTAAGTGAACGCTGGCCCCGATGACTTTGAAGTGATCCGCTCCGAGGTGCGCCGTCTCTGCGACAAGTTCGGCAACGAGTACTGGCGCGGGCTCGAACCCAGCGGCTATCCCGAGGAGTTCGTAGCCGAGCTGACCGCCCACGGTTGGCTCGGGTCGCTGATCCCCGAGCAATACGGCGGGGGCGGGCTGAGCCTGGCGGGGGCCTCGGTGATCGTGGAGGAGATCTCGGCCAGCGGCGGCAACCCCAGCGCCTGCCATGCCCAGATGTACGTGATGGGCACGCTGCTGCGCCACGGATCAGAGCAGCAGAAGCAGCAGTACCTGCCCCAGGTGGCCGACGGCCGCAAACGCTTGCAGGCGTTCGGGGTCACCGAGCCCACCGCCGGATCGGAAACCACTGCCATCCGCACCAGGGCCGAGCGCGACGGCGACACCTGGCGCATCAACGGCCAGAAGATCTGGACATCGCGGGCGCTGTACTCCGACCTCATGATCCTGCTAGCCCGCACAACCCCCGCCGATGAGGTGGACAACCGCATAGACGGGCTGTCGGTTTTCCTCATCGAGCTGCGGGGCGACGACGGCGAGCTGGTGCCGGGGCTGACCATCAACCCCATCCCAACGATGATGAATCACAGCACCACCGAGGTGTTCTTCGACGACGTGGTGGTACCGGGCGAGGCGCTGGTCGGCACCGAGGGCAGGGGCTTCCGCCACATCCTTGACGGCATGAACGCCGAGCGGATCCTCATCGCGGCCGAGTGCGTCGGCGACGGCCGATTCTTCCTGGAAATAGCCAGCGACTACGCCAAAGGGCGCGAGGTATTCGGACGGCCCATCGGCATGAACCAAGGGGTCGCCTTCCCGCTGGCCCGGGCGTACACCAACCTCCAAGCCGCCGACCTCATGCGGTGGAAGGCAGCGAATCTGTTCGACGCCGCACAGCCATGCGGAGCCGAAGCCAACATGGCCAAGCTGCTGGCGTCGGAGGCCTCCTGGGAGGCCGGAAACGCCGCGCTCAACACCCACGGCGGATTCGGTTTCGCGGTGGAGTACGACATCGAGCGCAAATTCCGCGAGACCCGGCTGTACCAAGTGGCCCCGATCAACAACAACCTGGTGCTGGCCTTCGTAGCCCAAAAGTGCCTGGGCTTGCCCAAGAGCTACTGACATGCTCGCGGTTGTCTTGGAGGCTCGCAACTCGCCCCTAGTTGTGGTGGACGACTACTCCGAGCCCGATGCAAACGGCGGCGAGGTCATCGAGGTCACCGCCTGCGGCGTATGCCACTCAGACCTCCACGTGGTGGAGGGCGACTATCCGAGTCCCCTGCCCATTGTGCTGGGCCATGAGGTCACCGGGACGCATCCCGAGCTAGGGCCGGTGATGGTGTACGCGCCCTGGGGGTGCGGCCGATGCCAGCAGTGCGCCAACGGCAACGAGATGATCTGTGCCGATGCCACGGAAGCCGGGCTTGTGGTCGACGGGGGCTACGCCGAGCGCATGGGCATCGCTGATCGGGCGTACCTGTTCCCGCTGGGCGGCCTCGATCCCGTGGCCAGTGCCCCACTGGCCTGTGGGGGCCTCACCGCCTACCGGGCCGTGCAGCACGGCCTGGATACGCTGCGCCGCCCGGGTCGGCGACGGGCGCTGGTCATCGGCGCCGGCGGTCTCGGACAGTTTGCGCTGCGCTATCTCAAGCTGCTGACCGACGCCGATGTGTACGCCCTCGACCAGGCGGCAGACAAGCGCAATGCGGCGGTGGCCATGGGCGCCGATGGCGTGTTCGATGCCGACGACGAGTTGCCGCCATGCGATGTCGTAGTCGATTTCGTCGGCCGCCACGCCACACTGGCCGTCGCGGCCGATGTGGTGGCCAGGCAGGGCCTGGTAGTGGTGGTGGGCCTGTTCGGAGGCCGCATTCCCTTTGGCCTGGGAGTCGTTCCCCACGAGGCCCGCTTCATGTCCAGCATCTGGGGCAGCAGGGCCCAGTTGACCGAACTCCTCGACCTTGCCCGGCGGGAGCCGTCCGTCATTGCGCCGGTGCAAACAGTCCCCCTCGCCGAGGCCCAGCTCGCCCACGACCGCCTGCGCGCCGGCGACGTGCAAGGTCGCGTAGTGCTACTGATCAACCAGGCCCATGCCAACTGAACTGTCAGCGAGGTATTCGAATCATGGCTGAAACCCCCAGCGCCGACCGCTTCCGCGCCGCTTGTGAGCAGGCGGGCGTCCACACCGTCGAGGTGACCGCACCCGACACCATGGGCCATCTGCGGGGCAAGCGGGTTCCGGTAGAGCGCTTTTTTTCGACGACCGTCGACGGGGGCCTCAACATCGCCGACGCCATCTTCGCGTTCGACATGCAGAACGACCTGCCCGACCACCCCTACATCAACATGGAAACGGGCTTCCTCGACTGCCACCTCATGCCCGACGTCTCCACCGCCCGCATCTTCTCCCATCGTCCGGGCTATGCGCTGGTGTTCGCCGACACCTTCGACCCCCACGGCGAGCCCCACCCCGCCGCCCCCCGCAACGTGCTGGCCGACCAGATTGAGCGGTGCCGCCAGGCCGGGCTGGATCCGGTGGTGGCCACCGAGTTGGAGTTCTACCTCTGCGCCCCCGACTGGACGCCGGTGCAGAACCACATCCAATACTCCTCGCTCACCGACGCGCTGGAGTTGGAGGACTGCGTGCGGGACATGCGCCAAGGCCTGGGGGCGGCCGGGCTCGAGGTGGAGTCGTCCAACCCCGAATACGGCCCCGGGCAGATGGAGATCAACATCGGCCACGCCGACGCCATGGCCTGCGCCGACAACACCGTGCTGCTCAAGAGCATCGTCAAACAGGTGGCCGTCCAGCACGGGATGCGGGCCACATTCATGCCCAAGCTGTGGACTGAGCCGTCGGGATCGGGCATGCACATCCACACCAGCCTGACCGAGGGCGGGGCCAACGCCTTCGCCGACTCCAACGGCAGGCCCAACCAGCTGATGGGGCACTGGATCGCTGGACTATCGGAGCACGCCGAGGCCATGACCCTGTTGGCCGCGCCCACCATCAACGGTCCCAAGCGCATCCGCCCGTACACATTCGTGCCCACCCACGTGCACTGGGGCCTGGACAATCGCTCGGTGCTGTGCCGGTGCATCTGCGAACCCGGCTCGCAGGCCAACCGGGTGGAGTTCCGCTCTGCGGGCGCCGACGCCAACCCCTACCTGATGATCGCCGCCATCCTGGGAGCGGGCCTCGACGGCATCGAGCGGGCGCTGCCCCTGCCGCCCATGAGCGAGGGCGACATGTACGCCGACCCCGGCAACTCGCTGCCCCTGCCCGCCGATCTGGCCGGGGCGATCGCTGCCTATCGGGGCAGCCCGCTGGCCACGGTGCTCGGCGAGGTGTTCTCGGAGGGCTTTCTGACTCTGGCCGACCACGAGCTGGCCATGGCCCCGGAGAACTCGCCCCACCCCGATGAGGTGAACGACTGGGAGCGGGCCCGGTATGCGGAGCACTGTTGACATGACGCCTGCCGCCACTGTGGAAACGCCGAACGTCACCGATCCCAGCCTTTATCTCCGGGGGATCCCCCACGGCTGCTTCGCCCAACTGCGGGCCATCGATGGTCTGGCCTGGCATCCCTATGAGGATGGGGGGTTCTGGGCTGTCACCCACCACGCCGATGTGCGCTTCGTGTCCCGGAACCCCGAGTTGTTCTCGTCGGCCATCGGCCACACCAACCTGTGGGATCTTGAGGCCGACGCGTTGGAAGCCCGGCGGTCGCTCATCGACACCGACGCCCCCGACCACACGCGGCTCCGGCGCCTGGTGGCCGGCGCCTTCACCCCCAAGAACATCCGCCTGTGGGAGGAGACGGTGCGGGCCATCACCATCGATCTGCTCGACGAGTTCGTCAGCCAGGGCGGGGGGGACTGGGTGGACATGGTGGCCGCGCCGCTGCCCATCCAGGTGATCTTGACCATGCTGGGCGTCCCGGTCGAAGACGCCGACTACCTGGTAGAGCTGTCCAACTATCTGGTCGAGGGCACTGGCGATGCCCAGTCCATTCCCCCCGATGCCTTTGGGAACACCACCGAGCTGCGCCTTCTGCCATTCAACAGCCCGGCCAGCCACGCCCTGTTCGAGTACGGCGAGGGCATGCGTCAACACAGGCAGGACGATCTTCAAGACGATCTGGTCTCCCACCTGGTCCAAGCCCAATCCGAAGACGAGCAGATGTCGAGAAGCGAATACCGAAACATGTTCCACCTGCTGGTATTCGCGGGCAACGAGACCACCCGCACCGCTATCAGCCACGGGGCAATGGCGCTGGCTGCCAGCCCGGGTGAGTGGCAGCGGGTGCTTGACGACCGGTCGATGATCAACTCGGCCGCCGAGGAGATCCTGCGATGGGCCACCCCGATTATGCACATGAGGCGCACGGTCACCACCGATACCGAGCTGGCGGGAACCAGCATCGCCAAAGGCGACAAGGTGGTCATGTGGTACGCCTCGGCCAACCGCGATGAGACCGTGTTCGAAGATCCGTTCCGCTTCGACGTGAGCCGGGCCAACAGCGACCACTTCGCGTTCGGCGGCGGCGGTCCTCACTTGTGTCTCGGCGCCTTCTTGGCCCGGCTGGAGCTCACGGTGCTGCTGGAGGAGATGGCCAAGCGATCCCTCTGCCTGGAACAGACTTCCGAACCGGTGCGAGCCCGCTCCAACTTCGTCCACGGCGTGCTGTCGGTGGGCATGCAGCCAAGGACGTCTCCATGACTTCGACCCCCAACACCGACCGATTGGCCGCCGAGCGCTCTCGCTGGGTGGCTACAGGAACTGCGGGTCGGCCGTTCTTCGTGGCCCGAGCATCGGGTGCCCGTATCTGGGATGTGGACGGCCGGGAGTTCATCGACTTCGTTGCCGGTGTCGGCACGGCCAACCACGGCCACGGAAACCCGGAGATCGTCGCCGCCATCCGGGAGCAGCTCGACGCCTACCTCCACCAGTGCTTCTCGCTGTCGTCCTATGAGCCATACGTAGAGGTGTGCCGACTGCTGGGCCAGTGCCATCCCAGCGATTTCGACACCAAGGGGCTGCTGTTGAACTCGGGAGCAGAGGCGGTGGAGAACGCGGTGAAGATTGCCCGCTACCACACCGGTCGCCAGGGCATCATCTGCCTGGACAACGCCTTTCACGGGCGGACCCTGCTCACCATGTCGCTCACCGCCAAGGTGCGGCCCTACAAGCTGGGCTTTGGCCCGTTCGCCCCGGAGATCTACCGGGCGCCGGGTCCCTACCCGTACCGGGGCGTCACCAGCGACGACGCCATCGCCGGACTCCTCCGCCTGTTCAAGAACCAGGTCGACCCGGACAACGTGGCCGCCATCATCTTCGAGCCGGTCCAAGGCGAGGGCGGTTTCGTCCCGATGCCCAAGGACTATCCGGCCCGGGTGGCCGAGATAGCCGCTGAGCACAAGATTCTGCTCATCTCCGACGAGGTGCAGGCCGGCATGGGCCGAACCGGGCTCCCCGCGGCGTGCACCCACTACGGCATCGAACCCGATCTGTGCACCTGGGGCAAGGCGATGGGCGGCGGACTGCCGATTTCTGGGGTCACGGGCCGGACAGAGATCATGGACTCGGTGCACGCCGGGGGCATCGGGGGGACCTACGGCGGCAATCCCCTGTCGTGCGCAGCTGCCCAAGCAGCTATCTCCCAGGTGCTCGACCCCCAGTTCCAAAAGGCATCCCAGGCCCTAGGCGAGCAACTGCGGTCCCGGCTCGACGGACTGGCTGCCGATCACCGGAGCATCGGCGAGGTCCGGGGGTTGGGGGCCATGCTGGCCATCGAGCTGGTCAAAGACACCGACAGCAAAGAGCCTGACCCCGTGCGGGCCGCCCGGGTGATCGACGAGGCGTTCGACCGCGGGCTGATCCTGATGGGCGCCGGGGTGTACTCCAACTGCATCCGAGTGCTGGTTCCTTTGGTAGCCACCCAAGCCGACATCGACGAGGGCATGGCAATCCTCGACGAGGCACTCGCGGAGGCGGGCTGATGGCCGGCGGCGAACTCATGCGAGTAGTGATCGACCAAGAGCTGTGCATCGGTGGCGGGATATGCGAGATGCTCGAACCCGAGATGTTCGAGCTGGACAATGACGTGGTCATATCTTCAGTGGTCGGCGACGGCCTTCTGCCCCGAGAACGAGCCGAGGAAGTAGCGGATCGGTGCCCTGGCCGGGCTATCGCCCTAGTGCAAGAGGAGATTTGATGGAGACCTACGACAACTGGATCGATGGGGGGTTCGCCCCACCACCGAACGGACGGCGCATGGCCACGACCAACCCGAACACCGGAGAGCCCTGGGCCGAAGTGGCTGATGACCCGGCCGCGGTCGGCGATGCCGTGCGGGCGGCTCGGCGAGCGTTCACCGAGGGTCCGTGGGCGGCGATGACCGGCGCCGAGCGGGCCCGGCTGATGCGTCGGCTGGGCGAACTCCTGTCCCGAGACGCCGAGCAACTGGCCATTGTCGAGACCCGGGACAACGGCAAGATCATCCGGGAGACGTCGGCTCAGGCCAAGGGCTTGCAGGGCTACTACGACTTCTTCGCCGGGATGGCCGACAAGATCGGCGGAGAGCAGCTTCCCAGCCCGTCGCCCAACTTCTTGGTGTACACCGAGCGCGAACCGGTCGGAGTGGTGGGGGCCATCATCCCGTGGAACTCGCCGCTGGCCCTGCTGACCTGGAAGCTGGCACCCCTGCTGGCCGCCGGGTGTACTGCGGTGATCAAACCCTCTGACATCACCCCGGTCACCGCGCTCATGTTGGCCGAGCGGACCGCCGAGGCCGGGTTCCCGCCCGGTGTCATCAATGTGGTGACCGGCGGGGCCGAGGTGGGCGCGGCCATCACCGCCCATCCGGGCATCGACAAGATCACCTTCACCGGCGGCGGGGCCACGGCCAAGCATGTGGCCCGGGCCGCAGCCGACAACCTGACTCCCACCGTGCTGGAGTTGGGCGGCAAGTCGCCCCAGATCATCTTCGCCGACGCCGACCTCGCGGCGGTGACCAACGGGCTCTTAGCCGGGATCTTCGCGGCCAGCGGCCAGACCTGCATTGCCGGATCCAGGGCCTACATCCACCGAGACATCGCCGATGAGGTGGTCGGCCGGGTGGTGGGACGGGCCAACGAACTGGTGCTGGGCGATCCCGCCGACCCGGCCACCGAGATGGGCCCGGCGGCCTCCGACGCCCAACGGGACCGGATCCTGGCCATGATCGACCAAGCCCGTGCGGAGGGGGCGGCAGTTGCCGCCGGCGGTGTGGTCGACCCTCAACTCGGTGGGCGGTTCGTGCGCCCCACCGTGATAACCGGCGTGACCAACCAGTCCACCATCGTCCGCGAGGAGGTGTTCGGCCCGGTGCTGGCGATGTTGGTCTTCGACGACGAGGACGAGGTGGTGAAGCTGGCCAACGACAGCGACTACGGGCTGGCTGCGGGCATCTGGACCAACGACATCCGCCTCGCCCACCGGGTGTCGAGAGCGCTCCGGGTGGGCACGGTGTGGATCAACACCTACCGCAACGTGAGCTACATGGCCCCCTTCGGCGGCTTCAAGCAGTCGGGCTACGGCCGAGACAACGGCCTCGAAGCCCTCGACGGCTTCCTCCAGACCAAAACCGTCTGGGTCGAGCTCACCGGCGCCACCCGCGACCCGTTCGTCATCGGCTAAACCTGCTCCACTTTCAGGCCGCCTCGGCGGCACCGTCATAGGGCGGGGGCTTAGGCCAGCGCTCTAGATAGCCCTCGATGCGGGCCAGGCGCTCCCTCAGTTCCCCCAGACCGCCCCGCACCTCGTCCAAGCCACCCGACAGCTCCAAGTGAACCTTTTCGATGAGCTCGCGGTTCTCCCGGCTGGACTTCTCGATGAGCTCGCGGTTCTCCCGGCTGGACTTCTCGATCAGCCCGTGCACGAGATCACGTGTTTTGGTGCTGTCAACGTGCTGGTAGCGCATGATCGCGGTGGAGAACGCCAGCATCGACCCGAGCATGATGCCCAAGATCGGAGCCAGATCCACCAGCGTCACCGTCTCCATAGCACAACCCTAGCGCGGCGCACTGCAAGATACAACTAAAATATATTTCAATATATTCTAATCTATTCCATTAAAACACGGCGATCACCGGAATGGCCAATGACACCACCATCGTGCGCGAAGAGGTGTTCGGCCCGGTGCTGGCGGTAATGGCCTTCGACGACGAGGACGAGGTGGTGAAGCTGGCCAACGACAGCGACTTCGGGCTGGCTGCGGGCATCTGGACCAACGACATCCGCCTCGCCCACCGGGTGTCGAGAGCGCTCCGGGTGGGCACGGTGTGGATCAACACCTACCGCAACGTGAGCTACATGGCCCCCTTCGGCGGCTTCAAGCAGTCGGGCTACGGCCGAGACAACGGCCTCGAAGCCCTCGACGGCTTCCTCCAGACCAAAACCGTCTGGGTCGAGCTCACCGGCGCCACCCGCGACCCGTTCGTCATCGGCTAAACCTGCTCCACTTTCAGGCCGCCTCGGCGGCACCGTCATAGGGCGGGGGCTTAGGCCAGCGCTCTAGATAGCCCTCGATGCGGGCCAGGCGCTCCCTCAGTTCCCCCAGACCGCCCCGCACCTCGTCCAAGCCACCCGACAGCTCCAAGTGAACCTTTTCGATGAGCTCGCGGTTCTCCCGGCTGGACTTCTCGATGAGTTCGCGGTTCTCCTGGCTGGACTTTTCGATGAGTTCGCGGTTCTCCTGGCTGGATTTCTCGATGAGCTCGCGGTTCTCCCGGCTGGACTTCTCGATCAGCCCGTGCACGAGATCACGTGTTTTGGTGCTGTCAACGTGCTGGTAGCGCATGATCGCGGTGGAGAACGCCAGCATCGACCCGAGCATGATGCCCAAGATCGGAGCCAGATCCACCAGCGTCACCGTCTCCATGGCACAACCCTAGTGCGGTGCACTGCAAGATACAACAATAATATATTTCAATATATACTGATTAATGTCAATAAAACAGTTCCGTTCCCCCATGAGGCCATCGGCCAAGTTCGCCGTCCTACCCAATTGCCTGCTGGGGGCTCAGGCTCAAGGCTCGTCCGGGCCGCTCCCCAAACGACAAGCGACGCGGTCAGACCCACTCCGAAGCGTTGGTCGTTACCGCCCGCAGGAGGCGGGCCAGTTCATGCTTTTCGGCGACGCTGAGACCCCTGCTCATCTTCGCCTCAAAGCCGTTGAACTGGGGAAACAGCTGCTCGATGGTCTTGAGGCCGGCGGGGGTGAGGGCCACGGTGACCCTTCGGCGGTCCGACCTCATGCGGGTGCGCTCGACTCGGCCCTGCTTCTCCAGGGTGGACACCATCCCGGTGAGGGTGCCCTTGGCCAGGTCGCACTCAGAGGCCAGTTGAGCCGCCTCCATCTCCCCCCACACCCACAGCACCCACAAGATGGTGAAGCCGCCCCACGACAGTCCGGCCTCGGCCAGCACCTCCCGCTCGGCCCGGCGGCGAACCGCGGCGGCTGCCCGGTAGATGTTCGATATGGCCTGCATAGAGTCGAAGTCGAGGGGCTGGTCGCCCAGCCGAGCTTGGATGTCCACTTCGGCGTCGAGCAGGCGGTCGTTGTGAGAATCGTCAGACGGCATGAGTACCACCGCTAGATTGCCAGACATGTCCGAATTCCGCCGCATCCTTCTCCACGGCTACCCGTGTCTTGTCGAACGAGACGGCGATCGGCTTGTGGCCGGTGACGGTCGATGGGCGGCCATCGACGATGCCGTCCATCTGGCCCCAGTGGTGCCCACCAAGATCATCTGCATCCATCTGAACTACCGCAGCCGGGTCGAGGAGTTCATGACCAAGCTGCCACCCGCGCCGACCTACTTCCACAAGCCGACTACCGCGCTCACCGGCCACCAGAGCGACGTGGTCCGCCCCGTCGGCTGCGAGTGGCTGAACTACGAGGGCGAGATCGCCATCGTGGTCGGCAAGACCTGTCGCAACGTGTCTCCCGCCGAGGCCGGGGACTACATCGCCGGATACACCGTGGCCAACGACTACGGCCTCCACGATTTCCGGGACACCGACGCCGGTTCCATGCTGCGAGTGAAGGGCAGCGACACCCTGTGCCCGGTGGGTCCCGGCCTGGTCACTGGATGGGACTTCCGGGGCAAGCGCATCCAGACCATCGTGAACGGGGAGATCAAACAGGACGCCACCACCGACGAGATGGAATGGGACATGCACTACATCGTGGCCGACATCGCCCGCACCATAACGCTGGTGCCGGGCGACATCTTGCTGTCGGGAACCCCGGCCAACTCCCGCCCGGTGGAGCCCGGTGATGTGGTCACCGTGCAGGTCGAGGGCTTGGGCGCGCTCACCAACACCATCGTTTCCGGCCCCACCCCCATCCGGGACGATGTGGGCGCCCAGCCGTCGAACTCCGAAGAAGTGCAGTCCACTGCCAAAGGCGGGGACTGGGAGTTCCGCGGTATTCGAGCCCCCCGAGGCCCGGGCGCCCAGCACTACGAATCCGCGGTGGAAGAAGCAGAAAGCCAATGACCCGCAAGGATGTCGGCGGCGTCTCGGTGCCGGTCGACCACCTGATCGGCGGCTCGTGGGCCTCCTCGCGCCAGCGGTTCGAGACCCGGTCACCGATGGGCTGGGAGCATTTGGCCGACATCGCCCGGGGAGATAAGGCCACCGCCACCGCCGCGGTGGCCGCCGCACAGGAGGGTTTCGAGGCATGGAGCGCCCTGAGCATCGGCGACCGGGCCGACGTCCTGCACCGCCTGGCCGACCTGATCGAGGCTCACACCGACCAGATCGCCCTAGTGGAGACCCTCGACATGGGGTTTCTGCTGGAGTCCATGAAGGAGCGGCTGGTGGCCCGGGGCGCCCTCAACTTCCGCACCTACGCCGATCTGATCACCGGCCACCAGGACCGCACCTGGGACGCCAAGAGCATGCGGAACCAGGTGCAGCACATGCCCGCTGGGCCGGCGGTGGTCATCACCCCCTGGAATGCGCCGTTCATGCTCAGCACCTGGAAGCTGGCCCCCGCCCTGGCCGCCGGAAACAGCGTCATCCACAAGCCGGCCGAGTGGTCGCCGCTGTCGGCCGCGCTGCTGGCCGAGCTCACCGTGGAGGCCGGCTTCCCGCCCGGCGCGTTCAACCTCGTGCAGGGCATCGGCGAGGAGGTAGGCGCCGCGCTGGTGGCCGACCCCCGGGTAAGGCGCATCACGTTCACCGGGTCACCGGAAACCGCCCGCCACATCGGACGGGCCGCGGCCGCCAACATCGTCCCGTTCACTGCCGAACTGGGCGGCAAGGGGCCGTTCCTCGTGTTCGCCGACGCCGACCTCGACGCCGCCGCCCATCGAGCGGCCTGGCAGTTCGACGATTCCGGGCAGGTGTGTCTGGCCGGCACCCGGATTCTGGTGGCCGACGAAATCCGGGAACCGTTCCTCGATCGCTTCCACCACCACGCCGACGCGCTGGTACTGGGCGACCCCCGCGACCCAGCCACCGACATCGCCCCCCTGGCCCACCCCGACCACCGCGACCGAGTCCACGGGTTCGTCGAGCGGGCTCGGGCCGCAGGCGATGCCATAGTGCGGGGCGGCCATCCAGTAGAAGGCAGCCTCCACTACGAGCCGACGCTCATCGAACCAGCCTCCAACCACAGCGAGGTCGTGCAACAGGAGATCTTCGGGCCGGTGCTCACGGTGCAGACGTTCGCCGACGAGGACGAGGCCATCGCTCTGGCCAACAGCACCGACTACGGCCTGTCAGCTCAAATCTGGACTTCGTCACGGGCCCGGGCCGAGCGGGTGGGCGCGGCCATCCGGGCCGGGCTGGTGTGGGTCAACACCTTCTTGGTGCGCGACCTCACCGCTCCCTTCGGCGGCTGCGGCATCTCCGGCATCGGCCGGGAGGGCGGCAACTACGCCCTCGACTTCCACAGCGATCTCAAGACCCTGATGATCTTGGACGACACCACTAAGGGGCCGCGCGGATAGGTGGTCGGGCTTTCGGCGCACTTTATTCTGATAGCTGCGCTCGCCGGCATATCCGCTGGCCACAGTGTCGGGGATGCAGCCGAAACGTCAAGCGTTTCCGCAGGTCAACGCCTATCCGCTAACGCCCTAAGTGATCGCCCGGTGAGAGCCGCTACATCGAGCGGGTGGGGTCCATGGTGGCGGGGGCGGCTTTGGCCATGGAGTCTTGGTGGAAGGTGGCCATCAACTGGCCCTCGGCGGTGAACACCTCGCCTTGGCCGAAGACCCGGCCGTTGGCCGCTTTGGTGCCTCGCAGCTGGACCAGCAGCCACTGCGACACGTCCAGGCGGTCCAAGAAATGCAGGGTGTGGGCTATTACCCCGGTGGAAAGGGTGCGGTGGGCGTCCTCGATGCGGATGGTTTCGCGGTGGGGGCGCATGGCCAGGCCGATGATGCTGCCGCAGGTGGCCCAGCCGGCGATGCCCTGGTTGGCCGCCTGGGGTCCTGCTCCCGGCTCGTAGCGATGCCAGGCCCGCTCCACGGGCACTCCGTCGATGTCGGGCTCGCCGGGCACCGGCCGCCACTCGGCGCCGGGGAAGATGAAGGCGAATCCGGGGTCGAGCCCCTCCGCGCCGGGCACGTCGGGCATGGTCGGCTCGTGGCGCATGAGATCGTCTTCCACCGAGTTCATCAGGACCATGGCCCGGCTGAGCAGCTTGCCCCCCTGGGTGGCGGTCACCGTATCGCTGGCCCAGGTGCGCCCCGCCTGCATAGGGTCGATGTCCACCTCGATCGGCAGGGTGTAGGTGCCCGCCCGGGCGAAGATGGCGTGGACCGAGCGGATGTCCTTGGCGCCGCCCGCCTCCCGGTCGGACGCCATCATCATCTGGGCCATGAGCTGGCCGCTGAACACCACATCGCGCCCCTCGTCCGACTCCGCCGGCTGGAAGACGTGATAGCGCTGCTCGCCAACCTCGGTGAGCTTCAACATCTCAGGCAGCTCGCCGCTCATCGGGCGCTTCTGCTCACTCGTCCATGCCGAACATGGCCGGGTCGAAGTCCATCATCCCGGCCATAACCTTTATGAGCGGGTCGTCCCAGCTATCCACCAAAGAGGCGTTGGTGTGGCCTTGGTCCACCAGCAGGTTGACCCCGTTGATGCCGCTGGCCGCGTCGCTGCTCAGGAACAGCAGCGTGTCGCCCATCTGCTCGGGAACCAGGGTGGGCACGTCAGCGGCCTCCCGGTAGGCGGCGCCAAAGCCGAGCCACAGGTCGGCGTTGGCCCGGGCCAAGGGGGTATCGGTGGGACCGGGCATGATGGAGTTGATGCGAATGCCCTTTTGCAGGAAGGGAAGCGCCTGGGCGGCCACGTAGCCGTTGATGGCCTGCTTGCTGAACATGTAGCTGTCGGTGCCCTCGTTCTCGTCGATCCACGCCGCGGCGGTGTCCCAATCGGGGGTGGCCAAGAAGTCCTTCACCTGGTCGAGGTTGCTCATCCAGCCCATCCCGGCGGCCGAGGAGATGAAGGAAACCGAGCTGCCCCGGCCCAGCTTGCCCCCTTTGACCAGGGCCTCGACGAGGTGACGCTGAGAGGTGAAGTTGATCAGCATGAGGTTGCCGGTGCCGTCGGCCACGCCCGCGCAGGCCAACACCGCGTGCACCGGGGCGCCAATGGCCCTGACGGCCCCGTCCACGCTGGACTGGTCGCCCAGATCGACATGGATGTACTGATCGCACTCGTAGGACACTTCGGCGATGTCCAGCACGATGGTATGGGCTCCCAGACCAGCCGCTTTCTGGGCCGCCGCCGCTCCCATCCCGGTGGCGCCGCCCACAACCAGCACCCGCTTGCCCTCGTAGTTGACCAGATCAGCCATTGCCTGCCCCTTGTTCGATGTGCATGTGAAGCGGCTCAAACCGTACCCCGAGGTTCTGAATCGGGCGTAGCGGAGGGGTCGGGAAATGGCCTGCTGACCGTGAACTTGCCAGACTGCTCAGGTGACCAGGGGGCAGCCCAGCATCGCCATCGCCCACTGGCCCGCCATGGAGCTGTTCGGCGAGGCCGATCTCGGCCGCCTGCGGGCGATGGGCACGTTGTTGAACACCGAGCCCATCGGCGCCTGGGACCCCCAAGCCGACGCCGTGCTGGCCAAAGCCGAGGTGATCGTGGGCCATTGGGGATGCCCGCCCCTGGACGCGGCCATGCTCGACCGGGCCCCCCGGCTCGGCCTGTTCGCCTACGCGGCGGGAACGGTCAAGACAGCCTTGACCGACGCGGTGTGGGACCGGGGTATCCGGGTGACCAGCGGGGCCAACGCCAATGCCGAGCCGGTGGCCGAATTCACCCTGGCCGCTGTCTTGTTCGCCAACAAGGGGGTGCTGTGGCGCCGCGGCCCGGCAGACTTCTTGGCGCGGTCGGATATGGGCGACCGCCGATGGGGCAACTACGACCGCACCGTGGGCATCGTCGGGGCATCGCTGGTGGGCCGTCGGGCGATCGATCTGCTGCGTCCCTTTCCCCACTTGAAGGTGACGCTGTATGACCCCTACGTCACCCCCGAGGAGGCGGTTTCGCTGGGAGTGGAAAAGCTCGAACTCAATGAGCTGTGCGCCGGTGCCGACGTGCTGTCCATCCACGCGCCCGCCCTGGCTGAGACGCGGCACATGATCGGCCCAGCCCAGTTGTCGGCCCTGCCCGATGGGGCCACGGTGATCAACACCGCCCGGGGACCGCTCATCGACCATGGGGCGCTGATCCCCCATCTGGCGTCGGGGCGGCTGTACGCCATCTTGGACGTGACCGATCCCGAGCCCCTGCCGGCCGACAGCCCGCTGCTGGAGCTGCCCAACGTGTGGATCACCCCCCACCTGGCCGGCAGCCAGGGCACTGAGCTGGCCCGCATGACCGACTACGTGATCGAGGAGATCCGCCGGTGGTCAGCCGAAGAACCCGCGCGCAACGAGGTAACCCGCGACCGATTGGCAACCATGGCATGAACAACGAGGTAACCCGCGACCGATTGGCAACCATGGCATGAACGGGGATGGGCCATGAGCCTTGACCTGCGCGTGCCCGAGCCCCCCTTGGCCGAGGCCACCACCGCCGGAGCGCTGGCCGACCGCCTGGTGTCGGCTGTGGTGCAGAAAATGGCCGAGTTCGAGCACTCGGCCGCCCCCGGTTTTGAATTACCCCGCCTCTACGCCGGCCACGCTGTTTTGGACGACACCACCGCCGATTTGCTGTATGTGCTGGGGCTGCTCATCGACTGCGGCGTCGACGAGGTGGGCGGCTGCGATCTGCGAACCCGGATCTCCCCGCTGATCGCCTCACTCGATCCGACCAAGGTGGAGGCGTTTGCCAGCTATCGCGTCGGCGAGACCGTCTTGCGGATCGGCGGCCTGGATGCGCTGCCTGGCGAACAGCACGACACGGTGCTCGACGCGGTGCACTCCAAGGAGATCATCGCTCGACTGAACGACACCGATGCCATCCCGCCCAACTTCGCGGTGGTGGCCTCCCGGTGCCTGGGGGCGCTGGCCCGGCTGCGAGGTGGCGACCAGTCGCCTGAATTGCCCGATCTGTTGGACCGGGTCCGCTCGATGTTCTCCAGCCCCACCGGCTGGCTCAACGACGGCATGGGCGCCTGGGTCCACTACGACATCTACACCCCCGACATGTACCTGTTCGCCGAGCCGCTGGCCGACCAGATCGGACCCGGATGGGCCAGAGGGCTGTCTCAGGTGCTCACCGACCTCGACGAGGTGGCCCAGCCCGGCGGGGCGATCACCTGGGGCCGGTCCATCGGCGCGCTGGGCATGGCCATCACCATCGAGCTGGCTGCCATCGCCGCAGGACGCGATATCGACACCCCCCAAGACCGCTGGCTGGCCCGGGCCGATGCCACACTCGACGATCTGTTGGAGTGGTTCCCCAGCGGGGTGATCGCCGCCCACCAGAATCGAGCCCCCATGTTCTACCGGGGCCCGGCCCGGCGGCTTCAGATGACCCTGGACATCTACGGCAAGCTGCTGCTGTCCGCCCTGGAACTGCGCCGACGGCCAGAAGCAGCGGGCGCGGCGGCCACCGATGCGTTTCCTCCTGCCGAGCGATTCATCGAGTTCGACGAGTCCCAGCAGGCCACGCTGTGGTCGTACCGATCCAAGTCTCTGTCGCTCGCTCTGCCCACCGTGTTCGGTTTCTCCGCCGACTATGCCCCCTCGCCCCGGTGCCCCGGCCTGTTCGAGCAGCCCACCTCTGGCCATCCGGTGATGCTGCCGGTGATCACCCCGCGGGGCCGAGACGACTTGACCGGCACCAGCAATGCGCCGCTGATTCCCTCGGGCCTACCCACTTCGGTAGAGCACTCCCCCGGCACGGTCACCATCGTCCACGACGGGTGGGCGCCGGCCGGCGGCAACGAGCCGGTTGTCGCCGGAAGCAGGACAGCCGTCTATCGGGTGGAGGGCCGCTCGCTGGTGGTGTCTGAACAGCTCCGCTTCGACGACCCCGCAAGCCTTCCCGGCCCGCTCACCCTGTCGGTGGCTGAACCCGCCGGCCGGCCGCTGGATGTGGAGATCAGCGCCGGACAGCTCCAGACCATCGACACCGGCGGCATCGCCGAGTGGCGCAGCTTCTGGGGCGAGCTGCCCCGGGTGCGCCAATCCGAGCTCGAGCCGTCGACGACCATGGACTTCACCTGGAAGGTCACCCCCCGCCTGCGGGTGGGCAGCACCATCCACAAACACCCCTACGACCGGTCGCTGTATGACCCTCTGGCCGACCGGGTGGTGGCCACTGGTGCTGGCATCCCCGACGACGAGCTGGCGCGAAGGCTCCGAGACCTGGACGTCTTGCACATGGCCTGGCCCGAGTGGTGGAGCGGCGTCAATCCTGATCGAACCGCCGAGGTGCTCGAGCAAGTGCGGGCCTCTGGCACTGCCATCGTGTGGACCCAGCACAATCTGCTCCCCCACTTCTTCAAGACCGACGACGCTGCGGCCAGCTACCAGCTCTGGGCCGAAGCGGCCGATGCGGTCATCCATCACAGCCAAGTCGGCCAAGACACAGCCCGGGCTGCCTACGCCTACGGGGCCCACACCCGGCACCACGTCATCCCCCACGGCCATTGGGGCCGCGAGTACGAAACGGTGGCCCACACCACCCGCGAGGATGTGGAGGTGGCCGAGGGCTGGCCGCCGTGCGCGCTTCGCCTCGCGGTGATCGGCACCCCCCGGGTGGAGAAAGACCTCCAACTGGTGGTGGACGCGGTAGCCGCCTGCCGCCGGGACGACATTCAACTCGTCATCCGGGTGGACCTGTCGGTGGCCGTGCCCGACGACCCTCGGATTATTGCCGAGCACGGCCATCTCGACTTCAATCAGTACCTGCGGCGCATGAAGGCCTACGACGCGGTGATCCTCCCGTTCTCCCCCACGGGGATGCTCACCACCGGCACCGCGTTCGACTGCCTGGGAGCAGGGGTGCCGGCCATCACCAGCGACTGGGAATTCTTCGACGAGACCTTCGCCGGTGCCGACATCCGCTACGGAACCACCGTCGAGGACCTCACCCGGTGTCTCGACCAGCTCACCCCTGAAGACCTCGGCCGCTCCCGCCAGGCTCTAGTCAACCGCCGTCCAGCCTTCGACTGGGACCTTATTGCCGAGCAAACCCTGGCTGTCCTCGAAGCCGCCGCCCTCCGCTACGCGTGATGGCCTAGTGGTCCATCACACCACAGCGGGCACAATCAGAGCGCCCCATGTGGTGAGCATGAACCCCGCCAAAGTCGTCAGGTACATGCGGGTCTGTTTGGCCAGCGCCAAGTTGATCTCGCCTTTGAACTCGGCGAACTCGCTCCGCATCTCCCCCTTGAACGCCGCGAACTCGCTCCGCATCTCCCCCTTGAACGCCGCGAACTCGCTCCGCATCTCCCCCTTGAACGCCGCGAACTCGCCTCGGAGGGTGGATTCCAAGACGTCGAGGTCGTCTTTGGCGGCCAGCTGGTCCCGGCCTTCGGGGATGATGCAGTTCATGAGCGTTTCGGTGGCCTCTCTGCCGATGGCTGACACCAGCCGGTTGGCCAACTCCGTGCGCTCAATCTCGGTAACTGCCATTGGGTTCCCTTCGTCATCTCTTCGATTCTGAGGGGAACCCTTTATGCTCTGGGGCGGCGCCGGTTCCGACTGCTTCCACCACGATAAGGGTTGTTACCGGCTAGAGCAACCAACCCGGAGCAAGAGGACCGAGATAGAGGCACCCATGGACGATTTCAAATACGTCGAGTACGAGACCGCTGATGCGGTGGCCACCATCACGCTGGCCCGGCCCGAGAAGGCCAACGCCCAGAACGAGCGGATGCTCGATGAGCTGCACCATCACTTCTTGGCCGCGGAGTACGACGACGACGTGAAGGTCATCGTGCTGCGGGGCCAAGGCAGGCACTTCTCCGCCGGCCACGATCTGGGCGGCGGCGCCCCAGATCCCGACGCGGTGTCATTGGCGGAGGCCGACGGCAGCTGGCAGCTGAACAAGATCTACCGGTGGGAGGCCCGCAAGTACTTGGGCTACTCGTGGCATTGGCGCAACATCCCCAAGCCCACCATCGGCGCCATCCAGGGCAAGGCCATCGCCGGGGCATTGAATTTGATCTGGCCGCTTGACCTGCTGGTGGTGGCCGATGACGTGGAGTTCTCCGATCCGGTGGTGCTTATGGCCATCGGAGGGGTGGAATACCACGGCCACACCTGGGAGCTGGGGGCCCGCCGGGCCAAAGACCTGCTGTTCACCCAGCGCACGCTGGGCGCCGATGAAGCTGTCCAAATCGGGCTGGCCCGAGAGGTCGTCGCCCGCGACCAGCTCTGGGAGCGCACCCACGAGATAGCTGCCCAGATCGCCCAGAACAACGCCTTCGGGCTGGCCCAGGCCAAGCGGGCGGTGAACCAGACCCTGGATGTGCAGGGCTACTACACCGCCCTCCAGTCGGCGTTCGACGTGCACCACACGGGCCACGGCAACGCCATCAGCGTCAGCGGCTATCCCATCTTGATGCAACTCGACGAGATGAAGCAGAAGCTCAAGAAGCAATAGCCGCCCGATGCCGCTGAACCGCCCAGAGCCCTAGGCCCCCAACGAAATGGCCACCGACTACGACGCCATCTTCAAGGCCTACGACGTGCGGGGCACGGTGGGCGACCAACTCGACGCCGACGGGGCCAGAGCCATCGGCGGGGCCTTCGCCCGATTCGCGGCCGCGTCGGGAGCGGGGGCGGTGCTGGTCGGAAGGGACATGAGGCCCGAGGGCGAGGAGCTGGCCGCCGCCTTCGGCGACGGCGCGCTCAACCACGGCGTCGATGTGGTGGACGTGGGGCTGTGCGCCACCGACATGCTCTATTACGCCTCGGGAAAACTCGACCTGCCCGGAGCGGTGTTCACCGCCTCCCACAACCCCGCGGGCTACAACGGGATCAAGATGTGCGGGCCCGGCGCCGCACCGATCAGCTCCGATTCCGGCCTGGGGACCATCAAGGCCATGGCCATCGCCGGCGCCGATCCGACAGCAGCCAAGGGCACCCGCACCACCCGCGACCTGCTGAGCGGCTACGTCGACCATGTGCGCTCGTTCGTGGATTTGGATGCACTGGCCCCGCTGCTGGTGGTGGCCGACACCGCCAACGGCATGGGCGGCCTCGTAGTGCCCGCGGTGTTCGACGGGCTGCCCTTCGTGCTCGATCTCCTGTACCCCGAGCTGGACGGCACGTTCCCCAACCATCCGGCCGACCCCCTCCAGCCCGAGAACCTGCGGGATCTGCAAGACCGGGTGGTGGCGGTGGGCGCCGACATCGGGCTGGCCTTCGACGGCGACGCCGACCGGGTGTTCCTGGTGGACGAGACGGCCCGACCGGTGTCGGGGTCGTTGACCACCGCCATCATCGCCCGCTCGATTTTGGCCCGCGGTCCCGGTGCCACGGTGATCCACAACTTGATCTGCTCTCGGACGGTGCCCGAAGTGATCGACGAGGGGGGCGGAACGGCGGTTCGCACCCGGGTGGGCCACTCCTACATCAAACAGGTGATGGCCGAGACCGGGGCGGTGTTCGGCGGTGAGCACTCCGGCCACTACTACTTCCGGGACAACTATCGGGCCGACAGCGGGTTGATCGCCGCCCTGGTGGTATTGGAAGCCCTCAGCGGCCACCCGGCCGGGCTGTCCGACCTGGTGTCGAGCCTCGACCGCTACGCAGCCTCGGGCGAGCTCAACACGGCAGTGGAAGATGCCGCCGCGGTAATCGAACGGGTGGCCACCGCCTACGCCGGCGCCGACCAGGACCGCCTCGACGGCCTCACCGTGAACCTGGGCGACTGGTGGTTCAACCTGCGCCCCTCCAACACCGAGCCCCTGCTGCGGCTGAATCTGGAAGCCCCCACTCCCGACGAGGTCCAACAGAGAGTGGCCGAGGTCCAAGCCCTCATCAACTGATGGGCTGATACCGGGCCGGGGAGAGGATTGCCCCCTCCCGTCCTCCTCTCCTCGGCTCGGCCGCAATATAGACCCTCAGCAGAAAACCCGCACGGCAGCTCAGCCGAGAGCTGGCGGCAGCTCCGAGGCCGGGGACAGCTCCAGGGTGGCCGGCAATGAAGTTTCTCAAAGGCAGAGGTTGACAACAGGGCCATGGGAGATATAGAACTAAATCGGTTTAGTAAATCGATTAAATCCAAATGCTTGAGTCAAGGGGGCTTCCAGGGGGAATGAGGGTCCGACTGCAAGACGTGGCGGAACGCGCCGGAGTCTCTGCCGCCACCGCGTCGATGGTGCTCAACGGCAAGGACGACTCCATCAGCGGTGAGACCCGGGCCCGGGTTCGAGCAGTAGCAAGCGAGCTGGGATACCGCCCCAATGTCTTGGCCCGCAGCCTGCGCAGTCAGCGGACTAGGGCAATTGGCTTCATCAGCGATGAGATCGTCACCACCCCCTATGCCGGTGCCATGATCCAGGGCGCCCAATACGTTGCCGACGAGCACGACTATGTGCTGCTGTTGTCCAATACCGACTACCGCCCCGACGTTGAGAAGCGCACGGTTGAGGCGCTGTTGGACCGGCAGATCGATGCCGCGGTATACGCAACGATGTATCACCGTATCGTGGAGCCCCCAACTGCGTTGGGGCACATTCCCACTGTCATTTTGGACTCCCGCCCCAAAGACGAGGCGGCGTTCTCCTGGGTGGCGCCCGATGAATTTGGCGGGGCCACGGCCGCGGTTGAGCATCTGGCCGACGCCGGCCACCGCCGCATCGCAATGATCAACGATCCCATGGGCCCGCCAGCCGCCATCGAGAGGGAGGCGGCCTGGAGGACAGTGCTGGAGACTCGAGGGTTGGATGACGGCCCTGACTTGGTGGCCCATGCCGATTCGGATGCTGCCAGCGGCGCCATGGCAGCCGCCCGACTGCTGGAAGGGGACGATCCCCCAACTGCCATTTTCTGTTTCAACGACCGCATGGCCGCGGGTGCCTACATCGCTGCCAGCCGCCTCGGTCTGTCCATTCCGCGGGATCTGTCGGTCGTCGGTTTCGACAACCAGGTCCTAGTGGCTGAGGCCATCGACCCGGGCCTCACCAGCGTGCAACTGCCGCACGACGAGATGGGTCGATGGGCAATGGAGCAGGTGCTGCGCCTGCTCGACGACGGGGCCGGCCCGCAAGGCAAACGCATGCCATGCCCCATCGTCGAGCGAGGCTCAGTCGCTCCGCCCGGTCAGCTATAGAGCACCAACAGGGAGGGAACCTTCCATGAAAAATACAAGAAGAATCGGCAATCGGCGGCTATTGCTCGTCATTGTCGCCGTGTTCAGTCTGATTGCCGCCGCGTGCGGCAACGATGACGACGATGCCACACCGGCACCGGCCACCCAAGCGCCGACGGCTGCTCCCACCCAAGCGCCGACGGCTGCTCCCACCGAGGCGCCGCCCAGCGGTCCCGACACCATTACAATGTGGTATCACGGTGCCGGAAACGACACTGAGCGGGAGCTGCTCACCAACGTCATCGATGACTTCAACGCCGCGCAAAACGAGTGCCGCATCACGCGCGAGGACTTCCCGCAGGAGGCCTACAACGAGTCGGTCATAGCCGCCGCGCTAGATGGCAGCCTGCCCGACATCATCGATGTGGACGGTCCGGTCATGCCCAACTGGGCCTGGGCCGAATACATGCAGCCGCTAGACATCGATCCCTCGGCCTATGCCGACTTCCTGCCCGGTGCCATCGGCAGCTGGAATGGCGAGGTCTACTCGCTGGGGCTGTGGGATGCGGCCATCGCCGTGTTCGCCCGCAAATCGGTACTGGAGGCCAATGGCATCCGCATCCCGACGCTGGACGACCCCTGGAGCTTCGAGGAGTTCGACGGCATCCTGGAGACCCTCCAGGCCTCAGGCGAGTTCGACTACGCCCTCGACCTGGGCATGGCCTGGACTGGCGAGTGGTATCCCTATGCCTTCTCCCCGCTGCTTCAGAGCTTCGGCGGTGACATTGTCGATCGCTCCGACTACCAGAGCGCAGAGGACGTCTTGAACGGCGCCGAGGCCCAAGCCTTCGGCGAGTGGTGGCAGAGCCTGTTCGACCGAAATCTGGCGCCAGGCACGTCTCAGGACGGCGCCGACCGGGAGACCGGCTTCATTGACGGCCGCTACGGCCTCCAGTGGAATGGCAACTGGGCGGCGCTGGGCGCACTGGAAGCGTTCGGCGACGACCTGTTGTTCCTGCCCGCTCCCGATTTCGGCCACGGCCCGAAGATCGGCGCTGCCTCGTGGCAATTTGGCGTCTCGTCGGCCAGCGACAACCCCGAGTGCGCCAACGCCTTCATCGAGTTCGCCATAGACGACCAGTACCTGGCTTCGTTCTCCGATGGCACCGGCCTCATTCCGTCTACGCCGGGTGGGGCCGCGCTCACCCAGAACTACGCCGCCGGCGGCCCACTCGAGGTCTTCTTCGAGCTCAGCAACCAGCAAGGCCTGATCCGCCCGCCAACCCCGGCGTATCTCAATGCCGCGGTGGTCTTCGAGAAGGCCCTGGCTGACATCGCCAACGGCGCTGACGTGCTGACCGCTCTCGACGCGGCTGTCGACGAGATCGACGCCGACATCGAGGCGAACAGCGGCTACACCAACTAAGTCCCCCTCCGGGTGGAGCTCGGGCGGCCTAGCGCAGGCCGCCCGAGCCTCCCGCCTGGCAAAGTAATCGGCGATGGCGAGTACAGCGGCAGCAACCAAATCGGAGCGCCGAACCGGCCTTCTGATGGTCGCGCCTGTGGTGGTGCTGCTGCTTTTGTTCCTTGCCCTACCGTTTGCGGCGTCGTTCTACTTCAGCTTCACCGACCAGCGGTTGGCCTCGCCGAACCCCACTCGATATGTGGGGGCCGACCAGTTCGACCGCCTGCTCTCGTTCGAGTGGGTGACGCTGTCTCCGTCGGCAGACGAGAACGGCGAATACGCGCGCAACGATGACGGCGGTCTCGTGTACCCACTCCGGGAGACCATCCGCAACAACCCCGACAATCCCCAGTTCGACGGCTTGCAGAAGTGGTTCAGCATTCCCAGGGGAGGCGACAAGCGGACGTATTTCTTGGTGGGCGACCTCCTGTTCGTCAAGTCGATGATCAACACCATCTTCTTCACCGCAGTCATCGTCCCGGTGCAGAGCGCATTGGGGCTCGTTCTGGCCCTGCTGGTCAATCAGAAACTGCGGGGGATCAACATCTTTCGCACCATCTACTTCATGCCGGTGGTCACCGCCATGGTTGTCATTTCCATCTTGTGGCGCTTTATCTACGACGCGGAGAACGGGCTGCTCAACTCCATCCTCGATTGGTTCACCTTCGGGGGCATCACGGGCACCGACTGGCTGGGCGACACCACGACCGCCATGCCCGCTCTGATGGGGATGTCCATCTGGCAGGCCGTCGGACTCCATATGGTGATCTGGCTGGCCGGCCTTCAGACCATCCCCGGCGTGCTCTATGAGGCGGCGGCCATTGACGGCGCCAGCCGCTGGGCCCAGTTCCGCCATGTAACGTGGCCCAGTTTGCGGGCCACACGGGTTTTCATCCTGATCACTATCACCATCGCTGCCTTCGGCCTATTCACCCAAGTGGACGTGATGACCAACGGCGGCCCCCTGGACTCCACCTCATCGGTCATCTTCTACGCGGTGCGACAGGGGTGGGGTCAGCAGAACATCGCCTACGGCTCGGCCATCTCCTTGGTGTTCTTCATCATGGTGTTGGCCGTGGCCCTCGTGCAGCGGTGGCTTGCCCGAGAGCCCAAGCCGACATGAGACACGTCCCATCGATTTCAAAGGCAGTCCGATGAAGGCCGCCAAGTCCCGCCATCGGGCGACGACGCGAATCGCCACCTCCCACAACAAGGCGGCCATGCTGTTGGCCTCCCGCTACCTGCTGCTGTGCATTTTCGCGGCCTTCTTCCTGTTTCCCATCGTGTTCATGGTGGTGTCGTCGCTCAAGCCCGACGACCAGCTGCTGCGGGACACCTCCTCGCTCCGGGCGTTCATCCCCTATGGCGACATCTCACTGGACAACTACAAGGGTGTGTTCGACAGAGTTCCCGCGGGACGGTTCATCCTCAACTCCATCGCCATCTCCAGTTTGACCGTGGGGCTGGGCCTCATCGTCAACTCCATGGCCGGTTTCGCCCTCAGCAGGGTGCGGTTCCGGGGACAAAAGGTGTTGCTCAGTCTGATCATCGCCACCTTGATCCTGCCGCTGGAGGCCATCGCAATACCCCTGCTCATGGTGGTCACCGAGCTTCCGGCGATCAGCGTTGGCGACGGCTTGGAGATCACCCGGGGGTGGCTGAACACATACCACGTGCAAATCCTCCCGTTCGTGGCCAATGCCCTGTCGATCTTCCTATTCGCCCAGTACTTCGGCAGCATCCCCAAGGAGCTGGACGAGGCTGCGCTGATCGACGGGGCCAGCTGGTTTCAGATCTACCGCAAGGTGGCGATTCCGCTCTCAGGTCCGGCTTTCGCCACCGTGGCCATCCTCACCTTCTTGCCGATTTGGAATGGCTACCTGTGGCCGCTGCTGGTGGTCCAGCAGGAGGACATCCGCCCGGTCATGCTGGGAGTGGCCTACTTCTTCCAACTCAATGTGGCCTGGGGAGAGATCATGGCCTACCTGACCCTGATTACCATCCCTGTCTTGTTGATGTTCCTGGCCTTCCAGCGGGCCTTCATCGAATCGGTGGCGTCCAGCGGAGTCAAAGGCTGATGGCCTCCGGTTTGGAGGGCTTGGCCCCGGCGCGCCCCGCCGTTCATTTGACGCCGCCGGTCGGCTGGATGAACGACCCCAACGGTCTCTGCTTCCTGGACGGGCGCTGGCATGCCTTCTATCAGCACAACCCCGACGACGCCGTGTGGGGTCCCATGCACTGGGGCCACGCCTCCAGCGTTGATCTGGTGAAGTGGGATCACCACCCGGTCGCATTGTGGCCCGACGAGCTCGGGACCATCTTCTCGGGTTCCGCAGTCATCGACCACAACAACACATCTGGGTTCGGAGCCGGGGCTCTGGTGGCAGTGTTCACCCAAGACCTTCAAGGACTCCAGCGCCAGTCCATAGCCGCCAGCCTCGACGGTGGCCTTACCTGGAATATGTCCAACGACAATCCGGTGCTGGCAGTCGAAGCCGAGAATTGCCGCGATCCCAAGGTTGTGGCCATAGACGATGGCGATCCCCGCTGCTGGGTCATGGTATTGGCCGTGGGCGACCGGATTCAGTTCTATCGCTCGGCAGACCTCAAAGGCTGGGACCTTGCTGGCGAGTTCACCTGGGAGATGGCGGCCGACGGGGTCTGGGAGTGCCCCGACCTCATGAGGCTGCCGGACGGCGACCCCGGCTGGCTGCTCACCTTCTGCGTGACCAACGCCGGGCCCCATGGGCACAGTGCCAGTCTGGCTGTGTCCGGTCACTTCAACGGCGCCCGATTCGAACCCTCCGCAGCACCAGCCCCGGTGGACTTCGGTCCCGACTTCTATGCCCTCCAGAGCTTCCACGCCGCGCCGGCCGACAACCCGGTGGTCATGGGGTGGATGAACAGCTGGCACTATTCCAATTTCCACCCCAGCAATGGATGGCGGGGCATTCAGTCGCTGCCGCGCCAGCTGTCGCTGGGCCACGACGGACGGCTTTTGGCCGCGCCAGCGCTCGACCTGTTGACCCGAAGCTCACCCGTCAATGGGCCAACCTGGTCCAGCAAACCCGACCGGGCCATCTACATACGGGCAGATGGGCCGGTGAGAGCGGAGATCGAAGGGGGCGACGGCTTGGTGGCGGCGATAGAAATCACCGGCCAATCGGCCTCGATTACCCGCCAAGGGGAGCTATTGGAGGGATATGCCCAGCGATACGAAGCCGAGCTGACCCAAAGCGGCGGGCATGAGATTGTCATCGACCACGGATCGATCGAGATCTTCGCCGCCGGGGGCCAGGCAACTCTGAGCGCCCTCACCTTCCCAGGCAAGGAATGGCATGTCCGAGTCGAGGGCCAAGCGGAGCTCAGGCTGCTGTGAGGCTCTGGGGGGTGGCTGCGCTGTTTTTTTTGGTTGTCGCCCCATACCGTATTCACCAGCGAAGGGAGGCCTTTCGTGGCTGAGATATCTTTCGAGGAGATCAACAAGGTCTATCCGAATGGCTTTCAGGCCATTCACAATTTGAGCCTGGACATCGCAGACAAGGAGTTCTTGGTGCTGGTCGGCCCTTCCGGCTGCGGGAAGTCCACTGCCCTGCGCATGATCGCCGGCCTAGAGGAGATCACCTCGGGCAAGCTGCGTATCGGCGACCGGGTGGTCAACGACGTCGAGCCCAAACAACGCGACATCGCCATGGTGTTCCAGAACTACGCCCTGTACCCCCATATGACGGTGGAGCAGAACATCGGGTTCTCACTGCGACTGTCCAAGGTGCCCAAAGCGGAGATCAAAGATCGGGTGGCCGAGGCCGCCCGCATCCTGGAACTCACCGAGCAGCTCGACAAGAGGCCCAACCAGCTCTCCGGCGGCCAGCGGCAGCGGGTGGCCATGGGGCGGGCCATCGTTCGTGAACCATCGGCCTTTTTGATGGATGAGCCGTTGTCGAACCTCGATGCCAAGCTGCGGGTGCAGATGCGAGCCGAGATCGCCCGGTTGCAGCACGACCTGGAGGTGACCACCGTATATGTGACCCACGACCAGGTGGAGGCCATGACCATGGGCGACCGGGTGGCGGTGCTCAAAGACGGCTATCTCCAGCAGGTGGACACCCCCCAGAACCTCTATGACCGGCCTGAGAATGTGTTCGTGGCCGCGTTCATAGGATCGCCGTCGATGAACTTGTTCGAGGGCCGTATCGACGGCTCAGCGGTTTGGATCGGCGATCATCAGATCGGGCTGCCGCATGTGGTCTTCGACCGCCGGCCCGGGTTGCAGGACTACGACGGCCTGTCGGTCATCGTGGGGGTGCGCCCCGAAGACCTGGAAGATGCCGCCTTGGTTCCCGACGCGGAGGCCACGGTCTCGTCGACGGTGAATTTGGTGGAGGCATTGGGCTCGGAGATCATCGTCCACTTCAACTTGAGCGCGGCACCGGTCGATGCCGGCGATCCCGATGCCGTGGAGGAGATCAGTGCCGACGCCAACGCCGTTGGCCGGTTCGACCCCCGCAGCCGAGCGGCCGTGGACCAGCCGATCGACATCGCCGTTGAGGTGGCAAGCCTCCACTTCTTCGACATGGAAACCCGTCTGTCCATCTGGGATTGACCGGCGCGGTGCAGCGAATGCAGCTGGACTACGACGCCGTCAAGAAGCTCAACCCCGGGGCCCACTACCCGATGGTGATCAGGGTGGTCCCGGCCAGCACGGCGGCGATGCCGACGGCCTGCCACCACCGCAGGGTGTCACCGTCGAAGACCACTGCCAAAGCGATGGTGACCACCGGGTAGAGCGACCCGGCCACCGATACCTCGCCCAGCGGGCCTCGCTGCACCCCGGCGATGAACGATGCCATGCCCAAGCCGCCGGCGATCCCTCCGGCCAGGCCGGCCAGCCGCAGCGACCGGGGCAGGATCTGGGGAATGCGCCGCGCCCGGGTGACCATCAGCATGAACGCCAGGGCGGCTGCCCGCTGGGTGACCGCAGGCCACATGCCGCTGTCCACGCTGGTCCGACCCAAAAGCACGATCGCCACCGTGAATGCGAGACCCCCCAACACGGCGTAGGCAATGCCCGCCCCGATGTTCTCCACGCTCTTGGGGACGATCACCGCCAAGAGAAGGCCGGATACCGCAACCGCAATGCCGATGGCCGCCGCGGTGGTAGGCCGCTCGCCGGTGGCGATGCCGTAGACCAGCGGCCCCAGCGCGGTGAAAGCGGCCACGATAGGCGATGCGATGGCCGACGAGGAGACGGCCAAGCTGTGCCACATCGACGACAGGGCGATGGCGATGAACGCCCCGGAGGCCGCTCCCAGCAGCAAATCCGCCGCAGTGATGGCGCTGGGCACCACCAGCACCAGCACCATTGTGATACCCAGCCCGCCCATGAACGCCGTGCCCACCGAGGTCATGGCCCGGGCTCGCCGACTGGCGTAGCGCCCGAAGTAGTCGGATACTCCGATCAGCCCCGACGCCAAGGCCCCCAGCAATACCGGCATGCTCGTTGCACGTTAGTGGCACGGCCCGCGCGGCGTGACCGATCCGGGAGATGCCCGAGCGATTACCGGCTATCTTCGGGGGTGCCGAATGAGCTAGTGGTGTGTCGTGGGTTTATTCGCGCGTGTCCTGCTAGGCATCGACGCCCCTCGCGGCGTTGCCCCTCCTTGCCGTACGCTGGAAGTATGGCTGCGTCGGTGCGCCTTGCGAGGAACGCCGCTGCCGTCGCAATCCACGGCGCTAAACCCACGACACACCACTAGGAACGGGGACTCGCTGAGGTCGAGCGATTGATCGCGGGCGGCGAACTCGAACAGGTGACAGCCTCGGCCGACGTAGCTGGCCGGTTGTCGGCCGACGCCATCGCCCATGTCAACCGAAATAACCTGATTGGCCCATCAAGCCCGATGCCAAAGCGCCCGACGGACCCGCCGCCAAGAACAGCCCGACTCCGGGTCGCGCGCCGATTGCCAGCTCACCCCGGGCGTGCCGTAGCTCAGTGTTTTGTTCGTCGGCCATCGCTGTCCGTTCTGTTCTCGTTCAACAAGGCGGCGTTCAGCACAGCCGATAAGCGCCGGTCGCGTCGGCGGGGCGGCGGGTGAGGTAGTCGACGGTTCCCTCGTTGTCGGGCAGCAGGCCGAGCTCGCGGGCCTCTCGGTGCATGAACAGGTTTGCCATCAGCACCAGCAGGTAGCGGTCCCCGCAGTTGCCGCGCGCGGCGAGCCACTCGGCCGTCGTGTCGTTGTCGGTGTAGGCGCGGCACTGGTCGTAGGCCCAGATGCGGCCCGCGGCCTCTTTTTGGCCGATGTAGTGGCCGTACAGCCAGTGGCACTTCTCCAAAAACGGCCGGTCGGGCTCGGGGTCGATCCACGAATAGCACACGTCGCCCCACCCGTACCGCTGCCAGTCCCCTGGGGTGTGGTCGAGGGAGTAGACGCCCATCAAGTGGAACAGGATGAACGTCTCGTAGACGCAGCGGGCCTCCGGTCGCATCCCAGCGTGGTTGATCGGCCCGGCCGCCAGCTGCCACAACACATTGCACGCCTGGAAAGTGGTCGCCTCGTCGGGCATCCGCGCCTTCCCGCTGGCTCCGGGGTAGCCGCCGGGAGGCTCGGCGCGCACACATTCGGTGACGTGCGCCAGCGCCTCGGCGTCGGGAACGTTCGGCATGGAGTCGGCGCGTTGGAGGAGGAGCCCCCGGCCGCCGGCGGGGCTGCCGGGGGGGCCGACATCGAACAAGCCGGTGGCGAGCAGATCGCCGCGGGTCAAAAGCCGGACGGCGCAAGGCCCCCCGTCGGAGCCCGTGCCCAGGCCGGGCTCGCCCGCAGGAGCCGGATCCGCGCACACTGTCGAATAGTCGGCCACAACAATGGGCTGCGGTGCCGCGGTCGCCTCTTCGCAGCGCTGCTGTTGTTCGTCGGACGGGGGGCCGTGGTCCTCTCCGGCCTGGAGCGGGTCGGGGCCGTCCTCGGAGCCGGACCCGGGATTGGACACGTCCTCTGTCCAGCGCAGGCCGGACCACCACCGGTAGTCGTTGCGGCACGTCGGGTCCAGATGCCAGCCTGAGTAGACATGGACCGCTTCTGGGGTGGGCTCTGCAACCGGGGTAGCTTTCGCCGTGGGCTCCGGGGTGGGCGCTGCAACCGGATCGGCCTTCGCCGTGGGAGCCGGGGTCGGCTCCGGGGTGGGCGCTGCAACCGGATCGGGTTTCGCCGTCGGCTCCGGGGTCGGCTGCACAACCGGATCGGGTTTCGCCGTCGGCTCCGGGGTCGGCTGCACAACCGGATCGGGTTTCGCCGTGGGATCCGGGGTGAGGTTGAGCGCGAAGTCCTCCAGGCAGTCGTCGAGCACGCCGTCGCCGTCGGTGTCCACCGCCACGCCTGCTGGACCACAAACCGCGTCCTCAGGTTCCTCTGGGAAAAGGGCGGCGGTCGGCGCGGGAGTGGGACCGGAAACGGCCCCAGCAGTGGGCGCCTGTGCGGGCTCTGGCGCCGCGGTCGGAGCGGCCGCGGGCTCTGGCGCCGCGGTCGGAGCGGCCGCGGGCCCCGGCGCCGCAGGCGCGGTGATCTGCGCTCGCGGCGCGGGCGCAGTCGCTGGCGGCGCCGGCTCGCCATCGGGGGTCCCAGCCAACACCACCGCCGGAGCCGTCCCAGAGTCGCCGCCTCCGCCGCAAGCAGACACCGCAACAGCGAAAACAGCCAAAAAGACGAAAATCGTCTTCATGGCCGGGAAAAGACACCGCCTGATCTCTGGCATCTGACACCTCCTTGTTCTAGGTTGCGCGAACCGTCAGGTTCGCGCTGTTGGGGGCGCCGGCCTAGGGGTCGTCGGGTTGGTTGAGCTCGATGAGTCCGGCGGGGCCGGTGAGTTTCAAAAAGCGGGACATGCCCCGGCCGATCTGGACCCAGCAGGCCGCGTCGGGCTGGTCGCAGTTCTCGTCTCTTTCGGGGACCAGCTCCCATTCGATCCACCACTCCCAGTACCCCTCGCGGGGCACGACCCACACACAGCCCGGCGGCGGGTCGGGGCGCCTGGCGCGCTCGAGGGTGCTCCGGAAGGTGGCCTCGGGCACGTCTGAGGCCCGGCACCGCGCCGATATGTCGCAGTCGTCGCGGCCGTCGCTTGTCGGGCCCCTAGAGGTCTCGCACCGAGCCGGGAGACCGTACCCGGCGGGCACGCCGTCGCCGCCGTAGGCGCCCCGGTCGTGCCACACCGCCCAGTACTGCTGTTGTTGGGCCGACGTGTCGTCCCAGATGTCCACCGCTTGGGCCCAATAATCCCACTGGCCGCCCGACTCGGTATCAGCGAGGGCCAAATCGGCGGCGTCGGTGAACAACAGCTCGCGCAACGCCACGTTGATCTCGTCCAGCCGCCACGAGCAGCCCGACTCCGGGTCGCGCGCCGATTGCCAGCTCACCCCGGGCGCTGCGTTGTCGCGGCCGTGCTCGGTGAGCCACACCACGCTGTCGGGCACCCCGTCGATCACCGACAGCAGCGATGCCGGCAACAGGGTCTGGTCGCCGCCGGGCACCGCCGACTGGGCTATTTGGGCCTGGGTGCCGTCATAGGCGCCCAGCCATCCCTCCCACCGCAGATCCCCGTATCTGGCCCGCGCCTCGGCGGCCACCGCGGCGGGCACCGCGGCGGGGCACGGCGGCGGCGAGCACGTGTCCTGGGCCAGCGCCGTGTACGCGCTGGTGACCCCCGCGCTCGTCGCCCGCACCCGAACCCCAACCGTCACCGGCGCCAGAACCTCCAGATCCTCGTCGTCGGGATCAGCCACCACCACAGCCGCCACCACACCGGTGTGCATCGCATCAGCCCCGACATAGCCCAAATCGCCCACCAACTCGAACACCACGCCCGCACCGGACTGCGCGTCCCAGCTCACGAACACCGTGTAATAGCCGTCCCCATAATCGCCGGCTGGCTCCTGCCACCCGAAACACGTCACCGTCAACCCCGTCGGCACCCCCGGAACCGGAGTCGCAGTCGGCGTCGGGTCTGGCGTCGGGTCCGGCGTCGGGTTCGAAGTCGGGTTCGAAGTCGGCGTCGGCGTCGGGTTCGGAGTCGGGGTCTCTTCGCAATTGTGGACATTCGCAGTGGTTCCGCATTCGTGCGGATAAGTGCAGGTGTCGTACTCGCCGTTGCCGTCACCGTCGTGGGGATACCAGGTGTGGGAATGGTCGCCGTGGTCCGCGGGCGTCCACGTCGTGCAATCCACGTCTCCGACCGTGCCGGTGCCGCCCTCATAATCCGAGCCCAGACAGTCCGGCCATGTCGCCGACTGCGACTGGCATGGGATCTCGTCGTAGTCGATCACGTAGGTGATGATCCCCTGTTCGTCTGTGGTCGGCGTCGAGCCGGCCACGCAACTGGTCCCGGCCGGCCAGTGCAAATTGTTGCACGTGATCGCCGGAGGAGACTCCGCCCACCCAATCGGATCCACGTCGGGATCGTTCTCCTCGGGGTCGTCGGAGTCGTCCTCGTCGGGGTCGTCCTCGTCGGGGTCGTCCTCGTCGGGGTCGTCTGGTGCTGGGGTTGGGCACGGATCGTCATGCAAAACGAAAGTCCCGATAGTGCATTGTGTCATTAGGCTGTGGCAGCTGCCGGACGGGGTGTCTCTGTGGGACAGATAGGGGCACGGGGGGAGCGGCTCGGGGGTGGGCTCAGGGGTGGGCTCAGTCGGGCAGCCGCCCACCGCGGCCGCGGTGCCGTCCCAGCAGTGGTCGTGGGGGATCGGGTTGCCGTCGTCGTCCTCGCAGGTGTTGGCCATCGCCGCGAGCGCGAACAACAGCAGCAGCATCGCAAGGGTGCGGCGGTTCAGCCATCTCGGACACCCAGCAAGAGGAACGTCGTTTTGCCGCGCCTTCCCTTCAGCGTGTTCCGCGCCAGAGGCAGAACTTCGAATGTCTTGCAGAAGCTCAGTGTTTTGTTCGTCGGCCATCGCTGTCCGTTCTGTTCTCGTTCAACAAGGCGGCGTTCAGCACAGCCGATAAGCGCCGGTCCCGTCGGTGGGGCGGCGGGTGAGGTAGTCGACGGTTCCTTCGTTGTCGGGCAGCAGGCCGAGCTCGCGGGCCTCTCGGTGCATGAACAGGTTTGCCATCAGCACCAGCAGGTAGCGGTCCCCGCAGTTGCCGCGCGCGGCGAGCCACTCGTCCGTCGTGTCGTTGTCGGTGTAGGCGCGGCACTGGTCGTAGGCCCAGATGCGGCCCGCGGCCTCTTTTTGGCCGATGTAGTGGCCGTACAGCCAGTGGCACTTCTCCAAAAACGGGCGGTCGGGCTCGGGGTCGATCCACGAATAGCACACGTCGCCCCACCCGTACCGCTGCCAGTCCCCTGGGGTGTGGTCGAGGGAGTAGATGCCCCACAGGTGGAACAGGGCGAACGTCTCGTAGACGCAGCGGGCCTCCGGTCGCATCCCGGCGTGGTTGATCGGCCCGGCCGCCATCTGCCACAACACATTGCACGCCTGGAAAGTGGTCGCCTCGTCGGGCATCCGCTTCCAGCCGCCGGCGCCGAGCCTCCCGCCGGCGCCGGGGTAGCCGCCGGGAGGCTCGGCGCGCACGCAGTCGGTGACGTGCGCCAGCGCCTCGGCGTCGGGAACGTTCGGCATGGAGTCGGCGCGTTGGAGGAGGAGCCCCCGGCCGCCGGCGGGGCTGCCGGGGCGGCCGACATCGAACAGGCCGGTGGCGAGCAGGTCGCCGCGGGTCAAAAGCCGGACGGCGCAAGGCCCCCCGTCGGAGCCCGTGCCCAGGCCGGGCTCGCCCGCAGGAGCCGGATCCGCGCACACTGTCGAATAGTCGGCCACAACGATGGGCTGCACAACCGGAGTAGCCTCCGCCGTCGGCTCCGGGGTCGGCTCCACAACCGGAGTAGCCTCCGCCGTCGGCCCCGGGGTCGGCTGCACAACCGGATCGGGTTTCGCCGTCGGCTCCGGGGTCGGCTGCACAACCGGATCGGGTTTCGCCGTGGGATCCGGGGTCGGCTGCACAACCGGATCGGGTTTCGCCGTGGGATCCGGGGTCGGCTGCACAACCGGATCGGGTTTCGCCGTGGGATCCGGGGTCGGCTGCACAACCGGATCGGGTTTCGCCGTGGGAGCCGGGGTCGGCTGCACAACCGGATCGGGTTTCGCCGTGGGAGCCGGGGTGAGGTTGAGCGCGAAGTCCTCCAGGCAGTCGTCGAGCACGCCGTCGCCGTCGGTGTCCACCGCCACGCTTGCTGGACCGCAAACCGCGTCCTCAGGTTCCTCTGGGAAAAGGGCGGCGGTCGGAGCGGGAGTGGGACCGGAAACGGCCCCAGCAGTGGGCACCTGTGCGGGCTCTGGCGCCGCGGTCGGAGCGGCCGCGAGCCCCGGCGCCGCAGGCGCGGTGATCTGCGCTCGCGGCGCGGGCACAGTCGCTGGCGGCGCCGGCTCGCCATCGGGGGTCCCAGCCAACACCACCGCCGGAGCCGTGCCGGAGTCGCCGCCTCCGCCGCAAGCAGACACCGCAACAGCCAAAACAGCCAAAAAGACGAAAATCGTCTTCATGACCGGGAAAAGACACCGCCTGATCTCTAGCATCTGACACCTCCTTGTTCTAGGTTGCGCGAACCGTCAGGGTTGGTGAAAGGGGAGCCCGCGGTAGTGGCCTCGCCGGCTGTTGGCTCCGCCCACCGGCGAGCGCGAGGCGAAAACCGCCTCCAAGACCTCTGTGTCGGCGGGATCCGCCAACAGGCCCCAAAAGTGCATCGCATCGACCTAAAAAGCACGATATCAACATCGCGCCTGCGGCGCAACTGCCCGCCGCGGCGAGGGGCCCGACCCGCCCCTGCGCCCGCCGGGCGCCGCCGGCGCGGCCACCAAGGCGACGGGTCGGCCGAGACCCCTTGCATGCCGCTCGCAGCGCTCCCGGCCCGGGTCTGTCAGACCCGCCGCCGACGAGAGAGCACCAACGGTATGAGTAGCCATGTCGCCGATGGAAAAGGACGCGCCGCCGGACAGGTCCAGGCCGCGGCTCACCAAGGAGTTCAAGGCCGACGAGGCGGTGCTGAATTTGGACGAAGGTCGGAGGGTCGCTCAGACGTCCGTTGAACGGGGTCGTGAAACCGGCCCGCTGCCGGTGGGTCGCCACAACGCGGCGCGCAAGGCCTCGAGGTCGCGGCGGGCGGATTGGAGGATGTAGGCGGGGTTGTCGTGCTGGGCATCGTCGCGGCCGAAGCCCCACAGGCCGTGGGAGAACTCGATGGTCCAGGTTGCCTCGGGGGACACCGCGCAAATGGCCTCCACGTCGGGCCGCAGCGCTTCGCCGAGCTCTTCGGCACTGGTGGATTGGGGATACTCGGCCAATTGGGCGTGGACGTGGCGCACCCGGTGGCCGAGCACGGCCAGCGGCGCCGACCACTCGTCTCGGGCCATGGGGTGGAGGTGCACGATGGCGCCCAGCCGGTCGGCGCCAGCCACCGCGTCGAATATGTCACGGGCCACTGCCGGATCCTCGGCCACCGTTCCGAAGTGGCACTCGCACAGCAGCCGCGCGCCAACGGGCACCTCGGCCTCGAACCGCCGGAGCCGCTCGGTGTAGTCGCCGATGGCACCGGGGTCGCTGCCCACGTTGAACTTGACGCCCTGTGCTCCCACCCGCTCGATCCACGCCGCGGTCTCAGCCCGGTCGGTATCGTCAGGATCGTCCCAGCTGGTGTAGCAACTCAGGATCTCGATCGGGACTTCCGAGCCCAACAGCGCGTCGAGCTCGTCGTCGGGCACCGACCGGGCGTGGCGCTCCCACAGCTCCAGGCCGTCGAAGCCGGCATCGGCAATGGCCGGGAGCCAATCCGAGACCCGGATGAGGGGATGCCCGCCGGGTTCGGCCAAGCCCCAGCGATTCGGCTCGATGGCCACCGTGGCGAGGTAGATCTGCCCTGTCATCGTGGAGCGGGTGACGAGAATCGAACTCGCGTCATCAGCTTGGGAAGCTGGGGTTCTGCCACTGAACTACACCCGCAGGTGCCCGGCACTATAGCCAACCCTGGGAGGTCGGTGCCTGCCGGTTGGGCACCAACACCCACCCATTGCCTGGAGAATTGGCAGGGTTGAAGCGTTTTCGGTCGGTTATTCAGCGTGAAAATGCCAGGTTAATGGGATTTCAAGACACAAACGCTGGACAGGTACAGTTCATTGAGCAACAAAACGCCGTGTAATTGAGCATTCGGGCCGATATTGTCTGAATATGGCCCGCCGAGCGTCCACCCCCTGGCCGACAGAGGTGCATACCGTCTTCTTCGACGATGTGGCATCGCGGGACACCCTCAGCAGGGCCGTGGCCCGAGGTCGGATCCGCCGGTTGGCACCCCGGCTGTACTCTGCTGATCTCGTCAGCGACCCGGCAGAGATCGTGGTGGCGAACCGCTGGCTCATCTTGGGCCGCATGCTTCCCGGTGCGGTCATTGTGGACCGCTCTGCCGCCGAAAATGGCGGCGTGGACGGAGGGTGCATCTTCATGGCTGCCCCTGGTGACCGCAAGTCCATCCGGCTTCCGGGAATGGAAGTGCAAATCCGTTCCGGTGGCCCAATTGCCGAACCAGTTGAAGACCCTCCGTGGGCTGAGGGGTTGAGGATGTCCAGCCAGGCCCGCATCTTGGTCGACAACCTGGCGATCACCCACGGTCGGGGCGGCCGGACCCCTCGAACCCTGTCGTTGGCGGAGCTGGAGGACTGGCTGGCCGGCAAGGCTATCGTTTGGGGCTCAGAGCGAATGCTGCGACTGCAAGAGGATGCCGTCGCCTTGGCCGAGTCAATGGGCGTGGCTGATCGAGTGGAGAAGATCAACCGCTTGTTCGACCAGTTGGCCGGTCACCAGCCGCTGCGTCCCACCGCAGGACGCCTCCTGCAAGCCCTCACCCATGGCCGGGCTTGGGATGACCCGCGAGTGGAGATGTTCAACCGGCTGATCCAGGGATTGGCCCAACAAGACGACCCGGATGTGCCTGACTGGCTGCCGGCCGGATCCGAAGGAGAAGCGCTGCTTTTCTTCGAGAGCTACTTCTCCAACTACATCGAGGGCACTGTCTTCACGGTGGCAGAAGCCCGAAGGATCATCGACTCCCAGCAGCCTCCGGCCTCTCGGCCGGCAGATGGCCACGACATCTTGGGCACCTACCGCTGCGTTGCCGACACTTTGGGTCGAAAGGCAACTTCTGAAGACCCCGAGAAGCTGATCAGCCACCTCTGCGAGCGGCACAGGATGATCTTGGGCGGTCGACCCGAGATGGGACCGGGCCGGTGGAAGACAGAGCCCAACCAAGTCGGGGGTTACTTGTTCGTCGATCCCACGCTGGTTGAGGGCACGCTGCGCCGTGGCTTCGAGTTGGCCTCGTCGGTCCCCGCCGGATTTCTGCGGGCGCTGTATTTGATGGTGGTGGTGTCGGAGGTGCATCCCTTCACCGATGGGAATGGGCGGGTGGCCCGAGTGATGATGAACGCGGAGCTTTCGGCGGTGGATGCAGCCCGCATCATCATTCCCAGCGTCTACCGCAACGAGTACACCGCCTGCCTGCGACGCACTTCAGCATCAGAGGGAGGTGACGTATCCGCGTTAGTGAGAGTGATGAGCTTTGTCTGGCGGTGGACAGCCGCGATGCCCTGGGGGGATTGGGCAGCCTCCAATGGCCAGATGGAGGCCACCAACGCCCTGCAAGATCCCGACGATGCCGCCATCGGCGGCATCCGTCTCAAACTGCCCTGAAGCAAGCCACTGAAACTGCTTCAGCGGGGGGCCGCCTGTAGTAGACGGCCCATAGGTCCGTCGCCGGAATAGGTGACGGTCAACGTTTCGGTCGCCCGGGTCATGGCAACGTAGAGCAGTCGTTGACGAGTCTCGTCTTCGTCGTCGTTGACCCAGATGTCGTTGACGCCGCCGATCAGGACGTGAGGGTATTCGAGTCCTTTCAGCAGTTGGAGGGTCGCCACTCGTATCTTGCCGCGCACCGACACCAGTTGTTCCCGCTCCTGCTGTGCGTCGAGTGCCTCAATTCCCTTTGCTCTCAGCGTCCGCTGCAAGGTGATCCGCAATTCTCTCGATCCCGACATGATGACAATGTCGTCGGGTGTGGCCCCGTTGTGGAAGAGTTCGGCTGTTTTCTCTGTCAGCGTCTGAGCCTCGGTTCTGAGATCGGGGCACACCTGAAGATCCGGGGGTTTCCCATGTCGCAATGCGGCTTCGGGCATGACGAAGGTGTCTAGATCATCTGAAGATGCCTGGCCTGCGCTGGGCTGGCCGATTCCGGCGATTGCTCCCAACGCGAAGTCGAGCGTCTGCTTTGTGTTGCGGTAGTTCTCTCGGAGAATCGTTGACCGTCCACGGGCGGTCAAACCCGGGGGGTTCCAGTTCATCTTGCGCCGGTAGACGTTCTGCGCGCTGTCCAGAGCAACGATGAAGTGCCGCTGCTCCACCCCGAGTTCGTGTCTGCCCATTGCCCAGGCTAGGGCAAGTCCAGAATTTCCTAGATCCTGGGCTTCATCTACGAGAACCATGTCGAATTTCTCCGAAGTTGGGAGAGTAGCGGCAGCTTCAATTGCCTCTGAGCGTCGAGCATCCCAGGCCGCGTCGCCGTTGCCTGTGGTCGGGATACGCCCGGCTGCACGAATGACTTTGTAGGCCAGAGAGTCGATGGTGAACACCTCAACGTTATGGACGGCGGCTAACTCCTCGGCAAGAGCTTGTGAAAGGGCTTTGTTGAAACAAACCACTAGCAGACGCCAGCTAGGCATGTTCTGGCCGATGTAGCGGGCTCGGTGGGTGAGGGCCAGGGTCTTGCCGCTCCCGGCCACTCCACGAATGAGGCGGTAGCCCGGACCGAGGTGTTCTGCTAGGCGTTCTTGGGCCAGATCTAGAACCCGAATCATCTCCTCAGACGTCTGGGGGGCAGTTTCGAACATTTGGCCCTGCTGGCCGATCACGATGTTGGGATTGATGGTGGCCCGCACCCATGCTTGGCCCTTGTTGTCGAGTGGGGGCCGTTGCCCGCCGAGAATTTGCCGAACCACTGTCAAAAGGTTGGCTTCGTCGAAATCTTCAAGAAAGAGCCGAGGAGTTTTCTCGTCGGCCAACGCCAAAGGCTGGTTGCGGCTCACATCGGGCAACGCCAAGGCACGGGCTACCAGCAGCGACTTGATCTTGTCCTGCAAGCCGTTGACCCTGGCGATTATGGCACTTTGAGCTTGGTCTAGACCTACCTGCCGCTGCTTGCGAAAGCGACCTCGCTTGGCAGCGCTTGGGGAGCGAAGACTGGGAGATTCCAATACAAGCACACCCGCCGCCGGGTCGAATACGATCAGATACGGGATTGACCTGGTGCCGAAGTCAGAATCCTCATAACCAAGGTCAAGCCTTTGCGCGCTGGCCCCGTCGTCGCCGGTTCGCTCAAGCGACACCACGACATCTCCGGGTGTCGCGTCGCGCAACAGGCGGGCAGCAGTTCTGAGCCTTTCGGGGATGTCGTTTCGGCTGGGAATATTCTCGGGAATCAGGCTGGCCACAGCGTGCCAACCTACACTTCAAGCAACTTTCAGTCGTGTTCGGCTATCTCCAGGTACTGGGATCGGGTTCCCTTGACTTCCCCCGACCGCTTGATGAGGACCTCTTTTTCAATCAGCCCTTCGATGGCCTCCTCGACTCCTTGTCGGTTGAGGAAGGCCAATCTCCCAAAAGCAGGGTGCTTGGCCAAGCGCTCGGGAAGCTCGAATTGTCCGCCACTGTGTCCGGCCAGGGTGTTGACGATGCGCTGGTGTGAATAGCGCTCTCCAGAGGTGCTCTCCACCAGCTCTGTGATGATGGCGTTGACCGGCAGTGATTCGAGAAGGCCCTCTCGGGTCAGGAGGCCGTCGGCCCATGGCCTGGGAAGCTCGACACATAGATCGCACCGCTTGCAGGACTCGGGTGCCTTCGTCCCCAAGTACTCGAGCATCTTCTCTCGCCGGCACCCTTTGGAGGTATGGGCAAGAGCCTTCGCTTGGTTGGATTTTTCTTGTGCCAAGCGCCTGCGGTCTTCGGCTGACTGCTCGATTGCCGGCCACGGGGGGTTGGCGTCGAGCCTCTCCAGCACCCAGGCGTGTTTCCAAGCAGTGAAGCCCACGATGTCCCGTTTGTTCAGCTCAAACAGGTCGGCGGCAATATCCCAGGGCTTTCGGGCCAGACTCTGGGCCCAGGTTGGCGCATGGTACTCATCGCTGTCTTGTCTTTTGGCTAGAGCCAGGATATGCCGAGCCCGCTGAGCTAGTTCCTGATCTTCTCTTTCCAGCTCTACAACCATGCGCTCGGTATCTCCGACTACGGCAATCCGCCCTTTCCAGACGGTGTCTGGATGCCGTTTCACCGCACCATGTTCTTGGAGGTAGTGGACAGCCAGGGCGGTGCTCACCGACTCGGGGTCGCCGTCGTAGCCTCTTTCGGCCAGTTCCTCTGGATCGTAGGCATGAGTGCCCGTCGTGAGTTGCGACCAGATCCGCTGTACCTGCTCGATGCGGGGTGCCGAGTTCTTGATGAATATCCGGTGGATTGAGCAATCCCTTGGCATGGTCAATAGGACCGCGGTACCGGTTTCCGGTCCCGTTTCTTCGGCGGCGCCCCGGGCTGCCCGACCGGTCTCTTGGACGTACTCTTCGATGGAGGCGGGCATCTCCAAGTGGACGATCAAGGCGATGTCGGGCTTGTCGATGCCCATCCCGAACGCCTTGGTGGCCACCACGACATCAATCTCACCGTGGCGGAAGGCGTCTTCGATGTGCTGACGCTGGGGATGGTCCATGCCTCCGTGGTAGGCAAACGCGTTGTGGCCGGCCGACCTCAGCAGGTTGGCGATTCCCGTGGCATGTCGGCGGGTGGGCACATAGACGATGGCGGGTTGAAAGGGGAACGCATCCACGATCTGCACCACTCGAAGATCCCGGTCGTTGCTGTTGTCGCAGGATTCGGCGTAATAGAGCATTTCCGGTCGGTCGGGCGACAGGGCCACCGGCTGGTCTTTCAGGCCCAGATCAAGCAGCTCGGCGATCTCGTTTCGAACCCTTGGGGTGGCAGTAGCAGTGACGGCCAGGATCGGAGGTCGGGGGTGTCCGGCGATCCGCTTCATGGCGTCGGGGATGGCGGCGTATTCCGGTCGAAAGGAGTGACCCCACTGGGAGATGCAGTGGGCTTCGTCAACCGCGATCCGCGACACCCCGATTTTGGACAGCTCGCTCACAAACTCTTGTGACCAGAGCCGCTCAGGGCTGACATAGAGCAGCTTGTAGTGGCCTCGACGCGCTCGCCGCAAAATATCCCGCCATTCCCCTTGGGGTATGCCGCTGTGGATGGTGGCCACTTTGGCCACACCCTTGGCGCGCAGGTTCTCAGCTTGGTCGTTCATCAGGGCCACCAAGGGGGAGATGACCAGGGTCACGCCGGGAGACAGCAGGGCCGGGATCTGAAAGGTGACCGACTTGCCCGATCCGGTGGGAAGCACGGCCAGCATGTCGTCGCCCCGCAGAAAGCCGATCATGGTGTCTCGCTGGCCAGGTCGCCACTGCTTGAATCCGAAACGCTCTCGAACCCGGTCGAGGCATTGATCGATCCTGGTCTCGTCGTCAAGGTCAGCCTCGGAGAGCTCCATGTCGGCGAGCGCAGACCACGGGTCGGCGCTGGGTAGCGCTTGGAGCCGTTGGCGCATGGCCTCGTCGAGAACCACATCTCCGAGATGGTCGGCGATGAGCCGGTAGGCGACCTCTGCATGGTTGGCCCGCTTTAGTCGAGGGGGGCCGGGGAGGGTGCCGAGGATCTGATCCCGATAGGGGACGGCTCGGCACAGCCGGTTGTCCAAGATCACCGTGACCCCGCGATCGTGCTCGGTGCGGATCAACCGGCCTGCGCCCTGGGCGAAACGGATAGCCGCTTTGGGCACGATGTAGTCGGCGAACGGGTCTTTGCCGCGACGTTCCATCATCTCTGTTCGGGCCCCAACCACAGGATCGGCAGGCGAGTCAAAAGGTAACTTCTCGATGACCAGCAGGCTCAGGGCTTCGCCGGGAATGTCGACTCCCTCCCAGAATGAGCGCAGAGCGATCAAACTGGTGGCCAACTCACTCCGCATCCGCTCGACCAGCGCAGGCGCGGTGTCATCGCCCTGGGCCAACAGCGGGATCTGCTCGTTGTCGAGTAATGGCCGAGCATGGTCCCGAACGAATTCCATCCGTGACCGAGCAGCCATTAGGACAAGTCCCCGACCGTCGGTGAGAGTGAGCAGCCGGGGAATCTCTGAGGCCGCCGACGTCTTGAATTCCTCCATCAGCCTTGAGCGGGGAGCGGGCAAATAGTCGGTTCGCAGCACCATGTGATTCTCGGTCAGCCATGCAAAGGGGCTGTCGAGGGAGCGGGGATCGGCGCTGCCCAAACCCAGGGTGTTGAGGATGTAGCTGAAGCTGTTTCCCACTCTCAGGGTGGCCGAGGTGAGCACGGTGGCGTCCAGCGAACCCCAGAGTGAACGCAGATCATCGGCCACGGAGACAGGGGCGCGTTTCAGATCCCATTTCCAGCCGTCTTCGGTGTGGCGGGTCCCGCCGATGGCGATCCACTCCTCGGGCTTGGAGGCCCACAGCACGTGTCCGAGGGTCCTCGCCGCATCCCGGCTCTGCCTCCCCAGCCGTCTGATCTGGGCCTCCAAGCGGTATCGCCGATAGCCGGGGGCCAGATTCTCGGGCAGATTCACATCGTTGAACGCATCGGCCAGATTGATCAAAGCGTCTTGGAGGTGGCGGCCTGCGCCCAGCACTGGTTGCTTGTAGTCGGGATGGCGGGTGTCGATGCCCTTCCTTATCCGGTATGACACCGGGTACGCGTCCTCTTGCCCGGCACCAGTGCGAGTTCGCAAGTAATGAACGAAGGCCGAGCCGAAGTGGGCAGATGCCGATCGGATTTCCTCGGTCGCGCGGCGAATGGCGTCCAGCCACTCATTGCCGATCGGCCATCTGGCCGCTCGGGCGACGCTGACCACCGCCCCGCTGCGTCTCGAAGGATCCCAGACGGAATCGCATAGATCGGCAATGTCTCCTTGGGACACTTCGTCGGAGAGCGCGTCGGTGGCGGCGTCCTCCAGATTGTGGGCCTCGTCCAGAATCAGGTGCTTGGAATAGAGCAGCCAGTCATCCCAAGTCACCAGCAGTGCATGATTGAGCACGGCCACATCAGCTTGGGGGAAGAGATCGCGGGCCCGCCGAAAGAAGTCCCGGTGGTCGAGCGGCAACTTGGGCGGACCGCCCGGTGCCTCGGCCACGCTGAGCAGTCGGCGGATGCGTCGCAGTTCGGGAATCCTCTTCTCGATGGCGCCGGTGCGGAGATCGTCCCAGTCGCCGGTTCTGGTTTGCGCCACCCAGCCGCAGAGAATGGCGAGGACCAGGATCCCGGAATGGGAGAAGGCGGGTTGAGGCGGTCCTTCGCTTGACGCCCCGGCAGCCCCGTTCGCCGAGGCAAGGGCATCCAATTCTCCGTCCAGCGAGTCCAGGCTGATGTAGTTGCCCATGCCCTTGAGCAAGACATAGACGAACGGGCCGAGATCTTCTCGAAGCTCTTCTAGGGTCGCCATCACCTGGTCTTGAAGAACTTTGGAATGTGGGGCCACAACTACGGGCCGCTTGGCGGCCGCGCCATATGTGATGGCCGGAGCCAGATAGGCCAGAGTTTTGCCAGTTCCGGTAGGAGCTTCGATTAGCCGTCGACCGCCACAATGCAGGGTGTCGGCAATGAGTTCTGCCATCTCGGTTTGCTGCTTGCGGGGCTCTCGGTATTGGCCCATCAGTGTGCCGCCGTCTTGGAACATCTCGGTTACAGCATCAGGACTGAATGGCCTTGCCGGCGGCTTTGGTTGCGGCGGCTCGGGAAGCGGCACGACATCCGCCAGAGCTATGCGTTCAGATTGCGACGACAAGAATGCCGCCCACGGGTGGTTGCCGGCTAGGAGAACCCAACGTTGGAGACGACGCATTGGGGAGCCTTCATCCATGGCGGCCAACAGCCGCAGCAGTACTCGATGCAAGAGCAAAGCATCGTCGAGAGCGCGGTGAGCACCCCGGGGCTGGTCTCCGAAGAAGTGTCGGGCCAACTCGTCCAGACTGCGGCCGTTCGGCGGTATTCCGCCGTCGATGTTGCCGACAATGCCCTTTCCCGCTCGAGGGAAGACGATGTGAGCTAGTTCCAATGTGTCGAGCCGCTGGTAGTCGGGAATCTGCTCCCCAACGGCATCAAGGAGCAAAAAGTCGTACCCGTGCCCGTTGTGGGCGATCAGTGGGTGGTTCCCCACAAAACTGCGGAAGGAGCGCAATGCCTCCGCTGGTCGGGGTGCATCATCCACCATCTCTTGGGTGATGCCGGTGAGTTTCAGAGTCTGAGGGCGCAGACGTCGGGTGGGACGAACCAGGGTCTCGAATCGATCGGTCTCCTCGCCGTCGCGGACCAAAACAGCACCAATCTCAATGATCTCGTGCTGCGGCGGGTGGGTATGGTCGGCGTTGGCTTCCAAATCGAAGATCACGTACTCAGAAATCGCCACGGGGCGAAAATATCCGAACAGTGGTGCAATAAGGAACCCGACCGGCTTCTAGGCGGCTGAGGAAGCCAGGAGCGACCGACCGGCTGGCCCCCGTGCAAGCTCCTCGTCGTTATCGAGCGGTATCTGAAAGAGTTGCCGGACAGGTCTCTACCTGATCACTGACTCCGCGAGAAGTGATGCCTCCAACCGCTTCTGGCCCAGCCGCGCCATGGGCTGTTGACTGAACAATCATCAACCTGGTGTGGAATGCAGATTGAAGGGTGGGGCTTGAAGGTGACGGCTAGTGTTCCTTAGAGCGGAACATCATTCCGCAATAGAGCGAATCGAGAGGGACGCCTATGCCTGATGTTGTCGGCTACCGGGCCAAGATCGGGGTCATCGTGCCTTCGACCAACACCGTCGTCGAGCACGACTTCGCCCGGGTGCGGCCCCCAGGGGTCACGTTCCACAGTGGGCGATTCTTGGTGGAGGCCCCCGACCTGAGCAGCGACGAGGCCTTTCTCCACTTTCTGGATCTGATCCGCCAGACCATCCCTACCGCAGTGCGCGACCTGATGACGTGCAAACCGGATCATCTGCTCATGGGGATGTCGGCCGAGACTTTCTGGGGAGGCAAGGAGGGCAATGCCGCATTCCAGGCTCGAGTGGCGGCAACCGCCGGTGACGTCGGCATCACATCGGGGGCGGCGGCCTGCAACGCGGCCTTGGAGCGGCTCGGCGTGTCGCGAATCGCCTGCCTGACGCCCTACCAGCCGGCAGCCGACGAGCAGGTGTACGGCTACTTCACCGAGTGCGGCTTCGATGTGAAGCGGGTTTGCGGGCTGCGCTGCGATTCGGCCACCTCCATCGCCGATGTGACCCCCGAGACCCTTGTCGGAGTGCTCAAAGACCTCGACGGCGACGACATCGACGCCATCGTCCAGTGCGGCACCAACTTGTCCATGGTGGAGGTGGCCGACCAGGCCGAGCGCTGGCTGGGCAAGCCGGTGCTGGCCATCAACGCCATCTGCCTGTGGCATGCCCTGCGCACGCTGGACATCGACGACCAGTTCGTGGGCCACGGGATGATGCTGCGCGAATTCTGACTGATGCCGCCTCGCGTCATTGTCGTCGGGGCCGGACCGGTCGGGTGCGTCGCCGCCGCTGAGCTGGCTCTGGGCGGCGTCGACGTGACGCTGCTGGAAGCGGCTCCCGAGTTGCCCCGCGAGTTGCGGGCATCGACGTTCCACCCCGCCACACTCGACCTGCTCGACCGCTTCGGCATGGTCGACGAGATGGTCCAGCGGGGCTTGATAGCCCCCCGGTTCGCCTATCGGGACCGGCGCGCTGGAGTGGTGGCCGACTTCTATCTCGGCATGCTGGACGACGTGACCGACCACCCGTTTCGGCTTCAGTGCGAGCAGTACAAGCTGTGTGAGATCATGCTCGACAGATTCCGCTCGATGGCCAATGTCGCCGTCAGATTCGGTGCTGAGGTGGTGGGTGCCGTCGATCACGGCGATACCGCCGCAGCCCATCTGGCCTCCGGCGAGACGCTGGTCGCCGATGCAGTGGTGGCCGCCGACGGCGCAGCCAGCGCAGTGCGCAAATCGCTGGGCCTGGGGTTCGACGGCATGACTTACGAAGATCGCTACTTGGTGCTGTCCACTCCCTTCGAGATGGCCGACCACTTCGACGACTTGGCCTACGTCAACTACATCTCCGATCCCGAGGATTGGCTGGTTCTGCTTCGAACCTTGGACCTCTGGCGAGCACTGTTCCCGGTGGGCGATGGCGAGGGCGACGATGAGGCGCTCAGCGATCCGAGCGTCCAGAGGAGGCTCAACGGCATTGTGCACCGCTCTGAGCCCTACGACGTCGCCCATCGGACGATCTATCGGGTCCACCAGCGAGTGGCCGACCGATTTCTCGTCGGTCGGGTGGTCTTGATGGGCGATGCCGCCCACATCAACAATCCGCTGGGCGGCATGGGCATGAACGGAGGCATCCACGATGCGGTGTTGCTGGGGGCGTCGTTGGCCGCAGTGCTGCGGGGTGACATAGGGGCCGATCGCCTAGCTCATCACGCCGACCTGCGGAGGGCTCTGGCTATCGACTACGTCAGACGGCATACCCATGACAACGCCCAAAGCCTGGCCGCCCCCGACGGCGCCGCCCGCCAACGGGCTCTCGACCACTTGGCCGCCACAGCAGCCGCTCCTGATGAGGCCCGGGCCTACATGCTCCAGGCCAGCATGATCAACGCAGTGCACGCCATGAGCGCAGAGCTCGAGGAGGTCGGCGTCTTCACGACAGGCTGAAGATCAGCACCTCGTGGGTCTCATAGCTGGTGAAGACGACTTCGTTGTCGCCGTCGCCGTCTAGGTCGGCGACCGCTCCTCCGGCCGCCTGTCCGAACGACTCGGCCAGCACATGCTGCACAAACTCGCCGGGTGTCGCCTGCTCGAACCAGAAGACACGGTCGTCGCCGTCGCCGGACACGGTGAAGTCGATGTCTCCGTCGTTGTCCACGTCTCCCCATGAGAAGACGCCGGGAGCGGCCTGGAACGCGGCCCCGACCGACGGGCGCGACTCGATGCCATCGCTGATCACCGTCTGTTGCCAGGGCAGCCGGGGATCAGTGGGTGGCGACATGATGTAGATCCCGGCCTCATAGTCATCGGGACTCTCGGGGGCAGGCACGTGGTTCGAGCCCACCCAGCCGTCGGTCCCATCTCCGAACAGGTTGGGAATCACCGAAAGCTGGATGGTGCGCCCCTGCGCATCGGTGATGTCATGGCGCTCCCATACGCCCGATGGCCGGGCAGTCGATGGCGGCTCGAGGTTCTCGAACCACACGTAGGACTGGCCTCCCAAGAAGTACTGGCCGGAGGCCAAGTCCATGTCGCCATCGCCGTCCACGTCATGGACGACTGGGAGGCTTCCGCCGCCCCGACCGATGACCCGTGGCACCGAATCGAATCGATTGGTCTCTGTGGTGCCCTTGAACCACTGGGCCTCGGCGTCGTCGAGCGTCTCGGCCACGGTGATCAGATCGTCAACTCCATCACTGTCGATGTCGACGAACTCGGCGCGGTGGTAAAAGTGCGGTGATCCGCGGGGAACGATATCTCGGCGAACCCAGTCTCCCCCACTGTTCTCCAACCAGAACAGGGCGCCGCAGGGTCCCAGTTCCAGGTTGAACTCGCATACAAAAAAGCCGCCGCTCACCAGCAGATCTAGGTCGCCGTCGCCATCGATGTCATGAGGAAGGGCTTCGTTGGGAAAGTAATCGCCGTCGGCCCGGGTGATCACATGCTCCGGAGTCCAGTCGTGCAGCCCACCGCCGCCATTGAGGTAGATGGTAAGGGAGCCCGGCGGGAATTGCACCGGGGTGGGGTCGACGCCCCGCCATCCAAAGGAGTTGACGATGAGGTCGAGGTCGCCATCGCCGTCGATATCTGCGACCTCGGCGCCTGCGGGACCGTCGGCGAATGCATCGACCACGATGATCGAGAACCTCGAATCGGCAGCCACGGTCGGCACCACCTCGGGAGGGATGATGTTGCCGGCGACATCCCGGGGCACCGGGGTGTCGCCGGCCGGGGTGTCGCCAGCCGGGGTGTCGCCGGCCGGGGTGTCGCCAGCCGGGGTGTCGCCGGCCGGGGTGTCGCCGGCCGGGGTGTCGCCGGCCGGGGTGGATTCGGGCGGGGTGTCGCCGGCCGGGGTGGATTCGGGCGGGGTGTCGCCGGCCGGGGTGGATTCGGGCGGGGTGTCGTCAGCCGGGGTGGATTCGGGAGAAATCGTTTGTGGGCGGGGAACCGTCGGAGCAGGTGTTGTCGGCTCTCCCGGAGTGGTTGGTTGAGGGCTGGCTGAGGCCGGTTGTTGCCGATCGCCGCCGCCGCAGGATGATGTGAGCAGGGCAAACGCGATGACCAGCGTCGCCCAACAGTGTTTCGTTGACCGGAACACTGTTTCGTTCTAGCCTAAGACCGACATTGCGGGCAAGAGCACACTTGTCGGAAAGGCAGCTTCGCAATTCGATAGCTTTTGGCATCTATTGCCGCTCTCAGGGGCAATAGGAGGGGGGAACCCATGGTGGACCGCACTATCCGACGCCTGCTCACCGCTGGCGCCGTCGTCGCCCTTGCCGGCATTCTTGCCGCCCCGGCTGCGATTGCCGACCACGGTGAAGGCCATAACGGCGAAACCCTTGAGCTGTCCAAGAGCGAGGAAATCCAAGACGGCGAAGTGGTCACCGTTACCCTGACCAGTTGGCTGCCGGGCAATACCGCCACCATTGTGACCTGCTACACCTACCCCGCGGCTGGGCCGGCCGATTGCGAGCTGAGCAACTACGGCATGCACATCGCGGCCATCGGCGAGGACGGGACTGGCTCCATCGACTACCCGGTGGTGATCGTGCCCGGGCGGTGCGACGAGACCACAGCGTGCTTCGTTGTCGCCGGCGACGGATTCGGACCGAGCGCGAACTACGCCGCCCAGGAATTCACATTTGCAGCTGCCTCGGCGGCCGAGCCCGAGCCCACCCCCGAGCCGACCGAAGCGCCCGCTGAACCCGAGCCTGAGCCCACCCCCGAGCCGACCGAAGCGCCCGCTGAACCCGAGCCTGAGCCCACCCCCGAGCCGACCGAAGCGCCCGCCGAGCCCGAGGCTGAGCCCGAGCCCGAGCCCACCCCCGAGCCGACCGAAGCGCCCGCCGAGCCCGAGCCGGCCGATGAGGTGGCTGCCCCGGCTGACGATGACAATGGAGACGGCTCGGTCTGGGTCTGGCTGCTTCCGGTGATCATCGCGGTCGTGGTGCTTGGCCTCGTCGGACTGTGGATCCGCCAGCGCAGGAGCGGCCGCGCCGCAGCCTGATGTGATCGGGTTCAGGCCAGCTCTCGCCACTGTTGGGATCGTCGCCGTTGCCGCGGCGGCCTGCGGAGGCGAACCCAAGCGGCAATCCAGCGCCCAGAGTGACTGGGACATCCAAGACGGCACCGAGATGTCCGACACCTCCTTTGGCGTATCGGCTGCGCCCAATGGCGATCTGATCTTGGCCGCGGTCACCGAGGGCAGCCTGGCCGGCGACAACCAGGGTCGGCGGGACGTCTACCTCGCCCGGTATTCGCCCGACGGCGAGTTGCGATGGTCGAGGCTAACCGGTGGATCACAGAACGACTCCCCGCTGGGCGTATCGGTGGCCCCCGACGGCTCGATCTATGTCGGCGGCGTCACCGACGGCGACTATGCCTCTCCCAATCGGGGATCGGCCGACGTCTGGCTGGCCCGGTACGACGCCGACGGCAACGAGCTGTGGCGCAAGCAATTCGGCCGCGATATGTGGGACCGGGGCTTCGACGTGGCCGCTTTTGACCGAGGTGCCTATGTCACCGGCTATACCTCCAGCTCGCTCGACCCCGACACCGATCTCGGGGGCTTCGACGGCTTTGCCGCCAAGTTCGATGCCGAGGGCAATCAGCAGTGGATCCGCCACATCGGCACCGATGCCACCGACTGGGGCCAGGGATCGGCGCTGGCCCCCGATGGCGGGCTCTATGTCACCGGATACACCGAAGGAGATCTCGGCGGCTCCAGCGCGGGCGACAAGGATCTGTTCGCGGTGCGTCTCTCGGCCGACGGCAGCTTAGATTGGGCCACGCAGCTCGGGTCAGCGGCCCTCGACTGGACCCAGGGAGTGGGCCTCGGCCCTGATGGCGGGGTGTTGCTGGCCGGATCAACCGAGGGCGACTTCGCCGCCGGAAACGCCGGCGAACGGGACATGATCGTGGTGTCGCTCAATGCCGACGGCACCGAGAAGTGGCGCTGGCAAGCGGGCACGGCGGGCGCAGACTCGGCGTTCGAAGTCCGCCTGGCCGGAGAGTTCATCGTTGTTACCGGCAGCGTCACCGGCGACCTTGCGGGAGGAAGCGCGGCGTTGGGCGATCGGGATGCCGTGCTGGTCTGGTTGGACCTCGCCGGCAATGTGGTCGAAATCCAGCAATTCGGCACCGACGCCGTCGATGATGCGACGGGATTGGATGTTGCCGCCGATGGCGCGGTGTTCTGGAGCGGTCACACCTTTGGCTCGTTCAAGGGCCCGGGCGCAGGGGCGGCCGATCTGATGTTCGGCCGCCGGGCGGCTCGCGGAGAGTGAGTACAGGCAGTGGGATCTGAGCTTGTCAATCGGGTAACCGGCGAACTGCTGGTCGAGGACATGACCGAGGCCGAGCGCGAGCGGGCCCGGCAGGTCGATCAGGTACTGTCTGCGCTGGCTGAACGGGCGGTGGAGGCGGACCGGACAGGAGAGTTCCCCCTCGAGCACGTCCGCACGATCTCCAAGGCGAACCTGCTGGGGCTCACGGTGCCGGTCGCCTACGGAGGACTCGGCGGCGGGCTGCGCGATCTTGCGGCGGCCACCTTCGCCATGGCCACCGCCTGTCCCTCGACCGCGCTGGCCTACTTCTTCCAGTGCAGCGGATCGTCTCGCGGCCTGCTGCCGCTGGCCGCCATCGATGCCGGGCTATTCGCAGCTGATGAGGTGCCCGCAGTGCGGTCGTTCAGCGAGAAGGTGCTGAACCGAATGGGAGCTGAGGGCCGATGGGTGGCCAACTTCGCCAGCGAGTCGGTGCGGTCGAAGGACGCGGCGATCACCATTGCCACCGAGGCGTCGCGCACCGATGGCGGATGGCTTTTGAACGGAGTCAAATCGTTCGGCTGCGCCACCGGAGTGGCTGACGACTACCTGGTCACGGCCAAACTCGACACCGGGGACACGGCTGAGTTCTTGTCGGTGTTCTTGATTCCCCGGGACACACCGGGGGTGAGCGAGCGGGCCAAATGGGACGCCATCGGCATGCGGGCCACCGCCACCCACGGGATCGTGCTTGAGGACGCCTTCGTGCCCGACGAGAATGCCCTTACCGTGCCGGGAACGTTTGTCAAGATGACCCAGGTGAGCCGGGGCAGCTTCGTCGGCAACCAGGTGGCCCTGTCGTCGGTGTACATCGGCGCCGCCCAGTCGGTGTGCGACTTCGCGCTGCGGTTCTTGACCGAAACCACCTACCACGGCACCGATGAACCCATCGGCGGCAGTGATCTCCACCGCCAGCTCTTGGGCAAGATGCGCGCCCATCTGGACACCGCGTACCTCTGGGCCCGCCGCCAGATACTGCTGGAAACGGCCGATCCCGAGATCATTGCCAAAGACGATGTGGTGGCCAACTGGCGGATTGCCAAAGGAGAGATCGCCGACAACTGCTTCCAGGTGGCTGTGCAAGCCCTGAAAGCCTGCGGAACCGGTAACACCGGGATGGCAGGCCCGGTCTCTCGAGGTCTGCGCGACTTGTCAATGGGACTGGTACAGGGGTTTCCCGCCGAGCGAGGCCGCCTGGAAGCGGCCGCATACTTGGTATTCGGCAAAGAGGGTGATCAATTCGGGACCGCTGGGGGCGGGCGGTGAGCGTCGCCGCGGAGCGCAGACGGCAACGGGGCCGACGGTGAACCGGCTGTGGTCGCGCCCCTGGTTCTTCCCTGGATTGGGTGCGTTCTTGTATTTGACCGGGATGAACGACGAGCTGCTGCACCTGGTGGGAAGCTGGTGGCTGGATATCGGGCGCTGGGGGCAGACTGCTGTGGTCCTCGCGCTGCTCGCGCTGGTGGCCTATTTCACACTGGACAAGCTCAACCAGCGGCGCTCGGCCTATCGCTCGGCAATCCGAGCCGCCGACGCCACTCGTCTTCCGACCCCGCAATCCCCATGACGAGGTGTGCCCCATGAATATGACCGCCAACCGCCGCTCTCGTTCCGTGCGGCTCCGGACGTTTGGACTGCTGTTGATCGCGGTACTGGTCGCAGCGGCTTGCTCGCAGGCCGCCGATGACGAGGAGCCGGCGGCACCCGCTGCCACCGCGGCGGCGACCGCCGAACCGGTGTCGTCCGTCACAGAGCCCGATGGCCCCGATGGCGAGCCGACTGAGATTCCTGTTGGCACTGAAGCCCCCCGTGGCTTGGTGCCTGTGGGCCCGGACACCCCCGGCGTCACCGACGACACCATCACCATCTCGTTCATCATCACCGACACCTCCGCGGTTGCCGCGGCGTTCGGGTGGGAGACCCCGGACGAAGGCGACCGCGAGGCGCAAGTTGCCGCACTCGTGGATCATTTCAACGCCCAGGGTGGAATCGCGGGTCGCCAGATCGAAGCCAAGGTCACGGTGTTCAACGCCATCACCGACGGTCCGGTGGCCGAAGAGGCGCTGTGCAACGCCATCACCCAAGACGACAAGGCATTTGCGGTGGTGATGACCGGGCAGCTCCAGGAGAACGCCCGACCCTGTTATCGCAACGCCAATACCCTCATGTTCGACGCCACGCTGTATCCCGTGGACAACGCGGGATTCGCCGATTTGGCCCCGTACTACTGGTCGCCGCTGCTTCCCTCCTACGACGACCTGGTGGGCGGCCTGGCCGAGGCGCTCATCCAAGAGGGATGGTTCGACGGGGCCACCTTGGGGATCATCGCCATCGACTCCGAGCTGAGCCAGCGGGTTTACGACGAGCAGTTCGCCCCCCGGCTCACCGCCGCCGGGGTGGAGGTGGCCTCGTACAACACCATCGACCCCACCGACGGCACATCGTTCAACAACGACCAGCTTCAGGCCATCATCAACTTCAAAGAGGCGGGTGTGGACAAGGTGGTGGCCATCGGCGGCTCTCGATTGGTGTCGTGGTTCATCGACACCAGCATTACCCAGAACTTCGCGCCTGCCTATGCCGTGACCAGCTACGACGCTCCCGAGTTCAACGTGTTCAACTACCCCGAGATGATGACCGACGCCAGCGGCATAAGCGTTCTGCCCGGCTACGACGTCGAAGACGCCCAGTACTCCTTCCCCGCAACTCCGGCTGAACAGGAGTGTGTCGACATCTTCGCTGCCGCGGGGCAGGAGTTCACCGAGCGGGCCAACATCCGCACCGGGCTCATGTTCTGCGACGTGCTCCGCCTGCTGACTGCTGCTGGTCCGCACATGGCCGAGGTAAGCGCTCAGGGGGTCAGCGAGGCGATGTGGCAGTTGGCCGACAGTTTCCAGCCCGCATCGGTCTACGGAGTCGAGTTCAGCGAGGGCAGCTTTGCCGGCGGAGAAATGTATCGGGCCTTCCGGTTCGACACCGATTGCCAGTGCATGGCGATCACTGGCGAAGCGGCTAACTTCGACGAGTGATCGGCCGCCATGCACAACGAGCCTGAGGGGCGCCCAGGCAACCCTAGGTTCTTGGCTGCCGCCTCCTGGCAGGGAGCGGCTTTGGCTTCGCCGCTGCCGGTGCTGCTGTTCCAGCGACAGGAGATCGCCGAGCGACTCAACCGGCTGGGGGCGATCACCGGCGAGACCGCGCTGCTGGGCGCAGTCGCCGTGGTGGCCGTGCTGGCCGTTCCCCGGCTGCGCAATAAGCTGCCTGCGGGCATAACGCTGCTGCTCGGGGGGTTGGTGGCCGCGATCGGTCTGGGACTGATGGCCTGGACAGTCGAGTTGGCCCTGTTCACCGTCGGCGGAGTACTGCTGGCGCTCGGCGCGGCCCCTGGTATGGGAACCCACCGATTGCTGCTGGCCACCGATACTCGTCCCGCCGACCGATTCCGCACGCTGTCGTGGTACTGGGCCGCGGTGGCCGTCGGCGCGTCGTGGCCTCTTTTGGTCCGCATCTTCACCCCGGTGGCCTACGAAACGGTGCTGTGGGCCAGCGCAGCGCTCATGCTGGTCGGAGCCGTTGTGGTTGGGCGTCACGCATTGGTCCACGACGAGGACCACGAGGTAGAGGTGACCGTCGCCCGCACCGACGTTCCCTGGGCCCGCCGGTCGTACGGTGCTGCCTTCGCGGTCGGCGCAGTGGTGATCGGCGGCGCCGACGCCGCCCAGTCGCTTCTGCTGGGAGAGTGGCAGCGCAGTGCCGCCCAGAACGCCGCGGTGCTGGCCGCAGGGGCCGGAGGGGCCGCGCTTATGAGCCTATTCGGTCCGTGGTACCACCGGCTGCACCGGCTCACCGGCAGTCGCCGGGCTGACGCCGTCGGAACCCAGCTGCTGGTTGCCGGACTCTTGGTGTTCTTGGGAGGGGTCTCGTTCACCTACATCGGCCTGGTGGTGTGCTGGTTGGCCGCGGGCGGTGCCATTGCCATGGCGGCGGCCGGTCTGGATGCCGCAGTATTCCCGGCGCTGGCCCCCGAAGTGCGCCGATCGGCAGCCGCACGCCAAGTGTTTTGCGCGGGCCTGGGCGGCCTGGCCGCGTCGCTGGTCAACGCCTGGGTCATCGGGGAATGGTCGGATCAGTGGAAGATCGGGTGGCTCGGGTTGGTGCTTATGGGCACGGGATGGGCGACGCGCCGGTTCGCGACCCCTGCTCGCGACGTCGAAACCGCGGTGGCCGTCGCTCAGGCCATCACCGTGCCGCGCAGGGTTTATGGCCTCGCCGACCAACCGCCCCTGCTGTCGGTGGAGCAGGTGTCGGTGGCCTATGGATCGGTGCAGGTGCTGTTCGATGTCGACCTCGCGGTGGAAGAGGGCGCAGTGGTGGCTCTTTTGGGCACCAATGGTGCGGGCAAGACCACGCTGCTGCGAGCGATCTCCGGGCTTGAGCCGACGATCGGCGGGCGGGTGCTGTACGCCGGGCTGGACATCACCAAGACCCGCCCCACCTGGCGAGTCGGCATGGGACTGCATCAGATCGTGGGAGGCGAGGCCGTTGTCGGCCCCCTCACCGTGGCCGACAACCTCCGACTCTTTGGCCACGAGGTCGACCGATCCCGCCGCGACCAGGGCATCGCCGACGCCTACGAGCTGTTCCCCCGCTTGGCCGAGCGGTCGAACCAGAGGGCGGCCACCCTGTCGGGCGGTGAGAAGCAGATGCTGTCTTTGGCCAAGGCCATCATCATGCCTCCCCGCCTGCTGCTCATCGACGAGTTCTCTTTGGGCCTGGCTCCGACAGTGATCGCCGACCTTCTCCCGGTGGTTCGCCGCATCGCTGATCAGGGCGCGGCGGTGCTGCTGGTGGAGCAGTCGGTGAACATCGCATTGTCGGTCGCCGACCACGCCTACGTCATGGAAAAGGGCGAGATCGGCTATTCCGGTCCCGCGGAGCAGCTTCGGGCCCGACCCGACCTGTTGCAGGCCGCCTATCTCGAGGGTTTGGCCCAAGCACTGCGCGGCGACGAAGGGCGCGTGATGGGGCCGGAGGCGCACTGATGGGCACCTTCGACATTTCCGGTCCGCTTCTGCTGCTGGGAACGATCTTCGGCTTGGGCTACGCCCTGTTGGGCATCGGCTTGGTCTTGGCCTTTCGCTCCAGCGGGTTTATCAACTTCGCCCACGGCTCCATCGGCCTGGTGGCCGCATCAATGATGTCCGTGGTGGTCAAGGACTACGGAGTGCCCTATTGGGTGGGCTTTATCGGGGCGCTCATCGTGGCCGCGCTGATCGCCGCCGGCATCGAGACCTTCGTGGTACGCAAGCTGGCTGCCGCTCCCAAAGTGCTGTCGATGGTGGCCACCCTCGGCGCAGCCGAGGCTTTGCTGCTGCTGGCGCTGTCGTTCTCCAAGGGGGGTCTGGGCGGGGGGAGCTTCCCCCAACCGCCGGGATTCCCCCAATTCGACCTCACCGTTTTCGTGTCGCCATCGGCAACCGCGCTGTTGTGCCTGTCACCGGTAGTGGTCGGCGGGCTCTACTTGTTCCTCCAGAGGAGCCGGTTCGGCCTCGCTATTCGGGGGGCGGCCGCCAACCCCGATTCGGCCACCTTGGCCGGGATCGACCCCCGCCACATGGCCATGTTGTCGTGGGCGCTGGCCGGGGGCATCGCAGCCTTCGCCGCCATGCTCATCATCCCGAACCAGTCGACGGTCACCCCCGATGCCCTCGGTCCCGACTTCATCATCCGCGGCCTCGCGGTCGCCGCGCTGGCCCGCTTCGCCAACCTGCCTGTGGCGCTCATTGCCGGCCTGAGCATTGGCCTGATCGAACAGATCCTGGCCTCCAATCCCGAAGCCACCGGGTGGTTTGAGGTGGCCCTGTTCTTGCTCATCCTGGTGGGGGTGGCCATGCAAGTGCGGGTCGGCCGAGAGCTGTCGGAGCGCTGGTCCAGCTTGTCCCCCAGCCGCCGGCTGCCCGACTCCTACCGCGACGTGTGGCTGATCCGGAACTTGGGCTGGGTCGTCGGCGGTGCAGCCGCGGTGGCCGCGGCCCTGGTTCCCCTGGGGATGAGCAACCGGTCGGCCTTTGTGCTGTCCACCATCGTGGCCTTCGCCACCATCGGCATCTCAGTGAGCTTTCTGACCGGTCTGGCCGGCCAGCTTTCACTGGGTCAAGTGGCCTTTGCCGCCATCGGCGCCGTGGCCGGGGTACGGGTGGCCACCAACACCGGCAGCCTGCTGCTGGGGCTGTTGTGCGGCGGCGCGGTGGGCGCGGCGGTGTCGGCTGCGGTCGGACTTCCCGCGTTGCGGGTGCGGGGCCTGCTGCTGGCCATCGCCACGCTGGCCTTCGCCCTGGCCACCTTCAGCTGGCTGCTTCGCCAGGACTGGGCATTTGGTGCCGGATTGTCGTCGCGGCCGGCCAGCGTGCTCGGAATCGACCTCAACACCTCGCGAGCCTTCTACTTTGTGGCGTTGGCAGTGTTCACCGGCGTGCTGGCCATCGCCCACTTGCTGCGCCGATCCTCATTTGGTCGATCGCTGGTGGCGGTGCGCGACAACGAGGCCGCAGCCCGGGTGCTGCAAATCGCCCCCCGGCGCCTCTTGCTCCAGGCCTATGGCTTTGCCGGTTTCGTGGCCGGTGTGGGCGGTGTAATCCTGGCCATGAGCAACACCTTCGTCACCCGCAGCATCTTCACCCCCAGCGACAGCATCAACGTGGTCTCGCTGGCCGTCATCGGCGGTCTCTCGGAGTTGACCGGCCCCCTCATCGGCGCGGCCTACCTGATCGGAGCCCGGGAGTTCTTCGATCTCGAGCTGTCGGCTCTTGCCGGTTTGAATGCGGCCTGGCTGATCTTGATTCTGGAGCAGCCTCGGGGTGTCCACGGCCTTCTGGCCACCACCCGGCGCAACCTCATCGACCAGATCGCCCGGCTAAGGGGCATCGATCCGGTCACAACCCGAGACGAGGCTGGCGACCACGAGGCAGGCGAATTCGAGACTGGCGCCGCATCGGTGACGGCCACGCCACTCGCTCAAGTCTCGAGGTCGGGTGGCGTGGTACTGGAGGTGAGAGGCCTCACCCGGAGTTTCGGCGACCTGGTGGCAGTGGACGATGTGTCGTTCACCGTCGACGACGGAGAGACACTCGGGCTCATCGGACCCAACGGTGCGGGCAAGACCACCGTGTTCGAGCTCATCAGCGGGTATCTGCGCCCTCAAGCAGGCACGGTGATCTTCGAAGGCGCCGACATCACCGGGTTGCCCCCGGAGGCCCGCAGCCGACGAGGTCTGGTGCGCTCGTTCCAGAACGCTCCGCTGTTTCCCACCATGACCCCCCGCGACATCGTCTTTTTGGCCAATCAGCGGGCGCACCAGCATGGCTTCGTTGTGGGCGGCTCGCGAGCTGAGCAAGAGCTGGAAGACCACACGTCGGAGACGCTGGCCATGTTCGGGCTGGTTGGGTTGGCCGACCAGCCGGTCAGCCTGTTGTCCACCGGCACCCGGCGCCTGGTGGAGTTGGCCGCCAACGTGGCCCTGCGCCCCCGCTTGCTGCTCATGGACGAGCCGTCAGCCGGCATCGCCCAAGCCGAGACCGAGGCGCTGGGAGCGGTGATTGCCCAAATCCGCGCGGTCTACGGCATCACATTCGTGGTGATCGAGCACGACATGCCGCTGTTGACCTCGGTGTGCGACCGCCTGATCGCCCTGGAGGTGGGAGCGGTGATCGCCGAGGGCACTCCGGCCGAGGTGCAAGCCGATCCCGCGGTGGTGCAGAGCTATCTGGGCGGCGACCCCAACGCTATTGCCCGTTCACGCCCCCTCGACCTGGGCGAATAGATCGCGCCTCCGGAACGAGGCGGTCATGAACCGGGCGAAGGCCTTTCGCCGGGTCAGCCACACCACCCGAGCCCCTGACTTGTCGGCGGCCAGGATGTGGTCGGCCAGCCAGGGGGTGACGGTATGCACGTGGTCGCCCAGGATGTTGAAGATCTTCTTGGACTTCTCCCATTGCTCAGATGTGAGGTCGTAGTCGCCGGTGAGCAGGTCGGTCACGACAATGCCCGGCGACACGGTGCACACCTGCACGGGGGTGTCGGCGGTGTCTTTGCGCAGGGCTTTTTGCAAATAGCGCACCGCCCGTTTGGTGGCCCCGTAGGCCACCATGCCGGGCTGGGTGGCGCCGTCGGAACCGAATCCCTCGGTGTTCCACACCTGGCCCTGGCCTTGGCGCACCATGTTGGCAATGGCTGTCTTGCTGGCCAACAGCGCACCGGTGAGGTTGGTGTCGACCAGCGCAGCCAGTTCGTGGTCGTGCTGTTCCCACAGCGGTTGGCGGGTGATGCCGATTCCCGCATTGTTGATCCACACGTCGACGCCGCCGAAGGCGTTGGCCGCGCGGTCCCACAGTCCCTGGAGCTGTCCGGGGTCGGTGATGTCGCAGGCCGCGCCGCACACCTTGGACTTGCCGTAGTACTGGCCCAGCTCAGCCACCACCTCGTCGACTTGGTCGCGTGATCGACCGCTCACGGCCACTTGGCACCGGCGCTTCAGGAACTCGCGGGCCAGCCCGTTGCCGATACCCCTGGTGCTGCCGGTGATGACGATGCGCTTGGTCACTTTGTCCCCCTCCTGATGCTATTGCTCAGCGTCTATCCCAGTGCCTGATCGATGGGTGATCGACCAATTGCTCCACGCTGGACCCACTCGGCCGGCCCAGGCTGGCAGAGATGAACGCGGCGATGAGGTCGCCGAGCAACTCTCGGATGGCCGGGTCGGTCTTCGGAGAATCGGGCTCCAGAAAGGAGCGGCCGCTGGTGGTGTCCACCAGATCGCAGATGGCGAAGTGTCCGGCACCGGCCAACTCGACCAGCCAAGAATCTCCTTGCTGGCGATGAATGGCCTCGGCAAAGGTTCGGCGAACGGGATCGTGGGTGCCGTCGTCGGTGCGATAGCGGTCGCGGCTGGCCGCGATCACTCCGTCGTCGGCGCCGCCCAGCAGCATCATCGGCACATTGGCCGGGATGGATGCCACCGCGGCCTCGTCATGGCCCAATGCAGTGGCAATCATGGTGTGGGCGGCGTAGGCGAACACCGCCTGCAAGCCCGACACCCACTCCGGCTCGCTGTTGTGCAATGCCGCCGTGCCCCCCGCCGAATGGCCCCCCACGACGAACCGGCCCAAATCCAGGTGCCCGGCCACCGGGGTGTGCTCATCGGCGGCCAACTCAGCCAGGTGGGCGAGCAGCGGTCCGAGGGCGGTGGACGACGGCCTGGTGCCGATGGTGTCGGGGGCGAGGGCGGCCAGGTCGATGCCAGGAGTGATCCCACGCCCCGCCGGTCCCAGCGATCCGATGGCCGCATAGGTCACAACGCATAGCCCGTCGGCCACCAAACGATGGGCAAGCCATCGGTAGCTGTCAGGGACCACGTTGATGCCGGGCATGATGACGACCACCGGCCACGGAGCATCGGTGTCGGCCGCCGGTACTTGCCCGGTCAGACGGGCTTCTTCCAGTCGACGATCATCACCGGGGTAGAACAGCGTGGCCAACGCGGCATCTCCCTGGGCGTCGAATGAGAAGTGCAGCCCTCGGACGATCATTGTCACAACTCCGTTCCGCTCAGAGGAACACGGTTTCATCCACTACTGGCACACTCTACGATTCTGATGGTGAGCGACACCAGAAACTACGGGCCGGCCTCACCCCGGCCGTATCAGTGCTTCATGGGCCACTGGGAGGGGTTGTGCAAGAGCTTCACCCTCCATGGCGATTTCCTAGAATCCAGCGCCGTCCACATGGACGTGTACTGGCTCGACGACAACACCTGGCACCTCCATGAGCATTTTGAGAATCTCTACGGCGTGGGCGAGACCATCTTCGACACCCCGATCCAGGTGGACGGCAAGCGGTGCTTCGCCTCCAGCGACCAGCTCAGCCTCGAAGGCGCCGAGCTCACGCCGTACAACTACGTCTTCACCATCGACAGCCGGGTGAGCAACAACATCGTCTACAACAACCACTACTTCTTGGACCCCGACACCCGCCGCATCATCACCCACAAGGTGCGCGACGGCGCCACCAGCTTGTTTCAGATTCAAGACTTCACCCGGGTCCAGCGGCCATGATCGTCCAGAGCGCCCCCGGCGGGGCATCCGACGCCCCCCATTTCGTGATCGCCATGCACCAGCACACCGCCTTCGCCGGTTCGCTGGCCGCCAACTTCGGCAACGACGAGTTCGACGGGTTGGAGCCAGCTGAGCCGATGCAGTTCATCGTCGACCACCACGACCAGGGCTGGACCGCCCTCGACGCCCAGGCCCCTCAGAACCCCGACACCGGCCTTCCCTATAACCTGACCGCCACACCGCTGCCCCAGATTGTGACCACATCGGCGGGATCGCCGGCGTTCAATGAGGACCATCACCCGTTCAGCGGCATTATCTCGTCGATGCACACCTATGGCCTGTATCGAGGGCGGTACGGGTTGAGCGACAAGATCTTCTTGGACGTGATCCCCGACGAGCTGCGCCCCGAGGTCGAAGCCATGCTGGGCAACGAGGAAAACCGCCAGCATCGGCTGAAGGAGCGGTTGGCCGCCGACGATCCCGAACACGCCACCGACGAGTACCTGTTCCACGCCTACAAGCAGCTCCAGTTCTTCGACACCATCTCCCTGTACTTCCACTTGGCTCCCGAGGACGAGCGAGGAGAGTCGGACTTCCCCAACGTGCCACGGGCGGTAGGCGACGACGTGACCATCACGGTGGTCGAGCGTCCCGGAGGGGTCTACGGGCTGGACCCATACCCGTTTGCCGAAGACGGGCTTGAGCTGGCCACCGAAGGCCGGTATCTGGCTCCTCAGCCTCCCGGTACCGACCTCGGCCCGGTGCTGGCCGCCACCCCGGTGGACACCCAAACAGTGCGCCTGGTCCGGATGTGAGCAAAGGGTCGTTCTCCCAAGGAGTTGGGGAATGGATCGGCGCGGCCGAGGTCTATGACGCCGACGGCCGCTTTGCCGGCCTAGGGCGCGACACCCGATCGGTGAAGGCCGATGACCAGGCCGGACGGGTGACGGTGGAGGTCGGGTTCGAAGGGCCGTTCTCCCTGTCGGGGGTCTACACCATTGCCGATCACGGCTCGCATCGCACCTACGAGGGGCCCCTTAACATCGGCTATGCCGAGGCGCTGGGCGACGGCCTGGTCGCCGCCCACAACTACTGGCCCGACCTGGGACTTTCGCAGCGGTTCTTTTTGATGGTGCTGCCCGACGGCACCCGCCAGCTCTCACTGGCCCTGCTCAGCCGGGGCGATCGGCTCCAATGGACGGTGGTGGGGGAATACCAGCGTCAGATCGACCCGTCTGGCCCCGAGCCTCCCCCTGTGGCGGAGATGGATCCCCAGGTGTTGCGAGACGACCCAACCGCAGGCCGAGGTGAGCTCTTGTTGCTCCGACCCGGCCGCTGGTCGGGCCAGCTGCACCGCCTCGACGCCAAGTGCACACCGGCCGGCGCAGCTGATTATGCGGAGGTGGTTGCTGTTAAAGACGGCTCTTGGGAAGTGGAACTATCAGGGGCTGACTACTCATCGGGGCTGTCGTTCCCCCTTTTGTCGGACGGCTGGACGGCGTGGACACCGGAGGGTGATCTGATGGGCAGCGGCAGCCTCAGTGGCGGCCGGGGCTTCAGCGGCCAGCTCCACCTCCTCTCAGGAGGGCTCCGAGTGTGGCGGCGCGAAGTGGTGTCGCGGGACGGCAGCATGAAGGCGGTGCTCCACATCTGGTATCGGGGCGAAGAGCGCCTGGGAGCGGCCTACGGGGCCTTGGCCTTCGATCCGGCATGAGCGAGAGCGACCGCTTTGGCGGTGCGTGGCTGGTTGTCGAGTACGTCTACGACCCAGACGGCACGTTTCGCGGCGAGGTGGCCCAACGCCGGATGGTGGAGCCAGATGGAGAGGGCCGGCTGCTGGTAACCCAACGGTGCCACCCATCGCCCCAACTAGCCGGTCACCCGATGGCCGCTTTCTCGGGCGAGTGGGTATTCGAGCTAGAGGTGGACGGGACCCAACGTCGCTATCTCGGCCCCGATGTTGTGGGCTTCGGCACCCTGTGGCAGCCCGGCGCCCTCACCGGCCAGGGACTCTGGCCCCGCCTCGGCTACGAGTTCGAGTCTTACTCCGTCCTAGTGGCCCCCGACCGCCAGCTCACCGGCGGTTTCTTCTCCCTGGCCGGCCGGTCGGTGGCCGACATCGTGGGAGTAGCTGTCCCCGAATCCTCCGGTGAGGAGCCCCGCCTCGACCTGACAGCACCACCACCCAAGGCGGGCGATCAATGGCCCTTACGCCGAGCCGTAGGCCCCATGCTGGTAGCCGCCGACCAACCCTCACCATCGCACCACCGCCGCCTCTGGGCCATGCGCGACCCGGTAGGAGCCTCCAGCATCGAGTTCACCGAATACGTGGAAGATGGAAGCCGCTCAGTATCAGTGGCCGTGGGCTAGGCGTCGGGGGTGAAGGTCAGGGGGCCGAAGACTATGTCGGTCATGCGGTCACCGTCGTAGAGCTTCCAGGCCACGGCCAGGGTGTAGTCGCGGTCGATGATGAACTCCCGGCCTTTGACTTTGAATGCCTCGCTGACGTGGTGCTGGGAGGTGTAGAGGGCGCGGCCGTAGGCGATGGCGTTGCCCCAGAGATCGGGGCCGTCGTAGGTGTAGCGGTTGCCGTGGGAGCGGGTGCGGATGTAGGTGTGCGAGTGGTTGATCTCTCCGGTGAGCTCCAGGGTGTGGGTGGTGCGCACCAGGTCGATGGGGTCGTGGCGCAGGCGCACGCTCACGCTGCCCCGGCGCTGCTGGTCGGCGCCGAACACCTCGCACTCACCGGCCCATTCGCCCCCGGTTCGATCGGGCACGGTGTGGGGCCATGCGGCCAACTCCCGCTCGGACTCGATGTGGGCGTCGATCCACGCCCTGGTGTCGGGATTGGTGTCGTAGTCGTGGGCGTTCAGGTACACCCCGTTGAACACCGAGAAGATGGTGGGGCCCTCATAGAGCAGCGACGAGTACACCTGGGTAACCCCATCGGGCAGAATCTGATTCATGGTGTTCAGGTCGGCCCGCCACCCCGGCGAGTAGTAGTGCGAGTCCACCAGTGAGCCATAGGGATGGCCGGCGCCATAGAAGTCGGGGCCCTGGTAGATGCGGTCGTTGCCCCTGTCATCTACCCCGAACTTGAAATCTTTGATCTCAAACCGGTTGCGCAGCGGGCCGGTGTTCATGAAGTTGCACTGCATCCAGTAGGTGACCTTGCCGTCGGCGAACTCGCTGGCCCGGCTGACCTTGTTGAACCCAGTGTGGTTTCCCTCGACATCGAACACCGATGGCAACCCGTACCACTCACCGGTGATGCGTTGTTGCCACTCTGACTCTTGGCTCATGTCAATCTCCTCAGGAGCGGGCCGCGGTCTTCAGACTGGCCTGAATGGCGGCGCTCGTCTCGGGGCCAAGCAGCTGGTCTACTCGGGCCCACACGGGGTCGACCTCGGGATTGAAGATGGCGGCTCGATTGCGGGCATCGCGATCGGCCAACTGCTCTGCGGTGGCATCGCCAATGGCCTCGTGGGGCACCCCGTCGGCCACCAGGTCCAGCCAGTGGTCGCGGTAGGCGGCCACCGCACCGAACACCGACCGGAAACCGTTCTCGTCGGCCCGGTGAGCCAGCATCCACGCTGACATGAGCTGCCATTGGCGGGGCGACAGGTGGGCGGGGGTGAGCCCTTCGATCTGCATAGTCTCATCGTGGACCTCGGTAAGAGGGCCGTAGCAGTGGTCGATGTAGGCCAGGTTGGCGCCGGGGTCGAGTCGGGGGATCAAGTCCAGGTGGAAGGCGTAGTGCGGTCCGGCCAGCACCGAATCAACGGTGAAGTGGGGCACCGGGCTGGCCGCCGGCGTGAAGGCGAAGCACATGTGGCTGTCCAGCCCGAACGCCTCGACCGTCATGCCCACGTACACCAGCGTCGCTACCCCGTCGCGAGCCAGCACCCGATGGGCGCCCACCGGCGAGCCGTCCATAGCTGAGGCCAGCGGGGTGTTTACCGTCTCCTCCAGCTCCAGGCGGTCGGCGATGGCATCTACTGTGCCCAGGCAAAGATCAGCCGACAGGCTCATGATCGGGCCTCGCCGACGGTGGGGAACACCCAGGCGTTGGCCAGTTCGGGGTCGCTGGAGCGCCCGGGCGAGGGAATCACCGCCGCGGCCCGCATGGCCTCCTCGTCCGAGGGGGTCTCGAGCCCCCAGCCCTTGTCGATCTGCTCTTGGCGCCAGCGGCGGTAGGTCAGTTGGATGGAATCCGACTTGACGTGGAGCTCGGCCGACAGGTCGAATGGCAGCAACTCCGGGCGCTGGCCCTCAACGGTCGGCTGGTCTTCCAAGAAGATCTTGATGGTGCGCTCGTAGGAGTTCTTGTCGGCCCAGCCCCCGGTGAAGAACGTGCGCAGCATGCAGAACTTCGAAACGGTCACGCGCTCGTCGCGGGGCACTGCGGCGGTAAAGATGCGGATCTCGCCCATGGGCAGCCGGACGATGAGCATCGACACATTGGGCGGGTAGAACCCGGTGGAGGTGCTCACCGGGGGGCGGTCCTTCTTGGAGATGAACCGCCAAAGGCCTGACGGTCGGGGTGGTTCGAGCTCCACGGTGGCGGTGACCGACGCCAGGTGGCCGTTGACGCGGGTTTCGTCGAGGTCGAAGTCCTGGATCTCGGGCTGGTCTTTGTTGCCGAACGACCCGGAGTGCACGAATGGGGTGTGGGCGATGTCCACCGCGTTCTCCAGCACTCGGTCGTAGTTGGCCTGCCAGGTGAACTCGCCGATGACCGCCCGGTATCCCTCCGCCCTGGCCTCTATGTGCTCCTCGAGTCCTTCCAATTCTGGCACCGGGGGCCGATGCTCGGGCGCCAGATCGCCCAAGAACACCCACACGAAGCCGTAGCGCTCGATGCAGGGATAGGTGTCGATCCGGGCCTTCTTGGGAATGGGGAGGTCTGGGCGGTTGGCCGGTATCTCCACACAGGCCCCATCGGCCCCGTAGCGCCAGCCGTGGTAGGGGCACTGGACGCAATCGCCCACCACCGACCCGCCGGCTAATGAGCCGCCTCGGTGAACGCACAGGTCGGACTGGGCATTGACCGTGCCGTTGGGGCTGCGCCACAGCACCAAGTCGTGGCCGTGGACCCGGGCCAGCACCGGTTGGTCGGACACCCACTGACCGAATTCCACGGCGTACCACTGGTTCTTGATTAACATGCCAGCTCCCCCTCAGCAGGTCGGGGCAATACCCGGTCGCCACCCCACAGGGCCCGCACCAGACGGTCGGTCATCTCCTCTCCGAAGAAGCGCACGCCCATGATGTTGGCCGGATCTCTCTCGGCGATGTTACGCCGCCGGGCCAGATCGTCGGCGGCCAGTTGCTCCCGGTGCTCAAGCGCCACCGGCTCAGCCTCGTCCACCCACGCCAGCCACTGGTCTGCTCGCCGGTGGGCCAGTTCGCTGACCTGGTTCAGCCGGCCCTCGTCGTAGACGGTGCCCGGGGTGGTGAAGCAGATGGCCACCTCGCTCAGCGCCTGGCGGACGTACAGCGCCCGGGACGTGAACGGCGCGAGCCCTTCGTCGGCCCGCAGGTCCAAGAACTCCTCGTTGAGCGAGCCCCAGTATTTGTCGAGCGCATCGGTGTCGAGCATGAGATCGGAGCGGGGGTTGAAGTCGATGTAGAACCACAGATCGGGCAGCGTCCCCCACGCAATTCCCAGATGGGGCACGTCGATGTGGGGGCCCAGCCAGGCGGTGACGTGCATGTTGGTGAACCCCAGCGGGGGATTGCCTATCCAGGAGTGGATGAGCCAGTCGATTTCCGGGCCGGCATAGCCGGCCAGCCGCCCGGCGGGGTACTCGGATTCGCCCCGGTATGACTCCAGATCTTCGGTGCTGGGGTCGCGGGTCAACTCGAAGCGGGCTTGGATCTTGGCCATAAGCTCTTCGGTGATAGACCACAGCCGGTTGAACGTGGCCGTGGCGTCTGTCGGGCCCCGCTCGTCAAAGATATCTTGGACGCCCTTCAGCGTCTCGCGCATTGGTGCTCCGGTGTCGTCAGCGGCACACTGTTCCGGTTAGCGGAACAACGTTTCGTTAGTCTGACAGTAGGGCCAAGCCAAACCAGTGTCAACCAACCGGGAGGAGCCGAGAATTCGATGAGCCGCACCACGCTTTACGTCCCCGGAGATCGTCCCGACCGCTTCGACAAGGCGCTGGAGTCGGGGGCCGACGCCGTCATCTGCGATCTCGAGGATGCGGTGGCCGAAGCGGCCAAGGCAACCGCCCGTGAGGCGGTGGGCCAATGGCTCCGGGCCAACCCCGGTGTGCCGGCATGGGTGCGGATCAACAACCGCCCCGACCTGGTGGATCACGACGCCGAACTGGTGCGGTCACTGGTTTCCGACGGAGTGGGCTTTGCGGGGGTGGTGGTGCCCAAGGCCGATGCGGCGGCCTGCTCGGCCGACTTCGGCAGCTGTCCGGTGATGGCGCTCATCGAGTCGGCGGTAGGGGTGGCTCAGATATACGAGATCGCGGCGGTGCCCGAAGTGGTGCGCCTGGCCTTGGGCGAAGCCGATCTGGCCGCCGACTTGGGCATGGAGCCCTCACCCGATGCCCTGGAGATGTGGCCGATACGCACTCGGGTGGTGGTGGCATCGGCAGGAGAGGGACTCGAAGCGCCCTGTGGCCCGGTGTTCACCAACCTCGACGACGACGCGGGGCTGGTGGCCACCAGCGAGTCGCTTCGCCGCCACGGCTTCGGCGGCCGGTCGGTGATCCACCCCAAACAAGTGGCCGCGGTGAACGCGGCCTTCACCCCATCGGATGAAGAGATCGCCCGGGCTGAGGGGCTGGTAGCCGCCTTCGAGGAAGCGACGGCCGACGGTCGGGCGGTCGCGGTGCTCGACGGGGAGTTCATCGACGAGGCGGTGATGCGCTGGGCCAGATCAGTGCTCAATCGGGTGCCGCGGGATCGCCCGCGGCCGTAGTCTGCGTCGGGGGCGCGACAAGCGCCGTCGCGGCCTTCCAGGGGCGCCCGCCCACTAGGTCGGTGTCTTTGGAGATCTCGCGGTTGACTGCCCGGCCGGGATGCAGGGTACCGATCAGCAGCCCTTCGTCAGGCTCAACCCGGTGGGTGATCGGAGTGTTGATGGTCCCGTCGTAGGGGCTCGACCGATTGGGGTTCCACAGCGAATCGGCGGGTGGATCGAGCAGCATGGTGGCGGCCAGCGGTCCAGGGGGTCCGCACGCCGCCACGCTGATCCGATTCTCCGCAGCCCGTTCTATCAGCGCAAGGTCGCACTCCCAGGGGTGCTCAGGATGCCAGCACACTGCGACCAGATGGGCCCCGGCGATGGCCGCCAGTCGGAAAACCTCGGGGTAGAGGTGATCGTCCCCCACGATCACCGCCAGGTCGCCGAACGGCGTCGGATACAAGCCCACTTCGGAGCTCAACTCTTTGGCACCGGCGTGGCGGTCGCTGTGATGGACCTGGGCCTGCTCGTGGACAACGCCGTCGGCCGACCACACCTGGCCGAGGTGCTGGCCATCCCGCAGGGCGGTGGTCACCACCAGCACACCAGAAGGGATGTTCGGCGGCGGCGGTGTCAACTCGGGCAGCACCACCAGGGAGGCCCCGGCGTCGATGGCCTTGTGGACCAACTCGGGATTCGCCCGGGCACCGGGGACGCAGCCGGCGACCACCTCGGGCACTCGTCCGGAGTCCGGACGGTCGGTGCGGGACTGGGCCAGAGGTCCGTACACCTCTGGCCGGCGACCCCGAAGCCGGTCTGGCATAACCGTGGACAGGTCTAGGTCGGCGACCACCACCGCTTCGCCGGTGCGGGGTGCCATGGCCAGCACCGTGCCGTCGGGGTCCACCACCTGGCTCTCCCCGGCACCGTTCAATGCCTCAGGAGGCACACCCAGCGCCTGGCTGAATTGCGGCACCTGTTGCGCGGGCAGCAGTGGACCGACCTTGTTGGCGGCCACAACGAATACCCCGTTCTCGACCGCCCGCACTGGTATGTGCAACCTGGCCTCGTCGAGGGCGAACGAATTGAGGCTGTTCAACAGGAGGCGAGCTCCTCTCACGGCAAACGTGCGAGGTACCTCGAAAGTCACACCGTCCATGCACGAGTACAGGCCCACGGGGCCGAATGCGGTGTCAGGCAGTGGACTGACCTCGGTGCCCGCGCTCAGATGGGCGCGCTCATTGCCCATCAGCATCTGCTTATCGGCGGTGGCGGCCACTCGGCCTCGGGGGTCGACCAGCACATTGGTGGCCGTCACCCGGTCGTCGTGTCGGGGCACGGTCACCGTCAGCGAGGCGTAAAGCCCATGCTCTGCGGATCGCCGGGCCAGGGCCCCCAACCAGGGGCCGTCCAGCGACACCGCTACCGACCGGCAGTGGTCTTGGTCGTCGTACACGGAGAGGTGGTTGCAGAACTCGGGCATCACCACCAGCTCGGCCCCTTCGGCGGCGGCCGCATCCAGCACCCGCAGGCAAGTCTCCAAGTTCTCGTCGAGGTCGGTCCCGGTGGCGAACTGCACCGCGGCCACTCGAACGCGGTCTCTCACGGTAGAGCCTCAGGCGCTGGGACCAGGGCGGGCCCCGAGCTTGATGGAGAGCCCTCGGGTGGCCTCTACCACCGCTGCGGCGGAGCGGGCGATCTTGTCGCGGAAGCGCTCAAGCGGGCCGCTGATGCTGATCACCGCAACCGGCTGGTGGTTGTGGTCGAGGATGGGGGCGGCCACTGAGCCCGCATCATGCTGGCGCTCTCCCAGCGACACCGCGAATCCCTGTTGGCGGATGCGGTCCAGCTCGGCCCGCAGTTCGTCGACCGACACGATGGTGGCCTCGGTCAACGAGTCCAGCGGGTTCTCGGCCAGGTAGTGGTCGATCTCGCCGTCACTAAGCCAAGCCAAGAACGCCTTCGACGATGCGCCGGCGTGTAACGGGAACGAACCGCCGATGGGCACGGTCATCTTCACCTCCCGGGGAGGAGTGATCTGGGCCACGTACACGCGTCGGTTGCCGTGGCGCACCGACAGGGTGGCAGTCTCGTCGGTCTCGGCACTGAGCCTTCGCATCTCGTCCAGGGCCAGGTCCCTGACGTCGAGCTGATCGCGGTAGGCCGCAGCCAATTCCAGTACCGCGGGACCGAGCGCATACCGCCGGCTTTCGGGGTCGACGGTGAGCAGGCCGGGCTCGCACAGAGAGGTGAGTATCCGGTGGACCACCGCCTTGGACACCCCCAATTCGCGGGATATCTCGGTTACGCCCAGCGTGCTCGGCGACCTTGAGAACAGGAACAGCACGTCGACGGCCCTCTCGATTGCCGCCACTCCCCGACCCGAACCAGACCCCGAGTCCGAATTTCCTGCTGTTCCGCTCAGAGGAATGACCATACCGCGATCCGGGCGTTTTGACCCATAATTCCCTGTCGTCGGTTGCTTGACCCCGCCAAATTGGGGAACACTACGGACAATGTTCCACTGGGAGAAACGTCGTTCCGCATGAGTGGGCCCCTCACCGATCTGCGGGTCATCGACGCCTCCACCGTTTTGGCCGGACCGCTGATCGGCCAGATCATGGCAGATTTCGGTGCCGACGTGGTCAAAGTCGAGCATCCCCGAACCGGTGACAGCCTGCGGGGCCACGGAGCGCAAAAGGACGGACACGGACTCTGGTGGAAGCTGGTGGCCCGCAACAAGCGCTGTGTAGGCCTGGATTTGAGCCATCCCGAGGGCTCTGAGGTGTTCTTGGAACTGGCATCCACTGCCGACGTGGTGATCGAGAATTTTCGGCCCGGCACGCTTGAGCGCTGGGGCTTGGGATGGGAGGTGCTGTCGGGCCGCAATCCGGGCCTGATCTTGTGCCGGGTCACCGGATTTGGCCAGAACGGCCCGTATGCCCCAAGGCCGGCATTCGGCACGCTCATCGAGGCGATGAGCGGCTTCGCCCACATGACCGGCGAGGCCGACCAGCCCCCGACCCTGCCTCCATTCGGCTTGGCCGACAGCGTGGCCGGCGTCAGCGGGGTGGCTGCGGTGATGATGGCGGTCCACCACCGCCACGCCACCGGCAAGGGCCAAGTGGTGGATCTGTCGATCCTGGAGACGCTGGCCGCGGCGCTCGGTCCCCATGTGGTCACCTGGGATCAGACTGGTCACATCGCTCAGCGATCGGGCAACCGATCGTCCAACAACGCTCCCCGCAACACCTACCTCACCGCCGACGGCTGCTGGGTGGCGGTGTCGAGCAGCGCCGATGCGGTGGCCCGCCGCACGATGGAACTGGTTGGCCGGGGTGATCTGGTGTCCGAACCCTGGTTCGCCACCGGATCGGGTCGAGCCGAGCACGCTGATGAGATCGATGCCGCCTTGTCGTGCTGGATCGGCGATCGACCGCTGGCCCAGGTGATGGAAGCGTTTGCCGCCGCCGAAGTCGCACTAGCCCCGGTGTACGACGTGGCCCAATACGCGGGCGATCCCCAGGTGCAGGCTCGGGAGGCGATCACGGCAGTTGACGACCCCGACCTGGGGCCGGTTCGGATGCAGAACGTCTTGTTCTCACTGTCGTCTTCTCCGGGCGCCATCCGGCACACTGGCCGAGACCTGGGGGCCGACACCGACGAGGTGCTGAAAGAAGCCGGGTTGAGCGTCGAGCGCATCGACAATCTTCGAGCCAAAAGAGTGGTGGCATGATCGGCAGTCGGGCCGATGCGTCCGGGGCACTGATCGATCTCGTCGCCCAAGCCACGGTTTACGACTTGGGCCGACCCATGCAGAACGGTATGGCCCAGTCGCCCAACCACCCGCAGTTTCACCACTGCCTGGACCGGCTGCATGGTGACCGGATACGACCCGATGGCGGGTCGGCCGCCGCCGACCTGCTGACCACCGGCTGTCACGTGGGAACCCATGTCGACGCCCTGGCCCATGTCAGTCATCAAGGACGGCTCTACGGCGGAGTGGATGCCGCCGAGGCCCAAGCCGGCGGCGGATTCGCCGTGCTGGGCATCAATGAGCTTCCGCCGTTTGTGGGCCGAGGCGTGCTATTGGACATTCCCGGGCTACTGGGAACAGACGCCTGCAACGGGGGCGATGAGATCAATGTCGCCGAGTTGGAGGGTGCCGCTGCCCGTCAGGAATCGCCGATCCAGGCGGGAGATGCGGTGCTGGTGCGCAGCGGGTGGGGCACCCACTTCGACGATCCCCAACGGTATCTGGGAGTCGAGACCGGCGTTCCCGGCGTGGGAGAAGCGGGGGCTCGCTGGCTGGCCGATCAGGGGGCGGCTCTGGTGGGGGCCGACACGCTGGCGTTCGAATGCCTACCCGCCGGACAGGGTCACGCCCTGCTGCCCGCCCACCGGGTGCTGTTGGTGGAGCGGGGCGTCAACATAATCGAGGCGATGGACCTAGATGGCCTGGCCGCCGCCGAGGTGTTTGAGTTTGTGTTTGTGCTCTCGCATCTGAACATCTACGGGGCCACCGGCGCTCCCGTCAGACCGTTGGCCCTGGCATGAGGCCGATTCTCTCCCAGCTCAGCGCGCTGGCCGGCGGACCGGTTCCCGACACGGTGCGGGCCGGGATTCCGTCTCGCATTGTCGACATCGTGGGGATAGCAGTGCGGGCCAGCCCGCTGGACACCTCCCAGGCGGTCATCGGGTTCGCCGCCGACCAGTGCTCCGCCCCCCAGGCCACTCCAATCGGCGGCGGCCGGGCCATGTCTGCACCAGAGGCTGCGTTTGTCAACGGCGTGCTGGCCCATTCGCTGGACTACGACGACACCCATCTGCCCTCCATCCTCCATCCCAGCGCCACGGTGGTGCCCGCCTCACTGGCCGTGGCCGAATGGCAGGGGACCTCCGGCACGGCGTTGATCGATGCCGTGGCGGTGGGACTGGAAGTCACGGTGCGGCTGGGTATGGGCGGCTACGACAGCCGAGCCCGCCAATCGGTGTATTTCGAGCGGGGCCAGCACGCCACCTCGATCTGCGGTGCGGTGGGGTCGGCCGCGGCCGCGGCTCGGCTGCTCGACGCCGATGCCGACGGAATCGCCCACGCCATGGGCATCGCGTGCAGCATGTCCAGCGGGATCATCGAGGCCAATCGGGCCGGGGGCACGGTCAAGCGGGTGCACTGCGGCTGGGCCGCTCGAGCCGGGGTCACCGCGGCCCTGCTTGCGACCCGGGGCATCACCGGGCCGCCAACGGCTCTTGAAGGCCGGTTCGGGCTGTTCCAAGCCTTTCTCGGAGACCAGGCCGACTTCGAGGCGGTCACCGCCGACCTAGGAGAGCGATGGGAGGCTGAGAACATCTTCTACAAGCCCTACCCGGCAAATCACTTCACCCACACCGGCATCGATGCCGCCATCGCCCTGCGCTCAAAGGGCGTGGGCCCCGACGACATCGCCGCCGCCACCCTGGAGGTGGCCCCGCCCACCGTGCGCACAATCGGCGAGCCCATCGAGATCAAGCGGAAACCCGAGACCGGCTACCACGCCCAGTTCAGCGGTCCCTACACCGTGGCCGCCGGGATCCTCGGCGGCGGGGGCTTGGGGGTCGGCTTGACCGACTTCACCGACGAGTTGGCCTGCGACCCAACCCGGCGAGACCTGATGGCCCGAGTGGATGTCGTCGGCGACCCCCGATTGATGGCCATCTATCCCTGCCAGCTTCCCTCCCGCCTGACCGTTACCACCACCTCAGGCCACACCCTGGTGGAAGAGGCGCTGGCCAACCGGGGGGGACCCGATCAACCTCTATCCGATGAAGAGTTGGCCACCAAGTTTGCCGACAACACCGCCGGTTTGGTGGCCGACAGCGTCGCCAGCCAGATCCACGATGATTTGTCCGGCCTGACTGCGGCGCCGTGCGTTGCCGGATTGCTGGCTCCACTGCTCGATCCCAATGGGAAGCAGCCATGACAGACATCGTTATCACCGGCGCAAAGGTCGTCCGCCCCGACACCGGCACGGCCGACGAGCTTGACATCGCCATCACCGACGGGCGGGTCAGCGATCTGGCCGTCGGTCTGGCCGCGAGCGCTGATCCCGCCGAGGTGTTCGACGCCTCGGGCCTCATCGCCTTTCCGGGCTCGGTGGACGCCCACACCCACATGGGCATCTACAACCCACTGGACCAAGACGCCACCAGCGAAAGCCGAGCCGCGGCCCAGGGCGGTACCACCACCGTGCTCAACTACATGCGCACCGGCCAGTACTACCTCAACCGGGGCGGTCCCTACGCAGAGTTCTTCCCCGAGGTGCTGCGGCTCATCGACGGCCGCAGCTACGTGGACTACGCCTTCCACCTCGCGCCCATGCAGGCCTCCCACATCGACGAGATCCCGTTGCTGGCCATCGATTACGGGGTCACCTCGTTCAAGATCTTCATGTTCTACGGCGGCCACGGCCTGCACGGCGCCAGCGACGACCAGGCCAGCTTCTTGATGACCCCGCCGGGCGAGCGCTACGACTACGCCCACTTTGAGTTCATCATGCGGGGAATCGCCGAGACCCGCCAGGCCCACCCCGATCTGGCCGATGCCCTCTCGCTCTCTCTGCACTGCGAATCGGCCGAGATCATGACCGCCTACACCAAGTTGGTCGAGGCCGAGGGCCGCCTAGCTGGTCTGGCCGCCTATTCGGCGTCTCGACCCCCCCACTCAGAGGGGCTGGCCGTGACCGTTGCGTCGTATCTGGCCCACGAGACCGAGGTGGCCAACATCAACCTGCTGCACCTTTCATCGGCCAAGGCCATGGACGCCGCCATGCGAATGAGTCGGTGCTTCGAGAATGTGGACTTTCGAAGAGAGGTCACCATCGGCCACCTGCTGGTGGACATCGAGACCTCAGGCGATCCGTGGGGCAAGGTCAACCCCCCGATCCGCTCTCGGTCCGACGTGGAGGCGCTTTGGGAGCACGTCTTGGCCGGCGAAGTGGACTGGGTGGTCAGCGATCACGCCTGCTGTCGCACCGAGGCCAAGGTCGCCGCAGAGAACCCCGACGACATCTGGCTGGCCAAGAGTGGCTTCGGCGGCACTGAGTACCTGCTGAACGGCCTGTATTCCGAGGGTGTCAAGCGGGGCTTGGGGCTGGCCGACATCGCCCGGCTGCTGTCGTGGAATCCGGCGCGGCGCTACGGGCTGGGCACCAAGGGCACCATCGGGATCGGCTACGACGCCGACATCGCCCTGCTCAATCCAGCGGTCAGCCATGTGGTGCGAGCCGCCGAGTCGGAGTCCAGCCAGGGCTACACCCCGTTCGAGGGCCAAGAGCTCACCGGGAAGGTCAGCCACGTATGGCTGCGGGGCCAGCGCATTCTGGCCGACGGACAGGTGGTTGGCAGCCCCGGCGGCAAATACCAGAAGCGACCGACATGAGCGCGGCGGCCACTGCTGTGAGGTGCTCAGCGAGGTTGCGGAAATCCGCCGGCCTTGGCCACCAGGCTGGGCACGCCGTGGCCGAGTTGGGCTTCCAGCCAGGCTGTGGTGTCGATGAGCGCGTCCAGATCCAGCCCGGTGTCGAAGCCCATCTCGTGCACCAGATACACCACGTCTTCGGTGGCGACGTTGCCGGTGGCTTTGGGAGCGAACGGACAGCCCCCCACCCCGCCGAGGCTGGAGTCGAACACCCTCACGCCGGTGTCGATCGCCGCGGCGATGTTGGCCAAAGCGGTGTTGCGGGTGTTGTGGAAGTGGCCTCGCAGTGCAATGCCGGGAGCCTGCTCCCGGACCCCCGCGAACAGGTCGGCCACCTGGGTGGGAACCCCGGCCCCGATGGTATCGGCCAGAGCCAACTCGTCGGGCCGGGTCTCGGCCAATTGGGCCACAATGTCGAGCACGCTCTGGGCTTCCACCCGCCCCTCGTAGGGACATCCGCACACAGCAGAAACAGTGACCGCGGTCTTGATGCCAGAAACCCGGGCGGCATCGCTGATGTCGCGCCAGCGCTGCACCGACTCGGCCACACTGGCCCGTTGGTTGGCCTGGGAAAACGCCTCGGTGGCCACTACCACCCCGCAAACCTCGTCGACCCCGGCGGAGATGGCCCGCTCAACCCCTCGTTGGTTGAGGGCCAGTGCGCTGTAGCTCACCCCGCTCGACCGGGGCACGCCGGCCATGACCGCATCCCCGTCGGCCATCTTGGGCACTGCCTTGGGGCTGACGAAGCTGGTGGCCTCGATGCGAGTGTGGCCGGCGGCTACCAGCCGCTCGATGAGCTCGACCTTCTGCGCGGTGCTGAGGTCGGCGGGGTCGGCCTGCAAGCCGTCCCGAGGGGCCACTTCGACGATTTGAATGCGCTCGCTCACTGCGAGTCCGAGCATATTGGAGAATCATGTCTGGAGCTCTGACCGACATCCGGGTTATCGAGATGGGCACCCTGCTGGCCGGCCCGTTCTGCGGCCAGCAATTGGCCGACCACGGGGCCGAGGTGATCAAGGTCGAGCCACCGGGAACCGGCGATCCCATGCGGGTATGGGGCCAGGAGAGGGCCGACGGCAAGTCGCTGTGGTGGCCGGTAGTGGGCCGGGGCAAGAAGTCGGTCACCGTCAACCTGCGCGAGGCCGCCGGACAAGACCTGGTGCGCCAACTGGCGGCCAACGCCGACGTGCTGGTGGAGAACTTCCGACCCGGCACCCTGGAAAAGTGGGGACTGTCCCCCGCTGAGCTCCACGCCGTCAATCCCCGGTTGATCATCACTCGGGTGTCGGGCTACGGACAGTCTGGCCCCTATGCCTCCCAGCCCGGCTTCGGCGCCATCGGCGAAGCGCTGGGCGGCATCCGCTACACCACCGGTGACCCGGAGAAGATGCCCAGCCGCACCGGTATCAGCATCGGCGACACCCTCACTGCCATGTTCGCCACCATCGGCACGCTCAACGCCCTCCACGCCCGCCAGCGCACCGGCAAGGGACAGGTGGTGGACGCTGCCCTGTACGAGTCGGTGATGGCGGTCATGGAGTCGCTTTTGACCGAGTATCACGTAGCGGGGTTCATTCGCGAGCGCACCGGTTCGATGATCCCCAACATCGCGCCGGCCAACGTGTACCCCACCCGGGACGGCAAGATGCACCTGATCTCCGGCAACCAGGACACAGTGTGGCGGCGGCTGGCCGAAGCCATGGGCCGACCCGAGTTGGGCGAAGACCCCCGCTATGCCACCCACCTCGCCCGGGGCGACAACCAGCTTGAGCTCGACGAGCTGATCGCCGAGTGGACAGCTACCCTCGATGCCCGCGACCTTCACCGGCTGCTGAACGAGCACGCCGTGCCCAACGGCCAGATGTATCGTGCCCCCGAGATGTTGGCCGACGAGCATTTCTCGGCCCGACAGGCCATTGCCTGGGTGGACAGTCCCGACTTCGGCTCGATCCCCATGCAGAACGTGGTGCCCAAGCTGTCGGACACCCCCGGAGAGATCGAATGGTCGGGGCCGGTGCTGGGCGAGCACAACGAAGAGGTGCTAAGTGGAATCCTCGGCCTCGATGGCGACGCCATCAGCCAGCTCCGGGCCAATGGGATAGTCGACTGATGCAGGGGGACCGGGCATGACCGGAGACAGCTTGGCCGACGACTATCGCCAGGCAGGATTCAGCAACCGTCTCGGATTCGGCCAGCAGCCTGCCCTGGTGGTGGTCGACTTCTGCCAGGCATATCTGGAACCCGATTCGCCGCTGTATGCCGGTGTGGAAGACGCCCGAGAGTCGTGCATACGGCTGCTGGCTGCCGCTAGGAGGGCTCAGATCCCCGTGCTGCACACCAGGGTGGAGTTTCAGCCGGGAGGGGCCGACGGCGGGGTCTTCTTCCGCAAGGTCGGCGCGCTGGAGTGCTTTGTACGGGGCAACCCGCTCGGCCAGTACGGCGAAGGCCTGGAACCGGCCGACGAAGAGGTGGTGGTGGTCAAGCAGTACGCCTCAGGATTCTTCGGCACGTCGCTGGCCTCTACGCTGACCTCCCTGGGCATCGACACGCTGATCATCACGGGTGTGTCAACCAGCGGCTGCGTCCGGGCCACCGCACTCGACGCCTGCCAGCACGGTTTCGTTCCCATCGTGGTGAGAGATGCCTGCGGCGACCGAGACCAGCGCGTCCATGAGGCCAACCTGTTCGACCTTGACGCCAAGTACGCCGACGTGGTGTCCGAGCAAGAGGTGCTCGACTACCTGGCTGCTCAGAAATGAGCGCCGTCTCGGAGGTCAATGGCCAAGATCAATCACCCGATATCCGATTGGGAAACTGCCAAGTTGGTGCGAGTCCTCTATAAGGCATGTTTTGCTGCGATACTGAGAAGGTGCCACCAGACCGTGAGTCGCTTTCTGCCGACGTTCGTTCGCTGGTGCTTCGAGCCCTGAAGTATCCGCGCGGCCGGTACGACGCTGAACGAGCCCAACAACTATCGGCCATACCTGCCAGGACGCTGCACGACTGGGCGTCCGCAGGTGTGCTTGTTCCCGACTGGATTGGCGCAAGGCCCCGCGGCTGGTCATATCGAGACATTGTCTTCGCAAGGCTGTTGGCTTGGCTGCGAAGCAAGCACATGGACCGCTCAGAAGCCTCTGAGAGAGTTCGATATGTGCGTGAACTACTTGAGAGGTCGGACATCGATCCAAGCGTCCATAGCGACGGCACTATCTTCCTGATCGGCAACGAGGGCACAGATCGATTTACCGGCCAGCAAGCGTTCGATGGCCTTGTCGAGGTCCTCGATGTATTCGAACTCACTGAACCGGTTGAAGGCATTTCCAAAGGGGAGCTTTGGGGACCAAGTTTGATTCGACCTTCGGAGCACACCTACATCTCTCCCTGGGTCTTAGCTGGTGAGCCGTGTATTGAAGGTTCGCGTGTGCCAAGCGCCAACTTGTACGCACTGAGGGAAGACCGTGGGCTCGACGCTGCTGCGATTTCCCGGCTATATGAGCGGTTGTCGGTCGAGGCGATCGAAGACGCCTTGGAATTCGAGACTCGCCTCAGAGCGGCCTAGTCCTCGGTGCGTCTGCTTCTCGACGAGGGTTTTCCGTCCCCGCCGGGGTTCCGTCCTGCATCGGTGGATGCAACCGTCGAAGTTGTCTCACTACGTGAGTTTGATTCGACGCTTGCCGGGTCGTTCACACCGGATTGGTACCTCTACCTTCGGGCGAATGAAGCTGGTTTTGGTGCGCTCGTTACTCAGGACTGGCACCAGTCTGAGCAGATTGAGGAGTTGTGGACTTTGTCGCGAACCGATCTGTCGGTTGTGACTTGGCGTCGACCGACCGGAGACCCGGTTCGTGAGTGGGGTCAGCTACTTGCATATCTTCCCGAGATTCGTCGGATGATTCGCGAGCATGGTCCCTCAATCCTGTTCTTGCCATCGCCGCGTTTGGATCGTAAGAACATTCAAAAGGCCACAAGTATGTTGGGCCAACTTGCTAGCAATTTCGGTATTTCTAATCGAGAAGTGCGCGAACAAGCTCAGCGTATTGTCCACGATGAGCTTGCTGATCGAGGTGAACTGAACCGCTTCAGAGAACGGCTGTAACTGTTCCAAATTGTCAGGCCGCGGGGTTGACGAGGCGGCCGACGAACAGGAGAGCGCCGGTGTCTTGGTGGACGATGGCCCACAGGAAGGGGCGGTCGGCCACCACGGTGAGATCAGGCGGGGGCGGTAGGGAAGTCGCGAAACCGGTTGTAGTGGCAGCAGCGGCTTCGGTGCCCTTCTCATCCACGATCACCTTGGCTCCGTGAAGTGCAGTAGAGATGAAGAGGCCGGGAGCGATGCCGTCGAAGCCCGCACCTGGACAGAACCCGCGCAGGCAGAGCCACTTGAACAGGTCAGCCGGCGGCAAGGTCTGCTCCCACTTGGGCATGGTGAGCTCTACCGTGCCTTCTAGCGCCGAGATGGACAGCCCAACCAACGCCTTAGCGTCGAGCGACTCCTCCACGGCGGTCAAGCCATCGGAGTCGTGGGGGACGATGAGCCACATGGCCAGCTCGTCGCCCTGGTAGGGCAGCTCCACCGCGTCGGCGTCGGCGAGTTGCACATAGCGGCGATGCACCGGCACCCGGTCGTGCATAAAGGGCACCGTCACCGACTGGCCGTCGCCGGTGGTGAATTGGCGATCGCGGGTGAACTCGGGGAGGAACGGCACCAGCCAGTCGGCCTTTAGGTAGACGGTGTTGACCATGACCAGTTCTTGGTCTTGGACGACCCCTGCGTCGACGATTACAGGGATGAGCCCCCGGGTGCGCTCTGATACCCAACGATTGATGGAGTCGGCTGCGGCCCCGCCGTCGGCGGTGTCGACTGGCTCGACAGTGGCCCCGTAGTGAGCAGTGGCGATGTTCAGGAATTCTTGGCGCGGGGAGAATCCATCGTCGGGGAAGAGCCGATTGGCCACCTCCAAGGTGGTGGGGTCCACCGAGACCATGGCCAATCTGAGATCAACGGCGTTGGCCGCACGGTGGGTGTCAGCCCCGGGGAATCCGAAGATCATGTCGAGCGCCGCCCCGGAGTCAGCCGATGCCCCGGCTCGACTCAGGCTGAAGGCCACCCCAATGCTCATTGGGCTGGAGATCGCGTTGCCCTCCAAGTGCCGATGGAAATCCCAGCCAGCGGCATTGACTCCGCCCACCCATTCCCTGGCTGGGGCACTCGGATCAGCCGGTAAGCGATGGAGCACCGGCTCAACAGTGGCCACCGGAGTCGGAACCGAAGTCGGCACAACGGTCGCCACCGGAGTCGGAACCGAAGTCGGCACAACGGTCGCCACCGGAGTCGGGACCGAAGTCGGCACAACGGTCGCCACCGGAGTCGGAACCGGAGTCGGCACAACGGTCGCCACCGGAGTCGGAACCGGAGTCGGCACAACGGTCGCCACCGGAGTCGGGACCGAAGTCGGCACAACAGTGGCCACCGGAGTCGCCGCAGCAGAGGCAATGGGGGTGGGAGTCCGAGTGGGTTCAACGTTCGCCGCAGCAGTGGGGGCCGCGGTGGGGGTCGAAGGGGGGTCATCGGTCGCCGCAGCAGTGGGGGCGGCGACCGCAGTGGCGGTGGCGCTTGGGGTTTGGGCCTGGTCTGAGCTACCGCAACCAACCGCGATCGCAGCAAGCAAAATGATCGACCCAACCAGCTTTTTCATAACCGTTAGACGCCAAGGATACGTCTCAAGTTCCCGAGACCGTTGGTACCCGTCTTCGCGGCCTCTAGGGAACCAGCACCACCTTGCCCAGCTTGCCGGGGACGGCGAAGTAATCGTAGGCCGCAGTCGCCTCGGCCAAGGGGAAGGTGCGGGCTATGGGAACCCGGACTCGGCCCGCATCCACCAAGGGGAGCACATGGCGTTCCATACGGCGGGCGACGGCGGACCGCTGCTCCAGAGTGCGGGGCCGCAGCGTGGAGGCGAACAGCCGTACCCGCTTGACCATCAGCAGCGCCAGATTCAGCGATACCTCCGCCCCGGCGCCCACTCCGATGACCGAAATGCGGCCCTCGGTGGCCAGCGCTTTGAGATTGGCGGGCCAGTTGGGGGCGCCCACCAGCTCGAGGATCACGTCAAACGGGCCAGCATCAACGAAGTCGACGGGGTCAATAGCGTGCGCTCCCAACTCGGCCACCGCGCTGCGGGAATCAGGGTTGCGCACAGTGGCGGTCACCTCCGCCCCGGCCGCCGCCGCCAACTGCACTGCGGCCACCCCCACTCCTCCGGCCGCGCCGTGGATGCACACCCGCTCACCCATGGCCACCCCAGCCTGGGTGAACAGGGCGTCGTGGGCTGTGGCGAACACCTCGGGGAATCCGCCCGCGCTTTCCCAGCCCATCGCTTCGGGCACCGGCATGGCCAGAGGCTCGTCCACTGCACACAGATCGGCCTGTCCGCCGCCCTGTACCACCGCCATCACCCGGTCGCCCACCGAGAACCGCTGGCAACCGGGCCCGGTGGCCACCACCTCGCCGGCCATCTCGAGACCGCCGGTGGTCGGCGCGCCCGGCGGCGGAGGATAGCCCCCCTTGGCCTGGGCGATGTCGGCGCCGTTCAGCCCTGTGGCCCGCACCTCCACCAGAAGCTGCCGATGGCCCGGTACCGGGTCGTCTACCTCGCCGATTGTCGCCTTTCCGCCCTCGAAAACCACTGCTCGCATCAGTCCTGCAATCTAACGGCCATGAGCCGCCTCACGGGCAGGTGAAAATGCTCTTTGTGCCGTAGGCTTCGGGCATGGCAACCATGACTCAAGCCACGTTCACCCGCATGGACGAGTCCACCGCAGAGGACTGGGCGGCAACCGCCCCTGCCCACCACTACCTGGAGCAGGGATTGGCCGACCGGGTGCTGCGGGAGTTGCGGGATCTGGCCTCCGGGCCCCAGGGATTCGCCGTCGACCGGCTGGCCCACAGCATCCAGACCGCCTATCGGGCCGAGAGGGCCGGGCGCGACGACGAGTACCTGGTGTGCGCGCTGGTCCACGACATCGGCGACCTGCTCACCCCCCACAACCACCCTGACATCGCCGCGGCCATCCTCAAGCCGTTCGTGTCGGAGGCCAACCATTGGATGGTGCAGATGCACGGCGTCTTCCAGGGCTACTACTTCTGGCATCACGTCGGGCTGGATCGCAACAGCCGCGACGCCTACGCCGACCACCCCCACTACGACCGCTGCGCCGAATTCTGCGCCGAATACGACATGCCCGCTTTCGACCCGGCTTACCCCACACCGCCCTTGGAGCACTACGAGCCGCTGGTGCGGAGCTTCTTCGCCCCCAAAGCGTGATCCTTTCCGACGTATCCATCCGCAAGGAGCTGGCCGAGAGCCGCATCGAGATCGAGCCGCTGGCCGAAGGCGCCATCCAGCCCTCGTCGGTCGATTTGCGGATCGACCGGCACTTCCGGGTGTTCCGCAACCACACCGAGGGGCTCATCGACGTCAAGAAGAACATGGACGCCCTCACCGAGCCGGTGGAGATCAAGTCCGACGGGGTGTTCATCCTCCATCCCGGGGAGTTCGTGCTGGGCTCCACCCTGGAGCGGGTGCGGATTCCCGACGACCTGGTGGCCCGACTGGAGGGCAAGTCGTCGCTGGGCCGCCTTGGGCTCTTGATCCATTCCACTGCTGGATTCGTGGACGCCGGTTGGAACGGGCGACTCACCCTGGAGCTGTCCAACGTGGCCACCCTGCCCATCACCCTGTATGCCGGGATGAAGATCGGCCAGATCTCCTTTATCCGAATGACCACCCCCGCAGAGAACCCCTACGGATCCACCGAGGCCGGCTCCAAGTACCAAGACCAAACCGGCCCCATCCCCTCCCGCTACTGGAAGAACTGGTAGTGCGGAACCAGCCCGGCGCTACCTGCTAAGCGGAATAGCGGCTTAGGTTTGGTTGAAAATGCCTGAAGCCGCTCCTTCGACATCTCTGACGCCCCGCTCGCGGCCTGGGCTGCTGGCCGAGCTTGAGGGTGAGCGGTTTGATTTGGTGATCATCGGCGGGGGGATCACGGGGGCGGGAGTAGCCCGTGATGCGGCCCGGCGGGGGCTGCGGGTGGCGCTGGTGGAGAAGGACGACTACGCCGCCGGGACGTCGTCGCGCTCTTCCAAGCTGATCCACGGGGGGCTGCGGTATCTGGCGATGGGCGATATCGGGCTAGTGCGGGAGACGGCGCGGGAGCGCAAGGCCGTCCATCAGATGGCACCCCATCTGGCCGAGCCGTGCTGGATGGTGGTGCCGGCTCGTAGCCGGGCGAGCTTGATGAAGGTCCGAGCCGGAATCGGGACCTACGAGAAGCTCGGCGCAGTGGAGGATGCCGACCGCCACCTCAGCTGGGATCGCGACGCTCTGGGGGAGCTGGAGCCTTGCATGCGCCAAGACGAGTTCCCGTGGGCGTGTGCCTATCGGGAGTACATGACCGACGATGCCCGCCTGGTGCTGGCCGTGCTGCGCGACGCTGCTGCTGCAGGGGCGCAGGTGGCGAATCGGCTTCCGGTGGTGGACGTGGTTTGGGAGGGCGAGCGGATCGACGGAGTGGTGGCTGAATGCGGCGTGAGTGGCGATCAAGTGGCGATCCGAGCCGATGCGGTGGTCAACGCCACCGGGCCGTGGGTGGAGCGTCTGGCCCGACTCGAGGAGGAAACCGCTGTCGATCGGCTTCATCCCTCCAAGGGCGTGCACGTGGTCGTCCATGCATCACGGCTACCTGTACAGAACCTGGTGATCATGGAAACCTCCGACAAGCGCAGCATCTTTGTTCTGCCCCGAGGCGACACCGTGGCCATCGGCACCACCGACACCAGCTATCACGGCGATCAACTCCTGTGGCCCGAAATCGAGCGGACCGACGTCGAGTACTTGCTGCACCCGCTCAAACGTTATTTCGACGTCGATCCTCTGGGCTTCGACGATGTCGTGGCGGCCTGGTCGGGGGTGCGCCCACTTGTGGCCCAAGGAAACAGGGAGGCCGCCGAGATCTCTCGCAAGGAGGAGGTGTGGCTCGGCGCCGGGGGGATGATCACCATCGCGGGCGGCAAGCTCACCGGCTTTCGCACCATGGCGATGACGGTGCTCGACTTTGTGGCCGAGCAGCAGGGCCGATCGCTGGGGCCGAGTCCGGGGCCCGATCCGATCCCCGGCGGCGACCTGACATCGAGCCTCGACGCCCACGCCGCATCGGTGGCGGCCGCCGTAGGGGTTGAGCAGCCGCTGGTCGACCGTCTGGTGCGGCTCTACGGCGACGAGACCAGCGAGGTGCTGGCTTTGGGCCACCAGCCCATTGTCCCCGGTGGGCGGGTGGTAGCCGGTGAGGTCGACTGGGCGGTACAGGTGGATGGTGCACTGACCCTCGAAGACCTCGTCTATCGCCGGACCCGGTCTGCCTGGTACACCCCCGCCGAGCGCGACGCCCTGATCGCCCCCGCGGCCTCGTTGATGGCCGACCTGCTGGGGTGGGACGAGTCCCGCACTGCCAGCGAAATCGACGCCGTTCGAACCCGCTTCGCCAGCGAGCTCCAATTCCGGGACAACGCCTGATGACACTTCTCGACGACCTCGCCGGCCTGTTGGGCGACGAGTTGCTCATCGACGACGACGCCCGCCGGAGCCGAGCCCGCGACACCTGGCCCCGCTCCGAATTCGATCAGTGGCAGGGCCGGCTAGTGCTGCCCGCTGCGATAGCCATGCCCTCGACCACTGAGCGGGTGGCTGAGACGGTGCGGCTGTGCCGGGCCCACGGCGCGCCGATGATTCCCCGGGGCGCCGGATCGGGTTGCGTGGGCGGGGTGCTGGCCACCACCGAGTCGGTGGTCATCAGCACCGAGGGCCTGAGCGGGCTGCGGTGGCTCGACCCAGTGGACGGCCTGGCCGCCTTCGGCGCCGGCACCATGGGTATCGACGCCGAGAACCGGGTGCGCCAAGACCGCTTCACCATCGGGCACTGGCCCCAGTCGATCGAGATCTCCTCGGTGGGCGGATGGGTGGCCACTCGGGCCTCAGGCCAATACTCCACTGCCTACGGCAACATCGAGGACATCGTGTACTCGGTGGAAGCCGTACTGCCCGACGGGTCGATATACCGATCACGCTCCACTCCCCGGGCATCGGCTGGCCCAGATCTGCGCCAGCTGCTGCTGGGCAGCGAGGGAACTCTGGGGATCATCACCGAGGTGACCTTCTCGCTGCGGCCGCTGCCCGAGCCGGGAGTGCGCCAGGCCTTCCACTTCGAGGATATGAACGCGGGGATCGAGGCGGTGCGAAGCGTGATCGCGCCTGGCTGGCGACCTCCGGTGGTGCGCCTCTACGACGCCGGCGAGACGCGGCGCCACTTCCGCGACCACGTGCCCAAGGGCCGCTGCGTGGCCATCTTCTTGCACGAGGGCCCGCCCGGCCACGCTGTTCTGGAGGCGGCCGCGGTTGCTGAGCTGGGCCTGGGCTGTGGGGGTGAGCAAGCCGATCCAGGCGCAGTCGACCACTGGTTTGAGCATCGCAACACCGTGCCCACCTGGACCGAACTCTTCGAGCAGGGCCTCGTGGCCGACACCATTGAGGTAGCCACCGGCTGGGGCCAGCTTGCCCGGCTCTACACGTCTGTCACCGACGCGATCAGAGCGGTGCCTACGGTGATCACCGCTACCGCCCACTCATCGCACGCGTACCGCTCTGGGGCCAACCTCTACTTCACCTTCGCCGCTCAGCCGTCTGGTCCGGAGGAGTACCAATCGGTCTACGACGCCTGCTGGACCGCGGCCATGCAGGCGGCCACTGGCTGCGGTGCCGGAATCTCCCACCATCACGGCATCGGCCGCGTCCGCCGACCATGGATGGCCGATGAACTCGGCGATGCCGGCGTCGGCGTTCTGCGGGCTGTCAAGGCCGCCCTCGACCCTGACAACCTCATGAACCCGGGAGTTCTCGTCCCGGACTGACGACCAGCCGTCTAAGCCGATCGCAGCATTGCCACGCCCATGCAGCGTCCCGCTCGGCCGGACTGTCCCCGATGGGAGAAGAAGCGCCGGGCATCCAGCGTGTCCATCCGACAGTCTTCTATGTACTTGAGCCATACCCCGGCATCGAGCACCTGCTGTTTGACCATGAACGGGATGTCGAGGTGCGGCTTGTCCCCTGCGTCGTAGAGCACCGCGGGCTGCTGATGGAACTCGCCCTCAGCCTGCATGGCCTCGTTCATCGAGACTTCGAGGGAGAGCGGTTGCAGGCATGGACCGATTCCAACTCGGATGTCCCGCGGCCGGCACCCGAACTCCCGAGCCATTGTCTCCACAGCTTTTTGTGCAATACGCCCGATTGCCCCCCGCTATCCGACATGCACGATCCCGATTGCCGATTGAACTGGGTCGTAGAGAACTACGGGCGCGCAATCGGCAACGAGAACGGCTATCGGGACCATCGGCGTGGTGGTAACCAGCGCATCACAGGCGGCCACTCCAGATTCAGCCGAATCGGCCCCACGACCCCCGTCCTGCTCGCCGACGACCTTCACTCGAACCCCGTGCACCTGGCGGGGAACCACCAGATCCCGAAAGTCGGAGCCGAGTCTGTCGCCCACGATCTTGCGGTTGGCCACAACGCTTCCTGAGTCGTCCCCCACCTCAAAACTCAGGTTGAGGCTGGCCACCTGGCCGCGGCTCACGCCTCCATCGCGGCCGGTGACCGCGGCGAGCGCCTGATCTCCATCAAAGCTGAACCGGATTGAGTCCATTGAGTCCTACTCTAGTAGTATTTCAGGTATGAAAGTTAGCGTCAGCCTTCCCGACGAAGACGTCGCCTTCCTCGACGACTATGCCCGCAACCACCAAATCGCATCCCGATCGGCCACCCTGCACCGGGCGGTCCGGCTCCTGCGGGCATCGGAGTTGGCGCAAGACTACGCCGAGGCATTCGCGCAGTGGGACAACGAAGAGAGCCACCTCTGGGACTCCTCCGTTTCTGACGGACTCACCTGGCTCTGATGAGACGAGGAGAGATCCGCATCGTCAACCTCAGCCCCACGCTGGGCGCTGAGGCCGCCCAAACCCGGCCCGCGGTGATTGTCAGCAACGATGGCGCCAACACCACAGCGGCCCGACTGGGGCACGGAGTGGTGACCGTCGTACCCATCACCTCCAACACCGAGCGGATCCACCCCTTCCAAGTGCTGCTGGTCGCCGACGACACTGGCCTCGAGCGCGACTCCAAGGCCCAAGCCGAACAGGTCAGGTCGATCTCCGTTGAACGAGTTGGCCGCCTGATCGGCCAGGTCCCCTTCGACCAAATGGCCCAAGTCGACAACGCCCTCCGACTTCATCTCGCCCTGTGACCCACTCGCAGCGATAGGAGCCGACCATGCCCGAATCCCCAGTGTGGACCTCGCCGGTACTGCGGTCGGTACGCGGGGTGGTTGATCGCTCCCGACACGTTCGCACTTGGGTCGAGGGCATCGAGCAGGTGGCCTCATGGATGGCCTTTGAGGAGTTTGCCTTTCCGTCTAGCCCGGTAGACGGTGCCTTCAGCGACAGGACTGACCCGGCGGAGATCATCGATGTGTCCTTCTTCTATGCGGTCATGAACTTCGCCTTCACCGACTTCGACTCCGGGGTGAAGTTCGCCTCCGACTTTCGGGGCCGCACCTGGTCGGACAGCGAGGGCATGTTCGCTTGCGTCAACCGGGCACTGGATGAAGGCGTGCCGCTGACCGACGGGGCCTACCTGGCCGAGATCAATCGAGCCCAACTGGGTCGCGTGTTCAACGGGAACATCGCAATCCCCATGCTCGATGAGCGCGTCGAGATCCTCAACGCGGCGGGCCAGGTCTTGGCCGAACGCTACGACGGCAGCGCCCATCGGTTCGTGGCCGACTGTGCGCCCGCCATGTACTTCTCTGGAAACGGCCTGCTGGAGCGGCTGGTGGTGGAGTTCCCTCGGTTCAACGATGTCAGTACTCACGACGGCCATGAGGTGCAGCTGCACAAGCTGGCCCAGCTGTGGCTGTGGCAACTGCACATGGCGCTGGCCAGCGGTGGCACCTTCGCGGTGGCCGACCTGGATCGGATGACGGCGTTCGCCGACTACATCGTCCCCGTCGCCCTGCGGCTCATGGGCATCTTGTCCTACTCCGAGGAACTGGAAGCCGCCATCAACCATGGGGAACTGATCCCCGCGGACAGTCCCGAGGAAGTAGAGATCCGGGCCCACACCCTGTACGCCACCGCCCTGCTAACCGACGCCATCAACCGCGTTCGCCCAACCTCACATTCCCTGGTCGTCCCCCAGGTGGACTTCCGACTCTGGAAGGCGTATCACGCCACCTTCTGGCCCCACCACCTAACCCGCACCATCATGTACTGACCTCCATATTCCGGCGGGATCGGGCCATTTGCAGTAGGTCAGTGGTTGAGCTCGGCGATGAGGGCGTCGGCCAGGGTTCGGTAGTGGGATTCCTCGTTGTAGAGGTGGGCGGAGATGCGCAGCAGGCGCTCGGGGGGCTCGGGCCAGGTGAAGACCGGGACCTGGATGTTGTGGTTGTCGGCCAGCGCGGCCATGAGCGGGTCGAATATCTCCGAGCCGGAGTTGTCGGCGGGCGGGACGGGCACCGAGGCGATGGCGCCGATCATGTCCTCGGGGGCCGGCGGATCGATCCCCAGGGCATCGAGCAGGATGCTGCGGCCGGTCAGGCACAGCTCCCGGATCGCGGTTCGTACCCCGGGCCAGCCGTCGGGGTGCATGGCGGCCACGGTGTCGAGGGCGACGGGGACGGTGAGCCAGGCGCTGGGGTCTTGCGTGCCGGTCCAGTCGAACTGGGCGTGGAATCGGCTGGCACTCGACGGCCAAGCGTCGTTGTAGCCGTGGCTGATGACGGGGGGGTACAGACCCTCCCGGCGGTCCTGTCTCACCCATAGGAATGCCGCACCCTTGGCCGAGCACATCCACTTGTGGCAGTTGGCCGTCACATAGGAGACGCCCAAAGCCGAAACGTCGAAGTCCATCATGCCGGGGCCATGGGCCGCGTCCACCAGCACCGCCACATCGGGCTCCAGTGCCGAGGCGATCTCGGCCACCGGCATCACCAGCCCCGTGGGGGAGGTCACGGCGTCGATCATCAAAATGCGAGTTCGCTCGGTGACGGCCCCGAGCACGGCGTCGACCACCTGCTGAGAGGACTCCAGCGGGAACGGCGGCCGAGCGGTGACCACTTGGGCGCCGGTCCTCTCCGCCGAGACCAGCGCCGCATTCACGCAGGCGTTGTATTCGTGGTCGGTGACCAGGATCTCATCGCCAGGGGCGAGGCTGGTCTCTAGCGACCGCAGCACCGCGTTCACCCCGGTTGTGGCGTTGTTCACGAACACCAGCCCCGCCTCATCGGCCCCAACGAAATCGGCTATCACTCGACGGGCTGAGTCCAGTTCGTCCTGGTATTCGCCACCCACGAAGTACTTGGTGGGGCTGGCCTCAAAGCGCTGGCGGATCCGATCCTGTGCTTCCAACACTGAAGCCGGAGTGGCCCCGAACGACCCGTGGTTCAGATGCAGCACCCCGTCTTCAAGCAGCCACTGGCTCACTGAAGGCACCGGGAAACCCTACATGGGAACGCCTCTTGGGCATCCGATTTCAAGAAGCGCTGACTAGTTCGCTGATGGTCCTTGCCAGCTGGCTGCCGTCGTCGCAGGCCTCCGCCCATCCGGCAGCGTCGGAACTGTAGATGTCGTCAAGAATCGTCACCGATGAGCCCCGTGCGAGTAGGCGCCGAACCGCTTCGAGACGGCGAAATTGAATAGCGAAATGCAGTGCAGTTGTATTGCGGTAGGGACGCACATCGGTATCCACGCCGGCGTCGAGGAGATATTCCATGACTGTGAGCCGGTTGTTGAGCGCAGCGAAAACGAATGCCTCGCCAATGACCTCTACCGGGTCATCGGAGGGTGGATTGCCGGCCGGTCGGCCGACATCGGCCCAATTGGGACGGTGGATGCCCGGATCATCGAGGAGTGAACCGTCAGTGGATACCCAGTGCTTGACTCGGTGCAGCAAACCGCAGGCGGCAGCAAGCCACAGTGCGGGCCTATACAGACCGGCGGCAACGAGTACATCAGCGGCCTCAATGGAACTGTGCATTGCGGCCGATTCAAGGGGCGTGATGTTGGCGTCAGCGGTGGCTGCGGGGTCGGCACCGGCGGCAAGGAGTTGTTCGCAGAGGGCCGCCCGGTTCCAGCAACCGGCAAGGTTGAGGGCTCGATCCAGTTCAGCGCCGGCGCCAATCAGCAGGTCGACGATCTGAGGCGAGGGCGGCCCAACCTCAGGTTGTGTGGTCCACTCCAATAGCGTGTTCCCCGCAACCTCGATTGTGGCTATCTGCGGGTCTGCATTCAGAGCGATTGCAAGCCCATCAACATCCCCCGACAAGAGTGAGTGCAGAGCGGGCTGAATTCGCTCATCATCGCTCTTGTTGCCCATTGACGCCCATTCTGCAACATCAACAGCAAGGTCTTTGACCTTGTGGTCGTACCGTTGACGGGGTCGTAACATGCGACAGCAACAGGAGGCGACGACATGTCTGATTCAGAACTGGCAATTGGCAGCCAGATCCATTTGGGCCATTCGATGATCACCTTCATCGAGCCGCACCGGGGCGAGGGGCTGCACGAGTACAACCGCTGGTATGAGCACGACCACGCCTATGCCGCCATGACCGCCGCGCCGGGCTGCTTCGCCTACCGGCGGTATGTGGCAACGAGGCGGCTGAAAGATCTGCGCTTCCCCGCCGACAGCGCGGTGGCCGATCCGGTGGACAACGGCTCGTTCATCGCCTTGTACTGGATGGAGGAGGGGCACGACGCCGACACCTTCGGCTACTCCTTCTCGGTCGGACCCGACCTGTTCGCCACGGGGCGCATGAACCCCAACCGCGACCACGTCAGCACCGCCGCCTACGACCTCGCTGGCTCGGCAGGCCGAGGCCCGGCGCCGGTCCCACCCGAGATCGCCCTCGACCACCCCTACGCCGGCCTGGTCGTGGCCTGGATCCGAGGCGACGACACCGACTCGGTGCTCGCGGCTGCGGCAGGCCTGCGGGCCGAGCGCGACCCACAGCTGCTAGCCGAGGGCAGCCCCATCGGCCAGATCATCGATTTCGTGCAGGTCGCCAAAGAGGGCGGCCTCCCGCCCCTCACCGGAGAGCACCCCGAAGTCCTCCGCCTCTACTTCTGCGACCAAGACCCCGAACAATGCTGGGACGCGTTCGCCACCCTCGCCGACGACGTCACCGCCCAAGGCGCCCGCCTAGAACTAGCCGCCCCCTTCATCCCCACCATCCCCGGCACCACCCAATACCTCGACGAGCTCTGGTAGGTATTTCCCGCCGCGGCAGGAGCAGACATAGACAAATAGATATATACTTCTAGCTGTGGAACCGGCGGAGTTGCTTCGAGTAGCGCGAAGGCTTTCGGGGTTGACCCAAGCGGAGTTGGCCGAGCGTGCGGGCACTAGCCAACCGGTAATTTCTGCTTATGAAAACGGGCGACGGGACCCCACCACCCGCACGCTGCGCCGGCTAGTCGCTGCCGCGGGTGGTCGGCTCGAGCTTCGGCTAGCTGCCGAATCATCTGACATCCCGCCACCGTCAAGCCCCAAAGAGCATGGTGACCGGCTGGTGGATGTCCTCCTGCTTGCCGACGCCATAGGGCAACAGGGTCACGACCCGCTTGCCTTCCCCCGCATCGACTCAACGTGACCCAATAGTCACTGCCCTACACGATTCTCGGCACTGAGGTAAAGCTTCCCTTCGACACCCGTTGATACCGCCGAGGCCAAGCGTGGGACCGGGGGAACGCCACCGACGGAGATTCCCTTTGCGAGCAGATCGCCTCGCTGTTGGGCACGGCAGCCGCTTACAGCTGTCTATGGTGAGAAGCGGACTCTTCTTCGCAGACGTTGAATCCCAGTGAGCGGTACAGCGCAATAGCAGCCTTGTTCGATGTCCGAAGGCGGACTCGTTCGAAATTCCCGATAGCAGAGGAAAGGCACTCGTCCACGAGAGCTTTCGCTACGCCTGATCGTCGATGGCTCGGATGCACATAGAGGTGCCGGAGGCGACCGACCAGTGGGTCGCAGAGATAGGGGTCCTTGTTCATGCCACATATGCCAACGATTAGGCCCTCGGCGATCGCTACGAAAAAGGACTCGCCTGGAAGGTCGAAGCAGTTGGCGCCGGATTCCCACTCGATTCTCGTTCGTGTCACAAACGAATGACCCTCGTCGCTTGCCAGCTCTTCTAGTTGACTGAAATCTGGGCAACCAGCCTCAGCCCAGCGATGAATGCCATCATTCACGAGTTCAATCTAGGGGAGACATGGGCGATATATCGCTCCCTGTTCACGCGGGTTGCATCCGAGATCTCTTGGGGGCTGTCTGCCGCATGGGCCATCACCGCTACAAGTGGCCCTCTGGTATTGCATTGAGCCGGAGGGTCGGGGAAGTCGTCACCCTTGGTCAGTACGATGGCGACATGAATGTTGCCTACGACGAGAAAAAGTTCGTCGAGATGGTGCTATATGTCGCTGACCGATTACAGGACGACTGTGCCGGCGGAGCTACGAAGCTGAACAAGGTTCTTTTCTTCGCTGAGTTCACACACCTGCGACGCCACCACCAGGCGATCTCCGGATGCGAATTTCAGAAGCTGGCCCATGGCCCGGCACCTCGCCAACTTCTTCCAGCCCGTCGCCAATTGATCGACTCCGGTGCGGCTGAGCTCGTGGAGGAGGATTTTCTCGGCCGCCCGCAGCACCGATTGGTGCCCACCCGAGAGGCAAATCTCGACGTGTTCACCGACGATGAGCTCAAAACGATCGAGGACGTTCTCACCCAACTTGCAGGCATGACCGGCACCCAAGTCAGCGAGCTGTCCCACCAAGAGCCCGGCTGGCGACTGACCGAAGTCGGCGAAACCATCCCGTTCTCCACTGCTTTCCTCGACTACCAGCAGGTTCAGACTCCGACCAGTGAGCGGCTCTCCAAGTCGGTTGCAGAACGCTACGGGTTTGAAACCACGCGGTAGTGCCTGAAATCCGAGTTGGCAGCTTCGCTGCCGAGAAGATCACAGCAGAGCACGGTCCCCGTCGAAGTCCAACAGGACAACCGTCTGAGTGGGACTTCTGGTCGGGCCCATTAGCCGCAGCGCTCATTGGTTTCAAGGACTTCGAGAACTTGCCCTTCGACCTCCACCCGGAGATACGCACGCTCCATATCGTTGATCCCATCTTCGGCGTCGTGGTATTCGTCGGGATACTCCTGGAACCGGGGGTGGTCGAGATCGCTGACTTCGCGATCGACCCGGAATACTGGGAGATGATCGAGGACGACCCTATCGACTGAACCTCTTGCCCGGATTGCTGGGATCAGGTACGGGCCTAGTCACCAGGCGACATGACGGTGGTCCAGAAGTGCATCATGTCTTCGACGAACACGGGGACGAGGTCGGGGGTTCCGGCGAGGTGGGCGCCGCGGACGCCGTAGCCGGCTTTGGCGGCGTAGAGGAAGCCGTCGAGGTCGACCAAGGCCGGGTCGGGGTGGTCAGAGGTGGGGAGGATGAAGGCGCCGTTGTCGGCGATGTAGACGGTGGGCGCATGGGGGGCCACGGTGGCTTCGGGCATGTACTCCAGGGGAGCTGTTCGGTCGAAGCTGTGATGCGCGCCGCCAACGATGCGAATTGTGGCGTCGCCGCCTGCGACCCGTATGGCCTGTATGTGGGCTTGGACCTGGGTGGGTGAGCACCAGTCGTCGAGATCGCCGATGATGGCCCGGACCCAGGTGTCCCCCACGGCGGGGTTGAGGAACTGATGACCCGACCAGGGGTAGGCCGCGTATACCCCGACCAGCTTGGGAGCGGCAGCGGCTGCGGCCAGGTGCAACGACGCCGCGTTCAGCACTGCGGAGCCGCCCCGGCTGTGGCCTTGCGCCCCGATTCGAGTGGCGTCGATCTCGGGGCGGGACGCCAGAACCTCGGCGGTGGCCAGGACATCCCAGGCACTGGCCGCAAAGGAATACTGGAGCTGGTTGTCGACGGTGGAATCGACGTTTCGGGGGCCGAACGGGTCGAGGGCGCATGCCGCGATACCCGCGTCGGTGATCGACGCCGAGTGGGCGAGGTTGTGCGGTTGGAGCCCCAAACTGCCCGGAACCATGATCACCATCGGAAACGGCCCGGGCCCGTCGGGCACAAAAAGCTTGGCCCAAAGATCGAGGCGGGGCATCGCCGCTGTGTCGGAAATCGCCTGATAGAAGTTCTTGGGATTGGCCGACGGAATCGTCAGCGCCTCGCCCACAAGACCGTTGTCCAAGCAGAAGTCGTCCTGGTAGACGGCAGTGTCATCGCCCACCGAGTCACCTTACTGGCCTCTTGACGGCCACCTCTGGCCTGGCAAAACACCACCGATCGGTTGACGACCACGACGGGTGTACATTCGCTTGAACACCTTCAACACGAAGGAGACGGCGTGACCACTCCCGGACTGCCCAAACGAGGCGAATCCGGCATCGATGCCATAAAGCGCGGGCATGTGCCGGTGGTCGATCTGGAACCCGCCACCACCGGCGACCCCGCAGCACGCTCGGACATCGCCGCCCAGGTCGGGGCCGCATGCGAGTCGCTGGGCTTCCTCGTTGTTACCGGGCACGGTGTCGCGGGGGAGACCGTGCAGGAGCTGATGACGGCGTCGTGGAGGTATTTCAATCTGTCCGAGGACGACAAACGGCGCTGGATGCCCCCGAGTCCATACGTGTTTCGGGGATACTTCCCCATCCTGAGCTCGGCGCTGGCCGGCAGCCTCGATGTCGAGACTCCGCCCGATTTGTGCGAGGTCTTCGCCGTCAATCGCTTCGACGATCCCGCTGACGCCGCTGCTGCCGGCCTCAGCGAAGGCCGCGAGGGGTTCTTCGCCCCCAACATCTGGCCCAACGTCGCGGGTTTCCGTGAGGCCTGGGCAAACTCTCAAAGTCCGTCTACTGACCGACTGACGCCTAGGTAGGCCTCTTGGAGGTCGGGGCGCCTTGCGAATTCTGGGGTTGTCATGTCGGCGACTATTTCGCCTCGGTCCATGACCAACACGCGGTCAGCTAGTCGTACGGCGACGTTGATGTTTTGTTCGACGACAATGATCCCCATGGAAGTTTCAGCGATCAGGGCTCTGCAAGCTTCGACAAGGTTGTTAATGATCACTGGGGCGAGGCCTTCTGATGGCTCATCCATGATCAAGAGCTTCGGGCCTACCGCTACAGCTCTGCCGATCGCGAGCATCTGCTGCTCTCCTCCGGACAGGGTCCTTGCGAGGCTTGTTCGCCTGGCTTCTAGAGCGGGGAAGAGTTCTACTATCCGCTCGATGGGCCAGTCCGACGCGCGCCGTGTGCCGAGCATCTTGAAGTGCTCTTCGACCGTCAGGCTGTTGAATACCCGGCGGCCTTGGGGCACGTAGCCCACGCCTGCTCGGCCGATCTGGAGGGGTCGCCTTCCGAGTATCTCTTTGCCGTCGAAGCGGATTGATCCCTGGGCGTTCTGGAGCAGCCCGGTTGCCACTTTGCATAGGGTCGTCTTGCCTGTGCTGTTCCGGCCGACAATGGCCACCCGCTCGGTTCCCATCGAAAAGCTGAGGGAACGAAGCACTTGTGCTGTCCCATACCCGGCAGACTTGATGGCCACCTCGAGCAGCGGTGCGATGCTGCTCACGACGCCGATTCCTGGGGCTGGCCGTGCTGCTCTCCGAGATATACGGCGCGCACCAGGGGATCGGCTTCGATCTCCTCTGGGCTGCCCTCGGCGATGAGGCGGCCCGATTCGAGGACGATTACTCGGTCGGCGACGGTCAAGGCCACATCCATGTCGTGTTCGACCAAGACAACCGCAACCGATGTTTGGAGGCTGAGCAGCAGCGCGGTGAGCCGTTCTCGCTCTGCGGGAGATAGCCCTGCGGCGGGCTCGTCGAGCAGGATGATGAATGGCTCAGCTGCCAGCGCCATGGCCACCTCGAGTTGCCTGAGCTCGCCGTGGCTGAGTTCGCTTCCCTGAACGCCGAATCTGCCTTCCAGCCCTACTTGTTCCGCTAGGTTGCGGGCCTGGTCGGCGGCCTGTGACTGGATTGCTCTTCGAGTCCAGAGCGAGAGCCGTCCTTTCTCCGGTCCCCGGTGGGCCAGCATCAGGTGCTCTCCGACTGTCAGGCCGGCGAATACCGACGACGTCTGGTAGGTGCGGGCGAGCCCGCGTCGCACTCGGTGGTGCAGGGGCAGGCCGGTGACGTCCTCTCCTCGGAGATAGCAGCGGCCCGAGTCCGCTGCCAGGTCGCCGCACACCAGGTTGAACAGCGTCGACTTGCCGGCGCCGTTGGGGCCGAGGATGGCGAGGCGCTCCCCAACCGAGAGCGTGAAGCTGACCTGATCGACGGCTTGTAGGCCGCCGAAAGACCGCGAGACCTTTTCAACCCGGAGGGGAAGCAAGGTTGCCTTTGTCTGTTGGCCGGTGCCAGTCGTCTTCATGCTGGGGAGCGCCTCACCATCAGCCCGCGCCTACTCGCTGGCCGGGCTTGCCCGCCCGAGCCGGTTCGCAGGTGCTGTACCCACCGTCTGCCATGCCGCGTCTAGCCGCAGGGTGGGTTCTCCCTGCTGAAGCTGCCCTTGGCTATGTAGTCGTCGCGGTCGAAGCCGAGTGTGGCGTTGACCTGGGGCAGCGTCCGGATGGTCACCTGCGAGCCGTCTTGAACTTGGCGCAGGTACATATCCACCACTGCCTGGCGTTTGTCATCGAGGAAGACGGGCCCGATGGGCGTCGTCCAGCTCTGGCCGGCGAGGGCCGCTTGGAAGGCCCGGCTGCCGTCGCTGATGTCTGCGCCGACCTCCTCAAGGGCTTGGAGAGCCGACTTGGTGGCGATGTAGTAGTAGATGTTGAAAATGTTCGGCGTCTGACCGGGGAATACCTCGTCAAGGCGCGCCGCGAAGGCGTCAAATTCACTCAGCCCGGAATCGTCGACGACCGGGCCGGACGAAACGAGGCCCTCGGCACGGTCTCCCAGCTCGGCGAGCACTGATTGGTCCACAGCGGTCGGTCCGGCGATCAGGGGGATGGCTTGGCCGGTGAACTCGTCGTATTGCTTTACGAAGTTGATGGCGTCGGTGCCTCCCATGGCGAAGAACACTGCGTCGACGTCGTCGGGGATCTGAGCGACGAACGACGAGTAGTCCTGGGTGCCGAGCGGGACCCATATCCGGTCTGTCACCGTTCCTCCGGCTGCGCAGAACTCGGTGAGGACCGCGCCAACTTGGTCGTAGGGGTACGAGTAGTCCTCGGCGATGGTGGCGATTCGCCGGTGTCCGAGCTCCTCGTATGCATAAGTGCCGACTCCAAAGGTCCACATGGCGCCGTCGCCGCCGAAGCGGAACACGTTTGCCGCGGGGTCTCTCAAGGTGAGGTCTTGGGAGGCCGATGTCCCGTTGACCAGCGTCACGTCGGGGATGTCCCGGATGTAGTCCTTGAGTGCGAGCCCCTCGTCGCCGGAGAGAGGGCCGATGATGATGTCGGCGTTGTCCTGTTCCACCATCTTCCGGGTCGCCTCGACGGCGACGTCGGGAGTGGCGTCGGACCCCTCGATCACGAGCTCGATGGGAACGCCTGCCACGGAGGCTCCGGAGACGCTGTCGCGGGTGTCGGTTCCCTCCAGCTGGCCGCCATATTCGAGCAGTGCGAGTTTGACTCCGTGCATCGAAAAGTCTCCGAGCGCGGCGAACGGCCCGTCGAGGGTCGAGATCGCGCCAATAGTGATGCCCTGCGTCCTCGGAGTCGTATCAGCCTCGTCGCTCGAGGTGTCCGTGCTGGCCGCAGTCGGCGCAGCTGTCGCAGCGGCCGTCGGCTCCGCGGCAGCTGTGGCCTCTGGGGCGGCTGTAGGCGCCCCGTCGTCGGAGCTGTCGTCGTTGCCGCAGGCAGAGACGATCAGGGTGAACATGGCCAGAAAGGCCAGTAGCCGCCAGAGCAGCTTGGAGTTGCGTGGTCGCATGAGGGGTTTTCCTTTCATTGTTCGGGGTCGCGGCAGATCACTGGGACCCGACTTGCCCGAGGCGAGCGGCGCATCTAGGCCACCGCCTCTTTTTCGGAGGCCATGCGCTGGCCTCTGAAAAACCTGAGCGCCTTCGGCGCTAGCGATTTCAGGTTGAGGAGAATGCCGAGCAGGCCATGGCGCGAGAGGAGCACGATCGCCATGAACGCGGCGCCGACGAGCGTCTCGGTTCGGTTGGTGTAGTCGTTGGCGTAATTGCGCAGCAGAGTGACGACGAGGGCTCCTAGGAATGCCCCTTCGATTCGGATCGTCCCGCCGATCGTCACCACGATGAGCAGCTCGATTATCCGGGTGATGTCGATTGACCCAGGAGAAATTGCGCCGTTGTACCAGACCGAGATGACCCCGCCGACGCCTGCGGCAAACCCCGAGACTGCGAACGCCGAGATCGTTGTCGCCGAGGTGCTGTAGCCGAGGGCCTGGAGCCTGTCCCTGTTGTCCCTCAGCCCCCTGAAGGCGAGTCCTGCCGGAGTGCGCATGACGAGCCGGAACAGTGCGACGACCGCGACTGCGGCTACCGCGGAAACGTAGAACAGCGGCTTGCGCTCGCTGAGGTCGGCGCCGAATAGCAGTGGGGCGTCGAACCCGTTGAATCCGGTGTGCCCGCGCGTGATCGGCTGGTACTGCTGGGCGAAGAAGAACGTGAACACGCCGATGGCCAGCGTCAGCATCATCAAATACAGATCCGAGGAGCGCCGGCTTATGGCACCGATGACCAGACCGGCGACCGGCCCAGCCGCGACGGCGGCGGCCACGGCCGCCCAGATCGTCAGGCCGTGGTCGAGCACAAGGATGGCCATCAGGTAGCCGGACGCGCCGAACACGGCGGTCTGGGCCAAAGAGATCAACCCGGCCTGGCCAATCAAGAACGCCAGGCTCGTCCCCGCGATGCCCAGCCAGAGCGATTTGATGACGATCTGCAAGAGGACGAAGTCCGACACCAGCGCGGGAACGGCAGCGATCGCCGCCCCGATCAGCACCAGCAGGGCACCGGCGGCCGGCAGGCGCCTAGAGGCGGGCATGATCGGCGCCTCCCATGAGACCATGCGGCCGCAGAGCGAGAATGGCGATGAGCATCCCGAAGGTGATCAGCACGCTGAGCACTGGATGGTGCGTCTGGGCGAAGGCCTCGACCAGTCCCACGATGACCGACGCGGCCCCCGCTCCCCTCAGGCTGCCGAGGCCGCCCGCGATGACCACGATCAGCGAGGCCAAAAGGATGCGGTTGTCCTCGCCTTGGGCCAGTGAGAGGTAGGTGCCCCCTGCGGCCCCCGCGATTCCCGCGAGCGCGCCGGCCAGCACGAAGACCGAGCCGAGCACCAGCGGCACGCGGATCCCGAGGATGGAGACCATGTCGGGGTCGTCCACCCCAGCGCGAATCAGCATCCCGAGCCTGGTGCGGTACAACAGGACCCACAGCACAAGCCCGGCCAGCAGCGCGAGCGCGACGACCGCGAGGCGGAACTTCGGGTACAGCAGCGCGGACCCCGGCAGGTCGATGGAACCTCTCAGGAACGAGGGCGGGTCGAGGTCGGTCGGGATGCCGCCCCACTTGGCGAGCACCTGGTCGGCGATGACGATGGTGGCGCCGAGCGTCAGCATCGTCTCTCGGAGGCCGTCGCCGCGCAGAAGTCGCAGCACCTGGTACAAGACAACGCTGACTCCGCCGGCAAACAGGGCGCCAAGCGCAGTGGCGGCCAACCAGTTGTCCGTGGCCCGCTGGACTGAAAGGGCCGCGTAGCCGCCGAGGAGGTAGATGCCGCCGTGGGCCAGGTTCGTCACTCTCGCAAGGCCGAAAACGAGCGTGAAGCCGCTGGCCATCAGGAAGTAGAGGCCCGCTGATGTCAACCCGTTGAGCAGCACCAGCAGCGACCGGTCGCCGATCTCCAGGGACTTGGACGCCGCGTAGTACACCAGCAGCAAGGCGACAGCGGCCCCGAAAAGTCTCCGGGCTTCTGGGCGCTGCGAGAGGGCCGATAGCCGGTACCGCAGCGGGTCGCTGGCGGCTTCGGCCCGTTCTCGCCTGCCGGCGGGCGGGGCGGCCCCAGTTGGGGGGTGCATGCTCGGCGTCTCCCCGTTTAGAGGTGCTGTTCCTCGGCCAGGGCAGCCTCGTAATCGGATCGGGCCTGCTCGGGAGCGGTGGGCAGCAGCGGGAAGTCCCACCACCCGACAACCTCGGCTGCGGCTATCGACATGTCCCGGGTGATCAATGTTTCGACCACTGCCGGCTCGTTCGATTGGATCGCCTTCTCCAGGGTTGCTCGGAGGTTGTCGGGGGAGTCGACCTTCCAGGCATGGTCGATCCCGAAGGTCTTGGCCATGTCGGCGAACTCGACCGAGTACTCCTCTCCGGTGGCCCGGTTGAACTCGGAGCCGACTTGGCGGCTCATCAGGTTCAGCTGCCCGTCGCGAATGGAGATGAAGCCCCGGTTGTTCAGGACCACGAACACGACCGGGATGTCGTAGACGACGCACATGGCCAGTTCTTGCATGGTCATCATGAAGTCGCCGTCGCCGACGATGCACACGACCGGTGTGTCGGGTCTGGCCAGCTTGGCGCCGATGGCGGCCGGGACTGCGAACCCCATCGGGGAGAAGCTGCCCGACGTTATGTGGGTTCGGGGCTCGTAGATCGGGAAGGCCTGTTTGGTCGAGGATTGCGGGTGGCCGGAGCCGACGGTGACGATCCCGTTGCGGGGCAGGGCCTGCCGGAGCTCGTGGAGCACCCTGAGCATGGTCATTGGAGACCCCTGGTGGTCCCGCCTGGGTCTCAGTACCTGCTCCCATTGCGCCTTGAGCCCGGCCAACTCGTCCAAATGTGGTTCTCTCGCCCGGACCGCTCTGTCGGCCTCAGCCGGGGAAATAGCGGCCAGGATGTCAGCCAACGCAGATTTGACGTCGGCGGTGATACCCACCTCGGCGGGATAGTTCTTGCCGATCTCGTTCGGGTCGACGTCCACCTGGATGAGCTGGCCGGGAGGCAGTGAGAAAGTAGCTCCCTTACGCCACGACGAGGATGACCAGTCGGTGAATTTGCACCCCAACGACAGCACGACGTCGGCGTTGGCGGCCAGCGTGTTGCCGGGCAGCGATCCCGGCCATCCCGCAGTTCCCGCGTTGAGCGGGTGTTCATCAGACAGCGCGCCTTTGCCGTTCCAGGTGTAGACGACGGGGATTCCGAGCTGCTCGGCCAGCGATGCGAGCTCCGGCGCCGCGTCGGACATCACCGCGCCGCCTCCGGCGACGATGCAGGGCCTTTCGGCTGTCAGGAGCATCTTGCATGCCGCTAGCACCGAGTCCTCGTCGGCGCGTGGGCGGCCGAGTGGCAGCCGGGGCTTGAGGTCCGCGATTTGCACGTCGGCCTGCTCGACCTGCACGTCCAGCGGTATCTCGATATGGACCGGCCCCCGCCGGCCTGACAGCATCGCGTTGAACGCCCGGTGCATAAGGAACGGGGCTTCGATGGCGCGGACCATCTCGAAGTTGCGTTTGGTGACCGGCGCGGTCACAGAGGGGAAGTGGAAGCGGTCCAGCCCCTGCATTACCCCATGGCTGCGCATATGGGTAGCTGTCGAACCGGTCAACAGCAATAGCGAGGTGGAGTCGGCATGGGCGGTGGCCAGGCCGATGACCGTGTTCGCCGCGCCGGGCCCGATGGACGTCGTTGCGGCGATCGGCTGGCCGGTAACTCGGTAGTGGGCGTCGGCGATGTGGACGGCAGACTGCTCGTGGAACACCTGCACGAACGGCAGTTCGCAACCGTCGTCGAGGAATGCGTCCAGCAGGCTCCAGTTGCCGTGCCCCGGCAGGCCGGTCACATACGGCACCCCATAGGCCTTGAGTGCTCTGGCGATGATCTGCCCGGCGGTCTGAGTCATGGATTGCACCCCTTCCTTGGGTTTGCATGGGATAGCACCGACCGGCCTTCTGCCCTGTCGATGCGCACCTTCGCGGTGAGGCCGTGACCGAACATCCCCTCGGCATCGCTTATGGCCGCGGCGGCCGCGGCGACCGGCAGGGCAGCAGCCGGGTCTTCGACCAACTGGTAAGTGGGGGTCTTCAAGAAGCTGCCCACCCAAAGCCCGCTGGTGTAACGGGCTGCCCCCCTCGTAGGCAGCACATGGTTGGTCCCAATGGCCTTGTCGCTGTAGGCGACGGTGGCATGCGGCCCCAAGAAGATCGTGCCGTAGTTCTTGAGCGTGTCGTGCCACCACTCCAGGTCGGCTGCGTGTACCTCAAGATGCTCTGGAGCCATGGCATCGGAGACAGCCGTGGCGGCCTCGCGAGAGTCGCACAGCACTACAGCGCCGAAATCGCGCCATGACTTGGACGCCACCGCGGCAGTCGGATAGGTCCCGGCCAAGAGACGCTCGACCTCGCTGATCGTGGCCTCGCCGACCTCGCGGCTGAGTGTGATCAATGCGGCGGGGCTATCGACCCCATGCTCGGCCTGACCGAGCAGGTCATAGGCCAGCAGGGCGGGATCGGCGGAGTCGTCGGCAATAAGGAGCACCTCAGTGGGACCAGCGAGCAGGTCGATGCCGACTGTGCCGAACAGCTGGCGTTTCGCCTCAGCCACGTATGAGTTCCCCGCACCGCAGACCAAATCGACTGGACGCCCGAAGCCGTCGACGCCGAAGGCCATGGCGGCGAGCGCCTGAATGCCGCCGACGGCATAGATCTCGTCTGCCCCGGCGCGGTCCATCGCAGCCAACTGGACGGGGTGGATACCGCCGCGCTGGGGCTTGCCGGGAGCGCACGCTACGACGCGTTCAACGCCAGCCACCTTCGCCACGGCAATCGTCATCAGCGCCGACGCGATCAGTGGGTAGACGCCGCCGGGTACGTAGCAGCCCACTGCTCCTACGGGCACGATTCTGTGGCCTAGTCTCAGCCCCGGGCAGGGATCATGGTCCAGCGGCCGGAGGCATGCCCTCTGGGCGGCGGCGAAGTCGCGTATCTGCTCAAGGGCGAAATCGATCTGGTCGATGAGCGCCGGGGCGACTTCCGTCTCGGCTGAGCGAACTGCCTCTGCCTCCACCCGGAATGCTGGCGGATTCCACCCATCGAACTCCTGGCTGTAGTGGCGGACAGCATCGATGCCGCGAGTATCGATGTCGGCCAGCACCTCGCTGACGGCCCGTGAGAGGTCTGCGCCGCCGTCCACCCGTTCAGGTGCTTTCAGATATTCGCCCAACCCTGGGTCAGTGAGCCTCATCCCCTGCCAATCCTTGCCCTGTTTGTGCAAACGTATGCGTAACCTACGCCGCATCCCTGTCCAAGTCAAGTGCAACAAATCAGCTAGTCACACCTAGTACTTGCGGAACACATCTGGTTGGTGAGACCTACATATCTGATCGTCGATGTGCCGCTTGTGCAACTCTTGTTCCCATTTGCATACAATGCAGAAGGTTGGGACTATGCTCCGGGCTGGTCTATGAGCGAACAATGGAACCCTCTTCAAGAAACACCCTCGAGCCGAGTATTGAGCCGCGATGTAGCGGTGGAAGCAGGCGTCAGCCAGTCAACAGTGTCCCGGGCGCTGCGTGGCGACCCCAGGATCAGCGCTGCAACACGAGACAGGGTGGAACAAGCAGCAGAGCGGCTTGGCTATGTCCCGAACCGCGTGGCGAGAAACCTGCGCGAGCGGCGCAGCCGGGTGGTCGGTGTCATGGTCCCCGACATCGACAACGCCTTCTACCCCATGCTCCTGGCAGACATCCACCAAGAACTGGTCGCGGCCGGATACGCGGTGGCCTTGATCGTCGACCCCCACCACCGGCGGGCTGACGTGAGCCGCCTGAGGAACCTCTTTGACGCCTCGCTCGACGGCCTCATCATCTCGACCGCGACGCTCGACAGCGACACCCCCGCCGTGCTGCACCGGCGCGGGATCCCCATCGTGCTGTCGGTCCGGTCCATACCCGACCTCGAAGTCGACATCGTCGAATCCGACAATGTCGCAGCAGGCCAGGAGGCAGCCCGCCATCTACTCGGTCTAGGCCACGAGGACATCGCCGCCATCATGGGTCCCGAGATCACCTCCACCACCCGGCACCGACTAATCGGAGCCAAAGAGATCGCCGGGGACCGCATCTCCCCCGAGAAGGTCTTCCACGGGCACTACACCCACGAATCCGGCCACGCCCACTGCAGAAGGCTTCTCCTCAGCGACCGACCCCCAACAGCGATCATCGCCGCCAACGACGTCATCGCCATCGGCGCATTGGACGCCGCTCGGCAACTGGGCTATTCCATCCCTGGCGACATCTCCATTATCGGCTTCGACGACATCCCCATGGCCTCCTGGCACTCATTCCGGCTCACAACTGTGCGACAGGACACCCAAGCCATCGCCATCCAGTCCGCAAGAAGGCTCATCGAGCGAATCGAAGACCCCACCTGCCCCATCTCCCACGATAAGTACCCCATAAGCCTGACAATGCGGTCAACAACAGGCCCACCCCGATGACCACGGTGGCTTCAATCGCCTAAGGCACTTAGTGGGGTCTTGACGTATTGCCTGACCTGGGGGCGAGCGGCCCTTTTCCGAGTGGCCCATATTCTTGCGGTGGGGGGTTAATAGGGCCGATATTCCCAGATCATTGGGAGCGAAAGGGCAGTTGGGCAAAGCTCTTAGGCCAACAGGCCAAGCCATAGGCTGTCGTGATGGCCCTCCGAGCCTTTTTGAGTCACAGCTCGCTGGACAAGGAGCGTTTCGCGACCGGCTTCGCTAAGAGGCTGCGAGCAAACGGAGTAGATACTTGGTACGACGACTGGGAGCTTCGTCCAGGTGACAGCCTCGTGGATCGGATATTCAAGCATGGCCTGGACAACGCTGACGTTTTTGTTGTCGTCCTCTCGGCCAACTCCATTGACAGCAAGTGGGTCAAGGAGGAGCTAAACAACGCTGCTATCAGGAAAATTGAAGGGCTGTGCAAGATCGTGCCGGTTGTCTTGGACGGAGTGGAGGTGCCAGCCGTCCTCCGAGACACGCTCTACCAGGAGATCGCCGACTGCGATTCCTATGACGATGAGTTCGGGCGAATCTTGGATGGAGTCTTCAACCAGCAAACCAAGCCGCCACTGGGGCAGCCGCCCTCCTACTTCGCTGCTGGGGCCGGTCAGCGAGCAGGCAGATCAACACCAGCCGAAATGTTCGTTCTGAGGCAGATGGTGGACCTGCACCTTGCCGACTCAGAACTCGTGATGAATCGCAGCCACTTCGAGCGAATCCGAAGCGACGGGGAACTGACTGAGCACCAGTTCAACAAGGAACTCAGCAGACTGCACAAAAAGGGCTACATAAGGGAATGGGACAGTGGGCTGCTGATAACCGACTTCTGTAGGCTTACCCCGCACGGCTTCATCGAGGCGTTGCGCGTTTTCGGGACTGATGTCGACAGCGCCAAGAGGCAGATAGCAGCATTCATGGCCAACACCATGCAAGATGCAGAAACCCAGTTATCGAGCGGAGAAATCGCTGAAGGGGCGACCCAGCCCGTCACCGTTGTCCGCGCCTTCCTCCAAGTCTGGGAAGGGAGGGGGCTAGTCAAGATGGCGAGGACGCTCGGCTCCGATGGCTACCACGTCTGGGAATTGGACCCGCTCTTCGAGGAAGAAGCCGCCTGACCACCCGGTAGCGCATAAGGGTTGATGCGAAATCGCATAGGTCCTGGTCACAGCTCTTCGCTCAGACTTTGGTGAAACCGCTCTTGGCAAAAAGTGAAACTTTTTCGTGCTGTCCAGCGGTTCTACCTGGGGAAACAGCCGTGGATTGTGGGTATCGGGCATTAGCGGCCATTTCCTCCGATCCTTGGCGTTTTCGCCGGGGCATCTAGGGAATCTCCGTCGGGAACCACGACGAAATTGTTGTATGCGGTGCAGGTTCCCGGTGCCCTCGCCACGGTCAGGGAGCGGACTGGACTCAACCACCCCTCTTCGTCCCGGCCTAGTGTTGCGGCCGTGGCTCGGACAGCATCGCTGGAACCAGTGCGTGATCCCCACTGCGGGCGAAACAGCAACGACCGCATCGGCTTCACTGTGAAGGGGCAGTCATGGGATGTGGAGTGGGGCAGTCACGAGGCGTTCGGCACTCCGGGGTTCTGGGTCAACCGGACAGCGACAGAGCGCTACGAGGAGCGTCTCGCAGAAACGGCATCCGGCGCTGACATCGAGTCGGTGGTCGTGTTCTGCTTGCTCAGCGGTTCCGGGATACGCGAAGAGTCAGCACGAGCAGCCCGCTAGGCCGTGGTCGATCTTCTCGCCGAGAACCCCGCAGCGACAGCAGAGGCAATCGAAGGGAGGCTTCGAGAGCCTCTGCCCGGCGGGCTGGGGCACTACAGATTCCCGGAGCAACGGTCGAAATTCATCGCCGCGTCCCTGGCCCAACTCTGCTCAGAACCCCCGCCCGAAGACCCGCTCGAACTGAATGTGTACTTGAGGGGGCTGCACGGAGTCGGCCCTCAAACAGCAGCCCACATCGTCCGCAACCTGTCCGGAAGCACCGAAGTAGCGATAGTCAGCGCAGTGCTGGTGCGAGCCTTGAACCGGGCTGGCATATCCAGACTGGGGTGGAACGCCCAACGCCACTACACCAGACATAAAGAGGCGTTCCTCCAGTACGCGGCACACGGCGACGTACAGTCCGGAGCGTTGGACCTGTGCATATAAAAGAAAACCCGCAACGCCTAACCGTGGCACCTCAGACTGGGAATGCGCCCGAATGCGCCGATAGCTATGTGGCCTCTTCGATTGCCTCGACTTTGACGGCTAGAAACTCGGACATCCGGCGGATGAAGGCGAATCTCTTGTAGCAGCGCTGTATAACCACGCCACCAAAGCCCCCAAACAGCAACAGGAGAAGCACACCGCAGATATTGACCCGTTCGATTCCGGCAGACCTCAATGAGCCTAGAACGAGCAGAGCGAATGCCCCTGCGCCAGCGAGGAATGCCCTCAATGCGCGGAGCACAAAGACCAGAATCCACCGCCACACTCGACGGGCGATGCGGGACAGCCGTTGATCGAGTTGGCTCCAGTCGATTTGCCTTAGGCGATCTAGCAGCGCTGTCACGAGACGACTTCTGCCTGGTCGGCGGAGCGCGCTCCTCGGCGATCTTCCCGTCCGCGCCCTGCTAACCCTTCTCGAACAGCCGACTATCGGGCGGCGGGTGGTTGCTGTATGCGTGTTGTCCATATGTTGCCGACCATACCGATGGGCAGTGACAGTTCTGTCTCGCTATGAGTTGCCGAAATCACCTCTCGACCTAACAGAGCAACTTAGAGAGCCGTGCGCCCTCTGCTCGCCGCGGTGTTGGCCATCGCGGTCGGTTGCGGCTTCGCAGCGTCATCGGCGGCCGTGCCCGAATCGGCCATGCTCCCTCATCTCTTGAGTGTGATTCCGAGGGCGAACGGCGCCAATACGGCGTCGCAGTCCCCGCGGCCGCCGTGCTTATCGATGGTGAAGGCGATTCTGCCGTCGATTTCGGCTGCTGCCAGTCGCGGTGGTTTCCTGCAAACGGCGACCCAGTAGTTCAATATCGCGTCGAATCCCATCGCGTCGGGCAGCGCCAGCGGCGGGCAGCCAGCGCCGTCGGGGTGGAAGAGGTGCCACATGTCCTCGTCGACAATCTGCGAGCAGTCCAAAGAGAGGAACTCGCTGAACCGCATTGTGGACCCAGTTGAAGCGAAGTGCTCTATCAGCGATGAAAGCTCCCTGACATCCATGTAAGGGACCTCCTCGACGGAATCAACCCGATCCCTGGCGCCCCTCTTGACTTGGATGCCCCCGTCGCCGCCACGCTGCCCGTCACCTCCTCGGCGTGGCGAAGCACCGACAGGCGGTGCCGGATCTTGCGCTGCTGGTCTCTTTCGTCCATCAGGTCTTCCTCTCACGAAAGACCCCGACTGTCAACAACCTCCATCAGTTTTAGATAGTGGCGGGGGCGGTGTGGTGGTTCAGGACATCGGAAACCCATGTCGCGAGACATCGGAAACTCTGGTGGTTTGCCGTGTGGGTGATTGTAGGGGGTGTCGAAGAGGCAGGCGATCATCATGTCGGTAGCAGTCGAGGGCATCACCCAAGCCCAGGCAGCCAGGCGCTACGGGGTGTCTGAGGGGCATGTCTCCAAGCTCATGGCCCGATGGCGCTCAGATGGCCCCGCCGCGTTCGAGCCCCGGTCGCGGCGTCCCCGAACCTCTCCGGCCAAGGTGTCAGACGCCGTGGTGGAGCTGGCGGTGAACCTGCGCGCCGAGCTGGTGGCCCAGGGCCTCGACGCCGGAGCGCACACCATCTGCTGGCACCTCGCCCACCGCCATCAGGTCACGGTGTCTGCCTCGACGATCTGGCGCCGCCTCGTCGAGGCAGGCGTCGTGGAGCCCACCCCGAAAAAGCGGCCCCGGTCGTCCTATGTCCGATTCGCCGCAGATCTGCCCAACGAGATGTGGCAGTCGGACTTCTGCTGTTGGGCGCTCTCAAACGGCTCCACCACCGAGGTCATCACCTGGCTCGACGACTGCTCCCGCTACGCGCTGTCGGTCACCGCCCACCGGCGCATCACCGGCCCCATCGTCGTCGCCACCTTCAACCAAACCTGCGCTGACCACGGGTTCCCCGCGTCGGTGCTCACCGACAACGCCATGGTCTACACCACACGGCTCTCCGGCGGCCGCGGCGGCCGCAACGCCCTCGAAACCCTATTGGCCGACCTCGGCATCGCCCAGAAGCACTCCGCGCCCAACCGCCCCACCACCTGCGGAAAAGTCGAGAGATTCCAACAAACCCTCAAGAAATGGCTCAAAGCCCAACCCGGCGCCCACAACCTCGACGCCCTCCAAGCCCAGCTCGACCAACTCACCCGCACCTACAACCACCACCGCCCCCACCGATCCCTCAACCGCCAAACCCCCGCCGCCGCCTACCAGCGCCTCCCCAAAACCGGCCCCCACCACCACGGCGCCGGAACCCACTTCAGAGTCCGCCACGACCGCATCGACAAATCAGGCACCGTCACCCTGCGCCACAACGGCCGGCTCCACCACATCGGCATCGGCCGAGCCCACAAACACACCCCCGTCACCCTCCTCATAGCCGACCTCGACATACGCGTCATCGACACCCAAACCGGCGAACTCCTACGCCAACTCCAACTCGACCCAACCCGCGACTACCAACCCCGAAACAAAACCTGAAAACCCGCCCCCGCGCAGGTTCACAAGTTTCCTATGTCTTGACACATCACACCGCGCCCCCGGCAGTGTGGTGGTTCAGGACATGTGAACCTTATGTCGCGAGACATGGGAACATCGCGGCGCTGGTCCAGGGTGGGGGATGTCGAGGGCCCGCCTTGTTGTCACCGCTGTCGTCGTGGAGGGGCGAACCCACGCCGAAGTGGCCGCCGAGTACGGCCTTTCGAGGTCGCAGGTGACCAAGCTGGTGGCCCGCTGGCGGGCTGAGGGCGAATCTGCGTTCGAGCCGCGGTCCCGCCGGCCGCTCACATCGCCGGCCGCCATCGCCGCCGAGACAGTCGAGCTGATCGTGAGCCTGCGCGCCGACCTGGAGAGCCAGGGCCTCGACGCCGGCGCGCACACCATCTCCTGGCACCTCGCCCACCGCCACGGCATCGCCGTGTCCGCTTCGACGGTCTGGCGCCGCCTGGCGGCCGCCGGCCTCGTCGACGCGAACCCCAAGAAGCGGCCGAAGTCGTCCTATGTCCGCTTCCAAGCAGACCTCCCCAACCAGATGTGGCAATCGGACTTCACCCACTGGCGCCTCGCCGACGGCGCCACCACCGAGATCTTGACCTGGCTCGACGACTGCTCCCGCTACGCGCTGTCGGTCACCGCCCACCGGCGCATAACCGGCCCCATAGTCGTCGACACCTTCAACCAAACCGGCGCTGACCACGGCTTTCCCGCCTCGGTGCTCACCGACAACGCCATGGTCTACACCACACGCTTCTCTGGCGGCAAAGGCGGCCGCAACGCCCTCGAAACCCTATTGGCCGACCTCGGCATCGCCCAGAAGCACTCCGCGCCCAACCGCCCCACCACCTGCGGAAAAGTCGAGAGGTTCCAACAAACCCTCAAGAAATGGCTCAAAGCCCAACCCAGCGCCCACAACCTCGGCGCCCTCCAAGCCCAGCTCGACCAATTCACCCGCACCTACAACCACCACCGCCCCCACCGATCCCTCGACCGCGCCACACCCGCCACCGCCTACCAGCGACTCCCCAAAGCCCAACCCGGCCAAACAGGCCCCGGAACCCACCACAGAGTCCGCCACGACCGCATCGACAAATCAGGCACCGTCACCCTCCGACACAACGGCAAACTCCACCACATCGGCATCGGCCGAGCCCACAAACACACCCCCGTCGCACTCCTCGTAGCCGACCTCGACATACGCGTCATCGACACCCAAACCGGAGAACTCCTACGCCAACTCCAACTCGACCCAACCCGCGACTACCAACCCCGAAACCAACCCTGAAAACCCCAACCCGTGGGTTCACAAGGTTCCAATGTCTCGCGACATCACACAGTGGCGGGGGCAGTGTGGTGGTTCAGGACATCGGAAACCCATGTCGCGAGACATCGGAAACTCTGGTGGTTTGCCGTGCGGGTGATTGTAGGGGGTGTCGAAGGCTCGAGCGATCATCATGTCCGTCGTTTTGGAGGGCCGGTCCCAGACCGAGACAGCCAGGCTCTATGAGGTGTCCAAGGGCTGGGTCTCCAAGCTGGTGGCCCGCTACAAAGCCGAGGGCGAAGCGGCGTTCGAGGCCCGGTCGCGCCGCCCCCGCACCACCCCTGCGGCGATCCCCGCCGAGACAGTCGAGCTGGTCGTGAACCTGCGCTCAGAGCTCGCCGAACTGGGGCTCGACGCGGGGCCCCACACCATCTGCTGGCACCTCGCCCAGCGCCACCAGATCACCGTGTCGCCGTCCACTGTGCGCCGCCGCCTGGCCGAGCGGGGCCTCGTCGAGCCCAACCCCAAAAAACGGCCGAAGTCGTCCTATGTCCGGTTCGAGGCCGATCTGCCCAACCAGATGTGGCAGTCCGACTTCTGCCACTGGAACCTCGCCGACGGCTCCACAGCCGAGGTCATCACCTGGCTCGACGACCATTCCCGCTACGCCCTCTCGGTCACCGCGCACCGCCGCATAACCGGCCCCATAGTCGTCGACACCTTCGACCAAACCTGCTGTGAGCACGGCTTTCCCGCGTCGGTGCTCACCGACAACGCCATGGTCTACACCACCCGCTTCTCCGGCGGCCGCGGCGGGCGCAACGCGCTGGAGACCCGCCTCGCGGCCCTGGACATCGAACAGAAGAACTCCTCCCCCAACCACCCCACCACCTGCGGAAAGGTCGAGAGGTTCCAACAAACCCTCAAGAAATGGCTCAGAGCCCGAACCCCCGCCAACAACCTCAACTCCCTCCAGGGCCTCATCGACGAATTCGCCGACACCTACAACCACCACCGCCCCCACCGATCCCTCGGCCGGACCACACCAGCCGCCGCCTACCAGCGCATCCCCAAAGCCGAACCCGCCCGACACGGCGACAGAACCCACTTCAGAGTCCGACACGACCGCATCGACAAATCAGGAACCGTCACCCTGCGCCACAACGGCAAACTCCACCACATCGGCATCGGACGCAAACACAAACGAACCCCAGTGCTCCTGCTCATCGCCGGCACCCACATCAGAGTCATCGACACCCAAACCGGTGAACTCCTACGCCAACTCCAACTCGACCCAACCCGCGACTACCAACCCCGAAACAAAACCTGAAAACCCGCCCCCGCGCAGGTTCACAAGTTTCCTATGTCTTGACACATCACACAGTGGCGGGGGCAGGATTTGAACCTGCGACCTTCGGGTTATGAGCCCGACGAGCTACCAGACTGCTCCACCCCGCGTCGAGTGGACTGACTACTCTACCCCCCTGCGGCCGGGCTGTCACCTGCATTTGCGGATGTGTCCAGCGGAAATCAGGGAGTGCCGCCTGACCATAGAGTCAGGTTGCGAAGAGGTGTTCATGGAATGCCCCAACGGCGAGAACAGCGTCGGCTCTTGCAGTCTGGATCTCGATCCCAGGGTGGTCGATTTTCAGCTGGTCGGCGTAGGCCTCCGGCCCTTGAGCTTCAAGGTCGGCGAAGTTCGCCTGAAGGTCATCCAGGGCGGTTCGCATCGCTTCTAGGTCGTCAGCGAAGCATTCAAGCACGGCCTGGGCCGCGGATTCAGGGCCACCAGCGTCATTGTGAAGAAGCACGAATGCTATGTCGTACCAGTCCTTCCGAGCTCGCCTACCAAATGCTGCTGCTGTCTTGGCTAGCAGAAACCCGGCGAGTCCTGTGACAAGCACGTCGGCTTGTTGCGTCATTCCTCCTGCGTGTGATCGGAGTCGGTGGACCCTTGTGTCAAGTGCAGCGAATCTCGTTCCCCGAAGATTTGCCGCACCAAGCTGCTGGCATTCCTTGAAGTTGATTGTCGCTTGGTTTTGAACGTTTTCTCTGTCGGCCAGCAACTCAAACTTGATGACAGCGTTTGCTGGCAGACTTTCAGCCTTCCATCTCCAAGCCTTCTCGTTGTCCGGCTCGAATTCGGCGTTTCTGAGAGCCTGCTCAAGCCGGACTGCATTGGCAGAGCCACACTCGATTTCAAGGTCTACTTGCACATCGATGTCTACCGTTCCGGCATGCTGAATTGTGCTCTCTGCGCAAAGCAGTTCCGGGACAAGACCACCTAAAACGACGAATTCGGGGCGTGTCCCATAGTGATGGACGACACGCACGAGTGCTGCTTCCGCGAGTTGTCTCGCAATCCGACTGCGCTCAGGTGGGGCTTCCACGCATTACCTCCCGAAGATGTTCTGCCGCTTCTTCACCTCGAACACCGGCATTGCGGAGATCGACGTAGACCCGAGGCCACGGTGCGACCTGAAGGCCGTCAATCTTGGAGATCAGTTGTCGAGTTGTAGCAGTGGGAAATGGCTTCAGCGTCAGGCGCCCCCCATCTATAGGTCGCAATCCTGCATTGAGAGCAGCGGACTCGAGGGCTACAACGGTCTGCGCGTCTACGTAGGCCTCAGTCGTGGAGACAGTTGTCATCAAGGGAGCCATAACAGATGCAGCTGCTAATCCGGTTGCTGCCCAGCGGATACCAGCTTGGTCCCACATACTCCCGACTTCGACCAGGCCAGCAACAGGGTCACGCCACAGAGCACCAGCGGTCAGGGAAACCGGTTTGAAAGTCACGGCAGCCGCGGCATATGCCTCAAGGAGTTGACCGCCATCGCTGATTCGGCGCCCTGATTTACGGCCGCGATCAGCGTCTGCTTCTAACCAGCCATTATCAGAAAGGAATCGAAGGGCACTTGTGCAGGTCCCGGTCGACAGCCCAGTGGTTGCCTGAACCTCAGCGACTGTTGGTTTGATACCGCACAGCAGCGCTTCTGCCACTCCTAGCACTCCAGGGGTCCACCGTAAGGGCCGCTCAACAGGAATTGGTGGCCGCCCGGAACGGGAGATGATGATGGAGCCGACGGCGACCTCCGCCGCTCCAGTCTCATCCATCCAGCCAATGCCTGCCTCTGACATCGCCGCTTTAGCACCGGGTGAAAACTGACGACCGACAAATATTTTGATTTGATCGTCACGCACATAGCCCATGGCTCTTCTCACATCGCCTAAGTTCCCTTCGCCGACCCACTTGACCTCTAGTTGGTGCCCGCCGACAAGCAGATCTACCTGTTGGTTCCCAACCAAGACTTCTCTTTGCGCAGAACGGGGCAACATGCTTTCCAGCACTCGTATCGCTCGCGCCTCAGGGCCCTCCACTGTGTATTCTCTTCCTTCCATCTTTAATACCTCAGCTACTTACTATACCTCAGCATGACACTGATGTATAAGGATTTATTGAGGTTTCAACGGACACCAAGACATCAGTGGGTTGATAACTGGTCTCATTGAATCCCCCCTGCCGCCGGGCTGTCACCTGGTTTTTCCATGGTTCAGCGGTGACAGCCCGACGGGTCGCCAGGGGGTTCGGCGATTGGGTTGGGGTGCCTAGCCAGGACGGGCGAGGGCTTGGATCTCGGCTACGGCGATGGCATGGGGCGGAGCGGTGAGCGCCTGGGTGGGGACGGCGGGGGGCGGGTTGGCGCAGGGGCCGCCGTTGAAGGTACACCGCACCGAGACATCCCAGTAGGCGGTGAGCACCATTCGATAGCGGAGGTCGGGGGCGTTCACTGACGAGTGGCGGTAGTAATAGAAGCAGTCGGACGGCTGATCCAGCGGATCGCGGGCGTGATTGAAGGCTGCCACTTCATCGGCGTCGCACCACAGCGTGTTGCCGTCGCCCATGTCCACTCGCAGAAAGCCCAGCCGTCGAGGGTAGGCGGTGGCGGTGAGGCTCAGTTCGTGACCGTCGAGCGTGGTGGCGACCGTTTCCGAGACCGGGGAGCGGTCGGCGGGCGGCACCCATACGTAGGTGGGGATCTGGACGATGGTCACGTCGGCTGGCGCCGTCAGGGTGATCGGGTCGGGGATGGCCAGCCGGCCCCAAGCCTCATTGCGCAATCGGGTGGTCTCCACTGCGGTAGGCGGCGGGGGCTCTTTCGGCGGCGAGGGCTGGTACACCCAATACGTGGTGAGCTGGGCTACCCCGTCGTTCTCACAGATGTTGAAGATGTACACCTCATCGGGGTCGGGAACGAGCACGTAGTCGTTCTCGAGCCAGGCGTTCAGCTCGGTGTAGTTGCCCTGCCGGAAATGACAGGGCGAGGTCGTATCGCCAGGGTCGGCAGCTGGCGGTTCCGCCCCGGGCAAACCCACCTCGATCCACACCCCGATCTCCACCTCTCCATCGTCGGTTTCCACCGAGGTGCCGTCTTCTTGTCGCTGCCAGGCCGCAGCCGCCTCTTGGACTGCCGTACCTGCGAGCACAGCCAGTGCCGAGGCCAGAAGCAAAGAGCCCCGCATTGAATTTCCCTTCGGATCGCGGTGGGCGCACTCGGCGCAATGAGGGGGAAGGCTCTAATCTTGCCATAAAGATATTTTCAATGTCAATAAGTATATTTCAATTGAGGGCGGACCAAGGTGCGGCTCACCACCAGGGCCACCAGCGAGAGCGAGCCACCGGCGAAAAAGGCCATGGAGTACGACGACAGCTCCACCACGCCCCCCAAGATGAGCCCGCTCAAGCCGACGGCCAGGTCGTAGGCGATGCTGAAGGTGCCGATGGCCTGGCTGCGCCGGTTGACGGGCGCCGACTGGATGGCCAGTACGAACAGAGCCGGGAACAGGAACGTCTGGCCCATGGCCAAGATGGCGGTGCCGACGAACACACCGGGGATCTGCTGCCAGAAGGCGATGATCCAAAGGCCGGTGGCCGAGAACACATAAGACAAGGTGCTGGTGCGCTGGGGCCCGAGGCGGTCGGGCAGGCGAGCCAGCAGGATCCGCAGGCTGATCACCATCACGGCGAAGGTGGCGAACACCGCCCCTGAGTGGGCAAAGCCGATGTCGTCCACATGCAGCTTGATGAACGCCAAGAACCCGGAGTAGCCCATAAGCCCCAGCCCCAACAACAGCGCCGGACGGGCGGCGGGCCGGTGGATGAACGAGGTCGGCCAACCCGACTGGGCACCCTCGGGGCGGCCGGGCATGGACATCGCGCCCAGCACAGTGCCGAGCGCGCACAGCGCCCCGCCCAGCATCCAGACTGCGTCGGCACTGACTGCGCTCTCCAACTGCTCCCCGATGATCGGTCCTATGGCCAGACCGGAGTACGCCGTGACCGAGAAGTACGAGGTGGCCTCTCCACGGCGATGCTCGGGGGCCATGTCCTGGGCAGCCGCGGCGATGCCCACGAAGTAGGCGGCTTCTCCCAAACCGGTAAGCAGCCGGAACAGCACCGCCACCGCTACCGAGGCAACCCACAAGTTGCCGAGGATTCCGAACCCGGCCAGCACACACCCCCACACAACTAGGAAGCGCCGGCCCTTTGAGTCGCCCAGCGGACTGACCAGCGGACGGGCAATGGCAGCCGACAGGCCGAACCCGCCGACAGCCAGACCAACCGCTACTGGCCCTCCGCCCAAGTCGTTTTCTACGAAGCCAGGCAGCACCGGGTACACCAGACCCAGCGACATGAAATAGAACACCCCGCATAGGCACAACACGATGAAGCGGCCCGTTAGCAGGGGCTGAGTCTGGGCAGTCACTGTTTGTTAGTGGTCCGTCTGTGAATTGGCAGGGGCGGGCTATCGCCGGTCGGCGAGAAATGGATAGCGGGAGCGGACCTGTTCCGACCGGTCGAGATCGATGTCGGCGTATAGCACGGCCTCTTCACCCTCAGGGGCAGCCGCCACCTCGACCCCGAACGGGTCGATAACCACCGAGTCGCCCTGATAGTCGATGCCGCCCCCGCTGCCCACCCGGTTCACCCCCACCACGTAGGCCTGATTCTCGATAGCCCGGGCCAATAGCAGCGCCGACCAATGGGCCCGACGAGGTGCGGGCCAGTTGGCCACCACCACGTAGCAGTCGGTTTCGTGGGCCAACGTCCAGAAATCGTCAGAAAACCGCAGGTCGTAGCACACGAACGGGGTGATCCTCACCCCTTCGACGGCGATAGTCAACCGCTCGGACCCGGCGGCATAATGCTCGTGCTCGCCGCCGTAGGAGAACGGGTGAATCTTGTCGTAAGAGGCGACCGAGCCGTCGGGGCCGGCCAGCACGAACCGGTTCACGGGCAACTCGGCCGTCGACGGATCCCGCACCGGCACCGACCCGCACACCCACACCCCGTGGGCCGCAGCCTGTTCGACCAAAAACCCCACGCTGGGCCCGTCGGGGGGCTCGGCCACCCGGTCTGAAGCCATTGAGAACCCGGTTGAGTACATCTCGGCCAGCACTACCAGCCGGGCGCCGTCGGCCGCAGCTTTGGCCACCTTGGGGCCGAGCGACGCAAAGTTGGCCTCCGGGTCCTCCCACTCGATGTCGTGCTGGACGGCGGCGACCTTCATGAGCCGGTCCCCAGCTTGGCCAGCCGTTCCACCGCCTCGTCGAGTACCTCGGGGCGCTTGCAGAAGGCGAACCGCACCAGATGCCGCCCCTCCTCCTCGTTGTCGTAGAACACCACGTTGGGCACGGCCACCACCCCGCATAGCTCAGGCAGCTTGCGGCACAGGGCCATGCCGTCGTCAAAGCCCAGCGGCCGCACATCGGAGGTTACGAAGTAAGTGCCCGCTGGTCGGTACACCTCGAAGCCGGCCGCGTCCAGCCCGTCGGCGAGCTGGTCGCGCCGAGCCCTCATGCTGTTGCGCAGCCCGTCGAAGTAGTCGTCGCCCAGCCGCAGGCCCACTGCGATCGCGTGCTGAAACGGCGCCCCGTTGACAAAGGTCAAGAACTGCTTGGCCGTGGTGACGGCATTGCGCAACTCCGGCACCGCGCACACCCAGCCGATCTTCCACCCGGTGAACGAGAACGTCTTACCCCCTGACGACACCGAGATGGTGCGCTCCCGCATTCCCGGCAGCGTGGCCATAGGTATGTGCTCGCCGTCGTAGGCCAGGTGCTCGTACACCTCGTCAGTCACCGCCAACAGGTCGTGGCGGCGGCACAGCTCTGCGATCAGCTCAAGCTCGCCTCTGTCGAACACCTTCCCGGTGGGGTTGTGCGGCGAGTTCACCACGATCATCCGGGTGCGGGGACCGATGGCCGCAGCCAGCTCGTCGGGTTCGAATCTGTAGTCGGGCGGCCGCAGCGTCACCAGCCGCCGCTGGGCCCCGGCCATGGCGATGCCCGCTATGTGGGAGTCGTAATAGGGCTCGAACAGCACCACCTCGTCGCCCGGCTCCAACAGCGACAACATCACCGCGGCGATGGCCTCAGTGGCCCCCGCAGTTATGAGCACCTCGGCATCGGGGTCGAAGTCCAGGCCGTAGAACCGCTTCTGATGCTCCGCCACCGCCAACCGCAGATCCCCAATCCCCAGCCCCGGCGGATACTGGTTGTGCCCCGCCCGAATAGCCGCCACCGCCGCATCGGCCACCTCCCGAGGCCCATCAGTATCCGGAAACCCCTGCCCCAAATTGATAGCCCCCGTAGCCAACGCCAGCGCCGACATCTCAGCAAAGATGGTGGTGCCAAACTCCGCCAGCCGATCGTTCAGCAAACGCTCAGGCACAACCATGACCAGTTTCGAAAACGCTGAAAATTGAGCCGGCCACGGACCCGAAGCCTAATGGCCGCCTGAACCGCTTCTGTGCTCGATAAGCCGATGTGCTAGCAACACCGCATGACCTCCAACAGCCAACCCTACGGCGGCACCATCGGCAACACCGTCGCCGACTCCACCCCCTGGTGGCCCGACCCCGTCACCCCGCCAGAAGGCAGCCCCAACGTGGTGATGGTGGTGCTCGACGACGTGGGCTTCGCCGACCTGGGCTGTTACGGCTCCGAGATCGACACCCCGAATATGGACGGGTTGGCCGCCGCCGGGCTGCGCTACAACAACTTCCACACCACTGCCATCTGCTCGCCCACCCGGGCGTGCCTTCTCACCGGGCGCAACCACCATTCGGTGGGCATGGCCGTGGTGAGCAACTGGGACACCGGTTTCCCCGGCTGCACCGGGCGCATCTCCAACCGGGCGGCCACCATGGCCGAGATGCTCCGCCCCGCGGGCTACTCCACCTTCGCGGTGGGCAAGTGGCACCTGGCCCCCATCGAGGACACCACCGCGGCCGGCCCATTCGACCAGTGGCCGCTCCAGCGGGGGTTCGACCGCTACTACGGGTTCTTGGACGGGGCCACCAACCAGTGGAACCCCGACCTGGTGGCCGACAACCACCACATCGACCCCCCCGACCGACCCGGCTACCACGTCACCGAAGACTTGGTGGACCAGGCCATCGCCATGGTCACCGCCCAGACTTCAGCGTGGCCCGAGCGACCGTTCTTCCTATACCTGTGCTTCGGCACCGGCCACTATCCGATCCACGCCCCCAAGTCCCACATTGATCGCTACAACGGGCGCTACGACACCGGTTGGGGCACTATCCGAGAGGAGCGCTTCGCCCGTCAAAAGGACATCGGCATCATCCCAGTCGACACCGAACTGCCCCCATTCAATCCCGGCGTGCCCGAATGGGAGGAGCTGAGCGACGACGAGCAGCGGTTGGCCACCCGGATGCAACAGGCCTACGCCGGGATGCTCACCCACACCGACGAGCATCTGGGCCGGCTCGTCTCCACGCTTCAGGAGATCGGCCAGGCCGACAACACCGTGTTCGTGCTGCTGTCCGACAACGGGGCCACCCAGGAGGGCGGACCTTCGGGCCATGAGAACGCCATGCGCTTCATCAACGGGCTCGAGCCCCGGTCTTTGGCCCAACAGCTGGCCGACATCGACGAGATCGGCGGGCCCAACTCGTGGATGGCGTATCCCATGGGGTGGGCCATGGCCGGCAACACCCCGCTGAAGTGGTACAAGCAGAACACCCATGCCGGTGGGGTGCGGGATCCGCTCATCATCTCCTGGCCCGCTGGGATTTCCGACACCGGGGCGGTGCGCACCCAGTACCACCATGTGAGCGACATCGCCCCCACGCTGTTGGAGGCCATCGGCCTCGAGCCCCCCGCTGAGATGGCCGGGGTGGAACAGATGCCGATCGAGGGCACCAGCATGGTCTACTCCTTCTCCGACGCTGAGTCCCCCACCGCCAAGGCCGAGCAGTACTACGAGATGCTGGGCCACCGGGCCATGTGGGTCGACGGCTGGAAGGCGGTAACCCGCCACATCCAAGGGGAGAGCTTCGACGACGACCGCTGGGAGCTGTACCACCTGGATCAGGACTTCTCCGAGGCCCGCGACCTGGCCGACACCGAGCCCGAAAAGCTGACCGAGTTGGTTGACCGCTGGTGGGAGGCGGCCCGCCACTATCAGGTGCTGCCCCTGGACGACCGCATCCTGGAGCGGTTCCACGTGCCCAAGCCCCGGCCCATCACCAGCCGATCCCGGTTCGTGTACTACCCCGGGGCCTACATTCCCAGTGACGGCTGTCCCGACCTCAAGAATGTGTCCTACGAGATCGCCGTCGAGCTACAGCGAGCTGACGGCGACGACGGAACCCTGCTGGCCTGCGGCGACGTGGCGTCGGGGTTCGCTCTGTTCATCCAAGACGGCCATCTGGTGTGGGACTACAACATGGCCTGGGAGCACTATGTGGCCGCGTCGGCTGAGCCTCTGTCAGCCGGAGCGCACACTGTAACTGCGGCCTTCCAGCGAACCGGCAGCTACGCCGGCACCGGCCGACTGCTGGTGGACGGCGTCGAAGTCGGGTCGGCAGCCATGCCGCAAACCCATAACACCCACATCCACGCGGTGGGCATAAGCGTGGGCTTCACCCGAGCACCGTCCCCCAGCCCCCGCTACACCGGCCAGTTCCCCTTCACCGGCCGAATCATCCAAGCCGGCATCACTTTGGCCGACGACCGAGAACTACCCGACCAAGCGCTCATTCTCGACTGAGCGGCACAGTGCCGGACCCCTACGATGGCAACATTTCGAGAGTATTCAGCGAGGGCCCGCATATCTTCTAGATCAGTTGTCAATACCGAGCCGCCCGGTTCAGCAACCGCTACAACAAAAGCATCAACTGCTGATCCGCGTTGAGCTTGGGATCTGAGCTGGCTGGCGCGGTTCGCAAGGCGTTCGCTGATGTGCTCAACGACGTCACAGGATGGGCTTCTCGGTCTGCGGAGATAGTCGAGCCGGCAAATGACCCCGACCGAGGCTGGGAACGGTGAAGAGGGGCCACCCCCGGTGCACGAATCCAGATGGGTGACGCCTTCTAGACCACACCTGACAGCGAAGGCCCACTGCGGTTAGAGTAGGGAAGGCGGGTTTGGCCGACGGGCTCGTGAGATGCTTGAAGGGAGAACCCAATCAGACGACTGGTGATGGGTTCTGCGGGGTTGGCGGCAGCATCCGCCGACACGCAGTTCGGTGCCGTTACCGTCGAGAAGGAGCCTCTAGGGCCGGGTATTGAGGAGCCTACAGGGCCAGCTATTGAGTTGGATGCAGAGCAGTACGCCATCGACTATGGCGTAACGACCCAGGAAGCCGTGCGGCGACTCGAACGAATCCCCGAGCTAAAGCCAGTCCTTCAAGGCATCGCTGACGCGGAGAAAGGCCGTGTAGCAGGTCGGAGCATCGTCCATGAGCCCGAGTTCGGAGGGTGGATCTACCTCGTTGGAGAGCACGAAGCGACAACGGCGACCATGGAACTGCTGAGCCGCAACAAGGACGTGTTCCTCGAACTAGGGGCCACCCATACCTTGGCTGAACTCGATGCCGCCATGTCGGAGCGCTCGAACTTCGAGTCTATTCCGGATTCGATGCGGGCCCGGATCGCCTATCGGGAAATCGACATCAGGTCCAACAGCCTGGTCATCGCCATCAACGGGGATGTTGCTCCGGTGCCACTCAACGAAACCAGCGCGACTGGCCCCCTGGGATCGGCGCCGATTGAATCGCTCCCTCTGCCTCAAGCCGCGGCAGCTCTCGAAGACATCCTCGAATCGAACACCGGTCTGCCTTTCACTGTCACGATTGACGCAGCCGCGCAACCGGACTCCATCCATGGCGGGGAACATAACGATTCCAACAGCTATGAGTGCACGAGCGCCTTCGCGGTGCTCGATGGGAGCACCCGAGGAATGCTCACCGCCGGGCACTGCGGCGACATCACCACCCATAGGCGATCCCGAACCACAGCCCATACGGGGAGCAGCTACACCGCGACGCATCAAGACACCGTTTGGGGCGACGACGGTGACTCATCGTGGTACACAACGAGCCAGTGGGAGTCGGACGACTTCTACGCCTCCACCACAACCACGCGCGACGCGGCGGGGTATGAGGTCCGATCCAACATGAACGGCGACTACGTCTGCCATTTCGGAATTTCGTCGGGCTATTCGTGCGGGACGGTCGTAAAGACCAACCATGACCCCAGCTACCCCGCGTGCGGTTGGTGGCTGGGCTGCGACAACCGATGGGTCAAGGTTGAGGGCCCCACGCTCAAGTCATGCAGTGGCGACAGCGGCGGTCCTTGGTTCTTGGTCTTCACCGCATACGGCGTCCACAGCGGTAGCGACAACAGTAGCGACTGCACTGCGGCCGGAACCGACTTCGCCACGTTCACGGCCATAGACGATGTGCTCCGAGACCTCGACTTGACCTATGCCACTAGTTGAACGACGCTCGGTCGGCGGCGTCTATGAGGAACAAGTGGCCATGCGCAGCTATCTCGCCGCCCTCCTCGTCGTCGTTGGCCTCGTGTCCTCGGCCTGCGGAACCTACGCCCTGCGCAAGAACGACCTCGCCGGAACCGCATGGGTGGTGGTGTCCATGACTGGATTCCCTGACGACAGCATCGTCGAGGGTGCCTTCGATTTCACCAACGAGCGGTTCCGCTACTACGACGGCGTCAATCACTCAAGTCGTCTTATCGAGTGGACCGACAACGGTTTCGCCATCACAGGCGGCGGTACTTCCACCGACGCAAGGAGCCGCTACGGTGACCGCTACCTCAGCTCATTCGCCGAGATCGGCTCGGAGATCGACATCACCCGCAATGCCGATGGCACGATCACCCTCACACGCGACAACCTCGTCATCACAGCCGGGCCCGCCTAGCCCAACCCGACCAGCGACGTCCCCGCCATCGGCGCATAGCATGCGTTCGAGACCGAGTTCACGGCTGCCCCCCGCCGCCCGCAACCCCAAGACCGACATGGCAAGCAGAAACTCCAAGAACATCCGGATTTTCCTTTCAGGATGAATACGAAAAATATTGAAAATATCTGTTGAGGTTGATTGGTATGGGCTTTAGCGTCGGGGGGTGGCCGCGATCTCTCTCAAGGCGCCGTTCCAAAGCGAGTACACCCCGACGATGGCTGATGTCGAGAAGGCTGGTCGGGCTTTGGCGGAAGCGGGCGTGGACTGTGTGCTGCTGTTCGGCTCGGTGGCCCGGGGCGACCAGGGGCCGGGCAGCGACATCGACCTGCTGGCCGTCTACAACGACCTCGATTACACCCAGCGCTTCGCGCTGCGTCACCAACTGGAGGAACTCGCCTCCCAAGCTGCTGGCTGTGAGGTCCAAGTGTCCCCCACCGACCGGGTCGAGTGGAGGCACCGGTCCCAGCTCATGCGCACCACCATCGACAGGCTCGTGGCAGCCGATGCCATCACCGTCTACGACCGAAGCCCGGGAGACATCTCCTGGGACAAGGAGATCGGGCTGCCGTCCATGGACATCGAGGAGGCCATCGGGTCGCTGTGGAACGCTGGAGGCGCGTTGACCAGGCTAACTGCGGCCATCCCCGCTTCCGACAGAGAACAGCGCAGCGCTGACCGCTCACTCCTCGCCGACCGGCGATTCGCGCAGGTGTGCGGAGCGGCCCACGACGCCATCGAGCATGGGCTTTGGGCGCTGATCCACGCCACTGGAGACACGCCGGTGGCCGACCTGCGCAAGCAGTCTGAACTGCGAAAACACCGGCTGGTGAAAATGAGCGAGCACGTCGAGGCACCAACCCGCTACCGAGCTGAGGCGATTCTCCGTGACATCGCCAATGACGACGGAAGCATCCCCAACTTCCACAACACAGCCAACTACCTCGCCGACATCGCCAACCCCGAAGACCGGAGATATCCCACTGCGGCCCGAGCCGGGAAGCTGGCCCACGCCGCCCTCCGCATGGCCGAGCTAGCCCGCACCGCCATCGAACAGGTACTAGTGTCCGAGGCCCTCACCCTCTCCGAGAGCTACCAGCATCAGATGGCCGAAGTGCAAGCCGATATATTCGAGTGCAACAACCTGGTGTGTTCGACCGATATGGCCAGCGGAATGCGACGCGCCCCCTGACAAGCGTTCATCAAGCATCAAGCAACTCGAGGGCGCCGGCCGCCGGGATTCCCGCCACCACGCCGACGGCAGCTCAGCGGCCGAAGTAGCGGGCGGTGATGGTGTCGAGGGCGCCGTCGGACTTCATGGCCCGCAGGGCCTGGTTGAACGGCACCACCAAGTCGCTGCCCGGCGGGAAGATGATCCCCAAGTCGTCCACTGCCAAGTCCTCGCCAACCAGCTGCACCTCTCGGCGGTAGTCGCCGATGTAGCCGCCTCCGGCGACCTCGTTGACGATCACCGCGTCCACCTCGCCCACCGCCAGCGCGGCCACCGCATCGGCGGTCTCCGCGAACGACCGCACCCGAGCGTCGCCGACCAGTTCCGACGCGCTGGCCTCGTTGGTGGTGGCTGACTGGGCGGCCACGATGAAGGCGCCGTCTCGCAGCTCGGCGGCATCGGCGAACCGGCTCTCGCCCCGGCGGACCAGGATGCGCCGGGCGTTTCGCAGATAGGGCTCGGAATAGTCCACGATCGCCGCCCGCTCGGCAACGATGGCAATGCCGCTGGCGGCTAGATCGAAGCGCCCCTGAGCTACCGAATCGATCATGGTCTCCCACTCATGGACCACGAAGCGGGGCACGCACCCCACCCGCCGGCAAATCTCGGCGATCAGATCGTGATCGGCCCCGGTGCGCTCGCCGGTGTCGGGATCGGCCCAGTGGAACGGCAGGTACTCCTGCTCGATGCCCACCCGCACCTCGAGGCCGCTGAGGTTGCCGAGGCCCGCCGAGTCGCTGTCGGAGCACGCCGCGGTAATGACGAACGACCCCAGAAGCAACCATCCCATCCAACGGTGCTGCATATCCAGTCTTTTCAATGATTGACAGCCTATCTGGATCAGATAGTCAGAAGTGCCCGATAACGTGAAGAGCGGCCCCGGCCCGTCACTCCGAAAACCGGACTCGGCCCGACGGGCCGGGGCCACCTCGACAATCACCCTAGCAATCGCCGCTCTCCGTTGGCCGCGCGATATTTTGACCGAGTGGCCGCAGTCAACCGGAAATGGAGCTTCGTGGTGGCGGCCAACCGGCTCCCGGTGAGGCGGGTGTGGGAGGGCGACACCGCCCGGTGGGTTCCCAGTCCGGGCGGGCTGGTGTCGGCTCTGCGGCCGGTCATGTCCGGCAATCCCGATGCGGTTTGGGCCGGCTGGACGGGCGTCCCCGGGCCGGGGGCCGAGCCGTTCGAGGTGGACGGCTTCCAGTGCCACCCGGTCAGCGTCAGCCAGGGGGAGCTCCAGCTGTTCTACGAGGGCTTCTCCAACGCAACCCTGTGGCCGCTGTTCCACGACGCCCTGGTGCCCCCCGAATACCACCGCACCTGGTGGGACGCCTATCGGACCGTCAACCAGCGCTACGCCGCCACCGTGGCCGACCTGGCCGCCCCCAGCGCCACGGTGTGGATCCACGACTACCACTTGCTGCTGGTGCCCGGCCTGTTGCGGACGGCTCGCCCCGACCTGAGGATCGGGTTCTTCCTCCACATCCCCTTCCCAGCCCGCGAGCTGTACATCCGGCTGCCGTGGCGGGCCGCGATCATCGACGGTCTTCTGGGCGCCGACCTGATCGGCTTGCAGACCCAGTTGGGCGCGGACAACTTCCGCCGGGCGGCGGCCCGGGTCACGGGGGCCAAGATCATCGGCAAGACAATCCACCACGAGGGCAGGGCCACCCGGGTGGACGCCATCCCCATCGGGATCGACACCGGCCGCATCGCCCGGCTGGCCGCCGATCCGGCCGTCCAGGCCCGAGCAACCGAGATTCGCCACACCCTGGGCTCGCCGGGCACGGTGCTGTTGGGAGTAGACCGCTTGGACTACACCAAGGGCATCGACGCCCGGCTTCGGGCCTTCAAAGAGCTTTTGAGCGAGGGGCGGCTGTCGGCTGAGGACTGCATCATGGTCCAGATCGCCGAGCCCAGCCGGTCGCAGGTGACCGGCTACGCCGAGGTGCGCAACAGCGTGGAGCAACTCGTGGGCGACGTGAACGGGAACTTCGGCGTGATGGGCCGACCGGTCGTCCACTACCTCCACCAGAGCCAGCCCATCGAGGAGTTGGTGGCCATGTACCAGATGGCCGACGTGATGCTGGTCACCCCGCTGCGGGACGGCATGAACCTGGTGGCCAAGGAGTATGTGGCCAGCCGAGCGGACAACACCGGTGTGCTGGTGCTGTCGGAGTTCACCGGGGCGGCCCAGGAGCTGAAAACCGCCGAGCTGATCAACCCCCACGACATTGAGGGGTTGAAGACCGCTATGGAGGCCGCCGTCCACCGCTCCGATGACGAGGCCGGAGTGGCCATGAAAGCCATGCGGCGAGTCGTGCGGACCAATACCGCCCAGCGCTGGGCCGAGGGGTTTCTGACCCGGCTGGAGGCTTGCCGATGACCGAGGCGACCGGGTCGAGCACCGCAGCGCGCGAGCCGATCACGATCACCGAGAACGTGGACGCCCGGCTCCGGGAGCTGGCCCGGGTGCCGGTGCTGCTGGTGGCCTGCGACTACGACGGCACGCTGGCCCCCATCATCGACAACCCCGACGAGGCCCGGCCCACCCGGGAGTCGGTGGCCGCCCTGCGCCATTTGGCCACCATGCCCGACACCCACGTGGCCGTGATATCCGGGCGGGCACTGCGGGATCTGGCCGCGCTGAGCCGCTTGCCTGAGGAGATCCACTTGGTGGGCAGCCACGGCACCGAGTTCGACGTCGGCTTCGCCGATGAGCTGTCCCCCGAGCAGCGGGAGCGGCGCGACCGGGTGTTGGAGGCGCTGAACGACATGGCCCGCTGCGACCGGGGGTTCATCATCGAGCCCAAGCCGGCCGGGGTCGCCTTCCACTACCGCAAGGCCGATCCCGAGATCGCCGCGAAATCAGTCAGCGAGGTGCTGAGCGGCCCCGGCACATGGGACGGCGTCCACGTCAAGAGCGGAAAGATGGTGCTGGAGCTGTCGGTGCTCGACCTCAACAAGGGCGACGCCCTCGACCGGCTGAGGACCGATGTGTCGGCTGAGGCGGTCATCTTCGCCGGCGACGACGTAACCGACGAAGACGCCTTCGCCCGGCTCGCCGGCCCCGATTTGGGCCTCAAGGTGGGCCCCGGGCCGACCCTGGCCCGGGCCCGGTTGAACGATCCCCTGGCGGTGGCCCAAGCGCTCGCCTTGTTGGCCGAGCGGCGGCGGGCCTGGCTGATGGGCGAACATGGCCTGCCCATTGAGCGCCACAGCCTGCTCAGCGACCAGCGGACGGTGGCGCTAGTCACCGCCGATGCCACGGTGAATTGGCTGTGCCATCCCCGAGCCGACTCCCCGGCGGTGTTCGCCGGTCTGCTGGGAGGAGCGAGGGAGGGACACTTCTCGGTCAGCCGTCCCGACGACAGCCCGCCCATCTCCCACCGCTATCTGGACGGCACCATGATCGCGGAGACCCGATGGCCGGACGTGACGGTTACCGACTACCTGGACTGCTCCGACCAGCGCCCCTTCGAGCCTGCGGGGCGCACCAACCTGATCAGGGCCATCGACGGAAGCGGCCGAATCCGCATCGAGTTCGCCCCTCGGCTGGACTTCGGCCGAGCCCCCACCGGGCTGCACGTGATAGACGGCGGCCTCGAGGTTTGGGGTGCGGCCGAGGCCATGGTTCTGCTCTCACCGGGGGTGGGCTGGGACATCGTCGACGACGGCCCCCACCAGACCGCAGTCGCCGAAGTCGCACTCGACGAGGCACCGCTGGAACTGGATCTGCGCCTCGGCGCCCACGGCCGCCCCCACCGATCCGAGATGACCGAGGCCGACCGCCGCCAAGCCACCGAGCGCCATTGGCGAGACTGGGTGCAAAAGCTGGCGCTGCCGCCGACGGCGACCGAGGAGGTCGAGCGGTCGGCGCTGGTGCTCAAGGCCCTGTGCCACCAGCCCTCTGGGGCGATGCTGGCCGCGGCCACCACCAGCCTGCCCGAGGTGATGGGCGGTGTCCGCAATTGGGACTACCGCTATTGCTGGCCCCGAGACGCCAGCATGAGTGCGGCCGCGCTGCTGTCTTTGGGCAGCAGCCAGGAGGCCGGCGACCTGTTGGACTGGATCCTCGACCGGGTGGAGCACCTCCCCAGCCCCGAGCAGCTTCGGCCGGTGTATCCGCTGGTGGGCGACGAGGCCCTGCCCGAGGCAGTGCTGCCCGAGCTGGCCGGCTATGCGGGGAGCCGTCCTGTGCGGATTGGAAACGCGGCCGAGCACCAGGTGCAGCTCGACGTATTCGGCCCGGTGGTGGACTTGGCCTGGCGGCTGTGCGACGCCGAGGTGACCCTGACCGAGAGGCACTGGGAGGTCGTCAAGGCGGTGGTTGGGGCGGTGGCCACCCGCTGGCACGAACCCGACCACGGCATATGGGAGGAGCGCCGCCCACCCCGCCACCATGTCCACTCCAAGGTGATGTGCTGGATGGCGGTGGACCGGGCCATCAAGATCGCCCAGCGCCTGGACCGGGATCTGGCCCCGTACTGGCGCCCGCTGCGCCACCAGATCGCCGCCGATGTGATCGAAAATGGCTGGAACGAGCAGCGCCACTCCTACACCACCGCGTACGGCTCGACCGACGTCGACGCCAGCCTGCTGTGGATCGGCCTGAGCGGGCTGTTGCCCGCCGGTGACACCCGGTTCGTGTCCACCCTCAAGGCGGTGGAGAGCGAGCTGCGCGACGGCCAAACCGTGTACCGCTACCGCCACGACGACGGCCTGCCCGGCACCGAGGGCGGCTTTTTGATCTGCGCATCGTGGCTGATCGAGGCCTACGTTCTCATCGGCCAGCTCGACGACGCCCGGACCCTGTTCGACCGCTACCTCGACCTCTGCGGTCCCACCGGCCTGCTCCCCGAACAGTACGACCCGGCCACCGAGCGCCTGCTGGGCAACCACCCCCAGGCCTACTCCCACCTCGGCCTAATCAACGCCGCGCTGGCTCTGTCGGCCGCCAACGGCGGCTGATCCGGCACTACGACCCGGAGATCAGCTCCCAGATCCGCTCGGGTGAGGCGGGCATGGCCACGTCGCTGATGCCCAGGGGGGACAGCGCGTCGGCGATGGCGTTGATCACCGCCGGAGTGGAGGCGATGGTGCCGGCTTCGCCGATGCCCTTCACCCCCATCGGGTTGGTGGGGCTGGGGGTCACCGTGGAATCGGTGCGGAACGACGGGGACTCAGCGGGGGAAGGCACCAGGTAGTCCAAGAAGCTGGCGTTGCGGGGCTGGCCGTCAGGGTCGAAAACCGCCTCTTCCCAGAGGGCCTGGGCCACCCCTTGGAGGATGCCGCCGTGGATCTGGCCCTCCACCACCATCGGGTTGATCTGGTTGCCGCAGTCGTCCACGGCCACGTAGTCCACCAGCTCCACATGGCCGGTCTCGGCGTCCACCTCCACCACCGCCACGTGGGTTCCGAACGGGAAGGTGAAGTTGGGGGGGTCCCAAGTCATGTGCCCCTCGAGGTTGGGCTCTAGTCCGTCGGGGAGGTTGTGGGCGGTGAACGCCGCGAAGGCCACCGCGGCCAGCGGCATCTCGGCGTCGGGCTGGCCCTTCACCCGGAAGGTGCCGTTGGAGAACTCCAAGTCCTCGGCGTTGGCCTCCATCTGGTGGGCGGCGATCAACCGGGCCTTGTCGATCACTTTCTCGGCCGCCATGTACACCGCGGTGCCGCCCACCGACAGCGACCGGGAGCCGTAGGTGTCGAGTCCCAACGGGGAGATGGCGGTGTCGGAGTGCAGCACCTCCACGTCGTCGGGGCCTACTCCGAGTTGGTCGGCCACAATCATCGACCAGCATGTCTCATGGCCCTGACCGTGGGGCGAGGTGCCGGTGACCACCTGCACCTTGGCGGTGGGCAGCACCCGCACGGTGGCCGACTCCCAGCCGCCGGCGGCATAGTTCAGCGAGGCCAGCACCCGGCTGGGAGCGAGCCCGCACATCTCCACATAGCTCGACAGGCCCACTCCCAGGTGGCGGGAGCCTCCCTCCGCCCGGCGCTCGGCTTGGCGGCCTCGCAGACCCTCGTAGTCCACCAGTTCCAGCGCCCGGTCCAGGGCCTGCGGATAGTCGCCGCTGTCGAACAGCAGGCCGGCCCCCGACTCGTAGGGGAACTGCTCGGGGGCGATGAAGTTGCGCCGCCGGATCTCGGCGGGGTCAACGCCGGTGGCCGCGGCCAGCGAGTCCATGGCCCGCTCGATGGCGTAGGTGGCCTCCGGCCGGCCAGCTCCGCGATAGGCGTCGGTGGGCGTCAGGTTGGTGAACACCCCCGTGCAGACAAAGGAGTAGTTCGGGATGTCATAGCAGCCGTGGTACAAGAAGGCGCCCAGCAGGGGCACTCCCGGGGTGACCAACTGGAGGTAGGCCCCCATGTCGGCCACCAGCCTCACCCGCACCGCGCTGATGCGGCCGTCGCCGTCGGCGGCCAGCTCGATGTGCTGGATCTGGCCCCGGCCTTGGATGGTGGACGCGGCTGCCTCCGAGCGGCCCTCGGTCCAGCGCACCGGCACCCCGTGGCGCAGGGCCAGCGCGGTGCACATGATCTCTTCGGCGTACACGTTCAGCTTGGATCCGAAGCCGCCTCCCACCGCCGGGGCCACCACCCGCACCTTCTGCTCGGGCAGCCCCAGGGTGAGGGCCACCATGACCTTGAGGATGTGGGGGATCTGGGTGGCCGAGTAGATGGTGATATCACCCCCGAACGGCGCCGGCACGGCCACCACCCCCCGGGGCTCCATCGCCGCGGGAATGAGCCGCTGCTGCATGTATCGCTCCGACACCACATGGTCGGCACCGGAGAACGCAGCTTCCACCGCATCGGCATCGGGCGTCAGCTCCCAGGTGTAGGAGGAGTTGGTGCCCAGATCATCGTGGATGACAGTGCTATCGGCTAGCGCATCTTCGAGGTCGACCACCGCATCGAGCGGCTCGTAGTCCACCTCCACCAGAGCAACCGCGTCAGCCGCCCTGTAGCGGTCATCGGCCAGCACCACCGCCACCACATCACCCACGTAGTTGGCCTTGTCCACCGCGATAGGCAGGTGCGCCGGATTCTTCATGTCATCGGTCACCGGCCAAGCACAAGGCAGCGGCCCCCAAGACTCGGCCAGATCACCCCCCGAATAAGCAGCCACCACCCCATCAGCCTCAAGAGCAGCACTGAGGTCGACCGAGCGGATACGAGCATGCGCATGAGGACTCCGCACACACGCCACCCACAAAGCCCCCGTGAGGTCCAAATCATCCACAAACCGGGCCTCCCCAGTCAGCAGTTCAGGATCCTCCTTCCGAAGCAACCGACTCCCCACCACCGCCGTCGAGGACTCAGACATCTCGCACCTCCAGATCCACCCGCGAGCGTATCCCCCCACCAATTTCAGTGCAGCCGGCCTCCGCCGGAGTTAGGAGGCGCTAGTTAGAAGCGGCGGTGCGGAGGTCGGCCAACGTCTCCATCCACCAGCGGTTCGCCACCGTGGTGTGTCCGGGCAACGTGGCCAGGCAGTCGTCGACTTGGGCGACCACCTCGGGAAGATCGGAAGCAGCGAGACGCAGATCCAACAGCCCGTCTACCACCCGGGAGCGGCTGGTGAGCTCCCCATCGATGGCGTCCAGAAGCCCATCCACCAACTCGGTGATCTCGATGAGGGCCGCTGGGTTGCGGACTGTATCCAATGTCACTGGTCTCTCTCCTTCGCTTTCGGCTGTGGTTACAACCGCCGGGCACCCGGATATGTTCCCTTCGCTAGCCATGCTATCGGCATCTGCGACAGTCCACGAACAGGGTTACCCCCAAGCGTGGCCTATAGCTTTGCGGGCGTGGGAACCACAAAGAGAATTAGCAGCAAGAAGCGCTGGGTGTCGGCCCTCTTGGCCCTAGTTCTGCTGGCCGCCGCCTGCGGCAACGACGACTCGCCTCCTCCCGATGCCCAAGAGCTCGCCGAGTCCCCAGCGACGACCGAAGAGGCAACGGCTGCGACCCAAGCCCCTGCCCCGAGCACTGACGATGATCCCACCAGAGTGGTCATCGGGCTGGAGCAGGAGCTCACCAACTTCAACAACCTGACCGCTGGCGACAACCTCTTGGCCGGTCGCCAGATCACCCGGGCAATCTGGCCCACCTGTGTGCGCACTCGGCCCGACTTCAGCTTCGAGCCCTACTTCTGCGAGACCCTCCCCACCATCATCGCCGAGGACCCGTTGGTGGTGGAATACCGGCTGCGAACCGACGCCACGTGGAGCGACGGCACCCCGGTGAGCTCCGACGACATGGTGTTCTACTTCGAGAACTGCAACGACCCCGAAGACAACTGCGCGGCCACCCAGGGCTTCGACAGCGCCACCTTGGAGGTGGTGGACGACAAGGCCGTTCGGCTGAGCTGGCCAGCGAGCCAACCGTTCGTCGAATACATCTTGCTGTTCTCCGGACCGTTCCCGCCCTCCCACTTGGGCCGGGACTGGGGTGAAGGCTTCCGGACCGACCCCGGCGTGGGTGCCGGCCCCTATGTGGTGGACGAGTACAACCCGGGCAGCGATCTGACCCTGGTGGCCAACCCCACTTGGTTCGGCGAAGGCCCCCATATCGACGAGGTCACCTTCCGGTTCATCAGCGACGTGGGCAACTTGCCCCTCGCCCTTGAGAACGGCGAAGTCGACGTGATCTATCCCCAACCCCAGGTCGATCTGGTGCAGCTGATCAACGGAATTGACGGGGTGGATTCCTCCATCACCTTCGGCCCCACCTGGGAGCACATCACGTTCAACACTGCCACCGTTCCGGTGGAGGTGCGCCAGGCCATCGCGTTGGCGCTTGACCGAGAGCTGATCGTGACCGCGCTCATGCGGCCGTTTTCGGAGTCGGCCCAACCGCTGGGCAACCGGATCTTCATGAACGGCCAAGCCCAGTACCAAGACAACACTCCGGCCCAGTTCCAGCAGAGAGACGTGGCCGCGGCCCGCGCCGTGCTGGAAGAGGCCGGCTGGGAGCTCGACGGCGACCTATACGCCAAAGACGGCCGGCAGCTGAGCCTGCGCATCCGCACCACCGGCGGAAATGATCGCCGGGAGCAGTTCCAGGAACTGGTGCAGAACCAGCTGGCTGAAGCCGGCATCAGAATCACCATCGACAACCTGCCCGGCGGCGAGATCTTCGGTCCGGTGTTCGGCTCAACCAACGACCCGCCCGGCCCCCCGGGAGACTTCGATCTGGTGATCTTCGCCTGGGTGGGCGGACCTCTGCCGGCCACATCGGCCCTTCAGGTGTTTGGCATCGGCAGCGACAGCAACCCTGGCGCCTACGCCGACGACCGGGTCAACGACCTGCTCACGGAGGCCACGTTAACCCTCGACCTCGACCGCCAAGCCGAGCTGCTGAATCAGGCCGACGCCCTCATGTGGGAGACCCTGCCCAACACGCCCGTGTACCAGATGCCCTTCTTCTTGGCCTGGAACGACAACATCCAGAACATCCAAGACAACCCCACCCTAGAAAGCTTCACCTGGAACCTCGAAGAATGGGCTATGGCTAACTAGCTTTTCTACAAATGCTCGGGTTCGCGACACGCAAGCTGCTGATCTCGATCGTCGTTCTTTTCTTCGCCACCCTGGTGGCCTTCCTGCTCGTAGCCACCGTCGACCCCATCGCCGAACAACGGGTGTTCCTCCTGTCGCAACCCGGCGGCGCCGAGCAAGTGCAACGCCTCGAAGCCAACTTGGGCCTCGACAAGCCCCTGATCGAGCGTTACGGCAGCTGGCTCGGCGACCTCTTCACCGGGAACATGGGCGCCTCCACCGACAACGGCCGGGACGTCACCACCCTGCTGGGCGAGGCGATCCCGGTGACCATGCGGCTTGTAATTGCCGCCACCGTGGTCTCGGTGATCCTCGGCGTGGCCGTGGGAGTGGTTAGCGCGGTGCGCCAGTACGGGGCGTTCGACAACATCTCCACCTTCTTCGCCTTCCTGTTCTTCGCCATGCCCGTGTTCTGGCTGGGGGCCGTGCTCAAAGACCTGGGTATCCGGTTCAACGACTGGTGGGGCCGGCGCATCTTCTTCACCATCGGCGAGCAGTCGCCCCGCCTCGAGGCCGACTTCTGGGGCACATGGGCCGACCGGGCCGGACACATCATCCTCCCCGCGCTCACCTTGTTATTGATCCAACTGGCGGCCACCAGCCGGTTTCAGCGCTCGGCCATGCTCGACGTGCTGGAAAGCGACTACATCCGAACCGCCCGGGCCAAAGGGGTACCCCGACGGCGGATCATCACCCACCACGCTCTCCGCAATGCCCTACTTCCGGTGGTGAGCTTCACCGGGCTGACCTTCGGCACCCTCATCGGGGGCACGGTGGTCACCGAGGTGGTGTTCAACTGGAAGGGCATGGGCCGCCTATTCCTGGAGTCACTGCTCAACGGCGATGTGGCCGTGACGCAAGGGTGGCTGCTGGCGGTGGGCATCTCGGTGATCGTCGTCAACCTGCTGACCGACCTGACCTACGGCCTCTTGGATCCGAGGGTGCGAGATGGCTGACGTACCGGTCGGCATCCTCGCCGGCACCCCCTCACAGACCGAGGCCCGCTCGCAATGGCAGCTGGTGCTTCGACGGTTCCTAGCCCACCGGCTGGCGGTGGCTGCGGGCGTCGTGCTGGTGGCTGCCTACCTCTTCAGCTATCTGGCCGAACCGCTCACCGGCTGGGGCTACAAGGACCTGTCGCCTGATCTGTCGCAAGGTCCGTCAGGCGACCACTGGTTCGGCACCGACACCATCGGCCATGACATGTTCGCCCAGTCCATGCGGGGGCTGCGGGTATCAGTCCACGTCAGCGTGGTGGTGGCCGCCATCGCCACCGTTATGGGCTCGGTGTTGGGCGCGGTGCAGGGATGGTTCCGGGGCCGGGTGGACGGGGCCCTAGGGCTGTTGGTGGACTTCCTGCTGATCCTTCCCCTGCTGCCGGTGCTGATGGTGCTGGGCACCCGCACTCGGGCCAGCGGGGGCAGCTCCCTCATGTTCGTGGCGGTGATCATCGGCCTTTTCCTGTGGGCGCCGTTGGCCCGGGTAGTGCGGGGCGAGGTGTTCTCCATCCGGGAGAAGGAGTACATCGAAGCAGCCGAGGCCCTGGGGGCGTCCAACACCCGCATCATCTTCCGCCACCTCATTCCCAACGTGATGAGCTCGATCATCGTGTACGCCACCCTCACGGTGGCCACCGCCATCCTGCTGGAGACCGCGCTGGCGTTCTTGGGCTTCGGCATCCAGCCCCCCGAGGTGTCGCTGGGATCGCTGGTCGACGAGGGCCGCGACGCAGCCCGCACCCGGTGGTGGCTGTTCTATCTGCCGGGAGCGGTGCTGGTGGTGCTGGTGCTGTGTGTGAACTTCATGGGAGACGGGTTGCGCGACGCGCTCGACCCCCGCCGGGAGCAGCGTCGATGACCGGCCAGACCAGTTCCCGAGCTGAGATCCCGGTGCTGTCGGTGCGCGACCTGGAGGTCGCCTTCCCCACCCCCGACGGCGACGTACAGGCAGTGCGGAGTGTGGGCTGGGACGTGTACGAAGGCGAGGTGCTAGCCATCGCCGGGGAGTCGGGCTCGGGCAAATCGGTCAGCGTCATGGCCGCCATGGGGCTGTTGCCGGCTACTGCCCAAGTCAGTGGGTCGATTGCCTACCGGGGCCGCGATGTGCTGGCCATGTCCGACAAAGACCTCGAGCGGCTGCGGGGATCGTCCATCTCGATGGTGTTCCAAGACCCGATGACCTCGCTGAACCCGGTGATGGCCGTCGGGGCCCAGATCGCCGAGGGAGTCCGCATCCACCAGCGGGTCAATTCCCGCACGGCCCGGTCCAAGGCAGTCGAGCTGCTCGATTTGGTGGGCATTCCCAACCCCGGCCAGCGGGTGGATTCCTATCCCCATGAGCTGTCAGGCGGGATGCGCCAGCGGGCCATGATCGCCATGGCCATTGCCAACGATCCCGACCTGCTCATCGCGGATGAGCCCACCACCGCCCTCGATGTCACCATTCAGGCCCAGGTGATAGACGTGCTCGAGCGAGCCCGGGAGGCGACCGGCTCGGCACTGGTCATAATCACCCACGACCTCGGTGTGGTGGCCCGCATCGCCCATCGGATCTTGGTCATGTATGCCGGTCGAGCGGCCGAGACCGGGATGGCCGACGGCGTGTTCGAACGACCCAGCCACCCCTACACCGCCGGGCTGCTCGGGTCGATCCCCCGCCTCGATGCCCCCAAGGGAACCCGGCTGATACCCATCGACGGGGCTCCGCCTTCCATGCTGGCCCCACCTCCCGGATGCGCCTTCGCCCCCCGCTGTCCCCGAGCCACCCCGCTCTGTTCCCAAGAGATCCCTGAGCTGCGCCCCATAGGCAATCAGCAGTCCGCCTGCCACCACGGCGAGGACCAGTACAACGAGGACGAAGATGTCTAGCCCTGCCGACCTGCCGGTTGAAACAACCCCTCTGCTGGAAGTCACCGACCTGGTCAAGGATTTCCCGATCCGATCCAAAGGCGCCATACGCCGGACAGTAGGGATGGTCCAGGCAGTAAACGGTGTGTCGCTGCACATCAATCGGGGCGAGACCCTGGGTCTGGTGGGCGAATCGGGGTCGGGCAAATCCACCATCGCCCGCTGCATCCTCCGCCTCATCCAGCCCACCTCGGGGTCGGTTCGATTCAAAGGCCAAGAGCTGGCTGGGCTGAGCCGCCGCCAGCTTCAGGCCATGCGGCGAAACATGCAGATCGTCTACCAAGACCCGATGGCCTCACTCGACCCCCGCATGACGGTGTCGGCCATCATCTCCGAGCCTCTGCGCATCCACCGCACAACCGGTGACATCGGAGCCCGGGTGGGCGAACTGCTGGAGCTGGTCGGGCTGCGCCCAGAGCACGGCAACCGCTACCCCCACGAGTTCTCCGGGGGCCAGCGCCAGCGCATCGGCATCGCCCGAGCTCTGGCTCTTGAGCCCGACCTCCTCATCCTGGATGAGCCGGTGTCGGCCCTCGACGTGAGCATTCAGGCCGGGGTGCTCAACCTGCTGGAAGACCTCCAGCGCCAATTGGGACTCACCTACCTGTTTGTGGCCCACGACCTTTCAGTGGTTCGCCACATCTCCGACCGTGTGGCGGTGATGTATCTGGGGCGGATCGTGGAGACGGGTACCGGTCCGGAAGTGTACGAAACCCCGGCCCATCCCTACACCCAGGCTTTGCTGTCGGCCGTTCCGATTCCCGATCCCAAGCTCGAGAAGAGGCGCCGACGCATCGTGCTTGAAGGCGACGCGCCAAACCCGGCCTCGCCCCCTTCGGGGTGCCGATTTCGCACCCGATGCTGGAAGGCGGAGTCGATATGCACCGAATACGACCCCGAGTTGCTCGACCTGGGGATTGGACACCCGGTTGCCTGCCACTTCCCCACCCCCGACGACCTAATGGGGTCCGAGCAGGGATAGGGTTTCGCCCAGTGTCCGACATCGTCATCTCTGCTCGTGGAGTGCAGAAGAGCTACGGCTCAAACCACGTACTCCAGGGCCTGAACTGCGAGGTCGGGAAGGGCATCACCGGGCTGCTGGGGCCCAACGGCGCCGGCAAGAGCACCTTCATGGGCCTGATCCTGGGACTGCGCCCCCGCCAAGGCGGCGAACTCAACGTGCTGGGGGTAGACCCCGACCGGAGCGGCCCTGAGTTGCGAACCCGGCTGGGCTATGCCCCCGAGCACCATGACCTGCCCGGCGACGTGCAGGCCGCCGACCTGGTGCGCCACATTGCCCAGCTCCACGGCCTGCCCCGGCGGGTCGCCACCGAGAGGGCCAGCAACGCCTTATGGCAGGTGGGCTTGGGCGAGGAGCGGTTCCGCCCCATCGGCACTATGTCAACCGGACAGCGCCAGCGGGTGAAGATGGCCCAAGCCCTGGCCCACGATCCCGACCTTCTGCTGCTCGACGAGCCCACCGACGGCCTCGACCCGGTGCAGCGCGACGACATGCTGACCCTGATCCGCCGAGTGGGGAGCGAATTCGGGATCGACATCTTGTTGTCGTCGCATCTCCTTGAGGAAGTAGAGCGGGTATGCGACTCGGTAGTCATTCTGGCCAACGGAATTGTGGGCCACAGCGGCACTCTCCAGGATCTGGGCTCGGCTGCATCGGGGTTCAAGGTGGAACTGGACTCCGACCCCGAACCACTGGCGGCTGCGCTGGTTGCTCGGGGGGCAGCAGCAGCCGTCGATGGCCACTCTCTCATAGTGTCCGGCGTCGATTCGGCCTCCGATCTGATCAGAGACTTGGTGGCAGATCTGGGGCTGGGCCTGCGCCGGCTGCAGCCTCGCCGCACCACTTTGGAAGACGTGTTCATAGAGGCCTCCCAATGACCGAGGCCCGCATCCACGACCGGGGTTATATGGCCTACGACGGGCCTCGTCACGGTCCAGGCCGCGCCATGGCTAATCTGAGCTACCACACCGTGCAGCGGGTGCTGGGCTTGAAGCGGTCCAATTGGCAGAAGGTCCTTCCTGCCATCGCCTTGTTGATCTCGTTCATTCCCGCCATCGTGTTCATCGGAATCGCCGCTTTCTTGCCTCGAGGAGACGAACTAGGGCTGGAATCCTCGGCCGACTACTACGGATTCATCACTGGCGCCCTCTTCTTGTTCGCAGCGTTCGTCGCCCCGGAGGCGGTATGCACCGATCGCCGGAGCGGCATGCTGGGGTTGTACCTGGCATCGCCGCTGAGCCGAGACACCTATCTGGTGGCCAAAGCCGCGGCCATCGCCGCCGTCCTGGCCACGATGACCTTGGGGCCTCCGATCTTGATGCTCATCGCCTATACCCTGGCTGACGCCGGACCCGACGGGGTGACCGGCTGGCTGACCGAACTAGGACGAATTTTGGCGTCGGGGACTGCGTTGGCCGTTTTCTGGACGGCACTGTCGCTGGCAGTATCCAGCCTCACCGCTCGCCGCTCCCTGGCCAGCGTGGGCATTTTTGTCGGATTGCTGGCCAGCTCGGCGGTAGGAGACGGTCTCGCCGAGGGAGCTGATATCGGCGACTCATACGCGCTGTTCAACTTGATCGGCCTGCCCTTCGAGGCCGTCTTCCGCATCTTCGGACAGACCAACAGCGAAGGACCGCCCATTGGGGAAGTAGATACCTGGTTGATATTCGCGACGCTCATTGGACTCATCGCAGCCTTTGGAGCGTTCGCCCGCTGGCGCTACCGGCGAATCGAGATCACCGGATGAGCACCCAAGCCGGCCCGCCGCCCATGGTGCAGGCCGCCAACGTCTCGAAGTGGTTCGGCGACCTGGTGGCGGTGTCCGACGTGAGCTTCAGCATCGGGGCCGGGGTAACCGCGCTGCTGGGGCCCAACGGGGCGGGCAAGTCCACCCTGCTGCGGATGATGTGCGGACTGGCCCGACCCTCCAACGGGATGGTGACCGTGCTGGGCAAGAACCCCCGCACCGACGTGGCCGTGCTGGGCCGTATCGGCATGGCCCCCCAGCAGGAGTCGCTGCTCGACTACCTGAGCGGCCGGGAATTTGTGGAACTGACCGCTCAACTGCACCAGGTCGACAACCCCGTCGAAGCCGCCCGCCAGGCCATCCAGACGGTGGAACTCGACCCCGACGACCCCCGGCGGCTGTCCACCTACTCCAAGGGCATGCGCCAGCGCATCAAGCTGGCCCAAGCCATCGTCCACGATCCCCTGGTCATCGCCCTGGACGAACCGCTCACCGGACTCGATCCCCGACAGCGGCGGGAGATGATCCAGCTCTTCCACCGGCTGGGGGACGAGGGAAAGTGCGTGATCGTGTCCAGCCACGTGCTCGACGAGGTAGAGCGATTCGGCTCCCGGGTGCTGGTTATCGCCCAGGGGCGGCTGGCCGCCGAGGGAGACTTCCGAGAGATCCGCAACCTGATGGACGATCGGCCGCTGCGCATCAGCATCCGCACCGATCAGCCCCGGGTGCTGGCCACCGCGCTATTGGAGAACAGCGTGATCTCGGGGTGCCGCTTGGAGGGGACTGATTGCGTAGTGGTGGATACCACCGAGCCCGCGGCATTCCGACGAGCGGTAGCCCCGATGGCTCGCGACCGGGACGCCTCGCTGCTGGAGTTGCGACCGCTTGACGATGACTTGGAGAGCGTCTTCCGATATCTGGTGGGCCAGTGATGATGCATCTGGAGACACAGTGATAGCGCATCTGGAGACCCAGTGAACTCCCACATCTATCGGGTAGTTGTCCGCAGCCAGATCAGCACCGGCCGACTGCTGGCTTTGGCTGGGCTGAGCGGCGTGGCCATCTTGCTGGCCTTCGTCGCCCGAGCCGCCGACGATCCAGTTGAGGTCGCCACCCGCAGCATGGGCACCTTCGGGACCAATATCTTCGCCCCGTTCATCGCCTTGGCCCTGGGCTCGGCCGCACTGGGAAATCTGGTGGAAGACCGCACCCTGGTGTACGTATGGCTTCGACCTGTTCCACGCCACTCGGTGGCCACCGCAGCCTTCGCGGCAGTTATAAGCGTGGTAGGCCCCATTGTGGTGGCGGTCATGACCGTGGCTGCGGCCATCACCGGCGTAGGCGACCTCCTAGTAGCCACCGCGGTAGCCACCGCCCTGGCAGTTTTCGCCTATTCGGGTATCTTCTTGGCTTTGGGACTGCGATTCAAACGGTCCCTTTTGGTCGGCCTGGGCTACATCGCCATCTGGGAGCTGCTGTTGTCCCGGCTGGGCGACTGGTTCGCCCGCCTTTCGGTGCGCAGCTACCCCATGAGCATCTTGTCTGACGCCACCGGAGTGGAAATGCGGCTGGCCGACCGATCCACGTTGGCCTCCTACGTAGTGCCGTTGGCTGTCGGTTTCGCCGGGCTGGTCTACACCTCGTGGCGCCTGTCCCGCACCGAGATCGACTGAACCCACCCGCCCAGCGGGGGCGTAAGATTCCCCCATGCTCGAAATGATGGCCGCCCCCACCGCCCAGCACATCGGAGAGGATGATCTCCCCTGGGCCTACGGCGAAGACGGCATCGGCCTCAAGGTGCTCCAAATCAAAGAGAGCGAGGGGTTGTGGGTCATCAAGAACCAGTTCCCGCCGGGCTACTCGGTGCAGACCCACAAGCACACCGGCCCGGTGTTCGCCTATACCAGCGCCGGGGCCTGGGGGTACAAGGAGAGCGACTTCTTGAACCGGGCCGGGTCGTTTCTCTACGAGCCGGCCGGGTCGATCCACACCCTGTACACCCCCGAGGACAACGTCGAGACCACCGAGGTTTTCTTCGCCATCTGGGGCGCCAACTTGAACATGGACGCCGACGGCAATATCGAGAGCGTGACCGACGCTCAATCCGTGCTGATGGGCTACTACTACTTGCTCGAAGCCCAGGGCACCCCCCGACCCGACAACATCCTGCTCGACTGAGCGCGGGCTAACCGCCGTCAGTGTCGAGGAGGGACTCCAGTTCCTCGATGAGGCCGTCGAGGCGTCGGCGGTCCTCATCAAGAGAGTCCTGGGTCGTTCGCAACTCGGAGATGAGCTCGCTCAAGGCCCGCCGGGTGTCGTCGTCGACAGGCGCATCGTCCGGGGTTGAAGGCACGGCGGTGGGAGCGGGTTCGGGTTCGTCGGGCTCCAGGGTCGAGGGCTGGCCAGGGAGCACCGAGAAACCGTCGGGATCGGAAAGGGCAGCCAGGGCCTCGTCCAATGTTGGCCGGATCCGGAGGACGAAGTCGTCGTCGTTGCCGATCCCGGCGATCACCTGCTTCACCTGGGGCAGCTCAGTGTCCCCGGTGGCCTGCACATAGACAGGACGCACGAACAAGAGAGAGTCGCCCACCGGGATCATCAGCAGATTTCCCTGGAGCACGGTGGACCCCTGCTGGTTCAACTGGGTGAAGGCGTCGGCGATCTGGGTGTCGGCCTGGATCTTGGCGTCAACGATGCTCGGACCGGGAATGCTGGTGCCTGGCACGGTGTACACCACCAGCTCCCCGTACTCGTCGATATCGCTCTTGGCGGCCATGAACGCGGTCAGCTCCTTGCGCTCGTCCTCATCGTCGCCGGCCCCGGACACGGGCACGAACGGTCGGAAGATCACGAAGTCCAGATCGTCCTCACCGGGAAGCTGGAGGAGCTGGTAGAACGGCCGGATTCTTCGCTCGAGCTGGCGAGTGGCGGCCGCGGTGGCTGTCTCCTCCGCGGCAATGGCCTCGGTCACTTCGTCAAGGAACGTTCGGGCGGTAATGCGGGTGCCCGGATCCTGGGCCACCGCCCAGGTCACCGAGTTGGCGTAGAAGGTCTCGGGATCGTCGATGAAGTAGCGGGCCCACATGCTGGTCTGCACCCGGAACAAATCCTCGGGATAGCGCAGATGGTCCTGAAGGTCGACGGGCATCCGATCGAAGTCCTCGAACAGGCCGGGGAATATCTTCCGCCAGGCCTGGATGATGGGATCTTCAGGGTCGATCACATAGAAGGTGGTAGTGCCGTCGAAGGCATCGACTACTACCTTCACCGAGTTGCGCACGTAGTTGAACTTCTTGCGCAGCCCGCTTCCCAATGGCAGGTCGCTCACATTAGGCCTCTGGCCGTAGGGATACCGGTCGCTGGTGGTGTAGGCGTCAACGATGTACACCACCCGCCCGTTGGAAACCACGGGATAGGGATCGGCGTCCAGCTCCAAGAACGGGGCCAGATTCTGCACCCGGAGGCGCAGATCCCGATTGAAGATGATCCGGGAATCGCTTTCTACGAAACCGGAGATCAACGGGTTGATATCGCCGAAGCGCAGGGCGAACGCCGCTTGGCGGAAGAAGCTCCCGATGCCCACGCCAGCCTCGCCGTCGTACATGAAGGGCACGGTCTCGTTGGCCTCGGTGTAGTCCACCTCGGGAATCGAGGCCCCGACGATGGCGTAACCGGTGAGATTCTCGCCGATGTAGAGCTGGGGGCGGGTCAGGTTGAAGTCTTCGCCGGCCACCACCGGCACGTCTCCGACCACGAAATCGGGGGACCCCTGGGTGGTGACCGAGTTCACCGGGGCTACTGCCACGCCGTAGCCGTGGGTGTACTGAATGTGGCGGCCCTCCCACGACTGCTGGGGGATGTCGGCCACGTTGAGCTGGCGGGCGCCGACCACCACCTCGGTGGTCTGGCCGTCGATCTCGTAGCGGTCGACGTCGACCTCGCTGCCGAAGGTGTAGAAGGTGCGCTCGGACTGCTCCACCTGGAAGGCGTTGGGAACGATGTCGGGGTCCAATAGCCGGATGTTCCGCACGCTGGGATTGGCCGTCAGCTCCTCTACGGTTATCACAGTGTCGGGGGAGAACTCCCGAGTAATCACGCTGTCGAGGCCCAGGGCGTGGCGGGTGGCGTCGATGTTGCGCTCGATGTAAACCGCTTCCTTCTTGGACTCCTCCGGCTCGGCCCGGAATCGCTGGATGATCGCCGGATAGATCGCGCCCATGACGATGGCCACGATCATCCATAGCCCCACCGCGGTCACCGGCAGCACCCAACCCCGCTGCCAGATGTTGATCACCAGCAGAACCGCCGACAACACCGAGATCAACAGCAGCAGGTTGAGCGCCGGCAGCTGGGCGTTGACATCGGTGAAAGAAGCTCCGTCCACCGGCCCTCGTGAGGAGAAGTTGAGGCCGAACCGATCGAACCAATAGCCCGCTGCCCGGATGAGGGCGATCAGGGCCAACAGAACCGACAGGTGGACCTTTACCTGGGGGGTGACCCGTTGCCCGGTGGTTTGGACCCGGATACCGCCGTTCACGTAATGGGCGATGGCGGTGATGACTGCCACGATGATCAAGGCCCGGAATACCCAGCTGATCAGGAACTGGATGAACGGCAGACGGAAGAAGTAAAAGCCGATGTCGCGGCCGAACTGCGGGTCATCAATGCCGAAGTCCACGCTGTTGTAGAACAAAATGGCCTTCTGCCACTCCCCGCCGGTGCTGCCCCCCACGATGAGAGCGAACAAACCGGCGATCACCAGGCTTACCAGCCGACGCCGATGGCCTATCGCGTCGTGATAGTGGCGGATCAGCTCCTCTTCAGGCCCCGGCGGACGGGTACTGGGCGCCAGACGGTCGGCAATCTGGAGGTTGGAGTACAGCAGCAAAAAGAAGATGACGATGAAAATGACCGATAGCACGATCTTGTAGACCAAGATCTCGCTCCAGACATCCCCGTGGCCGAGCGAGTCGAACCACAGATAGTCGGTCCACATGCGGGCCATTCCCCGCAACGAGAGAATGGCGGCCAGCAAAACCACCAAGATGAGCCCGGCGACAATCTTGGATCGTCGTGAGAACCGCGGACGAGATGGCGGGCGCGGCTTGAACACATCGCGGGGATTTCGCATACAGACTGCAGACTAGTCTTTGCCGGCCGGGGCATCGACAGCGTCCTGACTGGCATTCTGCTGAGAGACGCTCTGAGATCGAAGACGGGCGAAAATGGCGTCTACATCGCAGCTGTCGTCGGCACTGGCCAGCGCGGGATGTTCGGCCGCGGTCACTACCGGATCATGCTCCACCGGGGACAGCAGAGCCACACCCTCTTGGATCTCACGGGCGTCGGGGGGAAATTCCGCGTCGGGAGCAGACTCAGCGTCGGGGGAGGGCGGAGCATCGTTGGTTGCGGGAGACTCTGGCTGAGATTGTGCCTCGGGCACTGAGGCAACGGGGGGGACCATTCCCACTATCTGGGCATCGTCCAGCTCCGACAACAGGACCAGGTCGGTGGGCTCAACTTCGTCCTCTATCCGGCGGGCGGCGGCATCGGCCAAGACCTTGGCCTCGCTCAACGAGAGCTTGGCCGACTCCAGTGACTGGTCAATGGAGTTCCGAACCTCGCCCAAAGCGGCCACCAGCTTGTCGCGGCCGGCGCGGAGCCGCTCGATCTGAGCCCGGGCTGCCTGGCGACGACGGGCCATGTCTCTCAGCACGGTCAGCCGGAGGGCCTTTGCCTGCTCCACGATCTCCCGTCCCTGGTCACGACCGTGCTTCACCTCGGCCTCTGCCTGGTCACGGGCCTCCTGGAGCAGATCCGCCACCGCCTGTGCCTGCTCATACGATTGCTCCAGCAGCTCGGCAACCTCTTCACCTCCCGAGAACACCTGCGGGGATCGCAACTCCTCAACCATTGTCTGGAGCTCTTCAGCGAGCCGACGGGCCCGGTTGGCCATCTCGCCTGCTTCGGTCTGGGTTTGACGCCGAGTAGCCTCCAAATCGCCGTCAAGCAGCTTGACGCCCTGCGAGCTGAACTCGACCTCGGGCTCAAGTGGCGCATCAGTCTGGACAACCTGTGCTCGAAGATCTCGGATTTGCTGCTGGCCGCCCTTGATCTGGTTGCCAATCGACACCAGAAAGGCCTGGACCTGCTGTTGGTCGAAGCCCTTGCGGGCGACGGCAAAGCTCTGGCCGGACACCTGGTCAGGTTCCAGCCGCTCAAAGGGTGTCTCGGCGGAAGGGCGTTCGGCCATCGCGAACAGCGTAGCCCTGTCAGGCTTCGGCCAATGCGTCCAACGCCTCGTGCAGGGTCTCTACTCCCATCACCCGCATGTCGCCGCTGACATGCTCGAGGGCTTCGCCAAGATTGGGGACAGGCACCAAGAACAAATCCACACCGGCTCTTTCAGCCGCGACGGCCTTTTGGTCCACCTCGCCAATTGCACCCACCGAGCCGTCGAACGACATCGTACCGGTAGCTGCCACCTTGCGCTCACCGGTCAGCTCGCCCGGAGTCAGGAGATCGATGACTCCAAGGGTGAGGGCCAGCCCGGCCGACGGACCTCCGATTGACCCGCTGTCGATGTTCACCTCCACAGGGACTTCGCCGGCCTCGACTCGCACGTCCGCCTCCACGCCGATCAACGCTCGGCCGGGCTCGGCCGGAGATTCGACAAGCTCCAGCTCCACTGACACGACCGAGCCGCCGTCCCCCCGCTCCACGTCCAACACGACCGTCTGCCCCGCGCTGTGTGAGGCCAAGACTTCAACCAATTCCCCCAGTTCGCCCACGGGGACACCCTCAATGCCCACAATCACGTCGCCGCGCATCAAGTTTTCAGCGGCGGGCGTTCCGCTCATCGTCTCCAACACGATGACCCCCGAGGCACGGCGGGGGATCTCATAGCCCAGGTGTTCGAGCGCCACAACGATGGCGGTGTGCTGGGAGGTGTCCATCCGCAGCTCGTTGATCCGGCGCAGTTCCCTGCGGGTGCCGTCACCGGTAAAGGTCCGCTCGGGCTCGATGTCGATCCCCGACTCGAACTCAGCGCCGATTCGCTGCCAAATGGTCAACCGCTGGCTGACCAGCACGGTCACCAGGGAAATCTCACTTTCTGGAGGGTAGACCTCCGCACCGGAAACAGTGATTCGCGACGGCACTCCTTGTACCGAGCCGGGGCGAATCGCCACCTGATCTGTGCGCCAGAAGGTGAACACCACCGAGGTGACTGCCAGCAAAAAGACAAGCACTGCCACAGGAGCCAGCCAGGCCATGTTGCGCCGCCACCAAGACGGCGCCCCGGCTTCGATGGGTGGCACTATCCTGGGTGGCTCTGTGTTGGACTGGTCGCGCATTCGTGTTTCCCTCTCCGACGATACTTGGGCATCGCTGAGGAATTGGTGGCAGCGGCAGTGGCAAAACTGGCGGGCCGAGCGGGCGGGCAGGGATGTGCTGGCCTCCTATAGGGCTGACTACGGCGGAGACGCTCGGTTTCGATGGTGGCAGCGTCTCCGAGCCGGCGTCGGACTGTTCTTTGCGATCGTCTTGATGGGGGCGGGACTGACCATGTTGGTGGGGCTGTTCTTCATCGGCCTCACTATTGCTCTGGAAACGCTGGTGTGACGGAACACCCAATAGACGCTCGGGAGGTCAGCCGCCGCGATGCGGTGATCGCCGGACATGTTGGGGACGCGACCACCGCGCGGCGGGCCAAGAAGGACAAAGACCCGCGTGTGCGGGCATCGGCCCTCGGTGCCCTAGACCGGATGGGCGCCCTGGCCGATGGTGAATTGCAGGACGCGCTACATGATCCATCGCCAAGGGTGCGACTGCGGGCCGTAGCTTTGACGCTTGGGCGCACCCTGGTGTCACCGGCCCCGCTCTTGGACGATCCGAGCGATGACGTTGTGGAGGCCGCCGCCTGGGCTTGCGGAGAGCGAGGGGAAGACGATATCGACGCTGTGGCCCAGCTGGGGAGACTGGCTACCGGCCACTCGAACCCCCTGGTGCGTGAGGCAGCCGTGGCCGCGTTGGGGGCTATCGGCCACCCCGCGGGACTCGGCCCCATTCTGGCAGCAACCACCGACCGGGTTGCCGTGCGCCGCCGGGCAGTGCTCGCACTGGCCCCGTTCGAGGGCCCCGAAGTGGATGCCGCCCTGAGCAGGGCCTCACAAGATCGAGACTGGCAAACCAGGGACGCGGCTGAACTGCTCACCAATTCCGACTAGTGGCGTCTCACTCCATGAACATGGCCTGGACGTCTTCGAAAGACTCCAAACATCGGCCTGCCCCCATGACCACCGCCTCCAAAGGAGCATCCACCAGGCTGACCGGGACCTCTGCTGCCGCGGACAGCCGCTCGGCCAGGCCCCGCAGCAGCGAACCGCCCCCCACTAAATGGATGCCCCGGGTGATCACATCTTGAGACAGCTCTGGTGGCGCTTCCACCAAGCACGCCACCACCGAGTCCACGATGGCAGAAACCGATTCGGCAATGGCCGAGCGCACCTCGAACGGCGACAAGACGATGGTCTCCGGCAACCCGGTCATGAGATTGCGCCCTCGAACCTCGGCACTGCACTCTCCGGGAACGTAGGCCGCGGATCCGATGGTGATCTTCACCTCCTCGGCGGTGCGCTCACCGATGGCGATGCCGAACTCGCGCCGGACGAATGACTGGATGGTGGCGTCGATGTCGAACGACCCCACACGTATGGCCTTGAGAGAAATGACCCCGCCCAGAGAGATCAGCGCGGTTTCGCTCGTCCCTCCCCCGATGTCCACCACCATGTTCCCTACCGGCTCGTGGATGGGCAGCGACGCTCCAATGGCCGCGGCAAGCGGCTGCTCGATGAGCCGGGTCTCCGCCGCACCGGCTCGACGGGCCGCCTCGACAACCGCCCGGCGCTCGACGGCGGTGATCGCCGAAGGCACACAGATAACCACTTTCGGGCGGCTGAACCGGTTGACCCCGGCATCCACCAACAGCAGGCGGATCATGCGCTGCGTCACTTCGAAATCGGTGATAGCCCCTTTCCGCAGCGGGCGAACTGCCACGATGTGAGCCGGCGTGCGGCCAATCATCTGCCATGCATCTCGCCCCATGGCCAGTACTTCGTTGGTCTTGCGGTTCAAAGCGATCACCGACGGCTCGTTCGAGATGATTCCCTGGCCGCGGGCATATACCAGCGTGTTGGCCGTGCCCAGATCGATCGCCAGGTCTCGGGCCATAGATCAGCCCACCGACTCGCCCGGCCTGGCAACTGCCACTGCCTCGGAGATGTGCTGAGCCTCCAATCCCCAGCTCTCGCCATCCTCCCAGGTCTCCCGCTTCCAGATAGGGACGGTGGCCTTCAGCCCGTCAATGCAAAAACGAGCAGCAGCGAAGGCCTCCTCGCGATGAGGAGCAGAAACAGCGGCCACCACCGCCGACTCGCCGATCTCCACTTTGCCGAGTCGATGCAGCAATGCCACCCGGCCGATGTCCGGCCACCGGAGCCGAGCCTCTTCGACCAACGCCTCCAAACGAGGTGCCACCTGCTCCTCGTAGGCCTCGTATTCCAACACGCTCACCCCGGGCCGCCCTTCTGAGTGGTCGCGTGCGGTGCCGCTGAACAAAACGGTGCCGCCGCAATCCGGTCGGCCAACCCAATCGAGCACACGATCCAAGGGCAGTGGCGCCTCGCTGAGCCCGATCCACATCTCAGCGGCTTCTGGCGGCTTCACAGACTGAGTGTAAACCCTGCGCTCTGATCGGGTTCCACCGCGGCAGCCATCAACGGCGGAATAGGCGCCGGGCTAGGGCCATAGCAACCCAGACCACACCCACAACCCCCAAGAAAGCACCACCCAAGGCAATCTGCTGCCGGCGGCGGGAATCCAGCATTCCCCACGGAAGGCTCTTGTGCCCGGAGATGAACGCCTGCTCGCTGGTGAACTGAGAGGTCCAGCCCGCGGCTCGCAGCCGGTCGCTAGCTACCACCCAGGGGAATCGGGCATACCGGAGCACGCCGGGGCTCGTCGGCGCCAGGCGGTACTTCCACCACCAGGCTGTCAGACGGCGCAAAAGCTGCTCGGGCATGATGACCCGCGGAGTCCGTCCCATGAGATCGAGGGCGGTCCCGCTGCTTATCCAGCCTTGTGGGGCGACGTTGAACACCCCGGTCAGGTCGCTGACAACGCACAGCTCGACAGCTGACGCCAAGTCATCCAAATGAAGGAACTGAACCGGAACCTCGCTCTCACCGTTGAGGCTGGCCGCGGAGCGCAACGAGCGGACCACCCAGCCCACATGCTCCTCGGCCAGGCTGGCCGTCGGCCTCAGTGTGACTATGTCCACCTCCGGGTGCATCTCGGCCCACTGAGCGGCAAACCGCTCCTGTTCCGCCTTGTTGACAGCAAAGCCGAACTCGGGAATCGGCCTCAGCAGAGAGGCCTCGGTAAGCGGCACCGGATTGTCGGGCCAGGCACCGTACACCATTGCTGTGGACATCAGCACCAGACGGCGTACCCCGGCCGAGCCTGCCGCCTCCAACAGCCTACGGGTGACTTTGGCATCGCTGGTTCCCTCGGGGGTCTCATCCGGCCACGGCGCCAACGCCGACACCAGATGGACCAGCACGTCCACATCAGCCAGCAATGCCTCAAGATCCAGATTGCCCACATCGCCGGAGACGTACTTCAGCCCGTCGATGCCGGGATCGGCCCGCAGGTCGAACCCGACGACCGATGCAACCCGGCATTGGTCCACCAGTCGTCGGCAGACCCGGCGGCCTAGAGGCCCGCAGGCACCGGCGACCGCGACAGAAATCGAAGCGGGATCGGCCACCCATCGAGGCTACGCCCAAGATCCCCATGACCGCTACCGCAAACCACCCGATAGCATCACTTCGTGGGCGAACCCGACTCACCCGAGGAGTTCAATCCCTTCAAGGGCATACCGATTTTCGGAGATCTAGGCAAGCTCTTCTCTCAACAGGCAACTTCCGCCTGGGGGACGGCTCGCCAGATCGCAGTGGCGGTGGCCACCGAGGGGCAGTCTGAGCCCAACGTCGACCCCGCCGACCGGATTGCCCTGCAAGAACTGGCCCGAGTGGCCGAACTCCAGGTGGCCAATGCCACCGGCCTGTCCACAACCCGCGACGGACAAACTACGTCGATAATTCCCGTGACCCGAACTCAATGGGCCACCTCCACCTTGGACGCCTACAAGGATCTGCTCGAGCCCATTGGCAGCATGCCGAATCCCGCCGAGACCGACGAAGCTGCCTTCGATCCCGCTCAGGCCATGTTCGGCCAGATCATGAAGATGATCGGCCCGGTCATGATGAGCATGACCGCAGGCAGCATGGTGGGCAACCTCGCTCGCCGGTGCTTGGGCCAGTACGACCTGCCCATCCCCCGTGAAGGCTCAGAGCTGATGGTGGTGCTGGCCAACGTTGACGCGTTGGCCGACGAGTGGAGCTTGGATCCCTTTGACCTGCGGCTTTGGGTGTGTTTGAGCGAGCTGACCCACCACGCGGTGCTGTCAATCCCCCATGTGAGCCGGCGGTTGGACGAGCTTTTGGCCGACTATGTCCGCAGCTTCGAGGCAGACCCCGGCGCGCTGGAGAGCCGGCTGAGCGATCTGGATCTCGCCAACCCCGATTCGATGAACAGCCTCCAGTCGGTGCTGGGCGATCCCGAGATAATACTAGGTGCCGTTCAATCGCCGGCCCAGAGGGTCTTGCTCCCGCAGATCACGGCATTGGTGACCGTGATCGCCGGCTACATCGACTGGACCATGGACAGCATTGGACGCGGGCTCATCGGCTCATACCAGCGCCTCAGCGAAGCCCTCAGGCGTAGGCGGGTTACGGCCGACACGGCCGACCGCTTCATCGAGAAGATGTTCGGCCTTGAGCTCGCCCAAGACCAGTACGACCGCGGCGCGGCCTTTGCCAGCGGGGTGGTGGAGCGAGCTGGGACCGACGGCCTGGCCCGGCTTTGGCATTCGGCGCGGGAACTGCCTACGCCTGCTGAGGTTGATGCCCCCGGCCTGTGGCTGGCCCGAATCGACCTGCCGGACTAGTCGTTCGCTTGAACCAGAAGAGCAGGGCCGCGGCCGCGGCGGCTGCCGCGATGAGTATGAAGCCAACGCGGGCGGGAATGGGGATGATCACCGGAATGAGCGCGCCGAGCACCCAGAAGATCTGGAAGCGGGTCTCAAAAGCGGCAAAGGACCGTCCGTGGTTGGCGCCTTCTGCGTCACGCTGCACGATGGAGTCGAAGGACAGCTTGCCTGCACTCGCGGTGATGCCCACGCCAAGAGCAAGCAAAACAGTCGAGCCGAATCCTCCTCCCCAGGCAGCCAGCAGACCTATGGCAAAAAGGGTGACCAGTGCGGAGGCAATGATCACCTCCTCCCGAATCCGGTCTCGCAATTTGGGCGCCAGAAGCGATCCGGCGAAGAACCCGGCGACGGTGGCCGCCGCCACGATCCCCAGCTTCCACACCGGGCTGGCATCCGAGGCCACATCGCCTTGAAGGGCATGGCGCACGCCCGCTCCAAGTGCTTTTCCCACTCCGGACAGATTCACGTCATCAGCACCGCCTCGTAGGGCGAACGCGGCCAGAAATGTCATGAACCCGACGATGCCCCGCAGCGTGCCGGTGGCCGACGCTGCCCGGCGAATGCCGACGCTGCGAAGCCTGTTCGACTCGTGACCGTCAGCCGAATCGGGCATGACTCGACCCTGGGGCAGCGACAGCGAAGACAGGGCGGCAATGATGTAGACCACCATGGCCAGGCCCACCGTCCAAGAGGAGCCACCCAGCAGATTGGCCAGCAGCGCCGGTCCAGCGCCGATCAAGCCGCAGACGCTCCCCACCACCGCCAGCCGGGCATTGCCACCCACAAACTGCTCTTCTCTCGACAAGATGAGGGGGACCATGGAGGCCTTGGCCACGCCGTAGCTCTTCTGGAGGATCAACACGGCGAAGGCAAGGGGGAACAGCAGCAGCGAATCCATGTTGGAGATCATCAAGAAGGCGACGAAGGCCCGCCCCGCGTTGATAGCGAAGATCATGGGTCGCCGCCCGCCCCGAAAGCGGTCCAAGGCCGGGCCGATCAGCGGCCCGACCACTGCGAACGGGGCCATCGTCAGAACCAGATACAAAGTGACCCGGAATCGGGCGGCGCTGGGATCGATGGAGAAGAACAGCGACCCCGCCAATGCAATGGTGATCATGGCGTCGCCGGCAGCCGCTAGGGCATGAACCCTGACCAGCCGCAAGAACGAGGTGTTGACCACAATTCGAATGCTACGTCGAATGCTACAGCGGAACGGGCTCGCTGGAAATCCCGGCCGGGGCGCCTTTCTCACCGGAATCGGCCCCAACCCCGGTGGCGTACTTGTAGCCCAGGCCCCGTATGGTCACGATGCGGCGGGGACTGGAGGGATCGTCCTCGATCTTGGAACGAAGCCGCTTGACGTGGACGTCGAGCGTCTTGGTATCTCCCACATAGTCGCTGCCCCATACCTGGTCGATCAGAGCATCGCGGGTCAACACCCGTCCCGCATTGGCCAATAGCAGCTCCAGCAGATCGAACTCCTTCAGAGGCAGCTCCATCTGCTCACCCCGCACGAACACCTCGTGCCGCTCCGGATCGACCGCGACATCGCCCACTTCGATGACGTCTCCTCGAAATGCCTCGCTTTCGGCAGTCCATCGGGATCGCCGCATCAACGACCGCATCCGGGATATCAGCTCTCGCAGGCGGTAGGGCTTGGTGACGTAGTCATCGGCTCCCACCTCTAGGCCGACCACTGCGTCGATCTCCTCGCCCTTGGCGGTGACCATGATGATGGGCACCTGAGAGCGGGCCCGGATCTGGCGACAGACATCGATGCCGGAAACCAGGGGGAGCATCACATCAAGCAACACGATGTCGGGAGAGATGGCATTGAAGAAATCCAGGGCTTCTTTGCCGTCGCGGGCGACCCGCACGGTGAACCCCTCGCGGGTCAGCCCGACTGTCAGCGCCTCGACAAACGACTCCTCGTCTTCCACGACGAGCACGCGGCCCGACCCGCTCATGGGTGTGCTCCAGTGGGTTGCGCGGTGCGGAAGCCGTCTTTTTCGACCAAATTCTCCTGTTGGGCCTGGCCAAGCGGGTCCTGATGGGAGACCGGCACCGTCAGCGTGAACATCGAGCCTTCTCCCTCCGTCGACTCCACCCGGATCTCACCCCCGTGGTTGGTGGCCACATGGCGCACGATGGCCAGGCCCAACCCCACGCCGCCGTCTGCCCGCTCCCGCGAACGGTCCACCTGGTAGAAGCGCTCAAAAATGCGCTCCTGATGGCGCAGGGGTATGCCAAAGCCCTGATCGCGCACCTCAACCTCGACGCAATCCACTTCTATTCGGATTGTTACTCTGACGGGACGGTTGGCCTCGGAGTATTTGACCGCGTTGTCCAGCAGGTTGAACACCGCGGAGGTGAGCTGGCGTCGGTCGGCCCGAACCACCAGATCCAGCGCGGGGAGAACGGTCTCGATCGGCACCTGTCTCTCCTCGGCGGCGGGCTTTATCCGGGAGAGGGCCTCGCTGATCACATGCTGGATCGCAACTGGCGCCTGCTCAGACGCCTCGTTGCTCTCAATCCGGCTGAGCTCCAGCAGATCGTCCATGGTGTCGGATAGCCGGATGGCCTCGGCCTGCACCCTCACCGCCAACCGGGACACCACGTCGGGATCGGTCTCCCCGGCCAGGGTCTCGGCCAGCAGGCTGAGCGCGCCCATCGGGGTCCTGAGCTCATGGCTGATGTTGGCCACGAAGTCCCGGCGCATGGCATCCAGGCGCTGGGGCTCGGTGATGTCGTCGATGAGGGCCACCGAGCCGTAGTCCTTGCCCTCGAACCGCAGCGGCATGGCGCTGACGAACAGGCATTGGCGAGGTGGGCCGAACAGCTCAACCTCTCGCTCCACCGCCAGTCCTCGGGCCGCCTCGGCCAACAGCTCGGCCACTGCGGCCTCCACTAGGGCCTCGCCGTGGCGAGCTTCGATAAACGGCTGAGCGTAGGGATTGCGGTACAGCACATTGCCGTCTGGATCGGCCATGACCACTCCCTGGGTGATGGCGTCCAACGACAGTCGGAGACGGGTCTCGCTTTCCACCATCTCGTCTTCATGGCGGCGGTGCAGTTCGTCGTCGCGTCGGCGGCTCTCCTCGGCGTCGACAAAGTGCCGGTGCTCGCGCCATGCCACTGCGGCAGCCAGCGCCAAACCCACCACGGCGGCCACCACAACGAGGGTCACGATCACCCGAACACCCCTTGCCGTGGTCTAGAGGCGACCCGTGACACCATGCTCACTCCTCGTCGGTCTCTACGTCGGTCTCTTTGTCGGTGCCTTCGCCGGTTTCGTCGAGGTGGTACTGCTCTCGAATCTTCAATCGGGCCGACCCGGTGTGTTCGGGAAGCCATCCCGTCACCATATACACCACCCGTTCCCCGATATTCACCGCATGGTCGCCGATGCGCTCGTAGTACCGGCTGATCAAGCAGAGCTGCACCGCGGCTTGAAGGTCGATGGCGCCGTCGTTGTGGGCTTGGAACACGGCCTGTACACAGTCGCGGTTCAAGCCGTCGAGCTGGTCGTCGATATCGTCGAGGGCGGCGGCCAGCCCCGCGTTCCCGTCCACGTAGGAGTCGATGGCCAGACGCATCAGCCGACAGGCTTCCTCGCTCATTCTCACCAGCAGGCCCCGGAGGGTGGCGTCGTAGCGGGTGCCATAGATGCGCCGGGTGGCCTTGGCGATGTTGACGGCCAAATCGCCCGACCTCTCCAACTCGGCGTTCAGCCGGAGGGCGCTGCTGAGAGCCCGCAGGTCACTGGCCATGGGGGCTTGGAGGGCCAGCACGTGATGGCAGCGCTCCTCGAGGTACACCGACAGATCATCGAGTTCGTCGTCGGCGGTTATGAGCTGCTGGGCCAGCTCCAGGTTGGACTCCAGCAGCGCCTCGGTAGCCCGGGGGACGGCCTCGGTGACAAGCGCGGCCATCCGGACGATCCCCGATTGGATCTCGTCCAGTTCCTCGTGGAAGGACTTGCGCAGTTCCCCCACCCCGGGCTCCGGACCGGTGCTCAGCCGAACCGTCCGGTGACGTAGTTCTCGGTCCGCTCGTCAGAGGGGTTCGAGAAGATGGTCTCAGTGCGGTCATATTCCACCAACAGTCCGCACCGCTGGTCGGTGGTGGAGTCGAGCTGGGCGGTGAAGAACGCGGTGCGGTTGCTGATGCGGGCGGCCTGCTGCATGTTGTGGGTGACGATCACGATGGTGTAGTCGTTCTTGATCTCCTGCATCAGATCTTCAATGCGGGCGGTGGCGATGGGATCGAGGGCCGAGCACGGCTCGTCCATCAAGAGCACATCGGGATCGACCGCGATCGCCCGGGCGATGCACAGGCGCTGCTGCTGGCCACCCGAGAGTCCCAAAGCAGAGTCTTTCAACCGGTCCTTCACCTCATCCCACAGGGCGGCCCGGTTCAGCGACTGCTCGACGATGCCGTCCAATTCGCTCTTCTTTTTGGCCATTCCACACACCCGGGGGCCGAATGCGATGTTGTCGTAGATCGACTTGGGGAACGGGTTGGGCTTTTGGAACACCATGCCGATGCGGCGGCGAACCTCAACCGGATCCACTCGGGGGTCGTATATGGGGACTTCGCGGAAGTCCAGGCGACCCTCCACTCGGGCGATGGGGATGAGGTCGTTCATCCGATTGAAGCACCGCAGAACCGTGGTTTTTCCGCAGCCCGAGGGGCCGATCATGGCAGTGATCTCGTGCTCGTACACCGTGAAAGTGGCTTCTTGGACAGCCCGGAAGTCGCCGTAGTACACGTTCAGGTCTTCCACTTCGAACACTGTGTCGCCAGTGCTGTTGGGGACGGCAGCTTGCATCTTTCGGTCGATGTCAAGACCGAGGCGAGGAGAGGCTTCCGGTTCTGCTTGCTCCATCAGATCAGTCCTTATGCTCTCAGAGACTGCTTCCACCAGTCACCCTCTCTTCTTCTCGAAGTGGTTCCTCAAGAAGATGGCCGCTGCGTTCATCAGGATAACGAATACCAGCAGCACCACAATGGCGGCCGCCGCGGCCTCGGCAAAGCCCGGATCGCGCCCCGAGTTCTGCACCCATTCCACGATGATCACCGGCATGGCCATAAAGGCCTCAGCGTTAATGGCACTGAAGTCGAAAAAGCCCGGATTGCTTCCTAGTCGGCCGGAGACCGCTCCCACCAGAAGCAGCGGTGCGGCCTCGCCGATACCTCGAGACATCGACAGCAGCGTCCCGGTGAAGATGCCGGGCGCGGCATAGGGCAGCACCTGGCTGCGGATCATGGTCCACTTGGTGGCCCCCACGCCGTAGGCCCCCTCTTTCAGCCCTTGGGGAACGGCTCGGATGGCCTCTTGGGTGGTGATGATCACTATGGGCAGCACCAGAATGGCCAGGGTGATGCCTGCCGAGGCTATGGACTTGCCACCGGTGAGACCACCCAGGCTCTTCACGAACAGGAACAAACCGAGCAGGCCGTACACAATCGAGGGAACCCCGGCCAGGTTGCGGATGTTCAGTTCGATGAACCGGGTGAACCGGTTCTTGAGTGCATATTCCTCCAACCAGATGGCCGCTCCGATGCCGATGGGAAAGGCCAAGACCGCCACGAACACCGCGATCCAGAACGTGCCCACCAGGGCTTGCTGCACGCCGAGCTTGGGATCGCCGGAGAGGGAGCGCATCGTGCCGGTCAAGAAGCCGCTCGGTCGTCCGGTAAGCACTCCCCAGGCGTCAACCACCACGTCCACGATCAAAACGCCAAGGATGAACAGCGAGATCAGCAGGGTGACCAGCAGGGTGATCTGGAACACCCGGCCCCGCACGTCGGTAGCCCGACGCTCCATGGCCTGCACCATCATCTTGTTGGTGCGATCGCCGATCAGCCTGGCCTTGGCCATCAGTACTGCTCTCTCACCCGGTGGACGAAGCGGTCGGCCACCACGTTCAAGGCGAAGGTCACCACGAACAGCATCAAGCCCACGAAGAACAGGCTCTGGAAGGTGAGGCCCTCACCCACCACGCTGTCGGTGCCCCGGGCCAGTGAGGTCATCCCCGCAGTCAGGGGGAGGCTGCCTTCCAGAGGGTCATGGGTGTAGACGGCGGTTTGGGCGGCGCCCCCGGCCATGAACACCACCATGGTCTCGCCCAAAGCCCGGGAAACGGCCACGATGAACGCCGCCATCAACCCCGAGACAGCGGCGGGCAGCACTACTCGGATGGTGGTGGTGATCTTGCGGGCCCCCAGCCCGGAGGAAGCCTCCCGCAGCGACATGGGCACCGCCTTCATGGCGTCCTCGGAGATGGACGCCACCAGTGGAACCACGAGCACCCCCACGCCGATGCCGGCAGCCAGCAGCGAGCCGGCCGCCGGTCCGCCGAAAAGGGTCTTGACCACGTTGGGGGCGATCCACTCCAGAGCGAAGAAGCCGAGAACCACGCTGGGAATGCCCGCCAGGATCTCCAAGATGGGCTTGAGGGTTCGGCGGACTCCAGGTCGGGCGTACTCCGACAAGTAGATGGCGGCGCCTAGGCCTAGCGGGCCGGCCACGATCATGGCGATGCCCGTCACGATCAAGCTGGCCACGATCAGCGTCTTGATGTCGTAGATGCCCCGGCGGGGGAACCAGCCGATGTCCCACACCGAGCCCCAGTCCACCTCGACCATGAACGTCCAGGCTTCCGAGAACAGCGACCAGATGATCAGCCCGGAGATCAGCACCGATACCAGTGCGGTGCCCCCGAGGCAGTCTCGGATGAGCCGCTCCTTGCGAGCCTGCCGGGGGTTGGCCTTCAATGACTGGACGGTCAACCCCCCGGCAGGATTGACCCGGGTGTCGCTCACGACCACACGCTACTGGCCATCGGCATCGTTGCTAGGTATCCAATCGCAGTCCCAAATCCGGCCTATCGGCCTGCCCAGTTGGCCCGGGTGGCGCCCTTGGCATCGTCGGTGAGGTTCACGTATCCGACCTCGCTGACGGCGGTGCCGAGGCCGTCGTCGCTCATGTAGTAGTCCACATAGGCGACCAGGGCGGGATTGGCGTCGGCTTTGGCCTTGTTGACGTAGATGTACAGCGACCGGGACACCGGATACTCACCGGAGGCGATGGTGTCAGCATTGGCGCTCACGCAGCCGCCGCCGCCGTCCACATCCAGCAGCTTCACACCCGAGGCGTGGACGGCGAAGGCGAACCCGACCCAGCCGAAGCTGGTGTCGCTGGACTGAATGCCCTGGATGATCACGTTGTCGTCGGCGTTGGCGTTGTAGTCGGGACGGGTGATGGCGTCTTGGCCCCGCTCGTCGGCGATGTCCTCCAGCACGATCTCGATAAAGCTGTCGAACGTTCCCGACTCCTCACCAGGACCGTAGACATCCAAATCGACATCCGGCAGACCCGAAGTCGCAAGACCAAGCGACCCGGCGTCCGACCAAGAGCCGAAGCCAGTCGACTCCGGGCCGACCAGACCATAGACGTCATTGAAGGTCACACACTCCAACGGGTTGCCCTCGCCGGTCATCACCGCAATCCCGTCGATGGCCACCCGCAGCTCTACAAACTCGATACCGTTCTCGGCGCAAACCTCGGCTTCAGAAGACTTGATCTGACGGGAGGCATCGGAGATATCTGTCTCGCCCTCGCAGAACAACTTGAAACCATCACCGGTACCCGGACCGTCAACCGTCACCGACACATCCGGCTGAACATCCTCGAACAACTCGGCCACCCGCACCGAAATCGGCTCCACCGTCGAAGAACCCGAAATCGTCACCGAACCAGAGACGCTCCCCGCAGGAGCCTCCTGGGCAGCAGCCTGTCGGCTTGCCCAATTTGCCCGGGTGGCGCCCTTGGCCTCGTCGGTGAGGTTCACGTATCCGACCTCGCTGACGGCGGTGCCGAGGCCGTCGTCGCTCATGTAGTAGTCCACATAGGCGACCAGGGCGGGATTGGCGTCGGCTTTGGCCTTGTTGACGTAGATGTACAGCGACCGGGACACCGGATACTCACCGGAGGCGATGGTGTCAGCATTGGCGCTCACGCAGCCGCCGCCGCCGTCCACATCCAGCAGCTTCACACCCGAGGCGTGGACGGCGAAGGCGAACCCGACCCAGCCGAAGCTGGTGTCGCTGGACTGAATGCCCTGGATGATCACGTTGTCGTCGGCGTTGGCGTTGTAGTCGGGACGGGTGATGGCGTCTTGGCCCCGCTCGTCGGCGATGTCCTCCAGCACGATCTCGATAAAGCTGTCGAACGTTCCCGACTCCTCACCAGGACCGTAGACATCCAAATCGACATCCGGCAGATCCGAAGTCGCAAGACCAAGCGACCCGGCGTCCGACCAAGAGCCGAAGCCAGTCGACTCCGGGCCGACCAGACCATAGACGTCATTGAAGGTCACACACTCCAACGGGTTGCCCTCGCCGGTCATCACCGCAATCCCGTCGATGGCCACCCGCAGCTCTACAAACTCGATACCGTTCTCGGCGCAAACCTCGGCTTCAGAAGACTTGATCTGACGGGAGGCATCGGAGATATCTGTCTCGCCCTCGCAGAACAACTTGAAACCATCACCGGTACCCGGACCGTCAACCGTCACCGACACATCCGGCTGAACATCCTCGAACAACTCGGCCACCCGCACCGAAATCGGCTCCACCGTCGAAGAACCCGAAATCGTCACCGAACCAGAGACGCTCCCCGCAGGAGCCTCCTGGGCAGCAGCCTGCTGGCCACCGTCATCACCAGTGTCCCCGGTGTCACCAGCGTCGGCCTGTCCCGCCGTGTCTGGGGTGGCATCCCCATCGTCGTCATTGCCGCATGCAGCCGCGACAAGCGCAAACGTTGCAATTAGCCCGATAATCAGAACGAGCAGTTTCCGTAGCTTCACATGTCCTCCTTGACTGCACGCCGAACACACCGATCAGCGCAATGGAACAGCCAAAAAGTAGGAGGGGCGGGTTTCCACCCTGCCGCGACTGTCTGAACGGAAGGTGAACGGGTAAGGAAGCTTTGGAGCGGCCGCTATCAGGCCAGCACGCTGTCGCCCACCAAGGCCAAGAACGCGCTCACCATCTGGAGGTCGCGTTCGTTGGTGAAGTAGCTCAAGGACTCAAGCAGCGGCACCCACGCAATGGCGTCTACTTCCAGATTGGGGGTAAAGCCGCCGGCAACAGCATCCATCTCCCAGTAGTGGACCTGGCGGGGCCGTCCTCGCCGATCCAGGTAGTCCACCATGCCCAGCTCGCGGCCCAGCTCGCACTCATAGCCGGTTTCTTCGTACACCTCGCGCAGCGCGCACTCGGCCAGGGTCTCCCCCGGATCAAGCTTGCCGGCCGGCAACGACCAGTCGAAGTGCTTGGGCCGATGAACCATCAGAACTTCCAATTCGCCGTCGTTGTGGCGGGTGATGAGCCCGCCGCCGCCGAGTATGACTGCCACTGTTCCGAAGTGCACCAAGACAAACGGTAGAGCTTGAGCCCGCCGAAAACGCGGATACCCGGCGAACTGCCAGCATGGAAAGCCTAGGCAATCGCCGCCGTGGCCAATCGCTCGAAAGCGGTATGGGCCTCGAATGCCGTGCTCTTGGGGACCCGTTGCCAGGTGCCGTCGGGCAGCAGATCCCATGCCAGCGTGTCGTCTTTGAGATTGATCTCCAAAACATCGTCAAGCCGGCGGCGCAAGTCCGGATCGACCACCGCCACCAGGGCTTCGATCCGGCGGTTGAGGTTTCGGGGCATGAGGTCGGCCGACCCGATGTAGTAGGCCGGTGAGCCGATTCCCTCGCCATTGCCGAAATAGAAGATGCGGCTGTGCTCCAAGTACCGCCCGATGAGGGAGCGGACCCGGATGGTGTCGGACATGCCGGGCACGCCGGGACGCAAGCAGCAGATGGCCCTCACAATCAAATCTATGTCCACTCCGGCCTGAGAGGCTTCGTACAGGGCCTCCACCATCTCGGAATCGGCCAAGCTGTTAACCTTGACGACAATCCGCCCCTCGGCGCCGCGTGCCGTCTCGTTGCGGATCAGCTCCGTCACCGTGGGACGAAGGTTCTGGGGTGCGGGCACCAAGCGGTGAAATTCTATATTTCGGCCGTATCCGGTGAGGGAGTTGAACAGCTGGGTCAGATCGACTCCGATCTCGGGGTCGGCGGTGAACAGACCCAGATCGGTGTACACCCGGGCAGTGATGGAGTTGTAGTTGCCGGTGCCGATGTGACAGTAGCGGCGCACTCCATCGGCCTCTTCCCGCACCACCAGGCAGGTCTTGGCGTGGACCTTGAGGCCCACCAGCCCATAGGCAACGTGAACTCCGGCTTGCTCCAAGCGGCGGGCCCACTCGATATTGGCCTCTTCGTCGAACCGGGCCTTCAACTCGACCACCACAGCCACCTGCTTGCCGCTCTCCGCGGCCCGGATGAGCGACCGAACGATCGGGCTGTCCCCTGAGGTCCGATAAAGCGTGAGTTTGATGGCCAAGACCTTGGAATCATTGGCCGCCTGCCAGATGAACTCCTGCACGGTGGCGGTGAAGGAGTCGTAAGGATGATGGACCAGGATGTCGCCCTCGCGGATGCGGGCGAACAAATCGAGGGGCTGGTCGCCGGGTGCGCTGCTCGACGGCAGGGGATTGACCGGCTGCCACGAGGGGTTCTTGAGGTCGGGGCGGTCGAGGGAGAACAGCTCCCGGAAACTGGACAGTTCCAACAAGGTGTCAACCTCGTAGACGTCGTCGCGTTCGATGTCGAGTTCGTCTATAAGAAGGTTGCGGATCTCCGAGGACACCAAGTGCTCCACCTCCAAGCGGACCACACTGCGGAACCGGCGGCGGCGCAGCTCGACCTCTACCGCAGCCAACAGGTCCTGGGCCTCGCCCTCGTCCACCGCCAAATCGGCGTTGCGGGTCACCCGGAAGGCCACTGTCTCGGTGATCTGCATCCCTGGGAACAGAGTGGGCAGGTGAGCGGCCACTACCTGCTCGACAGGAACGAAACGATGTTCATAGGGGAGTTGGATGAAACGGCCGAAGGTGGCCGGGACCTTCAGGCGGGCAAACCGCTGGTGCCCGTCGGCTGGGTCGATCATCAAGACGCCCAAGCTCAGCGACAGATTGGAGATGTAGGGAAACGGATGGCCGAGGTCTACTGCCAGAGGAGTCAGCACCGGATAGATGCGGTCGTCGAATTCGCCGGAGAGGAACTTGCGATCCTCGTCGTCCAAGTCGTCCCAATTCAGAATCTCGATGCCGGCATCAGCCAGCTCGACGTTCAAGCCGCTCAGGCAGCGGGCGGCCCGGTCCATCTGGGCGTCCACTTCGATGCGGATTTCATGGAGCTGCTGGGCTGCGGTGCGGCCGTCGGGAGTGGTGCCGGTGAATTGGCCGGCTATCTGATCTTTGAGCCCGGCCACCCGAACCTGGAAGAACTCATCCAGATTGGAGCACCAGATGGCGCAGAACTTGACCCGTTCCAGCAGGGGCGCCGACAGGTCTTCGGCTTGGGCCAGCACGCGGCTGTTGAATTCCAACCAGGAGAGCTCGCGATTGATAAACCGCCCAGACTCTGCACCTATGTCGATGGACTCCAAAACCATGCCGCAATACCGTCGCCCCTACCCCCCGTCGGACTCGCCCTCCTCATCTTCTTGGTCGTAGCCCAGATCCCAGTCAATGAGCAGATTCTCCCGCTCGGCGTCCCGGTTGATCCGCTCTCGGTTCCGGCGGAACTGCGGATCGTGGGGGGGAAGCAACAACAGGCGGGCCTCGGCTCGGGTCTTGAATTGCTCAATGTGCCCCGAATCGCCGAAATCGGACATGAAGTCCCAGTGGGGGGCCACCGGACCCAGATAAATCACCTTGACGTGTCCGATTGGCGGCTCGGACAGGGCATCCATGGTGTCAGTCATCGCGTTGCTCCTGTGGGAAATAGGGCCGTGGCAGTCTATCCGCATCGGGGCGACATCCCGAATGCACACCTCCTCGCTAAGATGGACGACCGGACAGCCGATAGCTCTTGAATTCCCTCCCCTTGAGGGAACTTTTGGCTGAGGTAGGGCGTCTTACATGCGGGGGCGTGCAACCAATGGAGGTCCCATGAGCGAGAGCTGGATGGCTTACGGCAAATGCATCGAAGAGTCGCCTGATGTCTTCTTCCCCAGCGATGGCCTGGGGGTGGAGAAGGCGAAGAGAATCTGCCAGGAGTGCCTAGTCCAAGAGGCCTGCCTCGCCTATGCACTGTGCAACCGCATCAAGCACGGGGTGTGGGGCGGCCGATCCGAACGGCAGCGCCGCCGATTGATGCGCCGAGCTGCCGCTTGACGGCACCCCGCGCAACGGTCCAGCTGTAATAGTCCAGCGCTAGCCGAGCACCGAGCGAGAGGCAGCCAAGACTTGGGCCGCCATGGTGTGAGGGCCAGCCGTGGCCAGTGAGGTGCTGAAGACCTCGGGGAACCAGATGGGGGTGGCGCCGGATCCGGTGATGATGCCCAAGACTTCAGCGAAGTCGACCGCGCCCTCGCCGGGAAGCAGACGAGCGGTCATGGTCTCGGTGGCTATGTCCATGTCGTCTGGAAGTTCGGCGACGGCATCGCAGAGCTGAACCACCCGCAGCTTCTCTGAGGGGATTTGGCGCAGCAGGTCGGGGTTGGGACCGCCGGGCTGGCGGTACCAGTGCCACGTGTCGACCATGATGCCGCTGTTGTCGCAGTCGGCCCGCTGCAAGATCTCCCACGCGGTGGCCAGGTCGGCGATGCCGGTCCAGGGCAAGAACTCCATGCTGACCTGCAACCCGGCATCGCCGGCGCCCTGACAGAGGGTTTTGAAGCAAGCGGCCACTTCATCCATGGGAGGCAAGGTGGATTCCATGGTGACCGCCACCAGTTCCCGGCTGCCCACTGCGGTGGCGTACTCGCTCAGATTGGCCACCTCCGCGGCGGCCGCATCGCGATCAGAGTTCAACCAGCCGAAGGCCGCTTCAGCCACGGGGTGGGTCAGTTGAAGCTCTTCCAATCGGTCAGCCAGCCAGGAAGCGTCGACGCCGGCCATTCCCAGGGTGAAAGGCCAAACGCTGATGCCGGTATAACCCGCATCAGCCGTCGCAACCAGCGACGATTCCAATTGATCAAAGGTCAACTCAAACGGATTGACGCACATCGTGGCCAAAGACATGACCAGTTCTTCAGAATTGGCTACAGACATCAAGGGGTGATGCTATGCGTCTTTGGGCTTCTCGTCGGTATTCTCTTCGGCCTTCGAACCCTCGGTCACGCCTTCCTTGAACTCCTTTTGGGCTCGGCCCAGCGAGCGGGCCAGCTTGGGGAGCTTGGCCCCGCCGAACAGCACCAGCAAGATGACCAAGACGATGATCAACTCCGTTGCACCGAGATTCATGGACTCAGGCTACCCCGAAACCGCTCTGTTTGCGTCAGAGGGTGGAGACTAGGCCCCAGAGGTGTCGGCCACCGCGGTGATCGGTTCCCGCACTCGGGTGAGTCCCCGGGCCCGGCGGACCCGCCGCCGCTCCCGCTCGCTCATGCCGCCCCAGATCCCGAATTTCTCACCGTTCACGATGGCGTATTCCAGGCACTCCTCGCGCACCACGCAGGCCCGGCAGACCTCCTTGGCCTCACGAGTGGATGCCCCCCTCTCTGGGAAGAACAGATCGGGGTCCACTCCCAGGCAGTTGGCCAGAGCTTGCCACGCCCGGCCATCCTCGCCTGTTTGCGACGGCTTCGTAGTTGTCTCTACGAGTCTCATAGTGCCCTCCTGGACATGAAATGTGTCGCCCCTTGCCCGTTGCCTTCGACGTCGGGCCTGCTCAGCCCTCGGATAGGAAACAACGTGCTTGTAATTTCAACAACGTAACCTTGACATGGAAACGCGCCAAACGCAAGAGGAAATTTCTCCCGCGAATGGAATCTCCGGGGCCGCCTCAGTGGCGGCGACCGCCCAGCAATTTGCGCTTGTGCTCCACGAAATCGACTAGGACGTAGTCGCCCAGGGTCTCTGGGGTGGTGAAGAAGGCCCGACCGCCGTTCATCTTGGATATCTGCTCGATGAAGTTGGTGAGGTAGGAGGTGGCGTCCAGCATGAACGTGTTGATGCGAATGCCCTCACGAGTGGCCCGCATGACCTGCTCCAGGGTCTTCTCCACGGTGGCCCTCGCTGGCGGGTAGGAGAAGAAGGGCCGTCCGTCCTCGTCCACATGGGCGGTGGGCTCGCCGTCGGTGACCATGATGATCTGCTTGGTGCCGCTGTGGCGGGCCAGCATCTGGCGGGCCAGCATGAACCCGTGCTGCATGTTGGTGCCGTACACAAAGTCCCATGACACCTCGGGCAGCTGCTCGGGTTTCACCTCTCGGGCGACCTCGCTGAAGCCCACGATGCCCAAGAAGTCCCGGGGGTACTGCGAGCTGATTAGGGAGTGAAGGGCCATGGCCACTTTCTTGGCCGGCAAGAAGTTGTCCCTCATCGGCATCGACAGTGAAAGGTCGAGCATCAACACCGTGGACGACCGCACGATGTTCTCGGTGCGCTCCACCTCGAAGTCATCCGGCGTCAGCTCCACCGGTGTGCCGCCCCCGGTTCGCTGGATGGCGTTGCGGATGGTCCGCTCGATGTCCAAATTGAAGGGGTCACCAAACTCATAGGGCTTGGTGTGGTATTCCCGCTCGTGGCCACCGCCGAACAGCTCCATGGTGTGCTGGCCAAACCGGTCTTGTTGGAGCTTCTTGAATAGGTCTGACAGGGCGTTCTGGCCGATCTGGCGAATGGCCCGGGGAGTGAGCTCCAAACGGCCCTCCCGGTTTTCGATCAATCCGGCCTCTTCCAGCAGCTTGGCCAGATCGGCCATCTGCTCGAGGCTTTGGGCCGCCTCGTCGCCCAGCAGCTCTCGAGCCCGGTCGATGTCCACCTCGGCCAGCGCTCCGGGATTGTTGGCCGACCTCAAGAGATTGTCGAGCTGGTCCAAGTCGCCCAGCTCTTGCATCATCTGGGCGGCTGATGCGAAGTCCAGGGGATCGGCCCCGCTGAAGTCGTACGACTGGTCCCAGCCGGCGTCGGGGAACATGGCTTGGAGGTTCTGGGATAGCTGATCCACCTGCCAGCGCAGGTCCATATCCTGCAACAGCTGCTCGGCCAGACCCTGGAGCTGCGCCCGCTGCTCGGGCGTCATCGACGCCATCATGGCCGACATAGCCGCCATACGCCGGGCCATGACCTCCAGCAGCTCGCTCAGCGTCCGAGGATTCTCCGGAAAAAAATCGCCGAAGCGCTCCATGAAGCTGTCGAAGTCGGATTGGAGGCGCTCGTCCAGCATCCGGTTGCGCTCGCCTGGATCGTCGATGTCGGCGGGTAGCTGTTCGTCGGCCATCTGGCGCTTCTCCAGCAGGCTGTTCAGCTCGGCCATCATGTCCTTGGCCCGGGCCAGGTCCTCGGGGGAGAGGTTGTTCATCCCGTCGGTCATCTGGTTGACGTAGTTCTGCATGAGCTGTTGGCGGAGCTGCTCCACCAAGTCGTCAAAACGCTGCTGGGCCTCCGATGAAGTGAACTGGTAGTTCTCCAGTTCTTTGATCTGTCCGGCCAGATCAGGAGGCAGCATGTCGAGCTGGAAGCGGCGCTGGTCCACGGTCTCCTCAGTGATGGCGGCCCGGCGCTCGTCCCCCGATTCGGCCGCTTCGGCGGCCAGATCGTCCAGCGCATCGCGCTCCATGTCCACCACATCGCGCAGCTCCTGGGCGATGTCGTCGTACACCCCGCCCAAGTCGTGCTGTTCCAATCGCTCCTGGCGCTTGCGGCGAAGCTGCTCCATCATCTCCCGCAGGCCCTGAACCTGCTGGCCGTCGACCTCGAATCCCTGTTGGAGTAGCCGCCTAAGTGCGGCGTTCACGTCGCCGTGGTAGAGCAGGTCGTCGTTCATCTGGGAGAACAAATCTGAGGTGGAGAAGTCGAACCCGGTCTGGGTGCCGTCCCAGCGGGAGTAGGCCACCCGGTGAGCTGACCCGCGGCGGCCTCTTCGCCATCTCCGAAGCATCCCGCCAACCTACTCTGAACGAAGTGGGAAGCAGCAGCGATACCGGGAGCGGCGAATTTGCCTGGGGGTGGACCGCAGACTCAGTAGCACTGGAGGGAGTGGCCCCCGCCGCGGACTGGTCGGTGTGGGAGCGGGAAGTTCGTGCCCCCCGGTCAGGCGAGGGGAACGGCTTCGGCATCGACTTCCGGGCCGACCTCGAGATGTTGGCCGACTGGGGGTTCACACAATGCCGGCTTCCGGTGGAATGGGCTCGGGTCGAGCCCGAGCCCGACAAGCTGGACCACGACGCCGTCGACCGGTATCTGGACATGCTCGCCGCAGCCCGCGACGCCGGATTGCGCACCTGGCTGGTGTTGCAGAACACCACCCTGCCGGGTTGGTTTGCCGACGACGAAGGCGGCTGGAGCACCCGGCAGGGGCGGACCCTGAGGTGGGCCCGGTGGGTGGACCGGTGCGGCGAGTGGTTCTCCGACCGGGTAGCGGGGTGGGTGCCAGTAGAAGATCCGGTGGGCTGGGCAGTCCGCAGCCGCATCTTGGGCCAGCGTCCACCCGGAAGACGCAATCCGTCCGCCGGCCTGGAGGCCGCCCAGCACGGTCTAGAGGCCATGTTCGAGGCCTGCCGGCTGCTCCGCAGCGGAAGCCAGCCGGTGATGGGAGTGTTCGGTCTCCACACCCTGTTCGCAGCCGACCAGCGGTCCGACACCCTCGGCTGGCAGGGATGGTGGGACCGCCTTCTGTGGCAGAGCTGGGTCTCGGCGCTGACCGACGGAGAGATCACCGTGCCCGATCGCCCGACTGTCGCCCGCGAGGAGTTCCGGGAGGCGCTCGACGTGGTGGGAGTGTGCTTCGACGTACCGGTATCGGTTGATCGCCAAGGCCACCTAGGCCCGTACCCACCCACGGCCCGATGCGACGACTCTGGATTGGCCCCCGAGCCCGAGGAACTGGCCCGGGCGTTGGCCCGCCTGGCCGACATGCTGGGAGATAAGCCGCTGGCCGTAGCCGGTACCGGCGTGTTCACCACCGACGAAACGTGGCGCGACCAGCTCTTGGCCCGGACGCTGGATCACGTGGAGGCCGCGAGGTCCGACGGCATCAACGTGGTGAGTTTCTTCGCCGACACCGCGGTGGACGGCTACAGCTGGCTATTGGGCCGGTCAACCGCCCGCGGTCTGTTCGACCGAGACCGCAACCCCAAAGACGCCGCCTTCACCCTGCGGGACCGCATCCGGGGAATAGATGCCAGCTAGATCCTGCCCCGGTAGACGGCGGCGCCGGCCAAGGATTCCTTGTTGAGGCGTTTGGAGAGGTGGAGGCCCTCAAGCACAAACTCGATTCCGCTGGCCACCAACGCGGGATTCTCCAGATCGCCCGGCTCGTATCCCAACGCGGCCAGCGCGCTGGCGAAGGCGGGCACCTCGTCAACGAGGGCGGCATAGTCGGTTGAGGAGATGTCGTCTCCCGCGTTGACCACCCGGCCCTCTTCGAAGGCCTCGACCACCTCCTGCTGCTGCTCGTGGTCGACTGCGTCTTTGAAGGCCTGGCGGACGGCCTCCTTGCGAAGGGTTCCCACGATCTCGCCATCTCGGCCGTCGTCGATGGTCTCAATCTCGATCTTGCCCAAAGTAGACGGGTCGAGCGCGTCCAAGTCGGTCACCCGGGGGACGGCGGTGGCCTCGCCGGTGCGAAGCGCCCGTCGGATGGCGGCCGCGGCCAGGGTCTCGTAGTTGGAAACGGTCAACCGCACCGACACTCCTGAGCGCTGATTGATGTGCGGGCTCTGTCGGGCCAAGAAACTGAGATACACCAGCACTTCTCCCATAAAGTCGGGCATGACCACCGGCACATCGGCCTCGGGCATCACTGCCTCCTGCTCGGTGATGTCCATCTCGATGTCGACGTCGGTCGGATAGTGGGTGCGGATCTGGGCGCCGAAGCGGTCCTTCAACGGGGTGATGATGCGGCCCCGGTTGGTGTAGTCCTCGGGGTTGGCCGAGGCGAACAACAAGATGTCGAGGGGCAGGCGGATCTTGTGGCCCCGGATCTGCACGTCCCGCTCCTCCAGCACGTTGAGCAGCCCCACCTGGATGCGCTCGGCCAGATCGGGCAGCTCGTTGATGGCGAAGACTCCCCGGTTGGTGCGGGGCACCAAGCCGTAGTGGATGGTGAGCTCGTCGGACAGGTAGCGGCCCTCGGCCACCTTGATGGGATCGACCTCGCCGATCAGATCGGCAATGGAGGTGTCGGGGGTGGCCAGCTTCTCCCCGTAGCGCTCGCTGCGGTGGACCCAGGCCAGCGGGGTGCTGTCACCCTCGGCGGCGATCAGGTCTTTGGCGTGCTTGGACACGGGATTGCCAGGGTCGTCGTTCACTTCGGAGCCGGCCACAATGGGGATCCACTCGTCCAGCAGATCGAGCACCAGCCGGATCAACCGGGTCTTGGCCTGGCCCCGCTCTCCCAAGAAGATCACGTCGTGCCCGGCCAATAGAGCGGTCTCCAGTTGGGGGATGACGGTGTCGTCATAGCCCCAAATGCCGGGGAACAGGTCTTCGCCGGCTCGGATTCGGCTTATGGCGTTGCGGCGGATCTCGTGCTTGACCGGCACCGACTGCCAGCCGGCGGCTTTGAGCTCGCCGAGGGTGGAGGGTTGTGACATAGGAGTGAAACCTAGCCGACCTGCTGATCAGCGGGTTAGCGGTCACGCGGCGGAAAATCGACACGCCATCCCCCGGTGGGGCGGCGCCCCGCCTCCCCTGGGCTCAAACTCCTTGTTCTTTTGAATGGGGGTGGAAATAGATTTGGGACAGTGGAGTTGGGTGGGAAGTGGGTTGCGGCTCTTGGTGGCGGGGCCTTGCTGGGGTTTCCTGATGACGGGTTTGACGACTCTGACTGGGCTTCCGTCGCCGTGCCGGGGCATTGGGGGCAGGTGGCAGAACTGGGCGAGGCTACCTCGGTGCGCTATCGGCACCGGTTCAACCAGCAGCCTCCCGCGGCAGGTGAGCGGCGGTGGCTGGTGTTCGAGGGGGTGTTGTACCAGGCCGACGTGTGGTTGAACGGAAACTATTTGGGCGACGTGGAGGGCTACTTCATGGCCCACCAGTTCGATGTGACCAAGGCCATGGCCGGTCGGCGGGAACACCTCCTGGCCATGGAGCTGTCGTGCCCGACACGATCTTCCGACATTTCCTCGGACCACATGCTCGGCTCGCTGGGGCAGGCACCGGAGCTTCTGCCGCCGGGCAACCCCGGCGGCCTTTGGGCCCCAGTCAGAGTCGAGAGCACCGGCGAGGTCCGCATCTTGGATCTGCGGATTGGCACTTTCGGAGCGTCCGAGCGCCGGGCGGTGGTGGCCTTGCAGGCCGATTTGGACGCCTCCCGGGCGGGTCTGGTGCGACTCCATACCTCGGTGGGCGAAGTGGAGCACACCGACGATCATGTGCTGGCCGCCGGCCTCAACCATGTGGAGTGGCGGGTGACCGTGCCCGAGCCCCGCCGGTGGTGGCCCCACCAACTCGGGGATCAGCCCCGCTACGACGTCACCGTGGAGGTGGGCACCACCCAGGGCGGCTTGAGCGACCGCCGGAGAGTGCGCACTGGGCTGCGAACGGTGGAGATGAACCGGTGGCAGTTCTCGATCAACGGCGTGCGGATGTTCCTAAAGGGAACCAGCTTCGGTCCGGCCTCCCCCTGGTGGGCGGAGGTGGAAGAAGCCGGCCTGCGCCGCGACGTGGAGCTGGCCAAAGAGGCAGGGCTGAACCTGATCCGGGTGTTCGGCCATGTGGCCCCGCCTGCGTTGTATGACGCGGCCGACCAGGCCGGAATGTTGATCTGGCAGGATCTCCCCCTCATCGGGCCGTTCCCCCAGGGCAGCCGGAATACAGCCACCGACTGTGCCCGAGCAGCTGTCGGCGCAGTCGGCGCCCACCCCAGCGTGATGCTGTGGTGCGGCCATGTCGACCCCTTGGGCGACAGCGCCAACGGAACGAGCGAGAGTCCTTTGGGCGTGGCCCGGCGCCTGGCCTCTCACCAGCGGCCGAGTTGGAACCTGTCGGTGCTGGACCGGAGCATCAAGCGTGATCTCGAGCGGCGAGACCCCACCCGTCCGGTGGTGGCCTATTCCGGTGTGCTCCCCCATCTTCCCCGCCTGGACGGGACCGACACCCATCTCTGGCTGGGCTGGAAGGAGGGAGCCGAGCGGGATCTGGAGCAGTTCGCGGCCCGCTGGCCCCGGGCGGTTCGATTCGTCTCCCAATTCGGCGCCCAGTCCCCGCCCAAGGAGCTGCCGCTGCTCTGCCCGGAGACGTGGCCCGACTTGGACTGGGCCGGTTTGGCCCGCGAGCACGGCCTGGACGCCACGGCCATGAACCGCCACATCCCGCCCCGCGACCACACCACCCTGGAGGAGTGGCAAGAGGCGGCTTGGGCCTACCAGGCCATGCTGGTGCGGCGGCATGTCGAGGCGCTGAGACGGCTCAAGTACCGGCCCGCGGGCGGTTTCTGCCACCACTTCTTCGCCGACTCCCACCCCGCGGTGTCCACTGCGCTGCTCGACTGGCAGCGGTGGCCCAAGCCGGCCTATGAGGCACTGGCCAAGGCCTGCCAGCCGGTCATCGTGGTGGCCGACCGGCTGCCCGCCGAGC